>CAVTNM010000011.1:0-29287 GCA_963736055.1 uncultured Actinomycetes bacterium | reverse complement strand
GCGGGCAACGTCGCCCCGACCTTCGCGACGAGGTCCACGAGGCGGCACGAGTAGCCCCACTCGTTGTCGTACCAGCCAAACACCTTGACCATCGTGCCGTTCGCCATCGTCAGCTTGCTGTCGACGATGCATGAGTAGGACGAGTGCTGGATGTCCGTCGAGACGAGCGGCTCGTCCGAGTAGCTCATGATCCCCTCGAGCCGGCCCTTGTCCGCCTGCGAGCTGTAGGCCTCGTTGACCTCCTCGACGCTGGTCTCGCGGCTCAAGCGGCAGACGAGGTCGGTGATCGACCCGGTCGGGACGGGAGCCCGAATCGAAATGCCGTCCACCTTCCCCTTGAGGTCGGGCATGACCAGGCCGATCGCCTTGGCGGCGCCTGTCGAGGTCGGAATCAGGTTGATCGCCGCCGCCCGGGCCCGCCGCAGGTCCTCGTGCGGCAGGTCGAGGATCTGCTGGTCGTTCGTGTACGCGTGGATCGTGGTCATGAAGCCCTGCTCGATCGTGAACTCGTCGTGGAGGATCTTCGCGAGCGGGGCCACGCAGTTCGTGGTGCAGGACGCGTTCGAGATCAGGTGATGCGACTCGGGCTCGTAGACGTCCTCGTTGACCCCGAGCACGATCGTCACGTCGGGGTCGGTGGCCGGGGCGGAGATGACCACCTTCCTGGCGCCTGCCTCCAGGTGCTTCTCGGCGCCCTCGCGCTTGGTGAACAGGCCCGTCGACTCGATGACGACGTCCACTCCGAGGTCGCCCCAGGGCAGGCTCGCCGGATCGCGCTCGGCCAGGAACTTGATCTCGCGGCCGTCGATCGTGATCGACCCGTCGCCCGGGCTGACGTCCTTGCCCAGCGGCCCGAGCACGGAGTCGTACTTGAGCAGGTGCGCCATCGTGGCGGCGTCACCGAGATCGTTGGCGGCGACCACCTCGAAGTCTCCGCCTCGCTGCAGGTGCGCCCGGAAGAAGTTGCGCCCGATCCGCCCGAAGCCGTTGATCCCAACCCGAATAGCCACCACGCCTCCCCGTCGGTTTCGGCATCGAGTCTAACGGCCTCGGAGTGGTGTCCCGTCCGGGTGACACGATGGCCTTCGTGCCCAGGACACGCAGGCCCGCGGGATCGGCGTTTGCCCGGCGTGCTCTCTTCGCGCTGCTCGTGCTCGGGCTGCTCGCCTGCTGTCCGGCAGCGGGCGCGACGGTCGCCGACGAGAACGCGCTCGCGGAGCGCTACGCCCCGGTCGTGCGGCTCGTCGAGCAGAAGGAGGAATGCGGCCCGGGCGAGCCCTACCGGCCGATGGACGTGAACGCGCTCTTCGGGGCGCCGACCGTCGCGCTGCGAGGCCCGTGGAATCCGTCCGACCTCGTCAAGATCGGTCCGACCGCGAAGGATCTCTCCAAGGGCCTCTACGAGTACCACCTCGACTTTCCGGGCAATGCGCTCGAGCCGGGCTGCACCTACGAAAAATGGGCGCGGCGCATCACGAAGGGGCACGAGCCGACCGTCTACTCGCACGTCGTCGGCGACCCGGCACACCCCGGGAAGCTCGCGCTTCAGTACTGGCTCTTCTACGCCTACAACGACTGGAACAACCTGCACGAGGGCGACTGGGAGATGATCCAGCTCGACTTCGACGCCAACGACGCGCACCAGGCGCTCTCGAAGCAACCGTCGGCGATCGGCTACAGCCAGCACGAAGGCGCCGAGAAGGCCGACTGGGGAGACGACAAGCTCAAGCTCGTAGACGGCACGCACCCGGTCGTCTATCCGGCGGCCGGCTCCCACGCGAACTTCTTCGACGAGGGGCTCTTCCTCGGCAGGTCTGCGGAGCAAGGCGTCGGCTGCGATAACACCACCGGGCCGCACATCGACCTGCGCCCGGCGGTGGCCACGATCCCCGGCGATCCCGGCCGCGCGCTCGCCGAGTTCCCGTGGATCGGGTTCCAGGGCCGTTGGGGCGAGCTCCAGCCGGCCTTCTTCAACGGCCCGACCGGACCGAACCTGAAGAGCCAGTGGACCGAGCCGATCGAGTGGTCGCAGGGATGGCGGGACCAGAGCTTCACGGTGCCCACCGGAAGCGCGTTCGGGACGTCGGCGACTGACTTCTTCTGTCGCGCGATCGGCAGCGGCTCGAGGGCCCTGATCCGCCTGGTCAACCGGCCGCTCGAGTTCACGCTCGTCCTGGGCGCGCTCGCCCTGCTGCTGATCTACGTCCTGTCCCGAACCTCGTGGCGGCCCACGGCGCCGCTGCATCTGCCGCGACGACGGGCCTGGGGCCAGACGCTCGCAGCCTCGGCGCGCATGTACCTGGCGAAGCTGCCCTTAGTCATCGGCATCGGGGTGCTCTTCATCCCGATCTCGCTGCTCGTGACCCTGCTGCAGGCGCTCATCCTGCACGGGACGAGCGTGCTCGGCGTCGAGACGGGTGCCGGGAGCGGCGGGATCGTCGCCTTCCTCGCGCTTGCCTGCGGCACCGCCCTGACGCTGCTCGGGCTCGGCTTCGTCCAGGCGGCGACCGCTCAGGCGCTCGTCGAGATCGACCAGGGCCGGGCAATCAGCCCTCTGGCCGCCTACAGGCGAGCAAGCGACAGCATCCGGCCCCTCCTCGGGGCTCTCCTCATCGTGGTCGTGGTCGTGTCGCTGCTCGCGACTTCGCTCTACCTGATCCCGGTTGCGGTGTGGCTCGCCGCCCGGTGGGCCCTGATCGCTCCCGCGATCGAGCTCGAGGATCTCTCGGCGATCGAGGGCCTGCGACGGAGCGCCCGCCTCGTGCGCGGGAAGTGGCTGAAGGTGGCGACGTTGATCGTGGTCGGAGGGCTCCTGGCGCTCGTGGCCGGCCCCCTGCTCGGCACGCTGCTCATCGTGACGACGGACGCCCCCTTCTGGCTCGTCAACGTCGTCGCCGGCGTCGTCTACGTGCTGGCGATGCCGCTCGTCGCGGTGACCACCGCCTACGTCTATTTCGACCGGAGAGTCGACGAGGAGCTCGAGGGCGAGAGCAAGCCCAACGTGCTGCCGGCCGAGATCGGGCTGTCCGGCTAGGGCTCGCCCAGCGGACCGGCCGTGCATGGAGGAGGCGGGCCGGAGGGGAAGCTCCGAGGACGACCTCCCCCTCCGCATTGTCGCGCTCCGGACCTTGGCGACGGACGGGGTCTGAATCCATCGCCGGACGAGCGCGAACCCACCGGCCAAGAGTATTACTCACGCCGGGTGGGAAAAACTACATGATTGAAAGTCGGAAAATTGACGCCGGATTCATCGGCCCGCGGCCGGGCGCCCGGACGCGATGCGCAGTCACCTCTGGGCCAGCTTGACCAGGGCCCGGATGCGGCGATGGGCGCCGGCCTTGCTCACCGCCGGATCGCACTTCGCCCCGAGCTCGCGCAACGACAGCGACGGATGCTTGAGCCGCAGCTCCGCGATTTCCCGTAGCTGCGGGGAGAGCTCCTCGAGGCGCTTGGCGCTATCGAGCCTCCGCACGGCCTCGAGCTGCACGTGCGCAGCGCGACCCGCCCGCACGAGGTTGGCGTGGTCGGCGTTCGCCAGTCGGTTGGCCCGGGCCTTCGTCGCTCCGAGCACGACGCGCTCCTGCAGGGCCAGGGCCGCGTCGTTGGCGCCTGCGGTCGCGAGCACACCGGCGATGCGGTCGATCCCTTTCGCGTAGGCGAGAGCGTGCTCGCCGCGCTCGACCACCCGCAGCTCCGCACCCTCGGCCGCGGCCGCGGCGGCGATCGCCTCGGCACCCGCCCGGCTCTCGCTGCGAACCTCGAGGTGAGGCGAAGGCGGTGCGCTGACCGACCCGGCGGCCAGAAGGGCCCCGCGCAGGAACGCGCCGCGGCAGCAGGACCGCGCGAGGACGCGCTTGGGCGTTCGCTCGCGCGGCACGTGGCGTCCGTCGATCACGCCGCATTGCTCGAGCAGCTCGAGGGCGTGCGGCCCTCCCTCGACGTGGAGCTGGTACCGGGTCTCCCGGCCGAACGCGTGCCGGCGATATGTGCGGATCTCCGAGCTGACGCCGAAGGCGCGCAGGAGCGCGAAGGCCCGCCTGACGACGCCGGCGCTCGCCAGGTCGAGATGGAGGCTCACCTCGCCCCGGCCGAGCAGGTGGAGACGCCCCGCGAAGTGAACGAGCGCCGAGAGCTCGGCGAGGCGGTCGCAGTCGCGCGTCGGCGCGATGGCCGCGAGCTCGCCGCGCACGTCGTCAGAGAACGACACGCTCGAGCTCCAGGAGACGGCGCTTGTACCCGACGCCGAGGGAGCCGTACGACCCCAGCCCGCCGGCCGCGACGACGCGGTGACAGGGAACGACGAGCGGGAAACGGTTGGACGCGCACACCGAGCCCGCCGCGCGCTGCGCGTTCGGGTGGCCGGCCAGCGCCGCAACCTCGCCGTAGGTCGCGGTCTCGCCGTAGGGAATCGACCTGATCGCCTCGACGGCTGCCCGCTGGAAGGGCGTGCACCAGTCGAGCTCGAGCTCGACGTCGGAGAACGAATCCTGCTCGCCTTCCAGGAACGCGCGGAGCCGTCTCCCGAGCGGGTGGTCGTCGGCCGCCTCCGTCTCGGCGCGACGGGGCAGCTCGTGCCAGGCCAGTAGACCGTCGGCGAACACGAGCTCGCCGACCCCCCACTCGCCTGCGTCGTACGCCACCCGCTCGACCGCCACCCGGCGAATGTAGCGCTCGGATCGCATATCCGGCACGGGCCGGCTCGCCTAGAATCCCGCCCATGAGCCGCCCGGGGATCTTTCGGCCGCCGCCCGCCCGCAACGAGCCGGTCCGCGAGTACGCGCCGGGAAGCCCCGAGCGCGACGAGCTCCAGGCCCGCCTCGAGGAGCTGAGGAGCGACCGCCTGGAGATCCCCTGCATCATCGGCGGCGAGGAGGTCGAGACCGGCAACACCTTCGAGGCGGTGATGCCGCACGACAAGGACCACGTCCTGGCGACCGTGCACAAGGGCGGCCCCGCCGAGGTCGAGCGCGCGATCGCGGCGGCCGCCGAGGCCTGGGAGGACTGGCACCGGGTGCCCTGGGAGGAGCGCGCGTCGGTCTTCCTCCGGGCAGCCGAGCTGCTCGCAGGCCCCTGGCGCTCGACCCTCGTCGCCGCGACGATGCTCAACCAGTCGAAGACCGCGTACCAGGCCGAGATCGACGCGGCCTGCGAGGTGATCGACTTCTGGCGCTTCAACGTCGAGTTCATGCTGCGGATCTACGAGGAGCAGCCGGTCTCCTCGCCCGGGGTCTGGAACCGGATGGAGTACCGGCCGCTCGAGGGCTTCGTCTTCGCGGTCACGCCGTTCAACTTCACCGCGATCGGCGCGAACCTCTCGTCGAGCCCCGCGCTGATGGGCGACGTCGTCCTCTGGAAGCCGGCCTCGACCGCCGCGTACTCGTCGTACTGGACGATGCGGCTGTTCGAGGAGGCCGGACTCCCGCCCGGCGTGATCAACCTCATCTACGGGAGCGGCGCCGAGATCGGCGATCCCGCCCTCGCGAGCGAGCACCTCGCGGGCGTCCACTTCACGGGCTCGACCGGGGTCTTCCACTCGATCTGGAAGACCGTCGGGCGGAACATCGACCGCTACCGCAACTACCCGCGGATCGTCGGCGAGACGGGCGGCAAGGACTTCATCGTCGCGCACCCGAGCGCCGACGTGGAGGCGGTCGCCACCGCGATCCTGCGCGGCTCGTTCGAGTATCAGGGCCAGAAGTGCTCCGCGGCCTCGCGCGTGTACGCGCCCGCAAACCTCTGGCCGGAGCTGCGGGAGCGCCTGGTCGAAGAGGTCGGCACGATCAAGATGGGCGACGTCAGCGACTTCGGGAACTTCATGGGCGCCGTGATCGACGACAAGTCGTTCGCGCGGCAACGGGAGGCGATCGAGCACGCGCGGCAGAACGACGCCGAGGTGATCGCCGGGGGCGGCACGGACGACAGCGAGGGCTACTTCGTCGAGCCCACCGTGATCGAAACCAAGGACCCGCGCGACCGGCTGATGAGCGAGGAGTTCTTCGGCCCGATCGTGACGACCTACGTCTATCCGGAGGACGAGTGGGAGCAGACGCTCGAGCTCGTCGACGACACCGCGCAGTACGGCCTCACCGGCGCGATCTTCTCCCAGGAGCGAGCGCCGATCGACGAGGCGCAGGAGGCGCTGCGCTACACCGCCGGCAACTTCTACGTCAACGACAAGCCGACCGGCGCCGTGGTCGGCCAACAGCCGTTCGGGGGTGCCCGCGCGTCGGGCACGAACGACAAGGCCGGCTCGATGTGGAACCTGATCCGCTGGGTCAGCCCTCGGACGATCAAGGAGACCTTCGTCTCGCCCCAGGACTACCGCTACCCGTTCATGTCCGATAACGGCGGGTCGGACGGGAGCGCCTGAGGCTACGTCCATCGGCGGCGCTCGTCCGCCGCCGGCAGGTGACGAGCAGGATCAGCGCCGCGCCGGCGGATGAGCGCGAGCGCCGCGGCGGGACCGACGGTCGAGGCCATCGGGGGCTTCTTCCCGCCGCGGACGCTCCTACTCGCTAGGAGGGAGTGCGGTGCTGGAGAACCTCGTAGCCCTTGGCGGCCGGAGCCGGCAGCCCCGCGTCCTGGATCGCCTTCTGGATCTCCGGATCCTCGGCCATCCGGTGGCGGCCCTCCTCGTCGGACCACATGTTGATGATCATGATGCCGTCGTCGGTGCGGACGACCGTCGACGAGACGCCGCCATACTCGCCGGCCTTGCGGCTCGCGACCTCGTCGATGTTGCCCAACTGCTCCCTGAGCTCCTCCGGGTCACCGGCGAACTCCATCATCGACACGACTGCTACGCCCATACAGGCTCCTTTCCGAGAGGGTCGAGACCGACGCTACTACGCTCGCCCGGCCTTGTGCAGCTGTGCGTAGATCGCCCGCGCCGTCCGTGCCGGTATGCCGGGAACGCCCTCGAGCTCCTCTTGCGAGGCGGCTAGAAAGCGCTCCGCGGAGCCGAAGTGCTGCAGAAGGGCGCGCCGGCGTGCAGGGCCGATCCCCGGAAGCGTGTCGAAGATCGACTCGCGGGCCTTCGCGTCCCTCCGCTGGCGGTGGAACCCAATCGCAAACCGGTGCGCCTCGTCCCGCACGCGCTGCAGCAGCTGCAGCCCCGGAGAACTCCGATCGAGCTCGATCGGCTCCGGCCGGCCCGGCACGAAGACCTCCTCGACTCGCTTGGCGAGCGAGATGACTGCGACGCGGGGCAGGTCGTAGGCCTGCATCGCCTGGAGCGCCGCGGCGAGCTGGCCCTTGCCGCCGTCGATCACGACGAGGTTGGGCGTCGCGGCGAACGACTCGTCGTACTCGTCGGCGGTGACTCCGTTCTGCAGCCGCGCAAAGCGGCGCGCGATCACCTCGGCGAGCGCCGCGTAGTCGTCCTGGCCGTCGAGGCTGCGCACGCCGAACTTGCGGTAGTGCGCCTTCTTGGGCATCGCGTCCTGGAAGACGGCCATCGAGCCCACCACCGACTCGCCCTGGATGTTCGAGATGTCGTAGCACTCGATCCGCAGCGGCAGGCTCTCGAGGTTCAACGCCTCGCGCAGCTCCTCCAGCGCCTCGACCCGGCGCAGCCGCTTGCGCTCGACCTGCTCGGCCTCGGAGTCGAGTGCCAGGCGCGCGTTCTGCATCGCGAGCTCCTGCAGCCGGCGTTTCTCGCCGCGCGCGGGCGCGCGAACCTCGACCCGCGAGCCGCGCCGCTCCGAGAGGAACTCCGCCAGCGCCGAGGTGTCGCCCGAGTCCGCCGGCACGACGATCTGGGGCGGGACACTGGGCGCCGAGCCGTAGTACTCGATCGCGAAAGCCTCGAGCAGGGCGGCGGTGTCCTGCCCGGCGACGTTCTCGAGGTGAAACGCGTAGCGGTCGATCAGCCGCCCGTCGCGCAGCGGGAAGACCTGGACCGCGGCGCGGTCGCCGTCGCTCGCGATCCCGATCACGTCCACGGTCCCCACCGAGCGGTTGTCGGCCGCCTGCCGCTCGACGAGGTGGCGCACGGAGAAGAGACGATTCCGGTAGCGAGCCGCCTCCTCGAAGCGCTCACCGTCGGCAGCCTCTTTCATCTTCCGCTCGAGCTCGCGCTGGATCGGCTTCGTGTCGCCCGAGAGGAACTGGATCACGCGGTCGATGATCTCGCGGTAGTCCTCCTTCGAGATGTAGCCCACACAGGGGGCCAGGCACCGTTCGATGTGGTAGTCGAGGCACGGGATCCCCGAGTGCCTGCCCGGCTGCGGCCCCTCGCAGGGCCGGTACGGGAAGACGCGGTTGAGCACGTCGAGCGTCTCGCGCACCTTCTTCGCGTTCGCGTACGGCCCGAAGTAGACGACGCCGCGCCGGTGCCGCTCGCGCGTGAACATGACTCGCGGGTAGTCGTCCTCCACGGTGACGGCGATGTACGGGAACGACTTGTCGTCGCGCAGCCGCACGTTGAACGGCGGCCGGTGCCGCTTGACGAGGTTCTGCTCGAGGTGAAGGGCCTCGACCTCCGTGTCGGTGACGATCACCTCGAGATCGGCGACACGCTCCGGGAGCTGCGCGATCGTCGCGCGTGAGTCGGTGCCCGCCTGGAAGTAGCTGCGCACGCGCGAGCGCAGCGACTTCGCCTTCCCGATGTACAGAATCTCGCCACGCTCGTCGCGGAAGAGGTAGACGCCGGGCTTCGCCGGGAGCGCTTTCAGCTGCTCTTGGAGCCGTTTTGGCATTGCTGGGCAAGGGTAGCCTCCGAGTTCGTGAAGAAGGCCCTGCTTGCGGCGGGCATCGCCGTTGCAGCAGCGGCGGGGCTCGCCGTCGCCCTCGTCCTCTCCTCCCACGGCGGAGGGACGTCGGCGGCGCCGGCGACATCGGACGCGTCCACCGCACCGGCGACACCCGCCTCGACGGCCTCCTCGACGACGACCTCGCGAGGTTCCACGCAGCCGGCGCGGACGAGCTCGACGCCGACGATCGCCGCCGGCGCCACGGCGCCGGTCGACACGCGCGCAGTCCGGATCCCGGCGCCTCCGAGCCCCGAGAGCCCGCGGCGGCGGAGGATGCTCGTCGGCGTGTTCGACGATGCGCTCGCCCAGCAGAATCCTGCCGTCACGCGTGCCTACGCCGACATCTCACGTGACGCGGGCTTCAACGCGGTCATGGTCTCGGCGACGTGGACCCGGGGCCGGCGCAGGCCCCCGGCGCACCTCGTCAGAGTGCTGCGCCACGTCTCGGCCGCCGCGCGCCGTGCGCACCTGAAGCTCTTCGTCCTGGTGTGGCACGGCTTCGCCCGCGAGACGCCCCGCACCCCGGCCGAGCGTGCCGACTTCGCCGCCTTCGCGGCCGCCACGGTCAAGGCTCTGCCGTACGTGCGGCACGTGGTGGTCGGCAACGAGCCCAACCTCGACACCTTCTGGAAGCCGCAGTTCGGGGCCACCGGGCTCGACCTCGCCGCCTCGGGGTACGCCGACCTGCTCGCGCGCAGCTACGACGCGATCAAGGAGGTCGACCCGAACGTCCTCGTGATCGGCGGCAGCCTCTCCCCCCGCGGCGCCGACCGGCCGCACGGGAGCCGCCCGACTCATTCGCCGACGTCGTTCATCCGCGACCTCGGCGCCGCCTACCGGGCGAGCGGGCGGCAGAAGCCGCTCATGGACGCCTTCGCGCTGCACCCCTACATGGAGGCCTCCCGGTACTCGCCGACGAACAGCCACCCGAAGAACACCTCGATCACGATCGCGGACTACCCGAAGCTCGTCGCTCTTCTGAACGAGGCGTTCGGAGGCACCGACCAGCGGGGGGCGACGCTGCCGATCTACTACACGGAGTTCGGCGTCCAGACACGGGTGCCGGCTCCGAAGCTCGGCTTCTACGCCGACAGCGACTCGCCGGAGCGAGCGGACAGCGTCGGTTTCCGGCTCCAGGCCGACTACTACCGCGCAGCGCTCCAGCTGGCGTACTGCCAGCCGACCGTGCGGGGCCTCTTCCTCTTCCACACCTTCGACGAGGCCGACTTCGCAGGCTGGCAGTCGGGGCTCTACTTCGCCGACGGGACGCCGAAGCCGAGCCTGCCGGCGTTCAAGAGGGCGGTCGCGGACCTGCGCAACGGCAGGTTTCCGACCTGCTCTCGGTAGGGTTTCCGCCGTGGCCGGCCAGTACGTCGCCTACACGTTCTTCAAGGTCGATCCGGCCTGGCGCAGGCTCCCGATCGAGGAGCGCAGCGCCGGCAAGGACGCCTTCGCGGAGGTCGTCGACGACTGGGCCGGCCGGATGTCCTCGCTGCGCACGTACTCGGTCGGCGGCGTGCGGCCGGACTCGGACTTCTTCCTCTGGAAGATCACGGAGCGCTACGAGGATCTGGGCGAGCTCGGCGCCGCATTGAATGGAACTCCGCTCGCCGGCTGGCTCGAGACGCCCTACTCCTACCTCGCGACCACGAAGGCCTCGGAGTACACGAAGGCCCGCAAGCCGAGGCTGGTCGTCCCCAAGGGCTCGCCGTTTCTCGTCGTCTACCCATTCGTGAAGCTGCGCTCCTGGTACTCGCTGCCTCAGGAGGACCGGCAGCGCGCGATGAACGAGCACATGGAGGTCGGGCACGAGTTCCGGACGATCGTGAACCACACGACGTACTCGTTCGGGATCGACGACCAGGAGTTCATGACCGCATTCGAGTGCGAGGAGCCGTCCGACTTCATGCACCTCATGCTGACGCTGCGAGACTCGGAGGCGAGCCGCTACACCGAGCGGGACACCCCGATCTTCGTCGGCAAGGCCGTCGAGATCCGCGACGCCCTGAACGAGCTCGACGGCGCCACCGTCTCAGTCACCACGTAACGCCGCGACCCTCTGAACCGCGGGGTGGGCTCGCTCAGTATCCGTAGGTGTGCTCGTCGCGCCAGACGCGCCACATCGCGAAGCCGCAGAGCACGAAGACCGCCAGGAAGACGATCAGGTTCCAGCCGTTCCCGACGGAGACGAAGAAGCGGGCGGCCACGTTGACGACCATCAGGACCGCAGAGCCGTAGAAGACCACGCGCGAGCGGCTGGACCACATCGAGATCTCCTCGCGGCGATCCCGCCAGAGGAGATAGATGAAGTAGGCGATCGCGAGGAAGAAGGCGATCCGTGCGAGCAAGAAGAGAGCGGTCAGGGTGGTCTCGAGCCGCAGCACCACGATCACCACCGCGATCAACCCGATCACGAGGAACCCGCGCAGCGTGGGGTTCATGTCGCGGAGGGCACGCCTCACGCGACCCAGCCTAGCTAGGATCCCGGCGTGGTCGAGGAAGGCAAGCCCGCCCCCGATTTCGAGCTCGAGAGCGACACCGGCGAGACCGTGAAGCTCTCCGACCTGCGCGGCCGGCCGGTCGTTCTCTACTTCTACCCCAAGGACGACACGCCCGGCTGCACACGTCAGGCCTGCGGGATCCGCGATGCCTACGGCGAGTTCGAACGTGCCGGTGCGGCGGTCTTCGGCGTCAGCGCCGACAACCGGGCCTCACACGAGCGCTTCAAGTCCAAGTACTCGCTCCCCTTCACGCTCCTCGCCGACCCGGAGCACGAGCTCGGCGAGCCCTACGGGGTCGCCCAGGAAGGGAAGAACTCGTACGAGCGCTCGACGTTCGTGATCGATGCCGACGGCAACGTCTCGCGCATCCTGCGTCGGGTCGACCCGGACAGCCACGCGGACGAAGTCCTCGCGGCGCTCGCGCCGTAGCCTCCGCCGGGCTCTCGGACCGACAGCCGCTCTAAACACCAGCACGAGGGATCCTCCTTGTGGCGAATCGGACGATGATGGCTGCGACTGAGCCATAGGTGGCGCGGCCACGCCGAGACTTGTTGGGAGGTCCTCGTGCCCAGACGCATTCGCCCGAACCGCCAATCGGCTCAGGTGCGCCAACCAGACCTTCTCCGTGCCTTGAGACGCGGAGGGAGGTGAATCAGATGCTGAAGCTCTTCACCTTCGTGCAGGTCGGAGCCCACTCGCTGCGCCAGCGCGAGGAAGGACAGACGATGGCCGAGTACGGGGTCGTCTTGGCCGTGATCACGCTCGCCGTGATCGGAGCGATCACGCTTCTCGCCGACAACGTGCGCGGCGCGATCGAGAACGTCGCCGGGATCCTCCCCGGCTAGCGCGGAGCCCCGGCGGGGTGAAGTCCTGTCTCGGTCGGGGCGGGTCTTCTCCCCGCCGGGTGCACCACCTACCGGCGCTGCGCCGCCTAACCGTGCGGGACCCCCGCTCGTCTCTGGTATGCGGATGAGAGGACTTGAACCTCCACGAGCTTTCGCCCACACGGACCTGAACCGTGCGCGTCTACCAATTCCGCCACATCCGCTCGGCGGCCACAGTGTAGCCGTGGCCTTCGCCAACTACACGTACCATTTTCCGCTTGCGTAGGGGTCTTCTCTTGCTCGTCGCGGCTGGTCTCCTCATGCCGCTGCCGGCGTCCTCGGCACGAGGTCCGGCGCCCCGGCGCGGTCCCGCAGTCGAGTTCGTCGTGACGTTGAAGGCGCCGCCGCTGGCACACGCCTCGACCGGGCGGCTGGCGCTTCGGTCGCCGAAGAGCGTGTCGTACCTGCGAAAGCTGGACCGCGATCAGACGATCCTGGCCGCCCGCATCGAGCACACGGTTCCCGGCGCGGTCGTCCGCTGGCGGTACACGGTCGTGCTCGACGGGCTGGCGGTCGTCGCTCCTGCCGCCGCGGCCAAGCGCATCGCTGCGCTGCCCGGCGTCGCCCACGTCTACCCGGGCGTGCGCTACCGGCGCTCGCTCTACCAGAGCCCCGGCGTGATCGGCGCACCGAAGGTCTGGGGCCCGACGCTCGCGACCGCAGGCGACGGGATCAAGATCGGCGTGATCGACGACGGCGTCGACCAGACGCACCCGTTCCTCTCGCCGGCCCACTTCACGATGCCTGCCGGCTTTCCGAAGGGAGATCGCCGCTACACGACCGCCAAGGTGATCGTCGCCCGCTCGTTTCCGCCGGCCGGAGCGGGCTGGCGCTACGCCCGCCTGCCGTTCGACCCCACCGAGTCGGAGCACGGCACCCACGTCGCCGGCATCGCGGGCGGCGACCACAACGTCACAGTGGCCGGTCCGGACGGGCCGCTCAAGCTCTCGGGCATCGCCCCACACGCCTACATCGGGAACTACCGGGTGCTGACGATCCCGACCAGCGGCTTCGGCCTCGACGGCAACTCGCCGGAGATCGTGGCGGGAATCGAGCAGGCAGTGCGGGACGGGATGGACGTGATCAACCTGTCTCTGGGGGAGCCCGAGATCACGCCGTCGCGCGACATCGTCGTCCAGGCGATCGACGCCGCGGCCGACGCCGGCGTCGTCCCCGTGATCGCGGCCGGCAACGACTTCGACGTGCTCGGCCCCGGATCGATCGACTCTCCGGGATCCGCGCCCAAGGCGATCACCGCCGCCGCCGCGACGAAGGGCGGGCTGATCGCAGATTTCTCCTCGGGCGGTCCCTCCCCGGTCTCGCTGGGCCTGAAGCCGGATGTGACCGCTCCCGGGGTCAGCGTGCTCTCGTCGGTCCCGCGGCGGGAAGGCCTGTGGCAGTACTTCGACGGGACGAGCATGGCCGCCCCCCACGCCGCCGGCGCGGCCGCGCTGCTGCTCGAGCGTCATCCGACCTGGACCGTGGCCCAGGTCAAGTCGGCGCTGGTGCTCACCGGCTCGCCCGTGAAGGGCAACACGCGGCACCGGCACGAGACGCCGCCGACACGCGAAGGCGGCGGCATGATCAACCTGCCGCGCGCGGACCAGCCGCTGGTCTTCGCGAGGCCGACGAGCCTCTCGTTCGGTCTCCTCCGTCGCGGGCAGTCCTCCGCGCTGCACGTCGCGCTGACCGACGCGGGCGGCGGTGCCGGTGCCTGGTCGACCTCCGTGCAGCAAGTGAGCCGGGCACCCGGGGTTGCGCTGAGGGCGGCGTCCGTGACCGTGCCGGGCAGACTGACGCTGCGCGCGGTGGTCTCGAAGCGCGCCCCTGTCGGCGATGCGAGCGGGTTCGTGGTGCTCGCGCACGCGGGCCAGACCCGGCGCATCCCCTACTGGCTGCGCGTGACCGCCCCGCGGCTGGGGCTGGAGCGGCGGCGCGTCCTGCGGCGCCCGGGGATCTATCGCGGCGACACCCGGCTCGGCCAGGCTCTCGTCTCGTCGTACCGCTACCCGTCGAACCCGGCGCCGCTCGGAGTGCTCACGCGGCTCCGCGGGCCGGAGCAGGTGTTTCGCTTCGTGCTCCGGCGCCCGGCCGCCAACGCCGGTGCGGTGATCCTCTCGCAGGGGCCCGGCGTGCACATCTCGCCGCGCCTCGTCCGCGCCGGCAACGAGGACCGCCTGACCGGCTTCACGGCCCTCCCGCTCCGGATCAACCCGTACCAGTCCGCCTACTACGGGATCGAGCCCGTGGTCGGCGTCTTTCGCCCCAACCCGGGGCGCTACGACCTCGTCTTCGACACTCCGAATCGCCGCCGCGCGGGCGCGTTCACCTTCCGCTTCTGGATCAACGACACGACGCCGCCGACGGCGCGCCTTCTGACCCGCGTCGTCTCGCCGGGCGAGCATCTCCAGCTGATCGTCGCCGACCGCGGCTCGGGCGTGGACGCGGAGTCGATGTTCGCGGTGGTCGACGGACGTTTCCGGCGGATCGACTACACGGCGTCGAGCGGCGCCGTCCAGGTCGCGCTCCCGCGACTGCGCGCCGGACGCCACCGCCTCGTGTTCACGGTCGCGGACAACCAGGAGACCAAGAACACCGAGGACGGCGACACGACGCTGCCGAACACGCGCCGCCTCTCCGCGACCTTCGTCGTTCGCTAGTTCTTGCGGTCGAAGTCCTCGATGGTCGGCAACCGCTCGAGGTCGCGCTCGACGCTCGCCGCGAAGTCGTCCGTGTCGTTGCGCACGAGCTTGAGCTGGGACTTCCGCTTCGCCCGCTCACGCTTTCGGCGGGCCTCCACCCCGAGACGCTCGCTGAGCCTGGGCCACTCGGCACCGATGACCGCCACGACGGCGCATAGGAGGAGCGCGACGGACAGCCAGCTCACGATTCCATTCTACCGGCGCTAAACCGCTGAGCCCGCTTGGCCGATATACGGGGTATGAACTCTCCGGCGCTCGTCGTGCCTTACCTGGCTTTTTGGATCACGCTGATGCGCGCGCTCTTCGTCCGGGCCCAGCTGCTGCCGGCAACCTGCGCCCGCTGCGGTCTGAAGTTCGAGCGCCATGCCCTGGGCGAGACGATCTGCGCCTGCGGCCGCTGAACGGCGACCCTCGGCAGAACGACCCGACGGCTCGTCAAGAAGCTTCTTGAAGCATCACGAGAAGCCTTCCCATCTCGGGACTGACCTCGCCGAGGAGCTCGAACCACGTCTCCAGGACGCTCACGGCGGCGGCCGTTTGGTCGTCGGAGATCACTACGGTCGTACGGTCGTCGATTGCCTGTTGGATCTGACGTGCGAGGGGGCGCCCGCCGGGAGCCTGCGAGAGTCGCTCCTGAAACCCCTCGGTCTCTGCGTAGCCCAGGGCGACCGAACCGCGCGAGGTCTCGAATTCAACCGTTCCTCGGCGCACCACCGGCCGACCCTAAACGACGATTGGCTCCACGGCAGCCTGCTCCTGCAGCGCTCTACTTGCCGTCTGACCGCGCGGCCGCATAGGCATGGACTGCTTTGGTCAGGTCGAGGATCTGGTGTGAGAGGTGGAGTAGTTGCTGGTTCTGCCGGTCCTCCTCCTGCACCGTCTGCCATTGCTGGTTGGCGACGACCTGCCGTTTCGCGTCGGCGCGGTTCTGGCTGATCATTACGAAGGTCGAGAGGAAGATCGCCTCGAGCGAGACGATCATCGTCAGGAGGCCGTACGGGTACTTCTCGACGCCGAACCCGATCCAGCAGCCGAACCAGACGACGTGGATGTACACGAACGCCATCGAGCCGGCGAAGGTGGTGATCCGGTCTGCGATCCGGTTCTGCACGCTCTCGGCGCGCTTGCGAGCGTGCTCGAGGAGCGCCGGGTTCGGCTCCTGCGATAGGCGTTGCACGAGGTCAGCGTGAATCACCATAGAGAAGGCCTCCTATCGAAAACTCGCCCTGAACGATCGTGTGATCCGCGCGAGTCGGTTGGGTAGACGCTCGACCGGTCCGCGCGCGGCGCGAGAGTTCGGGACCTGACGCGCCGCGCGTTTCCGGCGATGCTCGGTTTAGGTCCTTGCGGTTGCCGACGCAGTGGCGAGCTCGTCAGCGTGCTTTCTCGCGAGTGCGGCGTCGAGGACTGCGTACTCGGCCTCCTCGATCGCCCCGTACGCGTAATCGATCGCGAACGCGGCATCGTCTTCCGCGTTCTCCGCGTTCGTCTGCGCGCGTTCCAGATCGTGCTCTGCGCGCCTGCTGTCGATGTCAGTGCGGATTCTCTCGATGTGCTCGTCCCACGAACGTTGCACGTCGTACCACCAGACGGACAGCTTGCCCTTCTTCTCTTCGGCGGTTGCTCGGAGCTTGTCGGCCTGCGCCTGAGCAGATGTCCTCGCGGCCTCGACCTCCTTCTCGAGGTCTGCGCTGGCCTTGCCTTGTGCGGCTGCGGCGTGGTCTTCCGCCTCTTTGGCTCGGGCAGCCAGCTTCGTCAACTGATCCGATACGGCCATGTCAACCTCCTTGGCTTGTGCCTCGACATCGAACAGATGTAGGAGCGGCGCTTCGCAACGCCCTGCTTGGGGTACCAGAGGGTGCGTGCTACATAGGCGCCTCCTCTCCCGAACGTGAAGCACCGGTACGGTGCCTCAGCCCGTCATCTTCTACCTAGCGCCGAGCCTACAACAGCATCGCCCCGGATCGTGACCACCTTGTCGCCAGGCTGTTAATCCGAGGGTCGATGAGGTCTTTCTAGCGCACCCAGGCCGCGTCGGCGCTCGAGAGTCGGTGCGCGAACGCCCCTGTTACCGCCAGCACTCCCGTCGTAGCAGCAAGGGTCGCGGCGGTATCGACTTTCAGCGCGAGCAGGGCGCCGATCAGCGCCCCGACGAACATGGCGGCGACGGCCAGCGAGCGACGGCCGATCCTCGAGCCCTTTCCGCCGGCGAGGACGGAGTCCGAGGCGATTCCGGTGAGGGTCATCGTGAGCACCGTCGTCGTCAGCTCCGGAACAGCCAGTCGGCGCACCGTCGCGTTCTGAACGCCCATCGCGAAGGCCAGGAGTGCGATCACGGCATACCGGCGAGTCGAGGTGATGGGATCGCCTCCCGAAGCAGCCACGACAAGTGCCAGCCCAACTGCGATGAACTGGATTGCGAGCCCCGTTCGCAGGAGCCTGCCTCGATGGACCGGAAGGCGGTTGGCTATCCGCCCCCCAGCGAGCCCGCCGACGAGGAATGAGCCGAGCGCGGCGAGTGAAGCCGCGATCGACAGCCCCTTCGCGCCTGCAATTGCGAAGCCGAGAAAGACGACGTTGCCGGTCATGTTGGCAACGAATACGTGGCCGAGGTTGAGAAAGCTGGCCGCATCCACGAGCCCGGTGGCGATCGTGAGCAAGAGCAGCAGCGGCGGGAGCGGGCCGTGGGCACTATCCCGCTCCGGCCAGACCGTCCCCAGTGCCTCCGCCAAGACGCTCAGTTCGAACGACAGGCTAGAGCCTCTCGATGGGCTCCTGCCAGTTGATCTTCGCGCGGCACTTGCGGACCGTCCGGGCCGAAGGCCTGCCCGCCAACACGGAGTTCGATTTCTTCGTGATCCAGGTGCCGAACACCCCGTTCGGCCTCTCCTGGTACCAGGGCGACATCGAGACCAATCACAAGGGCCGCGGGTTCGGGATCTTCGTCGGACGATTCAGCATCGAGACGTTCATCGTGGCCCCTGGATCCGCGCCGGCTCCGGTCGTCCATGATCAGCCTCCGAACCCGGACGCCAACACGAACCCGCCTACCGGACCAGTACACACCTTCCACCTCGGTCTCTGGTTCAACGATCCCGCCGACTCCGTCAAGGCCGGCTGCGCGAACGCCGTAACCCCCTTCAACGGAGACCACAACGCTGGTCCACAGGTACTGAGCACGAAGAACTTCGATAACGACAAGGGCCCGCTGAGGATGCTGACGCCCTAGTAGGTCCGCCCGGGTTGATACCGGTGCTTGTTGCGACGACTCCCCTCGATGTCGGGGGGAGTCGTCGCGACCTCCGCCCGCGGCCGCTGACCCGCGCCGCTGCGCCAGTGAACTACCGCGCCTCCGGACTCGCCTGGCTAAGCTCGTGGTGTGTTTGGCCCTCTTCGCAGCTCACTTAGCGACCGGCGGGTCGCTGTGGTCGCGTCGCTGGCCGTGCTCTCGCTGTTCGTGATCGCGATGATCGTGTTCCGGATCGTCTACACGCGCACTCCGGACCACATCGCGATCGGCTGGAACTTGCTCCTCGCGTGGATTCCGCTCGCGCTGGCTCTCGTCGTCTACGACCGGGCCAAGACGGGCGTCTCGAATCCCGTTCTGATTGCTGTAGGGCTGCTCTGGCTGCTGTTCCTTCCGAACGCTCCCTACCTGGTCACCGACCTGAAGTACGTCGGCCGCAGTGGAGGCGTACCGGTCATGTACGACGTCTTGCTCCTCTCCGCTGCGGCGTGGACCGGGCTCCTCCTGGGGCTGACTTCCCTCTTCCTCGTCCATGCGGTGGCGCGGAGGCTGATCGGTCCGGTCAGCGCGTGGGCGTTCGTACTGGGTGTTCTCGCGCTGAGCTCGTTCGGGATCTATCTGGGCCGCGTTCAGCGCTGGAACTCCTGGGACGTCTTCGTGAGGCCGGGATCGCTGGTCGGCGACATCGCGCTTGGGATGCTCCATCCGCTCAGCCACCCGCGGCCGATCGCGCTCACGATTCTGTTCACGTCGTTCCTGCTGGCCAGCTACCTGGCCTTCTACGCGTTTGCGCGCATGGGCTCACTGGACGCAAACGGGAACGGGTTGCGGCCCTAGAAGCGCAGGCTGTCCGGCCGCGGTAAGTGGGCCGCTGAGTCCAGTGCTGTCGTGAAGCTCCCCGGGTTGGACTCGAACCAACAACCCTCCGGTTAACAGCCGGATGCTCTGCCAATTGAGCTACCGGGGAACGGTGCTCGGCGGGCCGGATTCTAGCGGCGACTAGGCCAGGTTCGCGGCCGTCGCGCGGATTGCCTCGAGCTGCTCCTGGAGCTCCTTCGTCCGCTCGAGGTCGGCCCCGGCCAGCTCGCGGCGGACCTGGCGCTCGCGAAGGCGCAGCAGGAGTTCCTTCGCGGTCTCGTCGTCGATCCCCTCGGTCGCCGCCCGGGCGTCGAGCTCGGCCAGCAGCGGCACGAGCTCGGCATCGGGCTCGGCAGGCTCGAGCAGGTGCGCCCGGGCGCGGCGGTGCAGCTCGGCGTCGAAGTGCTCGGGCGCGAGCTCGGCCAGCAGCTCCCGCAGCTCGGGGTGCGCCGCCACGCCGGCGAGCGCATCGCGCTCGAGGCGCGAGCCTTTTTCGAGAAGCCGCGGCGAGATCTCGCCGGTCGCGTGCCCGCTCTTGCCCGGAGCGAAGCCGGCCTGCGTCTCCTTCGGCAGGTCGAGCCGGTCTGCCGCAAGCCGCACCGCGTCCTGCCGCCCCGGCGAGTCTTCGAATCGCGAGAGCACCTCCCGGACGCGCACGAACGCCTCCTGCCGGTCCGGCGTCCGCTCGATCTCCAGCCGGACCCGGTAGACGAGATAGCTCTCGGCGGCGGCGAGCCGCTCCTCGAAACCGTCGGCCGCGTCGGCAGGGTCGAGGCCGGGCGGCAGCGCCACCACCCGCACGTCGAGTCCTTGCGCAGTCGCGAGCTCCATCCCGCGCAGCGTCGCCGCTTCGCCTGCAGCGTCACCGTCGAAGCAGAGGTAGAGCTTGTGCGTCAGCCGCGTCAGCTCCTTGAGCTGGCGCTCGGTCAGCGCGGTCCCCATCGAGGCCGCGACCGGCTCCAGCCCCGCCTGGCGGAGGGCGAGCACGTCGGTGTTGCCCTCGACGACGATCGCCCGCTCCTGCTTCGCCATCGCCGTCCGAGCGCGGTCGAGCCCGTAGAGCAGGTCGCCCTTGCGGAAGAGCTCGCCCTCGGGCGAGTTGACGTACTTCGCGCGCAGTGGGTCGTCCTCACGCAGCTTGCGCGCCTGGAAGCCGCGCACCCGTCCACGCGGGTCGGCGAGCGGAAAGAGCAGCCGCCCCGCGAAGTAGTCGTTCCCCCGCCGGTTGACGAGCCCTGCGGCGGCGAGCTCCGCCGCGGTGAAGGCCTTCTCGCGCGCCTTGCGCGCCAGCGTCGCGCCGCCGGGCGCCAGCCCGAGCCGGTACTCGCGGCACACCTCTTCGGCGAGACCGCGTCCCTCGAGGTACGCACGCGCCGGCCCGCCCGCCTCCGAGTCCCAGAGATAGCGCTCGTAGAAGCTCGTCGCCTGCTCGAGCAGGGCCAGAAGCCGCTCGCGCCGGCTGCGCTCCGCGTCGCGCTCCGGCGACGACTCCTCGTACTCGAGGGTCACGCGGAAGCGGTCGGCCAGCCACTCGACAGCCTGCGCGAAGTCGAGCTGCTCGGTCTCGCGGACGAAGCTGATGATGTCGCCTCCGGCGCCGCAGCCGAAGCAGTAGTAGAGCTTGTCCTGCGGGTTGACCGAGAAGCTCGGCGTGCGCTCCTCGTGGAACGGGCAGAGCCCCGTGAAGCGGGCGCCGGCCTTGCGTAGCTGCGTCCGGGATTGGACGACCTCCACCATGTCCGCCGCCTCGACGGCTTCGCGCACCGATGCGTCCTTGATTCGGGCCACTACAGCGACTCGGCGTAGCTGAGCGCGAACCGATCGGTCATTCCAGCCACGTAGTCCACCACCTCGTCGACCGAATCGCCACGCTCGATCAGGTGGTCGAAGATCCGCGTCACGGTCGCGTGGGCGCGGGCGTGCTCGGCGCGAGCCGCCTCGCCGAGGTAGACCCGGTCGAACATGAAGCTCCGCAGCGCGAGCATCGCGGCGCCGATCTCGTCGCTCTGCCGGATGTCGCCTGCGGCCTCCGACGTCTCTACCAGGTCGTGCACGAGCGCGTCGATGCGCCGAGAGCCGGTCGGCCCGAGCAGCTCGATCTCCGCCTGCGGCAACTCGGCGGTGTCGAGCACGCCTGCCCGGACGGCGTCGTCGATGTCGTGGTTTATGTAGGCCACGCGGTCGACGAGCCGGACGATCCTCCCTTCGAGCGTCTCGGGCTCGTTCGGCCCCGTGTGGTTGAGGATCCCGTCGCGGACTTCGGCTGTGAGGTTGAGCCCACGTCCGTCGCGCTCGAGCACGTCCACCACACGCAAGGAGTGCTCGTTGTGCCGGAAGCGCCGGCCGAACCGATCCCGGAGCAGAGCGTCGAGCGCCTCCTCCCCTGCGTGGCCGAACGGCGTGTGCCCGAGATCGTGGCCGAGTCCGACCGCCTCGACGAGGTCCTCGTTCAGCCGCAGCGCTCGAGCCACCCCGCGCGAGATCCCCGTGGTCTCGAGTGTGTGGGTCAGACGCGTGCGGTAGTGGTCGCCGGCGGGATCGACGAAAACCTGCGTCTTGTGCATCAGCCGCCGGAATGCCTTCGCGTGCACGATCCGGTCGCGGTCGCGCTGGAACGGCGTGCGGAGCAGGGCCGGCGGCTCCTCGCGCGCGCGCCCGCGCGTCTCGAAGGAAGGAACCGCGAGCGGCGAGAGCCACCGCTCCTCCTGCTCGCGGACGCCCGCCTCGAAGGCACCGGCCGTCCTCCCGGCTAGCTCAGGCATGCGGCCAGCGTAGTGGTTCGTCCGGTTGACCGAGTGGATTTCTGGCGATCGAAAAGCAAGCCGGAATAGGACGCAGGGAGCGTTCGTAGCCGGAGGCTACGGGCGCGACCGAGGACGAGGCCCGGCGCAGCTTTGCAGCCACCAGAAGCCGCTCGGGCGGCCGGACGAACCACCAATTCAGATGATGATCGGGACGGTTCCACCGTCCGCGCTCCACGCCGCGCCCGTCACGTACGCAGCCCGCTCGGAGCAGAGGAACGCGATCACGGCAGCCATCTCGTCGGGCTCCGCGAGCCGGCCCAGAGGCCGCCCACCTCCGACCGCCTCGAGCACCTCCTCACGCGTCTTCCCGCTTCGCTCGGCCTGCTGGTCTGCCAGCCCTCCTGCTCCCAGCCAGGCCTCGGTCGCGGTCGGCCCGGGAGCGACCGCATTGCAGCGGATCCCTTCACCGGCGTAGAGGTCGGCCACGAGGCGCGACAGCGAGAGCACGGCGGCCTTCGTTACCGAGTAGTTCGGCATCCCGGTGGAAGGGCGCTTACCAGCGGTCGAAGAGACGTTCACGATCACGCCTCGCCCGCGCTCCTTCATCTGAGGCAGTACTGCCTGGATCGAGCGAACGTAGCTCATCACGTTCAGCTGCCACATCTCGTCCCAGTGGCGGTCGTCGAGCTCCTCGAAGCCGATCTGATACGCGACGCCGACGTTGTTCACGAGACACTCCACCGGGCCGAGCGCCTGGGCGGTCTCGGCGACGAGCTCCCGGGGGGCGGCAGGCTCCGCGAGATCGCAGACGACCCCGAGCGCAGCGCCGCTCTCCTGCCGCGCCTGCTCGACCCGCTCCGAGTCGCGGCCGCACACGGCGACGCGCGCCTCTTCGTCCGCGAGCAGCTTCGCAGTCGCGAGGCCGATGCCCCCGGTCGAGCCGGTCACGATGCAGACACGGTCACGCAGGCCGAGATCCAAGGGCGGTTAGTGTAATCCGGCCGTGACGACGATCTTCCTGGCCCGCCACGGCGAGACCGACTGGAACCGCGACGACCGCTTCCAGGGCCATGCAGATCCGCCGCTGAACGAGACCGGCCGGGCCCAGGCGGTCGAGCTGGCGACGGCCCTCGCCGACGAGCCACTCGCCGCGGTCTACTCGAGCCCTCTGCGCCGGGCGTTCGAGACGGCGAGGATCGTGGCTGCTCCGCGCGACCTCGAGCCCGTGCCGGTCACCGCTCTGCGCGAGGTGAACGTGGGCTCCTGGCAGGGCATGACTCGGGCCGAGATCGAGGAACGCTTCCCGGAGCAGTTCGCCCGCTGGCGCGAGTTCGGTCAGGGATGGGACGACGGCGAGACCTACGAGGAGATGGGCCTCCGCGTGATCGAGGCCCTGTTCGAGCTAGCCGCGGCGCATGAAGGGGAACGGATCCTGGCGGTCTCGCACGGCGGGCCGGTACGCGCCGCGTACGCGCTCGCGGACGGGATCACGCACGCGGAGGCGCGCCGGCGCGGGCCGGTCGTGGCGAACGCATTCGTCGCCGAATTCGTGGCCGAAGGCGGGAAATTGCGGCGAGTAGACTGAGGTCGAGCGGTGGAGGACTGCACCAACAAGTACAAACACCGCACAACCGTGTGGGTTTGCGGCGCAGTCCCGCCCGGCAGACCACACCGGGACCACACCGCTACAGCGTTCTAGGTCTCGATCAGGGCGAGAAAGAACGCACGCGCAGGCAGGCGCTGATCCAACAGCACGTCGCGGTCTATGGCTGGGTCTGCCAAGGCCGGGAGTGTGAGCCGCATCCGAGCAGAGACCTGACGGCTGACCATGTCCTGCCCGTAGCCCAAGGAGGACACGAGGAAGGCGAGATCCGAGTTCTCTGTCGGAGTTGCAACGCTCGACGGGGAGACGGGAAGGGCGGGGAGCATCGAGAACGCGGGAAAAGCCACCCACCGCCAGCCTTTCGCGAAACGAACTGTTGAAAAGGGGGGGCCCGACCCTGAAAACGAATCGGCTGGCCCCTGGGTCGGATGAGCGCGACCTGCCCATCTTGCGGGGTTTTGATCGTGTACAGGGGCAAAGGCAGGCCGCGAACCTACTGTGAGAACTGCATCCCGCCGGGTGGTGGCGGCGCTGCTTGGCGGGGTGCGTGGCTGTCGGCGAACTGGGATCGGCTCGAGTCTGAACGGCAAGAGCGGCACGCCGCCTGGATGGCCGAATGCTGGCGTCATGTAGCGGAACAAAGAGACGATCGCTGAGAACCGACGTCGTCTCGAAAGCAAGAGCGCCGCCTGATGGCTAGCGGCGCCTTCGGCCCCCGCGAGGAAGGATGTAGATCAGCGCGAGGAGCGCGACGATGACCACCGCAGCGATGGCAACGATGGCAACGGTGGAAGCGGCGAGGACCATGCGGCTTTCCTTTCCTGCAGTTCGTTCGTGAAAACCTCAGCGGCCAGGCGGTACGTTTCAGTCGTGGGGAAGAACGTCCTCGTCATCAGCACCGTCGAACATGCGGACGACGTATTGCGCGCGCATGTCGGGGAGGCCGACACGATCAAGGTCGTGGTGCCGGTCGTACGGCAGAGCGTGCTCGACTGGCTCGCCAACGACCAGGAAGCGTTCGGTCATGCGGAGCGGGTGGCTGAACGCACGGCCGAGCAGCTTGACGGCGAGACCGTCGATGCTATTGCCGGGGAGGCGGACGTCGGTCTCGCCATCCGCGACGCCCTCGCGACCTTTCCTGCGGACGAAATCGTCGTTGCGGTTCGTCCGGAAGAAGAAGAAGGATTCGTTGAGTCGAGCGCCACCGACACTGCGCCCCAACACCGCATCGAGGGAGTGCCCGTCCGCTTTGTTGTGATCGGCGGCTAGGGCCTAGCGACGAGCCGAACGTCGTCCGCGAACGCCTTCTAGCGAAGGTCGAGGATGCCCTTGGCGCCCGTAAAGTCAGTGATTCCGGAGCCTGCAACGGCACTCTCGACCCTGATCTCACACTCGCGACCATCCGCCAAGCGCAACCAGGCGCCACCCTCGACGAGATTCGTCGTGGGCGTGGGATCCTGGAGTCTCCCCGACCAGGCAGGATCGGGACCCGGGGCGGGGCCGCCGACTGACTCGATAATGCAGTCGCCCTCGACTACGGCCGCGCCTTGACTGATCGTCGCGGTGCCGTGATAGCGATTCTCGACCCTCACACCATAGGTCAGGCCAGGGGGCCGGGCGACGAGCCGAACGCCTAGACCGCAGCCCGCGCTTCCCTTAGGGTCGTCGGCAAGTCTGAGCCAAGGAGAGCTTTGAGGGGCCCAGCCTGTCGAGGTGGGCCGCCCCCCTCGACCCCCACAAGGCCCGAGCCGTCCACCGTTGCCTAAGAGGACTGGCTCCCCCTCCGCGTTTCAGGCCACATGGCGCTGCTGGCGCGCGATTCGCCGAGGGGCAGGGCGCTCTATTGCGTGGGTAGCGCGCGCAGGCTTTCTGGATCCGGGGGCGGCTGAAACTCAACCGGGGCGCGCATACGCATGAGAGGGCCCGGCAGCGCCGGGCCCTTCTCGTTGAAGCGGACTATGGTCGAGCTAGACGAGGGCGGGGACCAGCTTGCTGTGAGCAAGGACCTTGCCGCTCGTGATCTTCGGCGTGTTCGGAATCGTCCTGCCGAAGTTCTCGTCGCTGATCCAGTTCTTGACGAGCTTGGTGGACTCGTCGGCCTGCTCGGAGGTCTCGAAGAGGCTGATCGAGCTCAGGACGCCCTTGTCGCCCTCCATGAGGAAGTAGCCGGTGAAGCCGGGGAGCTCGCGGATCTGCGGAACGAACGTCTCGTCGACCTTGCGGACGAGCTCGCTCGTGCGGGTCGTGTCGACACCTTCGTAACGACGAATGGTGGCATGCATGTGATGCTCCTTCTGTGGTTCCTACAGGGCAGAGTGCTCGATTGAGCGCACTGCGGCGGTCAGGCCAGGGGTCACAGTCGGAGAGGAACGTGCAGAGCCTCGACGGCTTCAACAACTAGAGCCAACGCGCTTGGTCACACCGTAGCCGCGATCGTGCTTGGCCGTCGGATTCGCCCCGCAGGCGTCCACGGACAGAGCCCCAGCAGGATCGAGCTCCCCGTCGACTGCGTTTGACTCTCGGGCTGAGGGGCCGGGGGAATCGGTCCGGCGCTGCTGACAGAATCGAGAGTGGCCGCGCCCGTGCTCTTGCGGTGGGGGAGTTGGGCCGCCAACCGCCCCCCGCGGACGCGGCCGCTGGCAGAGTTGCTGGGCGTCCAAGGAGGACACGACGTCCATTTCGGCCACTAGCTCGAGCGCGTTTCTCGGCGTAGCGTGAGCGTCGGGGCGGGTCGTGGGAAGCGTCCTAGGCGTTCGGCTCGCCGCCCCGGCCCATCCTTCCGGAACCCGCGCGTCCGATAGCTCGTCCATTGCCCAGAAAGGAAAGTAAGCGCCCGGGGCGCGACCTCCGGAGGGAGAGAAGAGGTCGGCGGCCATGGCCGTCTGGACCGCTTTTCGCCCCGGACGCCAGTTCCGCGACCGTACCACTTGGCATCGACCGCTTCACGAGCGTCGAGTGCAACCTGGTGCCAACAACCTCGCAAACTGCGGCAAGCCCACTTGCCCTGCGGTCCGCCCTACACAAGATCTGAGGAGGAGCCGGGCGGTTTGGCGTTAAGGGAGAGACGGGCCGCCTGGCTCCCGCTCGTTCCAAGCAGGCGTTCATTCCGTTGGGGTGGAACGGCAGGGCGAGCAGATGAGAATGGGAAACCACAAGCGGCTGATGCCCGTTGTAGGAGAGGGGGCCGAGAGCGACGGGGACTGACGGTTGGCTGTCGCTCCGGCGCCCCAGTTTTGTTCGAGCGCGGCTCGACGTCAGGGGTCGGGCGACGAAACGAACGTCACTCCGACGTTTCCCGAAACCCGGCCCCGTTTGAGGCTACGCCTACGCGGTCTGTCCGCCTAGTGGCCCGTCTGGACCTGGCTCGCCGCCTGCGCCTACCCCGAAGCCGACCCTAGGCTCGTCCGCACCACTCAGAATCTCCTCGATGTACGCGACGGCTGAGCGGTAGACGGTGACCCGAACTGGCTGCCGGGCATCTTTGCGAGTGAACAGGCCGGCCTCGTGCTCGTTGAGTTGCTGATTCACCTGGTCGAAGTCCTCCTCGAGCATCAGGGACTGCCCAATGAAGTAGACGTGCGTCGGCATCGCGGCTCCCTTCTTGTGACCGGCATCTGATGGGACGCGCCGAAGCTAGTCGATGAGACCACGCCGGGACCACACCGTCAGCGCATCTAGCGACAACTACGTCCGGGACGGCATTGGAGAAAAGCCGGATTCGGCTACGCTCCGAGCCATCGAGGACTACACCAACAAGTACAAGGGCGAACAGGTCGAGGTCGCGCTTTTCGGAGGCGATTACCAGGACGGAGTGCTCACCGCCTACTGCCTCCTGGACGATGTGGCCCACCTCGAGCTGAACGGCCACATCCTCATCCCGCTGCAGAACATCGCCTCCCTGCACTGCTCGAGCCGCTGTGACGCGCCGGAGCCTGACTGGCCCCCGCGCGGCCTCGACGAGGACGAGCAGCCCGAAGAGGGCTGAGCGTGCGCACCCGGCTGGCCATCGGCTTGAACCTGCTCAAGGCCTGGCTCCTGGTCCTGGGCGGCTGTGCGGTGCTTGCGGCAATCGCTTTGCCGTTCCACGAGTACCGGCTCGTCT
Organism: uncultured Actinomycetes bacterium; assembly: GCA_963736055.1. Lineage (GTDB taxonomy): Bacteria > Actinomycetota > Thermoleophilia > Gaiellales > Gaiellaceae > AC-32. The sequence continues at coordinate 1,893 of CAVTNM010000011.1, read as the reverse complement.
CGCTCCTCGTCTTCTTCGGCCTGCTCGTCGCCGGGGCCGCCTACTGGTACGGCGACCGGGTCGCGCTCGGGATGGTCGGGGCGCGCGAGCTTCCCCTCGGCGAGAACCCCGCACTGCACGGGACGGTCGAGCGGCTCGCCGTCGCCGCCGGCGTTCCGAAGCCTCGCCTCTTCCTCCTGCCCGACGGGCACCCGCGAGCTCTCTCCGCCGGCCGCGGCCCGCGAGGCGCTGCGATCGCGGTCAGCCGCGGGTTCCTCGGCGCCGCCACGCCGGCCGAGCTCGAAGGCGTCGTCGCGCACGAGCTAGCCCACATCCGCAACCGCGACATCCTCGTGCAGACGCTGGTGGTCGTCGTTGCCGCCGCGCTGCTCGAGACCAGCCGTATCGGCGGGTGGCTCTCACGAGCCCTGCTGTTCGTGCTCGGCCCGGTGGCCGCGGCGCTCGTTCATCTGCTGCTCTCACCGAGACGGGAATTCGTGGCCGACCGTGCCGCTGCCGCGCTGACCGGCTCGCCGCACGGGCTCGCCGATGCGCTGATCAGGCTCGAGCAGGCTGCCGAGCTCGTCGAGTTTCGGGCCAACCCCGCCACGGAGCCGCTCTACACCTTCAACCCGTTCGCCGAAGAAGGCCTCGCTGCCCTGTTCGTCACGCATCCTCCGGTCGGGGAGCGCGTGCGCCGGCTGCGGGAGCTCGACCCCGCCTGGCGGGACAAGCTCCGCGCGGCCTAGAGCGATAACGAGCGCAGCCGCGGAAGACTGCGACCTCGTCTCGTCGGGTCAGAGCTCGATCGTGGTCCCGACTGCGCTCTGGACGAATGCGTCGGGGAAGCGCGCAGCAAGCTGGTGCATGGCCTTCCAGCCGGTGCAGTGAGCAGGGACGATGAGCGCGGCGGAAAGCTCGTCGAAAGCGCGGACTGTCGGGTCGATGATGGTCTCGAACATCGGCCCACTCAGGTGAAAGCCGCCGATGATCGCCGCGATCTCTCGCTGACCGGTCAGCTTCTGGGCGTAGCGGACGGTGTTCACGATCCCGGAGTGGCCGCAGCCGCTGATGACGACGAGGCCGCGTTCGGGCAGCCGAAGCACCATCGCCTGATCGTCCAGGATCAGCGGGTCGGGTTGCCAGTCGCCGTCACGGAACGCCTCGTGTCCCCGGAAGCCCGTCTCGAACTCCGTCGTGCGATCGACCTCACCCGTGATCAGGACCGAGCCGTCGAGCAGGAACGAGGGTCGGCGATCCTCGACGATCTCGAAGCCGGCGCCCTCGAGGGCAGAGCGACTAGTCGAGGGCAGCTCAGCCGGGTCGAGCCCTGGAAAGCTGATCCTCCGCCGACCCCAGAACTCGGGATGAATCATCACCGGGAGGCCGGCGCGCCCGAGCGTTCGCGCCACGCCCTCCATCCCTGTGACGTGATCCCAGTGGCCGTGGCTGAGCACGATCACCTCCACGTCCCGTAGGGAGAGCCCGAGCCGGCGCATGTTCTCGACCGCCCCGGTCGGGGAGACGCCGGTGTCGAACAGCAGCGTGCGCTCTCGCCCGTTCTTCTCGACTCGCACGAGGGCAGAAAAACCGGCCTCGGCGATCAGTACGTCGGGAACATGATCAACGGCGAACCGCGCAGGAACCCGCGCAGCAGAGTCGGCCAGCGCCTTCGGCCAGCTGAGCCGAGTTACGTGACCCTGGTCGGAATCAGAGGATCGGTGACGTTGTCCATCAGGATCGTCACGCGAATCCTTTCGACAGGCTCGAAGCTCGATCTGGGCCATCCGGACGCCCCGCCAGCCTCCCGATTCTCGACTGCGCGTTCAGCCTCGCCAACGGCAGGGGCGGAGGCGCAACCTCCTGCAGAACGAGAACGAGCCGGCTGAGCCGGCTCGTTCGAAGAAAAATCGG
>CAVTNM010000010.1:0-29596 GCA_963736055.1 uncultured Actinomycetes bacterium | reverse complement strand
CCTTGGGCACGACCTGCGCGCGGCCCCCGCCGGTGCCGCCGCCCTTGATCCCGAAGACGGGGCCGAGAGAGGGCTCGCGCAGGCAGAGAATGGTCCCGCTCGCCCAGTCTCCCGAGGGCATCGACGAGCGAGATCGCGGTGGTCGTCTTGCCTTCGCCGGCCTTGGTGGGCGTCAGCGCCGTGACGCACACCAGCTTCCCGTCGGGCTGATCACGGAGCCGGTCGAGCGCCCCCAACTCGACCTTCGCGGCCCACCGACCGTACGGCTGAAGTTCTTCCGGCAGAAGCCCGAGCCCCGCGGCGACCTCGGTGACGGGAGCGAGCGCGACCTCGATCTCAGGCACGACCTGCACGTCTCGAGCGTGGCCGCTCGACGTCCACCATCGGTACGAACGCCGAATTCCATGCGGAAAAGCCGCAGCAGGCTTGCGTACCGGCGCGGATGTAAGGTTCGGCGTGGTGGAGGAGGCGCCGCCCGTGAACGCTTCGCATCCCTCGGCCTCGTTCAGCGCGACCCTGCGCGTCCACCTCGACAACCATCCGGGCGTCGTTCGCGCGGCTGGCCGGCGCGATCGGCGCGGCGGGCGGCCTGCTCGGCAGCATCGACCTCGTCCGCGTCGAGCACGGGAAGAAGATGCGCGACGTGACCGTGCTCGCCGCGGACGAGGCGCACATCGAGCGGATCGTCGCAGGCGGTGCGGTCGGTTCCGGGGATCGAGGTCGAGCACGTCTCCGACCGGACCTTCCTGCTCCACCTCGGCGGCAAGCTCGAGGTCGTCGCCGAAGTCCCCGCTGAAGACGCGCGACGACCTCTCGATGGCGTACACGCCCGGCGTCGCGCGCGATCTGCAGGGCCATCGCCGACGATCCCGAGAAGGTCTGGAACCTGACCGTCAAGCAAACGCGGTCGCCGTCGTCACGGACGGCACCGCCGTGCTCGGCCTCGGCGACATCGGCCCGGAGGCGGCGCTGCCGGTGATGGAGGGCAAGGCGGTCCTGTTCAAGGAGTTCGGCGGGATCGACGCCTGGCCGATCTGCCTGGCGACGAAGGACCCCGACGAGATCGTTCGAACCGTGCAGCTGCTCGCGCCGGTGTTCGGAGGCATCAACCTCGAGGACATCTCGGCGCCGCGGTGCTTCGAGATCGAGCGGCGGCTTCGCGAGGAGCTCGACATCCCGGTCTTCCACGACGATCAGCACGGAACGGCGATCGTCGTCCTCGCGGCCCTTCTCAACGCCCTTCGTGTCGTGACAAGGCCCTCCCGGACGTCAAGGTCGTCATCACGGGCGCCGGGGCCGCGGGCGCTGCGACCGCCCGGATGCTGCTGGCGGCAGGAGCCGGCGAGGTGCTCGTGCGCCGACCGCCGTGGCTTGCTGCTCCCGGGCCGGCGCGGCCCTCGATCCGTTCAAGAGCGAGCTGGCCGTGGCGACGAACCCGCGCGGCGTGAGCGGATCGGCGGACGACGCGTTGTCCGGAGCCGACGTCTACATCGGCCTGTCGAGCCCGGGCGCCGTCAGCGCCCGCGGTATCCGCTCGATGGCGTCCGACCCGATCGTCTTCGCAATGGCGAACCCGAACCCCGAGGTCACCCCGGAGGAGATCGAGGATGCGGTCGCGGTGCTCGGCACCGGCCGCTCGGACTACCCGAACCAGATCAACAACGTGCTGGCGTTCCCGGGTGTCTTCCGGGGTGCGCTGGACGTGCGTGCGACGGCGATCACGCGCGAGATGGAGCTTGCGGCCGCGCACGCGCTCGCGGACGTCGTCGAGGCGGACCACCTCGAGGCCGACTACGTCATCCCGAGCGTCTTCGACCGGCGTGTGGCCCCCGCTGTCGCGGCGGCGGTCGCGGCGGCGGCGGAGACGAGCGGCGTGGCACGCCGCCGCCGGGCCGCGACCACCGCGCCGGCCTAGGTCCCGAGCCTCCTCGCCACGTCCAGCGTCGACACCACGCCGAGCGGACGACCGGACGAGGGCTCGATGACGACGAGGTGAGCGACCTGGTGCTCGCTCATCATCTGCGCCGCCCGCGTGAGTGTGTCGGTCGGCTTGACCAGGAGCAGTGGCGTTGCCGCGATGTCGGCAGCCGTTCGGCTGTCGACATCGCCTGCCGCCGCCGCCTCGACGAGATCGAGGTCGGACACGACACCCCACAACTCGGTCGAGTCCTCGCCGGGCTCGCCGTAGACGACGACGGCGTGAATGCGGTACACGCTCATCATCCAGGCGACGTCCCGAAGGGGCGTCTCGGGCGGGCAGGTCACGACTCCTGGATGCATCGCATCCATCACCCCGAGCTGATCCAGCGAGGGCGCGGTGCGGCTCCGCGGGAGCATTGTGTTGCTCATGAGTCACCTCCTTTGATCGTCTACAGCTTCGCGGCGCCCAAGGGTCGGCGACATCGGGGTCAGAGCCCGCCCCGTCTGCGGGAAAACACCGAGCCGGGCGAGGCACCGGAGCCGTGGCGGTCCGTGAGAACCTCGATGTAGGGTCCCGGGCGAGCTGTGAATCTCCGGCGAGGATGGTTGGTTTCGAGACAAGCGTGATCGAGCCGGCCGCGCTCGAGGCGCTGTTCGCCTCGTTGCGCGCGCGGGGCTACCGCGTGCTCGGTCCGACGACCCGCGACGGCGCGATCGTCTACGACGATCTCGAGTCGGCAACCGAGCTGCCGATCGGCTGGACCGACAGACAGGACGCCGCGACGTACCGCCTGGAGCGGCGCGACGACGAGGCGCGCTTCGGCTTCGCGGTCGGCCCGCACTCGTGGAAGCAGTTCCTGCTCCCTGCCCGGGTGCGTCTCTGGCAGGCGAGGCGGAATGGCGCCGGCGAGCTCGAGGTCGAGGAGGAGGCGCTCGACGAGACGCCGCTGGCCTTCATCGGCGTCCGCTCCTGCGAGCTGCACGCGATCTCGATCCAGGACAGGGTCTTCCTCGAGGGCAGCTACGTCGAGCGCGACTACGCCGCGCGCCGGAGCGACGACTTCGTGGTCGCCGTCAACTGCTTCGAGCCGGGCGGCACCTGTTTCTGCGTCTCGATGGGGACCGGGCCCAAGGCCGAGGCCGGCTACGACCTCGCCCTGACGGAGATCCTCGACGGCGAGCACCGCCTCCTGGTCGAGGTCGGCACCGAGCGTGGGGCCGACGTCCTGGGCGAGCTGCCACGGCGGGCGGCCGCCGAACCGGATCTCGCCGCCGCCGCCGCCGCAGTCGACGGCGCCGCCGCGCGCATGGGACGTCAGCTCGAGTCGGGAGATCTTCGTGACCTGCTCCAGCGCAACCTCGAGCATCCTCGCTGGGACGAAGTCGCCGAGCGCTGCCTGACCTGCGGCAACTGCACGATGGTGTGCCCGACCTGCTTCTGCACGAGCGTGGAGGACACGAGCGACCTCGCCGGCGAGAGCGGCGAGCGTGTGCGGTTGTGGGACTCGTGCTATTCGGTCGACTACTCGCACATTCACGGAGGCGCCGTCCGGCCGACGGGTCGGTCGCGCTACCGGCAGTGGCTCACCCACAAGTTCGGCACCTGGCACGACCAGTTCGGCACGTCTGGCTGCGTCGGCTGCGGACGCTGCATCACCTGGTGCCCGGTCGGGATCGACGTAACGGAGGAGCTGGGCGCGATCAGAGCCACGGACGGGGCGCATGGACACGATTGAGACGGTCCTTCGGGGCGCGCCAGTGTTCGAGGGGATGCCTCCGGACGAGCTGAGCCTCGTCGCCGGCTGCGCCTCGAACGTTCGCTTCGACCAGGGGGCGGTCCTGTTCCGTGAAGGAGATTCGGCCGACACCTTCTTCCTCGTACGGCACGGAGCCGTGGCGCTGGAGCTGTTCGTCCCAGCCCGGGGCGCTGTCGTGATCGAGACGATCGAGGCGGGCGAGGTGATCGGCTGGTCGTGGCTCTTTCCTCCCTATCGCTGGCACTTCGACGCGCGCGCGCTCACACAGGTTCGCGCCACGGCGTTCGACGGTGCCTGCCTGCGAGGAAAGTGCGAGGAAGACAGCGGCCTGGGCTTCGACCTCATGTCGCGTTTTGCGCAGATCCTGATCGAGCGCCTCCAGTGGACGCGGCTCCGCCTGCTGGACGTCTACGGCGATGCTCGCGGCTGAGCCTCTCGACGCGCTCCCGCCGCGCCCGTTCCGGGTTCGGCGGCGGACACAGGAGACGCACGACACCTGGACGCTCGAGCTCGAGCCCGCGGCTGTGGGCGAGCAGCTCGAGCCGGGGCCGGGGCAGTTCACGATGCTCTACGCCTTCGGGGTCGGCGAGATCCCGATCTCGTTCTCGGGGGCCCCGGGCGGCCCGCTCGTCCACACGGTGCGGGCGGTCGGAGCCGTCACCGAGGCGATCTGCGCCGCCGACGCCGGCGTGCAGCTCGGCGTCCGCGGCCCGCTCGGCAACAAGTGGCCGATCGCTGAGGCGGCCGGAGGCGACGTGGTCGTGGTCGCAGGCGGCATCGGCCTGGCTCCGCTGCGGCCTGTGATCTATCACGTGCTGGAGCACCGCGGGGACTACGGCGAGGTCAGCCTGCTCTACGGCAGTCGGACGCCGGCCGACCTGCTCTACCTGGACGAGCTCGAGCGGTGGAGAGGCGAGCTCGCGGTCGACGTCACCGTGGACAGCGCAGAGGGCGGCTGGCAGGGCAAGGTCGGCGTCGTACCCAAGCTGATCGCCGGCGCCGGGTTCGACCCGGCGGTGACGCACGCGTTCGTCTGCGGGCCCGAGATCATGATGAGGTTCGCCGCGGAGGCGCTGCTCGAGCGGGGCGTCACACCGAGGCGGATTCACGTCTCGATGGAACGGAACATGCAATGCGGCGTTGGCCATTGCGGCCACTGCCAGCTCGGTCCGACGATGATCTGCCGCGACGGCCCCGTCTACACCTGGGCCGAGCTGGAGCCGCTGCTGGCGGTGAGGCAGCTGTGAGCGGTTCGGGCAAGCCGACGCTTGCCGTCTGGAAGTTCGCCTCGTGTGACGGCTGCCAGCTCTCGCTGCTCGACTGCGAGGACGAGTTGCTCGCCTTGACGGGCGAGGTCGAGATCGCGTACTTCCTCGAAGCCCGCCGCGCGACGGTGGAGGGCCCGTACGACCTCTCGCTCGTCGAGGGATCGATCACGACCGAGCACGACGCTGCCCGGATCCTCGAGGTGCGCCGCCAGTCACGGCATCTCGTGACGATCGGCGCCTGCGCCACGGCCGGTGGCATCCAGGCGCTGAAGAACTTCTCCGACGTGAGCGAGTTCGTCTCGGCCGTCTACGCGACGCCGCAGTACATCTCGACACTCGAGACCTCGACGCCGATCTCCGCCCACGTCCCCGTCGACTACGAGCTGCACGGCTGCCCGATCAACAAGCGCCAGCTCCTCGAGGTGATCGGGGCCTTCCTCCAGGGCAGGAGGCCGAACGTGCCCTCGACGAGCGTCTGCTTCGAATGCAAGCGCCGCGGGACGGTCTGCGTGATGGTCGCGCACGGGACGCCGTGCCTTGGCCCGGTGACCCACGCCGGGTGCGGTGCCCTCTGTCCCTCCTACGACCGCGGCTGTTACGGCTGCTTCGGGCCGATGGAGACGCCGAACACGGTCTCGCTGACCCGGCAGCTCAAGGTGCTCGGCGTCGGGGACACCGGAGTCGAGCAGGTCTTCCGCACGTTCAACGTCGAGGCGTTCGAGGGCCGGCGTGCCGCCGATGGCTGAGCGCCGGACGACGACGATCCGCACCGACTACCTCGCCCGCGTCGAGGGGGAGGGCGCGATGCAGGTCACGGTCGACGGCGGCGAGGTGACCGACGTCAAGCTCAGGATCTTCGAGCCGCCGCGCTTCTTCGAGGCGTTCCTTCGCGGCCGTGCGTTCACCGAGGTGCCCGACATCACGGCCCGCATCTGCGGAATCTGCCCGGTCGCGTACCAGATGAGCTCGGTTCATGCAATGGAGCAGATCTGCGGAATCGAGGTCGGCGGGCAGCTGCGCGCCCTCCGCCGGCTCCTCTACTGCGGCGAATGGATCGAGAGCCACGCCCTGCACGTCTTCATGCTCCATCTCCCGGACTTCCTCGGCTACGAGAGCGCGATCGAGGTCGCGCGGGACAATCCGGAGCTCGTCACGCGGGCGCTCGAGCTGAAGAAAGCGGGCAACGAGGTGATGACCGTCGTCGGAGGGCGCGAGGTGCATCCGATCAACGTCAAGGTCGGCGGCTGGTACCGCGTGCCCCGGAAGCGTGAGCTGGCGCCTCTCGTCGAGAAGCTCGAGCGGGCGCGCGAGATCGCGCTCGAGGCGGTGCGCGTCACGGCCGGCCTCGAGTTTCCAGACTACGACCAGGACTACGAGCTCGTCGCGCTCTCCGAGCCGGACGAGTATCCGATCGACCAGGGGCGGATCGTCTCGAACCGCGGCCTGGACATCTCCGTCTCCGAGTACGACGAGCACTTCGTCGAGGAGCACGTCGAATGGTCGAATGCGCTCCACTCCTACGTGCAAGGGCGTGGTTCCTACCTCTGCGGGCCGCTCGCGCGCTTCGCCCTCGGCTATGAGCGCCTCTCGCCGCTCGCCCGCGAAGCCGCGCTCGAGGCGGGAGTAGGGCCGGACGAGCGCAACCCGTTCCGAAGCATCGTCGTGCGCGCGGTCGAGCTCGTCTACGCGGCCGACGAGGCGCTGCGCCTAATCGCAGATTACGAGGAGCCGGATGGGCCCGCGATCGAGGCCACGCCGCGCGCGGGGGTCGGCCACGGCTGCACCGAGGCGCCCCGCGGCATCCTCTACCACCGCTACAGGATCGACGAGGACGGGACGATCGTCGACGCGAAGATCGTTCCCCCGACCTCTCAGAACCAGCGGACGATCGAGGAGGATCTCCGCGGGGTGGTCGAGCGCTCGCTCGACGTGCCGGACGACGAGTTGACGCTCCTCTGCGAGCAGACGATCCGCAACTACGATCCGTGCATCTCGTGCGCGACCCACTTCCTGAAGCTCGAGATCGAGCGCCGCTGAGGGTCGTCTGCGTCGGCAACGCCTTCCGCGGCGACGACGCCCTCGGGCTGGAGGTCGCGAAGCTGTTGCACGGAACGCTGCCCGCCTGCGCAGAGGTGCTGGAGCGCGAGGGCGAGCCCAGCGCGCTGATCGACTCGTGGGAGGGCGCCGAGGCGCTGTGGCTGGTGGACGCAGTCTCCTCGGGCGCCCAAGGCGGTGCGGTGAGCCGGTTCGAGGCGGGTGAGCAGGAGCTGCCGGCCGGCCTCTTCCGCGCCTCGACGCACCATCTCGGGATTGCCGACGCGATCGAGCTCGCACGGGTGCTCGGCCGCCTCCCCGCCCGGACCGTCGTCTACGGCATCGAAGGAACGCGGTTCGAGGCAGGAGGCGAGCTGACCGCGGAGGTGAGCGCCGCGCTCCCGCGGGTCGCGGCCGCGGTACGGGCAGAGGTCGCCGAGCAGGCGAGCAGGCGCTGAGCCCGCGCAGCCGGCTCTAGGAGGGTTTGGCGGAACGTGGCTCGTCGCCGGAGTGCGCTGATCGTTCCGAGGCAAGGACGCAGGGAGTGCTCGTAGCCGGAGGCTACGGGCGCGACTGAGGACGCGGCCTCGGGGCGAGGAGGGTGCTCCGGCGGCACAGCCGGCGTTTCGTCAAGCCCTCCTAGTAGGCGAGCGGCCTGACCGGGACGTTCCGGCGCCTGCCGTCGGCGTTGCCGCTTCCGCGCGGGGCGCGGAGCTCGAGGATCCCCTGGTAGAGGTCCGCGTGGAGCCGGTCGACGTCGGCGGCCGCAGGCATCGTCAATGCGTGCCGGAACCCGGTGGGCCCGAGGATCGTCACCTCGTGCCCGGCCACCTCGACCGACAGCTCAGCCGCACTCGTCGTCGGGACTCGCACCGTCACGACCATCATGTCGCCGGTCTCGAGCAAGTCGGGGCTCATGGTGGAACACCTCCTTCACGTGCGCTCATGTGACCAACGCAAGCTCTCGAGCCTGGACGTGCAGCTCGAGGTGCACCGGTGCATCGAGTGCGAGAGCGATAAGGCAGGACTCTTTCGCGTGCCGAGCCGCCTTCTCTACGGCATCCACGTCAGTCGGCTCGACCTCGACGTTCGCGACCAACTCGATGGCGACGAATCCGAAGCGGCCGTCTTGCCGGCGCTCGATGTGGCCGGTGCCATCGACCCGCAGGTCGAGCAGCGTCAGTTGCCTCGCCTCCGCAACCGCGAGCAGAGTGACCGCGTAGCAGGATGCGGTGGCGGTGACCAGAAGTTCCTCGGGGCTCCAGACGCCGGGGATGCCGCCCTTGAACTCGGGTGGGGTCGCCACCTCGAGCTCGGGCTTGCCCGGTGCGCTGGCCTGTGTCAGCCGCCCTTCCCGCCACTGAATCGAGACCGGGAATCTGTGTGCTTTGACGGTAGTCATGGCTACCTCCTTGGCCACAGACTCGACCCTCGCGGCGCGATGAGCATCAGGGCGGTAGCGGACTGTGCCTGCGGCTTTTCCGCATGCGGCCTTCGGCGCTTCCCGACCCGCGGTCTGACGGCGCCCCGGCTCGGGCTACCAGCTCTTCAGCGCCGCGTGCTGCGTCCTGGTCGCGATCCTCACGCGGGCGTCGACTGCCACGCATCCGTCGGGCAGCGCGATCACCGGGTTCAGGTCGAGCTCGGCGACTTCCGGGACGTTCTCGGCCAGCAGCGAGAGCCGCTGCAGGAGGTCGACGAGCGCGTCCGCGTCCGCAGGCGGGGTCCCTCGGAAACCGGCGACGAGCCGGCCGGCCTTGCCCTCGCGCACGAGCTCCTCGGCGTCGACGTTCGTGAGTGGCGCGATCCTGAATGCTGCGTTACCGATCAGCTCGGCGAAGACGCCGCCGGGGCCGAAGGCGACGAGAGGCCCGAACACCGGGTCCTGGACGATCCCGGCGAGAAGCTCGGCTCCGCCGCTCACCATCGGCTGGACCAGCACCGGCGGCCCGATCCGCTGCGCTGCGGCCCGGACCTGCTGCTCGTCGCGAAGGTCGAGTGCAACACCTCCCTGCTCGGTCTTGTGAGCTCCCGCCGCGGCCGTCTTGAGGACGACCGGGAAGCCGAGCTCGGCCGCCGCCTCCACGGCCTCGTCCGCGCTTTGGGCCAGTCGCTCGGGGACGACGGGAATTCCGTAGGCCGTGAGCAGGTCGCGGGTTGGGCCTGCATCCAGCCAGGTCTCGTCACGCCCGTCGAGAGCGGCCTCGACCAGGGCGCGTGTCCTCGGCGTGTCGACCTCGAGGGCCGGAGGGACCGTGCCGGCAGGTCGTCGAAGCCATTCCGCGCGCTGCGCTGCGAGGCCGAGCGTGCGTGCGGCCGATTCCGGGTAGGCAAACGATGCGACGGCGCTGTCGCCGTCGCGTAGCACTGCAGGCGTCCCGTCCCGGCTGATCAGCACCGCGAGCACCGGCTTGTCGGTGCGGGTGCGGGCGACGGCGTCGTGAATCGCGGTCGCGACCTCCTCGGCACCGGCGACGACGGGAGGAACGAAGAGGACGATCAACGCATCGAGCCGCTTGTCTTCGAGCAGGGCGGGGATGACCGACTCGAAGGTCGCGCCGGTTGCGGAGCCGAGCAGGTCGACCGGGTTGGCGACGCTCGCGTCATCGGGCAGCAGCGCCTGCAGTGCCGCCCGGGTCTCCTCGCTCAGCTCCGGCAGCTCGAGCCCGGCCGTCGCACACGCGTCTGCGCAGAGGATCCCGAGACCGCCTGCGTTGGTCAGCACGCCGACCCGCCGGCCTCGTGGCAGCGGCTGGCTCGAGAGCAACGCCGCGGCGTCGACCAGCTCCTCCAGGGTTCCTGCCCGGATCACGCCGGCCTGCCGGAAGAGCGCCTCCACGGCGGTGTCCGAGCTCGCGAGCGCGGCGGTGTGCGAGCTCGCGGCTCGGGCACCTGCCTCCGTCGAGCCCGCCTTGAGCGCGAGCACGGGCTTGCGCCGAGCGATGCGCCGGGCGAGCCGCGCAAACTTGTTGGGATTGCCGAAGGACTCGAGGTACAAGAGGACGAGCTTCGTCTCGTCGTCGTCCTCCCACCACTCGAGCAGGTCGTTGGAGGAGACGTCTGCCTTGTTGCCGATCGACACGAAGGCCGAGAAGCCAAGGTTCCGCTCGGAGGCCTTCTCCAACAGCGCGAGACCGAGCGCGCCGCTCTGCGAGGAGAACGCGATCGTGCCGGGCGGGAGTGGCCGGGGGCCAAAGGTGGCGTTCAGGCCGAGGTGAGGGACGGCGATGCCCAGGCAGTTCGGCCCGACGAGTCGGCCGCCGTGGGCTCGAACAAGTCCAAGCAGGTGCTCCTGCCGCTCGCGGCCCTCGGCGCCGACCTCTGCGAAGCCGGACGAGATGACGCAGAGCGCCTTGACCCCTCGCGCGAGCGCCGCCTCGGCGGCTTCGAGCACGAACTGGGCAGGCAGGCAGATGACCGCGAGGTCGACCACGTCGGGCACGTCCGCGATCGACGCGTACGCGGGCACGCCGCCGACGGACCCGCCGTCCCGGTTGACCGGATAGGCCGAACCGGTGAAGTCGGCGGCCAGCACGTTCCTGAAGAGCTCGCCGCCGATCGTGCCACGGCGGCGGGACGCCCCGATCACGGCAATCGATTTCGGCTCGAAGAACGGGCGCAGCGAGGCGGTCACCGCGAGGTGGTCGCGCTCGTCGACGCGCGAGCGGTACTGCTCGGTGGGCGCGATCGGGAAGCAGACCTCGAACTCGCCCGCGTCCAGCTCTCGCGTCACCTCCAGGCCGGCGCCCTCGAACACTCCCAGCATCGCCGGGTTGTCCAGCTGGACCTCCGCGACGAAGCGCTCGATGCCTTCCTCGGCGGCGAGCGCGGCGAGCCTCTCGAGCAGGCGGGTACCGATCCCGCGTCCTTGCAGCTCGTCCGCGACGGCGAACGCGGCCTCCGCGGCAGCCGGGTCGCGCAGGCGGTCGTACTCGCCGACCGCCACGATCCGCTCGTCGCCGCCGGCGCCGGCCAGCGTGCCGACGAGCACGCCGCGCTCCCGCCAGTCGGGCTCGAGGAAATGGACGATGAGCTCCTCGTCGACAGTGCGGATGCCATGGAAACGCTGGTAGAAGCTGCGTTCGGAGAGGCCGGTGAAAAAGGAAGCGAGGGCTCCCGCATCGTCGCGCGCAGGTGCCCTCAGCCGGAGCGTCGAGCCGTCGCGGAGAATGACGTCGACCGCGGCGCCCGACTTGCGCTTACTCGTGGTGACCGACAAGCGCAGCCTCCTCCTCCGCTCGGTTCGGTGTGACGGGTACGACACGCCATTGTCTCTCCGAGCGGAAACTTGTGCTGCCGCGAACGCGTTCGCGTCAGCTTGCCCGCGGCGATCAGCTTCAGCCCGCGACCACGGTCAGCTCGCGATCGGTCTTCTTGGCATCCGTGGTCAGCTGCGCGGGAACGATCAGCACCGGGCACGGGCTGACGTGCAACAGCCGATGGGTCACGCTTCCGACCAGTAGTCCTGCCACCGAGCCATGCCCGCGCGTGCCGGCCACGATCACGTCGGCGCCGACTTCCCCGGCGACGTTCGCGATCATGTGCGCCGCTCCCGACGCGGTCCCGGGCACGATCCTGAACGAGACGTCGAGGCCTTCCTTTCGCGCCTCTGCGACCTGTTCGTGGATCTTCGTCTTGACCTCGTCCCCGTCGGCCAAAACCGAGTAGGGGGAGGCGCGGCCGATGAAGTGCTCGTCGGCGTGGACGGCGATGATCGTGCCCCCGTCCTCGAGCAGCTCTTTTGCGTACGGCAGCGCACGGTCCGCAGAAGGCGAGCCGTCCGTCGCCCAGATGATTGTCCTGAACATGGTGAGCCTCCTTTTCCGTCGTCCGCAGTCTCGGGCGGAGGCGGGCGGAGCACATCAGCGTCGGCACCGAAGGCCGCTGTGGGTTTTCCGCAGGCTCGTGCGTCTTGGCACCTGCGAGCAGCCGGACGGGCGTACTCGCCGGAGTACGCTGCCACTCGTGACATCCACGACCCCGAGCGAGACGCGCCTACGTGCCCTGCTCGAGGCAGGAATCGCGCTCGCTTCGGAGCTCTCGTTCGACAGCTTGCTGCAGCGCCTGATCGAGCTCGCAGCGGAGCTCACAGGCGCCAGGTACGCGGCACTCGGCGTGATCGACCCGAGCGGCTCTCGGCTGGAGCGCTTCGTCACACACGGCATCGATCCGGAGACGCACGCCGCGATCGGTGACCTGCCCACAGGGGCGGGGCATTCTCGGAGCCCTGATCGTCGACGCCCGGCCGCTGCGCCTTCACGACCTCAGTGAGGACCCCCGCTCGGTCGGCTTCCCGCCGAACCATCCGCCGATGCGCACGTTTCTCGGTGTCCCGGTGGTTCTGCGGGGGGTCGCCTACGGAAACCTCTACCTGACGGAGAAGCAGGACAGCGCCGACTTCACCGAGGAAGACGCGGAGCTCGTGACGTTGCTGGCCGCGCAAGCTGCTGTCGCGATCGAAAATGCGCGCCTGTACGAGTCCTCCATGCGCTGGTCGCGCCAGCTCGAGTCGCTGAACGAGGTCGGCAACGCTCTCGCGCGGGAGACCGATCTCGATCGCCTGCTCGACCTCGTGGCCCGGCGCCTGCAGGTGCTCCTCGAGGCTCGCCTCGTCACCGTCCAGCTCCCGGCCGGCGAGCACGAGCTTCGCATCGTGGCCGCGGCCGGCGAGGGATCGGCCGAGATCGTCGGGACGACATCTCCGAAGATCGCCTCGAAGAGCGGCCGGGTACTCGAGCGCCGTCGCAGCGAGAAAGTGGACTCGATCCTCGAGGACCCGGAGGTCGACCGTCAGCTCTCGCGGCGCCTCGAGACGCGAACCGGGCTGTGGGTGCCGCTGCTCGTCCAGGACCGCCCGATCGGCGTGATCGCGGCGCACGACAAGCTCGGCTCGTTCGACGGACGGTTCACCGACGACGACGTGCGCCTGGCGGAGACCTTCGGCTCGAGGGCAGCCGTCGCCGTGGACCTCTCGGAACGGGTCCAGCGCGACGCGCTGCGACGAGTAGTCTCGGCGCAGGAGCTGGAGCGCCGCCGTTTGGCGCGTGAGCTGCATGACGAGACCGGACAGGCGCTGACCTCGATCCTGCTCGGGCTCAAGAGGCTTGAAGGAACCGAGTCGCGGGACGCGGTCGCGGAGATCCGCGAGCTCGTCGTCGCCACGCTGCAGGACGTACGGCGGCTCGCCGTCGAACTGCGGCCGCAAGCGCTCGATGACTTCGGGCTCGTCGTGGCGCTCGAACGGCTGACAAAGGGCTTTGCGGAGCAGACGGGGATTGCGGTAGACCTGGAGGCGGGCACCGTGACCAGCCGCTTGCCGACCGAGATCGAGACGGCGATCTATCGCACCGTTCAGGAATCGCTGACGAACGTCGTCAAGCACGCCCATGCGCGGCGCGTCAGCGTGCTGTTGGCCGCCAGTGGTGGCAAGATCAAGGCGGTGATCGAGGACGACGGCAAGGGCTTCGATCCCACCGAGCCCGGCGACGGGGTGGGCTTGCTCGGCATACGCGAACGGATGGCGCTGCTCGACGGGACGTTGACGGTCGAGTCCGGCGAGTCGGGCGGAACGACCATCGCAGCCGAGGTGCCTCTCGCGTGAGCAATACCCGCGTTCTTATCGTGGACGATCACGCGGTCGTCCGGGCCGGACTGAAGCTCGTGCTCGAGGCGGCCGAGGGCATCGAGCCGGTGGGGGAGGCCGGAAGCGCGCGGGACGCGATCTTCGAAGCGCGCTCGCTGAAGCCCGATGTGATCCTGCTCGACGTACTGATGCCGGACCAGAGCGGGCTCGACGTCATCCCGACGCTCCTGAAGGAGAACCCCGACGCGAAGATCCTCGTTCTCTCGATGCAAGACGACCCGCACTACGTGCGCGAGGCCCTCGGGGCGGGAGCGAGCGGCTACGTCCTGAAGGAAGCCGCCGATAGCGAGGTCGTCGCGGCCATCCGGGAGGTGGCAAGTGGCGGCCGGTACGTCCACCCCGAGCTCGGCGCCCGTCTGGTGGATGCGGAGACCGAAGAGCGGCGCCGGGCCGAGGATGACCCGCTCTCGGAACGAGAGAGCGAGGTGCTCCGGCTGCTCGCGCTCGGGCACACCAACCAGGAGATCGCGAAACAGCTCTACATCTCGGTGCGCACGGCGGAGACCCACCGGGCCCACATCATGCAGAAGCTGCGCCTTTCGAGCCGGGCAGAGCTCGTGCGCTACGCCCTGGCCGAAGGGCTGCTCGACTCGTCCTGACAATGCCGACGGGCCGCCCGAAGGCGGCCCGTCGTCGGTGCGACGGAGGATTCCGTCTAGACGTGTGCGGCGGTTCCTGTGACCGTGGGCTCCGGCTTGTGCCGGAAGCTCAGCGCGGTCTCCGGGTTCCGGAGGGCGCCGCCGATTGCGAGGATCCCGAAGCCGATGCCGCTCAGCAGGAGCGCGATCCCGACCACCACTCCGAAGAGCGAGAGCCGGTCGGCCATGTAGCTGCTGTTGAGTGCTGTCGAGAGCGCGGTCTCCGTCACCCAGACGTTGCGGGCGCCGTTGTCGACCGGCTGCTTGGTCTTCGGATCGACGAGCGCGTACTGCTCGACGCTCGTCCCCCCGTTGCCGTCCGTGAGCTTCGCCGGAGTGCCGGGCTTCGCAACGAAGCGGCCCATCTCGGCGTAGGTCAGGCCACCGGTCGCCTCGAGCGCGTGGATGCGCATGTAGCCGGCGAACGCGTGTGCTTCCTGACCGGTGTCGATCTTCTTCCCGGCGACGGACATCGTCGGGAAACTGATGTTGCTCGGCAGGCCTGCCTTGGCCGCCTCGGCCTTGATGGCCGTCGGCGTCATGTCGGGCGAGCCGACGATGTTCTCCTGCTTCAGACTGTCGGTCACGGTCGACCGGCCGTTGAAGCCCATGAAGATCGCAACGATTCCGAATGCGATCAGGACGGCGGCTGCGACCATTCCTCCGATCTCGAATGCCTTCCGCATGACCTTCTCCTTCCGTCGCGCCGGGGCTGTTTCTCTGCCTCGACCTGTTTCGCGGAGTCTGGGCGGTTCGTGCTCGTACGCCATCGGGACGCTTCCGCGAGGTTTCTGCGGCATCACCCCGCATGAACTGCGGGTTTTCCGTAGTCGACCAGCCGCCGTGATAGGTCCCGCAGGTGCTCTACACGCTCGTCAAGGGGCTGCGCCGCCGGCACCGCAGGCCCCGGCTCGGCGCCACATTGGGCCGGTTCGGGCTGCCGGCGTTCCTGGCCGTGCTCGGGCCGGGGATCCTCGCCGGCCTCTCCGACGACGACCCCGCCGGGATCACGACGTACTCGATCCTCGGCGCACGCTACGGCTACGAGCTGCTCTGGATCCTCGTCCTCTCGGTCGCGGCGCTCGTGGTCTTCCACGAGCTGGCGGCGCGTCTGGGGGTCGTCACCGGGGCCGGCCTGGTCACCCTCGTGCGAACGTCGTACGGACGGAGGTCCGCGTTCGTCGTGACGGGCACCCTGGTCGTCGCCAACCTCGGCACGACGGCCGCCGAGTTCGCCGGAGTCGCTGCCGGCCTCGAGCTCGCGGGTGTCTCTCGCGACCTGTCCGTCCCGATCGCGGCCATCCTCGTCGGGTTCGTGGTACTGCGGGGGAGCTTCCACCGAGTCGAGCACGTCCTGCTGTTCCTGTGCGCGATCTTCGTCGCCTACGTGGCCGCCTGCTTCCTGGCCCGCCCCGACTGGGGCGCGACCGGGCGCGGTCTGCTCGTGCCGAGCGCACCGCTCACGCGCGGCGCGCTCGTCGTCATCGCAGGCACGGTGGGAACGACCCTCGCTCCCTGGGGACTGGCGTTCATCCAGTCGTATGCGGCCGACAAGCGCCTCACCTCCCGCGACCTGACCTACGAGCGGATCGACGTCGTCTCCGGTGTGGCTCTCACAGGGGTCATCGGCGCGTTGGTGGTGATCGCCTGCGCGGCCACGCTGCATGCGACCGGACACCGCGAGATCGCGGACGCCCGAGACGCCGCAGTGGCGCTGAAGCCGCTGGCCGGCCACCTTGCCTCGACCCTGTTCGGCTTCGGGCTGGTGGGCGCCGCACTGCTCGCGGCCGCGGTGGTGCCGCTGTCGACGGCGTATTCGGTGAGCGAGGCGTTCGCCCAGGAGACCGGCCTAGACGACGGGTTCCGTCAGGCGCCCTTCTTCTACTGCACGTACCTCGGCATCCTCGGCCTCGGGGCCGCGCTCGTCCTCGTGCCGGGTGCTCCGCTGGTGCGGATCCTCTTCCTGACACAGGTTCTGAACGCCGTCCTCCTGCTGCCTCTGCTCGTGGCGCTGCGTGCGCTCGGACGCGACCCCGAGGTGCTGGGAGAACTGCGCAACGGGCGGGTCGGCGACGCCCTCGCGCTCTTCGCTCTGGCGATCGTGGCCCTCTCGGTGCTCGGCCTGGCCGTCGCGCTGTTCCTCTAGCGGGGCAGGACACTACGGCTTTCCCGCGCCGATGCTCAGGGCGTTTCCCGATGGCCTGCGGCGGGGGCGGAGCGATGCTGCAGGAACGCTGCGCAAATCAGCGCGGCTCGCCTCGAAAGGAGACATGCGATGGCGACAATCGAGCAGCAAGCGACGACTTATGCGGCTCCCGGGCAGCACGGTAGTCCCGTGGAGCTGAAGGCGCGCTACGAGAACTTCATCGGAGGCCACTGGATCGCACCGATCGACGGGGAGTACAGCGAGAACGTCACTCCCGCGACCGGAGAGCCCTTCACCTCCGTGCCTCGCTCATCGGCAGAGGACATCGAGCTCGCGCTCGACGCCGCCCACGCCGCCAAGGACGAGTGGGCCGAGACCTCGACGACGGAGCGCTCGAGGGTGCTGAACAAGATCGCCGACGCGATCGAGGAGAACCTCGAGATGCTGGCGATCGCCGAGAGCTGGGAGAACGGCAAGCCCGTGCGCGAGACGCTCGCCGCGGACATTCCGCTCGCGGCCGACCACTTCCGCTACTTCGCCGCGGTCATCCGGGCAGAAGAGGGCGGAATCTCCGAGATCGACAAGGACACCTACGCCTACCACTTCCGTGAGCCGCTCGGCGTGGTCGGGCAGATCATCCCGTTCAACTTCCCGCTGCTGATGGCGGCCTGGAAGCTGGCTCCGGCCCTCGCGGCCGGCAACTGCGTCGTGCTCAAGCCGGCCAGCCCGACTCCGTGGTCGATCCTGAAGTTCGCCGAGCTGATCGAAGACATCGTCCCGCCCGGCGTGCTCAACATCGTCAACGGCCCCGGCGCCGAGATCGGCAAGGCACTGGCCTCCAACAAGCGGATCGCCAAGATCGCCTTCACGGGCGAGACGGTGACCGGACGGCTGATCATGCAGTACGCCGCCCAGAACATCATCCCGTCGACGACCGAGCTCGGCGGCAAGTCGCCGAACATCTTCTTCGCCGACGTGATGGACGAAGACGACGACTTCCTCGACAAGGCGGTCGAGGGCCTCGTGCTCTACGCCTTCAACAAGGGCGAGGTCTGCACCTGCCCGTCGAGGGCCCTGATCGAGGAGTCGATCTACGACGAGTTCATCGAGCGCTGCCTGGCGCGGATCGAGCAGATCCGCCAGGGCAACCCGCTCGATCTCTCGACGCAGATCGGCCCGCAGGTCTCGGCGACGCAGCTCGAGAAGATCGAGAGCTACGTCAAGATCGGGCTCGACGAGGGCGCGGAGCTGCTGACCGGCGGCAAGCGGGCCCACCTCGACGGCGAGCTCGAGGGTGGCTACTACTTCGAGCCGACTGTCTTCAAGGGCCACAACGGCATGCGGATCTTCCAGGAGGAGATCTTCGGCCCGGTGCTGGCCGTGACGACGTTCAAGGGCGAGGCCGAGGCGCTGGCGATCGCCAACGACACGATGTACGGCCTTGGCGCGGGCGTCTGGACCCGTGACACGACCAGGGCGTTCCGCATGGGCCGCGGCATCAAGGCCGGCCGTGTGTGGACGAACTGCTACCACCTCTATCCCGCGCACGCGGCCTTCGGCGGCTACAAGGTCTCTGGCGTCGGGCGTGAGAACCACAAGATGATGCTCGACCACTACACGCAGACGAAGTGCCTGCTGGTCAGCTACGACCCGAAGCCGCTCGGGCTGTTCTAGATGAGCACGAACGTCACCCAGCAGATCGTCGCCACGGACGCTGCGCTGACGGCGCTGCGGAACCTGAGGGCGGCGTTCGGACCGCTGATGCTCTTCCTGTCGGGGGGCTGCTGCGACGGCAGCTCCCCGATCTGCCTCGCCGAGGGGGAGCTCGTCGTCGGTCCGAACGACCTTCTACTCGGCGAGGTCGGCGATGTGCCGTTCTACATCGACAGCGAGCAGTACGAACGCTGGAATCGCCCACAGCTCGTGCTCGACGTCCGGCGCGGCCCCGCCGAAGGCTTCTCGCTCGAAGGGCTCGCGGGACTCCACTTCGTCCTCGCCGGCGGGCAGTAGGGAGCTCAGCCGAGCTCCGCGAGCAGCCGGCCGTACTGCTCCAGGTGCCGGTCGCCAAGGAACTCGGAGCGGGCGCGCTCTCGGGCGTTCACGCCCAGGCGCGCGGCCTCGGTGTGGTCGTCCAAGAGCATCTCCACGGCGGTGCCGAAGGACGCGAGGTCGCGCGGGTCCGAGATCAGGAGGCCGTGGGCGCCGCTCACGATCTGGTCGACGATGCCGCCCACGGCGCTGGCGACGACCGGCCGCGACTTCCACATCGCCTCGGCCACCGTGAGCCCGAAGCCCTCAGCCAGGCTCTTCTGGACGACGACCGCAGCGTGGCGCTGCAGTGCGTTGACGATCGCGGCCGCTTCGTCGGGGTCGGCCATGGGTGTGCAGGCGAGGTGGACGCGACTGCGGGCCGCGTGCGGCAGCCCCCGCCAGAGCTCGATGCACTCGTCGAGCACCTCGGTAGCCTCGGGATCGTCGGCGACCCCTGTCACCGCCGGCCCCGCGAGCAGGAGGTGTGCGCCGAACGTCGGGTCGACGTGCTCCGCGAAGCCCTTCATCACGCCGGGCATGTCCTTCATGCGGTCCCAGCGGGAGACCTGGACGACCACCGGCGCGTCGGCCGGAGGCGGGGGCCCGGTCTGGAGCACGTCGGCGCGACGGTTGACCCTGCCGGGCGAGCCGTCGCGGCGGGTGAAGGGAACCGCGGGCATCTCTCCCTCGCCGCCGATCAGGCCGGTGTACCCGAGGATGCGACGCACGTTTCGCCGTGAGATCGGCTCGTTCTTTGCCGAGAACGGGTCGATCGAGGGCGGGATCACGTGCAGCGTGGACTCGTCTGCCCAGGACGGCGCAAAGGCACGGCGCGAGAACACGGTCGCGTCGACTTCCTCGAGGTACGGCCGCAGAAACGACCAGGACCGCTCGGTCCACTCGTTTGGCTCGTCGGCGCCGACGTGGCACCGCCAGATGACCTTGGCGCCGGCGCTCGACATTGCAGCGGCGAGCCCGGCGGGTTGGGGGTCGTGAATCAGGACCACGTCCTTCGGCCGGACGAGCGCCCGCAGTTCGTCGGCGTTCCTGCTCAAGGTCCGCTCGTAGTGTCTTCGCTCGTTCTCGCCGAGATCTCCTCCGTCGCCCGGCGAGCCGTAGAGCCCGTTGTGAATTCGCTTCGTGATCTCGAAGAAGGACGGATCGCCCTGGATGACGAGCCAGCGGATGTCGAGGCCGGCGCCGCGACCGTATGCGAGCAAGGTCTGCAGCATCTCGGCTACGCCGCCTCCGGTTGCCGTCGAGTTGACGTTCAGCACCGTGCGGCCGCTCAGCAACGACTCTGTCCCCTCCGCGATCGCCTCGTAGCGGGCGATCCTGTCGGGGCCGATCAGCGGCTCGAGCCTCGCGGCGTCGAGCGCCTGTACCTCGACCTCCTGCAGCTTGGCGCGCACCTTGACGGGTCAGGTGGTACTGGCGACCTCGTCCGCCCAGGCCGCGATCGCGTCCCAGTCCCGCGCGTCGCTCGCCGGCATCCGGCTGAGCGGGAAACGCAGCTTGGTCGGATCGATCACCCCGCCGAACACGGCGACCGTTCGCGGCTCCACCTCCGGGGCTTTTCGCAGCGCCTTGTCGAGCTGCGCGCGGGAGTCGGCCAGATCCTCCGGCCCCGTCGTCTTGGGCCCCAGGGCAAAGACCGCCACGGGACGCTCAGCCAGGCCGCGGCGGTGCTTGGACAGGAACCGAACCGCGTCCTCGTGCCAGTGCCCGAAGTAGAGCGAGCCACCGAGGACGACGCCTTCGTAGGGCGTCACGTCGTCGACGCCCGCGGCCGGGCGGAGCTCGACCTCCCGGCCCTGATCATCCAGTCTCTCGGCAAGCGCCTCGGCGACCTCTTTGGTCGAGCCACGCTTGCTCCCGTAGGTGACGAGCAACGTCATCGTCACCATCCCGGGAATCGGTGCCGAAGCCCGACGACCGCCCGCAGCCCGACCATGCCGACCGGGCGCCCGTCCTCGACGACCACGGGCAGATGGTGGAAGCCGCCTTCGAGCATCAGATGCGCCGCTTCCTCGATGGGCAGATCGGGTGAGGCCTTGACCGGGGCTGCGCTCATCCGCTCGCGTACGCGCACCTCACCAGGATGAACGCGCTCGGCGACCGCGCGGACGATGTCGCGCGAGGTCAGAATTCCGACGAGACGCCCGTCGTCTACGACGAGCGCCGAGCCGGCGTCGTCTGCAGCCAGCCTTTCAGCCAGCTCCCCGAGCGTGTCTTCCGGGGCCGCCGTGACGAATCGGCGCGACATCACGTTGCCGGCAGAGAGCTCATCGGTTGCAGCTGTATCAGTCATCACTGCACCCCCGCCTCGGCATGCACCTGGGCACCCCGCACGATTAGTACGGGCCGCCGGCTGTCGTGCAGCACGCCTCGCGAGACGCTGCCGAGCAGCGCGCTGGCGAAGGTTCCGTGGCCGCGCGAGCCGATGACGATCAGGTCGGCATCGACGGTGTCCGCGTAGGTGACGATCTCCGCGGCGGGGTGGCCGACGAGCAGCTCCGTCCTCGCCTCGATCCCCTGCTCGGCGGCGATCTCGAGCGCCTCCTGGAGAGGCAGGCGGTCCTCCTCGCTGAGCACGTGGGGCAGCGACGTTGCGGCCGGCACACCGAAGCCGGGGGCCGGCAAGATGTCGACGCCTGGAATGACGTGGACGAAGATCGGCTCCGCGTCCTGCTCCGCAGCGAGCTCGAGACCGAACTTCACCGCCTCGGCCGCAGATTCAGAGCCGTCGGTTGCGATCACGATCGTGTTCATGGTGTCCTCCTCCGGGTCCCAGTGATAGGCCTCGTGAGCGATCTTCGGCTGCTCGGCGAGGAAAGGTGCCCAAGCGCTGAACGCCGCCGAGTTGAGGCGGTCGTTCACGAGCTGGGACAACCGCCGCTCCACATCGTGTCCCTCGAAGACGAAAACGACGATGTCGTTTCCGACGAACACCCCATGTCCGGCCAGGCCGACTTGGTGGGGACCGAAGGGCGGTCCGGCGGCGACCAGCTCTCTCGCGCGGGCCTCCGAGCCCTCGTGCAGCCGTGCAGTGATTACGACTCGTTCCATTGCCGTCATCCTCGACACCGGCGGACGAAGGGACATCCGGTTCGGCGCCGATCCGGCGCGCGGAGAACTACGGATTCCGTCGCGGGCGGCAGCTGCAGCTGCGCTTCTCTCGGCCGCATCTCCGGCAGCGCCTGGTCGGCCGCCAGACCAGCCGCCGCTTCTGGATGCCCGAGGCGATCATCAAGAGTCCCGCCCCCATAGCGAGGACGGTGACGGCAACCGGTTGCAGGATTGGCGTCATCGACTCGAGCGTGGCCCCGGCCAGGGCCCCGAGCATCGGGAGTGACGCCGACTGCCCCTGCGGTCTTCCCGCTCCAACGAGTTGCGTTTGCGCAACGACTGTGCGTAGTAGCCCGCAGCCACAATCGGCGTGGCTCCCGATGGCGTGGAGCCGCCCGGTGAGACGATTCGTACACATCATTCAGAGAGGAGGAGCCATGGCCTGGCAAGCAGATGGACGCGTTGCCGCCCCGTCGAACGGGCGGAGCGCCAGGCGGCCCTCACGTTCCGTCAGGTGTCCGCGATTCGCAGAAAAGGCCGAGGTCTACGAGGCGGGGGATGCTCTCGTCGTGCACGTGCGTCTCGCCGAAGGCCCACTCGAGCTTCGTATCCCGAAGGCGGCCGTCGACCCGCGGCGTCGGCGCCACCACATCCCGGGATGCAACCCTGACGCGACTCCCTGCTGAGCCCTGGCAGGCGCGCCCAGGGCGCGTGCAAAGTTCCACCCGTGGCCCCGCATTCGGAGCGATCGACCCGCGCGAGCCGGCTGATCTGCTGCTGCGACACCTGCGGACGACCCGTTCGGGACTTTCCGTCCGTGAGGCCGAGCGTCGCCTGCTGACGGAGGGGCCGAACGAGCTCACGCGACACACCGGGGCAACCTGGCCTCGGGAGCTCATGCGCCAGCTGACGCATCCACTCGCGCTCCTCCTGTGGGTCGCAGCCGCGCTCGCCTACTTCGCAGGGACGCCTGCGCTGGCGCTCGCGATCGTGGGCGTGATCCTGCTGAATGCCGCGTTCGCGTTCGTCCAGGAGCGCCAGGCCGAACGCGCCGTCGAGGCGCTCGGCCGCTACCTGCCGTCACACGCCACCGTCGTCCGCGAGGGGCACCGAAGCGAGATCGAGGCGACGCTCCTCGTGCCCGGCGACCTGCTCCTGATCGAAGAAGGCGACCGGGTCTCGGCCGATGCGCGCCTGCTGGAGGGCTCGATCGAGGTCGACCTGTCGACGCTCACCGGCGAATCGGTCCCGGTTCTGCGCTCGGCCGAGTACGAGGATGTCGAGCTTCCGGTGCTCGAGGCCCGGGATCTCGTGTTCAGCGGGAGCGCCTGCACGGGCGGCGAGGCGCGAGGCGTCGTCGTCGCAACGGGAATGCGCACGGAGCTGGGACGGATCGCGGCGCTGTCGCAGCGCGTTCACCGCGAAGAGAGCCCGCTGGAGGCGCAGGTCAAACGGGTCGCCTGGCTGATCGCGGGGGTGTCGGTGGCCGCCGGCCTGGTTCTACCTCCCGCCGCTCTCCAGCGGCCTTGCGTTCGGCACGACGCTCTCCTTCGCGATCGGGCTGATCGTGGCCAACGTCCCCGAAGGGCTCCTGCCGACGATCACGCTCGCACTGGCGGTCGGAGTCCGCGCGCTCGCGCGGGACGGCGCGCTGGTGAAGCGGTTGAGCGCCGTCGAGACGCTCGGTTCCACGACGGTCATCTGCACCGACAAGACCGGAACGCTGACGGAGAACCGGATGCAGGCGATCACAGTCTGGACGGAGTCCGGCGAGTTCGCCCTGGACGGGCTGCCGAGCAGCATCGACGGCCCGGCGCAGCTGCTCGCCCGAACGCTTGCGGCGTGCACGAACGCCGAGCTCGACGGCGATTCCGGTGGCGCGCTCGGCGATCCGACGGAGGTCGCGCTCCTGCGGGTCGCGGCGGCGTTCGTCTCGTCCGTTGCCCGAGCTGCTGCGCTGGTGACCTTCCCGCCGGTCGTCTGGTGAACCGACGAGCTGCGCCGCTTCCCTAAGCGCCGGAGGAGGCCTCGAGGGCCCGCTCTCGCTGGTGCTCGCCCTCCTCGGCGTAACGGCGCTCGTGCTGGCGGTCCTCGCGATCGCCACCGGCTCGCTGACGCCGTTTTCGCTGCTCGTCGTCGACATCGTCGCGCTCTGGGCTGCAGCGACGCTCCGGCACGCGTCACACGCCCCAGCGAAGCCGCAAACGGCGTACGTACTTAGCCGCAGGCGGAACGTGGAGAAGGGCCGATGCCCTCTCGAACCCCGCGCGTCATCCTCCTCTTATCCGTTTGAAGGAGGCTTCGATGGCCGTAGCAGTCGCGGACAGAACTTCTGTCACAGCCGAGCCGGAAGCCGTCCAGGCCACAGGTGAGGCGATCGTCGAGGCGACGTGCGTCGAGAAGACCTACGACACCGGCAGGGTCCAGGTGCAGGCGCTTCGGGCCGTCTCGTTCGCGGTCAACCGCGGCGAGATGGTCGCGATCATGGGCCCGAGCGGTTCCGGGAAGACGACGTTGCTGAACTGCCTCTCCGGGCTCGACCGCATCGACGGGGGAGAGGTCGCCATCGAAGGCGTCCCTCTCAGTGCGATGTCGGACACGGAGCGGACGGACTACCGAGCAAAGCGGATGGGCTTTGTCTTCCAGTTCTACAACCTGATGCCGGTGCTCACGAGCGTCGAGAACGTCGAGCTCCCGCTCCTCGTGGCGCGCGTGCCGGCGAAAGAGGCCCGTCGCAAGGCTCTCGAGGCACTCGACCTCGTCGGGCTGCGCGACCGGGCATCCCACGTTCCCGACGAGCTGTCCGGCGGTCAGCGGCAGCGCGTGACGATCGCTCGGGCGCTCGTGAACGAGCCGGCGATCGTGTGGGCCGACGAGCCGACCGGCGATCTGGACAGCGAGAACGCGGCGGAGATCGTCGAGCTCATGCGGCGCCTCAACATCGAGCGGGGGCTGACCTTCCTGATCGTCACCCACGACATCGGCGTTGGGCGCTCGACCGACCGGATCGTGCGGATGGTCGACGGCGAGATCGTGGACGAAGAGCTACTTGGAGGTGAGAGGTGATGGTTGCGCGAGTGACGCTTGCGGAGATCGATGCCGTTCGGACGAGCATCGACGGGGCCATCCGTCGTTTCGAGGAGACGGTCGCACCCGAGCTCGAGAGCCAGGACGGCTACGAAGGCTGCTACGTCCTCACGACTCCCCACGGGAAGGCGCTCGTGATGACGTTCTGGCGCGACGCGGAAGCCGCCGAGGCCAGCCTGGCCAGCGGGCTCTACGCCGCCCAGGTCCAGAAGTTCGTGACACTGATCCGTTCGTCGCCGGGCCGGGAGACCTACGACGTCTCGGTCGCAGACGCACCGGCCTTGAGCGGCGTCTGAGGAGGAAGCCGTGAGCGAGCTCTTCGGCATCCCCGTAGATGCAATGGCGGTGGTGCTCGTGATCGTCCTGGCGATCGCACTGGGCGCGGTCGCCGCGCTCGCGTTTCGCAACCGCGTCTTCTTCCGGCTCGGCGTCCGGAACGTCCGTCGCCGCCCGGGCCGCAGCGCGCTGATCGTCGTCGGCCTGATGCTCGGCACGGCGATCATCACGGCCGCGCTCGCCACGGGCGACACGATGAGCCAGACCATCCGCTCGTCCGCGACCTCCGCGCTCGGACAGGCCGACGAGGTAGTCGCGGCGAAGGGCGTCGAGGCCAGCCTCGCCGAGGGAGCCGATTCGACGGGGGCCCGCTACTTCCCTCAGGGGTACGCGAAGCGCATCGCTGCAGCAGCTCGCGGCTCGGGGCTCGTCGACGGGGTGGCGCCGGTGATCGTGGAGTCGATCGCCGTGCAGGACATCTCGAGCAGGCAGAACGAGCCGCGCGTGACGCTCTTCGCGAGCCACGCCGGCACGACTGCGCGGCTTCGGCGACATCCGCGCCGACGGCAAGACCGTCTCGCTGGCGGATCTCGGTCGTGGCGAGGTCTATCTGAACGCAGACGGCGCCGACAAGCTCCACGCCGCAGCTGGAGACACGATTCGGATCTTCGTCGGCGACAAGGTCGTCTCCGCGCGCGTCAAGGCGATCGTCCGCTACGCCGGAGGAGCGACCGACGGCGCGGGGGTGCTGATGCCGCTCGCCGCGGCGCAGGGCCTGCTCGGCAAGCCGGGCCTGGTGAAGGCGGTGTTCGTCTCGAACTCAGGCGGCGTCTCGCAGACGAACGCCGTCGTGAGGCTGCTCAAGCCGACCGTCGAGCCCCTTGGCCTCGAGACGGACAAGACGAAGCAGCACGCGCTCGAGGAGGCCGACAAGGCCGGCGCGGCCTTCATGTCGTTCTTCACGACGTTCGGCTCCTTCTCGATCGCCGCGGGGATCCTGCTGATCTTCCTGATCTTCGTGATGCTCGCAGCCGAACGGCGCGGCGAGCTCGGGATCGCGCGAGCGGTCGGCACGCGCCGCGGTCACCTGGTGCAGATGTTCCTCTACGAGGGGGTCGCCTACGACCTCGCTGCCGCGGCCGTCGGCGCGGCGATCGGCGTGGCCGTCGCCTACGGGATGGTCCTCGTGATGGCGAGCGCTTTCGGCTCCCTGGGCAACATCACCATCTCGTACTCGGTCAAGCCGGCGAGCCTCGCGGTCGGCTATGCGATCGGCGTGCTGCTCACCTTGGTCGTCGTCGTTGTCTCGGCCTGGCGCGTGAGCCGGATGAACATCGTGACGGCGATCCGCGACCTGCCGGAACCGCCGGTCGAGAAGACGCGGCGCCGGCGCTGGTTGCTCGGCCTCGCCGGGATCGTGCTCGGCGCGCTGCTGATCACGACCGGCATCGGCTCGAAGGACGCGATCGTGCTCGGCCTCGGTGTCTCGCTCGTGATCCTCAGCCTGCTGCCGATCCTCCGCCGGCTCGGGGTTCCAGACCGCGTCTCGCACACCGGTGCCGGGCTCGCGCTGGTCGTCTGGTTCGTCCTGCCGATCAGTCGCTGGCTCTTCGGCGACCTGAAGGTCAACTTCTCGATCTTCATCTTCGGCGGGCTGATGATCGTCGTCGGCGCGACCTGGACGATCATGTACAACGCCGACGTCCTCCTCGGCCTGGTCGCGTCGTCGTTCGGCCGGATTCGCGCGCTCGCGCCGATTCTGCGGATGTCCATCGCCTACCCACTGCGGAGCCTCTTCCGGACCGGCGTGACCCTGGCGATGTTCACACTCGTGGTCTTCACCCTCGTGGTCGGTGCGACGACGAGCGGGGCGTTCACGCATGCCTTCAACGACGTTGGAGCCTTCGGTGGAGGGTTCGACGTCCGCGCATCTACCTCGCCGGCCGCACCGATCAGAGACATGCGCGCTGCGCTCGCCCGAGCCCCGGGGCTGCGGCCGGGCGACTTCCGCGTCACGGCGAGCCAGTCGACCCTGGCCGTGAAAGCACGGCAGCTCGGGGTCGCGGGCAAGGAGGTCTCGTACGTCGTCAACGGCGTCGACAACACCTTCCTCCGTCACACGACCTACCGGCTCGCTGACCGCGCCCGCGGCTACGGCTCGGCGGCGGAGGTTTGGCGTGCGCTCCGGGAGCACAGGAACCTCGCCGTAGTCGACCAGTTCACGGTTCTGCGGAAGGCGAACTGGGGCACGCAGCCGGCCGACCTCCAGCTCTCCGGCTTCTACCTCGAGGACAAGACCTTCGACCCGGTCAAGGTGAGGGTGCGTGACCCGCAGAGTGGCAAGCGTCTCGTGCTGACGGTAATCGGCGTGCTCTCCGACAGCACCCCGGAGTTCATGCGCGGGATCTGGACCTCGCAGGCGACGCTCGGCGTGTTCGGCGACCGGGCGCTCCCGACCACCCACCTCTTCGCGCTGGCCCCGGGAGTCGACGCGGCGGCCACCGCCAACAAGCTGGAGTCGGCGTTCCTGGCGAACGGGATGCAGGCCGACTCGGTGCGCAAGCTGCTGGACGACACCGTGGCCGCGAACCTCACCTTCAACCGCTTGATCATGGGGTTCATGGGCCTGGGCCTGATCGTCGGCGTGGCGGCTCTCGGCGTCATCACCGCGCGGGCGGTGGTCGAGCGCCGGCAGCAGATCGGCGTGCTGCGGGCGATCGGCTTCCGCAAGCGCATGGTGCAGCTCAGCTTCCTGCTCGAGTCCTCCTTCATCGCGCTGACCGCGATCGTCGTCGGCACGGGCCTCGGGCTCGCGGTCGCCTACAGCGTCGTCAGCGACTCGAGGCGCACGCCGAGCTGGGAGAACATGGCCTTCGTCGTGCCGTGGGGTACCCTCGGGGTGATCTTCCTGGCCGTCTACCTGGTGGCGCTGGCGACGACCTTCGCTCCGGCGTTGCGCGCGTCGCGCATTTACCCAGCCGAGGCCCTGCGTTACCAGTAGCGCTCAGCGCGCGAGCAGGGCGAGCTGCAGCAGCGACATCCCGGCGAACGAGACCGCCAACCACGGGAGCAATCCCCGAACCTCGAGCTCCTTGCGCGCATCTGGCACGAGCTCGACGAGAACGACCCACGTCATCGCCCCCGCAGCGAACCCGAGCCCGACGGGCAGGAACGGTCGAAACGCCTCGACGAACAGGAACGCGGGCGCCGCCACGAGCGGCTGAGGCAGGCTCGAGAAGATGCTCCAGCCGGCGGCTGCCCGGACTCTCACGCCGCGTGGGACGAGCACGAGGCTGATCGCGAGCCCTTCCGGGATGTTGTGGATCGCGATCGCGATCGTGATGAAGATCCCGAGAGCCGCTCCCCCTCCGAAGGACACGCCGATGCCGACGCCTTCGCTGAAGGAATGGACGGTCATCACCGCGACGATCAGGACTGCCTTCCGAGCGTCCGCCGCGGCGAGCTGCCCGAAGCGGAGGTCCTCGTGCCCGGCGAGGACACGGCGGGTTGCCGCGATGGAGATCGTGCCGAGCGCGATTCCGGCCATGACTCTGAGGGGCCCACGCGTCGCCCCCTCGATCAGCAGAGCAACGGCCGCTGAGAGCATGAAGCCGGCCGCGATCGCATTCGAGATGCCGAGCCAGCGACGGCTCATCGATGGGGCGAAGAGGAACGGCAGCGCGCCGAGGCCCGTCGCGAGGGCTGTGACCAGCGCGGCCAGCGTGACCTCGACGACATTCGGGCTCACGTGCGGTTTCTACACGGGCTGATCTCGTCGTTGCAGCTTGCGAGGGCCCGCGCGGCGGCGGGACCCTCGCAAGTGTGTGGCCGCAAGAACCTAGGCGGCGGCGGGCTAGGCGGCGACGGGCGCGGGCATCGCGCTCCAGTCGGCCTCGCCGGCGCTGAGCACGTACTCACGGCCGTCGAGGGCGTACCGGATCGCGCAGAGCGACTCTTCCTCGACCCAGGCCTCGACTCCGCGGAGGAGCACGGCGAGGTCGCCCGGCCGGTCGGGCTGGATGATCGCCGAGACGACGTTCGCGCTCAGGCCTTCGTAGAGCGTGACGTGCCAGCGGGTACCGAGGCGACGTGTGAGACGGGCCGCCGCTGCGAGGTCCGGAATCTCGAAACGCACCGAGCGCCCGGGCCCGAGCGACGCGCTCACGCCGCCACCGCGACACGGAGCAGGATCGCCAGATCGTCACGGACTCGCTCCAGAGCCGAGATCTCGATCGCCTCGGCAGGCTTCGTGTCCAGGAGGATCAGGGCGTTCTCGATCGCCTCGAGGGCGTGCTCCAGACGGAAGCGGTGAATGTCCGACGGGACCGAGTAGACAGGTGAGGGATTCGCATTCATGTCCCCTAGGATGGCGGCTCACCGGCCCTCCCTGCTTGACCTGTTCAGGTCAACTTCGTGACGTTGCGAGCACCGTTCTCACCCGGCGGCAGGCGCGGGGTCGACGATGAGCGTCAGGCCCTCGAGCCGTCGCACGATCGCCTGCTCGCCGGCGTCGATGCCTTCCGCGCAGGTCGCCTCCCAGAGCTCGCCGTTCAGGCGCACCTGGCCGGTCGGCCGGCACGGGCTGACCACCTCGGCGCGCTGGCCGATCATCGCCTCGGCGCCCGTCTGCGGACGCCAGCGCCGCGCGAGCCGGAGGCCCCAGGTCACCTCGACCACCTCGACCGAGATCCCGGCGAGGACGACGAGCGCGTTCCAGGGGAAGGGGA
>CAVTNM010000009.1:0-740182 GCA_963736055.1 uncultured Actinomycetes bacterium | reverse complement strand
GGTCCTCGCCGACCACATCGCGCATCTTTCGGACTGGGCCGAGGAGGGCCTCCGCGCCGTCGAGGTCTTCGGCCGACTCGGCTACTGGATGTCGGACCCTGACGAGGGGATCGACGACTGGAACGAGCGGATGGTCGCCAGGTCCAAGGGCGCCTCGGTGGAGTCGGTCGTCGCCCGCTATGACCGCGCCCGCTCCGAGCTGCTCGACGCCGTCACCCGGCTGTCGGTCGAGGACCTGCGCTCGCCGGACGGCTGGAGCTGGACGTACGACTGCCTGCACGGCCACGTCCGCAAGCACCTCGCGATGATCGGACCGTGGTGTGCCGCCAACGCCGCGGGTCACGACGGCTGATGCCGACCGCCCCGGTCACGCCCTCGCCGCACCTGTCGATCGAGGCCATCGTCGCGGTCGACATCCCGCGCGAATTCCGGCTCCACCCGCGCGACCGGGTCGTGGCCTACACCGCGGAGGCGGCCGGATCGCGCCAGCTGTTCACCCTGTCGCTCCGCGGCGGATCGCGCACCCAGCTGACCGCGTCGGAGAAGGCCGTGTCCGATCCGCAGTGGTCGCCCGACGGCAAGCGCCTGGCGTTCGTCCGCGACGAGGAGATCTGGGTCGTCGAGGCGGATGGGTCGCGGGTGAGCCTCGTCGTCGCGAAGCCCGGAGGCGGACGCGACCCGCGCTGGTCGCCCGATGGGCACCGCCTCGCCTTCCTGTCGCGCCGGCGCGGCTGGTCGCAGGTCTGGCTCATCGACGCCCCCGTCCCGCGGCGCGGTCGGCCGGCGACCGAACCGAAGCCACCCCGGCCGACCGTCCTGACCGAGCCGGGGATCGACGTCGAGGCGTTCGAGTGGGCGCCCGACGGCGCCCGGATGGCCGTCATGGCCCGCCGCCTGCCGGACGGCAGCGAGACCGCGCAGATCGCCATCGTCGAGGTCGCCACGGGTGTGTCGCGGGTCGTCGCCGGCGAGCACAGCGTCGACGTCGGAGCCCGCTGGCTGGCGGACGGCTCGCTCCTGTTCGCCTCGGACGCGGATGGCTGGTTCCAGGTCGTGCG
The DNA here is from genome assembly GCA_963736055.1 of uncultured Actinomycetes bacterium. Taxonomy (GTDB): domain Bacteria; phylum Actinomycetota; class Thermoleophilia; order Gaiellales; family Gaiellaceae; genus AC-32. Next base: position 739,124 of record CAVTNM010000009.1, on the reverse strand, counting down.
CCTCACCGCCGACGGTCACGACCGGATCGTCCTGACGTCCGGCGAGCGGGAGCACGGCGAACCGATGGGCGCCGTCGGCAGCGTTCCGCTGCCATCACCCGACGGCCTGCGCTTCGTCCACATCGAGGTGCATGACGGGCTCCAGGACCTCGTCGTCGGCGACCTCGGCGGGGCCGCCGCGCCCAAACGTGGCCGCGGCCGGCCGCCGAAGGTGCCGCGGGTCGTCGCCTCGGCGACCTCGGGCGGGAGCCGGATCAACCCGTGGGACGGCGTCTGGCGATCGGTCGGGTGGCTGCCCGACGGCGCCTGGGTGGCGGCCATCGGCGAACGTGAGACGTCGCCGCAGGACCTGTGGCTGCTCCCGGTCCCGGGCGTGGCTCCGGACGGATCGCGACCGCGCCAGGTGACCGACTCGATGCCCGGCGTGTTGCGCGCGGCGATGTCGCCCGGGCGCATCCCGGCCGCCCAGCGGATCGTCGTCACGGCGCGCGACGGCCTGCGGGTCGAGGGCACGCTGTGGCGCCCGAACACGGCGACCGGCAAGCGCGGCGGCGTCCGGGCACCGACCGTCATCTATCCGCACGGCGGTCCCTCGGCGCAGGCCTTCCGGGCCTTCCTGCCGTTCAAGCAGGTCCTCGTCGCCGAGGGCTTCGCGGTCCTCGACGTGGACTTCCGCGGCTCGACCGGCTATGGCCGCGAGTTCCGCATGGCCAACCACGGCGAATGGGGTCACGCCGATCTCCACGACGTGATCGACGCCGCCCGATGGGCGGCCGGGCAACCCTGGTCGGACGGGCGGCTGGCGATCTACGGCGGCTCGTACGGCGGCTACCTGGTCCTGTGCGCTCTCGTCGAGGAGCCGGCGATGTGGCGCGCCGGCGTGGACCTGTTCGGCGATTCGGACATCGCCGACAGCTACCGCCACGGCGACCGACTGGGTCGCCTCGACCTCCACAAGATGATGGGCTCGCCCGACGATCCGGCGCGGGCCGAGACCTACCGGCGCGGCTCGCCCGTCCACCGGGCGGAGCGCATCGAGGCGCCGCTCCTCATCCTCCACGGTCGCAAGGACAAGCGGGTCGTCCCGTTGATGACCGAGCGGATGGTCGAGGCGCTCGAGATCGAGGGCAAGCGCTTCGAGGTCCACTGGTACGACGACGAGGGCCACGGCTGGGAGCGCCGCGAGAACCGCCGCGATGCCTTCACCCGGACGCTGGCGTTCCTCAAGACCCACGTCCTGGACGAGCCACCCGCGTAGGGTCGATCTAGGACGGCGGCGCCGGCGTCCCCGACTTCGGGATCACGCTGATCGAGCCGTCGGTCTCGAGGACGGCGAGATCGGACGTCCTCGACCCGTTCGAGGCCCTGGGCGCGGACGGCGGCGCGGACGTCGCTCGGTTCGACCTTCTCCTCGCGGAGCGCCTTGGTCAGCAGTCGTCCATCGCGGACCAGGAGGCGCGGCTCACCTTCGATCGCCCGCCGCAGGCGCCGGGACCGACCCGTGATCACCTTGAGCAGCGCGTCGAGCCCGAGGAGGGTCAGCACCGCGACCAGCCCGCCCCAGATCGTCGTGTTCTCGCCGACCATCGAGTTCTGGACGGCGTCCGAGATGATCAGGATGACGATGAGTTCGAGGATCGACATCTGGCCGACCTCGCGCTTGCCCGAGATCCGCATCACGGCGACGAGGAACAGGTAGACGACGGCCGTCCGGACGACGATCTCAGGCAGGCTCGAACCGAGCTCCGGGAGGGTCATGCGAGGCGCCCGTCGCCGCGGCAGACCGACCCGATCGCGATCCGTGGCGGGATCGCGGAGAGGATGGACACGCCGGGTCAGGTCTCCTTCGGCTCGCGCGTCGAGGATCGCCTCGATCTGCGCGACATGATCGGCGAGGTGGCCGACGATGAACCGATCCGGGATGTCCGCGACCGCCATCTCGCCAAGGCGCGGATGCAGTCCGACGCGCGCCAGGTCCTCGCGGCGTCAGGGTCGGCCAGCGGCGACGCAGCCGCGCGAGGTCACCGAACGTCCGGTCGTACAGCTCGCGCGGCGGCAGCGACCGATCGCGCTCAAGGATCCCGATCCGGAGGGTGTCGGTGGCGATCCGGCCGAACGGAACGGGTCCCGGGCCACCGGCCAGGATCCGCTCGATCTCGCCGAGCCAGAACGGTGCCATCTCGGCGACATGAGCGAGCACCTCGGGCGGTCCCCAGCGGGCCTCGTCGGAGTGGTCGAAGACCGCCGCCAGGGGCCAGGGCGCGCCCGCTTCGACGGCTGGACGGGTGGCCTCGAGTCCGGCCGTCGCGGCATCGAGGCGGGCGAGCAGGTCGTCTTCCATGAGGCTCAGTGTGGCACGAGCGGCGTACCATCGGAGGCCACAGCAGGGAGACCCGCGATGGCCCAGATCATCTCGCGCGGCGCCGCCAACCAGGCCGGCGCGCATGTCGACGCGGACGCCTACGACAAGGCCGCCGACTTCCTTCCGCTCAACGGCATCGACCACGTCGAGTTCTGGGTCGGCAACGCCCGCCAGGCCGCGGCCTACTACCGCGCGCTGTGGGGCTTCACGCCGGTCGCCTTCAGCGGCCTCGAGACCAAGGTGCGCGACCGGGCCAGCTACGTCATGGTCGAGCACGACATCCGGTTCGTGTTCACCGCGCCGCTGACCCCGGACGGCGAGATCGCCGAGCACGTCCGGCTGCACGGCGACGGCGTCCACGACATCGCCTTCGCGGTCGACGACGTGGAGGCGGCCTGGCGCGAGACGACGTCGCGCGGCGCGGTCTCGGCGGCCGCCCCGGTCGAGGTCGACGGCGGCGAGGACGGGGTCCTGCGCCGGGCGTCGATCCACACCTACGGCGAGGTCCTCCACTCGTTCGTCGACCGGCGCGACTACCACGGCGCGTTCGCGCCCGGCTTCCGCAAGGTCAAGGCGCCGGCCCGGGCGGCCGGCGGGCTGTCGCTCCTCGAGGTCGATCACTGCGTCGGCAACGTCGAGCTCGGCGAGATGGACACCTTCGTCGACTTCTACCGCGACGTCATGGGCTTCGCCCAGCTCATCCACTACGACGACAAGGTCATCCACACCGACTACTCGGCGCTCATGTCCAAGGTCATGACCAACGGCAACGGCCGGATCAAGTTCCCGATCAACGAGCCGGCGACGGGCAAGAAGAAGAGCCAGATCCAGGAGTACCTCGACTGGTACCGCTCGCCCGGCTGCCAGCACATCGCGCTGCGGACCGAGGACATCGTCGGGACCGTCCGGCGGCTGCGCGACAACGGGGTCGAGTTCCTCGGCCTGCCGCACGAGTACTACGCGTCGCTGGCCGACCGGGTCGGCGACGTCGGCGTCCCGATCGACACGCTCGAGGAGCTCGGCATCGAGGCCGACCGCGACGAGGAGGGCTACCTCCTCCAGATCTTCACCCGGCCGGTCCAGGACCGCCCGACGTTCTTCTTCGAGATCATCGAGCGCCACGGCTCGCGCGGCTTCGGGGTCGGCAACTTCAAGGCGCTGTTCGAGGCCATCGAGCGCGAGCAGGAGAAGCGCGGGAACCTCTAGGCGAGGTTCGGCGGCCCGAACCTACGGAGCGATTTCGAAGTCGAGGCTCTCTACGAGCGCCATCGCCTCGTCCTGGAGCGACGGCGTGTCAGACAGCGCCACGGCGATACCGATGGTGGTGCCATCGGACAGGTCCACGACGATCAGCGTCTGCGCGTCCGTCCCGATGCTGCTGCCCTCCGGGCCGCCCTGGCCGGACCACAGGTGATAGAAGCTCACTGGGTTGCTCCCACCGACCACCTGGGAGTTGACCAGGTTGCTATGGCTCGGGCAAGGGGCTCCCCAGTCCGGATCCCGCGAGACGGTGACGAGCCAGCCGTCGGCGCCGTCGACCGTGAGTCGCGTCGGGCTGCTCGCGATCAATCCGGGATGGGACGTCCAGTAGGCGACGAGGGCGTCCGCGGCCCGCCGTTGCATCACATACCCGGTCTGGCAGCCGCGGCCGTCGATCGTCGGCGCGAAGGCGTTCGCGACTACGTCGACTTGATCGTCCGACCCGTGCCGCAGCTCGATCAACGCCGGGTCCTGATGGACTATCGACCACCCGATCGGTAGGAGGATGGACACGTGCGGTTCGAATACCTGTGTCGTGGAGGCAGTCGGCGCGACGTCGAACGCGAAGCTGTTAACGACCGCGAGAGCTTCGTCCTCGAACTGCCGGTCGCCCGCCGAGTCCACGCGGATCAGGATCGTGTGGCCGGTCGGGTCGTCCAGGATGACGAACCGCTGGCGATCGGTGCCCATCCCATGCGTGAACGGGATCCCGTCGTACCAGCGGACGACGTATGCCCGTGCGCTTGCCGTGCCATCGCAGGGAGACCTCCACGACGGCTTCACGGCGACGTCGACGTCCCACCCTTCTAGGCCTCCGATCGCGACGGGTGTTCGTGAGGCGACCGCGACCCCCGGATGCGACGACCAATACGCGAGCAAGTCACTGGTCCGCCGTGGACGGTCCCACTGGGGCGCAGCCTGGCAACCTCGCTCGTCAAGGAGCGGCGGGTACACGTCGAACAGCATCTCGATCCCGTGATCCTGCGCCTTCGCAAGGACGAACGCCGTCCGATTGTCGCCCTCGTTGGACCAGCCCGCGAACACTGCATAGGTGAACCGGCGCGGGAAGACCTGGGACCCATAGGTCCCTGGCTCGAGCGTCCCGAGCGGGGCCGGTTCCGGCGTAGGGAGGGGCTTGGCCGATGGTGGCGTCGTCGCCTGCGGCGAAGTCGTCGGCGAGACGGCCGGAGCGGTCGACAGCGGTCCGCTTGGCGGGTTCACGCCAGATTGGTTCGACCCGCCCGCAACCCCGATGACCACGGCTACGACGACCGCGGCCGCCATGCCAGCCACCGCGTACCCGATACGCGGGACTTCCAGGCGTGCCACCCCCGCAGCGACAAGACCTCGGCCATTCGAGTACTGCGGGACGCTCGTCAGCGCGGCCCGGGTCATCTCGATCAGCCCCGTGACATCTCCAGTGGCCGCCCGTCGCAGCAGCATCCGCTCGATAAGGTCATCGCCCATCAGGCCGCGGTCGTTCATCGTCGTTCTACCTCGATGGCTCGTTCGAGCGCGCGGCGGGCCGCGTGAAGCCTGGACTTGGCGGTGCCCTCCGGGATTCCGAGCGTCGCGGAGATGCGCGCCAGCGGCCGGTGGTCAAGGTGATGGAGGACCAGCAATGTGCGCTCATCGGCACTCAGCCGCTCGAACGCGCGTTCGATGACATCCAGGTCCGCGGACCGCTCCTCGAAGCGGTCCGCTGCGGGATCGGCTGTCAGCTGCTCCATGAGGCCAGCCACGGAGGACGCCGAGGCTTCGCGGACATGGACCCGGCGACGCCCGCGCAGGGCCGTCCGACAGGTGTTGACGAGGATGCGTCCGAACCAGGCGTCGAAGCGCTCGACGTCGCGGAGGGCACGAAGCTCTCGCCACGTCTTGACGAAGACCTCTTGCGTGGCGTCGCGGGCGTCTGCCTCGTTTCCGAGGATCGCCATCGCCGTCCGGAACGCAGGCTCCATCCGACCGGCCATGAGCTGGTCGAAGGCATCCCGGTCGCCTGATCGCGCACGGACGACGAGGTCGATGTCGAGCGGTTTCGACGTCTCGATGGCTTGCGGGAGTACCCGTTCCACGGCTTCCTCGGGCGCGTCGTTCACTATGTCATACGACTCCCGGCGAGGGCCTGGCGTTCACATGACCGCTCATCACGAGAAATCGACATCGACGAGCCTTCATCGCGTCGGTGACGTCGGCGTCCCGATCGACACGCTCGAGGAGCTCGGCATCGAGGCCGACCGCGACGAGGAGGGTTACCTCCTCCAGATCTTCACCCGGCCCGTCCAGGACCGCCCGACGTTCTTCTTCGAGATCATCGAGCGCCACGGCTCGCACGGCTTCGGCGTCGGCAACTTCAAGGCGCTGTTCGAGGCCATCGAGCGCGAGCAGGAGAAGCGCGGGAACCTCTAGCGAGGCTCCCGCGCCGAACTGCTATCGGTCAGGACGCGGGATCAGGCCGGGGGCACGAGCCGCCCGGACTCCACGGGGCTGAAGTTCTCAGGACCGAGGCCGGCGAAGTCGAACGAGGCCAGGAAGCCGGCGCAGTCGGTGCCGGCGTAGTCACCGGCCGACAGCCAGATCGCGATCTGCTGGGGCTGGCCGTCCTTGACAGTCACCACCGACCAGGGGCCGGCGACCTCGCCTGGGAGCGTGCTGTGCTCCACCCTGCCGGCGACGGCCCAGGTGGCACCCTTCTTTGCGGCACACGCCAGCCGTACGGAGTGGGTGCCATTCCGGCCCGTCGCGACGGCCGTGCCGGACACGCGTGCGCCATCGGCGACGGCGTCGATCTCCATCGTGGCGGGGGCACCGTCGGACTGGTAGCTCACGGTACCGCCGAACGCTCCGGGCGGCCTCGTGGGCGTCGGGCTTGCCGTCGGGGCCGGCGTCGGTGACGGGCTGGCCGTTGGGGCCGGCGTCGGTGACGGGCTGGCGGTCGGGGCCGGGGTCGGTGACGGGCTGGCGGTCGCGGCCGGGGTCGCGGCTCGTCCGCCGGTCCCGGTCGACCCGGCGGGCAGCAGGTTGTAGCCGACGACGGCGACGGCGAGCACGGCGACCAGTGCGGCCGCGAGCTTCACGCTGGTGTTCATGGTGTAGCGCCTCCAGTCGAGGCGCCACGCGGGCCGTTGTCGTTGCCGAGAGATGCCGATGGCGACCACGTCGATGACGCGATCCGGCATCTCCGCGGGGCCGTCCGACAGCCAGCGGTCGAGGATGAAGGACAGGTCTCGATCGTCCGTCATGCCGTTCGTCCTCCGGCTGTCGATGTTCGCGCCTCGGCATCGAGGGCGGCGCGCATGGCGCGGTGTGCGTGGTGGAGTCGCGAGCGCACGGTCCCCGCTGGAGCGCCGAGTGCGTCGGCGATCTCGGCGAGGCCGTAGCCCGCGTAGTGGTGAAGCACGAGGATGGCTCGTTCATCGGGCGTCAACCGGCGGAAGCCGCGCTCCAACTGGTCACGCTCACCGACCCAGAGCAGGTCGTCGGGTGCGGCCGGCCCGTCGGCCGGGAGCACGCGAAGGTTGACCGTTCGACGACGCTCGCGCGTCGCGTGCGAGATACACACGTTGGTGACGACACGGTTGATCCACGCGTCGAAACGATCCGGATCGCGGAGCCCACGAAGGTCGCGCCAGGCGATCACCAGTGCGTCCTGGAGGGCATCCTCGGTTCGGTCGACGTCACGGAGGATGCGATACGCGAGCGCGAAGAGGCGGTCGCCCGTGGACTGGACCAGGTCGACGAATGCCGCCTGGTCGCCACGTTGCGCCGCCTCGACGAGATCCCGGTCGCGAGCCACCGCCGCCACCTCTCATGACGTTCGTTGGGAACGTCGTCCGACAGTCTAGGTAGGGAACAGCCCGGAAACGTTGGAATCAGGTCGAGAAAGAGCGATCGCACTTGGGCCGGCCCACGGCGTGGATCCGAACGATCCCACGACAGCCGTCGCGGCCGCGAACTCCGGGGCGGGCATGCAGGGCGCGGCGACCGGATGGCCGCCGCGCCGTGTCGCGAAAGGCTACTGGCCGAGGTCGAACCTGAAGCTCTCGATGATCGGCATCGCCTGGCCGAGGAATGCCTCGAATCCGGACGAGTAGAGCGAGCCGATGGAGATCCCGATGGTGCGGCCATCGGGGGTGTCGAGCAGGATGAGTCGATCTCGGGCGTCGGTGTAGTCCCTGGTCGGTGGGTCGTCCGCGTTGGGCGTGCACTTGCCGGCCCAGTCACGGTTGATCTGAACGTCGACCTGTTGGCCTCTCAGCCCACCGATCGTCACGGCGATCGGCTTGGTCGCTTTCAACGCCTGATTGGCGACCACGAAGTCGATCACCTCGGACGCAGTCGCGCCCTGGAACAGCCCGGTCGCATCGCAGAAGGCGAGCATGTTGTCCGCGACCCTGTCCGTCAGGAGGAAGTTCTGGGCCGTCTGCTTGGAGAGGGCGTACTCGGCCTTGTTTGCGGGTGTGTCCGGGAACAGCCAGTAGACCGGTGCGTCATCGCCGTCGTTGACCCAGCCTTCCGGGACGGTGAACGTGGAGCCGCTCAGGAACTGCCGGGTCGTTTGGGTGCCCGCAGGCAGGATCCCGGCTCCGTCGCCGTGCTCGGTGTACCACGACGGAAACACGACGCTTGCCGATGGGGAGGAGGGCGTTGGTGAGGGCGTGGGCGTGGCAGTCGGCGTGGGCGTGGGCGTGGCGATCGGCGTCGCCGACGGGCTCGGTGTCGGGGCCGGCCCGCCGACACCCGTCGACGAGCCCGGGAGCAGGTTGTAGCCGACGACGGCCACGATCAGGACGGCCGCCGCGGCGACCGCGATCTTTGCGTATGCGTTCACTGGGAATGGCCTCCATTGGAGGCGCCAGGCGGGCCGCTGGGGCTGACGCTCGATGCGATCGGCGACGATGTCGACGACCCGATCGGGTGCCTGACCCGGGCCGTCGCTGAACCAGTGGTCGAGAAGTCGTTCGATGTCGCGTTGCTGGGTCATGCCGATCGACCTTCCGTGACCGTGGTCCGAGCGTCCGCCTCGAGGGCGGCCCGCATGGCGCGATGTGCGTGATGGAGTCTCGAGCGGGCCGTGCCGGCCGGGATGCCGAGCGTCTCGGCGATCTCGGATGGTTCGTACCCGAGGTAGTGATGAAGCACGAGGATCACCCGCTGATCGGGCGGCAGCCGGCGGAACCCGCGTTCGAGCAGGTCCCGGTCGGCGATGCTGAGCAGTTCGTCGGGCGCGGCCGGTCCGTCGATCGGCAGCACCCGCAGGTTCGCCGTCCGCCGACGCTCGCGCGTCGCCTGGGCGATGCACACGTTGATGAGCAAGCGCTGGAGCCATGCATCGAACCGGTCCGGGTCGCGGAGGCCGCGCAGGTCACGCCAGGCGATCACCAGCGCATCCTGGAGGGCATCCTCGGCCCGATCGACGTCACGGAGGATCCGCTGGGCGATCGTGAACAGCCGGTCGGTCCGAGCGCGGATCAGGTCGACGTACGCCTCCCGGTCCCCGCTCCGTGCCGCCTCGACGAGGTCGCGATCCACGGATCCCTACTCCCAGATGACGCCCGTCGGTGGCGGCTTCCGAATCTACTGGTCGACCGTCAGGGCGCATCGTTCATTCTTCGGTTCGCTATCCTCTGACGGTTCGGGTCACCGCTTTGAGGGAGGGGCGTCTCGTGCAGTTCTACCCGTGGATCGTGCTGGCCCACGTCGTCCTGGTGATCGTGGCGTTCGGGGCGCACGGCGTGTCGGCCTACTCGATGTTCGCCGCGAAGGGCGAGACTGATCGGGCCCGGCTGGGCGCGGTGCTCGACCTGTCGGGGCGGTCGCTCAACCTCGCGGGCTGGGGGCTGCTGATCGCGGTCCTGCTCGGGATCGTCGCCGCGGTCGTCGGCGGTCACTTCGGGCGGTGGTGGCCATGGGTCTCGATCGTCGTCGTCGTCCTCGTGTTCCTCGCCATGACGCCGATGGCGTCCGGCCCGATGTGGGCCGTCCGCGGGGCCCTCGGCCAGCCACCACGGGGCGCCAAGCCGGGTGATCCGCCGCCGGAGCCCGCCAGCGACGCCGATCTCGCAGCTGCCCGGGCGCGTCTTCGGCCGGAACTCGTAGCGGCGATCGGTCTCGGCGGGATCGTGATCCTGGTCTGGCTGATGGAGTTCAAGCCGTTCTAGCCTGAGGGCGCGGTCACCGCGTAGACCCGGCGCCGGCCGGAGATCCCCTTGAGCTCGTGCTCGCCCCGGTCCTCGAAGACGAGGCTCGAGCCCGCCAGCAGTTCGAAGGTCGTCCCCGAGACGTAGGTCTCGTCGGCCCCGGCCAATGCCTGGACCCGGGATGCGAGATGGACCGCCAGCCCGCGGACGTCGCCCGGCGTCATCTCGACCTCGCCGGTGTGGATCCCGACCCGCAGGCTCAGCCCCAGCTCGCGGGCGTGGTCGATCGCACTGAAGGCACACCGGACGGCCCGCTCCGCGCCGTCGAACAGGGCCAGGATCCCGTCGCCGGTCGTCTTGACGATCCGGCCGCGTAAGCGGTCGACATCGGCCTGGCACTGCTCGTTGAGTTCCGAGATGACCGCCTTCCAGCGGGCGTCGCCGAGGCGTTCCGCGGTCGCCGTCGAATCGACGACATCGGTCAGCAGGATCGTCGCCGTGACCCGATCGTCGGCATCGACCGGCCGACCGAACGAGCGCATGCCGGCGACGTCATAGGTCTCCCAGGGTTCGTCGCCGATGACCCAGCCATCGTGGCCGGCCGGGATGTCGAACACCATGCCGGCGCCGATCTCGAACGACGTCCCATCGTCCATCCGAAGGCCGAGCCGTCCGCGCACGCACACGCCGAGGTGGTGGTACTGGCAGGACGGCGTCCCGGCGATCGGCTTGACATGGTCAGCCCAGTGCCAGCCTGGCTCGAACAGGGTCCGTCCGATGATCACGTCGTCGAGCGCGTAGATCTCGACGCGGCCGTTCGGGAACGTCCGGACCTCGTCCGGGGTGCCGATGGGTTTCGCCTGCAGTCGGGCCATCGGCGGATTGTCGCTCAGGCTCGCGCCCGCCGCTAGACTCGACCCCGTGAGGCTCGCCCATGTCCGAGAGCGGAACGCGCCGGCGGGTACCCCGTGGCGGCTGGCAGCCGCCGGTGACCGGGGCGACTCGCCAGACCGGTGGATCGACCTCGAGATCGTCAGGCGCCGGGCGGTGGCCACGAGGCCAGCCCTGGCCCATGATTCGACCCTCCACCGCCGGCCGGTCGAAACCCTCGATGAGCACCTGGCGCGCGGGCTCCGCGTGGCGGCTCTGGGCGACCTCGTCGACGGGTTCGAGCCGCGGGCGGCCGACGACGACGCCGTCATCCCCGCGACCGACCTCGCGTTCGGGCCGCCGATCCTCAGCCCGTCGTCGCTGCGCGACTTCTATGCGTTCGAGGGTCACGTCCGGACGATGTGGGAACGTCGCGGCGGCGAGGTGCCCGAGGCCTGGTACCGCCTGCCGATCTTCTACTTCAGCAACGTGTCCGAGATCCGTGGGCCGGACGAGCCGGTCTGGTGCCCGGCCGCCTCGCATGAGCTCGACTACGAGCTGGAGGTCGCGGCCCTCGTCGACACGCCGTGCGTCGACCTTCCGGCTGAGCGTGCCGAGGAGGCGATCGGCGGGTATCTCGTCTTCGACGACTGGTCCGCCCGGGACCTGCAACGTGACGAGACGACGGTCCGGCTCGGGCCGGCCAAGGGGAAGGATTTCGCCAGCTCGATCGGGCCGTGGCTGGTCACGCCGGACGAACTGGCCGACGCTCGCCTGGGGACCGGCTACGACCTGGCGATGACCGCCGAGGTGAACGGCGTCGAGACCAGCCGCGGCCGCTGGTCGGACGCGCAGTTCTCGTTCGGCGACATGCTCGCCAGGGCGTCAGCCGACGCGCATCTCCGTGCCGGCGACCTGATCGGCAGCGGGACGGTCGGGACTGGGTGCCTGCTCGAGGTCCGCGACGCCACCCTCGGCCGCTATCTCGAACCCGGTGACGAGGTCGTCCTCCGCGTCGAGCGCCTCGGGGCCCTGCGCACGCCGATCATCGCGCGGCCGGCCTGAGGGCGCGTCCGACCGGACGATCGACTGGGGACGCGCCCGGCACCCTCGCACGCGAGTAGGATGCGGGCCTTCCACGGAGGCCGGCCGGATGTCCTCGGGTCCCCATCGACGCGTCACCATCGAGCCGATGACCGCCGACCACTGGTCGGCGGTCCGGCGCATCTACGCCGAGGGGATCGCGACCGGCGATGCCACCCTGGAGCGGGAAGCCCCCGACTGGAACCATTTCGATCATTCGCACCCGCCCGTGTGCCGGCTGATCGCCCGCGACGGACCGCACGGCGAGGTCGTGGGCTGGACGGCCCTCGGGCACTACTCCGCGCGCAAGGTCTACAGCGGGGTCGCCTGGGAGAGCGTCTACGTGGCGGAGGACGCGCGCGGGCACGGGGTCGGGCGGGCCCTGCTCGAGGCGCTCATCCCGGCCGCCGAGGAGGCGGGCTTCTGGACGCTGCTGGCGGGCGTGCTCGTCGATAACGCGCCCAGCCTCGCCCTCCACGAGGCCGTCGGCTTCCGCCGCGTCGGTGTCCAGCATGGCATGGGCCAGGACGGCGGCGGTCGCTGGCGCGACGTCGTGCTCCTCGAGCGACGGAGCCTCGTGGTCGGGCGCTGATCCCCGAGTCTGGTCATTCGAACACAAGCTCCGTCGCCGGCGGCGCACCGTCAGCGTCGTGGCGCGACCTCGAATCCTTCGGCCATGAAATCGGCGTCGAGGGTGAGGGCTCGCCCGATCGACTGCTCCCGCATCACGATGAAGGAGACCGCGTCCGCGAGCGAATACCCCCGGCCCGGTCGATCGCGGAGCAGGTCGATCGCGGACGCGATCCGATCGGTCCCCGCCACGATCACCTCGATCCGCTCGGAGGCCATGAGCCGCTCGACGAGCTCGAGTCCGAACCGTGGGTGGACGCGAGCGATCGACAAGGCGTGAAGCTCCGCGACGATCAGATCCGTCGTGACGAGCCACTCCGTTCCAACGATCAGGGCACGGTACGCGGCCGCGGCCTCGGCGTGCCACTCCGATCTAGGTCGTGCCGATGCGAAGATGGCGCTCGTATCGAGCAGGACTCCCGTCACCGGGGAGCGCGGACCACGCGGCCCTCGGCCTCCAGCGCGTCAGTCAGGTACGCATCGTGTTCCGTGGCGGGGTCGCCATGCGGGGTCGGACCATCGTCGACGATCAGCCCGATGATCCCGAGCGCCGGATCGTCCCCGGCCGTCGCATCGGTCAGGTAGTCCGCCACGCTCTCACGGAGGATCGATCCCATCGACACGCCGCGCGATTCGGCCAGTCGCTTGAGCCGCCGGTGCTGGGCACGGGTCAGCTGGACCTGGAACGGGACATAGTCGCTCATATCATGCTCGATGATATCACATTCCGTGCCATCAGATCCCGCGCTCGACCGGGCGGGCTTGTCCGACCGTCGCCATCGTCGGCTGAACGTTCCCCGTCGACCCGACCGTCATAGTGGGTGAACCGGACCAGACGGCCCGGTCATCGGAGGTCGATGGTGGATCGAGACCTCGTCGAGCAGGCCCGTCGGGGCGATCGTGAGGCGTTCGCCGTCCTGGTGCACCAGGTCAGTGACTCGCTCTACGCGGTGGCCCAGCGGATCCTGCGCGACTCGAGTCTCGCCGAGGACGCGCTGCAGAACGCCCTCGTGCTCGCCTGGCGCCGGATCCCGCACCTGCGGGAGCCCGACCGCTTCGAGGCGTGGATCCATCGCATCCTCGTCCACGCCTGCTACGACGAATCGCAGCGGGCCCGCCAATGGACGGCCAATGTCCGGATCTTGCCCCTCGAGGGGCCGACCACCCCGGACGGCACGGCCGCCATCGCCGACCGCGACGAACTGGAACGGGCATTCCGCCGGCTCCCGATCGACCAGCGGGCGGTCTTCGTCCTGCACCACTACCTCGGGCTGCCGCTCGTGGAGATCGCCGAGATGCTCGAGATCCCCGCGGGCACGGCCCGTTCGCGACTGCACTACGCCACACGCGCACTCCGCGACGCCCTCGCGGCCGAAGCGGAGCAGACCATCCCCGGAGGACGTCTCGCATGACCGACGATCGCTCGCTCGAACGCGCCGCTCGGTCGTGGCTCGAAGCCGGCCCCACGGCGGCGCCTCACCGCGTCGTGGACGCCGCCCTTCTCCGGATCGCATCGACCCCACAGGAACGGGATCTTCGCATCCCGTGGAGGACCTCCACGATGCTCACCCCTGCCCGCCTCGCGGTGGCCGCCATCATCGGCGTGCTGCTGGTCGGTGGCGCCTTCATGTTCGCCGGCGGCCGTCCATCGGCCAACACGCCCGTCGCCACCCCGGCGCCACCGACCGCACTGCCGAGCCTGTCGGCCTCGGCCTCTGCGTCCCCATCGGCATCTTCGCGGACGGACTACTCCGACCTGCCGGGTCGGATCCTCGTCGAACACTTCGGCAACGCGCCGGACGGTTCGGAGTCCGGCAAGAGCGGCAACGACAAGCACCGCTTCTACCTCATGGACACGGCGGACATGCAGGTGGCGACCCTGCATGAACTCCTTCCCGGCCAGCCCGCGACTGGAAAGATCTCCGCCGAGGTGTCACCGGACGGCAAGCGTGTCGTCTTCCAGGACTACGCCGACAAGGGTCGGATCTGGGAGGCGAACCTTGACGGGACCAGCCTCCACGAGCTGCGGACCGACTGCGATTGCATCGAAGGCGACCCCGCCTACGACCCGACCGGGACGCGCATCGTCTTCGCACACATCGAAGGCAGCCAAAGCTGGCTCGCCATCCGCGACCTGTCCTCCGGCAAGATCACCCGGCTGGACTTGACCATTGGGTCGTCAGCCGACGCCATCGCCGAGCAGCCGTCGTGGTCGCCGGACGGCCAGCGGATCGTGTTCCATCGCCTGACCTGGGGCGGGAACCCGAAGCCGGCGTCAGGCCGCCTTTCGATCGTCGACGTGTCCAGCGGCGCCGTGACCGACCTGAGCGTGCCCGGCATCCTCCTGCCCGGCGAACCGGACTGGTCTCCGGATGGATCGACCATCGTCTTCACCTCGGGTCCGCTCGGGACGACGGCCGGGGTCGTGGGCCTCAACCACGCCGTGTACTCCGTCAAGCCGGACGGCAGCGGACTCACAAGGCTGACCGACAGTGGCGGAGCCGCTTCCTGGACGCCCGACGGGCGGCACATCCTGTTCTACGACAACTACTTCTGGCTGATGGACCCGGACGGATCGGCCCGACTACCGGTCGACAAGAACGGCATGGATCTCAGTGATCAATCGGTCGGCTTCGGCTACATCGGTCATTGGATCCCCAGCCCCTGATCACTCACCCTGTGGGCCGGAGGACGACGACGTCGATCGTCGCCTCCCGCCCGCGGACCTCGAGGTCTCGTCGCTCAAGGTCATCGGTGGGACGGCCGGCTGCCGTCATCGCCTCGATCGACACGAGCAGTTCGCCGGCCGCCGCCGAGGAGGCGAGTCGGGCGGTCGTGTTGACGGCGTCGCCGAGCGCCGTGAAGTCGGTCACCTCACCTTCGGGTCCTGTCGGCCCGACGTACGCCTCCCCGGTGTGGACGCCGGCCCCGAGTGGGATCGCGCCGCTCGGTGTCGCGCCCTCTCGCCCGACGGAGGCGACCAGATCGACCGCCGCGTCGATCGCGGCCGCCGCATGCTGCGGCCCGGAGACGCCACCGAAGAACAGCCCGATGATCTCGTCGCCGACGAGCTTGTCGACCAGGCCGTCGTGCCGCAGGATCGTCCGCGAACCGATCCGATAGAAGTGGCCCAGGAACTCGTGGAACTCGGTCGGGCTGAGCCGCTCGCCGATCCCGGTCGAGCCCCGGATGTCGGCAAACAGCAGGCTGACGGGGATCTCCGCCCCGTTCATCCCGGGCTTGCTGTAGGCCTTGATGCAGTTGTTGCAGATCGCCGGGTTGCCCGGGAATCGGCCGAAGCCGAGATGGCGCATGACCGTGCCGCCCGGCGCCCCGAACGGCGCATTGCACATCTTGCAGCGAGGGCTGGCCGGGATCCGACCGAGCGCCGTACGGAACCGGTGCAGTCCGGCATGCTCGCCGATCAGGACCTTCCGGAGGCTCTCCTCGGGCGGCGACCTGTGCATGCCCGGACTGTACGCCGCGACGGTCACGGTTTCACCCTCGGCGGCCCTGGAGCGCAATAGACTGACCGTCGAACCCACTGGAGGCCGATCGTCGATGTTCTACGTCGCCCGGGGCAGCGTCCCGCCGAAGCGCCACACCCAGCACCGCGCCCCCGACGGCTCGCTCTACGCCGAGGAGCTCTTCGGCGTCGAGGGCTTCAGCGGTCGCTCATCGCTGCTCTACCACGTCGTCCCGCCGACCCGGACGCATCGGATCGAACCGGTCCGGACGATCGTCGATCGAGGAAGCCGACGACGGCTATCACCACCATCGCCTGATCGACGCCGCCGGGGTGGAGCCGCACGGCGACGCGGTGACCGGTCGCATCCCGCTGTTCTTCAACAACGACGTCGTCATGGGCGTCGTCCGGCCGGCCGACGGCGATGGCCGAGACGCTCTTCTACCGCAACGGCGAGGCGGACGAACTGCTGTACGTCCACGAGGGCAGCGGGCTCCTCGACACGGTCTTCGGGCCGCTCCGCTACGGCCCCGGCGACTACCTGGTCCTGCCGATCGGGACGACCTGGCGGCTCGTCCCGGACGCCGGCGTCGACCCAGCGGATGCTCTACCTGGAGTGCCCGTCGGAGATCGAGGCGCCCAAGCGCTATCGCAACGACTACGGCCAGCTCCTGGAGCACTCGCCGTTCTCGCAGCGCGACATCCGGCTGCCGGACGACGTCCCGGCCCGCACCGACGAGGGCGACTTCCGGGTCCACGTCAAGATGCGCGACCGGCTGACCGCCTACCACTACACGCCATCACCCGTTCGACGTGGTGGGCTGGGACGGCTACCTCTGGCCGTTCGCCTTCAACATCGGCGACTTCGAGCCGATCACCGGGCGCGTCCACCAGCCGCCGCCGGTCCACCAGACGTTCGCGGCGCGGAACTTCGTCGTCTGCTCGTTCGTGCCGCGCAAGTTCGACTACCACCCGCTGGCGATCCCGGCGCCGTACAACCACTCGAACATCAACAGCGACGAGGTCATCTACTACGTCGCCGGCAACTTCATGAGCCGCCGCGGAGTGGGCATCTCGTCGTTCACGCTCCATCCGGCGGGGATCCGCACGGCCCGCATCCGGGCACCGCCGAGGCGTCGATCGGCAAGGAGGCGACCGAGGAGCTGGCGGTCATGGTCGACACGTTCCACCCGCTCAAGATCACGCGGCAAGCGGCCGCCCTCGAGGACGGCCGCTACCCGTATTCGTGGCTGCCGGCCGAGGACGCCTCCGGCGAGGCCCGCGAACTCAGCGAGCGCGGGCCGGAGGCGTTCCCGGACTGATCAGCTTCATGGCGGTCATCGCGCCTCGACCGTGCAAGATCGGCCGAAACCGTCAGGGCCCGAATTCGACCGTCGAGAGGAGGGGGTACAGGAGCGCCTCCTCGTCGGCTCGCCAGACGGTGAAGACATGGACCACGCCGTCGCCGAAGACGTAGGCCGCGGTCTGATCACAGCCGAGGCTGATCAGGCCAGGGCGTCCGCCCACGTCGACGTGGACGAGCTGCTGGAAGTCCGGGAAACAAGGCCGCGGCGAAGCCTGATATGGCGCCCGGTTCCCGATGACCGCTCGATAGACCGTATGCCAACCCCGCGGCTGGCCGGTCCACGGTGCGCTGAAGACCGACACGTAGGGGGCGTCGTCCGGCGGCACATACCCGTCGGCTGCCTCGCTGTCCCATTCGGACCGGTCGCGCTCCAGCGTCCAGGCCCGTGTGGCCGGTCGGACGACCCAGGCAGCCGGGCGCGACATCCGATAGCCATAGCGATCGGATCGACCGTCCGTCCAGTCGCCCGTGAACCGGATGGCGTTCGAGATGTCGGCGAACATCGCCTCGTCGCCCCCTGGCCGATGCTTGCTGGACTTGAGGACAAGGACGTAGATGCGATCGCCGACGGGAACGACCGCGTCGACGAATTGGCACTCGCCACGGGAGACGGCCACCCGGCCGCCGACCTTCGTGATCACGAAATCCTTCGGGAACATGGTGCCGCCTGGGGTCCACGTGCACTGCGGCCTCTCGGCCGTCGTGTCGAAGTGGTGCTCCAGCTCGGCGTCGGCCCACTCCGCCATCGCACCAGGCGTCGGCGACTGGCCCGGAGGCAGCGGCCGAGTCGAGATCGACAGTGTCGTCCCGTCCGGTCCTGTGAACGTGTCGGGGTCCGATGAACCGGTCGCCGCCTCCGCTCGCCAGCTTGCCGGATGGAGGAGACCGTAGTCATGCACGCCAGACGCGAACGGTTTGCTCCAATAGGTCGACTCGAGCGACGGTTGCGGCTGGGCGGTGATGTCCGACGCCGGCCGAGCCGTTGCCGTCGGCGACGGGCTGGCGGTCGGGGCAGCCGTGGGCGACGACGTCGGGGCCGCCACGGATGGCGCGGACCACGGGGCGATCGACGCCACCAGTGCGACGCCCAGGACCATGACTCCTATGGCGGGCACCACGACCGCCGTCCGAAGCCCGGGTCGATCGACGACTCGAGGCCAGCTGAGACCTGGACGCACCTGCCGGATACCGATCGTTGCCGCGAGGGCCCGGTCGATCGATCCGTCCGGGGCCAACCGCGGACCAGCCTCGAACCAGGTGTCGAGGATCCGCTCGATGTCGTACGTGGTCGTCATCGGACCGCTCCTCCGGAGGGGACGCCGCGTTCGACCGCGTCGAGCGCGGCGCGCATGGCCTGATGGGCGTAGTGGAGTCGGGACCGCGCCGTCCCGGCGGGGATGCCGAGTGTCTCGGCGATCTCGGCCGACGACAGGCCGAGGTAGTGATGCATCGCGAGGATCGCGCGATGATCGGGCGGCAGCCGCATGAACCCACGCTCGAGCTGATCGCGATCGTCGATCTCGAAGTCACCGCTCGTCGGGGCGGGTTCGACGGTCAGGCTCTGGACACGCCGGGTCCGGCGAGCCTCCTCGTAGCAGCAGCGGACGAGGATCCGGCGAAGCCAGGATTCGAGCCGCTCCGGGTCGCGCAGCCGCGGCAGCTGGCGCCAGGCGATGACCAGCGTCTGCTGCAGGGCGTCGTCGGCGGCGTCGATGTCGCGCAGCATCCGCTGGGCCAGCACGAACAGGCCATCGCCATAGGCGCGCGCGATGCTCGCATATGCATCGCGATCGCCACGCTTTGCCCGTTCGACGACCTCGCGGTCCATCGATCCTCCGACAACGGCCGCCCATCGTGGGCTGCTTGCGGATAAGAGTGTGCGAACGCGCGAACTGTTCGATCTTCGTGTCTTTTCAGTTCGGTGACCAGCCCTGCCCGAGCCAGCCTGGACCGCCCGGCCCCGAAACGTCTTCTCGCGAGGCCGGGCGGTGGGCGATCCTCAGAACAGGAGCTCAGGACGGACTCGGACTTGACTTGGGCGACGGGGATGCCCTGACCGCATCCTCTGGACGGAGATCGACCGTGGCCAGGATCTGCTTGAACCACGCCTTGTCGTCGACTCCGTACAGGACGATGAGATAGCCGCGGTCCCCGACCCAGGTCAGGGCTGCCAGGACGCCGTCCGGACAGGTGACGGCGATCATCCCCGGGGCACCGTCGATCGTGATCGGTTCGGTCACCGCAGGGCACGTCGCTTCCCATCCCGGTTCGTTCAGGATCCTGGTCGCCCATTGCTCGCCGGACTGGCCACCTAATGGCTGGGACGCCGGGCTCAAGAACGGCGAGCCGGAGACGACTGCGGAGATCAAGTCCCCGCACGATGACGGATCGCACTCATTCGGGAGGCCTGACGTCCACGGTTTGGTCGCCGCCTGGACCGTCCAACCGGTCGGGTATGAGATCGAGATCCCGTGGATCTCCGATGTGAATGACTCCGTCAGCGTGGGTGGAGCCGTGACGGATGGACTCGGCGAGGCCGACGGCGACGGCGTTGCCAGCGGTCCGCCGACCCCGCCTCGCGGCGCGGGATTGATGAGATACAGCCCGCCGAGAGCGATGGCCACGACGGCCACCGCCCCGAGCGCAAGGCGCGCATATCCATTCATCGGTGGGAACCTCCACGGCGACCACATCGGGCGCCGCGTCTGGTGGGTGGTTCGGGTGGTCACCGCGATCGCCCGCTTCGTCGGGTCGGGGAGCCGGTTCGGCCCCTCTTCCAGCCACGCAGCGAGGATCGTGTCGGGATCGCGCATGACGTTCATGCCAGTCGGGCCTCCTGGGGATCGACCTGGCTGTCAGCGACGATCGCCGCGCGCAGGGTTCGGGTGGCGTAGTGCAGCCGGGATTTCACGGTCCCGACGGGCGCGCCGACGATGTCGGCGACCTCCGCCAGCGGGTGCCCGGCGTGGTGATGCAGGACGAAGACCGCGCGCTGCTCCGGCGTGAGCCGCCGAAAGGCGCGGTCGAGGGCGTCACGGTCGTCGACCGTGACCGTCGAATCGGGCTCGCTCGGTCCGTCGACCGGCAGGGCCCGGATGCGGGTGCTCCAGCGCCGATGGCGACGCAGCTCCTCGTAACAGGCGTTCACGAGCAGCCGATGGAGCCAGGGACCGAAGCGCTCAGGATCGCGCAGCCGCGGAAGCTCGCGCCAGGCGAGGAGGAATGCCTGTTGGACCGCGTCCTGGGCCCGCTCCGCATCGCGCAGGATCCGATAGGCGATGGCGTAGCAGAGGTCGCCGTCCAGGTCGACGAGTTCCGTGAAGGCGACGTCGTCGCCATCGCGGGCCCGTTCGACCAGCCTCGTCCGCATGGGCCGGTACTCCAGCGGCGCCCGTTCGGGCGCTTCACCCACTACAGATGGTCGCACCCGGGAAAAGGTTCATGGCACGACCGGTGGTGCGCACGGGAACCGGACCACGGGCCGTTCCACGACGGGACGAGTTGGTGGGTCCCCGTGCCGCGCGGCAGCGACGACGATGGCGGCATGGTTCGGACCAGGCGCTCGTCGCTGGGCGCGATGCTCGTGGCGATCGCCATCGTCGGATCCGTGGTCGCGCTCCGCGTCTCGACCGGCGCGGAGACGAGCCGCCACGTCGGCGCACAGGATCCATCGGCGCCCACGTCCGGCGAGGGAGGCGCCGCTCTTGCGCTCGGCCCGTCCGCCGCCCCCGGCGGGACCCACGACCCTGGACCGCTCGCGAGCGGCGCGCCGGCTGCCGTCGATCCCGCGATCGGACCCTCGCCGACCCCGAACGGCAGCAAGACGACGCCGACCAAGGTCACGCCGACGCCCAAGCCGACCCCTTCCCCGACCCGGCGACCAGCGCCCGCCCCGACGCCGAAGCCAGCCGCCAAGCCGCCGTCCGCCGGTGCGGGCGGGGCGCCGACGCTCCCGGGCGCGCGCGACTGCCCGATCTTCCCGGCCTCGAACGTCTGGAACAAGTCGATCGACGAGCCGCCCGGTCGCATCGGACTCGGCGACGCTGATCGCGGCGATCGGCCTGGACCGCGGCCTGCACATGGACTTCGGCTCGTACGCCGGCTACGGCATCCCGTACAACGTCGTGACCGCCGCGACCCCGCGGTCCACGGTCACCTTCGACTACGACGACGAATCCGACCACGTCGGCTACCCGATCCCGGCCAGCCCCAAGATCGAGGGCGGCTCCGACCGCCACATCCTCATGGTCGACAAGGACGCCTGCCGGCTGTACGAGCTGTTCGCGGCGACGCAAGGTCGGCGGCGCCTGGGAGGCCGGCAGCGGCGCGACCTGGGACCTTCGCTCGAACGCGCTCCGGCCGGCCGGCTGGACGAGCGCCGACGCGGCCGGGCTGCCGATCCTGCCCGGGCTGGTCCGCTACGACGAGGTCGCCGCCGGCGAGATCGCCCATGCGCTCCGGTTCACGACGAACCGCGACGCGGACGAAGTACATCTACCCGGCCCGCCACCAGGCGGGCTCGTCGAGCTCGGCGTCGCTGCCGCCGATGGGCCTCCGGGTCCGCCTCAAGGCCTCGTTCGACACGAGCCGCCTGTCGCCGCAGGCCCGGGTCATCGCCGAGGCGCTGCAAGCGCTACGGGATGATCCTCGCCGACAACGGATCGCCCTGGTACATCACCGGCGTCAGCGACTCCCGGCTTCGACGACGACGTCATGCACGAGCTCGACGTCATCACCGGGCGCGACCTCGAGGTCGTCGACACGAGCGGGTTCGTCAACGGTTCCTGACGGACCGCCGGCCGATGCCCCGACCGGGCATCATGTGCCCATGACCGACCTGCCCGCCCGCCCGCCCGTCCCGGGCATCGTCGACCTCCACCCTCGGCTCCAGGCCGGCGAGACCCTGTACGGCACCTTCGCCGGCCTCGGCTCGCCGGTCGCGACCGAGCTGATCGCGCGGGCCGGCTTCGACTGGCTGATCATCGACCTCGAGCACGGCGCCGGCACCGAATCGGACGCTCCTCGCCAACCTCCACGCGATGGGCGCGACCGCGACCGCGGCGCTGGTCCGGCCGCAGTCGGGCGAACGGCTCCGGATCGGGCGCGCGCTCGACCTGGGCGCGCACGGGATCATGGTCCCGCGGGTCGACCTGCCCGAGCAGGCGCGCGAGGCGATCTCGTTCATGCGCTATCCGCCCGACGGCGGCCGCGGGCTCGCCCTGTCGACCCGCGGCGCCGGGCTCGGCGAGGTCGGTCATGGCGACGTCCGGGCGGTCAATCGACGCCTCGCTCGGCATCATCCAGGTCGAATCGCCGAGTGCCGTCGGAGCACGCGGCGGAGATCGCCGCGATCGACGGGGTCGACGTCCTGTTCGTCGGGCCCGACGGACCTGTCGCACAGCCTCGGCGTGCCCGGGCCGCTTCGACGACCCGGGCTACCTCGCCGCCCTCGCGCGGGTCACGTCCGCCGCGGACGGGCGCCGGCAAGGCGGCCGGCATCCTGCTGCGCGACGCGGCCGCCCTGCCGCGCCACCGGGACCTCGGCTTCCGGTTCATCGGGCTCGGCTCGGACGGTGCGTTCATCGCGGACGGGGCCCGGGCGGTGCTGGCCGGCGCCCGCGGCCTGACGCCGCTCACTCGTCGGCGACGCGGACGGTCAGCGTCGGCCCTCGCTCGGCCATCGGGCCGGTCTGGGCGACGAGGACGCCGACGATGATGAAGCGCCCCCGACGAGCTGGACCGGGGTCAGCGCGATCGAGAACAGGATCGACGCGAGGACGATCGTCCAGATCGGCTCGACCGTGCTGATCAGCGCGGCCTGCGCCGCCCCGATCCGCCGGGCCCCGGCGTAGAACGTCTGGATGGCGATGAACGTCGCGACCGACGCCGACCCCGACCAGCCCGAGCCACGCCGCGGACGGGATCTGCGCCGGCAGGACCGGCCGCCCGGTCCCGAGCGCCAGCATCCAGTAGACGGCGGCCGTCGCGGTCATCATCAGGGCGGTCGCCGCCGTGGCCGCGGCGCCCGCCGTCGCGCTCGTGCGCCGACCGCATCGCGCCGCTCGCCCGACAGCCGGGCCGACAGGACGATCCAGACCGCGTAGATGAACGACGAGGCCACGACCAGCAGCAGGCCCTCGACCGGCGGCGCGTCGTCCGGGTCGATGCCGCCGAGCGCGAGCACGACCCCGATGAGCGCGATCGCCAGCGCCAGCCACGCCCGCCGCCCGTGCAGCCGGTGCCCGAAGCGCAGCGACAGGACCGCGACGATGGCCGGGTAGATGTAGACGATCAGCGCCGGCCAGCGACGGCGAGACGGTCTCGAGCGCGGCGTAGTACGTCCCGGAGTTCCCGACGTACAGCACCCCGAGCGCCGAGCGCGACGACGATCGCGCGCCGGTCCAGCGCCGCGCAGCCCGCGCCGGCGATCGGCGGACAGCGAGCAGCCACGCCCAGGTCAGGCTCGGCCCCGAACAGGAACCGCCAGGCCGACAGCACCAGCCAGTCGACGCCCGGCGCCGTAGACCGGCTGGGCGAACAGCGAGCCCGACCCGAACCCGGCCGCCGAGACGAGGACGAGGGCGATCCCGGTCAGCGCGGCGGCGATCCATGCCGCGCGAGGCTAGCAGCGGCGTCCGCGCCGGAACCGCGACCCGCGTCATCGGCGGGGCGACGGCCACTACACTTCGCGACGTGAGCGACCTCACCGAAACCGCCGTCGCCCGTCGCGTCCCGTCGCTGACCGAGGAGCGCCTGCGCGTCCTCAGCCGACGCCAGCCCGTGACGGTCCCGCCGGGCACGTCGCTGGCCGACTGCGTGCGGGCGATCCAGCGCACCGGGACCGGCGATTCGGTCTTCGTGTGCGACGCCGGCGGACGCCTGGTCGGCGTCCTGACCGAGCGCGACATCTTCGGCCGGATCGTCGGCGGCAGCGTCGACCTGCGCGCAGCCGGTCGAGCGCCTCATGACGACCGAGCCGCGCACGCTCGACCTCGACGAGACGATCCGCGACGCGATCGTGCTGATGCAGACCGGCCGCTACCGGAACGTGCCGATGGTCGGACCGGACCGGCCAGCCTCGTCGGCGTCGTCCGCCAGTCGGACATCATCAAGTACCTGGCCGAGTCGTTCCCCGAGGAGCTGCTCAACCTCCCGCCCCGGCCGCACCAGCGCATGAAGGAGCCGGAAGGCGCGTGACAGCCACCAAGGAGCTCGAGCCCGACATCCAGGAGCTCGAGCGGGTCACCATCCGCTTCGCCGGCGATTCCGGCGACGGGATGCAGCTGACCGGGACGCAGTTCACCCGGACCGCCGCGGTCTTCGGCAACGACATCAGCACCCTGCCCGGACTTCCCGGCCGAGATCCGCGCGCCGGCCGGCTCGCTGCCCGGCGTGTCGGGCTTCCAGATCAGCTTCTCGTCCTCGGACATCCACACCCCGGGCGACCAGCCCGACGTCCTCGTGGCGATGAACCCGGCCGCGCTCAAGACCAACATCGGCGACCTGCCGGCGGGCGGCGCGCTCATCGTCAACAGCGACGCGTTCACGCCAGCAGAACCTGAACAAGGCGGCCTACGCCAGCAACCCGCTGACCGACGGCTCGCTCAAGCGCGTACACCGTCTTCGAGATCCCGATCTCGACGCTCAACGAGCGCTCGCTCGACGGCCTCGACATGACCAGCAAGCAGAAGGACCTGACCAAGAACTTCTTCGCGCTCGGGCTCATGTTCTGGCTGTACGAGCGGAGCATGGAGCCGACGATCGACTGGATCGACTCCGAAGTTCGGCGCCCGGCCGGTCGTCGCCGAGGCCAACAAGCGGGCGCTCAAGGCCGGCTACGCGTTCGGCGAGACGACCGAGATCTTCCACACCCACTACCGGGTCCGGCCGGCCAAGCTGGCCCCCGGCACCTACCGGAACATCACCGGCAACGAGGCGACGGCCCTCGGCTTCCTGACCGCGTCGAAGCTGGCCGACCGGCAGCTGTTCTACGGCAGTCTACCCGATCACGCCGGCCTGGACATCCTCCACCAGCTGTCGGGCTACAAGGCGTTCGGGGTCAAGACCTTCCAGGCCGAGGACGAGATCGCCGCCATCGGCGCGGCCATCGGGGCGTCGCTACGGCGGCGCGCTCGCCCTGACCGCGTCGTCCGGTCCGGGCATCGCCCTCAAGATCGAGGCGATGGGCCTCGCGGTCATGGTCGAGCTCCCGCTCGTCGTCATCGACGTCCAGCGCGCCGGCCCGTCGACCGGCATGCCGACCAAGAACGAGCAGGCCGACCTGCTCCAGGTCATGTTCGGGCGCAACGGCGACTCGCCGATGCCCGTCGTCGCGCCGGCGACGCCGGGCGAGTGCTTCGACCTCGCCATCGAGGCCTGCCGGCTCGCGCTCAAGTACATGACCCCGGTCGTCTACCTGTCCGACGCCTTCCTGGCCACCGGCTCCGAGCCGTGGCGGATCCCGTCGATCGCCGACCTGCCGGGCATCGGCGTCGAGAACGCGACCGACCCGGCGACGTTCCGGCCCGTACCAGCGCGACCCGGACGACGCTCGCCCGGCCGTGGGCCGTGCCCGGGCACGCCCGGGCCTCGAGCACCGCATCGGCGGGCTCGAGAAGGCCGACGTCACCGGCAACGTCAGCTACGACCCGGACAACCACCACCGGATGCAGCTGCTCCGCCAGGCCAAGGTGGCCGGCATCGCCGACGACATCGCGCCGCTCGAGGTCTTCGGCCCGGACCGCGGCGACCTGCTCATCCTCGGCTGGGGCTCGACCTACGGCGCCATCCGCTCGGCGGTCGAGCGCCTGCACGGCGGACGGCCGGTCCGTCGCCCACGCCCACCTGCGCCACCTCAACCCGTTCCCGGCGAACACCGAGGCGGTCCTGCGCAGCTACCGGCGGGTGCTCATCCCGGAGGTCAACCTCGGCCAGCTGCTGATGCTCGTCCGGGCGCGCTACCTGATCGACGCCGTCGGCTACGACAAGGTCCGCGGCAAGCCGTTCCGGATCGCCGAGATCGTCGACGAGGCCGAGCGCCTCCTCGCGGAGGAACGTCATGACCGACACGAACGGCCACGCCGCGACGACCGTGCCCGGCCCAGCCGGCGCTCAGCCCGGAGAACGCCGCGGTCATCCGCTGACCCGCAAGGACTTCGTGTCCGACCAGGAGGTCCGCTGGTGCCCGGGCTGCGGCGACTACTCGATCCTGGCCCAGACCCAGAAGGTCATGCCGGACTTCGGCTACGCCCGCGAGAACATCGTGTTCATCTCCGGGATCGGCTGCTCCGGCCGGCTGCCGTACTACATGAACACGTACGGCTTCCACACGATCCACGGCCGGGCGCCGACGCTGGCGACCGGGCTCAAGGCGGCCCGCCCGGACCTCATGGTCTGGGTCATCACCGGCGACGGCGATGCGCTGTCGATCGGCGGCAACCACGTCATCCACTCGATGCGCCGCAACGTCGACATCAACCTGATCATGTTCAACAACCGGATCTACGGGCTGACCAAGGGCCAGGCGTCGCCGACGTCGGAGTTCGGGAAGCGCACGAAGTCGACGCCGGTGGGCATCGGTCGACACGCCGATCATGCCGCTGACGATCGCCCTCGCCGCCGAGGCCAGCTTCGTGGCGCGCTCGGTCGACACCCACACCGAGCACCTGCAGGGCACGCTCGAGCGGCGCGGCCGCCACAAGGGCTCGTCGTTCGTCGAGGTCCTCCAGAACTGCAACATCTTCAACGACGGGGCGTGGCGCGACTTCACCGACCGCGAGGTCCGCGAGGACCGGATGCTCGTCCTCGAGCACGGCAAGCCGATGATCTTCGGCAAGGACCGCGACAAGGGCATCCGCCTGCGACGGGCTCCACCCGGAGGTCGTCACCATCGGCGCAGGACGGCGTCACCGAGGCGGACCTGCTCGTCCACGACGAGACGGCCGAGGAGCCGTACCTCGCGCTGATGCTGTCGCGGATGTTCTGGCCGGACTTCCCGGTCCCGGTCGGCGTCCTGCGGGCGGTCTCGCGACCGACCCACGACCGGCTGATCGAGGACCAGCTCGCGGCCGCCGTCGCGAAGGGCGGCGTCGGCGACCTCGAGGCCGTCCTCAACGGCGGCGAGACCTGGACGGTCGAGTAGCGGGCGGAGACGGCATGAAGATGTCCGGTCCTGCGCCACTCGAGAACCTGACGGGGACGGAGGTCTGCGACAACTGCGGCGCGGACCTCGCCGGCCACGACGTCCCGCAGCCGGCGCTGTCGTTCCACGGCCGCCTGCTCGGCGAGCACCTCGACGAGCTCGGCGCGCCGCCGCCGCTGACCGTCGGCCCGGACACCCCGCTCGATGTCGTCATCGCCCGGATGCACGACGCCGAGGCCGACTGCGTCCTGGTCGATCGCCGACGACCGCCTGGTCGGGATCTTCACCGATCGCGACGCCGTCGTGAAGGCCGCCGGCACGCGGCTGCGACGCGTTCCCCGTCCGCGACTTCATGACCCCCGACCCGGTCGTCCTCCGCCACGACGACCCGATCGCCATCGCCATCCACAAGATGGCGGTCGGCGGGTTCCGGCACATCCCGATCGTCGAGCACGGCCGGCCGACCGGTGTCGTCACCGCCCGCGACGTGTTCCACCACCTCGCGGAGGCGCTCGACTGACCGCGCGCGTCGCGATCCTCGCCGACGACCTCATCTGGGCGACCCGGCTCGCCGATCTCGTCCGCGGCGCGGCCGCCGTCGCGGTCGCCGGTCCGCTCGGCGGTCGCGCTCGAGGCGGCCCTGCCCGACGTCGACCGCGTCGATCGTCGACCTGACGGCGCGCGCCTACGACGGGGTCGTCGCGGTCGGGCTGGCCCATGCCGCAGGGCGGCCGGTCCTCGCCGTCGGCCAGCACGACGACGCCGGCGCTGCGCCGGGCGGCCCTGGCCGCCGGCGCCGACCGCGTCCTTCCCTACCGCCAGGTGTTCGAGGACGGCCCGCGCCAGCTCGCTCGCTGGCTCGCCGTCGCCGTCGCCGCGCCGCCGACGTCGAGTCGCCGGCATGATCACGGCCCGCCCGACGATCCCGGCGGCGCGCTACCGCGACCGGATCGCCGCCGCGCGGTCGGCGGCGGCGGGCGTCCGGCTATGGCGCGATCCTGGTCGGCGTCGGCGCCGACATGCGCTACCTGGCGGGCTACCCGGCGATGCCCCTCGAGCGGCTGACGATGCTGGTGATCCCGGCCGAGGGAGGCCCGTCCCTCGTCGCGCCGCGGCTCGAGGCGACCCCCGCGCGACTGTGTCCGCCCGCGGCCGCGGGTGACCTGCCGGTGGTCACCTGGGAGGAGGCGGATGACCCGCACGCCCTCGTCGCGGGGATGGTGCGCGGCGACGGGTCGGATCCGGCGTCGCTGTCCATCCTCGTCTCGGACGACCTGCCGGCCCGGCACCTGCTCCGCCTCCAGGAGCGACTGCCCGGTGTCCGGTTCGAGCTCGGCTCGCCGGTCCTCGGCCGGCTGCGCATCGTCAAGGACGCCGACGAGATCGCGCTGCTGACCGAGGCGGCCCACGCCGCCGATCGGGTCGTCGCGCAGATCGCCGGCGGTCGACTCGTCGGCCGGACCGAGGCCGACGTCGCGCGCGAGGTCCGCGAGCGGCTCGATCGCCGAGGGGCACGACGAGGCCCACTTCGCGATCGTCGGTTCGGGCCCGAACTCCGCCTCGCCGCACCACGAGGCGTCGGAGCGGGTCATCGCGGCCGGCGAGCCGATCGTCCTCGACATCGGCGGCACGATCGACGGCTACGGCTCCGACATCACCCGGACGCTGTGGGTGACCGGCGGCGACCCGGCGAAGGGTCCGGACGAGCGGTTCCGCCACCTGTTCGGCGTCCTGTTCGGCGCCCAGGCGGCGGCGACCCGGGCAGTCCGACCGGGTGTCGCCGGCCGAGGCCGTCGACGCCGCCGCCCGCCGGCCGATCGACGCCGAGGGCTACGGCGACGCGTTCTTCCACCGGACCGGGCACGGGATCGGCCTCGAGGGCCACGAGGACCCGTACATCATCGCCGGCAACACGCGAACCGCTCCGGGAGGGGATGGCCTTCTCCGTGGAGCCCGGCATCTACCTCGTCGGCGAGTACGGCGCGCGGATCGAGGACATCGTGGTCTGCGGCCCGGACGGCCCGATCGTGCTCAACGAGGCGCCCCGCGAGCTGTACGTCGTCGACGGCTGACCGGACGCGCCGGCGTCACTTGGTCCCGCGCACCCCGCCGTCGACGAAGAGGCCCGATCCGAGCACGAACGACGACTCGTCCGACGCGAGGAAGAGCGCCGCCGCGGCGACGTCCTCCGGCCGACCGAGCTCACCGGTCAGCTGGCGCTTCTTGACGGCCTCCAGCCCGGCCACCGGGTCGTCGTAGCTGTCGGCCAGGTACCGATCGACGAACGGGGTGTGGATCGTGCCCGGCAGCAGCGCGTTGACGCGGATGCCGTACTGCGCGTAGTCGGCCTGCATCTGGCGCGTCAGCGACAGGACCGCCCCCTTCGACGCAGCATACGACGCGCGGTTCGCCAGCCCGACCTCGGCGATGGTCGACGACATGTTGATGATCGAACCGCTTCCGGCCGCGATCATCCACGGCAGGACCGCCCGGGCGACCAGGAAGACGCCCCGGACGTTGACCGCCATCACCCGATCCCACAGCTCGACCGACGTCTCGTGGAGCAGCCCGACCCCGGCGATGCCGGCGTTGTTGAACAGCACGTCGATGCGTCCGAAGTCCGCGGCGACGGCGGCGGCCAGGGCCGCGGTCGACGCCGGATCGGTCACGTCCACGGCGTACGATCGAGCCCGGCCGCCGTCGGCCTCGATCATGCTCGTCGTCCCCGCCGCTCCGCCGGGATCGATGTCCGCGACGGCGACCGTGGCGCCCTCCGCCGCGAACCGGACCGCGGTCGCTCGACCGATCCCGGAGCCCGCGCCGGTGATGAGGCAGACCTTGTCGTCGAGGCGCACGTTCGACCCTCAGCGGTTGGGAGGGCTCGAACGATACCGCGGGCGGGCTGGTCCGCGACGGCCTGCGGTATCATCGCCCGCACGGGACGTGCCCGATGCGCCCCGCAGCAGCTGTCCGAGACCACGCATGACCACCATCCGACGGCGCCGTATCGGCGCCGACGCTCCGATCCCGGGCCATACCCGCGGATCACTCCGGCCGATGAGCCGCCGGCATCAGGGTCGCTCGCACCACCACGCCCAGCGCGGCCCCGACGGAGCGCGGCGTGTCACCGGCGTGAGCCCGCCGCCGAACGCGGCCGGCGCCCCGAGCCAGGCCGGCCCGACCGGCCCGCCGGCCCGAGCTCCGCAGCGGCGACACCGCCGGTGGGCCCTGCTCCTCGCCCGACCGGGGACACGACCGCTACCCGGCCGGCAGCCGTCGTCCAGCGCTCCGACCGACACGGCCGCCCCGGCGTTCGTCCCGCACGCCGACGCCCGCCCGGCCGGCAACGGGCTCCCGGCCGGCGTGCCGCCCGGGCATGGGCGGACCGGATCGCAACGGGCAGTGCACGGCGCCGCAGTCTGCGCCGGTTCATCAAGAGCCGGCCGTACGTGCCGATGCACGAGCTCCGCCGCCGGTTCGGGATCAACGGCGGCGACGACGAGGTGACGCCGGTCCGGCTCGAACCGGGCTGGGTCTACGTCGGGCTCCCGAACCGCGAGGGCCTGCTCCTCGGCGAGCTGCTCCGGGCCGGCGAGATCGGCTACGAGCTGTCGCTCGACCCGCGGACGCCGATCGTCATCGGGGTCTACCCGATGCGCCCGATCCCGAGGTCATAAGGCCTCCGATCTCGACGCCCTCGCGCGCCAGCAGGGCGCGCTTGATGGCGAGCCGCTCCTCACGGCTTCCCCAGCCGTCGCCACCGTAGCCGCCGATCGTGCCGTCGGCGGCGATGACCCGATGGCACGGGATGAGCAGGCCGATCGGGTTCCGGCCCAGCGCGCCGCCGACCGCCCGGGCCGCGCGAGGCGCCCCGATCCGGCGAGCGATGTCCCCGTAGCTGGCGGTGCGGCCCCATGGGACGGTCGCGACGGCGTCGAGCACGCGGCGGTCCCAGACCGGGCGATCGGCCAGGTCGAAGGCGACCGCGGGCCGGGTCGGCCGGCCGGCCAACAGGCGCTCGACCGCCCCGATGGCGGCGTCGAGAGAGGCGCGACGGGGGTCGCCCGGCGCCGCGTCCGCCGCCGGCTCGACGGCTGCGCCGAGACGCCGCGCCAGCCGGGCCGCGAAGTCCGCGTCGCTCGTCAGCCATTCGATGGCGACCACGCCCCGGTCCGTGGCCGCGACGTGGATCGGCCCCCACGGCCCCGGGATCGCGGTCTGGATCGCGCCGGCGTCGGTCATCGTCACACAGTCTCGCACGACGATCATCGTGGTATACTCCCAGGGAGTATGAACGCCTCTCCGCCGACCACCGAGATCGCGCTGCCGATCGAGGGCATGACCTGCGCGTCCTGCGTCAACCGGATCGAGCGGTTCCTGCGCAAGACGCCGGGCGTCGAGACGGCGACGGTCAACCTCGCCACTGAGGTCGCGACGATCCGCTACCTGCCCGACGTGGCGGACCGGGCGGCCCTCGTCGGCGCCATCGAGGCGGCCGGCTACGACGTCCGGACGAAGCCGCCGGTCGCGGACGATGCGCCACCCGCTGACGCTCTCGGCGGAACTCTCGCAGGACGACCATCGAACGTGCCCGGGATGCGCGGACCCTGCTCATCAAGGCGTCGGTCTCGATCGCGACCGCCGTGGCCATCATGATCGTCATGTTCGCGCCGCAGACGACGGTCCCGATCGAGGACCTGAACCGGCTGGTCCTGATCCCGGCCACCTTCATCCAGGTCTGGGGCGGCGGGCGGTTCTACCGGGCCGCCTGGCGAGCGGTCCGCCACGGCACCACGAACATGGACACCCTGGTCGCGGTCGGCACGTCCGCGGCCTGGGGGTACAGCGTCGCCGTCACGCTCTCGCCGGCCGTGGTGGCCGCCGCGGGCATCGAGCCCGTGACCTACTTCGACTCCTCGACGATCATCATCGGGCTGGTCCTGCTGGGTCGCTGGCTGGAGGCACGAGCCAAGGTCCGGACGACCGACGCGATCCGGCACCTCGTCGGCCTGCAGCCCGACGACCGCCCACCTGGTCGACGGCGACATCGACCGCGAGATCGCCCTCGAGACGGTCCAGGTCGGCGACCTGCTGCGGGTCCGCCCCGGCGAGAAGGTCCCGGTCGATGGGCTGATCGTCGACGGCGGCACGGCGATCGACGCATCGATGCTGACCGGCGAGCCGGTCCCCGTCGCCGTCGGACCGGGCGATGAGGTCATCGGGGCGACGCTGAACACGACGGGCACGTTCGTCATGCGCGCCACGCGCGTCGGCCGGGATACCGCCCTGGCGCGGATCGTCGAGCTGGTCAAGCGGGCCCAGGGCTCGAAGGCGCCGATCCAGCGCCTGGCCGACCGGATCGCCGAGCGATTCGTCCCGGTCGTCATCGTGCTCGCGGCGGCGACCTACGTCATCTGGTTCGTCGCCGGGCCGGAGCCGCGGCTGACCTTCGCCCTGATTGGCCTTCATCAGCGTCCTGGTCATCGCCTGTCCGTGCGCGATGGGCCTGGCCACGCCGACCGCGATCATGGTCGGGACCGGACGCGGCGCGGAGGCGGGGATCCTCATCCGCGGTGGCGAGGCGCTCGAGACCGCGCAGCGCGTGACGGCCGTCGTGCTCGACAAGACCGGGACCCTGACCGCTGGGCCGGCCGGCCGTCGTCGACGTGGTCGCGGCGCCGGGCTTCACCGTCGAGGACGTCCTCGATGCCGCCGGCGCCCTCGAGAAGGGCAGCGAGCACCCGCTCGCCAGGGCCATCCTCGCCCGCGCGCGCGAGCACGAGCTCGGCTTCGGCACGGTGACTGGCTTCGGGGCCATCCCCGGCGGCGGGATCGAGGGCATCGTCGGGACGGAGGGCGGATCCCGCGCGGTCCTCGTCGGCAGCGGGCGCCTGCTGCGCGAGCGCGCGATCGACACCGACCCGCTGGCCTCGGCCTGGACCGCGGCGTCGGCCGGCGGCAACACGGTCGCCTTCGTCGCCATCGACGGGCGGGCGGCCGGTGTCATCTCGCTCGGCGACCCGGTCAAGGCGACCGCCGCGGACGCGGTCACGGCGCTGGCGGCATCCGGCGCCGAGGTGTGGCTGGTGACCGGCGACGGCCGGGCCACGGCCGAGGCCGTCGCGCGGCAGGTCAGGATCCCGTTCGACAAGGTCGTGGCCGACGCCCGGCCCGAGGACAAGGCGGCCATGATCGAAGGACTCCAGGCGCGCGGGCTGGTCGTGGCGATGGTCGGCGACGGGATCAATGACGCCCTTGCCATCGCCCATGCCGACCTCGGCATCGCCATCGGCGGCGGCGCCGACATCGCCATCGAATCGTCGGACATCACGCTCGTCGGTGGCGACCCACGCTCGGTAGCGGACGCCATCGCGCTGTCGCGCGCGACGATGTCGGTCATCCGCCAGAACCTGTTCTGGGCGTTCGCCTACAACGTCGTGCTCATCCCGGTCGCCATGGGGGTCCTGTATCCGGCCTTCGAGATCGTCCTCAACCCCGCCCTGGCCGCCGGCGCGATGGCGCTCTCGTCGGTGTCGGTGGTCGCCAACTCGCTCCGGCTGCGCGGCTTCAGGGTCCGCCGGCCCGTACACTCGGATCATGCAACCGCCCCCTCGACCGGCGTCGCCGGCTGACCCGCGCGACCTCGTCGGTCCGTTCTCCCACGAGATCCAGGTCGAGGTCCGCTTCGCCGACACGGACGCGATGCGTCACGTCAACAACGCCAAGTACCTGACCTACTGCGAGATCGCCCGCATCCGCTACTGGACCGACGTGACCGGCCGGGGCGCCGAGAACCTCATCCTGGCCGAGGCCCGGATCACCTACCGCGCCCAGGTCTTCTACGGCGAGACGGTGACGGTCCAGACGCGCGCGACGCGGATCGGTCGCACCTCGTTCACGCTGGAGCACCGGCTGACCGCGGCGGTCCCCGGCGACGAACCAGCGGCTGGTCGCGGTCAGCGATTCGGTGCTGGTCCGGTTCGACTACGAGACGCAGCGCCCCACGCCGCTGTCGGACGAGTTCGTCGCGGCCATCGAGTCGTTCGAGGGCCGCCCGCTCAGGTGACGGCGCGGAAGATCGTGACCGCGTTCTGGCCACCGAACC
The DNA here is from genome assembly GCA_963736055.1 of uncultured Actinomycetes bacterium. GTDB lineage: Bacteria > Actinomycetota > Thermoleophilia > Gaiellales > Gaiellaceae > AC-32. Next base: position 704,701 of record CAVTNM010000009.1, on the reverse strand, counting down.
CGAAGCCGTTGACCGCGACCGTCTCGACCTTCGCCTTGCGCGCGGTCAGCGGGACGTAGTCGAGGTCGCACGCCGGATCCGGGGTGTGGAGGTTGGCCGTCGGCGGGATGATCCCGTCGCGGATCGCGCCGATGGCGGCCAGGGCGCGAGGCGATCCCGGCGGCGCCGACGAGATGGCCGATCATCGACTTCGGCGAGCTGATGGCGACCTTGTAGGCATGGGCCCCGTAGGCGCCCTTGATCGCCGTGGTCTCGGTCGAATCGTTGAGCTGGGTGGCCGTGCCGTGGGCCACGATGTAGTCGATCTCGTCGGGGGCGACGCCGGCGTTGCGCAGGGCCGAGGTCATCGCCCGCGTCTGGCCGCGGCCGGTCGGGTCGGGCGCGCTGATGTGGAACGCGTCGGCCGTCAGCGCGCCACCGATGATCTCGGCCAGGGGCGTCGCGCCGCGGGCCTGGGCGTGGGCGAGCGACTCGACGACGACGACCCCGGCGCCCTCGCCGAGGACGAAGCCGTCGCGCGTGGCGTCGAACGGCCGCGAGGCCGTGGCCGGGTCGTCGTTGCGCTTCGACAGCGCGGTCATGTTCGACAGCGCGGCGAGACCCATCGGCCAGATCGGCGCCTCGGATCCGCCGGTCAGGACGACGTCGCAGTCGCCCGAGCGGATGAGCCGCAGGGCGTCGTGGAAGGCGATGACCGAGGTGGCGCAGGCCGCGACCTGGGTGATCACCGGGCCGGTCAGGCCGTACTCCATCGACAGCATGCAGGCGGCCATCGAGCCCGACAGGGCCGGCACGGCGAACGGACTGACGAAGCGCGGCCCCTTCTCGTCGTGGATGTGCGTGCCGTCGATGATCTGCTCGATCCCGCCGCCGCCGGTGTTGACCACGACGCCGACCCGGTCGCGCTGGTCCTGGTCCATCGCCGCGAAGTCGATCCCGGAGTCGCGGACGGCCTCCATCCCGGCACCCATCGCGAGCTGGATGAAGCGGCTCATCCGGCGCGCCATCTTCGGGTCCATGACCGTCGTCGGGTCGAAGTCGAGGACCTCGGCCGCGATCCGGACCTCGAACGCCGAGGGGTCGAACCGCTTGACGATCCGCGTGCCGGTCACGCCGGCCACCAGGTTCGACCAGTAGGTCGGGAAGTCGTTGCCGATCGGCATGACGGCCCCGAGGCCGGTCACCACCGCCCGGCGCGACGGATCCTGTTCAGGCAAGGGGTTCCTCCGGTGCGGGCAGGGCGCGATCGTAGCAGGGTGCGTTTGCGATGGCGGGAGGACGCGCCGCGGCCGCAGGGCGTGGCTTGACGATCGCCGTTGGGCGATATCGATGTCTCAAGCGAGTCGCGCTCATGATCCGCCCAGCGCTCGGGTTCACGAATCGCCCAACGGCGATCGAATCCACCGACGAACGTCGATCTGGTAAGGCGCCGTGAACCGCCGCATGAGTTCCAGCAAAGCACGGTCTGATGGACTGTGTCGGTGCCGTACTACCTTCGCGATCAACCCGACGCCATCGAGCTCGTCATCCTGCACTTGGGCGTCGATCTCCGGACGGCTGAGACTCCGACGGTTCGAGACCCAGAGCCACCTCAGCGACGTCGCCGGCATCAGTCAGTCGACCTGGTCGATGATCGAGAACGGCCTTGCCGAAGGGCCCGACTCGAGGTCCTTGCGCGGATCGCCGCCGCCATGCACCTCGATCTCACCCTCCGCCCATGTGCTCATCCGCCAGACACCGGGCATGCGCCACCGACCGGACGGGTCCGACGGACCCGCGACGCGACGATCGTTCCTGGGACTCGGCGCCGCCTGGTGCCGGCACCCGGCTGGGACGAGCGCTGACCACCGCCGACCGCTCGCGCCCAACGCCCGGCGAACGGCACGGAATCGCCGATGGCGATCGCGTGGCGTAGAGGCGTCCAGGCGACCGACGACGCCGAATCGCCCAACGGCGATCGGGTGGCGTGGGGTCGTCCCAGGCACCGACGACGCCGAATCGCCCAACGGCGATCGAGTCGAGAGGTCCGCGCCCGGCCGCTTCAGTCGCCGTCGTAGCGCTTGAAGATGACCGCGCCGTTGTGCCCGCCGAGGCCGATGTTGTTCGACAGCGCGTAGCGGATCGGCATCGCCTGCGTCTCGGCGATGACCCACACGTCGCACTCGGGGTCGATGTCGCGGTAGTTGAGCGTCCCGGGCGCGCACTGCTCGGCGACCGACATGACCGTGGCGAACGCCTCGAAGGCCCCGGCCGCGCCCATCATGTGGCCGGTCATCGACTTCGTCGCGCTGATCGATCAGCGAGCGCCGGTCGCGTGCGGCCCGCGACCCGAAGATCGTCCAGATCGCCTCGGCCTCGCGCTTGTCGCCGAGCGGGGTCGACGTGCCGTGCGGGTTGATGAGGTCGACCTCGTCGGCCGGCACGCCGCGTCGCTCGAGGGCCATCTTCATCGCCCGGGCCGAGCCGACGCCGGCGTCGATCGGCTGGATCATGTCCCAGCCGTCGGCCGCCGAGCCGTAGCCGACGACCTCGGCGTAGATCTTCGCGCCGCGCGCCTTGGCCAGCTCGAGGTCCTCGAGGAACAGCGATCCCGCCCCCTCGCCGAGGACGAACCCGTCGCGCGTCAGGTCGAACGGGCGGGACACCGTCTCGGGCCCCTCGCCGGGCCGCGGCATGCCCATCCCGCGCATGTTCGAGAAGCCGGCATGGCCGACCTCGAGGAGCGGCGCCTCGGTCGAGCCGCTGATGACCGCGATGCAGTCGCCGCGGCGGATCGCCTCGGCCGCCTCGCCGACGTTGTGGGTGCCGGTCGCGCAGGCCGACACGACGCACATGTTGTGGCCGATCGCGCCGGTCTCGATGGCGATCATCCCGGAGCAGCTGTCGATCAGGGCGTTGGCGATGAAGGTCGGGGCGACCGTCCGCGGGCCGCGCTCCTTCATCGCGACGTAGTTGTCGATCATCAGCGTCTGGCCGCCGGCGCCCGAGCCGAAGATGACGCCGACCTCGGTCCGGTTCTCGTCGGTGAGCTCGAAGCCGGAATCGGCCAGCGCCTGCTTCGCGGCCGCGACCCCGAAGTGCATGCTCGACTCGCTCCGGCGAGCGGCCTTGGCGTCCATCCAGTCGGCGGCCACGAAGTCGTGGACCTCGCCGCCGAGCTTGGCCTCGTACGGCGTCGTGTCGAAGCGGGTGATCTGGCCGAGGCCGGAGACCCCGTTGACGAGGTTGCCCCAGGCGGTCGCGACGTCGTTGCCGACGGAGCTGATGACCCCGAGACCGGTGACGACGACGCGGCGATCGTAGTCGGGCTTGCGCACGAGAGGCGTCCTCCTTGTTGGCGGTCGGTCAGGCGGGCACGGTGGCGAGGGCGGCGAGGCGATCGGACGAGGCGGGGTCGTCGGCGGCGATGACCTCGGCATCGGGGGCGATCCGCTTGATCAGGCCGGTGAGGACGCGGCCCGGCCCGATCTCGACGAAGGTCGTGACGCCGGCGGCGGCCATCCGCTCGACGATGCGGATCCAGTCGACGCCGGCCGTCAGGTGCTCGACGAGCTCGGTCCGGCCAGCCTCGGCGGTCACGATCGGGCGGCCGTCGGCGTTGGCCAGCAGCGGCACGTCCGGATCGTGGAAGGCGACGCCCGCGAGGGCCGTCCGCATGCCGTCGGCCGCCTCGGCCATGAGCGGGGAGTGGGCCGCGACCGAGACCGGCAGCACGATCGCGCGCTTGGCCCCGAGCGCCTTCGCCAGCTCGGCGCCGGCCTCGATCGGCGGCGCGCTCGCCGGAGACGACGACCTGGCCCGGGGCGTTCCGGTTGGCGACGACGAAGACGCCGTGCGCGGAGGCCCCGGCGACCAGCTCGGGGAGGCGGGCGTCGTCGAGCCCGATGAGCGCGGCCATCGCGCCGTCGCGGCCCTGGCCGGAGGCCTGCATCAGGCGGCCGCGCTCGCGGACGAGGCGGACGCCGTCCTCGAGCGAGAGCGCGCCGGCGGCGACCAGCGCCGAGTACTGGCCCATCGAGTGGCCGGCCGCGAACGCCGGGACCGGCGCGGTCGAGGCCGTCGGCGGCCCAGCGCTCGCGCAGCCCGGCCAGGATCGCCATCGAGGTCGCGAGGATGCGCCGGCTGGGCGTTCTCGGTCAGGTCGAGCGCTCGGCCGGGCCGTCCCAGGCGAGGGCGCTGATCGGGTCCCCGAGCGCGGCGTCCGCGGCCGCGAAGACGGCCGCGGCGGCGGGCGACGCTGCGGCGAGGGCGCGGCCCATCCCGACGGCCTGGGAGCCCTGGCCGGGGAAGACGTAGGCGAGCTGACTGCATGAGCGGCAGGGTAGGCGCCGAGCCGCCGGCCGCGCACGACTACCATGCACGGTTGCATGCGTTCTCGCGCGTCGCCGTACGCTTGGCGTCGTGTCCGACAGACCGTCACCGTGCGCCCGTCGACCCGGCCCGCCCCGCGCCCGCGCGATCGCCCGCCAGTTCGAGGCGGACCTGTCCGCGCCCGGTCCTGGCGGCCGGCAACCGGCTGCCCAACGTCCGCCAGATCAGCGAGCGCGTGGCGATGGGCCGGGCCCTCTGGCGCGAGCTGGTCATCGGCTTCGCCGGTCAGCTCGGCGAGCTGCGGCTCGGGTTCACCCAGCTCGCCGCGCTGTACGTCCTCGCCGACGGCAGCACGCTGACCGTCGGCGAGCTGGCCGAGTCGATCGGCCGGTCGCCGTCGGCGACGAGCCGGCTGGTCGACGGCCTCGTCCGGCGCCGGCTCGTCGAGCGCCACCAGGAACCCGAGGACCGCCGCCAGCGTACGCTGCGCCTGACCCAGCGCGGACATGCCGTGCTGCGGGTCGTCGACCGGGCGCGGGCCGACCAGTTCCTGTCCGCCGTCCGGCCGCTGCCGACGGCCGAGCGGGCGATCGTGGCGATGGGCGTGGCGGCCCTCGCGACCCATGCGATCAGCCGGCGCGGCCGGCTCATCCGGACGCCCGCGACGAGTCAGGATTGCCGGACAGGAGGGCGACCATGGACTTCGGTCGCATCGACGAGTTGTCGCTTCGGCATCCAGCATCGCCACTCCGACGGGACGTGGGGCGCCCTCGAACCGCAGGCGTCCCACCACGACCCGGCCGCCCACGATCCGGAGCGGGACTGGGGGACGGGCACGATCTACGTGTGCACGACGTGCGACGAGGAGGTCCGCGTCGGCGACCGTCGAGGACGTCCGGGCGACCCGCGACGCTGACCCCCGGCGTCAGCCGCAGAAGCGGCGGACCACGTCGTACAGGACCGGCAGGCCCCAGCGCAGGGCGTCGACCGAGACGCGCTCGTCGACGCCGTGGAACCGCTCGAGGAAGCGCTCGTCCGGGTCGAGCCGGAGCGGTGAGAAGCCATAGGTCGGCGTGCCGACGCGTGGCGGTGTGCTTGGCGTCCGTGGCGAACGGGGCCATGACCGGGAGCGGGATCCCGTCCGGGTCGTGGTCGCGGATGGTCGCCGACGAGGAGGTCGAACAGCGCGCCCTCGGCCGGCGCCTCGACCGGGGCGCCGAAGACGATCAGCTCGATCCGGCAGGCGGCCGCGAGCTCCGGCCCGAGCCGCTCGACGAGCTCGGCGCGCATCGTCCGGCTCGGTCGTGCCCGGGCAGGACGCGGCAGTCGACCTCGATCGTCGCGTCGCCCGGGATGACGTTGTACTTGACCCCGGCGTGGACGACGTCCGGGCTGATCGTGTCGCGCAGCGAGGGCGCGCAGGGCCCGGGCGTACATCGGGTCGCAGGCGGCGGCAAGGGCGGCCTCGGCGCGCGACCGGGTCGTCCCCGGCCAGGCCGCGCAGGACCGGCCGCGGCGTCGGCCGGCAGTGCCGGCCGCCGGCGAGGTCGAGGAAGCGGGCCATGACCGGCGTGATGCGGGTCGGTCCCGGGACGGCCAGCCGCTCGATGACCGCCGCGGCCAGGACCGCCGCGTTGTCCTCGCGCGGCATCGAGCCGTGGCCCCACGTCCCGCGGACGGCGATGCGGTAGGCGGCGAAGCCCTTCTCGGCGACCTGGATCGGGTAGAGCCGCCGGCCGGCGACGGTCATCGAGACGCCGCCGCACTCGTTGAGCGCGCCGGCCGCCGCGCAGCCACTCGGGGCGGTGCTCGGCGACCCACTTCGCGCCGGCCGTGCCGCCGGCCTCCTCGTCGGCCGTGCACGTGAACAGGACGTCGCGGCGCAGGCCGGGGATCGGGTCGCGCGCCGGGTCGAGGCCGGCCGCCCGGGCCTCGGCCGCCAGCAGCCGGACGACGCCGAGCTCCATCGCGACCATCGCCTTCATGTCGACCGCGCCGCGGCCGTAGACGTAGCCGTCGGCCAGGTCGGCCGCGAACGGGTCGTGGCTCCAGCGATCGGCCGGCGCGGGCACGACGTCGAGATGCGACAGCAGCAGGAGCGGCGTCGCCGCCGGTCCCGTCGCCGCGCAGGCGGGCGTGGACGGAGCCGCGGCCGGGCTCCGGCTCGACGACCTCGGGCTCGAGGCCGGCCGCCGCCAGCAGCGCCGCGATCCGGCGCGCCGCGACGAGCTCGCCATCGGGCGCCTCGGGCGGCGGCGGGTTGATCGACGGGATCCGGATCAGGTCGCGGAGCGTCTCGACGACCTCGTCGACCGCGATCGCCCAGGCGGCGTCGTCGATCCCGCGCGACGGGAGCGGCGCCCGGCGTCATCGCGGCGCGCTGCCGGTCGCGATGGCGCAGGGCGATCGCCGAGGACGAAGCCCGCCGAACATGAGGGCCACGACCATGGCCAGCAGCAGCTTCCCGTAGTAGCGCTCCTCGCGCGAGGCCGGGCTCCGGGTCCGGGTCGCGGCCGCCGGCGATGTACGGCGCCTCGAGGCCCTTGGCCCGCGCGATCTGGGCCCGGGGCGAGTCGTACTCGGCCGGGATCGGCGGCGGGCAGGTCGGCCGAAGGGCGGGCCGTCGGTGTCGTTCGTCACGTGTCCATGATGCCGCCGAACAGCGGACCACGCAGGACGAGGCGGTCCGGCGACCGGCCGGTAGCCCGAGCCGGGCGTTCACGGCGCGCATCGGCGCGTTGTCCGTGTCGTTGCCGGTCTCGAGCGCCTCGAGGCCGTTGGCGATCGCCCAGCGCGATGGTCGCCCGCTTGAGCGCGCCCGCCAGGCCGCGTCCGCGCCAGTCGCGGCGCGACCGCGGTCATGTCGTGCCAGGCGATCCCGGCGGAGCCCGGGCGGCAGGATGCAGGCTGGCGTAGCCGATCGACGCGGCCGGTCGCCGCTCCACCGCGATCATGAACGCGCTCGTGCGGGATGTTCGGCCGGTCGACGTCGCGCTGCCGGAACTCGGCGAGGTCGCCGGCCGCGGATCGGCTCGTCGCCGCCGGGGATGTCGGCGAACGCCTCGAGCGCGACCGCGTGGACGCCCTCGACGAGGTCGGGCCGCTCGGCCAGCGTCGTCAGGCCGACCCCGTCGGGCAGGTCGACCGCGGGCCGGCCAGGCCGGCCAGGTCGAGGCGGACGATCTTGGACCGCTCGTACTCGCGGAAGCCGCGGTGCGCCAGGAAGTCGATCGACACCTCGGGTCGGGCCTCGGAGGCCGGGATCGTGGAGCGTCGGTCTTGCCGGCCGCTCGGGCCCGGTCCGAGATCGCCGCCAGGAGCGCGCCGCCGATGCCCTGCCGGCGCGCGCCCGGCCAGGACGTTGATCGTGCGCCCACAGGCCGTCGAACTCGGGCGGGTGCATGTAGATCCGGCCGACCGAGGCGGCCCCCACGGCCGCGCCGTCGACCTCGGCCAGGAAGCGGGTCGCGCCCGGGTAGGTCGCGTCCTCCCAGCGCAGGTCGTCGATCGAGTTCGCGTCGTCCGGGGTCGTCTCGTTGACGATCGCCGACGATCGCGGCGAGGTCCGCGTCGCCCACGGTCCGCCTCGCGGAGCGGTACGCGGCCGGCGGCGGTCACGGCTTGGGCAGGTTCGCCGTCATCCGCGCGCCGGTCGTGACGGCGCCCTCGGACGCCGATCCGACGAGCGCCGCGTACTTGGCCATGACCCCGGTCCGGTAGCGGGCCGGCGGCGGCGTCCAGCGCTCGAACCGCCGGGCGACCTCGTCGGCCGGGACGTCGAGGTCGAGCGCCTTGCGGTCGACGTCGATGACGATCGTCGTCGCCCTCCTCGACGACCGCGATCGGGCCGCCGAGCGCCGCCTCCGGCGCGACGTGGCCGATCATCAGGCCGTGGGTCCCGCCCGAGAAGCGGCCGTCGGTCAGGAGCGCGACCGAGTCGCCCAGGCCCTCGCCGACGAGCGCCGCCGGTGACCTGGAGCATCTCCTGCATGCCCGGGCCCGCCGACCGGACCCTCGTAGCGGATGACGACGACGTCGCCGGGCTTGATCCGCTGCGCCCGGACGGCGTCGTAGCAGGCCGTCTCGGAGTCGAACACGCGGGCCGGGCCGCGATGCTGGCGGCGCTCGTGGCCGGCCAGCTTGACGACGCAGCCGTCGGGCGCGAGCGAGCCGTGCAGGATGGCCAGCCCGCCGTTCGGCTTGAGCGGCGTCTCGATCGGGACGACGACCTTCTGGCCGGGCGTCTCGACGACGTCGGCGGCGATCTGGGCGATCGTCCGGCCGTCGACGGTCGGGGCGTCGCCGTGGAGCAGGCCCGGTCGCTTGAGCAGCTCGCGCATGACCAGGGCCGACGCCGCCCGCCTCGTACATGTCGAGCGCGGTGTAGCGCCCGCCCGGCCGCATGTCGGCGATGAGCGGCGTCCGGTCGGCGATGGCCCCGAACTCGTCGATGTCGAGCGGGATGCCGTACTCGTGGGCGATCGCCAGCAGGTGCAGCACGCCGTTGGTCGAGCCGCCGGTCGCGGCGACGCTGGCGATCCCGTTCTCGAGCGCCGCGCGGGTCACGATCGACGACGGCCGGACGTCGCGCCGGACGAGGTCCATGACCAGCTCGCCGGCACCGGTGGGCGGCCGCGTCCTTGGCCGGATCCTCGGCCGGGATGCCGTTGAGGCCGGCCGGCGACAGCCCGATGAACTCCATGCACCGTGCTCATCGTGTTGGCCGTGTACTGGCCGCCGCAGGCGCCCGGCCCGGGGCAGGCGGCGTTCTCGATCTCGTACAGCTCGTCGAGCGTGATCTTGCCCGGCCCGGTACGCGCCGATCGCCTCGTAGACCGTCACGACCGTGGCGTTGCGCTCGCCCTTGTAGACGCCCGGGTGGATCGTCCCGCCGTAGAGGATCGAGGCCCGGGCACGTCGAGCCGGCCGAGGGCCATCGCCGCGCCCGGGACCGTCTTGTCGCAGGCGACGATGCAGACGACGCCGTCGAGCAGCTGGCCGCGGACGACCAGCTCGATCGAGTCGGCGACGACCTCGCGGCTGACGAGCGAGGTCTTCATCCCCTCGGTGCCCATCGTCACGCCGTCGCTGATGGCGATCGTGTTGAACTCCATCGGCGTGCCGCCGGCGGCCCGGATGCCGGCCTTGACGAGCTCGGCCAGGCGCCGCTGGTTGATGTTGCACGGCATCGTCTCGATCCAGGTCGTGGCGACGCCGACGAGCGGCTTGGCGAGGTCCTCGTCGGTGAAGCCGATCGCCTTGAGCATCGCCCGCGCGCCGGCCCGGTCGGGGCCGTCGGTGAGCGCCGCGGAATGGCGCTTGGCGGGGTCGGACGGGGACGGCGCGTCGGGCATCGGGGGTCTCCTGGGCCGCGGTCCGGGCACGGGTCGCTGCTCGGGTAACCCTACCGCGACTCGGCGGCATCGAGCGTGACGGCGGCCTGTCAGTGGCGCCGGGCCGCGTCAGCGGGTCAGGCGGATGCACTCGCCGGTGTCGACCGCGTCGTCCGGCCGATGCCGGGCCGGATCCGCGTCCAGACCTCGGTCGGCGACAGGGCGTAGCCGACCTCCGGGTTCGTCCGCGCCTCGGCGAAGACGACGCCGCCGACGGTCCCGTCCGTCGAGGACCAGCGGCCCGCCGCTGTCGCCGCGGTCGATCTCGGCCCGGAGCTCGAGGATCTCGCGACGGACCTGGTCCGTGCCGTAGATGTCGCGGCCGGTCGCCGGGTAGCGGCTCGGCGACCGCGGCCGGGCACGATCGTCAGCCGGCCGCCGCCCGGGTAGCCGAGCGTGGCGCCGATGGCGCCGCGGTCGGGGTCGTCGGTCGGCGAAGCGCGAGCGCCGGCGCGCCGCAGGCCGTCGACGTGGAGCAGGGCGACGTCGAGGTCCGGGTCGAACAGGACCGGGACGGCGTCGCAGGATCCGCCCGCCGTCGGCGTTGACCCGGATGCCGCGTGCGCCCGCGCCGGCCACGACGTGGGCGTTGGTCACGACGTAGCCGGGGCGACGACGAAGCCGGTCCCGACCGAGATCAGGCCGCAGGTCGCGGCCGAGACCTTGAGCGTGCTCGCCTCGGCCGCGACGGCCGCGATCGCCCGTGCGGCGGGGTCGTCCGGGCGGTCGACCGGCGGCGCGGGCAGCGGCTCGAACCCGACGAACACGTCGGGCAGCCCGGTCGCGTCGAGGCAGCCGCCCAGCTCGCCGGCGATCTCGGTCGGCGGCGGCAGGATGGCGGCCAGCGTGCGGACGGCCGTCGAGCCGCCGGCGGTCTCGGCCAGGCGCGGCATCGGGCCCTGCGGCCAGGAGGCTGCCGGCCAGCCACACGATGAGCAGCGCCTGGATGACGCCGAGGCCGCGCGCCGGCCGTCCGGTCGGCCGTGCTCAGCAGGCCGTCGCCGAGCCGCCCGGCGATCCCGCGTCCGATCGCCGCCACCGAGCGATTCGCCGAGGACGACGGCCCCGACGAGGCCGACGAGGACCACGATCGGGCGCATCGTCGGGTCGATCCCGGACAGCGGGTCGGCGAGGGACGGCAGGGCCAGGATCGCGGCCGCCCGCCGGCGATGGCGCCGAGCAGGCCGGCGACCTGCGGCATCGCGCCGGACCGCCAGCCGAGGATGACGGCGACGATCACGAACAGGATGGCGAGCGCATCGAGCGGGTTCACGGCCCGATCGTCGCACACGATCCCGGAAGGTGCCTCCGGGCAGAAGTCAGGTCGACCGCCCACGACGGTCAGGGCCGGGCGGCCGAGCGTGCCTCGATCCGCGGCGGATGGGCCGCTTCCCAGGCCGTCAGTTCGGCGTCCTTCGACAGCAGGTAGCCGAGTTCGTCCGTGCCGGCCAGGATCATCCGCTTGGCGAACGGGTCGATCTCGAAGTCGATCGTCGTGCCGTCCGGCAGGAGGACGCCCTGCTCGGCCAGGTCGATCGTCAGCTCGCGCATCGGGGTCGGCCGCGAGCAGCTCGAACAGGCGGGCATGGGTCGCCCGATCGACGACGATCGGCAGCACCCCGTTCTTGAGGCTGTTGCTCCGGAAGATGTCGGCGTACGACGTCGACAGGATCGCCCGGACGCCCCACGCGGTGAGCGCCCACGGGGCGTGCTCGCGCGACGAGCCGGCCCCGAAGTTGTCGCCGACGAGGAGGATCTTCCGGCCGGCCATCCCGGGCCGGTCGAGGACGAACCGCGGGTCCTTGAGCGAGCCGTCCTCCTCGAACCGCCAGTCGCGGAAGAGCGCCTCGGCGAGGCCCGCCTTGTCGGTGACCTTGAGGTAGCGGGCCGGGACGATCTGGTCGGTGTCGACGTTCTCGGCCGGCATCGGGACGACCCGGCTGGTGAAGACGGTGAACGGCTCGGCCATCGTCAGCGACCGCCGACGCGCGGCCAGCGTCTCGATGCCGGGCAGCCGGCGCGGATCGGCCACGACCCCGGCGATGGCGCTGGCGGCCGCGGTCAGGGGCGAGGCCAGGAACGTCCGGCCGCCCTTGCCCTGGCGACCCTCGAAGTTGCGGTTGCTGGTGCTGACCGCGTACTGCCCGGGCCGGAGCTGGTCGCCGTTCATGGCGATGCACATCGAGCAGCCGGCCTCGCGCCACTCGGCGCCGGCCGCCTTGAAGATGTCGGACAGGCCCTCGCGCTCGGCCTCGCGCTTCACCTCGTCCGAGCCCGGCACGACCATCAGCCGGACGCCGTCGGCGACGTGGCGGTCCTTGAGGACGCTGGCCGCCAGGCGCAGGTCGCTGATCCGGCCGTTGGTGCAGCTGCCGACGAACACGACGTCGACCTTCTGGCCGAGGATCGGCCTGGCCGGGCTGGAGGTCCATGTACTCGAGCGCGCGCTCGAGGGCGCGGCGCTGGCCGGGGTCGGCCTGGTCGGCCGGCGACGGGACGCGGCTGGTGATCGGGATGCCCATGCCCGGGTTCGTGCCGTAGGTGACCATCGGCTCGAGGGCGTCCGCGTCGATCGTGATCGTCTTGTCGTAGACGGCGCCGTCGTCGGTCGGCAGGGTCCGCCAGCCGGCGACGGCCGCGTCCCAGGCGGCGCCCGCCGGGGCGTGCGGCCGGCCGTGCAGGTACTCGAAGGTCGTGTCGTCGGGGGCGATCAGACCGGCCCGCGCGCCGCCCTCGATGCTCATGTTGCAGACGGTCATCCGCTGCTCCATGGTCAGGCCGCGGATCGCCTCGCCGGTGTACTCGAAGACGTGGCCGGTCCCGCCGCCGACCCCGATCCGGGCGATCAGGGCCAGGATGATGTCCTTGGCGCTCACCCCGGGCGTCAGCCGGCCGTCGACCCGGACCTCGTAGGTCTTCGGGTCGCGCTGGAGGAGGGTCTGCGTCGCGAGGACCATCTCGACCTCGCTCGTCCCGATCCCGAACGCGAGCGCCCCGAACGCGCCGTGCGTGCTGGTGTGCGAATCGCCGCACACGATGGTCATGCCCGGCTGGGTCAGCCCGAGCTGCGGGACCGATGACGTGGACGATGCCCTGGGCCGGATCGCCGATGCCGTGCAGCGGGATCCCGAACTCGGCGCAGTTCGCCTCGAGCTGGTTGACCTGGGCGAGCGCCATCGCGTCGAGGAACGGCAGGCTCGCGGTCCGTGGTCGGGATCGAGTGGTCGGCGGTCGCGACGGTCTGGCCGGGCCGGCGGACGCCGATCCCGCGGGCCGCGCAGCCCGGTGAACGCCTGGGGACTGGTCACCTCGTGGACGAGGTGGAGGTCGACGGCGAGGACGGCCGGGGCGCCCGGGTCCTGGGTCACGACGTGGTCGGTCCAGATCTTGTCGACGATGGTGCGCGGGGCTTCGGCGGTCATCTCGCGAGCGTACCAGAGCGGTCGGAGGAGGGCCGGGAACGAGAAGGAGCGGCCCGAAGGCCGCTCCCATGAGTCGTTGCCAGGTCGGAGGTGACCCGGCTCAGGCTCCGTTACCGACGCGCGACTACCACTTGAGCCCCGCGCCGAGCGTGATGGCCATCGTCGCCAGGAGCGACACGGCCACGGTGAAGCGCGCCAGGTTCGCCTTCACGACACACCTCTTCGGTCAGACCTGCGGCGACCTCCGGCAACCGGGCGGTCTCCCGAAGGAAGATCCCTGGCTTTGCGTCCCCGACTCGCATCGGGTTTGCCCTGGACGGTGGTCCACCACGGAGCGAACATCGCTCCTGACCTCAAGGTGCGCGGTGCCCTGCGACGGGGCCATCGGCTGGTACGTACCGGTCCGTGGCGGCGCCCGCCGGGTCAGTGGTCCGGGCGCACCGGTCCGCGCCCGTGCATCGCGGCCACGACCGCGATCGCGACCCCGACCCCGATGAGCACGTCACCGACGCTGAAGATGTTGGCCATCGGCAGCCAGCGCGGGCATGCGCGAAGATGTCGGTCAGCGGCGCGAGCAGGACGCCGTCGGCCAGGCGGCTGTTGGAGTAGCCGTCCTGCGGCGGCTGGCCGATGGCCGCCAGGGCGTCGGCGCTGGCCGGCATGTACCCGCCGTTGGCCACGATCGCCGCCAGGTTCGCCGCTCCGCCGAGCAGGACGACGACCATCCCCGGGATCGCCCGGTTCCGCCCGACCGCGGCCAGGACCAGGACCTCGCTGGCGACGTAGACGACCGGCGCGAGCGAGCCCAGGCGCGTCGCCGACGGCCGTCGAGAAGAGCAGCACCTGGAGGAGCAGTCCGACGGCGATCGCCGGCGCCCAGCGCGATCCGCAGGTCGCCCGAGGCGAGCCGCCGATCCTCCGCTGAGGAGGCCGATGACGAGGCCGGCGATGACCGCATAGAGGATGAACATGGTCCTATCGTCGGGTGCAGCAACGGTGCGTGGATGCACCCGTTGGTCCTACGCCCAAGAGTACGACGGTGTTCGTCCACGGACCGTCGAGCCGGACTATAACCATCGCATCACGCTCGCCAGCCCCTGGAGTCATCGCACGAACTACGACGATCCGGCGCCCGACAACGTCCTAGGCGAGTCGACCAACCTGCGGTTGGTCCGGCTTCGCCTGTTCCTCGCGCTCGTCACGATGTTCGCCATCCCGATCGCCATCGCGGCCCCGATGGTCTACGGCCTGGCGTGGGGGTTCGGCACCTCGCTGGTCGTCCCGACCCTCGGCCTGCTGGCCCTCGCGACGGTCCTCGGCAGCCTGACGGTCTGGCTGTCGCGCCGCGTCCTGGAGCCGGCCGAGCGACTCGAGGAGGCCCGCCGCATCCTCGAGGACGCCTACGACCGCGCGCGCGCCGAGGCGCTGCGCGACGCGCTGACCGGCCTCGGCAACCACCGGGCGTTCCAGGAGGAGATGGAGCGCCAATGGGCGATGGCGGTCCGCCACGGCCAGTCGCTGGCCCTGGCGATCGTCGATCTCGACGACTTCAAGCGGATCAACGACGCCCGCGGCCACGCGGTCGGCGACCGCCTCCTGCGCGGGGCCGCGACCACGATCGCGACCTACCTCCGCCGGTCCGACCGCGCCTTCCGGGTCGGCGGCGACGAGTTCGCGATCATCATGCCCGGGACCGATGCCGAGGGCGCCCAGGTGACCGTCCGTCGCCTGCTGGCCGCCTGCCTCGAGGGCGATCGCGAGGGCCGCGACGCCATCGCCATCTCGTTCTCGGCCGGCATCAGCGCGATCCCGGGCCTGGCCAAGGACCGCGACCTGCTCTACTGCCAGGCCGACGCCGCCCTGTCGTGGAGCAAGCGTCACGGCCGGACCTGCGTCACGATCTACGAGCCGGAGCGCCACGACGGCCTGCTCGCCGCCCGGCCGCCGGCTGAGCTCTCCGCGCTCGTCGCGCGGGTCGCGGCGACCGGCGCCATCCGGGCCGTCTTCCAGCCGATCTACGATCTGAACGACGGGCGCGCCGCGCGGCTTCGAAGGGCTCATCCGGCCGCTGCCGGACAGCGGCTTCATCGACCCGTCCTCGATGTTCGAGGCCGCCGAGGCGTCCGGCCGGACCGCCGAGCTCGACATCGCCTGCCTCAACACCGTCCTCGAGACGGCCGCCCGGCTGCGACTGCCCGGCTCGCTGACCATCAACCTCTCGCCGCGAACGCTCGAGATGGACGACTTCAGCATCCACGCCCTCTCCGGATGATCGTCCGGGTCGGGCTCGATCCGCGCCACGTCGTCCTCGAGCTGACCGAGCGCGAAGCGGTCGAGGACCTGAACCGGCTCCGCCAGGCCGTCGAGTCATGCCGGGTGGCCGGCATCCGCCTCGCCGCCGACGATGTCGGTGCGGGCAACGCCGGGCTCCGGCTGCTGAGCCAGCTGCGCTTCGATATCGTCAAGATCGACCTGTCGCTCGTCCAGGGCGGCGCTCTCCACGACGCCTCGCTCGAGGTCGTCCGGACGCTGCGCGACCTGGCCGATCGGTGGGGCGCGCTGGTCGTCGCCGAGGGGATCGAGACGCCGGCCCAGCTCGACATCGTCCGCTCGCTCGGGATCGGCGCCGGCCAGGGCTACCTGCTCGGTCGGCCGACGGATCGGCCGTCGACCGAACCCCTCGATCTCGAGAAGCTCAGCCGGAGCACCGACTGGCTGATCGAGCGCCTGCGGGTCCTGCCGACCTGACCGCGGCCGGCGACCGGCCCATGACCATCGGGGCACGGTTGACGCGACGTCGATCCCTGCTAGACTGCCGAAACGCTGCGGGATCCCCGCGGCCGAACACGTGGAGACCCGATTGGGCTGGTTCGAGTCCGGAGATCGCCGCAAGGTCGCCGTCGTCATCACGACGGATGGCCGCCGCGTCCATGTCCCGATCGATCCCACCGGGTTGGCCGACGTATCGCTCCTCGACCTTCTTCGCTCGCTTCCGGGGCTTGATGGCCTTCTTGGGCTCATTACCGGCTCCCGGCGGGACCGAGGGACACGGAGGGACGAGCGCCGCTAGGCTCGACACCACCGATCAACCTCAGGACCCTCGCCGGGGCGGCGGGGGTCTTTCGTTTTCCCGGACACTGGAGGACCCGCACAGATGACGATCGCGAAGGGAGATCCGGCACAGCCGCCGGGTTCGGCGACCCGCCCGCCGGCCCGCCGCAGCCACGTGCCCAACGACGGGACCGCCGAGGCGGCCGCCGTCGAGCGCGCCCGCAAGGGGATGCTCCACGAGGCGCGCGACCTCAAGCGGACGCGGATCGGTGCCGACGTCCTGTGCGAGGCCCTCCTGCGCCAGGGCGTCGACGTCTTCTTCAGCTACCCGGGCGGGGTGATCCTGCCGCTGTACGACATCCTGGGCGACTACCCGGAGCTGCGCCACGTCCTCGTCCGCCACGAGCAGGGCGGCGCGCACGCCGCCGACGGCTACGCGCGGGTGACCGGCCGGGTCGGCGTCTGCATGGGGACCTCGGGCCCGGGCGCGACCAACCTCGTCACCGGGATCGGCACGGCGCTGCTCGACTCGGTGCCGATGGTCGCCATCACCGGCAACGTGCCGGCGGCGCTGATCGGCAAGGACGCCTTCCAGGAGATCGACATCAACGGCATCACCCTGCCGATGACCAAGCACAACTACCTCGTGCGCGACGCGGACGACCTGCCGCGCGTCGTCGCCGAGGCGTTCCACATCGCCCGGACCGGCCGGCCCGGACCGGTCCACATCGACATCACCAAGGACGCCCTCCAGCAGGAGACCCGCGCCGAGCACCCGACCGAGGCGGAGGTCATCGCCGGGCTGCCCGGCTTCCGGCCGAACCTCGACGGCCATCCGCGCCAGCTGAAGTCGGCCGCGGCCGAGATCGCCGCGGCGAAGCGGCCGGTCATCCTGGCCGGCCACGGCGTCCTCCACGCCGAGGCCTGGGACGACCTCGTCACGTTCGCCGAGAAGACCCAGATCCCGGTCGCCTGGACGCTGCTCGGCATCGGCGCCATCGACGAGACCCACCCGCTGGCCTACGGCTACATGGGGATGCACGGCTGGAAGCACGTCAACCGGGCGATCCAGAGCGCCGACCTGCTCATCGCGATCGGGATGCGCTTCGACGACCGGGTGACCGGCAACGTCCGGACCTACGCGCCGTACGCCCGGATCGTCCACGTCGACATCGACCCGGCCGAGATCGGCAAGAACGTGGCGGTCGAGGTGCCCGATCGTCGGCGACGCCAAGCGCGTCCTGCAGGCCCTGACCGGCGCTGGTCGACGACGGTCGATCCGGCCACCCGGGCCGACTACTTCGCGCAGCTGGCCGAGTGGAAGACCGACTCGGTCGCGTCGAGCTGGCACGGCTCCGGCGCCTGGCGCGACGGGCTGCTGTCGGCCGACTACGTGATCGAGCGGATCGGCGAGCTGACCGACCACGAGGCGACCTACGTCGCCGACGTCGGCCAGAACCAGATGTGGCTGGCCCGCTACACGGGCTTCCGCAACCCGAACAGCCACGTCAGCTCCGGCGGCCTCGGGACGATGGGCTTCTCCGTCCCGGCGGCGATGGGCGCGGCGCTCGGCCGACCCGACCGCGAGACCTGGGCGATCACCGGCGACGGCGGCTTCCAGATGACGTTCCAGGAGCTGATGACCCTCGTCCAGGACCGGATCCCGGTCAAGATCGCCCTGTTCGACAACAAGAAGCTCGGGATGATCCGGCAGTGGCAGGAGATCATCTACGCGCGGCAACTACCACTCCGCGCACCTGCTCGGGCCCGACTACCTCAAGCTCGCCGAGGCGTTCGGCGTCCCGGCCGTCAAGGCGTCCACGCCGGCCGAGGTCGACGATGCGATCCGCTTCGCCCAGGGCGTCGACGGTCCGGCGCTCATCTGGTTCGAGATCGCCGAGGAGCAGAACGTCTTCCCGATGATGCCGGCCGGCAAGGGCCTGTCCGACCTCATCGAGAAGTGGGGCGGGGCGGACGAATGAGCGCCGACCCCGACTCGAACGGTCAGCTGCCGGCCGGACGGCGCGGCGACCACCGCCGGTCCCGGCCGCACACGCGCACCGCCGCCGCGGGCGCTGCCCGGCGGCGGCGTGACCCGCCGGCACGTCCTGGTCGCGGTCGTGCTCAACAAGCCGGGCGTCCTGAACCGCGTGGCCAGCCTCATGCGGGCGCGCAACTTCAACATCGACTCGCTGGCGGTCAGCCACACCGACAGCGAGGACGTCAGCCGGATGACGATCACCCTCCACGGCGACGACGTCGCCGTCGAGCAGGCCGCGAAGCAGCTCTACCGGCTGATCGACGTCCTCAAGGTCCAGGACGTGACCGGCCGAGCCGACGGTCCAGCAGGAGCTGGCCCTGGTCAAGATCCGGGCCACGGACTCGACCCGGGCGGAGATCCTCAAGCTCGTCGAGCTGTCGCGCGGCCGGGTCGTCGACCTGGCCGATGGCTCGGTCATCGTCGAGGTGACCGGCACCGAGTCCGAGGTCGACGCGTTCGTCGCGCTGGTCCGGACCTATGGCATCAAGGAGTTGGTCCGCACCGGCGCCGTCGTCATGGCGCGCGGCTCCGGATCCATCGAGGAGGCGATCAAGCGATGACGGCACGGATGTACTACGACAACGACGCGGATCCGGCGGCCCTCGCCGGCCAGACCGTGGCGATCATCGGCTACGGCAGCCAGGGTCACGCCCACGCCCTGAACCTCCACGAGTCCGGCGTCGACGTCGTGGTCGGCCTCGCCGGCAGCGTCGAAGAGCCGGGCCCTCGCCGCCGAGGCCGGGCTGCGCGTCGCTCGACGTGGCCGACGCGGTCAAGGCCGCCGACGTGATCATGATCCTCGTCCCCGACACGATCCAGAAGGCGGTCTACGACGCGGAGATCGCCCCGAACCTGCGCGCCGGTCACCTGCTGATGTTCGCCCACGGCTTCAACATCCGGTTCGGCCGGATCGACGCCGTCGGACATCGTCGACGTCGGGATGGTCGCGCCCAAGGGTCCCGGCCATCTGCTTCGCTCGGTCTACCGCGCCGGCGGCGGCGTGCCGGCCCTGTTCGCCGTCGAGCGCGACGCGTCCGGGACGGCTCGCGCCCGCGTGCTGGCGTACGCCCGGGCGATCGGCTCGACCCGGGCCGGCATCCTCGAGACGACCTTCGCCGAGGAGACCGAGACCGACCTGTTCGGCGAGCAGGCCGTCCTGTGCGGCGGCACCGCGATGCTCGTCAAGATGGGCTTCGAGACGCTCGTCGAGGCCGGCTACCAGCCGGAGCTCGCCTATTTCGAGACGCTCCACGAGCTGAAGCTCATCGTCGACCTGATGTACCGCGGCGGCCTCAACTACATGCGCTTCTCGGTCAGCGACACGGCCGAGTACGGCGACTACGTGTCCGGCCCGCGGCTCATCGACGACCGCGTCCGGGCGACGATGAAGGAGCTGCTCGCCGAGATCCAGGACGGGTCGTTCGCGGCTCGCCTGGATCGCCGACGCGGAGGCCGGCTCGCCCGAGTTGACCCGCCTGCGAGCCGCCGACCGCGACCACCAGGTCGAGCAGGTCGGCGCCCACCTGCGTGCCCAGATGCCGTTCCTCGACCCGGTCGAGGTCGTGGCCGGGCAGGCCCAGGCGTCGGCGACGACGCCGGGCGCGGCGCGATGAGCGCGCCCGTACCGCGGCCCGCCGGCCCGTTCGTGGCCGCGGGCAGCGTCCGCATCTTCGACACGACCCTGCGCGACGGCGAGCAGGCACCGGGCGCCGGGCTGACCGCGGCCGAGAAGCTCGACGTCGCCCGCCAGCTGGCCCGGCTCAAGGTCGACGTCATCGAGGCCGGCTTCCCGGCCGCCTCGCCGGGCGACTTCGAGGCGGTCCGCCGGATCGCCCAGGAGACCCGCGGCGGGATCGCCGTGGCGGCGCTCGCCCGCTGCAAGGACGGCGACCCGCAGCGCGCGATCGAGGCGATCAAGGTCGCCGAGCGGCCGCACCTCCACGTGTTCATCGCGACCAGCGACATCCACCTCAAGCACAAGCTCCGGATCGACCGCGAGACCGCGCTGGCCGAGGCGGTCCGCTGGGTCCGCCACGGCCGCGAGCAGCTCGGTCGCGACGCCGAGATCGAGTTCTCCGCCGAGGACGCGTCGCGGACCGATCTCGACTACCTGCTCCAGGTCTACGAGGCGGTCGTCGAGGCCGGCGCGTCCACGGTGAACATCCCCGACACCGTCGGCTACGCCATCCCGTCCGAGTTCGGGGTCCTCGTCAAGCGGGTCGTCGACCTCGTCGGCGACGCAGGCGACGGTCAGCGTCCACTGCCACAACGACCTCGGGCTCGCCACGGCCAACACCCTGGCCGCCGTCCAGGCCGGCGCGCGCCAGGTCGAGGTCACCATCAACGGGCTCGGCGAGCGGGCCGGCAACGCCTCGCTCGAGGAGGTCGTCATGGCGCTGCGGACGCGCCCGACCCAGTTCCCCGAGCTGGCGTCCGGCGTGGCCACCGAGCAGCTCACCGCCGCCAGCCGGCTGGTCAGCTACCTGACCGGCTTCACCATCCAGCCGAACAAGGCGATCGTCGGCGGCAACGCGTTCGCGCACGAATCCGGGATCCACCAGGACGGCGTCATCAAGAACCCGCTGACCTACGAGATCATGACCCCGCAGTCGGTCGGGCTGTCCGGCAGCCAGCTGACGATCGGCAAGCTGTCCGGCCGGCGCGGCCTCCAGGGCAAGCTCAAGGAGCTCGGCTACGAGCTCGAGGGCGAGGCGCTCGACGAGATCTATCGCCAGGCGGTCGCGCTGGCCGACGCCAAGAAGGAGGTCACCGACGCCGACCTCCACGCGCTCGTCGAGCAGCGCGCGTCCGAGGTCCCGGCCTCGGTCGCGATCGTCGGCTGGAGCGTGACCTCGTCGCACGGCGGCAACGCGACCGGGCAGCGTCACGCTGACCGTCGCCGGCGAGGACCGGACCGCCGAGGCGACCGGCAACGGCCCGGTCAACGCGCTCTTCAGCGCGGTCGACGACGCCCTCCAGCCGGTCCTCGGCTGGCACCCGATCCTGACCGAGTACGAGATCAAGGCCGTGTCCGCCGGCGAGGACGCCCAGGGCCAGGTCCTGGTCCGCTGCCGGCGCTCGTCGGACGAGGGGCCGGGCGCCCTCGTCGTGACCGGGCACGGGTTATCGCACGAACATCATCGAGGCCTCGCTCGAGGCCTATCTCGTGGCCGTCAACAAGCTCCACGGCGCGGAGATCAACGGCGTGTCCGTGGCGTTCGTCTCGCCGCGCCAGGGCGAGACCCTGCCGTGACCTATCGCGTCGCGACCATCCCGGGCGACGGCGTCGGGCCGGAGGTCGTCGGCGGCCGCCCGGCGCGTCGTCGACGCGGCCGGCGCCCGCTTCGGGTTCGAGCGTCGACTGGTCGGAGTTCGCCGTCGGCGGCATCGCCATCGACACCTACGGCGTCGCCATCCGCGACGAGGACGTGGCGGCCTGCGGCGCCGCCGACGCGATCCTGCTCGGTGCCGTCGGCGGGCCGAAGTGGTCCGATCCGGCCGCGGCCGTCCGCCCGGAGCAGGCCCTGTTCGCGCTGCGCGGCGGGCTCGGCCTGTACGCCAACCTGCGGCCGGTCAGCGTCCAGCCCGCGCTCGCCGGTTCCTCGCCGCTCCGCCCGGAGCTGCTGGCCGGCGTCGACATGCTCATCGTCCGCGAGCTGACCGGCGGCGTCTACTTCGGCGACCGGACCGAGGCCGCCGCCGAGCCCGGTGCCCGTTCGGCGCTCGACACGCTGCCGTACGCCGAGCACGAGATCGAGCGCATCGTCCGCCTCGCGTTCGAGCTCGCCCGGACGCGCCGCGGCGCCGTGACCTCGGTCGACAAGGCGAACGTGCTGGCGACGTCGCGGCTGTGGCGGCGGATCGCCGACGAGATCGCGACCGAGTACCCCGATGTCCGGCTCAACCACCAGCTCGTCGACTCGTGCGCGATGCTGCTCATCCGCCGGCCGGCCGACTTCGACGTCATCGTCACCGAGAACCTGTTCGGCGACATCCTGTCCGACGAGGCCGCGGTCCTGGCCGGCAGCCTCGGCGTCCTGCCGTCCGCCTCGCTCGGCGCGCGCCGGACCGAGCACGGCCAGTTCGGCCTGTACGAGCCGATCCACGGCTCCGCGCCGGACATCGCCGGCCGCGACATCGCCAACCCGATCGGGACCATCCTGTCGGCGGCGATGCTGCTGCGGACCTCGCTCGGGACGAGCCGACGCGGCCGAGGCCGATCGAGGCGGCGGTCGGCCGGGCGCTGGACGACGGCTGGCGGACCGGCGACCTGGCCGACCCGAGCGATCCGACCGACGGCCTCGTCGTGGTCGGCACGACCGCCTTCGCGACGGCGGTCGTCGAGGCGCTCGCCGCCGGCGCGGGCGCCGGGGTCCCCGGATGAGCGACCCGAGCGGCGGCGACCAGCCGGTCGTCCTGTACGACACGACCCTGCGCGACGGGACCCAGGGCGAGAACATCACCCTGTCCCTCGCCGACAAGCTGCGCGTCGCGCGGATGCTCGACGAGTTCGGGATGCCGTTCATCGAGGGCGGCTGGCCCGGCTCGAACCCCAAGGACATCGAGTTCTTCGCGGCCGCCCGGTCGATGCGCTGGGAGCACGCCCGGCTGGCCGCCTTCGGGTCGACCCGCCATCGCGCCAACACGCCCGGCGACGACCCCAACCTGCGCGAGCTGGTCGCCGCCGAGACGCCGGTCGTGACCATCTTCGGCAAGAGCTGGCTGCTCCACGTCGATCGAGGTCCTGGGCGCGACGCCGGCCGAG
Organism: uncultured Actinomycetes bacterium; assembly: GCA_963736055.1. Taxonomy (GTDB): domain Bacteria; phylum Actinomycetota; class Thermoleophilia; order Gaiellales; family Gaiellaceae; genus AC-32. The sequence goes on along the minus strand of CAVTNM010000009.1, from coordinate 681,718 downwards.
AACCTCGACATGATCGCCGACTCGGTCGGCTTCGTGGTCGATCGCGGTCGCGAGGCGATCTACGACGCCGAGCACTTCTTCGACGGCTACAAGGCCGACCGCGACTACGCCCTGTCGACGCTGCGGGCCGCGCGCCAGGCCGGCGCGCGGACGCTCGTCCTGTGCGACACCAACGGCGGGACGCTGACCGACGAGCTGGTCGCGATCGTCGGCGACGTGCGGGCGAGCCTCGAGGCCGACCCCGACGCGCCGGCGGTCACCTGGGGGATCCACACCCACAACGACGCCGAGCTCGCCGTCGCCAACTCGATGGCGGCGGTGGCGGCCGGCATCCGCCACGTCCAGGCCACCATCAACGGCTACGGCGAGCGGGCCGGCAACGCGAACATGGTCAGCATCCTGGCCAACCTGGCGCTCAAGACGCCGCACGCGCTCGTGCCGGCCGGCGGCGGCGACCTGGCCGGGCCTGACCGAGCTGTCGCGCTCGGTCGCCGAGATCGCCAACCTCACCCCGAACGACTACCAGCCGTACGTCGGCCGCTCGGCGTTCGCCCACAAGGGCGGCGTCCACGGCGCGGCCGTCGCCAAGGTCGAGCGGAGCTACCAGCACATCGACCCGGCCGTGGTCGGCAACGCCGGGCGCCTCGTCGTCTCCGAGCTCGGCGGCCGGGCCAACACCTCCATCCGGGCCGAGCAGCTCGGCCACCAGCTCGAGGGGGTCGTCGACCCGCGCGAGCTGTCGAACCTGATCAAGCAGCTCGAGGCCGACGGGCTCGCGTTCGAGGGCGCCGAGGCCAGCTTCGAGCTCCTCATCCGGCGCCACGCCGCCGACTACGTCGCGCCGTTCCGGATCGTCGACTACACCTGCCTCGTCGAGCAGCGCGACGGGCGCGAGCTGCTGGCCGAGGCGACCGTCAAGGTCGAGGTCGACGGCGAGATCCTGCACACCGCGGCCGACGGCAACGGCCCGGTCAACGCGCTCGACGCGGCGCTGCGCAAGGCGCTCGGCGCGTTCTACCCGGGGCTCGACGAGGTCCACCTCGTCGACTACAAGGTGCGCATCCTCGACGGCGGCGCGGCGACGGCGGCACGGACCCGGGTCATCATCGATTCGATGGACGGCACCCGGACCTGGTCGACGATGGGCAGCGACACCAACATCATCGCGGCGTCCGCCTCGGCCCTGGCCGACTCGATCGAGTACGCGATCTGGAAGTCGGGCTCCGAGCTGCGGCGACGTGACGAGCGCCACTTCACGACCGCGCACGCGCCCGACGCCGTGCCGCCCTCACCCGCGACCCGCGGCGCCACCGCGACCCCACGGAGGTGACGCCGTGACGACCGCCCGAAGACTCCCTCCAGCTCACCCGCTGGACCGTCACGTCCGGGAGCAACGTCCGCAGCCGCGGCGCGGTCGTCATCGCCTCGGGCGATCACGAGTGGCGGGCGTCGGCCGACGGCAACGGCGCGATCGACGCGCTCTTCCGGGCCGTCGACAAGGCCCTCGCCGAGGTGCTGACCGGCCATCCGCGGCTGCTCGCCTTCGACATCCACGCGCTCGGCGAAGGGACCGACACGGAGCGGCGCGGTGACCGTCCGGATCGCGCCACCCGACATCGGCGGCGAGCGCGGGAGCGGCGAGTACCTCGGCGAGGCGCGCGGCCCGAACGTCATCGCGGCCTCGATCGAGGCGTACGTATCGGCCCTCAATGCGATGCTCGCCGAGTCGCACTGGTCGGGCGCGACCGAGGCGGCCGGCAACCGCAAGGGTGTCGCCGTCTCCGCCGGCGTGGCCCGCGAGCAGCGCGCCGACCTCGACGAGGACGAGGTCCCGCACGACACGACCGCCTGGTTCGAGCGCTAGTCGCCCGGGTCGACGGCGCTCGCGGGTCCGGTCGCGTGCCGTGTCGGCCCGGCCCGTTCAGTGCCGGGGCGGCAGGTCCAGGATCCCGAACCCGACCAGCCCGAGCACGATGAGCTCGATGGCGACCGCGGACAGCAGGACGCCGAGCAGCTGCTCGAGCACGAGCGTCGCCTCCCGCGGCAGGCGTGGCCCGATCGGGCGCGCGACGAGGAGCACGACGAGGTCGAGGACGGCCATCGCCACGACGATCGCGGCGATGATCCCGACGTCGCCGTAGTCGGCCGCCTCGGCCGAGAAGATCGTCGCCGCGGCGATGCCGGCCGGGTTGAGGATGAGCGGGACGCCCATCGGGTAGACGGCCAGGCTCATCAGGGTCCCCTCGGTGGGAGGTGGGCCGTCGAGCGCGCTGTGGCCGGTCCGAAGGACGAGCTGCAGCCCGTACGCCAGGAGCACGATGCCACCGGCGATGACCAGGGCGGGACTGGAGAAGTGCAGGAGCCGGGCGAGCAGCGCGCCGGCGACGACGAGGCCGAGCGCCGTGACCGCCGCCGTCGCGACCGCCCGGACCGCGACCCGTCGCGCGACGGCCGCCTCGGCGTCGTGGATCGCCACGAGGTAGTAGACGAGCACCTTGAGCGGGCCCATGCCGACGAACATCACGAGGGCCACCTCGGCCACCGTCGCCGTCACGCGCCGGCCTCCAGGCTGACGTCGGACGTGGCGACCGCACCACCGGCACCGTCCGTCGAACGCAGCAGCAGGTCGCGCTGGCGGAGGTAGTCGGTCACCGCGAGGATCGCGGCAGCCGTCGGGATGGCGAAGATCGCCCCGATGATCGCCGGCGATCGCCGTCCCGAGGATGACCACGACGAAGACGGCCACCGGGGTCATCTTCACCGCGCCGGCCATCACGAACTGGGTCACGACGAGCTGGATGGCGACCGCGCCGACGATGCTGATCGATCGGCCGCCTGGGCCACGACGTCGGGCTCAGGAGCAGGACCGCGAAGGCCGGCAGGACGATCCAGCCGATGAGCGGTCCGATCCACGGGATGAACACGATCAGACCCGGCGATGACCGCGATGAGGGGCCCGTACGGGATGCCGAGGACGACGGCGGCGAGCCCGACGATCGTGCCGTAGATCGCCCCGATGACCAGCCGGCCGCGGACGAACCCGCCGAACGATACCGCGATCGCCCGTTCCAGCTCGGTCAGGTCGCGGTAGGTGCTCGACGGCAGGAACCGCCGCAGCCAGCCGAGCAGCGACACCTGGCCGATCGCCAGCCCGACCGAGATGATGACCGCCGTGATGAGCCCGGCGATGACCGCGATCGATGTTCCGGACGGGCTCGCCGTCGCGGCATCGGCGATGAGCCGCGGCGTTCTCGGCGAGGAAGCGTCTGGATCGCCGCCACCGACGCTGCCAGCGCTCGGCGTCGTGAGGCCGAGAACGCGATCATCGGGCTTGATGAGCTCGCCGATCTTCGCGATGACTGTCGGGAGGTCGTCCACGAACGCCACCGCCGCGTTGATGATCGCGACCGCCGGCGCGGCGATGACCACGAACGCGATCGACGGCCGTCACGAGATAGGTGATCGCGACCGCGACGCCTCGGCGCTTGAACGGCAGGTGGCGCTGGACGAAGGAGACCGGCGGCTCGAGCACGTAGGACATCAGCCAGGCCACGAACAGGATGATCGCCGGCGTCGACCAGGACGGCCAGGACGTCGTCCACAGCGCGAAGACGGCGCCGACCAGGGCGAGGACGACCAGCCAGAAGACGAGGCGCGCCTCGCGTCGTGAGACCGACGCTCGACCGACCACGGCGCGGATCCCTCGGGTGACATGGCCGAGACAGTAGCGTATGGTGCGCACCTGACAGGAGGGCTTCCAGTGCATGCGACGTCTCATCGGTCGCGCTCGCGATCGCTGACGCTCACGGTCGCCGGTTGCGGCGATCGTCCTCTGGCTCGGCCGACGCCCGACCCGGCCATCGCCTTCTGCCCCGCCCTCGAGGCCTACGCGAAGAACCTCGCCGCGCTCGACGCCCTCACGCCGAGCTCGCCTCGGTCGCCGACTACAAGGCCGCGGTCGCCGACGCCAAGACCGGCCTGCGCGGCGGCTGGTGGCCGTCGCCGGCCCGTTCGTCGGGCGCCCAGCTGTCATCGATGCCGGACAGGCCCAGGAGAACCTCGAGCGTCCCGCCGACCAGCTTCGGCAGCGACGCCACCCCGGCCAGGCGGAAGCCGCCCTCCAGCCGACTACCTAGACGCCGTCATCCAGCAGGTCATCCTCGTGCACAACGCGATCTGCAACACCCGGCCGACACCGTCGTCCGGCTCGTAGGCCGTATCGGCCGACGCGACCGGACCGTCGCCACGATGACGCCGGGAGCGGCCGATCGCCTATGCCGGCGAGCCCGGCGCGTTCGCCGAGGATGCCGTCCTCGCGGCGTTCGGTGACGTCGCGCGGGTCTCGCTCGGCGGCTTCCGCGAGGTCTTCGAGCGTCGTCGCGGCCGGCCACGCCGCGGCCGGCGTCGTGCCCGATCGAGAACGTCATCAACGGCACGGTCCGCGAGAACTACGACCTGCTGCTCGAGCACGACCTCGAGATCCGCGGCGAGGTCGTCGTCCCGGTCCGGCTCTGCCTGGCGGCGCTGCCCGGCCAGCGGATCGACGACGATCGAGCGGGTCTACTCGCACATCCAGGCGCTCGGTCAGGCCGAGGTCTTCCTGCGCGCCCGGCCGTGGCAGCTGCTCACGACGTACAACACGGCCGGCGCCGGCAAGTCGATCGCCGATCGCGGCGAGCGCGGCGCCGCTGCCGTCCTGTCGCCACGGGCCGCGGCCCTGTTCGGCCTGGAGGTCCTGGCCGACGACATCGGCGACCTGCCCGGCAACCGGACCCGCTTCGTCGTCCTCGCCCGGCCGGATGGCCGCCGGCCTCCCGATCACGCGCGGCGGGCGACGCGGCCGCCGGACGACGCTGGTCGTGGCCGTCCGGAACGAGCCCGGCACGCTGCTCGCCGTGCTGCGGGTCTTCGCCGAGCACGGCCTGAACATGAGCAAGCTCGAGTCGCGGCCGAGCCGCGAGCGCGCCTGGGAGTACGTCTTCTGGATCGACCTCGACGCGGACACGGCGGACCCGGCGACGGCGGCCGCCCTCGCGGCGCTCGGCGGACGGTGACGACGATGATCCGCGTCCTCGGCAGCTACCCGGCGAGCGCCGGAGGCCTGAATCGAACGACCCGCCGTGGCCGGCGGGTCGTCGCCTCGGCGGGGGCCCTCGGTCAGGCCGGGCGCTTGCGCAACTCGTCGCGGATCTCGGTCAGGAGGATCTCCTCGGCCGACGGGCCGGGCGGCGGCGCCTCCTTGATGAACAGCTTGCTGATCACGTAGACGACCAGCATCACGATGAAGAAGACGATCAGCGAGTTGATGAAGAGACCCCAGCCGATGGAGATCTCCTCGCCGGTCGCCTTGTTCGTCCCGAGCACGGTCTTGATCGACGCGAAGTCGATGCCGCTCAGCAGGCTAGCCGATCGGCGGCATGATGACCGCGTTGACGAGCGTCGTCACCACCGTGCCGAGCGAGACGCCGATGATGACGCCGATCGCCAGGGCCAGGGCGTTCGACTTGGTCAGGAACGCCTTGAAGTCACCCATGACGGCGGGCGACCGTCAGTGCTCGACGACCTTCGGCAGGGTCTTCGCCTCGGCGATCCAGCCGGCGACCTCGGCCTCGGTCGGGACGCGCCGGACCAGTCCGGCCGGGCCGCGTCGACCTCCTGGAAGGTCGTCGCCAGGTTGGCCGCGTTGCGCTGGGCGAGCTCGGCCGGCGAGTCGACGCCGGCCGCCTCGAGCAGGTCGGAGTACTCCGACCCGACGCCCGTTGATCCGCATCAGGTCGACATGGTTGACCCACTCGAGGATGAGCGTCCGCTGTCGATCCCGGTCGCCTTCTCGATGGCGGCGCGTCCGCCCGGCTTGGCGCCCTGCTCGAGCAGGGCCTCGGTGGTCGCGATGCCGGCCAGCTGGAGCTGCTCGGCGTAGACGGGCCCGATGCCCTCGACCTCGTCCATCTTCATCGGTCGTTCCTCCTCGTCCCGGCGGTCAGGTCTGCTCAGGGTGCGCCCGATGATACGCTTGCCGACCACCCCGCGAACCCCCGTCGCGCCCTCCGGAGGACCCATGGACCAGGCGTTCCACGACGCGATGGCGACCGGCTACGGCCTGACCGAGCCGGGCGTCATCCTCGGCAGCCCGATGCACGATGGCGAGCTCGCGAACGACGCGCGCGTCCAGGTCGCGCTGTCGATGCTCAACCGCCACGGCCTCATCGCGGGCGCCACCGGGACCGGCAAGACCAAGACCCTCCAGCTCATGGCCGGCCAGCTGTCGAAGGCCGGCGTGCCCGGTCTTCGTGGCCGACATCAAGGGCGACCTGACCGGCCTGGCCGCGCCCGGCGACGCGACCAACCCGAAGGTCGTCGAGCGGGTCACCTCGCTCGGCTGGACGTTCGAGGCGTCCGGTCATCCGGTCGAGTTCCTGTCGCTGTCGGGCAAGCTCGGCGCGCAGGTCCGGGCGACGGTCCACTCGTTCGGGCCGCTGCTGCTCGGCAAGGTCCTCGACCTCAACGACACGCAGACCTCGATCCTCGCGCTCGTCTTCAAGTACTGCGACGACAACGACCTGCCGCTGCTCGACCTCAAGGACCTGGCGGCGACGCTCAAGTACCTCGTCTCGGACGAGGGCAAGCCGATCCTGGCCGACTACGGCGGGATGTCGAGCGCGTCGGTCGGCGTGCTGCTGCGCTCGATCGTCGTCCTCGAGCAGGAGGGCGCCGACGTCTTCTTCGGCGAGCCGGAGTTCGAGGTCGAGGACCTGCTGCGGACGACGCCCGAGGGCGAGGGGATCATCAGCGTCCTCGAGCTGTCCGACGTGATGGACCAGCCGCGGCTGTTCTCGACGTTCATGCTCTGGATGCTCGCCCAGCTGTACGAGAGCCTGCCCGAGGCCGGCGACCTGCCCAAGCCGAAGCTGTGCTTCTTCTTCGACGAGGCGCACCTGCTGTTCGACGACGCGTCCGAGGCGCTCATGGACCAGGTCGAGCGGACGGCCCGGCTCATCCGCTCGAAGGGCGTCGGCGTCTACTTCGTGACGCAGGCGCCGACCGACGTGCCGTCGCCGGTCCTCGCCCAGCTCGGCAACCGGGTCCAGCACGCGCTGCGGGCGTTCACGCCCGACGACGCCGACGCCCTGCGCAAGACCGCCCGGACCTTCCCGATGACCGACTTCTACGACGTCGAGAAGACGATCACCTCGCTCGGGACCGGCGAGGCGCTGGTCACCGTGCTGTCGCCGCGCGGCGTCCCGACGCCGCTCGCGGCGACGCGCCTGCTGGCGCCCGACTCGCTGATGGCGCCGATCGACGAGGTCCAGTTCCGCGGCCGCATCGCGACCAGCCCGTTCGCAGGCCAAGTACGGCGCGACGGTCGACCGTGACAGCGCCTACGAGCGGATCACGGCCCGGCATCGCGCGAACGCCCGCGCGGCGGCCGCCGAGGCCGCGATGCGCGCCGGGGTCGACCCGACGACGGCGACCGGGCTGAACACGATGACGCCGGCCCAGCAGCAACGCGAGATCCAGCGCCAGGCGCGCGAGATGGCCGCCGCCCAGAAGGCCGCCGAACGCGAGCGCAAGGCCCAGGAGAAGGCCGCAGCGCGACGCCGCGCGGGCCCAGCAGAAGTCGATCGACAACGCCATCCGGACCGGCGGCAAGGTCGTCTCGTCGCGGCTCGGCCAGGACCTCATCCGCGGGCATCTTCGGGACGCTGTTCGGCGGCGGCAAGGGCCGCTGAGGCGCGCTCCGGTCGGGACGCGGTCCGACCTGGCTCGACCCGGCTTGGCGGGCCGGCGGCGCATCGGCGTGGGTCGCAGGCGGCCGCTGGAGCGGCTCGGCCGGTCGGTCAGCGGGCCGGTCGAGCAGCCGCACGTCCGGCCGTGGTCGACGGCGATGCGGATCCCGACCGATCGCGGGCATCGGTCTGGTTCAAGGCGACCGGCCCGGGCCCGCGCCTACGAGGGCCCGCTGCTCGCGGTCTTCCGCGGGCTCGGCGTCGACGCGGGTCGTGCTGCCGCTGGCGCGTCCATCCGTCGCGCGCCGTGGCTGCTGTTCGACGATGCGGGGCCGACGCTGCGCGCAGACCCGGCCGGACGGCCACGGCGACCACGACCTGGCGGCGTGGGAGCGGATCCTGCCCGAGTACGCCGGCCTGCAGCGGTCGGTCGAGGGCGAGACGGCGGTGGCCGCGATGCTGGCCGCCGGCATGCCCGACGGACGACCCGAGCGCCTGGCCGGCGAGCTGGCGCGGCTCGTGGCCGACGACCGGATCTGGGAGCCGGGTCGCCGGCCGACGAGCGGGCCGAGGCCGCACGCGCCCGCGCAGCGCTGCGGCGCGCCGGCCCGCGGATCGCGGCGCTCGCCGGCGACGCTGTCGGCGGCCGGGGTCGCGGCCTCGATCCAGCACGACGACCTGCACGGCGGGAACATCCTGGTCGGGCCGGACGGCGACCGGTTCTTCGACTGGGGCGACGCGGTCGTCGCGCATCCCGTTCGCGACCCTGACCGTGACGTTCAACTCCATCGCCCACCACACCGGCCGGACGCTCGACGACCCGGCCTTCGCGCGCCTGCGCGACGCGTACCTGGAGGCCTGGACCGACGTCGCGCCGCGCGACGAGCTCTGACCTGGCCGCCACGCTGGCCCGCGACCTTGGCTGCATCGGTCGCAGTCGCTCGCCTGGGAGCGGGCCCTGCTGGACCTCGAGCCCGACGAGATGGACGGCCACGGCGACGCGGTCGCCGGCTGGCTGATCGAGTTCGCCGGCGGCCTCGACGGCCTGCCGGCGGCTACTCGATGACGAGGTCGGGCGGCAGGTCCGGCGGCGCCGGGTAGGCGGGCTTCAGGCCGGCCATCGTGTCGGCCAGGATCGTCGACACGGCGAGGTTGCGGAACCAGTTCCGGTTGGCCGGGATGACGTACCACGGCGCCGCCGGCGGTCGACGTCTTCGACAGCGCGTCGTCGAACGCCGCCTGGTAGTCGTCCCAGCGCTTGCGCTCCTCGAGGTCGCCGAGCGAGAACTTCCAGCGCTTCGTCGGGTCGTCGTAGCGCGCCTGGAAGCGCTTGCGCTGCTCGTCGCGATCGATCGACAGGAAGAACTTGACGATGGTCGTGCCGCTCGCGGCGAGCGTCTCGCTCGAAGTCGTTGATCTGGTCGTAGCGCGTCGACCAGACCTCGCGTCGGGACGAGGTCGTGGACCCGGACGACGAGCACGTCCTCGTAGTGCGACCGGTTGAAGATGCCGATCTCGCCCTTGCCCGGCGTCCGCTTGTGGATCCGCCACAGGTAGTCGTGGCCGAGCTCCTCGGGCGTCGGGACCTTGAACGACGAGACCGGGCAGCCCTGCGGGTTGAACGCCTCCATCACCTTGCTGGATGGTGCCGTCCTTGCCGGCGGCATCGATGCCCTGGAGGACGACCAGGACCGGCGTGCTTCGCCTCCGCCCAGAGCCGGTCCTGGAGCGTCGCGCAGGCGCGTCAGCTGGCTCGCCGTCAGCGGCTCGGCCGAGTCGCCTTGTCGTAGCCGAACGTCGCGCCCGGGTCGAGCTTCGCCAGCCGGACGCGTGCGCCGGGCTTGACCCGGAGCGCGTCTCGCAGAGGTCGGTCGGTCGGGCCATGGCGGATCCTCGTGGTCGCAGGGCGGCGCGAGAGCCGGTTGTACGATGGCAACGTACCCCATAGGAGATCTCCACGATGACCGTCGTCGCCGGCACCAAGCCCCATCCGATCTTCCTCGCCGGCCGCTGGGTCGAGTCGCCCGACGTCCTCGTCGTCGACAACCCGGCCGACCCGTCGACGCCCGCCGGCATCGACCTACAACGCCACCGAGGCCCAGTACGAGGAGGCGGTCGAGGCCGCCGTCGCCGCCTTCGAGGTCACCCGCAAGCTGCCGGCCTACGAGCGCGGCCGGATCCTGCGCGAGATCAGCGCCGGGCTCCGGGCGCGGCGCGAGGAGCTCGGCCGGCTCATCGCGCTCGAGGCCGGCAAGCCGATCCGCGACGCGCTGGTCGAGGTCGACCGGGCGACCCTGACCTTCCGGCTCGGCGCCGAGGAGGCCGAGCGGATGACCGGCGAGCTGATCCCGCTCGACCTGCTGCCGTCCTCGAAGGACCGGATCGGGATCACCCGGCGCTTCCCGATCGGCCCGATCGCGGCGATCAGCCCGTTCAACTTCCCGCTCAACCTGGCCGCCCACAAGCTCGCCGCCGGCGATCGCGTCGCGGCAACCCGATCGTGCTCAAGCCGCCGTCCAAGGACCCGCTCACGATGCTCGCCGTGGCCGAGATCATCGAGGCCGCCGGCGCGCCGGCCGGCTCCGTCTCCATCCTGCCGATGACCCGCGAGCTGGGCGACCGGATGGTCGCCGACCAGCGCTTCAAGCTGCTGACCTTCACCGGCTCGCCGTCGGTCGGCTGGCGGATGAAGGAGCGCGCCGGCAAGAAGAAGGTCGTGCTCGAGCTCGGCGGCAACGCCGGCGTCATCGTCGACAAGACGGCCGACCTCGACTGGGCGGTCAAGCGCTGCCTGGTCGGGGCGTTCGCGTACGCCGGCCAGGTCTGCATCAGCGTCCAGCGGATGTTCGTCCACGAGGACGTCTGGGACGCGTTCATGGACAGGTTCGTCGCCGGGCGCGGCGGCGCTCAAGGTCGGCGACCCGCTCGACCCGACGACCGACCTCGGGCCGATGGTCGACGCGACCGCCGCCGGCCGGACCCAGCGCTGGGTCGACGAGGCGGTCGCGCTCGGGCGGCACGTCCTGCTCGGCGGCAGGCGGACGGCACCTTCTTCCCGCCGACGATCCTGACCGACGTCCCGACGACCGCCCAGGTCTGCTCGAACGAGGCGTTCGCGCCGCTCGTCGTGGCCTTCCCGTTCCGCGACCTCGACGACGCGATCGCCCGGGTCAACGACTCGATGTTCGGGCTCCAGACCGGCGTCTTCACCAACGACCTGGCCGGCGCCTGGCGGGCGTTCGCCGAGCTCGAGGTCGGCGGCGTGATCGTCAACGACGTGCCGACCTACCGGATCGACCACATGCCCTACGGCGGGGTCAAGGACTCCGGGCTCGGGCGCGAGGGCCTGCGCTACGCGATCGAGGACATGACCGAGATCCGGATCATGGTGCTCGCCCAGCCCGCTGACTAGGCCGACCGGCGGCCGGTGCGTCGGCGGCACCGGACCGCCAGCGCACCTGACGGGCGCGGACCCGCTCCGACCGCCTGGGACCAAGGTACCGGGGTCGGCGGTCCATGGGTCCCGTGGCCGCGAGGCTGGGTGCGCCCGTTCAGATAGGCCCATGGAGACCACCCTGCCGGATGCCCGTGGGCGGCGCGCGCCCGCCGCCTGCTCATCAGCGCCACGATCGCGCTCGCCCTGGTCGAGCGTCGGCGCCGGCGCCTACACCCTCGCGATCTTCACCAGCAGCGCGACCACGATCCGGCAACGCGTTCTCGGTCGGCACGGTCGTCATCAGCGTCAACCCGACGACCGCGCTGATCACGTTTTCGTCGATGCTGCCCGGCGACTACGACGACCGGGACCCTGACGGTCTCGAGCACCGGCGACTCCGCGCTGCGCTACGCGATGACGACCGCGCCACGAACGCCGACTCGAAGAACCTGCGCGACCAGATGACCCTGGTCATCAAGACCAAGGACACGAACACCGCGGGCTGCGCCAACTTCAACGGCACGCAGCTGTACAGCGGGACGCTGGCGGCCGGGGCGATCGGCGACCCGACGACCGGCGCGCAGGCCGGCGACCGGAGCCTGGCCGGCCCCGGCAGCGAAGTGCTGTGCTTCCGGGCGACGCTCCCGTCCACGACGACGAGCCTGTTCCAGGGCGCCGCCACGACGGCGACGTTCACCTTCAGCGCCGAGCAGACCGCGAACAACCCCTAGTGACCGATGCGCGGCCCGCGTAGCGCCACCGGCGTCGTGGCCACGGTCATCGCGGCCGGCGTCCTGGCCGCCGCCGGCGCGACATCGACGCTCGCCCTCCTGACGTCGAGCGGCGCCGCGCGGCGGGAACACGTTCACCACCGCCGCCTCGTTCGACACCGTCGCGCCGACCGTCTCGGCGACCGTCGTCTCGAAGTCGACGCCGTGGTTCGGCGGCTTCGTCAAGCAGGCCGGCACCTACTACGTCTACGCCAGCGCCACCGATGGCGGCGCGGTGCCGACCGGCATCGCCAGCATCACCGCCAACCTGGCCACCGTCACGACCGGGCAGACCGCTGTCGCCGCTCGTCGCCGGCTCGTACACCGTCCAGGGCGTCGCCTACGGCTATCGCTCGGCGCTCCTGACCGCGACCACGCCGCTCGCCGCCGGGTCGAAGACCTACACGCTGACGTCGATCGACAACAACGCCAACAGCCGGCTCCAGACCGGCTTCACCGTCACCGTCGACAACACCGTCCCCACCGCCACCGACGTCCAGGCGGTCAACGGCGGGGCGATCGTCAACCGGCCCGACCTGGGCGACACGCATCACCTACACGTTCAGCGAGGTGATCGACCCGCAGAGCATCCTGGCCGGCTGGACCGGCGCCTCGACCAGCGTCGTCGTCCGCTTCACCAACAGCGGCGCCAACGACACGATCGCCGTCTGGAACGCGGCCAACACGACGCAGCTCCCGATCGGGACCGTCAACACCCAGGGGAACTTCGTGACCGCGGCCGTCACCGCGGGTGCCAGCGGCACGGCCGTCCACGATGGTCCTCGACACGGCGACGAACCGGATCACGATCACGCTCGGGACGATCGCCGGGACGACCCGACACGGACGCGAACAACAACATCTCGATCTGGTCACCCTCGGCCGGCGCCGTACGACCGGGCCGCCAACGCGATGTCGACCACGACGGTGAACGAGACCGGCACGCAACGACCCGGACTTCTAGGTCGCGGACCGGCCACCGCCGTCCCGAGGCCCGCGACGCGGCCGGCGGGCGCCGGGTCGCGTGGCGCATCCTTGGCGGCGATGGACCTGACCCTGACCCCCGCGCAGCTCGAGCTGCAGGCGCGCGCCCGCGCCTTCGTCCGCGACGAGCTGCAGCCGCGCGAGGCCGAGTTCGAACGAGCCGGCGGGCGCGTCCCGCGCGACTGGGGGACCCCGATCCGGCGCGGCCGCGATCGCCGCCCGGCTCCACGGCGGGTCGCTGCCGGTGGCGGTCGGCGGGCAGGGCTGGTCGGTCATCGAGCAGGTCCTCGTCCACGAGCAGCTCGGGCAGTCGACCGGCGGCCTGTGGTCGTACATCCCGGGCGCCTACAACGTCCTGCTCCACGCCGATCCGGAGCAGCGCCGGCGCTACCTCGACCCGTCGCTGCGTGGCGAGCGCTCGGGGAGCTACGCCATCACCGAGGACGGCGCCGGCTCCGACGCCCGGACGCTGCGGGCGACGGCCGTCCGCGATGCCGGCGACCGGCGACTACGTCCTCAACGGCGAGAAGTGGTTCGTCACCGGGCCGGACGACACCGACTTCATGATCTTCCACTGCCTCGTCGTCGACGGCGACGAGCGCCTGCCGACCCTCTTCCTCGTCGACTACGACACGCCCGGCGTCGTCATGCAGCACGACCCCGACTACACCCACACCTTCGCCGACCGGCATCCGCAGTTCGTCCTGACCGACGTCCGGGTCCCGGCCACGGCCGTCCTCGGCGGGGTCGGCCGGGCCGACGAGCTGACCAACGAGTGGTTCGTCGAGGAGCGGATCCACATCGGGGCGCGCTGCTCCGGCGCGATGGAGCGGCTGCTGACGCTCGCCCTCGAGTGGGCCACCGAGCGCGTCCAGTTCGGCGCAGCGGATCTACGACTTCCAGGGCGTCAGCTTCCCGCTGGCCGACTCCGCCGCCGACGCGTCCGCGGCGCGCCTCCTGACCCGCGAGTGCGCCTGGCTGGCCGACACCGGCGCCGATCCCGAAGGTCGTCCACGCCAAGGCCTCGCTGGCCAAGCTGTTCGCGTCCGAGGCGGCCTGGCGCTGCGCCGACCGCGTCGTCCAGGTCTTCGGCGGGCGCGGCTACATGCGCGAGTACGCGCCCGAGCGGTTCCTGCGCGAGCTGCGGGTCGACCGCATCTGGGAGGGCACCTCGGAGATCCAGCGGCTGATCATCGCCCGGGCGCTCGAGAAGCGGGGCGTCGGCCGGGTCGTCGGGTGAGGCCGACGCCACGGCGTACGCCGACGACGCCCCGGGCGTCATCGACCTCCGGCCGCTCTTCGCGCCGCGCAGCATCGCCGTCGTCGGCGCGTCGCCGCGGTCGTGGATCGCCGAGACGGTCCGCGACAACCTGCGGGTCATGGACAGCGAGACGCGCTGCCACTTCGTCAACCCGAAGTACGAGGAGCTCCACGGCCAGCCCTGCTACCCGTCGCTCGACGCGCTGCCGGAGCGGCCGGACATCGCGATCGTGGCGCTCAACCCGTTGCGTGCCGCGTCGGTGACCGAGGCGGCGGCGGCGGCCGGCGTCCCGGCGGTCATCATCCCGGGCGGCGGCGTCGTCGAGGGCGGCGCGGCCGCGGCCGCGATGCAGGCCGAGGTCGCCCGGATCGCCCGCGAGCACGGCCTGGCCCTGCTCGGGCCCGAACTGCATGGGCGTCATCGACCTGACCGTCGAACAGCGCCACGTACATCGGCGACGTGTCGCCGTACCTGCCGCGCGGCGGGGTCGCCGGGATCGCCCAGTCGGGCTCGGTCACCGACGCGTTCGTCCACTCCGGGCGACCGGGTCGGCTTCTCGCGGATCATCAGCTGCGGGTCCGAGGTCGTGCTCGACGTGTGCGACTACCTGGCGTACTGCCTGGACGACCCGGAGACGCACTCGGTCATCCTGTTCGTCGAGGGCTTCAAGCGGCCCGAGCGGTTCCTCGCCCTGGCCGATCGGGCGCTCGAGCTGGGCAAGCCGATCATGGCCGTCAAGGTCGGCCGGAGCGACCAGGCCCAGGCGGCGGCGATGGCCCACTCCGGCTCGCTGGCCGGCGAGGCGCGGGTGACCGACGCCGCGCTCGACGCGGCCGGCGTCATCCGCTGCCGCGACCTCGACGAGCTGCTCGAGACGGCCGAGCTGGTCGAGGGCGTCCGGCGGACCGGTCGGCGCGTCGGTCGCGGCCGGACCGGCGTCGTGACGGTGTCGACCGGCGAGGCGTCGCTCATCGCCGACCTCGTGCCCGCGGACCGGGCTCGACCTGCCGCCGATCCCGGCCGTCGGCGCGGGCCGCCATCCTCGAGGCCCTGCCGACGATGGGCTACATCGGCAACCCGCTCGATCCGTGGGGCGCCGCCGACCCGGGCACCGCCTATCGCGCGGTGCTTCGAGGCGATGGCCGGCCTCGGGCGCCTACGACGTGCTCGTCCTCGTCCACGACTTCCCGTACCGCTCGCTGCCGTCCGAGGTGGCGACGGCCAACGAGGTCACCTCGCGCGCTGCTGGCCGCGACCGCCGACCGTCCGGCCATCCTGCCGGTCTACGTGTCGCTGACCTCCGGCGAGCCGCCGCCCGAGACGAAGGCCCTGCTCGACTCGGACGGGCCATGGCGCGCCGCTCCTGCGGGGCGCGCTCGAGGCGTTCCGGGCGATCGCCGAGGTCGCGCGCTGGGAGCGACGCCACGCGGCTCGCGCCGACGGGCGGCCCGTGGCGACCGCGCTGGCCGGCCCTGGCGGCCGACCGGACCTCGTACGGGGCGGACCCGGCGCCGGACCGACCGCCCGGCCCGACCCGCCGGTCGCGCTCGTCCGAGCGCGAGAGCCTGGCCCTGGTCGGCGCCGCCGGGATCGCCGTCGTCGAGGCCGATCGTCGTCGCCGATGCGCCGGCGGCGGTCGCCGCCGCCCGCCGGATCGGCCGTCATGTCGCGCTCAAGCTCGACGCCGCCGGGCTGGCCCACAAGAGCGACCTCGGCGGCGTCGCGCTCGGGCTGCACGGCGACGATGCGGTCTATGCCGCGGCGCTCGACCTGCTCGAGACGGCGCGACGCCACGGCCTGACCGTCCGCGGGCCTGCTCGTCGAGCCGATGGCGCCGCCCGGCGTCGAGCTGATCCTCGGGTCTGCGCCGCGACCCGCAGTTCGGCCCGGTCGTCCTCGTCGGTCTCGGCGGGATCCTGACCGAGGTCCTCGACGACGTCGTCATCCGGCTGGCCCCGCTCGATGCCGCGGCCGCCGAGTCGATGCTCGACGACCTGCGGGGCGCGCGCGCTGCTCGACGGCGTTCGCGGCCGGCCGCCCGTCGACCGGGCGGCCGTGGCGGCGATGCTGGTCGCCCTCGGGCGGCTCGGGCGTCGAGCGGCCGGACATCCTCGAGGTCGACCTCAACCCCGTCATCGCGGGACCGGCGGGCGCGCTCGCGGTCGACGCCCTGGTCGTGCTGGAGGGCCCGGAGTCATGACCACACCCGACGAGCCGGTCGTCCTCGCTGAGCGCGACGCCGTGGGGCGTCCGGCTGACCCTCAACCGCCCGGCGAAGCTGAACGCCATCAGCCGCGAGCTGCGCGTCGCGCTGACCGAGGCCGTCGCCGCGGCCGTCGCCGATGACGCGGTCCGGGTCATCGTCATCGCCGGCGCCGGTCGCGCGTTCTGCTCGGGCTACGACCTGGCCGAGGACCCAGCCGGACGACGCCTGGGGCTGGCGCGGCGTGCTCGGCGAGGACGTGGCGGCGACGATGGCCGGTCTGGCGCTGCCCGAAGCCGGTCATCGCCCAGGTCCACGGCTACGCCCTGGCCGGCGGCCTCGAGCTGGCGATGGCCTGCGACCTGATCGTCGCCACCGACGACGCCCAGCTGGGCGAGCCGGAGATCCGGTTCGGGTCCGCGCCGGTGACGCTGCTGATGCCGTACCTCATCGGCCAGAAGAAGACGCGCGAGCTGCTGCTGACCGGCGACCTGATCGACGGCGTCGAGGCGCATCGGATCGGGCTGGTCAACCGCGTCGTCCCGGCCGACCGGCTGGCGGCCGAGGTCGACGCCCTGGCCGACCGGCTGGCGCGGGTCCCGCCCGAGGTCATGGCGCCGACCAAGCTGATGCTCAACCGGGCGATGGAGACCGCCGGGTTCCTCGAGGCCGTCGAGGCCGGCCTCGACCTCCAGTCGATGGTCAACATGAGCGCACACCCAGCGCGAGTTCGACGCGATCGTCCGCCGCGACGGGCTCAAGGCGGCCCTCGCCTGGCGCGACCAGCGCTACGACGAGCGCCTCGCCGGGAGCGGCCGACGCGCCCGGCGCCGGCCGCCTCCGCCGACGGCGCCGACTGACCGGGCCCGGACGCGGCGGCGATCCAGCCCGCGCGCCAGGGCACCGGGGCACCGGACCAACGTACCGGCCGGGCTGGTCCTCAGGTCCCGTATCGGGCGCCGTCGCCGGCGGCTTGAATGCGGACGACACCGCACCGACCCGTCATCCGACAGCCAGCAGGAGCCTTGTCGCCCCATGTCCGACGCCACCCGCACCCGCCGCCGCCGCGGCCTCCTCGCCGCCCTCCTCGGCCTGACCGTCGTCAGCCTCGGCGCGGGCGCCTTCTCGCTCGCCATCTTCACCGACACCGCCGCGTCGACCGGCTCGTTCTCGAGCGGCTCGATCGACATCACCTCGAGCCCGACCGTCCTCGTCACCGTCACCAACATGATGCCCGGCGACACGAACACGCAGGCCCTGACCATCGCCAACGCGGGCACGGCGCAGTTCCGCTACGCCATGACGACGACCGCGACGACGGCGCTCGGGCACGGCCCTCCAGCTCGAGGTCCGGACCTGGGCACGAACTGCGCGACCTTCGACGGCACGTCGTGCTCGCGCCGACCACCCTCAACGGCGCCGCCATCGGCAACCCGGCCCAGGGCCCGCAGGCCGGCGATCGCGTCCTCAACGGCGTCTCCAACGAGGTCCTCTGCTTCCGGGTCAGCCTGCCGCTCGCGACGACCAACCCGGCGCTGCAGGGCCTGACCTCCGCGGTCAGCTTCACCTTCGCCGCCGAGCAGACCGCCAACAACCCGTAACCCTTCCGGCATGGCAGCACCGCGGGCCGCGACCTCCCGACGGGGGTCGCGGCCTTCGGCTAGACGGAGACCGAGACCATGACGCCAGCGACCGACCGGCTCGCGCGATGGATCCGCCGCTCGCTCGACGTGGCCCTGGTCGTGCTCGTCGTCGCCTGCCTGTGCACCGTCGTCCTGGCGCGGGTCGTCCCGCTGACCGGCCGGTCCACCTTCGTCGTGGCCGGCCGGTCGATGACCCCGGCCATCGCCGTCGGCTCGGCGGTCGTCGTCGAACCGGTCGCCCCGACGCGCTCGCCGTCGGCGACGTGGTCAGCCTGCGCAGCGGCTCCCAGCAGGCGATCTTCACCCACCGCATCGTTCGGGTCGCGATCCAGGACGGCCAGGTCTGGATCGAGACGAAGGGCGACGCGAACGCGACCGCCGACCCGTCGCTGACCCCGGCCACGGCCGTCATCGGCCGGGTGTCCGTCGCGCTGCCCGGGATGGGCTACGCCATCACGCTCCTGTCGAGCATCAGCGGCGTCATCTTCGTCTGCTCGCTGGGACTCATCCTGTTCCTCGCCGGCGGGCTGCTGGACGGGCGCCGGCCCGGCCAGCGGGCGGTCACCGCGGAGCGGGACGCCGGCCCGGTCGGGGCGATCGACCCCGCCTAGGCATGAGCGCGCCAGGCGTTCGCGCCGGGCGACGTCACGGATCCGCTCGCCGCTCCGCCAGCACGGCCCGGACCTGGCCCGTCGGATCGGTGACCCCCTCGACCTGGGCATAGTCGCCCGACTTGCGAAGCCGTTGCTCGACCGCCGGGCCCTGTCCCGCGCCGACCTCGAAGCGCGAGCCAGCCCCCGGGACGGAGCAGCTGCGGTGCCTCACGGATCAGCCGTTGCAGGATGCGGACGCCGAGCGGTCCGCCGTCGAAGGCGAGGGCGGGCTCGTGCCGCGCGATCTCGCTGGGCATCGCGTCGACGCGAGCGGTCGAGATGTACGGCGGGTTGCAGGTGAGCAGGTCGACGCTGCCCCGGAACCCGTCGACGTCGAACGGCGCCAGCAGGTCGCCGACCCGCAGGCTGACCCGGTCGTCGAGTCCGAGGTACGCCACGTTCCGCCGCGCCAGGGCGACCGCGTCCTCCGACAGGTCGGAGGCGTAGACGATCGCCCGGGGTTCGGCGAGCGCCAGCGCCGCCGCCACGTTGCCCGAGCCGGTGCACACGTCGACGACGATCACCGGCGACCGTGCGTCGGCCAGCCGGTGCAGCAGGGTCGTCGCGGCGCGCCGGCCAGCAGCTCCGTCTCCTGCCGCGGGATGAGCGCCTCCGGGCCCGGCCAGCATCTCGATGCCCATGAACGACTGGCGCTCGGTCTGGTGGGCGAGCGGCATCCCGGCGAGTCGCTCGCGGACAAGTGCCCGCAGCGTGGTCGCGTTCGCCGGGCATCGAGCGACGGCAGGGTCCGGCTGGTCGCCGAGTCGCGCCGACATCGGCTCGCCGGCCGCCAGGTGCCAGAGCGCCCGCACCGTCGCGACGCTCGTCTCCTCCGGCTTGTCGGGGAGCGCCTGCAGCCCCGAGCTCGACCTGCGCCGACAGCTCGTCCCAGAGCGCGCAGCTCGTCCTCGTCGAGCCGCGCCGACTCGCCTGGCAGCAGTCCTCGCGCGGCTGGGCACGGTCAGCCGCTGACCTCGGTCACGGGCTCGACCAGCAGCGGGCGCGCGTGCAGGTAGCGCGTCGTCCGCCGCTTCGCCTCGATGTCGCGGTAGACGACCGTCGCCTGCTCGTCGGTCATCGCCGAGCGCCGCGGCCAGCTCGCCGCCGGCACGGCGTGGTTGTGCGCCCACAGCGCGAGGTCCATCTGGTCGTACGGCAGCGCGAAGTAGAACTCGTCCTGTCCCTGGGCGAGGCTGTAGGTGTCGGTCGTCGGGCGCGGCGTCGCAGATCTCGTCGGGCAAGCCCAGGTGGCGCGCCAGCGCGTAGACCTGCGTCTTGTACAGGTGCGCGATCGGCTTCAGGTCGGCCGCGCCGTCGCCGTTCTTGACGAAGAAGCCCTGGTCGTACTCCAGTCGGTTCGGCGTGCCGATGACCGCGTAGTTCAGGCGGTCGGCGTGGAAGTACTCGAGCGTCTTGCGGATCCGCTGCTTGAAGTTCGTCGCGGCCACGATCTGCAGGTACTCGCGGATCGGCAGGCGCGCCTCCTGCAGCTGCCCATCGGGCGCCTGCACGACCAGCTTGAAGAAGTTGATCGCCGCCGGTCGCCCCGCCGGTGATGGCGATCTTGTTCTTCCAGTCGTCCGCCGTAGTCGGGGAACACCACCCGGATCGCCTCGTCGCGCTGGCGGTAGCAGCCGATGGCCTCGAGCGTCGGCGAGATGTCCTGGACCTCGTAGCGGATGCCCAGATGCTCGGCGACCAGCCGGCCGCGATCCGAGCTGGCGCAGCTTGGAGTCCCGCTCCGGGAGCAGCAGGCCGAAGACCTTCGTCGCTGCCGAGCGCGCGCACCGCGAGCGCGGCGCACACCGAGCTGTCGACGCCGCCCGACATGGCGACGACGACCCCGCGCCGATGCAGGGTGCCGGACGACGGCCTGCACCATCCAGGCGCAGATGCGCTCGACCTCGGCCGCCGCGTCGAGTCCGGAGGACGTGCGGGCCGAGGCGCCGCGGTCGCGAGCGGCCGGTTCGCATCGCGCGACCCGGTCGCGTCACGACGCCAGCTTGCGCGGTCAGGTAGGCCTGCAGGCCGTCCAGGCTGTCGAGGTTCTCGGGGACGATCTCGTCGTCCTCGACCGTGATGCCCCAGGTCTCCTCGAGGTACATGATGAGCTCGAGGAAGCCGGTCGAATCGATGATGTGGTGATCCATGAACGAATCCGGGTCGCCGAACGACGCGCCCGCGACCCGATGATGAACGTGTCCTCGATGAACTGGCGCAGTTGGACCTTGTAGTCCGGCATTCGCCTTCCTTCCGCGTTGACTGGGTCGATGCCAGCGTGGTCAAGCGAGACCCGTCTTGCTGATCTTGCCGGTCTCGGTCTTCGGGCAGCGGACTCGACGAACTCGACGTGCTTCGGGGCCATGAAGCTCTCCAGATGCGCGAGGCAGTGCCGGATCACGTCGCGCTCGGTCAGCTGCGCGCCCGGGCAGCAGGGTGACGAAGGCCTTGACGGCCTGGCCCAGCACCTCGTCGGGGACGCCGACCACGGCCACCTCGTACACGCCGTCGAGCGACGAGATCGCGTTCTCGACCTCGCGCGGGCTCACCTTCTCGCCGCGGCTCTTGATGATGTCGTCGCGTCCGCGCGACGAAGTACAGCCAGCCCTCCTCGTCGGTGCGGAACAGGTCGCCCGAGTAGCAGGACCATCTCGCCCGGCGATCGGCCCGGGTCGCAGCCGTGCCGCCGTCTCCTCCGGCTTCTCCCAGTAGCCGCGCATCACGTGGCTGCCGCGGATGACCAGCTCACCGGTCGCGCCGTTCGGCAGGCGCCGCCCGTCGTCGTCCACGAGCCAGACCTCCTGGTTCGGCATGCCGCGACCGACGCTGGTCGGCCGGATGTCGAGCTGATCGGGCGGCAGGTAGGTGACGCGCTTGCACTCGGTGAGGCCGTACATCGAGAACAGCGTGGCCCGCGGGAACAGGGCGCGCAGGCGGCTGATGTGCGCCTCGGACAGCGCCGCCGCCGTGTTCGTGATCATCCGCAGCGCGCCGAGGTCGAAGGTCGCCAGGTCGGTGTAGCGCCATGAGCATCGAGAACATCGTCGGGACGCCCGGGAAGACGGTGACGCCGTTCCCTGCGCCATCGTCTCGAGCACCTTGACCGGGAACGAGAAGTTGCGCTCGATGACGACCGTCGCGCCGAGCCGGAAGGCCATCAGGACCTGGTACAGCCCGTAGTCGAACGACAGCGGCAGGGCGCACACGATCACGTCGTCGCCACGCATGCCGAGGTAGGTGCTGACCGACCGGGCCGCGCTGACCATGTTCAGGTGGGTGAGCATCACGCCCTTGGGAAAGCCGGTCGAGCCGGAGGTGTAGATGATGGCGGCCAGGTCCTGGTCGATGAGGCCGGGCTCGCGCGGCGACCGTCGCCGGCTTCGGGCCACGACAGCGCTCGATACCCGTCCGCGCTCGTCGCGTCCACCGGCCACGAAGATCGAACGCACGCTCGGGCTCGCGGCGACCGCCGGGCGCCACGCCCGCGCGAGCGACTCCTGCGGTCAGCAGGGCCACCGCGCGAGCGTCGCCCGAGCATGTATGCCAGCTTGTCGTGCTTGGTCGACGGATTGATCGGCATGAACACGGCGCCGAGCGTCAGCGTGGCCAGCATCCCGGCGACGAACTCGACGCCGTTGTCGAGGAAGAGCGCGACCCGGTCGCCCGCGCTGCACGCCGCGCTCCCGCAGGGCGAGCGCGATCCCCTGCGCCCGGCTGGCGACGTCGCCATACGAGTAGCGCTCCTGGCCGCAGACCAGCGCCGGCCGGCCGGCGTCGCGCGCGACCCACCCTCGAAGTCGTGGTGGAGCAGCGTGCCGTCCAGTCGAGTCATCGTCGCTGGACTCGAGCCGGGCCGGCTCGACGACGCGACGCGGGGCAGCGTTCACCATGGGCGCGGGAAGACTCGGAGCAACTCCGCGCGCTTGTTCCGACGATAGGCGGCGCGGTCCACCTTCGGGGTGTTGGCCAGCGCCTGCTTCGCGTAGTCGTCGACGGTCATGAAGACGCGCGCCGGCACTCCGGCGGCCAGCATGTTCGGCGGGACGGACCTGCCGACGACGGCCCCGGCGGCCACCACGGAGTTCGGACCGATCTCGATCCCCGGCAGCAGGATCGCGCCGTAGCCGATGATGCTGTCGTCGTGGATCGTGATCCGCCCGTACTTGATGACGTCCTCGAACCCCTCGCTGCCGCCGGAAGACCCACGTCCCCCCGTCGTGGGTGATGAACGACGACCTTGGCCGGCGATCCCGACGCGATGGCCGATGCTGACGAGATAGGGCTCGGACCCGAACGACGGCCACGATCGCAGCCCGCCGATCCGGCAATCGTCCGGGATCTGGGCACCGGCCCGCCTGATGCGGGACAGGCGAATCTTTCGGGCCAGGCGTTCGATCACCATCGTCCGTCCCTTCCCGGCCTCAGACCGCGGCCGGCGCCGGCGACCGATCGACGACATCCACCAGGACGTCGAAATCGGGCGGCATCGTCCGCGATGGCGTCTGTCGCACGAGGCGCTCGTGCAGCAGCCCGGTCGACAGGACGCCCACCAGCGCCATGTTGTCGGCGTTCGAGAATCGCGCACCGTCCGCCGCGTCGCGGCACTTGCGCCACAACCGGCCGACGGCCGCGGGATCGAAGATCCCGGCGTCCGTCGACCGCCCGCTCGCTGACGATGTCCGCCACCCAGTCGGGCGCACCCGCACCGACGAACGACAGGGCATCCGGGGCGCGATACGGTTGCT
This sequence comes from uncultured Actinomycetes bacterium, assembly GCA_963736055.1. Lineage (GTDB taxonomy): Bacteria > Actinomycetota > Thermoleophilia > Gaiellales > Gaiellaceae > AC-32. The sequence continues at coordinate 658,296 of CAVTNM010000009.1, read as the reverse complement.
TGGGTCGCGCGATGATGTCGTCCGGGACGAGGCCCGTCGGCCGCGCGCTTGACGATGTACTTCTCGTCGAGCCCGTGGAGCTTGAACGCGTCCGGCAGCGAGGCGGCGAGGTCGGCCACGTTCCGATCGAGGAACGGGAAGCGGCCCTCGACCGAGTTGGCCATGAGCATCCGGTCGCCCTGCGAGGAGAGCAGGTAGCCCGACAGCAGGGTCCGGACCTCGAGGTACTGGTCCTGGGCCAGGTACGACCAGCGATCGAACTCGACCGGCAGCGATGCGAGCAGGCGCTCCGTCACGTCGACACGCGCCGCCTCGCGCTGCACGTCGAGCGAGAACATCCGCTGGAGCGCCGCCGCCGACTCCCAGCGCGGTCGATGGGCGAACCCTGGCTCGGCCCAGCGGTCCCGGTCGCGGCCGAAGAACTCCTGGGCCATCGTCCGTTGGGCGACAGGCGAGCGGACCATGTACGGGTACAGGCGTTCCAGCAGCCGGGGGCGCAGTCTCGAGGTCGGCTGCCGGCCCCAGAACCGGCGGATCTTGCCTTCCCGGAACAGGTCGTAGCCGGCGAACATCTCGTCGGCGCCCTCGCCGGTCAGGACGACCTTGATGCCCGAATCCCGGACCAGCCGCGACAGCAGGAAGAGCGGCGCCGGCGCGGTCCGCAGCAACGGCCGTTCGGCATGCTCGACGACCTCGGGAAAGATGCGGGCCACATCCAGGCGGCCGACCGAGATCTCGCGGTGGTCGCTCCCGAGGAAGGCGGCCATCATCCGCTGGTAGGGCGTCTCGTCGAACTCGGCGTCCTCGAACCGGATCGAGAACGTCGCGAACCGCTCGCCCTTGACCCGGAGTCCCAAGCGCGGCGACCAGCGAGCTGTCGAGTCCGCCCGACAGGTACGACCCGACCGGGACGTCGGCGCGGAGCATGCGCAGCCGGACCGCGTCCTCGAGCGACGTGCGGAGCCGGTCGACCGCCTGGTCGAACGTTCCCTGGAACGTGGTCTCCGCGTCGACCGGGAAGGCGGCGGTCCAGAAGGCCCGGTCGTCGGTCCCGTCGCGCGAGATCGTCCTGACATGGCCCGGCTCGAGCTCGGTGATGCCTGCGAAGACCGCCTGCGGCGCCACGCTCGTCCAGAACGTGAAGGTCTCGGCGATGCCGACCGGGTCGAGCCGTCGCGGGATCGACGCGTCGCCGGCGAACAGGGCCTTGACCTCGCTGGCGAACCACAGCCGTCCGCCGTGCTCGCACAGGTAGAGCGGCCGGACGCCGAGCCGGTCGCGGGCGAGGATCAGCCGTCTCGCCGTCGGAATCCCAGAGGGCCAGCGCGAACTGGCCCTCGAAGCGCTCGAACGCCCGGCTGCCCCATGCCTCGTAGGCATGGATGATGACCTCGGTGTCGCTCGGGGTGCGGAACCGGTAGCCGAGCGACCTGAGCTCCGTCGCGCAGCTCCACGTAGTTGTAGATCTCGCCGTTGAACACGACCCACAGCGAGCCCTGCGCGTTGGACATCGGCTGCTGACCGGTGGCCACGTCGATGATCGAGAGGCGGGCGTGCCCGAGCCCGATCCGCCGGTCCCGGTACAGGCCGGACCCATCCGGGCCGCGATGGTGGAGCGCCCCGACCATCGCCTTCAGGTCGTCGAGGGCGAGAGGCGCGCTGTCATCCGTGAGGGCGAGGGAACCCGCGATGCCGCACATGCCTAGGCCCGGCTCGAGCGGCTCGACTGGGCGCGCCGACGCTCGATCAGCGCCCGGCTGGATCCGCCTGGATCACGATGTTGCACGGCGACGAACGACTCCGATCCTCACGTCCCGACGACCACCGGCCCCGGACCTCCAGTCCCTCGCTCCGACCGGTGATCCCACCAGCATAGTGGGCCTCCCGACCGGTACGCACGGGATCGACCGGCCGAGATGGTGCGCCGCGACACCGCTTCTCCTAGGACCATGGTCCTCGCCAGCGTGACCGACGGCCGTCGATGACCTCGAGCCCGGCGGTCGCATCATAGCCATGGGTCCGGGACAGGCCCCGGATGCCCCGCGGCTCGATCGTCGCGACCGGCGTCTCGTGGTAGTCGGTCGGGCTGAGCACGTCGATCCGGTTGATGACGATGCGCCGCCCATAGGTCGGGGCGCAGTCCTGGGACGGGCGGTACAGCACGCCGTCGCGCAGCGAGGATCCGGCCGGCCGGTCGGGCGGACCGGGCGTCCGACACGATCGGGTTGGCCGGATGGGCGACCCACGGGCCGTCGAGGGTGGGGGCCGACCAGAGCCACAGTTCGTCCCAGGGACTTGCGCCGGGCATGGCGACCCCGGCGAACAGCCACAGGCGGCCGTCGTGCTCCAGGACGGTCGGGTCGATGGCGCGGACATCGCGGACGATCGGCCCGAGCGGCTCCCACCGGTCCGGGAGGGCCACCGCCCGGTAGAGCTCGATGGTCTGGTCGGCCGAGCTCTCGGGCACCAGGTAGGTCTGGTCGCGGTGCTCGAACACGAACGGATAGGACAGGTGATACGGGCGCTCGAGCACCCGCCGGGCGGGACCGCGGGGTCGCCCGTCCGACCCGAGTCCAGCACGCTGATGGCGCCTCGCTGCGTCTCCGGCAGCCAGTCCTCGACGTACAGGTAGGTGTGGTCGCCCGACGGTCAGGACGAACGGGTCCGCGTAGAAGTGGCCGGCGGGTGCGGCGATCGCCTCGAACCCTCCGAGATCGCGCGGGAGCGACCCATCCCGCCGCGGACGTGTCGCCACGAACCACGTCTCGCTGCGGAGCAGCCGCGTCGCCGCGACCCGGAGCAGCCGGACCGACAGGCGGGCCAGGAGCGGGAGCAGCCGTGGACGAGTGGGCGGTTTGGCATCGGAAGCACTGGCGGCGTCGAGCATCGCCCCGCTCGCCAGTCGCGCGACTCCCGATCCGTCGCGCTCGAGCCATCGCACGGACCGGATCGGGAACTGTGCCGCCTTCCAGCTGGCGGCCTCGTACGTCCGCCTGGGCGAGATGGGGGACACGGACGACATGGACCGATAGACGACCCGATCCGCCGCCGGTTCGTCGCCCAGCGCGATGAGGACCGACGGAGCGGCGGGGACCCCCGCCATCATGTCGGCGACGTACGACAGCGGACCGGCCGGTCGCCGAGCCGAGCCGTGGCGGATGACCCAGGTCCCGGCGCCCGCCACCGACCTGATGGCGGGCCGGTCGCCGGACCGCAGGTCGATCACGACATCCAGGCCTGCATCGCGGAGCGCGGCTCGGATCTCGTCGAGCGCCTCGGCTCGCCGTCAGCCGCGCGATCGACGGGTCGACCGCCTCGCGGGACCAGCGACCTCGCGCGTCCGAACAGGCGCTCATCCGATCGAAGGTAGGCGCGCCACGCCCGCGGGGAGCCGGTCTCGATCCGTGGCTCCGGCGTCACCCATCCCACGAGGTCGACCGCCGGCGAGGCCCGCAGGGTCTCGATCGTCGTCGCGACCCAGGCCGGCGACCCGCGGTCCATCGAGCAGGACGGCGATGCGCCATCGCGCGACGGGACCGCGGTCGGGGGTCATGGCGTGAGAGTAGTCGGTGGCGAGCGCGCCGACGGGAGCGTGGCGGCGTCATGACGAGACCCTCCCGGGTCCGGGAGGGTCTCGATCGAGTCGGTGGGAGCGGCCGTCGGTCAGGGAGCGACGACCTGCTTGGTGATGTTGGAGTTGCCGCTGAACACGAGGCCGTCGGTCCGGCCGATCGTCGCGACACCGGGCGACCCGGCGCTGTTGTCGGTGATCGTGATCCGCAGGTTGCGGTGGCCGGACGGCGCGACGGCGTAGATCTGGCCGCGATCGAACCAGTTGCCGTCGATGACGAAGTCGCTCGACCCGGTCGCCCCGGCGCTGGCGTAGATCGCGTAGCCGCTGCCGGACGAGCTCGGCGAGTCGCCGAGGTTGAAGGTCCGGAACTCGCAGTTCCGGATCGGTGATGTTGTCGATGACGTCGCTCGTGCTATTCGGTTCGGCGTCGAAGCCGGTCAGCCCGGAATGTGAAGACTTGCAGTTCTTGAGCGTGATGTTCCGTCCGTTCACGACGGCTCACGCCATTGCGGCCATTGGTGTCGAGGACGACGCCGTCGAGGACGATGCCGTTGGGGATGCCGTACGACGAATTGTCGCGTTCGGCGATGATAGATGCCGTCGCCCCAGGTATTGGTGAACGAGCCGCCGACGACCGTGATGTCGGTGCCGGAGTCGATGTACAGCGCGTGCTCCTCCTCCCGGGCCCAGCTGCTCCAGTTCGAGACGTTGCTGAGGGTGGCCGGCCCGCGCACGTTGAGGTTCTCGATCCGGACGTCGTTGCCGCCGACGATCCGCAGGATGGCGTCGCGGCCCGAGTTGGTGGCATAGCGACGGAAGGTCGCGTCACGACCGACGATCCGGCCGGTCCAGCCGCTGACCTGGACGCGACTGTCGACGCGATAGGTGGCTCGCCGGCCTTGAACCCGACGGTCTTGCCCTTGTTGTTGTTCAGGAAGCTGGTGATCGCCGAGGACACGTCGGTGTTCACCCGAGGAATCGCCCGTGAACTCCACGACCGAGCCTGCAGGCGCCGGGGTCGGTGTCGGCTTGGGTGTCGGCTTCGGCGTCGGGTCGGGCGTCGGGTCTGCGGTCGGCTTGGGCGTCGGGTTCGGCGTCGGCTTGCCGTGGGATGCGGCGTGCGGGTTCGGCGCGACCGGGGCTCCGATCGGCGGATCGGGTACCGGTGTCGGCGCGCCGGTCGGCGCCGGCGCGGCGCCGGTCGCGACCGGCGTCGGGCCGTCGGAGTCGGCCGGCACGGGGTCCCGGCCGGGCCGGCGTCGGGGTGGACGGCCTCGCGCCGGCGGTGGCGTCGACCTGCCGATCGCTCGCGGTGCCGGCGCGACGCGCCGGCCTCGTCGCTGACGACCGAGAAGGTCGTCCGTGGCGAGCGTCGGCGTGGGATCCGTCGCGGGCGGCGCACGGAGCCCGGCGACGGTCCGCCGACGTACGCCGTCGGACGTCGACGACCACCGCGGCGAGGGCGTGCGGCCCGGGCGCGACGCCGGCACGGTCACCCTGCAGGTCGATCCGTCCGCGCGGACGTCGCCTGGACCTTCGGCATGCCGATCGGCCGACCCGTCCCACGTGAGCTGGATCGTGGAGCGAGGCGGGGAGCCGTCGGCCGGACGATCGAGATCCGATCGCCGGCCTTGCCGGACGACGGCGATGCGGTCAGGCTGGCCGCACCGGCGTCGGCGACCGCGAACGGGACGACGATGGCGGCGATCGCGAGGATCATGACGCCGGTCGCGAGCCAGTCTCGGAGTGCTGCGGACCTTGGCCTTGGGGCTGAGGGGTGTCGGCGTCTCCGATACCCAGCGGGTACCATCCCAAACCATCGATTCGAACTCCATTCGGCAACCCGGCTGGCTTCGAGAGCCCCGTGGCTTTGCGGCCCCGCCTCGCGACGGGTGTGCTATTTCGTGGGTCCCTGAGGGACGTGGTTCCCGGGGGCAGGCGGCCACGAGCGTCGAGACGCGAGACGCCTGGTCCCAATGTGCCTGCTGGCATCGCGATTCGCCAATGGCCTTTTGGTACCGATCGGGGGCAGGACCCGTGCCAGCGGGTCCTGGCCGGCGCGGGATCAGCGCCGCCAGGTCCGGCGATCCCGGATCGACACATCGAGCAGGACGGAGCGGCCGACCCGGTTCACGGTGTGCGTCCCCAGACCGCCCGGCATCCACTCGGGTTCGATACGCTCGACGACCCGTTCCTCGTAGCCGTCGAGGTCGAGGCGTTCGATGCGGGACAGGACGATCGCCCGACCGTAGCGTCGACTGCAGTCCTGGCTGGGTCGGTACCACGCCCCGTCGTGACGGAACGGGCCGGCCGGCCGGGCGTGCGGATCGGACGTCCGAGACGACCGGATTGGCGGGGTGTGGCTGCCACGGCCCCAGCGGACCCGGGGCCGCTGAACAGGTGCAGCTCGTCGGTGTTGACCGCGCCGTCGGCCGCGACTGGCGGCGAACATCCACCACCCACCGTCGATCTCGGCGATCGTCGCATCGGCGACTCGCACGTCCTCCATGACGTGGCGGTCGAACGTCCATCCCGTCGGGAACTCCGTCGCGCGGATAGAGGTCCAGCGTGCGGCCGGCCATCGCCTCGGGCATCAGGTACCACTCGCCCTGCCACTCGAAGACGAACGGGTAGGACAGGTGCACGTCGCGTTCGAGGATGATCCGGGCGCGGCCCCCACGACCCGTCGTCGCGCGCGCGTCAGCAGGGCGATGCGCCCCTTCCGTGTGGTCGGGCTCCACTCCTCCATGAACACGTGGCGGGCTCCGTCATGGTCGACCGGGAACGGGATCGGCCCAGCTGTCCCCGACCGGTGGGCGGATGAGTCTGGACGGGCTGCGTCCACGGGTCCGGCAGGACGTCCTCCGGGACGTCCGGGCAGCTCGGCCAGGAGCCATCGGGCGGGCGGATGAATCGCTCCGGGAGCCGTCCGACAGCCGGCCGACGTGTCCGGGCACGGCCCGGGCGATGGCTCGATCGGTGGCCGCCGACGACCTCGGCGGCGACTCGACCCGGTCCGCCGGTCAACGGTTCGATCGCGAGGTCGTCGATCGTCGCGCTCGGGCTGCCGTGCCATCCGGGCGACGACGCGCGCCGGGTACGGCGCCAGCTTCGCGAGGACGTGATCCATGAAGCGACGGACCGACGTCGGGTCCGGCGCCGACCACGTCCGCGCCAGGACCGTGCGACGGCCGTCCGCGCCGACGGCCACCAGCTCGGAGCGGAGCGTGTCGTGCGCCGCCAGCACGGCCGCCAGTCCCGGGGCGGTCTGCCGGCTGCCGGATCCGCCGTGCTCGAAGCCCCAGACGCCGTGTCGAGCGTGGGCGGCGAGGGCGACGACCGGGCGCCCGACGGGCTGGATGATGATGTCGAGTCGCGCGTTCGCGAGCTCGGCCGCGCTGTCCGAGCCGAGCTCGGTGCCGGGCGTCCACCGGGTCAGGTCGATCCGCGGCACCGCCGGCCAGGTCGTGGCCGGATCGATCGGGACCAGGGGATCTCCCGCGCCGGCCGAACAGCCCGGTCGTCGAGCCGCAGCACCGTCCGCTGGATCGGTCCTGCCCGCGGGTGGTACCCAGCCGGCGACCGCCGGGGCGACGTCGATGATGACGGTCAGCTCCGCCAGGCCGTCCCGCTCGAGCAGGGCGGCCATCGTGACCATCCATGTCCTGATGTCGGCGGCCGCGACGACGAGGCCGACCCGCAGGACGCGTGGCGGCTGGCGGTCGTGGTCCGGTCCGTCCAGGATGTCGTCGGCAGCGGACGGCCCCGAGGGTGGCTCATGCATAGAATGAGGCGTCGTCATCCGTCGTACGCCCGGTGCCCAATGTCCACCCCCTCAACTGGCCAGACGGCGCCGGTCCGGTCCGGCACGGAGTCTACGTCCCCCGACCACGCGACGCCATCGTGACTCGGGATGGGGGGATGCTCCATGGCCCGGATCGCGCGCCGGCTGGCGTGTCGATCGTGAGCGGCGATGCCGTCGCCCCGCTCGAGGCCTGAGCGCGCGATGGCCGGCACGTTCGTCCTCAGTTTCGACACCGAGCTCATCTGGGGGAGCTTCGACCACCTGACCGACGACGGGTTCGAGGAGACGTACCCCGACGTGCGCGGGACCATCGACCGGATCCTCGACATCCTCGATCGGTACGAGGTCCCCGCCACCTGGGCGATCGTCGGCCATCTGTTGCTCGAGTCGTGTTCCCGTGGCCCGGATGGGCGTCCTCACAGCGACATGCCGCGCCCGTCGTTCGAGTGGTATCCGCACGACTGGTACGACCGTGATCCATGCAGGGACCGCCTGACCACGCCGCTGTGGTACGGGCGCGACATCGTCGAGGGGATCGTGGCTCGCGCGGTCCGCCATGAGATCGGCAGTCACGGCTTCACGCACGCCCCGTTCCTGGAGCCGGGGATGCCGGTGGAGATGGCGCGCGCCGAGCTCGATGCCTGCATCGACGCATCGGCCGCGCTGGGGATCCGGCCGACGTCGCTCGTCTTCCCGCGCAACGTCCAGGGTCACCTCGACGTCGTGGCCGAGCGCGGCTTCACCGCCTTCCGCGGGCCCGACCCGACGTGGCACCGGGGACTCGATGGGCGCGTCGGACGCGCCGCCCATCTGCTCGACCACCTCGCGGCCTTTCCTCCGCCGGTGTCCACGCCGATCGAGGTCCGGCCCGGGTTGTGGAACATCCCGGGCTCCATGCTCTTCCTGCACCGCCTCGGTGTCCGCCGCGCGATCCCGATGGTCGCCCGGGTGACGAAGGCCCATGTCGGGTTGCGACAGGCCGTCCGCGAGGGCAAGGTCTTCCACCTCTGGACGCACCCCTACAACCTGGCCCACGATCGTGGGCCGATGCTGGCGGGATTCGAGGCGGTCATCCGCGAGGCCGCCGACCTTCGAGCGGCCGGTCGCCTGGAGATCATGCCGATGCAGGCCGTCGTGGCGTCGCTCAGTCCGGCGAGCCCGCCGATCCAGACGTAGGCGGTCGTCCGCGGCGGCGGCGGATGGCCTTGGCGACGTAGAGCAGCGGTTCGGCGATCGCGGGGAGCGGGTCGCGCGGGTCCCACAGCGCCCCCGACCGGCTCCGGCCCGAACCGACGTCCGGCGCCGGGAAGAGCGAATCCGCCGGCCGCAGTCGATAGATCGCCGCCGAATAGGCATCCTTGAGGCCGTACTGCCAGCGCACCCCGTCGCGCTGCTCCCGACCGGGCTGGATCGGCCGCCCCGACAGGTCGTCGGCGGCGGCGGCCACGATGTCCACGCCGGCCGTGCGCGCCAGCTGGAACCACAGCGCGACCCGCGGGTTGATCTCGATCATGCGCAGCCGGCCGTCGCGCGGGTCCCGCTTGAATTCGACATGGGCGATGCCCTGGAACCCGATAGCGCCGAGGAACGCGAGGCCGGTCGACAGGACATCCGGGATCGATTCCGTGCGAGCCAGCGACGTCGACCCGAAGCCGATCGGGAACTGCCGAAGCTTCCGTCCGGTCACCGTCCGGACCGCCCGCCCGGCCCGGTCGATGTAGACGGCCAGCTCGACGAGTTCCGATTCGGGACCCGGCACGACCTCCTGGAGCAGCCACGACGTCAGCTCGAACGGCAGGTCCCGCACCGCCGCGCGCAGCTCGGATCGATCGCGGACGACGACGACCTTGCGGCCACGGAGGATGTGCCTGACGCGGTGGATCTCGGACGGTTTCAGGATGGCCGGGAACGGCACCGGGTCGGCGGGGCCATCGATCAGGCGGACCGCCTCGTCACGGTCATGGAGGATCGCCCGGCGGGGCTGGTTCATGCCGTGGAGGTCGCACAGCGCGTAGAAGCGCTCCTTGTCGACGAGGTCCGCCGCGACCCCGTCCGCGTACGACGCCTGGAAGCGGAAGCCGGACAGCTCCGCCGCGTGGGCGATGACCAGCTCGATGTACGCATCGGACGTCGGGAAGAGGACCGGGGGTTCTGACTGGGCCCGGGCGAACGCCGTGAGTCGGTCCACGAGGCGATCGGGCGAGCTCGTGCGCCACGTCCCCAGCGTCGCGCGCCTCGACCACAGGCCGGGCGCCAGCTCATCGCTGACCCCGAGGACGCCGTAGCCGGCCGCCGCGAGCTCCCGCATGGCATACAGGCCGGTCGGCGACAGGCCCAGGACGACCGCGGATCGGCCGTGGCTTCGACGCTCGTCGGATGGATGGCGACACGACGGCAGCCTGACCGAACGGAGGACCGGGTGCAACCAGCGTTCGCGATCGAGACGGATGCCGGCCGTCATGTCGGGTAGGCTTGGCGTCCAGCGCCGACCCGTCCCGGAACGTTCCGGATCCGCGAGCGTTTGGCGGTCGAGGGCACGCTCCGGTGGTTTTCCGCCCCCTCCGCATCGCATTCACGCCGCCCGGCCTGTACCCAGCCGGCAGCGAGGGCCAGATGGTGGCACTCGCGACGCGCCTGCCGCGGGATCGATTCGCGGTCGAGTTCGTCCTGCCCGCCGAACGAGGCCCGCTGGCGCTCGATCGTGGAAGCCGCCGGCTGTCGGGTCCACGGCCCTCGGCGCGAAGCGTCGGCAGGAGGCCGACCGGGCCGACTACCTGGTCTCGGCGGCCCGGGCCGGCATGCGCTACGTCCCGGTGATGGCGCGCGGCCGGTTCGATGTCGTCGACGCCTGGCTCTTCCCGTCGTACGGCCTGGAAGGCGTGGTCCACCCGTTCACCGGCGTCCCGGTGTTCGTGGCCGGGCGGCGGAGCCTGAGCGGCTACAAGCAGCGGTTCGGGCCGTTCAGGACGGCGCTCGACGCGGTCGCGCGCTGGCAGGCCGACGCGATCGTGGCCAATGCCTATGCCGTCCGCGACGACGTGCTTCGTCGCGAGCGGGTCCGGCCGGCCCTCATCCGGGTCATCCACAACGGGGTCGAGATCCCGCCACCGATGCCGGCCGCGGAACGTGCCCGGATCCGGGCGAGCTGGGGCGTCGGCGAGGGCGAGCTGCTGGTCGGAGCCGTCGCGAACCTCAAGGCCGGCAAGGGACACGACATCCTCATCGATGTCGCGGCGGCGACGCGGGACGCCCTGCCCGAGGCGCGATTCCGGATCGTCGGTGGTGGGCTCGGAGCACGACAACCTGGAGCGCGCCATCGCGGACCGCGGCCTCGGCGACCGATTCCGGCTGCTCGGTCCGGACCCGGCGGGTCGCACCCTGCTCGGCGCGTTCGATATCGTCGTCCATCCCTCCGAGGCGGAAGGGCTGCCGAACGCGGTGCTCGAGGCGGCGGCCGCGGGCCGTGCCATCGTCGCGACCGATGTCGGCGGGACGGGCGAGATCGTCGAGGACGGGACGTCCGGGATCCTGACCCGGGTCGCGCGCGATGAGGTCGGCGACCGCGCTCGTCCGGATGGGCCGCGACGAAGCCCTGCGGGCACGGTTCGGCGAGGCCGCGCGCGAGCACGTGGGGCGAGTCTTCGGGATGGACCGGTTCGTGGCCGAGACGGCGGCGATGTACGAGGAACTGGCCATCCGCAAGGGCGTCCTCCGCCCCTGACCGGCAACGGCGCGGTCCGGGAGCCGCTGCGTCGCCGCTCAGTCCTGCGCGTCGGCGGCGATCATCTGGGCGATCGTCTCGTCGATGGTGGTGCTCGGGACCTACCCGGTCAGGCGGCGCAGCTTCGACACGTCCGGTACGCGGCGACGCATGTCCTCGAACCCGTCCCCGTACGCCTGGTCGTACTGGACGAACTCGATCTGGCTCGAGCTCGCGCAGGCGGTCCTGACGCGCTCCGCGAGCTCGAGGATGGACATCTCGGTGGGCTGGCCGATGTTGACGACCTCGCCGATCGACTCGGGGACGCTGGGCGAGCCGCATCAGCGACTCCGACGACGTCGTGGACGTTGGTGAAGCAGCGTGTCTGCGATCCATCGCCGAACACGGTGATCGGCTCGCCGCGGCGCGCCTGGCGCACGAAGCGCGGCAGGACCATGCCGTAGGCGCCGCTCTGCCGTGGGCCGGTCGTGTTGAACAGTCGGACGATCGTGACCGGAAGGCCCCGCTCGCGCTGGTAGGCCAGGGCGAGGAACTCGTCGGCCGCCTTCGAGATGCCGTACAGCCAGCGACTGACCGACGTCGCTCCGAAGATGGAGTCATCGGTCTCGCGGAGGGCGTCGCGGTCGTTCTTGCCGTACACCTCGCTGGTCGAGGCGAAGACCGTCCGGACGCCACGGCACCGCCGACTGCTCGAAGATCGCATCGGTCGCCTGGAGGTTCGAATGCATCGCGTCGAGCGGCCGTCGCAGGACCTCGAAGACGCCGACGGTCGCCGCCAGGTGGTAGACGAGGTCGACCCCGTCGAACGCCGGATCGAGCACCTCGTGGATCCTCCACCCGGCCGACGATGCAGCCGGACGCGCGACTGCGTCGTGATGCTCGAGGTTCCGGCGGCTGCCGGTCGACAGGTCGTCGACGACGACGACCTCGTCGCCGTTCTCCACGTGCCGGTCGACGAGATGCGAACCGATGAAGCCCGGCACCGCCGGTGATGAGGACGCGCATCAGGAACGCCCCGCGGCGCGGTCACCCGTTCCCTGGATCGGATCGCGCGTCTGGTCGTGCATCGGATCGGAGACTCCGGTGGGTTGGCTGTCGATGGGTGCGCTGCCGGTCGTCGCCGGACCCGGCGGCGGGCGGGTACGGCACGAGCCTGGCGAGGGTCGCTTCGCCGATGATGACGAGTCCGACGATCAGCGTCGCGGCGATGGCGACGACCGGCAGGCTGCCGCGTCGCCACGGCCGCGACGATCGTCGCGCCGGCGAGCGCGGCCGGGGCGGCACAGGCGGCCAGCATCGTCCACGGGCCGAGGCCGGCTCGGAGCAGGCGGTGCGACGTGTGATCCGTCCCGCCGCGCACCGGACTGGCGCCGCGCCGGACGCGCGAGACGACGACGAGCGCGACATCGCCGGCCTGCACGACGACCGCGACCGGCAGGGCCAGGGCGACGAGCCACGGCGCTGTCGCGCATTCGCGATCAGGGCGTCGTGGAGCACGATCAGCCCGGCCCCGGCCAGGGCCGTGCCGAGCATCAGGCTGCCGCAGTCGCCCATGAACACACGCGCCGAGGGGTGGTTCCAGACGAGGAAGCCGAGGGTGGCGCCGGCGATCGCCAGCGGGACGACGAGCGGGACCGACGGACAGCCCCGCCGCCGACGGCCGATCCCGGCCGATCGTCAGCGCCGGAGACCGTCGACAGGCTGGCGGCGAGGCCGTCGGCGTTGTCGACGAGGTTGGTGAAGTTGGCCAGCGCGACGACGCCGACGACGCCGAGCGGCGCCCATGACGACCATCGCCGACGCCGCCCAGGTCGGCCCGACGATCGACCCCGAGCGCCGAGGCCGATGACGGCCTGGACGGCCACCCGGCGTCGTGGCGAGACGGATCCGAGGTCGTCGGCCAGGCCGAGCGCGGACGCCGCCGACGGCTGCCGGCCACGACCGCCGCGACCTCGAGGTTCGCGCCGGCGACGACGAGGCAGCCGATGGCGATCGCGCCGACGATGCCGAGCCCGCCGATCTTCGGGACGCGCCGGTCGCCCCAGCGGTCGATCGCTGGGATTGACGATCGCACCCGATCCGGCCGGCGACGGCGATGACCAGCCGGACCAGGATCGACGGCCGCGACGAACGCGGTGATGCCGGCCAGTCCGAGCGACAGCGACGGTTCATCGCGCCGCACCGTTCGTGGAGCGTCCGGCGATAGAGCCGGTCGAGATCGGCGACGAGCCGGTCGCCATCGAAGGCCCGGGCATGCTCGGGCGCGGCAGCGCCCATCCGCGCTCGCGTGCCCGGGTCACAGGCGAGCGTCGTGAGACGGTCGGCGAAGGTCGCCGACGTCGCCGACGGGCACCACGAAGCCCGTCGTGCCATCGACGACGACATCGGCGACCCCGCCGGCGGCCATCGCGACGACCGGCCGGCCGGCCGCGGCCGCCTCGATGAGTGCGAGCGGCGTGCCCTCGCGTTCAGAGGTCAGGGCGACGATGTCCGCGGCGGCATACCAGCTCGGGCGTCGCAGTCCGACCAGCCGACGAACCGGACCGCGTCACCGAGGCCCAGCGACGCCGTGAGCGCTTCGAGGGCCGGGCGTTCCGACCCATCGCCGACGAGCCACAGCTGCGACGACGGGATCCGGGCGCCGGGCCAGGGCGAACGCCTCGATGAGTCGGTCGATGCGCTTGATCGGCACGAGCCGGCCGATGGCCGCGACGACCGTCGCCGTCGGGCGCGATGCCGAGCGTCGCCCGAGCCGTGGTACGATCGATCGGTCCCGAAGCGGGTGAGATCGACGCCGAGCGGGACGACCTCGATCCGCGCGCTCGGGGCGATCCGCTCGCGCACGAGCTCGATCGCGCTGCGTCGGGCTGAGGGCGATCACCCGGTGCGTGCGGTGGCCGAGCGACTCGCTCGGCGCGGACGATGCCACCGGTCATCGTCGAGCCGAAGTAGCCACCGAAGATCGTGCCGTGGAAGGTATGGACGCGGACGGCCCGGCTCGTCGCGATGGCCGCTGCGCGGCCGATCAGCCCGGCCTTCGAGAGATGCGTGTGGATGACGTGCGGCCGGTAGTCGCGGATGATCGCCACGACGCTCGCGCGAACGCGCGGGCATCGGCGGCGGGACGGATCGGCCGTCGCAGGCTGGGCAGCCGGCGGATGGGCAGGTCGAACGCCGGCAAGGTCCATCTCGGCCTCGTCGGGCTCGACGTCGCCGTGCACCAGCAGCGTCTCCCAGCCGCGCGCGTGGAGGCCCCGATCGGCGAGCATGACGTGGGTGGCCGGTCCACCGATGTTCAGGCGGGTGATGATCCGGAGGACGCGCGGGGTCATTCGCTGACGGTCACCAGGCAGCGGTCGCGACGGTCTGCGGTTGTCGAGCCAGCGTCCTGCCTGCGCACCGTGTCACGATCCTTCGACCTGAGGGCACCCCGAGGTCGGGCCGCTACCATACCGCCTCCGATGCCGTCCGCCTGTTGCACGGTGGCACCGTCATCCGTCGGTCCCCGGGCCGGGCCGGTGCGGCGCGGCCGACGCGCGAGGCGAGCACGAGGGCCGTCGTAGAGAGCGGCGAACTCCGACAGCATCCGGTCCATCGCGAAGGTCGTCAGGACGTGTGCGCGAGCCGCGTCGCCCCACCGCTGCCGGGCGATCGGGTCGTCGACCAGCGGTCCGCAGCCCGGCCGCCAGGGCGTCGGCGTCGCCGGGGGGCACGAGGAGCCCGGTCACCCCGTCGAGCACGATCTCGGGCGTCCCGCCGACCGCGGTCGCCACGATCGCCCGGCCGGCGGCGGCGCCCTCGAGGACCGCGTTCGGCAGGCCCTCCTCGTTCGACGCCTGCACGACGATGTCGATGGCGCCATACAGCGGCCTGGCGTCCGCGACCTCGCCCTGGAAGGCCACCAGGTCCGAGATCCCGAGATCGCTCGCCTGGCGCTCGAGGGCGGGACGCAGCGGGCCGTCGCCGATCAGCACGAGGCGGATCGGGGTCGCCGTCAGGGCGCTCAGGCCGGCGACGGCACGGAGCAGGACGTCGTGGCCCTTCGAATCGCGCAGGGCGCCGATGCAGCCGATCACGACCACGCGCGGGTCGTCGGCATCCCAGGCGGCGCGCCATCGACGGCGATCGTCCGTCGATGAGGGCACGCCCGGGGCGACCGCCGTTCCTGATGACCGTGATCCGGCTGCGTGGCAGGCCCTCGTACGCGGCGACGTCGTCGGCGACGGCATCGCAGTTGGCGACGATGGCGTCCGACCAGCGCTTGGCGATGGCATCGGCCGCCCGGGCGAACGGGCCGTGCCGGTCCTTGAATCGGCTCAGGCTGCGTCGCCCGGCGACCACGACGGGCAGGCGGCTGACCGGCCGGCTCAGGGCCGCCATCGAATAGCCATAGAACAGCCAACCGTCGACGATGTCGTATCGCCGTCGTCGGACGACCCGGACGAACCGCCACAGGATCCCGGCCGCCCGCGGCACGGCCATCAGGCGATGGCTGCCCGGAGGCCGGGCGGCGCCGAGGACATGGACCGGGAACCCGGCCGCGAGGGCCTCTTCCGCGGTCGCTCCCTGCGAGCCGAAGACGACGAACTCGACGTCGAACCGGTCGACTCGGCAGGCCCTTGGCCAGCTCGAGCATCTGGCGCTCGGCGCCACCCATCGTCATGCCGCTGAAGAACGCCAAGCGGATGCGACGGGACGGCGGCGGAACGTTGGCTGCGGCGCTGTCGGTCATCGTCCGGAGGCTCGTCGCCGCCGGATGGCGGCCAGGACGAGCGGCGACCACCTCGCGGGGCTCGCGCAGGCCCAGCAGCGTCGCGAACAGCGCGTACAGTCGCGGCGCCGATCAGGGTGAGGACGACCAGCAGCAGCACCCCCCGGGCGGGTTCGCTCGTCGGCCCGAACCCCCAGGCGACGATCGCGACCGGGATCGCGGCGATCGAGCTGGCGATGGTCGCCCGGAGCGTCACGCCGCCCAGCTCGCGTCCGCGGAAGTCCGGCTCCAGCTGGTCCAGTCGCCAGGCCATCGCGAACAGGACGATGGCCAGCGTCACCGACGACGACAGGGCGACGCCGGCGACCCCGATCGATCGGGCGAACAGGATGTTGAAGACGAGGTTCATGATCGCGTTGGCGAACCCCATCGTCATCAGGAGCCAGCCTCGCCGGCGCGCGTTGTGGGCGCCGACCAGGACGGACTGGGCCATCGTCAGCACGATGAGCGGCGCGAACCCGGCCAGCGTGCCGGACGTCAGGTAGGCGGCCTCATCGCCGAACGCGCCGCGCCGATAGGCGACGTCGACCAGGATCGGTGCCAGCGCCGCGGTCGCGACGCTGACCGGGACGAAGATCGCGATGACGTAGCGGAGCGATCGATGCGACGCGTCGCCGAGGCTGGAGTCGCCCAGGCCGGACGCCCGCAGGACGAGGGCCGGGTAGATCGCCTTCGACCAGGCCGGCCCGAGCGTGTTGAGCGGCAGCTTGACGATGTTCTCCGCGTATCGGAGCGCGCTCACGGCGCCGGTGACCAGCAGCGAGGCGATGGCCCGGTCGGTCAGCAGGTTGAACTGGAGGACCGACGCGCTGATCGTCAGCGGGATCATGTGACGCCGCGAAGTCGCGGATCTGGCCGCCAGGAGCCCGCAACGCCGGCATCGGCATGATGCCGCCGCGGATGGCCAGCACGACGAGGACCAGCAGCGTCGCCAGGGCGTTGACCGTCAGGGCGAGCGCGAAGGCGTCGAGGCCGAGCGATGACCAGCCGACCACCGTCACGACGAACGACGCGATCGGCCCGACCGTCCACGCGATCGCGATCGGCGTGAACCGTTCCTCGACCTGGAAGATCGCGCTCATCAGGCCCGACAGGGCCGCGAACAGGAGGATCGGCGCGAGGACGGGCAGGTAGGCGGCCGCGACGAGCGTCGCCGCGTCGTCGAGGCCGGGTCCGGACAGCTGGATGGCCGGGATCCTGAAGCACGAGCAGGATCGCGATCATGGCCAGGCCGAAGATCGTCGTCCAGGTGAGGATGACGCCGGCCAGGTGCCGGCCGGCCTGCAGCCCGTCCGTCCGCTCGGCCTCCGTGTAGGCCGGGCACGAGCGCGGTGGACGCCCCGCTGGACAGGAACCCGGTGAGCATCGTCGGCAGCACCAGCGCCACGAGCAGCGCGTCCAGGTTCGCGCTCGTCCCGACCTGGCCGGCAACGAACAGCTCGCGGCCGATGCCGAACACCTGGCCGATCGACGCGGCGACCGTCAGCAGCGCGGTGGAGCGGCCGACCGACCGGAGCGATCCCGCCTCAGGTCCCTGCTCGCTCATCGTGCGCGCCGCCGTCGACGCGGGCGCACGACCGTGGCGATCAGCTCGTCCCACCGCCGGCCGATGGCTCCCGGGTCGAGCCGGGACCCGATCGCGGTCGCCCGCGCCCCGAGCGCGCGTCGAAGCGCCGGGTCGCCCATGAGTCGATCGAGCGCGGCCGCCAGCGCGGCGACGTCCTCGGTCGGGACGAGCAGGCCATCGACACCGTCGTGGACGATCTCGGCGGGGCCCGATCGACAGTCCGTCGGCGATCGATCGGCGCGCCGCCGGCCATCGCCTCGATGAGCGCGTTGGGATAGCCCTCGACGCGGGACGGCAACACGAAGATGCCGGCGCGTGCCGAGCGCGTCGAACGGTCGCTGTCGTCGTGCCCGGCAGGTCCACCCGATCAGCGACCCCGGATCCGTCACGCAGATCCTCCAGGGCTCGGCGCTCCGCCCCCTCGCCGAGGATGACGAGCCGCCAGCCTGGATGCGCGTCGGCGACCTGCGCGAACGCCTCGATGAGCAGGTCGAAGCCCTTCTCATGCCCGAGCCGTCCGAGCCCGACCACCGTCGTCCCGCGGGCGTCGAATGGGCGGCCGCCGATGGCCCCGGGCGAGATCGGATTGGCGATCACCGTGATCCGGCCCCGGAGCCAGCGCGGGAAGGCCGTCCGGGCGGCGTCGGTCTGGACGACGATCCGCGCCGCGAACGGATAGAGGATGCCGCGCAGGAGCGCCCACGGCAGGCTCAGGTCGCCGGCGTGCGGGTCCGTGCGCTCGGCGACGATCACCGGGATCCTCGTCCCGAGGGTCGCCACGACGGTCAGGATGCTCGTCCGATGCAGGAACGCGATCACGACGTCCGGCCTCGACTCCCGGACCGCCGCGCGCAGGATCGCGAAGGCGTCGGACATTGGCGGTCACCGCCTCGATCGGGCCCGACGACTCGCCGAAGGAGGTCCAGGCGTCGTTCGGTGACGCCGTCGGGCAGCGGCGAAGAACGGTTCGACGTCGGGTCCGGAGAAGACGAGGACGGTGACGCTCGTGGCCATCGGCGCGCCAGCCGTCGGCCAGCAGCGTCAGGACGCGCTCGGCGCCACCTGCCGTCAACGACGAGATGACGAGGGTCAAGCGAAGTCGGCGACCGGGATCGGCGCCATCGTCATCCACGCCTGTCGGCTCGCGTCAGGATCGGGCGAGGCTGGGCGGGTCCGCCTGGTACCACTCGACGGTGCGTTCGATGCCCGACCGCGAACGGCGTCACGACGCGATAGCCGAGACGCGCGGCCGCGAGTCCGACGTCCGCCTGCGAGTGGCGGACGTCGCCGGGCCTGGGTCGCTTCGAAGACCGGCTCCGGGAGGTCCGGCAGCCGGGCCCGGATGGCGTCGAGCAGGTCGAGCAGCGAGTACCGGCCCCCGCACCCGATGTTGGCCGTCAGGCCCGAGGCGCCGGCTGCCTCGGCCGCGCGCAGGTTCGCGAACACGACGTTGTCGATATGCGTGAAGTCCCGGGATTGATGGCCATCGCCGTGGATGACCGGCGGCTCGCCGCGCAGCGCGGCGGTGATGAAGCGCGGGACGACCGCCGAGTACTCCGAGTTCGGGTCCTGGCCGGCGCCGTAGATGTTGAAGTAGCGCAGGACGACGGTCTCGATGCCGTGGAGCTCGCCGAGCTGGTGGACCATCAGCTCGGCCGCCAGCTTGCTCGTGGCGTACGGCGACCGCGGGTCCGGGGCCTGGTCCTCGCGACGCGGCAGGACCTCGCTGCTGCCGTAGACGGACGACGAGCCGGCCAGGACGACGCGACGGACGCCGGCGCGGGCGGCCGCCAGCATGACCTCGATCGTGCCGTTCACGTTGATGTCCGCGGTGAGGCGCGGGTCGATGGTCGATCGGGCGACCGACGGCAGGGCCGCCTCGTGCAGGACGACCGTCGGCTCCTTCGATCGCCGCATCCATGGCCGCCGCGTCCCGGATGTCGCCCTTCGATCAGGCGGATCCGGTCACGGAACGGATCGAGGCGCTGCCGGGAGACCCGTCCGGTAGTCGTCGATGACGCTGACCTCGTCGCCCCGCTCGAGCAGGGCGCCGACGAGATGGTGGCCGATGAAGCCCGCCCCACCGGTGACGAGGACCCTCATGCCGGTGCGTCTGACCGGAGCGTCGAGCCACGTCCGTCCCCACATCTCGAGCATCATCAGCGCCCACAGGTTGGCGCCGAACCAGGCCGTGCCGGCGCGGTGGTCGTGGAACATGCGACGCACCTCGTCCTGGTCGACCAGGCCCACGCAGCGAGGCATCAGGCGCCAGGGCCAGCTCCTCGAAGCGGTCGCCGAGGTCGCCCATGAACCACTGGGCGACCGGGACCGAGAAGCCCATCTTCGGGCGGCGCAGGATCGACTCGGGCAGCAGCTGCCCGGCGACGTCGCGCAGGAGGATCTTCGTCTGCCGGCCGTGGACCTTGCGGCGCATCGGCAGCTGCGCGGCGAACTCGACGAGGCGATGGTCGAGCAGCGGCGAGCGAGCCTCGAGCGAGTTCGCCATCGTGGCCCGGTCCATCTTGACCAGCAGGTCCTCGGGCAGATAGCTCAGCAGGTCCGCCCGGAGCAGGCGGTCGATGCCCGGTCGGGCCGCTCGCCAGCAGGCCGCGCATGTAGTCGTCGTCGACCAGGCGGCCGTCCTCGCCCATCAGGCGCGACCCGGTTCGCGCGCTCGAACTGCCCGACGAACCACAGGTAGCGCTCGTCCGGCTCGAGGTCGACGAGACGCCGCCAGGTGCCGGCCTTGTGACCGATCCGCGAACCCGACGCCACGCGCGGCGAAGACGGACGCGCGCCGCTCGCCCGAGACCGCCGATCGGACCGCCCGGCAGGTTGGTCAGGGAGTGCATCCGATAGCGCTTGTAGCCACCGAACGACTCGTCGCCGCCGTCGCCGGTCAGGACGACCTTGAGTTCCTGCGCGGCCAGCTGCGCCACGCGGAAGGTCGGGATCGACGACGAATCGGCGAACGGCTCGTCGTAGGCGTGGGCGAGGTCGGGCAGCAGCTGATCGCGTCGATCCGGACGACTTCCTCGGTGTGTTGCGTCCCGAACGCCTCGGCCACGGTCCGGGCGTACGGCAGCTCGTCGAAGCCGGCCTCCTCGAAGCCGATCGAGAAGGTCCGGATGGGCTGGGCGGACGCCTCGGCCATCAGCGCGACGACCGTGCTGGAGTCGAGGCCGCCGCTCAGGAACGCGCCGACCGGCACGTCGCTGCGCAGCCGCAACCGGGTCGACGTCGCGGAGCAGGTCGAGCAGCGCCTCCCGGTCCTCGTCGAGGCTGCGATCGGTCTTCGGCAGGTAGTCCGGCATCCAGTAGCGCTCGATCGTCGGCTCGCCGCCGTCCCAGGTCAGGACGCTGGCCGGTGGCAGCTTCTGGACCCCGTCCAGGATCGTCGTCGGCGCCGGCACGTAGCCGTAGTGGAGGAACTGGGCCAGGCCGTCGCGGTCGACGCGTCGTTCGAGCGATCGATCCTGGACGATCGCCTTCAGCTCGGAGCCCCACGTCAGGCGGCCGTCGTGGAGGCGCCAGTACAGCGGCTTCTTGCCGAGCCGGTCACGGGCGAGGACCAGTCGGCGCCGTGCGCGCGTCCCAGAGGGCGATCGCGAACATGCCGTGCAGCTCGTTGACGAACGCGGGTCCGTACGCCTCGTACGCGTGGGCGATCGTCTCGGTGTCGCCCTTCGTCGACGAACGTGTGGCCGTCCTTGATCAGGCGATCGCGCAGCTCGATGTAGCTGTAGATCTCGCCGTTCTGGCTGACGATGACGCTGCCGTCCTCGTTGGTCAGTGGCTGGCGGCCCGTGTCCAGGTCGATGATCGACAGGCGGCGAGCGCCGACGACCGTCTGGCCATCGGCCATCGCGTACTGCTCGTCCGGCCCCCGGTGGGCGAGGGACGCCAGCATCCGATCGACCAGCGCGGCATCACCTGGCCGGAGGCCGTCCCTCGTTGCGATCCCAGCGATCCCGCACATCAGGGGTTCCCCGTCTGCGGCGACGGCGTGCGCGCGTCGCCTCGCCCGGGTACCCGGTAGCGGCGCATCAGGTCCTGGGTCTGCCTCACGGCCTTGCGACCCGGACCCGGCGGACCGGCGCGCTCGTCGGCGAGTCGTATCCCTGGTGCGAGGACCGCCGCGATCGTGAGCCAGGCCACGATGGAGATCGGCAGCGACGTCACCGAGTCGATGAAGAACGAACTGACGGCGTAGGCCGAGATCAAGGCCAGGGCCGTGCCCCGAAGCGGGTGGTCGGCCCGCCGGATCGCGATCACGAGCCAGACGGCGATGGCGGCGAAGGCGACCGATCCGACGATGCCCTGCTCGGCGACGACGCTCACCCACCAGTCGTGGGCGTAGGTGACCGGGCTGTCGCCGACGAACCACGGGCTCAGGAACTGGAACGAGCCGAAGCCGACCCCGAAGACCGGCTGGCGGGCGAACAGGCCCAGCCCGGCATCGATCGTGTCGACCCGCCACTGCTCGCTGCGCGATCTGATCGGTGAAGGCCTCCAGCGAGTTGTCGCCGAAGGTGACGTCGAGTCGGGCGTCGAGGAACATCGGATAGAGCACGATCACGCCGACCACGAGCAGCCGATGAGGCTCAGGGCCGAGCCGTCGGCTGTGGGTCCAGGCGAGGACGATGATCCCGACCGCGGCGCCGATCAGGCTGCCGCGCGAGAACGTCGCCAACAGGGCGATCCCGGCGATCAGCGCGGTCGCCCAGGAGCGCGATCCGGCCGAGGCCCCGGCTGGCGGCCGCCCAGCCGAGGGCGAGCAGGAAGGCCTGGGCGACGAAGAAGCCCAGATAGTTCGAGTTGAAGAACGGGCCGAACGCCCGCGAGTCCCAGGCCGCCGTGCTGATCAGCCCGCGGATCGGCAGGCCCACCGTCTGGCCGATCGAGAACGCCGCCAGGGCGACCAGCGCGGCCAGCGTGCTGGCCAGCAGCAGCACCGCCAGGATCGGTCGGGCGTCGCGGCGGACGAAGGCCAGCGCGGCGGCGCCCGCCGCCGCGAAGCCCGCGACCATCCCCAGGAACAGGGCGATCGACGAGCTCGTCTGGTCCCAGTCGTATCGCGTCAGCGCCGGCACCAGGGTCAGTGCCGACAGCAGCAGGTATCCGGTCACGAGGACCACGCCGATCGAGATGCGGACCCGCGGCGGTTCGACGATCGCCCGACACAGTTGCCCGGCCGCGAAGGCGACGACCAGCAGGACATCGAAGGCGATCGGCGCCAGCTCGACGTCGTGGAGTGGCACGAGCAGGGCCACCAGCACCAGACCGGAGTACGGCAGGGCGAAGGCGACCAGGAGCGTCAGCGACGGCGATGATCCGGCGACCGGCATCGAAGCCCCATGGCCATCGACACGATGCAGCGAGGCCGCCGATCGCCAGGCCCGGCCAGGCCTCCCGCACGCTCGCGGCGAGCCCGTCCCGGGTGGTCGGCCAGGACGCCTCATCGACGCCTGGGTCCGAGGGTTCCCGCGTATCCGGGCCGCGACTGCATCCACGGACGCGGTCACAGGTCAGGTCCTTGGGTCCCGTACCTGCGCGGCGGTCGCGCCAGCGACCCTGGCCAGGCCGGACGAGGTCGTGTCGGTCTTCGAGGCGGGATCCGCCTCCGGCCGAGAGCGCGGCCATGAGGACGACCACGATCGCGAGGAACGCCGCCGCCACCGCCGCCAGCAGGCCGTACAGGAGCGGCGACGGGGAGCTCGGGATCGGTCGGCGGCAGGGCGGACTCCACGACGCTGACCGGAGGCACGGTCGCGGTCGACGTCGCTCCCAGCAGCGTGCGGCGCCTGGACGATGAGCTGGGTCGCGACGGCGTTGGCGAGCGCCGCGCTGGCCCGGGCGTCCGTCGCCCCGCGCCGCGATCGTGATGAACAGGCTGCCCGGCGCCGCGCGGGCGGAGACCTGGTCGCGGATGGCCTCGGGCGTGGACTTGTCACCGAGCGAGTCCGAGCGCCGCCACGAGCACCGGTCGGGTCGTCGCCAGTTCGGCCAGGGTCTGGGCCAGCCTGGCCGCCGCGTCCATCTCGTCGATCTGCGGCGGATTGCCGAGGAGGGCGCCGGCGACGACGAGCTTCGTGCTGGCCTGGTAGGTCTTGGGCATGTTGTAGGTGCAGGACGCCGACGGCCACGCCGGCGACCGCCGCGACCAGGATGATGCGCCACGCGTTCCGGCGCAAGGATCCCGAAGAGTCGTTGAGCCTCCACTTTCCTCCCAGGGGGATAAGGTCACGGAGTATAGCCGTCGGTCATCGTGACCGTCCGTAGCCGGCAGTACTGTGGGCCACGATCGCGCGGTTGGGGGCGGTCAGATGCGTCTCTTGGTGCCTGCTCGCACCGGGACTCTTCAGGACGTACGTCAGGCCCTTGACCCAGTACGATAGTCCTGCTTTCCTACGGGTCTCGGGCGCGCACCCCCATCGTCTTCGGGTCGCCGCGAGGAGGCAATCTTTCCAGGGTTCATCCCTGTATCCGCGCAAGAAGGGGGCACCGATGGACGTGCATCGGCTGGAGGTCGATGACGTATCGTCGGCTGGTCGTATCGCAGTCGAAACGGACCAGGCAACGCGCCTGCAGTTCGACTTCGAAGCGACCGACGACGAGCTCGAGCGACATATCGCGGCGATCGCCATCACCAGACCAGCCACGGTCGGGATCCTGGGCCTGGGCTACGTCGGGTTGCCGACCGCGCTGTCGCTCCTGCACGACGGCGTGCACGTCGTCGGCATCGACGTCAGTGCCGCTCGCCTGCGCGCGATCCGCGAACGTCGCGTCGACCTGATCGACGCCGACCACGAACGACTGGCGGCGTGGATCGACAGTCCGTCGTTCACGCTGACCGACGACGCCGGCCGGCCTGCAGTCCGTCGATGCCGTGCTGATCTGCGTGCCGACGCCGGTCGACGGCGCACCTCGCGCCGGACCTGACCGCGCTGCGCTCCGCGTGCGCGACCGCGGTCGCCAACGCGGTCGCGAACCAGACCATCATCCTGACGTCGACCAGCTTCGTCGGCTGCACCCGCGAGTACCTCGTCGAGCCGCTCATCGCCCGCGGCTTCACGCCCGGCGTGGACATCTTCGTCGCCTTCAGCCCGGAGCGGATCGACCCCGGGAACGAGGTCTACACCCAGGAATCCGTGCCGCGCGTGATCGGCGGCGTCACGCCCGAATGCACCCGGCGCGCGGCGGCCATCGTCGGCCACATCACGAGGCTCGTCCACCAGGTCAGCTCCCCGGAAGCGGCCGAGCTCACGAAGCTGTACGAGAACACCTTCCGGGCGGTCAACATCGCGCTGGCCAACGAGATGGCCGACGTGAGCGCCAGCCTGGGCGTCGATGTCCACGAGGTCATCGAGGCCGCCTCGACCAAGCCGTACGGATTCACGCCGTTCACGCCGGGGACCGGCGTCGGCGGACACTGCATCCCGTGCGACCCGCACTACCTGCTGTGGCAGCTCCGCGCGGTCCGCACGACCGCGCCCGGTCATCGAACAGGCGATGCAGGCGATCGCCCTCCGCCCCGGACAGATCGTCAACCAGACGGTGGCCCGCCTGTCGGCGGACCGGATCGGGATCCACGGGGCGCGAGTCCTCGTCCTGGGGGCCGCCTACAAGGCGGGTGTCGTCGACGTCCGAGAGTCCCCGGCGCATCGAGATCCTCGCCGGATCTGCGGGCCTCGGGGCGATCGTCGAGTACCACGACGAGCTCGTGCCCGGTGTCAATCTCGGCGACGACGAGTTCATCTACTCGACGCCCGATCCCGCCGAGCGGTCGTACGACGCGGTCATCATCCACGTGGTCCACCCGGGCACGTCGCTCGACTGGCTGGTCGGGCAGCGGGTCATCGACCCGTCGGGCCGGCTGCGGGGCTGGACGCGCGCCAAGCCGACCTCGAGGTGCTCGATCCGCTGACGCGTCGACCGCGCGCTGAGCAGCCGCCTGCGGCGTCGGGTCGTCGGTCTAGGGGCAGCTGCTCCGATTCGATCGTCGATTCGGTGGCGGCGCCGACCTCGTTGCGGTCGACGGTCACGTCGCACGAGCCGGTGACGAAGGCGAACACGCCCGGCTCGCTGAAGAGCTGGACGTTGTCGGTCACGGACAGCCGATCGTTCGTCGGCGAAGTCCATGACCGGATGCCGGCCGGTCGCCGGCGTGTCGGAGTGATTGCGCGTCGACCACGATGTCGGATCGGCGGTAGCCGCTCCCGGTCCAAGCGGGTGGATGGTCAGGCGGAACGGCACGCCGGTGACCACATTGTCCGACGACCGTCACGTGGTCGACCGGGCCCCAGCCATTGGCCGCGAAGACGTAGTCGCCGACGGGCGCCCGGACCCGATTGTCGTGGAACGAGACGCCTGACGCACCCTCCAGGACCGCCGACCTGTTCGGCTCGACGTCCATCGGAAACAGGGCGATCGTGTCGAATGACGATCTCGCCACCTCGACGTTGCGACCGCGCGACCACCGCGACGCCATTGCGTCCCGTCCTGGAGCACGAACTGTCGATGAAGCTGCACGCCGTCGGCCCACGTGCCCGCCTCGTCGTTGCTCACGTAGACGCAGTCTCCGTACGCGTCGGTGATGCGGACGCGTTCGATCGTGATCCGGCCGCCGCCCTCGATCCCGAAGCCGTGCTCATGTTCATGCGCCGGGACGTAGGTCCCGCCATCCGGGTGGGCACCGCGGATCAGGAGGTCGACGAACTTGATGTCGGATGAATCGAGGAGACTCCAGGTTCGTCGTTCGTAGTCGGCGACGGTCGTCGGATGGAGAGTCGCGCCGGCGCCATCGATGAGCAGGCCCGACCGTCCTCGCAGCCGGAGGGTGCCATCGACTCGATAGGTCGCCGCGCGTGCGAAGCGGATCGTCGCTCCGTTCGGGGCCGCATCCAGGATCGCCTGGAGCGCAGCGGTCACGTCCGAGCTCCCGGTCGGGTCGACCGTGGCCGGGACGTCGACGACCGCGGCCGTGCCGGGCTCGGTCGTCGGCATCGGCAGGCCCGGTGTGCGAGGAGGGACGGTGGCCGCGATGGACGGCACGCTGGCTGCCCGTGCGTGATCGTGATCGCGCCTGACGCTGCGAACGCCACGATCAGCGACTCACGACGATTGCGCTGGCGAGCAGGCCGCCGAGGACCAGCACGACCCGGCGCTCCGTCGATCGACGCGGACGGCGATCGACGGCAGGATCGAAGGTGCTCGTCGTGGCGGCTCCGTCGGCGGGGCGCGGCGGGCTCGGTTGCCGGGGCCGGGTCGGTCGGAAGGGTCTCGTGTCGTCACTCGGGCACGATAGCGGCTGACAGGCATCGCAGGGCCGCGATCGCCGGCGTACGCGGCGGTGGCGCCGGCCGCGCCGGCCGGTCAGGTCAGGCCGGCCGGCGTCGGCGCCAGGCTTCGGGCGACGGCCGCGGCCGGTGTCGCCGAGCCAGCGAGCCTCGAGTCGTGGACGACGGCGCAGGAACGGACGCTCGATGAGCAGGTAGGAAGCGACCGCCGCGACCGCGGCGAGGACGATGTTGAGCGGGAACGTCGTGATGACCTGGTCGGTCGTCCGGTTCAGGAACAGCTGTTGCCAGAGGTAGATCGAGTAGCTCAGGACCCCGATCGTGACCAGGGGCCGGGTCTCGAGGGTCCGCCCGACGATGCCGTGCGGACGAAGGACGCAGCGGGCGACGATCAGCGCGACCGCCAGGTTCGGTCAGCGTGTGGCCGACGATGACGTCGGTGTCGCTCCGGATGCTGAGTCCCGAGGGCGACGACGAGCAGGGCGAGGATCATCCAGCGTGAGGCGATGATCCGCTGGAACCAGGATCGCTTGACCAACTCGTCGATCGTCAGGGCCAGGATGCAGCCCATCGCGATGGCGTCGGCGGTCGTCTCGAAGCGTGTTGCCGATGAGGGGCCGCATCCCGGGGAAGACGTAGAACTCGACGGCCCGGACACCGGCGCCAGGAGGACCACCGCCAGCGCCGCCCGGCCACCCCATCGGAGTCCCGAGCAGGACGATCGTCGCCGGCCACAGCAGGTAGAACTGCTCCTCGACGGCCAGCGACCAGAGGTGGCCGACGTCCCACGACCGGTCGTTGTCGTAGTTCATGGTGTAGGTCACGGCGTGAGCGACGTCCGAGGTCGTGACGCTGGGCGACGCCGACGAAGGTCAGCAGGATCAGCGCCAGGATGTACGTGTAGTAGGCCGGGAAGATGCGGACCGTCCGCCGCAGGTAGAACCGTTTGAGACTGATGCCGCCCGATCGACGATGCTCGTTGATCAGGATCCCGGTGATGAGGAAGCCCGGAGATCACGAAGAAGACGCGGACGCCGAGGTAGGACACGTCGACATAGCGATTGGCGATGATCGCCGTCGCCTGCGGCGGGAATCCGTTGGTACCGGCCAGGTGGCCGATCACGACCGCCATGATGGAGATGGCGCGCAGCCCATCGAGGGTCGGGACCCGACCCGTCGTCCGGTCGACGGCGACCCCGGGCGGGTCGGGCCGATCCGGGTCGACGGTCACGTCCGATCGCGACCGGCGGCGTCAGCGGGCGACGATCGGGCGTGGCCTCCGGTCGCGCGACCCGACCGCCCGAAGGTCATTCGACCGTGCCGCCCGGGGCGCGGCGCGTGGATCTCGACATCGGCCAGCCCGCGGGCGTCCAGTTCCGCCCGGAACTGGTCCGGCGTCCCGGTCAGGATCGGGAACGTGCCGTAGTGGATCGGCATGACGTGGCGGACGCCGAGCAGCTCGACCGCGAGGGCGGCCTCGCGCGGACCCATCGTGTAGTGCCCGCCGATCGGCAGGAGCGCGAGGTCCGGGCTGATAGAGCTCGCCGATCAGGCGCATGTCGCCGAACACGTTCGTGTCGCCGGCGTGGTAGACGCGGAAGCCGTCCTCCAGCTCGAGCACGAAGCCGGCCGGCTCGCCGAGGTAGACGGTCGTGTCGCCGGCGGCGTTCCAGTCGCCCGACGAATGATCGGCGCCGGTCATCGTCACCCGGAGGCCGGCCACCTCGACGGTCCCGCCCTTGTTCATCCCGATCACCGCGTCCGACCCGCCCGACAGCCGCCGGCCGAGCCACAGGCTCATCTCGTGGATGCACGGCCAGGCCGGTCCGCAGCCGGCTGGCGATCGCGACCGCACTCGCCGAGGTGATCGCCGTGACCGTGGGTCACCAGCATCAGGTCGCAGCGATCGACCGAATCCGCGCGTGCGCGGACTGAGCGGGTTGCCGA
This sequence comes from uncultured Actinomycetes bacterium, assembly GCA_963736055.1. Taxonomy (GTDB): domain Bacteria; phylum Actinomycetota; class Thermoleophilia; order Gaiellales; family Gaiellaceae; genus AC-32. The sequence goes on along the minus strand of CAVTNM010000009.1, from coordinate 629,612 downwards.
ACCACGGGTCGAACAGGACGACCTTGTCGCCCGGCGTCCGGACCTCGACGCAGGCGTGGCCATACCAGGTGATCGTCACATCGCGTCCCAGTGCCATCGCGGACACCTCCGGGGCGATGCTACATCGCGGCTACACTCGGGCCATGCCCGCCACGCAGATCGGCCAGAACCTCGCGTTCGTGAACTGGACGCTGCTGACCGGCCTCGCCCTCGGGACCTACGCCGCGGTCGTCCTCCTGCGCCGGCGGACGACGGCGACGCCCGGCTACCTGCGCTTCACGACGATGTGCGCCCTCGGCTTCGGGCTGCTGGCGTGGATCTCCGACGGCGCCCTGCCGAGCGTGCTGGTCGGGTCCCCGGTGGTCGTCGACCCGGCCTGGGACGCCCCGCGCCGGGCGGCCCTGCTGCTGTTCACCGTGTTGGTCGCGGTCGGCCTGGTCGCCGGCCGAGCCGGTCGGGCGGGGCCGCTCGCGGGCCGGGTCGTGGAGGCCGGTGCCATCGTCGCCGCGGTGGCGACCCTCATCTTCGGCGCCCTGGCCTGGGGCGACGGATCGCTCGGGGCGGCGGCGCTCCTGGTCCAGCTGGCGGTCGTCAGCGCGGCGATCGGCGGCGTCTTCGCGGCGATGATCCTCGGGCACTGGTACCTCGTCACGCCGAAGCTGCCCGAGGCCCCGCTCATCCTCCTCGCCCGCGTCCTGCTCGCCGTCGTCGTCGTCCAGGTCGTCCTGTTCTGGGCGTGGATCGCCACCGGCGCCGGCCCGGCGGACGTCCCGCCGTTCTCGTCGCTGACCGGTCCGTGGGCGCTGTTCGTCTGGCTGCGCCTCATCATCGGGCTGATCTTCCCGCTCGTGGTCTGCTGGGCGTCGGTCCAGACGGCGCGGACGCGGTCGATGGAATCGGCGACGGGCCTGCTGTACATCAACGTCGGGTCGATCGCCGCCGGGACGATCCTGGCGGCGGGCCTGTACTTCGGCGCCGGACTGCTGGTGTGAGGGACTGACGTGGGCAAGAACGATCGTGGCTGGATCCCCGAGGCGCGTCGATCTCGACTGGATCGAGTCGCTGGCGCCGCCGCTGCCCGATGCGCTGGCCGCCATCGAGGCGGCGGCCGCGCCGCTGGGCATCCCGATCGTCGACCGCGACGCGGGCCGCGTCCTGCAGGTGCTGGCGGCCGGCCGGCAGCGGATCGTCGAGGTCGGCACCGCCTACGGCTACTCGACCCTCTGGCTGGCGCTCGGCCAGCCGGCCGACGGCACGATCGTGACGATCGACCCCGATCGCGAACGGACCGATCTCGCCCGCGGCTGGTGGCGCCAGGCCGGGCATCGCCGATGCGCGGATCGTGGTGGTCAACGCGCCGGCCCTGGCGGCGTTCGACAGCGAGCCGGCCCTGGCCGGCCCGTTCGACCTCGTCTTCATCGATGCGCTCAAGCCGGAGTACCCGGCCTACCTCGAGGCGCTCGTCGGCCGCCTGGCGCCCGGTGCGCTCGTCGTCGCCGACAACGTCCTGTGGAGCGGGCGCGTGTCGGGCGCCCGGCCGGTCGCCGCGGACGACCAGAACACGCTCGCCCTCCGCGCCTTCGACGCCGCGGTCCTCGGCGACCCGCGGTTCGCGGCCACGATCCTGCCGGTCGGCGACGGCCTCCTCATCGCGTCGTGGCGCGGCTGACGGGGTCGCGGCCGATGCCATCACCGTGCGCGTCCGCCTGTTCGCCGTCCAGCGCGAGCTGGCCGGCACGCGCGAGGTCCCGCTCGTCCTCGCGGACGGCGCGGACGTCGAGGCGGCCTGGACCGCGCTCGCGGCCCGCTTCCCGGTCCTGGCGCCCGGTCGCGGGTCGCTCCGGTTCGCCCGCAACGGCGACTACGCCGAGCCGACGACGACCCTGGCCGATGGCGACGAGGTGGCGATGATCCCGCCGGTGTCGGGCGGCGACGGCCGGCGGATCCTCGAGCTCCGGGCGGACCCGTTCAGCGTCGGGATCGTCGAGGAGCTGGCCGATGCGCTGGCCGTCCCCGAGGACGGTGCGGTCGTCGGCTTCGTCGGGCGCACGCGCGCGACGCCGGGGACGCCGGCCCCGGGCCAGGAAGCGGAGGCGGCTCGCCATGCCGGCCGAGCGGTCGAATCGCTCGAATACGAGGCCCTCGAGTCGATGGTCCTGCACACGTTCGCGACCATCGCCGACGAGATCGAGGCGCGCTTCGGGGTCGATCGGCTGGCGATCGTCCACCGGACCGGCGAGGTGCCGCTCGGCGAGGCGTCGATCGCGGTCGTGGCCGTCGCCCCGCATCGTGACGCCGCGTTCGAGGCGGCTCGCTACGCGATCGACGAGACCAAGGCACGCGCCCCGATCTGGAAGGCCGAGCGGTTCGCCGACGGCCATGTCTGGATCGGCCACCAGGCGAGGACCGGTCCCGAGGAGGCCACGTGAAGGTCTATCTGAGCGTCGACATGGAAGGGATCGCCGGGGTCAACCACCCGGGCCCGACGGCAGCCGGTCATGGCCGCTACGAGGCCGCCGTCGAGCTGATGATCGGCGAGACCAACGCGGCGATCGAGGGGGCGCTGGCCGGCGGGGCCGACGACGTCCTCGTCAACGACAGCCACGGCTCGATGTACAACCTGCTCCCCGGCGCGGATCCATCCCGACGCCCGGGTCCTCCAGGGCTCGAAGCCGTGGTCGATGGTCCAGGGTGCCGGTCCCGACGCGGGCTTCGGCGTGGCGCTGTTCGTCGGCTACCACGCCCGGGCCGGGCATCGGGCGCGGGACGATCGCCCACACCTATTCGCTGGCGCCGGTCGAGACCCGGCTCGATGGCCGGCCGACCGGTGAGTACGGGCTCAACGCGCTCGCGCTCGGGGCCTGGGGGATCCCCGTCGGGCTGGTCGCCGGCGACGACGCGCTGGCCGAGGAGGTCGCGGCCTGGCTGCCGTGGGCCGAGCGGGTCGTCGTCAAGACGGCGCACGGCGGCAACGCGGCGGCATCGCTCCACCCGACCCGGGCGGCGGACCTGCTCCGGACCGGCGCCGAGCGGGCGGTCCGGCGGGCGGCCGCCGGTGAGCTCGAACCGCTCCGGGTCGGCCCGCCGGTCGTCATCGAGGTCGAGTACGGTCGTGGCGTCGAGGCCGACCACGCGGCGGTCGTCCCGGGCGCCGTGCGGTTCGGCGATCGTGGCGTCCGCTTCGCCTCGGACGACCCGCTGCTGGCCTATCGGGGGTTCCTGGCCGGGAACCGCCTCGCGAGTGCGGTCGACCGGTGACCGACGGACACCGGAACGCGGACCTCGCCGGCGGACGCCATACTTCCGCGAGGTCTCCCGGTGCGCGCGTCCAGGGGGCCGTCAGGTGAGGGTCATCGCATGAGCGCCGACTGGGGGCCGCTCGATCGGCTCGTCGCGCAGGCCGACGCGCTGGCGGGCGCCTGGGGCGCGAAGGCCCGCGCGTCGACGACGATCGGCCAGGAGCGCGCCATCCTGCGCCTGTTCGGTGTCGGTGGGCTCGATGCCAATGGACGACCGCTCGCCGGCGCCACGGTCGACCGATGGCTGACCGGCGATCCACGCGGGCTGAGCACGGGCATCGCGCTGCCGTTCGCGATGTCGCTGCTGGAGTACGACGTCGAGCCCCAGCGGCTGGCGCTGGACATCGCCTCGGGCGCGGTCGACCTCGCGCTCGAAAGCGAGTTGCTGCGCGAACGCGATCGCCGGGCGGTGGCCGAGGCCGAAGCGTCGCGCCTGGCGGCCGTCGCGATCGAGCGCATCGACGCCCAGCGGACGGTCCGCCGCGAGACGATCGCGATGCTCGGGGAGGCCAGCGGCCGTGGCTCGGCGTCACCCTGCGGGAGCGCGATGTCGTCGGCGCACTCGACGAGGTGACGAACCTCATCGGGGCCGGCATCGACCTGCTCCGGATCGAGGTGCCGATCGGGCGAGAACTCGCGGATCGCATGATCGACGCCGGTGTCGAGGTCCCGGAGTGGCGGCCTGGCGACGCTCGCGAGCGGTCGCCCGAACACGACCCCGGCGAGCTCGCCCCGACCGGTAGCCAGCGTGCGCTGACGCGGATCCGCGGGAGTGCCGATCGAGCCGCCGCCACGAGCCGGGCGTACGTGCGCCTGGCCACGGTCGTGCCCGCCCTGGGCGCGCCCGAGGGGGCCGTCGTGGCGGCCTTCGAGCGGATCGACCTCATCGCCTCGGACGCGATGGCCGAGATCGTCGCCGATAGCGTGGAGCCGGACCGCGCGCTGGCCGATCACGCGTTCGCGCATCGCCTGGCCAGGCGGGCCGGGACGTCGATCCTGGTCGGTGCGGGGCCGCTCGTCGTCGCCCCCGACCTGTCGGCCGGCGTGCCGTCCGATCCGGCGACCCGGGCCGGGCGAGCCCTCGGGCTGCAGTCTGCTCGGGCTCGCGCTGGCGCGCGGCGACGGCCTGGCCGCGGACCAGATCATCGCCGGCGCCCTGCCACCATGGCTGACCGATGAGCCCGCCGCCGGGGCTCGGGCGATCGCCGAGGTCGCCGTTCGCCGCGCCCTCTTCCCGGGGCACCCGCTCGGCTTCGTCGAACCGCCGACCGGCACCGACCGCTCGACCCTGTGGCCGTACGTCCAGGCGGCCGCGGCGGTCCACGCGGGGGACGTGGCGCTCGTGCTCCGCGCCGCGGACTTCCGACCCGACGACGCGGTGGCCGCCGCCCGTGCCGCGCGCGCGGCATCGCTGGTCTCGGCCGACGTCGCCGGTGCGACCGAGCCGGGCCGCCTGACCGGGATCGCGCTCGACCACGCGCGCGGCATGGTCCTCGCCGCGCTCTCGACCCTCGAGCGACTCGGCGACCATGGCTGGCGGACGGTCGCCGGCGACCCGCCAGGCGGGGCCCGCGGTCGCCGGCGACCCGCGACGCAGTGACGGAGCGGACCGAGCCTTCGACCCGTTCGGTGTCCTGCTCGGGCCGCGCGCCTGACGCTCAGACCGCGATGCCGGCCCGGGCCAGCGGGCGGCAGCGGACCGTCCCGTCGCGCCATTCGAACCCCTCGAGGCGGAGGGCGTTCGGATCGTCCGCCTCGACCTCCTCGGTGACCCAGGTCGCGAAGGCGAGGTCGACATCGGCCGGCATCGCGATCAGGATGTCGCGGGTCGGCGCGACGAAGAGGGCCGGTCGCGGCCGAACAGGCGGTCGAGCGCGTCGGGCACGCAGGACGGTCGTCGACGCCCAGCCGTCGCCCGACTGGAAGAAGTCGACCGGGATGTCGCCGACGAACCCGCGCTGGACGTCGCGGCGATGCGCCCGTCGGGTCCGCAGCGCGAGGTTGCCGAGCGCCCGTTCGGCCAGCCCCGCGAGGTCGACCGGCCAGCCGCGAGGTGGGTCGACGCGATCCGCATGAACGCCGGCCCCGCGTCCACCCCGAACCCGACGGTCACGCCCGGCGGCAGGATCGTCAGCGCCGGCGGGTCGACCGGGTAGGCGAACGGCCGCGCCCGCTCGAAGACGGGCAGCACGTCATCCGCGAGTTCCTCCCAGATGAAGCCGCCGGCGTCGAGCCGTCGCAGGGTGGCGAGCCAGGCGAGGATCCAGCGTGGATCCGCGTCCGCCACACCGGGGGGCGTGGCTCGCGTGGCGGGCCTTCCGGCCCCGGTTCGTTGAGCGCTTCGACATCGACCGATCATGGCGATCGACGCTGCACCCGCACGTATCGCGCGGCTTATCCGCCGCTCACCACCGGGAGCTGCGCCTGAGGGCAGAGGACGTTCAGGCACCCGGCGCATGAACCGGCCATCGGCCGGGCCCTCGGCGGCCCGTTCAGGCACCCGGCGCATGAACCAGCCATCGGCCGGCCCTCGGCGGCCCGTTCAGGCACCCGGCGCATGAACCGGCCATCGGCCGGGCCCTCGGCGGCCCGTTCAGGCGCCCGGCGCATGAACCGGCCATCGGCCGGCCCTCGGCGGCCCGTTCAGGCACCCGGCGCATGAACCGGGCCGGGCCGTTCAGGTGCCGCCGCTCACCGCCGGGATGACGTGGACGACCGAATCGTCGCGGACCGCGGTGTCGAGGTCGGCCGGCTCGCCGTCGACGAACACGTTGATGTGCCGCCGCAACCGAGGCCCGGCCTCGACCAGTCGATCGCGCATCCCCGGCACGGACCCGTCGAGCGCATCGATGAGCGCTCCGACCGTCGCGCCGGGCACCTGGTTCCGCTTCTCGACGCCCGGGAACAGCGCCAGCAGTGATCGGGGCAGCAGGACCGTCGCCACGCGGCTCAGTCCTCGAGGACGACCGCCTCGACGGCCCAGATCTCGGGCAGCGTGTCGGTGATCATCCGCCACGACCTGCCCTCGTCGGAGCTGTGCCACAGCTGGCCGGTGCTGGTCCCGAAGGTGACCCCGACCGGGATCCAGCGTGTCGTGGGCCATCGCCTCGCGCAGGACCGACAGGAAGGCGTCGCGTGTCGGGAGCCCGTCATCGGAGCGGATCCAGCTCGCCCCGCGGTCATGCGTCCGCCACACGGCCGCGTGCGCGTCGGGCATGAGCCGGCCCTCCTCCGGGATGCTGAGGGGGATCACCCAGAACGTGTCCGGGTCGCGCGGGTGGGCCGTCATCGCGAACCCGAAATCGGTCGGCAGGTCGCCGGTGACCTCCTGCCAGGTGGCCGCCCCGTCGTCCGAGCGATAGACGCCGCAGTGGTTCCGCTGGTACAGCGTGTCCGGCTGACCGGCGGCCATCTCGAACTTGTGGACGCACTGGCCGGTCACCGGGAACCGGTCCTCCGGGTTGAACTCCGCCCGGACGCCGACGTTGCGTGGCTCCCACGATGTCCCGCCATCGCGCGTCTCGAAGACGCCGACCGCGGAGATCCCGACCCACGTCCGATCGGGCTCGGTCGGGTGGGGGACGATCGTGTGCAGGATGAGGCCGCCGGCGCCGGGACCCCAGGTCGGACGGGTCGGGTGGTTGGTCAGGCCTTCGACGTGACGCCAGGCTCGATCCGCCGTCGTCGCTGCGGAAGAGCCCGGCCGGCTCGACGCCCGCCAGCAGCCCGCCGTCCGGGGTCGCGGACAGGCTCCAGACCGTCTTGATCGCCTCGGCCTCGTCGCCGTACGTCAGGCCGGCCGACGAATGGCGTCCAGGTCGACCCACCGTCCTCGGAGCGCCAGATCGCCGGGCCGTACCAGGCATTGCCGGCCCCGGCCAGGATCGCGCCGCTGCCCGGTTCGGCGATGAGGTCGTGGACCGGCCAGCCCTCGCACAGCGGCCCGCGCACGGACCAGTCGCGCCGCGCGGCGTCGCTCTCGAGGATGAATGCGCCCTTCTTGGTGCCGACGAGCAGCTGGACTCGGGTCATGGATCTGCCTCCCTCGGCGCGCCTAGCCGCCGGCCTTGAACGGGTAGACGACCCACGCGCCGGTCGTGACGGCGTGGACGTCGGGTGCGCCCGGGACCACCGAGCGTTCGGGCTTGTAGTGGAGGACGGCCGTGGTCGGGATGCCGCCGGCCTGGCGGATGCGCTCGGTCACCGCGTGGATCGTCGTGCCGCTGTCCCAGACCTCGTCGACCACGAGGATGCGCTGGCCGCGGAGCAGCGGGTCGGCCGGGAACTGGAGGAAGGTCGGGTGCGGGCCTGGCTTCCCGTCGTCGTCGTAGAACTCCACCGCCGCGACGAGGATGTTCCGGATGCGCAGTCGGTAGGCGAGCATCCCGGCCGGCACGAGCCCGCCCCGCGTGATCGCGAGGAGAAGATCGAAGTCTTCACCGGCGAGACGCTCGGCGAGGCCACCGACGAGGCGGTCCATCTCGTCCCAGGTCACGACGTCGCGCCCGGGTGTGGTCGTCGCGGACATTGTTGCAGGATACCCATCCAGCGCCGCCGCGGCGACGTCGGCGCCAGCTGGCCCGGCGTAGCATCGGCAGCATGGGCCGGCGGACGATCCTCTTCCTGGATGTCGCGGTCAAGGTCGCGCTCATGGCGCTGCTCGTGCACGCCGTATCCAACCCCGATCTTCCGCAGTACAGCGGCAAGGCGATGCTGGGGCGCGCGCTGACCTTCCCGATCGCGGCGTTCCTCGTGCCCGTCGTCTGGTGGCTCCGCTACCGCCAGCGCCCGTACCCCGCCGATGTCGACCTGCTGTTGACCACGCCCTTCCTGATCGACGTCGTCGGCAACGCCCTGGGCCTGTACGACTCGATCGACTGGTGGGACGACGCGAACCACTTCGTCAACTGGATGCTCGTGACCGCGGCCGCGGCGCTCGTGCTCCGCTCGACCGGCCTGGGACGGCTCAACTGCTTCGGCCTGGCCGTCGGGTTCGCGGCGTTGACGGCGATCGGCTGGGAGCTCGCCGAATACGTCACGTTCATCCGCTTCTCATCGGAGCTCGCTACTGCCTACACGGATACCCTGGGGGATCTGACGCTCGGGACGCTCGGTGGGGCCATGGGCGCGGCGATCGTCGAGTTGACGTCCCGGCGCGCGACCGGGAGTCGTCCCGTGGCGGGTTGAGGCGCATCTCCGGTGGGATCGGGGATGGACGCGGGCTGACGGCTTCCTGACGCTCGACGGCTCCGCGGGCTGGCTCGGGACCCGACTCGTCATGTCCCTCGAGGCGCCGGCCCACCGCGGCTACCGCGACCTGCTCGCGGCGGCCGACGAGACGTCGACCGTCCACTCGAGGGTCTTCGACGGCGGTTGGCCGAACGCCCCCCACCGGACGCTCCGCAACAGCACGATCGAGACATGGGAGCTCGCCGGTCGTCCGCCGCCCGGTCGGAGACCGGGCAAATGCGAGGCGCTCGCCACGCGGGACGGCGGTGAGGTGCATCCGGCGCTTCGCATCCGCCTCGCCGAAGACGGACGTGACAGGCCAGATCGAGGCCCGGTCGCTGTGGGCCGCCAATCGGTCGGCCTCGTCGAGACGGCGCTTCCGGCCGGCGAGATCGGTGCGCCAGCTTGCCGACGATGCCGCGGCGGCACGCCGACGGGAGCGGCCGGGTCACCGGTCGAGCGGCGTCACGCCCTCGATGTGATCCTCCCAGCGGTATGGCCGGTTCGTACCCGAGCAATCGCCGGGCCTGGTCGATGGCGAGCAGGGTGCTCGCGGCCCGACGACGGGCCGCCGCAGCGGCACCGTCGGGAAGACCTCGGCCATGAGGTCCGCGCTCGGGACGGGTCATCACCGTGTCAGCGGCCGCGATGATCGCGATCGCCGAGCCCTCGACATCGGCGTCGAGCCCGAGCCGAGCCGCCTGGGCCGACATCGCGCGCATCGACGTAGCCCCACAGGTTCCAGCTGCGGATCCGCGCGGATCGTCCTGCCAGCAACGCGAAGGCCGCGTAGTCGGCGGGCTCCATGATGTTCGAGATCCGGAGGCCGACGAACGCCGATCCCGCTCGCGGCGCGCGAACTGCGGCCGCCATCGTCTCGCCGACCACCTTCGACAGCGAGTACGACGACTCCGGGCGCGACTCGATCAATTCGTCGATCGGCGCGAAGTCCGGCGGCCGATCGAACGGGAGCCCGAGCACGGTCTCGCTCGACGCCCAGACGACCACGACGGACCTCGATGCGCGACCGCCGCGGCGAAGACGTTGTAGGTCGAGGCGATGTTCGATCCGGAACGTCTCGCCGTCCGGCCGGAGCTGCGGCGCCGGGGATCGCGGCGAAATGGACGATGGCGTCGGCGCCGGCAAGTGCGTCCTGCGTCTGCCCGAGATCGGTCAGGTCCGGCGACCAGGCATAGCCCGAACGCGCGTACCGTCATGTCGGGCATCGACGTTGAGGACGTCGTGGCCATGCGCGCGCAGGTCGCGCACGACCCAGGCACCCCCCTTGCCGCTGCCCCCGGTGACGACGACCCGCACGGCCGAGATCCTCCTCGGCCGAGAGTATGCGCCGCTCAGTCTGGCACGCGGTTCTCAGCGTCGTCTCAGGAGCGCGCCGCACGTGCGGCCCATGCGCGATCAGGCGATGCCCACCCCGACGCCCCGGCCCCGAGGGCCATGCCGTCCGGGACGCCCAAGCCTGTCCCGCTGCCGACGGAGCTGGTCGGTCGGCGGGATGGAGACCGTCGGCGTGCTCGTCGCCAACGGCGATCGATCATCGTCGCCATGTGGCTGCGACACGGCGGCCTGGACCAGTTCACGACGGTCGGCGGTGTCCTGACCGGGCTCGGCCAGGTGACCGCCCTGTTGGGGACCTACCTTGCGCTCATCCAGCTCGTCCTCATGTCGCGCAGCCCGTGGCTGGACGCCACGTTCGGCATGGACCGCCTGGCGGCCGCCCATCGATGGCTCGGCTTCGCCTGCGTCTGGCTCCTTCTCGGCCACGGCGTGTTCACGACGGTCGGCTACGCGGTGGCGGACCGCACCGGCGTGATCGCGGAGTTCTGGACCCTCATCACGACCTATCCGTACGTCCTGATGGCGCTCGCGAGCGCCGGCCTGTTCGGCGCCGTGGCGATCAGTTCGATGCGGGCGGCCCGCCGCGCGGTTGTCGCACGAGACGTGGTACGGGATCCACCTGTACGCGTACCTGGCGATCGCGCTCGGCTTCCTCCACCAGCTGTTCGTCGGGACGGACTTCGTCGAGGACCAGGTCGCGGCCGCGTACTGGATCCTGCTGTACGTCGTCACCGTCGCGCTCATCCTCGCGTTCCGGGTCGGCCAGCCCGTCCGACTCTCGATCCGCCACCGGCTGCGCGTCGACCGTATCGTCCCAGAGGGTCCGGGCGTCTACTCGATCTACCTGACCGGCCGTGACCTGGATCGGCTTGCGATGCGCTCGGGCCAGTACTTCGTGTGGCGCTTCCTCACCCGCGAAGGCTGGTGGCGCGGGCACCCGTTCTCGATCTCGTCAGCCCCGAACGGGACGTGGATCCGGATCACCATCAAGGAGCTCGGCGACTGGTCGACGGAGCTCGCACGGATCCCGATCGGGACGCGCGTCTTCATCGAGGGCCCATACGGCATCCTGACCGGTGCCCGTCGAACGCGCGACAAGGTGCTCCTGGTCGCGGGCGGGATCGGCATCACGCCGTTGCGCGCGCTGCTGGAGGGGCTGCCGGCCAAGCCGGGCGACATCACCCTGCTGTACCGCGTCCGCGACGCACGACAGATCGTGTTCCGCGACGAGCTCGAGACCCTTGCCCGCGTTCGCGGCGCCCGGGTCCACTACCTCGTCGGTGGACGGCGAGCCGCCGGCGCGGATCCGCTCGACGCCGCCGCCCTCGAGCGCCTCGTCCCCGACATCCGCGAGCACGACGTCTACATCTGCGGCCCGGTCCAGATGATGGACCGCGCGGAGGTTGCCATGCGTCGGTTGTCGGTGCCGGCCGGCCAGATCCACCAGGAGCGATTCGCCACGCTGTAGGCGATTCTCACGCCCCTCTCAGAGGTCCGTCGTTTGATGGAGGTCACCACGGATCCTCGCGAACCACCGCAACGATCGGAGCCATCGATGTACGACTCGGAGCGCGGCCCCCTGGCCGCCCCGCTCACCCCACCGGCAGCCTCATCCGTCTTCCAGGCCGCGGACCCGGCGCCGGCCGTGACTCCCGGCCCCGCTTGGGCGGCCACCACGGCCTCCGCCCCGGACGCCGCCCGCGCCCCGCGCCGCAGGCCAGCGCGCGCCACCACCACCGTCCTCGGCGCCGCGTTCTTGTCGGCCATCCTCGCCGCCGGTGGCACGGCCGCCCTGGTGACCGGCCCGTTGGCATCCAAGCCGAGCCAGGGCCCCGCCGCGGCCGTGGCGGGCCAGACGGTCGCGACCGGGTCGAATGCCCCGGCGACCACCGTCCCCGGACCTGCCTGACGTCGTCGCGGCGGTCCGCGATTCGGTCGTGACGATCACTTCCAAGGGCTTCTCGTCGCGCGGCTTCGCGCAGATCCCGTCGACCGGCGTGGGCTCCGGGATCGTGCTCACGGCCGATGGTTTCATCCTGACCAACAAGCATGTCGTGACCGGCAGCGACTCGCTGACGGTCGAGCTCGCCGACGGCCAGCAGTTCCCCGCCCGGATCGTCAAGGAATCGGACGACACCGACCTCGCCCTCATCAAGATCGAGGCCACCGGTCTCAAGCCGGCGGTCATCGGCGACGCGTCGGCGCTCAAGGTGGGGCAGACCGTGGTCGCCATCGGCAGCCCGCTCGGGACGTTCACCGAGACCGTGACCAAGGGGATCCTGTCCGGCACCGGCCGGACGATCGCCGTCCAGGATGAGGCGACCGGCCGTCCGGTCACCCTGACCAACCTGCTCCAGACGGACGCCGCGATCAACCCGGGCAATAGCGGCGGGCCGCTGATGGACGCGTCGGGCAAGGTGATCGGCGTCAATACGGCCGTCTCGACGAACGCCGAGGGCCTCGGCTTCGCCATCCCGATCGAGGCCGCCGCCTCACTGATCGCGCTGGCGGCCGGGTCGTCGGTCAGCTAGGCGGCCGACATGCCGCGCCGCGGACTCGCCGCCCTCGCCATCACGACGGTCGCCCTCGTCCTCCTGCTCAGCTTCAAGACCCCGACGGAGGCGCTGCCCAGTCGCGCGGGCACCGCCGCCATCGTCCAGCCGGGCGCGTCGGCGGCCACCGGCACGACGCCCGCGGCGACGCCGCGGCCGACGACCGGCGCCACGTCCGGGGGCGCGACGACGACCGATGCCGCGACCACCATCGACGGTCCGGTCGTGTCGACCCGCTACGGCCCGGTCCAGGTCGAGATCGTCGTCGCCAACGGGCAACTCACCGACGTCGTGGCCCTGCAGCTCCCAACGGGCCGCCGGTCTGGACAGATCTCGGACTACTCGGCGCCGATCCTGCGCGAGGAAGCGCTGACGGCCAGGAGCGCCCAGATCGACACGGTGTCCGGCGCGACCTACACCAGCGACGCGTACGCCCGATCGCTCCAGGCGGCGCTCGACAAGGCCGGCCTGGCGTGATCGACGAGGCGGCGTCCGCCGTGTCCAACGTGCGCCGCGTCGTCTCGGTGATGGGCACGACGGTCAGCATCCAGGTCCGCCCGCCGCTCGTCGCGACGACCGTCCTCGACGCGGTGGTCGAGCAGCTCCGCGACATCGACGCCCGGTTCAGTCCGTACCGCGCCGGCAGCGAGATCAGCCGGCTCGCCCGGGGCGAGATCGACCTCGAGGCGTGCAGCCCCGATGTCCGCCATGTCCTGGCCGCCTGCGACCACCTGTCGACGGTCACCGATGGCGCCTTCGACGCGCGATCGCATCGGGCGGACGGCCGCCTGGACCCATCTGGCTACGTCAAGGGCTGGGCGATCGAGGAAGCCGCCTGGCTGATCGACAGCGCGGGCGGCCGCAACTACTGGATCAACGCCGGGGGGGACATCGTCGCCCGGGGCGAGGCCGCCCCGGGGCGACCGTGGCGGGTCGGCGTCCAGCATCCCGATCGGCGCGACCGGGTGGCGGCCGTCCTAGCCGTGCGCGACCGGGCGGTCGCGACGTCCGGCGCGTACCAGCGTGGCGACCACATCGCCGACCCGCGTGACGGACGAGCCCCATCGGCCTTCCGATCCGTCACCATCGTCGGCCCGGGCCTCGCCTTCAGCGACGCCTACGCGACCGCTGTCTACGTCATGGGACTCGACGGCCTCGACTGGCTGGCTGCCCGTCCCGGGTACGCGGCCTACGTCATCACGGCCGACGACCGTGCGCGGTGGACCGCCGGGATGGACGCCTACCTGGTCCGCTGAGGCCCCGGATCGCGCCTTGTCGCGACCGCGGCGACGCCCCTAGACTTCCCGCCGACGGGCGGACGCGACCGCGTTGGCCCTCACCCCAGGGAGGATCCGGCGTTGGTGGAGGGGTGGACCTGCGAGCGGTGCGCGGCAGCCAACACCGAGCCATCACTCGTCTGCTCGAACTGTGGTGCGACGCGCCCGAGCGATGACGTCGAGCCCGACGCGCCCGCGCCGGAAGCCGGGGTCACCGCCGACGGCACGCCCGAGGTCCCGGCCCCGCCCGCCAAGCCCCTCTGGCGACGAATCCCGATCGGCGCGCTGATCTTCGGCGGGCTCGTCGTCGCGGGCCTGGTCGGTGGCGTCTGTTCAACGCCGGCCGGTCGTCCACCGGCGAGATCAACAAGGCGGGCGACCTGACCGCGGCCGACATCCGGGTCGGTGACTGCTTCGACCTCAAGGACCCGGCGGCGACCGACCAGATCGACAAGGTCACCGCCCGTCCGTGCGCAGACGCCCATGAGTACGAGATGATCTTCGTCGGTTCGCTGCCGGCGGGAACGTATCCGCCGGAGAAGACCTTCGAGGACTACGTGACGGCCAACTGCCTGCCGACGTTCGCCTCGTACATCGGCATCACGTACGACTCGTCCGACCTCGAGATGTACTGGCTCTACCTGACCGACGACGCGTGGAAGGGCGGCGATCGATCGGTCCAGTGTGCCGCCTATGATCCCGGCAACGACGCCCTGCGAGGTTCGCTCAAGGGCTCGAACCGCTAGATCCGGGGGCTCAGCCGGCGGCGCCACCGGTCGCGGGCAGGCTGACGACGAAGCGAGCGCCGCCCTCGACCCGGTTCGCGACCTCCAACGCATCCCGCCGTGCCGGTCGACGATCCATGCCGCGATGGCGAGCCCGAGGCCGGTCCCGCCCCCGGAGGTGCGCCGGGCGCGCGACAGAACCGATCGAACACGTGCGGCGGGTCTCCGGGCCGACGCCCGGGCCCGCGTCCTCGACGACGAGCCCGGCGCCGCGCCGACCGCCCGGACCACGACCCCGAATGGCCGTGCGATCGGGCTGTGGCGGATGGCGTTGTCGACCAGGATCATGACCAGCTGGCGGAGGCGGGCCGGGTCGCCGGACACGACGGCGGGCTGCGGGTCCACCTCGACGTGGACACCGCGGTCGGTGGCCGGCTGCCCATCGCGCTGGCGCCGTCCGCGGCGACATCCGCCAGGTCGACCGGGACCCGCTCGAGGGCGACGGCGCCCGAGTCCGAGCGCGCCAGCAGCAGGAGATCCTCGACGATCGAGGTCATGTGGCGGACCTCGTCGTCGATGTCCTCGAGGGCCGAACCGACCGACGCGACGGGTTCGTCGCGGTGTCGCTCGAGGTGCTCGACACTGCTCCGGATGACCGTCAGCGGGGTGCGCAGCTCGTGGCTGGCGTCGGCCGCGAACTCGCGTTGCCGGCGGAGCGCCGACCGCTGGCTGGCCAGCGATTTGCGGATCGGGACGAGCGCCCGGCGGGCGTAGACGGTCCCGAACCCGAACGACACGACGAGGACGAGGACGCCGCCCACGATCAGGACGAAGGCGATGACCTGCAGGGTCTGCTGCTCGGTCGTCCGGTCCTGCACGATCTGGATGGTGTATGTGCCGCGGTTCGGCACGGCCACGGTCTGCGTCAGGATCCGGACCGGCGTGGTGCCGAGGTCGGTCGTCTGGATGACCTTGGCCCCGCCGGCCGCGGCCGCGGCGTCGACCCCGGGGGCATACGGGAGGCCGGGCGGCGGGAGCGGATCGCGCGGACCGACGACCGGCGTGCCGTCCTGGTCGAGGATCATGGCGTACGTCCCCGACGCCCCCGCCGAAGATGTAGCCGTAGCGCGAGTTGTCGTCGGGATCGGGTCGCTCGCCGCGGAGAGCGCCCATCCGCGCGTCGAGCTGAGCGATGCCGGCATTGGCCAGCGAGCCCGCGGCGGCGACGTAGAGCGCGATCGCGAGCATGATCAGGATGAGCAGGGTCGTCCCGCCGCTCCACAGCACGAGGCTCCGCCGGACATCGCGGATCAGCGCGCTGTCGGCGGTCTCGGCGGCCAGCTCGGGCGCGGTCGTCTGGGTCGGCGGGAGGATCCCGTCAGGCATCGGCCAGACGATAGCCGACGCCGCGGACGGTCTCGATCGGCCTGCCGGCCGCGCCGAGCTTGTGCGCAGGTAGTGGATGTAGGCCTCGACCGTGTTGGGCGTCACGGCGACGCCGTACGGCCACGCCTGGTCGAGCAGCTGGTCGCGCGAGAGGACCTGGCCCGGCCGCCGGAGGAGGCACTCGAGGATGGCGTACTCGCGCTGGCTCAGGTCGACGGCCGTGCCGGCCACGGTCACCCGGCGGTCGGTCTCGTCGAGGACGATCGGCCCGGCCCTGAGGGTGAGGCCGCGGCGGCGGGGACCGCCCGCGCGGCCGAGCGCCCGGAGGCGCGCGAACAGCTCCTCGTAGGCGAACGGCTTGACGAGGTAGTCGTCGGCGCCCGCGTCCAGGCCCTCCACCCGGCGCCGACCGGCGTCGCGGGCGGTGAGCATCAGGATGGGCACGGCCGACCCGTTCGCGCGGAGGCGCCGGGCGACGTCGAAGCCGGAGCCGTCGGGCAGCCCGACGTCGAGGATGACCGCGTCGAGCTGGGCGCTCGGTCGCGAGCTCGAGCCCGTCGGGCCGGTCGTCGCGCTGTCGACGACGTGCCGGTCCTGGGTCGAGCAGGCGCGTGAGGAGGCGGACGAGCCGCGGGTCGTCCTCGACGAGGAGCAGGTGCATGAGGTCAGCCTACGCCTTCGTTCAGGGGATGACGGTGACGCTGCCGGCGGTGCCGACCGGTCCGCCGGGCGCGCCACTGGCCGTCGGCCCGCCCGCGCCGCCCTGGCCGTTGAAGTCGAGCTGGACCTGGACGGTCGAGCCCGTCTTGACGTCGGCCGCGGTCGCCGGCGCCTGGCTGTGGTAAGTCGTCGTGTCGCCGGTCTTATCTTCAATCGTCTGGCCATTGGCCGTCTTCGATCCGTCATCGTGTCGCCGTCGATCGATTCGCGAACGGCAGCATCCTGTTCGACCTCGATTTCGAGGCGCGCGCCGGCGAGGTGGTCAGCTTCTTCATGGACGCAACGGCGCCGGCAAGTCGACCACCTTCAAGGCCATCATGGGGCTGATGGCCCATCGCGCCGGGACCGTGCGCTTCAACGGGCGCGACATCTCCCGGCTGAAACCGTTCGAGATCGCGCGGCTCGGCCTCGGCTACACGCCGGAGGACCGCCGCATCTTTTCCGAGCTCACGGTGCTGGTCTCGACGTCGGCCGCCAGCCGCCGCGTACCTTCGCGGACGGCCGCCCTGCCCCGTCATGGACGCCCGAGCGGCTGTTCGCGCTCTTTCCCAACCTCGCCGAGATGGGCGATCGTCTCGGCTCGCGCATGAGCGGCGGCGAGCAGCAGATGCTCACCGTGGCACGCACCCTGATGGGTAACCCGCTGCTGGTGCTGCTCGACGAACCCTCCGAGGGCGTCGCGCCGCTGATCGTCGAGCAGATGGCGGCCACGATCGTCGAGCTCAAGAAGGAGGGCCTGTCGATCCTGCTCTCCGAGCAGAACATCCATTTCGCCGAGCTCGTGTCGGATCGCGTCTATGTGCTGGAGAAGGGACAGCTGCAGTGGCAGGGCGCCATGGCCGACCTGGTCAACGACGTCGCCGCCCAGCGCAGCTTGCTGTCGGTGTGAGGGCGCTGACATCGCCTCATAGGCTGCGACAATGAACGATCAGCCGGATTCGCGCGACAACTGTAGGTCCGCCCCTCTGGGCGAGGCGCTGGGGCTCCCCTCCCCCCGCGCGCTCCCATGCGAGCGGCGGGGAGGGTTGAGCGGCACTATTTCGTGCGCCGCAAGATATCCCGCAACCTCTGCGGCGTCACCGGCAGCCGGGTGATCGCCCCCGGCATGCCGATCGCGTCGTCGATCGCCGAGGCGATGGCCGCGCCGACCGCGTTGATGCCGGCTTCGCCCGCCCCTTTGAGGCCGAGCGGATTGAGCGGGCTCGGCGCGTCTTCCGTGATGACGATGTCGAGCGGAGGAACCTCTCGCGCGGTCGGCATCAGGTAGTCGGCGAAGGTGACCGACAGCGGCTCGCCGCGTTCGTCATAGGCGAAATCCTCGCAGCAGCGTGCCGCCGAGCCCCTGCGCAAATCCGCCGGCGATCTGGCCGGCGACCAGCATCGGGTTGACGGCGCGGCCGATGTCATAGGCGATGGCATAGCGCTCGACCGCCACCGCGCCGGTGTCGCGATCGACCTTCGCGACCGCGATGTGAATCCCGTACGGGTAGGCCATGTGGTCGCTGTGATACCAGCCTTCGGCCGCGAGACCGGGCTCGCGCGCGCCGCGCAGCCTGGAGGTCGGCTCGAGCGCGTTGGCGACCTCGGCGAGCGTGATCGACGGCCCGGCGGCGGCGTCCTTGCGCACCACCTTGCCGTCGACGACGTCGAGCGCCTCCGCCGGTTGCTGCATGAGCTCGGCCGCGACGTCGATCGCCTTCTGGCGCACCACGGTGGCGGCACGCCGCGTCGCCTCCCCGCTCATCACCGTGACGCGGGAGGCGAATGCGCCGAGGCCGAAGCGCGATGCGGTCGGTCTGACCATGCACGACGTGCACTTGGCGGTAGTCGACCCCGAGCGTCTCGGCGCAGATCTGCGCGATCACCGTCTCGACACCCTGCCCGACCGAGGCCGCGCCGGTGACCACTTCGACGGCGCCGGTCGGATCCACCGCGATCTTCGCGCCTTCGAACGGCCCCAGCCCGCTCTTCTCGACGAAGATCGCGAGGCCTGCCCCGACGCACTCGCCGGCCTGGCGACGCCGGCGCAGGCCATCCTGCAGCTCGTTCCACGCGACGGCGGCCAGCGCCTTGTCGAGCAGCCCCGCATAGTCGCCGGAATCCAATACGACCTCGGTGCCCAGTGTCCCCATCGCGCGCGTGTAGGGCATCTGCCCCTTGCCGATCAGGTTGCGGCGGCGCAGCTCGATGCGATCGATGCCGAGCGTCGCCGCTATCGCATCCATCAGGCGCTCGCGCACGAACGTGCTCTCGAATCGGCCGGGCGCCCGATAGGTGCCCCCCGGCGTCTTGTTGGTGAGGCGCACGCGGCCGACCGCCCGATAGGCCGGCACATCGTAAGGACCGGGCAGCATGGCGGCGGCGAGGTCCGGCACCGTCGCCGCATGGGTGCGCACATAGCCGCCCTGGTCGTGCAGGAACGCGTCGTCGATCGCCAGAATCCGCCCCGCTTCATCGACCGCGGCGCGCGCCCGGTGATGCTGCTGGCGCGAGTGGTTGGCGGCGATCAGGTGCTCGCGCCGATCCTCGATCCACTTGACCGGACGACCGAGCCGCAGCGCGGCGACGCACACCAGCACATCCTCGGGATAGAGCTCGCCGCGAACGCCGAAGCCGCCGCCCACGTGGCCCTCGAACAGGTGCACCGTGGAGGGCGCGCGGCCGAGCATGCGGGCGAGCGTATCGCGGTTCCAGTGCGGCACCTTGGCGGCACCATGAAGCTCGAGCACGTCGCGGCTGCGATCATGACGCGCGATGGCGCCGCGGGTTTCCATCGGCACCCCGGAATGCCGTCCGATCGTCGCCTCGATCTCGACCACGGTCGACGCCGCGCGGAACGCCGCCTCGACGTCGCCGAAGCTTTTCTCCACGGTCGCCGCCTCGGTGGAGCGGCCGTCCTCGAACTCGGCCGGCGCCGCGCAGCAGTCGAGCACGGCCGGCAGTTCTTCGATCTCGACGCACGACGAGGTCGGCCGCGTCCTCGGCCGCGTACGGATCGGTCGCGAACACCGCCGCGACGGGATCGCCCACATAGCGCACGCGCACGCGCGCCAGGACGGTCTGGCGATAGAACGCCAGGCCCTCGATCTTCGTCAGACGGAAATCGATGGGAGGCACGTCGGCGACGTCGGCGAAGGTCCACACCGCCACGACCCCGGGCGCCGCCCTCGCGGCATCGGTCGCAATCGAGGCGATGCGGCCGTGCGCATGGCCCGACCGCACGATCCGCATGTGCAGCATGTGGGGGAACGCGACATCGGCGGCGAACCGACCGCGGCCGGTCACCAGCGGCCGGTCCTCGAGTTGCGGAACCGAACGGCCGATGACGCTCATTGCATACCAACAGCGCGCAGCGCGGCGCGGATGCGTTGCGGCGTGGCCGGGCATCTCGTCGATCGACACCCCGAACGGCGCGAGCGCATCGTTGATGGCGTTGGCGATCGCGGCAGGCGCGCCGATCGTGCCGCCCTCGCCCAGCCCCTTGGCCTTGGTCAGCGAGGCTTCCGACAGGGTCTCCAGGTGATGCACCTCGATCGCCGGCACTTCGCGCGCGGTCGGCGGCAGGAAGTCCGCCAGGCTGGCGGTGAGGATGTTGCCGGTCGCGTCATACATGATCTCCTCGAGCAGCGCATTGCCGATGCCCTGGGCGACACCGCCGTGCACCTGTCCGTCGGCGATCATCGGGTTGATCAGGCGCCCGGCATCCTCGGCCACCAGGAACCGGGCGATCGTCACCAACCCGGTCTCGACATCCACCTCGACCTCGGCCACGTGACACGCATTGGCGAACGTCCCGGGCGGGTCATAGGTGGCGCTTTCGCTGATGCCGGGCTCGATCTCGCCCTTGAACAGGTGGATCTGGTGGTAGGCGGTGCGTGCCAGTGCATCGAGCGTAAGCATGCGGTCGGTGCCGGCGACGCGCGCCGTATCGCCTTCCAGCACGATGTCGTCGGCCGATGCTTCGAGCAGCAGGCTCGCCATCTTGACGAGCTTGGCGCGCACCTTGCGCGCCGCCAGCAGCGTCGCGCCGCCGGCAATCACCAGCGAGCGGCTGGCGAAGGTGCCGAAGCCGTAGGGCGTGCGGTCGGTGTCGCCGTGCACGATCTTGATGCGTTCGGGCGAAGCACCGAGCGTATCGGCGATGATCTGGGTGAGCGTGGTGCGCAGCCCCTGGCCGTGCGGCGAGGCGCCGATCCGCGCCTCGACGAATCCCGATGGATCGACCGCGAGCTCGACCGTTTCCCAGCCCGGCGTCACGTCCATGCCGCGCGCCGCAAAGGCGGGCGTGCCGTAGCCCGTGCGCTCGGAAAACGTCGCAAGGCCGAGGCCGAGATGGCGGCCGTTGCGGCGCGCTTCGCTCTGGCGCGCGCGGAACGCCGGCACGTCGACGGCCTTGACCGCGGCCTCCATGGTTTCCAGGTAGCTCGCCTCGTCGAAAACCAGGCCGGTGGCCGACGTGTAGGGGAATGCCGTGATCAGGTTGCGGCGGCGGATCTCGATCGGATCGAGATCGAGGGCGGCCGCCGCCTTGTCCATCAGCCGCTCGAGCGTGAACGTGATCACCGGCCGCGAGACGCCGCGATAGGGCGCCATCGGACAGGTATTGGTGACGACGCCGCGCGCATGGCAGGCGTAGGCGCGCACGTCGTAGGGTCCGGGCATTTCCGCCATCGCCATCAGCGGCTCGACCGCGCAGGTGGTCGGGTAGCATGAATAGGCGCCGACATTGGCGACGATGTCGGTCGACAACGCGACGAGCTTGCCATCCGCCGCGAATGCGCCTTCGAGCGAGACCGACTGATCGCGGCTGTGAAAGCAGGCGGTGAGGTTCTCGCGACGATCTTCCGTCCACGCCACCGACGCCTTGAGCTTGCGCGCGAGCCAGGTCACGACCACGTATTCGGGCCCGAGCCCCATCTTCTGCCCGAACCCGCCGCCGACGTCGGGTGCGATCACGCGCAGGTCGGATTCCGGCATGCCCATCACCTCGGCGATGATGGTGCGCAAGAGATGCGGCATCTGGGTGGAGGCGTGCAGCACGACGCGCCCGCTGGTCGGATCGAACGCCGCATGGGCAGCGCGCGGCTCGAGCGGCATGGCATTCTGCCGGCGCGAGCGGACATCGATCCGGATGCGCCGGGCGGCCGCCGCGACCGTGGCATCGAAGCCGGGCGTCTTCACCTGGGCCTCGACGATCACGTTGCTGGGCGTCCCGTCATGCACCAGGGGAGCGCCGGAGGCGAGCGCATCCGCCGCATCGACGGCTGCCGGCATCTCCTCGATGTCGACGGTGACGAGATCGACGATGTCCTCGGCCTCCTCCGGGCTCGCCGCCACCACGGCGGCGATCGGCTCGCCGACGAAGCGCACGACTTCGGAGGCCAGGATCGGCTGGCTCACCGGCACGTAGTTGAACTTGTGCAGCATCGGGCGGATCGGCTTGACGCCGCGCAGGTCCGCCGCCGTCAGCACCATGGCGTCGGGCGGTGCGGTGACGCGCACGATGCGGCCCGACGCCACCGTGCTGCGCACGAAGCGGACCCAGCGTGTCGCCGGCAGGTCGGCGGTGAAGCGGCCGCGGCCGGCGACCAGGGTCGGATCCTCGACCCGACGGATCGACCGGCCGACCCAATTCATCCCATCATGTTTCGCGTCGGCCATGGGCTCGTTCGTTCTGTTGCTCGGTCAGCCCAGGCGGGCGAACACGCGGCGCGGATTGTCGTCGGCGATCGCGGCGATCTCACTCTTCGACAGTTGCGCGGCGCGCAGCAGCGCCAGCGGTTCCATGTCGGCAGGCGGGAACGAATAGTCGGTGCCGAGCAGCACCTTGTCGAGCCCGGCGACGTCGACCAGGAAGCGCAGCGCCTTCGGCGCATGCACGATCGAATCGTAGGCCATGCGCGGCGCATAGGCCGACGGCATATCGGCCGCGACGTCGCCCTGCGCGGCGCGATCCATCCGCCGGTGCATGATGTCGAACCGGCCGGCGAGGTAGGGATAGGCGCCGCCCCCGTGCGACAGCACGAGGATGAGGCCGGGAAACCGGTCGAGCACGCCGGACATCACCAGCGAGCCGACGCCGAGCGTGGTGTCGAACGTGTACTGCACAACCTGGGTAAGGCCGAATTTCGCCGCGCGCGGGGCCGGCGCAACCAGCACCGGATGGATCAGCACCGGCATGCGCAAAGCTTCCGCCTTGCGCCAGAACGGATCGAGCGGCAGCTCGCCCAGGTTGGTGTTCTCCACGTTGGACGAGATGATCACCCCGACGGCGCCCATGCCGGAGATGCGCTCGAGCTCCTGCGCGGCGGCGTCCGCATCGACCAGCGGAACCGACCCGATCCAGGCGAAACGGCGCGTGTTGTCGGCTGCCCATTCGGCGAGCGTGTCGTTCAGCATCCGGTGCCAGGCGACGCAGGCGGCGACGCCGAGGCCGTAGCCGAAGATATCCGGCCAGGTGCCGACGACCTGCAGGTCGATACCCTCCTGGTCGAGCCAGACGTGGCGCTCCGCCACCGGCTCGATCAGCCGCGGAAAGAACGGCCGCACCTTGTGGCCGTAGTCGAACTGCAGGGCCTGGCTCGTCCCCGAGCCGGACAGTTGCACCCCGATGTCTTTTCCCTTGCTGGCGACCGCGGCGATCAACTGCGGTGGGACGTAGTGGGCATGAATGTCGATCGGCACGCGGGCTCTCTTGTTCTGGCGGGCTCGCACCACATTGCAGAACCCCGCCGCGCTTGACAACAGGCTCGACGCGGGGCGCACAATGCAGGCGGCGAGGCGAGGCGTGCAGCGGAATGACGGCGGAGTTCCTGGCAGTCGACGGCTTGACGAAGCGCTTCACCGCGCACGGCCGGGCGGCCTTCACCGACATCACGTTCTCGGTCCGCCAGGGCGAGTTCGTCGCCCTGATCGGCCCGTCCGGCTGCGGCAAGTCGACCCTGCTGCACATCATGGCCGGGCTTGTCATCGCCGACCACGGGCGCCGTGCGGCTCAAGGGCGAGATCGTGAACAAGCCCCGCGCCCGACATGATGTTCGTGTTTCAGCAGTACAACAAGTCGATCTTCCCGTGGAAGACCGTGCTGGAGAACGTGCTGCTCGGCGTGAAGTACCGCGTCGAAGGCTCCGCGCCCGGCGCTCGAGAAGATGTGCCGCGAGCACCTCGACGCTGGTCGGGCTTGAGCCGCTATGCCGCACTATTATCCCTATCAGCTCTCGGGCGGCATGCAGCAGCGCGTCGCCATCGCCCGCGCGCTCGCGCGGCGGCCGGAACATCCTGTTGATGGACGAGCCGTTCAGCGCGCTCGACGCCATGATGCGGGTCGAGCTGCAGGACCTGCTGCTCTCGCTCTGGCGCGACCTCGGCCTCACCATCCTGTTCGTCACCCACGATCTCGACGAGGCGCTCTATCTCGCGCAGCGCGTCGATCCTGCTCAGCGCGTCGCCGGGCACGGTCGCCGAGGATGGTCGACGTGCCGCTGCGCCTATCCGCGCAAGCAGATCGAGACGCCGCAGCGAGCCGATCTATCTCGAGTTGCGCGAGCACCTCTACCGCAATCGATGGTGGAGCAGGTCATGGCAGGGCGGGCCGAAGCGTCATGAGGGCGAATCTGCAATCGATGGCTGCACGAACTCGCGCGTGTCCGGGCGTGATCCTGATCGCGCTGCTCCTCGCCTTCTGGCAGTTCTCCGCCTGTACCTGGTGCGATACGCCGACCTGGCCGCCGGTCACCCGCATCCTCGAGGCGTGGTTCGAGAACCTGGCCGACGGCACGCTGATCAGGCATCTCCTCGCGACGTTGTGGCGGCAGATGCTCGGCTACGGGCTCGCCGTCCTGCTCGGGCGTCGGCATTGGGCCTGGCGATGGGCTATTACCGCGTGCTCTACAATCTGTTCGAGCCGCTGGTCGAGGTGTTCCGCCCGATCCCCGGCCCGGCCTACCTGCCGGTGCTGGTGCTGTTCGTCGGCATCGGCCACGAGATGAAGGTCGTGCTGATCCTGCTCGCCTCGTTCTTTCCCATCCTGCTCAACACCTACAGCGGCGTGCGCTGCGATCGATCCGGTCCAGTTCGACACCGCGCGCACGCTCGGGCTCACGACGCTGCAGACGTTGCGCGAGGTCGTGCTGCCGGCGGCGAGCCCGCAGATCCTCACCGGGATGCGCATCAGCCTCGCGATCTCGCTGATCCTCGCGATCCTGGCGGAGATGATCGTCTCCAACGACGGGCTCGGCTATTTCACCCTGCTGGCGCAGCGCACCTTCAAGGTGCCGGACATGTACGCCGGCATCTTCACGCTGGCGCTGTTCGGCTACGTGCTCAACCGCCTGTTCCTCGCTGGCGAGGCGAGGCTGATCCGCTGGCATCAGGAAAGCAGCGGGCGAAGCTAGACTGCCGAAGGAGAGCACCGCATGTCGCGACAGAGTGTGCCCGCAAGCCGGCATGACCGTGCACGGCGTGCGCCGTCGCTGCCGCTCGCCTTCGCGTCTGGTCGTCCGTCGCAGGCGCGTGGCGCAGCAGAAGCCCGCGCCGGCCAACATCCGCGTGGTCGTCGATCCCGATCGCCAATTTCACGCCCGATGCTGGTTGCGCGCGACAAGGGCTACTTCGCCGACGAGAACCTGAACGTCACCTGGTCGCCGGTAGCGCAGGGCGCGGTCGCGGTCGAGGCGGTGTTCGGCGGCAGCGCCGAGATCGGCGGCAGCGTCGATCTTCGAGCCGATGGTCGCGCGCGGCAACGGCCTCGACATCATGTTCGTCGCCGCCGGCACCCGCATCCGCAGCGAGTCCGCCGGACAATTCGGCGCCTGCTGGTGCGCACCGACGACAGCATCAAGACCGCCGGCCGACCTCGCCGGCAAGAAAATCTCCGCCGGGCTGATCAACAGCGTCAACTACGTCCACATGCTGGAATGGCTGCAGCAAGAACGGCGTCGATCCGCAACAAGATCGAGTTCCTGGAGCTGCCGTTCCCGCAGATGGCCGATGCGCTGTTCCAGAACCGGCTCGATGCGGTCTGGAACGTCGAGCCGTTCGTGACCTTCATGCTGCAAGTCGGGCAAGGCGCGGGTGATCGCCTATCCCGTACCAGGACAACCTGCCGGGCATGGACATCGCCAACTACATCGCCAAGGAGAGCTGGGTGAAGGCCAATCCGGACGTCGCACGCCGCTTCAAGCGGGCGATCGATCGCGCCACCACGTTCCTGCATCCAGGCGTCGCAAGGAAGAGCGCGACGACTGGGTCGCGAAGTTCACCGGCATGAAGCCCGAAGTGGTCACGGACGTGACCCTGCCGGAGTTCACTCGACCGAGTTCAACGTGCCGAGCCTGCAAGGCCAATCTCGACATCGCCGTGCGCACAGAAGATCGCCAAGCCGTTCGACGTCAAGCGCATGATCTGGAAACCGTGAAGCCGGAGGAAGCCATGCTGAGCACCCTGGCCGAAAGGTCGATCCGCAGCATGCCGCGCTCCTGCTCGTCGACGTGCAGAACGACTTCTGCGCCGAAGGCGGCGCCATGCATCGCGAGGGCCGCGACCTGTCGTTGGTCAAGCGCGATGGTGCCGCGGCTCGAGCGGCTGGTCGACGGCGGCGCGGGCCGCCAAGGTCCAGTGCGTGTGGATCCGCAACGTCTACAACACCGGGCCGAACTGGTACCTCTCCGAGGTCTGGCTCGAGCAGGCGAAGCGGCGCCGCAACGGCGCCTATATCCAGTATCCCGGTGTGCGAGCCGAACGCGTGGAACGGCGATTTCTTCCGAGATCCGGCCGCTGCCCGACGAGGTGATCGTCACCAAGCACCGCTACGGCGCGTTCGAGAGCACCGACCTCGACCTGGTGCTGCGCTCGCGCGGCATCCGCACCGTCATCATGACCGGCGTCGCCACCAATGTGTGCGTCGAGACCACGGCACGGCAGGCGTTCCTGCGGACTACTACGTCGTCTTCACCAGCGACTGCACGGCCACCTACACGCAGGCCGCGCACGACGCGACCTTGCACAACATCGACCAGTTCTTCGGGCAGGTCGCGACCAGCGAGGAGATCATGGCGTGCTGGCCGGCCGCCGAGGTGCCGCTGCGCGCCGCGTCGTAGTCGGCTAGGCCGCCGAGCGCTCCAGCGCGCGGCGCGTACAGGTGCGCACCAGGTCGCGCCGGTACTCGGCGCTGTTCATGGCGTCTTCCATCGGGTCGACGACTTCGGCAGCGGCGTTCGCCGCCGCCGCGAAGCTTTCCGCGCCGGGCGCGCGGCCCAAGAGCGCAGCTTCCGCCTCGGCGATCCGCCGCGCTTGCGGCTCCGCACCGCCGACCGCGACGCGCGGCTCGACCATCTTCCCATCTTGCAGCCGGTAGGCTGCAAGCCCCATGGCGATGGCGAAATCCCCGGCCCGCCGACTGAACTCGTAGAAGCCGAACTTCGTATCGGCCGGCAGCAGCGGCAGGCGGACTTCGCTCAACAGCTCGTTCTCGGTGAGCGTCGTCGTCATGATGCCGGCGAAGAACTCGTGCGCCGGAATGATGCGCGTGCCGTCGACGCTCATCGCCACCATCTCGGCGCCCAGCGCGGCGGCGACGGCGCACCATTCGGAGGCCGGGTCGGCGTGCGCGATGCTGCCGCAGAAGGTCCCGCGCGTGCGGATCGGGTAGTGGGCGATGTGCCGCATCACGGTCGACAGGAGCCGGCCGAGCGGGCCGTCGACCACCGGCTGCCGGAACGCCTCGTGGCGGACACAGGCCCCGATCACGAGCTTGCCGTCCGCGACCGCCAGGCGCTCGAGCGCCTCGACCCCGTTGATGTCGACCAGGTGGGTCGGCCGCGCCAGCCGGAACGCCATGGTCGGAACCAGGCTCTGCCCGCCCGCCAGCACCCGCCCGTCCTCGGGGGCGACCTCGGCCAGGATGGCGAGCGCCTCCTCGACCGTCTTCGGCGCGTGGTAGCGGAACGGAGCTGGCTTCATCAGAGACCTTCCGGGCTGTCGGCGGCAAAGTGATACATGCGCCTCGCGCGATGTAAAGCGGGGGCATCGGCCGAGCGCATGGTGTAGACTGCCCTCCGATGCCGGGGCTGCCGACCGAAAGGACAACAACCATGCGTGAGCACGCCCGCTTCGACTACTCCCCCATCGTCGACCGCAAGCCGTGGCGGCTGCCGAACGGCGCCCGCGTGGCGGTGTGGGTCATTCCCAATATCGAGCATTTCCTGTTCGACCGGCCGTCGACCTCGGTGACCCACGCGACCATTGGCCTCGTGCCCGACGTGCTCAACTATTCCTGGCGCGATTACGGCGTCCGCGTCGGCATCTGGCGCCTGATGGACGTGATGGAGAAGCACGACGTCAAGGGCACCGTCGCGCTCGAACTCCGACGTGTGCGAGCGCTATCCGCAGATCATCGCGGCCGGCCGCAAGCTCGACTGGGAATGGATGGGCCACGGCGAGAACAACTCGTGCCTGCTCACCAAGCTCGAAGCGGACGAGGAGCGGACGATCATCGGCCGCGTGCTGGGCACGATCGCCGAAGCCTGCGGAGCGAAGCCCGCGCGGCTGGCTCGGCCCGGCCTTGAGCGAGACCGTCAATACGCCGGACCTGCTGGCCGAGGCGGGCGTCGAATACGTCGCCGACTGGGTCAATGACGAGCAGCCCTACCCGATGAAGGTGAAGAACGGCACGCTCTATTCGATGCCCTATTCGATCGAGATCAACGACATCCCGGCGTTCCTCGAGCATCACATGACGGGCGAGGAATTCTGCCAGATGATCTGCGACCAGTTCGACGGGCTCTACGAGGCGGGAGCGCGCTCGTCGCGGGTCATGGCGATCTGCCTGCATCCGTTCCTGATCGGCCATCCGCACCGCGCCAAGTACCTCGACAAGCGCGCTCGCCCACATTCGCGCGCGTGAGGACGTATGGTTCGCCCGCGGCGGCGACATCCTCGACGCCTACAAGAAGAGCCAACCGGGATAGACCGCGACAGGTTACACGATGACCACCACCGATATCGCCAAACGGGTCTACGACCACACCTGGAAGCTCGACCCGATCATCCGCAGCCTGCTCGATACCGACTTCTACAAGCTCCTGATGCTGCAGATGATCTGGGGCCTCTACCCGGACGTCCAGGTGACCTTCTCGCTGTTCAACCGCAGCAGCCGCGTGCGCATCGCCGACGAGATCGACGAGACGCGAGCTGCGCGACCAGCTCGACCATGCGCGCACCATCGGCTTCACCAAGAAGGAGATGATCTGGCTCGCCGGCAACACCTTCTACGGGCGCGAGCAGATCTTCGAGCCCGAGTTCCTCGCCTGGCTCAAGGATTTCCAGCTGCCCGAATACGAGCTGCCGCGCGCGAGGACGGCCAGTACATCCTCGACTTCGTCGGACCCTGGACCCACACCACCATGTGGGAGATTCCGGCGCTCGCCATCATCAACGAGCTGCGCTCGCGCGCGGCGTTGCGCGACTACGGGCGCTTCGACGCTCGACGTCATCTACGCGCGCGCCAAGGCCAAGCTGTGGTCGAAGGTCGAGCGGCTCGCGCGCCTGCCGGAGCTGCGCATCTCCGATTTCGGCACGCGCCGGCGGCACAGCTTCCTGTGGCACCGCTGGTGCGTGGAGGCGCTCAAGGAGGGCCTCGGCGAGCGCCTTCATCGGCTCGAGCAACGTGCTGCTCGCGATGGACAACGACCTCGAGGCGATCGGCACCAACGCGCACGAGCTTCCGATGGTGCTCGGCGCGCTCGCGCGAAACGACGAGGAGCTGCGCCAGGCGCCCTATCGGGTGCTGCAGGACTGGCAGACGCTATACGGCGGCAACCTGCTGATCGTCCTGCCCGACACTTTCGGCACCGCGTCGTTCCTGCGCGACGCGCCCGACTGGATCGCCGACTGGACCGGCTTTCGCCCGAATTCGGCGCCGCCGATCGAGGGCGGCGAGCAGATCATCGCCTGGTGGCGCCAGAAGGGCCGCAGACCCGCGCGACAAGCTCCTGGTGTTCTCCGATGCGCTCGACGTCGACACCATCGAGCAGGCCTATCGGCACTTCGCCGGCAAGGTGCGCATGAGCTTCGGCTGGGGCACCAACCTGACCAACGATTTCGTCGACTGCGCGCCGCGGCCGAACGACGGGCTGCGCGCCATCTCGCTGGTCTGCAAGGTCGAGCGACGCCAACGGCCGTCCGGCCGTGAAGCTGTCCGACAATCCCAGCAAGGCGATCGGCGCGCCGAGCGAAGTCGCGCGCTGCCTGCGGGTGTTCGGCGCCGAGGGGCGGGTCGAGCAGCCGGTGACGGTGTGAGTCACTCGAACAGGTACCCGCAGCTCTGGTCGGCCGGATCGTGCCGCATGATGCGGTCGTACAGCCCGCCCGCCTCGGCGACCAGGGCATTGACTTCATCGGGCAGCAGGAATCCCTGCTTCACCACCGTCGCGGCGGCGGCGCGCACCTTCCCCTCGTAATCGGCGCGGTCCCGGTAGCGCGCCGCGAGCGAAGGCCGCGGATCGCCTGACGCCGCGCGCTCCGCCTCGTTGCGCGCGAACGGAACGAACGAGCCGTCCCAGCGCCCGGTCGCCCACGGGAAGCCCACCGCCTCGTTGCGCAGGTTGAAGCCCGTGCGGGTGCCGAGCGGCACGAGCATCTCGGGCAGCGCGATGCCGCCCTGGTCGAGGCCATCCTGGTCCGGCCGCGGCACCAGGGCCTGGTACGGCGTGCCCATGCGCGGCGGCACCGTATCGGCGATGCGCTCGCGCGCGAAGCGCGCCCCGAGATCGAGGCGCGGCGGCTGCAGGTTGCCGGTCGGCAGCCGGAAGCCCGGAATACGGGGGAACGATTCGGCGTAGGCCGCAACGCTCACCAGGGTCCCGTCGGCGATGCGCGGGTGTGTGCTGGGCGGCGGCGCGGTGCCGTCGCGCACCCAGCGTTCGAGCGCCAGCATGAGCGGGCGCATCGCCCGGTAGTGATCGAGCGTGTTGACGCATTGCTCGAACATGCCGCGCTCGCGCAAGGCCCCGACATAGTGCTGCGCGCCGGCGATGTGATAGATGCGCGCCTCCTCCGGCATGGCGAGGTCGCGTGTCCCCGCCGGATCGGTCGCGATCAGCGAGGCGGCGCGGTTCCAGTATTCCGAGGAATTGTTGACGTAGAACAGCTTCGGCACATGGCCGAGCGCGCGCGGCCGGTCGAGCACCGACCCCTCCTCGCCGGTCGCCGGATCGCGCGCAGGCGCCGGCGAGAAGGGAAAGAAGTCGGTCGGATAGATATGATCCTCGAGCATGCTGAAGTGTCGGGTCGGCATGGCGAAGCGATAGTCGAAGCCGCCCTTGCCGCCGCCCGCGACGTGGATGAAGGCGCCGTCGAACACGCCACGTCCGTCCTCGTCGACGGTTAGGCCGCGCAGCAGCATGGTCTGGATCAGGCGGCCCGACTGGGAGATGCCGAAGATGAGCGTGCGCGACAGCGCCGGCGCCCCGGCGAGCTCCTGCGTCCGCAGATGGGACAGGAGGTCGCGGATCGCCGCCATGCCGGCCGCCGTCACCACCGGATCGCGCGCCAGGTAGGTGAGCTCGTAGATGCGTCCCGGCTGGAAGCCGCCGTCGAGCCGGATCTCGACCGGCGTGCCGGTGGCGCGCGCCGCGCCGCCGCGCGGCGCGACGAACGACCAGGCGGTGCGCGCGATCGGCTGCCGCTCGTCCTCCGGCCGCTCGCGCCAGGTGAGCGCCGCATCGGGCGCGTCGCCGTGCGCCAACGGGAAGGCGGTGGCGAGCATGCCGGTGAAGCGGGCGGTGTCGCGCGGTTGATTGACGATCAGCTCATAGGCGACCTTGCCGATGATCGGCTCGCCGTTGTCGGTCGCCAGCGGCGCCTGCAGCACCAGCCGGTTGTCGCCCGCGACCGCCGCGACGTCGGTCGCCCAGGCCGACCACATCAGCGTGAAGCCGTGGCGGAACAGGAAGCCGTTGCCGGCGTCGCTGGCCGTCGCCGGATCGTTGGTCGGCCGTCGCGCCGCCGAGCTGGCGCAGCATGGCGATATTGCCGCGGTTGTTGACCTCGTAGAGGAGCGTGCCGTTGCGGCGCGCCGCATCGAGCGGCCGCAGCACCAGGAAATCGGCGACGAACTCGACCAGGCCGCGCCCGTTGCGCGGCGCCAGTGCGAGGTCCGCAACGGCGGCATTGGCGGCCGCCTTCGGATCGAGCACGATGACGGCGCGCCCGCGCAGCTTCTCGTAAGGACCCGCATCGCCGAATACGGCGCCCGCCGCGAACGGCTCGCGGCTCACGATGTCGATGCGGTCGACCCGGGCGGAGGCGGGCGAAAGGTGGAAGCTCACGGCGAGCCAGAACGTCGCCGCAATCCACCGACCGGTCTGCCGTCGCGAATTCAAGGCCACGTCCATCGGCGCTTCGAGGATTGGCGGAGCACCGACCCTAGCACATTCTCCGCAGCGTCTACACGGCGCCATCGCCTGGGTTACCGCGTGGGCTCGCGGGTTTCCGCACGCAGCCGGCGCGCCAGCACGCGCATCACGTTCAGGGCGAAATGCGGCGTCTCGCTGACCAGGAAGAGGAATTGCTTCGACCCGACCGGCACGAGCTCGACCGCGCTCGCCGCCACCGCG
This sequence comes from uncultured Actinomycetes bacterium, assembly GCA_963736055.1. GTDB lineage: Bacteria > Actinomycetota > Thermoleophilia > Gaiellales > Gaiellaceae > AC-32. The sequence continues at coordinate 597,454 of CAVTNM010000009.1, read as the reverse complement.
GTGGCGCTGCGCGGCGAGTTGTCGATCAGCGCCATCTCGCCGAACATCTCGTGCTGGCCGAGGGTCTCGACGACGCGCTCGCCGGCGCGGATCAGCACCTTCCCGCTGCGGATCACGAACAGCTCTTCGCCGCGGTCGCCCTCGCGAAAGATGACGTCTTCCGCCGCATACGAGCGGAAATCCGCGCTGGCCAGGAGCTTGAAATCCACATCCGCCATGACACCCATCCCGTGTGTTGTCGCCCCACGAATAGCCGACGCAATGCTACGGTTTTGTGACGGGGGACGGGACCGAGCCGCCTCGCGGCGGAGGCGACGGCCTTGAAGACGCAGGCTTTTGTGCCGACGAGTTCGTTCTGCCAAAATGAAAAATCGGTTGCATCATTGAAATATATACACGTTCAAATTGTAAACGCGTCCCGCGGCCTTGAAATTGCTGCACTCTCTCTCCATATTGCTCACATCGATTTGGCCGAACGACTGGGCCGCTTCGCCTCGTCACCGACGGGCGCGCACGTTTCAGACCTTTCTCCAAAAATCGACCAACCGGGAAACGGCCGCGCAAGCGCGTGCGCCGGCTCCCAACGTGTACACCCGTTCGCGAAAGGACATTTCCATGAATACGGGAACCGTGAAGTGGTTCAACAGCCAAAAGGGCTTCGGCTTCATTCAGCCGGAAAACGGCGGCAATGACGTCTTCGTTCATATCAGCGCGGTCGAACGCGCAGGCATGAGCAATCTCAACGAGGGGCAAAAGGTCTCGTTCGAGATCGTCGCCGACCGCCGGACCGGCAAGTCTGCCGCCGAGAACCTGCGCGCCGTCTAAGCAGTGGCGCAACGGCCATACGGCTTTGACCACGGATGTACTGGCAAAGCTCGCGGCCCATGGTCCCACGTCCGGCTTGCCGGCGCGTGGGCCTCTTTTTTTCCGGCCCTGCGATCGTCTCCGACGCTTCGACCGCACGAACAGAGGGACGGAGAATCGAAAACCCAAATGCATGACGCGTCCACGCGGGCGCGGCGAGTGAGGTGCCGATGGCGACGACCATGAAGGATGTCCAGCAACGCTCGATGGCGGCTGCAACGAACGCGGAACGCGCGCGGGACAAGGCGCAGGCCCTGCGGGAATACGAGGCGGAAAAGCGCGCCCGCGATGCCAACACCGCGCGGCTTCGCGCGCTCCGTCTGGCCAAGGAAGCCAGCGAGATGCAGGACGCAAAGACGCAAGCCCCGTCCCGGACGCGGAAGAAGGCGGCGAGCGCCATCGAGGGGTAGTCGGGAGGTAATTGGATCAGAGTCGAATTCGACTTCAGCGGCGTCCCGCGGGGTCAGAGTCGATTTTGCAGGTATTGGCGATTGACTTCCCTCCCCCCGGGACGCGATGTTCGGGCGACGATAAAACAACGGCGCCAACGACGTTCGGGGAGGGTTCGCATGACGATCCGCACATGGGTGCAATTGCTGGCGGCTGCGACGCTGCTGGCGGCCGCGACGACCGCATCGGCGCAGGAAACGATCCGCCTGCGCATCGCGTCCGGCCATCCGCCGGCCAATACCTACGTCAATCTGATGCAGAACTTCTTCGTGCCGGAGGTGACCAAGCGCGTCGCCGAGCGCACCAAGCACAAGGTCGAGTTCGTCGAGGGCTATGGCGGCGCCATGGTGAAGGTGGCCGACACGCTCGAAGGCGTGCAGTCCGGCATCATCGACATCGGCGGCTATTGCTTCTGCTTCGAGCCGTCGAACCTGCCGCTGCACGCGTTCCAGGTCATGCTGCCGTTCGGCACCATGGACCCGGTGGTCAGCCTGAAGGTGGCGCGCGCCGTGTACGACAAGGTGCCGTACATGTCGCAAGGTGTTCGAGGACAAGTTCAAGCAGAAGCTGATCGCGCTGATCGCCGACAACGGCTACAACCTCGGCACCAATTTCGAGTGGAATACGGTCGCCGACCTCAAGGGCCAGAAGATCGCGGGCGCCGGCCTCAATCTGAAATGGCTGGAGTTCGCCGGCGCGACGCCGGTGCAATCCTCGCTGCCCGACGCCTATACCGTCGATGCAGACCGGCGTCTACAACGGCTGGATCATGTTCCCGTCGGGCTGGGTGAACTTCAAGCTCTACGAAGTCGGCAAGTTCTACACCGAGATCGGCTTCGGCGCGATCACCTGGCACGGCCTGACCATCAACTCGGCGCGCTGGAGCAGGCTGCCGAAGGAGGTGCAGGACATCATCCTGGAAGTCGCCAAGGAATACGAGGCGAAGACCGGCACGGTGAACAAGGAGAACTATCCGAAGCAGATCGCCGAGCTGAAGACGCGCGGCGTCGATGTGCGGACGCTGCCCGACAAGGTGCGCGCAGGACTGGGCGCAGTCGCTCGCCGCCTGGCCGGCGCAGAAGGCCAAGGAGCTCGATGCCGCGGGCCTGCCGGGAACGCAGGTGCTGGAGATCGCGCTCAGGCCGCCGAGGACAACGGCCACAAGTGGCCGGTGCGCTACAGCGTCAAGTAGACCGATGCCGGTCGCGGGCGGCCGCGCCATAGCGGCCGCCTGCCTGCGATCCGCATCGCTCGCATGCCGGTACCGCAATGCTCGATGATCTGAACGCCCGCATCGTGCGCGCGCTGCTCGCGGCCGCCGCGGCGATCATTTTCCTGCTCGGATTTCTCGTCTGCGCCGACATTTTCGGCCGCGCGATCTTCAACTCTCCGGTCAAGGGCACGCCGGAGATCGTCTCGATGTCGATCGTCATCATCTGCTTCCTGCTCGCCGGCTATGCGGTGCAGAGCGGCAGCATGATCTACACCGACGTGTTCTCCGGCATGTTCGGCGTGCGCGGCGACGCCTTCGCGCAGCTGCTGTCGGCCGTGCTCGGCATCGTGTTCTTCGGCCTGATCGTCTGGGGCAGCTACGAGCCGATGCTGCATGCGTGGACCAGCGGCGAATACGAGGGCGAAGGCGCGCTGCGGGTGCCGGTCTGGCCGGCCCGCGTCGTCGTCGTGATCGGCTCGGTCCTGGTGGTCGTGAGCTACGCGCTGCACGCGGTCCACGCGGCGCGCTCCCTCGTCACCGGCCGCGCCGCGACAGCGTCGCGCCGCCGCGCCAGCGCATCTGTAGAGGAAGCGCATCATGCTCGGCCATTTCGACATGATCGCCATCGTGGTCGTCCTGCTCGCGCTGGTGTTCGCCGGCGTTCATATCGCGATCGCGCTCGGCATTACGGCGGCGCTCGGCATCTATCTGATGACCGGCGATATCGAGGTGGTGCGCACCTTCGTCGCCAACACCGCCTACGAGGCGCTGCGCGACTACGTGTTCGCCGTCATCCCGCTGTTCATGCTGATGGGCGACTTCCTGGCGAAATGCGGGGCCGCGCGCGACCTCTATACGCTCGCCAACCGCGCCAGCAAATGGCTGCCCGGCCGGCTCGCCGCCGCGACCATCATCGCCAATGCGCTGTTCGGCTTCGTCACCGGCGTCAGCATCGCGGCGGCGGCGGCGTTCTCGCGCATCGCCTATCCGGAAATGCGGCGCTACGGCTACCGGCGCGATTTCGCGCTCGGCTGCGTCGCCGGCAGCGCCTGTCTCGGCATGCTGATCCCGCCGTCGGTGCTGATGATCGTCTGGTGCGTGCTGACCGAACTGTCGATCGGCAAGCTGTTCCTGGCCGGCGTGATTCCCGGGCCTGCTCGCCGCCGCCGGCATGATCGCCTATGTGGTGATCGCCGCGAAGCTCAAGCCGGAACTGGTCGGCGAGACGCCGCGCCTCGCGCCTGCGCCGGCGCGTCCGTTCGGGCGCCGATGTCACGGCCGCGCCGGCGCGCTCGCGCCGCGACGAGCCGCCGATCGACGACGAGCTCGATCGGCGCGATGCTGCTCAGCACGTTGCTGGTGATCCTGCTCATCCTCGGAACACTGGGCGCGATCTGGCTCGGCCTGTGCACGCCGACCGAGGGCGCCGGCATCGGCGCCGTCGGCGCGCTCATCCTGGCGGTGATCAAGGGCATCAAGCCGCGCGAGGTCTGGCAGGTCGTGCTCGATGTCGGCCGCACCTCCGGGCCGCTGCTGCTGCTGTTGTTCTGCGCGCAGCTCTATTCGCGCGTGCTGTCGATGACCGGCTTCACCGAGGCCGCCAAGGCGTTCCTGCTCGGCACCGGCGCCGGCCCCTGGGGCATCCTGCTGGTGATGGTGGCGATCTGGTTCGTGCTCGGCTGCCTGATCGACTCGATCTCCATCATCCTGCTGACCGTGCCGATCTTCGCGCCGATCGCGGTGCACCTCGGCTTCGATCCGCTGGCCTTCGCCATCATGGGCATTCTGGCGATCGAGACCGGCCTGCTCACGCCGCCGTTCGGAATCCTGGTGTTCACCGTGAAGGCCGCGGTGCCCGACCGGGACGTGGAGCTTGCGGAAATCTTCCGCGGCTCGATCCCGTACTGGATCGTCCTGCTCGCGGTCGTCGCCGCGCTCGCCGCATTTCCGCAGCTCGCCACCTTCCTGCCCAGGCTGTAGCCGCCGCGGCTCCGGCATCGGCAAAGAAAATCGCCACGGCTTGTCAATTCCGCCGCCCTCCGTTCGTCATGATGGCGGAGCAGGGCTCGCATCCACGCGACGTCCGCCGGCCCGGCCTCGAACCAGGAAGGAAAATCCATGCGATTCATGATGCTGATGATTCCCAAGGGGTACGAGAACGCGGCGCCCGGCACCCTGCCGGACCGCGAGGGCATCGAAAAGATGATGAAATACAACGAATCCCTGCAGAAAGCCGGCGTGCTGCTCGCGCTCGACGGGCTTCACCCGCCCTCCATGGGCGCCCGCGTCTCGTTCTCCGCCGGCAAGCCGACGGTGATGGACGGCCCGTTCGCCGAGGCCAAGGAGGTCCTCGGCGGCTATTGGATGATCCAGGTGAGATCGAGGGAGGAAGCGATCGAGTGGGCCAAGCGCTGCCCCGGTTCCGACAACGAAGTGATCGAAATTCGCCAGGTCCAGGAGCTCGCCGACTTCCCGCCCGGCCTACTGCCGGAAAAAAATTGATTCTCGCGTGTCGATCCGGCCCGGCGTGGTTCGTCATCCCGACGAGGGCGACATCCGCTGCACGTTTCAGCGGCCGGACGCCCGGCTCGTAACCCAAACCGTAGAAGGATGAAACCACCATGCAATTCATGATGATCGTCAAGGCCGACAAGGACTACGAGGCGGGCAAGCCTCCCAGCCAGGCGATGATGGAGGCGGTGGGCAAGCACGCCGAGAAGATGATGAAAGCCGGCGTGCTGCTCGAGTCGGGAGGTCTCCTGCCGAGCCGCACGGGTGCCCGCATCATGGTTGGCAAGGGCAAGATGACGGTCACCGACGGGCCGTTCGCCGAGACGAAGGAGCTGATCGGCGGCTTCGCGATCCTCAAGGCTAATTCGAAGGAGGAGGCGATCGAGCTGGGCCGGCAGTTCATGCAGATCCACATCGATGTGCTGGGCCCCGGCTACGAGGGCGAGCTCGAGATCCGCCAGATGTTCGAGCCCGGCCAGGCGTGCGGCTGAGACCGGCACTCCGCGAGACGCGCGCAGGACGTCAGCCGGCGCGCGTCTCTCTGCTGCGGATGGCCGGATGCCGGGTCGACGCCCATGCCGAGCGATTTTGTGGCGCGCGTCAATCAGGGCTTGTTTCAGACGACCGCACACGGCCGGTCAGAAAACGGTTTCCTCCGGACGATATGGAGCTAAGATCGAGCCAATAACGTCGCTCAACGACAATTCCAGAGGAAACCGGAGGCCATGGATCAGGCAGACGAGCGCGCAATCGTTTTTCGCTGCCCGCCCGAGCTGGAGCCGATCCTGCCGCGACCGATTCCCGCGGTGCGCGGCCTGCCGGACTGGTTCAAGGCCTTGCCGCAAAAAGCATTCAGCGAGGCCGCCGGCGACGACATGCCGACGATCAAGAAATGCCCGCCGGTCATCGACGCCATGACCTATGGGTTTCTCATGCCGCTCGCCTGCGACCTCAAGGTGGCGGACGGGGAATTCAGCTGGGACCGGGACGTCCCCGCCGGCATCGCCGCCTACTCGCGCTCGCCGATCGATTTTCACGACGGCTGCCAGGTCGCCGGAACGCCGTTCTTCGACGAGGACCGCTTCATCATCAAGTTCAACAATTTCTGGACGGTCGAGCTTCCTCCCGGCTATTCGCTGCTGGTGACGCATCCGATCAACCGCGACGACCTGCCGTTCACGACGCTGACCGGCCTGGTCGACGCCGATCTCTATTCGCTGACGTTCGTGCATTTTCCGGCGCGCTGGCGCGATCCCGCCTTCAACGGCACGCTGCCGAAAGGGACGCCGGTCGCGCAATGCCTGCCGATCCGCCGCGAAGTGTGGAGCGACAAGTTCGAGACCCTCACCGGATCGACCGCCGAGCGCTTCCGCGAGATCGGCGAGGCCGTTTCTGCCGGGACCGGTCTCTACCGCCACGAATTCCGCGCGCCCAAGCGCTAGCGCCAACGCTAGCCGGTCAAACGCTTGGCGGCGGCGCTCGGCCGCAGCCAGAAACGGCCGCGTGCCGCACCGCTGATCCGGGCCAGGGCCAGGCGATAGAGGCTCGGATCGCCGCGCACCGCAGCGCGAACTTCATCGAGCGCCTCGTCGGTGCGACCAAGCTCGAGCAGGCAGACGCCGAGCTTGAGCCGCGCCTGCGCATCGGCGGGATGGCTTGCGAGCGATCGCTGCAGATGCTCGGCGGCCAAAGCATACTCCGCGTCGTCGATCAGGACCGCACCCATGCCGTAGTGCGCACCCGGATGGTCGGGCGCAAGCGCGAGCGCCTCTGCAAAGGCGGCCCTGGCTTCGGCGCGCTGCTGGCGCGCGTGGCGGATGACGCCGAGCAGGATCGGCAATTCGACGACGTCCGGCGCAAGCTCGCAGCCGTGAGCGGCCACCGTCATGGCTTCGTCGTTGCGATTCAAGGAAAACAGCAACGAGCCGAGCTGGTGGAAGGCCTCGGGAAAGACGGGCCGCCGCTTGGTCGCGCGCGTGAGCCGCGCGAGCGCATCATCGGTGCGTCCGGTCCGGCGCAGCGCGATCCCGAGCTGCGTCTCGACCGCCGGGTCCTGCAGGGCGCGCGCCGCCTTCTCCAGCGGAGCGACGGCCTGCGCGGCACGGTTCTGCTGCAGCAGGGCGTAGCCGAACAGATAGAGCGCCTTCGGGTGCTGGGGAATCCGCCCCAGCACGCTGCGGGCAAGCTGCTCGGCATCCTCCGGCCGCCCATGGTTGATGGCGCCGATCGCCCACTGGAGGTCCGCCTCTGCGTCTCCGGCAGGCCGGGGGGGTCCGCTCGAAATTCCGCTCATCTTGATCATCATGACCCAGCCGACCGGCCGCCGCCCTTCGCAAACGAAAAATACATGGTCCCGCCGGTGCGAGGCAACACGGTCGGCATCACCGTCGGCGCGCTTCGTGCCGAACCGGCTGAGTGAGATCAGCGATCACCACTCGGTGACGACGACGTCCATCCCGGCCTTGCTCAGCGCCTCCGCGCGCGCCTTCATCCAGCCCTGGGCGAAGACCTTCTCGTCCGCGGGTGCGGTCGGCACATACGCCTTCCAGGCGGCTGCGAGCAGGTCCTGACGCTTGATCATCGCGTCATTGTGCTTCTGATGCTCGGCGGTCCACAGGCCTCGCTCCTTGTAGCAGCGGATCGCACCCTCGTGCATCGGGATCGCCCAGGCGAAGATCTGGCGCTTGATGCCCCAACCGAGATTGCCCGGCGCGCCGTCCTTGTAATCGTCGAAAAGCTCCACCATCGCCTTGGTCATGTTGTAGACGAGGTCGGTATCGGTCGCCGCCATCGTCATCAACACCGGATAGGGATAGGTGGCGGCCTCGGCCTTCTTCTCGGGCGACAGATCGGCACCCTCGGTGCCGAACGCCGGCACGAAGAACGGCGCGATCTTGTTCACGCGCGCCCAGGACTCCTTGTCGGCATGGGGAAAGGTCGGATAGCGGATGCCACGCGGCGAGGACGCGATCTTGTAGGCTTGGCCGGAGATGGTCGACGAGAAGGCCGCATCCACCTGATTGGCAATGACCGCGTCCATCGCCTGGCCGAAGCCGCCGAACTCGACCTTCTTGACGTCGTTCCAGGTGAGATTGGCGAATGCCAGAAGCGCCGTGATGTTCTGATTGAGCGAGGGCGCGCCGACGACCCAGGCCACGCGCTTGCCCTTGAGATCGGCGGCGGTGACGATATTGGCGTCCTTTGCCGTCACGATGGTGAGCAGCGCGTCGGAATTGTTGAGGATCAGCGAGCGCACCGCCTGCGGGCCCCAATCGCGCGCGCCGAATTCGTAGACGCCTTCCTGCGCCAGGTAGCTGCCGCCGATGCCGTTGGCCGAAAACGGCGCCCGTCCGTCACGCAGCGGAATGTTGCGCGAGACGTCGTTCTTCCCCGGCAACACGCGGAGATTCACGCCGAGCTTGTTCTTGAGCGCATTGCCGATTGCGACCGCCTGATTGTAGCCGCCGGAACCGACGTCATAGGCGGTCCAGGTCAGCGTCTCCGGCAGCTTGATCGATTGCGCCGCAACCGGCCCGGAGGCGGCCGCCGCGACGGCGGCGGCGAGAAGCATGCTGTGGTGTTTCATGAAACGCTCCTCCCTGGTCTCAACCTACTGCCCAGCGCGAGCAGCAGCAACAGTCCGAACACCGCAAGCCCGGCCCCGATGAAGAGATTGATCGTGAAAGGAAGGCCGGTGAGGCGCGGTACGGGTGCCGCGAGCAGGAACCCGCCCGCGATCAGGGCGATGCGCGCGATCAGACCGCCCGGATGATTGGGGATACGGCCGAGACCGGCCACGTAACCCTGCAGGGCGGCGGCAGCCACGATCACGCCCAGGAATGCGGCCGCGATGGACGTCACGACGATGGCGGAATCGCCCTTGAACAGAAGCGCCGGGTTCAGCACGAAACAGAACGGCACGAGATAGATCGCGGTCCCGAGCCGGATCGATTGCAGCCCGATACGCATCGCCGACACGCCGGCGAGCGGTGCCGCGGCGAAGGTGGCGAGCGCCACTGGCGGCGTGATGAACGAGACCATGCCCCAATACATGATGAAGAGATGCACCGCGAGCGGGTCCAGCCCGGCCTTGACCAAAGGCGGCGCCAGCACGATGGCGAGGAAGATGTAGCAGGCCGTCACCGTCATCCCCATGCCGAAGATGAAGCTGGTGACGGCCCCCATGACGAGGAGCACGAGCGGCGCGCCGCCGGCGATGTAGACCAGGTCATTGGCGAGCGTACCGGCGAGCCCGGTGACCGAAAGCGCGCCGATGATGAATCCGATCGCCATCAGGATTGCCGTCAGCTCCGCCAGCCCCCGCGCCACCGCGGCCGCGAACTCGACCAGCTGCATCGAGACTCATCCGGTGTTGCGGCAGCGCCTGGTTGATCGCGATCAGGAGCGCGGTCGCATAGAACGGTGCGAGCGCTTCCTCCTGAAGCGAGACGAGAAGGAACACCAGGAGCGCGAACACCGGGATGTAGAACCAGCCTTCCTTCATCACCGCGCCGAGCCGCGGCAATTCCTCCCGGCGCAATCCCTTAAGACCGAGCCGGGCCGAGTAGGCGTCGACCTGCACGACGAGCGCGATATAGAACAGGAGCGCGGGTACCGCCGCGGCGAGCGCGATCTCGCCATAGGACTTGCCGAGGAACGACGCCATGACGAACGCGGTCGAGCCCATCACCGGCGGCATCAGCACCGCGCCGGTCGACGCCACCGCCTCCACCGCGCCCGCATAGTCGGCGCGGAAGCCGGTGCGCTTCATCGCCGGGATCGTCACCACGCCCGAGCTGATCACGTTGGAGATCACGCTGCCGCTGATCGAGCCCTGCAGCGCGCTTGAGATGATGCCGACCTGCGCCGCCCCGCCGCGCACCCGGCCGACCAGCGCGAACGCGAGATCGTTGAAGAACCGTCCGCCGCCCGTGTAGTTGAGTGCGACGCCCGAACACGATGAAGCCGACCACGATCTCGGCAAAGGCCCGCATCGGGATGCCGAAAGCGGATTCGGCGCTGAGGATATGATAGGCCAGGGTGTCGTCGATCGTTTGCGACTTGCCCTTGAGCGGGTTGGGTATCGCCTCGGCGACCACCGGATAGAGCGAGAACACGCCGACGATGATCGTCATCGGCCACCCGCTGGTGCGCCGCAGCGCTTCGAGAATGATGAGCCAGAGCAGTGCCGCGGGAATCTTCGCGCGCAGCGGCGCGCTGTACTCCCAGCCTTCGGAGAGAACCCGCTCCGCCTGGAAGGCAAACCAGATCAGGAGACCGGCGCTGATCGCCGCCAGCACCCAGTCATGGACGGGCACCGACCCGGCGCCGCCCTTGCGGCCGGGAAAGGCGAGGAACACCAGCGGAAGAAGCGTCGCCGCGAGCAGGAACAGATAGCGGTTCTCGATGAAGACGACGCCGACGAAGAGCCGCAGGTTCAGGAGCTGATTGAGCGCGAGGAACGTCGCGACGATCGCGGCGAGCGCCAATATGATGCGCGCGATGCCGGTGAGCTCCCGGCCGCCGGTTTCCTCGACCATGAGCGCGGGTGCAGCTTCGCCGATATGGCGATGCGCTTCCGCGCTCGGCTCGATCGCCGTCGGCCCCGTCAATGTCCTCCCCCGGTCGCGCAGACTGCGCGAGTTCTCGTGTGCTCGATCGACGCGCCCGGCGTCGCGCCGATCGCAGTCTTGCACTTCAACCGCCATTCCCCTAGACGCGCGCCCTGGAACGGGATGGACGATAGCAGACGGCGGGATTGCCGGTAAGCCACGGGCATGCCTGCGCGGTGAGCGCCCAGGCGCCTGCTCTCAAGTCCGGCCGGGACCGCTCGCCGGGAATGGCCGTCACCGGACCCGCCGGACAAGCGTCCGTTCCGGTCAGATCAGCGCGCTTCGCCGGCCATGACTGTCATCCGGGTCCTTCACCACGCGCACCAGCCGCCGTCGACCGGGATGACGACGCCGGTGACGGCGGCGCAGTCGTCGGAGGCGAGGTAGAGGGCGGTGCCGGTGAGGTCCTCGACCTTGAAGAACGAGACCCTGCTCGGCGTGCGCTCGGCGAGCCAGCGGCGATGCGCGTCGCCCGCGGGGTTGCGCCACTCGAACGGATCGTTGATCGGCGTCTCGAACGGGCCGGGCGCGAGCGCGTTCACCGTGATGCCGTGTGGAGCGAGCTCGCAGGCGAGTGCCTTGGTGAGGTTCACGACCCCGCCCTTCGAGGCGCAATAGGCCGGACAATCGAGGAAGCCGCCGAGGCCGGCGATCGAGCTCATGGTGATGATGCGCCCGTATTTCTGCTGCTTCATCGCCGGCGTCACCGCCCGCACGCAGAAGAACGTGGAGCGCAGGTTGAGGTCGAGATGGCGGTCCCAGATATCCTCGGTCGTATCCTCGATGCTCGCCACCTCGAAGATGCCGGCGCTGGCGACCAGGATGTCGATGCGGCCGAAGGCGTCGAGCGCCGTTGCGACCATCCGGTCGATGTTGGCGACCTGATAGAGGTCGGCGACGATGGAGATCGCCTTGCCGCCGGCCGCTTCGATCCGCCTCGCCACCGCCGGCGCCGTCTCCGGATTCTTGTCGACCACGACGATGCGCGCGCCCTCCTGGGCGAAGCGCAGCGCCATGCCTTCGCCGAGCCCCTGCCCCGCTCCGGTGACGATCGCCGTCTTGCCCGCAAGCCGCATCGGCTACTCCCGTCCTGTTCTCACGCGAGCGCGCGTCGCACCCGTGCCACGGCGTCGAGCGCCGCCGCCTGGTCCTGCTCCGACCACTGCCGCGGGCCGCGCGCCTCGTGCACCGAGATCCAGCCGTCGAGGCGGCCCTCGCGCTCGAGCGGCGCCAGCATCTGGGCGCGCACGCCATAGAGGCGGATGAGCGCCTCCGGCGGACGCGGGTCGCCGTGCGCGAGATCGTCCTGCACCAGCAGACGACGGTTCGTCTCGATCCACTGCGCGGTCGCGGCGGCACGCTGATCGATCGAGGTCTGGCCGCGCAGCGAAGGCTGGCCCGGGGCCACCGCCTCCCCGGCCACGTCGTCGACATGGAAGCCGTAGGCTGGATCGTCGAGGCGCAGCGTGGTGCGGCTCGCGTCGGTGGCGGCGCGCAGCTCGCCGAGGATCGCGTCGAACGCCTGGCGCAGGGAAACGGCGGTCTTGTCGGTCACGCGGCGTGCCTCTTCGTTCAACCTCGAGTTAGTCGTCCCCGCGGCTCTCGACCAAACCGGGCGCGGGTGCCTCCCGTGGTGCCGGCAAGCGCGACGGCACGGCCCCGGCGGCATCCCGGATGTTGATCCTCAGGAAAGATTTTTTACAAGGGATTTGTGGTCCGTCGGGGAAAGTTCTAGCATCGCGCCCGACGCCGGGATCGCAATGGTCGAAGGGGATGGACCGATGAACGAGTTTTCGCGTCGCGATCTGCTGAAGATTTCGGCAGCCGCCGGGCTCGGCTCGAGCCTGGGGCTCGCCGCCGCGCCGGGCGCCCTGGCCCAACAGGGCGAGCAACTGCTCGTTGTCATGTGGGGCGCGGCCTGGATCGAGGTCTCGCGCAAGATCGTCGACGCCTATGTGGCCAAGACCGGCGACAAGGTCGCCTGGGAGCTGCATGCCGGCGGCGCCATGGCGATCGTCGCCAAGATCAAGCCGGCCTGGCCGCGCGTCGAGCTACAACCTGATCTCCGGCTGGGATCCGGTGTTCCGCGCCATGATCAAGGAGGACTGGGTCGAGCCGGTCACGCTCGACGAGATGCCGGCGCTGAGCGACATCCCGCCGGTGTTCTTCCAGAAGAACGCCAAGGGCGAGCTGATGAGCGTGCCGCTCTCCACCGCCGGCGCGTTCTGGGGCTATCGCACCGACCTGGTCGACAAGCCGATCGAGTCGATCGAGCAGCTGCTCGAGCCGCGCTTCAAGGGCAAGCTGTGCGTGCCGTTCCCGGTCAACCTCACCGGCCTGCTGATGCTGACGCTGGCCATGCAGCGCGGCGGCAACGAGCGCAACATCGAGCCCGGCTGGCAGTTCCTCAAGGAGCTCGCCGAGCGCGGCCAGATCGGCCGCGTCATCAACAACAATTCCGAGTTCATCAACGCCATGAGCTCGGGCGAGACTTCGGTCGCGTTCTTCAACATCGGCGCGTGGACGCAGGTGCGCAAGCAGTTCCCCGTCCGATCATGTCGAAGATCAAGGACAACAAGGGCTTCCTGTTCAACGAAGGCTTCGCGGTGATCAAGCAGAGCGACCCGAAGAAGGTCGCCGCGGCCAAGCGGCTGGCCAACCATTTCGCGACGCCGGAGATCAACGAGCAGTACAACTGGCCGCTCGGCGAGGGGCCGACCAACCCGAAGGCGAAGGCCAATCCGGACATCGCCGACGTGTTCTACAAGCCCGACGAGCTCGCGCAGTACGCCTACATCGCCGACTTCGAATTCATGGCGAGCCAGGTCGACGCCTGGGCCAAGCGGTGGGAGCAGGAGATCGCGCCGCTGATCCGCCGCGCCTGAGCGGACGGTCTGCGCCACGATGCGACGGGCGCGCATCTCGGCCTTCCAGTGCGGCGCTGCTGGCGCCCGGCAGCGTGCTGCTGCTCGGCCTCCTGGTCGCTCCGATCGCGCTCATGGCGGTCGAGAGCTTCCGGCCGTTCGTCGCCGGGCCGCGTCGGCTCGGGCGCGGGCTGGACGCTGCGCAACTACACCGAGCTGATCGAGCCGGCCTACGCGTTCTATTTCTGCGACACGTTCCGCATCGGCTTCATCGTCAGCGCGATCGCGCTCGCTGCTGGCGACGCCGCTCGCATGGCTGGCGGCGCGCACGCCGCGACGCGCTGGTGCGCGTCGCGATCTTCGGGCTGCTGATCGGGCTGCTGTTCATGAGCCTGGTGGCGCGGCTCTACGCCATCCAGATGACCTGGGGCTCGACCGGCCCGCTCGCCTTCTTCGGCACGCTGATCGGCATTCCGGCGCGCAGCGCCGGCTACGCGGCGATCCAGGTCGCCGATCGGCCTGCTGCATTTCGTCACTGCCGATGGCGGCGATGATCCTGATCGGCACGTTCCAGAACATCAGCCCGCGGCTGGAGGAGGCCGCCGCCTCGCTCGGCGCGCCGCGCTGGCGCGTCGCGCTGCACCGTGACGCTGCCGCTCGCGCTGCCCGGGCCTGCTGTCCGCCTTCATGATCGCGTTCGCGATGTGCATCAGCAATTTCGTCGTGCCGCTGATCCTCGGACGCGGCGTCGTGCTGTTCACCACCAACCTGATGTACGTGCGCTTCTCCGACGTCGCGAACTATCCGAGCGGCGCGGCGATCGGCATCATCATGTTCATCGCTCGCCGGCGCTCGTGGTCTACGCCATGACGGCGCTGGTGCGCCGGCTCGCGCCGACGGAGGCGCGGCCATGATGCGCGCGCCGCCCTGCTTGCGCACTGCCCTCGACCGGGCCGCCGGCATCGCTGTTCCGCCTGCTGATCGCGGTCGCGGTCCTGTTTCTCGTGCTGCCGATCGTCGTCGTCGGTCTTCCTGTCGTTCGACGACCGCGCGTTCCTCGGCGCGTTCCCGCCGACGCGATTCTCGCTGCGCTGGTACCGCAGCTTCCTCGACAATCCGGCCTATCTCGACGGCCTGATCGATCAGCCTGAAGCTCGCGGCGCTCTCGACCCTGATCTCGACCGTGGCCGGCGCCGGCGCCGCCTATGCGCTGTCGGCAGGCCGCTGGCCGCGGCCGCGACACCGTCGAGACGCTGTTCCTGTCGCCGAAATTCGTGCCGACGGTGGTGATCGGCTTCTCCATCCTCGGCTTCGCCTCCGCGATCCAGATGTTCGATCCGTTCACGCGGCTGATCATGGGGCACGTGGTCATCACCATCCCGTTCACCGTGCGGGCGACGCTGGCGAGCCTCGTCGGCATCAGGCGCAGCCTGGTCGAGGCGGCGATCTCGCTCGGCGCGCCGCCGTGGCGCGCCTTCCTCGACGTGACGCTGCCGCTCGCGCGCACCGGCGTGATCGCCGGCGGCCTGATGGCCTTCGTGCTGAGCTTCGACGAGGTCGCGGTCAGCCTGTTCCTGTCGGACGCCTTCACCCAGACGCTGCCGATCGCGCTGGTCGCCGAGATGCGCGCCAATCTCAATCTCACGGTCGCGGCGGTCTCGACCGTGTTCGCCGCGGTCACGATCCTGATCGTGTTCTTCCTCGACCGCACCGTCGGGCTCGACCGCGTGGTCGGCCAAGGGACTTTATCGCGGATGACGCACCTGGCCTCGATCTGCGTCAATGTGATGAAGCGCTTCGGCGACCACGCGGCCGTCGACGGCGCGTCGCTTGACGGTCGCGCGACGGCGAGATCGTCGCGCTGCTCGGGCCCGTCCGGATGCGGCAAGACCACCACGCTGCGCATGATCGCCGGCTTCGAGACGCTCGACGCCGGCACGATCGCGATCGGCGGCGCCGACGTCGCCAGGCTGCCGCCGTACCGCCGCGACATCGGGCTGGTGTTCCAGGACTATGCGCTGTTTCCGCACCTGACCGTCGCCGCCAACATCGACTACGGCATGAAGCAGCGCGGCGTGCCGAAGGCCGAGCAGGATCGCGGCGCGCGACGAGCTGCTGCGCCTCACCCGCCTCGAAGGCCTCGACGAGCGGCGCCCGCCGGCGCTCAGCGGCGGGCAGCAGCAGCGCGTCGCGCTGGCGCGCGCGCTTGCGATCTCGCCCAAGCTGCTGCTGCTCGACGAGCCCCTGTCGAATCTCGACGCCAAGCTGCGCGAGGCGCTGCGCGATCGAGCTGCGCGACATCCTGCGCGCGGTGGGCACGACGACGCTGATCGTCACCCACGACCAGAGCGAAGCGATCGGCGCTCGCCGACCGCATCGCGCTGATGAACAAGGGCCGCATCGTCCAGGTCGGGACCGCGCGCGAAATCTACGAGCAGCCGGCGACCCGCTTCGTCGCCGAGTTCATCGGCCAGTCGATCTGGTTTTCGGGGTCCCTGCGGCCACGCGCATGCGGCAGCGCGGAGTTCGTCACCGACGACGGCCTGGTGTTTCCCGTCGAACGCCCGGGCGAGCACGGGCGGCCCGCATGGGCTCTCGATTCGCCCCGAGCACATTCACCTGCCGCCGCGCGCCGACGACGTCATCCGGATTCCCGCGACCGTGATCGATGTCGAATTCTTCGGTGCCGAGTTCATCGTATCCTGCCGGCTCGACCGGCGGCCGCGTGATCCGCATTCCGCTCCGCTCCGACGATGCGGCCGTTCCCCGGCGCGGGCGCCCGGGTCGAGCTCGGCATCTCGCCCGATCGATGCAGGGTCGTTGCCGATGATTGACATGCCGACTTCACCGTGATGAACCTGCAACCGGAGGAGACCATATGACCAAGCTGCAGCTTTCGAGGCGAACGGTGCTCGGCTCGCTCGGCGCCGGGCCTGGTGATGACCGGCAGCCGCCGCGCGTTCGCCGCGCCGGGACGCTCGAGGCGCTCAAGAAGGCCGGCGAGATCCGGGTCGGCTGCGAGGCCGCCTACGTGCCGTTCACCTACCGCGACAACTACCGGCAAGATCGTCGGCTTCGACGTCGATTTCGCCACCCGCATGTTCGAGCCGATCGGCGTCAAGCCGCAGTTCATCGACACCCAATGGTCGGGCGTGATCCCGGCGCTCTATGCCGGGCCGCTTCGACATGGTGCCGACCATGAGCTACACCAAGGAGCGGCTCGAGCGCGTGCTGTTCAGCATTCCCTACGCGGACGCCTCGCAGGCGCTGCTCATCCGCGCGGCCGACAAGGACAAGATCAAGACCATCGCCGACATGTCGGGCAAGGTGCTCGGCATCAAGCTCGGCTCGCCCGGCGAGACGCTGAAGAACAGGCTCGAGGCGCAGCTCAAGACCGAGCGCGGCGCCGGCTTCAAGGACGTGAAGACCTACGACGACCATCCGGCCGCCTATCTGGCGCTGGCGCAGGGCAGCGTCGACGGCGTGCTCAACACCGTGCCGACGCTGAGCGTCGTGCTGCGCGACAGGCCCGGCGCCTACGCCATGGTGCAGAATGTCGGCGGCAACAACTGGCACGGCTACGCCTTCCGCAAGGAGGACACCGAGCTCGCCGACTTCATGAACGGCCGCATCACCGCGATGAAGAGGCAATGGCGAGACTCGGCGCCCTGCAGGACAAGTGGTTCGGCTTCCGGATGAATCTTGCCGACAAGATCCCGAGCTTCAGCTGACCGCGGAGTTACTCTCGAGCGGTGCTCGCCCGCGCGGGCATGCGCCCGCGCCGAGGCTGACGCCTTGGAGCGCCTCGATGTCGATCGACTGGAACATCGTGCAGACCGCGATCCCGCTGCTCGCGCGCGGGACCGTCGTCACCCTGCAGATCAGCCTCGTGGCCGGCGTGCTCGCCTGCATCATCGGCTTCACGCTCGGCCTCGCGGCGCTGAGCCACGTGCGCGCCGCTGCGCTGGGTCGATCGCGGCCTATGTCGATTTCGTGCGCGGCACGCCGCTGCTGATCCAGGTGTTCCTGGTGTTCTTCGCGCTGCCGGTCATCGGCATCCGCTTCGACGAGATCTGGGCCGGCATCATCGCGCTCGCGTTCAACACCAGCGCCTATATCGCCGAGACCGTGCGCGGCGGCGTCGGCAGCGTCGAGCGCGGCCAGACCGAGGCGGCGAAATCGATCGGCATGTTCCGCTGGCAGATCCTCACCTACATCCTGCTGCCGCAGGCGCTGCGCCCGATGCGTGCCGCCGCTCACCAACGAGCTGATCAGCATGACCAAGAACACCTCGCTGCTGTCGGTGATCTCGGTCTACGAGCTGACCCGGGCCGGACAGGCGATCATCTCGGTGCACTTCGTGCCGTTCGAGATCTACCTGCTGCTCGCGCTCTACTACTACGCGCTGATCAAGTCGCTCTCCTACCTGTCGCGCTGGATCGAGCGGCGGATGCCGGTGCTATGACGGCCGAAACCGCAACTCCCGCGCTGCGGGTCGAAGGCCTGTCCAAGACCTTCGGCGACAAGACCGTGCTGCGCGATGTCGACCTCGACGGTGCGCAAGGGCGAGACGGTCGTGGTCATCGGCGCCTCGGGCTCGGGCAAGACGACGCTGCTGCGCTGCGTCAACCATCTCGAGCGGCCGAGCGCCGGCGCGGTCGACGTCGACGGCGAGCCGATCGGCCGCGTCGCCGATCCGACGGCGGCTGGAAGGATGCCTCCGAGCGCCAGCTGGCGCGTCCAGCGCCGCAGCATCGGCTTCGTGTTCCAGCGCTTCAACCTGTTTCCGCACCTGACCGCGCTCGACAACGTGGCGATCGGGCTGCGCCAGGTGCGCGGGCTGGCCAAGGGCGCGGCGCGCGAGCGCGCGCGCGGAGCATCTGCGCAAGGTGTTCCTCGCCGACCACCTCGACAAGCGGCCGGCCGAGCTGTCCGGCGGCCAGCAGCAGCGCGTCGCGATCGCGCGCGCCATCGCGATGGAGCCGACCATCATCCTGTTCGACGAGCCGACCTCGGCGCTCGACCCCGAGCTGGTGCGCGAGGTGCTCGACGCGATCCGCGCTGCTGGCGCCGACCGGCATGACGTCGGTGATCGTCACCCACGAGATGTCGTTCGCGCGCCAGGTCGCCAACCGCGTGATCTACATGGACGAAGGCGCGATCGTCGAGCAGGGCAGCGCCGGCCGACCTGTTCGGCGCGCCGCGCGAGGCGCGCACGCGCCGCTTCCTCGAGCATTTCACCATTCCGCACGCGAGGCCTGCCCATGAACGACACCGAGCCGCTCGACCTCCTGATCCGCGGCGCCACCGCGCTCACCGCCGATCCCGGCGATGCCGATGATCGAGGACGCGGCGATCGGCATACGCGGCGACCGCCTCGCGCTGATCGGCACGGCCGCCGAGGCCGCGACGCTCGACGGCGCGCCGCGTCATCGATGCGCGCGGCCATCTGGCGACGCCCGGCTTCGTCAACGTGCACACCCACGCGGTGCTCTCGCTCGCGCGCGGCATGACCGAGGACATGGGCTTCGCGCCCGCCTACACGCCCGGCGTGCCGCACGCCTACGACATCACCGAGGACGAGGCGGTCGCGCTCGGCCGCGCTCGACGCGCTCGAGGCCATGCTGTTCGGCTCGACCATCATCAACGACATGTACATCCATGCGCACGCGACCCTGCCGGCGATCGCCGAGCTCGGCCTGCGCATCTCGTCGTCGGCCTGGATCCACGACGTCGATTTCACCGCAGGTGCACAACAAGGTGTGGGATCACGACCGCAGCGATCGGCGAGGACCGCTGCGCTACGGCGTCGACCTGTACGACCGCTGGAACGGCGCGTTCGACGGCCGCGCCAGCGTGATGCTCGCGCCGCACGCGATCGACACCTGCTCGCGCGACTTCCTGCGCGACGTGAACACCGAGCGCCGCCGCCTCGGCGTGCGCGTGATGACGCACCTGGCGCAGAGCTACCTGGAGGTCGAGCAGGTGCGCAAGCGCGACGGCATGACGCCGACCGAGGCTGCTCGACGATATCGGCCTGCTCGACGAGGGCCTGATCGCCGCGCACTGCGCTGGTGATGACCGACGACGACATCGCGCGCGCCGGCCGCGGCCGGCATCACCGTCGCGCATGCGCCGAAGGTCAACCTGACCGGCGGCTACCTGCCGGTGACCTCGCAGCTGCGCCGCGCCGGCGCCCGGATCGCGCTCGCCACCGACAACATGCACGGCGACATGGTCGAGAACATGCGCTGGGCGCTGGCCGCCGGCCGCCTGCAGGAGAAGGCGGTGAACGACTTCTGGCAGGCGCGCCGGACGTGTTCCACATGGCGACGCTCGGCGCCGCGACATCGCTCGGCCGCGACCACGACCTCGGCAGCCTCACGGTCGGGCAAGAAGGCCGACGTGGTGCTGTTCGACTTCCGCCGCGCGCACCTGACGCCGGCGTTCAACCCGGTCGGCACGCTGGTGCATACCGGGCAGGGGCGCGACGTCGCCATGGTGATCGTCGACGGCCGCATCGTGGTGGAGGACGGCCGCGCCACCCTGGTCGACGAGGATCGCATCCGCCAGGAGGGCGTTGCGGCGGCAAGGGCGCTGTGGACGCGGGTGACCGGGCGTGCGCCGCGGGCCCGGCGCGATGTCGCGCGCCGTGGCTTGAATATCCGGCGGCGACAGACGGAGAATCCCCATCGTTCGACGCATCGGCGGTCAGGGGTAGCGAGTATCCGCATGGGTGCCTGGGAAGCGGGACGCCGCGGCGCGACGTTCGCCATCGCGCTGTCGCTCGCGGCGTGCGCGACGGCGTCGTTCAACGAGCCGATCAACGTGCAGGTCGCGTCCGGGCCTGCCAAGCCGATACCGGGGGGCCTGCCGGAGGTCGGCGGCGATACCGTGGTGGCGCTCGCCTTCTCGGGCGGCGGCACGCGCGCGGCCGCCTTCGCGCATGGCGTCATGCGCGGGCTCGACCGCATGCGAACCGGGAGCGGCGGCAGCTATTTCGACAAGGTCGTGTTCATATCCGGCGTGTCCGGCGGATCGGTGGCGGCCGCCTATTACGGCCTCAAGGGGCGCGCCGGCCTCCTCGATTTCCGCGAGCGCTTCCTCATCCGTAACGCCGAGGAAGGTCTCGATACCGGCATCAGCCTCGTCAACCTGGCGCGCGGCCTCGAAGGCGGCATCAATGACGCCTCGCGGCTGCCGCGCTGGCTCGACCGCAACCTGTTCGACGGCGCGACGCTCGGCGACCTCTACCAGCCGGGCAAGCCGATCGTGTGGATCAACGCCTCCGACCTCTACAACCGCACGCCGTTTCTGTTCTCGCCCCTGACCTTCGCGGCGCTGTGCAGCGATGCGCAGGCCTATCCGCTGTCGCAGGCGGTCGCGGCGTCCGCCGCGGTGCCGGTCGCGTTCGTACCGATCGTGCTCGCCACCTTCCCGGATCGCTGCGACGCCCCGCTGCCGAACTGGGTCGAGCGCGCGCTGGCGAACCCGAACGCCGGCGCGCAGGTGCGCGCCTTCGCGCTGGCGCTCAAGCGTTATCGCGACCCCGGCCAGATCCGCTACGTCAAGCTCGCCGACGGCGGCCTCACCGACAATTTCGGCCTGTCCGGCCTGGTCATCGCGCGCGCGGCCGGCGGCGAGCCCTATGCGCCGCTGCCGCGCGAGAGGGCGGTACGCCTGCGCCGCGTCGTGTTCATCGTGGTCAACGCGGGCGTGGGCTCGCGCGGCGACTGGGCGCGGACGGTGCAGGGTCCGTCGGGCGTGGAGATGCTCGGCGCCGTCACCGATACCGCGATCAACTCGGCGGTGCGCAGCGGCTTCGATGCGTTCCGGCTGGGCGTGCGCGAGTGGGAGGAGCAGACCCGCAAGTGGCGCTGCAGCCTGCCGCAAAGCGAGGCGACACGTCTCGGTGCCCCCAAGGACTGGCGCTGCAGCGCGATCAATTTCGACGTGGTCGAGATCGCGTTCGACCAGCTCGACCCGGCACGCGCCGCCAGACTCTCCGACGTACAGACGCGCCTGCAGTTGCCGATCGACGAAGTGGATCTGGTCGTCGATGCCGGCACCGATGCGGTGCTCGCCCATCCGGCGCTGCGCCGGGCACCGGGCCGGGCGAATTGAGCGCGGCTATCGGCGTTCAGCACAATTCAGATCGTTTCAGCCGGCCTTAAGTACAGCGGGCACGATTCCAGGCATGGTGTCGGCATCGAAACCCTGCCGACACACAGGAGACGCGTGATGAACAAGCTCGTCGCTGCGGCCGTTCTTGCCGTAATCGCTTCACCGGCCTTCGCCCAGTCGTATGATCCGTCCATTGGTTCGGGCAATCTCGACAGCGTGCCGTACCAGGCCGCGCCGCCTTCCCAGGGCAGCACGCCCTATGATGCGCACGCCCAGGTCCCGCAGGGAGCGAGGCCGCACCGCACGCCTGCGCCCCTCCTCCAGAACGGGCACCGGTCGCCCTATGCCCAGTATGACGCCAACGGCAACCTGATCGACCACAACATGCCGGGACGGTGGTAGGTCCTGGCGACAGCAGGTCCTGGCGGCCTGGACATGACACGGCGGACCGTCGATCATGTCGGCGGGAATCCGCAAAGTCGTAGCAAAGCCACCATGGAAACCAAGCAGCCCGACGATCCGACCCGCCTGCTGGCGGCGCCGCCGCGTGTCGTCAACGTCGGGCTCGAATTGTTCGCGACCAACCTGGCGGGCCAGGGCGCCGAGGTCGTGCACGTGCAATGGGCGCCGCCGGCGGGCGGCAACGCGCACCTGATGGGCCTCCTGGACAAGCTCCGCGGTTGAAGCGGGCAGAGCGCCTGCGCGGTCGCATTTCCCGCGCAAAACCGCTATCCAATCCTCCGACAATGCTCCGGGGGACAGCCCTTGAAGAGCATCGATGAGGCCAATCAGGAAGCGCTGCGGCGCATTCTCGCCGGCGAGCCGGTCCTGGTCGACGTCGTTCCGGCAGCGCAGGCCATTCCCGGAGCTCGCGGACCGCATGATCCTGCATGCCGGACCGCCGATCGACTGGGAGCGGATGTGCGGCCCGATGCGCGGCGCCGTCATGGGCATTGCGGTGTTCGAGGGCTGGGCCGACGATCTCGACGACGCGGCGCGCAAAGGCCGCTGCCGGCTCGTTCGCGTTCCATCCCAACCATCATTACGGCGCGGTCGGCCCGATGACCGGCATGACGACCAGAAGCCAGCCGCTCCTGGTGGTCGAGAACAAGACCTTCGGAAACCGAGCCTATTGCGCGATCAACGAAGGGCTCGGCAAGGTCATGCGGTTCGGCGGCAACGACGCCGAGGTGCTCGATCGGCTGCGCTGGATCCGCGAGGTGCTTGGGCCCGGCGCTCGGACGGGCGCTGCGCGACGCCGGCGGCGTTGCCCTAAAGCCGCTGATCGCGCGCGGGCTGACCATGGGCGACGAGATGCACCAGCGCAACGTCGCCTGCTCGAGCCTGCTCCTGCGCCAGCTTGCGCCGGCGCTGGCGCGCACGGCGACAGAGCAACGACGAGCTCGTCGAGTGCCTGGAGCTTCATCGGCCGCAACGATCAGTTCTTCCTCAACGTCGCGATGGCGATGGGAAAGGCGCTGACCGACCCGGCGCGCGACATCGACGGCTCGTCCGTGGTCACCGCCATGAGCCGCAACGGCACCGACTTCGGCATCCGCGTCTCCGGCACCGGCGACCGCTGGTTCACTGCGCCGGTCGAGATGCCGGTCGGGCTCTATTTCCCCGGTTTCAGCGAGCGCGATGCCAACCCGGACATGGGCGACTTCGGCCATCGTGGAAACCATCGGCCTCGGCGGCTTCGCCATGGCGGCGGCGCCGGCCGTGGTCGGATATGTCGGCGCCGGACGGGCTTCGGAGGCCGCGGCGTTCACGCGGTCGATGGCGGAGATCACGGTCGGCGCCAATCCGGCCTGGACCATTCCGGCGATGGATTTCGCCGGCGTGCCGACCGGCATCGATATTCGCCTCGTGGTCGAGACCGGGCTCGCGCCGACCATCAATACCGGGATCGCCCACCGCGAGCCGGGCATCGGCCAGGTCGGCGCCGGCGTCGTGAAGGCGCCGCTCAGCGTGCTTCGAGCAGGCGCTGGTCGCCTTCGCCGAGACGATGGGCGTCGCATGAGCGTGATCCTCAACGAGGTGCGCCGCGCGACCTATTTCGACTCCATCGTGCTGATGCGGCATCTCCCGCGCAGATCGCCGCCCTGCCGGGCGTCGAAGAGGCGGGGCTGATGCATCGGCACGCCGGCCAACAAGGACATTCTGCGCGACGCCGGCATTCTTGGCGCCGACGGCGAGAAGGCCGAGCCCGGCGACCTGATCCTGGCGCTGCGCGCGACGCGACCAGGCCGCCGGCGAGGCCGCGCTCGCCGAGGCGCAAGCGGCTGCTCGACCAGCCGCGCGACGGCGCGCCTTGCGTCGCGACTGCGTCGCCGCGCACGATTCGCACCGCCGTGCAGGCGATGCCCGACGCCAACCTGGCGCTGATCTCGGTGCCCGGGGCACTTCGCCGCCGCCGAGGCGCGCAAGGCGCTGGCGCTGCGGCCTCAACGTCATGATCTTTTCCGACAATGTCCCGATCGAGGACGAGGCGGCGCTCAAGCGCGAGGCGCGCGAGCTCGGCCTCCTGGTGATGGGGCCCGATTGCGGAACCGCGATCATCGGCGGCCTGCCGCTCGCTTTCGCCAACGTCGTGCCGCGCGGCGACATCGGCATCATCGGAGCCTCGGGCACCGGCATCCAGGAAGTGTCCTGCCTGATCGCGCGCGCCGGCGGCGGCATCAGCCACGCGATCGGCACCGGCGGCCGCGACCTCAAGGCCGAAGTCGGCGCGATCACGACGCTGATGGCGATCGACGCGCTCGACGCCGACCCGGCAGACGCGGCACGTCGTGCTGATCTCCAAGCCGCCGGCGCCGTCGGTCGCCAGGCTGGTGCTCGATCGCGTCGCGCAGAGCCGCAAAGCCCTTCACGATCTGCTTTCTCGGCGCGACGAGCACTGGCGCTGCCGCCGAATGCGCGCGCCGCCGCGACGCTGCAGGGCCGCGGCCGAGGCTGGCGATCGGAAGCGTGCCCTGCCGCCGGCGCCGGCGAAGCCGCCGTCGACTGCGTGCGGATCGCGGCCGGCTGCGTGCGCGGCCTGTTCGCCGGCGGCACGCTGTGCGCCGAGGCGCAGATCGTGTTCCGGCAGGCGGGGCTCGGCGGTGGCCTCCAACGTGCCGGTGCCGGGCGCAGTCGCCCATCGACCGAGCCGAGGGCCGTCACGTCATGATCGATCTCGGCGACGACGAATTCACCCGCGGGCGCCCGCATCCGATGATCGAGCCGGCCGTGCGCGACGGCCCGCTCGCCGAAGCGCTCGCCGATCCCGAGGTCGGCGTCGTCCTGCTCGACGTCGTGCTCGGCTTCGGCGCGCATCCCGATCCGGCCGGCCATGTGGCGCAGTTCCTCGCGCAGCGCGCCGGCGGCCCGCTGATCGTGGCCTCGGTGACCGGCACCGATGCCGACCCGCAGCCGCGCGCCGACCAGGTCCACAAGCTTCGCGAGGCAGGCGTGATCGTCGCGGCCTCGGCGGCGGATGCGGCGGAAACCGCCATGCGGGCGATCGGCGCATGCGCACGATGACGCTCGACGCCCGGGCGGCGCGCGGCACCAACCCGCGCGGGTCATCGCGATCCGGCGAGCAGGCATCCTGGCGCAGGAATTCTGCCGCCACGTGCGGTTCGCCGAGGTCGCCGCCGTGTTCGACCGCAGCATCCATCTGCGTGCGGGCGAGACGTTCGTCTGCATCGGCGGGCCGGAGATCGGCAACGGTCCGTTGACGCTGATTGCGGACTCGTTTCGTCCGTCGCAACGCGACCTGCGTGCGGGCCAGCCGGCTTTCGTCACGGAGCAACGCATCACGATCGGCGAACGCGTGGTCCTGTCCCTGGAACATTGCGAGCCGTGGCGCCCCGCCACTTGGCCCATCGCATCATCGCCCGCCCGCCTGGCCGACACGCTCGAAATCCTGAACCGCACTGCGGCGCTCGAGGCGCCGCCCGAGGGGCTTGCCCGACCGGTCCTGTGCCGGCACGAGGGCGGCGGGTCATGGCCGCGCACCGCGCGCGATCGCGTCGCCGGCTTCGAGCGCTGGCTGTCCGCCCTGCTGGCGACCGACGGAGCTGCCGCTGCTCCGCCCGACGCCGTTCACCGCCTGATCGGGCTCGGCCCGGGATTGACGCCCGCCGGAGACGATTTCCTCATCGGCGTGCTCGCCCTCCTCGATGCGCTCGCCGAAAAAGACCTCCATGCGGCCCTGGCGGGCGTGCTCAGGCAGGCCTCGCCGCAGTCGACCTCTTCCCTGAGCCACTGCTTCCTACGCGCCGCAGCCGCCGGCCACGTGGGCGAGCATCTCCATCGCGCCGTTTCGTCGGTCATTTCGGGAGAGGCCGACGCGGCAGTCGCAGCGGCAAGACAGATCGGCCACAGCTCCGGATGGGACATGCTGACCGGCGTCGCGGTGGCGCTCCGGATCGTTGCTCCGGCGCAGCGGACATGCTCGAATTCGCCAACCGTGACGGCCGCCGACACACATCGCGCCATCGAGGCGGTCTGCCGGATCGAGTCGGCGAAGCTGATCGCCGGCCTCGACGCGGCATGGTGCGCGACGTCGGCCTGGCCGAGGAGCTGGCGCAGGACGCGCTGGTCGCCGCGCTCGAGCGCTGGCCGCGAGCGGCATCCCCGACAACCCGGGCGCCTGGCTGATGGCGACCGCCAAGCATCGCGCGATCGACCGGTTCCGCCGCAACCGGCTGCTCGCCGAGAAGCACGCCGAGATCGGCCGCGAGCTGGAGGAGGCGCAGCGAGACGCCCGGACCTCGACGCCGCGCTCGACGACGACGATCGGCGACGACCTGCTGCGGCTCGTGTTCATCGCCTGCCACCCGGTGCTGTCGACGCGAGGCGCGCGTCGCCCTCACGCTGCGGCTGCTCGGCGGCCTGACGACCGACGAGATCGCGCGCGCGTTCCTCGTCCCCGAGCCGACCGTCGCGCAGCGGATCGTGCGCGCGAAGCGGACGCTGGCCGAGGCGCGGCGTGCCGTTCGAGGTGCCGCGCGGGGCCGAGCTCGCCGCCCGCCTGGCGTCGGTGCTCGAAGTCATCTACCTCATCTTCAACGAGGGCTACGCGGCGACCGCCGGCGACGACTGGATGCGGCCGGCGCTGTGCGAGGACGCGCTGCGCCTCGGCCGCATCCTCGCCGAGCTGGCGCCGCACGAGCCGGAGGTGCACGGCCTCGTCGCGCTGATGGAGATCCAGGCGTCGCGGCCGCGCGCGCGCATCGGCCCCGACGGGCGAGCCGGTCCTGCTGCTCGAGCAGAACCGCGCGCGCTGGGACCAGCTGCTGATCCGGCGCGGCCTCGCGGCGCTCGACGCGCGCCGAGGAGCTCGGCGGCGCGCGCGGCCCGTACGCGCTGCAGGCCGCGATCGCCGCCTGCCATGCCCGGGCCGCGCACCGCGGCGGAGACCGACTGGGCGCGCATCGCGGCGCTCTACGCCGCGCTCGCGAGCCTCGACGCCGTCGCCGGTCGTCGAGCTCAATCGCGCGGTGGCGGTGGCGATGGCCTACGGGCCCGCGGCCGGCCTCGACGCTCGTCGACGCGCTGACCGGCGAGCCCGTCGCTCGCCGGCTATCACCTGCTGCCGAGCGTGCGCGGCGACCTGCTGGAGAAGCTCGGCCGGCGCGACGAGGCGCGCGCGGAGTTCGAGCGCGCAGCCGCGCTCACCCGCAACGCCCGCGAACGCGCGCTCTTGCTCGATCGCGCCGCCGCCTGCGCGGCCGGTTCCGGATAGCGGCGGCAGACGGACCCGGCTCGGGCCGGAACTCTTTGCCTGCACGGGACTTGCTATCGAAGCCCATTGCATTCCGGCGCCGGCCGTACAGCGCATGATCAACGACCTCTGGTACAAGAACGCCATCATCTACTGCCTCTCCGTCGGCACCTACATGGATGCCAACGGCGACGGCGTCGGCGATTTCCCGGGCCTGATGCGCCGGCTCGACTACCTGCACGGGCTCGGCGTCACCGCGATCTGGCTGATGCCGTTCCAGCCCTCGCCGGGGCGCGACGACGGCTACGACATCTCCGACTACTACGGCGTCGATCCGCGCTACGGCACGCTCGGCGATTTCGTCGAATTCACCCACGGCGCCAAGCAGCGCGGCATCCGCGTGCTGATCGACCTCGTGGTCAACCACACCTCGGACCAGCACCCCTGGTTCCAGGAGGCGCGCCGCGATCCGAAGTCGCAATACCGCGACTGGTACGTCTGGTCGAAGAAGCAGCCCGCCGCACGCCGACCAGGGCATGGTGTTTCCCGGGCGTGCAGAAGTCGACCTGGACGCTACGACGAGGTCGCGAAGGCCTGGTACTTCCACCGCTTCTACGATTTCCAGCCCGATCTCAACACGTCCAACCCGGAAGTGCAGGCCGAGATCCTGAAGATCATGGGCTTCTGGATCCAGCTCGGCGTGTCGGGCTTCCGCATGGACGCGGTGCCGTTCGTGATCGCGCACGAAGGGCGCCGACGTGAAGAAGCCGCGTCGAGCAATACGACATGCTGCGCGCGTTCCGCGAGTTCCTGCAGTGGCGGCGTCGGCGATTCCATCATGCTGGCCGAGGCCAACGTGCTGCCGAAGACCGACATGGAGTATTTCGGCGACGACGGCGACCGCATGCACATGATGTTCAATTTCCAGGTCAACCAGAACCTGTTCTATGCGCTGGCGGCCGCCGACATCGCGGCCGCTGGCGCAAGGCGCTGAAGGCGACCGACGCAGCGTCCGGCGACCGCGCAATGGGGCATCTTCCTGCGCAACCACGACGAGCTCGACCTCGGCCGGCTGACCGAGGAGCAGCGGCAGCAGGTGTTCGCCGCCTTCGGGCCCGAAGCCGGAGATGCAGCTCTACGACCGCGGCATCCGCCGGCGGCTGGCGCCGATGCTGCGACGGCGACCGCCGCCGGCTCGAGCTCGCCTACAGCCTGATGTTCACGCTGCCCGGCACGCCGGTGCATGCGCTACGGCGACGAGCTCGGCATGGGCGACGACCTGTCGCTGCCGGAGCGCACCTGCTGCGCGCACGCCGATGCAGTGGTCGACCGAGCCGCATGGCGGCTTCACCAAGAGCGACAAGCCGGTCGTTCCGGTGATCAGCGAGCGGTCCCTACGGCTACGAGCACGTCAATGCGGCCGAGCAGCGGCGCGACCCGAACTCGCTGCTCAACTGGACCGAGCGCATCATCCGCATGCGCAAGGAAGTGCCGGAGATCGGCTGGGGCGAGTTCCAGATCCTGGACGTCGGCGACGCCGCCGTCCTCGGCGATGCGCTACGACTGGCGCAACAACTCGGTCCTGTTCGTGCACAACCTCGCGGCCGACCCGCGCGAGGTCGAATTCTCGACCGGGCTCAAGGGCGAGAGCGGCAAGCGGCTGGTCAACCTTCTGACCGACGACCACAGCCAGGCCGGCGACGAACGGGAAGCACTGCGTCTGCCTCGACGGCCTACGGCTATCGCTGGTATCGCGTCGGCGGCCTGGACTATCTGCTGAAGCGCACGGATTTCTAATTCCGGCCACCCGATTCCAACAGGACGATGACGCCCTCGTCGGCTCGCAGCGTCAGCGTGGACAGCGAACCGGACCGGTCGAGGTGCGTCGACGCCAACAACTCGGCACCGGCGAGGCTTTCCGCGCAAGGGACCGCCTGCTCTGCATGGCCGAGGTTGAGCGCGACGAGAATCCGTTCGCCCGGCGCGCTGCGCTCGTAGAGGAGGACATCGCCTTCGATGGCAATCAGCCGGAAGGCGCCGCTGTGGAGCGCCCGATGGCGCCGGCGCAGCTCGATCAGCCGGCGATAGAGGCAAAGGATCGACGCGGAGTCGCCGCGCAGCATCGCGACATTGCGCGTGCCGCCAGGCCGGATCGAGCGGAAGCCAGGGCTCGCCCGCCGTGAAGCCCGCATGCGGCGACGCATCCCACTGCATCGGCGTGCGCGCAGGGATCGCGGCCGAGTCCGAGACCCGGCTCGTTGCGTTCCCACGGGTCCTGCACCGCCTCCGGCGGAATCGGCACGTCGGCATGCCGATCTCGTCGCCGTAGTACATCGTCGGCGTGCCGCGCAGCGTCAGCAGCAGCATCGCGGCGACGCGCGCCTGCGCGGCGCCGACCCGCGCCGCGATGCGCGGCTGGTCGTGATTGCCGAGCACCCAGTTGGGCCAGCCGCCGGCCGGCAGCGCGCCCTCGTAGTCGCTCGATCAGCCGGGCGATCTCCCGCGCCGTCCAGGCGGTCTGAATCAGCTGGAAGTTGAACGGCAGATGCGCGCCCGCAAGATCCTTGCCGTAATAGGCGACCAGCCGCTCGAGCGGCAGATAGATCTCGCCGATCAGCACGCGCTCGTCGTAATGCGTCGAGGACCGCCCGCATCTCCGCGATCACATCGTGCACCTCGGGCTGGTCGGCGTTGTAGAGCGACAGCAGCCGATGGATCGGCGCCTGGGTCGGCTGGTAGGCGGGATTCGGCGGGTTGTCGCGCAAGTCCGCATCCTTGATCAGCAGCCAGATGACGTCGACGCGGAAGCCGTCGACGCCGCGGTCGAGCCAGAAGCGCAGCACATCGTACATCGCGGCGCGCACCGCCGGGTTGCGCCAGTTGAGGTCCGGCTGCTCGCGCAGGAAGCTGTGCAGATAGTACTGGCCGGTGGCCGCATCCCAGGTCCAGGCCGGCCCGCCGAATTGCGACAGCCAGTTGTTGGGCGGCCCGCCGTCGGCCGCACCGTCGCGCCAGATGTACCAATCGCGCTTCGCATCTGTCGCGGGACGACCGGCTCGCCGAGAACCAGGGATGCCGATCCGACGTGTGGTTCGGCACGAAATCGAGGATGACCTTCAGGCCGCGCGCATGCGCATCGCGCACGAGCGTCGTCGAAGTCGGCGAGCGTGCCGAACAAGCGGATCGACATCGCAATAGTCGGCGATGTCGTAGCCGAAATCGGCCATCGGCGAGGGATAGATCGGCGAGATCCAGATCGGCATCGACGCCGAGCCAGGTCAGGTAGTCGAGCCGCCGGCGGATGCCCGGCAGATCGCCGACGCCGTCGCCGTTCGCAGTCCTGGAACGAGCGCGGATAGACCTGATAGATGATGCCGCGTTTCCACCAGACGGCGTCGGTCATTGCGGAATCCAGATCCCTTGCTTCACCGAGCGCGTCCCTTTTCATTGCCAGAACGCCCAGGGTGGGCAACAGGTTCGGCAAACGACCATCATGTTCGTTCTCGGCCGATGATGATAAAGTGCCGCGTCGCTTTCGCTGGGGAGATTCCATCATGACCTTCTCGCGCCTGCTGGCGGGCTTTGTCCTGCCGGCTGCCGCCCTCGCGGTCTCGATCACCACCGCCGCGGCCGAGCCGCGCACCGCGCTGATCGTCGGCAACGCGGCCTATGACTGGAGCCCGCTGCGCAATCCGGTGAACGACGCCGGCGACATGGCGGCGGCGCTGCGCGGCGCCGGCTTCGACGTGATCGTGCGCACCGATGCGGACCAGCGCAGCCTGCGCGACGCGGCGCGCTCGTTCGGCGAGACGCTCAAGGCCAAGGGCGGCGTCGGGCTGTTCTTCTATTCCGGCCACGGCGTGCAGATGAACGGCGAGAACTACCTCGTGCCGATCGGCCGCGCGGTCGGCAGCGGCGAAGAGTTCAGGCGGGAGGCGGTCGCCACCGCCGAAGTGGTCGACCAGATGGCGGCCGCCCGCAACGGGCTCAACATCGTGGTGCTCGACGCCTGCCGCAACAATCCGTTCGCCGGCAGCGCCCGCGGGCTGTCGCGCATCGACTCGAGCCAGAGCCTGTTCGTATCGTTCGCGACCTCGCCCGGCGCGGTGGCGCTCGACGGCGAAGGCCGCAACTCGCCCTATACGAAGCACCTGGCGCAGGCGATCAACACCCAGAACCTCAGCCTGGAGGAGACGTTCAAGCGCACCCTGAAGGGCGTCTATCAGGAGACGAGCGGCACGCAGACGCCGTGGCTCTCTTCGTCCTTCTTCGGGGACTTCGTGTTCCGGACGGCGGCAGGCGCGGCGGCGCCGAGCGCCGGCGGCGCCATCCCGAGGACCGACCCGCGCGAGGCGCCGTTGCGGCAGAACGCGGCCGTCCTGCCGTTGCTGACCGGCGTCTATCGCTCCGACGGCACCAATCCGAACGGCAGCCGCTACCGCGGCATGACGACGATCCTGGCCGAGGGCGACCGGCTGCGCGTCACCTGGTGGATCGGCAGCGAGGTCTACACCGGCGTCGGGCAGTTCGCCGGGCGAATGCTGGTGGTGAACTGGGGGGCGAAGCACCCGGTGGTCTACACGTTCGGGGCGCGCGGCGTCCTCGACGGCGAATGGGCGGACGGCACCGCCACCGACCGGCTCGAAATGTTCGCGCGCGCGGCGCCGGGTACGGTGCGGGCGCCGGAAGGGCGCTACAGCGTGAGCGGCCGCAACCCGAACGGCAGCCGCTATTCGGGCACCGTGTCGATCGTCAGACAGGCGGGCCGCTACCAGATGGAATGGCGGGTCGGCTCCAGCAGCTATCGCGGCACCGGAACCCTCGAGGGCAACCTGCTCACCGTCGATTGGGGCTCGAGCCAGCCGATCATCTACGCGCTGGGCGAGGACGGCGTGCTGCGCGGCCTGTGGTCGGGCGGGCAGGCCGAGGACGTGCTCACGCCGGAGCGGTGAGGCCCGATCGCCGAGGTCCCGGCTCAGAAGCGGAACACGGCCGCCGCAACGGCGCAGGTCCACAGGCCGGACGCGTCGCCTTCGGCGGCGGCCGTGATCGACAGGCTGTCGATGATCAACTGGCTGTGCTCGTAGAGCTTCTTGCGCTCGTTCCAGGCAGCGCTCCGGATCGAACTCGATGCCGAGCGTCGAGGCCAGCATGGTGGCGGCGAGATCCTCGGTGTATTCCCCGCTCTGATCGGCCGTCATGCCGCAACCATGATGCTCGGCGATATAGCCGTACATGTCGGGATCGGCCGGACGCGCCAGCCCGATGCTGGCGTGAACGCGGCGGCCCGGCTCGTCGGTCTCGGCGCGGGCGAGAACCGAAAACGTGATCTCTCCCGGCCGCAGGGTCGCGACCCCCTCCTCGCGCGCGACCAGCTGGCAACGCGGCGGCAGAATCGACGAGATCGAGACGAGATTCTGCTGCTCGATATCGGCATCGCGCAGCGCGAGCTCGAACGCGGTCAGCCGATGGCGATGAACGCCGATACCCTGGGTCAGGAACACGCTGGTCGGCAGGGGAAACATGTGGTCATTGCCTCATCCGTGCATTGCCGAGCCGATTGTACGCTCAATGATCTGGCGATCGCGTGACAGCGACCAGCGCCAGATACTCGAAGACCATCGTTGCGGCAGCGAGCGCCGTGATCTCGGCCACATCGTAGGCTGGGGCGACCTCGACCACGTCCATCCCGCGGAAGCGCAGGCCGGTCAGGCGGCGGAGGATCGACTGCGCCTGCCAGGACGCCAGACCGCCGATCTCGGGCGTGCCGGTGCCCGGCGCAAAAGCCGGATCGAGCGCATCGACGTCGAAGCTGAGATAGCAAGACGCCTCGCCGACGATCGCGCGGACCCGCTCCGCGACCGCCTTTGGGCCCTGCTCATGCACCTCCTCGGCGGCGACGACGGTGACGCCGCGCGCGACCGTCCAGTCGAACACGTCGCGCTGAACGGGCGAGCGGATTCCGATCTGGATCATGCGGCGAGGATCGACGAGGCCTTCCTCGATGGCGTGATAGAACACCGAGCCATGCCCATAGCGCCTGTCCGAAACTATCCGGCCAGGTATCGACATGAGCGTCGAAATGAACGAGCGCAAGCGGTCCGGTGCGGCGGGCCAGCGCCCGCAGCAGAGGCAGCGTGATGCCGTGCTCCCCGCCGAGCGCCACGAGGTGGTCGACGCGCGAGGCCTGCTCCTCGATGAGCTTCGAGGCTCGCGGGAATATCGCCGAGCGCGATGCGAAAGTCGCCGATATCCGAGAGCAGCAATTGCGCAGGATCGATCCAGGCGGTCGGATGCGCGCCGTCGACCAGCATCCGGCTCGCATGGCGAATGGCCTGCGGTCCGAAGCGTGCGCCGCTGCGGTTGGTCGTACCGATATCGAGCGGGATGCCGGCGATGGAGATCGCCGCGTCGCGCTCGCGGCGCCCGATCCCGAGAAACGAGGGCGGAACCGCAAAGGTGGGAAATTCGCTCGCCATGACATTCCGCCGCTTTCCAACATCCTGCCGTCCAGGCTCACCCGGCGCTGTCGTCACACGGACACAAGACCTGCGCGCCCTCACCGGTGCGCCGTGCTGCGCGTCAGGGCCTCGTGGAAGGCCCGTTCGACCGCCGGCAGCAGGAACGGCTTGCGCAGGACGACGAACCGCGCCTCGGCGGCCTGCACCATGTCGCTGTAGCCGCTGGCGAGGACGACCGGCAGCTCCGGATATCGCTGGCGATGACCTGGGCGAGCGCGACGCCGTTCATGGCGCCGGGCATGACGATGTCGCTGAACACCAGGCTGATCCGGTCGTGGCGCTGCAGCGTGCTGAGCGCGTCGGCCGCGTTCTCCGCGCGCAGCGTGCGGTAGCCGAGCTGCTCGACCAGCGAGGAGGTCACCTCGGCGACCTCGGTGTTGTCCTCGACGATGAGCACGGTCCCCTGCCCCGGCGCGACCGGATGCGACTTGGCCGGCTCTCGCGGCCCGGGCTCGGCTGCGCATGGCTGCGCGGCAGATAGAGCGTGATCGTGGTGCCGCTGCCGGCCGCGCTGGTCGCAATCACGCTCCCGCCCGAGGCCTGCGCGAACCCGTAGACCTGCGACAGCCCGAGGCCGGTGCCCTTGCCGACGCCCTTGGTCGTGAAGAACGGCTCGAACACGCGCGGCAGGATGTCCGGCGCGATGCCGACGCCGGTGTCGCTCACCGCGAGCGCGACGAAGTCGCCCTCGAGCCCGTCGAGCTTGTCCTTCTGCGTCAGGATCACGTTGCGCACCGACACCGTGATGCTGCCGCCGCCCGGCATGGCGTCGCGCGCATTGACGGCGATGTTCACCAGCGCCAGCTCGAGCTCGGCGATGTCGACCTCGACCGGCCAGAGATCGGCGGGGATATCGCGCTCGAGCTCGATATTGCCGCGCAACGATCCGACCAGCATGTCGTGCACCGCCTCGACGCGCTCGCGCAGGTCGACCACGACCGGGCTCAGCGGCTGGCGGCGCGAGAACGCCAGCAGCTGGCGCGTCAGGCTTTCGCCGCGGCTGGCGGCCGACTGCAGCGCATCGATCGCCTTCAGCTGCTTGGAATCGGTGAGGCGGCGGCGCAGCAGCTGGGCGTGCCCGCTCACGATCATCAGCAGGTTGTTGAAGTCGTGGGCGATGCTGCCGGTCAGCTGGCCGAGCGCTTCCATCTTCTGCGACTGGGCGAGCTGCTCCTTCGCCCGCTGCAGCGCGGCTTCCGCCTCGCGGCGCTCGGTGATGTCGCGGGTGATCTCGGCGAACCCGACGAGCGCGCCGACTTCGTCGCGGATCGCCTCGATCACGATGCTCGCCCAGAACAGGCTGCGGTCGCGGCGCATGCGCCAGCCTTCGGCGACGTGCTTGCCCTCGTAGGCGGCGATCTGGAGCGCGCGCGCGGGCTCGCCGCGCTGCTGGTCCTCCTCGGTGTAGAACTGGCTGAAGTGCTTGCCGGTGATCTCTGCCGCCGCGTACTGGTGAATCCGCTGCGCGCCGGTATTCCAGCTGGTGATGTTGCCGTCGCAATCGAGCATGCAGAGCGCGTAATCGGTGACGGCGTCGATGAACAGGCGGAAGCGCCGCTCGCTCTCGCTGCGCGCCGCTTCCGCCTTGCGCCGCTCGGCGATGTCGTGCTTGAGCGCGGCCTCCACGTGCTTGCGCTGCGCGATCTCGGTGTGCAGGACCTGGTTCGCGTCCTCGAGCGCGGCGGTGCGCTCGTGCACCATGTTCTCGAGGTCCGCGTAGATGCGCTGCAGGTTCTCCTCGGCGCGACGGCGCGCGGTCACGTCCTCGGCGACCGCCACGAGCCGCACCGTGCCGTCCTGATCGGACATGGTGGAAAAATTGCTGCGGATCCAGGCGCGCGAGCCGTCCGGCAGCACGCACCGGCTCTCGATGGCGAAGGCTTCGCCGGTGCGGATTGCGCGCTCGATCCCAGCCAGCAGGGCAGGCAGATCGTCGGGATCGATGATCTCCTGCAGGCGCAGCCGCATGAGCTCGGCCGACGAGCGCTCGACGATCTCGCAAAATCGGCCGTTGACCAGGAGCAGCCGCCCGGCGGGATCGATCTGCGCCATGCCGATGACCGCCTGGCTGAACATGGCGCGCAGGTCCTGCTCCTGCTGACGCAGGCCCCCCTCCCGGCGCTTGCGCGCCGCAATGTCGGCGCTCACGGCGAGACTGGGAACCGCGATGCCGATCATGAACAGGACCAGCAGCAGGAAGGCGGCCTCGGGCGGCGCTTCGGCGAAGGGCCGCCCGCCGGTCACAGCGGCCGCAGCGGCAAAGCACGCGACGATGAGCGCGGCGGTTGCGGTGACCGCCGGGCTGCACCGCAACGTCGCCCATAGCAACGGCAGGATCGCCAGAAAGCCGAGTGAGCTCCTGATCGGGGGGTCGATCGGCGGGTCGAACAGCACGAATCCCACCGCGGCGGCGAGGAGCAGGACGACCCCGGCCTCGAGGACTTCGCCGGAAGCAAGACCGCGCCAATCCCTTCTCGCCCACAGGACGATGACCGGGGTGATGACCAGCGCCCCGGCGACGTCGCCGAGCCACCAGGCAAATCCGACGGAGGCGAAATCGGTCCACGCGACGTATCCGGCGAGGCCGAGGCTGGCGGTGCCGATGCCGGCACTCAGCGCCGTGCCCGGCGCAAGACCGATCAACACGAATTTCAGCACGCCGGTCGAGGTATCGAACGTCCTGGCGCCGCCCGACCAGACGGCCGCCAGATAACCGCCGACCACGGCCTCGAGCGCGTATCCCGAGGCGACGCCCGATGCGGCCAGGAGGGTGCCTTCAAGCGTCGCGCTCGCAACCTCGGTGGTTGCGGTGGCGGCGAACGCCGCCACGAAGATCGCCGGCCAGACGCGCAGCCCGCACAACAGCACGGCGGCGAGGCCC
This sequence comes from uncultured Actinomycetes bacterium, assembly GCA_963736055.1. Lineage (GTDB taxonomy): Bacteria > Actinomycetota > Thermoleophilia > Gaiellales > Gaiellaceae > AC-32. Next base: position 560,701 of record CAVTNM010000009.1, on the reverse strand, counting down.
AAGCCGGTCGCCGGCCAGACCGGGGTCGCGGTCGCCCCGATGGCGGTCAACGCCTGGCCGGCTTTCGCCAGGACGAAATAGGCGACGCCGACGACCAGAAGCTCGACGGCAAATCCGGCCGCGCCGCGGGCATGGGTGACGGTGAGCGGTTCAGGCCTGGCTTTGTGCAAGAGGGCCCCTGAATCTCCCGGCTGCAAGGCTGCGGACGAGACTATATCCGCTTTCGCCCCGCCGCTCCAACACCACGGTTCCGCATGTGGAAACCGGCACGGACGCCGTCAGGCGGTGCGTCCGCAGGTGGGGGTCATCGCGCTGTCATCGAAGAATCGAGCTCAACGGCATCGCGCCGGCGGGCTTCTCGCCGACGTTCGTCGCGTGATCCCGGCTTGGCTGATCAGGCCGCGCCCGCGGCCTCCTTGGCGCCCCATCGCAGCAGCCGGGCGAGCTCGCGCGCCGGCTTGGGCGGGCTGAACAGATAGCCCTGCATCTCGGTGCAGCCCAGCGCGCGGACCTTCTCGAACTGGAACGGCGTCTCGACCCCTTCGGCGGTGGTGCTCATCTTCAGGCTGCTGGCGAGCGTGGTGACGGCCTCGCACGATCGCCTCGGCGTCGTCCTTGTCCGACAGGTCGCTGACGAACGAGCGATCGATCTTGATCTTGTCGAACGGGAAACTGCGCAGATAGCTCAGCGACGAGTACCCGGTGCCGAAATCGTCCATCGACGATCCGCACGCCGAGATCGCGCAGCTGGTGCAGCGTCGCCAGGGTCGCCTCGTTGTCGCGCATGCAGGACCGCCTCGGTGATCTCGAGTTCCGAGCCGGTGCGGCCGGCAGGCCGGATGCCGAAAGGGCGCCGACGACCGCCAGCGCCAGACGCTGATTCTTGAACTGGACGGGCGAGACGTTGACCGCGACCGTGATGTCGTCCGGCCAGGTCGCGGCCTCGGCGCAGGCCTGCCTGCAGCACCCATTCGCCGATCGGCGCGATCAGACCGGTCTCCTCGGCGACCGGGATGAACTCGGCCGGCGGGATCATGCCGCGTTGCGGATGGTGCCAGCGCAGCAGCGCCTCGCAGCTCGAGATCTCGTTGCGCTCGAGGTTGATCAGCGGCTGGTAGTACAGCTCGAACTCGCCGTTCTGCGAGCGCCTTGCGCAGGTCGAGCTCGAGCGCTGCGTCGCGCCTTCACCCGCGCATCCATCTGCGGCTCGAAGAAGCGGAACGTGCCGCGTCCGTCGGCTCTTGGCCCGGTACAGCGCCATGTCGGCGTTCTTGAGCAGCTGGTCGGGATCGGTGGCGTCGTTCGGGCGCGATCGAGATGCCGATGCTGACGTCGGCGATGACCTGGTGGCCGTCGAGATCGTAACGGCGCGGTGATCGCGTCGCGGATGCGCGCGGGCGAGGGTCGGCGGCGTCCGACGGCTGCTCGATCGCCGGTCTGGACGATGGCGAACTCGTCGCCGCCGAGCCGCGCGATCGTGTCGGTCTCGCGGATGCAGCCGCGCAGCCGGTCGGCCACCGCCTTGCAGCAGCTCGTCGCCGATCGAGTGGCCGAGCGTGTCGTTGATGCTCTTGAAATGGTCGAGGTCGAGATAGAGCACGGCGAGCTGCTCGCCGCGGCGCGACGCGCGCAGCGCCTCCTCGAGCTGCTCGCGCAACAGCACGCGGTTGGGCAGGTCGGTCAGCGCGTCGTGGTGCGCCATGTGGGCGATCTGCGCCTCGGCCTGGCGGCGCTCCGTGATGTCCTCGTGGGTCGCCACCCAGCCGCCGTCGGGCAGCGGCCGATTGGTGATGTGGATGGTGCGTCCGTCGTTGAGCTCGCGGAACGTGTGCGTCGTCTTCCCCTGGGCGATGGATGCGAGGAGATCGGCAAACGTACTTGTCCCGGTCGCCGTCCACGATTCCCGCCTGGGCGAGCATCCCGCAACAGCTCGCGCACCGTGCAGCCGGGCTTCACCAGACCGGGAGGTATCCGGAATATCTCGAGATAGCGGGCATTGTGGACGACGAGCCTGCCCTTGGCGTCGAACATGCACAGGCCGTGCGACATGTTGTTCAGCGCCATGTCGAGCCGGAATTTCTGCCAGTTGAGGCTGGTCCCGACCTGCCGTGCGCACAGGAAGATCATCCCGCTGAATACGCAGATGATGAGGATGGCGACGCCGCCCATCTCGACGGCGCCTTTCGTCCAGTCGGCGAGCGCGACGTCGAGGTCCATGCCGATGTTCACGGCGGCCGGGTGGGCGACCAGGCTGTGACCTGCGATCAGGCGCTCCTGGCCGCCGAAAATGCCTTTCACCCGGATGACGCCGCGGCCCGCCGTCGGCAGCACCGACTTGAACAACGGATTGGAGAACGAGGGGGCGCTGCGCATGTCCACCGGAGGAAACCGCGCGAGCAGCCTGCCGTCGCGCCGAACCAGCGCGATGGACGTGCCTTCTCCCGCCGACACGGTCGCGAACAGCTGCTCGAAATAGCGCAGCTCCATGACGCCGACGATCAGCCCGGCGAACTCGCCGTTCGCGCCCACGAGCCGGTGCGCAACGTGAAAAATCCAGTTCCCGGTCTCCCGGCTTTCCACCGGGGCGCTGATGTAGGAGGTCAGCGCCGGGTCGGACTGGAACGCCTTGAAATACTCCTCGTCCGCCACGCCCTCGCCCGCGTTCGGCCAATCGCGCGAGCCGTTGATCAGCTGGCCGCGTGCATTGGCCAGCATGAGCGCATGGACGGGCCGCAGATTGGCGATCCGTTCATTGAGCATCACATGGACGTCGTAACTCGACATCTGCCGGTCGAACGCTTCGCCGGAGGAGAGCTTGAGGGCCTGCACCTCCTGCACGAAGCGGAACTGGGTCAGCGCCAGCGCCTCCAGCGTACGCTCGACATGCTCGGCGAGCACCGACACCACGTTCTGGAGCTGCCGTTCGCTATTGGCGAGAACGTTGTTGCGCAGCTCCGATATGGCGAAGCCGCCGGCCGTCGCGATCGCGACCACGAGCAGGAATCCGAAGTAGATGATCAGGCGGACGGGACGGGCGTTCCATGCCGCCCGCAGGCTGAATGAATGAGGCGTATCCACTTCGAAGTCCTGCGACGGGATTTCCGTCGCCCGCGCACCGAACCGCCACATGCCTTTCCCCACGGCAAATCAACGGAGCACGGTAGGGGGAAGCTGAACAAGACATTGCGAACAGGGGCACTTTCCTGATCAAATGGTTATCGGCCGATTAATGCGCCGGCGTCCCGCCCATGGGCAAGTCGCGGTTACCACCATGCTGGAACGCGTGCCGAACGTGCCCTCTGCCTCGCTCGACGAGCCTCGAGACCGTCGCCGCCGGATGTACAGCGGGACCGATGTGGGGATATGATGGCGACGATGCGGCAAGACAGACCAGGGAGTTCGGTCATGCGTAAGGTCTTCCTTGCAGCGCTCGGCGCATTGCTGCTGAGCGTCGTCTTCGTCGAGAGCGCGTCCGCCCAACGCTGGGGCTATCGCGGCGTCGGCTGGGGCGGTCGTGCGATCGGCGGCTTTTACGGGCGCCCAGGCGGCTTTTACGGACGCCCGTTCGTACGGCCCGGCCTCGGCTTGTATGGTCGGTCCTACCTGCGGCCCGGCCTGGGCTGGCGCACCGCCGGCTTGTACGGCTGGCGGCGGCCCTATGTGGGTTATGGCTGGAGGCGCCCATGGGGGCTCGGCTGGGGCGCGGCTGGCATCGTCGCCGGCGTCGCGGCGGCATCCTATTATGCCTATCCGGCGTACGGTTATGCGGCCTACGGCTATCCGTCATATGGCTACTCGGCCTATGCGTACCCGTCCAATGGCTGCGGCTGTGGCGGCTACGGGTGGGGCTTCTGACGTCCGAGATCGGAGCAGCCTGACGCCGAACCGAAGGCGCGCGACCGGATCGTCATGATCGCCGCGCCGAAGGAATCTATTCGCTCCGCACCGACCCGATGATGTCCGCCGCGCCGTTGCCGGCCGAAAGGCCTTGCATGCCGGGGCGCGGTGCGGGACCGTATCGAGCGTCGGAGGGAAGCGATCATGAACGACGCCGTGGGCACACTGCCGCAGGCGCTACGGCGCGATTTCTCCGCCGTCGACTACGACGAGGCGATGCGGCGGGCACGCGCGGTCGTGCCGATCCTGCGCGAGCGCGCGCAAGCGGCCGAAGACGCGCGCATGCTCATTCGCGAGAACGAGCAGCTGCTGCACGAGAGCGGGCTGTTCCGCTTCCATCAGCCGAAGGCGTTCGGCGGGATGGAGCTTCCCTTCGTGGCCCTGGTCGACATCACGGACGAGCTCGCGCGGGGCTGTCCGAGCACCGCCTGGAACGTCGGCAACCTCGCCTGCCACCATTGGATCCTCGCCTACTACGACCCCGAGACCCAGCGCGAAGTGCGGGAGGCGAACCCGGACGCGCTGATCGCCTCCTCGATCGCGCTCGCCGCCGGCCGTGCCCGCAAGACGGAGGGCGGCTTCATCGTCAACGGCCGCTGGCCGTTCTCCTCGGGCGTCGACAATTCGGACTGGAACATGCTCGCCGTGTCGGTCTATGGCGACGACGGCAAGACCGCGATCGACTGGCGGCTGTGCCTGGTGCCGAAAACCGACTACCAGATCATCGACACCTGGTACGCCATGGGGATGGCGGCCACCGGAAGCAAGGACATCAGCGTCACCGAGCTGTTCGTTCCCGAGCGGCGGGCCCTGGCGCTCCAGCGCTGCCGCGGCGGGAGCGAGCACCCGGGGGCCGCGATCAACCCCGGTCCCTTGTACCGTATCCCGATCGTCGCGGCCGCGGCCCACCCGCTGGCGCCGGCGGCGGTCGGCGCGGCCGAGGGCGCCTACGAGCTGTTCCTCGCCGCCATGACCAGGCGCACCGGCACCTATACGGGCGCGCGCGTCGCGGATTTCCAGGCCGTGCAGATCAAGGTGGCGCGGGCGCGCTGCCTGATCGATTCGAGCCGCGACTTCATGCGCGGGTCGGCCATCGCGCTGCACGACATGGCGACACGCAACCAGATTCCCGATCTCGAAGCCAAGCTGCGCATCCGCGCACATCTGGCCTTCGCCGTGAGCCAGGCGCGCGAGGCGGTGGAGACGTTGTGGTCGTGCTACGGCGCGCAGGGCCTCTACACGCGCGATCCGCTGCAGCGCCACCTGCGCGACGTGCTGGCCATGAGCCAGCACTTCTCCTTCAATTTCGACATCGCCGGGGCGGCCTACGGGCTCAACGCGCTCGGCGGCGCCTACGCCAACCCGACGATGTAAGAGGGCGGCGGGATATCGCACATGAGATCCACCACCACGCCATTGCCGGCCGATCTCGCCCGCGCATTCCAGGCAGGCCGCCGTGCCCTGCAGGAAGGCGACACCGACAAGGCCGCGCGCCTGTTCGAGACCGTGCTGGCCGGTGCGCCGGGACACGGTCCCTCGCTGTCGAATCTGGCTCTCTGCCGCTTCACGCGACGCGATTTCGCCGCGGCCGAGGCGCTCTATCGCCAGGCCCTGGCGCTGGAGCCGGGCAGTCCCGAGGCGCGCCTCGGCCTCGCCACGTCCATGCATCGCGCCGGCCGCCTCGCCGAGGCTATCGAGACGTATCGGTCGGCGCATGCCGCCGATCCGGCCAATACCACGGTCCTGCACAACCTCGCGACGGCGCTGCGCGATCACGGCCGGCTCGACGAGGCGCTGCCCCTGTTCCGCCAGGCGCTTTCGCTCAAGCCCGACTACCACGCCTGCGCCCTGAACTACGCGACGGCGCTCTTCTACAAGGAGGACTGGGGCGAAGCATGGCGCATGTTCGAGGCGCGCCTCGCCACCCACAAGATCGTCGCGCCGTTCTCGACCCGGTCCGACGCGACCGGCGCCAACGTGGCAGTGCCGCATTGGCGCACCGGGCCGCAGCCCGCGTCGCTGCTGGTGCTCGCCGAGCAGGGCCTCGGCGACACCATCCAGTTCGCGCGCTTCATTCCCGAGCTCACGCGAAGCGGCACGCACGTGACGTTCGTGACCGACCGCAAGCTGTTCGCGCTGCTCGCCAGCCTCGGCACCGGCATCGATTTCGTGCCCCGCAACACGCCGCTGTCGATCAAGGGCCTGACCGGCTGGGTTCCGCTCCTGAGCCTGCCGCTCGCGCTCAACCTGCGCCCCGGCGGTCTCGCTCCCCGCATTCCTTATCTTTCCGCCGAGGCGGAGCGCCTGGCGCGCTGGCGCGAGCGGCTCGGCGGCGGATTCAAGGTCGGCATCGCCTGGCAGGGCAATCCCGCCGGCGACATCGACCATGGACGCTCGATCCCGCTCGCGCTCTTTGCGCCGCTCACGGAGATCCCCGGCGTCCAGACTCATCAGCCTGCAGAAAGGCGACGGCGAAGAGCAGCTCGGGCAAGTCCCATTCGCCGATCGCATCGAGACGCTCGGGCCGGACTTCGACGGCGGCGGCGACGCCTTCGTCGACACCGCCGCCGTGATGATGTCGCTCGATCTCGTCATCACCAGCGATACCGCGATCCCGCATCTCGCCGGAGCGCTCGGACGTCCGCTCTGGGTCCTGCTGCGCCAGTCGCCCGACTGGCGCTGGCTGCGTGCCGGCGACACCAGCCCGTTCTACCCGACGGCGCGGTTGTTCCGGCAGAAGACCGCCGACGACTGGCGAGGCGTCATGGCCGAGGTCGCCGGCGCCCTGCGCGACATGGGCGGTGCGGCAGCCCCGCGCGGGCCGCCCCCGGCGGGGAGATCGCGGTGCCGATCGCGATCGGGGAACTGATCGACAAGATCACCATCCTGGAGATCAAGTCCGAGCGCATCGCCGAGCCCGCGAAGCTCGTCAACGTGCGGCGCGAGCTCGCGGCCCTCGCCGAGGTCAGAAGCGCGCATCGGCTCACCGGAGCGGAGCTCGACCGCGAGATTGCCCGCCTCAAGGCCGTGAACCAGGACCTGTGCGACGTCGAGGACGCGATCCGCGCCTGCGAGGCCGCGGGCGATTTCGGCCCCCGCTTCGTCGCGCTCGCCCGTTCGGTCTATCGGCTGAACGACCGGCGCGCCGAGCTCAAGCGCGCGATCAACGTCATGTGCGGCTCGGTGCATGTCGAGGAGAAGTCGTACGCAATGTATTGATCTTCCGCGACGGCCGGACTCACTCCCCCTTGATGTTGGCCTCGCGGATGATGCGGCCGTACTCGTCGAACTGCGTGCGCAGATGCGCGGTGAAATCGGCACCGCACATCCCGACCCGGGAGAGCCCGAGGACCGCAAGCCGCGCCGCGACTTCGGGCGCCTGCATCGCCGCGGTGAGCCAGCCGGCGAGTTGCACGACCGTTTCCCGCGGCGTGCCGGCCGGCGCGAACATCCCGAACCAGGCGTCCACTTCGACATCCTTGAAGCCGGATTCGGCGACCGTCGGCAGCTCCGGCAGCGGCTCGATCCGCGCGCGCGTGGTGGCGGCAAGCGCGCGCAGCTTGCCCGACCTGAGGTGCTCGGCCACGTTCGCATAGGTGCCGAACATCATGGTGACGTGCTCGCCGAGCAGCGCGTTCACGGCGGGCGCATTGCCCGGATACGGAACGAAGGTGATGTCCACCTTGGCGGCCCGCTTGAGCACCTCGAGCCCGAGGTGGAACGGGCTGCCGGGCCCGATGCTCGCCATGGTCAGTGCACCTGGCCTGGCGCGCGCGGCATCGATGAGGTCGGCGAGGGTGCGATAGGACGACGTGCCGTTCACCGCAATGACGGTCGGCGCGCTGACGAGATAGCAGATCGGCTCGAAGCTGGTCAGCGGATGGTAGCCGACCTTGCGCATGTGCGGGTTGATGAGGAACGGATTGGCGGCGATCAGAAGCGTGTTGCCGTCGGGCGCGGCGCGCGCGACGCTTTCCGTGCCGATCGCCTCGCCCGCCCCGGGCCGATTGTCGACCACGCCGGTGATCCCGTGCGCGCGGGCGATCTGCTCCGACAACAGGCGGGCCAGGATGTCGTTGACGCCGCCCGGCTGGCTCGCCACCACGATCTTGAGCGTCCGCGCGGATTGTGACCACGCCGCGTGATCCGCGAGCGCCAGCAGCGACATGCCGAGCGCGACAGCTCCCGTGAGGCGAAGAAATCGGCGGCCTTTCATGGCGTTCTCCCCCTGCAAAGACGATGCGGCTTCAGCGTGGCATGGTGGCTTGTGTGCTCCCCGTCACGGAGCGCATCCTGGTTTGGCGGCATCCTCGGGCTTCAACATCGTAACCCGAAGGAGAGCCGCATGAGCAGAATTCCGCCCCGTCCTGATCGGTACCGCCGTCATGGCCGCCCTGCTGGCCACGTCCTCGGCCGGCTTCGCCCAGGGCACGTCCAAGCAGCGCTCCGCCTGCATGGGCGACGCGTTCCGGCTCTGCAGCTCGGCGATCCCGAACGTCTCGCGGGTGACCGCCTGCATGAAGTCGAACTACGCCAAGCTTACTCCCGGCTGCAAGGCGACCTTCCCCAAGGGCTGATCGTCACTCCATACTCGGAATGACGCCGGCGGGAAGCGAGGCGCAGTACTTGGCGATCTCGCCGGCGCGGGTGATCCACACGCGATCCTTGCCCTTGTGCTCGACGCAGTGGCGGATCGCCTGGCGCAGAGGACGCAACCGGAACGGTTGGCCGACGATGAAGCCGTGCAGCGCCAGCGCGAACACCAGCGGCTGGCGCTCCGACTGCTCCAGCAATTCCTCGAACTGATCGACGATCATGTCGGCGAACTCGCGGCCCGAGTGGTCGCGCCACACCAGCGTGCCGGCGTCGTTGATCTCCATCGGATAGGGGACCGAGAGGAGCGGGCCTGCACGCGTCTTCATCCAGATCGGCTGGTCGTCGAACGGCCAGTCGAGCAGATGCGTGTAGCCGGTCTCCTTGAGCAGATCGGGCGTGACGTTCGATTCGAGCGCGCCGGGCCCCATCCACCCGGTCGGCCGCACGCCGACGTGACGCTCGATCTCCTCGGTGCATTCCTTTATCGCGCGCGCCTCGTCGTGCTCCCACATGCCGCGCAGCACCTCGGCATTGGTGCGGCCGTGGCCCACCACGTCGTCGCCGCGCGCTTTGATCTTCTCGACGATCTCCGGATAGTGCTGGCACACCATGCTGTTGAGCAGGATGGTGGCGGGCAGCTCGAGCTCGTCCAGGATCTCGAACAGGCGCCAGTTGCCGATGCGGTTGCCGTAGTCGCGCCAGGCGAAGTTGCGGGTGTGCTGCGGCCCGCCGCGGTGGTGCGGGTCCATGCCGATGCCGGTGCCGAAGGCGAAATGCTCGATGTTGAGCGCGATGTAGAAGGCGAGGCGCTTGCCGCCCGGCCAGCTGTAGTCGGGCCGCTTGACGATCGGCGAATAGGCATAGCGGGGATGGCCCGGCAGCAGAAGCATCGACTTTCTCCTTGATCGTTGCGAGGGCATCGCGGTCCATACCCTCGGTGAACATATCGGATGGCTTGCGGGGAGACCGGCAAGGGGAGGCTGGCACGAACGCACCTCGATTTCAGAACACATGAAACGCAGCGGTGCAACGGACAGGATTCCGGCATCGCAGACTGGAGCAGGATTTCGCAAGCCATCGGCGCGACCATTGGTTGACAGGGGCCGGCCTCTTGCTATGGCTTCGCATCGAGACACATTCGGGCCCGACCATGCCACTCTTCTCTCTCGACGAGCTCGTCGATGCCGCGGCGGTCGTGCGCACGTTCGTTCCGCCGACGCCCGCCTATGGATGGCCGCTGTTGCGGCAGAGGACCGGCGTGGAGATCATCGTCAAGCACGAGAACCATACGCCGATCGGCGCATTCAAGGCGCGTGGAGGCCTGGTCTATCTCGACGCCCTGCGCCGCGCCGGCAAGTTGCCGCAAGGGGTTGTGACGGCGACCCGCGGCAATCATGGCCAGTCGGTCGCGGTGGCAGCGGCGCGCAATGGAATCCCGGCGGTCGTCGTCGTCCCCGAAGGGAATTCGACCGAGAAGAATGCCGCCATGAAGGCGTTCGGCGCCGAGCTGATCGTCGCCGGCAGGGATTTCGACGAAAGCCGGCCCGTGGCGGAGCGGATCGCACGCGAGCGCGGCTATCATTTTTTCCCGTCGTTCCACACCGAGCTCGTGAAGGGCGTGGCCACCTACGCGCATGAGCTCTTTTCCGCGGCGCCCGACCTCGCGGCGGTCTATGTGCCGATCGGCATGGGATCGGGCATCTGCGGCGTCATCACGGTGCGCGATCTGCTCGGTCTCGATACCGAGATCGTCGGAGTGGTCGCCGACAATGCCCCGGCCTTTGCGCTCTCTTTCGACGCCGGTCGTCCGGTGCCGACGGAGTCCGCCCGGACCTTCGCCGACGGCATGGCCTGCCGAGACCCGCAGCCGGAGCCGCTTGCGATCATCCGCGCCGGCGCTGCGCGAATACTCCGCCTGAGCGAAGCCGAGATCGCCGAGGCGATCCGCATCTACTATTCGGACACCCACAACATCGCCGAAGGCGCAGGGGCGGCGCCGCTCGCCGGCCTCCTGCGCGAGCGCGAGCGCTACGCCGGCAAGCGCGTCGCCGTGGTATGCTCCGGCAGCAATATCGACGCACGGGTTTTTGCGGAAGTCCTGGCAGGCCGCACGCCCGCTCCTTGATTTCCGACCCGTTTCATGGCGCAAGAGAGCATCCTCGATCCAGCACAGCAATCGGCGGCGGCCGGAGCGGGACACATCCAGCTGGTTCTGGCCGGCCCCGGTTCCGGCAAGACCACGACGCTCGCCGGCCGCTTCGTTCATCTGGTCGGTCAGGGGGTCGACCGCCGGCGCATTCTGGCGCTGACCTTCACCAAGAAGGCGGCGGACGAAATGAAGGCGCGCATCGCGAGCGCGCTCGGCCTCTCGTCCTCGGCCGACCTGACCGTCGCGACATTTCACGCCTTCACGTTTCGGCACCTGCGACGGAATCCGCAAGCCGCCGGGCTGTCCGAAAAATTCCAGCTGTGGGATGCGCCGCAGCAACGGCAGGTCTTCCACGCACGACGCATGTGGTGGAACGAGGAAACCGACATCCTGGACATTATCGGCGGCGCCAAGGAACGCCTGCTGGATGCGGAGGGTTTTGCCCAGGAGGTCGCCGGGGACGACGAGGTTCTCCAGGCCGCGGTCGAATTCTTCCGCGTGTACGAGAAAGCGCTGCAAAGCGCCGGCGCCATCGACTTCGCCGACATGGTGCCGCTGGTGGTCAAGGCCATGGATGCGGACCCGGATTATGCGACGGGGATCACCGGCGCCTTCGACCACGTGCTCGTCGACGAGTATCAGGACGTCAATCCCGGGCAAGTCCAGCTGCTCGACCAGTTCGTGAGAGCGGGCGCCGGCTTGTGGGCGGTCGGCGACGACGACCAGACGCTCTATGCATTCCGCGCCGCGGACGTACGCTTCATCCTGGATTTTCCACGCAAGTATGAGGGCCGCAGGTCCATGTCCTCGACCGCAACTACCGTTCCGCCAGCCAGATCGTCGCGGCCGCCAAGCGGCTGATCGCGCACAATCGCGCGCGCCGCGACAAGGAGTACCAGGCGGTGCCCGCCGACATCGGCGAGATCGTCATTCGCGGCTATCGCACTCCGGAGATCGAAGCGCGGCAAGTCGCCCGCGGCGTGGCAAGCCTGCTCAAGCGGGGCCTCGAACCACGGCAGATCGCCGTCCTCTATCGCACGAGCACGAGGCCGCGCTCGCGGCCGCGCGGCTCGGCATCGGCCCGGAGGTGGTCAGCTTCGCCGACGGCCTGCTCGTCACCCGCTTCGTCGACGGCGAGGTCGGCCGCGCCGACCCGGCGACGGTCGGAGCGCTCCTACGCCGTCTTCACGGCGCGCCGGCGATCACGAGCCGCTTCGACTCGTTCCGCGTGGTCGAGGCCTACGCGGCCACGGCCGGCGGCCACGGGCTCACCGTCCCACCCGACTTCGGCCGGGCGCACGAGCTCGCGCAGGCGATCGAGGCGCGGCGCTCCGCGGCGCCGCTCGTCACGTGTCACAACGACCTGCTGGCGGCGAACTTCATCGACGACGGCAGCAGGCTATGGATCGTCGACTGGGAGTACGCAGGCATGGGCGACCCGTTCTTCGACCTGGCCAACTTCGCCGTCAACAACGAGCTCGACGAGGACGGCGAGAGCGCGCTGCTCGAGGCCTACGGCTCCACCGACCGGCCGGCCCTGGCGCTGATGCGCTTCATGTCGGACTTCCGAGAGGCGATGTGGGGGGTGGTCCAGCAGGCGATCTCCGAGCTGGACTTCGACTTCCGCGCCTACACCGAGGAGCACTTCGACCGGCTCTGGCGCACGGCGGCCGACTCCCGTTTCCAGGCGGCGCTCGCTGGATGAAGGAGCGCGCCAGAGCGGTCGTCATCGGAGGAGGCGTCGGAGGGTGCTCCGTCGCCTACTGGCTGACCAGGCTCGGCTGGGACGACGTCGTGCTCTGCGAGCGGGCCGACCTGACGAGCGGCTCGACCTTCCACTCCGCCGGCCTCGTCGGCCAGCTGCGCGGCTCGCTCTCGCTGACGCGCATGATGATGGCGTCGGTCGACCTCTACCGGGCCCTGGGCGACGAGGTCGGCCTGGAGACCGGCTGGCACGAGGTGGGCTCGCTCCGCCTCGCCTCCTCCGAGGAGCGGATGGAGGAGCTCAGCCGGCAGGCGGGCTGGGCGAAGACCTTCGGGCTGCCGCTCGAGCTGATCACGGCCGCGGAGGCGCAGAAGCTCTTTCCGCCCATGTCCACCGACGGCGTGCTCGGGGCCGCCTACCTGCCGACCGACGGATACATCGATCCGAGCCAGCTCACGACGGCCCTCGCCGAGGGTGCCCGGCGCGGCGGGGCGGAGATCGCCACGAACACTCGCGTCACGGGGATCGGCGTCGAGCGGGGACGGGTCGCGGGCGTCGAGACCGACAAGGGCTCGATCGCCACGGAGGTCGTGGTCAACGCCGGCGGCATGTTCGCCGCCGAGCTCGGCCGCCTGGCGGGCGTCGGCGTGCCGGTCGTCCCGATGGCGCACGAGTACCTGATCACCAGGCCGCACGGCGTCCCGCTCGACGTGCCGACGATGCGCGACCCCACATTGCTCGTCTACTTCCGCGGCGAGTCGGGCGGCCTCGTCATGGGCGGGTACGAGCGCCACCCGGCGCCCTGGGGGCTGGACGGGATCCCGCCGGACTTCAACGGCAAGCTCCTCGCCGAGGACTGGGAGCGCTTCGAGGAGCTGATGACGAACGCGCTCGTCCGGGTGCCCGGGCTGGCGGATGCCGAGGTGATCCGGCTCGTCAACGGGCCCGAGGCATTCACCCCGGACGGCGAGTTCATCCTCGGACCGACCGAGCTCCCCGGGCTCTGGGTCGCCGCCGGCTTCTGCGCGCACGGCCTCGCCGGCGCGGGCGGGATGGGGAAGCTCGTCGCGGAGTGGATCGTCGACGGGCTCCCGGGCTTCGACGTCTGGGAGATGGACTCGCGCCGCTTCGGGGCCAACTACGCCGATCCCGACTACACGCTCGCCCGCACGGTCGAGATCTACTCGACGTACTACGACGTCAAGTACCCGGGCCACGAGCGGGAGGCGGGGCGGCCCCTCCTGCTCTCACCCACGTACCCTCGCCTGGTCGAGCTGGGCGCCGTCTTCGGGGAGAAGTCGGGCTGGGAGCGGGCCAACTGGTTCGAGCCCAATGCGGCGGCGGGCGACGAGTCGCTCCGGCCTCGGGGATGGGCCGGAAGGCTGTGGTCGCCCGCGATCGGCGCCGAGCACCGGGCCTGCCGGGAGAGCGCCGCCATCTTCGACGAGACGAGCTTCGCCAAGATCGACGTCTCGGGCGAGGGTGCAGCGGCCTTCCTCGAGAGCATCTGCGACAACCGGGTCGCACGCGAGGTCGGGCAGATCACCTACACCTCGATGCTGAACGCCCGCGGGGGGATCGAGTGCGACTTCACCGTGACGCGCCTGGCCGAGGATCGCTTCCGCATCGTCACCGGCACCGCCTTCGGCAGGCACGACCTGGCCTGGATCCGCGAGCACGCACCGGAGGACGTGCTCGTCGCAGGACGTGACCTCCGAGCTCGCCTGTCTCGGCCTCTGGGGGCCGGCCTCGCGGGAGATCCTGCAGGGGGCGACGAGCGACGACCTCGCCTTCGGGTACATGCGCGCGCGTGAGCTCGAGGTCGGCGGGCTTCCGTGCCTGGCGCTCCGCGTCACCTACGTCGGCGAGCTCGGCTGGGAGCTGTACTGCCCGACCGGGTCGGGCCTCGCGCTCTGGGACGCCCTCTGGGAAGCGGGGCGCGATCACGGCCTCGTCGCCGGCGGCTACAAGGCGATCGACTCGCTCCGACTGGAGAAGGGCTACCGGGTCTGGGGCGCGGACATCACTCCGGACGACACGCCCTACGAGGCCGGCCTCGGCTTCGCCGTCAAGCTCGACAAGGGAGAGTTCATCGGACGGGAGGCGCTGCTCGCAGCACGGGAGCCGGAGCGTCGGCTCGCCTGCCTCGTGCTGGCGGATCCGCGCTCGGTCGCGCTCGGGTCGGAGCCCGTGCGGGTCGACGGCGAGCTCGTCGGCCGCGTGACGAGCGGCGGCTACGGCTACACGGTCGAGCGCTCGATCGCGTACGCCTACGTGCCGGCTCGGTACGCGCAGCCCGAGCAGCCGGTGGCGGTGGAGATCTTCGGCGAGTGGATCGAGGGCGAGGTCGCCCCCGAGCCGCTCTTCGATCCTGCCGGAGAGCGGCTCAGGGGCTGAGCGTTCCTTACGGGGTGGCCGGGGCCGGCGCGGGCGTCTCGACTTCGCCGAACTCCCGCTCGATCCGCTCGAGCTCCGCCTCGGTCGCCCTGTCGGATCGGTCCCTTGAACCACTTCCGGGCCGAGAGCACGTACCAGCCGCCGAACAGCAGGAAGGTCGCGCCGACGGTCAGGATCGTGTAGTTGAAGAGATTCCAGTCGAATCCCTTGTTCCAGGGTACCCCTGCGTACGCGAACGGCAGCATGAACACGACGCAGATGAAGGCGATCCACAGGATGGCGACCGCGTCGATCCACTTGTAGTGGTTGCCGAGGTGCCAGGCGCCGCGCTCGAACGCCTTGCCCGCTTTGAGCCGCAGGATGATCGGCAGCACGAACGCCACATAGAGGCCGATCACGGCTACCGAAGTCGAGCAGTAGTACCCGGTCAACCCGTACCAGAGCGTCGGGATCTCGATCACGAACGCGGTCACAGCGACCGCCCAGACCGTATACACGGGGATCCGGTCGCCCTTCGAGACGCGCTTCCACAGCTGGTGCCCGGGCACCGCGCGGTCGCGCGAGAAGGCGAACATCATCCGCGAGGCCGAGGTCGTCGACGCGATGGTGCAGAACGTCTGGGCCACGACCGCGATGAACAGCAGGAACTCCGCCCAGCGTCTGGACATCGACGTCTCCCAGATCCACGGGATGATGTTGCCGATGTTGGTGATCGCCCCGTTCGTGCTCGGGATGGCGAACGTCACGGCGACCAGCAGGATGAACCCGAAGATGACCGATACGACTACCGACATCACCATGCCCCAGGCCGCGCCGACGGAGGCCTGCCTGGTCTCCTCGCTCATGTGCGCCGAGGCGTCGTAGCCCGTGATCGTGTACTGGGCCATCAGCAGGCCGGTCAGGAAGACGTAGAAGAAGACGATTCCCGACGTCGTGCCTCCGCCGAAGCCCGAGGCGTTGATCGTCTTCCCGAAGACGTACCCGACGGACTGATGATGGTCCGGAACCACGATCAGGATTCCCACGATCACCAGCACGCCGATCATGTGCCACCACGCCGAGAACGCGTTCAAGGTGGCGGTGATCGTCACCTTGAACATGTTGATCAGCCCGGCCGCGAGCATGATCAGCCCATAGGTGAAGAGGATCCACCCGAACGAGTTCGGGTAGTGCGCCGACGTGATCAGATTCAGCCAGGCGGTCATGAAGATCGCACAGCCGTAGCCGATCGCTGCTGTCACGGCGATCTGGCCGACCAGGTTGAACCAGCCGGTGAACCAGCCCCAGGCCGGGCTCCCCAACTTGGAGGACCAGAAGTAGAGTCCACCCGCTGTCGGGTAGGTCGATGCGATCTCGCCCAAGGCGAGCGAGACGATGATGCAGAAGCCGCCGACGATCAGCCAACCCCAGGTGACGGCCACGGGGCCGCCCTGGCCGAAGGCGATGTAATAGGACGTCAGGCAGCCGGCGAGGATCGAGATGATCGTGAACGAGATGGCGAAGTTCTGGAATCCGCCCATCGAGCGGAACAGCTCCTGGGCATAGCCGAGCCTATGGAGTTGTTCCCGGTCGTCGAGTTGGCGACTTTGGTCTGTCGCCGCAGGTCCGCTACTCATCCTGCCTCCCAGGTTGGATGGGCTATTTACCCGCCTTGCGTAAGCCGGTGTCAAGTCACCGGGATTTCGTAGAGGATTCTCACGTGCTTTCCTTGGACGAACTGCGTGGCGAGGTCGAGAGCGGCGCGATCGACACGATCGTCGTGGCCTTCACCGACATGCAAGGCCGCCTGATGGGCAAGCGAGTCGACGGCGAGTTCTTCCTGGAGGAGCTCGAGGCCGGGCACCCGGTCGAGAGCTGCAACTACCTGCTCGCCCTCGAGATGGAGATGGATCCCGTCTCCGGGTACGAGATCGCCGGCTGGGAGCGTGGCTACGGCGACTTCGGGCTCACCCCGGACCTCGACTCGCTGCGCAGGATCCCGTGGCTCGAGGGGACTGCGCTCGTCCTCTGCGACGTGCTCTGGCACGACGGCTCGCCCGTGGAACCGTCGCCCCGTCAGGTGCTACGCGCCCAGATCGAGAAGGCGGAGGCGCTCGGCTTCTCTCCGATGGTCGGCTCCGAGCTCGAGTTCTTCCTCTTCCGCGAGAGCTACGCCGAGGCGCACGCGATGCACTACCGAGACCTCACGCCCTCGGTGCCGTACATCCTCGACTACCACGTGCTAGCCACCTCCTACGACGAGCCCCTGATCCGCGAGATCAGGAACGGGATGAAGGGCGCGGGGCTCGTGCTGGAGAACTCGAAGGGCGAGGCGGGGCCGGGCCAGCACGAGATCAACTTCCGGTACGCGGGCGCGCTCCGGACCGCCGACGACCACGTCGTCTACAAGAACGGCGCCAAGGAGATCGCGTACCAGCGCGGGTGCTCGATCACCTTCATGGCCAAGCCGTACCACACCGAGGTGGGCTCCTCGTGCCACATCCACTCGAGCCTCTGGCGTGGCGAGGAGAGCGCCTTCGCGGGCGAGTCGGACGTTTTTCGCCAGTACCTCGCGGGACAGGTCGCGAACGCCGGCGAGCTGGCCGTCTTTCTCGCTCCGACGGTCAACTCGTACAAGCGCTTCATGTCCGCGAGCTGGGCGCCGACCACCCTCGCCTGGGGCCGCGACAACCGGACCTGCGGATTCCGGGTGGTGGGGCACGGCTCGGGCCTGCGGGTGGAGACGCGCATCCCGGGCGCCGACGTCAACCCGTATCTGGCCTTTGCCGCACTGATCGCGGCAGGGCTCGACGGGATCGAGCAGGAGCTCGAGCCGCCGCCCGCAGTCGAAGGCAACGCCTACGAGTCCGACGTCGAGCGCTTCCCGGCCACGATGAACCAGGCGATCGCCGCGCTCGAGTCCGGGACGATGGCCCGGGCGGCGTTCGGCGACCAGGTGGTCGATCACTACCTGAACTACGCCCGCACCGAGCAGCGGCTCTTCGACGAGGTCGTCACGTGCTACGAGCGCGAGCGGCTCTTCGAGCGGGGATGACGCTCACCGTCCTCAATCCCGCGACCGAGGGGCCGATCGCGGAGCTCGCGCAGGCCGGCGAAGGAGAGACGGACGAGGCCGTCGCCAGGGCGAAGGCGGCGTTCCCCGCCTGGAGGGACCTGGCGCCGCAGGACCGGGCACGGCTGCTCCGGGCGCTCGCCGGGCTGGTCGAAGAGCACGCCGAGGAGCTCTCCCGCATCGAGTCGGAGAACGTCGGCAAGCCGATCGTCGGCGCGCGCGGCGAGATCGGCATGGTCGCCCAGGTCTTCCACTACTACGCCGGCGCGGTCGACAAGCACCGCGGGGACACGATTCCCGTCGCGGGCGGCGTCGCAGCCACCTTCCACGAGGCGCTCGGCGTCATCGGGCTGATCGTGCCCTGGAACTTCCCGCTCAATATCGCGAGCTGGAAGCTCGGCCCGGCGCTCGCCTGCGGGAACACCGTCGTGCTCAAGCCGGCCGAGCTCACGCCGCTCTCGGCCCTGCGGCTGGCCGAGCTCGCGCTCGAGGCGGGGATCCCCGAGGGGGTCGTCAACGTCGTCGTCGGGCCCGGCTCCGTGGTCGGGCAGCGGCTCGTCGAGCACCCGGACGTGGCGAAGATCGCGTTCACCGGCTCGACCGAGGTGGGCCGTGAGGTGATGCGCGGCGCCGCCGGGCAGATCAAGCGCGTCACCCTCGAGCTCGGAGGCAAGTCGGCCAACGTGGTCTTCGAGGACGCCGACCTGGAGCGGGCGGCCTCGTCGGCTCCGTCCGCCGTCTTCGACAACGCCGGCCAGGACTGCTGCGCGCGCTCGCGGATCCTCGTCCAGAGCACCGTGTACGACCGGTTCGTGGCTCTCCTGATCGAGGCGACGCGAGCGGTCAGAGTCGGGGCGCCGGGGGAGGAGTCCACCGAGATGGGGCCTTTGATCTCCTCGGCGCACAGGGAGACGGTCGCGTCGTTCGTGGACGGCGAGCCGCTCTTCCGCGGCGAGACGCCCGAGGGTCCGGGCTACTGGTTCCCGTGCACGCTGGTGCAGGCGACCAACGACGACCGGGTCGCGCGCGAGGAGGTGTTCGGGCCCGTGGCGGCCGTGATCCCGTTCTCCGACGAGGACGAGGCGATCAGGATCGCCAACGACACCCCGTACGGACTGTCGGGCTCGATCTGGACGCGCGACGGCGCGCGGGCTCTTCGCGTGGCCCGGGCTCTGGAGACGGGCGTCCTGTCGGTCAACTCGAACAGCTCGGTGCGTGTTCAGACGCCGTTCGGAGGCTTCAAGCAGTCGGGCCTGGGCCGCGAGCTCGGGATGGAGGCGCTGGACGGGTACACCGAGGTCAAGACCGTGTTCGTCTCGACGGAGAGCTGAGATGAGACGGCTCGACGGCAAGGTGGCGGTGATCACGGGAGCGGGCGGCGGCATGGGCCGGGAGGCGGCGATCCTTTTCACCGAGGAGGGCGCGCGGGTGTGCGTTGCGGACGTGAATGCGGAGGCGGCGGAGCAGACCGTCTCGCTCTGCTCGGGCGAGGCCTTCGCGGTCGAGGTCGACGTCGCCGACGAGGAAGGCGTCGGGTCGATGTACGTGCAGGCATCCGAGCGCTTCGGCGGCGTGGACGTGCTCTACAACAACGCCGGGATCTCGCCGGGCGACGACGCGTCCGTGCTGGACACGAGCGTCGAGGCCTGGCAGCGCGTTCAGGACATCAATGCGAAAGGCGTCTTCCTGTGCTGCAAGCACGGGATCCCGCATCTGCTCGAGCGCGGCGGCGGCTCGGTGATCAACGTGGCCTCGTTCGTCGCGGTCGTGGGTGCCGCCACGTCGCAGATCTCCTACACGGCCTCCAAAGGGGCGGTGCTCGCGATGAGCCGCGAGCTCGCCGTCCAGTTCGCCCGCAGCGGGGTGCGCGTGAACGCTCTCTGCCCGGGGCCGGTGGAGACGCCGCTTCTCCTTTCGATCTTCGGGGACGACCCGGCGGCGCTCGAGCGACGGCGCATTCACTGGCCCACCGGCAGGCTGGCGACTCCGCGCGAGATCGTGAACGCGGCGCTGTTCCTGGCGAGCGACGAGTCGTCGTACGTGACCGGCTCGACCTTCCTGGTCGACGGCGGTCTCACCGCCGCTTACGTGACGCCTGAGTAACTAGTGGACGATCAGGACGTCGCCATGAGCCTTCTTCGCTACTGCCCGGCTGACGCTGCCGCTGACTAGACGTTCGCCGAACTTCGCCTCGCGGGTGCCGACGATGATCAGGTCGGCGCCGTGCTTCTCCGCCACGTCCAGGATGGCGTCGGCCGGCTCACCGGCTCCGAGGACGAAGTCCGCCGTGACGTTACGGTCACTCAAGTACTCGCGGGCGTGCGCCAAAGTCTCCCGATGCTCCTCCGGTGGGTCGGCCGGATCCCAAGGCCCGACACCATGCGCGGCAGCCATGCCGCTGAGCACCGGCGCAGCGCTCGTCACTACGAGTTCCGTGCCCGGCGTCTGCGCCAGCTCGGCCGCACGCTCCAGTGCACGGTGGGACGGCTCGGTCTCGTCGATCCCGACGACGATTATCTTCCAACCCATGGCACGCCTCCTTTTCGCCGTGAGTCTCCCCGAGTCGACGACGGTTCGTCAAGAGCGACAACTGTTTACCACCGGATAGTGCGAGGGTGCTCCGGGCCGCGAGACGTCTACAAATCGGTGTCTGACACCGATTTTGGGGTTCGAACTACCATCGCGGCTGTGAGGATCGCCGTCACCGTCCTGCTGGTGGCTCTGCTGCTCGGGGCGAGCGCTTGCGGGGGCAGCTCCACGACGACGACCACGTCGGCGTCGGGGAAGGTCGTCGTCTCCTGCCACATCCGGCTGGCGCGAACGAAGTTCCTGCTTCACACCGGGATCGCCGCAGCCGGCTTCTACCGCTACATCTACCGGCCGTACCGCGCGGGGACGCTCAAGAGCGGAGCGCCCGGACGCAAGAAGGCGCTGGCCAAGGCGGCCGCGACAACTGCGGTCATGATCCACGAGCTCAGGATCGCCTCCAGGGACGCGCGTTGCGACGGGCCCACCCTGAAGAAGCTCGCCAAGCCGCTCGACGCCGTCTTCGGGCCGCTGGACTCGCTGCGCGCCGGCCTCGCGACGGGTGGCGGGATCGGCGCCATCGCCGCGGTCCAGGCGGCGCTGAACAACTTCACGAGGGCGTCCGGCGCGGCCGGCGTCCCCGTGCACGGCGGCACCTGAGAGCCCGGCCGCGCGACGCACCACGGGTGACCGCCGTCGGGTTGGCTACAAAGGAGAGGCCGGGCGGTTGTTCCTCTCTCCCGCTAGACGCGAAAAGCGCCTAGTCCTCGGGAATACCGCCCGGCTTCTCATTGATACGACGCAAGCGCGCTGCCGGACTTGCGGAGTGCTCGGCGGTCCCGATTGGCGGACGGCACCGAAGGAGACCTACCATGGCGGCGTGGAAAGCTCGTCCGCCACCGCCGCGCCCGCATTCGGCGAGCTCGAGCAGCATCGCCGCGAGCTGACTGCGTACTGCTACCGGATGCTCGGTTCCCCGTTCGAGGCGGAGGACGCCGTGCAGGACACGCTCCTGCGCGCATGGAAGAGCCTCGACCGCTTCGAGGGCCGCGCCGCGTTGCGCTCCTGGCTCTACCGGATCGCGACCAACGTCTGCCTGGACATGTTGAGCGGGCGCGAGCGCCGGGCGCGGCCGATGGATCTCGGCCCCGCGCGTGAGCCTGTCGCGGCGAACCTCAACACGCTTCCGGAGACGACCTGGCTCGAGCCGGTCCCGGACCGGCTGATCGGCAACGAGGGCGACCCGGCCGAGGTGGCCGAGTCGCGCGAGACGATCAGGCTCGCCTTCGTGGCCGCGCTGCAGCATCTTCCGCCGCGCCAGCGCGCCGTCCTGATCCTCTGCGAGGTGCTCAGATGGAAGGCGGCCGAGGTCGCCGAGCTCCTCGACACGAGCGTGGCATCGGTGAACAGCGCTCTCCAGCGCGCTCGGGCGACGCTCGAACAGAGCCACGTCAGCGCCTCCGATCCCGTCCCCACGCTCGACGAGCCCGACCGCGAGCTCCTCGCCCGCTACGTCGAGGCCTTCGAGCGGTACGACATGGAGGCGCTCACGGCGCTCATCCACGAAGATGCGACCCAGTCGATGCCGCCGTACGACCTGTGGCTCAGCGGCCGCGACAACATCCTCAGCTGGTGGGTCGGCCCGGGCGCCGCCTGCCGGGGGTCGCGCGTGATCCCGACGATCCCGGCAAACGGCTCGCCGGCCTTCGGGCAGTACAAGCCGAGCGAGACGGGCGAGGGCTACGAGCCCTGGGCGCTGCAGGTGCTCGAGATCTCAGACGGGCGGGTCGTCGAGTTCACGTTCTTCCTCGGCACCGAGACGCTCTTCCCGCTCTTCGGTCTCCCTGCCCGGCTCGACTCGTAGCACCTCGGTCAGCCCGACCAGCTCGACGAGGCCCTGCAGCTCCGCCGAGGCGTTGCACACCCTGATCTCGAGGCCGATCCGGCGCGCGGCGAGCTGGAGCCGCGCCAGCGCGTCGATCGCGACCGCGTCGGAAGCCAGCGCGCGAACGTCGCAGACGAGCGTGCTGGGCCGATGCGCCCCCATTCCTGTCAAAGACCGCTGCGAGGCAAGAAACTCATCGGAATCGTGACCGATTAGTTCCTCGGCGACCCGCGGTCCTATGACTAACCTGATCCAAGGGAGGGCAAGACACATGACCATGGACCGCCGCACCCGCTGGCTCGCGCTGATCGTCCTGTGCCTGGGCGACCTGATGATCGTGCTCGACACGACGATCGTGAACGTCGCGCTGCCCTCGATCCGGGAGGACCTCGGTTTCACGGAGACCTCGCTCGCCTGGGTTGTGAACGCATACCTGCTCACCTTCGGCGGCTTCCTCCTGCTGGGCGGCCGGCTGGGCGACCTCTTCGGCCACCGCCGGCTGTTCCTGATCGGCATCTCGCTCTTCACGCTGGCCTCGATCGCCTGCGGCCTCTCGACGACCCAAGGACTGCTCGTCACCGCGCGCGCGATCCAGGGACTGGGCGGGGCGGTCGTCTCAGCGGTCGCGCTCTCGCTGATCATGAACCTGTTCACCGAGCCGGCCGACCGCGCCAAGGCGATGGGGGTCTTCGGGTTCGTAATGGCCGGCGGCGGCAGCATCGGCGTGCTCCTCGGCGGCGTGCTGACCGACTTGCTCAGCTGGCACTGGATCTTCCTCGTCAACGTCCCGATCGGAATCGCCGTGTACGCGCTCTGCTTGAGGCTGCTGCCTGCCGACCGAGGCGAGGGCACGAGCGGGCGGCTCGACGTCGCGGGCGCCGTCCTGGTGACGTCGGCCCTGATACTGGCCGTGTACGCGATCGTCAACGGGAACGACAAGGGCTGGACCTCGGTCCAGACCCTTGGGTTGCTGTTCGGCTCGGCGGTGCTGCTGACGTCCTTTCTCTTGCTCGAGTCGCGGGTCAGCGCACCCTTGATGCCGCTCGGGATCCTCAAGCTGCGCAACGTGGCGACCGCAAACGTGGTCGGCGTGCTCTGGGCCGCAGCCATGTTCGCGTGGTTCTTCCTCTCGGCGCTCTACCTCCAGCTCGTGCTCGGCTACACCCCGTTGCAGGTCGGCCTCGCATTCCTCCCGGCCAACCTGATCATGGGCGCGTTCTCGATCGGCCTCTCAGCCAAGCTCGTGATGCGCTTCGGGATCAAGGTGCCGCTCGCGACAGGGTTGCTGCTCGCCGCCGTTGGCCTGCTGCTCTTCGCGCGGGCTCCCGTGGACGGGAACTTCCTCGTCGACGTGCTCCCGAGCATGATCCTGCTCGGGTGCGGCGCCGGGATGGCATTCAACCCGGTGCTGCTCGCCGCGATGAGCGACGTCGAGCCGAGCGAGTCCGGGCTGGCATCCGGCGTCGTGAACACCGCGTTCATGATGGGCGGCGCGCTCGGTCTCGCGATCCTGGCGAGCCTCGCGGCGTCGCGCACCAGCAGCCTGGAGAGCTCAGGCGAGGGGGCGCTGGCCGCGCTCAACGGCGGGTATCACCTGGCGTTCCTCGTGGGCGCGCTGTTCGCGGCCGGGGCCGCGGCCGTCGGCGCCGCGTTCCTGCGCGTGGATCCGGCTGCCGCCCAGGCCCACGAAGCCGAGTCCGAGCCGGCGAGCGAGGCTGCCTGAGCCGGATTTTCGCTGCAGAGAGCGGCGTTTCGCTGCAAGTTTGACAGCCGTTCGAATATTCACGATGATCCCCGACGTCCGGGACGGGGGTCGGGCTTGACCTGCCTGGCTGGTGCGGGTTTGCTCGCATTCGCCGTCCCTTGTTGCACGACGAAGGGGAGAACACGTTATGACCTCAAGAGCAGGGGGCGACGCTCGCGGCCTGACCGCGCGCTCGCTCGTCGTTGCGTCCGTGCTCGCGCTCCTCGCCGCGGTCGGCATCGCGGTCGGTGGTGCGGGAGCCGCGCAGCAATCCGCTCATCCCGCCAAGGGACTGGGCATGAAGGGCCGTAACGGGATCGTCGACGTCAGCCGCTACCTCGGCCGCAGGTCGAGCGTGCCGGTGCAGGTCGGCGCCAACAAGATGGTCCCGATGAAGCAGGCCGTCCGCCGTGCGATCCAGCTGCGGGCGAAGCAGGCACGGCTCAGGAAGCAACTGCGGAAGCAGTCCCGTCGCTCGTTCCACGCGGCCACGCCGCCCGTCGGGACGACGCGAACATGGCTCGCGCTCGATGACAGCGCCGGCTTCTACCGCAAGCAGTTCACCCTGCGCGGGGTGGGCGCAAACAGCGAGGTCTGGGTGGCGACTCCCGTCACGCGGCCCTTCAACGGCTTCACGTCGGTCGGCACGGACTTCCAGGCCGGCGACTGCCGCAACGGCCCGCGCACGGAGATTGGGGACGCGCAGGTCAATTACCTGATCGACCAGTTCGACAACAACATCCTGCCCAAGGAGTCGACCGAGTTCAGCGTCGCGCCCGACCGGGACGGGACGAATCAGACTCCGCTCACGCCGCTCGATCCGGGAGCGGTTCCCTCAGACTCCGCGGGTGCGGGCAACAAGACCGTCGTGCTCGTGGACAACGTCCGCGACTCGAACTTCCGCGACCTCAACAACACGCAGGCCAACTCGTACATCGCCGGCTTCTTCTCGTCGGGGCTGAACGAGCTGTTCGATCGCAACGTGATGACGATCGACGCATTCGACTGGCTGCACCGCACCGGCGCCAACCCGCCGCACAACCCTGTGCCCGGGAACACCTGCACCAGCGCTCCGGCGCGGCCGTTCCTCTACGAGGGCGTCTTCGCCCACGAGTACCAGCACCTGCTCCAGTACTACCAGGATCCGGAGGAGGTCAACTGGGTCAACGAGGGCCTGTCGGACTTCGCGATCGACGTGACCGGCTACGACTTCGGTAGCCGCCCGATCACGGACATCGGCTTCGACAGCCACCTCCAGTGCTTCATGGGCAACCTGAGCACGCAGACGGACGCAAACCCGATCCCGAGCGGAGGCGGGCCGGAGAACTCACTCACGCTCTGGGGTGACCAGGGGGATGGTGAGATCCTCTGCGATTACGGGGCCGCGTTCTCCTTCATGGAGTACCTCTCGAGCCAGTACGGCAGAGCCTTCATGTCGGCGTTCCACCGGAACCCGGCCGAGGGCTTCGCAGGGCTCCAGAAGGTGCTCGGCAACAAGGCCACCACGCAGGTCGTGGTGCACCGCTGGCTCGCGGCGATGGCCCTTGACGGAGTGCTCGACCGCGGCGCGAAGATGCCGCTGCTCCAGGCGCCGAAGTCCAGGTACCAGATCGCTGCCCTCGACGCGGGCATCAACTGGGACAGCCCCGACGCCTACTCGACGCCGGGGGCCCCGCCGAACGGTGCGGACTTCGTCCGGCTCCGCGACGCGCAGGGGAACTACCTGAACGCAGGCGACCTCAGCTCGATCACGTTCGGCGGCGCCAAGGCGTTGGAGCCGCTGCCGGTCGAGTGGACGGTCACCACGGCCGCTCCGGACCACGGCACGGACTCCGCGCTCGCGGCGCCCGATGCCGACAACAAGGACGCGGCGATCGTGAAGTCGGTCGCGGTTCCCACGGGGAGCCCGACCCTGACGTTCGAAACGAAGTACGACACGGAGCCCGGCTTCGACTCGTTCTTCGTGCAGGTCTCGACCGACGGAGGAAAGACGTACCACAGCCTCTCCAACGCGGACACGACCTGTGACCTCGATCCTGGTGCGGACATCTCGCTCAAGAGCAACTGCCCGGGCTTCAACGGCGACAGCGGCGGTTGGAAGACCGAGTCGTTCGACCTGAGCGCGTACGCCGGCGACGATGTGCTGCTCGCGTTCCGCTACATCACGGACGCGAACACGCGCGGCACCGGCGTGTGGATCGACAACGTGTCGATCGGCGAGGAGATCATCTCCGACGGCACGTCGCTCGACGGGTGGCAGACGTTCACCCAGATCAAGCCGGTCAAGGTGAACGGCTACACCGTGCAGTTGGTCGCCTACGACACGTCGGGCAACAAGACCGACGCGTTCGTGGCCCAGATCCCGCTTTCTTCGAAGTTCTTCGGCTCGCTCGACGCGAAGACCCTCAAGAAGGTGCTGGGCAAGAAGGCCGACGTCGTCGCGGCGCTCGTCACCTACGACGAGCCGACGGAGTCGGTGAACCAGTACGCGCGGTACACGCTGACGGTCAACGGCGTGACCCAGCCCGGCGGCTGATCGCCAGGCGAACCAGTTCGACGCGAAGGGCGGCCACACGGCCGCCCTTCGTCGGTCAGGGACGAAGGTGGGCGACCTGGAGGCCGAGCTCGGCGGCGAGCCGCTCGGCAACCAGGGAGCGGTGGCACGCCTCCGGGTCGCGCTCGACGCAGAGGAGTGCCGCCGGCCCGGCCGAGAGCTCGGCGGCGACCGGACCGAGATCGACAGGGTCGAGGATCTCCCTCACATAGCGCTCGCGGTACTCGGGCGCGAGCTCGGCTCGTGAGCGCTTGCCGACGCCCAGCCGGTCGTCCTCGCGGTACTGCAGCTGCCGGAGCTCCGTGGTCGGCGCCAGCTCCGGACGGTGCCGGTAGCCGATCCGCGCCTCGGCGAGCGTGGCCTGGAGGCGCCGTGCGTTTGCCCAGGCGTACTCGGGGCCACGGACGCCGCGCCGCTGCCGCACGTCGAGCACCAGCGCAACATTCGCCTGGCGCAGGGCGTCGAGGAATCCCTCGAGCGTCCAGCCGTAGACGCCGATCGTGAGGACCACGCGCAGACCCTAGATCCGGATCGGCGGCACGTCGGGTATTACTTCCGCGGTGAGGTCGCTCGTCAAGGAGAAGCGCGAGGTCGCGAAGGGGACGCTGCTCGTCATCTTCGACCTGCAGGGGCAGGAGGTCGACTTCGAGCCGGGACAGTACTTCTGGGTCGAGCTGATCGACCCGCCCTACCAGGACGAGAAAGGGCCGCGGCGTCACATCTCCGTCGTCACTTCGCCGACCGAGGGAAACGTGCTCGGCCTCTGCACGCGGCTGCGCGACTCCGCCTTCAAGCGCTCGCTCGCCGAGCTCGAGGTCGGGGACGAGGTCGAGGTCGAGGAGCCGAAGGGCACGTTCCTGCTGCCCGAAGACACGAGCAAGCAGTACGTGTTCATCGCGGGCGGGATCGGGATCACCGTCTTTCGCTGCATGCTTCGCTACATCGCGGACAAGGGCTTGCCCCACCAGGTCACGCTCGTCTACTCCAACCGGGACCGGGAGTCGACGGCCTTTCTCGACGAGCTGCAGGAGCTCGAGCAGACCTTGCCCGGCCTCCGCCTCGTGCTGACGATGACCGACGACCCGGGGTGGGAGGGGGAGACGCGGATGATCGATGCGGACGTGCTGCGGGAGCACCTCGGCGACCTCGACCCGCTCACGTTCCTCGTCGCCGGGCCGCCGCCGATGGTCCAGGCGGTGGTGGGCGAGCTGCACGGCGCCGGGCTCCCGGAGGAGCAAGTGCTCCCCGACAGCTTCAGCGGGTATTAGTACCCGGCGATCTGCGCCACAGTCCCGATCACGATCAGCGGCCCGGCCGCCGGCCGCAGCCAGCGCAGGACCGTGACGAGCTGCGCGAGGGGCAGGCTCACGCAGCCGAGCGTCGGCCGCCCCGTGCTCGCGTGGAGGAAGATCCCCGACCCGCGGCCGGGCACGACCGGGTCGGCGTTGTAGCGGATGAATGCGAAGTGCCTGTAGGCGGTGGGGGAGCGGGAGAGGTCTTCGCTCGTCACCCTGAACGGCGGCGTCGACCCACACGGGACGTGGCGGAACCGGTTGTAGGAGGGTGAGCTCGGGTCCTCGACCCACCAGTCGCCACAGGCGATCCGGTGGTAGGGGTAGCGAACGCCGGGGTTCGGCGCGATCCCGTACATCACGCGGCCGAAGCCGAAGACTCCGGCGGGGGTCGTGCGGTCGCCCTCGCGCTTGGCCTCCGAGACCCCGCGTCGACCGAGCCAGGCAGTCCACGGGCCGCCGACGGCCCGCCAGCAGCGGCCGGTCCTGCTCCAGCGGCGGACGGTTCCCTGCGTGGAGGCGCGCCGGGCGGCGACCACGGTCACGACCTGGGACGCCTGCCCCGTGGAGGCGAGCCTTCCGGCGAGATTGGCCGGGCAGGCGGCCGAGCGCGCGGAGCCGCCGTGGGCCGAGGCCGCCAGGCCGATCGCCGCGAGCGCCGGTAGCGCGACCCATCGCATCGCGCTGCAGACTACGTGGCGATGAGGCTCCTGCTGCTCGCCGCGCTCGTGCTCCAGGCCCCGCCGTTCACGCACTCGGTCGGGCGCGTTACTGCGGCCCAGCTGCCGTTTTCGTGGCACGCGGGCTGCCCGGTCGCTCCCTCGCACCTGCGCCGCCTGCGGCTCGCCTACTGGGGGTTCGACGGCCGTGCCCATACCGGCGCGCTGATCGTCAACGTCGATGCGGCCGGCGACCTCGTGCGTGTTTTCTCGCGCCTCTACGCGGCGCGCTTCCCGATCCGGCGGATGCGCCCGATCGACGCCTATCGCGGCCGTGACGAGGCCTCGCTCGCGGCGGACAACACCGCGGCGTTCAACTGCCGTTACGCCGTGGCCTCCGGCCCGAGACGCTGGTCGGCGCACGCATTCGGTCGGGCGGTCGACGTCGACCCGGTCGAGAACCCGTACCTCGAGGGTGGGCGCGTGCACCCGCGGCGCGGTCGCGCGTACCTGAACCGGATGCGCGTCCGGCCGGGGATGGCGGTGCGCGGCGGGGTGCTCGTGCGCGCCTTCACGGCCGTCGGCTGGGCCTGGGGAGGACGTTGGGCCGGGTCGCCCGACTACCAACACTTCTCGGCCACCGGCGGCTGAGACGCGACGCGGCTTGATCGCCGCGCACGGGTGCGGTTCGATAGGCGCGGATGGCAGAGGCCGCAGCTACGCGCTCGTACCGCTGGCTCGCTGCGCCGTTGCTCGCGTTCGCGTTCTTCTCCCTCACGGCCGGCCTGCTCGCCAAGCACGATCCGCGGTCGAAGGGGTACTTCCAGCTGTTCTTCAGCGACCCGATCCACCTGAAGGCGGGCTTCGCGACGGCGGCCGCGGTGCTCGGTTGCTTCCAGCTCTTCACCGCCGCCTGGATCTTTCGCAAACTGCCGTGGGACAAGCCTCCGTGGGTGAACCCGGCGCACCGCCTGTCGGGCGTGCTCGCCTTCGTCTGCACGCTGCCGGTCGCCTATCACTGCATCTTCAAGCTCGGCTTCCGGGATCCCGGCACCCGCGTTTTCGCCCACTCGCTCCTCGGTTGCGCCTTCTACGGCGCCTACGCCGCCAAGGTGACGATCGTCCGCCTCCACCGCTTCCCGCGACCGGTGCTGCCGATCGCGGGCGGCCTGCTGTTCGCGATTCTGATCGGCGTCTGGTACTCCAGTGCCTTCTGGCTCTACCGGCAGAACACCGCGGCGGCGGCTCCGTCGTCGGGTGCCCCGGCTTCGGTCGTCCCGGCCGGCGCGAACGCCGCCGCCGGCGAAACGGTCTTCAAGGACAACTGCGGCTCGTGCCACACGCTCAAGGCGGCCGGAGCGGGCGGCCAGATCGGGCCCAATCTCGACTCGCTGCGGCCCGGCTTCGCCCAGGTGCGTGCGAAGGTCGAGAGCGGCGGTGGCGGCATGCCCTCGTTCGGCGGCTCGCTGACCGCGGAGCAGATCCGCGACGTTGCGGCCTTCGTCGCGACCCGGGCCGGCGGCTAGCCGGCGAGCCTTCCCAGCACCGCGCCGAAGAGCGCGTGGCGCCAGGTCGCCTGGGCGAACGCGCGCGGGTTCTCGAGCAGCGGTGGAACGCCTTGCTCGCCCCGGGCCGGGTGGTATCGGTCGATGAAGTAGCAGAGCGGGTAGAGCGTGAGATGCTCGACGATCGCCAGGCCCACCGCGAGGCGCCGCGGCTCGGCTCGCACATGCCTCCGGAGCTCGTCGAAGGCGAGGCCGAACACCGCGCCGTTGACCCCGTGGAGCGCGAAGCCGGCGAGACGCCAGTGCCGGCCGCGCGTGACACCCTTGCCCAGGACGGCAACGTCCGAGTAGTCGCAGCGGAGGAGCCGCTGGTCCAGAGGCTCGAGCAGCCCCCAGACGGCCGCCGCCGCCGCGCCGGCGGCCGCGGCCCGCTTCCGGCCGCTCACCGTCCGAGCTCGCGGAGGAAGCTGCCGCCGCCGATCACGCGCTCGGCGTCGCCTCCGGCGGCCGCACGGAGCGCCCGGTCCGACGTGACGAGCCATGCACCCCTGTACTGAGGGGCCTCTCTGATCAGCCAGTCGTCGGCGCTCTCGCGCCCCGAGCCGACGAGGGTCGTCCGCTCGTCAAGCTCGGTCACCCCGACACCGCCGCCCGGCGCCCTCCCGTCGAAGACGAGCACGACACGGTTGCCCTGCTCCTCCGCCCAGGCCCGGGTGCGGTCGACCAGTTCCTCGTCGCGCAGGTTCGGCCAGCGGGAGCGCTGGACGTTGCGGGCGTCGATCAGGACGGTCGTATCGCTCACGGTGAGGTGCTTCCCCGGATCTTCGCGTTCGGAACCTCTCGCTACGCGTCCGCCAGCCCTCTAGCGTCGAGCGCGTCGCGCAGCGTCGCGATGTAGCGGCCGAGGGCCTCGGGCCCGCTCTCGGCGACCTCGACCGCCCGGGAGCCGACGACGATCCCGTCGACGAGGCCGGCCGCGGCCCGTGCGTGCTCGGGGGTGGAGATGCCGAAGCCGGCATAGAGCGGGCAGCTCGCGACGGTTCGCGACCGCTCGACGAGGCCGGCCAGCGCGGGCGAGAGCGTGTCGCGCGAGCCTGTCGTGCCCGTAAGCGTCACCAGGTAGAGCCAGCCGTCCGTCGCGCCGGCCGCGAGTCGGAGCCGCTCGTCCGTGGAGGTCGGAGCGACGAGCTGGACGCGTCGCAGCCCGGGGCGCTCTCCGGCGGGAAGGTCGGCGACGATCAGGCTCGTCGCTCCGGCCGCCTCGGCATCGGCCGCGAATCGGTCCCACCCGTATGCCTCGAGGAGCGAGGAGTACGTCATCGGGACAAGCGGGCGGTCGACGTGCTCGCGCGTGGCGGCCGAGGCAGTCGAGGCAGGCGCCCGTGCGCATGCCCTGCGCGAGCGCGCGCTCCGCGGCCCTGCGGATGACAGGCCCGTCGGCGAGCGGATCGGAGAACGGGAAGCCGAGCTCGACCAGGTCGGCTCCGGCCTCGACCGCCGCCTGCGCCAGCTCGGGAGTCTCGGGCCCGCACATGAGGTACACGACGAGCGCCGTGGGACGATCCGGCACACCTTCGGCACCCACCCGTCACACCCCCGCGCGAATGCGCGAGCTACCGTTTTTCCCCCTGGGTGGGTGGGGGTTAGGGATGGGGCCGCCTCCGGCCCGGCGCCGCACCTTCACCGGGCGGCCACCTCGGCCAGGTCCTTGTCCCCCCGGCCCGAGAGGGATACCAGCACGAGCTCTTCCTCGAGCTCCGCGATTCGGGCGAGGGCGTGCGCAGGCTCGAGTGCGGGCAAGATCCCCTCCGTCGCGGCGAGACGGCGGAACGCGGCCAGCGCCTCGTCGTCCGAAGCGCCGAGGTACTCCGCGCGCCCGCTGTCGCGCAGGAACGCGTGCTCCGGCCCGACACCGGGGTAGTCGAGCCCGGCCGAGATCGACTCCGCGTCGAGCACCTGCCCGTCCTCGTCCGCGAGCACGGACGACCTCGAGCCGTGCAGCACGGCCGGCCGTCCCGTCCCGAGGCTCGCTGCGCCGCCGGCCTCGACCCCGATCAGGCGAACCTCCGGGTCGTCCAGGAAGCCGGCGAAGAGGCCGATCGCGTTCGAGCCCCCTCCGACACAGGCGATCGCCACCTCCGGCAGGCGGCCCTCCGGCTTCGAGCATCTGCTCTCGCGCCTCGTGGCCGATCACCGACTGCAGCTCGCGCACGATCTCCGGATACGGAGCCGGCCCGACGCAGGAGCCGATCAGGTAGTGGGTGTCGCCGACGTTCGTGATCCAGTCCCGGATCGCCTCGCTCGTCGCCTCCTTCAGCGTGCGCGTTCCGAACTCGACGGGCCGCACCTCGGCGCCGAGCAGCCCCATCCGCTCGAGATTCGGCCGCTGGCGGCGCATGTCCTCGGAGCCCATGTAGACGACGCACTCGAGCCCGAAGCGCGCGCAGACGGTCGCCGTCGCGACCCCGTGCTGGCCCGCGCCCGTCTCCGCAACGATCCGCCGCTTGCCGAGCCGCAACGCCAGCAATGCCTGGCCGAGCGCGTTGTTGAGCTTGTGCGCCCCCGTGTGCAGGAGATCCTCGCGCTTGAGGTACAGGCGTTTGCCGGGGGCGAAGCGCTCCGCCAGGGTCAGCGGCGTCGGGCGCCCTCCGAAGGTGCGGCCGAGCTCGTCCAGTTCAGCCTGGAACGCATCGTCGGCCCGAGCCTCCCGCCAGCCGGCCTCCAGCTCGTCCAGGGCCGGGATCAGCGTCTCCGGGACGAAGCGCCCGCCGTACTCGCCGTAGGTCAGCTGCACCTGGCGGCCTCCACGTACGCACGCACGCGCGCGTGATCCTTGATGCCCGGCGACGACTCCAGGCGGGAGCTCGCGTCCACCGCCCAGGGCCGGACCTGCTCGATCGCGGCGCTCACGTTGTCCGCGGAGAGCCCGCCCGCGAGCACGACGCGTCCCTCCGCCGCACGCGCCCGCTCCAGGTGGCCGGTGTCGGCGTCCTGCCACGGACGGTCGACGACCCTGGCCACCTCGCGGCCGTTGCGCAGCAGGACGCCGTCGCGAGCGCGATGCCCGTTCTCGCGTGCGTAGAGCTGGATGAGGTCCGCACGGTCGTCGGTCACCTCGCCCACGTGCACGGCGACCGAGAGCATGGTGCCGGGAACGTCCAGCACCCCCGGCGCTCGGCGGGGCGTCTCGACCGCCAGGACGAACCCGGCGAGGTCGGCGCCCGCCTCGGCCGCGGCGGCGACGTCCTCCTCGCGCGTGAGGCCACAGACCTTCACCAGCGGTCGCGAGATCAGCTCGGCGAGCTTCGCGGCCGGGTCGTCCGCCCGCATCAGTGCCGAGCCGATCAGGACGGCCTGGGCGCCCGCGAGCTCCGCCTCGGCTCCGTGCGCCCGTGCGGCGATTGCGCTCTCGGCCACGATCACGCGGTCTGCGGGCGCCGCCTCGACGAGCGCGAGCTGCTCTCCCCGGTCGATCGCGAAGGTGCTCAGGTCGCGCGCGTTGATGCCGATCGGATCGGCGCCGAGCTCGGTCGCGCGCCGAAGCTCGTCGGCGTCGTGGGCTTCGACCAGCGTGTCGAGCCCGAGCTCCCCGGCCGCAAGCATCAGCCTGCGCGCCTCGCCGTCGTCGAGGTCGCGCAGGAGCAGCAGCACCGCGTCGGCGCCCGCCTCGCGCAGCGCCGCGAGCTCGTCCGCCTCTCGGAAGAAGCCCTTGGCCAGTAGCGGCAGCGCAGCTGCCTGTCGCGCAGCCCGCAGGTCGTCCAGCGTGCCGCCGAAGCGCTCGTCGACCAGGATCGAGACGGCGGCCGCGCCCGCGTGCTCGAACGCGACGGCGAGTGCTGCCGGGTCGGCGTCGGGCCGCAGGTCGCCGGCCGACGGCGAGCGCCGCTTGACCTCGGCGATCGCGGCGAGGCCCGGGCCCGCGAGGGCGGAGCGGAACCGGCCCATCAGGCCGGCACCTCGGTCGCCTGTGAGAACGCGGCGAGCTCTTCGAGCCGCGTTGCGGCCGCGCCCGAGTCGACCGCCTCGCGTGCGAGCTCGAGCCCCTCGGCGAGATCCGCGCCGTGGCCGGCCGCCGCGAGGGCGCCGGCGGCGTTGAGCAGGATCGGCCGAGCGCCGGCCACCGTCCTCGCCTCGGAAGACCGCCCTGATCGCCTCCGCGTTCTCGGCCGGGGAGCCGCCACGCAGCTCGGCCGGATCGCAGCGCGGCACGCCGAGCTCGAGAGGATCGATCTCCCGCTCACGCACCTGTCCGTCGGCGACCTCGCACACGAGGTTCGGGCCCGCGGGCGAGAGCTCGTCGATGCCGCCCGAGCCGTGCACGACGAACGCCCGCCGAGCGCCCAGCTGCGCGAGCACCTCGGCGATGGTGCGCACGAGCGAGGGCGCGTAGACGCCGACCACCTGCGCCCGGGCACCGGCCGGGTTGGTCAGTGGCCCGAGCACGTTGAAGACCGTCCTCGCGGCGAGCTCGCGCCGCACGGGTGCGGCGTGGCGCATCGCCGGATGGTGCGTCGGCGCGAACAGGAAGCCGAAGCCGAGCTCGTCGATCGAGCGCTCGATGCGGGCGGGCGGGAGCTCGAGCCTGAAGCCGAGTGCCTCGAGCACGTCCGCGGAGCCGGAGGCCGACGAGACGGCGCGGTTGCCGTGCTTTGCCACCGCGGCGCCCGCCGACGCTGCGACGAGGGCCGCCGCCGTGGAGATATTGATCGTCCCGGCCCCGTCGCCGCCGGTTCCGGCCGTGTCGACGAGGTCCTCCCGCTTTGGCTGCACCGAGAGGACGTGCGAGCGCATCGCCTCGGCGCAGCCGGCGATCTCGTTCGCGGTCTCGCCCTTGAGGCGCAACGCGACGAGCAGGCCGCCGATCTGCGCCTGGGTCGCCTCGCCTTCCATCACCTCGTTCATGACCGCCCGCGCCTCCTCGCGCGAGAGGTCGTGGCCGTCGAGCAACCGCCCGAGCGCCTCTTGCACCGTCATTGCGCGCCCTCCAGGAAGTTCCTCGCGAGCGCGGGCCCGGTCGGCGTCAGCACCGACTCGGGATGGAACTGGACGCCGTCCACCCGCAGCTCGCGATGGCGAACAGCCATCACCTCGCCCTCGGCGCAGGTGGCCGAGACCTCGAGGATGTCGGGCACCGCCGTGGCGGCCAGCGAGTGGTAGCGGCCGGCCTCGAAAGCCTCGGGCAGGCCCGAGAACAGCCCACGGCCGTCGTGCTCGATCACGCTCGCCTTTCCGTGGACGAGCCGGCGCGCCTGACCGACCTCGCCGCCGAAGGCCTCGACGATCGCCTGGTGGCCGAGGCACACGCCGAGCGTCGGCACGGCGGGAGCCAGCCTCCGCACGATCTCCACCGTCGCCCCCGCCGCGTCGGGCCGGCCCGGGCCCGGGGAGACCACGAGGTGCGACGGCGCGAGCCGCTCGGCCTCGTCCGGATCGATCTCGTCGTTGCGTCGCACGGCCACCTCCGCGCCCAGCTCGCCAAAGAGGTGCGCGAGGTTGTAGGTGAAGGAGTCGTAGTTGTCGATCAGGAGTATCACGCGCGGGCCTCCGCGAGCTCGATCGCCGTCTCCAGCGCAGCCAGCTTGCGCAGGCACTCGTCGTGCTCGGCGGCCGGGTCGGAGTCGGCGACGATCCCGGCACCGGCCTGCAGGAGCGCGACGCCGTCGTGCAGCACGATCGTCCTGATCGCGATGCAGGCGTCGAGTGCCTCGCCCGGGAGCGCGTAGAGAACCGCGCCGGCGTACGGCCCCCGGCGATACCGCTCGAGCTCCGAGATGAGCTGCATCGCCCGCACCTTGGGCGCGCCCGATACCGTCCCGGCCGGGAAGCACGCCCGCAGCAGGTCGACGTGCGAGACCCCCTCCTGGAGCTCGCCGACCACCTCGGAGACCAGGTGCGTCACGTGGGAGAAGCGCTCCGGCTCGAGGTAGCGGGCGAGTCTCACCGTCCCGGGCCGGCAGACCCGCGAGAGGTCGTTGCGGCCGAGGTCGACGAGCATCACGTGCTCTGCCCGGTCCTTCTCGGAGCCCAGGAGCCGGTCCGCGTCGCCCTCTCCGGGGCGCGTCGTGCCCGCGATCGGGTTGAGGGAGGCTCGCCTGCCCTCGGCCTTCACGAGCGTCTCCGGCGACGAGCCGATCAACGCGAGCCCGTCGAGCTCGAGCAAGAAGAGGTACGGCGAGGGGTTGACGCGCCGGAGCGAGCGGTAGAGCTCGAGGGCCGAAGCCGAGGTCGGCCGTTCGGCCCGCTGCGAGAGGACGATCTGGAAGGCGTCGCCCGCGCGGATGTGCTCTTTCGCCCGCACCACCGCTCGCTCGTACTCGTGGCGCGAGGGCAGGCGGCGGGTCGACCCGGCCGGCGTGCGCGGCCCGGCGGGCGCAGTGGAGGGCTGCGGGCCGGCGAGCAGATCGGCGACCGCGCCGGGCTCGCCGCAGAGCACCTCGGCCATCCCGAGGCCGTGGTCGAAGCGGACGAGGGTGTCGGCGACGACGAAGCGGCTCTCGGGCAGGCCTCGCCCGTCGTCCGGTAGCGGCACCGTCGGCTCCAGGCGTGCGGCGTGGTCGTAGCCGAGGTAGCCGACCACGGGCAGGCCGCAGCGCTCCGCCTCGGCGAAGTCCACCAGCCGCGAGCCCGCGCCGATGAACGAGTGCCGGCCGAGCCTGCCTTTCTCCACCGACTCGAGCAGGAAGGAGGCGCGCCCGGACTCGCGCAGCCGGAGGTAGGCCCCAAGGGGGGTGATCAGGTCGGTTGAGACGACGGTCAATGCGTTCATGGCAAACAAAAAGACCCTCCGGCTGGAAGGTCTGCGAGCGGAACGAGGTGCGTCTAGGTCAGGTCAGGCGACGCTCCCGCCCCGCTCGTGGCGCCAGGCCCAGCCCCAGATCTGCGAGACGGAAGTCATCCCCCGCAGGGTAGGCGCCGGTCGGCCCTTCCGTCAAGAGAGACGGATGTCCCCTGGCTACACTCGAGTGCTATGAAGGGGTCGTCGCAGCTGCTTGCCTCGCCGCGCCGACGCCGGCGCCTGGCGCGCGTGGCGGTCTTCCTCGTGGTGGCGGGAGCCGTCGCCTTCGGGGTCACCCGGCTGACCCTGAACGAGGGCGTACACGACAAGGAGGTCTTCCAGCCCGGCAAGCCGGTCGTGACCGGCAACCAGAAGACCGTGCGCCTGCGCAAGGCCGACCGGCGCGAGATCGGGAAGACGCTCGTCGCCTTCGTGCGCGACGGAGTCGCGCAGCGGAACCCCATCGCGGCGTACGACCTGGTCACCTCTGACTTCCGGGGCGGCACGACCCGGGCCCAGTGGCGGACGGGCTCCTCGCCGGTGTACGTCTACCCCGCGGTCACGCGCGGCGTCGGCGGCAATTGGCGGGTCGACTACTCGTACCGCCGCGATGTCGGAGTCGCGCTGATGCTCTCCTCGACCCGCCCCAGGAAGGTCGGCCAGATCATCTTCCACGCCGAGCTCCTCAAGGAACGAGGGCATTGGCGGGTGGACACCTTCTCGCCCATGGCCACGTTCACGCCGATCGGCGTCGGACGGCAGCACGAGACCGGGCCGGCCGACTACACCGGCGGCTCGCGCGCCGATCTCAGTGCCGACAAGGGCGCGCTCAGCCCGCTCTGGATCGTCGTCCCGCTCGGCCTCCTGGGGTTGATCGTGCTCGTCCCGCTCGGCATCGTGCTCGCGGCGCGGACGCGCGACCGCCGCGCAGCGCGCGCGTACGAGGCGAAGCTGCCGAAGACCCTCCCGCCGCTGCCGACCCGACGCAGCTGACGAGGCCCGGCGGCAGACCGAAGGGCCGTTGTTACGCTGCTTCGTGTGTCTCGATCCGTGATCGTCTCGGCCGTTCGGACGCCCTTCGGGCGCCTGGGCGGTGCGCTGGTCGAGCACCAGGCGACCGACCT
This sequence comes from uncultured Actinomycetes bacterium, assembly GCA_963736055.1. GTDB lineage: Bacteria > Actinomycetota > Thermoleophilia > Gaiellales > Gaiellaceae > AC-32. Next base: position 522,841 of record CAVTNM010000009.1, on the reverse strand, counting down.
CGGGGCGGTCGCGATCCGAGGCGCGCTCGACCGGGCCGGAGTCGAGAACGGCGAGGTCGAGTACGCGATCATGGGCCAGGTGCTCCAGGGCGGCGCCGGGCAGGCGCCGGCCAGGCAGGCGACGGTGGGGGCGGGCCTGCCCGTGGAGCTGCCCTCGGACACGATCAACAAGGTCTGCGCGTCGTCGATCCGCGCGGTCGAGATCGCCGACCAGATGATCCGCGCCGGCGACGTCAAGGTTGTCGTCGCCGGGGGGATGGAGTCGATGTCCAACGCGCCCTACGCGCTCGCCCGCGCGCGCTTCGGCTACAAGCTCGGCGACGGGACGTTGATCGACCTGATGACCCACGACGGACTCACCTCGACCTTCGACGGACGTCACATGGTCGAGCAGGCGTCGTTCGTCTCACGTGAGCTCGGCATCTCCCGCGAGGAGCAAGACCGCTGGGCGCTGCGCTCGCACGAGCGCGCGGTCAAGGCGATCGACGCAGGCCTCTACGAGCCCGAGCTCGTCCCGGTGGGCGACGTCGCGGTAGACGAGGGCCCTCGCCGCGACACGACGCTCGAGAAGCTCGCGAAGCTGAAGCCGGTGTTCGACCCCGAGGGCACGACGACGGCCGGGAACGCGCCCGGTGTGAACGACGGCGCGGGGGCGCTGGTGCTGACGAGCGAGGAGTTCGCGCGCACACGCGGGCTCGAGGTGCTCGCGACGATCGTCGCCCAGGGCTACGTCGCGGATGAGTTCGCCTACCTCGCGCGCACCCCGGCGAAGGCCGGCGCGATCGCGCTCGAGATGGCCGGCAAGTCGATCGACGACGTCGAGCGCGTCGAGCTGAACGAGGCGTTCTCGTCCGTCGTGCTCAACTCCACCGAGCTGCTGGGCGTCGACCCGGAGCGCGTGAACGTGAACGGCGGCGCGGTCGCGCTTGGCCATCCGATCGGCGCTTCCGGCGCGAGGATCCTCGCCACGATGATCCACGAGCTGCGCCGCAACGGCGGCGGCCTGGGCCTGGCGGCGATCTGCTCCGGGGGCGGCCAGGGCGACGCGCTCCTCCTGGAAGTGTGATCTCGCTCGAGGGCGACCGGGTCTCGCTGCGGCCGCTGCGGCCGGACGAGCTCGAGACGGTCTGGCAGGCGCGGCTCAGCGACGACACCGCTCCCTGGATGTCGACTCCGCAGGCGTACGAGCGGCTCAAGCACCGCGTCGCCAACTCGGGCCGCTTCGTCGACGGGTGGCTCGATCTCGGCATCGAGGCGGAGGGACGTCTCGTCGGAGAGATCGACGCGAGGCAGCCGCCGCGCTCGATGCCTCAGGGCGTGTTCGAGTTGGGCATCTCGCTCTTCGATACCGCCGACCGTGGCCGAGGGCTCGGCACCGACGCGATCAGGCTGCTCACGCGCTACCTGTTCCGGGAGGAAGAGGCCGCACGCGTCCAGGCCTCGACCTGGGTAGAAAACCAGGCGATGCGCCGCGTGTTCCAGAAGCTGGGCTTCACCGAGGAGGGGATCCTCCGCTCGTACATGCCCTCGGAGCGAGGCCGCGACGACTACGTGATGTACGCGATTACCGAGGCTGACGCGCGGGACGGGAAGCCGTGAGGTTCGGCCACGTCCTCGTGGTCGGCGCCGGCCAGATGGGCGGTGGGATTGCGCAGGTGATGGCCGCGTCCGGCCGCCGGGTGTCGCTCCACGACGCCGCGCCCGGCGCAGTCGAGCGCGGGCTCGAGACGATGCACAGGAGCCTGGCCAGGCTGGCAGAGAAGGGCGGGGCGGACCCGGACGAGGTGCTGGCCCGGGTCGAGCCCGTCGACGGGCTCGTCTCCGCCGACCTGATGGTCGAGGCGGTGATCGAGGACGCGGCGGTCAAGGAGGACGTCTTCCGGCGCGCGGACGAGACGCTTCCGGGCGAGGCGATCCTCGCCTCGAACACCTCCTCGATCCCGATCGGCTCGCTCGCGGCTGTGACCACGCGCCCCGACCGGGTGATCGGCATGCATTTCTTCAACCCGGTGCCCGTGCTCCAGCTGGTCGAGGTCGTCCGGGGCCGTGACACCTCCGACGAGACCGCGGAGGCGATCATCGAGCTGGCGCACGAGCTGGGGAAGACCCCGGCGGTCGCCAACGACGTCCCCGGCTTCGTCTCGAACCGGATCCTGATGCCCTACATCAACGAGGCGGTCTGGGCGCTCCACGACGGGGTGGCGGAGCCGGAGGCGATCGACACCATCGCCAAGCTGGGCTTCAACCATCCGATGGGGCCGCTCGCGCTGGCCGATCTGATCGGCCTCGATACCTGTGTTGCGATCATGGAAGTGCTCCGCGACGGGCTCGGCGACACGCGCTACGAGCCCTGTCCGTTGCTCAAAAATCTGGTTGCTGCAGGGAAATTGGGCCGCAAGTCCGGGGCCGGCTTCTACATCTATTAGCTCAAGGCTTTCGCTTTTCCGGCCGAAGTACCTAAATGGGTCGACAAGGAGGGTGGCCGCCCTGCGCCTCTTGCTCGTAGATGACGACGACGGACTTCGCGCTCTACTTCGAACGACGTTCGAGGCAGTGGACGTCGAGGTCGAGGAAGCCTCGAGCGCATCAGACGCACGTGTCCGCATCGAGACAGCCCGCCCCGACGCGATCGTGCTCGACGTCCGGATGCCCGGCCAGGACGGCGCCGCCTTCTGCGCGGAGCTGAAGGGCTCGCGCGCGACGCGCGACATCCCGGTTGTGCTCCTGACCGGCTCGGACATGGCGACCGAGGAGACCGCCGCCCAGGTGGGCGCCGATGCCTTCCTGCTCAAGCCGTTTAGCCCGCTGGAGCTTCTGAACGTGGTGGAGCGGGTCGCCGGAGGTCTGCACGCGACCCCGTTCCGGGCCGACGGCAAGCGGCAGACCGACGAGCAGCTGCTGCTCTACGCGCGCGACTTGCGCCACCTCCTCGAGCTCGAGCGCGGCCAGAGGCGACTCCTCCAGGACGCCTACCACGAGACGGTCACCGCGCTTGCGAGCGCGCTCGAGTCGAAGGACAGCGGCACCGGCGAGCACTCGCAGCGTGTCCACCGCTACGCGGTCGAGCTGGCCCACGAGCTGGCGCCCGAGCTGGCCGACGACGAGAGCGTGGAGTACGGCTTCGTGCTCCACGACGTCGGCAAGATCGGGATTCCGGACCAGATCCTCCAGAAGCCGGGGCCGCTGACGGGCACCGAGCGGCGGTTGATGCAGACCCACACGGTGCTCGGAGAGCAGCTGCTGCGAGGCGTCACACTCCTGCAGGAGAAGGGCCTCGAGATCGTCCGGTCGCACCACGAGCGCTGGGACGGCCGCGGCTATCCGGACCGGCGGGGACGGGAGGAGATCCCGGTGGCGGCGCGGATCTTCGCGGTCGCCGACACGCTCGACGCGATGACAAGCGACCGTCCGTACAGGCCCGCGCTCACCTGGGCCGCGGCGAAGCGCGAGATCGAAGCGGAGTCCGGCGGCCAGTTCGACCCGGAGGTCGTGGGCGCCTTCTTCGCCCGCGAGCGTTCCCTGCGGGCGATCCGCCGTTCGCTTACGGCCGACCCGCCCAGGCCGAGCGCGGTCGCCGCCTCCTAGCTGGGAGGGCTCGACGAAACGACGGCTGTGCCGCCGGAGCGCGCTGGTCGCCACCGGCTCCGCCCTGGTTACGCAGTCGCGCCCGCACCTTCCAGGTACGAACGCTCCCTGCGTCCTTGTCTCGGAACGACCATCGCACTCCCGCGGCGAGCGACGTTCCGCCAAGCCCTCCTAGATCGACGGGCCGCCTTCGGGGGAGGCGGTCTGGTGCCAGAGGACGATCTTGCCCTTGACGACCCTGAACACCGCGGTGGCGCGCTGGCCGAAGCCGTCGCATTGGTTGTGCTGACGGTCGCCGAGCTCGAAGGTCGCCGTCGCGGTCTCTCCCTGGCTCTCGATCGAGACGATGCGGCCGGCACAGGGGAGCGCGGCGTTCCACTGGACCGCGTCCGAGTGGGTACGCAGCGTCAGGACTTGCCCCGGCTGAACGATCTCGGCGCCGGGCGCGAAGAGATTGGCCGCCTGTTCGTTGTCGTCGCTGTTCAGCGCCTCGCTCCAGGCGCGGACGACGCTCTCGGTCGAAGGCGGGCTGGAGCCGCAGGCGGGGAGGAGAACGGCCGCGACGGCCAGGCAGGCGAGCCAGATCCTCATGCACGGCAGCGTGTCGTGCGCGGTGGTCAAACCGGGCACGACGATACAGGCTCGAATCAGCGCGAAACGATCAGAATCTGCCGTACCGGCGCTGCACGTCGACCGACGGGTACTCCTCGCCGAGGTGCCTGGCCGGGTCGACCACTTCCATCTGGCGCTCGACCTCGGTGCTGTGCTCGCTCTCCGGGTAGAAGGCCCCTCGCGAGCGTCGCCGTGTGATCCGGGCCCAGAGCCGCTTTGTAAGCGATGCCACGAGCAAAGTGTACTCCTCTGATGGCCGTATACTCGCCGCCCGATGGAGTTCTCGCTCAGCGACGACCAGCGGGAGATCCAGTCGCTGGCGCGGGAGTTCGCGCAGGTCGAGATCGAGCCGAACGCGGCGGCCTGGGATCGCGAGCACGGCTTCCCCCCGGAGCTGATCGGCAAGCTGGCCGAGCTGGGGCTGCTCGGCGTCTGCATTCCCGAGGAATACGGCGGTGCGGGCGCGGACTTCCTGTCGTACGTCCTCGTCCTGGAGGAGCTCTCCAAGGCGGACGCGGGGGTCGGGGTGACGGTCGCCGTGCACACGAGCGCCGTCGCCTTGCCGATCCTCGCCTTCGGCACGGACGAGCAGCGCAGCCGGTTCGTGCCGCCGCTGGCGCGCGGGGAGAGCGTCGGAGCGTTCGCGCTGACCGAGCCGGAGGCGGGCTCGGACGCGGGCTCGCTGAGAACCGCGGCGACCCCCGCCGGTGACGGCTGGTCGATCTCGGGCACGAAGCAATGGATCACGAACGGCAGCTTCGCCGGCACGATCTTGCTGTTTGCCCGCACCGATCCCGAGACCCCGGGCGCGAAGGGCGTCTCGGCGTTCATCCTCGACGCCGACCACGTGCGCGTGACGCGCGAGGAGGAGAAGCTCGGCCTCAACTCCTCGTCGACCTCGGACCTCGCGATCGAGGGAGCGGAGGTCGGCCGCGACCGGCTGCTGCACGAGGAGGGCAAGGGCTTCGCGGTGGCGATGGCGACCCTCGACGGCGGGCGGATCGGGATCGCCGCGCAGGCTCTCGGCATCGCGCAGGCCGCCTACGAGGTGGCGCGCGCGTACGCACTCGAGCGGAGGCAGTTCGGGAAACGGCTCGCGGAGATTCAGGCAATCCAGTGGAAGCTGGCCGACATGGCGACGGAGCTGGACGCTGCTCGGCTGCTGGTCTACCGCGCCGCCTGGCTGAAGCAAGAGGGACGTCCGCACGCGGAAGAAGGAGCGAAGGCGAAGCTGTTCGCTTCCGAGATGGCGCGCCGGCAGACCGCAGAAGCGATCCAGGTGCTCGGCGGCTACGGGTACACGAAGGAGTTCCCGGTGGAGCGCTACTACCGTGACGCGAAGATCACCGAGATCTACGAGGGCACGAGCGAGATCCAGAGGCTCGTGATCGCCCGCTCGATCCTCGGCCTCCGCGAGCGTGAGCTTGCGAGGGAGGATCGATGAGCCCCCGCCGGCGCGACGAGCCCGTCCGGCTGACGAAGATCTACACGCGCGGCGGCGACCACGGCGAGACGAGCCTCGGCGACGGGTCGCGCGTATCGAAGCTCGACCCGCGGGTCGCCGCGTACGGTGCGGTCGACGAGCTGAACTCGCAGCTCGGCGTCGTGCTGGCGCTGGAGGAGCTGAGCGACGAGCTGCGGGAGCCGCTCGAGCGCATCCAGAACGACCTCTTCGACGTCGGCGCCGACCTGTCGGTTCCCGTGGGGGCCGGTGACGAGCGGCTCCGCGTCTCGCAGGAGCAGATCGCCGGGCTGGAGGGCCTCTGCGACCGCTTCAACGAGGGCCTTCCCGACCTGAAGAGCTTCGTCCTCCCCGGCGGGACGGAGGCCGCGGCGAGGCTGCACGTTGCGAGGGCGGTCTGCCGGCGCACCGAGCTCGTCGCGCACCAGACCGCCGCGGCGACCGAGATCGACCCGCTCGTGCCGGTCTACCTGAACCGTCTCTCCGACCTGCTCTTCATCCTCGCCCGCGAAGCCAACTCCGGTGGTGAGGAGCCGCTCTGGCGCCCGGGCGGTCCGGGAGCCGCCTAGCTCAGCCGACCGGCGTGACCCGGCCGTCGAGCACGAGCGAGCGGGCGGTCTTGGCGGAAGGCGAGTAGACCTCGACCTGGTACGACGCGTCGGGGTAGCCGAAGTAGACGTTCGTCGGGGTGGCGGCCTCGTAGACGACGAGGCCGTCGTGGGGGAGCGAGAGCGAGACGGAGCCCTCGCGGCCCCAGACGCGCTTCAGGTCGGCGAATGCTCTCGGGCCGGCGTAGGTGCCGACGGTCAGGAACTCCGGTCGCGAGTCGCCCGCGGCGACTCCCTTCGGGAGGTAGCGCAGGAAGATCTTGCCGCCGCTCGTCCGGGTCAGCTCGAGCGAGTAGCCCTGCTTCGGCCCCGCCCAGTAGAGCGGGTGGTCGAGCGTCCCGGCGAAGTGCTCGAGCTGGGCCTGCGAGACGAGCTTCGGGCCGTCGTTCACGGCCGGGATCGCGCTGCCGCCGTCGTTCCTGGCCATCAGGAGCGCCACGACGATGGCGGCGATCGGCAACCGCGACGCCGAGAACGACGAGCTGGAGCTGCGACTGTCTCGTGCGCCACGAGTCGGTGTACGCGAGCTGCTCGGTCATCCCATTGAGCCTTCCGGGCCCGGGGCGCCGTTCCTGCCGGGAGCCGTCCACCACTACGTGGTGAGCGAGCCCCAGGAGCCGGCCTGGATCCTGACGGTGTTACCGGCGGTCTCGGTGCGGAACCGCGGGGTGAGCGTGCCCCCTGCCGCTCCGGTGGTGATCACGCCGTAGATGCGGGCGACGTAGGTCGTGCCCGTGGCCTGGACGCCGCTGCCGAGGACGGTGTCGTCGTACGCCGTGCCCCAGCCGGAGTACATCCCGGCGGTGCCGTCTGCGGCGACCGGGACGTTCACGGTGTAGCCGACGAAGGCCGGCGACGCAGGCCCGGTGACCGCAAGCCCGATTCCCGTCGTGGCGGCGGTGTTGGACTGGATGAGGATGACGTAGTCGAAGGTGTAGGTCGTGTTCGCGGCCAGGGTCAGCCCGAGCCCGGTTGCCGAGCCGAGCGTCGTGGACGTGGTCGTGTCGTCGGCGTTGGTCTTGCGCACCGTTGTCGGTCCGGGCCCCTGCGCGCCGGTTGCACCCTTGGCGCCGGTCGCACCCTTCGCGCCGGTGACGCCCTTCGCGCCCTGCGTGCCGGTGGCACCCTTTGCCCCGGCCGGCCCCTGCGAGCCGGTTGCGCCCTTCGCACCGGTGACGCCCTTCGAGCCGGTGACGCCCTTGGCGCCCTGCGCGCCGGTGACGCCCTTGGCGCCGACCGGCCCTTGTGCGCCGGCCGGTCCCTGGCTGCCCGTGGCGCCCTTGGCCCCCGTGACACCCTTGGCCCCGGTGACGCCCTTGGCGCCCTGCGCGCCCGTCGCGCCCTTCGCGCCGACCGGGCCCTGGGCACCCGCGGGGCCCTGTGCGCCGGTGGCGCCCTTCGCGCCCGTCGCTCCCTTGGCACCGGTCACGCCCTTCGCTCCGGTGACGCCCTTTGCGCCGGTCACGCCCTTTGCTCCCTGCGCCCCCGTCACGCCCTTCACGCCCTGAGCACCGGTGACGCCCTTGGCGCCCTGCGCGCCGGTCGTGCCCTTGACGCCCTGAGCACCGGTGACGCCCTTGGCGCCCTGCGCGCCCGTCACGCCCTTCACGCCCTGAGCACCGGTGACGCCCTTGGCGCCCTGCGCGCCGGTAGTGCCCTTGACGCCCTGGGCGCCTGTTACGCCCTTTGCGCCCTGCGTTCCGGTCACACCCTTTGCACCCTGGGCTCCAGTGGCGCCCTTAGCACCTTGAGATCCGGTGACACCCTTGGCGCCCTGTGCACCGGTGACGCCCTTTACACCTGCGAGCCCGTAACGCCTTTCGCGCCTTGCGCTCCGGTGACGCCCTTTGCGCCCTGAGCGCCCGTGACGCCCTTGACACCCTGCGGGCCCTGAGCGCCCGTCGGGCCCTTCGCGCCGACCGGGCCCTGGGCACCCGCGGGGCCCTGGGCACCGGTGGCGCCCTTGGCGCCCTGGGCTCCGGTCACGCCCTTGACACCCTGCGAGCCCGTGACGCCCTTCGCGCCGGTCGTTCCCTTGACGCCCTGGGCGCCAGTGACGCCCTTCGCGCCCTGCGCTCCGGTCACGCCCTTGACACCCTGCGCGCCCGTCGCGCCCTTGGCGCCGGTGACGCCCTTTGCGCCCTGCGCTCCGGTCACGCCCTTGACACCCTGCGATCCCTGAGCGCCGGTCGCGCCCTTTGCTCCCTGGGCTCCGGTTGCGCCCTGCGATCCTGCCGCTCCCTGCGCGCCGGTTGTTCCCTTCGGGCCGGCCGGCCCCTGCGGGCCGATCGGGCCCTGCGGTCCGGCGGGGCCCTGCGCGCCCGCGACTCCCTGGCTGCCTGTTGCGCCCTTGACGCCCTGCGCGCCGGTCGCGCCCTTCGCGCCCTGAGCGCCGGTGGCGCCCTTGACGCCCTGAGCTCCTGTCGTGCCCGGCGCGCCGGCAGCACCCTGTGCGCCCTGCGCTCCGGTCGTGCCCTGCGGGCCCGCTGGGCCCTGGGCTCCGATCGGGCCTTGCGGCCCCGCGGGGCCGGTCGCGCCGTGTGCGGCCGCCGAGCCCGGAATCCCTTGTGCGCCCTGGGCACCAGTGGCCCCCTGTTGGCCCGTGGCGCCGGTCGCTCCCTGCACGCCTGCGAAGCCGTCGAGCCCGTCGGCGCCGGCCGGGCCGGTCGCCCCGCGCGCGCCGCGGCGGCCGGTCGAGTACTCGCTCCGGCTGCCGGTGCTCGCCGGCGTAATGACCTTCACGGTGTGAATGAACGACGTGTGCGTACGCGTCTTCGCAGATGATCCTGCACGCCCGGCCGTCCCGGCCGAGCCGTGGTGCCCGACGGCACCGCGCGCTCCCGACGCCCCGGCCGGCGCGATCTTTGAGGACCACCGACGAGAACGGCGCCGAAGCGGCGTGCTCGTCAGGGCCGTTGCCGGAAAGCGTCCCGGGCACGAGCGTCGCCGCGGCCGCCCCGGTGACCGCGAGGGCCGCAAGGAAGAGCAGGCGCGGGCCGAAGACCTTCTTGAGGTGCGCAGTCGAGCGCCGCAGGAGATGATGCAAACTCGCCACGGTTGCGGTGTCGGCGGCGAGGGCTGGAATTCGGGAGGGTTCGGGTATGAAAGCCGTATGAGCGTGTTGAAGATCCCTGGGCCGAGGGAGGGAAGAGCATGAGCGCCGTCCTCGTGGTCGACGACGACGCGGACATCCGCGACCTGGTCGGAGAGCTGCTCAGGCGCGCAGGTCACGAAGTGATCGAGGCGCCGGACGGGGAGTCGGGGCTGAAGCTCTTCTACGCGCAGCAACCGGACCTCGTCGTGCTGGACGTGTCGATGCCGGGCCTCGACGGCTGGGAGGTGCTCAAGCGCATCAGGGAGCTGAGCGACCTGCCGGTGCTGATGCTCACCGCGCGCGCGGAGGAGCTCGAGAAGGTGCGCGGGCTGCGCGCGGGCGCGGACGACTACGTGACGAAGCCGTTCGGGCGGCAGGAGCTGCTCGCCCGCGTGGACGCCGCGCTGCGGCGCGGCGGCGGAGAGCCGCAGGGCCAGGAGACCTACGCCGACGACTTCCTGACGGTGGACTTCGCCCAGCGCAGGGTCAGCGCCGGCGGGGTCGACCTCACGCTGACTCCGCTCGAGTTCCGGCTCCTCGGCGCCTTCGTCCGCAACCAGAACCAGGTGCTGTCCCACGACCAGCTGCTCGAGCTGGCGTGGGGCGACGCCCGCTCCGCCGACCGCGACCAGGTGAAGCTCTACGTCGGCTACCTCCGCCGCAAGCTCGGGACCGGGGCGGGGGACGCGTCACCCATCGAGACCGTTCGCGGCTTCGGCTACCGCTACCGGCCGCTCGCTCCCGCCTGAGGCTCGCTCAGGCGGCGAGCTCGTGCGCGTCCAGTTGGAGCTTCCTCTCCGAGGAGATCGGAAGCTCGACCCTGACGACCGTGCCGATGTCCTCGGTGCTCTCCAGCTCGATGCGGCCACCGTGGTGCTCCACGATCGCCTTGGTGATCGTGAGACCGAGGCCGCTGCCGGGGATGGCGTGCTTCGTGGCGCTCGAGCTGCGGAAGAACCGCTCGAACAGCTGCTGCTGCTCGGCGGCGGGGATTCCTAGGCCGGTGTCCTCCACCTCCACCGCCGCGACGCCGTCAGCCGCCGCCAGCCTCACCTCGACCCGGCCGCCGCGGGGCGTGAACTTGAGCGCGTTCGAGACGAGGTTGTCGAGCACCTGCACCAATCGAGTGCGGTCTCCCTGGAGCTTCGGCAGCTCGTCCGCGGCGCAGGTCAGGGCGACGCCGCGGGCCGCCGCCACCGGAGACCAGGTCTCGACGCACTCGTCGACGATCTCGCCGAGATCGACCATGCTCACGTCGATCGCGAGCTTCCCCGCCTCGATCTGGGCGAGGAAGAGCAGGTCGCTCACCAGCCGGAGGAGCCGCTCGGAGTTGCGGTCGACGATCTCTAGGAACCGGCGCTGCTCCTCCTGGAGCTCACCGCCCTCCTCGAGCAGCAGCTCCAGGTAGCCGCGGATCGAGGTCAGGGGCGTTCGCAGCTCGTGGGACACGAGCGAGACGAACTCGTCCTTGAGCTGATCGAGCTCACGCAAGCGCTGGTTCTGCTCGGACAGCATCCGCTGCGCCGCCTCGGCCTCGGCGCGGGCCGCGCGCTCGCTCGCGAGCAGGCGCTCGTGCTCCGCCGCGTTCTCGCGCAGCCGTCGGTTGCGGGTCTCTAGCTGGCGGGTGATCCGGCGCAGAATCGGGAAGAGCGACATGTACAGCAGGAGCAGCGCGGCCCCGAGGATGAGGGCGAGCCGGGTGCGGGCGTCTCCGATCGAGACGTCGACTGCGCGGTAGTCCTGGTCGAGCTCGAGCGCTCCGAGCGGAGCTGCCGAAGCGGCCGGCTTGACGGGGACGAGCGCCTGGAGAACCTTCACGTTCTGCTCGCCGCGCCACGTGGTGGTTCGTGTGACGCGCCGCCTGAAGTCGCCCGCCAGCACATCGCGGAGCGCGTTGGGGTAGGTCACGCGCGTGCCGATCAGCTGATGGCGGGCCGCGTAGGTGATTCGGCCGTCGCGGTTCACGAGTCGCGCGCCGACGACGCCGGGGATGAGCAGGCTGTTCCGGAACAGATCGTCGAGCTGCTTGCGCCGCGCGGCCGACATCGAGGCGGCGAAGTCCGACGCCTGTAGATGGCTACGCAGGTCTTGCTCCGCGAGCATTCGGGTGTGCGCCTCGATCGTCTTCGTGGCCCGGTCGGCGACCTCGCGATTGACGATCCAGAGCGTCGCGAGCCCCGCCGCGAGCAGCACGACGCCGGTGTACAGCGCGAAGCGCAGCACGAGGCGCGGCCGGGGCTCGAGAATCTCGCCCGGCCCGGAGAAGCTCGCCTGATTTTGGGTGCTCGAAGCCATGATCTCCGCTCTCTGCTCCATCGGCAGGGCGACGCCCTGGGATAGGCGCTTTTTAGGCTTGCAAGTCGTATCGCCGCCGAAAATCCCCCGAACGGGTGAGGGAGACCGTCCCGCCGAGGGATCGAACGGGCACAATCCGCCTGTGACGAGCATCGAGGACCGGCTGGGGCTCGGCGGCAGCGGGGAGTGGCGCCGCGAGCTCTACGAGGCCTCCCCGGAGCGCGAGGGGGAGCTCTTCACGACCATCTCCGGGCTCGACAACGAGCCGCTCTACACGGCCGAGGACGTGCAGGTCGACGAGGACGGCGACCTCGGCTACCCCGGCGTGTTCCCGTTCACGCGCGGCGTCTATCCGTCGATGTACCGCGGCAAGCTCTGGACGATGCGTCAGTTCGCCGGCTTCGGTACCGCCGCGGAGACGAACGAGCGCTTCCGCTACCTGCTCGAGCACGGCCAGACCGGCCTCTCGACGGCGTTCGACATGCCGACGCTGATGGGCTACGACTCGGACCACGCCCGGTCTCTCGGCGAGGTCGGGCGCGAGGGCGTGGCGATCGACTCGCTCGCGGACACCGAGACGCTCTTCGAAGGGATCCCGCTCGGCGAGGTCTCGACCTCGATGACGATCAACGGCCCTGCGGCGATGCTGCTCGCGTTCTACGTCTGCGTCGCCGAGCAGCAGGGAGTCCCGCGCGCCGAGCTCCGCGGGACGATCCAGACCGACATCCTCAAGGAGTACATCGCGCAGAAGGAGTGGATCTTCCCGCCGGAGCCTTCCATGCGCCTCGTGACGGACATGGTCGAGTTCTGCGCCGAGGAGATGCCGCGCTGGCATCCGATCTCGATCTCGGGGTACCACATCCGTGAGGCGGGCTCGAATGCGGTCCAGGAGCTCGCGTTCACGCTCGCGAACGGATTCGCCTACGTCGACGCGGCGATCGAGCGCGGGCTCGACGTCGACGACTTCGCCCCGCGGCTCTCGTTCTTCTTCAACGCCCACCTGGACTTTTTCGAGGAGATCGCGAAGTACCGGGCGGCGAGGCGCATCTGGGCTCGCGAGCTTCGCGACCGCTACGGCGCGAAGAACCCGCGGTCGTGGCTGATGCGCTTCCACACGCAGACGGCGGGCGTCTCCCTGACAGCGCAGCAGCCGGAGGTGAACATCGTCAGGACCGCCCTGGAGGCTATGGCGGCCGTCCTCGGCGGGACGCAGTCGCTGCACACGAACTCCTTCGACGAGGCGCTCGCGCTCCCGACCGAGAACGCCGTCCGGCTGGCGCTGCGCACGCAGCAGGTGATCGCGCACGAGACGGGCGTCGTGAACACGATCGACCCGCTGGGCGGCTCCTACTACCTCGAGGATCTGACCAACCGGCTCGAGGCGGAGGCCCGCGACTACTTCGACCGGATCGAGAAGCTCGGCGGGGTGATCGAGGCGATCAAGGAGAACTTCCAGCAGCGTGAGATCGCCGAGGCGTCGTTCCGCTACCAGGCCGAGGTCGAGGCGAGGCAGCGGATCATCGTCGGCGTCAACCGCTACCAGCTGTCCGACGAGCCCGAGCTCGAGATCCTGCGCATCGACCCGGCGCTCGAGCAGAAGCAGGTCGACCGGGTGCAGGCATTGCGCGCGCGTCGCGACGGCGTCGCGGTCGAGGACGCGCTCGCGCGCCTGAAGGAAGGGGCGGCACGCGAGGACGTCAACCTGATGCCCCTGCTCGTGGAAGCGGCCCGCGACTACGTCACCATGGGCGAGATGTGCGACGCCCTGCGCGAGGTCTGGGGCGTCTGGCGCGAGACGCCGGTTTTCTAACTCGGCCCGGTTTTCGTCGTCTACGATCTCGATGGCCGTGAACGTCGTCCAATCCGCTCTGTCCTCGCGCCGCTTCAACAAGCTGCTGCCGTGGTTCGCGGGCGGGTTGCTCGCGGTCGGATTGATCGTGTTCCTGGTGGTCAAGTTCGGGAACACCGCCGACACGAAGGAGACCTTCAGCAACCAGCCTGCCCAGCGCCCGCAGGTGACGAAGCAGGTTGCGGTCGAGCAGGCGGCTCGGGTCGCCGTCGGACGCTTCATCCTCACCGCCGTCGCGCGCAAGAACCTCGACGAGGGCTGGAGGCTCAGCACCGCCAACATGAGGGGCGGCCTCACGCACAAGCAGTGGATGACCGGCAACATCCCCGTCGTTCCGCTCGGCGTGCCGATCGACAAGGCCGCGATCACGCGGATCAACTCCTCGACCAAGAACGAGGCCGATATCAACGTGGTCGTCCTGCCCAAGCCGAACAAGCAAGGCGTCCAGGCGACGCTTTACGAAGTAATCGTGAAGAAGGTCGGTGGGCGCTGGCTCGTCGATTACGCGTTGCCGCAGGCCTCCCCCGGCGCTCCCGCCCCGTCGTAGACGCAGGCCCGATCACGTCTCTATGCTGGTGCGGGTGAGGCGGTTGCTCTCCTCGCCACGGCGCAGGCGCAGGGCCTTTCGGGGGCTGTTCGTTCTCGTCGCTGCCGGCTGCGCGGTCGCGATCGGCCTGCTCTGGCCGAACACCGGGCACGAGAAGTCGGTCTTCAGCCCGGGCAAGCCTCAGGTGACGCATGAGGAGCCGCCCGCGACGCCGCTCTCGAAGGGCGACCTCGCGAGCTCCGAGCACACCCTCGACATCTTCGTGCGGACGGCCGTGCTGCGGCGCCACCTCGACCAGTCGTACGACCTCGTCACCTCGAACCTCAAGGGGGGACTGAAGCGCAGCGACTGGCTCAGCGGGAACATCCCGGTGATCCCCTTCCCGATCAAGGACTTCGCCTTCGCGAAATCGAAGCTGCGCTATTCGCACGGCAACTTCGCCCGCTACGACGTGCTGATCTGGGCCAAGCCGCACGCGTCGACGGGCACGACCACCTTCTCGATGGAGCTGCGCGCGGTCGGGGCCGGCAAGAGCCGCCGCTGGCTCGTGGACTACTTCGAGCCGATCGGCGGAGGCCTCTCGCAGCCCACCAACCCGAATCCGAACCCGCTCCAGGCCGCCTCCGGCCCGGAGCCCAGCGCGACGAAGGCTCAGCTCGGGGTGGCATGGGTGCTGGTGCCGCTGAGCGTGCTCGCCCTTATCGTGCTCATCCCGATCGCCCTCGCGATCCGCGGCTGGCGGCGGAACAGGCGCGCCGACCGCGACTACTCGCGGACGCTTCCGCCGCTGCCGCCTACCTCCTAGACGTCGATCTCGAGGCCGTCGGTCGCGAGCTCGAAGCCGTTCTCGAGCGGCCGCTCCGACGGGCGATGCGTGATCAGGAGCCGCTTGGCCCCCGCCGCCTCGAACGCCTCGAGCGCCTCGACGGCGCTGAGGTGGCCGCGGGTGCCGCCTTCGGGGTTCGGCTGCATCAGCGTGGCCTCGCAGACGAAGAGGTCGGCGTCTCGGGCGATGTCCGCGAGGCTCGCGCTCGGGCCCGAGTCGCCCGAGTAGCCCACGACCGTCCCGTTCGCCGAGGCCCGGAACCCGAAGGCCAGCAGGTCGTAGTGCAGGACGCGGTGCGCGGTCACCTCGAACCCGGCCGCCTCGAACGGCTTGCCGTCCTCGTACTCGTGCATGTCGAAGGCCCGCTCGAACATCTCCGGCCGCCCGAGTCGCTGGCCGATCGAGCACAGCAGGTCGCGCCCGTCGGGCGGCACCCAGAGCACCGGCGGATCGATTCCCTCCCCCGGGCCGAGGGTCGAGCCCCAGACCCACGGCACCAGGTCGCCCCAGTGGTCGAGGTGCCAGTGGGTGATCGCGATCGCGTCCACCCGAGGCCACGCCTCGCGCTCCCGCAGCTTCGCGAGCACGCCCGGACCGCAGTCCAGGAGCAGCCGTCCCGGCCCGTCGAGCAGGTAGCCGGACTGGGCTCCGCCCGGGTTCGGCCAGGCCGGAGAGCAGCCGACGACGGTCAGTTTGACGCTCATATACTCAAGCCTATGGCGCGCAAGATCCGTGTCGTCATCGCAAAGCCCGGCCTTGACGGCCACGACCGGGGGGCAAAGATCATCGCACGCGCTCTCCGTGATGCGGGAATGGAGGTCATCTACACCGGACTTCACCAGACCCCCGAGCAGATTGTCGAGACCGCGATTCAGGAAGATGCCGACGCCGTCGGGATCTCGATCCTCTCCGGGGCCCACATGACGCTCGTGCCGCGAATCCTCGACGGGCTGAAGGAGAACGGGGCCGAGGACGTGCTCGTCGTCCTCGGAGGGACGATCCCGACCGAAGACGCCGACGAGCTCAGGCGCCAGGGCGTCGCGGCGGTCTTCACCCCGGGGGCGCCGACCGCAGAGATCGTCGACTTCCTCAAAGGCGAGGTCCCCGCCTGAGCATCTCGGTCGCGCACGACCAGGGGGTCGCGACCGTCACCGTCGACCGGCCCGACGCGATGAACGCTCTCGACCGGCCGACGCTGGAGGAGTTGCACGACCGGCTCACGGAGCTCGGGGCGAACGCCGAAGCTCGGGTCGTCGTCCTGACGGGCGCAGGGGATCGCGCCTTCATCGCCGGGGCGGACATCAAGTACATGAGCGGGCTGTCGGTGGAGGAGGCGACGGCGTGGGGCGGCCTGGGCCACGAGTGCGGCCGGCTCCTGGAGGAGATGCCGAAGCCGACGATCGCCGCGATCAACGGTTTCGCGCTCGGCGGCGGGTGCGAGCTCGCGCTCGCCTGCGACCTCCGCTACGCGGCGCCCAACGCCAAGCTGGGCCAGCCGGAGATCAACCTCGGGATCATCCCGGGGTGGGGAGGCACGGTGCGGCTCGCTCGCGCGACTACCGTCGGCATCGCGAAGGAGCTGATCCTGACCGGCCGCCTGGTAGACGCCGACGAGGCGCTGCGACTTGGGCTCGTGAACGGCGTCGCGGACCCGGTGCTCGACCATGCCTACGAGGTCGCCGGCCTGCTCGCCGCTAAGAGCCCGGTCGCCCTGGCGGCGGCCAAGCAAGCCTGCAACCGGTCACTCCAGGGCGACCACGAGGAGAACCTCCGGCGCGAGGGCGCCGACTTCGGCGACCTGTTCGCGAGCGAGGACGCGAAGGAGGGTCTCACGGCCTTCGCCGAGAAGCGCGAGCCGGTCTTCAGGGGCCGCTAGGAGACGAGCGAGATCAGGGAGGCGCTGAGGGCGAGGTCGTCGCCACGCTCGGCCTTCAACGTCGTCGGCGCGGGCGTCGTCCAGACCACGACCTTCTGGCCGACCCTCGCGTCCGTCAGGTAGGCCGCCGTCCCGGGCCTGCCGGGCCTGACGACGGCCTGGACGGTCGCCGAGTCGGGCACTGCCACGAGCAGTCGCCGGCGCAGGGCCGGCTGGCGCTGCCGCATCGGCCAGGCGACGACGGAGCTGGTCTTGAGCTGGATCGACTCGTCGGTCACCGACGAGACCGTCCCGCGCAGCTCGAGCGTGAACGGCGTTCCACGCGCGGCCGAGAAGAGCAGGTGCTGCCCCTTCTGCAGCCACGGGTACGGGTCGACCGCCCCCTTGCCGCCCGGGTGCAGCTCGAAATGCAGGTGCGCGTGGGCCCCGTTCGCGTCGCCGGAGTCGCCGACGTAGCCGACGGGCTGCCCCGCGAAGACCTTCGAGCCGTTCTTCAGGCCCTTGGCGTACGCCGTGCCGGGGACGCACTTGCCACGGTTGTCGTTGCGGGCCGTGAGGTCGTTGTTCAGGTGGATGTAGTAGTACGTCGTGCCGCTCGCGCCGTGGAGATAGAGCATGCAGCCGGCCGTCGCGCTCGTCTTCCAGAACTCGACCTTTCCGGCCTCCGCGGCGAGCGCGAGGTTGCGTTTCGGCGCGATGATGTCGACTCCCTGGTGGACGCCTCCCGGCCGCGCGTCGCCGAAGTCATCCGTGTAGCTCACCGGCCCGAGCACCGGGAAGATGATCTTCGCGGGGGGCGCGGCAGCCGCGCCGGCGGCGAGGGTCAGGAGGGCGACGACGAGAAGAAGGCTTCCTCGGGCTGTCGTCCGGCGGCTGGTCACGAGCTCCGGTTCGCCACGAAGCGCAAGACCCTAGCAGAGGCCCTGGGGTGCCTCGGTAGAGTCCGCGCGGCATGAAGATCGTCATCTGCGCCAAGTACGTCCCCGAGGCGACCGCCCAGCGCCGGCTCGACCCTCAGACGAAGCGGCTCGACCGCTCGGGAGAGGGCGCGCTGAACCAGTTCGACGTGCACGCCGTCGAGGAGGCGCTCACCCTCAAGGAGGCGATTGGGCCGGAGGCCGTGGAGGTGGTCGTGGTCTCGCTCGGGCCGGAGCGCGCCCTCGAGGCGATGCGCAAGGCGCTCGCCATGGGCGCCGATCGGGTCGTGCTCGTGAGCGACGAGGGCGCCGCCGGCTCGGACCTGGTCGCCACCAGCCGCGTGCTCGCCACCGCGCTCGAGCACGAGGAGCCCGACCTCGTGCTCTTCGGCCAGCAGGCCAACGACTCCGACGGCGCCGTCCTCTGGGCTGCCGTGGCCGACAGGCTGCAGCGACCGCTGATCTCGCAGGTCGCCGAGCTGGAGCACGACGACGGCAAGCTGGTCGGCAAGCGTCAGACCGAGTTCGGCTACGACGTGATCGAGGCCCCTCTGCCCGCGGTCGTGGCGGTGTCGGACGCGATCAACGAGCCGCGGTACCCGTCGCTCAAGGGGATCATGGGCGCGAAGAAGAAGCCGCAGGAGACGGTCTCGCTCGCCGATCTCGGGCTCGGCGACGATCAGGTCGGCGAGGCGGGCTCGCGCACGGAGGTATACGCGCTGCACGATCCACCGGCGCGCGGTGACACGGTCAAGCTCGAGGACGACGGCTCGGCGGCGGAGAAGATCCTTGAGTTTCTCCAGGAGAAGAAGGCGCTTTGAAGACGTTGGTCTTCCTCGAGCACCATGAAGGCAAGGTGCAGAAGGACTCGCTCGGGGTGCTCGCGAAGGCGGCCTCGCTCGGTGGCGAGGTCGAGGCGGTGCTCCTCGGCGAGGGGATCGAGGGCCTGGCGGCCGAGGCGGGCAGGCACGGGGCGTCGCGCGTCTACGTCGCCGACGACGTGCTTCTCGCCGCGCCGCTTCCGCAGCCGCGCGTGGACGCGCTCGAGAGCCTCCTCGCCGAAGGCGGCCACGACACCGTGCTGTTCGCGGCGAGCGTGCTCTCGGCCGACATCGCCGCGGGGCTCGCCGCGCGGCTCGACGCGGGGCTCAACTGGGATCTCACCGACCTCGTCGAGGAGGACGGCCGGCTCGTGGGCAAGCGTCCGGCTCTCGGCGACTCGGTGTACGTGGACGTGGGCTGGACCTCCGAGCCACGCCTCGCGCTGATTCGCTCGGGGACCTTCGAGCCCGAGGAGAGGGCGGATGCCGCGGAAGTAGAGGTGGTGAAGATCGAGCCGAGGCTGCAGGACTTCTCCCTCGCGGCGAGGATGGTCGAGCAGGCGCACGAGGAGAGCGAGGGGCCGTCGATCGAGGACGCCGACGTGATCGTCGCCGGCGGCCGGGGGCTCGGCGGGCCGGAGAGCTTCGCCCTCGTCGAGGAGCTCGCGAAGGCGCTCGGAGGCGCCGTCGCGGCGACCCGCGCGGTCGTCGACGCCGGCTGGTACCCGTACGCGACCCAGGTCGGCCAGACCGGCAAGTCCGTCTCCCCGAAGCTCTACGTCGCCGTCGGGATCTCAGGCGCGATCCAGCACAAGGTGGGCATGCAGAGCTCCGGCCTGATCGTCGCGATCAACAAGGACCCGAACGCGCCCATCTTCGAGTACGCCGACCTGGGGGTCGTCGGCGACCTGCATCAGATCGTCCCGAAGCTGACCGAGCTCGTCCGAGCGCGCAAGGCAGCGTGAAAACGCTACGCGTCCTTGAATCACACAACCCGCTCGTTCGGGTGAGCCGATGACTCCGCTGCGCCCCTCGGAGTTCCCTCCTCCTTTCGACCCGGGCGAGTTCGTCGTCGCCCCCGGGGACCCCGAGATCGAGGTCGGCGTTCTGATCGTCGGCGCGGGGCCCGCGGGCCTCGCGTGCGCGATTCGGCTCGGCCAGCTGCTCGAGGGCGCGCCGGAGCTCGCGGAACGGCTGGGCGAGGTGCCGGTGGCCGTGCTCGAGAAAGGCAGGCAGCCGGGGTCGCACCTGCTCTCGGGCGCCGTCGTCAACCCCCGCTCGCTGCAACGCCTCTTCAAGGACCGGGTCTCGACACACGAGCTCCCGTTCCTCGGCCGGGTCGAGCACGAGTCCGTCTACTACCTCACCCCCAGGCGTGCAATGCGCATCCCGGCCCCGCCCACGATGCGGAACCACGGCAACTACGTCGCCTCCCTTTCGCAACTCGGGCGCTGGCTGGCCGAGCGGGCCGAGGAGGGGGGCGCGATGATCCTGCCCGAGACAGCCGGCGAGAAGCTTCTCGTCGACCACGGCAGGGTCCGGGGCGTCGAGACCGGCGACAAGGGACGCGGGCGGACCGGCGAGGAGCTCGCGAACTTCGAGCCCGGCGCAGAGGTGCAGGCTCGTATAACCGTGCTGGCCGAGGGGACCCAGGGCCACCTGACCGGGATCGCGCTCGACCGCTTCGGGCTTCAGGGCGAGAGCCCGCAGGTCTGGGCCCTGGGCGTCAAGGAGGTGTGGAAAGTCGGCAAGCCGCTCGACCGGGTGATCCACACCCTGGGCTGGCCCTTGCGCAACGGGGCGAAGTACAGGGAGTTCGGCGGCTCCTTCATCTACCCGATGGGCGCGGACATGCTCACGATCGGGATGGTGGTCGGGCTCGACTATCGCGACGCCGAGCTCTCGGTGCACGACGTGCTCCAGGAGCTGAAGACCCATCCGCTGGTCCGGAAGCTCCTCGAAGGCGGCGAGCGGGTGGCGTGGGGTGCCAAGACGATCCCCGAGGGCGGGTTCCTGTCGCTCCCGGAGCGGCTGCACGCGCCGGGCCTCCTGATCGCCGGCGACGGGGCGGGGCTCGTGAACGTGCCCGCGCTGAAAGGAATCCACTACGCGGTCGAGTCCGGCAGCCTCGCGGCGGAGGCCGCCTTCGCGGCGCTGCAGCGGGGCGAGACCCCGGGGCGCCGCGGGGCGCTCGCGGGCTACGACGAGGCTCTGCAGAAGAGCTTCGTCTGGAGCGACCTGCGTCAGGTGCGCAACATGCGGCCGGCCTTCGGCCGCGGCTTCTGGCTCGGCGGCGCCATGGCCGGGGCGATGACCGCGAGTCGCGGCGCCTTCCCGCGCGGCGATTCGACGCTGGAGCCGGACGCCGAGCAGGAGCTGATCAGAACCGACCGCGCCCGGCGCTACCCCGCTCCCGACGGCAAGCTCACGTTCGACAAGCTCTCCTCGGTCTTCCTGAGCGGAAACCAGACCCGCGACGACGCGCCCAACCACCTGCGCGTGCGCGAGCGTGTGCCGCCGGAGATCGCCGAGCTCTGGACGCGGATGTGCCCGGCCGCGGTCTACCAGGCCGGGGATGACGCCGGCGACGACGACGTCGAGCTGGAGGTCACTCCGTCGAACTGCGTCCAGTGCGGCGCGATCACGGCCAAGGGCGGCCGTCTGACCCCACCCGAGGGCGGCTCGGGCCCCGAGTACAAGCTCACCTAGCAGCGCCCGTACAGCCCCAGCATCCAAGTAACAGACTGTTACTTGTGGGCCCGAAAGTGTGGCCGCTGGGCAATCTCCGGGCCTCATGCGCTAGTAACAGACTGTTACTAGCCCGATAGGCTCGGCGGTGTGGTCGAGCTTTCGGACGTCGAGGCTGCCCGTCGGGCGATCGGCTCTCGCCTCCACCGGACGCCGACGTTTGGCTCGGCGACGCTTGGCACGCTGACCGGCGCGCGAGTCTTCCTCAAGGCCGAGCTCTTCCAGAAGACCGGCTCGTTCAAGCCGCGCGGCGTGCTGACGAATCTCGCCGCGCTGGACGACGAGCAGCGGAGTCGGGGCGTGATCGGGATCTCGGCCGGCAACCACGCTCAGGCGCTGGCCTGGGGCGCGGGGGTCGAGGGCATCGACGCCCTGCTGGTCATGTGGCAGGGGGCGAGCGAGTCGAAGATCGACGCGACGCGCGGGTACGGCGCCGAGGTCGACCTCGCCGCGCCCGGCCCGACCGAGGCGTTCGAGCGGCTGGGGGAGCTGGTCGATCAGACGGGTCGGACGCTCGTGCATCCGTTCGACCATCCGCTCACGATCGCGGGCCAGGGCACCGTCGGCCTCGAGGTGCTCGAGGACGTCCCCGATCCGGACGTCGTCCTGGTGCCCGTCGGAGGGGGCGGCCTGATCTCGGGTGTGGCCACCGCCGTGAAGTCGCTCAGCCCCGCGACGCGCGTGATCGGGGTCGAGCCCGAGCTCTCGCCCGCCCTGTACGAGGCCCTTGCAGCAGGACGGCCTGTCGACGTCAATCCGCGCTCGATCGCCGACGGACTGGGCGCGCCGTTCGCCGGGAAGTACGCAGTCGAGATCTGCAGCGAGCGCGTGGACGAGGTCGTGCTCGTCACAGAAGAGGAGATCGAGGAGGGAATGCGTTTTCTGTACACGCGCGCGAAGCTCGCCTGCGAGCCGGCCGCAGGAGCTCCGGTCGGGGCGCTGCTCGCGGGCAAGGTGCCGTTCGAGGCGGGCGAAACCGTTGTCGCCATCGTCTCGGGGGGCAACGTGGCCTCCGAAACCGCCGTTGCTATCCTGAGTGCACGATGAAGGCCGACATCCATCCCGAGTACGTCCTCGCGACCGTTCGCTGCGCCTGCGGCAACGAGTTCCAGACGCGCTCGACGAAGCCCGAGCTGCACGTCGAGATCTGCTCCAACTGCCACCCGTTCTACACGGGCAAGCAGAAGCTGCTCGACACGGGCGGCAGGGTAGAGCGCTTCCAACGCCGCCTCGAGAAGGCCGGCCGCAAGGCCTAGCTAGCCATGTCGCAGCCCATCGGTGGGCAAGCCGTCCTCGAGGGCGTGATGATGCGTGGCTCCTCGAACTGGGCGGTGGCGGTACGAAAGCCTGACGGCCAGATCGCCGAGGTCTGTCGGCCGATCGAGTCCGTGATGAAGCGGCACTGGGTCTTCCGGCTGCCGGTGATCCGCGGCGTGATCGCGCTGGGCGAGTCGCTCGGAATCGGATTCAGGGCGCTCTCGATCTCGGCCCAGTACGCAGCGCAGGACGAGGCCGGGTCGGAGACGGAGGAAGTGGAGACGGAGCTCTCCCGCGGCGCGCTCTTCTTCGCCTTCGCGGTCGCGATCGCCTTCGCAGTGGCGCTCTTCAAGGTGACGCCGGCGTTGATCACCAACTGGCTCCCCATCGAGACCACCGGCTGGTTCGTGATCGTGGAGGGCCTGATCCGCGTCTCCCTCTTCATCCTGTACCTGACCCTGATCTCGCTCCTCCCGGATCTCCGGCGCGTGTTCCAGTACCACGCCGCCGAGCACAAGGCGATCAACGCCTACGAGGCCGGCGAGGAGCTCAAGCCCGAGGTGGTGCAGCGCTACAGCCTCATCCACCCGCGCTGCGGTACCGCCTTCCTGCTCTGGGTGATGGTGATCGCGATCTTCGTCTTCGCCTTCTTCGGGCGGCCCACCTGGTACTGGCTGATCGCGTCGAGGATCCTGCTGCTGCCCGTGATCGCCGGGATCGCCTACGAGCTGATCCGCTTCGCCGGCAAGCACGCGAGCAACCGGTTCCTGATGATGCTGCTCGCGCCGGGGCTCTGGCTGCAGCGGCTGACGACCCGTGAGCCGACGCTCGACCAGCTCGAGGTCTCCATCCGCGCCCTCCGCGAGGTGCTCGCGCTCGAGCAGCGCGGGACCGACGCCGAGACGGCCAGGGTGGAAGTGATGGCCTGATGGACGAGCTCGTCGAGGAGCTCGAGCGCTCGTACCGCGAGACGCAGGAGCGTCTCAGCGACCCGTCCGTCTACAACGACCACCGCGAGGCCGCCGAGGTAGGACGGCGCCTCAAGGAGCTCGAGGGGCCCTACAAGCTGGCGCAGGAGTGGCGCTCGGTGCAGGACGACCTCGAGGCGGCGCGGGATGACGGCGACCTGCGCGAGCTCGTGCCCGAGCTGGAGCAGCGCGCTGCGACGCTCGAGGAAGAGCTCAAGGTCGCGCTGGTCGAGAGCGATCCCGCCGACCGCAAGGACGTCATCGTCGAGGTTCGCCAGGGCGTCGGCGGCGACGAGGCGGCGCTCTGGGCGGCGGACATCTTCCGGATGCTGACCCGCTACGCGGAGCGACGCGGTTTCGCAGTCGAGCAGCTCGAGACGAGCGGGAACGAGGCGGGAGGCTTCAAGGAGGTCGTGTTCGCGGTCAAGGGCGAGGGCGCCTATTCCGTGTTCAAGTGGGAGGCGGGAACGCATCGCGTCCAGCGCGTTCCCGAGACGGAGTCACAGGGGCGGATCCACACCTCGACGGCGACCGTCGCGGTGATGCCCGAAGCCGAGGAGGTCGAGGTCGAGATCGACCCGAACGACCTCAAGATCGACGTGTACCGCTCGACCGGTCCCGGCGGTCAAAGCGTCAACACGACCGACTCCGCGGTGCGTGTCACCCACGTGCCGACGGGAATCGTGGTTGCGATGCAGGACGAGAAGTCGCAGCTCCAGAACAAGACCAAGGCGCTGCGCGTGCTTCGCGCGCGGCTGTTCGAGCTCGAGCGCGAGCGGCAGCAGGCCGAGCAGGCCGAAGCCAGGCGCTCCCAGATCGGCTCCGGACAGCGTGCCGAGAAGATCCGTACCTACAACTACCCGGAAAACCGCCTGACCGACCACCGCGTACATCTCACGGTGCACCGGCTCGACAAGATCCTCGAGGGAGAGCTGGAGGAGTTCACCGAGGCCCTGGCCGCCGACGACCAGCGGCGCGCACTCGAGACTTCGACGGTGTGACCGCCATGCACGTGTACGGACCGATCGGTTCAGTCACACGCGCGTGACCCTGGGCGGCGCCCTCGCCCGCGCGACCGCCCGGCTCGCCGAGGCCGGCATCGAGTCGGCCAGGCTCGAGGCCGAGCTGCTGCTCGCAAAGGCCTGTGACGACTGCGCCCGTGCGCTGCTCTACGCCGAGCTCGACCGCGAGCTGAACGACCAGCAGGAAGAGGCCTTCGAGCGCCAGATCGCCAGGCGCGAGAAGCGCGAGCCGCTCGCCTACGTCCTGGGCGAGTGGGGTTTCCGGCGGCTGACCCTCAAGACCGACCGGCGGGCGCTGATCCCGCGGCCCGAGACGGAGGTCGTCGTCGAGCGGGCCCTCGAGCACATCCGAGGGGTCGAGGAGCCGGACGTCCTGGACGTCGGCACCGGCACCGGCGCGATCGCGCTCGCGATCGCCGACGAGGTTCCCGGCGCCCGCGTCACCGCGATCGACGCCTCGCCGGACGCGCTCGCCCTCGCGCGCGAGAACCTGGACCTGACGGGGATCAACGGCCGGGTCCGGCTGGTCGAGCACGATCTGACGAGCGGCCTCGGCGAGGAGCAGTTCGACCTCGTGGTCTCGAACCCGCCCTACGTCGACCCCGGCGAGCTGGAATCGCTGCAGCCGGAGGTGCGCGACTGGGAGCCGCATATCGCGCTCGTCGCCTCCGGTGCGACCGAGGCAGTGGCGCGTGCGGCCACCGAGGCGCTGCGGCCGGGCGGCTGGCTCGTGCTCGAGACCGCGGCCACCTCGGCCAACCGTGTCGAGGCGCTCCTCGACGAGCTCGGGTACGAGCAGGTCACCATCACTCCCGATCTCGCGGGGAGAGACCGGGTGGCCGAGGGTCGATGGACCGGCTGACGACGTCCTGAGCCGACGGGCGGCGACGTGGACGTGGCCGCTCGGCACGGTGTGATAGGAAAGCGCGGTGGCGGCGCCGCGCACCCTGTACGCGCGTAGCGGCGATGTTCAACTCGCCTACCAAGTGGTGGGCGACGGCCCCAGGGACGTAGTCCTGTCGCTCGACTGGGCGAGCCACCTCGAAGTGCTCTGGGAGCAGCCGTTCGTCCAGGAGCTGCTCGGCTCGCTGGCCCGCTTCTCGCGAGTCCTCTGGTTCGACATGCGCGGCGTCGGCCTGTCCGATCGCGGGCTCGAGAAGCCGGTCGTCCCTGAGGAATGGATGGAAGACGTAGCCGCGGTGATGGACGCCGCCGGCTCCGAGGGCGCGTGCGTGGTGGCTCATGGCCACGCAGTTCAAATGGCATTGATGTCGGCGGCCACGCATCCGGACCGCACCGAGTCCCTCGTCCTGATCAACGGCTTCGCCCGCTTCGCCCGCGCCGACGACTACCCCGCGGGTATTCCGTCGGCTGCTGCGACCGCTGCTCTCGACCAGCTCGTCGACACGTGGGGAAAGGGGACGATGGCGGCGGCACTCGGCCCGTCCGTCGCATCGAGCCCAGGAATCACTGACTGGTACGGGCGCCTGGAGCGATTCTCGGCCAGCCCCGGGACCGCGCTGGCACGAATGCAGGCGATCCTCGAGCTCGACGTGCGCAAGGTCCTACCGCTCGTTACCGCCCCGACGCTCGTGATCCAGAGCAGGGACGACGTGTACGTCAGGGCGGGCCACGGTCGCTATCTCGCCGACAACATTCCCGGAGCCCGCCTGCTCGAGCGTGACAGCGCCGATCATTGGCCGGTTCCCGACCCGGACCTCCTCGAGGCGATCGAGGAGTTCGTCACGGGCTCCCGGCTCGAGGACAGCGTGGTCGATCGCGTGCTGACGACCGTTCTCTTCGTCGACGTCGTCGACTCGACGAAACGCTTGAGCGCGCTCGGAGACCGGCGCTGGCGCGCTCAGCTGGATCAGTTCGTCGCCACCGTGGAGCGGGAGCTGTTCACGTATCGCGGCGTCCTCGTCGACCGGGCCGGAGACGGAATCTTCGCGACCTTCGACGGTCCTGCACGCGCGATTCGCTGTGCCTGCGACATCCGCGATTCGGTCGTGCGGGGCGGGCTCGAGGTCCGCTGTGGCCTCCACACCGGGGAGGTGACTCGCCGCAACGGGGACGTGGCCGGCATCGCTGTGCACATCGGCGCACGCGTTTCGGCGGCAGCCGCACCGGGAGAGGTGCTCGTCACCCGGACGGTTCGTGACCTCGTTGCCGGCTCGGGAATCGAGTTCGACGAGCGTGGCGCGTACGCGCTCAAGGGCGTCGACGAGAGCTGGGATCTCTACGCGACGAGCCGCTGAAGAGGGTTACGATCACCTCCGATCTCGCGGGGGAGGACCGGGTGGGAGAGGGCCGATGGAGGGGTTGACGACGCGCGACGGGCGACGGCTCGCCTATCGCCGGCTGGGCGAGGGGCCGACGCTCGTCTGTCACGGCGGGGGCCCCGGCTTCTCGTCCCTCTACCTCACCGACCTCGGCAACCTCGGCGAGGAGCTCGAGCTCGTGCTGCTCGACCCGCGCGGGACCGGCGGCTCGACGAAGCCGGCCGACCCCCGCGCATACGCGTTCGACGACTACGTGGCCGATCTCGACGAGCTCCGAGAGCACCTCGGCCTCGAGCGAATGCAGCTTCTCGGCCACTCGCACGGAGGCGTGATCGCGATCGCCTATGCCGCCCGCTACCCCGAGCGCATCGAGCGCTTGATCCTCGCGAGCTCGCTTGCGCGCTTCTCCCCGGAGCAGGAGACGGCGATGGCGGAGGCGGTCGAGGGCCACTCCGGCGAGCCGTGGTACGAGGACGCGCGCGCAGCACTCGAGGCGGAGGTCGCCGGAGACTTCGAGAGCGACGAAGAGCTCGGCGACCTTGCCCTGCGGGAGTTCCCGTTCTACTTCGCCCGCTACGGCGACAAGGAGCGTGCATACCTCGAGACCCTTCGCTCGGAGACGCCGAATGCCGACGCGCTGCGGCTGTTCAACACGGAGGTCGCGCCGTCGTTCGACCTGCGTCCCGAGCTCGAGCGGATCACGGCGCCGACGCTCGTCCTTGCCGGCGAGAAGGACTTCATCACGGGACCGCCGAGCGCAGCCGAGCTCGCGGAGGGGATCGCGCAGGCCAGGACGGTGCTCCTGCCGGAGACGGGTCACTTCGTCTTCGTCGAGGCGCCGGACGCTTTCCGCGAGGCCGTGCTCGCGTTTCTCGGCGCCGGTGCGAGGGCGTGATCGAGGAGGCCGTAGTGGCCGTCCGCGAGGGCTGGCCGGTGGTGCTCCCGTTCGACACCGTCTACGGCCTCTGTGCGGATCCATACCGGGAAGAGCCCGCGCGCGAGCTCTACCGCATGAAGGGCACGCCGCCGGAGCAGCCGATGGCGCTCGTCGCGCGCGACATCGACTTCCTCTTCGAGTGCGTGCCCGAGCTACGCGGGCGCTCGGGGGCGATCGTCCGGGCCCTGCTCCCGGGGCCGTACACGCTCGTACTGCCGAACCCGGGCGAGCGCTACCGGTGGATCACGGGCGCCACTCCGGACCGCATCGGGATACGCGTGCCGGAGCTGACGGGCTTGGCGGCCGAGATCTTCGACCGGGTGGGCGCGGTCGTTGCCACGAGCGCCAACCTCCACGGCGAGCCCGATCCGCGCCGTGTGGAGGACGTGCCGGTCGAGTTTCGCGCCGGCGCGGCGGCGATCGTGGATGCCGGCGAGCTTCCCGGCACGCCCTCGACGGTGCTCGACCTGACCGGCGAGAAGCCGCGGATCCTGCGGGAGGGGGCGGTCCCGGCGACCGAGGCGATCGAGCGGGCTCTCGCCGCCGGCACGAGTAGCATTCCCGGCTGATCCGACCCGAGGAGAGGCCATGGCAGTCGCGCAGGAGACGGTGCAGCACCTTCGGACCGCGGGGCTGGCCGAGGTCGATCCCGCGATCGCCGAGCTCCTGGGGCGCGAGCTGGAGCGCGAGCGCGGCCAGATCGAGCTGATCGCCTCCGAGAACTTCACCTGGCCGTCCGTGCTCGAGGCAGTCGGGTCGGTTCCGACCAACAAGTACGCCGAGGGGTACCCGGGCCGCCGGTACTACGGCGGCTGCGAGGTCGTGGACGAGATCGAGCAGACAGCGATCGATCGAGCGAAGGAGCTGTTCGGCGCCGAGCACGCGAACGTACAGCCGCACGCCGGCGCCCAGACGAACATGGCCGTGTACCTGGCAGTGCTCGACCCCGGCGACACGATCCTCTCGCTCGAGCTCTCTCACGGCGGCCACCTGACACACGGGCTCAAGGTCAACTTCTCGGGCCGGCTCTACACGATCGCCCACTACGGGGTGAGCCGCGAGACGAACGTGGTCGACTACGACGAGGTGCTCGCGCTGGCGAAGCAGCACCGGCCGAAGCTGATCGTCTGCGGTGGCTCGGCCTACCCGCGCACCGTCGAGGCCGACCGCTTTCGCGAGATCGCGGACGAGGTCGGTGCCCTGCTCCTGTGTGACATGGCGCATTTCGCCGGCCTGGTCGCGGCCGGCCTGCACCCGAGCCCGGTCCCGCACTGCGACTTCGTCACCTCGACCACCCACAAGACGCTCGCCGGCCCGCGCGCCGGTTTCGTGCTCTGCACCGAAGAGCACGCCCAGGCCGTCGACCGGGCCGTGTTCCCCGGGATGCAGGGCGGGCCGCTCGAGCACACGATCGCCGCCAAGGCGACCTGCTTCAAGATCGCCGCCACGGAGGCGTTCCGCGACTACCAGTCGCAGGTGCGCACGAACGCGGACACGCTCGCGGCGACTCTGCAGGACGGCGGCCTCGAGGTCCTCACCGGCGGCACCGACACGCATCTGCTCCAGGTCGACCTGCGCCCGACGGACTGGTCCGGCAAGGAGGCCGAGGAGCGCCTCGCCGAAGTCAAGCTGACCGTCAACCGCAACACCGTGCCCTTCGACGAGCGGCCTCCGACGGTGGCGTCGGGAATCCGGATCGGCACCCCGGCCGCCACGATGCGGGGCTTCGACGACGACGACTTCGCCGAAGTCGGAAACATCATCGTCGCGGCGCTGGCCGACGGCGCAGACATCCCCGCGCTGGCGTCTCGAGCCGAGACTCTCTGCGAGCGGCGGCCGCTGTACCCCGGCTTCCGCGGCTACACCACGTACGTCTCGTGACCACGTTACGCGTCTGGCTTGATCCCTCCGGCTCGCTGGTCCGCTTCACGATGCGAGCCTGCACAAGGCTGGGGTGCTGGGCGTGACCGAACTCGCCACCGGCGTGACCGTCGTCGGTCACCCGCTCGTCCAGCACAAGCTCTCCTACCTGCGCGACAAGGACACGCCCACGGTCCACTTCCGCAAGCTCGCGAACGAGCTCACGCTGCTGCTCACCTACGAGGCGACGAAGGACTTCCCGACCGAGACCGACGAGGTCGAGACGCCGCTCGAGCGCACGACCGTGGAGCGGATCGCCGGGAAGAAGGTCGCCGTCTGTCCGGTTCTGCGCGCGGGGCTCGGCATGCTCGACGGCGTCCTCTCCCTCGTCTCCAGTGCTCGGGTCGGGTTCATCGGCCTCTATCGCGACGAGGAGACGCTCCAGCCCGTCGAGTACTACGTGAAGCTGCCGGAGCTCGGTGACGGCGAGCGCGACGCGATCGTGCTCGACCCGATGCTCGCCACCGGGCGCTCTAGCGCGGCCGCGGTGGCCGCGGTCAAGCAGGCCGGTGCGCGCTCGGTAACGCTTGTCTGCCTGGTGGCCGCGCCCGAAGGGATCGACCACCTCCTGGGCGAACACCCGGACGTGAAGGTCGTCACCGCGTCCGTCGACCGCGGGCTCGACGAGCGGGGCTACATCGTCCCGGGCCTCGGCGACGCCGGCGACCGCCTCTACGGGACGAAGTAGTCATGTGTAGAACCGAGTAGTCATGTGGAGCACGCTCACAGACCACCCGGAGGTTCTGTACGGCGCGGCGCTCTCGCTCGTGATCGTGGTGCTGCTCACCCCGGCGGTGGGCGGGATGGCGCGAATGCTCGGCGTGGTCGACCGGCCCGGCGGACGGCGGCTCAACCGCAGCCCCGTGCCGCGGCTCGGCGGCCTGGCGCTCTTCTTCGGGATCTTCGTGCCCGCGCTCGCGTTTCTGCCCCTCGGCCGTGAGACGAAGGGCCTGTTGCTGGGGATGGCGGTCGCGACCACGGTCGGAGCGATCGACGACTTCCGCGGCCTCGTCTGGTGGGAGAAGCTCGGCGGCCAGATCGCCGCGGCTGCGATCCCGACCGGTTTCGGCATCTGGGTGCATCGCTTCACGTTCCCGGTTCTCGGCGTGCATGCGCTGCCGGAGTGGGTGGGGGTGCCGCTGACGATCCTCTGGATCGTCGCGATCATGAACATGGTCAACTTCCTCGACGGGCTGGACGGGCTCGCCGCCGGCGTTTGCGGCATCTCCGGCTTCACCTTCTGCCTGATCGCGCTCTCGCTCGGGCGGCCCGAGCCCGCGATTCTCGCGGCGATCGTCTTCGGCGCCTGCCTCGGCTTCCTGCGCCACAACTTCTATCCGGCCCGCATCTTCATGGGCGATTCGGGTGCGCTGCTGCTCGGCTTCACCCTGGGTGCGCTCGCGGTCCAGGGCCTGCTCAAGACGGCCGCCGTCGCGACCCTCCTCTTCCCGCTCCTTGTCCTGGCCGTGCCGATCCTCGACACGTCGTTCGTGGTCGCGAAGCGCCTCAAGCACGGCGAGCCCGTGCACAAGGCCGACCTCTACCACTTGCACCACCGGTTTCTGAACATCGGCTACTCGCAGAAGCGGGCGGCGCTGACCATGTGGGCCTGGTGCGCGATCCTCGCCGGCGCCGCGCTTGCGACCCGCTTCATCCATCCGCACGCCCACGGCGTCTGGCACACGTGGCCGACGGTCGCGGTCGCCTCGATCGGAGCGGCCGCGCTCGCGGCGTCGATCTTCATGGTCTACCTGCTCGAGATCGTCAAGCTGGCCAATCCACGGATCCGACGTCGCGAGCAGAAAGCGCGAGAGGCGGCCGCCCGCCGCACGGCCTAGCGGTGCACAGCGATCAGGAGCGCGATCACCCGCTGTAGGAAGTGAACAAAGTTCGGCAAAAACGCGGAAGTTGAGCCGTTTTTCGGTGTTACAAAGTTTGTTATGCTCGCGCCGATGGAGCCGAGTCCTCGTTCGTCGTTCGAGCCGGCCGGAGCCGGCGCGCTGCTCGGGGGCGTGACCGCCGGAAGCGTGGGTATCGGGGCTCTCGTCGGCTGGGCGGCCGGATCGGTCGGCATCGGCATCCTCTGCGGCGCCTTCGTCGGGATTCCCGCCGGCGTGTTCGCCGTCTACAAGCGCTACCGGAACGTCTTTTGACCCGCGTCGGCATCCTCGGAGCGCCGCGGCCGATCCCGCGCAGGCTCGCTCCCGCCCTTGGCGGCGGGCTCGTGATCGCCCTCGCGCTGCCGGTCTTCCTGGTTGCCGGCTGGCCGCTCTCGGGTTGGGTGGTCGCCGCCGTCCTCTGGGTCGGCAGCCAGGCATTCGGGCTCCTGCTCTCGCGGATCTCGCCGTCGTCCCAGAACGTCGCCGCTTCGGGTGTCCTGGCCTTCGGAATGATGTTCCGGATGCTGGCGGTCCTGGTCGTCCTGCTCGTCGTCGTGTCCTCCGATCAGGCGGTCGGCCTCGCCGCGGCCCTCCTGTACGGCCTTGCCTACACCGCCGAGCTCGGCCTCTCGCTCGCCGGCTACTACGGCCAGGAGCCGACCGCGTGAAACGGCTATTCGTCGCCTTGACCTTGCTGGCCCTGGCTCTGCCCGCTCCGGCCTTCGCGCGAGGGGACTTCGACCCGACGACCGAGTTCGAGCAGCACGAGTGGGTGTCGATCCATCTCGGCCCGCTGAACATGTCGATCACGAAGGCGGTCGTCTACCTGTTCCTCGGCGCGGCCCTGACGATCGTGCTCGGGCTCGTGCTGATGCGCGGCAAGACGCTGAACCGGCGCCACACGGTCGGCGAGGCGGTCTACGAGATCGCGCAGGTCCAGATCGCCGAGCAAGGCCTTCCCTCGAAGGCGATGGGCCGCTGGTTTCCGTACGTGGCCACCCTGCTGCTCTTCATCTTCGTCGTGAACCTGATCGGTTTCATCCCGCTCCCGCTCACCGGCGAGACCTACCACGGCTTCCCCGTCTGGGGCATCTACGCGGCCACCTCGTCGCTGTCCGTGACGCTCGCGCTCGCTGTCCTGACGTTCCTGTTCACGCACGTCGAGGGGATCCGCTGGAACGGCCCCGTGCGTTACTTCAAGAGCTGGATCCCCGAGGCGCCGAAGGCGCTGCTCGCGCTGATCGTGCCGCTGGAGATCATCGGCCAGTTCATGCGCCTCTTGTCGCTGAGCGTCCGACTCTTCGCCAACATGCTCGCCGGGCACATCCTGATCCTCACCTTCATCGGCCTGATGTTCATTCTGGAGAGCATCTACCTGGCTCCGCTCGTCCTACCCGTGGCCACCGTCTTCTACCTCTTCGAGGTCATCATCGTGGTCGGCATCCAGGCGTTCATCTTCGCCGCCCTGTCCGCCATCTACATCGGCTCGGCCATCGAGCCGGAGCACTGAGGCGTCGCTTGCGATGCCGACCAACAAAGGCTGTGCCGGCTCTGCCGGCGGAGCCGGATTAAGGAGGTTCCCTCGTGATCTCAGCAGTCCTCGCCGCCACTACGGGCGACGTGACGAAGGCCGGCAAGGCGATCGGCCTCGCGCTCGGCGTCGGCCTCGGCGCGCTCGGCGCCGGAGTCGGCATCGGCAACATCTTCGCCTCGATGATCCAGTCGGTCGCCCGGCAGCCCGAGCTCCGCGGCGAGCTCCAGGGCATCCAGTGGCTCGGCTTCGCCCTCACCGAGGCGGTCGTCTTCTACGGCCTGCTTGGCTCGATTCTTGCGTTCGTTCTCGTCTAGATGCCGCTAGCAACCAACCCACTGATCCAGGTCACGCCGGGGCTGATGATCTGGACGATCGTCTGCTTCCTGATCACGCTCTTCGTGCTCAAGCGGTACGCGTTCGGCCCGATCCAGAAGGCGATCGACGAGCGGCGCGAGCGGATCCGGCACTCGCTCGACGAGGCCGACCGGGCCCGGGAAGAGGCGCGCAAGCTCCTCGAGGAGCACAGGAAGCTGATCGGGAGCGCCAAGACCGACGCCGAGGAGATCCTCGCCGAGGCGCGGCGGGTCGCGGAGTCCAACGAGCGCAGGATGCGCGACGAGCTCGAGGCCGACCGCCAGCGGCGGCTCGAGGACACGCGCAAGCAGATCGAGGCCGAGACCAGGCGGGCGCTCGAGCAGATCCGGCTCGAGGTCGTCGATCTCAGCCTGCTCGCCGCCACGAAGGTGACCGGCAAGTCGCTCGACGACGCCGACCACCGTCGTCTCATCGACGAGGCGGTCGCCGACCTCGACTTCTCCGTGCTGGAGAGGAACGACCGTTGAGACGTCGCATGCGGCGTCTCTTGCGGGAGGTTCGATGTCGGTAGTCGACCGCGTCTACGCCCGGGCCCTCTTCGAGGCCGCCCGCGAGCAGAAGAAGCTCGAGCTGGTGCAGGGGCAGCTCGAGCAGGTCGTGACGGCCGCTGCCTCCGTGCCCGAGCTGCGCGAGCTGCTGCGCAATCCCCAGCTCGATCCGCGGACGCGCGCCGCTGCGCTGGAGGAGGTGCTCTCCGGCGGGGACGAGCTTCTGCGCAACTTCCTGCTCGTGCTGGCGGACAAGGGCAGGATCGGCGAGCTCGAAGTGATCGCTCAGGAGTTCGAGCGCCTCGTCGCCGAGGAGGAGGGCGTGCTGAACGCAGAGCTGACCACCGCCGTCGAGCTCTCCGAGGACGACGCGCGCCGCCTCCTCGGGCAGATCGAGGAGGCCTCCGGGCGCAAGGTCGAGGCGACGCGGCAGGTCGACCCGGACCTGATCGGCGGCATCGTCCTCCAGGTCGGCTCGCATCGGCTCGACGCGAGCGTGCGCGGCCGGCTCGACCGACTACGCCGCGCGCTCGTGGGTGCTAGCAGCTGACGTGGCGCGTTACATTCTCCAGCCGGCCGTCCTCGAACGTGTAGCAGCTCGACTCGGGCCGCATCTCGCGCACGCTCGTGGCTACGTCCGACTTGCAGCGGTAGAGCGTCTTGCCCTGGTAGTGCCCGTGCTGTTCGCACGTCGCCTGGCTCGAGTCGGGGCTCCTAACCAGGATGGCCTTTTCGACGTCCGAAGTCTTGACAGCGGACGAGCCGCCGCAGCCGCCGAGCAGCAAGACTGCGCCGAGCGCTGCGACGGCCTTGAGATAGCCTGGAATGCCGATGCGGAAGCTCACGATCGCCTTCATTGTCTCGCTGGGACTGTTGGCGGCGGCCCCTGCACAGGCCGGGATTCCGGACCTCTACAGCGGCAGCTGGCCGGCAAAGCTTATGCCCAGCAACGAGGCCCTCGGAACGATCACCTGGGTGCCCGTCAGCGAAGCATGGGGCCGCGGGGTCCTGAACCAGCCGTGGGGCGGAGCGCCGTTCACGAACTGCCCGGACAAGGGCCAGACCCGCTTCTTCCTGGGCCGCTACGGGACCGGCGGGAAGCTGATCGCATGCACGGTCGGAGCCGACGGCAGGCGCCTGCACGGGCGCTACGACGGGAACGGCGGCGAGTTTCGCCCCGGGAGCTTCGACGTCTCCATGGTGACCGACCCGAACGACGACGAGCAGGAGTTCGAGGGGGTCTACGTGGAGGACGGTGGGATCACGACCGACTGGTGCGGCGAGCTGATCGCCTCGACCCGGCCCGACGTCCTGCATCCGACCGTGAGCGTGCTTCCGAGCTTCGGCCGGGTCAGCAGGTCTGTGCGTCTGCGCTTCGCCGCTTCGGACGATCGCAACATCGTGCGCGTCCAGATGACCGTGAGGCGCGGACGGAAGGTCGTCGGCTCGGTCACCTCGCCGCTGCGCCGCGTGAACGGGCAGCCGAGCTTCGTGCTCTGGCGGCCGCGCAAGCGCCTGAGCGGCACCTTCGTCTTGTGCGCGCGCGCGTGGGACCGGTACGGCAACGCAAGCGCCCGCAGCTGCTCCACGCTGCGCCTGAAGTAACCCCTTTCGAACCCAAGGAGTCGCTGTGAAGCTTCGTCCCGAAGAGATCACCTCGATCCTCAAGCAGCGGATCGAGCAGTACGACGTGGAGACCGACCTGGCCGAGATCGGCACCGTGCTCCAGGTCGGCGACGGGATCGCCCGCGTCTACGGGCTCGAGAACTGCGTCTCGCTGGAGCTGCTCGAGCTCGAGCACGGGGTCACCGGGCTCGCGCTCAATCTCGAGGAGGACAACGTCGGCGCGGCGCTCTTCGGCGAATGGGAGCACGTCAAGGAAGGGGAGCCGGTCAAGCGCACCGGGGCGGTGGCGAGCGTCCCCGTCGGGCGGGAGCTGATCGGCCGCATCGTCGACTCGCTCGGCAACCCGGTGGACGGCCAGGGCCCGCTCGAGGCGAAGGAGCGCCGGCCGCTCGAGTTCAAAGCTCCCGGAGTCATCCAGCGCCAGCCGGTGAAGGAGCCGGTGCAGACCGGGATCAAGGCGATCGACTCGATGATCCCGATCGGACGCGGCCAGCGTGAGCTGATCATCGGCGACCGGACGACCGGCAAGACGGCGATCCTCGTCGACACGATCCTGAACCAGCGCGGCCAGGACATGATCTGCATCTACGTGGCGATCGGCCAGAAGGCGTCGACGGTCGCCCAGGTCTACGAGCGGCTCAAGGACGCGGGCGCGATGGAGTACACCGTCATCGTCACCGCTCCCGCCTCCGAGGCCGCGCCGATCAAGTGGATGGCGCCCTACGCGGGCTGCGCGATGGGCGAGCACTTCATGTTCAACGGACAGCACTCGCTCGTCATGTACGACGACCTGTCCAAGCACGCGGACGCGTACCGGCAGATGTCGCTCCTGCTCCGGCGGCCTCCCGGGCGCGAGGCTTACCCCGGCGACGTCTTCTACCTCCACTCTCGGCTGCTCGAGCGCGCCTGCAAGCTCTCGGACGAGGAGGGCGGTGGCTCGCAGACGGCACTGCCGGTGGTCGAGACCCAGGCCGGAGACGTCTCGGCCTACATCCCCACGAACGTGATCTCGATCACCGACGGCCAGATCTTCCTCGAGTCCGAGCTCTTCCACTCGGGCGTGCGTCCGGCGATCAACGTCGGCATTTCCGTCTCGCGCGTGGGCGGCTCGGCGCGGACCAAGGCGATGAACAAGGTGGCAGGCAGCCTCAAGCTCGACCTCTCGCAGTACCGCGAGCTCGAGGCCTTCGCCCAGTTCGGCTCCGAGCTCGACCCGGCCACGCAGAAGATCCTCGCCCGCGGCGAGCGGCTCGTGGCGGTGCTGAACCAGCGCCAGTACGACCCCTGGCCCGTCGAGGAGCAGGTCGTGGCGATCTACGCGGGCGTGAACGGCTATCTGGATTCGATCCCGGTGGTCGACGTTCCGCGCTACCTCGAAGAGCTCCGCGACCACTTGCGTGCAGAGGAAGCGATCCTCAAGGAGATTCGGGAGAAGGGCGACCTCTCGGACCAGCTGCGCGAGCGCATCGACAAGGAGCTCGAGCGGTTCGTGAAGGGCTTCAAGACCTCTGAAGACGAGCCGGCCGCCGCCTAACGCCATCAAATGGCAACCGTCCAGGACCTCAAACGGCGGATCCGCTCGATCCGCAACACGCAGAAGATCACCAAGGCCTTCGAGCTCGTCGCCTCCGCACGGCTGCGGCGGGCGCAGGCCAGGATCGAGGCGATGCGGCCGTACGCGGACCGGATGATGGAGCTGATGATCGGCACTGCCCGGGCGAGCACGTCGCTCCAGGGCCTGACGCTGCTGCAGCGGCGCGAGGTGAAGCGGGCGGCGATCGTCCCGATCACGGGCGACCGCGGGCTGGCCGGCGCGTTCAACGCACAGGTCCTGAGGCACGCCTTCGCGCTTGACCGCCGGCTTCGCTCGGAGGGCGTCGAGGTGCACTGGCTCGTCTCCGGCCGGAAGGGCCGCTCGACCCTGACCTTCCGCCGCTACCAGATCGATCAGGCGTGGATCGGCTTCAGCGACCGCCCGTCCTACCACGATGCACAGGCGATCGCACACCGGATCACCGAGCTCTACGGGAGCGGTGAGGTCGATCGCGTCGTGCTGGTCTACAACCGCTTCGTTTCCGCGCTGACGCAGACGGTCGTCGAGGAGGACATGCTCCCGATCCCCCAGCAGCTGCTCGAGCGCGACGAGGGCGCCGAGGCCGAGGAGGCCTTGCTGGGGGACTTCATCTACGAGCCGGAGCCTGAGGAGATCCTCGCGCGGCTGCTCCCGGTCTACGTCGAGACCGAGGTCTATCGCGCGCTGCTCGAGTCCGCGGCCTCCGAGCAGGGAGCCCGGATGACGGCGATGCGCAACGCGTCCAGCAACGCGGGCGATCTCATCGGCAGCCTCACGCTCGACATGAACCGGGCCCGCCAGGCCGAGATCACCCAGGAGATCCTGGAGGTAGTCGCGGGCGCCGACGCCCTGACGCAGTAGGAGGTTCCCCCACGTTGAGGAGATCCTGGAGGTAGTTGCGGGCGCCGACGCCCTGACGCAGTAGGCAGAGGCGTGACAATTCCGTCAGGAGCGTTTATAGTGATGCTCCTGACGGAAACGTGCTAACCGAATACCCGGCGTCGCCGTCTAAGCAGCTGACGAACGACGCGGCTATGCTCCACCTCCAGTCCGATGGCTGACAAACAGGAACTTCTCTCCTCCGGCGCAGGACTAGGCGCGGCCGTCGCAGCCGAGACGGGTACCGATCTCGGCGAGATCGAAAGCGTCGAGGCGCGCGGCTACTGGGAGCAGGTGTGGCGGCGGTTCCGGCGCGACAAGGTAGCCATCATCAGCGGCATCTTCATCATCTTTCTGCTGCTGGCGGCATACCCGGGTGCAACGATCGCGAGCAAGCTCCTCGGCCACGGGCCCGACGCCATCTACGGCACCAACGGCCTCGACCCGAACACCCTGCTGCCGGTCGGCCCGTTCTCGCACGTGGAGAAGCTCGACGGCAGTGGCACATCGCTGTTCATCCTGGGCTCCGACAGCCAGCTCGGGCGCGACGAGTTCCTCCGGCTCCTCTACGGGGCTCGGGTCTCGCTCGAGGTCGCGATCGGCGCCACGATCCTCGGCATGGTCGTCGGCGTCCTCATGGGCGCGATCGCCGGCTACTTCGGCGGCGGGATCGACACTGTCGTCTCGCGCATCACGGAGATCGTGATGGCGTTCCCTGTGCTGTTATTCATCATCGCGCTGGCCAGTACCATCGGCGACCGGCTCAACAACGTCACCTTCGGCTTCCTCCAACCCGGGGTCTTCACCTTAACCGTGGTGATCGGGGTCTTCGGCTGGTACTACCCGGCGAGGATCATCAGGGCGGTGGTCTTATCGCTGCGCGAAAAGGAGTTCGTCGAAGCCGCGCGCATGCTGGGCGCCAGCGACGCGCGCATCATCCGCTCGCACCTGCTGCCTCACCTGGTCGCTCCGATCATCGTCTACTCAACGCTGATCGTCGCCCAGAACGTCCTGCTCGAGGCCGGCCTCTCGTTCCTCGGGATCGGCATCCCGCTCGAGGTCCCGAGCTGGGGCAACCTGCTCTCGACGGCACCCGACTACTACCTGGCGCAGCCGTGGCTGATGATCTGGCCAGGGCTCGCCGTGCTAGTCACCACGCTGGGGTTCAACCTGCTCGGCGATGGCATGCGAGACGCCTTCGATCCGCGTTCATCGCACTAGCTGGCCGTTTCTCTAACTATTCGACCACCACAGCGTCTCACGGGCTGAGGCGTAAAGCGTCCAAGCCAGCGACTCCGCGCTGGCGTAAGGAAGGAGTCACATGCAGAAGAAGCTATGGCTCTCGATCGTGACTGCCATGATCGGGGTTGGGCTTCTTGTTGTTGCGGCGTTTGCCGGTTCGGCAAGCAGTGCACCGCAGCACAAGGGTTCGGCCGCGAAAGTGGGTGGCACGCTTCGAGTGAACCTCTCGACGACGGATCTGCAGTACACCGATCCGTCGCTCGACTACGAGTCCACCGGGTGGCAGGTCGAGTACGCCACCCAGCTCAAGCTCCTGAACTGGAAGGAGACGAAGGCGACGCTGTTCCCCGAGGCCGCCACGTCGTTCCCGCGTGTCGGCGCCGGTGGGCGCGTCTACACCTTCAACATCCGGCCGGGCCTCCGCCTGAGCAACGGCGAGAAGGTCACGGCGGCGAACTTCAAGTTCGCGATCCAGCGGGCGAACAATCCCAAGATGCAGTCGCCGGCTGCCGCGTTCCTGGCCGATCTCGGTTCGGTGACCACGAAGGGCAAGTACACCCTCGTGATCCACCTGAAGAAGCCGCGGCCGGACTTCGCGTCAATCGTCTCGATGCCGTTCTTCGGCGCGCTGTCGCTGAAGACGCCGATCGACCCGAACGGTGTCAAGACGCCCGCCTCTGGCGGTCCCTACTACATCAAGTCGCGTGACATCGGGCGCACCGTCGTACTGGCCCGCAACAAGTACTACAAGGGCAATCGACCGCACAACCCGAACTCGATCACGATCAACGTGAACACCAACCTGGACACGAGCCTGCTGCAGGTTCGGAGCAACCAGCGTGACTACGACATGTTCGGCGTCCCGCCGACCGCTCACGTCCAGCTCCACAACCAGTACCCGAAGCAGTACCACGTCAGCCCGGGTGTGGTCACCGATTACCTCAGCATGAACACGACCTACGGGTCGAAGGGTGAGGGAATCAAGAACCACTCCTGCTTCAACGGCAACTCTGGCGTCGGCGTCCGCACGCGGCAGGCGGTCAACTACGTCGTCAACAGGCCGGCGGCGCTCGCTCAGCGCGGCGCGTTCGCAGGCACGACGACCGACCAGGTCCTTCCGCCCACGATGCCGGGCTTCAAGAACTGGAAGCTCTACCCGACCAGCAAGCCGAACGCTGCGAGGGCCAACTCGCTCAAGCCGAAGAAGTGCAACATCGTCTTCTACGGCGCCACGAGCCCGATCGGCCTGGCGATCATGCAGCTGGTCAAGTCCGACCTTTCGAAGATCGGTATCAACGCGACCCTCAAGACGTTCCCCTTCGCAGTCCGTATCGCGAAGGAGGGCCACCGGGGCGAGCCGTACGACCTCGATCTTCAGGCCTGGGGTGCCGACTACCCCGACCCGGTCGACTTCATCGACATCCTGCTCGACGGCCGCAACATTCAGGCCGAGAACAACAACAACAACGCGTACTTCAACAACGCGACGTTCAACAAGCGGATGCAGTCCGCCGGACGCATCTCGAATCTCTCGAAGCGCTACTCCGCGTGGGCTCTCATCGACCGCGACGTGATGAAGAAGCAGGCTCCTCTGGCGCCGCTCTTCTTCCGCACGGTCCGCGAGTTCACCTCGAAGCGCATCGGGTGCTGGTCGTACCAGCCGATCTACGGTGCGATGAACCTCAACGCTGTCTGCATCAAGTAAGACCGAAGCATCCCCGAGACGAGGCGCCGGCTCCGGTCGGCGCCTCATCTCTCTTGTAGTACGTAAACCTGCGGTAGAGTTCCGCCGCACGTGAGGGTGAAGAGGCTGAACACCAGGTGATTCGCTACATCATCCGACGATTGCTCTGGGCGGTCGTGCTCTTTATCGCCGTCACGGTCGTCACCTACATCATCTTCTTCATCATTCCGGCCGACCCGGCCCGGGCGGTCGCCGGGAAGAACCCGACGCCCGCGATGATCGAATCGGCGCGGCACTACCTCGGGATCGACAAGCCGGTGTACATCCAGTACCTGCGCTTCCTCGACCGGCTCGTGATCCACCAGGATCTCGGGCGCTCGTTCGCCAACCGCGAGTCCGTCAACTCGGAGGTCGCCGCGGCGGCCCCTGTGACGGCGTCGCTCGTGTTCGGAGGCGCAATCGCCTGGATGATGATCGCCCTGCCGATCGGGATCCTCTCGGCGCTACGTCCGCGATCGCTCTTAGACCGAGCCTCGATGACGTTCGTCCTGATCGGGGTCTCCGCGCACCCGGTCTGGATCGGGCTCATCTTCAGCTACTTCTTCGGCTACAAGTGGCACCTCACGCCGATCGCCGGCTACTGCGACTTCATCAACCCGGCGGCCGGCGCCGACTGCGGGGGTCCCGTGCAGTGGGCGTACCACATGATCCTGCCCTGGATGACGTTCGCCATTCTCTTTGCCGCGTTGTACGTGCGGATGATCCGCGCCAACGTGATGGAGGCGCTGAACGAGGACTACGTGCGCACCGCGCGCGCCAAGGGCGCCCCCGAGGGCCGCGTCGTCCGCGTGCACGTGCTGCGAAACGCGCTCCTGCCGGTCGTGACGATGCTCGGGATGGACATCGGCCTCGCGCTCGGCGGCGCGATCTTCACCGAGTCGGTGTACAGCCTTCCGGGGTTGGGACGGACCGCCGTGCAGTCGCTGCAGGCGCTCGACCTCCCGACGGTGGAAGGAATCGTCGTCTTCTCGACACTGGCAATCATCGTCTTCAACCTGATCGTCGACCTTCTATACGCCTGGATCGACCCACGAATCCGGCTGGCCTGAGGCCCTGACGCATGCCCCTGCTCGAGGTCAGCGACCTTAAGACACATTTCCGAACCGACGACGGCGTTGTGAAGGCCGTCGACGGTGTCAGCTTCTCGGTCGAGAAGGGCCAGACCCTCGGCATCGTGGGAGAGTCCGGCTGCGGCAAGAGCGTCACCTGCCTGACGATCATGGGCCTCAACCCCAAGGTGAACACCATCTCCAGCGGGGAGGTGCGCTTCAACGGCGAGGACATCCTCCACACCTCGGCGAGCAAGCTCCGTCAGCTGCGCGGGGACAAGATCGCGATGATCTTCCAGGACCCGATGACCTCGCTGAACCCGGTCTACACGATCGGGGCCCAGCTGATGGAGGCGGTCCTGCTCCACCGGGACGTGACCAAGAAGCAGGCTCGGGCCCGGGCCCTCGAGCTGCTCAAGGCCGTGGGCATCCCGCGCGCCGACCGCCGCATCGAGGACTACCCGCACCAGTTCTCGGGCGGAATGCGCCAGCGCGTGATGATCGCGATGGCGCTCGTCAACGACCCCGACCTGCTGATCGCCGACGAGCCCACGACAGCCCTCGACGTGACCACGCAGGCGCAGATCCTCGAGCTGATGACGCGTCTCCAGGAGGACTTCGGGAGCGCGATCATGATCATCACGCACGACCTGGGCGTCGTGGCCGAGATCGCGGACGACGTGATCGTGATGTACGCCGCGCAGATCGTCGAACAGGGCTCCGCGAGCACGATCTTCAAGCGCCCGCACCATCCGTACACCTGGGGCCTGCTCGGTTCGCTGCCGCGGCTGAACGCCGACGTCGAGCGCTTGGTTCAGATCAAGGGCCAGCCCCCGTCGTTGCTCAATCCGCCGCGCGGCTGCCGCTTCCACCCACGCTGTCCGTACGTGTTCAACGTCTGCAAGGAGCGGGTGCCGGAGCTGCTCCCGGTCAGCGACCAGGGCGAGCACCTGCAGCGCTGCCACCTCGACGAGGAGACGAAGGACCGCGAGGCGCAGAAGCTCCTGACCTCGATGATGGCGGAGGCCTAGTGGCGACGAACTCCCAGCCCGAGGCGGTGCGCTCGAACGGCTCCGAGCTGCTCGTCGTCGATGACCTGAAGAAGCACTTTCCGGTCACGCGGGGGATCGTCTTCCAGAAGCAGGTCGGCGCGGTCAAGGCCGTGGACGGGGTCTCGTTCACGGTTCGGGAGGGCGAGACCCTCGGCGTCGTCGGTGAGTCCGGGTGCGGGAAGTCGACGATGGCGCGCTGCGTCATGCGCCTGCTCGACCCGACCGGCGGCCGGATCGTCTTCGACGGGCGCGACATCACGAACCTTTCGCGCGCCCAGCTGCGCCCGATCAGGCGCGAGATGATGATGATCTTCCAAGACCCGTACGCGTCGCTGAACGCGCGCAAGCGGGTCGGCTTCATCGTCGCCGAGGCCCTCGAGGTGCACAAGCTCGGCACGCCGGCCGAGGTGAAACGGCGCGTCCAGGAGCTGCTCGAGGTAGTCGGCCTGAACCCGGAGCACTACAACCGCTTTCCGCACGAGTTCTCCGGCGGCCAGCGCCAGCGCATCGGCGTCGCGCGCGCGCTCGCCGTCAACCCGAAGCTGATCGTCTGCGACGAGCCCGTCTCCGCGCTCGACGTCTCCGTGCAGGCGCAGATCCTGAACCTGCTCAAGGACCTGCAGCGCGATTTCGGCCTCACCTACGTCTTCATCGCGCACGACCTCAACGTCGTCCGCCACATCTCCGATCGCGTGCTGGTGATGTACCTCGGGCACACCGTCGAGCTCGCCGCCCGACAGCAGCTCTACAGCGCGCCGAAGCATCCGTACACGGGCGCGCTGCTCTCGGCCGTGCCGATCCCGGACCCGGAGATCGGCCGAGGGCGCCGGCGGATCGTGCTCGAGGGCGACGTCCCGAGCCCGATCAACCCGCCGTCGGCCTGCTGGTTCCACCCACGCTGCCCGCGCTTCCGCGAGGGGCATTGCGACGTCGAGACGCCGCCGCTGTACGAGTTCGGGAGCGGCCACGTGGCCGCCTGTCACTACCCTCTTGAGCGATGGCCGATGACGGAAGAGGAAATGAGGCGCGCGACGTCGTCGCCGACGACGCCGGCGCCGGCGGCGGGCTAGGGTCGCATCTCGTAGCGGCGCTCCGGCGCCTGCTCGTCCTGATCGTCGTCGCGGCGGCCTTTACCGTGGTCGGGTCGCTGGTTCTCGGCCTGCTGCTCGGGGCCTCTCTGAGCCGCTCGATCGCGATTGGCTTCTACCTCGTCGGCTCGTTCTGGCTCGTCTCGGGGTTCTTCGTCGGGAACCGCGGTCCGGTACGTCTGAAGAGTGACCTCGGCGCTCCCTTGTTCGGCTCCCGCTTCGTTCGCTGGGCAACTCCCGAGGAGCGCGAGGAGACGATCAACATGTCGGCGATCTACGTGGTGCTCGGATTTGTGCTCATCCTCTTGGGATTCGCGACCGACACTCGGTATAGCTTGTTCTAGGCTGCAAAAACATTCATCTAACTTCGACAGGGGATAGGCGTCAGAACGAATATGCGAGAACTGAGGGCACAAAGCCGCGTGTGCGACCGCGCGCGCGAATACTCGTCTCGATCCCTCGACGGAGAGCTGTCGGATTTCGAGCGGGCGCTTCTCGAAACGCATCTCGAGCGTTGCGGGGAATGCCGCGCCTACTCGGCTGAGCTCGCCGAGATCGTGACGCGCATGCGGATGGCGCCGCTGGAGTCGCTGCCTCAGCCGGTCTCGCTTCCGTCCAGGCGCCGCGTCCGCGCGCGGGCGTTCCAGGCCGCAGCCGCCGTCGCGGCGGCCGCCGTTGCCGCGACCGCGGGCCTCGTCGGATCGCTGCAGTCGCACTCGCCTCAGGCCCGGCCGAACCCGACCCTCGAGTCGATCAT
This sequence comes from uncultured Actinomycetes bacterium, assembly GCA_963736055.1. Lineage (GTDB taxonomy): Bacteria > Actinomycetota > Thermoleophilia > Gaiellales > Gaiellaceae > AC-32. The sequence continues at coordinate 477,928 of CAVTNM010000009.1, read as the reverse complement.
CCGCTCCGACGACTTCCATAACGGGGACATCCAGCTCCAGCACCAGATCCGAGCCATGGTGCACATGCCGAAGAAGAGCTTGGTCCTGCGCGTCAGCGGCCAGAAGAAGACGTAACACCGGCTCCTCTCGAACGACTACGGTTACGGCACGATGATGCCGTCGCTCATCACCTCGTACGTCTGAAGCCTCGATCACGCCGCCCGGGTGGCGGCGCTCACGCAGGATCGACGCTCGCTGCCCCAGGAGGAGGATCGAGAGCGGGTGCGCTTCGGTAAACTCAGCGCGCTGGGCAGCCGGCTACGACGCCGCGCCCGCGCCCGCAACGCACCCGAGCCACCTCTCCAGGAGACGCATGCCTGAGCAAAAGAACGGCCAGAACATCGGCAAGATCATCGAGATCAAGGGCGTTGTCATCGACGCGCTCTTCACCGACCGGCTGCCGGAGATCAACACTGCGCTGCGCATCCAGCTGCCGGAGCGCCCCGAGGGGCCCGCGGTCGACCTGATCGCGGAGGTGCAGCAGCACCTCGGCGACGACCGGGTGCGCGCCGTCGCGATGGACGCGACCGACGGGATTCCGCGCGGTGTCGACGTGATCGACACCGGCGCCCCGATCAGCGTGCCGGTCGGCGAGCAGACGCTCGGCCGCCTGCTCAACGTCCTCGGCGAAACGATCGACGAAGGCGAGCCGCTCCCGGACGACGCCGAGCGTTGGCCGATCCACCGTGACCCGCCGTCCTTCGAGTCCCTGCAGCCGACGACGGAGATCTTCGAGACCGGGATCAAGGTGATCGACCTGGTCGCGCCGTTCGTGCGCGGCGGCAAGGTCGGGCTCTTCGGCGGCGCCGGCCTCGGCAAGACCGTGCTGATCCAGGAGCTGATCCGCAACGTCGCCCAGGAGCACGAGGGCTACTCCGTCTTCGCCGGAGTGGGGGAGCGCACGCGCGAAGGCAACGACCTCTGGCTCGAGATGACCGAGTCGGGCGTGCTCTCCTCGACCGCGCTCGTCTTCGGCCAGATGAACGAGCCGCCCGGCGCTCGTCTGCGCGTCGGTCTTTCCGCTCTGACGATGGCCGAGTACTTCCGGGATGAAGGCGGGGGCCGCGACGTCCTGCTCTTCATCGACAACATCTTCCGATTCGTCCAGGCCGGCTCGGAGGTCTCGGCGCTGCTGGGCCGCATGCCGAGCGCCGTCGGCTACCAGCCGACGCTCGCAACCGAGATGGGCCAGCTGCAGGAGCGCATCACCTCGACCCGCCAGGGCTCCGTCACCTCGGTGCAGGCGATCTACGTGCCCGCCGACGACCTCACCGACCCTGCGCCTGCGAACACCTTCGCCCACCTCGACGCGTTCATCACGCTCTCGCGGCCGATCTCCGAGAAGGGCATCTACCCGGCGATCGACCCGCTCGACTCGACCTCGCGGGCGCTCCAGCCGGACATCGTCTCGCCGGAGCACTACGAGACCGCGACACGGGTGCAGGAGGTGCTCCAGCGGTACAAGGACCTCCAGGACATCATCGCCATCCTGGGCATGGACGAGCTCTCGGACGAGGACCGGGTGATCGTGCAGCGAGCGCGCAAGATCGAGCGCTTCCTCTCGCAGCCGATGTTCGTCGCCGAGGCCTTCACCGGCCAGCCGGGGAAGTTCGTGCGCCTCGAGGAGACGATCAGCGGGTTCACGGAGATCCTCGACGGCAAGCACGACGAGCTGCCCGAGCAGGCCTTCTACATGGTGGGCGCGATCGACGAGGCGGTCACGAAGGGCCGCGGCGAGGGCGACGAGGCCGAGGTCGAGGAAGACCAGGCGGAAGCTAGCGCCGAGCCCGAAGAGGCCGAGCCCGTACCGGCCTAGTGGCGAAGGGGAGGACGTTCGCACTCTCCCTCGTCACGCCCGACGGCGCGGCGTTCGAGGGTGAGGTGGAGATGCTGGTCGTGCCAGGCGACGCCGGCGAGATCGGCGTGCTCGCGCGCCACGCGCCCCTGGTGGCGATGCTGAAGGCCGGCTCGACCCGGATCTACCGCGACCGGGACAGCGAGGACGTGCTCGAGTTCGCCACCGGGCCGGGCTTCTTCAAGGTCGAGCAGGACCGGGCGCTTGCGCTGGTCGACGACGCCGTCGACGCCCGCGAGATCGACGATGCGAGGGCCCGGGCGCAGCTCGAGGAGGCGCAGGCCGAGCTCGAGCGTCTCGACCGGGGCGAGTCCGATGCCGACCGCTGGCAGCTCGAGCAGCGCGTGCGTCACGCCGAGAACCAGCTGGACGTCGCGGGTCGATCATGAAACCCGCGCAGACTCCGGCCCGTCGGGCCCCCGCTGCACGCTGGAGCTCGCAGTGGTAGAGGCTTTCTTTCCCGGGATCTACCCGCGCTCGGAGGAGCTCGTCCAGGCGACCCGCGACCTCGACCGCGGGCGGACGACACCGGAGGCGGTGGAGGAGCAGGTCGTCCACGACGGCGAGGCGTGCGTCGCCGCCCAACAGGAGGCGGGGCTCGATCTCCTCTCGGACGGGATGCTGCGCTGGCAGGATCACTTCCGGCCCCTGCTTGCCGCCGCCGACGGGCTCGAGACCGGTGCGCTCACCCGCTTCCTCGACACGAACACCTTCTTCCGCGCCCCCAAGGCGACGACGGAAGCGCCGGAGCTCGGCGCGCCTCTCGATGAGCGCTTCATCTCGCCGGTGCCCGGCCCGAGGCTCGTCACGCTCCCTTCGCCGTTCGCGCTCGCCAGGGGCACGGGCGTGACGCCCGGCGCGATGGCAAGGGGCGTGCTCAAGCCGCAGCTGGATGCCCTGGACGCGGAGCTCGTCGTCCTGGCGGAGCCGTTCCTCGCCCATGAGGAGAGCCCGTCGCTCGACGAGCTCGCGGAGGGGCTCGAGGCGCTGGCCGGCGGCCCGCGCCTCGCGGTCTGGTTCGTGTTCGGCGACGCCCGCCCGCTGCTGGAGCAGGGACTCGACGAGCTTCCCGTCGAGGGGATCGGGGTCGATTTCTACGCGACGCACCTGGCCGACGTGCCCGAAGGCTTCTCGAAGCTGCTCCTGGCCGGCGTCGTGGACGTGCGCAGCTCGTTGCTGGAGGAGCCGCGGGAGCTGGCGTCGTTCGCCCAGCGCCTCGGTGAGCGCGCGGAACGGATCGCACTCGTGCCGAACGGCGACCTGCAATACGTCTCGGCGCAGATCGCGCGCGAGAAGCTGGCCCGCCTCGGCGCGGCGAAAACCGCGACGACGGAGGCCGCCGCATGACCGACGTAGCGTTCCTGACCCACGAGATCGGCTCGCTCGGCAAGCCGCCCTGGCTCGTCAAGACCTCGCAGGGGCGAGCGCTCGACGACGCCGACATCGAGCACGCCCGCTCCTGGGGCGAGAAGGTCGGCGTCGAGGGCTACGAGGAGCTCGTCGAGTCCCTGCGGAGCGGGAACGCCGACCCGGACGAGGTCGCCCGCTGGTCGAGCCGCTACTGCCTACGGCTGCAGGAGTCGGCAGGGGTCGAGGTCGTCTGGGACGGTGAGCAGCTGCGCAGCGAGATGTACGCCTGGGCGATCGAGCACTCGACCGGCTTCGAGCCTCGCGGCACCATCCGCAGCTTCGACAACAAGTACTACTCCAAGTCGGCCGCGGTGGGGCCCGTCGGGCTGCGCGAGCCGTACCACAACGAGGAGTTCTCGTTCCTGAAGTCGGTCGCGAAGGCCGAGCTCAAGGTCCCGGTCACCGGCGCCTACACGCTGGCGGTCTGGTCGTACGACGAGCACCACACGCCGAAAGAAGGCCGCGTGGGGGCGGGCTACGGCCGCTCGCAGGAGATCGAGGCCCGGCGGGAGCTGACGCTCGACATTGCACGGAACCTGATCCGGCCGAACCTCGAGGCGCTGATCGGCCTCGGCGCGACCTGGATCCAGATCGACGAGCCCGGGGCCTCGACCGAGGCGGACGAGCTCGACCTCTTCGTCGAGAGCTTCAACGTCAGCGTCGAGGGGCTCGACTGCACGTTCTCGACCCACCTCTGCTTCTCCGACTACGACCTCTTCTTCCCGGCGATCGAGGGCATGGGAGGCTGCCGGCAGTACTGCGTCGGCTTCGCCAACTACGACCGCCCCGAGCTCGGCACCTCGGGTGCCGACCGGCCCGGGTACGAGGTGATCTCGAAGTTCCGCGACCTGCCGTACGACCCGATCCTCGGGCTCGGGGTGCTCGACATCCACACCGACTTCGTCGAGCCGCCCGAGCTGGTGCGCGACCGGATCCTCTACGCCGTCGAGGTCTTCGGCGACCCGGCTCGGATCCAGGTCTGCCCGGACTGCGGCCTGCGCACGCGGAGCTGGGACGTCGCCTACGAGAAGCTCTGCGCGATGGTCGAAGGCGCACGGATGGCGGAGGAAGCGCTCAACCGGGAGCACGCTCGCACGTAGCCCTTCCGGGGTGTCGGCTATCCTGAGTCCGGCGGACGCCTACGGGCGTTTTCGCTTTTTCTGATGCGAACGACGCTCAAGAGAGGAATCGGCCGGGGCGCCGAGGTCAACGGCAACGGTCGGTCGATCCTGCCGCCCGGCGCGCTCTCGCCGGTCACGCTGTACCGGCAGCCGCCGCCGCCGCAGCGTGGGCTCGGCGCGCAGGTCGGCCGCTTCTTCGCGTGGCTGGCCGTGACCGTGGTGATGCTGGTCGTCGGGCTCGTCGGGGGCTTCTACCTCTGGGCCCACGAGAGCGCTGCCGCGCTGCAGGCGCACACCTTCGACGCCAAGCGGTCCCAGGCGCGGCTCGACCCGGTTCCCGACGCCAAGCAGCCCGCCGTCGCGCTGGTGATCGGTTACGACCACCGCGCGGGGGAAAAGGGCCTGCCCTCGCGCTCGGACACGATGATGCTGATCCGCGCCGACCCGTCGACCAAGACGATCTCGCTGCTCTCCTTCCCCCGTGACCTCGACGTCCCGATCTACTGTCCGGGGCAGACGGCGAGCGGGGCACGCAACGGACCGGCGACGGTGATCGACCATGGACGGATCAACTCCGCCTACGCCTACTGCGGCTCCACCGGCGCCCTCGAGACGGTGCGCCATCTGACGAACCTGCCGGTCAACTACCTGATCAGCGTCAACTTCCTCGGCTTCATCGCGGTCGTGAACAAGCTCGGCGGCGTCTGGATGGACATCGACCGGCGCTACTACAACAAGAACGTCGGCACGAGCTCGACCGACTTCGCCAACATCGACCTGCAGCCCGGCTATCAGCGGCTGACCGGCAAGCAGGCGCTCGACTTCGTTCGCTATCGGCATACGGACTCGGATCTCTTCCGCCTGGCGCGCCAGCAGCAGTTCGTCTCGGCGACGCGCCAGCAGATCGCGAAGTCGATCGGGCCGAGCAGCCTCGTGGGGATCGTGAACACGATCGCGCACCACCATTTCCTGGAGATCGGGGTCGGCGGTGGAGGTCAGTTCGACCTCGGCACGGTGTACAGCTATGCCAAGTTCGCCTACGGCCTTCCGCCTGGACACGTCTTCCAGGTCAAGATCCAGGGCATCAGCGGCTACAACGAGCTCACCACCGCCTCGACCAACATCTCCGACGCGGTGGACAGCTTCCTCCACCCGGACGTCGAGGCCGGGACGACTGCCACCGAGGTCGCGCTCGGGAGGAGGATCCACACGCGCAAGCGGACGATCGCGCCGAAGCAGGTCACGCTGACGGTGCTGAACGGCAACGGGCGGGCCGGCTCGGCCTCCAATGCGACCTACCTCCTGGGCCAGAAGCGCTACACGACCTTGCTGCCGCCCTCGAACGAGCCCGCCAACGCGCCGAACTGGAACTACTTCCGCTCGAAGATCTACTTCGACCCGACGCGGCCGGGCAACGGCAAGCTGGCTGCCGCACAGGTCGCCAAGCTCGTCGGCAGCGCCGACATCGAGCCGATGCCGCCGAATATCACTCCGCTCTCGAACGGGGCGCTGATCGTCGTGATCGTCGGCAAGACGTTCCACGACCAGCTGACGCCCGCGGTGATCCCGACGCGGCCCACGCGGCAGCCGCCGAACGTCCGCTTCGACCCGTCGGAGACGTACTCGACGCTCTTCAAGCTCAGGAAGCGCCTGCCGTTCCGCCTCGAGGTCCCGAGAGTGCTCGAGCGCAGCTCCTACCTCGACTCCGGCACGGGCGAGGTCCCGGCCCGCGTCTACGTGCTGGGCGGTCAGCCGACGGTGCGGCTGACCTACCGCACCGGCTCGACCGAGTACTGGGGCATCCAGATGACGCGCTGGGCCAACGCGCCCGCGCTCGCCGACAAGAGCCTCACGCAGCGCGTGGGCGGCCGCACCTTCGACCTCTACTACTCGGGCTCGAACCTGCACATGGTCGTGCTGCGCGACAACGGCGCCACGTACTGGGTCGTGAACACGCTCCTCAACTCGCTCTCGAACGAGACGATGCTCGCCATCGCGCGTGGCCTGCGCCCGATGGGCCGGTAGGCTCGTGGGCGTGAAGAGCGGGAAAAAGCCCGCAATTGGGGTCTTTGGGGCCGGCTGGGTCGGCCTCGTCACGGGGGCGTGCCTGGCCGAGCTCGGGCACGAAGTAGTCGTCCGCGACGTCGTGGCCGAGCGGGTCGAGACCCTGCAGGCCGGGCGCCTGCCGCTGCACGAGCCCGGTCTCCACGAGCTGCTCGAGCGCAACCGCGAGCGGCTGACGTTCAGCACCGAGCTCGAGCAAGTCGTCTCGGCGCCCATCATGTTCGTCTGCGTCGGCACACCGCCGACCTACTCGGGCGACGCCGACCTGACCGCCGTCTGGAGCGTGGTCGACGCGCTCCCTGCGCTCGAGGAGCGGGCGATCCTCGTGATGAAGAGCACGGTGCCGGTCGGGACCGGCGAGAAGGTTCGGGCGGCTCTCGACGCGCGCGGGCTCGCGCACGTGGGCTACGTCTCCAATCCCGAGTTCCTCTCCGAGGGCAGCGCGGTCAAGGACTTCATGAACCCGGACCGCATCGTCGTCGGCGCGTTCGCGGAGGCGGACGCGGGCGTCGTCGCATCGCTCTACGAGCCGATCGACGCGCCGGTCGTGCGCGCGGACGTCGCTTCCGCGGAGATGATCAAGCTCGCCTCCAACGCCTTCCTGATGACGCGCATCAGCTTCATCAACGAGATCGCGAACGTCTGCGAGGCCACCGGCGCCGACGTCGAGCAGGTTGCGAAGGGGATTGGCCTCGACCACCGGCTCGGCCCGCACTTCCTCCGCGCCGGGATCGGCTGGGGCGGCAGCTGCTTCCCCAAGGACGGAGTCGCGTTGAAGCAGCTCGCGTCGAACTCCGGCTACCACTTCCAGCTCCTGAGCGCCGTGATCGAGGTCAACGAGCTGCAGAAACGGCGCGTCGTCGGGAAGCTCGAGAAGCATCTCGGCAAGCTGCGCGGCAAGACGGTCGCGCTGCTCGGCCTTGCCTTCAAGCCGAACACGGACGACCTGCGCGAGGCGCCGTCGCTCGTGCTGGCCTCGCGGCTGCTGGCCGAGAGCGCCGACGTGCGCGCCTGGGATCCGGTCGCGGACGCGAGCCGTGTGCCGCAGGGAGTGACCTTCTGCGCGAGCGTGCTCGAGGCGGTCAGCGGTGCGGATGCGGCCGTGATCGTGACCGAATGGGACGAGCTCCGCGAGCTGGCGTCCGAGGAGGTGCGGCGGGCGATGGGCCGGCCCGTGATCGTGGACGGGCGCAACCTGCTCGACCCGGAGCAGGCGCGTTCCGCGGGCTTTCTCTACGAGGGCATCGGCCGCGCCGCCTCGCCGCTCGAGGCGCTCCCGGAGATCGAGGAGCGCGAGCCTCAGCTCGAGGCTTAGCAGCCCCTCGTAGTGGAAGCGATCATCCTGGCGGGGGGCAAGGCCGAGCGGCTCGGCGACGCCGCGGGCGGCCGCCCGAAGGCGCTGGTCGAGGTCGGCGGCCGGCCGCTCGCGGCGTACCAGGTGGCGCAGCTCGCAGCAGCCGGGGTGGACCGCGTGCTCGTCAGCTGTGCGGCGGGTCAGGAGGAGTCCTTCCTGGCGGCTCTGGGCGCCCTCGGTCCCGAGATCGGGGTGGTTCCCGAGCCCGAGCCGCTCGGGAGGGGAGGGGGGATCCGCCTGGCCGCCGCCGCACGGCGAGAGCAGGGCGACGTCTACGCGCTGAACGGCGACGAGCTCGTCGACGCGGATCTCCGCGGGCTCCTGGCGCTCCATCGAGCACGCGCCGCGGCCGCGACGATCACCGTCGTGCCGCTGCGCTCGCCGTTCGGCGTGGTCGAGCTGGAGGACGACCTCGTGACCGGCTTTCGGGAGGCTCCGCGCCTCGAGCACTGGGTCAGCTGCGGGGTGTACGTCCTCGGCGAGGAGGCCGTCGCGCGCCTTCCGGAGCGCGGTGACCACGAGGCCACGACCTTCCCGGAGCTGGCTGCCGAAGGCCGGTTGCGCGCGCAGCGGCACGAGGGAGCCTGGCTGACGGTCAACACGCCCAAGGATCTTCGGGTGGCCGAGGACTACCTCGCCGAGAACCCCGGTTGGCCGGCAGGCTCGCGCGGGTAGCGCGGGGGTGGTAGGTTCGCGCGGCTCGTGGCCGGCCGTGATCACTTGACCTCTCCGAACCTCGGCGGGCTGGACAAGTTTGCGTCCGAGCCCCGGAAGGTGGACAAGCCCTGGGGTCACGAGCTGATCTGGGCCGAGGCCGACGCCTACGCGGGGAAGATCCTGTTCATCGAGGCCGGCCAGTCGCTCAGCCTCCAGTTCCACAACGTCAAGGACGAGGCCTGGTACGTGCTCGAGGGTCGCGCGCAGCTGGAGCTCGGCGGCCCGGGGGAGCGCATGCTCAACAGCGACGTCATCGGCCCGGGTGAGGCCTTCCACTTCCCGCCGGGGACCGTGCACCGCCTGACCGCGCTCGAGGACACGAAGATCGTGGAGGTCTCGACGCCGCAGCTCGACGACGTGGTCCGTCTCGAGGACCGCTACGGACGGGCCGCCGAGTAGGGCGGCTCCGAGCGCCCGCCGACTCTGAGTAGACTGCCGCGCGTGGCCACCACGCAGCGGTACGACGTCAAGGATCTGAAGCTCGCCGGCGAGGGCTCGAGCCGGATCGAATGGGCCGATCGGCAGATGCCCGTCCTGGCCACGATTCGCGAGCGCTTCGCAGCCGAGCAGCCACTGGCGGGCTACCGGATCTCGGCTTGCCTGCACGTGACGAGCGAGACCGCGAACCTGATGCGGACCCTCAAGGACGGGGGCGCCGACGTCGTGTTGTGCGCCTCGAACCCGCTCTCCACCCAGGACGACGTCGCGGCCGCGCTGGTCGAGGAGTTCGACATCTCCGTCTTCGCGATCAAGGGTGAGGACAACGACACCTATTACCAGCACATCGAGGCCGCGGTCGATCACAAGCCGCAGCTGACGATGGACGACGGCGCCGACGTGATCGGTGTCCTTCACTCGCACCGGCGCGAGCAGCTCGGCGACATCATCGGCGCCACGGAGGAGACGACGACCGGCGTGATCCGGCTGAAGGCCCTGGAGCGGGACGGTGCGCTCGGGTTCCCCGTGATCGCGGTCAACGACGCCAAGACGAAGCACTTCTTCGACAACCGCTACGGAACCGGCCAGTCGACGATCGACGGGATCATCCGCGCGACGAACATCCTGCTCGCCGGGCGGCGGTTCGTGGTCGCCGGCTACGGCTGGTGCGGGCGCGGGGTGGCGCTTCGCGCGCGCGGGATGGGGTCGCACGTCATCGTGACCGAGGTCGATCCCCTGCGAGCGTTGGAGGCCGCGATGGACGGCTACGAGGTGCTGCCGATGGAGCGCGCGGCGCAGATCGGCGACATCTTCGTCACCGCGACAGGCGACAAGTCGGTGATCACCCGCGAGCACATCCTGCAGATGAAGGACGGCGCGATCCTGGCGAACACGGGCCACTTCAACGTCGAGATCGAGATCCCGGCACTGCGCTCGCTGGCGGTCGAGACGCGTACGCTGCGGCAGTTCGTGGACGAGTTCAAGCTCGAGGACGGCCGGCGCATCTACCTGATCGCCGACGGCAGGCTGGTGAACCTCGCGGCTGCCGAGGGGCATCCGGCCCAGGTCATGGACATGTCGTTCGCGAACCAGGCGCTATCGGCCGAGTTCGTGGTCGGAAACGCGACCAGCCTCGAGCGCAAGGTCTATCCGGTGCCGGAGGAGATCGACACCGAGATCGCTCGGCTCAAGCTCGAGACGATGGACGTCGCGATCGACGTGCTCACCGAGGAGCAGGCGAAGTACCTGGCTTCTTGGGACGAAGGCACGTAGCCGCTCCCGCGTGAAGGCCGTCGTACTGGCCGCGGGCTACGCGACGCGGCTCTACCCCCTGACGGTCGACCGGCCCAAGGCGTTGCTGCCGGTGGCAGGCAAGCCGATGCTCGAGCACCTGCTCGACCGGCTCGACGGAGTGCCCGGGTTGGACGAGATCCATGTCGTCACGAACGCCAAGTTCGCGGAGGCGTTCCGGGTGTGGGCCGAAGGCCGGAGTGGAGGTGGCAGCGCCGTGCGGATCCTCGACGACGGCACGACCGACGAGGAGACCAAGCTGGGCGCGATCGGCGACCTCGGCCTGGCGATCCGCAGTGCGGAGATCGACGACGATCTGCTCGTGCTCGCCGGCGACAACCTCTTCAGCGAGAGCCTGGCGCCGTTCGCGGAGTTCGCCCTCGCCAAAGGCGCCCCCGTGCTAGGGGTGTACGACGTCGGCGATCTCGAGGCGATTCGGCAGTACAACGCGATCGAGCTCGACGAGTCGGACCGGATCACCTTCTTCGAGGAGAAGCCCGAGCAGCCGACGAGCACGCTGACCGGGATCGCGCTCTACTTCTACCCGCGCGCCTCTCTCGGCGTGGTCGCCGACTATCTGGCCGAGGGCAACAATCCCGACCAGCCGGGGCGGCTGGTGCAGTGGCTCTACCCGCGGACGCCCGTCTACGCGTGGCGTGTGCCCGGCCGCTGGTACGACATCGGCTCGAAGGAGACGCTCGCCGAAGCCGACGCCGCGTTCTCGCAGCCCGGCTGACACACATTCGTCACGAAGCCGTCACCCACGCGTGACGCTTTCTCGCCTACCTTGGCTCGCAGGAGGTGAGTGTGGTGTGACATGAAGCTTCTCGATCTCTTGCTGCCGATGCGCTGCGCCGGGTGCGGAGCGACTGGCGCTCAGCTGTGCGTCTCATGCCGGGAGAGGCTGCCGCTGCTCGAGCCGCCGTTCTGCGACCGCTGTGGTGCGCCGACCGCGTGGCCTGTCGCGCGCTGCCGGGAGTGCTCTGGTCGCCGCCTTGCGTTCGCGTCCGCCCGTGCTGCGGTCGCCTACGACGAGGACGTCCGCCGACTCGTCCGGGCGTGGAAGGAGCGTGGGCTACGCCGTCTCGCCACCGAGGCCGCGGAGGTGGTGTCCAGCGTGGTTCGACCACCGCGCGCCGAGGCGGTCACGTTCGTGGCGCCGGACCGAGCGCGCACCCTCGAGCGCGGGCACCATCCCGCCGGCCGTCTCGCGGAAGAGCTGGGCGAGCAATGGTCCCTGCCGGTGCTGCAACTGGTGAGCAGGACGCGGCCCGCTCCGCGTCAGCGCGGGCTGACCCTGGCCGACCGACGGCGCAATGCCGCCGGAGCGTTCACCCCTGCAGCCGAATCGCCCCGCCAGGTGGTGCTCGTCGACGACGTGTACACCAGCGGCGCGACGGCGGCCGCCGCAGCCTCGGCGCTGCGGAAGGGCGGAGCGCGCCGGGTCGACGTCGTGACGTTCGCACGGGTCGTCCGTTAGATTCCTCGTCAGGCCCCGCTTCGAAGGAGAGCCGATGCAGCTTCAGGTGAAGGGCAGGAACCTCGAGGTCAGCGACGCGATTCGCAGCTACGCGGAAGAGAAGCTGGGCAAGCTCGAGCGGCAGCTACCCGATCCGCGCGTCGAGCTCGAGCTCGCAGTGGAGAAGAACCCCTCGATCGCCGAGAACCACGTCGCCGAGGCGACCATCTGGACGAAAGGGCCGGTACTGCGGGCGCGGGAAGCGTCGTCGGACATGCGCGCGTCGATCGACCAGCTCGTCGCCAAGCTCGAGCGGCAGGTGGTTCGGTACAAGAAGCAGGGCCGCTCGCGGAGAAGGCGCGCTGCACGCTCGGACGGCCTGACGCCCGAGACGATGCCCGTCGTCGCCGACGAGGCCGAGCCGCTGATCGTGAAGACGAAACAGTTCGCCCTGGTTCCGATGGGCCCGGGGGACGCCGTGCTCCAGCTCGAGCTGATCGGCCACGACTTCTTCGTCTTCCGCAACGACCAGTCGAACGAGATCAACGTCGTCTATCGCCGTCGCGACGGCAACTACGGGCTGATCGAGCCGCAGTGATCTTCCGCCGCGAGCCGGTGCACAAGAAGCTCGCGCGGGAGGCGGAGCTGGAGTTGCCGGAGCAGGAGGCGCCCGTCGATCCGGGGCCTCACTGGGGCGTCACCGGGATCCACGGCGTCCCGCGACCAAGGCGCTGGGACGCCGTCGCGTCGGCGGAGGCGGCCGGTCTGTCCGGCGACGAGGTCCACTTCGTCGTCCTGCCCAACGGCGACCTGGTCGTGGACGAGGACGAGCCGAACGGCACGCTCTCTCCGCTCGCCGAAGCAGTCGAGCAGACGATCGAGCCACCGTACCGGGCGGAAGCCGTCCGTCAGGCCGACGACGTATGGGCCGTTGCCGCGCAAAGGATCGAAGTGGCCGAGTTCGAGGCCGACGGCGACGAGATCGAGGTGATCGCAAACCCGGACGGCCGCTCGCTCACGATCGACGGCGCGAGGGAGTTCGGCACGATCCCCGAGCTCGAGAGCCTGGGCGCGGCCGAGAGCGATGCGTTCGTCGTGCGGGCCAAGCGCCTGGACGGCGACCTGTGGGAAGTGACCGTCTCGGCGCTCTAGCGTCCGGGTGAGCAGACGGGGCCGGAGCCGCTACCCTAGGACGAATGGCTCAGCAACTCGGATCGCTGGAAAAGGTCCTCCGCTTCGGCGAGGGGCGGCGTCTCAAGCGGCTCGCCGAACAGGCGGCGTACATCGGCACGCTCGAGCCCGAGTTCGAACAGCTCTCCGACGACGAGCTCGCCGGCAAGACGGACGAGTTCCGGCAGCGGATCGAGAACGGCGAGCCGGTGGACGAGCTCGTGTTCGAAGCCTTCGCAGCAGTGCGGGAGGCCTTCAAGCGCACGATGGGCGTCCGGCTGTTCGACGTCCAGCAGATGGGCGGCATCGTCCTCCACGAAGGCGACATCGCCGAGATGAAGACGGGCGAAGGAAAGACCTTCGTCGCCGTGCAGCCCCTCTACCTCAACGCGCTCACCCGCAAGAGCGCCCATCTCGTCACCGTCAACGACTACCTGGCCAAGCGCGACCCCGAGTGGACGAAGCCGGTGTGGGACGCCCTCGGCATGCGGGCCTCGTTCATCCAGAACATGATGCCCTTCGACGAGCGGCGCGAGGCGTACGCGGCCGATGTCGTCTACGGAACCAACTCGGAGTTCGGCTTCGACTACCTGCGCGACAACATGGCCGTGTCGCTCGACGGCCTCGTCCAGCGCGGCCACGACTTCGCGATCGTGGACGAGGTCGACTCGATCCTGATCGACGAGGCGCGGACGCCGCTGATCATCTCCGGCGAACCCGAGGTCGCCGCGCAGGTCTACTACGACTTCGCGCGCATCGCACGGGGGCTCGAGGGCTACGCCTCCATGCCGGGCGACCCGAAGGGTGCCGGCGAGGAGTCGGGCGCGGACTTCGAGTACGACGAGAAGCACAAGACCGTCTCGCCGATGCACGGCTCGATCGAGGCGGTCGAGCGCGCGCTGAGGGTCGACAACCTCTACGACCCGCGCAACGGGCAGCTCGTCAATCACCTCAACCAGGCGCTCAAGGCCCAGGCGCTCTTCCATCGCGACGTGGACTACGTGGTACAGGAAGGCGAGGTCAAGATCGTCGACGAGTTCACCGGCCGCATCATGGAAGGCCGGCGCTGGTCGGAGGGCCTGCACCAGGCGGTGGAGGCAAAGGAGGGCGTGAGCATCCAGGAGGAGCACGTGACCCTGGCGACGATCACGCTGCAGAACTACTTCCGGCTCTACGACAAGCTCGCCGGCATGACCGGCACCGCCAAGACCGAGGAGAAGGAGTTCGTCGAGATCTACGACCTCCACGTCGTCGAGATCCCGACCAACGTCGATGTCGCCCGCGACGACAAGAACGACATGATCTTCAAGACCCCGGAGGCGAAGTACAACGCGGTCATCGGAGACATCAGGGAGCGGCACGCCGAAGGCCAGCCCGTCCTCGTGGGCACGATCTCCGTCGAGGTCTCCGAGCACCTCTCGCAGCTGCTCGAGCGCCAGGGCATTCCGCACAAGGTGCTGAACGCGAAGCAGCACGAGCAGGAGGCGGGGATCATCGCCGAGGCCGGCCAGAAGGGCGCGGTCACGATCGCGACGAACATGGCCGGGCGAGGCGTCGACATCAAGCTCGCGGACGGCGTCACCGAGCTCGGCGGCCTCTACGTCCTCGGCACCGAGCGCCACGAGGCGCGCCGCATCGACAACCAGCTCCGCGGCCGCTCGGGGCGCCAGGGCGACCCGGGCGAGTCCCGCTTCTACCTCTCGGGCCAGGACGAGCTCGTCCGCCTGTTCGCCGGCGACCGGATCTACAACATCATGGACCGCTTCAAGGTTCCCGACGACCAGCCCATGGAGGCGAAGATCCTCTCGAACCAGATCGAGAACGCGCAGAAGAAGGTCGAGGAGCAGAACTTCGTCGCGCGAAAGAACGTCCTCAAGTACGACGACGTCCTGAACAAGCAGCGCAGCGTGATCTACGAACAGCGCCGCCGCGTGCTCGAAGGCGAGGATCTCTCCGAGGAGGTCAGCCTCTGGGTCGACGAGGTGATCGAGCGCACCGTCCTGCAGTACACGGTGGGCGAGTTCTCGGAGGAGTGGGATCTCGAAGCCCTCTGCAAGGCGATGGAGGACCTCTACGGGACGAGCGACCCGATCACGCCGCAGGAGCTGAGCGACGAGGTCGGGCTCGACCGCGCGGCGCTTGTCGACGAGTTCCGGGAGGACGCGCGCGACACCTACGAGGAGAAGGAGAAGTCGCTCGGGATGAACCCCGACACGGATCAGCCGCTCCTGCGCGACGTCGAGCGCTTCGTGATCCTCCAGGTCGTCGACGTCCGCTGGCGCGAGCACCTCGAGAACATGGACTACCTCCGCGAGGGCGTGCACCTTCGGGCCATGGCCCAGAAGGATCCGCTGGTCGAGTACACGTCCGAGGGACACCGCATGTTCGAGGAGCTGAACGCAGCGATCCGCGAGGAGGTCGTGATGACCCTCTTCCACGCCGAGATCGAGGTCGAGGAGGCCGGTCAGCTCCAGCAGGCGCAGGCGGCGCAGGGCCTGGACGGCGGCGGCTTCGCCTACGAGCACGAGTCGCTCGCGGGCTCACAGGCCATCGCAGCGGCCGGCATGGGAGCGGGGACGCTACTGGCCGGCGACGGCGATTCGGTCACGGCCGGCGGGATCGGCGCCGGCGGCGGCTCGGTTGCCACTCAACAGCGGGTCACCGACGCGCGCGAGAAGAACATCGGCCGAAACGATCCGTGCTGGTGCGGCAGCGGCAAGAAGTTCAAGCGCTGCCACGGCGCCTGACGCCGGCCTCGCACCGCTCAAGCGCCAGGTCGATGCGGACGATCATGCGTTCATGCGCCGGCTCTTCGACTCGGACGGGACGCACCGTAGTCCGGCGCGGACCGTCGTCACCTGCACGTGCCTGACGGCGGCTACAACGTTCGTCCTCTGGCGCGTACTCTTCCACCAGCCCCTCTGGCTCGTCGGAATCGTGGCGGGAAGCTGCTCGCTCCTCGTCGCACTCGCAGCAACCCACAGCCTGCGCCATCCCGAGGCCACCGTGAATCGCGCGGTGCGCCGAACGCCGTGGTTCGAGGCGACACTGCTACTCGGCTCGGTGGCAACCGCGGTGATCGCCGTCCTGCTCGGAGAGTCCGGACTGGTCGCGGTGGCGCTGGCGTTCGCGCTCCTGGCGCTCACTCTCCATCGCGCGAGAAGGCTCCTCCGCCACCGCCTGACCCGCTGAGGCGCGCAGGGCCGCAACGACAGCTTGTGCTCCAGTGAACAATCTCACCCGGCCCTTTCTCGCAACCGCTCGAACGTCCCCTCCAGCTCCCGCGGAGTGGGCATTCGGCCGAGCGCGAGCGAATCCAGCACCCCGGGCTCGCCGCGTTGCCGCTTCTGGGCCCGTCGCGCGGCGCTGACGATCCGAAGCACGCTGGCGTAGCTCGGAGCCGGCACGTCGAGCCTCCTTGCGAGGGGCCGAACCTGCCTGCGGGCCTGGGCGGGACTCACTCCCCGGCGCCCCAGGCGCCACAAGCGTTTCCGGAGGCGAGGGTGCACACGATCGGTCATCGCCGAAGCGTGCGCCCTGAGATCGAACGCAATCGTGACGATCCCGTGCCGAGTGCGGTTTGTTCACTGGAGCACAAGCGCCCTCGAGGCTGGGGTCGCTACGATCGGGGTCATGGCTGACCAGACGCACACGCCCGCGCTTCCGCTCGACCAGCAGCTCCAGGAGATCGGGGCCCAGCTTGCCTGGGTCCGTGATTACCTTTGACCCGGAGCAACTGGAGGAGCGCGTCGGCGAGCTCGAGGGCGAGCTCGGCCAACCGGGCTTCTGGGATGACCAGCGGCACGCGGCCGAGGTCTCGGCCGAGCACGCGCGCCTGAGCAAGCGCCTCGAGCGCTACCGGCGCCTCACGCAGGAGTACCAGGACGCCCAGGAGCTGCTCGCGATGGACGGTGACATGGCGGCCGAGATCGAGGCGTCGATCGTTCCGCTCAGCCGCGAGCTCGATCGCCTGCAGGAGGACGCGCTCTTCTCGGGCGAGTACGACGCCGGCGACGCGCTCGTCACGATCCACGCCGGCACCGGGGGGACCGACGCCCAGGACTGGGCCGAGATGCTCCTGCGCATGTACCTGCGCTGGGCCGCCGACCGCGGCTTCCAGGGCGAGCTGCTCGAGGCGAGCCCCGGCGAGGAGGCCGGCCTCAAGTCCGCCACGTTCTCGGTGCGCGGCGAGAACGCCTACGGGATCCTCAAGGCCGAACGCGGCGTCCACCGGCTCGTCCGGCTGAGCCCGTTCGACCAGGCCCACCGGCGCCACACCAGCTTCGCCCAGGTGATCGTCAGCCCGCTGCTGCCGGAGGACGTCGACGTCGAGATCGACGAGAGCGACCTCCGTATCGACACCTACCGGGCGAGCGGCGCAGGCGGCCAGCACGTGAACAAGACCGACTCGGCCGTCCGGATCACCCACCTCCCGACCGGCATCGTCGTCCAGTGCCAGAACGAGCGCTCGCAGAGCTCCAACAAGCAGACCGCGCTCCGCATCCTCAAGTCCCGGCTGCTCGAGCAGGAGCAGGAGCGGCGCGAGGAGGAGCTGGCCAAGGAGCGGGGGGCCGCGCAGGACATCGGCTTCGGCAGCCAGATCCGCAGCTACGTCCTCCATCCCTACCAGCTGGTCAAGGATCACCGCACCGATTACGAGACCGGAAACACCCAGGCGGTCCTCGACGGCGCGCTCGACGAATTCGTGCGCGAATACCTACTCGCCAGGGCTGCGGGAAAGGTGTTCTAGCCGTAGGTTTCGCTAGGATTCCGGCCCTAGCCCACCCGGCGCACCCAGCACGCGCCGCGTCCTTCTTGCCCGTGCAGGACACGGACCTCCAGCACACCGAGCCAAGGACGGCGGTTCTCACTCACGAGCCCGTCGTGCCGCCGCCTGCTCCATCGAGCTCGGCGATGGTCGTGTTCGACACCGTGACCAAGATCTACGAGCCGGACGTTGCCGCGCTCAGTGACGTCTCCTTTGCGATCGACAAGGGCGAGTTCGTGTTCATCGTGGGCGCCTCGGGCTCGGGCAAGTCAACGGTCATCCGCCTCGTGCTGAAGGAGCTCGAGCCGACCCGGGGCAAGATCTTCGTCGGCGGCCGCGACCTTACGCGGCTGAAGCGCTCGAAGGTGCCGCTGCTCCGTCGAAACGTCGGCTGCGTCTTCCAGGACTTCAAGCTGCTGCCGAACCGCAATGCGTCCGAGAACGTCGCCTACGCGCTCAAGGTGCAGGGCGAGAACGCGGACTCGATCCGCCGCAAGGTGCCCGAGGTGCTGAACCTGGTCGGCCTCTCGCACAAGATGTCCTCGCTGCCCGACGAGCTCTCCGGCGGCGAGCAGCAGCGCGTCTCGATCGCCCGGGCTTTCGTCAACCACCCACCGCTCCTGATCTGCGACGAGCCGACCGGGAACCTCGATCCCGACACGAGCGTCGGGATCATGCAGCTCCTGTACCGGATCAACAGGGCGGGCACGACGATCCTGATGGCCACCCACGACCGTGAGATGGTCGACAAGATGCGGAAGCGCGTGATCGCGCTCGAGGAGGGGAAACTCCTCCGCGACGAGCGCCGAGGCGGCTACACCTCCGAATGAGGCGCTTTCGCCTGATCGTCAGCGAGGCGGTGAGCTCGCTCGGCGCCAATCTCTCCACGACCTTCGCCGCGGCCACGACGGTGCTGATCGGGATGTTCATGCTCGGCCTCGTCGTCGGGCTCGGCAGCTGGGCGCTGTCGCTGAGCGACCACTACAAGAAGCAGCTGCTGGTCAAGGTCTACTTCTGTACGACACTGCGTTGCGGTCACGAGGCGAAGCCGAAGGAGCTGAACGATGCGCGCACCCGCCTGTTGGCGATTCCGGGCGTCAAGTCAGTGCGCTTCATCTCGAAGGAGGACGCGCTCGCGATCATGCGCAAGAAGAATCCCGAGATGACGGCGAATCTTCCAGGGAACCCGCTCCCGGCGGAGTACGAGGTGATCCCGAAGCGCGGCGACGATGTCGAGGCGATCGCGGCCAAGGTGAACGACCCGCCGCTTGCCGGGGTCGAGAAGATCTGCCCGCCGCCGCCCGGCTCGACATCTTCCAATACGGCTACCGGCGAAGAGTGCAACCAGATCACCCACCGGGTGCTCTCGGTCGCGAACTACCTTTGGATCGTCGTTCTGATCGCGTTCATCGTGCTGCTCGTCTCCTCGACGCTGCTCGTCGCCAACACGATCCGGCTTTCGATCTTTTCCCGGCGGCGAGAGATCGAGGTGATGAAGCTCGTCGGGGCGACCAACTGGTTCGTGCGTGGGCCGTTCATGATCGAGGGCCTGCTCTGCGGCCTCGGCGGCGCGATCGCGGCGGTGATCCTGCTCGTCCTCGGCCGGACGCTCTTCATGCCGCTGATCCACCTCACGAGCGCGTCGGATGTCCACGCCTGGCCCTTCGGCGTCCACGTTCTCATCGTCCTCGGCGCCGGCCTAGCCCTCGGCGCCGCGGGCTCCGGGCTCACGATCCGCCGTTTCCTCCAGGTCTGACCTGAGGGCCGCATCGCAAGCGACGCATTAGTCGTCGTCGAGGCCCAGCGGCGAGGCAAGAACCTCGTCGGCGAGCCCTACTTCGTCCCCGGGACGCCGCTGCCGCTCGACCGGAAGGGCCTCGGCGAGCTGGGCCCCGGCGACCTCGCCGTCGTAGCCACGGGCAAGGGCCGCGCGCGGCTTGTGCGCGTGCTCGGCTCCGCCGGATCGATCCGTACCGTGCTCGAAGGCCTACTGGTGCAGGAGGGCGAGCTGCGCGGCTTCGAGCCCTACGACGCTCCGCCGATCACCACCGAGGGCCGAGTCGACCTGCGTCAGGAGCTGTCGTTCACCATCGACCCGGAGACCGCGAAGGACTTCGACGACGCGCTCACGGTCACAGACGACCGGGCGTACGTTCACATCGCCGACGTCTCGTGGTTCGTCACGGCAGGCTCGCCACTCGACCGTGGAGCGCAGGAGCGGGCCTTCTCCGTCTACGTGCCCGGCCTGGTGTCGCCGATGCTGCCGCCCGAGCTCTCGGAGGAGCTGTGCTCGCTGCGACCGAACACCGACCGGCTCTGCGTGACCGTCGAGGTGCCGCTCGCGGACGGGCTCCCGGCCGGCGAGCCGCGGTTCTACCGCTCGGTGATCCGCAGCCGCGAGCGGCTCACCTACTCGCGCGCACAGGCGATTCTGCAGGGTGGCGAGCAGGCCGAGCCGGAGCTCACCGAGGCGCTCCGGCGAGCCGAGCGCCTCGCGACCGCGTTGCGTGCCCGGCGCTTCGAACGCGGGGCGCTACGAATCGAGAGCGGGGAGGTGACGTTCGCGTTCGACGACCAGGGCGGAGTCGAGCGCGCCTGGCGAGAGTCCGAGCCCCACGCCCACATGCTCGTCGAGGAGCTGATGATCCTCGCGAACGAGCTGGTCGCGGGCCTGCTCGCGGGCCGGCGTCGTGAGGCGCTCTACCGCGTCCACGAGCTTCCGGAGCCGCAATCGGTTCAGCTCATGCTCGCGCGGCTGGCCGATCTCGGCGTGCCGACGCCGCCGGCGCCAGAACGCATGGGCCCCAAAGACGCGGCAGCGGTCGCCGGTGCCGCCAGCGAGGCCGTGACCGCGTACGTCGAGACGAGCGGGCGCGGGCGCGGTGCATTCCCTCCACTCGTCCTGCAGGCGTTGAAGCAGGCCCGCTACGACCCGGGCAACCTCGGCCACATGGGGCTTGCCAGCTCGGCGTACTGCCACTTCACGTCGCCGATCCGGCGCTACCCCGACCTTGTCGTCCACCGCGCGCTGCTGCGCGAGCTTGGCGCCTCGGACGAACCGTTGCCCGAGGATCTGCCCGAGGTCGCGGAGCACGCGTCGGTCCGCGAGCGGCACGCCGCGAAGCTCGAGTACCGGGCCGACGAGATCTGCCTGGCCTGGCTGCTCGAGCAGCGGCTGTTCGAGCTCGGCTGGAGCGCGACCTTCGCCGGCGAGATCACCGGCGTCATTCCTTCCGGCATCTTCGTGAGCTTCGACGACGTCTTCGAGGGATACGTCCCGGCGCGCCGCCTGCCGGGCGACTACTTCGAGCTCAACGAGCTCGCGACCGCGCTCGTGGGCCGGCGCGGGGGGCGGACCTATCGTCTCGGCGATCCGATTGAGGTGCGAGTCCAGGACGTGCGCCGCAATGAGGGCAAGG
This sequence comes from uncultured Actinomycetes bacterium, assembly GCA_963736055.1. GTDB lineage: Bacteria > Actinomycetota > Thermoleophilia > Gaiellales > Gaiellaceae > AC-32. Next base: position 456,823 of record CAVTNM010000009.1, on the reverse strand, counting down.
TGGAGCTGGCGCCAGGGAGGCGAGATCAATGAACTGCAGCCCGAGGCGAGGCGCAAGCCCGCGAGGCCCCTACACTCACGCCCGATGGCGAAACCGTCGGGAGAGAAGCTGATCGCGGACAACCGCCGGGCCCGGCACGACTACAACCTGCTCGAACGCGTCGAGGCCGGGCTCGTGTTGAGCGGCAGCGAGGTCAAGTCGCTCCGCCAGGGGCACGCCGTCCTGCAGCGCGCCTACGCCGACGCGAGGGACGGCGAGCTCTGGCTCGTCGGGCTGCACATCCCGCCCTACGAGCAGGCCTCGGTCGAGCCGCACGAGCCCGACCGCGACCGCAAGCTTCTGCTCCACCGGCGCCAGATCGACCAGCTCGCCGCCAAGACGGCCGAGAAGGGGCTGACCCTCGTGCCGACCAGGCTCTACTTCAAGGACGGGCGCGCGAAGGTCGAGCTTGCGGTCGCGCGCGGCAAGGAAGGCCGCGACAAGCGCCGGGACATCGCCGACCGGGAGACGAAGCGCCGCCTGGAACGCGAGCTCAAGAGCCGTCGCTAGAGACTGCGAACAAACGCCACTCGCCCGGTACGCCCTTCAGCTCCGTGGAACCGCGGTCCTCGAGCCCGATTCCCGATCCGGCGACGAGGTCGTGCACCGTGCCCGAGACGAGCACCTCGCCGGGGCCCGCCTTCGAGGCCACGCGCGCGCCGATGTGCACGGCGACGCCGGCCAGCTTGTCGCCGACGACCTCGCACTCGCCGGTGTGGACGCCTGCGCGAATGTCGAGCCCCGCGCTTCGAACGGCGTCGACGGATGCTCGCGCGCAGCGGATCGCCCGCGCGGGGCCGTCGAAGCTGGCGAGGAACCCGTCGCCCGCGGTGTCGATCTCGCGGCCGCGGTAGCGCTCGAGCTGGCGCCGGATCGTCGTGTGATGGTTCTCGAGGAGCTCCCGCCAGCGCCGGTCGCCGACCTCGGCGGCGCGCTCGGTCGAGCCGACGATGTCGGTGAAGAGGACCGTCGCGAGGACGCGGTCGGGCTCCGGCGCCTCTCGGACGCCTGTCAGGAACTCGCGGATCTCGGCGAGGATGTCGTCTCCCGTTGCGGCCTCCGCCCACGGGATGTGGACGTTCCCAGCCAGCTCGACGTACCGCGCGCCGGGGATGTGCTTCGCGAGGTAGCGGGCGTTCTCGACGTGGCAGACGGGGTCGTTCTCAGTGTGGACGATGAGCGTCGGCACCCTGACCGCTGGCACCACGGCGCGCACGTCGATGTCGAAGGCCATGTTCATGAACGCCGCCGCGTCCCGCGGGGTCATCGAGGCGGTCTGGAGCCTGCCGAACCACTCCCTGATTCCCTTCGGGTCGGGATCGTTCGGGAAGAAGTGCTCGGTTGCGAGGGCCTTGCCCCACCGGTCGTGCAGGCCTGCCATCCACTCCTCGTGCTCGGCGCGGGTCGACTCGCCCCAGGGCCAGTCGTCGGACGTCTCCTCCTTGACCTCGGCCCCGATCAGCAGGAGCGCCTCCGTGCGCTCGGGATAGGTCGCCGCGAAGAGCATCGACAGCGGCCCACCCTCCGAGACACCCGCCAACGCCGCGCGCTCCGCGCCGGCGGCATCGAGGACGGCGCGCACGTCGTCCATCCGCTCTTCGAGCGTGCCGGCGCGCACCCGCTCTGAGAGCCCCATGCCGCGCTTGTCGAACAGGATCAAGCGAGAGAACGACGCAAGCTGCTCACAGAAGCGCCGGTAGCCCGGGTGCTCCCACATCACTCCGAGATGCGTCATGGCACCGGCGGCCCAGATGAGGTCGGGCGGTCCCTCGCCGAGCACTTGGTAGGCGATGTCGATCTCGCCGCTCTGCGCGTAGCTGATCTCGGGTGCGCTCACCGAACGGGGCCTCGCAGGTAGATGCGGCCGGCGCTCGGCCGGTAGCCGAAGCGGTCGTTCAGTTTCTTGATCGGCGCGTTCCGCTCTTCGTTCCGGGTTCGGAGCTCCTCGTAGCCGTTCTCCTTCGTCCAGCGAATCTGCGCGGCTTTCAGCGCGCGGGCGATTCCGCGGCCGCGCCAGGCGCGCTTCACCCCGGTCAGGTCGTGGTGCGCAGTGGTCGGCTGAACGCTGGTGAAGGCAAGCTTCGCGTAGCCGACGACCTCGTCGCCCGCGACCGCGACGAAGGTCGCGTCGGCCCGGTCACCTGCCGACTGCATGTCGCGTCGAAGCCATTCGTCGAAGGTCGTGACGTCGGAATCCTCCTCGCCGGGAACGTCGGGAATCGCCTCCAAGAAGACCTCGTACAGCCCCGGCGCGAGCTCGGGACGCTCGGCCCAGGTGGTGAGCTCGATCCCGTCGGGAGCCTCGACCGGCGGCGGCGCGATGGACGTCAGGTCGAGCACGAGTCCGTACTCCCGCCCGGTCTCCCGGAATCCAAGCCCGGAGGCGAATGCCAGGCTGGCCACGCTGTCCGCGCGCACCCATGCCTCGAAGGCGCTATGGCCGCGCTCCGAGGCCCAGCGCGAGATCTCGGCGAAGAGCGCCGAGCCGATGCCGTGTCGGCGTTCCTCCGGCGGCACCCAGATGTGCACCCACGGGTTCGGCCGCTGCGACTCGAGGTAGGTGCGCGAGCCGCCGACGATCGCGCCGTCACGCTCGGCAACCAGGTCGAGCCGCTCGAGCGCCTGCTCTCCCCAGGAGACGAAGTCGACCGCCCCGATGGGGTCGTCGGGGTACACGGCGTTGATGATTTCGACAACGCCGTCGACGTCGCGGGCGTCTCGGAGTGGGCGCGTCTCCACGGTCCGAGGGTACTGCGTCGAGTCGAAGGGTTGTGGCCCGTGCGCGTCGAAGCTACCCTCTTGGACGGGCCGCCCCCTGTGTTTCAGTTGAACCGGTTCCATTCTCGAGCAGGACTCGCCGCTGCCGTCAGTTTCGTCCTCGTGGCCGCGGCCTGTGTCTTGCTGGTCCTGCTTGGAAACCAGACCGCGAGGATCGTCGCCGCCGTGGCGATCTGCGCGGCCGCCGCCGGCATCATCGTCTTCCTGGGAAAGCGGGCGCGCAGCATCGAGCGCGGGCGCCAGGCCGAGCTCGACCTGGCCGAGGCGCGGTACCGCGCGCTCATCGACAGCCTGCCGCTCGTCACCTGGCTGACCGAGCCGGGCGATCGCAGCTCGACTCTCTACGTCAGCCCGTTGATCGACGAGCTGACGGGCTACTCACCGACCGAGTGGGCCGAAGAGGCCGACCTCTTCACGAAGCTTCTGCATCCCGAGGACCGGGCCGGCGTGCTGGCCGAGCTCGAACGCAGCAAGAATGGGATTCCGTCGCGCGCCGAGTACCGGCTGATCGCGCGAGACGGCCGCATCGTCTGGGTGCAGGAGGAGGCAACGACCGCGCGGGATCCAGGCGGGGAGCCGCTCTACACGCAGGTCTTCCTGCGCAACATCGGCGAGCGGAAGCGGGCCGAGGACGAGCGCGAGGGCCTCCTGGCCGCCGAGCGGGCGGCCGCCTCCGGCACCGCCGAGCGGCAGTCGCGGCTCGATCTCCTCCGCCGCGTGGGCGACGAGCTCGCCGCGACGCTCGACCAAAAGGCTGCCCTGCAAAGGGTCGCCGAGCTCCTCGTGAGGGACTTCGCCGACTGGTGCATCGTCGACGTGACCGACGACGGGAACGAGCTCAAGCGCCTCGCGGTCGCGCGTGTCGAGCCCCACAAGGCCGGCGAGCCGGGCCCCGGGGAGCAGCCCGAAGACGGCATCCGCGCCGCGGTCAGGAGCGGGCGGCTCGAAGTCGTGCCTGCGATCGGAGAGAGCTCGAGCGGCGAGACGCCCAATCGTTTCCTCGACGGAATCGACCCCTCCGCGGTGATCTGCGTGCCGTTGCGCGCGCGCAAGCAGCCGCTCGGTGCGCTGACCGTCGCGCGAACGACGCCCGGTGCGCTCTTCGGCGCCGACGACGTGGCGTCTCGTCGAGGATCTCGCCACCCGCATCACCATCGCGGCCGACCGCGGGCGTCTCTACCGCGAGGTGGAGGAGCGGGCCGATGCCGCCCGCGTGCTCGAGCACGTCGCCGACGGGATCCTGCTGCTCGACCGAAACGGCATCGTGCGCCTGTGGAATCCCGCCGCCGAGGCGATCATCTCCGTTGCGGCTGGGGACGTGGTCGGGCAGCCCGCCTCGAAGGCGATCCCCGGCTGGCGCGATGCGGCGGAGTCGGTGCCCGTTTTCGCCTCGCCCGACCCGGGCCACGACGAGGTCGTGATCCCGATCGAGACGAAGCGAGGTGAGCGCTGGATCGCGATCTCGGGCGTCCAGTTCTTCGGCGGCACCGTCTACGCGTTCCGCGACCTCACCGACGTGCGACATCTGGAGGAGGTCAAGGCCGACTTCATCGCCACCGCGTCCCACGAGCTCCGCACGCCGCTGGCCGCGGTCTACGGCGCGGCGCAGACACTGCTTCGTCACGACTTCGCGCTCGACGAGGTCGGCCGCGACCGCTTCGTCTCCCTGATCGCCGACGAGTCGGAGCGCCTCGGCCGGATCGTGAACGAGATCCTCCTCGCCAACCAGCTCGACGCCGGTCGCCTCGACATCGAGTTCGAGCCATTCGACCCGGCCGAGGTCGTTGAGCGCGTCGTCGAGTCGACGCGCGTGTACGCACCGCCGACGGTCTCGGTCGAGTTCGAGGCCGGCAACGACCTCCCGCGAGTCGCGGCCGACCTCGACAAGGTCCGCCAGGTGCTCGTGAACCTGGTCGAGAACGCGATCAAGTACTCGCCCGACGGCGGGCAGGTCGAAGTCGGGGTGGAAGAGCGCGACGACGCCGTCCGCTTCTTCGTCCGGGACGAAGGCCTCGGCATCCCGTCCCAGGAGCAGGAGCGCGTCTTCGAGAAGTTCTATCGCGCCGACCCACAGATGATCAGAGGCGTCGGAGGCACGGGCCTCGGGCTCTACATCTGCAAGGAGCTCGTCGGCCGGATGGGGGGCCGGATCTGGGTCGAGTCGAGCGGGGAGAAGGGCTCGACCTTCTTCTTCGAGCTCCCGGTCGCCGAGGTGCTCGCGCACGGGGCTACCCAACCGAGGCGGCTACAATCCAGGGACTGACATACGGGGGCGACCTGGTTTCGACGTGGTCGGTTCTCCGGCAGAGCTGCAAGCCGAGGTCCCCGGTCGGCCTCGTAAAACAACCGGGAACAAACGCAAGTGCGAAGGACAACTCCGCACTCGCACTCGCTGCCTAACTAGGTACGCGATGCGCGTCGTTCCGAGCTCGGCCCGTGGCTCGGGTAACGGCGTCAGAAAACGGGCTAGGTGCCTAGGGAGAGCCAATCGCCCGAAGCGCGACGCTAAAGGATGGCTAGCCCGGCGATTGGTCGGCTGCCAACCGGCCGGCGGGCGAAACGCAACGGCAGCCTAAGCTTGTAGACGCTCTGTGCGGGGCGATTGCGGACGCGGGTTCGATTCCCGCCGCCTCCACTCGTCGCTCGAAGTCCGGCTCCGCTGACGCGGAGCCATGACGACTTCGAGCGACTCTTCTCCTGACGACCTTCGCCGGCGAGCCGACGCCGGGCAAGCCGGCATCGGTGACGTGTGGAACGAAAGTCACAGCGTCGGCACGTTCTCGCCTTGACAGAAATCGGTGTCTGACACTGTTTCTCCCGAACGCATAGAGTCGCCTCAGTCCGACCGACGGAGGAGCGAAGTGACGGGCATGTACGCAGTTGTCGACCCCGCGACCGGCGAAACGGTCAAGGAGTACCCGACGATCACCGACGACGAGCTGCGCGACGCGGTCGCCCGCGCCGACCGGGCGCACCGGGAATGGTCGAAAGCTGCGACTGTCGCCGATCGCGCCTCGCTTGTGCGGCGCGTCGGGGAGCTGTACTCGGAACGCCGAAAGGAACTCGCGGAGATCATCGTCGCCGAGATGGGCAAGCCGGTCGGTCAGGCGCGGGGCGAGGTCGACTTCTGCGCGTCGATCTACGAGTTCTATGCCGACAATGCGGAAGCCCTGATGGCGGACGAGCCGATCGAGCTCCTCGCGGGTCAGGGGTCGGCCGCCGTCCGCCGCAGTTCGCTGGGCGTGCTGCTTGGGATCATGCCGTGGAACTTCCCCTACTACCAGGTCGCACGCTTCGCGGCGCCGAACCTGATCATCGGCAATACGGTCCTGTTGAAGCACGCGCCCCAGTGCCCGCAGTCGGCCGAGGCGATGGCGCAGATGTTCGTCGACGCCGGCTTCCCCGACGGCGCCTACGTGAACATCTACGCCACGAACGAGCAGATCGAGTGGGTGATCGCCGACCCGCGCGTCCGCGGCGTCTCGGTCACCGGCTCCGAGCGCGCCGGCGCCGCCGTCGCGGAGATCGCTGGCCGGCATCTGAAGAAGGTCGTGCTGGAGATGGGCGGCTCCGACCCGTTCATCGTCCTCGGCACCGACAACCTCGACAAGACGGTCGAGGACGCCGTTGCCGCCCGGATCGACAACGCCGGCCAGTCGTGCAACGCCGCGAAACGGCTGATCGTGATCGATGAGCTCTACGAGCCGTTCCTCGAGAAGTTCACGGCCGCGCTCACCGCGGTGAAGCAGGGCGATCCGCGCGAGCGCGAGACCGAGTGCGGGCCGCTTTCCTCCCAGGTTGCGGCCGACCGCCTCGAGGATCAGGTCCGGCGCGCGGTCGAGCAGGGCGCGACGGTCGTCGCCGGCGGCAAGCGCAACGGCAACTACTTCGAGCCGACGGTGCTGACGGACATCACCCCGGAGAACGACATCTACGGTGAAGAGCTGTTCGGCCCGGTCGCGCAGGTCTATAGCGTGCCGTCGGAGGAGGAGGCTGTCGCGCTCGCAAACGACACGCCGTTCGGACTCGGCTCGTACGTGATGACGAACGACCTAGAGCAGGCCGAGCGCGTTGCGGACCGGATCGACGCCGGCATGGTCTACGTGAACATCGTCGGCGCGGACGGAGCTGAGCTGCCGTTCGGCGGCACGAAACGCTCCGGCTTCGGACGCGAGCTCGGCCGCTACGGCGCCGACGAGTTCGTCAACAAGAAGCTGATCCGCATCGGTTGAACACGAGGATCGTCCTCCTCTCAAAGGCCCCCGGAATCCTGCAGCGTGCTGACCCATCCGGCGTGTCGCTGTCCTCCACGGCGGTCGCGGCGGAGCCAGAGCGTGGGCGGGCCACGCCATACCTCCGCCAATACAAGCCAAGAACCGCGACCTCCTTGGTAGGGTCAGACGCATGATCGGCCAGCGTGCGCTGGTGGTGGTCGACGTTCAGCGCGGCTTCGAGGATCCAGCGCTCGGACCCCGCGACAACTCCCATGCCGAGGAGAACGTCGCCAAGCTGATTGCCGCGTGGCGCCGGCGCGGCGACCCGATCGTGGTCGTTCAGCACGATTGGCAGGGTGGGCCGCTCGAGCGCGGCACGCCCGGGTTCGAGCTGAAAGAGGCCGTCGCCGGTGAGCCCGATCTGCGCATCGTCAAGACAGTGCACTCCTCGTTTCACGGAGATGTCGATCTCGACGCATGGCTGCGCGAGCGCGAGATCAGCGCGATCGCGGTGTGCGGGATTCAGACGAACTTTTGCTGTGAGACGACCGCTCGCATCGGCTCCGACCTTGGGTACGACGTGTGGTTCGTCCTCGATGCGACCCACACGTTCGACATCGCCGCGCCGGATGGCGAGGTGGTGCCGGCTGCCGAGATCGCGCGCATGACCGGCATCAACCTCCAGGACGAGTTCGCGGAAGTCGTGACGACGGCGGCAGCCTGCACGCTGCTGGATTGAGGCATACGCGGTAGCGAGAAGTCAGGGGCATTCCCGCACGCTGGCCCATGCCAGCATCGGCGGCGCTGTGGAGCGAACGTCACAGAATCGGCACGTTCGAGCCTTGACAGAAATCGGTGTCTGACACCGTTTATCCAAGGGGCTGGTCGGGTGGCAAACGAGCGCCGTCGTCGGCATCTCGCGAAGACCATCCGGGTGTAGTCTCGGAACCCAGTGGAGCGCAAGTGGTGGACCCTGCTCGCGAGCTGCATCGCCATCTTCATGTTGCTGCTCGACGTGACGATCGTGAACGTCGCGCTGCCGTCGATCGAGCGCGAACTCGGCGCAAACTTCAGCGACCTCCAGTGGGTGATCGACGCCTACGCGCTGACGCTCGCAGGCTTCGTGCTGGCGGCGGGGTCGCTGGGCGACAAGGTCGGCCGCAGGCTCGTCTTCATGCTCGGGCTGGCGGTCTTCACCGCTTCGTCGCTGGCCTGCGGGCTGGCTCCCGACCCGCTCTTCCTGAACCTCTCGCGCGGGGCGCAGGGGATCGGCGCTGCGATGATGTTCGGCACCTCATTGGCGCTGATCGCGCAGGAGTTCCGGGGTCGCGAGCGCGGGACCGCGCTCGGCATCTGGGGCGCGACCACGGCCGCTGCGGTCTCGATCGGGCCGCTCGTGGGCGGTGCGCTCGTGGACGCGCTGTCGTGGCGCTGGATTTTCCTCGTGAACGTGCCGATCGGGCTGGCCGCGCTCGTGGTTGCGCGGCTGCGGTTGCGCGAGTCGCGTGACCCGGCCGCCGCTGGCGTCGACCTCCGCGGCGTGGCGCTACTTTGCCCCGCGCTCTTCCTGCTCGTCTACGCGCTGATCCGGGGCAACGAGGAGGGCTGGGGGAGCGCCCTTATCGTTAGCTGCTTCGCGGCCTCCGCACTGCTGCTCGTGCTGTTCGTGGTGGTGGAGCGCCGCGCCGCCCACCCGCTCCTCGATCTCTCGTTGTTCCGCAAGCCGGCCTTCACCGGCGCCACGATCGTCGCGTTCACGCTGGCGGCGTCGATCTTCGCGATGTTCCTCTACATCACGCTCTTCTTCCAGAACGTGTTGGGGTTCTCGCCGTTCGAGGCGGGTCTCCGGTCGTTGCCGGTCACCGCGCCGATCCTGTTCGTCTCGCCGCTGAGCGGCCGGCTGACGGCACGCGTGCCGGTGCGGCTACTCCTCGGGACGGGGCTCGCGTTCGTGACGGTCGGGCTGCTGCTGATGGCGAACCTGTCCGACACATCCGGGTGGACCGCGCTGCTGCCCGGCCAGATCCTGGCCGGCATCGGGATAGGCCTGGCCACCCCCGGGCTGGCCTCGACCGCTGTCGGCGTGGTCCGCCCGCAGCTGAGCGGCATGGCGTCGGGCGCGAACAACACGGCTCGCCAGCTCGGGCTCGCCACCGGGATCGCCGGCCTCGGCTCGATCTTCCAGTCGAAGATCGAGTCGACGCTCACCCCGCTGGTCGCGGGCATGCCCGCGTCGTCGCACGTCCACGAGCTTTCGCGGGCTGTGGCGTCAGGCGGGACCGGGCGCGCCTTGCAAGCGGTGCCGCCGGGCGACCGCGATAAGGTGGTGAACGCTGCGCACCACGCGTTCGTGGCGGGCTTCAACACGATCGCGCTGGTGAGCGTCGCCGTGGCGGCAGTGGGCTCTGTGGCGGGGTATGCGCTGGTGCGGTCGCGGGACTTCGTGGCCAGCGCCGGCCCGGCGGCGGCTCCGGAGCCGACGAAGGCGTAGGCGGCGGGCGGTTGAAATCTTGCGCGGGGCCGATTCCTGTCGCCTCCACCAACGGGTTTCCGCTCGTCCGAGGCCTCGGCCCCGTGCTCGTAGTGTTAGGCGCATGATCAAGGTCTTCCCGTGCGTGAACGAGGCCGACGAACAGGTCTCGCTCGAGGTCTTCAACGCGGTCCGGCCGGACGAGGCGCTGACAATGGACGAAATGCGCTCGTTCAAGTCGAGCGCTCGCGATCACGTCGACTTTGTGGCCCGGCTGGATGGCACCGCTGTTGGCTCTGCGGTCGGCCTCATCTTGCCGCAGCGAGTTGGTCGTGTCTTCGCGATGGTCAGGGTGCTGCCAGAGCAGCGCCGCCAGGGAGCCGGCAGCGCGCTCCACAGAGCCATGTCCGCGTGGACCTCCAGGCGCGGCCTCAAGGAAATCGAGGTACCGGTGCTCGACAACGACCCCGAGAGCCTGGCCTTCGCGCAGCGGCGCGGCTTCGTCGAGGAGCGGCGCGAGCTGGGCGTCGTACTCCGCCTCTCCGAGATCACGCCACCGCTCGTCGAGCCGCCAGAGGGCGTCGAGATCATCACCTGGGCGGAGCGGCCGGAGCTCGCGTGCGGCATCTACGAAGTCCTGCTGGAGGCGGAACCCGACATCCCAGGGTTCCAGGACGACGATGTCGAGCCCTTCGAGGACTGGCTCGCCCACGACATGCAAGGGCCGAGCGACCGCCCGGAGGCGACCTTCCTCGCACTGGCCGCCGACGAGGTGGTCGGGTACGCGAAGCTTTCGTGCACGGCTACCCAGCCGACGACGGCCCACCACGATCTGACCGCGGTGAAGCGAACCTGGCGCGGGCTCGGAGTCGCCCGGGCGCTGAAGGCGGCGCAGATCAGCTGGGCGGCTGAGAACGGTTACACGGAGCTCCGTACGCGCAACGACACCCGCAACGAGCCGATCAGGCGCCTGAACGCACGCTTCGGCTACCGCCCCTGGATCGGCCGGATCTACCTCGTCGGACCGCTGGCCTGATTGACATCTTGGGCGGGCTCGATCCCGCCGCCCTCCACCTTGGGCTCGATCAGAGCGAGAACCGAGTCGGTTTGGACGGCCGCCCGGTTAGGTTCTCTCACATCGAGTTCCCGCACTTCCTTCATCACCTGCCGGCTCCTGCTGCGCCACACGAGCAGCGCCGGCAGGGCCTCATCGTCCTGTGCGGAGCGATGTTCATAAGCGCCGTCGACATAACGATCGTCAACGTGGCGCTGCCCGACATCTCCGAGGACCTGAATGCCGGTATCGGGGAGCTCCAGTGGGTGCTCGACGGATTCCTCGTCGCCCTTGCCGGGCTGTTGCTCCTCGGCAGCGGGCTCGCCGACCGCTTCGGGCGCAAGCGCGTCTTTCTCTCCGGTATGGCCGGCTTCGGCGTGGCATCGGTGCTCTGCGCGCTCGCCCCGTCTACGAACGCGCTCATCGGCGCGCGTGTGTTGATGGGAGCGGCCGCGGCCTGTGTGCTGCCTCCCGCCCTCTCGCTGATCGCCGTGATGTTCCCGCCGGAGGAGCGGGCGCAAGCACTCGGCGTGTGGGCGGCGACGGCCGGGGCCGGGCTCGTGATCGGTCCCGTGCTCGGCGGCGTGCTCGTGCACGAGGTCGGCTGGCAGGCGGTGTTCCTAGTGAACGTGCCAGTGGTGCTGGTCGTCGTGCCGGCTGGGATCAAGGTGCTGCCCGAGTCGAGACGCCCCGGCACCCCGCCCCTCGACCTGCTGGGGGTCGCGCTTTCGATCGTCGCGCTGGTAGGCGTCGTGTTCGCGCTCATCGAGGGGGCCGACGCCGGCTGGACCAACCCCGCGGTGGTCGCCAGCGGGGTGATCGGAGTGGTCGCCGGCGCCGCGTTCGTGCGCGTGGAGCTCCGGGGGCGCCACCCGCTCTTCGATGTACGGGTGCTCGCCCGTCCTGCGGTCGCGGGCAGCGTCGTGGCGATCCTCGGCATCTACATCGCGTTCCTCGGAACGATCTTCCTGCTGCCGCAGTATCTCCAGTACGTGCAGGGCCGCTCGGTCGTGGCCGCGGGGCTGGTGCTTGCACCGATCGGCGTCGGAACCGCCATCGGCGCCCGCTACAACGCCCGTCCTTTCAAGGCGCTCGGCGCCCGCAGGACGATCTCGGGCGGGCTCCTGGCACTCGCCGCCTCAACCGCGCTGTTCCTGCTGCTCTCGAGGACGACCACGGTTGCCGTCGTCATGATCGGGGCCGGTCTGATCGGGTTGCTGATCACGTTGGTGGTCGCGCCCGCGACGGCGGTGATCATGAACGACCTCGGACAGGAGAAGGCGGGCGACGGCGGCGCCGTGAACCAGTTGGCCCGGCAGGTGGGGGGAGCGCTCGGCGTGGCGATCATCGGCACGGTCTTCGCCGGCGTCTACAGCAACGAGATCGAGGAGAACCTCGGTCGGCTGAACGGGCCGCAGCGCGAGCGCGCCACGGAGTCGATCGAGGAGGCGCGCGACGTGCTCCACACCGTGCGGCAACCGCTCCGGGGCGAGCTGGTTCCGAGAGTCGACGACGCCTTCGACCTGGCGGCCCGGATCGGCTTCGGCACCTGCGTCGCCGTGCTGCTACTGGCGGCGGCCGTGGCCGCCATTGCGCTGCCGCGCGATGTGGGTTAAGGCCGCTGTCGCCGGCATCGGCGACGTTGTGACGCGAAAGTCACAGCGTCGGCACGTTTTCGCCTTGACAGAAATCGGTGTCTGACACCGTCTTTCCAAGCGCCGAACGGCTGCGGAAAGCGCGCAGCGTAATCGGCTTAGGCTGGAGCGCGCAGGGCGGTGCGGTCCTGCGGCGCGACGCGTCCCGCGTTTGCGAGTAGCAGGGCGACCAGGGCCCCGAAGACAAAGCCCCCGATGTGGGCGAAGAACGCCGTGCCGCCTCCGTTCGCGCTCGCCCCGAGCATCCCGAAGTTCGCCTCGTAGAGCTGGTACAGGAACCAGAAGCCGAGGAAGAACCAGGCCGAGACTCGGACGGGGATGATGACGACGAGCCCGAAGACGTTGGCGCTCGGGTAGAGCACGAAGAACGCTCCAAGTACTGCCGCGATGGCGCCACTCGCGCCGAGGTTGGGGATCCGCCCCTCAGCTGCGGAGCCGAAGCCCAGAGTCATCAAAGTTTGGGTCATGGTCGCCACGAACCCGCCGGCAAAGTAGAACGCCAGGTAGCGGAGGTGACCGAAGGCGTCCTCGACGTTCTTGCCGAAAACCGCGAGGAAGAGCATGTTGCCGAGGATGTGGCCCCAGCTTCCGTGCAGGAACATCGCGGTAATCCAGCTCACGCCCCAGGACTCGGGGCCGTGGCAGGCGTGGTCGACCGTGCACGGGTAGAAGGACGCGTGGAACACCGCCGACCGCAGGTCCGGGAGTTCGTAGAACAGCCACACCGCGAAGTTCGCGGCGATGATGGCGACGTTGACGGCCGGGAAGCGCCGGGCCCGTAGCCCATCGGAAAGCGGAAGCATGAGTCAAGCCTGCCAGCTCCGTTTCGCACCCGCCTCAGCAAGGGCGCTGGTGCGCAGCGCCCTCACCCGTCGGCGCATCGCGGCACAATCGAGGCATGAGCTCGAGCGTTCTCCTGTTTCTCGCGACCTTCCTGGGGAGCGCGGTCGAGGCAGTGGAAGCGCTGACGATCGTGCTGGCGGTCGGCACAGTCCGCGGCTGGCGCTCGACGATGTTCGGAGTGGCCGCGGCCACGGTAGTGCTCGCTGGGATCGTCGCGGCGCTCGGGCCGGCCCTCAGCGTGATTCCGATCTCGACGCTGCGGCTCGTCGTCGGCGCGCTGCTCTTGTCGTTCGGCCTGCAGTGGCTGCGGAAAGCGGTCCTCCGAGCCGGCGGCTACAAGCCGCTACACGACGAGGCGGCGGCTTTCGCGAGCGGCCGCGCTGAAGCGGGCTCGGCCGTCTCCTCGGCCGGACGGTTGGACTGGTACTCGTTCACCGTCGCGTTCAAAGGCGTTCTGCTCGAAGGGCTGGAGGTGGCGTTCATCGTCATCGGCTTCGGGAGTACACAGTCGAGGCTGGGCCTGGCCGTCGGCGCAGCTGCTGCCGCAGTCGCCGTGGTCATCGCGCTCGGCGTAGTCGTGCACGGGCCGCTCGAGCGCGTGCCGGAGAACACGCTCAAGTATGTCGTCGGGGTACTGCTGACGAGCTTCGGAATCTTCTGGGGCGGAGAAGGCGCCGGCGTGGAGTGGCCGGGCTCCGACGTTGCGATTCTCGGCATTGCAGGCTTCGTCGGGCTTGTCTCGGTCTTGCTCACGCGTGAGCTGCGCCGACGGCGGCAGCGGCTCAGGCTCGTGGAGGCCAAGGCATGAGATACGTCTTCGCCTTCGTCCGCTTCTGGTGGAATTTCGTCGTCGGCGACGACTGGCGTGTGGCCGCGGGGCTGTTGGTCGCCTTCGCCCTCACCTGGGTGCTGGCGCACCACGGGATCGCGGCCTGGTGGGTGCTCCCGCTCGCTGTCGCGCTCCTGCTCGCGGGCTCGGTCGCCCGTGAGGCACGAAATGGCGACTGAGCCCGTGCGCGCGATCCGCTCGCATGTCTTCCAGCCAGAAACGAGATCCTAGAAAACCAAGCAGCAGATCGGCTTCTCCACCGATGCTTCGGAACAAGATTGGAGAGCGCCGCGTTGTGACGGGTTGAATTTGGAGTGACCTGACGCTGGAAAGGGAGGTTTGCAGGAAGTGAATCAGTCAGTTGAAAGGGCAATCCTGGCCGGAGGGTGTTTCTGGGGGATGCAGGACCTCATTCGGAAGCTACCGGGGGTGGTCTCCACGAGGGTCGGGTACACGGGCGGTGAAGTCGAGAACGCGACGTACGGCAACCACGAGGGGCACGCCGAGGCGATCGAGATCACCTTCGATCCCCAGCAGATCTCCTACCGGGACCTGCTCGAGTTCTTCTTCCAGATCCACGACCCGTCGACGGTGAACCGTCAGGGCAACGACGTCGGGACGAGCTACCGCTCGGCGATCTTCTACACCGATGACGAGCAGCGCCGCGTCGCCGAGGAAACGATTGCCGACGTCGAAGCCTCGGACCGCTGGCCAGGAAAGGTCGTGACCGAGGTGACGCCGGCCGGGGCGTTCTGGGAGGCCGAGCCCGAGCATCAGGACTACCTCGAGCGCTACCCGAGCGGCTACACGTGCCACTTCGTGCGGCCGGACTGGGTTCTGGCGCGGAAGACCCCGGCCGCCGCCGGCTAGGCCGCGGGACGGCCACCGCCGGCTGCCCGATGGGCCGTTCGGCGGCGACCGGCGATCGGACTCGAACGGAGTCCACGCCTTGTGGTGGACTGCGAACGTTTGTGAAACTCGCGGGGCATGGGGTCTCGGCGAGTTCAGAAGCTGGTGCAAGCCATTCCATCTAGCCGACGGCGTGGCGTCAGGTGACTGAGAGCGCGGTACCGGCGAGCAAGACGCTGACGCCTGCGCATCCGGCCGCGTCTGCACGGAGGTTGATCCTCCCGCTCGCGCTCGCCCAGTTCATCTGCAGCTTCGCCGGCTCGAACATGAACGTGATGATCAACGACATCAGCGACGACCTGGACACGACGGTGAAGGGTGTTCAGACCACGATCACGCTGTTCCTCCTGATCATGGCGGTCCTCATGATCCCGTGCAGCAAGCTGACCGACCGTTGGGGCCGCAAGCGGTGCTTCATCGGAGGCCTCACGCTCTACGGAATCGGTGCCCTGCTGAGCGCGCTGGCCCCGGGTCTCGGGGTGCTGATCCTCGGCAACTCGGTACTCGAGGGCGTCGGCACGGCGCTCCTGATCCCACCGGTCTACATCCTCGCGACGCTGTGGTTCAGCAATCTCACCTCGCGTGCGTGGGCCTTCGGCGTGATCAGCGGCTTGGGGGGCATCGGCGCTGCGGCGGGACCGTTGATCGGAGGTGTCATCACCACGTGGATCAGCTGGCGGGCCGCGTTCGTCTTCCAAGCCCTCGTCATCGTGGCGATCGTCCTGCTGAGCCGCCGGCTCGTCGATCCGCTACCGCCGGACCCGACGCGTACTTTCGACGTCGTCGGAGCGGTTCTCTCGGGGGTCGGCATGTTCTGCGTGGTGTTCGGGATCCTCCAGGCCGGCAGCAACAACATCCTCCTGGCGGTGTTCCTCGTGGTCGGAGCTGCGTTCCTGATCGGATTCTTCTTCTACATCCGCTCGCTCGAGCGTGCGGGGAGGGAACCGCTGTTGTCCACGCGACTCTTCAGGAACCGAACGTCTGATCTCGCCCTCGTTACTCAGAACATCCAGTGGCTGGTGCTCATGGGGACGTCATTCGTCGTCTCCGTGTTCCTTCAAACCGTTCGCGGCTACAGCGCGATCGCGACGGGTGTCATCTTCACCGCCGCGACGGCCGGCATCCTGATTTCGTCGCTCGCGGCGGCGCGACTTGCCAAGAAGTACTCGCAGAAGACCCTGATCGTGGCGGGGTTCGTCGTCACACTCGCGGGGATCGTGCTCTTGATCGGGTTGATCCCCTTGTCGACGAGGAATGTGGCCTTCGTGCCAGGGCTGTTTCTCATCGGCCTCGGCCTGGGAGGGATGCTCACCCCGTCCGTGAATGTGGTGCAGTCGAGCTTCCCCGAGGAACAGCAGGGCGAGATCTCTGGTCTCTCGCGCAGCGTGTCGAACCTCGGGTCGTCCTTCGGCACCGCCATCGCAGGCACGATCCTGGTCTCGGTCGCGGCCGCTCCAGGCAACCACGAGTACGCCTGGGCGATGGCATCCCTCGCATTCTTCGGGCTCATCGGACTGGGAGCGGCCCTCTTGCTTCCTGCCAAGCTCCGAGAGGCAAGCTGACGGGAAACGAAGTCGCAGTTTCGGCGCATTCTCGGCTTGACACAAAACGGTGTCTGACACCGTTTTTCCCGTTGGTCTGAAAGACGAGACGCACGTGCCGCCTAGACTCGTGGCATGACCGCGACTGCAGTCGAGCAGGAGCACGGCGTCACCCCACGAGAACTCTTCTTCGACCTGGTGTTCGTGTTCGCGTTCACGCAGGTGACCACGCTGCTCACGGACGATCCGACCTTCGCTGGGATCGGCCGCGGCGTGCTCGTGCTCGGTGCGCTCTGGTGGGCGTGGACGGCCTACGCCTGGCTGACCAACACCGTCGACCCCGAAGAGGGCTTCGTCGGCGCGGCACTCTTGGTTGCGCTCATCGCGATGTTCGTCGCGGCGCTCGTGGTCCCGAGCGTGTTCGACGACGACGGCGTGCTCTTCGGCGCGGCCTTCCTCGTCGTGTGCACGATGCATCTGGCGCTCTACGCTCTCGCCGGTCGCGGGAACCGTGACCTCCTGTCCGCCGTGCTGCGGCTGGCGCCCTGGCCGCTGCTGGGCGCCACGTTGATTCTCGTCGCCGGCTTCGCGGACGGCGCGCGAACGTGGCTCTGGCTCGCCGCGCTCACGTGTACCTACGTCGGCGCCGGGCTGAGCGGGTCGACCGGCTGGCGGCTCTACCCGTCGCATCTCGCGGAGCGCTACGGCCTCGTGATGATCATCGCCCTCGGCGAGGCATTCGTCGCGATCGGGATCGGCGCGACGGGGATCGGAATCGGGCTAGGCGAGGTTGTCGCCGCGATTCTGGGCTTGCTCGTCGCCACTTCGTTCTGGCTCGCCTACTTCGACTTCTTCTCGATCCGCGGCGAGCGGATTCTCGCCGACCTGCGGGGCCCGGAGCGTGTTGCGCTTGCCCGCGACGTGTACGCATACGCCCACCTCCCGATGATCGTCGGCATCGTGTTCTTCGCGTTCGCGATGAAGACCATCGTGGCGCACGTCGGTGAGGAGCTCGATTCCGTCGCGGCCTTCGCGCTCTGCGGCGGGAGTGCGCTCTACCTGCTGACGTACTCGGCGATCCGGGCGCGGATCGAACGGCGCGTCACAGTGAGCCGTGGTCGCTTCGCGGCCGCGCTCGCGCTGTTACTCGTGCTCCCGCTCGCGACGGTTGTGCCTGCGCTCGCCGCGCTGGCGCTCGTCACCGCGGTCTGGGTCGGGCTGCACATCTACGAGCTCGTGTGGTGGCGCGAGGCTCGCGCAGAATCGCGCTCGGCGTTCGCCGCTTCCTAGGCGACCTCAGTTTGATCTCGAGGCGGACTTGGAGCACGCCCTCCTTTAATCCTGATGGGATGACGTGGTACGAGCCTCTTGCTGCGAACATTGCCGCGGGGCGGGGGAGAACCCTCCGCTGGCCGCACTTCCGCGATCGGGAGGACAGTGATGAGCACTCCGTTCAAGGGCGTTGTCAACGTCGACATTCGCGATTCGGAGCCGGACTGGGCGCCATTCGAACCGCCGAAGGCACCGGAGGGGGCACCCAACGTTCTATACGTCGTCCTCGACGACGTCGGCTTCTCGGCGATGAGCTGCTACGGGGGACCGATCGAGACTCCGAACATCGACCGGATCGTCGCGAACGGTGTCCGCTACACGCAGTTCCACACGACCGCACTTTGTTCACCGACGCGTTCCTGCTTGCTGACCGGCCGCAACCACACGCGCAACAGCATGGCCTGCATCACGGAGGCGGCGATCGGCTTCCCGAACGCCAGCGGCACTGTCCCGCCCGAGAACGGAATGCTGTCCGAGATCCTCGGCGAACTCGGTTGGAACACCTACATGGTCGGGAAGTGGCACCTCTGCCCGACCGACGAGATGAACCTTGCTTCGACGCGGCGCAACTGGCCAACCGGCCGCGGCTTCGAGCGGTGGTATGGGTTCCTCGGCGCCGAGACGAACCAGTGGTTCCCGGACCTGGTCTACGACAACCATCCGGTCGATCAGCCACGTACCCCGGACGAGGGCTACCACCTCACCGACGACATCACCGACAAGGCACTCGAGTTCATCCGCGATGCCAAGGCGGTTGCGCCCGAGAAGCCGTTCTTCCTCTACTACGCGCCCGGCGCCTGCCATGCGCCACACCAGGTACCGAAGGAGTGGATCGACAAGTTCAAGGGCCAGTTCGACATGGGGTACGAGTCGATTCGCGAGCAGACGGTCGCCAACCAGACGAAGCTTGGCATCGTTCCTGCCGACACCGAGCTGCCGCCGATCAACCCGATCGGCGACGAGACGCGTACCGGGCCGGACGGAAAGCCGTTCCCGCCGCTGGACGTCACCCGCCCCTGGGACTCCTTGAACGACGACGAGAGGAACCTCTTCTCCCGCATGGCCGAGGTGTACGCGGGGTTCCTCGCGCACGCCGACCACCACATCGGGCGTCTGCTCGACTACCTCGAGCAGAACGAGCTGCTCGATAACACGCTCATCGTCGTCGTCTCCGACAATGGCGCGAGCGGCGAGGGCGGGCCAAACGGCTCCGTGAACGAGATGAAGTTCGCCAACGGCGTCCCCGACGACCTGGCACAGAACCTGGCCATGATCGACGACCTCGGCGGCACGAAGACCTACAACCATTACCCGAACGGCTGGGCAATGGCGTTCAACACGCCGTTCAAGATGTGGAAGCGTTACGAGTTCAACGGCGGGACCTGCGACCCGTGCATCATCTCGTGGCCGGCCGGAACGAAGGCCCGGGGCGAGATCCGCGACCAATACCACCATGCGATCGACCTCGCTCCGACGATCCTCGACGTCCTCGGCGTCGAGCCTCCAGAGACGATCAAGGGGCACACGCAGTCGCAGTTCGACGGTGTCAGCATGCGTGAGAGCATCGACGATGCCTCAGTCGAGTCCGCGAGGAAGACGCAGTTCTACGCGATGCTCGGCTCCCGCTCGATCTGGCACGAAGGCTGGAAGGCGGTGACGACCCATCCGTGCATCGCCGGCTGGGGCAACTTCGACGACGACGTCTGGGAGCTCTACAACACCGATATCGACCGATCGGAGGTCAACAATCTCGCTTCCGAGCAGCCCGACAAGGTAAGGCAGCTCGTGAACATCTGGTTTTCCGAGGCCGGCAGAAACGCCGCCTTCCCGCTCGACGACCGCTCCCCGGTCGAGATCCTCGGGACGCCGCGTCCACAGCTGAGCGCTCCCCGCAAGAGGTACGTGTACTTCCCGGACACGGCGCCGGTGAGCGAGTGGCAGGCGGTCAACACGAAAAACCGCTCGTTCGTGATCGGGGCGCTCGTCGACATCACGAGCGCGGACGCGGAGGGAGTGCTCTTCGCGATCGGATCCCGCTTCGGCGGCCACGCCCTCTACGTCAAGGACAACCACCTCCACTACGTCAACAACTTCGTCGGCGCGGAGGAGCAGATGGTCGTCGGCTCCGAGGACGTTCCTTCGGGCGAGAACCTGATCCTCTCGGCCTCGTTCGAGAAGGAAGGGATGGAACCGACGTGCGCCACAGGGACGCTGTCCCTCTACCACGGGGACACCAAGGTCGGCGAAGGCAAGATCAAGACCCAGCTCGGCGCATATTCGATTGCCGGCTCAGGCCTCTTCGTCGGACGGCACAGCGGCGAGCCGGTGACCGACGACTACCCGGGCGAGCTTCCGTACGCCTTCACCGGCGGGAGGATCAACCGGATCGCAGTCGACGTCAGCGGCGAGCCGTACGTCGACCTCGAGCGCCAGGCCGAGATGCTGATCCGGTCGCAGTAGCGTGTTGGCTCGCGGCGTCAGTCGACTGCGGCTACCGCGTCCACGATCACCGGGACGTTCAACGGCGACGGGCCTTGCCCGGGAGCGGAACGGGCGTGTCGTCCTTTGTCGCCCCACAGCTCGACGATCAGGTCGCTGAAGCCGTTTGCGACGGCAGCATTTTGGCCGAATCCTGGCTCGCAGTGGACGTAGCAGACAACTCGAATCCACTCCGTCACGCGGTCGAGCTCGCCGAGCTCACGCTTCAGAGACGCGAGGATCGCAAGACCGGTCAGGCGCGCTGCTTGCTGACCCTCCTCGAGCGTGAGGTCGCGGCCCACCAAGCCCTGTACAAGGGGTGTCGGCCCGTCGAACGGCCCATGGCCGGCGATGTACGCCAGTCCGGCGTACACCTTGACCGGCTGGTAGTTACCCGGCGGGACGATCGGTTCCGGAAGCGTCAGGCCAAGTTGTTCCAGGC
Organism: uncultured Actinomycetes bacterium; assembly: GCA_963736055.1. Taxonomy (GTDB): domain Bacteria; phylum Actinomycetota; class Thermoleophilia; order Gaiellales; family Gaiellaceae; genus AC-32. Next base: position 436,239 of record CAVTNM010000009.1, on the reverse strand, counting down.
GTGTCTCGACGCGGCCCATCGCCTGGAACCTAATTGCTTTCGAGCCGATGCGCGCTCGTGTTGTTGGACCGTGAGGTTCAGCTAGTCGCAGCCGCCACAACCGGCACCGGGGCCGTGTGCAAGGAAAGTCACAGATCCGGCATGCTTCGGGCTTGACAGAAATCGGTGTCTGACACCGATTTTGGCGTTTGCCACCCCGGGGCACCAACGCACGAGCAGATCCGGCTTCTGAATGCACGCTTCGGCTATCTGGTCGGGCGGGCGGCATCGCCCGCGCTAGGCTCACGCGGTGCAGGCGCGTGTCCTCATCCTCGGAGCGGGCTTCGGCGGTCTAGAGCTCGCGACCGTCCTGTCCGAGACGCTGGGCGACGACGCAGGCGTCACGCTGATCGACCAAAGCGACGCCTTTGTCTTCGGCTACTCGAAGCTGGACGTGATGTTCGGGCGTGAGGAGCCCGCTGCCGTTCGCCTCCCATACGCCGACTTTGCCAAGCCGGGTGTTCGGTTTCTGCGCGAGACGATCACCGCCATCGACCCGGGGGCGCGGCATGTGACCACCGATACCGGCGAGCACGAGGCCGACGTCCTGGTCGTGGCGCTGGGCGCCGACTACGACTTCGACGCAACACCGGGGCTCGCCGAGGCGGGAGAGTTCTATTCGCTCGCCGGCGCCGAGCGGCTGCGCGAGGTGCTGCCCACGTTCACGAGCGGCCGCGCGATCGTCGGCGTGTGCGGCGCGCCCTTCAAGTGCCCGCCTGCGCCGAGCGAGGCCGCGCTGCTCCTGCACGACTACCTGTCCGAACGAGGCATCCGCGGCGACTGCGAGATCTCGTTCGTGATGCCGCTGGGCTCACCGGTCCCGCCGTCGCCGGACACCTCGGCCGCCCTGCTCGCCGCGTTCGAGGAGCGCGGGATCGAGTTCATCCCCAATCACCGCGTGAGCTCGGTCGACCCGGCGCGTGGCGTCGCCGTGCTCGACGACGGCTCCGAGCTGCCGTACGACCTCTTCCTCGGTGTCCCGAAGCACCGTGCGCCCGATGTCGTGCTCGCGAGCGGAATGGCCGAGGAGGGTTACGTGCCCGTGGACTCGCGAACGCTCGCGACCCGTTTCCCGGGCGTGTACGCCGTCGGGGATGTCGCGACCGTGGGCGTCCCGAAGGCGGGTGTGTTCTCGGAAGGCGCGGCACGGGTCGTGGCAGCCACGCTTGTGGCGCGATCGCAGGACAGCGAGCAGCCGTCGGGATACGAAGGGCGGGGCTCCTGCTACATCGAGTTCGGCGCCGGCCGGATCGGCCGGGTGGACGTCGACTTCCTCTCGGGACCGAAACCGACCGGGACCTTCCAGGAGCCGTCGGTCGAGCTCGTCGCCGAGAAGACGCACTTCGGCGCTAGCCGCCGGGCCCGCTGGTTCGACCGCTGACGCACGTCAGCCCGAGAGCTGTACCGGGAGCGTCGCGAGCCAGATCACGGTTCCGAGGAAGAGGATGCAGCCGAGGCTGAGAATCGTTTTGCGGGCTCCGGGCGGCCGGGCTGCCGTATGCGACGATCCGCTCGTGAGTGGGACCGCGACCCGAGTCGCACCGGCCGGCGAGCACATCGAACAGCTGCAGCTCGGCGAGTCACGCTGGCCCCCCGCGATCGCCTTGCTCGCTTTCATGGGGCTGAATGTCGCCCTACGCGTCTGGCTGCCGAATCAGGGCGCGGTTCGCGTGGTCTGGCTCGTACCGGCGATCGAAGCCGTGCTGCTACTCATCCTGATCGCCGGCCACCCGGGCACGGTCGCCAAGCACGGGGTGTGGTTGCACCGCATTGCGGTCACTCTCGTTGCCGTGCTCGTAGCGGCGGCGCTGTGGTCGACCGTGCTGCTCGTCTACGACCTGATCAAAGGGATCGGCGTGACCAACTCGCCCAGCGAGCTCCTCGCGTCGGGGGGCGTAGTCTGGCTAGGCAACAACATCTCGTTCGCCCTCCTGTACTGGCTGATCGACAGCGGGGGTCCGATCGCGCGCACCCGGCATCCCGAACCGGTCGACTTCGCCTTCCCCCAGCACATGAGCCCCGAGCTTGCCCCGCCGGGCTGGAGGCCCGTCTTCCTCGACTACCTGCACCTCGGCTTCACCAACGCGACCGCGTTCAGCCCCACCGACGCGATGCCGTTCACGCACCGCGCCAAGTACACGATGATCGTGCAGGCGACTGTGGCCCTCGCGCTCTTCGGCCTGATCGTCGCGCGAGCGGTCAACGCGTTCACGTAGCCGCGCAACACGTTCTCATCGTTTCGCCCGGTCGAGCCGATATTCGATGGGATGAACCAGACGTACTTTCCCTGGCGTCCACTCGGGACGCTTCTCGTCGAGGAGGGTCTGCTCGCGGCGAACGACCTCGAGCACGCGCTCGAGGAACAGCGGCAGACCGGACGCCTGCTGGGCCAGATCCTGGTCATCCGCAGCTGTCTCACGAGCGTCGCGCTCGCGCAGGCGCTCGCGAAGCAGCACGGCGTGGAGCTCCGAACGGCGCACGGCGCCGAGCCGGAGGCCGCGCGCGGGACCGTTCGTGTCGAGCCGCGAACGCAGGACGGCTGGCGTCCCCTTGGCAAGGTTCTCGTCCAACAGGGGTTCCTGACCGACTCGGCCCTGCACAAGGGTCTCGCCGAGCAGCGCGAACGGCCCGGACGCCGCCTCGGCGAGGTGCTCGTCGAGCGCGGCTATCTCTCCGGCGTGGCGCTCGCTTCTGCGCTCGCCGAGCAGCACGGCGTCGAGCTCGACGAGGCGCTGGACGCCGAGGTCGAGACCGTGGTCGCCCCGGTCGTGCCCGGCCAGCCGACCTACGAGGTCGTGGCGGTCGCGTACGAGCCGACCGAGGTGCGCCGGTCCAGTTCTCTACACGGGCCCGAACTTCCTCGAGGCAGCAGACTTCGCCTGCGACTACGTCGACCGGGAGCAGCCCGAGGCGGTGGAGATCCAGCGGCGAGACGCGAAGGCCTGCGAGACCGTCTGGACTTACAGCCAGGAACGTGCCGAGGCCGTGTCGGCCTCGAGCAAGAGCCTGGTGGAGACGTTCGGGTTCGATCCCACCCGCTGGGACGCGAAGCTCTAGACCTGAGCAAGCACCCGGTCGAGCGGCCGGGGAACTCGGTTGAGATCGAGCGCCGCGACGAGGAGGCGCCCGTAGCGGATCTTCCGGCGACCACCGCTGCCCATGAAGCGCCGAAGCTGCTCCTCCACGGGTCGATCGCGCCACGCCGCCTGCTTCTGGAGGGTGCGGAACGCTCGAAGCTCGCCTTGAGCCTCGACGACCTGTTCCACCGTCGCGGCGCCGAGAGCGCGGATCAGCTCGTCCTCCAGGTCCGCCTCGCAGACGTAGAAGCCGAGCAGCTCCAGGTCGGCGCGGGTGAGGTCGGTGCCGAGGCCCGCCCGCTCGAGGCCCCGCTTGAACTCGCCCTCCTCGCCGGCATCGCACAGGCCTGCCAGCCTGAGGTCGAGGCCGGCGGGGCCGTACCGCTCCAGGAAGCGCCCGACCGACTGCGCGCCGCCTATCGGTACGACGGAGATGCCCTCCGCGGGGAGATCCCGGCCGCGGCGCCCGGCCAGCGCCTCGAGCGCGGCCTGGTCGCTGAGGCCTTCGACGAGCACGACCGCTCGCACGTCCATAGCCGTATCTTCCCCGTAGCGGAGAGGGAGTCGGATGCGAGTAGAGGTCAACGGGACGCAGCTGTGGTTCGACGTCGAAGGCGCCGCCCTCGAGACGGACGGCCCGACGATGCGGGAGCGGCCCACGGTCGTCCTGTTGCACGGCGGCCCCGGCAGCTTCGACCACTCGTACCTCAAGCCTGACTTCGCCCGGCTCGCGCAGGTGGCGCAGGTCGTCTACCTGGACCTGCGCGGCCACGGCCGCTCCGAGTGGGGCGACCCGGCGGCATGGAGCTTCGAGCTCTGCGCGGACGACGTCCGCCTGTTCTGCGACGCGGTCGGCATCGGTCGGCCCATCGTCTACGGCCACTCACTCGGCGGGAACGTGGCGATGACCTACGCCGCGCGCCACTCCGCCCACCCCGGTGCGCTTGTGCTCCAGTCCACATACGCCCGTTTCGACCTGAACCGGGTCGTCGAGGAGTTCCGCAGGGCCGGCGGAGACGAGGTCGCCGCAGTCGTGGAGCGCGTGTACGGCGGCGACAGCGTGTCGGTGACTCCGGATGAGTGGGCGCCCTGCTGGGAGCTGTTCGGCCCTCGAGTCCCGGGCAACGAGGAGCGGGCTCGCACGCTCGTCAATCGGCAGCTGAACGCTCCTGGTCTCGAGCTGATGCGGGGGTTCGACGTCACCGATCAGCTGGCCGAGATCGAGTGCCGGACGCTCGTGTCCGTCGGTGAGCTCGATCCCATCACCCCTCTGGCGGCCGCGCGCGAGATTGTCGACGCACTGCCCGAGGGCATTGGACAACTCCAGGTGCTCGAGGGGGCGGGCCACTTCCCTTGGATGGACGTTCCCGACCGGTACTGGCCGCTGCTGGCGGAGTTCGTGCTGGCGCCGACCGGCGACTGATCTACGTGGCGGGCGGCACCGTCGCCGGCGGCGCATGAGGGGTTCGAGGCCCCTCGTCCTCGAAGAACCCCTCGCCCTCGATGCTCACCTTCGGGAGGATCCGGTCGAGCCAGCCCGGGAGCCACCAGTTCCGGTCTCCCGTCAGCACCATCAGCGCCGGGACGAGCAGACAGCGCACGATCGTGGAGTCGATCAGGATCGCGGCGGCCAGGCCGATGCCGAACTGCTTCACGGTCGGGTCGCCGTTGGCGACGAAGGCCGAGAAGACGAAGAACATGATCAGCGCCGCAGAGGTGATGATCTTGCCGGTGTTCGCCAGGCCGTCGATGACCGAGCCGAGGTTGTCCTTCGTCTCGACGTAGTGCTCCTTGATCTGGGCCACAAGGAACACCTCGTAGTCCATCGAGAGCCCGAAGAGGATCGCGAACAGCATCAACGGCACGTAGCTGACGATCGGGATCGTGTGCGACAGCCCGATCAGGTGGTTGCCGCGCCCGATGTGGAAGATCGCCGTGAGGATCCCGTAGGCCGCCAGCACCGAGACGAGGTTCATCGCGGCGGCTTGGAGCGGGATCAGGACCGAGCGGAAGGCCACCATGAGGACCAGGAAGCTGAGCGCCACGACCACCGCGATCACGAGCGGCAGCTTGGAGCTGATCGCGTCCGCGAGGTCGATGTAGCCGGCAGTCTGGCCGCCCACGTCCGCGCGGATCCCTTCGCCCTGCACCGCCTGCGGGATCGTCGTCGAGCGGAGCCTGCGGACGAGCGACCGGGTCGCGTCAGCGTTGGGGCCGGAAGCCGAGACGACGTTGATGGTCGCGGCCGTTCCGTCGGAGTTCAGCCGCGGAGGAGAGGCTGACTGCACGCCCGGGGTCGTGCTCAGCGCCTGGTCGAGCTTCTGCAGGCGCGGGTCATCCGGGCTCGAGGCGGGTTGATCGAGGCTGACGGCGACCAGGAGCGGGCCGTTGATCCCCGGGCCGAAGCCTTCGGTGAGGAGGTCGTACGCGGTGCGTGCGGTCGTCGACTTCGGGTAGGAGGCGACGTCCTGCTGGCCGAGCGTGAGGTCGCGGATGGGTGAGGCGAGCACGCCCAGCACCACGAGAGCGGCCGCGAGCGCAAGCCACGGCCGGCCGCAAACCGCGCGAGCCCATCGTGCCCAGCCGTGAACCCCGCCCTCGTGCGTGAACCTGTGGGGCAGGTGGACGCGCAGCGAGTTGATGCGCGGGCCGAGGATGCCCAGGATCGCCGGCAGGAGCGTCGTCGCGGCGAGCACGGCGACCGCGACGGAGATCGCGGCGGTGAAGCCGAGAGTGGTGACGAGGGGGATTCCGGCCACCGCCAGCGAGCAGAGCGCGATCACCACCGTGGTACCGGCGAAGACGACCGCGCCACCGGCCGTCGCCACCGCTCGCGCGACGGACTCCTCCACCTCGAGCCCTTCGGCGAGCTGGCGCCGGTGGCGGCTGACGATGAAGAGCGCGTAGTCGATCCCGACGCCGAGCCCGATCATCGTCGCCAGCGTCGGACTGACGCTCGGAACCTGAACCGCATGGCCGAGAACGGTGATCAGGCTCAGCGTGGCGACGAGCCCGAGGATCGCGGTCACGATGGGCATCGACATCGCGACTGCGGTGCCAAAGGCGAACAGCAGGATGACGATCGCGGCGGCGATGCCGATCACCTCGCTGATCTCGGTGCCCTCCTGGGAGACCTCGGTGCCGAGGTAACCGCCCACACCCACTCGAAGCCCGGCATCCGTGGCCGGCGCGGTGGCGTCGATCACGTCGTGGGCCTCGCCGTCCGTCAGGTCTCCGGAGGAGACGTCCAGCACCACGGAGATGTACGCGATCCGCCCGTCCCGGCTGACCTGGGCCTTGCCGGCGCTCGTCAGCGGGCTCACCACCTGCGTGACGTGCGGCGCCTTCTGCAGCGCCTGGACCGTCGAGTCGACGGCGGCGGCGTTCTCGGGGTCGGTGATCTTCCCGCTCGGCGCCTCGAGCACGACCGGGTTCGCGCCGTTCGCCTGGGCCGGGAACCGCTGCGTGAGCAGGTCCTGGGCCTTCTGGCTGTCGTAGCCAGGAAGCGACAGGTTGTCGCTCGTGATCGACCCGATCGCGTGCGCGCCGGCGCCTAGCGCGATCACGCCCACGATCCACGCGGCCAGCACGACGTAACGCCGCCGCACCGAAAACCGCCCGAGCCAGTACAGCGGTCGGGTCACAACCCTCCTTCGCTTACCCCTGGGACAAACGTACGGTTGCTGCGAGGGTAGGTCAAGAACGGCCACGGATGGAAGCTTCGGCGTCCTTTCTCCGTCCTGTGGAATACCGACCGAAAGGAGAGACAGCCATGGCATACGAGGAGCTGAAGCAGCGGCAGAGCGTGATGTGGGGCAGCGGGCCCTACCAGGCGATCACGGAGACGCTCACCGACATCCACGACGCAGTCGTGGAACGTCTTGCGCCTGAGCCCGGCGACCGCTGGCTCGACCTTGCGTGCGGCACGGGTGCGATCGCCGAGCGCGCGGCCGCAGCGGGCGCGAACGTGACCGGGATCGACCTCGCTCCCGTCCTGATCGACACCGCGAAGGAGCGCGCCGCCGATACGGGGCTCGAGATCGACTACGCCGTGGGGGACGCCGAGCAGCTGGATCTTCCCGATGCCGGCTTCGACAAGGTCTCCTCCACCTGCGGGATCATGTTCGCCCCCGATCACGAGGCGGCAGCCGGCGAGCTCGCGCGCGTCACCGCTCCCGGCGGGCGGATCGCGCTTGCCAACTGGACGCCCACCGGGGGCCTCGCGAAGATGTTCAAGGTGATGGCGCCGTACCAGCCGGCGCCGCCGCCGAGCAACCCGTTCGACTGGGGCGACGAGGGGCGCGTCCGCGAGCTGCTCGGCGAGTCGTTCGACCTCGAGTTGGAGGAGCGCGTCTCGACGTTGCGAACCCCGACAGCCGAGGCGTACTGGGAGCTCTTCTCGGAGAACTACGGCCCGACCAAGACGCTGGCGGACTCACTCGGCGACCGCCGCGAGGAGCTGCACGGCGACTGGATCGAATTCTTCGAGACGAACTACGGGGAGAACGGCGAGATCGCCCACCCGCGCGAGTACCTGCTCATCTCAGGGACGCGCCGCTAGCGCTAGACCGCGGAGTCGAGGATCTCGGCGCCCTCGCTCTCGGGCGGAGTCCCGTAGGCGTAGACGACGAGATCCTCGTCGCCGTGGTTCACGCTCTGAAGCGGTGTGCCCGGCTCGACGTGGATCAGCGCGCCTGCCGGGACTTCCTGGCGCTCCGGCGGCTCGCCGACGTACATCGACAGCGTCCCCGAGAGGACGACGAAGGTCTCCTCCTGGAGCTTGTGCACGTGACGCCTGCCCTTGGCGCCGGGCTCGTAGCGCCAGAGGTTCGCACGGGTGTGGGCGAACCCGGCCGGCTCGGTGAGCTCGGTGACGTGTCGCGGCGGCTCGTCGGGCTCGTGCGGACGCGTCTTCCACTCGAGCTCAGCCGGACGGACTACGCGAAAGGCCACGCGGTCAGGGTAGCCAAGGCCGTGCTTGCCGCAGCGCAGTCAAGATGCCGTGATGGAGCTGACCCGTCATCAGGACGTCGAGGCGTTCATCGAGCAGGCTGGCGCGTTCCTCGCCGCGCGCGAGGCCGAGCACAACCTGATCCTGGGGATCTCCTCGCGCCTGCGGCGTGAGCCGCTGCTCTACGGCGAGCCTTCCTACCTGGCGGTCGTCGAGGATGGCGGTGAGGTCGTCGCGGTAGCGCTCCGGACACCGCCGCACAACCTCGTCCTCTCGGAGATGGAACGCCCGGGGGTGATCGGTCCGCTCGTCGGCGACGCGCGCGAAGCCTTCGCGTCACTGCCGGGTGTCGTGGGCCCCAAGGAACGCGCTGCGGAGTTCGCCGCTGCCTGGGAGGCGGCCACCGGAGCGACGGTCCGGCTGGCGATCGCTCAACGTGTCTTCCGAGCAGAGTCCGTCGAGCCGCCCCGCGACGTTCCCGGCCGTATGCGGCCGGTGGAGGACCGGGACCGGGAGCTGGCGGTCCGCTGGGCGGACGAGTTCGTGGCCGAGGCGCTGTCGCGTCCGGAGCCGGAGACGAGCGCCGAGTTCGTCGCGCGGCGGCTGGCCGACCCGGACGGCGGGCTCGTGCTCTGGGAGGACGGTGGGCCCACCTGCTTCGCCGGGTTCGGTGGGCGGACGCCGAACGGGATCCGGATCGGGCCGGTCTACACGCCGCCGGAGCAGCGGCGCCGCGGCTACGGGAGCGCGCTGACCGCGGCGCTGACGCAGCAGCTGCTCGATGGAGGCAGGCGGTTCTGCTTCCTCTTCACCGACCTCGCGAACCCGACCTCGAACAGCATCTACCAGCGCATCGGCTACCGGCCGGTGACCGACGTCGACCTGTGGACGTTCGACTGAAGCTCGAGGTGAACCGCCTCCAGGCCCCAGATCACGAACGCCGGGTTGCGGCGGGGCTCGGCGGCCAGTTCGAGCCGCGGCGCATGCTCGACCAGCATCCGTAGGCTCGCCTCGAGCTCGAGCCGGGCGAGCGGTGCCCCGATGCAGACGTGGATGCCGCCGCCGAAGCCGATGTGCTCCGCGGCATTTCCGCGCGAGATGTCGAGCCGGTCGGGAGTGGTGAAGACCCGCGGGTCTCGGTTCGCCGATCCGAAGAGGAGCGAGAGCTTCGCGCCTCGCGGCACCGGCTGCCCGGCAACCTCGACGCCGTCCTCGAGCACCCAGCGCTCGAAGAGCTGGAGCGGGGGGTCCCAGCGGATCAACTCCTCGACCGCGTCCGCCGGTGCGACCTCGCCCGCGACGAGCCGCCGCCACTCGGACGGGTGGCGCAAGAGCGCACGGAGCCCGTTGCCGAGGGTGTTCACCGTCGCCTCGTGGCCGGCGTTCAGGAGCACGATGATGGTCGAGACGATCTCGTCGTCGCTGAGCCGGGCATCGTCCACGCTTGCCTGCGTCAGCGCGGTGACCAGGTCGTCGCGGCGCTCGCGCCGCCGCTCCTCGATCAGCCGGAGCACGTAGTCGCGGAACTCGGCGGCGGCCTCGGCGGCAGCCACCGCCTGCTCCTCGCTCGTGTCGAGCTCGTACATCTTCACCATCGCGTGTGACCAGTCGAGGAGATCCCGCTGCCGGTCGGTCGGCACCCCGAGCAGGCGGCAGATCACGCCGATCGAGTACGGCTGGGCGTAGTCGTGCAGCAGCTCGAGGCGCCCGTTCTGGAGACGAGGTGCCAGCAGCTCGAGGGCGAGCTGCTCGGCGGGCGCGCGAACACTCGCGACGCTGCGGGGGGTGAAGGCCGCCGCGACGAGCCGGCGGATCCGGGTGTGCTCGGGCGGCTCGAGCCAGAGCAGGCTCCAGCGTTCGGTGTCCCAGAAGGCCCGGTAGCGGGCATCGAGCGGTTCTGCACCGAACTCCTTCTCGCTGCCGACGTGGCGGAAGTTGCGGCCCAGCCTCCGGTCGCGGAGGCACGCGCGCACGTCTGCGTGGCGGGTCACGAACCAGCGCGCGAGCGACTCGTCGAAGAAGAGCGGCGTTTCCTCCCTCAGCGCGGCCAGCGCCGGGTAGGGGTCCCCGAGGAAGCCCGCGTCGGTGGGGTCGAAGGCAGGCACGAGCGCGTCGGGCAAGTGTGGCCCATCTCGAAGGCGGAAAGCCTCGTAGTCCAGAGAGATACCCAGTGGTATCCAGACAGACTACTGAGTGGTATCTTTCGGGACCCATGATCACGGACGTCAATCCCTTCGTCTACTCCCGGCCAATCTCGCCGGAGGAGATCGTCGACCGCGACGACGAGACGCAGCAGCTGCTGAAGAACGCCGTCGGCGGCCATTACGTACGGCTCTACGCCCCGCGCAAGTACGGCAAGACGAGCCTGATCAGGCGCGCCCTCGCGGACGGCGAGAAGCGCGAGGGCCTCATCCCGGTGCTCGTCGACCTCTACGGGGTCGTCTCGCTCGCAGACGTCGCGGTCCGCTTCGAGCGCGCCTATGCCAAGGAGCTCCGGGGCGCGATCCGCGGCCGCGTGGAGGAGTTCCTCCAGAAGACCGGCCTCGGGCTCTCGCTCGGCGCGTTCGGGATCAGCGCGAGGCTCCAGCTCGAGCCGAAGACCGACCCGCTGCCCGCGCTGCACGCGTTGCTCGACTTGCCGCTCCGGCTCGAGGAGGCGGGCGGCTTCCGCGCATTCATCGCGCTCGACGAGTTCCAGGACATCGGCAAGGTGCCCGAGCTGGACGGCATCCTTAGAAGCCACATCCAGTTCCAGGGCGACGTGGCCTCGTACGTCTTCGCGGGGTCGGAGCCCGGGCTGATGAAGCAGCTGTTCGAGCGGAAGGAGGCGCCGCTCTACGGCTCGGCCGTGCCCGTTCGCCTCGGCCGCCTGCGCGACCAGGACATCGCGGTGTACGTCGCCGAGCGGTTCCGCCAGAGCAAGCGCAACGTGGGGGAGGCGCTGAACCCGCTGCTCGCGTCGGCGGAAGGACACCCCCAGCGGGCGATGCTGCTTGCACACCGTCTCTGGGAGGAGGTCGAGCGAGGTGGAACCGCCGGCCTCGAAGACTGGGAGGCCGCGCACGAGGCCGCGCTCGCGGAGCTCCAGCCCGAGTTCGAGGCCCAGTGGCGCGGGCTCGACACGTCGGAGCAGAAGACGATGCGCGCGGTCCTCGCCGGCGACGGCTCTCCCTACCGGGCGGCGGTGCTCGAGCGCCTCGGGCTCACCAAGACGTCGGCGCAGAAAGCGCTGCAGCGGCTCGCCGCGCGGGCCGAGCTCGAGGCGGAAGGCGGGAAGCAGTTCGTCGTCGACCCGCTCTTCGCGGAGTGGATCGAGCGCTTGAGCGCGCCGCCCGACTAGGGAACGAGCGCACGTCCGAGCCCGTCGAGCGCCTCGCGCTCGACGCTCGGGAGGCTCTCCACGTGCCCGTAGAGCGCCAGCGCGGCCCAGACGGAGAACGCGAGCACCCGCGCGCGCAGCAACTGCTCCTCCTCCACCGGCCCGTAGGCGTCGAGAAACGCGGCTCGCCCCTCCACGGGCACGAAGCCCCACAGCAGCGGCAAGTCGATCGCAGGATCGGAGCGGCAGAGATCGCCCCAGTCGATCACGCCGGTCACGCTGTCTCCTTCGACGAGCACATGGCGGAAGTGGAGGTCGCCGTGGACGACCGCCCGCAGCTCCGCCGGCTGGAGACGTTCCGCCGTCTCGAGCATCCGTCCCACCGCCTCCGGCGCTCGCCAGACGCCGTGAGCCTCGAGCTCCGCGAGCTGGTCCCGCGCCAGTGGGACGCGCGTCGTCATGTCCGCGCGGGCGTTCGCGTCGACCGGCAGCGGCTCGTCGAGCTCGACTGCGTGGAGCGTCCGGAGGAAGCCGGCCATCTGAAGGGCGACCGCGAGACGCGCGTCGTCGTCGAGGACGGCGTCGCACGTCTCCTGACCGGGCAGGAGCGCGCTCCCGAAGAACGGCCACGGATACTCGTCGGTGGGCCTGCCCCGGACGACCGGCTCGGGCACCGGGAACGGCAGCAGCGGGGCGAGCTTCGGCAGCACCGCGAGCTCGAGCTCGACGCCGGCGATGGCGATCTGCCGGCGCGGGAACCGGAAGGCGTGGCGCTCGTTCACGAGCCAGACCGAGTTGTCCCAGCCCTCTGCGAGCGGCCGGAGCGACTCCAGTTCCAGCTCCGGAAATTGTGCGAGGAGAGCCCGCACCAGCCGCTCGTCCACGACGATCTCCGCGCTCCAGACCGGCACGGGCCGAGCCTAGCGACGGCACCTACGGGGTGAGAGACAGACTGGTCTGGCAATTCGCCGAAACCGGGTTACACTCGGTCCGGTGAGCGAGGCAGTGGCAACAGCGCCGGTTTCGGCTGCTCGACAGCGAATTCTCGACAGCGCCTACGACCTGTTCTCGCGGCGCGGCGTGCGAGCGGTCGGCATCGACGAGGTGATCAGGAGCGCCTCGGTCGCCAAGGCCACCCTCTACCGCCACTTCACGTCCAAGGACGACCTCGTGCTCGCGTTCCTGCAGCAGCGCGAGCAGCTCTGGACGAGGAACTGGGTCGAGGCGGAGGCCCGGCGCCGCGGAGAGACCCCGGAAGAGCAGCTGCTCGCGATCTTCGACCTCTTCGACGAGTGGTTCCAGAAGGACGACTTCGAGGGCTGTTCGTTCATCAACGTCCTGCTCGAGATGAACGACCGGGAAACCGCGATCGGGAAGGCGAGCGCCGATCACCTGACAACAATCCGCTCGATCATCGAGACGCTCGCCGAGGAGGCCGAGCTGCGCGATCCCGAGCAGTTCGCCCACTCCTGGCACATCCTGATGAAGGGCTCCATCGTGGCCGCCGGCGAGGGCGACCGCGAGGCAGCCCGGCGCGCCCAGGCGATGGGCCGTCTCCTGATCGAGCAGTACCGCTAGCTCGAGCCCGCGCCGACCCGGCAGAATGACCGGGAGTGAAGCCGGTCATCGGGATCACCACGTACCTGACCCACGCTCGATTCGGCGTCTGGGAGACGGACTCGGTGCTCGTCCCCGTGGAGTACGTCCACTCCGTGGAGCGCTCGGGCGGGCGGGCGTTGCTCGTGCCGCCGAGCGACGACGGGGTCGAGGAGACGCTGGACGTCCTCGACGGGATCGTGTTCTCCGGCGGCTCGGATCTCGACCCGGAGATGTACGGCCAGGAAGCGCACCCGGAGACCAAGGGTGTCGTCCCGGAGCGCGATCGCGGCGAGCTGGCCCTGCTCGAGGCGGCGCTCGCGCGCGACATGCCGGTCCTGGCCGTGTGCCGTGGCTCGCAGGTCCTGAACGTGGCGCGCGGAGGCGACCTCGTACAGCACCTGCCGGAGGTCGTGGGCGACGAGAAGCACAAGCACACGCCGGGGTCGTTCGCCGACCACGACGTGTCCCTGGAGCCGAACACGCGGCTCGAGTCGCTGCTCGGAGACCACGCGCCCGTCAAGTCCCACCATCACCAGGGCTTCGGTCGTGTAGGCGAGGGCCTGCGCGTCGCCGCGCGGGCGGAGGACGGGACGCTCGAGGCGCTCGAGGATCCCTCTCACCGCTTTGCGCTCGGCGTCCTCTGGCATCCGGAGGCGGGCGAGGACCTGCGGCTCTTCGAAGCCCTCGTCGAGGAGGCCCGCGCCTACCGTGTCGAAACCCGGGCCCCCCGTTCGTCGTAGGTCCGGCACCTCAACAACAGGGAGGAAGGAATGGGAAACCCGGTCACGTGGTTCGAGGTCGTCGGCAAGGACGGCCCCGCGCTGCAGAAGTTCTATTCCGAGGCGTTCGGTTGGCAGCTGCAGGATCCGGCCAACATGAACTACGGGATGTTGATGCAGCCCGAGAAGGGCATCGGCGGCGGAGTCGGCCAATCCCCGGACGGCGACGGCCACGTCACCTTCTACGTCGAGGTCGACGACCCGCAGGCCGCGCTCGACAAGATCGAGCAGCTGGGCGGCAAGACACTCGTGCCGGTGACCGAGATGGAGATGGTCACCTTCGCGCTCTTCGCCGACCCGGAAGGGCACATGGTCGGGGTCGTCAAGCGCCAGGACGACTCGTAGCTGACGGACTTACGACGGCCACGGTGGTGTTGAATCCCGCCGTGGCCGTCACGGTCCTCAAGCCCGCGCATGTCCTGCGCCTCTACGGCGGTGCTGCCGCGCGCGTGGCCCGGCGCGGGCGCAAGAAGGCCGCGTCCGAGGCGACGGCCGCGAGCGAGCGGCCGGTCTTCGTCGTCGGGGCACCGCGCTCCGGGACGACGTTCATGGGTAACTCGCTCGGCCGGCTGCCGGGGTTCGTCGACCTCGGCGAGGTCGGGCCGCTGAAGGTGGCGATCGACGAGCTCTCGGCACTGCCGGAGGACGAGTCGGCCAGGCGCTTCCGGCGCATCGTCGAGCGGGTGCGGCGCCTGGGCTTCGCTCGGCGCCTGCGAGCGGTCGAGCAGACGCCGGAGACCAGCTTCGTGCTGGGCGCGGCGTTGCGCGCCTACCCGCAGGCGACGGTGGTGCACATGGTCCGCGACGGGCGGGACGTCGTCTGCTCGCTCCTGGAGAAGGGCTGGCTGCGCACGGAGCGGGGCGGGGCGGACGACGTGGGCTCGCCGTACGGCGAGCAGGCCCGGTCGTGGGTCGAGCCGGAGCGGGTTCCGGAGTTCCAGGCCGCGAGCGAGGCAACCCGGGCCGCCTGGGCCTGGCGGCGCTACCTCACTGCGGCCAGGGCGGGCGCGCCGGAGGCCACCGTCGAGGTCCGCTACGAGGAGCTCGCCGCCGACCCCGACGGCACCGCCGCCCGGATCGCCGAGCGCATCGGTGCCGAGCCGGCTGAGCTCGCTGCGGCCCTGCGCGACGTCCACTCCGAGTCGGTCGGCAGATGGCGCCGCGACCTCTCGGACGGGGAGGTCGCGGACGTCGAGGCCGAGGCCGGGCCGCTCCTGCGCGAGCTCGGCTACGACTGAGCGATGTTCAGGCTTCCGGCCGAGCTCATCCCGACGATCCCGGAGCCTGCCCGGGTCGTCCTCCGCAACGCCGTCTGGACCTACGGCAGGGCCACGGCCGCTGTGCGACCGCTGCCGGACTTCCTGATCCTCGGCGCGCAGAAGGCAGGCACGACCGCCCTCTACGCCTACCTTCGCCGCCACCCCGACATCACGGGCCCGTCCTGGAAGGAGGTCAGCTACTTCGACCGCCACTACGCGCGCGGCCCGAGCTGGTACCGCGGCAACTTCCCGAACCTCCTTCGCAGCCGCGGCGAGCTGGTCGGGGAGGCGAGCCCGAGCTACCTCTTCCATCCGCTGGGGCCGGAGCGCGTCAAGGAGCTCGTCCCGGAAGCGCGGCTGATCGCGCTCGTGCGCAACCCGGTCGACCGGGCGCTCTCGCACTACAACCACGAGCTCGCGCTCGGCCGCGAGTCGCTCTCGTTCGAGGAGGCCCTCGCAGCGGAGGAGGAGCGCCTGGACGGCGAGGTCGAGCGTCTCTGCGCGGATCCGCGCTACTTCAGTCGTGCCTGGTGGAGCCACACCTACAAGGCGCGCGGCAGGTACGCGGAGCAGCTCGAGCGCTGGCTCGAGGTGTTCCCGCAGGAGCAGCTCCTGATCCTCCCGAGCGAGGAGCTGCTCGCCGAGCCCGAGCAGGCGCACGGGCGGGTGCTCGAGTTCCTCGGCGCTGCGCCTCAGGCGCTCGATGCCTACCCGCGCGTCTTCGAGCGCCGGTACGAGGAAATGAGGCCGAACACGCGGGCCGAGCTCGCCTGCTACTTCGCCGAGCCGAACCGGCGCCTCTACGAGCTGCTCGGCCGCGACCTCGGCTGGACGTAGCGCGGCGCCCACGGCATCGTCGCGACGAGGGTGAGCAGGCAGAGGCCCGCCAGGAGCAGGTACGGGAGCGAGTCTCCTGCGACCTCGGCCAGCCAGCCGCCGAGCGCCGGCCCGACGAAGTTGCCCGCCGCCCACGCCCCGTTCATCGCGCCGAAGACGAGTGCCGGCGCGATGCTCCGGCGTTCGGCAGCGTCCGTGAGGAGGGCCATCCCCGGCGTGTAGAACGCGCCATAGGTGATCCCGGCGACGAGGACGAGGAACGCAACCACGCCCGCCGAGTTGGCCAGCGCGAAGGCGAACGAGACGACCACCGAGCCGAACAGCGCCAGGCGCACGGGCAGAAGCAGCCCGTGCGTGTCGGTGAAGCGCCCCAGCAACGGGTTCAGCACCATCTCGACTCCCGCGGTCGCTAGGAAGATCGCCCCGATCGCGACGCCTCCCCAGCCTTGCGCGTGCAGCTGGAGCGGGACGAGGACGTCGAGCACGCCCATCAGCAGGGCAGGAAGGAGGAGCAGCCAGAGCCCGGCGACAAGCCGCCTGTCTGCGCGCCGCAGCGCCGATAGCGACTGAGGCTGTGGCTCTACGCCCGGGGTCGCAAGCACCCAGGCTCCGAGCACGATCCCGAGGCCGCTGACCCCGATGAAGGCCGCGCGCACTCCGACCACGGTCGCGACGGCGCCGAGCACGGGGCCGAGCAGCGCGCCGAAGACCGCAGCGCCCATCGTCGCGCCGATGTAGGCGCCGCGGCGCTCGCGCGGGGCGGCGGCCACCAGCCAGGCGAGCGCTCCTGACCACGAGAACGCGCTCCCGATGCCCTGCAACAACCGGGCCGCTCCCAGCATCCAGACGTCGTTCGCGAGTGCGAACGCAAGGCTCGTGACCGCCGTGAGCCCGATCCCGAACAGTGCGGCGGGCCGGGGGCCGAACCGCGACGCTGCCATCCCGCCCGGAACGGCAGCCGCCAGCACGCCGGCCGCGTACAACGCCGTGAGGACCCCCGCCGCGCCCTTGGAGAGGTCGTACTTCGACGCGAAGTGCGGCAGGAGGGGCACGAGGGCCGCGAAAAACATGATGTCGAGCGCGACGATGGCGCTCAGGAGCACGACGAGACGGCGCATCTTTCGACGGTATCAAGCGGGTTTCGCCTCAACTTCGTGGCGTCGGGCACGAGGTTTGCTAACCGGTTGCCAGGTTTGACGTCTAACGCCTCTCGGAACAGGTCGTTTCGACCAGGCCACGGAAGCACGCCTACCGCGCCGCCCGCGGACGCGCTTTCTGTCGAGCCGAGAAGAGTCGGGCTCCGGAGGAGGGGTCTCTGCGGTGAAACAAACTCGCGTTTTTCTATCCGTGCTCGCTGCCGTGCTGGCGGTGCTGGCAGCAGTGTCGGCCGTCGCGGGCGCGACCAACTCCAAGCGGCCGGCCGTCCCGAGGAAGCCGAAACGAGAAAAGGTCGCGCTCCTGCGCCAGGTGAACCCGACGGTCACCCGGCGCTTTCGTGACACCACGTGGCGCTGGCAAGCCCTGATGGGCATGCGCCGAGCGCGGCCGGCAGGCCCGCTCGGATCGCGCCGTACGCTCGTCTACTGGCGCCGCCAAGCGCACTACGTGCAGCACGCCGCGGCTCGTCCGCCGCACAGGCGCGGCTGGCTCTGCATCCATCGCTTCGAGGGCAGCTGGAGCGACGGAGGCGACCCCTACTGGGGCGGCCTGCAGATGGACCGCGGATTCATGCGCAGCTACGCGCCGCGGGCGCTCCTGCGGCGCGGTTGGGCTGACCACTGGACGGCGCTCGAGCAGATGTGGGTCGCCGAGCGCGCGCACCGGAGCGGGCGCGGCTTCTGGCCGTGGCCCAGCACGGCCAGAGCCTGCGGGCTGCTCTGACCTCGACCTCCCCGGCGCGATTGCCTAAGGTGTTCGCTGCCGTGAGCGAGATCACGAGCCAGCAGATCGATGCGCTGATCGCCCAGGGGGAGGAGCAGGGCTGCATCAACCTCTCCCAGCTGAACGAGTTCGTCCAGGAGCACGAGCTCGAGGACGACGACGTGCGGTCCCTCTACGAGCAGTTCGAGGAGCGCGCCATCGAGGTCAACGACGACTGTGGCCGGGAGGGCGATGAGAGCACCTACGTGAACGGCGACCTCGCCGTCTCGACGACGGACGCGCTGCAGCTGTTCCTCAACGAGGCCGCCCGCTGGCCGCTACTGACGAAGGAAGAGGAAGTCGAGCTCGCCAAGCGGATCGAGCGCGGCGATCACGAGGCCAAGGAGCGGATGATCAACTCGAACCTCCGGCTCGTGGTCTCGATCGCCAAGCGCTACCAGGGCCACGGCCTCTCGCTGCTCGACCTGATCCAGGAAGGGATCATCGGCCTGATCCGGGCGGTCGAGAAGTTCGACTGGCGCCGAGGGTTCAAGTTCTCGACCTACGCGACCTGGTGGATCCGCCAGGCGGTGCAGCGCGGGGTCGCGAACAAGTCGCGGACGATCCGTCTCCCCGTCCACATCGCCGACCGCGAGCAGCGAATGGCGCGTGCCGAGCGGGCGCTGGCGCCGAAGCTCGGCCGGCAGCCGACCGAGGAGGAGATCGCGAGGGAGGCAAAGCTGCCGCTGAAGCAGGTGCGCGAGGTGCGCCAGGCCGCGCGCGCGATCACGAGCCTCGACAAGCCCCTCGGCGTGGACAGCGAGGGCCGTCTGGGCGACCTGTTCGCCGGCGAGGGCGCAGAGCCGGAGGAGGAGCTGACGGTCAGCCTCGAGGAGGAGGTCCTCAGGCGCGCCGTGGCACAGCTGCCGGACCGTGAGCGGGAGGTCGTCAAGCGCCGCTACGGCCTCAACGGCGACCGCGACCCTGCCTCCCTCGAGGCGATCGGCCGCGAGCTCGGGATGACCCGCGAGCGCGTCCGGCAAATCGAGGCCAGCGCGCTCGAGCAGTTGGCCGTCAACCGCGAGATCGAAGCGCTGAAGGTCGCCTAGCGGCTTGGGATGACGACGCTCGCCCCCGCCGAGGTCGAGGTCGAGCAGCCGAGCGGAAGCGACGACCCGGAGCACGACCGCCCGTGGGTCGTGATCGTCTGGAACGACCCGATCAACCTGATGTCGTACGTCACCCTCGTCTTCCAGAAGCTGTTCGGCTACAGCAAGGCGAAGGCGACGCAGCTGATGCTGCAGGTGCACAACGAGGGAAAGGCGGTCGTCTCGAGCGGCACGCGAGAGAAGGCGGAGCACGACGTCGCGCGACTGCACGGCCACGGTCTCTGGGCGACCATGCAGCGCGACTGATGCAGCGGCGGATCGAGCGCACGGGCGACGGCGATTACGCCGTGCATCTGCCCGCAGGGGAGCGCGAGCTCCTGCGCCGGCTGCCCGACGAGCTCCGCACCGTGCTCGAGGTCGCGCCAGAGGATCCGGCGCTACGCCGGCTCTTCCCTCGCACCTACGAGGACGACGGTGACGAGCAGGCCTACCGGGAGCTGATGGGCGACGAGCCGCTCGAAGGCCGCCGGCGGGCTCTAGCGGTTCTGGCCGAGACGGCCGAAGCGGAGCGCCTCACCGCCGAGCAGGCCCAGGCGTGGCTGACGGCGCTCAACGACCTGCGCCTGGTGCTCGGCACCCGTCTCGACGTGAACGAGGACAGCCTGGTCGGAGACCTTCCGGACGACGACCCGCGTACGCCCGAGCTCGCGTTGTACGCGTACCTGTCCTGGCTTCAGGAGCAGCTGATCGAAGCGATGGCAGCGGAGTTGGGCTAGGTCCCGACGACCTGGACGATCCAGCGCCGGTCTCGCTCGCGGTCGAGCTCCAGGAACAGCACGCGCTGCCAGGTTCCGAGGCAGAGCTCGCCGTCGCGCACCGGGATCGACTCGCCCGCGGTCCCGAGCAGCATCGCCATGCAGTGCGAGTGCCCGTTCCCGAAGTCCATGTCCTCGGGGCAGATGTTCTCGGTGCGCCGGTCCCAGTCGTCGTGGGCGTAGTAGGTCTCGCTGGGGACCAGGCGCTTGAGCATGTTGGCGAAGTCCTCGAGGAATCCGTTCTCGAACTCGTTCACCCGCACGCAGCACGTCGTGTGTGGTGAGTAGACGCAGGCGATCCCGTCGACGACGCCGCTCTCCCGGACGGCCTCCGTCACCTCCTCGGTGATGTCCCGTACTGCCAGGCCGCCGGTGGTGCGGAGCTGCCGTTCGTGCTGAAAGACCTTCACCGTGAGCCACCCTCCTTGGGTCGATGGCCGCGGGAGCTGCGGGCGGCCCTATTGTGAGGGTTCTGCGGCGCGGAGTCGAGCCGAACCGTCAGCCGACCGTGATGGTGCCCGTCATGCCGAGGCTCTTGTGGCTGTCGACCGGGCACCACATCTGATAAGTGCCGGGCTTCTTGAGGTCGACGCTGAAGGTGGTCTTGTTGCCGAAGGTGATCTCGGAGCTCTTCACGTCGATGCCGTTGCCCACGATCTTGAGGGCGTGGGTCTGCGCCCCCTCGTTGTGGAGCTCGAAGGAGTACTTGCCCGCCTTAAGCAGCGTGATGTCCGCGGGCGTGATCGTGAAATCCTTGAGGATGATCGTGACCTTGTGGCCGACGACGCCCGCAGTCTCGCCGAGATGCCCCTGGTTCTCGTTGTTGGAGCCGCCGCTCGTGCCGCCGCAGCCGGCGAGAAGCAGCGCAAACGGGATCAGGAGCAGAAGCCTTCGCATGGCGCGGAAGCATACGCCAATCGCGCAATGGGAACCTCTGCTTCCCGCCTCGTCCCGAACCAACGAGCCTGGGAGTTACGCTTGCCCGGCCGGGCCCGTAGCTCAGCTGGTCAGAGCACCGGACTCATAATCCGTTGGTCCCTGGTTCGAATCCAGGCGGGCCCATCTAGACCGTTGCCACCATGCCGTGAGTGCGGTTCGCGGACGGGCGAGCCCGCCACTTAGTCTCGAATCGTTGCGAGCAAGTCTTCACAGGCCCGTTCACAACTGCGGCAGACCTCGGCGCAGATGCGGCAGTGCTCGTGGTGGGAGGCGTGCTTCTCGCACTCCTCGGCGCACGCCCGACAGGTTGCCGCGCAGGCCTCGATCTCCGCGCGGAGGACGCCGAGGTCGGGCTCGGTCTGCCTGATGAGGATGCGGCCGGTGGCCTCGCAGGCGTCGGCGCAGTCGAGGCAGCGTCGAACGCAGCGGACCATCTCCGCCACGTCTGGCTCCGCGAGGTCGGCGTCGGCGCAACTCGTGCACGTCGCCGCGCAGTCGATGCACTCCTCGATGCAGCGCAGCAGCAGGTCACGATCGAGAACGGTGGAGCGCGGGTGTGCCTCGAGCATGTCTCGAACCGTCATGTTCCCTCCCTTTCCGAGTGGTCGGGTCAGGTTCTACACATCCGCCGGCAAACAGGCGAGAGGCCCGCAACGGTGAGTGTGCGAGCCGCACCTCGGCAGATGTTGGTGTAAGGCTTCGCCTGCTCCGCGCGCCGGCATCGATCAACGGGTTGGGAGGGGCGTCTTCGAAACAGTCTGGATAGGTCTCTGTCTCGCGCTCCTCTCGGCGCTGGCCGTGAACTGGGCCTATACAAAGGAGCACGACGCGGTGGCCGCACTGCCGCCGCTCACCGCCCGGAGACCGTTCCGTTCGCTGGGCCTGCTGCTACGGAGCAGCGGCTGGCGGATCGGCTTTGCCACCGAGACGGCCGGCTGGCTCGTCTATGTCACCGCCCTCGCGCTCGCACCACTCAGCCTGGTGCAGGCCGTCAGTGCGTCAGGCATCGCCGTCCTCGCGCTCCTTGTAGTGCACGGGCACCCGAGCAGACTCTCGATCCGCGAGCAGCTCGCCGTCGGCATCGCCCTGCTGGGATTGGTCCTGCTCTCAGTGTCGCTGGTCGGGGCAAAGCCCACCTCACATGCGCCGCACGGTGCCGGCGTGATCGTCTGGCTTGTGGCTGCCGCCGGCGTCGCGGTCGCGCTGACCGCGGGGCGCATCCGCTTCTCGCGGGCTGCCGCGCTGGGGTTTGCAGCGGGGCTTCTGTTCTCCGACGGAGACATCTCGGCGAAGCTCGTTTCCTTCGGCGGAATCTGGCTGGTCGCGCTTGTCCCGCTGGTTGCCTGCTATGCGGCCGGCACGGGCGTGCTTCAGGCGGCGTTCCAACACGGCAGCGCGCTGACCGCAGCCGGCATCGCGACTCTCGTTACGAACGCGGTCCCGATCGCCGCGGGCTTCGTGCTCTTCGACGAGGCGCTGCCGCAAGGCGCAAAAGGGGCGCTGCAGATCGCCGCCTTCGGGTCCATCGTCGCCAGCGCCGGGCTCCTCGGAAGCCCCGTCGCACCACGACCCGACGGCCGGTCGTCTCTATCATCCGGCTCGTGATACCCGAGGCCGAGCTCGAGCAGACCGAGGCGGGGCTCGTGCCTGCCGGGAAGGGCTGGTTCGTGATGAACGCGCGAGAGGCACGTTGGCGCGACCGCAAGGAGCGCGGGCAGAGCCTCTCGTTCACCGGCACCACGCAGCGCGAGCTGGAGGAGTACTTCCCACAGGTGGGCGTGAACCTCCTCCGCCTCGGGGCGGGGGAGCCGATGTCGATGTACCACTGGGAGGACGACCAGGAGGACTTCCTCGTGCTTGCGGGCGAGCCGTTGCTGATCGTCGAGGGCCAGGAGCGCCCGTTGCGCCGGTGGGACTTCGTGCACTGCCCCGCCGGGACCAGGCACACGATCGTGGGGGCAGGCGACGAGCCGTGTCTCGTGCTCGCCGTCGGCTCGCGCACCACTGTGGGCACCGCCGACTGGGGTGCCTACACCGTCGACGAGGCGGCGCTCCGCCACGACGCCGGAGTCGAGGAGGAGACGACCGACGCCGAGCAGGCCTACGCCCGCTACTCCGACCCCGAGTCCGTCCCGCTACCGCGACGGCTGGCTCCCCGGGTAGCAAAATACCCGCATCCGGGCGTATTCTGTGGATGCGATGAAGCTCTGGGACAAGCTCCGGGCACGACGCGCGGCCAGTCGGGAAGAGCACGACCGCCAGGCGAGGGAAGACCTCGAGGCGTGGGAGCGCGGCGAGCTCGAAGACCCGAGCTCCCACAAGCGCAACATTCGGGACGAATACACCGAGGAAGGCTTCCCGTCGGCCGGCGCGGGCTACCTGCCTCCGCCGTAAGCCTGCTCGGCTAGGAGAACGGCACCAGCCGCGTTGCCGTCGCCTTGAACGAGGCGAACGCGGTGCTGCCCGGGGCGAGGCCCAGCCTCTCGGCAGAAGCCGCGGTGACCTCGGCCGTCAGTGGGCCGATCCGCACTCGCATGCGGTTGCCGACCTGCACGATGGAGGCGACCTCACCGCTCAGGAGGTTGAGCGCGGAGCCTTCGGGCTGGACCTGCCCGAGCGAGACGTCCCAGGGGTGCACGACCACGCCGACCTCGCCCTCGGCGGCATCGGTCGAGTAGACGATGTCGCCGCTCTCGAGGCGGACGGTCGTCAGGCCGTTCGCCTCGGGCGCGCCCTCGACCCGTCCCCGCATCAGGTTCGCGCCGGTGAACGAGGCGACGAAGGGATCGCGGGGACGGGCGATCAGCTCGACAGGGGTGCCGAGCTGCCGGAGCCGTCCGTCGACGAGGACCCCGACCTGGTCCGCGAGCGCGATCGCGTCCTCGTAGTCGTGCGTCACGATCAGCGTTGGAAGCCCGAGCCCGTGCAGAAGCTGCTGGAGCTCTACGCGGACAGCGGCCTTCGTGTGCGCGTCGAGCGCTGCGAGCGGCTCGTCGAGCAGCAGGACGCCGGGGTCGCGCGCGAGGGCCCGGGCGAGCGCGACGCGCTGCCGCTCGCCGCCCGACAACCTTCCCGGCCGCTCCTTCGCCAGGTGCGAGATCCCGAAGCGCTCGAGCAGCTCCTCGACGCGGCCGTTCCGCGAGTAGGCGACGTTCTGTCTGACGGTCAGGTGCGGGAAGAGCGCGTACTCCTGGAAGACGAGCCCCACGCGGCGCTCCTCCGGGTCACGGTTGATCCCGCGCTCGACGTCGAGCCAGACCTCTCCATCGAGCGCGACCCGACCCGAGTCGGGACGGACGAGGCCGGCGATCACGCCGAGGACCGTGGTCTTGCCCGCGCCGGACGGGCCGACGAGCGCGACGACCCGCTCGACCTCGAGCGCGAGCCTCAGCTCGTACGAGCGAAGACCGAGGACGAAGTCCGCTGAGAGGGTTGCCACCCGAAGACCAGCTTCAGGGAGAGGAGGAGGGCGCCGCTGACGACGACCAGGAGCGCGCCCATCGCGACCGCGACGTCGAAGTCGGCCTCGAACTGCGCATAGATCGCCAGCGGCAGCGTTTGGGTGACCGCTTGCAAGCTCCCGGCGAACATGATCGTCGCGCCGAACTCGCCCAGCCCGCGCGCGAACGAGAGCGCCTCGCCCGCGGCGAGCCCGCTACCGGCGAGCGGCAGGGCGACACGGAAGAACGTCCGCGCGGGGCCTGCCCCGAGCGTTCGCGAGGCCGCGATCAGGTTGGGGTCGACGCCCTCGAACGCCGCGATGGCCGTGCGGACGTAGAACGGCCCCGCGACGAAGGCGATCGCCAGGACGACGGCGCGTCTGCGTGAACCCGATGCTGAGGCCGAACGCGTCGAGAGTCGAGCCGAGCAGCCCGAAGCGGCCGAGCGCGGCGAGCAGGCCGATCCCCGCGACGGCGGGCGGGAGCACGAGCGGCAGCTCGACCAGCGTCACGAGCACCGCCCGGCCCGGGAATCGGCGGCTGGCGAGCAGGTACGCCAGCGGAGTTCCGAACAGGATGATGAGCAGCTGTGCGATCAGCGTCGTCTTGATGCTCACGACGAGAGCGTCACGGACGACCGAGTTGCCCAGCAGGCGGATCAGCTCACCGGGCGGAACCTGCGTGAACAGCGCCACGATCGGCAGCGCGAGGAAGCCGAGCCCAACGGTCGCGGCGCCGAAGAGGAGGGCAGCCCAGCCTGCCTTGCGCACGGGCGCCTAGTGTCGCGCTTTCGGCTTCAGGCGTGGCAGGAAGCCGTACCTGATCAGGATCTTCTGGCCCGCCTTGCCGGTCACCCGCTTGATGAACGCGCGGGCCTCCGCCTTGTTCGAGCTCGCCGAGACGACGCAGATCCCGTACTGCACCTTGGGCTGCGCCCATGCCGGGATCTTGAGCGTGGTCACCTTGCCCGGCACGGTCCTTGCGTCCGTCGAGTAGACGAAGCCCGCGTCGCCCTCGCCGAGTGCGATCTTTGCCAGCACCTCGCGCACGTCGGTCTCCCGGCTGACCACGTTGGAGAGGACGCTTGTCAGGTTCATGTTCCTCAGCACCTGAAGCGTGTACGAGCCGACCGGGACGGTCGGGCCCGCGATCACGAGCTTGATCCCGTGCTTGCGCAGGTCGTAGACGCTGTGGATGTTCGCCGGGTTCGACTTCGGGACGATCACGGTCAGCCTGTTCCGTGTGAACACCACCGGCTTCGAGCAGAGCTTGTCGCGGAAGAGCTGCTGCGGCAGGGTCATGTTGGCCGAGGCGAAGACATCGGTCGGCGCGCCCTTCCGGATCTGCGTGGCGAGCGTGTTGGAGCCGGCGAACGAATACCTCGCGCCCGGAGCGATCTTCGGGAACGCGTCTGTGAGCGAGGCGGCTGCGTACACGGTCACGGTCGCCTTGGAGCTCCCGCTCGCGACGCCGCCGCTCGCGAGCAGCGCGATGATGGCGATTGCGGCGGCGAGGGCCCTCACGCGTGCTCCACCATCACCGAAGTGGCCTTCACGACCGCGGTCGCCGGGCCTCCCGTCTCCAGGCCCAGCTCCTCGACGGCGTCGGCCGTCACGATCGCGACGATCCGGACGGGATCGGTGACGAGCAGCTCGACCTGGGCGACCAGACCCTCGACCTTGACCTCGCTGACCGTTCCCGGGAGCCGGTTCCGGGCGCTCAGGTGCTCGGAGCTCCGGTCGCCGCGGAGCCGCTCGATCTCACGAACCGGCACCAGACGCCGGTTGCCGCTGTCGCGGGTCGTCTTGATCCGGCCGTCGCGGTCCCAGCGGCGAAGCGTGTCGAGGCTGATCCCCAACCGATGGGCGGCGTCGCTCGCGGTGTAGAACTGCCTGGCCACTGCGTCCTCCTCGCTAGCTCGTGAACCGATCCAGGGCGTTCGAGACCCGGTCGATGGTCAATGCCGGCGGGAACGCCGGCCCGAAGCGCTGGCCGCGCACGTCCGCCGTGAAGACGCTCAGGTGCTGCGCCTCGCTCGCGGCCGCTCGAGCGGCGGACTGCTTCAGCGTGTTCGCCTCGTATCCCTCGACCGCCCCGAGGTAGGCGCCCAGGAACAGCGACTCGAGCCTCGCGCCAAGCCTGGCGATCGAGGCGCGGGAGGCGAACGAGCCCCGGGGATACGAGAAATCGACGTCCTCCGCCACGGGCGGCACCTGGCCGGCCGCGAGGAGAACCGACGCGGCCGCGTCGCGGTGCTTCGCCTCGTCGGCCCGCGCCCGCTTCAGGCCGGTTTGAGCCGGGCCGCTGAAGTGCCGCGAGGCGATCGCGCCGGAGTAGAAGTCGAGCGACAGCAACTCGGCGGCCACGAGCAGTCGCGCATAGGCGAGGTCGTTGTCCGACGGGGTGTCCGCATGTGCCACCGCCGGTGCCGCGGCGAACACCGAACCGGCCAGTAGCAGCCCTGCGGCCGAACGGGCGCCACCGGAGAGCAACTCGGTCCTGTCGAATGCCTCGGACACGGGCGCGCATACTAAGGCAATACCTATGCACGTCGCCAGATCGTGCACCGGGTTGCCGAGAGACGCTCGAACATCGAAGCTTCGCGCATGCCTGAACAGACGATCCTTGCCGTCGACGTGGGCGGCTCGCACGTCAAGCTGCTGCTCTCCGACGGAGACGGCCAGCGCCGCCGGTTCGAGTCCGGTCCGACATTCGGCCCGAAGGAGATGGTCGAGAGAGCGACCAAGCTGGCCTCCGACTGGTCGTACGACGTGGTCTCGGTCGGGGTGCCTGCACCCGTGCGCGACGGCCAGGTCACTTCCGACCCGGTGAACCTCGGTCCCGGCTGGGTCGGGTTCGACTTCGAGGAGGCGTTCGGCAAGCCGACGAAGGTCGTCAACGACGCCGCGATGCAGGCGCTCGGTAGCTACGAGGGGGGCAAGATGCTCTTCCTCGGCTTCGGCACCGGCCTCGGCTCCGCGCTGGTGCTGGACGGGAAGGTCGAGCCGCTGGAGCTGGGTCACCTTCCGTTCCGCAAGTCGACGTACGAGGACTACGTGGGCGAACGCGGCCGGGAAAGGCTGGGCGACGAGAAGTGGCGGCGGCGGGTGTCCGAGGCGATGGAGCAGCTCACCGCCGCGCTCGAGCCCGAGTACGTCGTGCTGGGTGGCGGAAACGCGAAGAGGCTCCGCGAGCTGCCGGCAAACGTGCGCCTGGGGGCCAACGAGAACGCGTTTATCGGCGGTTTCCGCCTCTGGGATCCGACGTTCCCCTCGACGAGGTAGGCCGCAGGCTGCTCAGCCTCGCGACCTCCTGACCCGGGCGAGCATCCTCATCGCCGGCCGGATGAGCCACAACCCGCATGGGATGAACTGGACGTTCCTCCTCGATTACGGTCCGGCTGCGAGCCCGCGAGATCGGAGTCCGTGTGGCAGGTGACTGGAACATCGAGTTGCTCACGGCGGCCGAGGAGGGCCGGAGGAACCGGCGCACGATCGACGCGATCCTGCTTGCGGTGGCGGTGCTCCTCGCCGGCGCCGCGGCGGCGATCGCCACGTCGGCACCGGAACAGGACGAGGATCTCGCAAGCGCGCTGACCACCGTGCTGGGGTGGGCCGCGGGCTTCTGGCGAACAGCCTTCGTCGCGGCGCTCTTGCTGGCACTCACGACCGTCGTCGCGGTCCTGCTGAATCGGCGCTGGGCGCTTACTCGCGATCTGCTGCTGGCGTTGCTGACCGTGGCGGGCGTCGGGATCGTCCTCGGTGGGCTGGTCGAGTCCGACTGGCTCGTGATCGAGCCACATGTCTGGTCTCGGTGGGGATTCCCCGAGCTGCGGATAGCTGCAGTCACGGCTGTCGTCACGGTCGCGGGCCCGGAGATCGTCCGGCCGGTTCGCCTGCTCGCATACTGGCTCGTCGGGCTTGCCGCCCTGGGCGCCGTCGTCATCGACGCAGCTCTCCCGTCAGACGCGCTCGCGGCTCTCGCACTCGGCCTCGGCGCCGGCCTGTTGCTTCGCCTGGCGTTCGGAACCGCAGCGGGTGTTCCACCGGTAGAGCAGGTACGTCTGGCCCTCTCCTCGCTCGGAGTAGAGGTGGACGGCCTGAGGCCCTCCGCCCGGCAACGGATCGGCTCCGCCGCCTACGTCGCGCTCGATGGTGTGGGGCAGCCGCTGAAGGCGAGGGTCCTGGGCCGGGACGCACAGGACACCCAGATGCTCGTCCGCCGCTGGCGAACGCTTGCCTACCGCGATCCACCGAGAAGCGTCGCGGTGGGCCGATTGGAGCAGGTCGAGCACGAGGCACTCGCCACCCTGCTTGCAGCTCAGGCCCGAGTCCGGGTGCCCGAGGTCGTCACGGCCGCTCTAGGCCCGGACGGCGAAGCCCTCGTCGTCACCCGCGAGCCCGACGCGGACCCGCTGGAGCTTGCCGGCGACGTGTCGGACGAGACGCTGACGCAGCTGTGGGACCAGGCGGCGCGTCTGCACGCGGCCGGCGTCTCTCACGGCAGGCTCAACCTGAGCAACGTCGTGCTCGTGGAGGACGGGCCCGTACTGCTCGACCTCTCCGCCGCCACGCTTGGCGCTCCCCGGTCGGCGATCGACATCGACGTGGCCGAGCTGCTCGTGGCTTGCACGGTGCTCGCCGGGCCGGACCGTGCGTTGAAGGCGGCCCTCGGCGGCGTTGGCAAGGATGCCGTCGGCACCGCCTTGCCGTATCTCCAGCGCGCTGCGCTCACGCCGCACGTGCGCGACCTCGCGCGCACACACGAGGTGGCGCTCAAGGATCTCCGCCAGGCCGCCTCCACAGCGACCGGCCGCGAGAAGCCGCCAGAGCTCCAGCCGCTGATGCGGGTCAGCGCGAAGAAGCTCCTGATGACGGCGCTGATCGCATTCGCCGCCTACGCGATCATCACCCAGCTCGCCGACATCGGCTTCGGCACGATCGCCGACCAGCTTCGCAGCGCAGACATCGCCTGGGTCGTCGTCGCGCTGATCCTCGCGCAGCTCACGTTCGTCGGCTCCGGGATCTCGGTCCGGGGCACCGTGTTGGAGCCGCTGCCGCTGCTGCCTTGCGTCCTCCTGCAGTCGGCGATCAAGTTCATCAACCTGACGGTGCCGAGCTCGGCCGGTCGCATCGCCATGAACCTCCGCTTCCTGCAGCGGACGGGCGTGCCCACGGCGGAGGCGCTGGCGGCAGGAGCGGTGGACGACGCCTCCGAGACGGTCGTACAGGTGGCGCTGCTGCTCCTGGCGATTCCCTTCGCCAAGGGGAAGATCGATACCAGCCAGTTCCACTTCGGAGCGCCCGACGGGCGCCTGGTTGCGGCGATCGTGATCGCGCTCGTGGTCAGCGTATCGGTGCTCCTCGCCGTCCCGAAGGTCCGCGCCAAGGTCGTGCCACAGTTCAAGCAAGGATTCACCAGCCTCTGGAGAGTGATGGGCAACCGCCGGAAGCGACTCGAGCTCTTCGGCGGAAACGTCGGGTCCGAGGTGCTCTACGCGATCGCCCTCGGCGCAACATGCCACGCGTACGGCGTCGACCTCTCGCTGGCACAGCTCATCCTCATCAACACGGGCGCCTCGGTCCTTTCGAGCTTCATCCCCGTGCCTGGCGGGATCGGAGCCGCCGAGGCGACTCTCACGGCCGGTCTCGTAGCGATGGGCGTCGACGAGTCCACGGCCTTCGCGATCGCCTTCACCCAACGCCTGTGCACGTTCTACCTGCCACCCATCTGGGGCTACTTCTCGCTGAGGTGGCTCAGCCGCAAGGCATACATCTGATCCCGAACTACAATTGCCGCACGAGGTAACGAGCAATCCTCGTCGAGGAGGGGAGAAGTGAAGAGGTACGCCGTCGCTGCGACTCTCGCGGCAGCCGCCGTGGTTGCGCTGCCGGCCTTCGGTGGCGCCGCCAAGGGCCCGAGCATCAAGACATTCAGGACTGCGGGACGGATCGTCGACCTCGCCGCCGACGGCAGGCTGGTCGCCGCGGGCACGGTCGACCTCCCCGGCCACGTCTGCGACCGAGTCGTCGTCTGGAATGCACAGACAGGCGCCCATTTCCGCTGGAACGCCGGTTCCGGCTGTCCGAGCGGCGCGTCCGGCGGGTCGGGGTTCGACCAGGTCGCCCTGGCCGGCCGTCGCGTCGCCTGGCTCGACTGGAACGCGGGCAATCTCACGCAATCCGAGCTCCCCGCTGCGACGATCGGAAAGAAGGCCACGCGGCCGGTCGATCGATGCCACCAACGGTGGGGTCGAGAAGGCGTCGCGACCACGCGCCGGCGGCGACTTCATCGCCGGCCTCTACGGGGACGGCGGCCTGTTCGCCTACAGCGGCTGGCGGCAGCACGGCTTCTACGGCACGAGCTGGTTTCCGGACAACTGCGACGCCCTGCCGCCCGATCCGGGCTGCTCGCTGCCTCCCGGTACCAAGGACCAGCAGGCGCTGCGGATATCGACCCCGGCCATGGCCATGTACGCGGCGGTGCGGATCGATCCAGACACAGTCCAGGTCGCCGCGGTCGATTCGGGCAGGATCGCCGCCCAACACGAAGACGGGACGATCTCGGTCTTCCTGGCCAACGGCACCCCGCTGAGCTCGATCAGGCCGGTCGCCGGGAGCCAGAACGAGGTCGCGCTGAGCGGAAACCGGCTCGCGGTCCTACGCTCCACCACGCTCGCTGTCTACGGCGCGTCGACCGGTGTCCTGCAGAACGCCGCCTTGATGCCCTCCTCGAACGCGCCCTCGAAGCTCGTCGACCTAGTGCAGACCTACGCGGCGTACCTGCGCGGGCAGAGCGTGCACGTCCTCGACCTTCGCGACGGGAAGGACGTCGCCTACACCGTCCGGGGCTCGCGGCCGGTGGACGCCCAGCTCGAGCGGGCGGGCGGCCTCTGGTACGCGTACAACCGCGCCGGCACGGCTGGGGGCCGGATCGTGAACGTGCCCTGGGCCCGTCTGATGAGCAGGCTCGCGGCCGTTCAGTAACGCAGACCGAGTCAGGGGACCAGCGAGGAGAGCAGCGACGAGAGCTCCAGGCGATACGGCTCGGAGCCGTATTCGTGCAGCGGGTGGGGCTCGAGCTGGTGCTCGCCGATCTCGCCCCCACGACGCATGTAGATCGTCGGGATGATCCGGCCGGCGTCGTCCACCTCGACGCTGGCGGCGAGCGCGTCGGGGCCCGGCGAGTCGAGAAAGTGCGCGAGCGGCATGACCTCGTCGTCGACGAAGCCTCCGTCCTCGAGGGTGACCACCCGGCAGAGGTAGCCCTTCTGGACCCAGAGCTCGGGCGCGCCGGTGAGCTCGTGGAGCAGGAACGAGACGACGTCCTCGACGGGCGGGCGCGGCCGTGCGTACCCGTTCAGCTTCTCGGCCAGGTGCTGGGCGAGGATGCGCGCGTTGTAGCGGAAGCCGTTCACCGAGGACGAGCTCGCGCCGGCGCCGCGTTTGCCGAGGCCCTTGGCGCCCTGCGACGCGTTGCCCGCGAAGTAGATCCCGGGGAGGGTGATGCTCTCCCAAAACGGTGTCAGCGCGGGGACGCGCCCGTCGTTCAGGGTCACGAGACCCAGCTTGGGCAGGTCCCCCAGCGGCGTCTGGAAACCGGTCGCGGCGATCACGTCGTCGACGTCGAACTCCAGCCGGCCGTCCCAGGTCGTGCCCTGCGTGACGACGTGGAAGCCGTCCGCGTTGCGGTCGATTCGGTTGATCGTGACGTCCAGGACGTACGTGCCCGGCCCTCCGCGCGCGTACTCGTCGTAGGGGTGCAGATACCGGATGCGGAGCGCGGAGAGCGCGAGGGCGTCGGTCTGCACCGGCCGCGGCGAGCCGAGGACGATGTTGCGGGCCCAGGGCAGGATCCCCTGTGCGACCTCGAAGCCGGAGTTCCGCTTGCCGACGATGAAGACGCTCCGGCCGGCGTAGCGCTCGGGCGCGGAGGTGTCGACGTAGTGGGCGGCGTGCTCGAGCCCTGGAACCGAGGCCCGCCACGGCTCGGTCACGCCGAGGGCGAAGACGACGGCGCGACAGCGGTACTCGCCCGCGTCGGAGACGAGGGTGATGCCCTCCTCGTCGTGCCTGGTCGACTGCCACGTCGTGCCGTACCTGACCTCGAGCCGCGCCTGGTCGGCGAAGGCGGCGATCCCGGACTCCATCTCGGCGCGGGAAGGGAGGTCGTAGGCGCGGTCCATCAGGCTCGGCACGAGCGCCTTGAGCTCGGGCTCGACGGCGAGGAGGCTGTTGTGGTCGTACCACTCGTACTCCCGGGTCGTCCGCTCGACCGGCGCGTCGGGCTTCGTCCACGTGATCAGCCGCTGGAAGATCGGAAAGCGCTGGAACATGCCCCCGGGCACATCGTCGCGCGAGAGCACGGCATGCGAGACGCCGAAGTGCCGCAGCCAGTAGCTCGCCTGCAGGCCGCCCGGGCCGCTGCCGACGACGACCACGTCGTAGTCTCCAGGCGGGAACGGCCTCGCTACGTCCGCCACTCGACCGCGCCCTGCACGCGCCGCGCCTCCATCTTGAGCAGCCGGAGCATCATCTGCGGCCGCTCGAGCAAGAGTCGCTCCAGCTGTGAGGCCGGGATCACGAGGCAGCGCAGTACGGTTGTCGCCACCACGTCCGCGCTCGGCGGGTCGCCGGTGAGCGCGGAGATCTCGCCGAAGTAGTCGCCGCGGCCGAGGCGGCTCAGTTCCTCGTCGCCGACCCGAACCGCGGCCTCCCCCTCGAGGATGATGTAGAAGTTGCCGCCGCTGAGGCCGCGGCGCAGCACGCGCTCGCCTTCGCCGAAGACGTCCTCTTCGTGCGAGTGCGCGATCACCTCGAGCTGCGAGGGAGACAGATCGGCGAACAAGCGCGAGACGGCCGAGGCTCTCCGCGATCTCCATCGCGACACTTTTAACACTGTCCGTGTGAGACGGCGCGGAATGGGTACGTCAACGCAACCGATGGGAAGGAGCCGCCGATGACGACGACGACCACGAGCCAGGGGATCCTCGCGCCGGAGAACGCCGAGAAGCGAGAGGAGATCCTCGAGCTACTCGAGAAGGCCTACTGGATGGAGATCGAGTCGGTGATGAGCTACATCGCCAACTCGGTCAACCCCGACGGCGTGCGCGCCCAGGAGATCGTCGAGGCGCTCGCGGAGGACATCCAGGAGGAGCTCGGCCACGCGCAGCGGTTCGCCCAGCGGATCAAGGAGCTGAACGGGGTCGTGCCCGGCTCGACGGATTTCGAGGCCGAGCAGACCTTCCTGCAGCCCCCGGACGAGCAGACCGACGTCGTGCACGTGATCAAGGGCGTGATCGAGGCAGAGACGGGGGGCATCGAGCACTACAACCGCATCATCGAGGTGACCGACGGCGTCGACTGGGTCACGCAGGACATGACGATCGACATCCTCCGGGACGAGGAGGGCCACAAGCGCCTGTTCGAGGGCTTCCTGCGCGAGTACGAAGCGGAGGGAAAGGCCTAGAACGCACTTAGGAAGACTGCGGTGCCGTGGCCGTGGCGCCGTTGGTAGCCGTTTTCGGCGGAGAACCGGAGCCGCTTCGGCCCTGAGTCGTCTCCGTGCGAGACCAGCATCGGGTCGGCGCCGGGCGTGACCACGATGCAGACGTGCTGGCCGCGGTTCGGCGGCGTCCAGACGACGAGATCGCCGGGCCTGGCCGCGCCCTTCGGAATGCGCCGGCAGCGGTCGAGCATCGATCCCGTGTACGCGGGCTGCCGCGCGTCGTAGCCGCTGCGGGCGTTCGGGTTGGGAGCGCCCGCCCAGCTGTAGCAGAGCGTCGAGAAGGCGGAACAGTCGGTCGCGAGCGGCAGTGCGCCTCGCTTCCCGAGCGCGCTCAGGCGGACCGTGCCGTCCTGCGAGTAGCCGATCCGGCCGCTGTTCTTGCAGCCCCAGAGGGCCCAGTCGACGATGCGCTTCCGGACGGCCCGCTCGGAGCCCGCCTCTTTGAGCCGCCGGGCCCGCCGCCTGGCGAAAGCTGCGGGCAGCGGCTTCTCCCCCGACAGGATCGCCTTCAGCTGTGGCCCGAAGGTCCTGTTCGCCGCGTTCTGCGGGAACCCGAGCTCCCACTTCGCCTGTTCGACCGCGCCGGCCGTCAGCTCGCCGTACTCGCCGTCCACGCCGCCGGGGTCGAACGAGCCGAATGGATTCCGGACGAGCAGGCGCTGCGCCGCCTCGACGTCGGGCCCGGTCACGAGCGGGTTCGCGAGCTGGAGCACGCGCGGGCCCACGTCGACGGCGATCCGGCCGCCGGCCTGCAGCTGCCTGAGCAGCACGGCGGCCCCGCACTGCTGCGAGACGGCGGTTGCGGAGAACCGCCCGTCGGCGACGTACTTCCCCTTCGCGTAGTGGTTCGAGAAGCTCCACAGGTACGGCGAGTTGACCCCCGGGTGATGGTCGCGGTAGCCCCAGCCGTTGTAGCCCTCGAGCTTGTAGAGCGCGCCCGGGATGCTCCAGTCCTTCCATGCGTCGAGCCCCTGGTAGCGGAGCGCGTCGATTGCGCTCTGCTCCCACGTGAAGGGCGGCCGGCCGGTCTTGGGGCGTCCGGCGGGCACGTGCGTCGTCCGGCCGGTGAGCGGGTCGCCGTTGTGGAGGTGCCGCGAGAAGTCGCCGCCCGACTCCATGCTGTGGATCGCGGCGACGACGTACCAGGGCATCTTCAGCGCGCCGGCGACCTTCTCGTAGCGGGCCCGGTTCGCCGTGAGCCGCCGGGCGGTCCGGGCGACCGCCGCCTTCCGGCTCGGCCTGATCAGGCACGACTCGTAGAGGAGGCTGTACTCCCGGGACAGCTTCCGGGTGAGCGTGGGCATCTCAGCTTCCGGAGAGCGACGGCGCGCTGTCCGGCAGCTCTTCGGCTCCGGACGCTTCCTGCTGTCCTCTGCGGCGCTTGACGCGCGTCGCGGCGCCCTCGACGGTCGAGCCGAGCAGCATGTCCTGCGCCAGGCGCTCGCTGAAGCCCGCGGCGAACGAGAAGAGGATGTAGAAGTAGGCGCTCTTGTCGCTGTTCGTGATGTCGAGTGCGACGACGCCGCTCTTCAGCGCGAAGAAGGTCATCAGGCCGAAGACGCCGCCGACGAACGGGCGCAGCGAGCCGAGGGTGCGCAGGGTGTCCTTGCCGAACTCCCAGTCCACGCGCACCTTGTCGGCGCTCATGCGCGACATCACGCTCATCAGCGCGCCGACGCTGCCGGCCGCGAAGCAGAACAGCCCCGTCCGGACCGAGACATTGTGCGCGTCGACCACCTTCAGCAGGAGCGCCAGCAGGAGCAGGAGCGCCACGGGCACCATGCCGAGCAGCATCCCGCCGACGTAGACGATCTGGCCCGAGCGCACCGCCGCGTTCCGGTAGTACGTCTCGATCCGCTTCAGGTGCTCGCGCACCGCGCGGTCGACCTCGGCCACCGCGCGATCGTCCTTTGCCCGCTCGGTCTCGGCGAACGCGAGCAGGAAGCTGATCAGCGTGAAGAGGGACTGCATCGCCAGGCGCTGGCTCGTGTCGCGCAGCACCTCGTGGACGCGCACCGACAGGCTCTCGCACCGGTACAGGAGCGTCATCAGCTTGGGCTTGTCCTTCGTCGTCCAGTCGGTCGCCCAGTGCAGGTTGACGACGTCCGGCAGGATCAGCGGCCGCCGCTTGATCGTCAAGGCGACCCCGGAGGCCTCCGTCGTGCACCAGTAGGCGTTCACGATCGGCCCGTGGTGCGCCTCGAAGCGCGCCTCGAACTCGCGGTAGCGCTCTTCGGCGGGGCCCGTGTACGGCTCGCCGCGGCCCGCGTTCAGCTCCTGCTGACGGAGGAAATGCACCCAGACGAGCTCCGGGAACGCGACCGCCCTCCCCGGGGCACGGCGTCGAAGGGCTCCCCGGAGGCCGCGCTCGGCGGGAGCCTCGACGGTGGTTGCACCTACTCCGTTCACCTAGCCCTCCTCTCCCTCAGAGGCTGGGCCGCACATCGAGGGTAGGTCGATCCCACGGGTTTCGCAAGGCCGCCGGCGCTACGAGGCGATCGTCGCGCGCACGTGCCGGACGAGGTCGGCCGCCTTCGGGACGGCCTGCTCGTCCTCTTCCAGGATCGCGCCGAACGCCTCGTCGTACCACCGCTTCGCGTCCGCCTCGTCGACGCCGTCAAGGAGGATGCCGAGGAGGCGCTCGGCACCGTCCAGGCGCCCCCAGAGGTAGTCCTGCTCGCGCCCCTTTCGGCTCAGGAACGCGCCGAAGTGCCCCTTCTCTGCTCCGATCAGCTTCTTGTGCCTGGCGTCGCCCTCCACCGGGATCCGGTGCGTGTCACGCGGGCTCAGGCGGACGATCTCGACGCTGTCGCGCTCGCCGACGTCGCTCAGCGCCTGGACCGGGTAGAGGAGCACGTCCCAGAACGGAAAGCCGAGGTAGCGAACGAGGAGGTCCCAGCGCCGCTCCTTGTTCCAACCCTCGGTGAGGAGCAGCAGGCCGACGTAGAGATCGGCCGTGAAGCCGGCCATGCGCTGTTTCAGGTATGCGCGCAGCGCCACTTCGAGGTTGTCGAGCTGCTCGCGGTGCTCGCGCACGTAGGCGTCCGCGTCGAAGCCGGCCCGTTGCATGAACTTCCGCATGGAGTCGGGGTCGAAGCAGGCCTCGTAGCGGGCGCGGAGCGCCTCGTCGAACCCGGTCCCGGCCATCGCGTCGCGCAGGGTCCCAACCGCCTCCCAGAGCCGCCCCTTGGCGGCATCGATCTGCTCGCGGTCGGGGAAGCCCTCCGTTCCGGCCTTCGCGTAGAGGTGGTTGACGCCGTCGATGACGAAGCGCAGGCGCCGCTCCCCGTGAGCAAGGTCGAAGGTGACGAGGAAGTCGAGCTGCTCCTCGCTGGGCTCGATCCGCTGCTCGAAGAGGTTTCGCTCCTCGGCCCAGCGCCGCAGCGCGCTACGGGTCAGGAGGGCGTGGGTCGAGTCGGGCGGGAGGTCGCACACGCCGCAGGCTGTCCGCGCGTACCGGTCGACCACGCTGCTGATCTTGAGACGGACGTAGGTCGCGTAGCTGAAGCCGGCACTGCGTCGCGCCTCCTCCTCCGTCCGCTTCCGGACCTCGGTGAGCTTCGCGTCGGACGGGTCCTTCGGGATCTCCGGGAGGGGCCCGACGATCTCCCTGACCCTCGCCTCGACCGTGTCCCAGCCCGTCTCCACGATGTCGCGGATGCGCCGGACCCGTTCGTTCAGCGCGCCGACCTCGACGAGGTCGTCGAGGATCGGCTCGGAGCGGGGGAGCCCGGTCAGGCCGCCGAGCGCGGCAGCGAGCGTCGACGGTGCCTTGCGGTGCGAGGGGCTCAGGCCGACGCCTGGATCCGGTTCGAGGTACAGGAGCCTCCGGTCGACCTGGACGTCGGCCGGACGCTCACGGATCGCCTCGATGGCCGGGCCGAACGGCTTGTTGTCGAGGACGCCGCCGTCCACGAACCACGTCCAGGCGGCCGGGAACTTGGCGAGCTCGTAGAGCCGGAAAAACCGCTTCTCCAGGTCGCCGAAGTCGACCGGGCGATTGCTGCCGAGCCAGCCCTCGAGCGCGCCGAAGCTGACCGGCGGGAAGGCGCCCGGGATGGACGAGGTGGTGCGAGCCGCGAATGTGAGCGCGCCGTTCGAGCCTCGGTCGAAGTCGTCGCGACCGTCGTCGCCGCCGAACCGGAAGGTCAGCAGGTGACGGTGGCGCGTGTCGTTGATCGGGTTCGGGTCGGCGTAAGGGACCTGGCGCCCGTAGCCGTAGAAGTCGGTCGCTGTCACGAACAGCTCGAGCTTGTGCTGGGGCGGCATCAGGGACCCGAGCGAGGCCGGCGAGGCGCCCTTCTCGTCCATCCGGCTGAACGCGTCATAGATCCAGCGCGCCATCAGGTCACCTCGGAGCGGCGCGTGCTTCAGCCCCCGCATGGCAACCCAGGCGGCCTTGAGCATGCGGGTCGGAAGCCACCGCGGCGCCGCGAGCAGCCCGTCGATGTCTCCCCGCTCGAACCAGAGGTCGCGGAAGCCGTCCAGCGAGAGGTTGTGCGCGAGCCCCTTGGCGAGGCAGACGCCGTTGATGCCGCCTGCCGAGGTTCCCGCGATCACGTCGACGACGACCTGGGTTCGCAGCTTCTCCGCGTTGCGCGCGGCGAGGTCGTTCAGGAGCCGGGCGTAGAAACGCTCGCTCGGCGTTCCTCCTTCCTCGCCGTCCCCGGACTCGAGGAGCGCGGAGCCCTTCACGAGCCGGTGGAGCTCCTTGGTGACGCCGTGCATGTACACCGCCAGCGAGGAGCCTCCGTAACAGACCAGAGCCAGGCGCAGCTGCTTCGTGGAGGCGGCGTCCACGGCGAAAGGCTCGCACGGCGAGCGGAGATGTCAACCTCGCACGCCAGGCTAGAATCACCACCGATGGCAGAGACCGGGACGATGAGGGTCAAGAGCGGCCTCGCCGAGATGCTCAAGGGCGGGGTGATCATGGACGTGACCACCGCCGAGCAGGCGCGGATTGCCGAGGACGCGGGCGCCGTGGCCGTGATGGCGCTCGAGCGGGTGCCGGCGGACATCCGCAGGGACGGCGGCGTGGCGCGCATGGCCGACCCGGACAAGATCCGCGAGATCCAGGAGGCGGTCACGATCCCGGTGATGGCGAAGTGCCGCATCGGCCACTTCGCGGAGGCGCAGATTCTGGAAGCGCTCGAGGTCGACTACATCGACGAGAGCGAGGTCCTGACCCCCGCCGACACCGAGCACCACGTGGACAAGTGGGGCTTCACCGTCCCGTTCGTCTGCGGCTGCACGAACCTGGGCGAGGCGCTGCGGCGGATCGCCGAGGGTGCGGCCATGATCCGCACCAAGGGCGAGGCCGGCACCGGCGACATCGTCAACGCTGTCACTCACATGCGTTCGGTCTTCGGGCACATCCGCCGGCTCGGCGCGCTCCGCGAGGAGGAGCTGTATGCCGAGGCGAAGGAGCTGCGCGCGCCCTACGAGCTCGTCAAGTGGGTGGCCGAGAACGGCAAGCTGCCGGTGGTGACCTTCACCGCGGGCGGGATTGCGACACCGGCCGACGCGGCGCTCTGCATGCAGCTCGGCGCCGACGGCGTCTTCGTCGGCTCGGGGATCTACAAGTCGGCCGATCCTTCGCCTCGTGCGAAGGCGATCGTCGAGGCCACGACCCACTTCCGCGATCCCGAGATCCTCGCCCGGGTCTCGGGCGGTCTGGGCGACCCGATGAGCGGGCTCGCCGCTGCGGGCATCCCGGCCGAAGAGCTGCTCGAAACCCGCGGCTGGTAGCGCTACGCGGTAACCGGTAGCTCGACGGCGAAGCGCGAGCCGACACCAGGCTGCGACTCGACGGAGAGACGGCCGTGCATGCGCTCGACGAGCTCGCGGCAGATGTAGAGGCCGAGGCCGCTTCCGCCGACGCCCTTCGCCTGCTGTGGATCGAGCCGGTAGAACTTCTCGAAGATCCGCTCCTGCTCGGAGCCCGGGATGCCTAGCCCCTGATCGAAGACCTCGATCAGGCAGTCGCTCCCGTTCCGGGCGACCCGCACCGTGACGCGACCGCCGTCGGGCGAGTACTTGACCGCGTTGTCGACGAGGTTGGCGAGCACCTGGCGAAGCTTGTTCTCGTCGCACTCGATCGTCGGCGTGCCGTCGGCGTCCAGCTCGAGCGAGATGCTCTCCGGCAGGTGGACCGACGCCGACTCGATCACCCCGGCGGCCACCTCGGCCGGGTTGCAGGCCGAAATGCTGAGCTCGAGGGCGTCGGCGTCGAGCTGGCCGGCGAGCAGGATCTGGTCGACGATGTTCGCCAGGCGTTGCGACTCGGACTCGATCATGTCGAGGAACAAACCCTGATCCCCTTCGGAGAGCTCGAGGTCCTCGCGACGAAGGGTGCGGACAGCTCCGTACACGGCGGCCAGCGGCGTTCGTAGCTCGTGCGAGGCGGTGGCAACGAAGTCGCTGCGCGTCTGCTCGAGCGCCTGCTCGCCGGTCACGTCCTGGAGCGCGTAGACGGTCCCCTCGCCGAAGTCGACTCCCGAGACGGCGACCCAGCGCTCGCCCTCGTCGCCTACGAGCGGGACGGTGACCGGGCCAGCACCGGGCTCGCCCGGCCGCGTGAGTGGGACGTGCGAGGTGAGCGAGACCCAGGCGGGCACGACCTCCTCGACAGAGCTTCCGACCGCGCGAGCCTCGTCCACGCCGGTGATCGTGGCGGCGGCCGGGTTCCAGTGCCGCACGACGTTGTCCCGGTCGAGCAGAACGACGCCGTCCGCGACGTGCGCGAGCGCCTGGGCCGCGTTGGCTCCTTTCTCCGCCTCGCTGTAGAGGAGCGCGTTGTCGACCGCCACCGCCGCCCTGCGCGCGACCTCGGCGGCGAGCTCGAGGTCCGCGTCGGTGTAGGGACGGTGCGTTTCCGCTGCGATCAAGGTCAGCGCTCCCAGCGTGCGGCCGCGGGCTCTCAGCGGGACGCAGATCGAGGACCGGAGCCCGAGCTCGTCGATGATCCGGCGCAGCTCCGGGTCGTCGCCGATCGCCGCGTCCAGAAGCTCCTCCGGGATCGAGGGCAAGAGCTCCGCTTGGCCCGAGCGGAGAACCTGCGGCACGCCGTGCAAGCCCTCCGGTCTCGGCGGATAGCGCTCTTGCAGCTGCTTCGCCCAGCGCACCTTCTCCGGGTCCTGGTGGGCAACCGCGAGGCGCTCGATCTCGCCGTTCTCGCCTGCCATGTCGATTGCGCACCAGTCGGCGAGGCCGGGAACGGAGAGGCGCGCGAGCTCCCCGAGCGTGTGGTGGTAGTCGAGGGAGGAAGAGAGGATCTCGCTGGCCTCGGCGAGGAAGGTCATGCGCATCCGCAGCGCCTGCTCCTTCGCGAAGACCTGCGAGCGGGCGAGGGACTGCGAGGCCAGGCGGGCGAGCGCGATCTTCATCTCGCGGCGCTCGAGGCCGAACTCGACCTCCTCCGGGAACGAGAGCGACATCGCTCCGAACAGGCGCCCCTCGACCGCGAGCGGGAGGACGACGACCGCGCTCGGGCTCCGGCCCTGGCCGATGAGGTCGGGGAAGAGCTCGTCGCGCTCGCGCAGAGAGGACACGAACAGGGGCTCCCCGGTGCGCACCACGTGAGACATCGGCAGCCCGGCAGAGACGGGAAACGTGCCCCAGTCCTCCATGATCGGCCCGCGATAGCCCCGCTGAGCGAGCAGCTCGATGCTCTCCCCGTCGTCGCTGAGCACGCCGATCGCCCCTGCGCGGGCCTCCGCGGCGCGCACGCCCTCGGTCAGGATCGCGTCGAGGACCTCCTGCGGTGTCACCGCCTCCGCGAGGAGCTCGGCGACCCGCTGGAGCCGCCTGGCGCGGTCCTCGCGCTCGTGGATGCTCACGGGCTGCGCTGGGCGGCGATTCCGCGCTGGAGCTCGGCGCGCTCGCCGCGCTCGATGCGTGCGAGGACGTCCTCGACGATGGCCCCGATGCCGACCGGGTCGAACGGCTTGACCACGTAGCCGACGCCGCCGAGCTGGGCGCCT
Organism: uncultured Actinomycetes bacterium; assembly: GCA_963736055.1. Taxonomy (GTDB): domain Bacteria; phylum Actinomycetota; class Thermoleophilia; order Gaiellales; family Gaiellaceae; genus AC-32. The sequence goes on along the minus strand of CAVTNM010000009.1, from coordinate 394,727 downwards.
CGCTGCCTGTCCGCCGCCTCTGCGCGGGCGGTGAGGAAGACGACGGGGATCTCGCGCGTGCTCGCATCCTCGGCGAGCTCCTCGGCGACGCCCCACCCGTCGAGGCCGGGCATCATCACGTCCAGGAGGATCAGGTCGGGCTGCTCGCGGCGAGCGAGCTCCAGGCCGGCCTCGCCGTCGTCCGCCTCGAGCACGTCCATCCCGGAGGCGCCCAGGTTCACGCGGCAGAGCAGGCGGATCGACTGCTCGTCGTCCACGACCAGCACGCGCAGGCTCTTTCCCGGGGCTCGTGTGCCGCTGCGGGCGTCCAGCGGGTGGTTCGACTCGTGCGAGTCGGCCTGGCAACGCCAGCGCTGCCGCCCCCCGGCGATGGCGGCCCGGCGGAGCGGAGCGGAGCGATTCGTAGACGAGACCTCTGCTCTCACTCGGTGTGCGGAGTCTAGGCCTGGATTTGGCTTCTGAACAGAGGTCGGGACTACAATCGAGGCAGTGGACGAAGCGCTGAAAATCGGAGTTCTCGCGGTGCAGGGCAACTTCCGCGAGCACGCCTCGATGCTCCGTCGCCTGGGCGCAGAGCCGGTGGAGGTGCGCAAGCCGGAGCAGCTCGCAGACCTCGACGGGCTGATCGTCCCGGGCGGCGAGTCGACGGCGATCGCACGCCTCGTGCGCCTGTACGGCCTCGAGGAGGCGATCCGGGCCTTCGACCGGCCGCTGTTCGGGACGTGCGCGGGAATGATCCTGCTCGACCGGCGGCACCTAGGGCTGCTCGACGTCGAGGTCAGTCGCAACGCGTACGGCCGCCAGGTGGCGAGCTTCGAGGCCGACGTCGCGCTGGAGGGAGACGAAGAGCCCTTGCGCGGAGTGTTCATCCGGGCCCCACGGGTGGCCGACGCCGGCCCGGACGTGGAGGTGCTCGCCGAGCTCGACGGCGAGCCGGTGCTGCTGCGACAGGGTCGCGTGCTGGTGGCCGCCTTCCACCCGGAGCTGACCGGGGACACCCGGGTCCACCAGCGGTTCCTTGATCTAGTACGAGAGGAGAGCGGTGTCAGGGCATAGCAAGTGGAGCTCGATCAAGCACAAGAAGGGCGCGGTCGACGCCAAGCGCGGGAAGCTTTTCTCGAAGCTCTCGCGCGCGCTGATCGTGGCTGCGCGTGAGGGCGGCCCCGATCCGGCCGCGAACCTGGCGCTGGCGAACGCGATCGAGAAGGCGCGCTCGTACTCGATGCCCAAGGACAACATCGAGCGCGCGATCGCCCGCGGGTCGGGTGCCGACTCCGACGCGGAGTCCTTCGAGCAGGTCGTCTACGAGGGCTACGGGCCAAGCGGCGTGGCGGTGATCGTCGAGGCGCTGACGGACAACCGCAACCGCACCGCCTCCGACGTGCGCGCGGCCTTCTCGAAGCACGACGGCAACCTCGGCGGCTCGGGGGCGGTCGCCTGGCTGTTCGAGCGCCGCGGCCTCATCCTGGTGGACGCCGACCGCGCCGACGAGGACGAGCTGACGTTGGCGGCGGCCGAAGGCGGCGCCGAGGATGTCGAACGGGACGGCTCGAGCTTCCGGGTCACCTCGCCGCCGGAGGCGCTGACCGCGGTGCGGGAGGCGATCGAGCAGGCGGGGATCGAGGTCGATTCCGCGGAGCTGACCATGATCCCGAAGACGACGGTGAACCTCGAGGACGAGTCGGCTGCGAGGAAGACACTCCGCCTGATCGACGCGCTCGAGGAGAACGACGACGTGCAGGAGGTCTACTCGAACTTCGACATCCCCGAGCGCGTCATGGAAGCCGTCGTGTAGCCGCAACGAGCACGGCGACCCAGAACAGTACGCGCGCCGCCGCCACCTGCTGGCAGCACGATGCAGTGGTAACGGTCCGGCGTCGACCGCTTGTCGCTCCCCGCAGAGCGGAGTAGGGTCGCCGGGTTCCTCCTATCCTGAAAGGAGGCCGAAGCCCCTCTCTCAGCCAGAAAGGAGACCATCATGAGTGATGGCTCAGCAGGGACCGTCGTTCTCGTTCACGGCGGTTTCGTAGACGGCTCCGGCTGGCAAGGCGTCTACCGCCAGCTGACGAAGGACGGCTACGACGTCAACATCGTCCAGAATCCAACGCTGTCACTTGCAGGCGATGCCGACGCCACCAGACGTGTCATCGATGCGCAAACCGAGCCCGTGATTCTCGTCGGCCACTCCTACGGCGGAGCGGTGATCAGCGAGGCGGGTACCGACCCCAACGTGAAGGCGCTCGTCTACATCGCGGCCTTCGCGCCGGATGCGGGCGAGTCGGTGCAGACGCTCATCGCCGACCTGCCGCCCGAGACCGCGCCGCCGATTCTGCCCCCGCAGGACGGCTTTCTGTTGCTCGACCGGGGCAAGTTTCCCGAGGCGTTCGCAGGGGATGTCGACACCGACGTGGCCGAGTTCATGGCCGACTCGCAGGTCCCCTGGGGCCTTGAGGCCGCGGGTGGCACGATCAGCGAGCCCGCCTGGCGAAGCAAACCGAGTTGGTACCTCGTCACGCTCGATGACCGGATGATTCCCCCGTCGCTACAGCGCGAAATGTCCAAGCGCGCCGGTGCCACGGTTGCCGAGACCCCGGGCAGCCATTCGATTTATGTGTCGCAGCCGGCCGTTGTTGCCGACTTCGTCGAAAAGGCTGCTTCGGAAGTCGGATCACCGGCGATGGCCTAGAGCCGAGCTGACCACCCGGCCCGCCGCCAGCGAGATCAGGACGGCGGGCCGGGTTTTGGCGGAATCGGGACAGTCGTTCGCTCGTCGTCTTTGAGTCAGAAGGCGACAGTTGTGTGACCCCAGGGGCCAGTTCCGGTCAGGCGAGAAGCACGCTGGCCCAGTCCAGCGGTTGCGGTGTAGACGGCCCACAAGCAACGGTTGGCGAGAGAGCGCAAGACGCTCGGCAAACAAGCCGCGAGCGGCGCGCACTTTTCGCACGCGCCGCTCGCAGGCGTCGATCAACGCAGTGAGCTGAATGCCGCGCGGAGCTCGGACGAGAACAGCTCCGGCTCTTCCCAGGCGGCGAAGTGCCCGCCCTTGTCGACTTCGTTGAAGTAGATGAGGTTGGGATAGACCTTCTCGGCCCACTTGCGCGGGGCCTCGAAGAGCTCCTGGGGAAAGACCGTGAAGGCCACCGGAACCGAGATCTTGGGGGGCTTCTTTCCGGACGCAACCGCGGCAGCGGTGCTCCGTCCTTCCTCCCAGTAGATCCGCGCCGACGATGTCGCTGTGCCGGTCAACCAGTACAGCGTGATGTTGTCTAACACCCTGTCCCGGGTGAGGCCACCCGAGGGCTTCCCGTCGAGGAATGCGCGGGAGATCTTTTCGTAGCTGTCTGCGTCGTGGTCGAGCATCCACGCCGCAAGGCCGACGGGGGAATCCATCAAGGCGTAACCGATCGTCTGCGGGTGCTCGGGCATCTCGGCGATGTAGCCCCGCTTGAAGATGGCCTCGACTCCTTCGAGTGCCGCGGGCTCCTTCCGGTCGGCGTGGGCGGCGAGGATCGCTACCGCAAGCCGTTTCGACAGTCCATGCACAGCACCGCCAAAGACGGCCGCGACCGCGTCGTTCGGGAAAGCCGTGAGGAAGTTCAGGTGAATGCCGACCAGGCCATCGGGGGCCAGGCGCGCCATCGCATCGGTGACGGAGGCGCCCTGGTCGCCGCCCTGGGCGACGTAATGGTCGTAGCCGAGTCGGCTCATCAGCTCGCCCCAGGCGTGCCCGGTGCGGGTCTGGTCCCAGCCGAGCTCCTCCGGTGGGTCGGAGAAACCGAAGCCGGGCAGCGACGGGATCACGAGGTCGAACGCGTCCTCGGCGCTGCCGCCGTGCGCCGTCGGGTCCGTCAGCGGCCCGATCACGTCGAGCATCTCGATCACCGAGCCGGGCCACCCGTGCGTGAGGATCAGCGGCAACGCGTTCTCGTGCCGCGAGCGAACGTGGATGAAGTGGATGTCGAGCCCGTCGATCTCGGTCTTGAACTGCGGCAGCTCGTTCAACTCGGCCTCGACGTTGCGCCAGTCGTAGTCCGTTGCCCAGTAGCGCGTGAGCGCCTGCATCATCCCCGACTGAACTCCCTGGGAGTGGTCATCGACGAGCTCTTTCTGGGGCCACTGCGTTGCCGTTACGCGGCGGCGCAGCTCCGCGAGCTTCTCTTCGGGAATCTCGATCTGGAAGGGACGGACGTCGGTGGCGGTCTGGACGGTGGTGCTCAAGACAACCTCCTTCGTTGGTCGATGCGGTTCGCGGATAACCTCCTCTCCGGTTCGGGACTTGGCGACCCTACGCCTACCCTCGGAGCCGATCAAGAGGCGTCACCAGAACGACACTGGCAGACCGTCTAGTGACATTCCCGCACGCTGGCCCATCCGAGAGTTCCTGGACGGCCGCCATGTGTGTGAGTTGGAGGAGGCTGAAAACGCAGGCGCGCCGAACTAGTGCCGCTCTCGCGCGCATCATTGGACGTGCGGTGAGGTCGCCAGGGCGCTGCTCTCGAGACGGTTACGGGGGTGCTCGACAGCGTGGTGGGCCGGGTTGGCATGAGACGCTCCGCCTCGTCGTTGTAGGCACAAGAGCGGTAAACGAGCGAAGAAGGGAGCGAGCTTGCCTGGATACGCGATTGTCAACCTGATGGAGCTTGAGAACGGGGCCCGTGAGGGGGGCCCGACGCTGGAGGCGCGCTTTGCGCGTAGCGCGATCGAATCGGAGCACATAGGCGTCAGTCACTTCCGCTACGCGCCCGGCCGGCGCAGCAATCGAGGCCACAGCCACACCGAGCAGGAAGAGGTCTATGTCGTGCTCAGCGGCTCGGGACGAGTCAAGCTCGACGACGAGCTGGCTGACGTTCGTCCCTGGGACGTTGTCCGCGTCGCGCCCGGGACGTTCCGCGGCTTTGCTGCGGGGCCTGAAGGGCTCGAGTTGCTCGCGATCGGCTCCGATCGGCCCGAGGGGGGCGACGGCGTTCAGTCAGACGACGACTGGTGGGGCGACTAAGGCACCGTGTGCCTCGCTCGGCTTCTAGTGACATTCGCGCACGCTGGCCCAGACGAGACAGCCGTCGCTTGGACTGCGAGACTCTGCTTCGTGGACGAAGCGAGGCTTGAGGACGCTGGCTCCGGGCTTGCCCCCGTCACGGAGGGGTGGTTTGTCGTCAACGTGCGCGATGCCGAGTGGTTCTCTTCGGAGACGAGGGGCGCTGCGTGTTGGTTCGCCAATGAGTACGGCGAGTCTCCGATCGAGTTCGCGCAGTTCGGGATCAATGTGACAGTCCTCGAGCCCGGCCAGAGCAGGGTCTACCACGCCGAGGCGAATCAGGACGACTTCCTCATTCTGGCCGGTGAGTGCAGGCTGCTCGTCGAGGGCGAGGAGCGACTCCTCCGAGCCTGGGACTTCTTCCACTCACCTCCCTGGACGGAGCATGCCTTCGTGGGAGCTGGCGATGAGTTGTGTGTGATCCTGATGGTTGGCGCGCACGTGAGCCCGGAAGTGCGGTATCCAGTGTCTGACCTCGCAGCGCGCTACGGCGCGAGTGTGGAGAAGGAGACATCCGATCCGGAAGAGGTATATGCGACGGCCGAGAGGTTCCGGCGACAGCGGCCGTCGTACTGGTCACGGCTGCCCTGGGGCTAGAACCTTTCGCGGTAGCCGTCAGGCGTCATCAACTTCAGCCGACAAGATAGATGCTCTGCGCCTGCTCCCGGCTCACCGGCACGACCGTAACGCCTCTAGTGACATTCCGGGACACTGGCCCAGCCCAGTGCTTCGAGTGCTGGCGGGCTAGGCTGAGTCGGTGGTGGGGTCGGGGTACACGATTAAGGCTCTCGATGAGTCGAGCTGGGATGCGTTTGCCAGGCTGGTCGAGGCGAATAACGGCGTCTTCGGGGGTTGTTGGTGCATGGGCTTCCATCCGGATGACAGCCGTGAGCCGGCGTTGAACCGGGAACGCAAGCTCGCACGGGTGCAGGCAGGCAGGGCGCACGCGGCCCTTGTGTTCGATGGCGACGACTGTGTGGGTTGGTGCCAGTTCGGCGCGCCGGACGAGGTGCCGAAGATCAAGAACCGGGCTGCCTACGAGAAGAGCGTCACGACCTTGCCGGACTGGCGGATCGCCTGCAACTTCGTCGGCAAGGGGCACCGGCGCAAGGGCGTCGCCACGGCGGCGCTCGCCGGGGCGCTCGATCTGATCGCCTCTCTCGGCGGCGGCAAGGTAGAGGGGTATCCCGAGGGCGCGGGTTCGGTTCCTGCCGGCTTCCTCTTCAACGGCGCCCTGTCGACCTACGAGAAGCTGGGATTCGTCCGCGACCGCAAGATCGGCAAGCACCGCTGGGTCGTCACGAAAGTCGTCGACCCAACGTCGTAGGCGACCTCGCGAGCCTCGGGTGACATTCGGGAACACTGGCCCATGCGGTGTTGAACGTCCCGGAGCGGCTAGTCGACCGGGATAGGGCAGAGTGGTCAAGCGGCCTGAGAGAGAACGCCTGACCACCCGAGCTGCGGGATGGTGCAGGTGCGCTGGCACACCGGGCCTCCTCGGAAGACGGCCGCAGCGACCCCCGTCCTGAATGCACGACGTCAAATCGGGGAGGGTTGCCATGGCAATCGCAGACAAGGTCGAGAGGTACGAGGTCTTCATCGACCAGAACAACTTCGCCGACTACTACCGCTCGATCAAACTCAGCCTCGAGTCAGGCGGCACGGCTTTCATCGGGTTTCCCGAGGTGCGGCCGGCCAACTGGCTCCAGTTCAACGGGTCGTCTATCACGCTCTTCATGACCGCCGACCAGTTCACCGACGTCTACCACCTCCTTCAGAGCGAGGCGCCGGTCTTCGTCACTGCGCTCGACTTGTCCGGCTTCGAGGTCGGAGCCGTCCACACCGAGCTCGACCTCGGCCAGGGCGAGCCTCCAGGCGAGGGGGACGAGGATCACACGCAGAACCTCGCGGCGCTGATCCGCCGCGCCAAGAAGGAGGCAGAGGCCGCCGCCGCCGTAACCGGCGCGTCGCTGCACGCGTAGACGGTCCCGGGCGTGTCGCCCGGGGCGAGCTCTTGCTTACTGGCCCATGAGAGAGTCCTCTCACGCCGTAGTGGCTCCTGAGCTACTTCAAGAAGTACGACAACAGGATGACGCTGACGAGGATCAGAAGAACCGGGCCGACGATCGAGGCGCGGGAAAGCCGCCAGAAGAACGTGCCGAGTCGCCGGGACGGCCCTGTTCCGGGCGGTAGGGGGCTGTGGTGAGGATCCGCGATCTCAACTGGATGCAGCTCGACACGTACCTGAGGAAAGACGACAGGATCGTCCTCCCAGTGGGCTCGACCGAGCAGCACGCCTACCTCTCCCTCGAGACCGACAACATCCTCGCCGAGCGTGCGTCTGTCGAAGCGGCTGAGCCGCTCGGCGTGCCGGTGCTGCCGGTGGCTCCGTACGGCGTGACCGGCTTCACTGCGTATCCCGGAAGCCCGACGCTCCGCGCGTCCACGCTTCTCGCAGTTCTCTCAGACGTCGTCGATTCGCTGCTGGGCCAGGGGTTCGCGCGCGTGCTCGTCGTGAACGGTCACGGCGGAAACACCGAACCCGGCAGGGACTGGGCGCGGGGTCGCGCTCGCGGATCGGTCGTGTGGCATGAGCTTTGGGAGGGCCGGCCGGACGAGATCGCCGCCGCGATCGATCCCGACTACGAACATGCCTCGTGGTCGGAGAACTTCCCCTGGACGCGGCTTCCAGGTGTCGTCATCCCCGAGCAGCGCAAGCCTCCGGTCGAATGGCCCGAAAACGGGAATCCGGAGACGTGGAGGGAAGCTCTCGGCGACGGCTCCTTCGGCGGCCTCTATCAGCGATCCCCAGAGGACGAGGGCCGACTCTGGGAGGCCGCGGTGCAGGCGATCCGAGAGCGGCTTGAACGGTGGGACGAATAGAGGCGCTGCCGCCGGTCACCGCAGCAACGTGTTGGCGACGTTGAACGAGTAGTTCGGGGTCAACGGAAGCATCAGCTACCAGGTCCGGCCACCAATACCTGACTCAGGAAGGGTCAGCACCGCGACTTCGCCGCGACCGGCCTGGGGTGCCTGCAGAGCGACCCTGGCAGAGAAGTGCTGACACGACGTCTGCGAAGGTGGCGAGAGTCACCTCCGCAGTGTCTAGGGCTCGGCTTCGGGTGACATTCCCGCACGCTGGCCCAAGCCTGGCGCAGCGACTCGGCTGGGCATAGCGCGAGTAGAACCCGCGCTGCCAGGAGTAAGATTCAGCTGTGAAGCGTCTGCTTCTGGTGGCTGCGCTGATACTCGGATTGTCTGGATCGAGTGCGTCCGCCGGTCCCGCGGCGACCAGGGCGGTCAAGTTCGAGGCGTACACCTTCGGCTACGTCAGAGACGGCTTCCTCGGCGCGGCCCGGCCGCGAAACCGCATCCTGATCGGTAAGACGCAGGCGCAAGCACTACGTTGGGACAAGTGGATCTGGCACAGAGGGACGACTCCCCCGCAGTCCGCTGACTTTGCCAGCCAGGCCCTCGTCGGCGTCTTCCTCGTCGATCGCCGGGCGGCTGTTTCGGGGCCGTTTGCTCTTCCACCCCCTCAGCCTCCCGACGTCAGCGGCGTGGTCGTGACCAGCCTGGCCGTTCGCAGCGGGACACTCCTCTTGACGCTCGCGGTCAGCCCTTACCCGCCAGAGCTGCGCGGCCCGGGGGTGGACTCGCCGATCGAGTACCTCGGCCTCCCTTGGGCACCATCCGCCCGCTATCACGCCTTCACCATCGTCACCGTCGCGAAGGCGGCGGCTGCTCAGGTGCGCCGAGTCATCGTGACGCAAGAGGTGAACGAGCCGAGCGACCCGCTGGTGGTGGACGTGCCGGTCCTGCCTGAGTAGCACTCGAAGGGACTTATCCGCTCCAGGCCGCGCCAGGCCCACCAAACAATTGCTTCACCCGGTCTACAGCTCAGCGCGTGAAACCGCCGAGGTGGAACGACTTGACCGTTAGCGGCACGCCGGCTCCGGCCTGACGCTCCAGCATCTCAAGGACGGCATTGCGAACGCAATCACGGAGTTGCTCGGCGAAAGAGGCCCGTAAGCAGTCCGACCGGGAACTCCCCCTTTTCAGATGTGGTCGGTCTTCACCCTTGTCTGACCGTCGGGCGCGGCTTCGCGGTCGTCCTCCTCACGTGAGTCGTACTCCTCTTCGCCCGAATCCCGTTTGTCTTCGGCCGACTCAGGGCTGAAGTCACGATCGCGGCTGGGGCGACGCGACCGAATCCACTTGAACATTGCGATTGCCTCCGATTTGTGAGTGGCGCCTTAGGCTGACCTGTCGGACGTGGTGTAACCCGCCAATGCGACCGTATCCCGAGCGTGATCGGGGGGACATTCCCGCACACTGGCCCAAGTCAGAAGATGTCTCCTCCGAAGCCCAAGGTGGACGTCGCACTGTTCCACGCATCGATCATCGAGGAGTCGAGCCGTGTGGGCGGGTCACGATATTCGGGTGCTTGCTCGACATCGGCGCGAGTCAGGCGAAGCCACACCTTGCGTTCGTCGGTGCTGACCCTCTCCACCGCAGCGGCCGGAACGATGTGATGTGCCTCGTGCAGGTGACGCGAGACGCTGATGACGAGATAGCTCTCAGCGGGTGCATAGCTTGCCCAAGAGACCTTGCCCGCATGCCCGTCGCTGGCCTCCACCCGAAAGCCCTTGATGCTGTCATCGGCGCTCAGCATCCCTTCGGGAAACGACCAGAGGCGCTGCGTCTTTGGTTCGTGCTCGTTCAACTCGGGCCTACGCAGCTGACCATACCCTCGAGTGTCGAGGAATGGATTCAGACCGACCAGCCAAGCGTCCTCAGTCAGCTCGGCGCTGTCGGGCCTTGACGTAGGGCTCGGGTGACGTTCCCGCTACCTGGCCCCCCGTGAAGCTTGCGCACAGAGGAGCGCAACCAGCGTGGCTGTGCTCTAGCGGCGCGGGCCGCGGCCCAGCACTACGCTCACGCGCGAGTTAGACGCCATCCGGGCTCCCGGCTTCGGGTGTTGTGAGAGCACGCGCCCTTTCATCTTCATCTTCGAGTAGGCCTTGCCGACCTTGCCGAGGCGGCAGTGCCTGGCCACCAGCAGCTTCCGCGTCTTCGGCAGCGTGCGCCCGACTAGGTTCGGCACTCGGCAGGTGGACTTCGTGGCCGGGAGGGCCGGCGGAGGAGGCGGCGGCGGCGATGCCGGGGGCGGTGGCGGAGGCGGCCCGGGAGGCGGTGGCGGAGGCGGCGAGGGTGGTGGCGGTGGAGGAGGAGGCGGTGGAGGAGGCGGAGGCGGCGGTGGGGGAGGCGATGTGCCCACCGTGATGGTGCCCTTCATCATCGTCGGGTGGAATCCACAGTGGTAGGGGTACGAGCCGTTCGTCATGAAGGTGAATCGGTAGGAGTCGCCCGGCGCGAGCGGCATCGAATTGAAGGCCGACGAGTTCGAGACCGCGGAGTGGTTGACGGTTCCGTTGTTCGTCCAGCAGACCGTCGTGCCGGCCGGGACCGTGATCGTCCCGCCCTGGAAGGCGTACTCGACGATGCTGATCATGGTGTCGCCGGGCTGGCAGGGAACCGCAGCGCGGGCGAGCGGCGTCCTGGCGGCAGCGGGAACGAAGGCGAAGAGCCCCAAGAGCGCGAGAACGAGCGGCCTGCGCATCTCGCACCGCTGTACGGCCTGCGGAGCCATCTGGATTGCGGCGGGCAACGTCCGACCCGATCCGTAGCGTGTCGCCGTGACGATTCTCGGCATCGATCCCGGCACGGCTGATTGCGGATACGGCATCGTCCAAGGAAGCGGCGACCGCCTGAAGGCGGTGGAGTTCGGCTCGTGGCGAACGAGCGCCAAGCAGCGCTCGGAGCTGCGGCTGAAAACCATCTTCGACGGCGTCACAGGCCTCATCGAGGAGTTCGAGCCGCGTGCGGTCGCGGTCGAGGAGTCGTTCGTCGGCGTCGACGCCCGCACCGCGCTCTCCGTGGGGCAGGCCCGAGGCGCCGTGCTCGTCGCGGCCGCCTCGCTCGGCGTCGAGTGCACTGAGTACGCGCCCACGCGCGTGAAGCAGGCCGTCTGCGGCTACGGCCGCGCCGAGAAGGCGCAGGTTCAGCGGATGGTGATGGCGATCCTCGGGCTCAAGCAGGTGCCGACGCCACACCACGCCTCTGACGCGCTCGCAGTTGCGATCTGCCACGCGCTGGCGCCGCCGCTGCTGCGCGCGACCGGTTGACCGGCGGCGCAGGAACGTCCGCGCGCACGCCTAACCTCACCCTGTGATCTCACGCCTGCGAGGAATGCCCGTCGGGCGCACGGGTGAGAGGCTCGTGCTCGACGTCGGAGGTGTCGGCTACGCGCTGGCGGTCACGCCGACGGCGCTTCGCCTGGCCGAGCGCGGCGGTGAGGTCAGCCTGGAGACCTACCTCCACGTCCGCGAGGACACGCTCCAGCTCTACGGTTTCGCCGAGCCTGCGGAGCGGGAGCTGTTCGAGCACCTGCTCGCCGTCTCCGGGGTGGGGCCGAAGGTCGCGCTAGCGATCGTCTCCGGCTCGCCTCCGGCAGACCTGCGGCGCGCGATCGCGCTCGAGGACACCGCGCGCTTCGAGGCGATCCCGGGGATCGGCAAGAAGACCGCGCAGCGTGTGGTGCTCGAGCTGAAGGAGAAGCTCGGCACGATGGACGAGCCGACGCCGATCGCCGGCAAGCCGCACGCCGTCGCGCGCGACGCCCTGGTCGAGCTCGGCTGGTCGGTGACCGAGGCCGAGGAGGCCCTCGCCGCCACCGATCCCGCGCTCTCGCCCGAGGAGCGCGTCAGGCAGGCGCTGAGGGCGGCATGAGCACGGAGACACAGTTCCTCGCCCCGGCGGTCAATCCCGACGAGGACGAGCTCGAGCGCTCGCTCCGCCCGCGCCGGCTGGAAGAGTTCGTCGGCCAGGAGCGGGTCAAGGAGCAGCTAGCGATTGCCCTCGAAGCGACGCGCTCCCGCGGCGAGGCGCTCGACCATCTGCTCCTGATCGGCCCGCCGGGACTCGGCAAGACGAGCCTTGCAGTCATCGTCCGCGAGGAGCTCGGGGTCGGCATGCGCTCCGCGGCAGGCCCTGCACTGGAGCGGAAGGGCGACGTCGCCGCGATCCTGACCGGTCTCGGCGAGCGCGACGTCCTCTTCATCGACGAGATCCACCGGCTCAGCCCGGCAGTCGAGGAGATCCTGTACCCGGCGCTCGAGGACTTCCGGCTCGACATCGTGGTCGGCCAGGGCCCGGCGGCGAGGACTCTCACGCTCGACCTGCCGGCGTTCACGCTGATCGGCGCGACCACGCGCACGGGCCTGCTGACGACACCGCTGCGCGACCGCTTCGGGATGACTTTCCGGCTCGAGCACTACGAGCCGGCGGAGCTGGCTCGGATCGTCGGTCGCTCGGCACGGATCCTGGAGGTTCGGATCGACGCGGACGCGGCCGACGAGATCGCCCGCCGCTCGCGAGGCACGCCGCGGATCGCCAACCGGATCCTGCGGCGGGTGCGTGACGTCGCAGAGGTTCGCCACCAGGGTGAGATCACGACCGAGATCGCCCGCGAGGCGCTCGATCTGCTGGAGGTCGACGAGTGCGGCCTGGAGCGGATCGACCGGGCCTTGCTGAGCGCGATCGTGGAGAAGTTCGAGGGCGGCCCCGTCGGTCTGTCGACGCTCGCCGCGTCGCTCGGCGAGGAGCCCGACACGATCGAGGACGTGTACGAGCCGTACCTGCTCCAGCTCGGCTTTCTTCAGCGCACTCCGCGTGGCCGGATCGTGACGAAGCTCGGCAGACAGCACGTCGGCGTGGCAGCTGCAGCCGACGACGCCAGCCTGTTCTGATGCACGACCTGTGGACTCCGGGCGCCGCCGGGCCCGTCGACGACCTCGTCAACCGCATCCACCTTCGAATCGAGGCCTTCGCCGAGAAGCACGGAGCGCACGCGCTCGTCGAGGTGCAGTTGCACAATGGGCCGAGCGTCGTCGTGCGCTCGATCTCCGCCGAGCCCAGCTCCGGCTTCCTGACCCTCTCCCCGCACGGCGACGGCGACGACGAGGAATGGATCGTCCCCGTCGCCGCCGTCGAGCGCATCACGTTGCGGGTGGCCGAGGAACGCGAGCCCTTCGGCTTCTCGCTCCCTGACTAGCTCTCCGAAGGGCGCAGCGTCCGGGCTAGCTCGAGGCGCGTTCCCGGTAGGAGGCCAGCACGCCGGGCCAGCCGGAGTCGTAGCCCTGCCGCGCCTCCGCGCCGTTCTCGCCCAGGTTCTCCCAGCCGCGATGCTCGAGGTCGACGCGGGTCTTGCCGTCCTCTTCCGTGAACGTGACCTCGATCTCCGTCCGAGGCCGATCCTCCCTGCTCGGGTTCCAGGCCAGCACGAATCGGCTCGGCGGCTCGAACGTGGTCACGTCCGCCCAGTCGAGCTCCTCGCCTTTGGTCGTCCGCTCGTAGATCCGGCCGCCGGGCCCGTCGAACACGACCGTCTCGGGCGGCGAGCCCGTTTCGCCACTGTCGATCGAATGCGTCTCGAGCGGCCACCACTCGTGGATCCGGTCGGTGAAGGTCGAGAATGCGTGCTCGACCGGGCAGTCGACCGTGACCGTGCGGCGGATCGCCCCCGTCTCGGTTGCCTGCGTGCTCATGTGCTCCTCCTCTCGCTTTCGGCCGCCGCCTTGAACCCGGCGAGGGCCTCGGTCCAGAAGTCGTCGAAGTAGCGGCGCACCTGAGCCAACCCGTCCGGGTCGAGCCGGTAGAGCCGGCGGGTGCCGTCCCGTCGCTCGGTCACCAGTCCCGCCTCCTTCAACACGCGCAGATGCTGCGAGACCGCGGGACGGCTGACCGGCAGCTCGCCCGCGATCTCCCCGACCGCACGGGGCCCTCGGCGAAGCTGCTCGAAGATCGCCCGCCTCGTCGGGTCGCCCAGCGCGTCCATAGCCATTTGGTAAGCCATGACTTACGTAAGTCTAGGCTTACGCTAGAAGAGAGTCAAGCCCGGCGGAACTGAAGCTCGTGCCACGAGGGCGTGGGGGCGAGCTCCAGGAGCGCCCGCTCGCCGCCCGGCTCGAGGTACGCGAACTCCGAGGATCCGTCGTCCCAGGTCACGTCGAGACGCCCGTCCTTGACCCGGTGGTCGAGCCAGGCGCCGCGAAAGACCAGCTTGCGCAGCCAGTAGACGAGCGACTCCCCGTCGACGAGCGAGAGGCGCTCCCAGTGGCGCACGAGGTACCTCCCGAGCTCGCTGCGCGGCTCTTCGATCACGCCGTCGGCGGTCAGCTCGACGAGGTCGTCGGTCTCGTCGTCGTCGAGCTCGTTGTCGTCCACGAGCCCGAGCTTGAACGCGGCAGAGGTGACCCGCTGCGAGAAGTCGGGGGCGTTGAAGCTGAAGCGAAGGCGGAGGAACTCGACGACGATGTCGTCGCCCGACGAGTAGTTGTCCACATCCACAGGCAGAGGATAGTCACGGGACCGGGACGTAGACTGACCCCCGTGAGCATGCGGGCGGCGCTTCTCTCGGGCCTTCTGACCGCCGCGCTCGTGTTGGTCGCGGTCGGGGTCTTCGAGCTCTCGCTCGAGCGTGCGGCGATCCTCGCTCCGGTGCTGGTGGTCGTCTTCGGCGCCGCCGCAGGCCTGGTCGTCCTGTGGGCGAAGGTCGGCTGGGAGGCCCTGCAGAGGCAGCGGCGGCCCTGGCTCGTCGCTGCCGTGGCGGTTGGCGTGCTCGCGCTGCTCGTCGGGCTCTCGCTGCTCGGCGTAAAGCTCCCGCGCGAATAGGCCACTCGAGGGCCGTCCGGCGGCCTCCGTACCGTTGGCTGCCCGTGCAACAGGTGAACTGGAAACTCCGAGCCGACTGCTCGCGTGCCGACGTCGAGGGGCTCGTGCGCGAGCTGGAAATCAGCGAGACCGTCGCCGCGGTCCTCGTTCGTCGCGGATACGCCGATCCCGAGCGGGCCGCCGCCTTCCTCGCCGCCGAGCTGCCGGCGCACGACCCGTCCCGGCTCGGCGACATGCGCGAGGCGTGCGAGGCGATCCGCCGCGCCGTGGCCGACGGGAAGCGGATCTGCGTCCACGGCGACTACGACGCCGACGGGATCTGCGCCACCGCCCTGGCGGTGCTCGTCCTGCGCGAGCTCGGCGCCGAGGTCTCGTGGCACCTGCCGAGCCGCTTCGACGAGGGCTACGGCCTCGCGCGCGACACCATCACGCGCCTCGCCGAGGAGGGATTCGGGCTCGTCGTCACCGTCGACTGCGGGGTGACCGCCGTGGACGAGGTCGCCCATGCGCGGGCGCTCGGCCTCGACGTGGTGGTCACCGACCATCACCGTGCAGATCTGGAGCTCCCGGACTGCCCGGTCGTCGGGCCCTACGGCGGTGACTACCCCTTCGCCGAGCTCTGCGGCACCGGCGTCGTCTGGAAGCTCGGGCAGGCGCTTTTGGGCTCAAGCTCGGAGACGCTTGCGCGCCACCTCGACCTCGTCGCGGTGGCGACGGTGGCGGACGTCGTCCCGCTCCTGGACGAGAACCGCGGCCTGGCGGTGGAGGGCCTCAGGCGCCTCGCGCGCACCCAGAGGCCCGGGCTGCAGCAGCTGATGCGCTCGGCGGGCGTCGATCCGGCCACCGTCGACGCCGGCGCGATCGGCTTTCGCCTGGCGCCGCGGCTCAACGCCGCGGGGCGGCTCGGTCGCCCGGAGGCGGCGCTGGAGCTCCTCCTGACCGACGATCGGGAGCAGGCCCGACGGCTCGCGTCCCAGCTCGAAGACCTCAACCGCGATCGCCAGGCCGTCGAGGAGCGGATCCTGCGGGAAGCGGTCGAGGCGATCGAGTCGTGGCCGGAGGCCCGCCGCAGCCGGCGCGCGTACGTCGTCGCAGGCGCAGGCTGGCACCAGGGCGTCATCGGCATCGTCGCCTCGCGCCTGGTCGAGCGCTATGGCCGGCCTGTCGTCCTGATCGCCGGCACCGACGGCGACTGGAAGGGCTCGGGCCGCTCGATTCCCGGCTTCGACCTCCACGACGGGCTCCGCCAGAGCTCAGGTCACCTGGAGCGCTGGGGCGGCCACGCGGCGGCTGCCGGGCTCTCGATCAAGCCGGAGAACGTCGACGCGTTCGCCGAAGCCTTCTCGTCCGCCGGCGACCTGGCCCTCGACGAAGACGACCTCCGGCCGCCCACGAAGGTGGATGCGCTCGTCCACGGCGGCGACCTCACGCTGGAGCTCTGTGTCGAGCTCGCCCGGCTCGCGCCGTTCGGCCTCGGAAACCCGAACGTCACCCTGCTGCTCGCCGGCTGCGAGCTGGTGGAGCCGGCCACGGTGGGGGAGGGCAAGCACCTCAAGTTCCGCGTGCGCGAGGACGGCCGCGACTCCGGCAGCGCGATCGCCTTCCGGCTCGGCAAGCAGCTCGACCGGTTCCGCCGCGTGGGCCGCTACGACGTCGCCTTCAAGCTCCAGGCCAACCAGTGGAACGGCACCGTCTCGCCGCAGCTCAACGTGAGAGAGGTCTTCGACGCCGACGACCGCTACGTCGAGCGGCGCGAATGGCTCAAGGACGAGTGGCGCAAGCCGGCCGACGCCCGTGATCCGGACGCCTCGGCGGTCTTCGAGGAGCTGGAGCTGGCCCAGGGAGGCGCTCGGCGGCACCTGCTCGAGTCCGAGCGGTTCCTCGCGCTGCTGGCCGAGCCCGCGCTCGCCCGCGCGGCCTAGCGGGAGTACCATTCGTCACATGAGCATCATCGAACGGATCAGGCGGTTCCGCTTCCGTTCGCTCGACAAGCGTGGCCTGACGAGTTCCGACAAGGCGCCGCTGGAAAACACGGACGCGATGTCGGTTCATGCGGGGGCGCCCGCGGTGGGCGGTGGTGGTCCCGAGATCGTCCCGCCCAACTACGTGAAGGCATACGACGAGGGAAGACCTCGGAAGTGATGGGGCTCCGCCATGCACTCAAGGCGCGGCAGCAGAAGAAGTCGCACGCGCGCTACGTGCAGGAGCGGGAGCGCCAGGCGGGGCTCAACCGCCAGGACGCACAGCAGCGCGTCAAGGACGTCGCCAACAAGACGGGGCCGTTCGCGTTCCCGTTCGGCGGCGGAACCTAGGGAGGGCTTCCCGAAACGCCGTCTGTGCCGCCGGAGCACGCTGCTCGCCCCGAGGCGGCGTCCTCGGTCGCGCCCGTACCTTCCAGGTACGAACGCCCCCTGCGTCCTTGCCTCGGAACGACCATCGCACTCCGGCGACGAGCGTCGTTCCGCGAAGCCCTCCTAGGCGCGAGAGGTCCCGAGCGCCGCGCGTGACACCCGTCGCACGCGCCACCAGGGTCGCTCCTCGCGCGCAGCGTCGTCGAGCGACACGAGCAGCCTCGCCAGCCTCGTCGCCTGTCGTTGTTGTCTGCGCCTGCGCATGACGAACACCATTCGCGGGGAAAGAGTTCCCTCCTGCGCGAGGAATTACGCCTGGCGGGCAGAGGAAAGCCCCGGAGTACAATTTTCCTATGACGGTCCTGGAAGCAGGTGAACGACACCAAGAGCTGATCGACGAGCTGATCGCGACCGTCGCCGCCTACAACCCAGACGTCGACCGCGATCTGCTCGCTCGCGCTTTTCGCTTCGCGGCGAACGCCCACGAGGGGCAGCAGCGGCGCTCGGGCGAGGACTTCATCAACCACCCCTGGGGCGCGGCGAAGATCTGCGCCGAGCTGCGCCTCGACGAGGAGACGATCGCCGCGGCGCTCCTCCACGACGTGGTCGAGGACACCGGCACCGACATCAAGGAGGTGCGCGACGAGTTCGGCGACGAGATTGCCCAGCTCGTCGAGGGCGTCACCAAGCTGACCCGGATCCAGTTCCAGAGCCGCGAGCAGGCCGAGGCCGAGAACTACCGCAAGATGATCGTCGCGATGGCGCAGGACGTGCGGGTGATCCTGATCAAGCTCGCCGACCGCCTGCACAACATGCGCACGATCGAGTACCTGGGCAAGCAGAAGCAGGTCCAGAAGGGCAAGGAGACGCTCGAGGTCTACGCCCCGCTCGCCCACCGGCTCGGCATCAACAAGATCAAGTGGGAGCTCGAGGACCTGGCCTTCTCGACCTTGCACCCCCGCAAGTACGACGAGATCAAGGCAATGGTGAGCGAGCGCCGCGCCGATCGCGAGGAGCACGTCCGCGAGGCCGCGATGACGCTCCAGCGCGAGCTCGAGAAGGTGGACATCCCGGCCGACATCTCGGGTCGCGCGAAGCACTTCTACTCGATCTACGACAAGATGGCTAAGAAGGGCCGCGAGTTCAACGAGATCTACGACCTCACGGCGATGCGGGTGATCGCGGAGCGCGACGGCGACGAGGGGACCCGCGACTGCTACGGCGCGCTCGGCCTGATCCACTCGCTCTGGAAGCCGATGCCCGGCCGCTTCAAGGACTACGTCGCGATGCCGAAGCTGAACGGCTACCGCGCGCTCCACACCACGGTCGTCGGCCCGGAGGGGCGGCCGCTCGAGATCCAGGTGCGCACGCGCGAGATGCACGAGACGGCGGAGTTCGGCGTCGCCGCGCACTGGCTCTACAAGGTCGGCTCGAAGGACGGCCCGGCCGACGAGGAGTGGCTCGCCTGGATCCGCCAGCTGATGGACTGGCAGGAGGACGAGACCGACCCGCGCGAGTTCATCAAGAGCTTCCGCACCGACCTCTTCGACGACGAGGTCTACGTGTTCACGCCCAAGGGCGAGGTCAAGGTGCTTCCGTCCAACTCGACGCCGATCGACTTCGCCTACGCGGTCCACACCGACGTCGGCCATCGCACGATCGGCGCCAAGATCAACGGCCGGATCGTGCCGCTCCACTACCGGCTGAAGAGCGGCGACTTCGTCGAGATCCTGACCACCAAGGCAGGGCGCGGCCCGTCGCGCGACTGGCTCTCGCTCGCCGCGTCCTCGCGAGCACGCAACAAGATCCGCCAGTGGTTCTCGCGGGAGACGCGCGAGGAGACCGAGCAGAAGGGACGCGAGGCGCTCGAGTCGGCGCTGAAGAAGCAGAACCTGCCGTACAAGAAGCTCCAGGGGTCCGCCGTGCTCGCGCAGGTGATCCGCGAGACCGGCTTCAAGAAGGCGGAGGACTTCTACCTCGCGCTCGGCTCGGGGAAGCTCGCAGCCGGCCAGATCGTGAACAAGGTGATCCAGCGGCTGAAGACCGAGGAGGTCGCGACCGAGGAAGCCGTTCCGCTCAAGGCGCCGAAGGCCCGGCACGCCGTCTCGAGCGAGAACTTCGGCATTTCCGTTCGCGGGGTGGACGACGTGCTCGTCCGGCTCGCCAAGTGCTGCACGCCACTTCCCGGGGACGAGATCGTCGGCTACATCTCGCTGGGGAAGGGAATCACCATCCACCGCGAGGACTGCTCGAACGTGAAGGCCCTGAAGCGGAATCCCGAGCGCTTCACGAACGTCTCCTGGGACGGCGGCGCGACGCAGAGCTTCCGCGTGCAGATCTCGGTCGACTCCTGGGACCGGCCGCGGCTGCTGGAAGACGTGGCCCGGACGTTCGCCGAGCACGGCGCGAACATCGTCGAGTACGGCGGCCACGTCGAGGATCAGCTCGCCAAGAACTGGTACGTCGCCGAGGTCGGGGACGTGAAGGCTCTCCGGAGCCTTCTGACCGCGCTCAGGAACCTCGACGCGGTCTTCGACGCCTACCGCGTCACCCCGTCCTAGCCACCAAGAAAAGGAATCCCCCTTTCGGGGGATCATCCCTCGAACGAGCGGGGTACCTAGAACGAGGGATGGCGTTTTTCGCGGTCCTGACTACAACGTGACCTAGGGGAGAGGGGCTTCACCAGAGAGCTGCGGCGCCCGTTCGTTTCGAGGACGGCGGGCGGGCGCCCGGCGCGCCCGGCCGGTGGCGGCCGTGCCGGGCGCGCTCACGCTCCTGGCAGCGAGTAGATCTGGGGAGTTTCGGCGCCCAGACGGGCTTTCGGCACCAGGGCCCAGAAGCGGCCGGCGACGGCCGGCGCGACCGCGACGACTCTCTTGCCCACCACCACGGCGATCTCCGTCGTGCTCACGCTCACGCGTCCACTGACCTGAACGGGGTCACTCGAACGGTCGATCTCGTCGAGTCGCGCGGGGAGAGGGCGTCCCTCGATCGAGTGATTCTCGCGCCCGCGCCCCGGTCCGACCGCATAGAGGCTCGACGGCGGCTCGTCCGAGCCGAAGAGCCGCAGCTGACGGCGGAGCGCCCGCGCGCGCCGCGCCTCGAGCGTCGCCACGGGCACGACGTAGCGCTTGCCGCCGTCCTTGATCAGCACCACCTGCCGCTCGTCCGGCCGGCGCCCGAGCAGCGAGTGGCCGTCCACCTGCCAGGGGATCCGCACCCCGATCGCGGAGGCGATCGTCGGAAAGATGTCGATCGTCCTCGCCGGCGCGCGCTCCATGCGCCCGCGCCGCTGGTGCGGGAGCTTGACGAACAACGGCACGTACGCGATGTCCTGGAGGTTCTCCGGGGAGAGCGGCCGGCGCTTCTGGCCCGCCCGGAAGCTGACGCCGTGGTCGGCCGTGACGATCACGAGCGCCTCGTCGTAGAGCCCCGACCGCTTGAGGCGGGCGAGAAGCCTGCCGAGCACGCGGTCGGAGTACCCCAGCTGGAGCAGGTGCCGCTGCCAGTACTGGTCGACCGCGGCCTGATTGTCGTTCCACACCTCGTCCGGCCCCCAGCCGGGCGCCTGTCGGATCGAGTAGCTGCGGCCCGAGGGCAGGTACCGCCAGGGGCTGTGAGGCAGCATGAAGTGCACGTACCAGAGGGCCGCCCTGCCGCCCGGCCGGAGGGACTCGGCGAACCCCGGCTGGAGCCGGCCCGGGTCCTGCTGCCCGCTCGCGTCCCGAAGGAAGTTGTCCCAGCCGTTCGCGATCGACGGGATGCCGCCGGTGAGGTCGTCCGGGAGGAGCTGGTGCAGGTAGACGACGCCCGTGTCCTCGGCGAGCCCTTGCATCCGGCCGCCGAACGAGCCCTCGAGGCCCGGGCAGAGTTTCGGTGGGCAGAGGTGCGTCTCATCGTCGGCGACGTGGAGGTCGGCCGCGCCACCGAGGAGCGTGAAGAGGTTCTGCCTGTGGTCGGTGTAGACCGGGAACTCCCCGGCACGCGGGAATCGCCCGGTCAGGATCGCCGGGACGGCGTGCGTCGTGCCCTCCGCGACCGTGCTCGTGTTCGCGAACCAGGTGGAGCCCGCGGCGAGCTTGGCGAAGTTGGGGAAGCGGGAACGGTCGATCCGGCCGTGCGCATCGAGCAGCGAGTTGATCGGCAGCTCGTCGAAGGCGACCAGGACGACCGGCACCTTCGGTCGCTCGCCGGCCGCGAAGGCAGTGTCGGTGCCGGAGAACGTGAGCCGGGAGGCATCCGAGTGGAGGAGGAAGAGCCCGAGGAAGAGCAGCGGCGCCGGGGCGAGCACGGTCAAGACCGTCCGCGCTCCCGGGAGCCGCACGTACGCAAGTGCAGCTCCGGCGCCGACGAGCCCGGCCAACACGACGAGCAGCGGCCCGCTCCAATCCGCGCCGCGGATCAGCTGGAGGACGAACAGCCCAACCAGCGCCCCGACCAGCACCGTGTGCAGGACGTCGCGTGCCGGGCGCGGGACCAGCGCCTCGATCCCGGCCAGGATCGCCGGCGGGACGAACAGCACCACGAAGGCGAAGAGCACCACGTCCCAGCGGGTCGAGCCGCGCGCGGCGAAGAACTCGCCGTTCTTGCCGAGCAGGTCGAAGAGCGGCTGCGCGACGGCAAAGGCCCAGAGGACGAGCAGATGGAGTGCGGCGATCCGCAGGCGCACGCTCAGCCCCGGGGTCGCGCGCGGTACAGCGTGCGTGTTCCCGCCCCCAGCTCCTCGCGGCGCTCGACCTCGAAGGCAGCATCCAGCGCCCGCTCGAACTCGTCGCGGCCGTAGTCCTCGTGGGTCTCGGCGCGCTTGGCGGCCAGCAGCCGCTTGACCATCGGGTCCTCGCGGTCCGCGAACTCGATCACGAGCCGCGCGTCGAGCCCGCGCAGCCAGGCGACGAGCTCCGAGAACGGAAGGTTGCGGCCGATCACGAGGTGGTGGACGAGGGCGAGGCAGAGGACGAGGTCCGGCCGGCCCCGCTCCTCGAGCCTGCGCCGTTCGATGCCGCGCCACCCGCGGCCCGGCGACGGGTCGGCCAGGTCGACGACGAGCGGAAGGATCGTGCGCGAGCCTTCGGAGCGCAGTGCGGCGTACAGCTCCCCGACGACCCGCTCGTCGCCGTCGACGGCGACCACCGCATCGGCCTCGGCGGCCCGGGAGAAGCGGCCGTCGTTCGCGCCCAGGTCCCAGAGCAGGCGCGCATGACCGGCCTCCCGAACGAAGCTCTCCTTGCGCTCGGCGTCCTCGTCGCTGTAGGGCGCGGCCTCGCGGTAGCCGGCCCAGGTCGAGCGCCCGCGCCGCGGGCTGAGCCGTCCCACGAGCTTGCGAAGCCGTCGCACGTTCGCCTGGATCAGCTCCTTGCGGAAGCCGGAGGCCTTCAGCTCAGCGCGGACCTCGCCGGCCCGGTCGGCGTGCTTCGCCTCGAGCCGGTCGTGCAGGATCACGTGCGTCAGGACGCCGCGCCGGAAGCGGGGCAGGAGCGCGCGCGCTTCGGAGGGCTCGATGCCCTCGAGGCTGCCCCTCAGCCAGGGCTGCGGCGGGATCCCGCGGTAGGCCTGCAGCAGCAGCGGGTAGAGGAACAGCGTGCAGAACTGCCGGTAGCCGGCCCACGGCTCACCCTCGCGCAGCCGCTCGAAGGAGCCGACGTCGACGAAGACCGGCTCCGAGCCCCGCCACTGCACGTTGTACGGGCTCCCGTCCTTGAGCACGAAACCCTCCTCGAGCGCCTCGTCGAGCAGCCCGAGCTGGAGCAGCGCGGCCTCGCGCAGCATCTCGAACGGCCACTCATAGGGGTACGAGACGAAGGGCACCCGCTCGTGCCGCAGCAGCCCGGGCGAGATCTCCTCGGTCGCGACGATGCGCCCGTCCTCGAGCGCGCGCCGGAAGAAGCGTGCGCTCTCGAGCGCGGTCCAGTCCTTCTGTGCCCGCGGAGAGAGCTCGCGCAGCACCTCACCCTCTGGCGAGTAGACGACGCGCGCTTCGGGGTCGCGGAAGGAGGCCGGCTCGGGAGTGCGGCTAGCTGTCGTCGTCATCCCTGCGGATCCGCAGGGTGCGCAGCAGTCGCCGCCAGCCCATCTTGGCGCTCACCCCGATGGCGGCGACCCCGCCCAGGATGATCTGGAGCAGCATGCTCCCGGAGCCGGGGTCGAGGTAGTTGAGCGGGGCCACGCGAGAGTGAAGTGTGCCAGGACGGTTGCGGCGGCGTGAAGAGGAGGTGACGAAATCCTCAGCGGGTCCTGTGGACGGCGCCTGCGCGGCAGTGTGGAGAGATCAGAAGCGCGACCCGCTCGAGGAACGCTCGATCGTCCTCACCGAAGGCTGCGGGGCGGTCCGAGTCGATGTCGATCTCGCCGACGACCCGGCCCTCGTACGCGATCGGGACGACGATCTCGGACCGGGTCGAGGGGAAGCAGGCGAGGTAGCGCTCGTCGGCGTTGACGTCGTCGACGACCTCCGTACGGCCGGTTGCCGCGGCGGCTCCGCAGATGCCCTGGCCGACGGGGATGCGCACGTGCTCGGTCGCCTCCGGGCCCTTCCACGGGCCGAGCACGAGGTCGTCGCCCTCGACCAGGTAGATCCCGACCCACGAGTAGTGGTCGAAGCCGTCGTGGAGCAGGTCGACCACGGAGTGCAGGATCGTCGTCCGCCTCGCCGCCGCGGTTCAAGATCCGGTCGATCGCCTCGAGGGCGCCGCTGTGATTCACGCCTCGAGATCCCGCCCTTCGAAGTCGCCGATCGCCTTGCGGTACGACTCGGGGATCGCGCGGGCCTTGCGCTCCGCCAGGTCGACGAGGACCAGCGTCTGCTGGGCGGTGACCATCAGCAAGTCCTCGTCGTGCATGTACGCGGCGCACTCGTAGGTGATGCTGGTGCGGCCGAGCCGGGCAGCGCGGATGAAGACCTCGATCAAGTCGTCGAAGCGGGCCGGCGCGAGGTACTCGATCGTGTTGGCGCGCATCACGAACTCGCTCTCCCCGAACCGCGTTTCGAGCAGGTCGAGGTGGCGGTGGTACTCGACGCGGGCGGTGTCGAAGTACGGCAGGTAGCGCCCGTAGTAGACGACATCCTGGGCGTCCGTGTCGGAGAAGCCCACCCGCGTGAAGGAGGCGTACTTGAAGGGCGGCTTGCGCTCCGTCACGTGCCCGAGCTCGATCGTCACTCGCGGATGGTCTCCAGGACCTCGTCGCGCTTGCGCTCCATCTGCTCCTGCGTGCGAGCCTCGAGGTTCAGGCGCAGAAGCGGCTCGGTGTTCGACGGCCGCACGTTCATGTGCCAGTCCTCGGCGTCGACGGAGACCCCGTCCAGGTGGCTGACCCTACCTTCCGGGCCGAAGCGTTCCTCCAGCTCCTGCAGCTTCGCGGCCACGTCTGGAACGGGCGTGTTGAGCTCGCCGGTGATGAAGTAGGTATCGCGGAAGGGGCGGAGGATCTCCGAGAGCTTCCGGCCTCGCTTCGAGACGAGCTCGAGCATGAGCAGGAACGGCACGACGCCCGAGTCTGCCTGTGAGAAGTCGCGGAAGTAGTAGTGGCCGGAGACCTCCCCGCCGAAGGCCGCAGCCTCTTCGCGCATGCGGTGCTTGATGTAGGCATGGCCGACGCGGTTCATGAGCGGGATCCCGCCCGCGCGCTCGATCGTCTCCGGAACCGCCCAGCTCGCGCGCACGTCGTAGATGATCTTTGCGCCCGGTTCCTTCTCCAGCACGAGCTCTGCGAAGAGCGCGGTCACGAAGTCGCCGGGAACGAACTCGCCGGCGTCGTCGACGAAGAAGCAGCGGTCGGCGTCGCCGTCGAACGCCACGCCGAAGTCCGCCTTCTCCTCGAGGGTCTTGCGGACGATGAACTCGCGGTTCTCCGGGAGGAGCGGGTTCGGGGCGTGATTCGGGAAGGTGCCGTCGGGCTCGAAGAAGCAGCGCACCGTCTCGACCTGAGGCAGCCGCTCCAGGACGGGCGGGAGCATCGCGCCTGCCATCCCGTTCGCCGCGTCGACCACGACCTTCAGCGGCTCGATCGCATCGACGTGGACGAACGAGAGCACGCGGTCGACGTACTCCGGCCAGATGTCGTACCGATGGACATGTCCCGGGGTCTGACCCCGGGTCGTGTCCGAAAGAGACAAGGCGCGGTCGCGGATGTCCAGGAGGCCCGACTCGCCGCCGACCGGAAGCGCCCCGCCGCGGACGATCTTCATGCCCGTGTACTCCTTGGGATTGTGTGACGCCGTGACGGTGATCCCGCCGTCGAGACCGAGCTCTCCGACTGCGAAATAGAGCATCTCCGTCCCGACGAGGCCGAGCTCGAGCACCTCCGCGCCGGCCTCGGCGGCGCCGCGGATTGCCGCTTCCGCCATCGCGGGCGAGGAGACGCGCATGTCGTGCCCGACCGCGATCCGCTCGGGCTCGAAGACCTCGACGAACGCGCGGCTGATCGCGTAGGCGCCCTCCTCGTCCAGCTCTGACGGGTAGATCCCGCGCACGTCGTAGGCCTTGAAAGCCTTGGGGTCGAGCACGCTCGGATGCTATCGGGGGTGCAGCAACGTCCAGATCTCGCGCGCCTACCTGCTGCCTGGTGATCGCGGAAGAACCGGCGGTCCTCGAGCGTTTCTACACTTAGAAGCTCATGGAGAGAAAACTTGCCACGGTCCTGTTCGTCGACCTCGTGGATTCGACGGCTCTTGTTACCGGAGCCGATCCCGAGGTCGTGCGCCGCCGCGTCCAGACCTTCTTCGAGCGCGTCTCGCATTGCGTGGTCACCCACGGCGGGATCGTGGAGAAGTTCGCGGGTGACGCGGTCATGGCCGCCTTCGGCATCCCGCAAGCGCACGAGGACGACGCCGAGCGCGCCGTGCGCGCAGGGCTCGCGATCATGGCCGCGGTCGACGAGCTCGAGCTCGAGGCCCGGGCCGGGATCGAGTCGGGCGAGGTGGTCGCTGATGACAGCGAGTCGACCTTCGCCACCGGCGAGGCGGTGACGCTGGCGGCGCGTCTCGAGCAAGCCGCAGAGCCTGGGCAGCTGCTGATCGGACCGGCCGCGCACCGCCTGACACTAGGGAGCGTCGAGGTCGAAGACGTCGGGCCCGTGGACCTGAAGGGCCTCGACCGGCAGGTCTGGGCGTGGCGGGCCGTCGGGACGAGCGGGAGCGGCTCGCGGCCGCACGCGCAACAGGCACCGCTCGTCGGGCGCGACTCCGAGCTCGAGCTCCTGGCCAACACGTACGAGCGCGCCCTGCGCGACAAGCGCGCGCACCTCTTCACGATCTACGGGGAGCCGGGGGTCGGCAAGAGCCGGCTCGCGCACGAGTTCAGCGATCAGCTCGAGGGCGCCACCGTTCTCTCGGGCCGCAGCCTCCCCTACGGCGAGGGCGTCACCTACTGGCCGCTGGCCGAGATGGTCAAATGCGCGGCCGGGATCGTCGACGACGACCCGCTCGATGTCGCGATCGAGAAGCTACGCGACTTCTGCGAGGACGAGGCCGTCGCCGATCTGCTCGGGCTCGCCTCTGGCGTGCTGGAAGCGGTCCAGGCCGAGCGAAGCCAGCAGGAGATCGCCTGGGCGGCGCGCGAATGGGCGCAGCGGCTTGGGCAGGAGCAGCCGCTCGTGCTCATCTTCGAGGACATCCACTGGGCCGAGGAGCCGCTCCTGGAGCTGATCGAGCACCTGGCAACCTGGGTGCGCGAGGCGCCGCTGCTCCTCATCTCCCTCGCCCGGCCGGAGCTGCTCGACATCCGGCCAGGCTGGGGCGGTGGTCGTGTGCGCGCGACCGCGATCGAGCTCGAGGCGCTTGGACCGACCGAGAGCGAGGAGCTCGTCGACGCGCTGATGACCGACGGAGCGCTGAGCGAAGAGGACCGGCGACAACTGCTAGCAAAGACGGAGGGCAACCCGCTCTTCCTCGAGGAGACGGTCCGGATGCTCGACGAGGACGGCGCCGCAGAAATCGGCCGGATCCCCGACACGCTCCAGGCCCTCATCGCCGCGCGCATCGACCGTCTCGCGCCCGAAGCGAAGACGCTGTTGCAGCGGGCCGCGGTGATCGGCCGAATCTTCTGGGAGGGCGCGCTCCTGCACCTCTCGCCGGAGCTCGACTCGCTCGACTCGCAGCTGGAGGATCTGCTGCTGCGCGAGTTCGTGCTGGACGAGCCGCGCAGCTCGATCAGGGGCGAGACGGCGTTCAAGTTCAAGCACGTCTTGATCCGGGAGGTCGCGTATTCCGGGCTCTCGAAGTCGGCGCGGGCCGAGCACCATGCGCGGTTCGCCGGGTGGCTGAAGCAGAGGGCCGGCGAGGAGCTGCTCGAGATCCGGGCCTTCCACCTCGACCGGGCGACTGCTCTGCTCGCCGAGCTCGACGGCTCGGCGCCGGTGGAGCTCCAGCGTGAGGCAGCCGAGGCGTTGACGGAGGCCGGGCTGCGCGCGTTCGCCCGTGAGGCCAACCGCTCCGCGCGGCAGCTCTTCGTGCGCTCGGTCGAGCTCGAGCCGACGCTCCGACGCCGCTACCTGGCTGCCCGCGCGGCGGACCGGCTCAGCGACCTTCCGGCGGTGTCCAGGGAGATGGAAGAGGTTCTCGCCGCCGCGATCGACGCAGGCGACCGCTGGACTCAGGGCCGAGCGCTGGTGACCCTTGCCGAGGCCGTCGTGCTGCGCGACGCCGACGTAGTGGCCGCCGAGGAGATGATCGACCGGGCGCTCGAAGTCTTGGAGCCCGAAGATCTCACCGGTCGCTTCCGCGCCCTCCGCGCGAGCGCCACCATCGCCTGGACGAGCGGCGACCTTGCCAAGGAGGAGCGGGTGATGCAAGAGGCGATCTCCTTGGCGCGCCAGGCCGGGCGGAAGGATTTCGAGAGCGAGGCTGCCGACGAGCTCGCCAGCGTCTACCTCGCCCGACTCGAGCTCGACAGGGCGCAGCCGCTGATCGAACAGGCGATTCTGCTCGCCGAGGAGAGCGGTAGCGCCGAGGCCCGCGGCCGCGCGCTTCGCTTCGCCGGCCAGCTCCACCTCTACCGCCGGGAGCTCGACGACGCCGAGGCCGCGCTCGCATCGGCCCGCGATTACCTTGCCGAGGCGGGGGCCGCGTGGGCGCTCGGGCGAACGCTTAACTTCTCAGCCTGGGCAGCGCGGCACAAGGGAGACCTTCCCAAGTCGGAACGCCTCTACCGCGAGTCGATCCGCATCCTCGCCCCGCTCGAGGACCGGGTGACGCTCTGCGAGAGCCAGCGTGGGCTGGCCGAGCTGCTGCTGCTCCAGGGGCGCGTCGACGAGGCCGAGCGCTTCGCGCTTGCCGCCCGAGAGACCGTCGGCCCGCACGACCTTACCTCGCTGTCGACGACCACCATGTCTCTCGGGCTCGTGCGCGCGGCGCAGGGCCGGTACGACGAGGCCGAGCAATTGCTGCGAGAGGCATACGAGCCGATCGCGGCGAGCGAGCACCGGCTGCATCAGGTGGGCGCCCTGGAGGCGCTGGCTCAGTTCTTACGCGACCGAGGGCGTGAGGACGAGGCCGCCGAGCTCGACGAGCGCCGCGCGGCTCTTCTGGACGACGCGGCCAACGCCGCGCGGATCGCTTGATCCGACTCCAGGTCGGGCGATTCCGAGATCACTGTCGCGGGCCGCTCGAAGCGCTGCAGCGCTTCGCCGAGCGGATCCGCGCGCAGCGTTCCTTGACCGTACGGGAGGTGCTTCGTCTCGTTGCGGTTCGCGTACGCGATGTCGGAGAAGTGGATGTGGAACGGCGCGCCCGGCTCGAGTACCTCGTCGACAGCCTCCAGCGCCGTCGCGAACGGCTCGACGTCCGTGTAGGCGCCGTCGCTCGTCGCGTGCATGTGAGCGAAGTCGAGCACGGGGCGGACCCAGCCGGAGCGCCGCGAGATCTCGAGCACGTCATCGAGGCTCCCGAAGTCGCGGACCCGGCCCATCACCTCGATGCCGAACGGCACGTCGCGACCCTTGGCCGCGAGCCGCTCGCGGAGATCCTCCAGCTGTTTGGAGACGGAGGAGATCGCGACCCTGCGCGTGCGGCCGAGCAGGAAGCCGGGGTGGAAGACGACGAGCTTGGCGCCCGCGGCCACCGCGATCCCGGCGGAGTGGTCGAGCATCCCGACCGCCATGCGGAACTTCTTGTCGCGTTCGACGTGGCCCATGAACCCGGCGATCGGCGCGTGCACGGAGAGGACGATCCGCGACTTGCGCGCGAGTTTGCCGAAGGCCTCCGCCCACTCGTAGTCCATCCAGAAACCGCCTGCGAAGTCGATCTCGCAGGCGCTGAATCGCCGCTCCCGGAGCAGCCGGACCGCCTCTTCCGGGCTCTCGCGGGA
This sequence comes from uncultured Actinomycetes bacterium, assembly GCA_963736055.1. GTDB lineage: Bacteria > Actinomycetota > Thermoleophilia > Gaiellales > Gaiellaceae > AC-32. Next base: position 365,307 of record CAVTNM010000009.1, on the reverse strand, counting down.
AGGCACGCGGGCCGGGCCGAAGCTGAGCGCTCGCACTGGCACAACGCTAACCGCTCGCGGATGATGCGGACGTGACGCGTGGCGAAACGATGTCGCGGCTGGTCTTCGGATCCCGCAGGACGATCGCAGGAACGGTCTACGGCACGATCGTCGTGATGGCCGCGCTCGCTGCCGGAGGGAAGGCATTCCAGAACGATCTCTGGCACCTGATAGCGATCGTGGACGTCACGGTGCTCGTTCTCTGGATCGCACACGTCTATTCACACGGACTGGGGGAGAGCCTTCAGGCCGGCAGACGTTTGGACGCTGCAGAGCTCGGCGCGATCGCGGGGCGCGAGCTCGCGATTCCTGCATCCGCGGTCGCGCCGACGGCGATGCTGGTGCTCGGCGCTCTCGGTGTCTTTCGCGGCGTCACGGCGGTCTGGCTCGCGGTCGGCATCTGTGTGCTGGCGCTCACCGTCCAGGGACTGCGGTACGCCCTGCTCGAACGGCTCGGCCCGGTCGGCACGCTCATCTCCGTCGCCCTGAACCTCACACTGGGCCTCACGATCGTGGGCCTCAAGGTCGTCGTTTCGCACTGAGGCGGATGCTGTCCGAGGGTGCATCTACTCTCAGCGCATGGCCAAGCGCCCTTCTCGAATCGACCTGCTCGAGCTCGACATCGACCTCCGGCTCGCCGACCTCTGGCGAGAGGCCGCCGACATCGGCGAATGGAACCTCGAGGTGGTCGCCGCCTTCATGCGCGCGGCCTACGGCAAGGGCTACTGCGACGCGCTGACCGAGGACAATCCCGGCTCGCTGTGCGAGGAGCACGGGTACCGCATCCCGTCGCGGCGCACCGAGCCCGCACGCGAGCTCTAGCGCTCTCTACAATTCCTTCGTGGCCCGGAACCCTCGTTCCGTCCGGCTCGTGCTCGCGCTCTCGGTCGCGGCCGTTCTAGCGGTCTTCCTGGTCTACGTCTCGATCGCAGGCGGGCGCAAGGCTCAGGTCAAGCCGAGCCAGCTCGCGACGCACAGCGAGACCGTCTCGCTGGTTGGAAAGGTGGTCGGGCACACTCGCGGCGCCGGCTACTCGAAGAGCGGCCTTCGCTTCCGGGTGGGCGACATCCACGGCGACGCGACGGTGCCGGTGGTCTACCGCGGAAGCGTCCCGGACCAGTTCAAGACCGGACGGGACGTAGTCGTGGACGGTCGCTACAGAAACGGCGTCTTCGTCGCGAAGCGGGACTCGCTCGTGACCAAGTGCCCGTCGAAGTACTCGCCCAAGAAGACGTAGCCGGCAACGCCCCCAGCAAACTCATTTCGATTCGTACTCGAGGTTGGGAGCTTGGCGCCGCCGATTGTGGGATAGTCGGCGACGGCGGGGGGCAACGCTGCGGTGACAGAAAGGGACCCGGTGCCGAAGAAGAAGCTTCCCCAACACGTCAAGAAGTACTTCGAAAAAAGGAACTTGGACCCGGACAATCTTGCGCCAGACTTGAACGACCGGCTTGCTGACGCTTCCGCCTCCGAGATCAAGCTTCTCGATGATCTTGGAACGATGCTCGAGAATGACCCCGGCCCGAATAGGGAAAAATACGTCTTCGTAGTTCACTAAGCCTCAAGACCGAGCACGCGTCTTCGGCAGTCGGGCTGTATCGGGCTCAGAAAAAGAGCCCCTCGGGGTCGGAGGGGCTCAATCCGCAGGGGGAGCGACCGAGGGGTCGGCTGGCTCCTGCTGTCACTAAATCACTACGCGGCTCGTCTGGCTGAGGCTACTGCGTTTCACTCTTTGGCCGACGACCGCGACGGGCGACCTTTCGGCCCTTGCTCGCCAACTCGTCTACCTCTGAGGCCAGTACGTCCAGCTCGACTCGGCCTCGGCGGGCATCGCCGTAATTGACAATGACTTTCGCTGAATCCTTCTCGTCTCGAATCTCTTTGCCTGACAGGTCGGAGACGATGATCGACTTACGGGCCACAGTTAACTCCTTTGATCGGGCGTCGCCATATCGAGTTCGGACTCCCTGTGATGACCGATGTCGGTGCAAGCATGCCACTTCGAATGACAGTTCAGACACGTATCGCGTCGAGGCGGCGCTGTTGCTAGTGGCCCGTTCGGCCTCGGCCAAGGCCCTTTCGACCTCGGCCAAGAGTCCGCTCTCCGGCCTGCGCGGGAAACATTCCGCCACCTGCAGAGGGAAAGCCCTCCCCGACGTAATCTCGGCGGATTGCGCGCTTGTAAAACGTGAGATCCTGCGCCTCGCCGCTACTAATCAGCTCTAGATCCTCTTCGGCTTGACGTTCGCGCTCCTCCCGCCTCGCCGCACGTCGCTCCCGAAACGTCTTCCAGAGTCGCATCCCAAGCAAAGAATACGTCTCTCGCGACAACAAGGGCCGTTACCAGCTGACGCTTGTCTCTCGCGCGGAGGACCCGTTTAAGCCCGGATGGGTACCGTTTGAGGTGCCAGTGGGCGGTTCGGCCTACTGATTCCGTATGGATAGGACAGTTCACGACGATTCGTCACCTTTGAAGACGTAATGGGCATCTGGCTCGTGCTAGGCGCCCTGCTCGCTGTCGCCTGCGTGCTGCTCGTGGCCCGGCCGTTTCTGCGCGAGCCGGCTCCCGACAGCGACCGCCTCGAGGAGCCGGGGGCGCGGGAGCAGGAGCGAATCGCCCTCGAGGAGGAGCGCGATCGGGCCCTCGCTGCGTTGAAGGAGCTCGAGTTCGACCACCGCACCGGCAAGGTCTCCGACGAGGACTACCGCGCGCAGGTCGGCCCCTTGCGACGCCGTGCTGCGGAGCTTTTGCGGGCGCTCGAGCCTGCGAAGGCTCGGCAGGAGCACGTCCATACCGGCCGCAGCTAGGTGCGCCGTGTACGCGACCAGGCGGTACGCTGGCGCCGAGGAAGGGGATCGAATCGGCCCGATCCAGATGCGGGCCGCTAAGGAGGCGGAGATGGAGCAGACAGCCGTAGGCGCGACGCGGCGGACCCGGCCGCCGAGGCAGATGGAACCGCCCACGCCCGTTCCGGAGCCGGTTCCCGAGCCCAGCCCGCCTCCGCAGCCGGTGCCCGTTCCCGAGCCGATGCCCGAGCCGTCCGAGCCGCCCGGTCCCACGCCGGTGCCCGAGCCGGGCCCCGTTCCGAGCCCGCCGCCGCAAGGCGGCTAGCGCTCCGCCCGGGCAGGGACGTCCGCCCGGGTGCCGAAGGTTCGTCAGATGCACGCGCGCCGAGCTCTACCGGTGGTCGTGTTGCTGCTGGCCGTCGTCGCCACACCCGCGAGCGGCGACGTCGGCGGGCGGAAGCAGCAGATCGACGCGCGTCTCCAGGCCGTCCAGGCGAAGATCGCGCGCGCAGAGCAGCGCGAGCGGGAGCTGGCGGCCGACCTCGCCTCGGTCAACCAGCAGATCCGAGGTCTCGCGACCCAGGTCGGAGTGGTCTCGACCCGGCTGGCCCCGCTCGAGCGAGACCTGGCCCTGCACAAGGAGAAGCTCGACCGTCTGAACGAGCTCTTCCGCGTCCAGACGGCCAGGTTCGTCTTCTACCGCAACGAGTACGAGGTGTTGATCGACCGGCTGGGGAACCGTCTGATCGACCTCTACGAGGAGGGGGAGCCCGGCTCCCTGGATGTGCTCCTCTCGGCCACGAGCTTCACCGACCTGATCTCCCAGGCCGAGTACGTCGACGCGATCGGCACACAGGACAAGCACATCGCGGATCAGGTTGGAACCGCGAAGCAGCGCGTGCATCGGCAGCGCGAGCACACGAAGCGCTTCCGAGCCCTCGTTGCGGCAGAGACGAGGACGATCGCGATCAGGGCGAGCCAGGTACGGGCCCTGCGCGACCGGCTCCTGGCGAGCGAAAACCGTCTCGCAGCGGCGCGGGCCGCCAAGCGCGAAAACCTGCGCGATGTCAAGGAAAGCAAGCAGGAGTACCTGCACGAGGCCGCTGGGCTGGCGCGCGCCAGCGCCTCGCTCGCCGCCCAGATCACATCGGCGCAGGCGAGTCATTCCTACTCGCCGCCCGGAGACGCGACCCCGTCGGCTGCGGGCTTCATCTGGCCGGTCAATGGTCCGGTGACGAGCGGGTTCGGCATGCGCTGGGGCCGCATGCACGAGGGGATCGACATCGGAGTTGGCTACGGCACGCCGATTCACGCGGCCGCTTCGGGCCGCGTCATCTACGCGGGCTGGATGGACGGGTACGGCAACCTGGTGGCAATCGACCACGGGCGCGGGATCTCGACCGCCTACGGGCACCAGTCGAGCATCGCCGTCGGCAACGGCCAGACCGTCTCACAGGGCGAGGTGATCGGCTACGTCGGCTGCACCGGCCACTGCTTCGGCCCGCACCTGCATTTCGAGGTGCGCATCAACGGCGCGCCCGTCGACCCGCTCGGCTATCTCTAGGAGCGTGGGGGAACCCCTGGTTCCCCCACGGGCCCCCTCCTTGAGATCCGTATCTCGGCTCGGCTTGTTGTTGGCGCCGGCCCTGGGTCCCGGAGAGCTGGCGTTCTTGCCGTGGTGAGCCTCCCGCCGGGCGCAGCCCGGCTCCGGCGGCGGCTCGAAGTGACCCGAATGCGTAAATCGTTTCCGGTGGCTGGCTCAGCAAGCATTTCTACGCAGGGCGCCATGCACTCGTCGCAGATCTCGCCTCACCGGACTGGCCTAGAAGATCCCGAACGTCTGGGCTAGCAGGAAGACGTTCAGACACGAGATCAGGGTTGCCACCACCACGGCGACCGCGGTCGTGACCCGCCGGTTGACGAGCGTTCCCATGAGGTCGCGGCGGCTCGTGAAGTAGACGAGAGGAACGAGCGCGAACGGGATCCCGAACGAGAGGATCACCTGGCTGATCACGAGCGTCCGGGTGGGATCGAGCCCGATCGCCGCGACCACGAGCGCCGGCACCATCGTCACGATCCGCCGCACGAAGATCGGGATCCGCCGCCGGACGAATCCCTGCATGACGACCTGCCCCGAGAGCGTGCCGACGGTCGAGCTCGACAGGCCCGAGGCGAGCAGCGCAAGCGCGAACAGCGTGCTCGAGGCCCCGCCGAGGATCGGTGCCAGCGTCCGGTGCGCAGTCTCGAGCGAGTCGACGTCGGTGATGCCGGACTTGTAGAAGACGCTCGCGGCCATCACCAGCATCGACATGTTGATCACGCCTGCGATCGACATCGCGATGATGACGTCGACCTTGGTGTAGCCGAACAGACGCCGGGCCTCGGCGTCGTTTCGCGGCACGATGCGGTTCTGCGTCAGCGCCGAATGCAGGTAGATGACGTGAGGCATCACCGTGGCGCCGAGGATCCCGACCGCGAGGAGGAGGGACTCGCTGCCTGCGAAGGCCGGGGTAACCGAGTGCTGCAGGACGGTTCCGAGGGGCGGGTGCGCGTAGAAGAGCTCGACGATGTACGAGACGCCGATCACGCCGACGAAGACGGCGATCACCGCCTCGAAGGTGCGCAGGCCGAAGCGCTGTAGCCCAAGGATGACGAACGTGCACACGCCGGTGACGAGCGCTGCCGGGAACAGCGGCCAGCCGAAGAGCAGCTGGAAGCCGACGGCCGCCCCCAGGAACTCGGCGAGGTCCGTGGCCATCGCGATCAGCTCGGCCTGAACCCACAGCCCGCGCGACGTGCGGCGCGAGAATTGCTCCCGGCAGACTTCCGGCAGGTTGCGGCCGGTGGCGATGCCGAGCTTCGCCGAGAGCGTCTGGATCAGCATCGCCATCAGGTTCGAGACGAGGATCACCCAGCAGAGCGTGTAACCGAACTTCGCGCCGCCGGCGATGTTCGTCGCGAAGTTGCCGGGGTCGATGTAGGCGACGCAGGCGACGAACGCAGGGCCGAGGAACGGGAGGATGCGGAAGGGCCGCGGAAACCCGCGGAGCACCTGCTCTGCCGCCTCGACGTTGCCGGTGGCGAGCGAATCTGCGCGCGTCGCCATCATGCGCTGAGTCTAGCGAAAAAAGTTAGGCGCGCCTAAACTTTGGCCAGGCGGAGATCAGGCAGGTTCCGCCAGCGCTCGTCGACGTCGAACCCGTAGCCGACGAAGAACTCGTCCGGCACGGTGAAGCCGACGTAGTCGACCGGAAGGTCGTCGACCAGGCGCCGGTACGGACGATCGAGCAGCGCCGCGACCCGCAGGCTCTCGGGCCGGCGCAGCTCGAACAGCTTGCGCAGGTAGTTGAGCGTGAGGCCGGTGTCGACGACGTCCTCGACGAGCAGCACGTGGTGGCCGGCGAGCGGGAGAACGGTGTCCTTGAGCAGGCGCACGCGCGAGTGGCCGCCGGTCTCTGCGCCGTTGTAGCCGGCCAGCTCGACGAAGTCGACCTTGTGCGAGCTCGGGATCGCCCGTGAGAGGTCGGTCAGGAAGACGAAGCTCGCTTTGAGGAGCGCGATCAGGAGGAGCTCCTTGCCCGCGTAGTCCTCCGCGATCTGCGCCCCGAGCTCGGTGACGCGCGCCTGCAGCTCCTCGGCCGAGAGGAAGACGTCCCCGACTCGGGGATCCATGGCGCCTATGAGGCCAGGTCGAGGCGGTATCGCTGGGCCAGCCGCTCGATGTCGCGCTTGTAGAACAGCTTCACCTGCACCTCAGGGTAGCGCTCGCGCAGCTTCCGCAGCTTTCGGTTCTTCCGCGTCACGAGCCGCTGCTTCATCATCGTGATCTCGAGGAACAGGTTCTGCTCCGGCAGGTAGAAGTCCGGCGTGAACGCCTCCGTCACGCGCCCGTCCTCGTCCTGCTCGAGCACGAACGTGCGCGGCTCGTAGGCCCAGCGCACGCCGTAGAAGTCCAGCACCTTGGCGCATTCTCGCTCGGCGTCGTTGGCGAACCGCGGCGCTTCTTCGCCGCAATACGCCTGGAAATCGCCGATTTCTTTCACCCCCGCGCAAGAGTAGCAGTGGCTGCGGACGCGACTCCCGGGGGGAATATGGCCTCAAATACACTTCGAGCATGCCGGAGGCTCGAAACGGGAGCTCGCTCACGATCGCGCAGATCTCCGACATTCACTGCGGAGGCCCCGACTTCGTCCCGAGCCTCCTCGAGCGCGCGATCCGCGAGATCAACGACCTCCGGCCCGACATCGTCATCTGCTCGGGCGACCTGACCACCTTCGGCTTCAAGCACGAGTACGCGCTCGCCAGGTCGTACCTCGAGCAGCTCGAGTGCGACTCGGTGGTGGTGATCCCGGGGAACCACGACTCGCGCAACGTCGGCTACGTGCATTTCGAGGACATGTTCGGAGACCGCAACTCGGTGCTGAGGCTCGGCTCGGTGACCGTGGTGGCCGTCGACTCGACGGAGCCGGATCTCGACCACGGCCAGATCGGGCGAGGCCGTTACCGCTGGATCGAAGAGCAGTTCGCCGATGCGGCCGACCTGCGCATCTTCGTCCTCCACCACCACTTGCTGCCCGTGCCCGGCACGGGCCGCGAGCGCAACGTGGTCTACGACGCCGGCGACGTGATCGAGTGCCTCCAGCGCGCCGGGGTCGACCTCGTGCTCTCGGGGCACAAGCACGTGCCGTACGCGTGGCGGCTCGAGAACCTGTTCGTCGTCAACGCCGGGACAGTGTCGTCGCAGCGCCTCCGCGGCAAGACGCGGCCCTGTTACAACGTGATCGAGGTCACCGACCGCCACGTGGACGTCTGGCGCAAGTACCCGTTCCACGGGCAGGAGCGGATCATCCAGTTCTCGACCGAGACGCTCGCGTTCGAGAAGTACACGACGCGGATCGAGGACGAGGTCACGGCGAGGACCTGATGCGTGTACTTGCGATCGCGGACGGGGAGCACTACGCGCCGGTGGTGCGAGACGCGCTCGCGGCCCTGCCGTACGAGTTCGTCGGGGTCTGGCTAGCGGGCGGGACCGAGAAGCTGCGCGGCGGCGACGACTACGGCGTGCCGGTGGTCGACGACCTCGAGGCCGCGATCGCCGAGCTCGAGCCGGAGCTCGTCATCGACCTCTCGGACGAGCCCGTGCTCGGCCCTCGCGAGCGCTTCCGCACGGCGAGCCGCGTGCTCGCGCTCGGGCTTCCCTACGCCGGCTCCGATTTCCGCTTCGACCCGCCTGAACTGGCGCCGTTTTCGCTCCCGTCGCTCTCCGTGGTCGGCACCGGCAAGCGCGTGGGCAAGACGGCCGTCACCGGCCACCTGGCGCGCCTGCTCGCACTCGACCGGGACGTGGTCGTGGTGGCGATGGGCCGGGGTGGGCCGCCGGAGCCGGAAGTGGCCGAGGCGCGGCCGACGCTCGAGCGCCTGCTCGAGCTGTCGCGCGAGGGCCGCCATGCGGCCTCCGACTACCTCGAGACGGCAGCTCTGGCGGGCGTCGTGACGATCGGCTGCCGCCGCTGCGGCGGTGGGCTGGCCGGGACGCCCGGCGAGTCGAACGTGCTCGCGGGCGCGGCCCTGGCTGCAGAGCGTGAGCCCGACCTCGTCATCTTCGACGGCAGCGGAGCGGCGATCCCGCCCGTCGACACCGGCGCGCGGGTGCTCGTGACGAGCGCGGCGCAGCCCGTGGAGGTCGTGGCCGGCTACCTGAACTCCTTCCGCATCCTCGTTTCCGACCTCGTCGTCCTGACCGGCTCGGAGGAGGGCTCAGGTCACGAGCGGTCGGCGCACGCGATCGCGGAGGTAAAGGACGTGCCGATCGTGCCCGTGGTGCTGCGCCCCCGGCCGGCGGCGCCCATTCTGGGCCGGCGAGTCGCGTACTTCTCGACAGCGCCCCCAGAGGCGCACGAGACTCTGGCCCGGCATCTCCACGAAGAGCACGGAGCCGAGGTCGTCCTCGTCTCGGGAAACCTCGCTCGCCGCGCGGAGCTCCGGGACGAGCTGGAGCACGTGGACGCCGAGGTCTTCCTGGTCGAGATCAAGGCTGCGGCGATCGACGTCGTCGCCGAGGCCGCGCAGGCGCTCGGGGCGGAGGTCGTGTTCGCGGACAACGAGCTCGTGCCGGTCGGGGTGCTCGACCTCGACACCGAGCTGATTCGGCTCGCGGACGAAGCGGCGGCGCGGGAGGCGGTGACCCGCTGAGCGACCGCCGCTATCGCCAGCCCCTACCGCTCGGCGGCGAGGACGGCCTGCCCTTCTCGAAGGGCTTGATGGCGCGCGCGTTGATCGCTGCCGGCTTCTCCGCGGACCGGGCATACGAGCTCGCGCTGACGGTCGAGGCCGACCTGGCCGCGAGCGACCGCCAGTCGATCTCGTTCGAGCGGCTCGACGAGCTCGCCCACAAGGCGCTCGGAGACGAGAGCACCGCCGCGATGGTGAGGCTGCGGCGCTACCGCGATCTCTACGAGCTCGACCTGCCGCTAATCCTGCTCGTCGGCGGCGCGACCGGGACCGGGAAGTCCTCCGTCGCCACCGACGTCGCCTACCGACTGGGGATCACGCGGGTCACCTCGACCGACTTCGTTCGCCAGACGATGCGCGCATTCTTCTCGCGGGAGTTCATGCCCGCGGTGCACTACTCGAGCTTCGAGGCCGGCCGGGCGATGGCCGAAGAGGATGCCGACGCCGGCGAAGCGGTTCTCGACGGCTTCGTCCAGCAGACGCGCGACGTGCTCGTCGGCGTGCAGGCCTCGATCGACCGCGCGCTCCAGGAGGGCTGGTCGATGGTGCTCGAGGGTGTCCACCTCGTGCCCGGGATGCTTCCGAAGGAGATCGAGGGCGCACTCGTCGTGCAGTGCGTGCTCGCGATCGACGACGCCGAGGCGCATGCCAGTCACTTCTGGATCCGCGACACGGACTCCGAGGGAGTGCGACCCTACGAGAAGTACCTGGACGCGTTCGACGACATCAGGCACGTGCAGGACTACATCCTTCGCCGTGCCCTCAAGTACGACGTGCCGGTGATCGAGAACGGGAACATCGAGGTGGCGATCGGGGAGATGATGGAGCTGGTGCTGGCCGCGGCGGAGCCGATGAGGATGCGTCAGTGACGCAGACGGAGCCCGAACGCCGGGTCGGCGCGCTCGGGAACGAGGCGCGGTTCTGTCTCTGCGAGAGCTACGCGCGCGTGACCGAGCGCGCGGCACTCGCCGGTGCGCGCTGGCTGGGCCGTGCCGACCAGGAGACCGCCGAGGAGGACGCCGCGACGGCTATGCGCCTCGCGCTCGAGCACCTGCCGATCGACGGCAAGGTCGTGATCGGGGCCGGCGGCGAGACGAGCCACCTCGAGGTGGGCGAGAAGCTGGGCGCGGGCGGGGTCGAGGTCGACCTGGCGCTCGACCCGCTCGAAGGGCGCGGCGTGGTCGCCCGCGGCGGCTACGGCGCGATGTCCATGGTCGCCGTCGGCGAGCCGGGGTCGTTTCAGACGCTGCCGGACATGTACATGCGCAAGATGGCGGTCGGCCCGAAGGCGCGGGGCGCGATCGATCTCGGCAAGCCGGTCGGCGACAACATCGTCGCGATTGCGGAGGCCTTCGGGCGGATGGTCAACGACGTCACGACGATCGTGCTCGACCGGCCGCGCCATCACGACCTGATCGAGGAGATTCGCGTCGCCGGCGCGCGGATCAAGCTGATCCAGGACGGCGACGTGACCGCCTCGATCTCGGCCGCGATCAGGGGCACCAACGACCACCTGGCAATCGGGATCGGCGGAACGCGCCAGGCGGTCCTCTCCGCCGCGGCGCTTCGCTGCCTCGGCGGCGAGCTCCAGGCTCAGCTGTGGCCGACGTCGCGCACGGAGGTCGAGGCGGCACGCGAGAGCGGCCTGGAGGACGTGGAGAAGGTCTTCACGATCGAAGATCTCGCTCCGGGCGAGGTAATCGTCGTCGCTACGGGCGTCTCGAACGGCGACCTCCTGCGCGGCGTGCGCTTCCTCGCCGACAGTGCCCGGACGCATTCGCTCGTCATGTGCACCCGCTGCAACTGGGTGCGCTTCGTGGACGGCATCCACTTCTTTGCCCGCGAGCGGCGCGAGGAAGTGCGGCTGCTCGGCTTCTGATGGCGCTCTCGGGCAGCTGCCTCTGCGGCGGGGTGCGCTTCGAGGTCGAGCTGCCGTTCCGGCGCGCCAACCACTGCCACTGTTCCCTCTGCCGCAAGCACTCGGGCACGTTCGGGTTGACGCAGGGCCGTCTCGCGCGCGAGGGATTCCGGCTGCTCTCCGGAGAGGAACTGCTCCGCGTCTACCGCCCGGAGGGCGGGACGGCGGTGAAGGTCTTCTGCTCGGTCTGTGGTTCGAGCCTCTTCGGCGGTCACTGGCCCGACGGCGACGAGGTCTCGATCAGGCTCGGCGCCCTCGACGGCGACCCCGAGATCCGGCCGCAGTACCACTCGTTCGTGGACTCGCGCGCCCCGTGGGACGAGCTCCCTGAGGACGGCCTACCCCGATACGGCGAGGCGCCGCCCTAGGCGATGACAGTGCTGTCACACACTGAACTTCTCGACTCGCTCGTCGCGCGACACCACTCAACCGAGAGTCGGGCGTACCTTCGATTTCACGCACCAAGGTACGAGCTTCTCGCCGGTCTGTCGTCCTCAATTCTCGAGTCATGCACGCAAGACTCGGAACCCGTCCGGGTCCTCGATGTTGGTCCTGCGTACCAGACTGACCTTCTCCGGATGCTTTCTCCCGATGCCTTGGTCGACAGCCTCGGGTTCTTCGACCATCGATTCGCCCCCCGCAACCATGAAGCACACATCGAATTCGACCTGAATGATTCAGCGTTCGAGAGCAAGTGGCCTGCCGTCCGAAGCTACGACTTGATCGTCTTCGCAGAGGTGCTCGAGCATCTGTACGTCCACCCGGGCCATGTGATGGCCTTTCTCTCGGGCCTGTTGAAGCCGCAGGGATCGCTCTTGCTCCAAACCCCCAACGCGGCGAGGCTGCGAAACCGGGTTGCGCTCTTGGGCGGACGCAACCCGTTCGAGATGATTCGGGCCGACCTTTCGAGTCCGGGTCATTTCCGCGAATACACGCTGAGCGAGCTCGAGACTCTGGCTGGACGCGCTGGTCTCCGGCCCGTAAAGGTGATCCTGACGAGCTACTTCAACACAGGCACCAAGAGAAATCGACTCGTCTCTTTGTTCGAGCCCGTCGTGCCGCGAACGCTGAGGGCCGGCATCACCATGTGGCTCATGGGCAGATCTAGTGCGGAAGGCGCTTGAAGGCGTCGTACGCCGGCTTCTTCTTCCCAGTAGCGGTAAAGAGTCCCGATTGCCAGCCCTCGAGCCGATCTTCGTCCCGTAGCAAGAACCAGAGCATCATCGTGATCCTGGGATTCTTGCGGGCGATGGCGTACGCCTGAGTCAGGTAGCGGGCTTGTTTCGCCCAGGAGACCCCGAAGAGCTTGTCCGGGGGATTCGTTTGGTACCCGTACTCGGTGATCCACAGCTTCTTGTTGCCGTAGAGCTTGCCGAGGAGCTTCGTGAGAACGCCGATGTTGCCGAGGGTGATGCTGTTCTTGTCTTTGGGCTTCGTTGCCGGGGTCTGCGACGGGCTCCCGTAGTACGGGTGGTGTGCGTAGACGTCGAAGCGGTCGCCGCGGAGGCCGTAGTGCTTCAGGTCCTTCAAGAAGGCCAGGGGGGAGATCGAGGGCCGAAGTCCCCGGCCGGTGTTGTTGCCCCTTGGAGCCGTAGCGCCGCAGGCCACCGTCTCTCTGGGCAGATGGGTCGCGTGAATGCCCGACCAGACGGCCGTGCAGATCCCAACGTACGTCTTCGCCCCGACGGGGAAGTACCGGCCGCGCTTGCCGACCTTCGCCCACTGCGGCCGTAGGAAGAGCGGGTTGTTCGGCTCGTTCCAGGCGAGCCATTTGCGCACCGCCGGGAGGGTCGTGCCGTCTGTGCGCATGAAGGTGCCGCTATAACGCCTGGCCGCAGCCGTTGCGAAGTAGCGGAGGGACGAGATCTTGCTCGGCGCGCGGTTGGCGCCCTGCGCCTTCCCCTGTGCCCAGCTCGGAGTGCCGTAGATCGTGAACAGCACCTGGATCTTGTTCTTCTCGGCATTGATGACCGTATCGTCGAAACCGTTCCAGTCGTAAGCAGGGTCAGCCGGATCGGTTGGATCGGCCGGCTTCGTCGTCGCGATCTGATCCCACCTCAGGTCGAGGCGGATGACCTGCACGCGCAGATCGACCAGCGTCGGGAAGGTCGCATCCGGGGCGACCACCGGCTGGACTCCGTCGTAGATGCCGACGAGCATTCCCCGGGCGGCGTGTGACGGCGAGGGGCTCACCGTTCCCACGACGGCGCACACGGCAAGCGTGACCATGGCTGCGCAAGCTGCTCTCGACACCGGCAGGACAGTACCCAGTGCCTCGGGTGTCCGACGCGTCGAGGGGCCCCGCCTCTAGACTTCGCCGGAGGATGACGACGCGTGACGACGTGCTGGAGGCGCTGCGAGGCGTCGAGGACCCCGAGCTCGGGATGGACATCGTCGAGCTCGGCCTCGTCTACGACGTCGAGGTCGCGGGCCCTCGAGTGAAGGTGCTCTACAGCCTCACCTCCATGGGCTGCCCGGCCGGTCCGCTGATTCAGCAGAACGTCGAAGAGACCGTCATGGCGATGCCCGAGGTCGAGGACGTCCAGACCGAGCTGACGTGGGACCCACCGTGGACGCCGGACAAGATGTCCGATGACGCGAAGTTCATCCTCGGTTTCGGCTGACAAGTCCCGTCCGCGACGCCAACGACCGCCGTCGCCTGGTGGCCAAGTAACAGACTGTTACTTGGTCGGTCACGGACTATCGTGGTGGTATGGGTCGTTTGCGCGTCGGCTTCGGGGTTCTCGGCGTGACTTTCTTGCTCGCCGGTTGGACGCTGGTATTCGTTTCCGGCCACGGCGCGAACTCGTCGGGTGGTTCGGAGTCGATGTGTGGCGGGTCGGCGGGCTGATGGTGTACGCCTCTGCACCGTTGCTTCTGATCTCGGCCATGCTCGGTCCTCGTCGGCACTCCGCTCGGCGCTAGCTTCCGCAGACCTGGCGTGGTAGACCTGCGCGGTGGGCTTTCTCGCCCGGTTCTTCGGCAGATTTCGGCGCAAGCCGACGCTGACCGTGTTCGCCGAGGAAGACGCCTACACCAGGCTTCACGGCACCCGTAGTGGAGAGGTGCACGTGACGGCCGCCCCACCGCCGGCCCCGCGCACGCTGCCGCGGTTCCCCAGTGACTATCTGCGGCGGTGCTTCGAGGAGCGCCTCGACCGCCGAGGCGCCGCCAAGCTCTAGGCGACGGCCTCGAGCGCGCGCGCCAGCCGAGCTCCCTCGGCCAGCGTCGGATCGGGGCGCAGGATCACCGTCTCGCTCGGTGCGTGCACCAGGATCCATTGCAGCTCCTTGGGCGTAAAGCCAGGGCCGCGCCCGGCGGGAGCCGGGGCGACGATGCGGTCGAAGCGCTCTGCCTCCCAGAGGCGCTGAAGTGCATGAGTCGGCGTGCGCCCGGTCTCGACACGCGCGTCCACGGCGAGCCCGGCCCGGAGACCGGCGTGCTCGACGGCTTCGAGCAGCGGCACCGCGACCGCTACCTGCCTTTGCATGGGAGCGTCGAGGCTGTACTCGAGCGGCGTGACGATCAGGTAGGCCGGCACGAGGGTCGCGTCCTCCGCTTTTGCGACCCGAATTGCCGCATCGAGGACGATCGGGTCGAGCTCTCCGCCGGTGAACGGGACGAGCACTCGCTTGCCACTGGTCGATCGCGGCTTCCTGTGCCGCCAAAAGTTGACCACGCTCATTCTGGTTGCGCCTCCTTCTTGGCCCGGTCTGCTATGACGCGGATATCGAGGCCCGGCAGCTCGCGCACCATCCGCGAGAGCAGCGATCCCCGGAGGATCTCCGTCCGACGCCGCTCGTCGGGCGTCCCGACGAAGACGTACGTCGACCCAAGCTCCGCGGCGACGGTGCGAACCGCCGCCACGAGATCGTCGCCGTCCGCCTCGAGGAAATGGATCCCGAGGATGCTCGCGAGCCGGCGAAGAGCCGCGAGCTGGGTCGCCTCCTCCTCGGAAGGCTCGTAGTGGGCCGGGCGTACCCAGAGCGCGTCGATCTCGGCGCCCAGCCGCTGGGATGAACGCCAGGCGCGGCGAAGAATCCGCTGCGACTTCGGCTGTGGCTCGATCAGCGCGAGGATGCGCTCGGCTACGGCCTGCTTGCTGAGCGGCTCGAGGCTGGCCGGCCGACGGCGCGCCTCGACGTCTTCTGCGAGCTCACGGAGCACGAGCTCGCGCAGCGCGCCGAGGTTCTCCTGCCGGAAGAAGTTCTGCAGCGCGACCTCCGCGCGCTCCTTCGGATAGATCTTCCCTTCGCGCAGCCGTTCCTGCAGCTGCTCGGGCGAGAGGTCGACGAGCACGACCTCGTCCGCCTCGTCGAGGATCCGGTCGGGGAACGTCTCTCGGACCCGCACGCCGGTGAGCTCGTAGATCGCGTCGTTGAGACTCTCGAGGTGCTGGATGTTGACGGTGGAGACGACGTCGATCCCGGCGTCGAGAAGGTCGTCGATGTCCTGGTAGCGCCTCTCGTTACGGGTGGCGGCCGCGTTCGTGTGGGCCAGCTCGTCCACGAGCGCCAGCTCCGGTCGCCGCTCGATGACGGCATCGAGGTCCATCTCGTCGAGCTCCAGTTCGCCGTGGGAAGTACGCAACCGCGGCACGGCTTCGAGTCCTTCCGCGAGCACGGCCGTCTCCGGCCGATCGTGCGGCTCGAGATACCCGATCACCACGTCGCGACCGTGCTCCTGGGCCTGCCGGCCCTCCTGAAGCATGCGGAAGGTCTTGCCGACTCCAGCGGCCATTCCGACCAGGATTCGATAGTGACCACGATCCATGCGCTCATGCGCCGAACAGGTTGTGGACGACGAGGTCGATCAGCTTGATCCCGACGAACGGGAGGATCATTCCGCCCAGCCCGTAGATCAGGAGGTTGCGTCGCAGGAGAGCGGTTGCGCCGATCGCGCGGTACTTGACGCCACGGAGGGCGAGCGGCACCAGCGCCGGAATGATCAGGGCGTTGAAGATGATCGCGGAGACGATCGCGCTCTTGGGCGTGCCGAGGTGCATGATGTTGAGCGAGTTCAGCGGCCCGCGCTCACCGGGCTTCGTTGCGTATGTGAAGGCGAACATCGCCGGAATGATCGCGAAGTACTTGGCGACGTCGTTCGCGATCGAGAACGTCGTCAGGGCGCCGCGCGTGATGAGCTGCTGCTTCGCCACCTCGACGATCTCGATCAGCTTCGTCGGGTTGTTGTCCAGGTCGACCATGTTGCCGGCCTCCTTCGCCGCCGAGGTGCCGGCGTTCATGGCGACGCCGACGTCCGACTGCGCGAGCGCGGGAGCGTCGTTCGTGCCGTCGCCGGTCATCGCGACCATTCGTCCGGTGGCCTGCTCGCTCCTTGATCAGCGCCATCTTCGCCTCGGGCGTCGCCTCGGCGAGGAAGTCGTCGACGCCGGCCTCCTCGGCGATCACGGCCGCCGTGACACGGTTGTCGCCGGTGATCATCACCGTGCGGATTCCCATCTTCCTGAGCTCGTCGAAGCGCTCGCCCATGCCGCCCTTGACGATGTCCTTCAGGTGGATGACGCCGAGCACGAAGTTGTCCTGGGCGACGACGAGCGGCGTGCCGCCTACCCGGGCGATCTTGTCGACCTCTTCGTCGAGGCGCTCGGGCGTATGGCCGCCCTGCTCTTGCACGAAGCGCTTGATCGCATCGGCGGCGCCCTTGCGGAGCTGCCTGCCGTCGAGGTCGACGCCGCTCATGCGCGTGGTCGCCGAGAACGGGATGAAGCTCGCGTCGAGCTCGGAGAGCTCGCGGCCGCGCAGTCCGTAGCGGTCCTTGGCGAGCACCACGATCGAACGTCCTTCCGGGGTCTCGTCTGCGAGCGACGAGAGCTGCGCGGCCTCGGCGAGCTCGGACTCGCGTCACGCCGTCGACGGGCACGAACTCGCTCGCCTGCCGGTTGCCGAGCGTGATCGTGCCGGTCTTGTCGAGCAGCAGCACGTCGACGTCCCCTGCCGCCTCGACGGCCCGGCCGGACGTCGCGAGGACGTTGCGCTGCACCATGCGGTCCATCCCGGCGATGCCGATCGCCGAGAGGAGCGCGCCGATCGTCGTCGGAATCAGCGCGACGAGCAGGGCGATCAAGACGGTCTGCGAGGTGGGGGTGCCGGCGTAGATCGCGAAGGGGCGCAGCGTCACGACTGCTGCGAGAAACGTGATCGTCAGGCCGGCGAGCAGGATGTTGAGCGCGATCTCGTTCGGGGTCTTGCGCCGTTCGGCGCCCTCGACGAGCGCGATCATCCGGTCGAGGAACGACTTGCCCGGCTCCTGCGTGACCAGGACCACGAGCTGGTCGGAGAGGAGCTTGGTGCCGCCGGTGACGGCGGAGCGGTCGCCGCCGGACTCGCGGATGACCGGAGCCGACTCCCCGGTGATCGCAGACTCGTCGACCGAGCCGACGCCCTCGATGATCTCTCCGTCCGCGGGGATGATCTCGCCCGCGGACACGATCACGACGTCACCCTTCTGGAGCTCGGGCGCCGGAATGTCCTCGACGCCACCCGTGTCGCTGCGCCGGTGTGCCGTCGTCGTGTGGCGTGTCGCCCGCAGCGCGTTTGCCTGCGCCTTGCCGCGTCCCTCGGCGATCGCCTCGGCGAAGTTCGCGAACAACACCGTCAGCCAGAGCCAGAAGGCGATCACGCCCACGAACCAGAGCTGGTCCGTCTGACCTCGCGCGAGCTCGAGGAAGAAGATCACGGTCGTGATCACGCTGCCGAGCTCGACGATGAACATCACGGGGTTCCGCACCTGCTCCCGCGGATCGAGCTTGGGGAACGAATCGCGGATCGCGACGAGCACGAGCTCGCGCGAGAACACACTCGCCTTGCGCGCCATTACCTGCCTTGCTCCTTGTCGAGAGCCAGGTTCAACTGGAGGACGTTGACGCCGGGCTCGCCGAAGAAGCCCCAGCTACGTCCGTCCGTGTGGTCGGAGATCAGCTGCTGGACCGTGGCGAGCGGCAGGTGCCGGACGCTCGCGATGCGCCGGGCCTGAAGCTGGGCGTAGGCGGGCGAGATGTGCGGGTCGATGCCCGACCCGGAGGTCGTGACGGCGTCGACCGGGATGTCGTGAATCGTCATCCCCGGGTTGTACGGCCGCTCCAGCCTCAGGATCGACCGCGCCTGCTGCCGCACGTTCTTGGCGAGGTCGGGGTTCGTCGGCCCGAGATTGGCAAAGGTGGTTCCTCCCGCGTTGTAGGCAGGCGCGGTCGCGGACGGCCGCTCGTGGAAGTACTCCGGCTTCGCGAACCCCTGCGCCGCCAGCCGGGAGCCCACGACCTTGCCGTTCACCTTGATCAGGCTTCCGTCCGCCTGGCTCGAGAACGCAACCTGCGAGAAGCCTGTGAAGATGGCCGGGATCGTGAGTCCGAACACGAGCGTGATCACGACCACAGCGATGGCGGACGACTTCAGGTCGCGCAGCATCAGTGCGACAGCCCTTCGACGATCGGCCCCAGCGTCAGCGCCGGGAAGATCATCAGGCCGGCGGTCAGAATGATCACGCCGACGAGCAGCACGACGAACGTCGGCCCATCGGTGCGGAAGGTTCCGGCCGAAACGGGCGCGGTCTTCTTGCCGGCGAGCGAGCCGGCAAGCGCGAGCGCTGCGAGCAGCGGCGCGAAGCGGCCGAGAATCAGAGCGACCGTCCCGAACGAGGCGGAGAAGCTGGTCGCGCCGTAGCCGGCGAAGGCGCTGCCGTTGTTGTTCGACTGCGAGGTGTAGGCGTACAGAGCCTCCGTGAACCCGTGCGCGCCCGGATTGAAGATCGACTCGAGCCCGGATTTCGTCACGACGGACACGGCCGCCATCGTCAGCACCATCGTCGGCACGAAGAGCGCTCCCACGGCGGCGTACTTGATCTGGCGCGCCTCGATCTTCTTGCCCAGGTACTCGGGCGTACGGCCCACCATCAGCCCCGCGATGAAGACCGCGATCACGATGTAGAAGAACATCCCGTACAGGCCGGAGCCGACCCCGCCGAAGATCACCTCGCCGAAGAACATGTTCACGAGCGGGACCGCGCCGCCGTACGCGGTGAGCGCATCGTGGCCGCCGTTGACCGACCCGTTCGACGCTTCGGTCGTGGCCGTCGCCCACAAGGCCGTGTTGGCGATCCCGAAGCGCACCTCCTTGTCGGACATGTTGCCGCCGCTCTGCCCGTGACCTTGCGTGATGTTTACGCCGGAGTCGCGCAGGACCTGCGAGCTGTGCTGCTCGGACGGCAAGGCGATCGCGATTCCGATCACGAAGACGGTGAACATCGCGGCGAAGACCATCCAGGCGTGGCGCCGAGCGAGCACCATCTTTCCGAACATGAACACCTGCGCCGCCGGGATCAGCAGGATCGCGATCACTTCGAAGAAGTTCGTGAGCCCGTTTGGGTTCTCGAACGGGACGGACGAGTTCGAGTTGTAGAAGCCGCCGCCGTTCGTCCCGAGCTGCTTGATCGCAATCATCAACGCGACCGGGCCGCGCGCGATCGTCTGGGCGGCTCCTTCGAGCGTCGTCGCGGTCGCGTGACCGGAGAACGTCTGTGGCACGCCCTGTGAAACGAGGATCAGCCCGAGCACGAGCGCCAGCGGCAGCAAGATGTAGACCATCGACCGATAGAGGTCGACCCAGAAGTTGCCGAGCTCATTCACGCTGCGGCGGCTGAGCCCGCGGATGACCGCAACCAGGACGGCCATGCCGACCGCCGCCGAGACGAACTGCTGCACGGCTAGCCCGGCCATCTGCGTCAGGTACGACATCGTGTACTCGCCGCCGTAGTACTGCCAGTTGGTATTCGTGGTGAAGCTCGCGGTCGTGTTCAGAGCGATGTGCGAGGGCACCGCCGTCAAGTGGTCGGGGTTGAGGAACAGGTGTCCTTGTAGGCGCTGGATGGCGTAGAGCACGCCGAAGAAGAGGATCGTGAAGACGATCACGGTCTTCGAGTAGCTCTTCCAGTCCTGCTCGCGCTGCCGATCGGTGCGCACGAGCCGGTAGAAGCCGTTCTCGAACCCGGACAACCAGCGGACGCGGAACGCGGGTGCGTAGACCCGCGCCATGTAAAGCCCCAGCGGATAGGCCAGCGCGATCAGGACGATCGCGTAGACGATGATCTGGCTGATGCCCTGACCGCTCATCTAGAGCCGCTCTCCGCGGAACAACGCGTAGACGAGGTAGGCGAACACGAGCACCGAGATCACGAGACCGATGATGTCGGCGGCCGACATTCAGACACGCCCGAGCACGTAGAGGAGAAGGAACACGAACGCGAAGCAGGCGAGAGCGATCGCGAGAGCCGCCAGGTCGTACATCAGCGCTTCCCGTCCACGAGCACCGACGCCACGTACTGGTCGGGGGAGCCCGTACGGTGTGAGCCGTTCGACCACGGAGGCTCCCGGAAGCGCGGTGATCCGGCTGAGTCGAGGGCAGTAAGACAGCGCTCGAGCGTGGCGCGCAGCTCAGAGCCGCGCGCCGTGACGTAGAGCGGGCTGCCGGTGCCGTCGGTCAGGAGATCCTGAACGAGCAGCACGCCTCGAGCCGACACGCCGCGGTGAAAATCGTCAAGTCGGTCGGAGAGCACGCGGATGGCGCCGGCATAGGGTCGGCTGCCGGCTCGGTTCAGGGGGACGGTGCTCGGCAACGAGCTACCGTCGAGCTCTCGCGCGATGGCTCGCAACGACCGCGCGTTTATCTTCCGGTTCCGCTCCGAGGTCAGCTCGGCGGAGCGCCAGCTCAACAGCGCCGACTGGGGATGGGCCCTCGCGCCGGCTCGAAGCAGATCATCGGCGGCGCTGCGGAGATTCGACAGGTCGAGAAGTGCTAGCGAGCCGCGCACCAGGCTGAGGAGCACACAGCCCGCGGCGACCACGAGACCGGCGCTCCACGGGAGCAGGGCGCCCGCCGCGAGCGCGAGCGGCACGAGGCCGACTGCTGCGAACGGAAGCGCAGCTTGGGTCGGCCGCGGGATCGCCAACTCGCGTTCGTCCTTGCTGCTGCCAGCTTGAACACTCAGGCCCACCGCTTCGAGGCTAGGCCTGCCGGCCTGAAGCGTGTATGAAAGCTTCCGCCCTGGGCGTGAAGATTTCCTGAAGGCGGGGCTAGCCGCGCGATGTGGGGTCGACGAGCCGGTAGCCCGCGCCGGGCTCGGTCAAGAGGTACCGCGGTCGTGCCGGGTCGGGCTCGATCTTGCGACGGAGCTGAGAGACGTGCACGTGCAACAGGTTCGACTCGGTGCCGTAGCCAGGCCCCCACACCTGCTGCAAGATCATCCGGTGAGTGAGCAGTTTCCCCTCGTTGCCGGCGAACACGCGCAGCAGGTCGAACTGGTGGGGCGTCAGGTGCACGGGCTTGCCGTCGATCCGGAGCTCCCGCTTCTCGAGGTCCACCTCGAGCCCGCCGATCACGAGCACGGGCTCGGCGGACGGGACAGCGCGCCGGAGGACTGCGCGGAGCCGAGCGACGAGCTCGTCGATCCCGACCGGCTTGGTGACGTAGTCGTCGGCGCCGGCATCGAGAGCGGCGATCTTCTCGTGCTCGTCGCCTACGGCCGAGAGGACGATCACGGGCGCCGAGCTCCAGCTGCGCAGCTCGCGGACGACATCGGTGCCCGTTCCGTCCGGCAGGACGAGATCGACGATGAGCGCCTCCGGAGGCCGCATCGCCGCGGCGGCGAGCGCTCGCTCCGCTGTGTCGGCCGTCTCGACCTCGTAGCCGGCGCCCCGGAGGCTCGTCTGGAGGGCACGCAGGATCTGCTGCTCGTCGTCGACCACTAGGACGCGGGTGGCGCTCACTTCGCTGCCTCCGTCGTCGCCGCCGCCGGAAGCGCGACGACGAACGTTGCTCCCTGCCCCGGCCTCGACTCGGCCCAGACGTTCGCGCCGTTCGCCTCCGCGAACCCGCGTGCAATCGCCAGCCCGAGGCCGGCACCCCGCCCGTCGCCGTTCGAGCCCCGCTGGAAGGGCTCGAAGATGGTCTCGCGGTCCCTCGACGCAACGCCGGGCCCGCGATCGACGACGCGAATCAGCACCCGGTTCGGCGTCTGGACCACCTGCACACGAACGGGCTCCGGCTCCGGCGAGTACTTGAGCGCGTTCTCGAACAGGTTGACGAGGACGCGCTCGATCTGCTGGGAGTCCACCCGCACGGGGACCGAGTCCTCGGGCAGCTCGACCTCGATGCGCTCTCCGGCCCGGCCGGTCTCGGTGAGTGCCTGGGCGATCAGGTCGTCCACCGTCCACACGCCGGGCTCCGGCTTGGCCGCTCCTGCCTCGAGTCTGGAGAGGTCGAGGAGGTTTCCGATCAGGCGGTCCAGGCGCTCCGATGCGCCGAGGATCGTTGTGACGAGCTCCCGTTCGTCTTCCTCGCTCAGGCGGAGGTCCTCGCGAGCGAGCGCGCTCGCGGACGTCAGGATCGCCATCAGCGGAGTGCGCAGGTCGTGGCTGACCGCTCGCAGGACGGCCGTTTTCATCGCATCGCTCCGTCGGAGCGCCTCGGCTTCTAGCGCCTCCCGTGACAGCCGCTCGCGGTCGATCGCGACTCCGAGCAGCGAAGCCAGCGCCGGCAGCAGGCGCTTGCGTGCCGCGGCGCTTCCCTGCCGAGGGCTTTCGACGTAGATCGTGCCAACTCGGTGCCCTCCGGCGAGCAGCGGATAGCGCTCGGACTCTCCCTCCGGTGGCGCTTCCGAGCCGACGACGATCCGGGCCTTCTCGACGTGCAACGCCTGGGCGGCGTCCGCTGCGATGCGGTCGAGCTCGGCGCTGACGTCGCCGCTTTCCAGCAGCGATGCGGAGATCTGGGCCAGGAGCGTCGACTCGGTCGCCCGGCGACGCGAGCGGGCGGCCAGGTCGCTCACCACGACGGCGGTGACGAGAAAGACGCCGAGCGCCAGCCAGTTGCTGGAGTCGGCAAGCGTGAACGTGTGGGTGGGCGGAAGGAAGAAGAAGTTGAAGGCCAGCATGCTCGCGACCGAGACCGCCACCCCCAGGATGAGCCCCCAGAAGACCGCGACCGGGAGGACCGCGAAGAGGTACAGCACGCCGAGCCCGAGAACCGGCACGTGCGGCTCCAGCAGCCAGATGGCGACACTCACCGCGGCGATGAGGCCTGCGCTCACCAGCAGCCCCTCCAGCCATCGGCGCCACGCCGACAGGGCGTCGGTCGCCGCCCGGTAGAGGTCGATGTGCCGGAGCGCGTTCACGGGGTAATCATCGCAAGTGCGGGACTCGCCGCAGCGGGCTCAGCCGGGGATTTGCAGGACAATCTTCCCGAACTGCTCGGCCGCCTCCATGCGCTCGTGAGCGGCTCGCGCCTCTTCGAGTGGGAACGTCGAGTCGACGACGGGCTTGGCACGGCCGCTCTTGACCAGCTCGAAGGCGCCCTCGAAGTCGGCCTTGGTTCCCATCGTCGAGCCGTAGATCGTCAGCTGCTTCCACCACACACGGTGCAAGCCGGCCGGCGGGTTCGGCCCCGAGGTGGCGCCGCAGACGACGATGCGGCCGCCTACCCGCGCCGACTGGAGCGACCGCTGCCACGTCGCCTCGCCCACGTGCTCCAGCACGACGTCCACCCCGGCGCCCCGGCCGCCTCCATGCGCTCGTGGGCGGCTCGCGCCTCTTCGAGCGGGAAGGTCGAGTCGACGACGGGCTTGGCACGGCCGCTCTTGACCAGCTCGAAAGCGCCCTCGAAGTCGGCCTTGGTTCCCATCGTCGAGCCGTAGATCGTCAGCTGCTTCCACCACACACGATGCAGGCCGGCCGGCGGGTTCGGCCCCGAGGTGGCGCCGCAGACGACGATGCGGCCGCCTACCCGCGCCGACTGGAGCGACCGTTGCCACGTCGCCTCGCCCACGTGCTCCAGCACGACGTCCACGCCGGCGCCCCCGGTCGCCTCCTTGACCGCCGCGGCCACGTCTCCGTTCGCGTGGTCGACGGTCGCGTCGGCTCCCAGCTCCCGCGCGCGCTCGAGCTTGTCCTCGCTCGAGGAGGTGACCAGGGCGCGCGCTCCTAGTGCCTTCGCGATGGCGAGCCCGGCCGACGCGACCCCGCTGCCGATTCCCCAGAGCAGCACCCATTCGCCTTCCTGGAGCTTGGCCTTCGTTACCAGCAGGCGGTAGGCCGTCTCGAACACGAGCGGGAAGGCGGCGGCGTCTTCGAACGAGATCTCGTCGGGGAGCGGATAGACGTTCGTCTCCGGGCACGGCGATCAGCTCCGCGTGGGTCCCGTCCATGTGCTCCCCGATGACGGTGATCCGGTCGCCGTGCTCGAGCCCCGGGTTGATCACGACGCGCTCGCCGGTGTCCTCCCGGATGCCCGCGCCGTCCGCGCCGAGGATCCGAGGCTTGGGCACCGAAGGAAGCCCTTTGCGGATCCAGAGGTCGAGGTGATTCAGCGACGCGGCGCGAAGACGGACGAGCACCTCGCCGGGCCCTTGCTCGGGATCGGGGGCGTCTTCGTAACGCAGGACCTCCGGCCCGCCGTCCTCGTGGATCCGAATCGCCTTCATCCGGGCACAATCTCCCACATGCGGGCCGCCGAGTTGAACCGGCTGGCGGAGGATCTCGGCCTCGACGTGGTCGGGGCAGCTCCCGCATCCGCCTACGACGAGACCGAGCGGCACATCCGCGAACGGCGGAAACAGGGTCTGTTCGCGGACATGCGCTTCACGATGGCGCGGCCCGAGCAGTCGTGTCACCCGGAGCTCCTGCTGGAAGGAGCGCGCACCGTCGTCTCGGCCGCGCTCTGCTACTGGGCCGACGGCGAGGCGCCCCCGCAGGGACACGGGCGGCTGCCGCGCTACACGTGGTGGGACGCCTACTCCACCCTGCGCGAGCGGCTCGACGAGCTGGGCAAGCGCCTGGGCGGGGCCTACCGGGTCTTCGTGGACGCGAACCAGCACGTCGACCGTGAGGCCGCGGCTCGCTCGGGCGTCGGGTTCTACGGCAAGAACACGATGCTGATCACGCGCCGCTTCGGATCGTGGGTGGTGCTGGGGACGCTCGTGACCGACCGCGAGCTCGAGCCCACGCCGCCGCTGGACGCCGACTGCGGCTCGTGCACCCTCTGCATCGAGGCCTGTCCCACCGGCGCGCTGGACGAGCCGGGCGTGCTCGACGCGACGCGCTGCCTCTCGTACTGGACGCAGGCTGCGGAGCCGATCCCCGAGCCCTACCGCGAGCGGCTCGGCGACCAGGTCTACGGCTGCGACATCTGCCAGGACGTCTGCCCGTGGAACCGCGGCGTCGAACGGCGTCGGGCCGGGGAGGAGCCGCCCGCCGGCGCCGAGCCGCACGTCTCGCTCGCGGACTGGCTCGAGGCCTCCGACGAGGAGCTGGCCGCGCGCTACGACCGCCTCTTCGTGCCGCGCAACGACTCGCGCTACCTGCGTCGCAACGCGCTCGTAGCACTCGGCAACACCGGCGACGACGGATGACGCGGAGCTCGCCGAGCGGTACGCGTCAGGCGTCGACCCGCTCCTGCGCGAGCACGCGGAGTGGGCGCTCGAGCGGCTCGAGGAACGCGCGTGAACGGCGAGCTCAAGCGCCTTCGCGCAGTTGAGCGCTGGATCGGAGGGATCCGCCTCGTCGCCGTTCCGTTCGCGGTCTTCCAGGTCGCGATCACGAGCGGCTACCCGCCCGGGTACGAGGTCTGGGCCTGGGTCACGACCGGCCTCTTCGCCGTCGGGGCGCTCGTGCTCTTCCGGCTCGGCCGCAGAGACTGGCCGCGGGCCGCCCAGCACCGCCTCGGCGCCGCCGCGCTGGCCTTCGACTTCGCGGCCGTCTCCGCCTACATCCTGATCTTCAGCTTCGAGGACTCGTCGCCGGTGCGCCAGGTGATGTACCTGCCGCTGATCGAGGCTGCGCTGCGGTACGGGATCTGGGGAGCGGTCGCGGTCGTCGTCGCCAGCGCGCCCGTGATGGCGGTCTTCGAGTGGCTGCGCGAGCACCACAGCGACCCGCGCACCTACCGGATCGACTACGTCACGCTTCAACTCGGGCTCGAGCTCTTGATAGGAGTGACCGTCGGTTGGCTCGTACGAGGCTTCCAAGGGGAGACGCGCGTGGCCGAGGAGCGCGCAGGCGAGGCGGAGCGACTCCGTGACCAGCTCGGACGGCGGGCCGACACGCTCGAGGCCGCCAACCGGTGTGCCCGAGCCCTGAGCTCGTCGCTCGTGCTCGAGCAGGCATTCGACGCCTTCATCCGCGAGGTTCGCGGACTGCTCCCCTTCGACACGGATCGCGATCGTGCTCAGCGAGGACGGAACGGCTCAGGTGATGGCGGTCGCAGGCGCGGGTGCCACGGAGGTGCTGCCGCCGGGCTCGGGCCGGCCGATCCACGGGACGCTGCTCGAGGAGCTCCTGCGCACCAACCACACCGTCTACCGCCGGGACATGGAGAGCGCCGACTTCCCGGAGGAAGAGGATTTCCTGGCGCTGGGGCTGCGCTGCCGGCTTGCGACACCGCTGCTCCAGGGTGCCCGCGCGATTGGGATGCTGTCGCTCGTCCGGAGTGAGCCGAATGCCTTTACGCCGGAGGAGATCGAGCTCGCCGGACTGCTCGGCCGGCTGGTGGCGAGCGCCGTGCAGAACATCCGCGCCTACGAGGCCGAGCGGAAGACCGTCGAGGAGCTCCGACGGCTCTCGGCCCTTCGCGCCGACTTCGTCTCGCTCGTCTCGCACGAGCTGCGCACTCCGATGGCGGCGGTGATCGGGTCTGCCCGCACCTTGCAGCAGCGCTGGCGCGAGCTCACCGCAGACCAGCGCGACTCGTTCCTGGAGCTGATCGCCGGAGAGACGGGGCGGCTGGCCGCGCTGATCGGGGACGTGCTCGACACCTCACGCATCGAGGCGGGCACGTTCAGCTTCCGCTTCGGCGAGGTCGACCTCGCCCGGCTGGTGCGGGACTCCGTCGCGACCGCCCAGCTCGGCCAGGACGAGGTCCGGATCGTCGCCGAGGTGCGCGAGCCGCTCCCGCAGGTTCGCGGCGACGCCGAGCGCCTGCGCCAGGTGCTGATGAACCTGATCGACAATGCGGTCAAGTACTCGCCTACGGGCGGCGACGTCGAGGTGCGCGCCTACCGCGAGGACGGGCTGGTGCGGGTGGACGTCCGCGACCGGGGCCCCGGGATCGCGAAGGACGACCAGCGGCTGATCTTCGAGAAGTTCGGCCGGGTCAGCAGCGGCGGCGGGGCGGCGAGGCCGGGCACCGGACTCGGTCTCTTCATCGCGCGCTCGATCGCCGAGGCTCACGGCGGGGTGCTCGAAGTGGCGTCGGTGGTCGACCAGGGCTCCACCTTCACGCTGGAGCTGCCGCTGGACGGAGTTAGCTGACCCGCACCCGCGACAGGCCGAGCTCGCGCTGGACTGCCCGAGCGCGCGCGGCGATCTCGCGCCGCAGCTCCTTCGGCTCGAGCACGACAGCCTCGCCCCGGTAGGAGAGGATCTCGCCGACCAGCCACTCGGGGCTGCCCACCGGCCGTTCCGCGACGGCGGAGCCGTCCTTCAGCATGCTCGCGCCCTTCTCGAGCTCCCAGCGGGCGATCTGCTTGGAGTACCAGATGCGCGCGGCGCGCGCGTCGCGGAACTCGTGCGGGTCGAAACCGTCCCGTGGCTCGAAGTGCCCGCGTTGCAGCCGTGCGCTGCGCATCCGGTCGAGCCGGAACGAGCGCTCGCCGTCGCGGGTGCGGTCCCACGTGTGCACGTACCAGTACGGCAGCCGGCGCTCGAGGGAGTACGGCTCGACCAGATGGGGGGAAACCTCCTCCTCGCCCTCCTTGAGGTAGTCGACCTCGACGAGGCGCCGCTCGCGGAGGCCCCGGCTGAGCGTGCCGACGAGGTCCTCCTCGGCACGCCGAACGTGCGGCTCCGGTGTCTGCGCGAGCTCGAACTCTCCGAACGTCTCCTCGAGCTTCGAGCGCACCCGCTCGAGCGGCGAGCGCGCGTCGGCGGCGATCATCGGCCCGACGAACTCGAGCGCGAGCCGGATCGCCCGGGCCTCGAGCGGGGTCAGCCGAGGCGGCGCCCGGAACGTGTCCCCGAAGAGCTCCTTGTCGACGCGGATCGTGTCGCCGTCGAGCTCGGCGTAGACCGCGTAGCACCCGCCCCCGAAGTTGACGAGGTTGAGCAGCGAGAGATGCTCCTCGAGCTGATCGGGCGGGATGTTGAAGCGCTCGACGAGCTCGCGGGCCGGGAACTCGGCCTGGCTGTCCTCCCCGCAGCGGGCGAGCAGGTACGCGAGCAGCGCCTGCAGCACCGCGAAGCGCTCCGGGTGGACCGGCGCCGTCGGGCGGTCGACCTCCTCCTCGACGAGGCCGGCCGTCGCGGCCGCGAGCCGCTTCGGCTCGCCCTCGTGGCGCTCGCGGACGAGCCGAAGGCCCCGCGCGACCTCGCGCCGCAGCTCTTCGGGGGCCTGCGGCACCGCTCTTCCGTCCTGGCGCAGCACCCAGGTGGCCAGGAGCGGCAGGCTCGAGTAGTCGGTCACGAACACGCCGTCCTCGATGCGACCGCTGTCGCCGTACGTCCGCTCGACCCACCACGCGGTGTCGCCGCCGACCTCGATTCGCGCCTCGCCGACCGGCTCGCCGATCTGCCAGGGCGGACGTCCGCGGTAGCGGTCGACGTCGAAATCGGGCGGCAGGCGGAAATCCCGCTCGCGGCGGGTCGCGAAGCGGATCTCGCCCTTGATGCGCGAGACGCGGAAGGTGCGCTCCTCGTTCACGTCGAGGTCCTCGCCGACGACGTACCAGGCACCGGCGTCCTGGAAGAGCGCGTACGGGTTGACCGTGCGCTCGCGTTCGTCGTCCCGCGAGATCGACCAGTAGGGGAACTTGACCGTGCGCTGCTTCGAGATCGCTCCCTCGAGCTTCCCGAGCCGGCCCTGCATCTCGACCGAGTACTCGGGGTCGAGCACCTCGACGCGCATGGCGGTCTCCGTCGGCGCCTCCGCGAAGCCCGGGCGGCCGAGCGCGAGGTTCTGGAGCGCGAGCCGGAGCGGCTCGGCATAGGCGAACTTCCCCTCGAGCAGATAGAGGCAGGTCTGCAGCGCGGCGAGCTCCTCGTCGGTCAGCTCGAGCGGCGGCAGGAAGTAGCTCTCCGAGCGCATGTTGTAGAGCTCCTCACCGGTGTACTCGTCCCGCTGGGAGTGGAGGGGGACGCCGAGTGCGAGCAGCTCCGCCCGGTCGGAGTAGAACCGGCGCGCAAAGGCCTCGTCCGACATCTCCTGGTAGCCCTCGACGCTGCCCTTGATGTCGCGGGCGGTGACCGCTCGCCGCTCCGCCATCAGGAACGCGACCAGCGAGAGCTGGCGGATCAGCTTGTCAGTGTCGTGGGACAACCGGCAGCGAGCCTATCCGCTTGGGAGGGTGTGACGAAATACCGGCCATGCTGCCGGAGACCCTCCTAAGGGCGGCTCGACTACGCCGCGACCTTGCTGCGCTCGAGGTGCTGGTGCGACGGGCAGTAGTCCCGGTCGGGAAGCGGCGTGCGCTGGCACGGCTTTCCCTTCCGGGTGGTCGCCCGGCAGCGGGCGACTCCACCGTCGAACGCCCCGGCCTCGATCTGGCTCTCGATGAACGCGACCGCGGCCGCGACGCCCTCGCGCACCGCCCACGCCACCTGCGCCTGGCAGGTGATCGGGAAGTAGCGCCGGATGTCCTGGAAGAGCGCCCGGTCGGGCTTGGCGAAGTAGAGAGGATCCTTGGCGAGCCGCTCCATCGTCTGCTCGCACGCCTCGAGCACCTCGCGCCGGTACTGCACGCGGGTCTCCGGGGCGACGTACGGCTCGATCAGGTCCTTGATCGACCGGTAGATCGCACGAGAGTATTGATACATGCAGGCTTGGATCTGCAGGGTTCGCTCGTCCATCAATCAGTATCTCCGCGTCCTATTAAGCTCCCGCAAAGCTTTGTTAACAGGGGGTTAAACCTCTCCTGACGGCTGGGCTCGGGTGTCGAGTCTAACCGACGGAGGCCGTGTTACAAAGTCCCGTTCCCTGTTGGCTGCAGGGTAAACATCCGCTAGGGAGTTATCCGGCGCGGATAGGGGCCGCGATATCCGTGCCGGTGGGCATCGATCACGTGGCTCTGGGCCTCGGCCTCGGTGTCGTAGATACCCGAGAAGACGACGAAGTAGCCCGGATGCAGGCTGGAGTAGCCGGCGGAGTCGAGCACGCCCACCTGCGGCATGCCCACGTGCAGCGCCTGGTTCGCCTCGGCGACCGCAGCGGCGCGGCCGTTCAGGCCCGGCACGGAGTCGAGCACGATCGTCCAGCCGCCCTTCGCCGACGGGCCACACGACGAGCGCCTTCGCCGGGGGCGGGGGAGGCGGCGGCTTCGTCCCGGCGGTGGTTGTGGTCGGCGTCGTGATCGTGGGCTCGGGCACGGTGGTGGTCGTGTCGAGGCTGCTCGTGGCGGCGGTCGCGACCACCGTCTCGCTGGCCGAGCTCGAGTCGTCGGCGAGCCAGAGGGCGGAGACGACGCCTGCCGCGATTGCGACGACCAGCGCCAGCAGCGCGGGCCAGATCCAGTCGCCCGGGTACCAGCCGAGCCGTCGGCGCCAGGCCGAGCCCAGGACGGCGACGACGCCGGAAGACGCCGGCAGCCGCTGGCCGCATTCGAGGCAGTATTCCTGGCCCTCGCTGTACGGGGTGCTGCAGCGCGGGCAGCGCCGTTCTTCGTGCTGAGCGCCCAGGCCTACCGCTCCCAGGGATCGGAGCTGCGATCGATCGAGGCGTGCAGGATCGTCTCGCCCGCCGCCGCACCGGCGTCGGTGTCGCCCGCGAGCTCGGCCGCGCGGCCGCAGCTGGCGCAGAAGCTGGCGTCCGCCGGCAGCGGGTGACCGCAGCCGCGGCATGCGATCACGGCGTCGCCGCCGACCGGGCGGCCGCAGTTCGCGCAGAAGTGCGAGCCCCAGGGCACCGGTGCCCCGCAGTCGCAGGTCGTCGGCGCCCGGCGGGCTGTCGCGACGGCTTCGAGCATCGAGTCGAGCTCGTGCAGGCGCTGCTCGAGCGCGACGATCTCGCGGCACTGCTCGACGAGCAACTCGTCGCGGAAATTCGAGCGCCTGTACATCTCCAGCGTCAGTCCGCCGAGGTGGCGGATGCGCTCCTCACGGGCCTTGACGATCACGCGCCGCTCGCGGCGAAGAGCGCCCGGCGAGGGTGCCCGTCGCAGCCGCGGCGAGGAGGCTGCCTGCTCTGCCGCGCCGGACCCGCGGCGGAACCGGTTTAGCAGGGAAAAATGCGCCACGCGGGCCGCGAGTCTAGCAGCGGGGGTGGACCGCTCTACCGGCCGGGTTCTCGGGTGGTCCGGCGCCCGAATCCGGCCACGAAGGCGATGAAGAGCACGAGCCCCACGATGGTCAGCGTGATCCCGAGCCACGGGACGACGAAGATGAACACGATCCCGATCACGGTCACCGCGATGCCGACGCCGATCATGTGCGGCAGTGCCCGCTCGAGCGCGTGCTCAACCTAGAGGCTCAGGACGACGAGCCGCTCTTCGGTCAGCTCGCGCACCGTGTAGGCAGGCCCTTCGCGAGTGTTGCCCGAGTCCTTGACTCCGCCGTAGGGCATCTGGTCCGTGCGGAAGGTCGGCGCCTCGTTCACCGTGACCCCGCCGAAGTCGAGCTCCTGCGCGGCGCGCATGGCATTCGAGAGGCCGCTGGTGAAGATCCCGGCCTGGAGACCGAAGCGGGTGGAGTTCGCGAGCACGATCGCCTCGTCGAGCGAGTCGACGGGGTTGACGGTCACCACCGGCCCGAAGACCTCGTCGCAGCTCACCTTCAGCTCCGGCGCGGCCTTGGCGATCACGGTCGGCCGGATCAGGCCGTCCTGCACCTCTCCGCCGGCGAGGACCTCCGCGCCTCCGGCGCGCGCCTCCTCGATCCAGTCGAGGATCCGTTCGCGCGCGTCCTCGTCGATCACCGGGCCGACGTCGGTCTCCTCGTCGGCCGGGTCGCCGAGCTTCAGCGCCTCCACCTGCGGGAGGAAGCGCTCGAGAAACGGCTCGTAGACGGGACGCTCGAGGTAGATCCGCTGCACCGAGATGCAGCTCTGGCCGGCGAACGCGAAGGCGTTGGCAGCCATCGCCTTCGCGGCCGCATCGACGTCGGCGTCCGCGGCGATGATCACCGGTGTCGCGTTGCCGAGCTCGAGGCTGACCTTCTTCTTCGGCGCGCGCTCCTTCAGGCCCCAGCCGACGCCGCTCGAGCCGGTGAAGGTGATCGCCTTCACGCGCTCGTCCGCCACGAGCACGTCGCCGATCTCGGCGGAGGGGCCCGTGACGACGTTGAGCCAGCCCGGAGGCAGGCCCGCCTCGTCCTCGAGCTCCGCGAGGAGGAGCGCCGAGAGCGGCGTGGCGCTTGCGGGCTTCAGCACCACGGCGCAGCCGGCCGCGAGCGCCGGGGCGAGCTTGTGCGCGACGAGGTTGAGCGGGAAGTTGAAGGGCGAGATCGCTCCGACGACCCCGATCGGCCTGCGCAGCGTGAAGCCGAGCTTCCCCTCGCCGGCCTGGGCCGCGTCCATCGGGATCATCTCGCCGGTGAGCTTGCGCGCCTCGACCGCGGCGAACGTATAGGTGGACATGGCGCGCGCGGCCTCGACCCGTGCCGCCTTGAGCGGCTTGCCCGCCTCGTCCGAGATCTGCCGAGCAACCTCGTCGTGCCGGCGCCCCAGGGCCGCGGCGACGCGGACGAGGATCTCGGCGCGCCTGTGCGCCGGGAGAGGCTCGAGCATGGCCCCGGCCGCGGCGTCCAGCGCTCGCTTCGTCTCGGCCGCGCCCGCCTTGGGCACTCGGCCGACGACCTCGCCGGAGTACGGCGAGCGAACGTCGATCCACTCGCCCGTGTCGATCCACTCGCCTCCGACGAGCAGCTTCCGTTCGGCGGTCGTCACTGCCACGGGGGCTAGTGTAGAGCGCGTGGCGACGCGGCCCGAAGCCTTCATCGTCGACGCGGTTCGCTCTCCAATCGGCAAGCGAAACGGGACGCTCGCGAGCCTACGGGCCGACGAGCTGGCCGGGCAGGTCCTCAACGCCCTCGTCGAGCGAAGCGACATCGATCCGGCCGAGGTCGAGGACGTCCAGATGGGCTGCGTCTCGCAGGTAGGCGAGCAGGGCTGGAACATCGGCCGGATGGCCCCGCTCGTGGCGGGCTGGCCGGAGTCGGTGCCGGGCACGACGGTCGATCGGCAGTGCGGCTCGTCGATGCAGTGCAACTTCAACGCGGCGGCCGCCGTCCGGTCGGGCGAGCTCGACCTCGTCGTCTCGGCCGGGGTCGAGTCGATGTCGCGCGTGCCGATGGGCTCGAGCGGCGGCGACGTTGCGGATTCGCTGATGGAACGCTGGGAGCTCGTGCCGCAGGGCGTCTCGGCCGAGCTGATCGCCGAGGAGTGGGGCCTCTCTCGCGAGGAGCTCGACGCCTACTCGCTCGAGTCGCACCGTCGCGCGCTCGCGGCGATCGCCGAGGGGCGGTTCGAGAACGAGGTCGTCCCGATCGAGGTCTCGAACCCTCACGTGGGCGTCCTCTTCGCCGTGGACGAGACTCCGCGGGCGGACACCTCGGCCGAGGCGCTCGCGGCCCTCGAGCCGGCGTTCGTCCCGGAAGGAAGGGTGACCGCGGGCAACTCGAGCCAGATCTGCGACGGGGCCGCGGCGGTGCTGGTCGCGAGCGAGGCCGCCTGTTCCCGGCTGGGCCTCGAGCCCCGGGCGCGGTTCGTCTCCTTCGGTCTCGCCGGCGTCGATCCGCGGCTGATGCTGCACGGCAACCCGCAGGCGTCCGAGCGCGCTCTGCGAAAGGCGGGGCTGGACTGGGACGACATCGCAGTGGTCGAGGTGAACGAGGCCTTCGCCTCGGTTGCCCTGCAGTTCCTGCGGGACACCGGCCTCGAGGACCGGCTGGACGACGTCAACCCGAACGGCGGCGGAATCTCACTCGGGCATCCGCTGGGCGCGACCGGGGCGCGAATGACCGCAACGCTGCTGAACGAGCTCGAGCGGCGGAAGGCCCGTTACGGCGTGGCCACGATGTGCATCGGGTTCGGCCAGGCGATCGCCGCGGTGATCGAGCGCGTGAACCCGTAGGATCGCGCGCCGTGGAGATCGCTCGCGTCGGCGTCGTCGGCCTCGGCACCATGGGCGCCGGGATCGCGCAGGTCTGCCTGCAGGCGCGGCTCGAGGTCGTGGGCCGCGACGTCAGCCCCGAGCTGGGTGAGCGCGCGCGGGAGCGGATCGACCACTACCTCTCGCGCGGCGTCGAGAAGGAGCGGCTGACGCAGGAGGACAAGGACGCGGCTCTCGGACGGCTGACGCTCGTCACCGAGCTCGCGGACCTCGCCTCCTGCCAGCTCGTGATCGAGGCCGCGTTCGAGGACCTCGAGGTCAAGCGGGAGCTCTTCGGCGAGCTCGACGGGATCGTCGCGCCTGACGCGATCCTCGCCACGAACACGTCGGCCCTCTCGGTGAGCGAGATCGCATCGGCGACACGCACCACCGAGCGGGTCGTCGGGATGCACTTCTTCAACCCCGCGCCGGTGCTGCCGCTCGTCGAGGTCATCAGGACCGCGCACACGAGCGACGAGGTCTTCGACGCGGCCTATGCCTTCGCGCAGCGGATCGGCAAGGAGCCCGTCGCCTGCAACGACACGCCCGGTTTCATCGTCAACCGGATCCTGATCCCGCTTCTGAACGACTGCGTGCGCGTGCTCGACGAGGCGCGGGTCGCTCCGGACGACGTCGATCGCGCGATGCGCTTCGGGGCGAACTGGCCGATCGGGCCCTGCGCGCTGATCGACCTGATCGGCGTCGACGTCCACATCCACGCCTCGGAGGCCCTCCACGCCGCGCTCGGCGAGGAGCGGATGGCGCCCCCGGAGCGGCTCTTGCGGATGCGCGAGGAGGGCCTCCTGGGCCGCAAGGCCGGCCGCGGCTTCTACGACTACCAGCAGCCCTAGCGGGCCGTCAGCCGGGCCCAGACGTTCTCGACCAGTCGCGAGACCGCCGGATCGTTGATCGAGGCGGCGAAGTCGACCGCGCCGGCCGCGAACACCCTCGCGCCCGAGGGAGTCTCGTAGTACGTCATCTCCGCGTCGTGCTGCCCGATCGCGTTCGGGATGCGGGCGAGCACGATCGTTCCGGGCGGCGAGCTCGGCGAGCGCGAGTCGATCTCGATCCCGTAGCGGCCGAACGTCGAGCCGTTACGAAGCCCCGTGCCTGCGAACGCCCACGGCGCGGCCGTGCCACCCTGGACGACGAACGGCGCCTGGACAGCGCTCGAGCTGCCGGCCGACCACTGCGACCCGACGACCGCCGCCTCGGGCCGGTCGAGCCTCCGCCACTCCGCGACCCTTCGCAGGAGCTGTCCGTCGCGCTCCACTTTCCAGAAGAGGTTGTTCGCGGAGAGGAACATCAGCCGGCCGCCGAGGTCGCGGTAGCGCTTGATGACGTCGTAGACATGTCCGGTCACGTACTCCTCGTGGCCGGGAAAGACCACGAGCCCGTACTCGCGCCGGAGGGCGTCCCCGCTCCCGATCCGCTGAAGGTCGTCGTCGGAGAGGTAGTCGACCTGCTTGCCCGTCCGCTTCAGCCAGGAGATGAAGCTCAGGTCCCAGTCTCGGTACTGAGAGGGAGCGCCGAAGTCGAGGTAGGGCCGCCTCAGGTCGACCGCGCGGGTGGCTCCGCTCACGTACCAGCTGTCGCCCCATCCGTCTCCGTTGCGGTCGAGGAAGTTGTACGCCTGCCAGGTGTTCGTGGACAGGACGACCGCGACCTTGTGCTCGCCGAGGATGCGCGGCCGCAGGATCAGCGGCGCGTAGCCGACGCGCCCGTCCCCGGCGGTCACGCGCAGGAAGTAGAGGCCGCTGTCGGGCACGCCCGCGTTGCTGATCTCGACCAGGTTGGTCGCGCTGCGGCGGCGGCTCCAGTCGAGCCGAACCGCCGGTGCGACCGCGAGCCCGCTCGTCCGCAGGTCGCGTACGGTCGGGCTCGGCACGCCGGCGAACGAGAAGAGCTGGAACCGCACCCGCTTCGCGTCGGTGGAGACCGCGAGCTTCGCCGCCCCGCCGACGGGATAGCTGCGGTTGAAGAATCCCGCCTGGATCCCCTGGACTCGCACCACCAGGCCGCTCGTGAGGCGGTTTCGCCGCGGCGGCTCGTATCCGTAGACCCGGCGCGCGCCCGTCGCGCCGCGGACAGCGAGGCGGACGAGATACGTGCGATCGGGAGTCGATCGCCCCGGAGCCCAGACGATCGTGTGCGCCCCGCCCGCGTACCGGCGGCTAGTGCTCCAGATCACTTGCACCGGCCGCTGCACCTCGTCGGTCGCGACCACCTTCACCTCGACCGTCCCGTCCCGGTCGAGCTTGAACCGGATCAGGGCCCGGTCGCGGAAGCCGTCCCCGTTCGGGCTGATCGTGGTCAGGTGCGGCGTGTCGCCGGCGAACGGCGTGCCCCCGTTCGACACGCGCAGGCCGAGCAGGCGGGGAGGCTCGGTCTGTCCCGGCGCGGCTCCGGCTCCGACCGCAGCGAGCGACAGTCCGAGCACGGCCGCTCCCAGGAGGCCGAATCCCCCTTGCCCTGGCGCTCGTTTACGCATTCCTTACAACCCGTTCACGCTCAACACACCTCGTAGGCCGATACTGTCGTTGCATGGGGCGCACAGTTCTCCTCGCAATTTTCCTGCTTGCCGCGCTCACGGTACCCGTGGCGCTCTGGGCCGGTCCCACGACCGACGGGACGCTCTCGGTCAAGCGCGGAAAGGGCGCCCTCGTGCTCAAGCTCAAGGGCACGGTGATCGGCCACGTGAACGGCAACGTCCAGGTGAAGGACCAGCGGCCGTTCGACGCCAACACGCCCCAGTTCACCGGCTGCAAGCCGAAGCTCAGGCACCCGAAGTTCGGGCTCTCCGTCTGCAAGGGCAAGAACGTCGGGTTCCGCGTCACCAACGGGCGCTTCAACGTCAACGTCCGCGGCGTCGCGATCTCCATCTCCGCGGTCGGCCGGGGCCCGGTGACCGTCGACGGCATCGGCGACGAGGGCGTTGCCGACGGCGTCATGTCGGTGGACGCAGCGCCCTACGAGTCTCTCCCGGACGACCCCACCATCCTGACGCTCGGAACGCCGCCCGCCGGGGGCTGACGGACGCCTCTGGCATCCTGAGGGCATGACCGCTCAGGTGCAGAAGGTCTTGGTGGTCGAGGACGAGGCCTCAATCGCCTCGTTCGTCTCTCTCTACCTGACGAACGCCGGCTACCTCGTCCGTACCGCCAGCACCGGCGAGGGGGCGCTGGAACAGGCGGAGGCCGAGAAGCCGGACCTGATCGTGCTCGACCTGATGCTGCCGGACGTGGACGGGATCGAGGTCTGCCGGCGGATCAGGCAGAGCTCGGAGATCCCGATCCTGATGCTGACCGCCCGCGACGAGGACGTCGACAAGATCATCGGGCTCGAGGTCGGCGCCGACGACTACCTGACCAAGCCGTTCAACCCGCGGGAGCTCGTCGCGCGCGTGAAGTCGATCCTGCGGCGCTCCGTGCCAGAACGGCGCGAGCCGGAGACCAAGCAGCTCAAGCACGGCGACCTGGAGATCGACGCCGGCCGGCGCGAGGTCAAGGTCGCTGGCACCGAGATCCAGCTCGCCCCGAAGGAGTTCGACCTCCTCTGGGAACTGCTGGACCACCGCGGCGTCGTGCTGACCCGCGACCAGCTGCTGGAGCGCGTGTGGGGCTACACCTTCGCCGGCGACACGAGGACGGTCGACGTGCACGTGCGCCAGCTCCGCCGCAAGCTCGGCGACGCCTCGCCCATCGTCACCGTCTGGGGCGTCGGCTACAAGGTCTCTCCCTCGCGTGACGCCGTGAACGCCTAGGGCCGCAGCCGTGCTGCGGTCGCTCCGCTTCCAGCTTCCTGCGTTGTTCCTGCTCGGCGTCGTCGTTGCCGGCCTCGTCTCGGCGGTGATCTCGCTTCGCCTCTTTCGGAGCTACGCGGAGGACCGGGCCCGCCAGCAGGCGTACGGCGAGCTAGGCAGGGAGGCACAGGGACTCACGGAGCTGTACGCGCGCCGGGCCGGCCTCAAGCTTCTTTCGGCGAGGAACCTCGAGGCCGCGACCGGCGACCGGATCTACTACACCGGCCTCGACCCCTTCCCGGGGGAGGGGCGGCCGTCGTTCCGCCTCCGGGCGCTGCCGAAGGGCGTCGTCAACACGCGCGCATTCCGCCAGCGCCAGCGCAACGCCTTCTTTCAGTTCCGCCCGCCGAGGAGCGACCAGACGCTGCTGGCGGCAGCCCGGCCCTTGCGGGTCGGTGACAAGTTCTTCGGGGTGATCGTCGTCGCGAAGCGCAAGACGGTCCTCAACCAGCGCTGGCTCGCGCTCGTGGAGCGGCTCCTGATCGCCTTCGCAGGCGGGATCGCCGTCGCGGCGGCGTTCGCCTGGTACCTGTCCCGACGGATCACGACGCCCGTGCTGGAGCTCTCGCGTGCCGCCGACGAGGTCGCGCGTGGGCGCTACGACGTGGCGGTGCCGGAAGTGCCGGGTGGGGGAGAGATCGGCCTGCTCGCCGACCGGTTTCGGGAGATGGCGGCACGGCTCTCCGAGGCCGAGGAGCTCGAGCGCAACTTCCTGATGTCCGTCTCCCATGAGCTCCGGACGCCGCTGACCGCGATCCGTGGCCACGTCGAGGCGCTGCGCGAAGGCGTGGTCACCGACGAGGACCTGCGCGCGGCGTCGCTGGCGGTGATCGCGGCCGAGGCTGCCCGGCTGGAACGCCTCGTCGGCGACGTCCTCGACCTGGCCAAGCTCGACGCCCGGCGGTTCACGGTCCTGCAGGAGGAGGTGGACATGGAGCGCCTCGTCGATGCCGCGTACGCCGCATTCGGTGAGGAGGCGCGGCGGCGGGGGATCGACTACCGGCAGACCGTCGACGCGAAGCCGGTGATCGTCACCGACGGCGACCGCGTCCTCCAGATCATCTCGAACCTGCTCTCGAACGCCTTCCGCTGGACGCCCGACGGCGGCCGGATCGACCTCGAGCTGGACGCGTCCGACGGGATCGTCTCCGTGGCAGTGGACGACAGCGGGCCCGGCATCCCACCGGGCGAGCAGGAGCGCATCTTCCGTGCGTTCTGGTCCCGCGACGGCGGCGGCACCGGACTCGGCCTGGCGATCGCGCGCGAGCTCGCCTCGGCCCTCGGCGGCAACATCCGGCTCGAGAGCTCTCCGGAGCGGGGGAGCCGCTTCGAGCTCGTGCTCCCGGCGCGAGCCGAATAGTCAGAATCACCGCTCGATGGCCGCCGCTCCCGAGATCGTCGAGCTGCCGCAGCGTCGCTCGCCCGTGCGGGCAGCTCTCGTGGCCATGCGCCCCCGCCAGTGGTCGAAGAACCTGCTGGTGTTCGCCGGGCTCGTGTTCGCCGCCCAGCTCGGGGATGCGTCGCGCTGGCTGGAGGCGTGCGCAGCCTTCGTCGCCTACTGCGCCATCTCGAGCGCCGCGTACCTGCTCAACGACGTGCGCGACCGTGAGGACGACCGGCTCCACCCGGTCAAGCGGGCCAGGCCGATCGCGCGCGGGGAGCTCTCGCCGCGGGCCGCGCTCTGGCTTGCGGCGGGGCTGTCCGCGCTCGCCTTCGTGCTGGTAGCGCTGCTCGGGCCGGTCTCGGTCCTGTTTCTCCTCGGCTTCGCGGGGCTCCAGGCCGCCTACACGCTGCTGCTCAAGCACGTCGTGCTGCTGGACGTCCTGGCGATCGGTGCGCTCTTCGTGATCCGGGCCGCGGCGGGAGCGGCCGCGGTCGACGTTCGCATCTCGCCGTGGCTGCTGCTCTGCACGGCGCTGCTCGCGCTCTTCCTCGCGTTGGCGAAGCGCCGCGGGGAGCTCGTGCTCGTCGGGGCGAGGCAGGCGCCGGGCCGGCCGGTGCTCGAGGGCTACTCGCTCGAGCTCGTCGACCAGCTCGTCGCGATCGTCGCCTCGTCGACCGTGCTCGCCTATTCGGTCTACACGCTGACCGC
This sequence comes from uncultured Actinomycetes bacterium, assembly GCA_963736055.1. Taxonomy (GTDB): domain Bacteria; phylum Actinomycetota; class Thermoleophilia; order Gaiellales; family Gaiellaceae; genus AC-32. The sequence continues at coordinate 325,359 of CAVTNM010000009.1, read as the reverse complement.
GCGCGACTCGAAGGCCCTGCTCGCGACGGTCCCGTTCGTGATCTTCGGGGTCTTCCGCTACCTGCTGCTCGTCCACCGGGACGACGTGGGCGAGGAGCCGGAGCAGGTGCTCCTCACCGACGTCCCGATCATCCTCGCGGTGGCCGGCTGGATCGCGACCGCGGCCGTGATCCTCGCGCTGACCTGAAACGCGGCATTCTTCTTGTCATCGCCCTCACGGTGGCCGTGGCCGTGGGGCTCGGGCTGTACGCCGACTTCGGCAAGGTGCGGGCGGAGCTGGGGAGCTTCCGCTGGGAGCTCTTCCCACTGGCGTTGGCGCTGACGGCGTTGAACTACCTGCTCCGCTTCTGGCGCTGGCAGCGTTACCTCGACCGGCTCGCGATCGACGTGCCCACGGGCCGCAGCTTCGCCATCTTCGTGGCGGGGCTGTCGGCGACGATCACGCCGGCGAAGCTCGGGGAGGTTCTCAAGTGCGTGCTGCTGAAGCGCGGCTTCGACGTCCCGGTGCGCCGCTCGGTTCCGATCGTGCTGGCCGAGCGCGTGACCGACGCGACCGGTGTGGTGGTGCTCGCGCTCGCGGCCGGGGCCGGCACCGAGCGCTGGCCGTTGATCGCGCTCGCGGTGGGAGGCGTCGCCGCGACAGTCCTCGTCGTGCGCAGCTCGCTGCCGGAGCGCTTCGCCGGGCTCGGAGAGGCGCCGGAGGCGGCCCGCGCACTGCTGGAGACGCCGCTGCTTCTCGGGATGACGGCACTGTCCGCGGCCTCCTGGTTCTTCGAGTGCCTCGCCGCCTACGTCTGCGTCCGGGGGCTGCGGCTCGACCTCTCGCTCGCAGACACGGTCATCGTGTTCTCGCTCGGCAGCCTCGCGGGCGCGCTCTCGCTCTTGCCCGGGGGCCTCGGGGTCGCCGAGACGAGCATGACCGGCCTGATTCAGGTGCTCGGCGACGCGTCCAAGGCCGCGGCGGTCGCCGGGACGGTACTGATCAGGCTCGCGACGCTCTGGTTCGCGGTCGCGCTCGGGCTGGTCGGGCTCGGGGTCGAGCTAGCGCTGGAGCGGCGTCAGCCGGCGCGGCGCTCTTCGATGCGGTAGACGATCGCGCCCTCGCCGGTCTGGATCGTGTGCTCCAGGCTCGCGAGGCGGTCGTTGACCGACTTCCAGCCGGAGGTGATCAGGTCGACCTGCAGGGCGAGGTCGTCGATGCGGGCGTGGCGCTCGGAGAGCAAGTCTCCCTCGACCCGCTCGAGCCGGCGGATCACCTGGTTCATGAGCCCCCGGATCTCGGCGAGGTTGCGGCCGACCGGCTGTACCTGCGCACGGAGGCCGTCCTGAACCGCATGCTCGACCTTCGCCGGGATCGTCGCCTCCAGGCTCGCGGCCGCCTGGGCAAGCTCCTCGACCTGGGCGCGAGCCCGCTCGAGCGCGGCGTCGACCGCGGCTGCGTCGGGCCGGCCTTCGGCCGCTTCGCGGAGGCGCTCTCGCGCCCTGTCGATCGCGTCGTCAGTCATGGGCGCCAACGGTAGCGTTCCTGTCGGATGAAGTCGACCGAGCTCGACTACGAGCTGCCTCCCGGGCTGATCGCGCAGCGCCCGGTGAGGCGCCGTGACCATTCGCGGCTCCTCGTCCACGACCGAGCAACGGGCGCGACCCGGCACCGGCGATTCGACGAGCTCCCGGAGGAGCTGCCCGAAGGAACGCTCGTTGTCGTCAACGACACGCGGGTGCTCCCGGCAAGGTTGCGGCTCGAGCGGCCCGGCGGGGGAGACGCGGAGGTGCTCCTGCTGGAGCGTCTGGGCGAGAACGGCACCTGGGAGGGTCTCGCCCGCCCCTCGCGCAAGCTGCGGGCGGGCCAGCGCCTCGGGCGGGTCGAGCTCTTGGAGGCGCTCGGCGAGGGCCGCTGGAGGCTGCGGCTCGACGGCGCGCCGGCCGGCGAGGCGCCGCTCCCGCCCTACATCACCGAGCCGCTCGACGATCCGGAGCGCTACCAGACGGTCTACGCCGCGCACGAGGGCTCGGCCGCCGCCCCGACGGCCGGCTTGCACTTCACGCAGGAGCTACTCGCCGGTCTCGACGTCGAGACAGTCACACTTCACGTCGGCCTCGACACCTTCAGGCCCGTGGCCGCCGACGAGCTCGCAGAGCACGAGATGCACAGCGAGCGTTACGAGGTCGCGCCGGCCGCCTGGGCGCGGATCGCCGCCGCGCCGTCCGTTCTCGCCGTCGGGACCACCACGGTGCGAGTGCTCGAATCGGTCGCCCGCGGCGCTCCGCTCGAGGGCCGCACCGATCTCTTTGTCACGCCCGGTTTCGAGTTCCGCCGCGTCGACTCGCTGCTGACGAACTTCCACCTGCCCCGCTCGACGCTGCTCGCGCTCGTGATGGCCTTCGCGGGCGTGGAGGAGACGCGCCGCCTCTACCGCACGGCGATCGACGAGCGCTACCGCTTCTACTCCTTCGGCGACGCGATGCTGCTGCGATGAGCTTCCGGCTCGAAGCAACCGACGGGAGCGCGCGCACCGGGGTCCTGACCACGGCGCACGGCGAGCTCCGAACGCCGGCGTTCATGCCCGTCGGGACGAAGGCCACCGTCAAGGGCGTCGACCCCGACGAGCTCCGTTCTCTTGGCGCCGAGATCCTGCTCTCCAACACGTACCACCTGCATTTCCGCCCGGGCCCCGACCTGATCGCGGAGCTGGGCGGCCTGCACTCCTTCATGGGCTGGGACGGCCCGATCCTGACCGACTCCGGCGGCTTCCAGGTCTTCTCGCTGCGTCACACGATCGTCAAGCAGGACGAGGAGGGCGTCACCTTCCGGTCGGTCTACGACGGCGAGCTCGCGCGCTTCACGCCCGAGCACGCAGCCCGCGTCCAGGCCCTCCTCGGCTCGGACATCGCGATGTGCCTGGACGTCGTGCCTCCGCCGGATGTGCCGCGCGCCGAGCTCGAGCAGGCCGTCGGCTTGACCACACGCTGGGCGGCACGCCAGCGCGAGGCGGAGCGCGCGCCCGGCCAGTTGCTCTTCGGCATCGCCCAGGGTGCCACCGATCCCGAGCTGCGCATGCGCTCAGTCGAGGAGATCGTGGCGCTCGGCTTCGACGGCTACGCGCTCGGAGGTCTCGCGATCGGCGAGCCGCGCGAGCTGATGTTCGAGACCACCGCCTGGGCGGCCGACCTGCTGCCGCGCGACCGGCCGCGCTACTTCATGGGCATCGGCGACCCGGCCGGGATTCTCGAGGTGATCGAGCACGGGATCGACATGTTCGACTGCGTGCTCCCGACGAGGAACGCGCGCACCGGCTCGGCGCTCACCTGGGAGGGTCAGCTGAACCTCAAGAACGCCCGCTTCGCCCGCGATCCCCGTCCGCTCGACGAGAGCTGTGCCTGCCCCGCGTGCACGAGGTTCTCGCGCGCGTACATCCGCCACCTGTTCAACCAGCAGGAAATTCTCGGGCCGCGGCTCCTCAGCCTGCATAATCTTCGCTTCGTGCTCGACCTCGTCGCCGGCGCGCGCGCCGCGATCGAAGGGGGCGAGCTACGTGAGTACAAGGAGGAGGCGCTGGCCCGGCTCAACGCGGCTCCGGAGGAGGCAACGTGGGTTACGTGATCGTGATCGTCGCGCTGTTCGCGCTGATGTGGCTGCTGTTGATCCGGCCGCAGCGGAGGCGCGCAGCCCAGCAGGCGCAGATGCAGGACACTCTTCGCTCGGGCGACGAGATCCTGACCGCCGGCGGCATCCACGGCACGATCAAGGCGATCGAAGGGGACATCGTCCACGTCGAGATCGCCCCCGGGACGCTGGTTCGAGTCGACCGGCGCGCGGTGGCCGCCGCGGGCAGCGCGGAGGAACCGGCCGAGGAGGCGAGCGCCCAGGACGGGGGCGAGCCAATCTCGCCGAACGAAAGCTAACCGCTTCGGCGGCGCGTGCTACCGGCTTCTTTTACTGAGCCTCACTCACGCGCCGCGACGGTCTGAGCCCCCACGACTCGGAGGGGATTACGCGTGCGTGTGTGCCGTGGTGTGCTCGGGCTCCACACCTGGCCCTGGAGGCGGACCGGGAGCCTGGGAGTCGCTTGTGAGCCGATGGTAGGCAAGCACGGATGCGACACCGGCGGCTGCCCCGACCACGATAGCGGCAGCGATTTTCATGTTCCAACCTCCAAGATGCGTATGGGCGGCCAACTATGCATCATCTGCTACCAGGCCTGCAACCACACACCCGCAAGGAGTTTCTACTGGCCGGGGAGAATCTGAGCAGACCTCAGGGCCAGAGACGGCACGAAATCACCCTGTTTGAGTCAGGCCCGACTAACCTGACGCCAAGCTAATCTTCCCGGACTTCCTCGCGTGTCCAACAGACGTTCATATCTGATCCTGGTCGGCCTGATCGCGGTGGCGCTCGCCGGCGTGCTCGCGCTTGCCATCCCGGGCTCGCCCGTGCACAAGAAGGTCACGCTCGGCCTGGACCTCCAGGGCGGCCTCGAGGTAGTGCTCAAGGCGGTGCCGCCGAAGGGGAAGAACTGCGACTCGGCGTGCATGGAGCGCTCGATCTCGATCATGCGCAGCCGCATCGACAAGCTGGGCGTCGCCGAGCCCGAGATCCGCAAGCAGGGCAAGAACCAGATCGTGATCCAGCTCGCCGGCGTGCACGACGCCGGCAAGGCGGCGCAGATCATCGGCAAGACCGCACAGCTGCAGTTCTACGACCTGGAGAACGACGTCGCGGGCCCCTCGACCGACGGCGCCGGGAACGTGATCGCGAACCCGAGCCTGTTCAACCTGCTGAACCAGGTACAGGTCGACGCGAAGAAGGGAACGCCGACCGCCTTCTACCTGTTCAACCCGAAGACCAAGAGGCTGGTCGCCGGCCCGGAGGAGACGCAGCAGAAGCTGCTCGACACGCCCAGGTTCAAGGGGAAGGTGCCGGAGGGCATGAAGGTGCTCGCGGTGCCGCCGAAGATGACGGTCGTCAGCTGCCAGACGGCCACCGGCTGCCCCGGGGTCACCAACGCCACGACAGCAGCGACCGTCTACTACCTGTTCAAGTTCGATCCCGACAATCCGACGGACCCGGTCCCGGAGGCCACAGGCGCCGACCTGAAGCTCTCCGACATCTCGGCCGACATCAGCACCTCCGGCCAGGGCAACGTCGTCCGCCTCGGCTTCAGCGGCGAGGGCGCGAAGAAGTTCCACGACATCACCCGGGAAGAGGCGATCCGGGGCTCCGCCAAGGCGACGGCCGCCGGCCAGGGTGGCGCGAACGACCTGAACACCATCACCCAGTACGCCCAGCACTTCGCGATCGTGCTCGACGGCGAGCTCAAGTCGACGCCGTACATCGACTACAAGCAGAACCCGGACGGGATCGACCCGACGGGGACCGGCGCCGAGATCTCCAACATCACCAGCTTCGGCGAGGCGAAGGACCTGGCGCTCGTGCTCCAGACCGGTGCCCTGCCGGTGAAGTTCGAGCAGATCGAGCGCACCGACGTCTCGGCCACGCTCGGCAAGGACTCACTGCGCGAGGCCAAGACCGCCGCCCTGATCGGCCTGCTCGTCGTGGCGCTCTTCCTGCTCGTCCTCTACCGCTTCCTCGGGGTCGTCGCGGTGATCGGCCTCGGGATCTACGCGGCCTTCCTCTACGCGGCGATCCTGATCTTCGGCGTCACGCTGACGCTGCCCGGCTTCGCCGGCTTAATTCTCACGATCGGAGTCGCCGCCGACGCGAACGTGGTCATCTTCGAACGCATCAAGGAAGAAGTGCGGTCCGGGAAGTCCGTGCGCGCATCGATCTCGGCCGGCTATGCCAAGGGCTTCCACACGATCATCGACGCGAACGTGGTCACGGTGATCACCGCGCTGGTGCTGTTCGCGGTCGCGACAGCGGGTGTGAAGGGCTTCGCGCTGATGCTGATGATCGGCACCGTGATCTCGCTCGTGACCGCGGTCGCGGCGACGCGCGCGATGCTCGGCCTGCTCGCCGGCTTCAGCTGGTTCGAGAACCCGCGCTTCATGGGCGCCGCGGGGCAGCAGTCGGGCAGGTGGCTCCAGATCGACTTCATGAGGCGGCGCTACACCTGGCTCGCGATCTCCGGTGTGGTGGTCGCCATCTCGATCGGCGCGCTCGCGGTGAGGGGGCTCAACCTCGGCATCGACTTCAAGGGCGGCACCCAGGTCACGTTCGTGACCGACAAGCCCGTCTCGCTGTCCGAGGTGCGCACTCAGGCGTCGAATTTCGGGAAGGAGCCGGTCGTCCAGGGGCGCGGCACTGCCGTCAACGGCGACCAGTACAAGAGCTTCCAGCTCCGGCTGCCGACATTGAGCGAAGGCAAGACGACGGCGCTCTCGAACGACATCAAGGAGCGGTTCGGGCAGAACATCAGCTTCCAGATCCAGACCGTCTCGGCGAGCTTCGGGCGTCAGATCGCGCGCTCGGCGATCATCGCGATCCTCTTCTCGCTGCTCCTGATCATCCTCTACGTCGCGATTCGGTTCGACTTCAAGTTCGCGGGGCCGGTGATCGTCGCGCTGATCCACGACATCATCATCACGGTCGGGGTCTATGCGCTGATCGGGAGGGAGGTGTCGAACTCCACGGTTGCAGCGGTGCTGACCGTGCTCGGGTACTCGATCTACGACACGATCATCATCTTCGACCGCATACGCGAGAACATCCCGCTGATGCGGCGGGCACCGTTCGCGACGATCGCGAACGTCTCGCTCTGGGAGACGATCCGCCGCTCGCTGGCGACGACGTTCATCACGCTGCTGCCGGTGGTGGCGCTGTTCCTCTTCGGCGGCGCGACCCTGAAGGACTTCGCGTTCGCACTGATCGTCGGCATCACCTCCGGGGCCTACTCCTCGATCTTCATCGCGGCGCCGCTGCTCACCATCTGGAAGGAGCGCGAGCCGGAGTACGCGAGGCGCATCGGCCAGGAGCCGGAGCCGAGCGTCGCAGGAAGGGCAAAGCTCGTCGAGGACGCCGAGAAGGCCACCGCCGACGAGCCTGCGCCGGATCTCTCGCCCGTGGCCGCGGCCGAGCGGGCCGTCAGCGGCGCGCAGGCGAAGCGGGAGCGCCGGCGGCAGCGGCGAAGGGCCAGGCCTCATGGCCGAGCGCGCTGAGCTGCGGGAGATCGCCGAGAAGCTCGTGCTCGCCGGCGTCGGCGCTGTCGCTCTGACCGCGGAGCGAGCGGATGCGCTGGCAGAGGAGTTCTCGGCCCGCGGCGGCATCGGGCGCGAGGAGGCGCAGTCGGTCTTGGAGGAGGCCGTCGGGCGCTGGCGGAACGAGACCGTGCGGCTGAACGAGTGGACGGGCGCCGGGCTCGCCGGGCTCTTCCGCGAGCTCGGGCTCGCGACGCGTGACGAGCTCGAGGAAATGGAGCTCCGGGTGGCGCAGATCGAGCACCGGCTTCGGCTGCTCGAGAAGCCCTAGCGTGCCGAAGCTCTGGTTCCGCAGCCCGGAGGCGGGTTGGCGCGTCGGTCGCATGTTCGTGCCCCGGATCGCCGTCTGGCTCGCGCCGGCCGCCGGCTACGGGGTCGAGCGCGTGCCGCTCGAAGGCGGGGGAGTGGTCGCGGCCAACCACTTCTCCGGGATCGACCACCCGCTGATCGGCGGGTTCTCGCCCCGGACGATCTACTTCCTCGCCAAGGCGGAGCTGCTCGAGGTCCCGGTGGTGGGCACCGCGCTCAGCTCGCTCGGCGTCTTCGGAGTCAGGCGCGGCGAGGGCGACCGGGACGCGCTCCGGCACGCGCGCGAGCTGGCACGCGAGGGCAAGCTCGTCGGCGTCCACCTCGAGGGCACGCGGCAGCGGTTCGGGCACCCGGGGCCTATGCAGCCGGGCGGCCTGATGATCGCGATGCAGGAAGGGGTGCCGGTTATCCCGTGCGGGCTCGACACGTTCGGCTGGTCGCCGACCAACCGTCGCAAGTGCGCCGTCGTGTGGGGTGAGGCGATGCGGCTCGACGATCTGCCGCGCAACCGCAAGGGGTACGCGGAGGCCGCGGAGCTCGTCGGCGCCGAGATCGTGCGGCTCTGGCGCCTGGCTGCCGAGGCATCCGCGGCGGGACTGCCGCCCGTGCTCCCGGACGGGGCCGTGCGGAGCGGGATCAACCCGCACCTCGTGCAACACTGAGCTCGATGGCGAGCACGAGGACCCGGAATCTCGGGCGGATCTCGGAGATCGCCCAGGTCGCGGTCAAGCACGGCTTCGGCTACTTCTTCGAGCGGCACAAGCTGACCGATCTGCTGCCCGGCAAGCAGCGCCTCCCGCCGGAGGGATCGCCTTCGCAGCGCGGACAGCACCTGCGCGAGATGCTCGACGAGCTCGGCCCGACGTTCGTCAAGTTCGGCCAGCTCCTCTCGACGCGCCCCGACGTGGTGCCTCCGGACATCGTGGTCGAGCTGCAGGCGCTCCAGGACGACGTCCGCCCCTTCCCGTACGAGGACGTCGAGCGGGTGATCCAGGAGGAGCTCGGCCTCTCGGTCGAGCAGCTGTTCACCGAGTTCGACCCAACCCCGGTGGCCGCCGCCTCGATCGGCCAGGTGCACCGAGCGACCCTTCCGAACGGCAAGCGGGTCGCGGTCAAGGTTCAGAGGCCGAACGCGCCGAGACAGGTCGAGGGCGACCTCGCGCTCCTCTACCAGGCGGCGAAGCTGGCCCGGGAGCGGGTACGGGCGCTCGACTTCATCGATGCGCGCCAGCTCGTGGACGAGTTCGCGCGCTCGATCCGGCAGGAGCTCGACTACCGACTCGAGGGTCGCAACGCCGAAGCTTTCCACCACCGCTTCTCCGGCCACCCGCACGTGCTGATCCCGCGCGTGTACTGGAGCTACTCGCGCACGCGCGTGCTCACGCTCGAGCTCGTGGAGGGCATGCAGCTCGCCGACCTGCCGCTCGACGCCTGGGAGATGGAGGAGCGGAGGCGCCTCGCGTACCTGATCACCGAGACGTGGATGACGATGATCTTCCGGCACGGGTTCTTCCACGGCGACCCGCACCCGGCCAACATCTTCGTCCTCGGCGACGGCGACCAGATCGGGATCGTCGACTTCGGCCAGGTCGGGAAGCTGACCGACGAGGACATGTCCAAGCTGACGCGGCTCTTCATCGACGCCGCGAACGAGCAGATCGAGCAGCTCCCCCGACGGCTTGCCGAGCTCGGCGTCCGCTACCCCAAGGAGCGCGAGGACGAGTTCGTCGCCGAATTGCGGGAGCTCTACTACCGCTACTACGGGGTCAGCCTCTCTGAGATCGACCCGCTTCAGGTGATCCGCGAGGCCTTCCAGCTGATCTACCGGCTCAACCTGCGCCTCCCGAGCCGCTTCGTGATGCTGGACAAGGCGATTGCGACGCTCGGCTCGGTGGGGATCGAGCTCTACCCGGATTTCAACGTCTTCGAGGTCGCCAAGCCGTACGCGCGCAGCCTGATGCTCGAGCGCTACACGCCACGGCGCGTCCTCACGCGGGCGCGCAAGGAGGGCATCGAGCTGGGGCGGGTCGTGCGCGACATGCCGTTCCAGCTGCACGACTTCCTCGAGGAGGCACGCGACGGCCAGATCGAGGTGGGCTTCGTCCACAAGGGCCTCGACGAGTTCATGCGCAAGCTCGACGTCGCGTTCAACCGGCTCGTGATCGCCCTCGTTGTGGTCGGCGGCCTGATCGGCTCGAGCCTGATCGGGATCTTCTCGACCGAGGGCCCGCAGATCGCAGGGCGTCAACTTCCTCTCGTTCATCGGCTTCGTCCTCTCGGTCGTGCTCGGGCTGTGGCTGCTCTGGGGCGTCTTACGCTCCGGACGGCTGTAGGTCCGCTGTCACACGCGCTGCCACTTGTTCGTTCTTTGGGTGTGAGAGCAACGCCGGCCCTGTCCGATGCGGAGGCTCTTCGCCGTCTGCGTCGCGACCCAGAGGCGATCGTCGTCCTCTACGACCGATACGTCGGGCGGCTCGTCGCCGCGCTCGCAAGCGCCAGTGGAAGCCGCGAGGTCGCCTTCGACGTGGCGCAGGAGACCTTCGCGCGCCTCCTCGAAAGTGGGTACCGGATCCGTTTGCCTGCCGATGGGTCGGCATGGCCGTGGATGTGGACCGTGGCGCGGAACCTCCTGCTAGACGGGCAACGTCGTCACGCTGTTGATGCGAGCGCGCGACGGCGACTCCGGATCGAGTCCGCGCCGTATGACCAAGATGCGATTGACGAGCTGATCGCGCGGGTCGACGCCGAGGAGCTGCGTCGACGGCTCAGGCTCGCGCTCGATGAGCTTCCCGAGGATCAGCGAGAGGCAGTGATCGGGCGCGTCCTGTTGGAGGAAGAGTACGGCTCGCTCGCTGACCGCTCGGGCTCGAGTGAGCAGGCGTTGAGAGCTCGTGTCTCGCGCGGTCTGCGAACCCTTCGCCTTCGACTATCGGGAGGAAAGCCGTGAGCTCAGCCGATCCTGTCCTTCGCTATCGCTTCGAGCTCGAGAACGCCGCGTCCCGGCGAATTCGGATGCGCCGGCGTCGCCTGCTGATCGCGCTCGTCGTGGCTGTGGTCGGAGTTCTGACCGCGAGCCTGTCCATCGCGGCAACGGAGGCCGGCTGGCTGAGTGGCGAGCCCGCGCCGCCACCCGTTGTCACCGGCTTCAAGCAGTACACGACGCAACTCGGTTTTCACCCAGAGGCACACAAGGCGCAGTTCGTGGCGCAGGACGGGCCGATCAAGCTCTACGCGACGCCGAACCGCGAGGGGGGAATCTGCTTCATCGTCGATGAGCCGTGGAAGCCGGCCGATGCTGGCGACGGCGGGACGTGCGCGAGCAGGAAGAAGGCTTCTGTGCCCATTAGCGCCGGCGGACTTGGAGGCTCTCAAGACGTGTGGGTCATCGCTGGTCGGGTGGCCGACGACCGAGCGCGCTCGGTCAGCTTCGCGACCCCAACGGGAGACGAGATCGTGAGGCCTCTGGGCGCCGGAGGCTTCTACGTGGCGCGGGTTTTCTGGACCGGAGGCTGTCCGAGCGAAGATTGGGCGCCGCTGTTCGTCGCCCTCGATGCAGACGGACAGAGCGTTGCCCGAGCGCGCATTCTTCTTCTGAAGACGTATCCCGATGCCCGGGGCCGGGTTTCCGCGTGCGGAGGCGAGGTGACCCCGCACGGTCCGTACCCAAAGCTGCCCGGCGCGCCATAGTCCCTGTAGAAACCTCGGCGCAGTTCCGTGCAAAAGGACATCTGGCGCGCGCGCGGGGCCGGCGGTAGCTTCGGCTGCATGTCACAGGCGCTGCTCCTCGCCGAAGCCGAGCCCGGAACGCGGGAGTTTCTCGAGCGGCATCTGGCGAGCGACGGCTTCTCGGTCGTCGGCGCCGGCGCCGGGCGCGAGGCGCTTGAGCTGGCGGAGCGGGAGCGGCCCGACCTCGTGCTCGTGGGCGGCCTGCCCGATGCGCCTGCGCTCGAGGTCTGCCGCGTGCTTCGGGAGGGCGAACCGGGCCGTTCCTGGGATCGCGACGTGCCCCTGATCGTGCTCGGCGAGCCGCGGGCGGACGCGGTCGACCGCGTGCACGCCTTCGCCCGCGGGTGCGACGACTTCGTGCCGCGCCCCTTCCACTACGAGGAGCTCGTGGCGCGGATCCACGCCGTGCTGCGACGGACGCGTCCCGGCACTCGCGCCCGTCTCGCCGCGGGCCCGGTCGCGGTCGACCGCGCAACGAGGCAGGTGACGGTGCGAGGGTGCTCCGTCGCGCTGGCGGCGAAGGAGTACGAGCTGCTCGTCAAGCTCGCCACCGAGCCCCTGCGCGTCTTCACCAAGGAGGAGCTGCTCCGAGAGGTCTGGGGCTTCCGCTCGCTCGGCCGGACACGGACTCTCGACTCGCACGCTTCACGGCTGCGGCGGAAGCTCGGCCGGGCAGGCGCCGACGGCTGCGTGCTCAACGTGTGGGGAGTGGGCTACCGGCTTCTCGCCGACCATGAGGAGGCACGCTTGAGCGCCTGATCGTGCTTGACTCGGCGCGTGGCGCGGAAGGTGACCCCGGAGCAGGCGCGGCGCATCGCCGTCCGCGCGCAGCTTCTCGACGGCTCGGCGCGGGGCGTGCTCGACACGGTGCGCCGGCTCGGGTTCCTGCAGCTCGACCCGATCGCTACCGTCGCGCCGCCGCAGCACCTCGTCCTCTGGAGCCGGATCGGCTCGTTCGACACCGGGCAGCTCGAGCGGCTGCTGTGGCGCGACCGGAAGCTGTTCGAGTGGAACGCCTTCGTCTGGCCGATCGAGTCGCTGCCGCTGGTCCGCGCTCGCATGCGTCGCAGCCGGCGCGCGACCGGCCACAGCTGGGAGCGCCGCGGCCAGCAGTTCCTGAGGGAGCACGCGTCCTATCGGCGGTACGTGATGCGCGAGCTCGACCGTCGCGGGCCGCTGTTGTCACGCGACCTCGAGGACCCGGTGGGCAGGGACGGCGGGCACCGCTGGTGGGGCTCGCGCCGCACCGGCCTGATGCTGGAGATCCTCGGCGTCCGCGGTGACGTGGCGGTCGTCGGCCGTCAGGGCAAGCAGCGCCTCTGGGACCTCGGCGAGCGCTGGTACCCCGAGACCGAGACGGTGCCGTTGCGCGAGGCGGAGCGTCGCTTCGCCGAGCAGCGCTTCCGTTCGCTCGGCGTCCGGCTCGAGAAAGGCGAGTGGGTCGCGCATCCCGAGGTGAGCGACGAGCCCGTGCCCGACCGGGTCACGGTGCTGTCGCCGTTCGACCGGCTCGTGCACGATCGCGACCGGGCCGAGGCCCTGTTCGGCTTCCGCTATCGGCTCGAGATGTACGTGCCTCCTACGAAGCGCGAGTACGGCTACTACGTCCTGCCGATCCTGGAAGGCGACCGTCTCGTGGGGCGGGTCGAGCCGCGGTTCGACCGCAAGACCGGAGAGCTCGAGATCCTCGGCGCCTGGGGCGACACGTCGCGGCTCGACGAGGCGCTCGAGCCGCTCGCGGCCTTCCTGCAGCGGAACGGCTAGGCTCGCGGGGTGGACGACGACGCAGTCCGGCTGACCAAGGTGCCCGGCGAGCCGGAGGCCGAGATGCTCTGCAATCACCTCCGGAACAACGGCTTCGAGTGCGCGTTCCGCCCCTCCGACGAGGCGGACTCGGCATTCGAAGGCTTCGGCGGGCTCGGCGGGGAGTACGAGGTGCTCGTGCACGAGAAGGACCTCGAGCGCGCGCTCGAGCTCCTCCCTGAGCACGACGCCTGAGCGCTACTTGAAGATGTTCAGCAGCGCCTGGAATACCCCCACGGTCGGCGGGTTCTGGTTGCGGGCGCGGACGACGCTGAAGCCACTGCTGCAGAAGTTGAAGTCGTTCACCGGGGTCTGCGCGCCGAAGAGCGCGGCATGGCCCTCGCTGACGAAGCGCCCGTCGAGCGCGGTCCAGGTGCCCTGCAGCGCGTCGGCAGCGACAGCCGCGCTGCACGCGCCGTAGGCCAGCCCGGCGGCCGCGAGGGTCTGGTTGTCCTTCACCTGCCTCTGCAGGGTCTTGACCTGCTTCTTGAGCGTCGTGATCTGTGCCTGGAGCGAGCGAAGCGTGGGACCCTTCGCCGTGGCCGGTGCCGCGGCCACCAGGGTGAGCACCAGGAGCCCGGCCAGTGCGAGCCGTTTCATGTGTCTGCCTCCTCGGATGGGTGGGCGCCCGTCATAGCTCCCGCCCGCTCAGGAGTCAAGCGGGCGGAAGCGAGCCTTCCAGGGCGAGGAGCGTGCGCTTGCGGTCGAGGCCGCCGCCGTAGCCGACCAGAGAGCCCGTCGAGCCGACGACGCGGTGGCACGGAAGCACGATCGGCACCGGGTTGCGGTTCATCACCGTTCCCACCGCGCGTGCCGCGCGGGGCCGGCCGGCGCGCGTGGCGAGCGTGCCGTAGGTCGTCAGCTCCCCGTACGGGACGCGGGCGAGCTGCTCCAGCACCGCACGCGCGAACTCGCGGGTGGGGCGAAGGTCGATGTGAAGGTCGAAGTCCTTCCGCTTGCCGGCGAAGTACTCGTCGAGCTGGCGCCGGACCTCGTCCGTCGGCTTCGGGGAGCGCATGATCCGGACGCCGAAGGCGCGGGCGAGCCGCTCCTCCTCGCGCTCCGGAACGGGGTCGAACTCGATCTCGCAGAGCCCGTGGTCGGTGACGGCCACGAACAGCCGGCCGACGGGAGTGTCCACGAGGTCGTAGGCGACGTCGAGCAGCCCCTCGGCGGCCGCGGCGTCGCGGAAGCGGCGATCGAGCTCTGCTGAAACGGTCACTGCTGTTCCTTTCTGCGTAGTCGGCGGACGCCGGAGGACGCCGCCTGCCGCGCCGCCTCCTTCGAGGAGCCGAGCGCGGCGCCGATGTCGTCGTAGCTGAGGTCGTAGCCGTAGCGGAGGAAGACGGCGGCGCGTTCCTTCTGCGGCAGCTCGGAGGTGAGCCGCTTCAGCTCCTCGTAGGGGAGCAGCTCGTCGACCGATTCGAGGTCGGGTACCTCGGCCGAGGTGACGCGGTCGCGCCGGAGCGCGTCGAGCGCCACGTTTCGCGCGATCGTGAGCACCCACGCGCGCAGGTGGCGCCCGTGCTCCAGCGTCGGGTAGGCGCGCAGCGCCCGCAGGAACGTCTCCTGGAAGCCGTCGTCTGCCGCGTCACGACCGAGCATCCGCCGGAGCTGGGCGAGAACGACACCCCGCTGCTCCTCGTAGAACCGCTCGAACGGTGGGACGCGCACGACTTCCATCATCCCGTGAAACGCGGCCGGGAGGACCAGTGTGAGATGTGGCAGAAAAGGGTTGCCAAGTGGGTCGATCGTGGTTTAAAGTGGGGCGAAGTGGAAGATGCTTCTAGGTGAGTTCGAGCATACGATCGATGACAAGAACCGCCTCACGCTACCGGCCAAGTTTCGCCAAGCGCTTTCCGGCGGCCTCGTCATCACCCGCGGTATGGACGGGTGTCTCTACTGCTTTCCGCATGCGGAGTGGGAGCGGATGGTCCAGGGCAGGCTCGCCGGCCTCGACCCGCTCAGCAAGGAAGGCCGTCTGATGCACAGGTACTTCTTCGCGGGAGCGTCCGAGGCGGAGCCCGACAAGCAGGGCCGCGTGATGGTGCCCGCCTCGCTGACGAAAACCGCTCGCATCGGCCGCGAGGTCGTGATCGCGGGAGTGGGGGATCACCTCGAGATCTGGGACCGGACAGCCTGGGCCGACCACGTCAAGGAGTTCGAAGGGAGTGCGGAGGATGTTGCCGAACGTCTCGCGACCCAACGCGACTGACCACGTTCCCGTCCTCGCCGACGAGGTGCGTGAAGCCCTGGCCGTCGAGCCGGGGGAGACCGTCGTCGACGCCACCTTCGGAGCCGGCGGTCATGCCGAGCTGCTCGCCGCCGACCTCGGCGGGCGCGGCAAGCTGATCGCGATCGACCGCGATCCGGCCGTGCGGCCGTACTTCGACCGCCTGCGGAAGCGGACGGCAATCCAGGGGCGGTTCCTGCGTGGGGAGTTCTCGCTCGTCCTCGAGCAGCTGGCGTCCAACGGCGTTCGCGCGGACGCGATTCTCTTCGACCTGGGCGTGTCGAGCATGCAGATCGACCGCCCCGAGCGAGGGTTCTCGTACGCGACCGATGCACCGCTCGACATGCGCATGGACCCGGCCTCCGAGCCCTCCGCGCGCGAGCTCGTGAACGGCGAGAGCGAGCGCGAGCTGACGCGGATCTTCAAGGACTACGGCGAGGAGCGCTACGCGCGGCAGATTGCGCGGGCGATCGGGCGCCGTCGGCGCGAGCGGCCGTTCGAGCGGACCGGGGAGCTCGTCGAGACCATCAAGGCCGCGATCCCCGCACCGGCGCGCTTCGGCGACGGCCATCCCGCGAAGCGCGTCTTCCAGGCGCTCCGGATCGCCGTCAACGACGAACTGGGCTCGATCGACGCCGCACTCCCGACCGCGCTCGAGATGCTTCGTCCCGGCGGCCGTCTCGCGGTCGTCAGCTTCCATTCGCTCGAGGACCGGATCGTCAAGCGATTCCTGCGCGCCGAGGAGAAGGGCTGCACGTGCCCGCCGGACTTCCCCATCTGCGTCTGCGGCCACGAGCCGGCCCTGCGCGCGCTCTCGCGCCGGCCGATCAAGCCGTCGCCGCAGGAGCTTGCCGCCAACCCGCGCGCGGCGTCTGCCCGCCTGCGCGCCGCCGTGAAGAGCGAGGAGTAACCGGCCTTGGCCTCCTGGAGCGACGCCGCCCCCGCTCTTCCCTCCCCGCGACCGCATGGAAGGCCAAGGCCCAGGCCCAGGCCGGCGCCGAGGAAGCGCCCGCGTGCCCAGCGCCGCCGAGGGCTCGCGGGGGGCGTCGTCTGGATCGTCGTCACCGCTGTCCTCCTGACCGGGGTGGTCGCCCTGAACGTGGCTCTCCTTCGGCTCAACGTCCAACTGGACAAGCTCAACGCTGAACGGACGCGCCTCCGCGCGGAGAAGCAGTCACTCGCCTCACAGCTTTCGATGTCAGCCGCCTCGTCGCGGATCCAGCAACAGGCGCATCGCATCGGGCTCGTCGCCGCCGACCCGACCGAGACGACGTATGTGCGGCTGAGGCCCCGCGCGCGTTGAGCGCCCGGGTCGCCAACCGCCGCATCCGCCTGCTGCTCGCAGTCTTCGTGCTCGCCTTTGCCGTCGCCTTCGTGCGAGCGGCGTGGCTCCAGGGCGTTCGGGCGGCGTCGTTCGGCAGGCTCGCGTCGAGCCAGCACAGCGAAGAGGTCACCATCCCCGCGGCCCGCGGAACGGTGTACGACCGGGGCGGCGTCCAGCTCGCGATCGGCGAGCAGGCGACCACGGTGTATGCCGACCCACGTCGTGTCGCGGACCCCCACAGCGAGGCCGCAATCGTGGCGAAGCTCATGCGCCTCGATCCGAATGAGGTCTACTCCGCGCTCTCCGACCGCACGCGCGGGTTCGTGTACATCGCGCGCAAAGCGGACCCCGGGCTGGCGGCGAAGCTCTCCCGCAGACACCTGCCGGGACTCGGCTTCTATCCCGAGGAGCGACGCTTCTATCCCCAGTTCAGCCTGGCGGCGCAGGTGCTCGGTTACGCCGGAGTCGACAACCACGGCCTCGCCGGCCTCGAGCTCTCCCTCGACAAGCAGCTCGCAGGGCGAACGGGACGCGAGCGAATCGTCAAGGACGCCTCGGGCCAGGCCATCGACACGATCACGTCGCGCTCCGAACGCGACGGCGAGGACGTCTACCTGACGCTCGACCACACGATCCAGGCGAATGCCCAGGCCGTCCTGCGGGACACCGTTCGGACCTGGCACGCGAAGAGCGCCACGGCGATCGTGCTCGACCCGAACACCGGCGCGGTGCGCGCCATGGCCGTCGCGCCCGGCTTCGACGCGAACGCCTACCCCAAGGTCTGGCGCGTGCTGCAACGCAACCGCGCGGTCACCGACACGTACGAGCCCGGCTCGACCTTCAAGCTCGTGACCGTGGCGGGAGCGCTCTCGGAGCGGCTCGTCACGCCGAGGACGCGCTTCACGCTGCCGTACGAGATCCATGTCGCCGACCGCGTCATCCACGACGCCGAGCCGCGAGGGACCGAGACGATGAGCGTCGCCCAGATCCTGTCCCACTCCTCGAACGTCGGCGCGATCACGCTGGCGAAGCGGCTGGGACAGCACCGCCTGGCGCAGTGGATCTCGCGGTTCGGGTTCGGCAGGCCGACGGGAATCGACTTCCCGGGTGAAAGCGGAGGGATCATGCTCCCCGAGAAGGACTGGTCTGGGTCGTCGATCGGCAACATCCCGATCGGCCAGGGAATCGCGGTGACGGCGATCCAGATGGCGGCCGCCTACGCGTCGATCGCGAATCGCGGCACGTGGGTTCAGCCGCACCTCGTCGACCACATCGGCGACGGGCGCTCGAAGATCGCGCCTCGGCGCCGGATCGTCTCGCCGTGGGTCGCGCGGCAGCTGATGGGCATGCTCAAGAACGTCGTCGCCGAGGGAACCGGCACGCTCGCCGAGGTGCCCGGGTACCAGGTGGCCGGCAAGACGGGAACGGCGGCCAAGCCCGATCCTCAGGGCGGCTACTCGGACACGCGCTACGTTGCGTCGTTCGTCGGAATCGTGCCGGCCTCGCGGCCGCGGCTCGTGATCCTGGTCTCGGTCGACGAGCCGCGCGGAGCGATCTGGGGCGGCGTCGTCGCCGCGCCGGCGTTCGCACAGATCGCGAAGTTCGACCTGCAGTACCTCGACGGCGGTATCCAGCCGGACGCGCCTGCGACCGCGTCTCCCTGAAGTAGCGCGGGTGAACCGTCTCCTAAGAACGGTTCGCCCGGCCTCCTCCCCGAGGCGAGCATAGCCCGGCGGGACGCACGTGTCTGTGACGCGACTGTGACGAAACCGCTGCAAACTGGGCCTTCTTGGACTGACCACTCGCGCCGTCACGGCTGAGGGCCCTGGTAGACTCGCGCCGCGATGGACATCGAGCGCGTCATCGCTGCGCTCGCGCCCGTGGACGTCGTGGGACGCGCTCCAGTCGAGATCGCAGACCTGGCGTACGACGCCCGCAGCGCGACCGCGGGCTCCCTCTTCTTCTGCGTCCCCGGCACGCACGCGGACGGGCACGACTTCGCGGCCGAGGCCGTCGCCAACGGGGCCGTGGCGCTCGTCGTGGAGCGGCCGGTCGAGCTCGGCGTGCCGCAGGTCGTCGTCGCCGACGCGCGACGGGCAATGGGGATCGCCGCCGCCGAGTTCTTCGCGCGCCCTACCGAGGAGCTTCAGGTCGCCGGGGTCACCGGCACGAACGGCAAGACGACGACCGCTTTTCTGCTCTACTCGATCCTGGCCGCCGCCGGACGCCGGCCAGGCCTGCTCGGGACGATCGAGAGCCGGGTGGGCGGCGAGCGACGTGCTGCGCTGCGAACCACGCCCGAGGCGATCGACCTCCAGCGGAGCTTCCGGGAGATGCTCGACGGTGGAGATCGCAGCTGTGCGATGGAGGCGACCTCGCACGGCTCGGAGCTGGGTCGGCTCGACCAGGTGCGCTTCTCGGCGCTCGTGTTCACGAACCTCACGCAGGACCACCTCGACTTCCACGGCACGATCGAGCGCTACTTCGACGCCAAGCGGCGGCTCTTCACCGAGGCCCGGCCCCCGGCGGCGGTGAACGTGGGCGATCCGTACGGCCGGCAGCTGGCAGAGGAGCTCAACGGTCAGACCCCGCTGCTGACGTTCGGCTTCGCCGACGATGCTGAGCTTCGGCCGGAGGCGCTCGAGCTCGGGCCTCGAGGAGCCCGATTCACGGTCGCGGGCATCGAGCTCGAGACGAAGCTCCGCGGCCGCTTTAACGTCGAGAACGTGCTCGGTGCAGTCGCTGCAGCACGGCTCCTCGGCATCCCGGACGAGGCGCTCGCGTACGGCGTGCGCGAGCTGCGCGGCGTGCCCGGCCGCTTCGAGGCCGTGGACGAAGGTCAGCCGTTTGCCGTGCTCGTCGACTACGCGCACACGCCCGACTCGCTCGAGAACGTCCTGCGCACGGCGCGCGGCCTGGTCGAGAACCGGCTCATCTGCGTCTTCGGCTGCGGCGGTGATCGCGATCGGGGCAAGCGGCCCCTGATGGGCAAGATCGCGTCAGAGCTCGCGGACGTGGCGATCGTCACCTCGGACAACCCACGCAGCGAGCGGCCCGAGGCGATCATCGGCGAGATCGTGGCTGGAGCAACCGCGGAGGTCGAGATCGAGCCCGACAGAGGCACGGCGATCTCCGGGGCGATCGAGCTTGCGCGCGAAGGCGACGTGGTCGTGATCGCCGGCAAGGGCCACGAGCAGGGCCAGCAGTTCGCGGACCGAACCGTGCCGTTCGACGACCGGGATGTGGCACGCGAGGCGCTTCGACGTCTCGGAGCGCCCACATGATCCCGCTCCCGCTCGACGAGGTGGCGTCGCTCGCCGGCGGTCGGCTCGACCGCGCGCCGGAGGCGGACGTGATCACCGGCGTTCAGGTCGACTCACGCCGGCTGGCGCCGGGAGACCTGTTCGTGGCCGTCGGCCGCGGGGAGGAGTTTCTCGAGGATGCGCAGGCTCGCGGGGCGGCCGCGACGCTCGTCCCCGACGAGCCCTTTGCCGCCCTAGGGGCGCTGGGAGCGGCTGTGCGCGGCCGTTCGACCGCCCGGGTCGTCGGCATCACCGGCTCGACGGGCAAGACCTCGACCAAGGACATCCTTGCGGCGCTCTGCGCCCCGGCCGCTCGAACCGTCGCCGCGGAGGCGAGCTTCAACAACGAGATCGGCCTCCCGCTGACCCTCTGCCGGCTCGAGCCCGACACCGAGGTCTGCATCGTCGAGCTGGCCATGCGCGGCTTCGGCCAGATTGCCGAGCTCTGCACAATCGCGCGGCCCGACATCGGCGTCGTCACCAACGTCGGCCCGGTGCATCTCGAGCTCGTCGGGTCGATCGAGGGAGTGGTTCGCGCGAAGACCGAGCTCCTGGCCGCGCTGCCGGCCGGTGGCACCGCGATCGTCCCGGAGGAGTTCCCGGTCGAGCGCGACGACCTCGAGGTCGTCCGTCTCGCCGAGCCCGAGCCGCGCCTCGACGACGGTCGCAACGTCGTGGGTGGTGTCAGCTTCAACTTCACCGCGGGCCACCAGGCTGCGAACGCCGAGGCCGCGCTCGCGGCGCTCGACGCGCTGGGACTGCCGCGTCCCCCGCGCGTGGATGTCGACTTCTCGCGCTGGCGCGGGGAGGAGCTCTCGCTGCCCGGCGGCGGGACGTTGATCAACGACGCCTACAACGCGAACCCGGTCTCGATGAGCGCCGCGCTTGCGCATCTGGGTGCGACGGCGGGTGGCCGGCGCCGCGTTGCGATCCTCGGCGACATGGCCGAGCTAGGTCCTGGTGCGCCGGCCTTCCACGAGCAGATCGGTGTCGAGGCCGCCGAGCAGGGCGTGGCTGCTCTCGTCGCAGTCGGTGAGCTCGCGCGCGGCTATCTCGCAGGCGGAAGTGCCATTCCCGTCACCCGGTGGGCGCCGGACGCCGCGAGCGCCGTCGCCGCCGTCGAGGAGGTCGTGCGGCCGGGAGACTGCGTGCTCGTCAAGGCCTCCCGCGCGGTCGGGCTCGAGCGCGTTGCCGAGGCGCTCGCGGCGGTGAGCGCTTGAGCCGGGTGTTGATCGCAGGGGTCATCGCCCTGCTGATCTCGATCCTCCTCGGCCCGAAGTTCATCGAGTTCCTGCGGCGCAACGAGTTCGGCCAGCACATACGCGAGGAAGGGCCCGAACACCACCTGGTCAAGCAGGGCACGCCGACGCTGGGCGGACTCTTGATCCTGCTCTCGGCCTCGATCGCCTTCCTCGCCTTCAGCACCTACACCGTGCCTGCGCTGACCGTGCTCTTCGTGACGCTCGGCTGCGGCGCGATCGGCTTCCTGGACGACTTCATCAAGCTGACGCACCGCCGCTCGCTCGGCCTGAACGGACGCTGGAAGCTGCTGCTGCTCGGGCTGATCACGGTCGGCGTCGGCATTGCCGCGCAGCACCAGCACCTGCCGACCAGCGTGTACGTGCCCGGCCTCGGCGACCTCCAGCTCTCCTACGCCTGGTACGGGCTGCTCTTCCTGGTGATCGCCGGCGCCGCCAACGGGGTCAATCTGGCCGACGGCGTCGACGGCCTCGCCGCCGGCACGGGAGTGATCGCGCTCTTCACCTTCGCGGCGATGATCGTCATCTCGTGGATCCGCTCCGGCTCGCCGGGCCACCGCTTCGACACCAAGCTCGACCTGGCGATCATCGCGGCGGCCCTGATCGGGGGCGGGATCGGGTTCCTCTGGTACAACGCCTTCCCTGCCGAGGTGTTCATGGGCGACACCGGCTCGATGGCGATCGGCGGCGCGCTTGCAGCATTCGCGATCTTCACCAAGACGATCTTCTTGCTGCTGCTCGTCGGCGGCATCTTCGCGCTCGAGGCGCTCACTGTGATCATCCAGGTCTTCACCTTCAAGTACCTGAAGCGGCGTGTGTTCCTGATGGCGCCGATCCACCACCACTTCGAGATGAAGGCGTGGTCGGAGACGAAGATCATGGTGCGCTTCTGGATCGTGACCGGGATCCTGTGCGCGATCGGATTCGCGCTCTACTACCGCTACTTCACCGGGTTCCGCTGAGCGACGTCGGATCTACCGTTTCCGCATGACCGAGCTGCCGCAGCGGGTGCTGGTGCTCGGGCTCGCGCGGTCGGGGAAGGCGGCGTCGGCGGCGCTGGAGCGGCGCGGGGTGGAGGTGGTCGGAGCCGACCGCGAGCTCGGAAACGACGACGATCCGGCATTGCTCGACGGCGTCGAGGTGATCGTCAAGAGCCCCGGCGTGCCGCGCGAGTCCCCGCTGGTGGCGGAGGCGGAGCGGCGCGCCCTCCCCATCTGGAGCGAGGTCGAGCTGGGCTACCGGCTGCTACGTCCGCGGCTCGTGGGCGTCACAGGGACAAACGGGAAGACGACGACCGCCGAGCTTCTGGGGGCGATGACCGGCGCTCCGGTCGCCGGGAACGTCGGCCGGGCGCTGACCGAGCTGGACGGGCGCGTCGAGGCCGGGACGCTCGTCGTCTGCGAGCTGTCGAGCTTCCAGCTCGAAGACGTGCACGAGCTCGCCTGCGAGGTCGCGGTGCTGCTGAACCTCGAGCCTGACCACCTCGACCGTTACGCCTCCTTCGAGGACTACCGTGACGCGAAGCTCCGGATCTTCGAGCGGGCCCGGGCGAAGATCGTCCCGCGCGGGCTCGGGCTCGAGGGGACCGAGTTCGCCGACGACGACCCGCTGCCGGCCGAGCCGCGCATCCGCGGCGCCCACAACCGCGAGAACGCCGCCGCCGCGACGGCGGCCGCCCGTGAACTCGGCATCTCCGAGGAGACGATCGCCGAGGCGCTGCGCACCTTCCCGGGCGTGCCGCACCGCCTGGAGCCCGTGCGCGAGCTCGCGGGCGTGCTGTACGTGAACGACTCGAAGGCGACCAACGTCGCCGCCGCGCTGAAGGCGCTCGCAGCCTACGAGCAGGAGCCCGTGCACCTCATCCTCGGCGGCTCGCCCAAGGGCGAGGACTTCGCGCCGCTCGCGGCTGCGATGGGGCCGAACGTACGGAGTGTGCACCTGATCGGCGAGACCGCTCTGGAGCTCGCGGAGGCGATCCCACGAGCCCAACGGGACGGCGATCTGGCGGGAGCGCTTCGCGCGATCGAGGCGCGTCCGGGCGACGTCGTGCTCCTGTCGCCTGCCTGCGCGAGCTTCGACCAGTTCCGCGACTTCGAAGAGCGCGGCGAGGAGTTCAGGAGGCTGGTGCAGAACCTGTCCGCGTGAAACGCGGACAGCTCGAATCGAGTGTCCTGATTCTCGTGACCCTCGGCCTCGTCGCCTTCGGTCTCGTGATGGTCTACAGCGCTACGTCGGCGTCGGCCGCGCTCGCGAACGGCGACCCCGCTTACTACCTCAAGCGCCAGGCGATCTACGCGCTGCTCGGGATCGCACTGATGGTGGCCATGTCGCGGCTCGACTTCCGCGTCCTGCGCCGCATCGCGCCCGTCCTCGTCGTGACGAGCATCGGACTGCTCGGCGCGGTGCTCGTGATCGGGCAATCCGTCAACGGCGCCCGTCGCTGGCTGACCTTCGGCCCAGCCGTCTTCCAGCCGTCGGAGCTCGCGAAGCTCGCGCTGGCGATCTGGGCGGCCGCCTATCTCACGCGCCGCAGGCCGCCGCAGAGCCTGTCCGAGCTCTGGCGACCCGTCGGCCTCCTGACCATCGTGTTCTGCGGCCTGCTTCTCCTCGAGCCCGACCTCGGCACCGCGATCGCGATCGTGGCCATGCTGGCCGCCATGCTGCTGGTGGCCGGCACGCCGGGGCGCACGCTTGCCGGCGGCCTCGGGATCGCGGCCACGCTCGGGCTCCTCGCGATCTGGTTCGAGCCGTATCGGCGTGCCCGTATCTTCAGCTTCCTCAACCCGTGGCAGGACGCGCAGGGTGCAGGGTTCCAGACCGTTCAGGCGATGATCGGCCTCGGCTCCGGCGGGATCTTCGGGGTCGGACTCGGCCAGAGCGTCCAGAAGGCGAACTACCTCCCGGAGGCGCACACCGACATGATCTTCGCGATCATCGGCGAGGAGCTCGGGCTCGTCGGAGCGGCCGCCGTGATCCTCGCCTATGGCACCTTCGCGTACTTCGGGCTGAAGATCGCGCTCGCCTGCAAGGACCCGTTCGGCAAGCGGCTCGCGGCCGGCTTGACGGTGCTCGTCTGCGGCCAGGCGGCGATCAACCTCGCGGCGGTGATGGGGCTCGCGCCCCTGACGGGTATCCCGCTTCCGTTCGTCTCCTACGGCGGCTCGAGCCTGGTCGTGGCGCTCGCGTCGGTCGGCATCCTCCTTAACATCGCGGGCGATGCCGGAACCGCAAGAGCCAGCGTTTCTGATCGCGACCGGGGGGACGGCCGGCCACGTGCTGCCCGCCCTCGCAGTCGCGGAGGCGCTACACGCCCGCGGAGCGCGCGTGACGTTCGCCGGGTCGCCGGGGCGCGCCGAAGCGCGACTCGTCCCTGACGCAGGGTTCGAGCTCGACACCTTTCGTGTGAGCGGGCTGCCGCGCCGCCCGGGGATCGCACAGGCGCGCGCTGCTCTGCATGCGCTCGCGGCGCCGGCGGCCTGCGAGCGGATCCTGGCGCGCCGTGAGCCCGACGTCGTGCTCGGCGGCGGGGGCTACGTAAGCGGCCCGATGGTGCTCGCTGCGGCGCGGCGGCGGATTCCGTCGGCGCTGATGGAGGCCGATGCCCACCTCGGGCTCGCCAACCGCCTGGCGCTGCCGTTCGTTCGGCGCGTCTTCCTCTCGTTCCCGATTCCCGGACGCAAGCCGCCCAAGTACCGGGTCACCGGACGGCCGATTCCCGAGCGGTCGCACCCCGTCGCCCGGGAGGAGGCGCGGCAACGCTTCGAGCTGCCCGCCGAGGGACCGCTCCTCCTCGTCGCCGGAGGCAGCCTGGGCGCGAAGGCGCTGAACGATCTTGCGATCGAGAGCTTTGGCGCCGCCGGGCCCGCCGTCCTGCACCTGACCGGCGAGCGCGAGTACGACCGCCTTCGCGGTCGCGCCACCCGGCCCGACTACCGGCTGCTGCCCTTCACCGACGACTATGGGACGGCTCTCGGTGCGGCCGATCTGGTCCTGTCTCGTGCGGGAGGGGGCGTCTGGGAGCTCGCGGCAGCCGGGAAGCCGGCGATTCTCGTCCCGTACCCCTTGGCCACCGCTGACCATCAGACGAAGAACGCGCGCTACTTCCAGACGGCCGGCGGAGCGATCCTGATCCCCGAGGGCGAGCTCGGGCGCGTGCCGGAGATCGTGCGCTCGCTGCTCGACGATCCCCGCCGCCTGGAAGAGATGGGGGCATCGATGCTCGGCGTGGCGCGCCCGGGCGCCGCCGAGGAGATCGCCGAGGAGCTGATCGCGCTTGCACCCGCTCGAGGGTAGGCGCCTCTGGTTCGTCGGGATCGGCGGGGCCGGGATGAGCGCGCTTGCGCTGGTCTCGCGCGCCTGGGGAGCGGAGGTCGCCGGGTCGGACCGGGCGCGCTCCTCGTACGTCGAGAGGCTGGAGACGGCGGGGATTCCAGTCCAGATCGGGCATGACCCCGCGAATCTCCCGCAGGACGCGGAAGTGATCGTCTCCAGCGCGATCGGGCCGGACAATCCGGAGCTCGAGGTCGCGCGCGCGCGTGATCAGAGGACACATAGGCGCGGGGAGCTGCTGGCGGAGCTGGTCGCGCTGCGCCCGTCGATGGTGGTCGCAGGCGCGCACGGGAAGACGACGACCACGGCGATGATCGCGTTCGTCTTGGATCGCCTGGGGCTCGATCCCGCGTTCTTGATCGGGGGCGAGATCCCGCAGCTGGGAGGGAACGCGGGCGCCGGAGAAGGCTGGCTCGTTGCGGAGGGCGACGAGTCGGACCGCTCGCTCGAGCTGCTGCGCCCCCGGATCGCGGTGCTCACGAATGTCGATCTCGACCACCACGCGACCTTCGCGACGGAGCGTGAGGTGGGCGAGCTGTTCGAGCGGTGGCTCGCGCAGGCGCCGGCGGTCGTGCGCGGAGACGAGCTCGATCCGGTCGAGCTCGAGCTCGGGGTTCCCGGGGAGCACAATCGTCGCAACGCAGCCGCGGCTCTGGCAGCGCTCGAGCTGGCGGGAGTGGAACGAGGCGAGGCCGAGCGCGTCTTGCCGGAGTTCGCCGGCGCCGGGCGCCGGTTCGAGCGGCTCGGCGACGCGGGCGGGGTCGCCGTCTACGACGACTACGGTCACCATCCCCGCGAGATCGCCGCCACGCTCGCGGCCGCCCGCGCGACGGCGGCTCCGGGGCGCGTCCTCGTCGTCTTCCAGCCGCACCTCTACTCACGCACGCGCCATCTCGCCCGGGAGCTCGGTCAAGCCCTGGCCGCCGCCGACTCCGTGGCAGTGACGAGCGTCTACCCGGCGCGGGAAGAGCCGGTCGAGGGCGTCGAGGGCCTGCTCGTGGTCGAGGCGCTCGCGTCGGAGCGGCCCGGGATGTCCGTCGCTTGGACGCCGGCGCTCGAGGACGCGGTTCGGTTTCTGGCACGCCGCGCCCGGCCCGGCGACGTCGTGCTGACGATCGGCGCCGGCGATGTCGAACGAGCCGGGCCGATGCTGCTCGAGGAGCTTGCGTGAAGCTCGAGGAGCGCATCGTACTGGGGCGCTTGACCACCCTGGGAACCGGGGGCCCGGCGCGAGCGTTCGCGCGGCCCGAGACTCTCGACGAGCTCGAGGAAGCGCTGGCGTGGGCCGCCGGGAAGCATCTGCCGGTCGCGACTATCGGCCTCGGGTCGAACCTGCTCGTCGCCGACGAGGGCTTCGAGGGTCTCGTGCTGAAGCTCGCCGGCGAGCTTGCCGAGGCGTCAGTGGAGGGCGAGCGGCTCGTGGCAGGCGGTGGAGCGGCCAATGCGGTCTGCCTGCACCGGGTCCGGGTCGCAGGCCTCGGGGGCTTCGAGTTCGCCTGCGCGATCCCGGGCACTGTCGGCGGCGGCGTCTGGATGAACGCAGGCGCCTACGGGAGCGACTGGGCCGCAATCCTCGACCGGGCCCTGGTCGTCGATGGAGACGGGGCTCAGTGGGCTTCTCCGGGCGAGCTGGGTCTGAGCTACCGGCATTCCGAACTACGCCACGGCCAGGTCGTGGCACGGGCGGAGTTCCGGCTCGCGCCGCTACCCGAGGAGCAGATCAAGGCCAACGTCGCGCGCCTGCAGGCCTTGCGCAAGGCAGCCCAGCCGACGAACAAGCGCACGTTCGGAAGCGTCTTCAAGAACCCCGAGCACGAGCTGACCGCCGGCCGGATGCTGGAGGCGTGCGGCCTGAAGGGTCATCGCATAGGCGGCGCGCAGATCTCGCCGCGACACGCGAACTTCATCGAGAACGCAGACGGCGCGCGCTCGATCGATGC
The DNA here is from genome assembly GCA_963736055.1 of uncultured Actinomycetes bacterium. Classification (GTDB taxonomy): domain Bacteria; phylum Actinomycetota; class Thermoleophilia; order Gaiellales; family Gaiellaceae; genus AC-32. The sequence goes on along the minus strand of CAVTNM010000009.1, from coordinate 297,979 downwards.
GGTTGCGCTGATGACGGAGGCGCGGCGGCGCGCACGCGAGCAGTTCGGGGTCGAGCTCCAGCACGAGGTCGAGCTCCTCGGGCCACTCGAGGTCCCGCCGCTCGAGTAGGAGCGGGGGCCGCCGCGGCGAAAGCCGCCCCGTGGCCGACCGCCAGCCCCAGCCTGCCCGCACCCGCGCGGCCGTGATCCCGCTTCCCGGGAGCATCGACCGCGCTCCGATCCTGCGCGCCCTGCCGAGCGGCCGGTCGCTCATCGTGGGGTTTGCGATCGTCGCCGGCGCCGCGGGGCTCTATCTCCTCGCGCGCGGCACACCCATGTTCTCTCTCAACACGGTCGCCGTTACGGGTGCTCCACCCGGCGTCGCCGCGCACGTTCAGGCCGCGCTTCGGCCGCTCGAGGGGAAGAGCCTGGTGTCCCTGGACGGATCGGAGGTCGAACGGCGACTCGACGCGCTTCACGACGTCGCGAGCTTCGACTACGACCGCGACTTCCCGCACACGCTTCGCGTGACGATCCGCCCCGAGCATCCTGTAGCGGTCGCCCGGCGGGGGGCGAAGGCGTGGTTGGTGGCGGCGAGCTCTCGCGTGATCGCGCCCCTGCCGCTCCACGCTCGCCCGGGCCTGCCAAGAATCTGGCTCGCGCACTCGGGCGATCCAGAGGTCGGAGCGCCGATCACGGATCGCTTCGGGCTGCGAGCGGTGAGGACGCTCGCTTTCGCGCGGCTTTCCCACTTCCGTGGGCGAGTGCGCATGGTGCGCGCACGGGAGCGCGAGCTGACCTTCCTGCTCGGCTCCGGGCTCGAGCTCCGGCTAGGTGAGCTGCGGGCGATCAGGCTCAAGCTCGCGATCGCTGCACGGATCCTCCCGGGTGTGCTGGCGCACGGCGGCTACGCGTACCTGGATCTGAGCGTTCCCGAACGGCCGGTTGCGGGAACCAACCCTCAAGTCTCTACCTGAGACTCAGACTTCTGGCCACTCTGCCGCGTTGACAGGCGGTCCACCGAGGCGTACCCTCCCGGCGCAGAAGACGTACTGTCCAGTAAAGCTTGAGGTAGAGGCGAGTTGAGCATGAGGGATCAAACGGGGAACTACCTGGCCTTGATCAAGGTCGTAGGTGTGGGCGGCGGCGGCTCGAACGCCGTCAACCGCATGGTCGACGCGGGGTTGTCCGGCGTCGAGTTCATCGCGGTCAACACGGACGCACAGGCACTCCTGATGTGCGACGCCGACGTGAAGATGCCGATCGGCTCCGACGTCACTCGAGGACTCGGCGCAGGTGCCGATCCGGGCGTGGGCCAGGCAGCGGCGGAGGAGAGCCGCGACGAGCTGAAGGAAGCCCTGAAGGGCGCAGACATGGTTTTCGTGACAGCCGGTGAGGGCGGGGGTACCGGCACCGGGGGGGCGCCGATCGTGGCGCGGCTGGCTCAAGAGCTGGGTGCGCTCACGGTCGGCGTCGTCACGAAGCCGTTCTCCTTCGAGGGACGCCGCCGAGGCGAGGTTGCGAATCGCGGGGTGGATGAGCTGCGCGACAACGTCGACACGTTGATCGTGATCGAGAACGACCGGCTGCTCCAGGTCGTCGAGAAGCGCACGTCGATCGTCGACGCGTTCACGATGGCCGACGACGTCCTTCGGCAGGGCGTCCAGGGGATCACCGATCTGATCACGATCCCCGGGCTCGTCAACCTGGACTTCGCAGACGTCCGGACGATCATGAGCGAGGCCGGATCCGCGCTGATGGGCATCGGCGTGGCCTCCGGCGAGAACCGGGCAACCGAGTCGGCGCGCGCCGCTGTCTCGTCGCCGCTGCTGGAGTCCTCGATCGAAGGCGCGACCGGAATTCTGCTGAACGTCACCGGCGGTCCTGACATCGGCCTCTTCGAGGTGAACGAGGCGGCCCAGGTCGTCACCTCGGCCGCCGATCAGAACGCCAACGTCATCTTCGGCGCCGTCATCGACGAGGCGCTCGGCGACGAGGTGCGCGTGACGGTGATCGCGACGGGCTTCGGGCCCGCGCGGATGCGCCGGCGCAGGCGTGCGGAGGAGCCGGCCGAGGGAGAGGCGGAGGCATCCCGCGAGGTTCCGGCGGAGCGCTTCGAGGTCACGGAGGACGTGCTCGAGGTGCCGTCCTTCCTGCGCGACGGCTAGCAGGTAGGCCGGGAGCCAAGTCGAGAAGGTTTAGGAACCGCCGGCGGCGGTGAGAACTTCGGCGCCCTCTCGGGTCGACCGTGACGGTCGATCCGCGATGACCCGGTCCAGCCGCCCCGACGTCGGCCCCCCAGCCGAAGCCGGGGCGGCTCCTTTCTTGGCTCCTTTAGCATCAGTGGCCGATGCAGACGCTGCTCCGGACACCTCTCTACGAGCGTCATGTGGCACTCGGTGCGCGGCTCGTCCCGTTCGCGGGCTGGGAAATGCCCGTGCAGTACGAGGGGGTGATTCCCGAGCATCGCGCCGTGCGCTCGGACGCAGGTGTCTTCGACGTCTCGCACATGGGAGAGATCGAGGTCGCGGGGCCACGTGCCCGCGAGTTCCTTCAGGAGATGTTGTCCAACGATCTCGACCGCATCGGCCCGGGGCAGGCCCAGTACACGCTGCTGACGAACGAGCACGGCGGCATCGTCGACGACCTGATCGTGTACGAGCGCGACCGCGATCGGTTCCTCCTGATCGTGAACGCGGCAAACCGGGAGACGGACTTCGAGTGGCTGCACGACCGGGAGCCGGACGGTGCCGGCGTGACCGACGTCTCCGACGACCACGCGCTCCTCGCCGTACAGGGGCCACGGGCACTCGAGCGTCTCGAGCTGCCCGCCGCCCACGCGTTCACGTTCGCCGAGGGCACGATCGACGGGGTCGAGTGCGTCGTGAACCGCACCGGGTACACGGGGGAGGAGGGGGTCGAGCTGCTCGTGCCCGCCGAGCGTGCGGTCGAGCTCTGGGACCGGGTACTCGAGCGCGGAGTCGTGCCGTGTGGGCTGGGCGCGCGCGACACGCTGCGCCTCGAGGTCTGCTACCCGTTGCACGGGAACGACATCGGGCCCGAGACCGACGCGATCTCCGCAGGCCTCGGCTGGGTCTGCGCGCTCGACAAGGACTTCACCGGGGCCGAGGAGCTGCGACGGGTCAAGTCCGAAGGCCCCGCGCAGAAGCTGGCTGCATTCGTCATGGACGACCCCGGCATCCCGCGCCAGGGGATGGCGTTCGCCGAGGGCGGGGAGGTCACGTCCGGCTCGCACTCACCGATGCTCGAACGCGGGATCGGGCTCGGCTACGTGCCGGCCGACCACGCCACGCCCGGCTCGAAGCTGACGGTCGACATCCGCGGCCGCTCCCGAGGTGCACACGTGGTGAAGAAGCCCATCTACCAGCGGGAGGAGACCTGATGGCCGCGGCCGAGAGCTACCCGGACGACCTCCGCTACCACCCCGAGCACGACTGGGCGCGCCTCGAGGGCGACGAAGCAGTGTTCGGCATCACCTGGTTCGCGCAGGACGCGCTGGGTGAGCTCGTCCACTTCGAGCCGCCCGAGGAGGGCACGAAGCTGAAGAAGGATGAACCGTACGCCGAGGTCGAGTCGGTCAAGGCGGTCTCGGACGTGATCGCCCCGCTCTCGGGCGAGGTGATCGAGGTCAACCCGGCGGTCGCCGACGCACCGGAGACGGTGAACGAGGACCCCTACGGCGCCGGCTGGCTCGTCCGCGTGCGCCTGAGCGAGCCGGGCGAGGTCGACTCGCTCCTCGCCCCGGAGGCGTACAAGCAGCAGCTGGCCGAGGCGTGAGCTACCTCGCGCTGACCGAGGCCGACCGGGAGGCAATGCTCGCGGAGATCGGCGTCTCGTCGATCGACGAGCTCTTCGCGGACCTTCCTGCGGGCGTTCGCCTCGACCGGGAGCTGGGCCTGCGACCGGCGATGACTGAGCAGGAGCTGACGGCGTACTTCGAGGAGCTCGCCTCGCAGAACACCCATGTCGGTGCCGAGCTCTCGTTCCTCGGGGCCGGCCTCTATGACCACTATGTACCGGCGGTCGTGGACGCCGTGCTTCAGCGCGGCGAGTTCCTGACTGCCTACACGCCCTACCAGCCCGAGCTGAGCCAGGGCATCCTCCAGGCGATCTTCGAGTACCAGACCGCGATCTGCGAGCTGACCGGGATGGACGTCTCGAATGCGTCCGGGTACGACGGCACGACGGTCGCCGCGGATGCGTGTTTCATCGCCAAGCACGCGACGGGACGGACGAAGGTCGTGCTTACCGAGGCGACGAACCCACAGGTCCGGCAGGTCGTGCGGACGTACGCGCCGGGGTTCGGGCTCGAGGTCGTGGAAGTGCCCCATCGAGACGGCGCGACCGATCCGGACGAGCTCCGCGCAGCCTCGGACGGCGCTGCGTGCGCGATCTTCCAGCACCCGAACGCCTTCGGCGTGCTCGAGCCCGCGGCGGAGCTCGCCGCCGCAGCGAACGACGCGGAGGCGCTCGCGATTGCACACGTCGACCCGCTGTCGCTCGGCGTGCTCGAGGCGCCCGGCCGGTACGGCTGCGCGATCGCGATCGGAGAAGGGCAGTCGGCGGGAAACCCCCTCTCCTACGGCGGCCCGCACTACGGGTTCCTGGCGGCGCGCTCGGACTTCATTCGACGCATGCCGGGCCGGATCGTCGGCGAGACGACAGACGCCGCGGGGAACCGCGGCTATGTCCTCACCCTCCAGACGCGCGAACAGCACATCCGGCGCGAGAAGGCGACCTCGAACATCACCACGAACCAGACGCTCCTCGCGCTGGCCGGCCTGGTCTACCTCTCCTGGCTGGGTCCGGAGGGGCTCCGCGAAGTGGGGGAGACCTGCATGGCCCTCGCCGAACACGCGAAGGACCGTCTCGGCCTTCCGCTCGTGTTCTCAGATCGGACAACATTCAAGGAGTTTGCCATTCGCGTCGGACGGCCGGCCAAGGAGGTCATCCGCGAGGCGCGCCAGCGCGGCGTGCATCCGGGCTATGCGCTCGGCCGCGACTACCCCGGCATGGACGACGTCCTCCTCGTCGCGCTCACCGAGCGCCGGACTCCTGCCGAGATCGACAGGCTCGCGGAGGTTCTCGCGGCGTGAAGCTGATCTACGAGAAGTCGGAGGCGGGCCGCCGGGCGGGCCGCCTCCCTGACCACGGCCTTCCGGTCCCGGACGTGCCCGAGGAGCTTCGCCGCTCCGAGCCGCCGCGCCTGCCCGAGATCGCCGAACCGGATCTCCTGCGGCACTTCACCGAGCTCTCGACGCGGAACTTCGGCATCGACACCGGCTTCTACCCGCTTGGCTCGTGCACGATGAAGCACAACCCGCGTGTCAACGAGCGGCTCGCTGCACTGCCGGGGTTCCGCGACCTGCATCCACATCAGGAGGAGGAAGGCGCGCAGGGCGCGCTCAGGTTGTGCTGGGAGCTGCAGGAGGTGCTCGCCGAAGTGACCGGCCTCGATGCCGTCTCGCTGCAGCCGGCGGCCGGGTCGCAGGGCGAGCTGACCGGCCTGATGCTGATGCACGCGCACTTCGCGGACCGGGGCGAGGACGCGCAGCGGAGGAAGGTCGTCATCCCGGACACGGCGCACGGGACGAACCCGGCGAGCGTGACGATGGCCGGCTACGAGCTGACGCCAGTCAAGACGGACGCCAGGGGCAACATCGACATCGAGGACCTGCGCGGCAAGGTGGACGAGCACACCGCCGGGCTGATGCTGACCAACCCCTCGACGCTCGGGCTCTTCGACGAGAACATCGAGCAGATCGCGCGCACGTTCCACGACGCCGGCGCGCTCATGTACTACGACGGCGCCAACCTGAACGCTGTCTGCGGCATCTCACGGCCGGGCGACATGGGCTTCGACATCGTCCACATCAACCTGCACAAGACCTTCTCGCAACCGCACGGTGGGGGAGGGCCGGGCGCGGGGCCGATCGCGGTCGCCAAGCGGCTCGAGCCGTTCCTCCCGGTGCCGGCGATCGTCCGTCGCGGCGAGCACTACGGCTTCGACCACGACCGCCCTCAGACGATCGGGAAGGTGCGCGGTTTCTCGGGCCCCTTCGGCGTGTTCGTGCGCTCGTACGCGTTCATCCTCGCGTACGGCCCGCGTCTACGGGAGATGTCCGAGGTGGCCGTCTTGAACGCGAACTACCTGCTCGCTCGGCTGCGGGACGCCTACGAGCTCCCTTTCGACCGGCTCTGCATGCACGAGTTCGTCCTCTCCGCGCGTCCACTCAAGCGGGAACACGGCGTGACCGCACTCGATGTCGCGAAGCGGCTGATGGACTACGGCTTCCACCCGCCGACGGTGTACTTCCCGCTCGTCGTGCCCGAGGCGCTCATGATCGAGCCGACCGAGACCGAGGCGAAGGAGACCCTGGACGCATTCGCCGACGCCATGCTCGCGATCGCCGAAGAGGCGGCCGAGGAGCCGGAGTTGCTCAAGAGCGCGCCGCACGGACGGCCCGTCGGCAGGCTCGACGAGGTGAAGGCGGCCAAGCGGGTCGTCGTCCGTTACGGTTTCGAGGAGCATCCGGACCTCTCCGGCGAGCCCGCAGCGGCAGTCGTCGAGGCGCCGAAGGGGGTCTGATGATCGATCTTCGCTCCGACACCAAGACGCAGCCGAGCCCCGGGATGCGCGCCGCGATCGCGTCGGCGGAGGTGGGCGACGAGCAGCGTCGCGAGGACCCCACCGTCAACGAGCTCGAGCCGCGCGTCGCCGAGCTCCTCGGCCAGGAGGAAGCCGTCTTCGTCCCGACGGCGACGATGGCAAACGAGATCGCGCTCCGTGTGCTTGCCGAGCCGGGCGGCGAGGTGGTCGCCGAGGAGAACTCGCATCTCTTCATCTCCGAGCTGGGCGGCCCGGCGGTGCACGCCGGCCTGATGACCCGCCAGCTGCCGTGCCCCAACGGGCGCTTCACGCCGGATCAGCTGCGTACGACGTTTCGTCGGGGAGACCTGACGCACACCCCGCCGACGAGGATCGTCTCGGTCGAGAACACCCACAACGCCTCAGGAGGGCGGGTGTGGCCGATCGACGAAGTGGACGCGATCGTGGCGACCGCACGCGACCTCGGACTGCGAGCTCACCTGGACGGCGCGCGAATCCTCAACGCTGCGGTCGCCTCCGGCTTGCCGCCGGCGCGGATCGCGGGACAGTTCGACACCGTCACGCTCTGTCTCTCCAAGGGCCTGGGTTGCCCCCTCGGGGCGCTGATCGCCGGCTCGAGCGAGCTGATGGCCGAGGCGCGGAGGCTCAAGCACCAGTTCGGCGGGGCCATGCGCCAGGCGGGGATCGTGGCGGCGGCAGGCGTGTATGCGCTCGAGCACAACGTCGAACGGCTGGCAGAGGACCATGCGAGGGCCCGGCGCCTGGCCGAAGGCCTCCATGCAGCCGGAATGCCGATCGACCTCGAGCAGGTCGAGACGAACTTCGTCCAGGTGGAACTGGCTCCGCTCGGGATCTCGGCGGACGAGGCGCTCGAACGGCTCTGGCAGCAGGGCGTCGGGCTCTCGAAGACCGCCCACGAGACGAGGTTGCGTGCCGTCACGCACCTCGACATCGGCGACGAGGAGATCGAGCAGGCGATCGAGTCCATCCCGCGCGCGCTCGGAGCGCTTGCCCGAGCCTGATCGACTCCGCCGCCTCGTGCTCGAGGCGCAGCGAGCCGGCCGCCTGCCGAGCCTGGCCGCCGGGGTGTTCCGGAGCGATGAGCTCCTCTGGAGCGACGCGGTCGGGCTGGCCGATGTCGAGGCGGGGGAAGCGGCGACGCCCGACACGCAGTACGGGGTCGCGTCGATCACGAAGACCTTCACCGCGGCGTCCGTCTTCCAGCTGCGGGACCAGGGGAAGCTCGAGCTCGACGAGCCCCTTTCGCAATACCTGCCTGAGGCCGCGCACGGGTCTCCGACCCTGCGGCGATTGCTGGCGCACGCGTCGGGGCTTCAGCGCGAGCCGCCCGGCGAGGTCTGGGAGACGCTGGAGTTTCCGGGCGAAGAGGAGCTGCTCGCGCGGCTCGACCAGGCCGAGCAGGTCCTCGCGCCCGGGGCCGCCTGGCACTACTCGAACCTCGCCTACGCACTCCTCGGCCACGTCGTCGCCCGGGTCTCGGGAACGCCGTTTCGCGACTACGTGAGGGAACGGCTGCTGGAGCCGCTCGGCCTGCAGCGGACCACCTGGGGAGCGACCGAGCCGGCCGCAAGGCCGTACTTCGTCGAGCCCTACTCCGACGCGGTGAAGCGCGAGCCCGAGCTCGAGCTCGGCGGCAAGGGCGGCGAGTCGGGCCTCGCCAGCACCGTCGGCGACCTCGCGCGCTGGGGCTCGTTCCTGATGGATCCGGACGAGGAAGTCCTGGCCGGCGCCAGTGTCTCCGAGATGCACGAGCTCCAGATCATGGCCGAGCCCGACTGGACGCTCGGCTGGGGTCTCGGGATCGCGCTCTGGCGCCGCGGCGAGCGCATCTTCGCCGGCCACACCGGGGGCTTCCCGGGCTTCCTCTCCATGCTCACGTACTCGCGGCGCGAGCGCATCGGTGCCGTGGTGCTCACGAATTCCGGCGGCTGGCCGAAGCTGAGCGACACGGGGCTGTCGCTCGCAGAGGCGGCGCTCGACGAAGCCGTGCCGCAAGACGAGCCCTGGGCTCCGGAGGGGCCGCCTCCGGACGAGATCGTGCCGCTCCTCGGGCGCTGGTGGTCGGAAGGGGACGAATCGATCTTCAGCTGGCGACGAGGAAAGCTCGAGGCGCGGCTGGCGACTGCTCCGCCGGAGCGCGAGCCGTCGGTGTTCGAGGCGGTGGGCGAGGATTGCTACCGCACCGTCTCGGGCCGCGAGCGCGGTGAGCCGCTCCGCGTCGTGCGCGACGACTCGGGCGCGGTGGTCAAGCTCTACTGGGCCACGTATCCGTTCACGCGCGAGCCAGAGATCTTCGGCGCTCCCGGCGGCCGACCCTAAGAACGGTTCGCCCGGCCTCCTCCCCGAGTAGCACGGGGAAACCCCTGGTTCCCCCGTGTGCGCCCTCCTTGCGAGCGGGTACGCGGGTTCAAGCTGAGCCGAGCCGTCGTAGGGCTCTCGTTCGGGTGCCTCACGCCGGGCGAAGCCCGGCTCCGGCGGCGAGTGGGATCGTCGATCCGGGCCGACAGTCCCATCGGCCGTCTAAGTACGGTTCGCCCGGCCTCCTCCCCGAGGCGAGCGTATCGAGGGTGGGCGCGCGTGTCTGTGACCAGTCGTGCCGGGACTGTGACGGCGGCTCAGCGGTCCCCCGCAGCGTAGAAGGCGGCGGCGACTCCGACGTAGACCGCGACGAGGGCGAACCCTTCCCAGCGTCGCCCGCGACCGTCGGCGAGCAGGATCGCGACCAGCAGCGCCGCGCCGCCCATGGCAGCGAGCTCGACCGGACGGAAGCTGAGCGGTAGCGCGGGCCTCACGACCCATGAGAGCAACGCGACCGCGGGAGTCACGAGCAGCGCGACCTGGGCGCTCGAGGACACCGCGATCTCGGTCGCCAGTGGCAGCTTGCCCCGGCTGGCGATCACGATCGCCCCTCCGTGCTCGGCGGCGTTCCCGACGATGGCCACGATCACCGTCGCTACGAAGAACTCCGACAGGCCCGCCGAGTGCGCGAACGAGTCGAGCGAGTGCACGAGGGTCTCGCTGATCAAGGCCGTCACGACGGTTGCGGCGCCGAGCACAGTGAGCGCCACTTCGAGTGACCAGCTCTCGCCCGCGGTCTCGCCGCTTTCCTGGTGCAGACGCTTGTGCCGTCGAAGCCCGAGCGCCGTTGCAGCCACGTACGCGACCAGGAGGACGATGGACACCGGGATCGAGACGATCGCGAGCGCATGCCGCTCCGGGTCGCCGTGCCAGGCGGGCACCGACGGGATGAGAAAGAGCAGCACCGCAGCGAGGACCAGGCCGAGCTGGAGAAGGATCGAGAAGCGATCGAGCGGCTCGCCGTCGCCGGACTTCCCGCCGAAGATCAGGGCGGCGCCGAGCACGAGCAAGATGTTCGAAACGACACTGCCGGCCAGTGAGCCGCGCACGACCTCCGGAAGCGATGCATTCACGGCGAGCAGGGCGATGATCAGCTCTGGCGCGTTGCCGAAACTGGCGTTCAGGAACCCTCCGATTCCCGGGCCCGTGTGCTCCCCCGCGTGCTCCGTCGCCTCGCCGATCAACCAGGCCAGCGGCACGAGCGCGGCCGCCGCAGAGATGAACAACACCGTGTCCGAAGCGTCGAAGACGTACCGCAGGAGAAGCGTGATCGGGGCCAGCAAGAGCGACGCCCAGAGGAGCTTGCGGCCCACGTCGCTACCCTAGCGAGCCGTGCTCGAGGCCGTTCTCTTCGACTGGGGCGACACGCTGATGGAGTTCGCGTACGGGCCCGAGCTCGTCAGCGCCGGCCACCGGGCCGGCCTCGCAGCGCTCGGACGGGAGGGGCTGCCGGACGTCGAGGCGCTGACCGAGCATTTCCGAGAGGAATACGAGCCGTTCTTCTGGGTCCCGGGCACGATCGAGGAGATCGAGTACCCCGGCCTCGTGAGACGCCTGCTCGCAGACTTCGAGGTGACGATCGACGACGACGAGCTGACCCGCTACCTCGAGGCGGAGCACGAGGCGTGGGATCCGGCGCGCCGCCTGGGTGCGCACACCCACGCACTGTTGGAGTCACTCCGCGAGCGGGGCCTCAAGCTCGGCCTCGTGTCGAACGCCTTCGACCCGGGCTGGCTTCTCCACCGCGACCTCGAGCAGATGGGGCTCGCGGAGCGGCTCGATTTCAGCGTCTTCTCCTCGGAGGTTGGGACGCGCAAGCCGCACCCGGCGATCTTCGAGCGCGCGCTGGAGGCGCTCGGGGTCGAGCCGGAGCGCGCGCTCTTCGTCGGGGACCGGCTCTACGAGGACATCCGGGGCGCCGGCGAGCTCGGAATGACGACGGTGCAGGCCCTCTGGTTCCGCGCCGACGAGCACGAGAACGGCGGCGAGCCGGACCATCGAGCCTTCACCCAGGCAGACGTTCTGAACGTCGCGCGCCGCCTGGCCTAGCCGCGAAATCGCCGGTTGTCAAGTCTTGCGAAGCGCGGGTATTTGCGCCCACAATCCGCTCATGCAGATAGGCGAGCAGGCGGCGGCCCTGCCGAGCGAGCTTCCGCTCCGACCCCAGGACGAGGTCGAATGCCGACGCTGTGGAGTGCACTGCGACAAGGTCGTATACCCGGGCGCATGCGTCGAGCGCGGTTGTCCGTTCTCATACGTGCACGAGGAGTTCGGTCACACGTACATGGGTTGTCTGATGAAGGTCTACGAGGTCGAGATCGACGTCGATCTGCTCCAAGAGGCCGAGGAGCGACGCGGTGGGTTCGGCGCGGTGCGCGCGACGGCTCCGCCACTCCCGATCTGCCACGTCGAGGTGGAGAACTGCTACGAGGCGCGGACCGGGGAGCTGGGCTGCGTCAACCCCGAGTTCCACGAGCTGCCGGTCGGCGAGCCCTCGTTCCGGATCTTCGCGCAGATCGCTTCGTAGCCCGCGCGTAGAGCTCCTTCAGCTTTCGGACCTGTTCCGCATCGGGACCGTGGCCTGCGCCGGGCACCTCGAGCAGCGCCGGGAGATCCTGCAGCTTCGGGTGGGCGAGGAAGACGCCGAGCTTCTCGCCGAGGAGGCCGTCGCCGATGTTGTCGTGACGGTCTCGGTTCGAGCCGAGCGGTGCCTTCGAGTCGTTCACGTGCAGGCAGCGCAGCCGCTCGAGACCGATCAGGCGGTCGACCTCGTCGACGACACGGTCCATCTCGGCCGGGTCGGTCACGTCGTACCCGGAGACGAACAGGTGGCACGAGTCGAGGCAGATCCCGAGCCGGGGATGCCCGTCGAGCGCCTCGTAGAGCGCGGCCAGCTCCTCGAGGGAGCGCCCGATCGTGTCGCCCGCGCCGGCCGAGTTCTCCATGCAGAGCCAGGTCGTGTCCGAACAACCCTGGAGCGCCAGAGATAGCGCTGGCACGACCCGCTCGAGCCCGGCCTCGAAGCCCGAGCCCAGGTGGGAGCCGACGTGGAAGACGACGGCGTCGGCGTCGATGGCACAGCCCACCTCGACGGTGTTCTGGAGGGCCGCGACGGACTTCTCGTAGACGCCGTCGTCGGGGCTCGCCAGGTTGATCAGGTAGAGGGCGTGGCAGACGACGCCGCCGATCCCGGCCTCGGCGCGCCGCTCCTTGAAGCGTTCGAAGTTGGCCGGATCGTGGTTGGTCGGCCTCCAGGTGCGCGGGCTCTGCGTGAAGATCTGGACGGAGTCGCCGCCCATCGCCTCGATCCGGTCGATCGCGGTGTGGATGCCGCCGGACGATGAGACGTGCGCGCCTAGCTCCACGGCCCTGACGCTAGCGAAGCCAGGCCGTCAGCCGCGCGGCCTCGTCCTCGAGCTCGCGCCGACTACCTCGTGGGAGGGGCGCAAACGAAATCGTCCTCACGCGCCCGTCGGCGAGCCGCCAGGTCCCGGCTACCAGGCCGTCGACGAGGAATGTCTGCTCGACGTCCGTGCTCGTGTGCACGACCGCGGCCCGGTACTCCTCCGGGAGAAGCGTCGGCCGGTCGAGAAGCGTGTTGTCCCACTTGGGCAGGAAGCGGACCGGCGCCGCGGTCTCGACCGGTGGAATGGGCGCTCTCGAGACGTCGTAGAGCTCGCGCCCTCGTTCGTCGCGGAAGCGGCGGAGCCCCTCCAGCATGTGCGCGAAGTCGCGGACGCGTATGCCCGACCAGCCTGATATCTCACCGCGCGTCGCCGGCCCGAAGGCCGCGAGGTATCTGCGCACGAGCGCGGCGCGTGCCTGCTCGGGATCGATCCGGGGGTAGTCGACCGCCACGAACGACGCCCGCTGCGCGCCCTTCCAGACGCTGCTCTCGGCCGAGTGCACGATCCGTCCCTGGAGGCGCAGCGCGTACCAGACGCCGTTGATCGGCCCGATCTCGAGGCCGTGCTCACGCTCGAGCCACTCCTGGATCTCGGCGCGCGTGCGCGGCTCGGAGGCGAAGGCCCGCAGCGGCTCGATCACTCGTGCGGCGGCCTCCTGAGAGCTCGGCGTGACCCAGGCCGGCGGCGCCACGTCGAGCGCCGCGCCGAAGAGGGCGTAGTCAGGCGCCGAGAGCAGGTGGACGGTGCCGCGCATCAGGACGCCCCGCAGGACGATCCCTCGGCGGAGTGCTCGCTCGAGCGTCTCGCGCCGGAAGCCTTCGAGCCGCGACCAGAGGCCGACATACGGGGCCGGCGCCGACTGAGCCTGCATGCCCGCCAGCCGCTCGACCGCCTTCGCGACCGGCAGCCGCGCCCGCCGGAGCAGGAGCTGTCTCGCCAGGGTTGCGCGATTGAGCTCCCGAGGCGAGAGGACGCGCTCCATCCGCCAGTACGCTAGCGGGGTGAGCGTCCGCGTCCGCTTCGCCCCCAGCCCGACCGGCTACCTGCACGTCGGCGGCGCCCGGACGGCCCTCTTCAACTGGCTCTTCGCACGGCATGAGGGCGGCGAGTTCCGGCTGCGGATCGAGAACACCGACGTGAGCCGCGAGGTGGCGGAGGCCACCGACCAGATCAAGGGCACGCTCTCCTGGCTCGGTCTCGGCTGGGACGGCGAGGTCACCTTCCAGCTCGAACGGATGGAGCACGCTCAGGAGGTCGCTCGCCGTCTCGTTGCGGAGGACAAGGCGTACGAGGACGAGGGCGCGATTCGCTTCCGGATGCCCGACGACGGCGTCACCGTGTGGGAAGACGTGGTGCTCGGCCGGATCGAGTACCCCAACGAGAAGCTCGAGGACCTCGTGCTCGTCCGCTCGGACGGCCGCCCGACCTACAACTTCGTTTCGCCGCTCGAGGACGCGCTCGACGGGATCACCCACGTGATCAGGGGCCAGGATCACGTCTCGAACACGCCCAAGCAGCTCCGGATTCTCGAGGCGATCGACGCCCAGCTCCCGGTCTACGCGCATGTCCCGCTCCTGAACGGGCCGGACGGCCGCAAGCTCTCCAAGCGGCACGGCGCGATCACGGTCGAGGACTTCCGCGCACAGGGCTACCTGCCCGATGCACTGGTCAACTACCTCGCGCTCCTCGGCTGGAGCTACGACGACCACACCGAGATCATGAGCCGCGCGGATCTCGTCGAGCGCTTCACCCTCGACCGGGTCGGCACGAGCGCCGCGACCTTCGACTACAAGAAGCTCGAGTGGCTGAACGGGATGTACCTGCGCGCCCTTCCGCCCGACGAGTACGCGGACGCGCTGGTGGGCTTCCTCCGGGAGCAGGGCTACGAGTGGGACGAGGAGCTGATCCGCAAGGCGGCGCCGATCGTGCAGGAGAAGATCGCCACCCTCGGCGAGTTCCCGGCCTTCGCCGGTTTCCTCTTCGCCCGGGTCGAACCGAGTGCCGACGAGCTCGGCGACGGGCAGGTGCTGCCGGCTGCAGTCGCGCGCCTGGCCGAGGTGGAGCCGTTCGAGGCGGTGCAGATCGAGGCGGCGCTACGCGACTTGGCCGAAGGGCTCGGCCTGAAGCCGCGCGAGGCGTTTCAGCCGATCCGCCTCGCCCTCACCGGCTCGTCCGTGTCGCCGGGCCTCTTCGAGAGCCTCGAGCTGCTCGGCAAGGACGAATCGCTCGCCCGCCTGTCCGGCAGCGGGCGCGGCGCGGCCAGCGGGTCGAGCGCCCGCTGAAAGTCCAGCCAGGCGCGCCGCCGGAAGAGCGCGGTCGGCTGAGGAAGGCCGGCGGCGGCATTTACCACTTCTGATCGATAAAACGAGCGCGCCGGACGATCGGATACGGCGCTATGCTCCGCGTCGCACATGGGGGAGGACGCCCAGCCGCCCACGGTGCTGGTGGTCGACGACGAGCCGTCGCTCCGGCTGCTCTGCCGCGTGAACCTCGAGCTCGACGGCTACCGCGTCCTCGAGGCGTGGAACATCGCCGAGGCCGAGCAGACGCTCCTCGCAGAGCCCGTCGACGTCGTGCTCCTGGACGTCCACGTGGGGCCGGACAGCGGCATCGCGTTGATGCGGAGGCTTCGCGAGCGCGGTGGAGCGCCGCCGGTCGTGCTCGTCACCGGCTCGGCGCGCCTCGACGAGGACACCCATGCCGAGGCCGACGGCGTGGTCGCCAAGCCCTTCCGGCTCGAGGAGCTGCTGGAGGTCGTCCGCCGGCTCACGAGCCGCTGAGCGTCGGATACCCTCCGACGCGATGAGCGTCGCCGCCGTCCTGCGCCCCGCCGACTACGAGTCCCGTCTCCAGCGCTACCTCTTCGAGCGGGCGGAGGAGGGGAGGGCCGTGCGCGTGGGAGAGAAGGAGATCTCCGAGCGTGCCGAGATCGTTGCCCGCTACGCCGAGCTGTTCACGCGCGACCAGCTGGAGGCGCTCCGGCAGGCGGAAGACGGTGCCGAGGGCGGCGAGGAGCGCGAGCGGCTGTACCGGCTCCGCAAGACGTGCGAAGCGGGGTTGATCTCGGCCGAGCTCGCCGCCAGAGAGGACGCGCTCGAGAACGCCATCCTGGCCGCCCGCGTCGAGTTCCAGGGTGAGGATCTGCCGCTGCGCTCGGCGCAGGCGCAGCTCGCGGTCCTGCCCGAGTACGCCGACCGGGACGAGCTCGGCCGGCTCTCGACGGACCTCTCGGCCACGTTCAACGACGAGCGGCTCGAGGTGCTGCGCGCCGGGGAGGAGCTGGAGGCGGAGGTGACCGGCTCGAACGACCCGATCGCCCGCACCGAGGAGGAGAAGGGAATCTCCCTGCGCGAGCTGGAGCGCGCCCTCGACGAGGCCAGCACGGCGGCGGAAGGCATTTACGCGAAGCTGCGCGAGACGTGGTTCGAGAAGCTGCTCGGCGCAGAGCGTGAGCCCGTGCCGTCGTCCTCGCACGTCGCCTACCTGAGGCGGCTCTCGCCACTGGAGAGCATCTACACAAAGGAGCGCGCGGTCCCGGTCTGCATGGAGACGCTCGTGCAGCTGGGCTTCGATCTCGAGGCGGAGCCGAACATCAAGCTCGACCTCGACGACCGTCCGCAGAAGTCGCCGCGAGCCTGCGTGATCCCAGCCGATCCACCGAAGATCGTTCACTTGATCACAAGGGCCCAGGGCGGGCTGCACGACTACCAGGCGTTCCTGCACGAGGCGGGGCACGCGCTCCACTACGCCGGGGTCGACCCCTCGCTCCCGTACACCTTCCGCAACATCTCCCGCGACCACGCGCTGACGGAGATCTACTCGTACATCGTCGAGGCGATCTCGCGCCAGCCTGGCTGGCACGCGCGCTACTTCGGCCTCTCCGACGAGCAGGCCGCCGAGAACGCCGAGGCCACCGTGTTCATGGAGGCCCTGCTCTTCCGTCGCTACGTGGCGAAGCTCCAGTTCGAGCTGGACTTCTGGGGCCGGTTCGGCGACGACGGCGGCACCTCCGCGGGCTACTCCGAGCGGCTGACGGAGGCCACGGCGATGCGCTACCGCGAGGAGGGCTACCTGGCCGACATGGACGCCGGCTTCTACTCCGCCGACTACCTGCGCGCCTGGATTCGCGCCGCCCAGCTGCGCGCGTACCTCGAGCGTGAGGTCGGCGAGGAGTGGTGGGCGGACGAGGGGACGGGCACGCGTCTCCGCGCGCTCTTCGCCGAGGGCACGAGGCCCTCGAGCGAAGAGATCGCCGGCCGGATCGGCTTCGAGCCGCTCGACACCGGCCCGCTGCTCGCAGAGCTCGGCGCGTAGCCCTCGGCCCCTCGCGAATCCTGTCCGATCAGCCAGGTGACGGGATTCCGCCGTCTGACGACACTGGGGGCAGGGATGGCTCGAGCGTGTATCCGCCTTACGGTCGTGGTCGCTGCGTGCGTGTTCGCGGCGGCCGCGCTCGGCGCGCCACTGACGAAGCAGAACGGGAAGTCGCCCGCGTTTAGCGCCTTCACCTCGATCTGCACCTTGCCTCAGTACCTTTTCTACGGGTACTGCGAGGGTGACGCGAGCGCCTTCACGAACGTGCAAGGCCGGATGAACGCGGTCCAGGCGAAGCCGGGTCGGTACAACCTCGGGATCAGCTTCACGAACCTGATTCCCGGCGCGGTCTACCGGCTCTGGGGCAACAACGGCTCGTTCTTCGTGATCGGCACCGACGTCGCCGATCTCTCCGGCTCGGTCGAGTTCGACTACCAGTCCACGAGCCCGGCGGGGCTCGGCTTCGACCTGAACCGTGTGCGCGCGGGTTGGGACGTGAACGGCGTCACGATCGTGACCTCCTACTGGTCGAACCAGCTCCTGGCCGTCAACCCTGACGGCACGCTTTCAGCTCACTAGAGAGACGCGTGCCGCAAGGCCGTCCACGCGGCGGCATCTGCTAGGACGAGGCGCCGAGGACGGGGACTGACGCGCAACGCGTTCTCGGCGTCTCAGCATCGCGCGCCGGCTCACAGGGTTCGGCGCACGAGAACGCGAGCGTGGGCGAGTTCCGTCGCCTGTTCTCCTGGATCGACCGTCAGCGCTGCTGCAACTCGGTGAGCCGAACCTCGGCTTCGCGCCGTGCCTCGGTGGCCTCCTCAACTTGTGCCCGCGCCTTCTTCGCTGCCTCGCGTCGCTCGTCCGCCGCCTTCTGCGCCCGCTCGGCTTCCCGTTCGGCTTCACGCACGGTCTGAGCGAGCTCGCGCTCTCGCGATCGCGCCGCCTTGACGGCTCCGCGGGCTGCGGCGAGGGCTTTGCCGCGGTCGTTCTTCGGCTGCGTCTTCGTCCGCCGCTGCGGCCGGGCCGCCGCACCGCCGAGCGCCGAGATCGCCTCGAAGCCCGGCGGCTCGAGCTCCTCGCTCAGGCGTCCCCGTTTGAGCAGCTCCCGGCCCTCGGGCGTGAGAGAGGCAGCGCGCAGCGTCTGGACGACGCGTTCGAACGCGGCGGCGCCGATGCCCTCGCGGGCGATGGTCTCTCTCGCCGCAACGGCGAGCCGCTCGAGCGCATGCTGCTCGTCGCTCCGCGCCGCGGCGAAGGCGTCGGCGGAGCCCCCTCCGGCCTGCGTCTCTGCCAAGGCGGTGCCGGCGTTCAGCAGGCGCTGCACGTCCAGCTCGCGCTCGCGCGCGAGCTGGTTGACCACCCACGCGGCGACCGACGGCTTGCGCAGCGCCTTCACCTCGTTCGCGAGGTCGCGCTGACCGTCGGCGCGCAGCTGCTTCGCAAGCCTGTCGCGTGCCGGAATGAAGTCCTTCAGCGACAGCCCGTAGAGGCTGTCGGTCTGACGCTCGAGCTGGTCTTCGGCCGTGGTCGCCATCGCGGTTGACCCGAAGAATGCCGAGAAAGGCGCATACGGGATTCGAACCCGTGCCGCCGCCGTGAGAGGGCGGTGTCCTAGGCCACTAGACGAATGCGCCCGGCGCGGCCGTAGTGTAGCGACGATAGGGCCGAACTCGAGCCACGATCCCCTCGCCCTGATCACCGACATCGCGGCGCTTGACTCATTCGGCGCAAAGTGACAGCGTGGCCTCGAGTGAGGGGTCGACTCTGCGGAATTTTCGCCCTTTGCGGGGTCCTGGTGATCGCGGCCGGCTCCAGCGTGCGGGCGACCACGACCTCGGCAGCTCTGGCGTCGAGCTGCACCGCGGCGCAGAAGTCGAAGCGGCTCGCTGCTCTCGCCGCCTATCGGAAGCACGTGCTTCCCGCGCGTAAGCGCTATTTCCGGGCGCACCACGGCCGCAGACAACGGGCCCGCTTCGTCAAGAGCCAGGCTGCCAAGCTCAAGGCGCTCCGACGTGCCGCCGCTTGCACCGTTCCGCCGCGGCCTCCTGCACCGCCTCCGTCCGACCGCACGCCACCCGGACTTCTTCGAAGCGATGTCGACGGGGCAACGCTGCACCTCGTCTTCGACGAGCGGCTCGCGGGCTCTCCGCCGGCAGTGTCGGCGTTCTCCGTCAGCGTCGACGGCCTCGCGTGGAACGTCGACTCCGTGGGGCTGAGCTCGTCGGCCGCAACGCTGACGCTTCGTCCGGCCGTGGACGCCGGGCAGGGAGTGACGATCGCCTACACGCCTCCGGCTGCGGGGCTCCTGAGGGACGCGGCGGGGAATGCGACTCCCGCATTCAGCTCGCGGCCGGCGAACGGCTCTCCTGCGGCGCCGGTGCCTTCACCAGGCTCGTTCTCACCGTCGCTGGCCAAGCCGTCGTTCGCCGACGACCACACGCCGGCGGAGCCGTGGGTGGGCGAGTGGGGCCCGAAGACCGATCCTCAGTGGGAGAGCTCGACGGGTCACCTGCACGCGCTCCTCGTGCCGATCGACTTCCCAGACGTCCCCGCGACGGCGGCGCCCTCCTTCTACCGAGACCTCTTCATCGGGACGACGCCGCCGTGGTACGCGCAGTCCTCGTACGGCCGTCTGTCCTTCGAGATCGCATCTCTCGCGCACTACGTGCGAATGTCGAAGCCGATCGACTCGTACGGCCTGCTCAACTGCTGCCCGTCTGCCAGCATCCACGCGTTCTTCCAGGAGCTGATCGGGAAGATCGACCCCGAGGTCGACTTCAGCCACATCAACTCCGTCTATGCCATCGCGCCGCCGGCGGCCGGCCCGCACATGTCGATCCTGCTCTGGCGACGCTGGCCCGGGTCCGGCATCGTCGCGGACGGCCACGAGTTGCTGAACGGCGTCGTCGGCAACGGCAACTACCGCCCCGACACCGCGTACTACCTGGCGCACTACGCGATGACGCACGAGACCGGCCACATGATGGGACTCGCCGACCTCTACGGGCGGGCCTGCCCGACCTGCGTCGATACGCACGACTGGGTCGGTGTCTGGTCGATGATGGACACCGCCGACGCGCCGTCGGCTGAGTTCCTCGGGTGGGACAAGTGGCTTCTCCGCTGGCTCGACGCGTCGCAGATCCGAGGAGTCACCTCCGGAGGGCAGTCGGTTGAAGAGGTCGTCTCGCCGCTCGAGGAGCCCGGCGGGGTGAAGCTCCTGGTCGTGCCGATGACCGCGACGTTCCTCTATGCCGTCGAGGTGCGGCAGCCCATCGGGCAGGACATCCGGCTCTGCGACCACGGCGTGCTCGTGTACACCGTCGATTCGACCAAGATGAACGGCACCGGGCCGGTGCGCGTGCAGCCCGCTCACACCGGTGGGCCCTGCGGGCCGATCTCGGCCGCCGCCTACGACGTCGGGCCTGGAGAGGTGTCGAGCTTCGAGGACGCAAAGGTGAAGGTCGAGCTGCTGACGGCGTATGCCGACGGCTCGTACCGCGTGCGCGTCGCGCGCAAGTAGGCGTCAGGCGAGCCTGTCGCCGACGATGCGGCGGATTTCCTCTGCGGACGTGACGCCATCGAGGCAGAGGCGCAGGCCATCCTGGCGCAGGGTGGTCATGCCCTGCTCGACCGCGGCGGCGTAGATCTCCTGGGTCGAGGCCTCGATCAGCGTGCGGATCTTGCCCTCGATCGGCAGCACCTCGTAGACGGCCACGCGGCCGTGATAGCCGGTGCCGGCGCACTGGAGGCAGCCCGCCGCGCGGTAGAGAGTCGGCGGCTCCTGCTCACCGACCGCGAAGCCGATCGCCCGGAGCTCGTCGTCGGCCGGTGTGTAGGACTCGCGGCAATGGCGGCACAGTCTTCGCGCGAGGCGCTGCGCGACGATGCAGTTGACCGAGCTCGCGAGGAGGGCCGGCTCGATTCCCATGCCCTCGAGCCGTGCGATCGCGCTCGGTGCATCGTTGGTGTGCAGCGTCGTGAGCACGAGGTGGCCGGTCATCGCCGCCTGGATCGCGATCTCGGCAGTCTCCTCGTCCCGAACCTCCCCGATCAGGAGCGCGTCGGGGTCGCTGCGGAGAATCGTGCGCAGCCCGCGCGCGAAGGTGAGGCCGATCTTCGAGTGCACCTCGACCTGGTTCACGCCGGGGAGCTGATATTCGACCGGGTCCTCAACGGTCGTGATCGCCCGGCCCTCTTCGTTCAGCATGTCGAGGGCCGCGTAGAGGGTGGTCGTCTTCCCGCTCCCGGTCGGCCCGCAGGCGATCACGGCTCCGAAAGGCTGACGAATCGCGTGCATGAACAGCTTCTCCGCCTCCGGGCTCATCCCGAGCTCCGGGAGGTCGAGCTTCACCGCGCGGTGGAGGATGCGGAGCACGACGTGCTCGCCGTGCTTGGTCGGAACGAGCGCGATGCGCACGTCGACCGGCTGGTCGCCGTAGCGGATCGCGAAGCTCCCGTCCTGCGGCATGCGCTTCTCCGCGATGTCGAGCAGGCCCATGATCTTGAGGCGGCCGATCAGCGGCGTCTCGAGCGCTTTCGGCACCTCGGCCATCCTGCGCAGCACGCCGTCGATCCGCGCGCGGACGATCAGCTCGCGTTCCTGAGGGTCGAAGTGGATGTCGGAGGCGCCCTCGGAGATGGCGCGGCTGAGGAGCGAGTTTGCGAGCTCGCTCGCGGTCGCCGTGCCCTCGGCGTCGCGCACGTCCTGCAGGTAAGGCACGTCCGCGCCGTCATTCTCGTGCTTGACCTCGATGTGGACGCGATAGGTGCGCTCGATCGTCCCCTGGAGAGCCGACGGCTCGGCGACGGCGAGCTGGATGTTGAGGCCGAGCGCGAGGCGGAGGTCGTCGGCCGTGGTGAGATTCGTCGGGTCGGCGAGCGCCACCTGCACGAGATCCTCGGCGAGGAAGCGCACGGGCAACACCTGGGCTTTGCGCGCGAACTGCTCGGTCAGCAAGCTCGTCGCGGCGGGCTCGACCTCGACTCGGGCAAGATCCACGAACTCGAGACCGTGCTGGTGGGCGAGCGCCTGAGCGAGGGTCTTGCTCGAGACGAAGCCGCGCGTGACGAGGATCTCTCCTAGACGCCGGTCCGGAGTCTCCTTCTGCTCCGCAAGCGCCTCCTCGAGCTGCTCCGCCCGCAGTGCCTTCGCACGCACCAGCAGTTCGCCCAGGAGCTCCGAGGGCGAGGTCGCAGCAGGAGTCGGGAGCTCCGCAGCCTCCACGAACGGCTTATCGGCGGCGAGACCCGCTCTCATGAGGATTCGGCGGGTGACTATCCTGCGCTGCGTGAAGCGGGCGCTCCTCTTCGTGTTGCTCGCGGCGACCGCGCTCGCCGCGACGTCGTGCGGCGGCGGGGGTGGGAACGAGCAGCTCTCGAGATCGGAGTACGAGGCGAAGGTCGGGGCGATCCTGCAGCCGATCCAGCAGACGACGCTGCCCAACCTGATCGCGATCGCCGCGGCCGATCGCGAGCGCGCGGTCACGGCGCTGAAGGACGGTGAGTCGAAGCTGCACGACGCGGCTTCCGAGCTGGCGTCGATGCAGCCGCCGGACGATGCCGTCGACCCGACGCAGCGGCTCGCCGACGGGATCGGGCACATCGCCGACGAGGTGACCGCGGTCCGCAAAGACGCGGAGAACGGCGACTTCGCCAGGCTCGTTCAGTTCAAGGTCAATCTCGCCTCGGACCCGGCGGTCTCGGAAATCCAGGCCGCCGTTCGCGATCTCGTCAACCTCGGCTACGACATCGCCGGCAACGGCCCCTGATTCAGTCTAGGGGCGTCCCGGTCACAACGTAAAGCCCTGCAGATGAGAGTTTTTTCGTGAGGCTGCGGGGCTAGGATTCGAACCTAGACTACTCGGTCCAGAGCCGAGCGTCCTACCATTAGACGACCCCGCAACGCGCCGTTGCGGCTGCGCGGAGTGTAGCCGAGCATCCTGCCCACTCAGGCCGCGAAGGGGGCCTAGGCGGCGTCCGCGGCCCAGTCGCCGTAGAGGGACGTGTACAGCCCCTGCTTGCGCAAGAGCTCGTCGTGGGTGCCCTGCTCGATCACCCGTCCGTGCTCGAGCACGACGATCAGGTCGGCGTCACGGATCGTCGAGAGTCGATGCGCAATCACGAAGGCCGTCCGGCCCGCGAGGAGCCGGCGCAGCGCCGACTCGATCTTCCGCTCCGTCCCGATGTCGACGGAGGACGTGGCCTCGTCCAGGATCAGGATCCGCGGGTCGGCGAGCAGCGCTCGCGCGAGAGCGATCAGCTGGCGCTGGCCGAGCGAGAGCCGGGTGCCGCGCTCCTGGAGCTGCGTCTGGTAGCCGTTTTCCAGCCGGCTCACGAAGTCGGCGGCGCCGATCGTCTCGGCCGCACTGACGATGGCCGCGGCGGGAGCATCCGGCCGCCCGAACGCGATGTTCTCGTTGACCGTGCCCGCGAAGAGGAAGCCCTCCTGCGGCACGATCCCGAGCTGATGTCTCAGGGACGACTGCGTCACGTCGCGCAGGTCGTGACCGTCGATCGTGATCCGGCCCGCACGCGGGTCGTAGAAGCGGGCGAGGAGCTTCGCGATCGTCGACTTGCCGGCGCCGGTGTGGCCGACGAGCGCGACCGTCGTGCCCGCCGGGATGTCGAGGTCGAGCCCGTGCAAGACCTCCGGCCCGTCGCCGTAGCCGAAACGAACATCCTCGAAGCGGACGTGCCCCTCGACACGAGGGAGCACCGATGCTGCCGGCTGGTCCAGCACGTCCGGCTCCTCGTCGAGCACGTCGATGATCTTGTCCAGCGCGGCCGAGGCGGAGAGGAACGTGTTGTAGAGCTGTGAGAGTTGCTGCACCGGGTCGAAGAAGTTCTGGACGTAGAGCATGAAGGCGAACAGCGTTCCCAGCGTGACGTCGCCCTGGAAGTAGAGGTGGCCGCCGTAGCCGAGGACGACGGCGAGCGCGACGGACGAGAGCAGGTCGACGAAGGGGAAGTAGATCGCGTTCAGGACGACGGTCTCCATGTTCGAGTCCCGGTAGTGCTCCGTGACCTTGCGGAAGTTCTCCGTGTTCGTACGCTCGCGCGTGAAGGCCTGCACGATGCGCATCCCCGCGATGTCCTCTGCGAGGGTCGCCGTGACGAGGCCCAGCCGCTCGCGCACCGCTGCGTAGGCGCGGGCCGAGCGGACGCGGAAGATGACCGTGGCGACGCTCATGAACGGGATCACGACGAGCGTCGCAAGGGCAAGCCGCCAGTCCAGGATGAAGAGGAGGATCGCCGTCCCGACGAGCGTGAGCGTGTTCTGGACGACGCTCGTGACCCCGTCGGTGACGAGCTGGTCGATCGCCTCGACGTCGTTGGTCAGCCGACTGATGATCACGCCGGCGCGGTTGCGCTCGAAGAAGCCGAGAGAGAGGCGCTGGAGGTGGTCGAAGAGCCGGTTGCGCAGATCGGCCAGGATGCGCTCCCCGACCCAGCCCGTCAGGTAGGTCTGCGCGTAGCTCATCGCCCAGTTCAGCAGTCCCGCCGCGAGGAAGGCGGCGACGATCCACCAGAGCGCCGTCAGATCCTGGCGCCCGATGCCGTCGTCGAGCGCGTACTTGGCCAGCAGCGGAGGCGCGAGCGCCGTGGCCGTCGCAAGCAGCAACGAGACCACCGAGAGGCTCGTCCGCGTCCGGTACGGAAGCGTCAGGCGAAGGAGCGTCCCGAGCCGCCGGCGCGTCTGCCGCCAGGACCAGTCCTCGACGCTGGCCCCGCGTTCCCGCATCAGGTGCGAGCCGGCCTGCCAGACCCTCAAGCCACACCCCCACCCAGTTCGAGGGTGGGGACCGACCCACCGCCCTCGAGAACGACGATACCTGGCGCCGGCGCACGCGTCCGTGCCGATTTTGGGCCGAAACCGTGTCTCACGAGGCCGCCTCCAACGCCTCTTCGCCGGCGCGTGCCTCGACCGCGTCTGCGAACCGGCGCTCGAGCAGGCCGTGCTCGTAGATGTCGCGGTAGACCGGGCTCGTCTCGAGCAGCTCGTCGTGCGCGCCGCGCGCGGCGATGCGCCCCGCCTCGAGGACGACGACCTCGTCCGCGAGGGCGATCGTCGAGAGGCGGTGCGCGATGATCACGGTCGTCCGGCCCTTCATCGCCTCGCGCAGGCCCAGCCGGATCCGGGCCTCGGTGCTCGCATCCACGGACGCGGTGGCGTCGTCGAGGATCAGGATCCGCGGATCGACCGCGAGCGCGCGCGCGATTGCGAGCCGCTGTCGCTGGCCGCCCGAGAGCGTGATCCCGCGCTCGCCGATGACGGTGTCGTACCCCTCGGGGAGCTGCTCAACGAACTCGTGCGCCTGGGCGAGCCGGGCGATCCGCTCGACCTCCGCCTCGTCCAGTCCGGGCGCGCCGAACGTGATGTTCTCTCGCACCGTCGCCGAGAAGAGGAACGGATCCTGAGAGATGACGCCGATGGCGCGCCGGAGCGAGGTCAGATCGACGTCGCGGACGTCGACTCCGTCGATCGTCACCCGACCGCCGGTGGCGTCGTAGAACCGCGGCACCAGCGAGGTCAGGGTCGTCTTGCCCGACCCGGTCTGGCCGATGAGCGCGATCGTCCGCCCGGCCGGCACGTCGAGCTCGATGTCCTCGAGCACCGGCCGGCCCTCGAGATACTCGAAGTCGACGTGCTCGAGCCGGAGATGGCCTCCCCCTTCGGGAAGCTCGCCTGCGCCCGGCGCCTCGGCGATCTCCTCGGGCTCGTCCATGATCTGGAAGATCCGCTCCCCGGAGGCGGTCGCCCGCTGCGCCTGCCCGATCCACATCCCGAGCGAGCGGAGCGGCATGATCAGCATGCTCAGGTAGAGGTTGAAGGCGACGAAGCCGCCGACCGTCAGCTGAGCATGCTGCCCCGTCGAGACCATTCGGGCACCGACGAGCAGCACGGCCGCCTGCGCCAGCATCGGGACCCATGAGATGAACGGCACGTAGAGGGCCCGCTGGCGGTTGGCGCGCAGCGTCTCGCGGAACACCTCTTCGGAGCGCGCGTGGAACTTCGCCTCCTCCTGCGGCTCCTGCGCGAACGACTTGACGACGTGCACGCCGACGATGTTCTCCTCGGCGACGGTCGCGACGTCGGCGAGCTTCTGCTGCACCTCGCGGAGCGTGGGGTGGGCGATGTGGCTGTACCGGTAGGCGACCGCGACCAGGATCGGCACGATCGCGACGACGATCAGCGCGAGCTGCCACTGGAAGAAGAACAGGACGATCGTCACGGAGACCACCGTGAGCACGTTCTGGAAGAAGAAGATCAGGCCGTAGCCGAGGAAGAAGCGGACGCCTTGCAGGTCGACGGTGGCCCTCGACATCAGCTGGCCCGTCTGATGCCGGTCGTAGAAGCCGAAGGACAGCCGCACGAGGTGCGCGTACAGCCCGTGGCGCATGTCCATCTCGACCGCGAGCGCCTGCTGGCCGGAGATCAGGCGCCGCGCCCCCATCAGCACGGCTCGAACAGCGCCGAGCGCCACGATTGCGCCGACGTAGAGCCACAGCGTCTGCGCGTCGTGCGGCTCGATCGCGGTGTCGATCACGTCCTTCGTGATCCAGATCAGCCCGATCTGGGCGGCCTGGGAGCCGACCGCCAGGAAGATCGAGATGATCAGGGAAACCTTGTACGGGCGGAGAAACCCGAGCAAACGGGCGAAGGTGTCCCGATATCTAGGCGTCTCTGCCACCGGACAAATCTAGCCGCCGTGCTGTACGAGCCCGTTCAGCTCGTCCCGGATCAGCGCGGCCGCTTTCACCACACGCGCGCGGTTGGCCGGATCGTTCAGCCAGCTGCTCGCGCCGGATGGGTGCGGTAGCGGGATCGCGACGGCGTCGTTCCGCTCGAAGCGCTGTCCCACGCACTCGCCGACGCTCTTCAGGCCGAGCAGCCGCCGCACCGCCAGCCCGCCGACCGGCACGATCAGCCGCGGCCCGATCAGCCGCAGCTCCCAATCGCACCAGAACGAGCACAGCTCCTGCTCGCGCGGCGTCGGTGTTCGGTCTCCTCGGCCGCTCGCCGCCTTGCCCGGGTAGCAGCGCGTGACCGAGGCGCAGTGGAACGCGGCGTAGAACTCGTCCTCCTCGAGCTCGAGCCATCGGCGGAGGGTGCGGCCGGCGCGGCCGCGCCAGGGGCGCCGCTCCTGCCCTTCCACCACCCCCGGCGCTTGCCCGAAGATGAACGCCCGCTGATTGCGAAAGGGCGGCACGACCGGTAGCGACTCGAGCGGGAAGCCTTCCTCGGCGCAGGCGCGACAGGCGCGGTTGTCGCGTTGAAGCGAGGCGATCGAGCGGTAGCGCGAGCGCCGCCGCGTCAAGAGCGGACGGCCAGGAACCAGCGTCCTGCGAAGACCGTGTCGCCGCCGCCGAGCTCCGCGGCGAGCGCCTCCGGCTCGAAATAGCGCTTGAACACCTGCCAACGGGTGTCGTCGTTGAGAATGCGCTCTTGCCATTCCTCAGCGGGCACGTCCGGCCGGAGCGCCGAGTCGACGATCACCAGCTCGCTTCCAACACGGCGCGCTTCCCGTAGGAACGACTCGCGCTCCGGCGGCTCGAGGTGTCCGTAGAAGTGGCCGGTGAAGACTCGCTCGAACGAGTCGTCTTCGAACGGAAGCTCGAGCGCGTCGCCGCGAACGAAGGCGGCCTCAGGCGCCTGGCGCCGGGCCTCGTCGAGCATCGACTCGCTCTGGTCGAGGCCGACCACCTCGCCCGGGAGATGGCGCGTCAGGAAGCCGGTGCCGCAGGCCACGTCGAGCGTCCGGGCCGGCGGCAGAGCCTCGAGCGTCCTCCCGAGCGCCTCCAGCTCCTCGTCCCAGCCGGGGCGTTCCCGGGCGGCGAAGCGGCCGGTCCCGCGGTACCACTCGTCGTACTCGGGAGCCCGGTTGTCGTAGTACGCCTTCACGCTCCTAGACTACGCACGTGCCGCGGCCGCTCGAGTCGGTCCCGAACTTCTCGGAGGGGCGCGATCGGGCGACGATCGACGCGCTCGCCGAGGCGCTCGGCTCGCGCGCTCGCTTGCTCGACGTGCACGCCGACGAAGACCACAACCGCTCGGTCTTCACGCTCGTCGGCTCCGAGGACGAGCTGACGGCCGCCCTGCTGGACGGAATCGCGTGTGCGCGTGACCGCATCGACCTGCGCCGGCATGAAGGCGCGCACCCGCGGATCGGTGCCGCCGACGTCGTCCCGATCATCCCGCTCGTTCCCGAGGATCTCGAACGCGCCCGTGCGACCGCCCTGCGGTTGGCGGAGCGCGTGGGTGAGGAGCTCGGCCTGCCCGTATTCCTCTACGGCGAGCTCGCCGGCGGCCGCGGCCCGGCGTTCTTCCGAGCCGGCGGGCTCGACGAGCTGAGGCGGCGGCTGGAGGCGGGAGAGCTGGCTCCGGATTTCGGGCTGGATCGGCTCGACGAGCGTCTGGGGGCCGTTCTCGTAGGAGCTCGGAGGCCCCTCATCGCGTTCAACGTCAATCTTCGCGGGACCCTCGAGACCGCGAAGCAGATCGCCGCCGTCGTCCGAGAGCGCGACGGCGGGTTCGCCGGAGTGAGGGCGCTCGGGCTGGAGCTGCCGCGGGCCGGGCTCGTGCAGGTGAGCATGAACGTCGAGGACCCCGAGGCGGCTGCCCTCCACGAGATCGTGGCCCGCATCGAGGAAGAGGCCGCGGCGCGCGGGGCGCAGGCGGTGGGGTCCGAGCTCGTCGGCCTGATGCCGGCGGGGGCCGCCGTCGCCGCCGCCGGTTCGGCGCTCCATATCGACGGCCTCGACGCTTCGAAGGTGCTCGAGCTGCGCCTGCTCGAGGACTAGCGGCTGCCCGGGAGCGCTCGGGGCCGCGGGTTACACTCGCGGCGTGATCGAGAGCAAGGCGCTGACGGGCGACGATCTCGCGCTTGCGGACGTCTGGGCGGTCGCCGTCGAGGACGAGCCGGTCTCGCTCACGGACGACGCCCGCGTGCGCATGCGAGCCGCGCGCGAGGTGGTCGAGCGCGCCGCCCACGGCACGAGCGAGCACACCTACGGCGTGAACACCGGCTTCGGACGGTTCGTCTCTCGCGCCATCCCGGAAGAGCTGACCGAAGAGCTCCAGCTCCGGCTTCTGCGCAGCCATGCCTGCGGGGTCGGCGAGCCGTATCCGGACGAGATCGTCCGCGCGGCGATGCTTCTGCGGGCGAATGCGCTCGCCAAGGGCTATTCGGGCGCACGCGTGGTCACCGTCCAGCTCCTGGTGGAGTGTCTCAACCGCGGCGTGCTTCCGCGCGTTCCGAGCCGCGGTTCGGTCGGCGCGAGCGGAGACCTCGCGCCGCTCGCGCATCTGGCGCTGCCGCTGATCGGAGAGGGCGAGGCCTGGTTCGACGGGCGGCTGCTGCCGGGCGGCGAGGCGCTCGAGGCGGCAGGGCTGGAGCCGGTGCGGCTCCAGGCCAAGGAAGGCCTCTCGCTCGTGAACGGCACCCAGTTCATGGCGGCGTTCGGCGCGCTCGGGCTCCTGCGGGCGCAGCGGCTCGCGAAGACAGCCGACATCGCATGCGCGCTCTCGCTCGAAGCGCTGCAGGGATCGCGGATGAGCTTCATCCCGCAGGTGCACGCGGCGCGGCCGCTCCGTGGTCAGGTCGACACGGCCGCCAACGTGCTCCACCTGCTGGAGGACTCGGCGATCAACGAGGCGCATCGCTGGTGCGACCAGGTTCAGGACGCGTACTCGCTGCGCTGCGCGCCTCAGGTGCACGGGGCGAGCCGCGACCTGCTCGACTACGTCGCCTACACGGTCACCACGGAGCTGAACTCCGCGACGGACAACCCCCTCGTCCTGATCGAGGACGACCTGCTCGTCTCGAACGGGAACTTCCACGGCCAGCCGCTGGCGTTCGCGTTGGACGCGCTCGCGATGGCGGTCGCGGAGCTCGCGGACGTGGCGGAGCGGCGGGTCGAGCGGCTCGTCAACCCCAGCCTCTCCGGCGGGCTGCCGGCATTCCTGACCGGGGACGGCGGCCTCAACTCGGGCTTCATGATCCCGCAGTACGTGGCCGCGTCGCTCGTCAGCGAGAACAAGGTGCTCGCGCATCCCGCGAGCGTGGACTCGATCCCGACGAGCGCGGGCCAGGAAGATCACGTCTCGATGGGCAATGCCGCGGGCCTGAAGGGCTGGCAGGTGCTGGCGAATGCGGAGCGCGTTCTGGCGATCGAGCTTCTCGCCGGCGCTCAGGCGGTGGAGTTCCTGGCGCCGCTCCAACCGGGTCTCGGCGTGCGCGCGACGCGTGAGTTCGTCCGCTCGCTCTCGCCGCGGCTGCGCGACGACCGGCCGCTCGCGCCCGACATCGAGGCCGTCGCCGCCTCCATCAGAGACGGCTCGCTCGTGGAAGCGGTCGAGGCGGAGGCCGGGGAGCTGCGGTGACGACGACGAGCGGAAACGGCCAGGTGCCGTCGAGACGGCGCTCGACGCACCCGTACCGGGACAGCGCGCTCGCCTACGCCGTTCTGGGCGGGGTGGTGTTCCTGATCGCCTGGCTGACCGGGAGCTCGGTGCTGAAGGCGCTCGCCGGCGGAGGTGGCGCGTTCGTGCTCGCGACCGCGTATACGTGGTGGCGGCTGCGCGCCCGCGAGCGTCAGCGCGATCGAGAGCGGCGGTGAGCGCCACCCGCACCCTCGACGCGGCGGTCGAGGCGCTGTGCGGTGACCTCTCGGCTATCCGCGCGCCGCGCGGAACCGAGCTGAACGCCCGTTCGTGGTCGACCGAGGCGCCGCTGCGGATGCTGCTCAACAACCTCGATCCGGAGGTCGCCGAGCGCCCGGAAGAGCTGGTCGTGTACGGGGGCTCAGGGAAGGCTGCACGCAGCCCGCAGGCGCTGAAGGAGCTCGTCCGCTCGCTCTTGACCCTGAACGAGGACGAGACCCTGCTCGTCCAGAGCGGGAAGCCGGTCGGCGTCTTCCGGACGAGCCCGGCAGCACCGCGCGTCCTGATCGCCAACTCGCTGCTCGTTCCCCGGTGGGCGACCTGGGAGGAGTTCCGCCGGCTGGAGGCGCTCGGGTTGACGATGTTCGGGCAGATGACGGCCGGGAGCTGGATCTACATCGGCACGCAGGGGATTCTCCAGGGGACGTACCAGACGTTCGCCGCGGCCGGGGAGAAGCACTTCGGCTCGCCCGACCTGGCCGGCAGGACGATCCTCACCGCCGGCCTCGGTGGCATGGGCGGCGCCCAGCCGCTGGCGGCGACGCTGGCCGGCGCCGCGATCCTCTGCGTCGAGGTCGATGCCACCCGGATCCAGCGCCGGCTCGAGACGCGCTACCTCGACGAGGCTTGCGAGTCGCTGGACGAGGCACTCGCCCGCGTGCGCTCGGCCGCAGCGGAGGGGCGGGCGGTGTCGGTCGGGCTGCTGGGCAACGCGGCGGAAGTGGTGCCGGAACTGGCCCGTCGCGGCGAGCACTTCGACCTCGTCACGGACCAGACGGCGGCACACGACCCGCTCAACGGCTACGTCCCGGTCGGGCTCGACGTCGACGAGGCGGCCGCGTTGCGCGAGCGCGATCCCGACGATTACCTCCGGCGAGCGCGTGCCTCGATCGCGCGCCATGTCGAAGCGCTGCTCGAGTACGTCCGCGCGGGCAGCTATGTTTTCGATTATGGCAACAACCTGAGAGGAGAGGCGCAGGAGGCAGGAGTCGAGGATGCGTTCACATACCCGGGCTTCGTCCCGGCCTATATCCGCCCGCTGTTCTGTCTTGGAGTCGGGCCCTTCAGGTGGGCCGCGCTCTCGGGGGAACCGGAGGACATCGCTGTCATCGACCGGATGCTCCTGAAGCTCTTTCCCGAGGATCCGGCGCTACAGCGCTGGCTGTCGCTGGCTCCGAGCCGGGTGGCGTTCCAGGGCCTCCCCGCGAGGATCTGCTGGCTCGGCTACGGCGACCGCTCCCGCGCCGGCCTGGCCATCAACGAGCTCGTCCGCAGCGGCGAGGTCAAGGCGCCGGTGGTGATCGGCCGCGATCACCTCGATTCGGGCTCGGTGGCCTCGCCGTACCGCGAGACGGAGTCGATGCAGGACGGTTCGGATGCGATTGCCGACTGGCCGATCCTCAACGCGCTGGTCAACGTCGCAGCGGGCGCCACCTGGGTCAGCGTTCACCACGGCGGAGGCGTGGGGATCGGCAACTCGATCCACGCGGGCATGGTGGTCGTCGCCGACGGCACGGCGGACGCTGCCGAGCGGCTCGACCGCGTGCTGACGGCGGATCCCGGCACGGGGGTGCTGCGCCACGCAGACGCGGGGTACCCGGACGCGATCGCAGCGGCCGAGCAGCACGGGCTCGAGCTGCCGTCGCGCCCCGCGTCCGACGCGTGAGCGGTCGAGAGCCGGCCGCGATCCCGCGGCTGCTCGTCCGCGACCTCGCGCAGCTTGCGACGCCCGCGGGCCGCGGGGCACCGCTGCGACGGGTGGCGCTGGGGGACGTCGATGTGACCGACGACGCGTTCGTGCTGTGCGAGGACGGGCGGATCGCCGCGACCGGCCGCATGCGGGACCTCGGTCCGCTCGAGGGCGAGGTCGAAGAGCTCGACGGCTCGGGCCGCTGTGCGGTCCCCGGCCTCGTCGATTGCCACACGCACGCCTGCTTCTGCGGCGACCGGGTGGAGGAGTTCTCGCTCCGCGCCGCCGGCGCGAGCTACGAGGAGCTGCACGCCGCCGGAGGCGGGATCCAGTCCACCGTTCGGGCGACACGGTCGGCCGGAGAGACCGAGCTCCGCGCCGCCGTTCGGCGCCACGGCGAGTGGATGCTCCGGGCTGGGACGACGACCTTCGAGTCGAAGTCAGGCTACGGCCTCGACCGCGAGACCGAGCTGGCGTCCCTTCGGGCGATCGCGGCCGAGGACGGAGTCCCGACCTGGCTCGGCGCACATGCCGTACCGCCCGAGTTCGCCGACGCGGACGCGTACGTCGACTTCCTGCTCGCGGAGGTCCTTCCCGATGCGGCCCGGCTCGCGGTGGCGGCGGACGTCTTCGTCGAAGAAGGCGCATTCGAGGTCGCGCAAGCCCGTCGCTATCTCGAAGCCTGCCGGACGGCAGGCCTGGCACTGCGGCTGCATGCCGACCAGTTCACGGAGCGGGGGGCCGTGCCGCTCGCGGTGGAGCTCGGCGCCCGGTCGGTCGACCACCTCGAAGCGACCGGGGCAGACGGGGTCGGGGTGCTCGGGTCGAGCGAGGTCACCGCCGTGCTGCTCCCGGCCAGCGCGCTCTTCCTCGGACGACCGATGCCCCCGGCGCGCGCGCTCGTCGATGCCGGTGCCGCGGTCGCGCTCGCGACCGACTTCAACCCGGGAAGCTCGTTCTGCGAAAGCCTGCCCCTCGTCTGCTCGCTGGCCTGCACACAGTTGAAGCTCTCCCCACAGGAGGCGCTGTCCGCATGCACGGTGAACGCGGCGCACGTCCTCGGGCTGGCCGATCGGATCGGCCGCGCTGCGCCGGGCTTCGTCGCAGATCTCGTGCTGCTCGACGCGCCCGACTGGCGCTACCTCGCCTACCACCTGGGCGGCGACCTAGTCGCCGGGGTGATTCGACGGGGCGAGCTCGCGTTCGAACGCTGAGACCGCGCTACGCTTGCGGCGATGCCGACCCGGAAGCAACGTCGTAGACGCCAGAAGGAGCAGCGCCACGAGTACGAGTTCGTCTACGTGGACGAACAGGGCGAGGAGGTCGACGTCGACCCGGGGGACGGGGAGTCCCCTGCTCAGCGCCGAAACGGACGGCGCGAGTCGAAGCCTCAGGCCAAGAAGAGCAGCAACGCCCGTCCGGGGCGGGAGGTCCAGCCGCCGTCCTGGAACAAGACCGGCAAGCGCGCCTTGATCTTCGCGCCGCTGATCTTTCTCGCCTTCTCCTTCATCAACAGCGGCCAGTCGATCGGGACGCGCCTGCTGGTGACCGTCGTCTACACGGCCTTCTTCGTCCCGTTCATGTACCTGATGGACCGAGCGATGTACCGCTCGTACCTGAAGCGCACCGGGCGGCTGCCACAGCGGCAGCCGCGGAAGCGCTAGAGCGCCTGCTCCTGCCCGCGGTAGTGGCCGATGCCGGGCCACGGGGCGAGGAAGAGAAGAATCCTGGCGCCGGTCTCCGAGGCGACCGTGCGGCGCTCGTCGGGCTCGAAGGTGAAGAGCGTGCCGGTGGGCGCCTCGCGGCTCTCGCCGCCTGCATCCACCCGAACCGTCCCGTCCACGACGAGCACGAACGCGTGCTCCTTGACCTGGTGCTCGCCGAGCTCCTGGCCCGGATCGAGCCCGATCAGGACGGCTCGCGCGGCCTCGTCGGAGTCGAGCACGACCGGCGAGCGGCTGCCGCCCGGCGTCTCGATCTGGTTCAGGTTCCAGCTCCGCACCGCGGCCGATCCTACTCCCGTCGAGGCGGTGGAGCACCGTCACGGTTTCGGCACGGTTCCGTCACCCACGCGTGCGTCGCCGCTCGGTACGCTCGCAGCGGGGAGGAGGCCGGGCGTGCCTTGAACAGGGGCAGAACGGGCCGCAACGGCGACGTTAGACTCAGCCTCCGGTGAGCGCTCCGTGAGTCTGGTCGTCGATCGCTACGAGCTCGGCCCGATCGGGACGAACTGCTACGTCGTGCGCGCCTCGCCGTCGGTCGACGAGGCGGTCGTCGTCGACCCCGGTGGCGACGCAGCGGAGCTGCAGCTGGAGCTGGCCCGCCTCGGCGCGCGCTGTGTGGCCATCCTGATCACCCACGGACACTGGGACCACCTCGGCGGGGTCGCGGAGCTGGCCGAGGGAACGGGCGCTCCCGTGTACATGGCAGAAGGTGAACGGGCGATGCTCGAGAACCTGCCGGATCTCGTGCCGGACGGCGTCTCCGCGCGCTCGTACACCCCCGACACGCTCCTCGCGGGCGACGAGACGCTCGAGCTCGCCGGCATCGCGTTCGAGACCCTCCGCGTTCCCGGTCACTCGCCGGCTCACCTCGCCTTCCACGCGGACGGGTGTCTCTTCTCCGGCGACGTGCTCTTCGCCGGCTCGGTGGGGCGCACGGACCTGCCGGGCGCCGACCACGGCGTGCTCGTCGAGTCGCTGCGCATGCTCACCGACCGGTTTCCGCCGGAGACGGTCGTCTATTCCGGCCACGGGCCGCCGACGACCCTCGGCGCCGAGCTGAGCCGCAACCCCTTCCTGGCCCCGTTGCGCGCCTCGTGACGACGTTCGAGGCGCCTCGCGGCACCCACGACGTCCTCCCTCCCGAGCAGCCCCTCTGGCGGCTCGTCACCGGCGAGGCGGAGCGGCTGTGCGCGCTCTACGGCTACCGGCCGATCCAGACACCGGTGTTCGAGGACACGGCGCTGTTCACGCGCACCTCGGGCGAGGGCTCCGACGTCGTGCAGAAGGAGATGTACACCTTCGAGGATCGCGGCGGCCGCTCGCTGACGCTCCGGCCGGAGGCGACCGCACCGATCGCGCGGGCCTACCTCGAGCACGGCCTGCACCGAGAGGGCCAGCCGGTCAAGCTCTACACCCTCGCGACCATGTACCGGTACTCCGCGCCGCAGCGCGGGCGGTACCGCGAGCACTGGCAGCTGTCGGTCGAGGCGATCGGCTCCGCGGACCCGGCCATCGACGCCGAGGTGATCCAGCTCTACGACGAGCTGCTCGCGCGCCTCGGGGTGACGAAGTACGAGCTCCTGCTGAACTCGATCGGCGACTTCAACTGCAGGCCCGCCTACGTCGAGCGTCTGACCGCGTGGCTCGACGAGCACCAGGACGTGCTCGACGACGACGCACGCCAGAAGCGTGCGACGAACCCGCTGCGGGTCTTCGACGTGAAGAGCCCGCAGGTTCAGGAGGCGCTGGCGGAGGCGCCGAAGATCGGTGAGGCGCTCTGTGACGACTGCAAGGCGCACTTCGAGGCCGTCCAGGCGCACCTGGAGGACTACGCGGTCACGTTCACGCTCGCTCCGACGCTCGTGCGCGGACTGGACTACTACACGCGAACGACCTTCGAGTTCGTCGACGAGGCGATCGGCGCGCAGAGCTCGATCGCCGGCGGCGGCCGATACGACGGGCTGATCGAGCAGCTCGGCGGCCAACCGACCCCGGGCATCGGCTTCGGGGCGGGCATCGAGCGCCTGCTGCTCTCGCTCGAGGCCGAGGGCGTGGATGCCGAGCCGGAGGGCGTGGACGTGTTCGTCGCGGTCCAGGACAGTGCCTTCAAGCCACGGGCGCTACCGCTCGTCCAGGAGCTGCGCCGCCGAGGGCTGCGCACCGACGTCGATTACGGCGGCCGCTCGATCAAGGGCCAGCTGACCCACGCGCGGCGCCTCGGCGCCGAGACGATCGTCGAGTGGGGGCCCGAGCGCTCGACCGTGAGGCGCCACGGACGGCCCGACGAGGAGGTTCCCACGGCAGAGCTGCCGGAGAGGCTGAGGCAATGAGGTGGCGCGACCTCTATGCCGGTGAGCTCCGCACGGAACACGTCGGGCAGCGTCTCGCGCTCGCCGGCTGGGCCGCCACTCGTCGCGACCACGGCGGCCTCGTCTTCATTGACCTGCGCGACGAGAGCGGGCTCGCGCAGCTCGTGATCAACCCGGAGCGCGCACCGGAGGCGGCCGCGGTGGCGCACGACGTCCGCAACGAGTTCGTCCTCCGCGCCGAGGGCGAAGTCGCCGCTCGCGCGCCGGATGCGGTCAACCCCAATCTCCCGACGGGCGAGGTCGAGCTCCAGGTCGACGAGCTCGAGATCGTCTCGCGCTCCGAGCCGCTGCCGTTCCAGCTCGACGAGGAGAACGTCGACGAGGGCCTGCGCCTGCGCTACCGGTATCTCGACCTCCGGCGCGAGCGGATGCAGCGGAACCTGCGGCTCTCGGCGACGGTCGTGGCAGCGATCAGGAGCTTCATGGACTCGCGGGGCTTCGTGGACGTCTGGACGCCGAACCTGACCCGTGCCACGCCCGAAGGGGCGCGCGACTTCGTCGTGCCGGTGCGATTGCAGCCCGGCAACTTCTTCGCGCTGCCGCAGTCCCCGCAGCTCTTCAAGCAGACGCTGATGGTGGCGGGCGTGGGGCGCTACTACCAGATTGCGATCTGTTTCCGGGACGAGGATCTCCGGGCGGACCGCCAGTTCGAGTTTCGGCAGCTCGACCTCGAGCTCTCCTTCCCGACCCGCGACGAGATCTTCGACACGCTCGAGGGAGCTGTCGTCGCCTCGTTCGAGGCGCTGGGGCGCGAGCCGCCGCAGCGCCCGTTCCGCCGGCTGACGTGGCACGAGGCGATGGCCCGTTACGGCTCCGACAAGCCCGACCTGCGCTTCGGCCTGGAGCTGCACGACGCGACCGAGGTGACCCGCGGCTCGGAGTTCAAGGTCTTCGGCGGGGCCGCGAGCGTGCAGTACCTGACCGTGCCGCAGGAGCTCTCGCGCGCCGAGCTGGCCTCGCTCGAGGAGCTGGCGAAGGAGTGGGGCGGCAAGGGGCTCGCCTACCTGGTCTTCGACGAGGAGGGCGAGGTGCGCTCGCCGATCGCGAAGTTCCTCTCCGCGGAGGAGCTCGAGGCGGTTCGGCCGGAGACGCCGGGGGCCACGGTCCTCTTCGGCGCCGACGAGCCCACCACGGTCGCGCGCGTTCTCTCGGCGATCCGGAACCACCTCGGGCGGCAGCTCGGTCTGATCGACGAGTCCCGCGACGAGTTTCTCTGGGTGACGGACTTCCCGCTCTTCGAGTGGGACGAGGACGGCAAGCGCTGGACGTTCAGCCACCACCCGTTCACCGGCGTCCGGCCGGGCGACGAGGACCTGATCGAGTCCGACCCGGGCGCGGCGATCAGCCAGGCGTACGACCTCGTGTGGAACGGCTGGGAGCTCGGCTCCGGCTCGATCCGAATCCACGACCCCGAGCTGCAGAAGCGCGTCTTCCGCGCGATGGGGATCGGCGAGGAGGACGCGCAGGAGAAGTTCGGCTTCCTGCTGGAGGTCCTGCGGATGGGGGCGCCGCCGCACGGCGGTTTCGCTCTCGGTCTCGAGCGCTTCGTCGCGCTCCTGGCGGGCGAGCAGAACATCCGTGAGGTCGTCGCCTTCCCGAAGACCGCCAGCGGGTCGGAGCCGCTGACCGGCGCGCCGACTCCGCTCGCGCAGGAAGTCCTGGCCGAGCTCGGAATTCAG
Source organism: uncultured Actinomycetes bacterium (assembly GCA_963736055.1). GTDB lineage: Bacteria > Actinomycetota > Thermoleophilia > Gaiellales > Gaiellaceae > AC-32. The sequence continues at coordinate 260,144 of CAVTNM010000009.1, read as the reverse complement.
GTGTTGCCGCCGAAGGACTAGGGCCTGTTCTCACGGGCCGATCCAGCAGTCATACTGATGTTCCAGGCAACGCTCCAGGAGGCGAGATACCGGAATGGCAAGTGAAGGCCAAGGAAGCGCGTCGCAAGCCCCGGCGCTGACGTCGCTGCCGCGGGTCGAGGATCTGCCGAGCTCGACGGACGGGTTCGACCGCGAGAAGGTCCGCGAGGCCTTCGAAGCCTTCCGTCGTCACACGACGCAGCTCCAGGTGCAGCTGCGCGTCCTCCAGGCCGCCGGAAGCGGACAGGTCGAGGCGACCGGGCACGCCGTCCGGATGGACGCTCTCCACATGATCCGGGCCGCCGCGGAGATGGCCGACACGATCGAGCGTGACGCGCAGACCGCCTCCGCCGCGCAGCTCCGGCGCACCGAGGAAGAGGTGACCCGGCGCCAGCGCGATCTCCAGGAGCGGCAGGGCGACGTCGACCGCTACCGGCAGGAGAGCGAGCGGCAGCGCGCCGAGATGCTCAACGCCGCGAAGAGCGAGTCCCGCCAGACGCTGCAGGAAGCGCAGCAGCAGGCCGCCCAGGAGGTCTCGGAGGCGGAGTCCCGCGCTGCCCGCTTGCTCGAGCAGGCCCGCCACCAGGCGACCGAGCTCACGAACTCGGTTCGTGCCGATGTCGAGCAGACGCTCGAGTGGTCTCGAGCACAGGCGGCCGCGATCATCAGCCGAGCCCAGGACGGCGCCGAGCAGCTGCTGAGCGCAGCGGGCCTGGGCGACGAGGCGGTCGGCCGGGTCGCGCAGACGATCGTCACGGCGGCAGAGGCCTCGACCGAGGCGAGCCGAGGGACCGCGTCGCCCGCGAGTGCGCCGAAGGGGGACGAGCCGGAGCCCGCCGGCGAGCCGGCCGAACCGGAGCAGGAATCCGAATCACCTCCGTCGCCGCCGGCTGCGTCCGGCCCGTCGCAGAGCGACGACGAGAGCGCCAGCTAGGCTCGGCTCATGCTGCCGGGCCGGCTCGGTCTTCGCTTCGCGCTCGAGGCGCTCTTTCTCGTCCTCCTGGCGATCGGAGCCGGTCTTGCCGACCTTCGCCCTGCGCTGATCGTCCTGGTGATGGCGGTCGCGTGGGTGCTCGTGGCCCTGATCGAGTTCACGGCGGAGCGGATCGCGGCTTCGCCGACGACGTACCTGCTACCTGCGCGGCCGGAGCCCGAGGAGAACGAGGCCGAGGGCGTCGTCTGGCAGCGGCCGGAAGAGCGCACGGTGGTCGCTCCGCCCGAGCCTCCGCGCGAGCCCGAGCCGGAGCCGCAACCGCCGGAGCCCGAGCCCACGCCTGAGCCCGAGCCTCCGGTGGAGGCGGAAGAGCCGGAGCCCGAGGCGCAGCCGAGCCGGAGGCGGCGCGGATTCCTGCGCCGCCGCACGCCCGATGACGAGCCGGAACCCGCATCGCCGCCCAGGCACGTGAAGCTGCTTCCGCGCCGCTCGGCGCCCCAGCCGAGCAAGGCGGCGCAGGAGGTGGCGGAGCTCTTCGGATCGGGTGAAGAGGGCGAACCGCCGAAGCGCGAGGAGAGCGGCACATGAGGATGCGCGTCTCGCTGGTTCGCTTCTTGCTCGAGGCCGGTTTCCTCGTGCTCGTGGCCGCGGCCGCCGGGCTGGCCGATCTCTCGGCGCTCTGGATCGGCGTGGTCATGCTCGGCGCCTGGCTGCTCGTCGTCTTCGTGGAGCGCTCGGGCACCCGCAGCGCGCGGCTCCCGCGCCGGCCCGCCGCCGCCGAAGCGGAAGCGCCGGTCGAGCCGGAGCCGGTTCCGGAGCCCGAACCGGTAGTCGAGGCCGAGCCGGAACCAGAACCAGAACCAGAACCGTTCAACTGGAGGCAGAGCCCGAACCGGAACTCGAGCCAGAACCGGAACCCGAACCAGAACCGGAGCCTGAACCGGAACCAGAGCCCGAACCAGAACCGGAGCCCGAGCCGGAACCAGAGCCACCAGAACCAGAACCGGAACCCGAACCAGAACCTGTTCTCGTCGCGGTCCCGCCGCCTCCGGAGCCGGAGCCAGAGCCGGAGCCCGAGCCAGAGCCCGAGCCCGAGCCCGAGCCGGAAGTGGTGCCGCTCGTTCTGCGCGACTCGACTCCGCGCGTCTGGAACATCTGGGAGCTCGAGCAGCTCGCTTCGACCACGGATGGTGAGCCCGAGCAGGTCGAGGAGCGCGCACTCGTGCTCCTGAACCTGCGCGAGTTCGCGAATGCGTCGGGCGAGCTGCCCTCAGCGTTCGATCCGCTCGTCCGCGAGACGTTCGGCTCCGACCTGACCGAGCTCGTGACGTGACCGCAGCCTCGGTCCAGCGCCAGGTCGCTCTCGCGGGAGTCGCGCTGCTCGCGGCGATCGTCGCGCTCGCGCTGACCTCGCACGGGGCCAGCACGGCGGTCACCGGGCTGCCGCAGCCCGTGCCGGTCGCCGGCGGCGGGTGGTATTCCGCGTTGGCCGGCGCCGGGGAGGCCCGCTACGGGCGTCGCACCCGCTGCGGCGTCCTCCTCACGCCGGGGACGATCGGCGTGACCGATTCCGTCCTTCCGTGTGGGATCCGCGTCTACGTGTCCTACAAGGACAGCCCGAAGATCTTCACGCAGGTGATCGACCGGCGTCCCGTCGTGCCGGGCCGGAAGTTCGACCTGACGCCCAAGCTCGCGGAGGAGCTCGGCGTCGACGGCGTTCAGCGGATTCGCTGGGTCTTCGCCCGCTAGCGCAACCCGGACACTGCGCTACAGTGAGTGCGCTCGACCCTGTGCGTGCTCCGGGTTTCTCTGTAGAACCAACACCAATACAGAGGGAGCCGCCGTTCTACCCGACGCGCCTGGCGCCGACGGAGACGCGGCACCCACCTGGCTTGTCCAGGTTCACATCGGGCCCGGAGACATCGGCAGGGTGGAGAGGAGACGGGGGAGCCCCTGGTTCCCCCGTTTGCTCCTTCCGTGTCCAGCTAGCCTGGCGACGATGGAGCTGATCGGCGATTCGACGCGAGACGGCCGCTGGGCGCTCGTGCGCCTCACGGTCGACGACGGCCGGATCGTCGAGGCCGACGGCGAAGGCCTCGACCGACCGCTCGCCGGCCTGACCCTGCTCGAGGCGGCGGCCGTGGGCGGCGACGAGCTGGCCGTCGACGCGCTCGCGAACGCGCTCGGGCCGGCCTTCCATGCGCCGGCCGAGCAGGGACGCGTCGCGGTCGCGATGAGCGGCGGCGTCGACAGCGCGGTCGCGCTGTTGCGGGCGGGCACCAAGGCGATCGGAGTGACCCTCAGGCTCTGGCTCGACCCGCACGGCCCCGACGCGGAGCGCGCCTGCTGCTCGCCGGAGGCCGTGCTCGCGGCACGCGCGACATGCCACCGCCAGGGCCTTCCACACGTGACCCTCGACCTGCGCGAGGAGTTCCGGCGCGCGGTCGTCGAGCCGTTCGTTCGGGGCTACGCGGCCGGTGAGACGCCGAACCCGTGCATCCGCTGCAACGGAAGCTTCCGCTTCGCCGAGCTGCTCGCGTTCGCCGAGCGGGCGGGCGCCGAGCGGCTGGCGACCGGCCACTACGCGCGCATCGTCGAGCATCGAGGCCGCCGGCTGCTGGCGCGCGCGGCCGATCCGGCGAAGGACCAGTCGTACATGCTGGCGCGCCTCGACCCGCGCTTCCTCGACCGGATCTGGTTTCCGCTCGGCGAGCAGAGCAAGGACGAGACGCGCGCCGAGGCCGCGCGGGCCGGGCTCGAAGCCGCCTCCCGGGCGGAGAGCCAGGAGGCGTGCTTCCTCGCCGGCGGCGACTACCGCGACTTCCTCGAGCGCAACGGCCTCCTCGCCGCCGATGGGCCGATCGTCGACAAGGACGGCCGCGAGCTCGGCCGCCACTCCGGTTTCTGGAGGTTCACGCCCGGACAGCGGCGCGGCCTCGGGGTCGCTTCCGCCGGGCCCCTGTACGCGCTTCGGAGCGAGCCGCGGACGAACGCGATCGTCGTCGGCCCCCGCGCGGCACTTGCCAGGCGGGACGTCCAGGCCCGCGGGCGCCTCTACGTGCCGGTCGGCCGCGCGGAGGCGAAGCTGCGATACCGCTCTCCGGGAGTCGGCAGCGACGTGACTCCGACGGACGGCGGCTTTCGGCTCCGGCTCGACGCATCTGCGTACGGCGTAGCAGCCGGCCAGGCGGCAGTCCTGTACGAGCGAGACGTGGTCGTCGGCGCCGGGACGATCGTGCCGGATCCTGCCGAAACCTCATGAAGCCCTACCGCGTTTCATTCATGGAATGACCGGAGACGAGATCACGCTGACGATCCCGCGCGACGCCTCGTTCCACGAGGTCGCGCATCTCGTCCTCGCCGGCGTGGCGGCCCGGCTCGACCTCGGCTTCGAGAGCCTCGACGACCTGGAGACCGCTCTCGACGCCGTGCTGGAACGAACGGCTCCCGGAGGCGAGGTGACGGTCAAGCTGCGACTGACCGACGACGCGATCGTCGCCTGCGTCGGGCCGTTCGCCTCGGACGAGCTGCGCGCGGAGCTGGAACGCGGTCCGGGCGACGGCGTGACGCTCCGCCGCGTCCTCGACACCGTGGTCGACGGCTACGAGCTCGACGCCGGCGGGTGGCTCGAGCTGAAGAAGCGCGTCGAGCGCGAGGAGGCGGTCTCCTGAACCGCGAGAGCGACAAGGTCTTGCTTCGGCGCTACCACGAGGAGGGCGACGTGGGCGCACGCGAGCAGCTGATCGAGCAATACATGTCGCTCGTGCGCTCCCTCGCCCGGCGGTACTCGTATCGCGGCGAGATGCTCGAGGATCTCGTCCAGATCGGCGCGATCGGGCTGATCAAGGCGATCGACCGCTTCGACGTCAACCGCGGCGTCGAGCTGACCACGTACGCCACGCCGAACATCATCGGCGAGATCAAGCGTCACTTCCGCGACCGCGGCTGGTCGGTGCGCGTTCCCCGTGGGCTGCAGGAGCTGAACATCCAGCTCTCGAGGCTCCTGGAGGAGCAGACGGTCCAGCTCAGCCGCTCGCCGACGATCGCGGAGCTGGCGAAAGCCGCGGGGGTAAGCGAGGAGGAGGTGCTCGAGGCGCTCGAGAGCGGCCGGGCCTACAGCTCGCTCTCGCTGTCGGGAGGCTCCGGCGGCGGCGACGAGGAAGGCGAGCTCGACCCGCTCGAGTCGCTCGGCACCGAGGAGCACCAGTACGAGGTGTCGGAGGACCGTGCGGTGCTCGAACCGGGCTTTCGCGTGCTCGACGAACGTGAGCGCAAGATCCTCCACCTGCGCTTCTTCGAGGGCCTGACCCAGTCGCAGATCGCCCAGCAGGTCGGGATCTCCCAGATGCACGTCTCCCGCCTGATTCGCCGGTCGCTGGAGAAGATCCGCGAAGAGATCGCCAGCGACGAGGCGATCGAGGCGGACAGAGCCGCGAGCGGTTGAGGCGCCCCTAGAATCACCCTCGTGCGAACGACGGCAGAGCTGCGCGCGGGTTACCGCGAATTCTTCGAGTCAAAGGGCCACGCCTTCCGGCCGTCTGCGCCGCTGATCCCGCGCGCGGACGACCGCTCGACGCTGCTGGTCTCGGCGGGGATGCAGCCGCTGATGCCGTTCTTCCTGGGTCTGGAGGAGCCGCCCGCGCCTCTGCTGACGACCGTGCAGAAGGTATTCCGGACTCCCGACATCGACGAGGTCGGGCTCGACGGGGACCACCTCACGTTCTTCGAGATGCTCGGGAACTTCTCGTTCGGGCAGTACTTCAAGGAAGGCGCGATCGAGCTCGCCTGGGAGTTCATGTTCGAGCACATGAAGCTCGAGCTCGACCGCATCTGGGTGACCGTCTTCGCCGGCGACCCGGAGCTGAAGCTCGACGAGGACGAGGTTGCCATCGGGGCCTGGGAGAAGATCGGCATGCCGCCGGAGCGGATCGTGCGGCTGCCGCGGGCCGACAACTTCTGGTCGGTGGGCGGCCCCGGGCCGTGCGGGCCGGACTCGGAGATGTTCTACGACTGGGGCGAGGAGGTCGGCTGCGGACGGCCCGAGTGCGCGCCCGGCTGTGAGTGCGAGCGGTTCCTCGAGTTCTGGAACCTCGTCTTCATGGAGTTCGAGCTGCACCGGGACGGATCGCTGACTCCGCTGCCCGAACAGAACATCGACACGGGGATGGGGCTCGAACGCGCCGCCCGGATCCTGCAGAACGTCGACTCGGTCTACGACACGGACGGCTACCAGGCGATCATGGACTGGATCGCGGAGCAGTCGGGCGTCGCCTACGGCGAGAGCGACCAGGCGACGAAGGCGCATCGGATCCTCGCCGACCACGGGCGCGGCATGACCTTCCTCGCGGCCGACGGGGTCGAGCCTTCGAACGAGGGGCGCGGCTACGTGATGCGGCGCGTCATCCGCCGCGCGGTTCTCCAGGCGGGGCGAATCGGTCTCGAGACGCCGTTTCTCGCCGGCCTGGCCGACGTCGTCGTGGAGCAGGCGGGGGACGCCTATCCGGAGCTCCGGGAGACGCGAGAGCAGATCGCGAGCGTTCTGAGCGACGAGGAGGACCGGTTCTCGGTGACTCTCGCGCGCGGGCTGAAGCTGTTCGAGGAGGTCGCGACGAACGGCGAGATCTCGGGAGACGAGGCGTTTCGACTCCACGACACGTACGGCTTCCCACTCGAGCTGACCCAGGAGCTCGCACGAGAGCGCGGCCTGCCCGTCGACGAGGACGGCTTCCGCAGGCTGATGGAGGAGCAGCGCGCCCGGTCACGCAAGCCGGCCGAGGTGGACGTGCGCCTGCAGGCCGACGCGCGCAGCGACTTCGTCGGCTACGAGAAGACCGAGACGCTGACTGCGATCGTCGCCTACGAGGAGCTCGACGATGGGCGCTTCCAGGCCAAGCTCGATCAGTCGCCCTTCTACCCGGAGGGCGGCGGGCAGGTCTCCGATGCCGGCTTCATCGAGAACGAGGAGACCGGCGCGAGGGCCGAGCTGGTCGCGGTGACCAGGCTCCCCGGCGACGACCAGGTCCTGACCTTCGAGGGCGAAGGGTTCGCGGAGGGGGTGCGCGTTCGGGCGGTCGTGCCCTGGGCCGTGCGGTTCCCGACGATGGCGAACCACACCGCGACCCACCTTCTGCACAAGGCGCTGCAGCAGGTACTGGGAGAGCACGCGCGGCAGGCCGGCTCGGCGGTCCGGCCGGACAAGCTGCGCTTCGACTTCGCGCACCCGCAGGCGCTGACCGAGGAGGAGCGCTCGGAGGTCGAGCGCCGCGTCAACGAGGCCGTCTTCCAGAGTTTGCCCGTGCGCGCGTACATCGTGCCGATCGACGAGGCACGCCGGCTCGGCGCGATGATGCTGTTCGGCGAGAAGTACGGCGACGAGGTGCGGGTGGTGGACATCGCCGGCTATTCGCGCGAGCTCTGCGGGGGCACGCACGTCCGCTCCACGGCCGAGGTCGGCCCTTTCGTGATCACCTCGGAGAGCTCGATCGGGTCGGGCACGCGCCGGATCGAGGCAGTCACCTCGGGCGAGGCGTACGCCCTCCTGCATGGTCGTGCGGAAGAGGCGGACGCGCTCCGCGTCGAGCTCGAGCGGGCGCGCAAGGAGGGCCCCAGGCAGGCCGCGCCGGTCGACGTGCAGGTGGAGCCCACGCGAGAGGAGGAGCTCGGCGGAGTGAACGTCTTCGTCGGCCGGGTGAGCGGCGTCGACGTCGAGGTGCTGCTCGCCGAGTCCGATCGCATCAAGCAGGAGCGCGTGCCCGCCGCGGTCGTGCTCGGCTCGGCCGAGGACGGGCGGGTACACCTGGTCGCCAACTTCGACCGCTCGCTGGAGGGACGGCTGGACGCGGTCGAGGTGATTCGCGTGGCGGCTGCCGAGGTCGGCGGCGGAGGCGGAGGCCGGGCGACCATGGCCCGCGCGGGAGGGCGCAACCCGGAGAAGCTCGACGACGCGCTCGCCAAGGCGGAGGAGGCGCTCCGCAGCGCGCTCGAGTGAAAGTCGTCGCCCTCGACTACGGCTCGGCCCGCACAGGCGTGGCCGTCTCCGATCCCACAGGAACGATCGCCAGGCCGCTCGGCGTGGTCGAGCGCGCCGCCTCCGAGGGCGGGCTCGCGCGGCTGGCCGAGCTCGTGCGGGAGGAAGGGGCCGAGCGCGTCGTCGTCGGGCTGCCTCTGACCCTTCGGGGCGAACGGGGCGCCCAGGCGCAGGAGACGGAGGCCTTCGTCGAGGCGCTCCGCGCGGCTGTCGAGGTGCCGGTCGAGAGCTACGACGAGCGCTTCACCACCGGCCTGGCAGCGAGCACCGGGTCGGAAGACGCTCCCGAGGACGCGCGCGCCGCCGCGCACCTGTTGTCGAGCTACCTCGCGTGGTCGAGCGCCGCCCCGGGGTAATGCCGCCGCGGCCACGGCCGCCGCGGCGACCCCCGAGGTCGGTCATCTACCGCCGCAGGCTCATCGCGGTGGCGGTCCTCGTGACGGTCCTCGGCGCGAGCTTGCTGATCGCGTGGTTCGCGGTCGACAGTGTCGGCGGCCGCGACCGCAGCGAGCCGAAGCCGACCACGGCGGCGGTCGCGCCGAAGCCGTTCCGGGTCGTCTTCCCCGAGGGGTTCACGCGCGAGCAGATGGCCCAGCGAGTCGATGTCGTGGCGCGGATCGCACGGCGCGAGCGGGGGAAGCGGGTGAGGATCGGCTCGCGCACGTACCGGGCCGCCACGAGCCGCCCGCGGCGAGAGCCGGGCTTCGGGGCAAGGCGCCTGCCGCTCGAGGGCTTCCTCTTTCCGGCGACGTACGACTTTGCCCCGCGCACGACCTCGGCGCAACTCGTCGCGCAGCAGCTGGAGGCCTTCCGGCGCAACTGGTCGAAGCTGGATCTCCGCTACGCGCGCTCGAAGAACCTCACGCCCTACGACGTGCTGATCATCGCCTCGATGGTCGAGAAGGAGGCCTTCGCGCCGGAGGAGCGGCAGCTCGTGTCCGCAGTGATCTACAACCGGCTGCACGAGCGGATGCCGCTCGGGATCGACGCGACACTGCGCTACGGGTTCCACATCCCGCCGACGGAGTCGATCAGGCAGTCCCAGATCGACAGCGACAACCCCTACAACACGCGCAGAGTGCCCGGGTTGCCGCCGACCCCGATCGCCAACCCCGGGCTGGCCTCGCTCCAGGCCGCCGCCCACCCCAGCCACGTCGACTACCTCTACTTCGTGCGCAAGCCGGACAAGAAGCACCACTTCTTCACCGCGAGCTCGGCCGAGTTCGATCGCTACAAGGCCGAGCACGGCTACAAGTGATCGGCGGCAGCACGAAACTCGTTGCGCTGCTCGGCCACCCGGTTGCCGGCTCGCTCTCGCCGCGGATGCAGAACGCGGCGTTCGCTGCGCGGGCGCTTGACTGGGCCTACGTCGCGCTCGACGTCGAGCCGGCGGCGCTGCGCGACGCGGTCGCCGGGCTCGTAGCCGGCGGGTACGCGGGGGCCAACGTCACGATTCCGCACAAGCAGCCCGTGGTCGAGCTCTGCGACGAGGCCGACGGCGAGTCGGTCAACACGCTGGTCTTTCGCGACGGCCGCACCTTCGGCTTCAACACCGACCGGGAGATCGTGGCCGGAATCGAGGCGCGCGTCGTGTGCCTGCTCGGCGCCGGCGGGGCGGCGAAGGCGCTGTTGCCGGGGCTCCCCGGCGAGGTGCGGGTGTTCTCCCGGAGCGGCGACTGGCCGCCGGATGCAAGCGGCTGCGACCTGATCGTGAACGCGACCCCCGTGCGGGACGAGCTCCTGGTCGAGCCGTCGCGGGAGCAGGCGGTCGTTGACCTCGCGTACAACGCGGACGGGAGCCCCACGGCCCTCGTGCGAGCTGCGCGCGAGGCCGGCGCGCGGCTCGTGGTCGACGGGCTCGAGGCTCTCGTCCGCCAGGGCGCGGCGTCGTTCCGCCTGTGGACCGGTGTGGAGCCACCGCTCCAAGTGATGCGCACCGCCCTAGGCTTACCGCCATGACGCTGAGGCTCACGACCGCGGGGGAATCGCACGGGCCGGCACTGGTCGCGATCGTGTCGGGCCTCCCCGCCGGGCTCGAGCTCGACCGGGCGGCGATCGACGCCGACCTCGCGCGGCGCCAGCAGGGCTACGGCCGGAGCCCGCGGCAGCAGCTCGAGCAGGACACGGTCGAGGTGCTGGCGGGCCTGCGGCACGGGCGAACGCTCGGGACGCCTCTGGCGCTCGTCGTGCGCAACCGCGACCACGCGAACTGGGAGTGGGGGATGAGCCCGTGGCCGCCGGAAGGAGAGGCGTCCGGCAAGGGCTCGAAGCCCGTCACCCTGCCGCGTCCGGGTCACGCCGACCTCGCCGGGACGCTCAAGTTCGGGCTCGCGGACGCGCGCAACGCGCTCGAGCGGGCGAGCGCACGGCAGACGGCGGTCGCGGTCGCGGCCGGTGCGGTCGCCAAGGCGCTCCTGGCGCGGATCCGCGTGGAGGTCGAGGGGCGGGTCGTTACAGAGGATCTGGAGGCTCGGATCGACGCGGCCCGGGCCGAGCGGGACACGGTCGGCGGCGCCGTCGAGGTCGTCGGGCGCGGAGTACCTCCCGGCCTGGGGTCATACGCGAGCAAGGAGGAGAGGCTCGACGCACGACTGGCCGCGGCGCTGATGGGGATCCAGGCGGTCAAGGGCGTCGAGATCGGCGCGGGCTTCGAGCTCGCCGAGCGGCGCGGCTCGGAGGCCCATGACGAGATCCTCGCCGACGAGGAGGGGGCCCTCTACCGCGAGACGAACTTCGCGGGCGGGATCGAGGGCGGCGTCTCGAACGGCGAGAACGTGGTCGTCCGGGCCGCGATGAAGCCGCTGCCCACGCTGATGCGCCCGCTGCGCTCGGTCGATCTCGAGACCGGGGAAGCCGGCGAGGCGCTGGTCGAGCGCAGCGACGTGGCGGCGGTCGAGGCGCTGGCGGTCGTCGCGGAAGGCGCGGTCGCCCTCGAGCTGGCCCGCGCCGCGCGGGAGAAGTTCGGCGGCGATTCGGTCGAGGACTTCGTGGGCGCCTGGCAGGCGTACGTGGAGCGCATTCCGTGGCGCACGCGCTAGACCGGCACGTCGCCCTCATCGGCTTCATGGGCGCGGGCAAGACGACGCTCGGCTCGGCGGTTGCGGAACGGCTCGGACGCCGGTTCCTCGACCTCGACCGCGAGCTGGAGCGGTCCGCGAATGCGCCGGTGCCGGAGCTCTTCGAGACCCTGGGCGAGGACGGTTTCCGCGCGGCCGAGGCAGAGTTGACGATCGCCTCCTTGCAGAGCGGCCGCCCTGCGGTGCTCGCGCTCGGCGGGGGCGCCGTCGAGACGGCCGAGGTCAGGCGCGCGCTCGGCGAACATGCGCTCACGGTCCTGCTCGACGTCGATCCCGAGACGGCGTGGGAGCGGGCCGCTGGAACCGATCGGCCGCTGGCCCGTGACGAGGATCGCTTCCGCGCGCTCCACGCGGCGCGTCAGCCTCTCTACCGTGAGTGCGCCGACGCCGTGGCTGCGGACGCCGACGCAATCGTCCTGGCTGCGGGCGGGATCCACGTCGAGGAAGGCTCAATCGCGCGGCTCGGCGAGCTCCTTCCCGCGGGTGAGCACGAGCTCCTGGCCGACGCGACCGTGCTCGGGCTTCACCGCCCGCCTCTTGAGGCGCCGGTGCACGCGCTGCGCGGGGGCGAGGACGCGAAGAGCCTCGGGGCCGTCGAGCGGATCTGGCGCGAGCTACGGCTCGACCGCGACGGCACGATCGTCGCCTTCGGCGGTGGGTGCACGACCGACTCTGCCGGCTTCGCCGCGGCGACCTACCTGCGCGGGATCCGCTGGGTCGCGGTGCCGACCACGCTCGTGGGCCAGGTGGACGCCGCGATCGGAGGCAAGACCGCGGTCAACCTGCGCGAGGGCAAGAACCTGATCGGGGCTTTCCACTGGCCGGTGCAGACGGTGATCGACCCAGGGCTCCTGGAGACGCTCCCCGAGCGCGAGAGACGGGCCGGGATGGCCGAGGTCGTCAAGACGGGGCTGCTGACCGACACGCCGCTTTGGGAGCTTCCACCGAGCGACCTCGTCAGGAGCTGCGCCGCCTTCAAGACGGCGGTCTGCCTGCGCGATCCACACGAACGCGGGGAGCGGGCGATCCTCAACCTCGGCCACACCTTCGCCCACGCGCTCGAAGCGGCCGCCGGGTACGACCGCCTGAGCCACGGCGAGGCGGTCGCGCTCGGCCTGCTGGCCGCTCTCCGCCTCTCCGGGATGGAGACCACGAAGGTGGAGGAGGTGCTCTCGCCGCGACCGGCGCACGTCGACCGGGAGGCGGCCTGGGCCGCGCTCGCGCGCGACAAGAAGGCGCGTGACGGTCGCCCGCGGCTCGTCTTGCTGGAGGCGCCCGGCAAGCCGGTGACCGGCGTCGAGCTGCCCGCCGAGGACGTTCGCGCGGCACTGGACGAGCTGATCGCCGATTAGAGTCACCGCGTGCGCGTGGCAGTTCTCAACGGCGTCAACCTGGATGTCCTTCACCGGCGTGACCCCGAGCTGTACGGAGGGATCAGCCTGAACCAGCTCGAGACGCGGATCTACGCCTGGGCGCGCGAGCTCGAGCTGCTGGCCGACTGCCGGCAGACGAACAGCGAGGCCGAGTACGTCGGCTGGTGCCACGACGCGTTCGACTGGGCCGGCGGCGTCGTGGTCAACCCCGGCGCCTGGACGCACTACAGCTATGCGATCCGCGACGCGCTCGAGCTGTTCGAGGCACCGGTGGTGGAGGTGCATCTCTCGAACATCGAGGAGCGCGAGGAGTGGCGACGGCACTCGGTGATCGCCGACGTCGCGACGCAGCGCATCCTCGGGAAGGGCCCGGAGGGCTACCGCGAGGCCCTGGAGTTCCTGGCGGAGCGGGCGGCATGACCCGCCTCGAGCGCCTACAGGCGAGCCTCGAAGAGCCATTGCTCGTCTCGAACCTCGTCAACGTCCGCTACCTCGTCGACTTCGACAGCTCCAACGCGGCCCTGGTCGTCGAGCCCGACCGGGTGCGCCTGTTCAGCGACTTCCGCTACGCCGAGCTCGGCCGGGCGGTCGAGGGGGTCGAGTTCGTCGAGACCAAGCGCTCGCTGTACACGGCGCTGGCCGAGCTGCTCGAGGGGCCGCTCGGGTTCGAGGCCGAGAATCTCGCCTGGGGCCGCTGGGAGACGCTTTCGGCGGGCAACGTCGAGCTCGTCCCGCGCCGCGGGCTCGTCGAGGCTCTGCGCGCCGTGAAGGACGACGCCGAGCTCGACGCGGTGCGCAGTGCCGCGGCACTCACGAGCGAGGCCTATGCGCGCCTCGCCGAGGAGCGCTTCGTCGGCCGGACGGAGCGCGATCTCGCCTGGCGCCTGGAAGAGCTCTTCCACCAGCTCGGAGCGGAGGCGCCGGCCTTCGAGACGATCGTCGCCTCGGGGCCGAACGGCGCTCGGCCGCACTCCCGCCCGGGCCACAGGAAGGTCAAGGCGGGGGAGACGGTCGTGGTGGACGCAGGCGCGAGGCTCGACGGCTACTGCTCCGACTGCACGCGGACGTTCGCGACGGGGCCGCTTCCGGAGCGGCTGAAGGACGCCTATGTCATCTGCCTCGAGGCACAGCTCGCCGGGCTCGACGCCGTCCGGGCGGGGACGACCGGGGTGGATGTTGACGCCGCGGCTCGCCGCGTGATCGAGGACGCAGGCCTCGGCGAGGCGTTCGGCCACGGCCTGGGGCACGGAGTCGGCCTCGACGTGCACGAGGCGCCAAGGCTTTCCCGGGAGTCGACCGACACGCTCGTCCCCGGCAACGTCGTCACGGTCGAGCCGGGGATCTACCTGGAGGGGCTCGGCGGAATCCGGATCGAGGACCTCGTGCTCGTCGGCGAGGGCGGGCCGGAGGTCACGACGGGCTTCACGAAGGACCTGCTGAGCGTCGACTAGACTCCGCCGCCGTGGCGGAGACCGTCGGCACGAACCAGTTTCGGAACGGGATGCACATCCAGCTCGAGGGCTCCGTGTGGCGCATCCTCGAGTTCCAGCACGTCAAGCCCGGCAAGGGCGGGGCCTTCGTGCGCTCGCGGCTGCGCAACCTCGACTCCGGCGCGGTGGTCGACAAGACCTTCCGGGCCGGCGAGAAGTTCCCCCGCGTGCACACCGAGGTCAAGGAGGTGCAGTACCTCTACGACGCCGGCGACGAGGTCGTGTTCATGGACACGGAGACCTACGAGCAGTTCTCGCTGACGCACGACTCGGTCGCCGACTCACTGCCGTATCTCGAGCCTTCCAGCTCTGTGCAGATGCTCTGGGTCGACGGGCAGCCGGCCGGCGTGCAGATGCCCGGATCGGTGGAGGTGGCAGTGGCCGAGACGGAGCCGGGCGTGCGGGGCGACACGGTCTCGAACGTGACCAAGCCTGCGACCCTTCAGACCGGCGCGGTCGTCCAGGTGCCGCTGTTCGTGAACGTGGGCGACCGGATCAAGGTCGACCCGCGCGAGGGCCGCTACATCTCGCGCGCGTAAACGAAACCCGCGCAGAGCACTCGGCCTTCGGCCGAGTCCTGCACGCTGACTTACGGCGTCTCGGTCTCCGAGAAAGAACCGCGCTAGGGTCCCTGCCCGTGCCTGTCCTCGTCGACACCACGATCCGCCTGCTCGGCCAGGAGCCGCTCGCCGGCCGGATGCCGACGGCCGACGTGCTGCGCCTCGCCGAGCTGCTCGACGTGGCCGGATTCGCGTATCTCGAGGTCTCCGGTGGGGGCGTCTTCGACACCGCCGTGCGCCGGGGCGTCGAGAGCCCGTGGGAGCGTATCCGCGCCCTCAACGAGCGCACAAAAACCCCGCTCGCGATGGCGCTGCGCGGCCGCTTCCTCGTGGGCTCGAGGCCGGTCGGGGGCGACTTCGTCCGCCGGTTCGTCGCCTCCGCGGCCGAGAGCGGGATCGAGGTCTTCCGGCTCCACGATCCGCTCAACGACCTCGAGAACCTGCGCGAAGCCGCCGAGGCGATCACCGACGCGGGGAAGGAGTTCGACGCCGGATTGGTGTACGGGTCGGGGTACACGGGCGAGACCGAGGCGCTGGTCGAGCAGGCGCGCAAGCTGCCCGAGCTGGGCGCCTCACGCGTGCTGCTGCACGACCCTTCCGGCGCCCTCCAGCCGCACCGGGCCAACGAGCTCTCGGCGATGCTGGCAGAGACGAGCGGGCTGCCGGTCGGCCTGTACTGCCAGGGCGCCGGCGGCAACGCCATGGCGACCGGGCTCGAGGCTGCGCGTGGCGGCGCCGAGCTGATTGCCTGCGCCGTCTACCCCGTCGCCCTGACCGTCTACCGGGCCTCGGGCGAGGCGATGGCGACCGCGCTCGCCGGTCTCGGCCTGGACACCGGAGTGGACGTGGATGCGGTCTGGCGCGCCTCGGAGCTCGTCGACGAGCACATCGGCGACGAGCCGGTGACGCCGCTCGCTCCCCGGATTGCCGTGCGGGCCGCCGAGCACAAGATGCCGCCCGGCCTGGTGGCAGCGCTCGATTCGCAGCTGCGTGCACTCGCCGCCGGGGACCGTCTGGACGAGGTGCTGGACGAGCTGACGCGGATCCGAGAGGAGGTCGGCTGGCCTCCCCTCGCAGCGCCGATCGGCCAGATCCTGGGCTCTCAGGCTCTCCTGCACGTGCTCTCGGCGGCCAGGTACCAGACGGTGGTCGACGAGCTCCAGCGGCTGCTCGAAGGCCGCTACGGGAGCCCGCCAGGCCCGATCGACGCCGCCGTCAAGCGCGCTGTCGGGCTGGTCACCGAGGGCTCTCCGGCAGAGGAGTCGCCGCCGGAGCTGGAATCGATCAAGGCCGAGGCTGAAGGGCTCGCCTCCAGCGAGGAAGAGCTGTTGCTGCTGGCCCTGTTCGGCGACGAGGCCGAGCCGCTGCTGCAGTCGATTCGGGGACGCGCCGGCGGGGACGAGACGCTGGGCGCGGGGGGCGTCGACCAGGCGCGCGCCGAGCGGATCCGGGAGATCGTGCGCATCGTCCAGGAGACTGGTGTGGGCGAGGTGACGATCGAGGAATCGGGCATGCGGGTCTCGGTGCGGCGGACTCCCGAGCAGCTCGACCCGCAGCTGGCAGCCGTCGTGCCGCCGGCGGATGAGCCCGAACCCGAGCCTGCACCTGCGCCGGAGGGCGACGGCATCGTCCGTGTGGAGGCGCCGATGGTCGGCGTCTTCTACCGCGCTCCGCAGCCGGGCGCTCCACCCTTCGTCGAGGAGGGCGAGACGGTCACCGCCGGCCAGACCCTCTGCATCCTCGAGGCGATGAAGCTGATGAACGAGATCAAGGCGGACAGCTCCGGCATCGTCCGGACGATCCACGTCGGCAACGCAGAGCCGGTCGAGTTCGGCCAGCTCCTGCTCGAGCTCGAGCCGGTCGGGCCGCAACCGCTCGACGCGCTGTAGACATGTTCAACCGCGTCCTGGTCGCCAACCGCGGGGAGGTCGCCGTCCGTGTGATCCGGGCGCTGCACGAGAGCGACGTGGAGGCGGTGGCCGTGTACTCGACAGCGGACAAGGACTCGCTCCACGTGCGGCTCGCCGACCGCGCGATCAGCATCGGGCCGCCGCAGGCGAGCGAGAGCTACCTGCGAATCCCGTCGCTGATCGCCGCCGCGACGACGACAGGCTGCGAGGCGGTTCACCCCGGCTGGGGCTTCCTCGCCGAGAACCCGGCCTTCGTCGAGGCCTGCGCCGACAACGACCTGGTCTTCGTCGGGCCGGGCGCCGACGTGATGGCACGAATGGGGGACAAGGTGCAGGCGAAGGCTGAGCTGAAAGCGGCGGACGTCCCGCTCGTGCCGGGGACCGAGGAGGCGACCGGCCTGGACGAGGCACGCGAAGCTGCGGACGCCGTCGGCTACCCGGTGCTCCTGAAGGCGACGGCCGGCGGCGGAGGGAAGGGCATGCGGCTCGTGCACGGGCCGGACGAGCTCGACTCTGCCTACGGCACGGCTGCGCTCGAGGCCGAGGCGGCCTTCGGCGACGGGAGCCTCTACCTCGAGAAGGCGATCTCGCCCGCGCGGCACGTCGAGATCCAGGTGCTGGCCGACGGCCGCGGGAGCGTGCTCACGCTCGGCGAGCGCGAGTGCTCGATCCAGCGGCGCCACCAGAAGCTGATCGAGGAGTCGCCCTCGCCCGCGCTCGACGAGGCCACGCGCGAGGCGATGGAAGCTGCCGCCGAACGCGCCTGCCACGCGATCGACTATCGGAATGCGGGCACGTTCGAGTTCCTTCTCGGCCCCGACCGCTCGTTCTACTTCATTGAGCTGAATGCCCGCCTCCAGGTGGAGCACCCCGTCACCGAGATGGTCACGGGGATCGACCTCGTGCGGGAGCAGCTCCGGATAGCCGCCGGAGAGCCGCTGGCCCGCACCGGCCGCGCCGACCGACGAGGCCACGCGCTCGAGGTGCGGATCAACGCCGAGGACCCGGCGCGCGACTTCGCCCCGGCCCCCGGCAAGGTTTCCCGGCTCCGCCCGCCGCTCGGGCCGGGCGTTCGGCTGGACACGTACATCGAGGACGGGAGCGAGGTGCCGCCGCACTACGACTCGCTGCTCGGCAAGCTGATCGTCTGGGACGAGACGCGACCCGAGGCGATCGCGCGAGCGCTCCGGGCGCTGGGGGAGCTTCGGGTCGAGGGGGTGCCCACCACGCGGGAGCTCGCGATCGACATCCTCCGCAGCGAGGAGTTCGCCAGCGGACGCTATTCGACCGGCTTCCTCGAGGAGGCGGGCGCGCGGCTTCCGGCGCTGACGCGATCGTGACCGAGGCGCTGGTCCTGCCTGGACACGAAGGAACAATCACGGTGGCGGCTTCGGCGCTCGAGCGCGTCGTCGTGCGCGCCGCCGAAAGCGTCGAGGGGGCGCGCGTGCGAAAGCCGAAGCGCACGGTAGAGGTGACCCACGAGCCGGGCCGGGCGTCGGTCTCCTTCGAGCTCGCGGTCGAGCGTGGGGGGCGGGTCCCGGACCTGGCGCCGGTCGTTCAAGAGCGAGTCGCCGAGGCCCTTGCGGCCACGACGGGCCTCGAGGTCGAGCGTGTCGACGTCATCGTCGCGGAGATCGGCTAGGTGACCGGCCGGCGCGCCGCGCGGCGGACGGCGCTGGTCCTGCTCTACCAGTGGGACGTGACCGGGCAGGAGCTCGCTTCCCTGTTCGAGGGCGAGGTCGATCCGTACGCGCGCTCGGTCGCAGAGGCCGTCGTCGAGCGGCACGAAGATCTCGATCGCCGCATCACCGATGCTTCCGACGACTGGACGGCCGACCGCCTCGGCGCGCTCGAGCGCAACATCCTGCGCATGGCCATCCTCGAGCTCGACGAGGGCGACCCGCCGGTCGAGGTGGCGATCAACGAGGCGGTCGCGCTGGCGAAGCGCTACTCGTCCGAGGACGCGGGGAAGCTCGTGAACGGCATACTCGGCCGGATCGTGAAGGAACGAGCGGCGTGAAGAGGCCTTTTCCGGCCGAGCTTGGACCGGCGGCACCGGCAGAGCCGGCACCGCCTCCAGGGCGGCATCGCAAGCGATGCCTCGGCCGGATCGCGAAGGAACGAGCGGCGTGAAGAGGCCTTTTCCGGCCGAGCTTGGACCGGCGGCACCGGCAGAGCCGGCACCGCCTCCAGGGCGGCATCGCAAGCGATGCCTCGGTCGGATCGAGAAGGAGGCACACGCGTGAGCGGCGCCGAGGAGCGCCTGAGGAGCGCCGAGGAGCTGCTCGACCGGCTGGAGCAAACGCGCGCGAAGCTCGAAGAGACGAAGGATCCGGACGAGGCGATCGAGATCCTCTCAGAGCTCGCGGAGATCGCGAAGCAGGTCGAGGTACAGCTCCAGCAGGCGAAGCGCGAGGCCGAGACGTGAGCACCCCCGAGGAGCTGCGCGGCCTCGTCGAGTCCTACCTCGCAGAGCTCGCCTTGACTCCCGAGCTCGGGGTGCTCGAGGAGTCGATGCGCCACGCACTGGCCGGAGGCGGCAAGCGCGTGCGCCCGGTGCTGTGCCTCGCGACCGCCGAGGCGGCGGGGGCGGCGGCGGAGGCAGCATTGCCTGCGGCCGCGGCACTGGAGCTGGTGCACAACTTCTCGCTCGTCCACGACGACCTGCCGGCTCTCGACGACGACGAGCTGCGCCGCGGTCGCCCGAGCACCTGGGCCGCTTACGGCGAGGCGGTTGCGATCCTCGCCGGAGACGCGCTGCTCGCCGAGGCCCTGCGGCTCGCGCTCTCCTATCCGTCACCGGCCGTGGCACGCGAGCTGGTGCAGGCGACGCTCGGGATGATCGGCGGCCAGTACCTCGACGTCACCGGGGCACAGACCGACCTCGCCTCGCTGCACCGGCTCAAGACAGGGTGCCTCTTCTCCGCCTCGGTCGCGTGCGGGCTCTGGGTCGCGGAGATACCTGAGCGCGAGCAGGCGCCGTGGAGGGGCTTCGCCGCCGAGGTCGGGCTCCTGTTTCAGATCGTCGACGACATCCTGGACGAGGACGGCTACCTCCTCGAGCACGGCCCGGAGGGCGCGCGGACGCTCGCAGACGAGGCGGCGGAGCGTGCGCTGGCTCGGCTCGGCGAGGTTCCGGGCGACACCAGCGTCCTGGCGGGGATCGTCTCCGGGCTCGCGGCGCGCACCTCGTAGTCGTGTGAAGAAGCGTCTGGACGTGCTGCTCGTGGAGCGCGGGCTCGCCGAGAGTCGCGCCCAGGCCCAGGCCCTGGTCCTGGCGGGACAGGTGCCGGGCTACGAGAAGGCGGGACAGCAGGTGGACGAGTCGGTCGAGCTCGAGGTGACCGAGCCGGCGCGCTTCGTCTCGCGCGGCGGCGAGAAGCTGGCCCACGCGCTCGACGCCTTCGACGTCGACCCGACCGGCCGCGACGCCCTCGACATCGGGGCCTCGACGGGCGGGTTCACCGATGCGCTGCTTCAACGGGGGGCTGCGCGCGTGATCGCTCTCGACGTGGGGTACGGCCAGCTGCACCCGCGCATACGGGTCGATCCGCGTGTGACCGTCCTCGAGCGGGTGAACGTGCGCGACCTGCGCGAACTGCCGTTCCCGCCGCAGCTGGTGGTCTGCGATGTTTCCTTCGTGAGCGTGCGCAAGGCCTTGCCTGCTGCGCTTCGGTTCGCGGCCCCGGGCTGGGAGGCACTCGTGCTCGTCAAGCCGCAATTCGAAGCCGAGCGTGGCGAGGCCCGGCGCGGAGTGGTGCGCGACCGCGAGGTGCACAGGCGAGTGCTGGACGAGGTGGCGCGGGCCGCAGCCGACTGGGAGGCGCAGGCGATCGGCGTCGTAGACTCAGGCCTGCCGGGCCCGAAGGGAAACCGCGAGTTCTTCCTTCGGCTCGTCCATCGCCGGCACGCGGAGATTCCCGATGAGCTCGAAAGCTGGATCGACGACGCAACGCGCTGAGGTCAAACGGGTGGCCGTCGTCACGCACGGCAAGCCCGAGACGAGCGGCGAGGCCCTCGAGCAGCTGCGCGCTATCGCGAAGGAGCGGGTCATCGAGCTGCTTCTGGCCGACGACGAGCTCGAGAAGCACGGGCTCGGGAGCGACGACCGCGACTCGGCGTCGGCCGACCTCGCGGTCGTGCTCGGCGGCGACGGGACGATGCTGCGTGCGCTGAAACGCTTCCTCGGGACTTCGGTGCCGGTGATCGGCGTCAACCTCGGGCGGGTGGGCTTCCTGGCCTCGATCGGAGCCGACGCGGTCGACGATGGGTTGCGCCGGGTGTTCTCCGGCGACTACTCGGTCGTCGAGCTACCGGCACTCGAAGCAGAGGCGAACGGAGGACGGTGGATGGCCGTCAACGACGTGGTCGTCACGAGCTCGACACTCGGGCGCATGATCGAGCTGGGCTGGGCGATCGGGGGCGAGGACCTCGGCCAGCTGCCGTGCGACGGGCTCATCTGCAGCACGCCCTCCGGGTCGACTGCCTACAACCTCTCGAACGGCGGCCCCGTGCTGGTGTGGGGCCTGGACGCGATGACGATCAACTTCGTCGCCCCGCACTCGCTGCACGCGCGCCCGATGGTTGTCCCTCGTGGACTAGACCTGACGGTGCAGAACCGGACTGCGGATGTCGCCGCGGCCGTGCTGGTGGACGGGCACCAGGTACACGAGCTCTCTCCCGGCGATCAGGTCGTGGCTCGCCTTTCGGACCAGAGCAGCCTCCTGGCAACCTTGCCGGAGAGCACGTTCTTCAGCCGCTACCGACGCACCTTCGCCTCCTGAAACGTCACGCTCTTGGCGCCACCCCGTCACACACGCGTGCGTGAAAGGCCGGTACCGTCCCAAGCCCCCTCCCGCCCAGGGGCGCGCGTGAACAGATAGAGCCGGCCGGCACGTCTCGATCTGCCGGTCGCCCCGGCGGCGCGACGGACGTAGCATCCAGCCCGTGCTTCGGCGCCTCCGCATCGAGAACCTCGTCTTGATCCGTGAGGCCGACCTGGCCTTCGCTCCCGGCCTCAACGCCATTACTGGCGAGACCGGCGCCGGCAAGACGATCCTCGCCCAGGCGATCGGCCTCCTGCTCGGCGCGCGCGGCGACGCCGCGTTCGTCGGGCCCGACGGGACGGAGGCCTACGTCGAGGCGGAGCTCGACCTGCCGCCGGGCTTCTTCGAGGACGACGAGGCTGCCGCGCTGGCCGCACTGCGCCCGGAAGAGGAGGAAGGCCTGGTGCTTGCGCGCCGTGTCTTCGGCGACGGCCGCACTCGCGCCTACGCGTGGGGCCGTAGCGCGGCACGAGAGGATCTCGCAGGCGCCTGCGAGCGCGTGATCGCGATGTCCGGCCAGTTCGAGCAGCGGCGGCTCGCCCGGCCCTCGTACCAACTCGACGTGCTCGACGCCTTCGCGGGTGACGAACAGCTTCGTCGGCGTCGAGAGCTTCGCCTGGCCTGGCGTGAGCTCGCGGCCGCACGTCGCCGGCACGAAGAGCTCGAGCAGGGCGCGGCCGCCGCGCAGGCGCGGCATGCCGAGCTGCAGGCTCTCGTCGACGACACCGAGGGGCTCGAGCCGGATGCCGAGGAGACGCTGCGCGCCGCGCGGGATCGATTGCGCCATGTGACCGAGCTAGCGGAAGGCGTCGCCGCAGCCGGCGAGGCGCTGGCACCGGACGAGGGGGAGGGCGCGTCGGGCCTCATCGCCCTCGCCGAACGCGCCCTCGCGCCCCTCGAAGAACTTGCTCCCGAGCTCAGGCGTCTGGGCGACGACCTGCGGGACACGGAGCTGCGCCTCCAGGAGACAGCCTCGGAGCTCCGCGCCTTTCTCGCCTCCCTGGAGGCCGAGCCGGATCGCCTGGAGCACGTCGAGTCCGAGCTGGAACGGATCTCCGGGGCAAAACGCCGCTTTCGGTGCGCGACCTACGAAGAGCTCTTGGCGCGTGCTACGGAGGCTCGCATCGAGCTGGCCGAGGTGGCCGGCGGTGCCGACCCCGCGGCCGCTGCTGCCGGAGCCCTTGCCGAGGCGAGCGAGCGGGTCGAGACGCTCGCGACCGAGCT
Organism: uncultured Actinomycetes bacterium; assembly: GCA_963736055.1. Taxonomy (GTDB): domain Bacteria; phylum Actinomycetota; class Thermoleophilia; order Gaiellales; family Gaiellaceae; genus AC-32. Next base: position 237,684 of record CAVTNM010000009.1, on the reverse strand, counting down.
GCGAGTGGCGAGAGAGAGCGCAGCGGAGCCGTTCGCAAGCGCGGTTGCCGACGAGCTCCGAGGCATCGGGCTGGGCGAAGGAGAGTTCCACGTGGAGCTTCGCGACCGCGAGATCGGGGCGACCGGCACGGACGAGGCGGCGTTTCTGATCCGCCCGAATCCGGGCATCCCGTTCGTGCCCGCTGCCGAGACTGCCTCCGGCGGAGAGCTGTCCCGAATCGCGCTCGCGATCGCAGCCGTCGGTGGAGGCGAGACGATGGTCTTCGACGAGATCGATGCCGGGATCGGCGGTCAGACCGCCCATGCGGTCGGGGACACGCTGCGCCGGCTCGGCGGGCGTGCGCAGGTGATCACGATCACGCACCTGCCGCAGATCGCAACGCTCGCCGACCGGCATTTTCGCGTCGAGAAGGTGCCGGGCGACCCCACGCACACGACGATCGAGCCGCTCGGGGACGACGATCGCCGTGACGAGCTTCGGCGGATGCTCGGAGGCGAGCAATTCATCACGGCGGTGCAGGAGCAATGAGCTTCGTCGAGTTCACGGGGCGCGCTCGCCTTGGGAAGCGCACGAAGAACCTCGTGAGCAGGCTGGGCCCGGACGACGTCGCGATCATCGACCACGAGGATCTCGACCGGGTTTCGGCCGAGGAGCTGCTCGAGTCGGGTGTCCGAGTGGTCGTCAACGTCTCGCACTCGCAGAGTGGTCGGTTCCCAAATCCTGGGCCTCTCCTGCTGGTGCGCGGCGGAGTCCGGCTGATCGACGCACCCGGTGCGACGCTCTTCGACCAGGTCAGCGACGGAGAGGACGTGACGGTCCGCGGCGCGAGCCTGTTCCGCAACGGCACGTGCCTGGCCAACGGACACACGCTCGATGCCAACGATCTCGGGCGCGCACTCACGGAGCAGCAGGGGAGGGTGACGGAGGCGCTCGAAGGCTTCGCCGAGAACACGCTCCGCTATCTGCGCGAGGAGGGCCGCCTGCTGGCCGAAGGCGTCGATTTCCCGCCGCTCGGGATCAGGTTCCGGGAGCGCCACGCGCTCGTCGTCGCCCGCGGGCCCGGCTACAAGCGCGATCTGGCGATCGTCCGGCCGTACGTGCGCGACTTCAAGCCCGTCGTGATCGGGGTGGACGGAGGCGCCGACGCGCTGCTCTCAGCCGGCATGAAGCCACACGTGATCGTCGGCGACATGGATTCCGTTTCAGACTCCGCGCTCCGGTGCGGTGCGGCGCTCATCGTCCATGCCTACCGCGACGGCGTCGCCCCCGGCGCGGCCCGGCTCCAGCGCCTGGAGCTCGACTACGCGACCGTCTCGGCTCCCGGCATCAGCGAGGACATCGCCCTGCTGCTCGCCTACGAGAAGGGCGCGGAGCTGATCGTCGCCGTGGGCACGCATTTCAACCTGATCGAGTTCCTGGAGCGCGACCGGGCGGGCATGTCGTCGACGTTCGTGACGCGCCTGAAAGTGGGGGAGATCCTCATCGACGCAAAAGGGGTCTCGCGCCTCGTCAGCCGGCAGGTCGGCCTCTGGCCGCTCGTGGCGTTTGCGTTCGCCGGGCTGGGGGCGGTCGTTGTCGCGATCGCCGCTTCGCCCGGGCTACGCCATTCCATCGGGCTTCTGAGCGACCGTATCCGCGAGCTGCTCGGCCTCGGCTGATCCCTTGGGGATGCCCCTTTGTGCCATGTCCCCACGCCGGTAGCCCCGACCTCCTCCCCGAGTCGATCCTACGGCGGCAACGTGCGCACGTGGCGCGCGGGCTCGTGCCGAAACAGCAACACTTCTGGCGCCATGCCCACCTACAGCGCTTCCCGGCAACTCCTCGCGCCACGCGACGACGTCTGGCTCTTCCTGGCCGAGCCGCACCATCTCTCGGACTGGTGGCCCGGGGTCGCCGGTGTCGAGCCGGACCGCCGCGGCCTCGCGCCAGGTGCGCGCTGGAAGCTCCACGGAGGGATGCGTCCTAGCCTGATCCGCCGGCCCGATATGACCGGAACGCTCGTCGTGATCGAGGTCGAGCGGCTGCAGCGGGTGGCCTGGCACATGACGAGCGAGCGGATCGACGTCGAGCTGACCCTCGCGGCGTCCGGCGAGGATCGCACCAAGGTCGACCTCACCGTGAGCGGCCCCTTCCTCGTGGGTCTCAGGCGCTCCCTCCCGCGCAACGCGCTCAACCGGCTCTACGCGCTGTGCCAGACTGGCGCGGAGCTCTGAGATGTTCGATCTTCGGTACCACGTCGCCTCGCTCGCTGCCGTCTTCCTTGCGCTGATCATCGGCATCCTGGTCGGCGTCGGGATCTCGAACCCCGTCGAGAAGGGGAAGACCTCGCTGCTGGAGCAGCAGGTGGCAAACCTGCACAAGCAGCTGGACCAGAACGCGCAGCAGGCCGGGAACCTCGATCGCGAGCAGGACGCCTCCCGAAGCTTCATCAAGCAGACCTATCCGGCGCTCGTCCGCAACCGGCTTCGCGGCAAGCACGAGGCGGTCGTGCTGGTCGGCTCCCCGACCGGCAACGTCCCATTGGCGGTCAGCGGCATGCTGACCGACGCCGGCGGGCAGCAGCTTCGCCTACGGGTGATCAAGGTGCCGGTCGACGGGCAGCAGATCGACAAGATGCTCGCCGCGCACCCCGAGGTCGGCAGTTTCAAGGGCCCGGGACGCCTGGAGGCGCTCGGCCGGGCACTCGGCGCCGAGCTGGCGCATGGAGGCGACACGCCGCTCTGGAAGGTCTTCACCGACGCTCTGGTCGAGCAACAGGCCGGCGGGAACAAGGACCCGGCCGACGGTGTGATCGTCGTGCGTACGGCCAAGCCTCAGAAAGACGGGACGAGCCACTTCCTGCAGGGGCTCTACTCGGGCCTGGGCTCGGCGGGCGTTCCGGCCGTCGGGGTCGAGGCGAGCGATTCCCACCCGTCGGCCGTCCCGATTTACCGCCAGGCCGGCCTCTCATCGGTGGACGACATCGACACGCCGGCCGGCCGACTTTCGCTCGCACTTCTGCTCGCCGGCGCACCCTCGGGGCAGTACGGGCTGAAGCAGTCGGCCGACGACTTCCTACCGGCGCTGCAAGGCTTCACTGCCACGGGTGGCTGAGCCGCTCACGATCCTCGTCGCCGCACGCGACGAGGAGGCTCGGATCGAGCGGACGATCGAAGCCCTGCGAGGCGCGTTTCCCGACGCGACCGTCATCGTCGCCGACGACGGCTCCCACGACACCACCGCCGCGCTCGCCCGCCGTGCGGGTGCCCGGGTCGTGCCGCTGCCGCGTCTCGGCAAGGGCCAGGCGCTCACCCTCGGCGAGCGCGAGGCGCCCCCGGGACGGCTCCTGCTCGTCGACGCCGACCTCGACGGAGACCCGAGCTCGCTCCTCGAGCGGTCCGCCGATCTCACGATCGCCGCCTTCGTGCAGGCACAGGGCGGCGGCTTCGGCATCGCCAAGCGCGTGGCGCGCTTCCTCGTCCGGGCCCGGAGCGGCTTCGAGGCCCGCGAGCCGCTTTCGGGCCAGCGTGCCCTGTCGGCGGAGGCGCGCGCAGCCTGCTTCCCGCTCGCGCCCGGGTTCGGCTGCGAGGTGCGGATGACGATCGACGCCGTGCGAGCCGGGCTCGAGGTCCGCGAGCGGGAGCTGCAGCTGCGCCACCGCGCCACCCGTCGCGATCTCGGAGGCTTCCTGCACCGCGGGCGCCAGCTGCTCGACTCCGCCCTCGCCTGCGGCCCCACCGCCCTCAACTTCCGTGGCCTCCGCCTTCCGCTCGTCGGTGTCGTCGTCGCGCTCGGCGGGTCCCGTGCCCCCTTGCGCGTCCGACTGGGCGTCGCCGGGGCGGCGGCGCTCGGGCTTGCGGACGACGTCTGGAGCGGGCCGGAACGCGGGTTTCGCGCCCACCTTCGCTCAGGCGGCACCACCGGGATGCTGAAGGCGGTCGGGATTCCCGCCGTCGCCCTCGCGGCGACCCGCTCGCTGCGAGGGGCGTTGCTCGTCTCGCTCTCGGCGAATGCGCTCAACCAGCTCGACACGAGACCCGGGCGGGCACTGAAGGCCTTCGCAGCCTGCGCCCTGCTCCTCCGCGGCCCGGTCCGCTCCTACGCCCCGATTGCCGTCCTGCTGGCTCCGTACGATCTCCGCGAGATGACGATGCTCGGAGACGCCGGGTCGAATGCCCTTGGAGCCGTGCTAGGTTATGGATCCGTGGCGACGTTCACGCCCCGGGGTCAACGGCTCGCGATCGCGGCGCTCGCGGGCCTCACCGTCATCGGCGAGCTTCGCTCCCTCGGAGAGTTGATCGAGCGCACGCCGGGCGTCTCCCAGATCGACCGGCTCGGACGGGCCACCTGATGGCCCGGCGGCCGCCGAAATACGTGTTCGTCACGGGCGGGGTCGTCTCGTCGCTCGGCAAGGGCATCACTGCCGCCTCGCTCGGCCGCCTCCTGAAGGCCCGAGGCCTGAAGGTGCAGGTGCAGAAGTTCGATCCCTACATCAACGTCGATCCGGGGACGATGAGCCCGTTCCAGCATGGCGAGGTCTACGTCACCGAGGACGGCGCCGAGACCGACCTGGACATCGGCCACTACGAGCGCTTCATCGACGAGAACCTCTCCCGCAACGCCAATCACACCGCCGGTGCGATCTGGGATCGCGTGATCCGCAAGGAGCGGAAGGGCGAGTACCTCGGCTCGACCGTGCAGGTGATTCCGCACATCACGAACGAGATCAAGGAACGGATCCGCAGCGCGACCGATGCGAGCGACAGCGACGTCGTCGTCACCGAGATCGGCGGCACCGTCGGCGACATCGAGTCGCTGCCTTTCCTCGAGGCGATCCGCCAGTTCCGGCGGCAGGTCGGGCCGGAAAACGTCTGCTACGTCCACGTGACGCTCGTGCCCTTCATCGAGACGGCAGGCGAGCTGAAGACCAAGCCGACGCAGCACTCCGTCAACGAGCTGCGCCGCATCGGCGTCCACCCCGACATCATCGTCGCGCGCTCGCATGACCCGATCTCGGCGGACATCCGGGACAAGATCGCGCTGTTCGCCGATCTCGATCCGCGCGAGGTGATTGCGAACCACGACGTCCCGGACCTCTACCTCGTCCCGTCCGCCCTTCAGGCCGAGGGCTTCGACTCGCTCGTCTGCGAGAAGCTCGGCCTGCCTGCGGGTGAGGCGCAGCTGGGCGAATGGCTCGAGTTGACCGAGCGTATCCGCGCCGAGCGCGCAGGCGACGTCGAGATCGCGCTCGTCGGGAAGTACGTGAAGCTCCACGACGCGTACCTCTCGGTGCACGAGGCGCTCAAGCACGCGGGAGTCCACCACGGCTGCTCCGTGCGCGTCCGCTGGTTCGACGCCGAGGGAATGTCGCTCGAGGAGGCCCAGGCCGAGCTGGAGAACGTCGACGGCGTCCTGGTTCCGGGCGGCTTCGGCTCGCGCGGATGGGAGGGGAAGATCCTTGCGTGCCGCGTCGCGCGGGAGCGCGGGATCCCCTACCTCGGGATCTGCCTCGGAATGCACGTCGCGGTCTCGGAGTTCGCGCGGCATGCGGTCGGGCTCGAGGGCGCCAACTCGACCGAGATGGATCCCGAGACGCCGTATCCGGTGATCGACCTCTTGCCGGAGCAGAAGGAGATCGAGGACCTGGGCGGCACGATGCGCCTCGGCGCGCAGGCGGTCGAGCTCGCCGAGGGAACCCAGGCGCTCCGCGCCTACAACGAGCTCGTCATCCACGAGCGCCACCGGCACCGTTACGAGGTGAACAACCAGTACCGGCAGCAGCTGGTCGACGCCGGGCTCGTGGTCTCGGGAACGTTCCAGGAAGGGCGACTGGTGGAGATCGTCGAGCTCCGTGACCATCCGTGGTTCGTCGCCAGCCAGTTCCACCCGGAGTTCAAGTCGCGCCCGACGCGGCCGGCCCCGCTCTTCCGTGACTTCGTGGGCGCGGCCTTCGAGCGCTCCCGCGAGCGCGCCGGTACCGCGGTCGCCGCCTCAGGCTAGGCGTCGGGCCAGAGAATCGCGACGTAGTACGGCAGGTCGGCGATCGTCGTCTCGCTCGAGCGGTGGCGGAGGTGGAGCTCGGTCCCGTCCTTGCGCACGACCGTCGTGCGGCCCTTGAGCTCGCCGTGGGCGATCATCGCCTCGAAGTCCCCGCGGGCCTCCTCGTGGCGCGCGACGTCCGTCACGCGCAGCTTGAGCAGCTCGTCCCGCGTGTATCCGAGCAGCTCGCAGGCCGTGAGGTTGGCCGCCACGTAACGCATCTCCTCGTCCGCGACCAGGATCGCGACCGGAGCGTGCTCGACCGCATCTCCCAGCAGGATGCTCTGAACAAGTGGCTCGGACACCGTGATACGACCAATCTAGCGCCCGCGACTACGATCGCCTAATGCCGCGTCCGTCCTGGGCACCCGATGCCTTGTCGCTCTTCGTCGAGCTGGCAGCGCTTCCCAGCCCTCCCGGGGAGGAGCGGGCGGTGGCCGACCGCGTGCTCGACTACCTCCAGGGGCTCGGGCTCGAGGCTCAGGAGGACGATGCGGGAGCCAGGATCGGCTCGACGATCGGCAACGTTCTCTGCCGGCTCGAGCCGAGAGGGAACGGCGGTGGAGCGCCGCTCTTCTTCTGCGCCCACCTCGACACGGTCCAGCCTGAGGCAGCGATCGAGCCGGTCGTCGGGGAGGACGGTTTCGTGCGCAACGTCGCCGGAACGATTCTCGGGGCCGACGACAAGTCCGCCGTCGCCGCCATGCTGGAGGCTGCGGCTCGGCTGGTGGAGGAGGAGCGCCCACATGCCGGCGTCGAGCTGCTCTTCACCCCGAAGGAAGAGGTCGGGCTCGTCGGAGCAGCTGCCTTCGACGAGTCGCGGCTAAACGCCCGCCTCGGCTACGTCTACGACCACGCGGGCCCGGTCGGTGAGGTGATCCTCGGCGCACCGTTCCAGCACAGGATCGACGCCCGTTTCCGCGGCCGCGCAGCACACGCCGGGATGTACCCGGAGGAGGGGCGCTCGGCGATCGCTGCGGCCGGGCGCGCGATCGCCGACCTGCGGCTGGGTCGGCTCGACGACGAGACCTCCGCGAGCGTGGGTCAGATCCAGGGAGGAACGGCCCGCAACGTCATTCCGGAACACTGCTGGTTTGCGGCCGAGGCCCGTAGCCACGACGAGCGCAAGCTCGCCGACGTGGTGCAGGAGATGGTGGACACGATCACGTTCGCCGCAGGACTGGGGGAGTGCGAGGTCGAGATCCAGATCGGCGACGGCACTCGCGGCTATCGGTTCAGGAAGGACGACCTGCCGGTGCGGCTCGCCGCGACCGCACTCGAGCGGGCCGGCCGCGAGCCGAGCTTCGTCCTCTCGGGTGGCGGCGCCGACGCGAACGTGTTCAACGAGCGCGGGCTCCAGTGCGTCAACCTCGCCAACGGGATGACCGACATCCACACGCCCGACGAGCGGATCGCGGTGGCCGACCTCGACGAGATGGTGGAGGTCACGCTTGCGCTCGTCGAAGCCGCGCGAGAGGTCGAGGATGCCGCTTAGCCTGAAGCGGGGCAGGGTGACGGAGATCCGGGAGCGGCACGAAGGGCTCGTTCGCCTCGAGGTGGACGGCGTTCCCTGCGTCGCCTACCCGGACGCGACCGGCCCGGTCGCGCTCGACGACGAGGTGCTCGTCAACGTCCAGGCACGCGAGCTCGAGCTCGGCTCCGGCGGTTTCGACGTCCTGTACGTGAACCTGACGCGCGGCCTGGGGTTACCCGCCGAGAAGGGTGCCCACGTGGTCAAGCTGCCATATGCGCCGGGACAGTTCGCGACCGTTCACGCGGAGGAGAAGGGCGACCTCGCGGCCGACCTCGGCGGGATGCCCGTCGTCTGCTGCACGCTGCACAGCCAGCTGGCTGCCGCCTGTGCGGGACTCGGCGAGGGACTGCGGGTTGCGTACGTCCAGCTCGAAGGCGGTGCGCTTCCGCTCGGGCTATCCGACACGGTTCGAGCGCTGCGCGAGCGGGGCTTGCTGACGACGACGGTTTCGCAGGGTGCCTGTTTCGGCGGCGAGGCCGAGTGCGTCAACGTCGCGTCGGCGCTTGCGTGGGCGTCGGCTTCCGGCCACCAGGCAGTCGTCTGCGCGGTCGGGCCGGGAATCGTCGGTACCGGCTCGGCGCTCGGCCATGGTGGAGTCGCCGCTGCGGCGGTCGCGACCTTCGCGCGTGCACTCGGAGGCTCTCCCGTTCTCGCCGTGCGAGTCTCGAGCGCGGACGAGCGCGAGCGTCACCGGGGGGTCTCGCACCACACCCGCGCAGTGGTCGAGCTCTGTCTCGGCAAGGTCGCGATCCCCTGGCCGAAGGGCCTCGAGGCGCCCGAGTGGCTCGAGCCGCGGGAGGAGGTCGATGCCGAAGGCTGGGAGGAGGCCTGCGCAGGCCTTCCGCTCTCACACATGGGCCGTGGCCCGGACGAGGAGCCCTGGTTCTTCGCGGCCGCCTTCGCCGCGGGACGGCTGGCGCGAGGGCTGGTGCGCTGATGGAGGAGCGACGGCTCGGTCCGGTCGTCGGGCTCGGCACCTGGAACACGTTCGTGTTTGAGGTACACACCCTGGTCGCGCGGGCGGAGTACCTGCCCTGGCTCGACCCGGGGGAGCGGGAACCCACCGAACGGCTCGCAGGCGCCTGAACACCAGGCCCCGCAGGTCCTGTAGTTCGGTTCGCCCGGCCTCCTCCCCAAGGCGAGCGTATCGACCCTGGGCGCACGTGTCTGTGACGTCTTGTGCCGAATGCGTGTCGGGGCTCAGAGACAATCGGACACGCAGAAACCTCGCGAAAAGCTAGGGTTTCTCGCCCGATGAAGGTCGGAGTCGTCAACGAGATCAAACCGGACGAGTACCGGGTCGCGCTGACGCCGGCCGGTGCTCGCGAGCTCGTCGAACGCGGCCACGAAGTGCTCGTCGAGACGGGCGCCGGCGACGGAAGCTCTTTCCCGGACGACGCATACCGGGCCGTCGGGGCGACGCTCGGAGGTGTCGAGGACGTGTGGGGCGAGGCTGAGCTCCTGCTCAAGGTCAAGGAGCCCCTTCCGTCGGAGTACCCGCTCCTGCGTGAGGGGTTGGTGCTGTTCACGTACCTGCACCTCGCGGCGAGCGAGGAGCTCACTCGCGCCCTCGCCGAGAGCGGGGCCGCCTGCGTGGCCTACGAGACCGTCGAGACCGACAACCGCGCCCTGCCGCTGCTCGCGCCGATGAGCGAGATCGCGGGCCGGCTCGCTGCCCAGGCAGGCGCCTACTTCCTCGAGAAGCCGCTCGGCGGGCGGGGCCTCCTGCTCGGCGGCGTCCCGGGCGTCGCGCCCGGCCGGGTGCTCGTGCTCGGCGGTGGGATCGTCGGCTACAACGCCGCCGTCATCGCGCTCGGGCTCGGAGCGAACGTGACGATTCTGGAGCGCTCGATCGACCGGATGCGCCATCTGGACGAGATCCTCTCCGGCCGGGTCAGCCTCGTGATGTCATCGACCTTGCAGATCGAGGAATCGATCGTCGAGGCGGACGTTGTGATCGGAGCGGTGCTGATCCCGGGAGCGGTGGCGCCGAAACTGATCACCCGCCAGATGCTCGGTGTGATGAAGAACGGGGCAGTCCTCTGTGACGTGGCGATCGATCAGGGCGGATCGGCGGAGACGTCCCATCCGACCACCCACAGCGACCCGGTCTACGTGGTGGACGGTGTCACGCACTACTGCGTCGCGAACATGCCGGGTGCAGTGCCGGTCACCTCGACCAAGGCGCTCACCAACGTGACGCTGCCGTACGTCGAGGAGATCGCCGAACACGGGCTCGCCGAAGCCGTCGCGCGGGATCCTGCCCTCGCCCGGGGCGTGAACGTCCTCCACGGGAAGATCACCTACGAGGCCGTCGCCGATGCCCACGGCCTCGAGTACCACCCGCTGGAGGACGTGCTCCCGCTGTCCCCGGTGTAGGTCTAGGCCTTCTTCTTGCCGCTAGGGCTGACCTTCACCACGACCCACGTGCAGCCCGCCGCCAGCACGATCACACACGCGCCGTAGACGACGAGGCCGAGCAATCCGAGGACGGCACCCACGCCTCCTAGAATAGCCGCGTGCCGCGCGCTTGCGTGATTGTGCTGGACGCCGTGGGCGCGGGAGCGCTTCCGGATGCCGACGCCTACGGTGACGAGGGGTCGGACACGCTCGGAAACGTGGCGCGCGCCGTCAACGGGCTCGACCTGCCCAACCTCGAGGCGCTCGGCCTCGGCAACGTGGAGCCGCTCAAGGGATGCCCGCCGCAGCCGGGGGCGCCCGCTGTCGCCGGCCGGCTGCGCGAGCGGTCGAAGGGCAAGGACACGACGGCCGGTCACTGGGAGCTGATGGGAGTGGTCACCGAAACCGCCTTCCCGACCTATCCGCAAGGCTTCCCGCACGACGTGATCGACCCGTTCATGCACAAGACTGGCCGCGGCGTCCTCGGCAACAAGCCTGCGTCGGGGACGGAGATCATCCAGGAGCTCGGCGAGGAGCATCAGCGAACCGGCAAGTGGATCGTCTACACGTCCGGCGACTCCGTGTTCCAGATCGCGGCCCACGAGGACACGATCCCGCTGGAGGAGCTCTACGCGGCCTCGCGTGCGGCCAGGGAGATCCTGACCGGCAAACATGCAGTGGGGCGCGTGATCGCGCGGCCTTTCACCGGCGAGCCCGGCAACTACGAGCGAACTCCGAACCGGCACGACTTCTCGCTTGAGCCGCGCAGGCCGAACTACCTCACGCTCGTTCGGGAGGCCGGAAACACCGTCCACGGAGTCGGCAAGATCGGCGACATCTTCGCGGGCTGCGACATCGACGAGTCCCATCCGACGAAATCGAACGTGGACGGAATCCAGCAAACGGAGACGCTGCTCCGGGAGGTCGACCAGGGCCTGGTCTTCACCAACCTCGTCGAGACCGACATGCTCTGGGGCCACCGCAACGACCCGGTCAACTTCCACCGTTGCCTGCAGGACTTCGACCGGCGGCTTCCAGACCTGCTGGACGCGTTACGCGGGCAGGACCTCCTGATCCTCACCTCCGATCACGGCTGCGATCCCACCACGCCTTCGACGGACCACTCGCGCGAGCACGCGCTGCTCCTCGCCTATGTCCAGGGTCGCAACGCGGCCGGCACGATCTACGAGGACGGCGAGTTCGCGGACGTCGGTGCGACCGTCAACGCCTGGCTCGGTGGGAAGGCGCCGAGCCGCGGACTGCCCGGGCAGCCGATCGTCGAGCCATGAGGCTCAACGACCCGAAGCTCGTTCGGCGACAGTACGAGACGGAGGCGGGGCTTGCGGTGCGCCGCGATGCCATCGCGCGCTTCCGTGAGGGCCCCGACGCTGCCGACACAGCACTGGCCGCGGTCGCTGAGACCGCTCCGCGTCGGGTGCTCGAGGTCGGCTGCGGGATGGGGCAATTCGCCGAGCGCATGCTGGCGGAGCTCGAGATCGACCTCGTGGTCCTCGACCTGTCGCCGAGGATGGTCGAGCTTGCGAGACGGCGGGGAGTGGCCGCGAGCGTCGGCGACGCTCAGAGGCTCGAATTCGAAGACGGCCGGTTCGACTGCGTGGTCGCGAACTGGATGCTCTACCACGTGGACGACCTCGAGCTTGCGCTCTCGGAGCTCGCTCGCGTGCTCGTCCCGGGCGGGCGGCTCGTTGCGGCTACGATCGGCGAGGAGCACATGTTCGACGTGTGGAAGCGAGTCGGCTTCCCGCCTCCGTTGCGTCCGTTCTCGCGGGAGAATGGCGAGGCGACGCTCGCCCGGCATTTCGCCTCCGTCGAAAGGCGTGACGTCGACGCGGTGCTGGTCTTCCCGGACGTTGCCTCCGTCCATCGCTATGTCGAATCCACGTTCTTCAGCGCTGCCGTTCCTCAGCCGCTGCCCGACTTCGAGGTGCCGTTTCGCTCCCGGACGGTCACGAGCGTCTTCGTCGCGGAGAAGGCTGCGTGATCCGTCCGGCCGAGCTGATTCAGCGGAAGCGGGACGGCGGCATGCTCGCTCCCGAGGAGCTGAACGAGCTGATGCTCGAGTACGCCCGCGACGAGGTGCCCGACTACCAGATGGCCGCGCTTTGCATGGCGATCTACTTCCGGGGGCTGACCAGCGCCGAGACCTACGCCTTGACCGAGGCGATGATCGCGACGGGCGAGACGGTCGACCTTCGCTCGGCGCTCGGCCGCAAGGTCGTCGACAAGCATTCGACGGGCGGGGTGGGGGACAAGACGTCGATCGCCATCGGGCCGATCGTCGCGGCGTGCGGTGTGCCGTTCGCGAAGATGAGCGGCCGCGGTCTCGGCCACACCGGCGGCACCCTCGACAAGCTCGAGTCGATACCCGGTTTCCGCGTCGAGTTGTCGACCGACGAGTTCATCACGCAGGTCCGCGACGCGGGAATGGCGATCATCGGCGCCAGCGCCAACCTCGTTCCGGCCGACAAGAAGCTCTACGCCCTTCGAGACGTGACCGCGACCGTGGACAACTACTCGCTGATCGCGGCGAGCATCATGTCCAAGAAGATCGCGGGCGGGGCGGAGGCGATCGTGATCGACGCCAAGGTCGGCGACGGCGCTTTCATGAAGTCGATCGAAGACGCGCGGGCGCTCGCCGAGGCGATGCTCGATCTGGCAGGGCGAGCCGGCCGGGAGGTCGTCTGCCTGCTGACCGACATGAACCGGCCGCTCGGCCGGGCGGTCGGGAACGCGCTCGAGATTCGCGAAGCGATCGCGACCGTCCGAGGCGAGGGGCCACCCGACTTTCTCGAGCTCGTGCTCGCGGCCTGCTCGCGCCTGCTAGCCGTCTCGGACCTCGGCATCGACGAGGTAGAGGGACGAGCGCGGGCCGAACGGGCGATCGCGGACGGCTCGGCGCTGGAGGCGTACGAGCGCTGGATTCGCGCGCAGGGCGGCAACCCGGACGAGGGCGCGCTCCCGACGGCGCCGGTCGTCCGCGAGCTGGCGGCCGAGCGCGGCGGCTACGTCGGCGACCTCGGCGCGGTCGCCGTCGGGCAGGCAGCACTCCACCTCGGTGCCGGGAGGCAGACGAAGGACGACGACATCGACCATGCCGTCGGGGTCGTCTGCATGCGGAAACCCGGAGACCAAGTCGCCGAAGGCGAGCCCCTCGCCCAGATTCACGCCGCCACGGATGCGGACGCCGACGAGGCTGCGAGCGAGCTCGAGAAGGCGTACGTGTTGGCCGACGAGCCGCCGCCGCGTCGACCGGTGGTGCTCGACGTGATCGCCTAACCACTCGGGCCGCGTCACAGGACGACCTGGCTACGCTGGCTCGGTGCCCGAGCTTCCCGAGGTAGAGACGGTTCGCACGCGCCTTGCGCCGCTCCTCGTCGGGCGCCGACTCGAGCGTGTCGAGATCTTCGATCCGCGACTCACCCGGCCGTTCGACCCCGCCGGTGTGGCCGTCGAGCTGGAAGGTGAGCGAATCGCCGCCGTCGATCGCCGAGGCAAGTATCTGATTGTTCGGTTCGATTCGGGTCGGGTTCTCCTGATCCACCTCCGGATGACGGGGAATCTGCTGCACGGCAGTGAGCTCTCGGTCGACGATCCTCACCTCCGCGCCGTTGTCAGTTTAGACGACGGATCGGATGTCGCGTACCGAGACGTCCGCCGCTTCGGCACGTGGCTTCTCGTCGAGCCGGAGGAGCTCGACGCCTACCTGGCCGCCCGTGTCGGACGCGAGCCCCTCGAACGGAGCTTCACCACGAAACGCCTCGCCGAGACGCTCGCCGGTCGCCGTACCCCCGTCAAGGCGGCGATCCTCGACCAGCGCAGGCTCGCCGGCGTCGGGAACATCTACGCCGACGAGGCGCTCTGGCGGGCGCGGATCCATCCTCGGCGCCCCGCCGGGGAGCTTGGCCTCGACGAGCTCAAGGCTCTCCACAGCGGTATCCGCAGCGCGCTCCGGGCTGGGATCGAGCGGCAGGGCGCGACGCTCCGCGACTACCGCACCCCGGACGGCGGCTCGGGAGGGATGCAGCACGAGTTCAAGGTCTACGGCCGGGAAGGGGAACCGTGTGACCGGTGCGGCACTCCGATCGAGAAGATCCGGGCTGCAGGCCGCGGCACGTGGTACTGCCCCGGCTGCCAGCGCCTCTGAGACCCGGGAGCGTTCCCGGCCAGCCCCGGATCTACACTTGGGCTCGGTGGCCGGCCGCACCTACAAGACCGAGGCGGTGGTGCTGCGCTCGTTCCGCCTCGGCGAGGCCGACCGTGTGCTCCACATCTACACGCTCGACCGCGGGCGCGTCGGAGCGGTTGCCAAGGGTGTCCGGAAGACCAAGTCGCGCTTCGGCGCGCGCCTGGAGCCGCTGAGCCACGTCGAGCTGATGCTTCACGAGGGCAGCGGCGAGCTCCAGACCGTGACCGGCGTCCAGCTCCTCGGCTCGCACCACGCCACCCGCGAGGAGCCGTACCGGCTGAACGCCGGTCTCGTGGGAGCCGAGGCGATGCTGCGCCTGTTTCCCGAGCAGGAGGCGAACGACCGGGCTTTCAGGGCGCTGACCCGCTTCCTCGACCTCCTCGACGACATCGATCCCGGCAGCGGTCGGGCGGCGACCGACCCGCTCGTCCTCTCTTTCCAGCTGAAGCTGCTCTGGCTTTCGGGCTACCTCCCGCACGTCACCTCCTGCGCCGAGTGCGGAGCGGAGACGGGCCTCGCCGGTTACTCGCCGCGGGCGGGCGGTGCGGTCTGCGTGAACTGCGCCAACGGTGCGCTCCCGCTCTCTCGCGAAGGCTTGCTGGGAATCGAGGGCCTGCTCCAGCGCCCTCTCGCCGACGCGGGTGACGCCGGTCTGACCGAGCGCGGGGCGCAGGAGGCGCTCGGCGTGGTCACCGCCTCATACGAGTACCACGGCGGCTTCCGGCTTCGAACGCTCAGCGCCTGAACGGGGCGAGCGGGCCCATACGGGCCCGCTCTGGAGGCGCATCTATTGGAAAGGACTCGCTTACAGGACGAGGGCGGCGGCCTGTTTCTTCCCTAGGATGAGGCGCCTTGGCGCCTACCTACCAGGACACCATTCGCGCGCTCGAGGGCTACTGGGCGGACTACGGCTGTGTCCTGATGCAGCCGTACCACACGGAGGTGGCCGCGGGCACGATGAACCCGGCGACGTTCCTCCGCTGCCTTGGATCGCGGCCCTGGAAGACCGGGTACGTCGAGCCGGTGATCAGGCCGCTGGACGGTAGGTACGGGGAGAACCCGTACCGGTTCCAGCACTACTTCCAGTACCAGGTCGTGATCAAGCCGGCGCCGGAGGACGTGCTCGATCTCTACTTCGGTTCGCTCGAGGCGATCGGGATCGATCTGAGGCGCCACGACGTCCGGCTCGTCGAGGACGACTGGGAGCAGCCGACACTCGGCGCCTGGGGCCTCGGCTGGGAGGTGTGGTGCGACGGCATGGAGATCACGCAGTGGACGTACTTCCAACAGCTCGGAGGGTTCGACGTCGAGCTCGTTCCCGCCGAGATCACCTACGGCATGGAGCGGCTGGCCATGTTTCTGCAGGGCAAAAGGAGCGCCTTCGACCTCGAGTGGGCTCCCGGGATCACCTGGGGCGACGTCTACCGCGAGAACGAGCGGCAGTGGTCGATCTACAACTTCGAGCTCGCGCCGGTCGACGTCCTCACCCGTCGCTTCGGCGAGCACGAGGACGAATGCCGGCTGCTGCTCGAGCGGCGCCTGCCGCTACCCGCCTACGACCAGGTGCTGAAGGCCTCGCATGCCTTCAACCTGCTCGATGCGCGAGGAGCGATCTCGGCGAATGAGCGCGCGGCCTACATCGGCCGCGTCCGCAACCTGGCGCGCGAGGTTGCCCAGACCTACCTGGAGCTGGAGTCCGGTGCCGACGCTGCTGCTTGAGATCGGTTGCGAGGAGCTTCCGGCAGGGGCCTGCCGCGAGGCAGAGGCCCAGTTGCCCGTGCTGAGCGAGCGCGAGCTCGGGATCGCGCCCACACGCGTCTACGTCGGGCCGCGGCGGCTTGCGCTGATCCTCGAGAGCATCCCGGAGCAGACTCCGGACGAGTGGCTCAAGGGGCCGCCCGAGTCGCTCGCCGACAAGGCGGCGGCCGGCTTCGCCAAGAAGCATGGCGTCCGTCCCGAGGATCTCGTCGTTCGCGACGGCTTCCTCGGGTTGGAGAGGCCTGGACAGCCGCTGCGGGACGTGCTTCCGGAGCGGATGGAGGCGATCGTGCGCGGCCTTTCCTTCTCCAGATCGATGCGCTGGGACGACAGCGGCATCCGCTTCGCGCGACCGGTGCGCTGGCGCCTGGCGAAGCTCGACCGGGAGACAGTCGTCGGGAGGACGAGCTTCGGGCACCGCTTCACGCAGGGAGAGGTCGAGATCGACGACGCACAGCGCTACGCAGACCGGCTCCGCGAAGCCGATGTCGAGCCGGACGCGGCCGAGCGGCGCCGCCAGATCGTCGCCGGCCTGGACGCGATCGGCGGCTGGAGCGATCCGGCCGGGGTGCTCGAGGAGGTCGTCTACCTGGTCGAGAAGGTGCTCGTCCTCGAGGGCAGCTTCGACGAGCGCTTCCTGCAGCTGCCGGAGCGCGTGATCGTGACGGCGATGCAGTCGCACCAGCGCTACTTCCCGCTCGGCGGGAACCGCTTCGCCTTCGTCGCGAACGGAGGCGAAGCCGAACTGGTGCGGGCCGGTAACCAGAACGTGCTCGAGGGCCGGCTGGACGACGCGAGCTTCACGTTCGAGCGAGATGTGCGGCGCGGTATCGACGAGCTCGCCAAGCAGCTCGGCGCGATCACGTTCTTCAAGGGCGCGGGCACGTTCGCAGACAAGACCGACCGGCTGCGCGCGCTCGTCGGCAAGCTCGGCGGAGGCGAGGCCTCGTCGGAGGCGGCACGGCTCGCGAAGGCCGATCAGGCCTCGGAGCTCGTCCGTGAGTTTCCGGATCTCGAGGGCACCATCGGCGCGGAGTACGCGCGGCTGGCCGGCTACCCGGAGGCGGTCAGCGCGGCCATCGAGGAGCAGTACCTGCCGGACTCGGCAGGAGGCCCGCTGCCCCAGACCGAGGCCGGAAAGGTGCTCGCTGCAGTGGACAAGCTCGACACGCTGGAGACGTCGTTCTCGCTGGGCCACAAGCCGTCCGGCTCGCGCGATCCCTACGGTCTGCGGCGGGCTGCGATCGGCCTGAACCGCCTCGCGATCGAGGGGGGTCTGACGATCCCGCGCTCGCTGTTCGACGACGAGGTGCGCGAGTTCGTCGAGGAGCGGCTCGAGGGGCTTCTCGACGTGCCGGTCGAGTACGTGCGGGCGGCACAGGCCTCTGCGGCGGCGGACCTCGGGAGCGTCGCGCGGCTGGCCGAGACGCTCCACGCCGAGCGCGACACGCAGGCATTCGACGGCGTCTACACCGCCTACGACCGCGCTCACCGTCTGGCGGGAAAGAGCGCCGGCGACGCGGCGTCCGAGCTCGACCGCTCGCTGCTGCGCGAGGAGGCGGAGCAGGCGCTGGCGGAAGGGCTGGCGAAGGTCGCCGTCGACGGGGACACACGCAAGGCGCTGGAGTCGGGCGCGACGCTGGCGCCGCTGATGGAGCGGTTCTTCGACGAGGTGCTCGTGATGGACGAGGACGAGACCGTCCGGGCAAACCGCCTACGGCTGCTGCTCGACGTTCGCGACACGCTCGGCCGGCTGGGCGACTTCTCACAGATCCCGCGCTAGACGGCTCTCTGAGATACACATCCGGCGCCGTTGGGCCGCATTCATGTTCTCGCGCGAGTGCTTGCGGGTCCCGACCCGCCCCCCTGCCATGGCGACGAGCCTACCGAGCCCCGGCGCGCGTGTCTGTCACGCGAACGCGACGGATGTGGAACGTCTCTGGAGAAGGCCCGTGGGCGCGCCCGAGGCTAGGCTCCCGCGCGTGACGCCGAAGCAGCCGGTCGAGCTCCACGTGATCTCCGACTCCACCGGGGAGACGGCCGTGCGGCTGGTCCACGCGCTCGAGGCGCAGTTCCCCGAGCAGGAGTTCGAGGAGATCCGCCACCCGCGCGTCGAGACCGTCGACGACCTCCACCTTGCGCTGAACCGCGCGAAAGGACGGCCGGCGGTGATCGTCTACACCCTCGTCCACCCGGAGCTCCGCGATGCCGCCCGCACCCTCTGCCGTCGCTACAAGCTCCACTACTGCGACCTACTAGGGCATCCGATCGACGCGGTCGCCAGAGTCGCGGGCGTCGCCGCCAAGATGACCCCGGGCGCACGCGCTCCGCTCGACTCGACCTACTTCAAGCGCATGGCGGCAATCGAGTTCGCGGTCAAGTACGACGACGGCGTCGGCGCCGGCCTGCACGAGGCCGACCTCGTCCTCGTCGGCGTCTCGCGCACCTCGAAGACACCGCTCTCCATGTACCTCGGCTACCTCGGCTACAAGACGGCGAACATTCCCGTGGTGAAGGGAATCCAACCGCCCGAGGCGCTGTTCGAGGTCGACCAGACCAAGATCGTGGGACTGACGATCGACGCACAGCGGCTTCAGGAGATCCGCAAGCAGCGCGCACGGAGGCTCGGCGGCAACCAGCGTGCCTACGCAGAGCTGCTCGAGATCTACGGCGAGCTCGAGGAGGCCGAGCAGCTGCACCGGCGGCTCGGTTGCCCGGTGATCGAGATCTCAGACCTCTCGATCGAGGAAACCGCAGCGCGGGTGATCAGGCTCGTCGAGCGCCGGCGGGCGGAAGCAGGCACCAAGGAGAAGACGCCGGTCTGATCCCGAAAGAGCCTGTTCCGCTCTGGCGCTGGGCGACGTGGTGGGTGATCCTCGGGTTCGCGGTCGTCCTCTTCTACGTCCTGCTGACCCCGGTCTGGATGGGCCTGCGCGCCCTGGCCTGGCTCGCCGACTTCCGCGCTCGCCGACGGCCCGGCTACCGCTCGCCGGTCGCGCCCTCGTAGAGCGCCGAGGCGAGCCACGTCTCGAGCTCCGGGAGGAACTGCGGGTCGATCGTGTGCGGGAGCGGGTACTCGCGATACAGGACGTCCGCGCCCGCCTCCTGGAGGAGCTGCCTCGCGCGCCGGCTCCATTCGACCGAGATCACCGGGTCGAGGGTGCCGTGACCGATCGCGACCGGGGGCAGGGGCTTCTCAAGGTCGAGCTCGAAGCCCTCGACGGTCGGGATGAACCCGCTCAGCGCGATAAGCCCGGCGGGGCGTGGGCGCCCCCGGCCGAGGCCCAGCGCGTAGGTCATCACCGCGCCCTGCGAGAAGCCGCCGAGGACCGTCCGCTCGGGCCCGAGGCCGGTCTCGTCCGCCAGGGCGTCCAGCCAGCCGGAGACCGCGGCGTACGTCGGCAGGAACGTCTCCGGGTCGGGATAGCCGATCTCCCGCACCGCGTACCAGTGTGCGCCTCCCGGCGGCAGCGAGAGCGGCCCGCGCGGGGTGACGCCGAGAAGACGCCGCTCCGGGTCGAGCGCGTCGAGGAGCGGAAAGAGGTCGTGCTCGTCGGCGCCGCGGCCGTGGAAGAGGACGAGCAGGCCCTCGGGCTCGCCGGCCGGAGGACGAACCCTCTGCTCGATCGTCACTTGGCCGAGCGGGCGGCCCGGGTGTCCGGCAGCGGCGTCAGCACCTGCTCCAGCCGGTCGCGGAGCTGCTCGTAGTCCGGAGGCAGCGAGAGTCGCTCCCCAAGGCTCTCGAGCGGCTCGTCGGCGGTGAACCCGGGGCCGATCGTCGCGATCTCGAAGAGGACGCCGCTCGGCTCGCGGAAGTAGATGGACTTGAAGTAGTAGCGGTCGATCACGGGCGTGGGGGAGGCGCCGGATTCGGCGACCCGCTTCTGCCAGGCCTCGTGCTCGTCCGTCGGCGAGGCCCACGCGACGTGGTGAACGGTGCCTGCCCCTGGGACCCCGCGCTCGTCGGTGCGGTCGTAGCGGTAGAAGCCGCCGCGCTGCTCGCCACGAGCCTCCCACGCGGTCTCGCCCCGGGGATCGAACTCGAGCGTGCCTTCGAGGAAGGCGCGGCTGGCCTCCGGATCGTGCGTGTAGGCGCGCACGCCCTCGAAGCCCTGCAGCGCGAGCTCGCCGGGAATGTCGGGATGGTCGGCGATCAACGGCTCGTCCGGAGCCTCGGAGACCACGAGCTCATGGGCGAGTCCCTCGCGGTCGGCAAACAGGAGCGTGCCGTCGGCGCTGCGCTCGGTCGTCACCCCCTCCTTGCCCAGACGCTCCTCCCAGAACGTGATCGCCTCGTCGGAGCCCACCCGCCACACGACGCGGTGCACCATCCCGGCGCCTGCGCGGCCCGGCCGCGCGTTCGGGTACTCGAAGAACGTGATGTCGTTGCCGGGGGCGCCCTCCTCGTCGCCGTAGAAGAGGTGGTAGACGGTCGGGTCGTCCTGGTTGACGCTCTTCTTGACGAGCCGCAGGCCGAGAACGCGGGTGTAGAAGTCGACGTTCCCGGGCGCGTCGCCGGTGATCGCGGTGATGTGGTGGACGCCTTCGAGCTTCATGCGCGCAGCCTACCCCGCGACGCTCAGCCCACGCCGACGGGACTCCAAGACGGGTCGAGCACGTCGGAAAAGCGACCCACCCGGACGGCCTTGCCTCCGGCGGCGGGCATCGTCATCAGCCAGGGCCGGTGCCCCTGCTTGGGGAGGACGAAGCCGCTTGCGAACGCGATTCTCGTGCCGTCAGGGGACCACGTCGGATGCTGGTCGTCGGCGCGGGTCCGGGTCAGGCGTCGCAGGCCGCTGCCGTCGGCGTCGACCACGTAAAGCTCGCCGTTCGGGGCGCAGTCGGCGCCGGGACAGCTCGCACCGTTGCGGTCGACGAAGGAGACGAAGGCCAGGCGCTTTCCGTCCGGCGACCACGACGGCGACACGCCCAGCACCCCGGCGAGCGGCCGCACGTTCTTCCCGTTCGCGTCAGCGAGGTAGAGAGCGGCCGCCTGGATGGGCGCCGAGTCCGAGGAGAGGCGGCTGAAGGCGATCGTCGTGCCGTCCGGCGACCAGGCCGGGGAGAGGTCGAACCCTCCGCTCAGGAGCTGCGCCGGCCTCTGCCCGCGCGCATTCGCGGTGAAGAGCGAGATCGCCGGCTCGACGACGGACTCGACGAGCCGGGTGAAGGCGATGCGCTTCCCGTTCGGGGAGATGCTGGGCATCACGTCGAACGGCCCTTGGGTGATCGGCCGAGCGATGCCTCCTCTCGCGGGCACCGCGTTGAGCCGGAAGCGGTCGTCGCCCCAGTAGGGCAGGTTGCGCTCGAAGACGAGGCGCTTCCCGTCGGGCGACCAGACCGGGCCGGAGTCTCCACCGAGGTCCTGGCGCGTCGGAGGGATCGTGACCCGGCGGAGGCCCTTGCCGTTCGGTCGCACGGTGTAGAGGCTGCTGACGCTGCCGTGCACGAGCCCGAAGGCGATGCGGCTCTGCGGCGGTGCGCCGTCCGCGCGGCCTCCCGCTCCGGCGAGGAGCGCGACTGCCGCCACGGCGAACACCACTCTCACCGCACGAGCATACGCGCCGCGTTCGGCGGGCGTTCGCGCGCGACCCTGTGGGAAGATCCCCTGCAATGGGAGGAAACGGGCGCTTCGTCTACGGGTTCGAGGAGCCGTCCGAGGGCGGGCGCGAGCTCCTCGGAGGCAAGGGTGTCGGCCTGGCCGAGATGACGCAGCTCGGCGTGCCCGTCCCGGCGGGCTTCACGATCACGACCGACGCCTGCCGCGCCTACATGCAGGACGGCCAGCAGCTGCCGCAGGGCCTCGAGGCCGAGATCGACCAGCACCTCGACTCGCTCGAGCAGACGACGGGCAAGCGCTTCGGCGACTCGTCCGACCCGCTGCTCGTCTCCGTCCGCTCGGGAGCGGCGGTCTCGATGCCCGGGATGATGGACACGATCCTCAACCTCGGCCTGAACGACGACGCGGTCGAGGGCCTGGCCAAGGCGACCGACAATCCCCGCTTCGCCTACGACTCCTACCGCCGGCTGATCCAGATGTACGGCGAGGTCGTCGAGGGCATCGACGCGCAGCGGTTCGAATCCGCGCTCTCGGACCTGAAGGCCGACCGTGGCGCCACGCAGGACGTCGAGCTGGACGCCAACGACCTGCGCGAGCTCGTGGGCACCTACCGGCACATCTACGAGCAGGAGACGGGCTCACCGTTCCCGCAGGACGCGCGCGAGCAGCTCCGGCGGGCGGTGAGCGCGGTATTCGAGTCCTGGGATACACCGCGCGCCCAGGTGTACCGGCGCGCCCACCGTATCCCGCACGACCTCGGAACCGCGGTCAACGTCGTCCAGATGGTCTTCGGCAACAAGGGCGCCGGCTCGGGCACCGGGGTCGCCTTCACGCGCGATCCGTCGACGGGCGAGTCCGGGCTCTTCGGCGAGTTCCTCACGGACGCCCAGGGCGAGGACGTGGTCGCCGGGATCCGCACCCCCGAGCCGATCGAAGCGATGCGCGAGCGCCTGCCGGAGGCCTTCGATCAGCTGATGCAGACGATGCGCCGCCTGGAGGAGAACTACCGTGACATGCAGGACATCGAGTTCACGGTCGAGGACGGGCGCCTCTACCTGCTCCAGACCCGTTCGGCGAAGCGCACTGCGGCGGCGGCGCTCAAGGCGGCGGTCGCGATGACGGGCGAGGGCCTGATCTCGCGCGAGGAGGCCGTCGCGCGGATCGACCCCGGGCAGCTCGACCAGCTCCTGCACCCCCGGATCGACCCGTCCGCCGAGCTCGAGGTGGCGGCGAAGGGCCTGAACGCCTCCCCAGGCGCGGCCAGCGGCTCGATCGTGCTCGACGCCGACCTCGCCGAGGAGCGTGGACTCACGGGGGAGAGCGTGATCCTCGTCCGCTGGGAGACGACGCCCGACGACATCCACGGCCTCATCCAGGCGAGCGGGATCCTGACCGCGCACGGAGGGATGACCTCGCATGCGGCGGTCGTCGCGCGCGGGATGGGCAAGCCTTGCGTCGCCGGCTGCGAAGGCCTCACGATCGACCTCGGGGCGAGGACGCTCAACATCGGCGGCCACCAGCTGGCGGAAGGAGACACGCTCACGATCGACGGCGGCAGTGGCGAGGTGATCGTCGGAGAGGTGCCGCTCGTCCCGCCCCAGATCAACGAGGACTTCGAGACGATCCTCGGCTGGGCCGACGAGCTACGTCGCCTGAAGGTGCACGCCAACGCCGACACGCCGGCCGACGCCGCCAAGGCGCGGGAGTTCGGCGCCGAGGGGATCGGCCTCTGCAGAACCGAGCACATGTTCATGGCCGACGATCGCCTGCCGGTCGTGCGCGAGATGATCATGGCCTCGGGCGAAGACGAGCGGCGCTCGGCGCTCGAGAAGCTGCTCCCGCACCAGCAGAGCGACTTCGAGGGGATCTTCGAGGCGATGGCCGGCCTCCCGGTGACCATCCGCCTGCTCGACCCGCCGCTGCACGAGTTTCTGCCGCCGCTCGAGGAGGCCAAGGACGAGCGCATGCGAGAGCGGATCAAGGCCCTGCACGAGACGAATCCGATGCTCGGCACGCGCGGCTGCCGGCTCGGCCTCCTCTGGCCCGAGATCTACGAGATGCAGGTGCGGGCGATCGTCAGGGCGGCGCTTGCCGTCGAGGAGCGGACCGGGGCGGCGCCGCTCGTCGAGATCATGCACCCGCTCGTGGGCTTCGCCGAGGAGCTGCACCGCCTGCGCGCGATCACGGTCGCGACCGCGAACGAGGAGAGCGAGACGCTCGAGTATCTCGTCGGGACGATGATCGAGCTCCCGCGCGCGTGTGTCCGGGCGGACGAGATCGCCGCCTACGCCGACTTCTTCTCGTTCGGCACGAACGACCTGACGCAGACCACGCTCGGCCTCTCGCGCGACGACGCCGAGGGGAAGTTCCTCGCGCGCTACCTCGAGGACGGCGTGCTCGAGCGCAACCCGTTCGAGACGCTCGACCAGAGCGGGGTCGGCGACCTGATGCGGATCGCGGTCGAGCGCGGGCGGGGCGTCAAGGAGAACCTCAAGATGGGCATCTGCGGCGAGCACGGCGGCGAGCCCGAGTCGGTGGCGTTCTGCCACGGACTGGGGCTCGACTACGTCAGCTGCTCGCCCTACCGCGTGCCGCTGGCCAGGTTGGCGGCGGCCCAGGCGGCGCTGAGCGAAGCGGGCATCGAAGCGGTCACCTCCGGCGGGTAGCGGCTTCTATACTCCTGCGCCGGGGATCCCGGAAAGGACGTCGAGATGAGGCAGGCCACGTGGTTGGCCGTGCTGGGCCTGGCCGTCGTCGCGCTCGCCGGCTGCGGTGGCGGCGGGGGCAGTGGGGGCGAGAAGAGCTCGGACGAGAACGACCTGAACAAGCAGGCCCAGGCCGCGTGCGCGGGCTCGCCGCTCTCCGTGCCGGCGAAGCTGCCCTCGGGCTTCCCGAAGATCGACGCCGCCACCTATACACAGCAGCGCACGGCGGGCCCGACGAACGTCGTCGAGGGCTACTTCTCGGGCAGCCTCGACGATGCCCACGACGAGTACAAGAAGGAGCTCGAGGCAGCGAACTTCAAGATCCTCTTCAACGAGCTCGAGGAGCACGACTCCGAGGTCTCGTGGGAGGGCGAGGGCCGGAGCGGCCAGGTCGCGCTACGCGAAGAGTGCGGCGCCGACGACAAGATCTACGTCCACATCACGAACCGGCCGGCCTAGCGTCCGCTCATAGGCTGCACGCATCCCCGGGCGAGGGATCGTTGCTCGGGGCCGTCGTGCCGATCTCCCTGGGGTGAACCCCCAGGAGAACCGAATCAAGGCCGCCGCTGCCCTGTTCATCACGGTCTCGCTCATCCTGGTGCGCGGGGCGCACGCCGGGCACGCGTCGACCACCTGCACGATCACCGGCACACCCGGGGCGGACCTGCTCTTCGGGACTCCGGGGCGTGACGTGATCTGCGGGCTCAGCGGCAACGACGTGCTCGACGGCAACGGCGGCAACGACGTGCTCAAGGCCGGCCCGGGCCGCGACCTGCTCAACGGCGGCGACGGGAACGACATGCTCTTCGGAGGCCTCGGCGCGGACAAGCTGCAGGGCGACCACGGCCGCGACGTGCTCTTCGGAGGAGCGGGGAACGACACGTTCTTCGTGTGGGACGGGTTCGCCGACCGGGTCGACGGCGGCACCGGCATCGATCGCGCCTGGCGCGACAAGCTCGACCGGGTGGTCGGGGTCGAGCGCTCCGGCTAGCCCCTGTTCCTAGGCGTAGCCGCGGACTTTCCAGTAGGCGACCGCGATGCTGAGCAGCCCGACACCGAGAACCCCGGCGATCCCCCACAGGCCGACCCGGCTGTAAGCGGCGTGCCCGCGGCCGAAGTGCGACAGGACGAGCGTGCAGAGCGCGCCGCCGATCAGGCCGCCGATGTGCCCTCCGATCGAGATCCCCGAGATGGCGAAGCTCAGGACGAGGTTGATCAGGACGAGCGCCAGAGCCGAGCCACCGAGCACGAAGTTGCGCTGCCGCTCGAGCACGAGCGCCGCGCCGAGGATCCCGAAAATCGCTCCCGAGGCCCCCACCGTCGGCGAGTTGGGCGTGTAGACGAGCGCACCGGCGGAGCCCGCCAGCCCGGAGACGATGTAGACGAGCAGAAAGCGTCCGCGGCCGAGCGCCATCTCGACCGGGGAGCCGACGAACCAGAGGAAGTACATGTTGAAGGCGATGTGGATGAGGCTCGCGTGCAGGAAGCTGCTCGTGATCAGCCGCCACCAGTCGCCGTTCGCCACCGCCGGCCCGAACAGCAGCCACTTGTTGAAGAGCGAGCCGCCGGGTGAGTTGATCCCGGCTCCCTGCGCGGCCGTGATCACGTAGACGGCGATGTTGATGGCGACGAGCGTCTTCGTGACGATCGCGCCGGTGCCCTCGAAGACACCTCGCCTCGCGCCCTTGCTGATTCGCTGCACGCCCTGTGGCCGGCCGGAGTGCTCCGGGCACCGCTGGCCGACCGGCGCCGGCGTCATGCATTCGGGGCAGATCGGACGGCCGCACTCCGTGCAGGAGACGTACGTTTCGCGGTTCGGGTGGCGGTAACAGGTCGGAGCGCCGGGCACGGCAGTTAGCGTAGTGACCCCGTGCGCTGTCACGTCGCCTTCACGCCTGCCGAGGCGGCCGCTGCGCCGCTGGCCATCGTGGTCGACGTCATGCGCGCGACCTCGACGATCGCGCAGGCTCTCGCGTCGGGCTACGAGCGCGTTCTCTGCTGCGCCGAGATCGACGACGCGCTGGCGCTCAAGGCCGAGCTCGGCGACGCGGCGATCACCGCCGGCGAGCGCGACGCGCAGCGGATCGAGGCGTTCGACGCGGGCGCTTCGCCGCGGGAGTTCCTGGAGCCGCGCGCCGAGACGCTGGTCCTCTCGACCACGAACGGCACGCGCTCGATCGTGGCCGCAGCCGCCTCGTGCGACGAGGTGGTGCTGGGTGCGCTGCTGAACCTCGCCGCTGTCGCCGCGCACGTGGACGACGACACGGTGATCCTCTGCGCCGGCTACAAGGGCGTCTTCGCCATCGACGACGCCTACTGCGCGGGCCGGATCGTGCAGCTCCTCGAGGCCGAGCGGACGGACTCGGCGGTCGCGTCGGCCGTCGTCGCCGAGCGCTTCCCGAACGCGATCGACGGCATCAACGCGCGCACGTACGGGCCGCCCGGCCTCGAGGAGGACATCGCCTGGTGTGCACAGGTCGGCGTGCTCGACGTGGTGCCGCGCCTCTCGCGCATGGTCGGTCCGGCCGCGGAGATCGTCGCCTAGGCGAGCAGTTCGCCGCTTACCTCGAACGTCGATACTAAGCTTGGCTCGTGCGCGTGCTCGCCGTCGTAGCCCTGCTCCTCGTGCCGGCCGGAGCGATCGCCGGCGACCCGAGGGACACCGGCGGGAAGCTCGACCTGCGCAGCGTCAAGGCGGTCCAGGACGGCACGCTCCTGCGGTTGACCGTCTCGACCTACGGGCCCTGGGCCTCCAAGCTGCTGAAGACCGGCGGCAACGGCCGCACCGGCCCGCGGCCGGGCCTCAACACGCTTGTCGTCAACTACGACGTCAACGGCGACGGTAGGACGGATTACAGAGGCCGGATCGTCTACCGCGGCGGCCTCTACGTCTTGATCACGGGGAAGGGCAAGGCGCTCGAGCCGGTCCCGGTGTCGCGCCCGACCTCCTCGAGCGCGTCCTTCACCCACCCGGTCGACGTGCTCTTCCCGGAGGGAGCGCAGTCGCCCAGGAAGCTGCGCCTGGCCGTCGTGAGCCTGTACCGCAAGCGCGACCGCGCCCCGAACACGGGCTGGCTCACGGTGTCGTTCGGCCCGCGCTAGCCTCACTTGACAGGGGAACGTGTGTTCGTGTAGAACATACGTTCCCATGATCGCCTGTCTCGTCATCCCCGGGTTCGAGCTGCGCGCGGCGCTACGTGAGCGGCCGCGCCTGGCGCTCGGGCCTGCCGCGCTTGCTCCGGAGGCCGGGTCCGAGCCGCTGCTCGGGCCGGTGACGGCTACGGCCGAGGCGGCCGGAGTGGAGCCGGGAATGCGGCTGGGGGAGGCGCTCGCGACCTGCCCGTCGCTCCAGCTCGTCGACCGCGACCCGGCCTCGGCCGAGCAGGAGTGGGAGCAGATCGTGCGGCGACTCGAGGACGCCGGCTTCGCGGTCGAGCCGAGCACGCCCGGCTGCGCATACTTCGACACTCGCGGAGTCGAGCGGCTCTACGGAGGCCTCGAATCGGCCCTCAAGCGAGCGCTGGCCGCGGTCGGAGCGGGCTGGGATGCGCGCATCGGAGCCGCGGCGCGCAGATTCGCGGCGCTCGCCGCCGCGAACGTCGCCCGCTCCGGCCAGGCGCTCGTCGTCTCGGACGAGCGGACGCGCGAGTTCCTCGCTCCGTTGCCGTTGAAGCTTCTCCCGGTCGAGGCCCGCCGGCGTGAGGAGCTCGAGGAGCTGGGAGTGAAGAAGCTTGGTGAGCTTGCCGGGCTGCCGGGCGGCGCCGTGGCCGAACGTCTGGGGCCGGACGGCCGGCGCGCCTGGGGCCTGGCGAGAGGCGGCTCGACCAGGCGCGTCCGCGGGCGGAGACCCGCGGCGGAGCTGGCGGAGACGCTCGAGTTTCCGGAGGCGGTCGGCAACGAGCTCACGCTGCGTCGCTCGCTGGGGGTCCTGCTCGACCGGCTGCTCGCACGGCCGGAGCGGGCAGGCCGGGCGCCGCGCAAGCTCGCGCTCTCGGCCCGGCTCGTCGGCGGCGGCTCGTGGCGGCGGACGATGACGCTGCGCGATGCCACCGCGGATCCCTCGCGGTTGCGCACCGCTCTGGCGCCGAAGCTGCTCGATCTGCCGGCTCCGGTGGTGATGCTGAGGCTGGAGGCTCTCGTGCTGGCCGAATCGACCGGCCGGCAGCTCGAGCTCGTGCGACCCGAGGGCGACGAGCTGCGTGCGCACCTCCGCGAAGGCCTGCGCCAGGTTCGCGTCGGAACCGGGTCGGGATCGGTCTGCACCGTCGTCGAGGTCGCGCCATGGTCGCGTCTGCCCGAGCAGCGAGCGCTGCTCGTTCCGCGAGACGAGTAAGGCGCTCGCTTGCGACGCCGACCAATGGAGTCGTACCGGCTTTGCCGGTGCGACGTTTCAAGAGCTCGCTTGCGACGCCGACCAATGGAGTCGTACCGGCTTTGCCGGTGCGACGTTTCAAGAGCTCGCTTGCGACGCCGACCAATGGGTCGTACCGGCTTTGCCGGTGCGACGTTTCAAGAGCTCGCTTGCGACGCCGACCAGAGGAGTCGTGCTGGCTTCGCCGGTGCGACGGATAAACGAGCCGCAGCCGGTCCTGGTCGAGGTGCATGTCGACGGGAAGCCGCAATCGATCAATCGCGCTGCGGTAGCGCTCGTCCGCGAGGAGTGGCGTGTGGTCGACCGCTGGTGGACGGAGGACCCGGTCAGCCGGCGCTACTTCGACGTCGTGCTCGCGGGGGGCGAGCGCGCGGTCGTGTTCCGCGACGAGGAGGTGGGCCGCTGGTTCAGCCAGCGAGGGACGTGAGCGGCCGCCGCCCTGGGCTCGCGTCAGCTCTGGAGGAAGGTGTCGTGCCGGGCGCCGAGCTCGGCGAGATCGGCACCGTCGGATCGCACCGCCTCGCGGATGAACGCCTCGACGCCCGCGGGGCCGGTGATGGTGAGGCAGCGGGCCTCGGTCTCGCCGTCGTTGGCGAACGTGTGGGGGACACCCGGCGGGACGAGGACGAAGTAGCCGGGCTCGAGCGACGCACGCTCGTCGCCGAGGGTGAAGTCGAAGATGCCGTCCAGGACGAAGAACGTCTCGGCTGTGTTGCGATGCAGGTGGAGCGGGGGGCCGGAGTTGCCGACGGGGAGGACGGTCTCGTACACCGCCAGCTGCCCGTCGCAGTCGTTCCCACCGGCCTTGACGATCGTGGTCGAGCGGCCCTCGATCCGCTCGCCCTCTCCCGGACCGCTGAGAACCGCGTCCTCGACCGCGCGGCCGCCGTCGGGAGGCGGATCGAGCTGATCGAAGTCCGTGATCCGGCCACGGATGTGGTCACCGAAGCCCAGCGACGGCGCATGGACGTTGAGGAAGATCGCGGTCGAGTCGCTCGCGTTGCGGAAGGTATGGACGACGCCCGGCGGCGCGGCCGCGAGCGTTCCCGGCCGGGCGGCAGTCGTCTGCAGGTCGGGGCCGAGCGTGATCTCGAGCTCGCCCTCGAGGAGGTAGAACGCGTCCGTGTGCAGCCGGTGGATGTGCGCGTCGGGGCCGACCTCGCCCGGCTCGTAGCGGAACCACGTCACGATCAGCTGCTCCGTCTCGGCGAGGATCCGCAGCGTCCGTTCCCGGCGATCAGTGACCGCCTCACCCTCCCCCGGGGCTAGGAGGAGGCGGTGTACGTCGAGCTCCACTGCCATTCAGCCTATTCGTTCCTGGACGGCGCCTCGCTGCCGGAAGAGCTCGCAGCGCGCGCGGCCGAGCTCGGGCACGAAGCGCTGGCGCTGACCGACCACGACGGCGTCTGCGGCTCGCTCGAGTTCGCGCACGCGGCGAAGGCCTTCGGCGTCCGGCCGATCACCGGTGCGGAGGTGACGCTCGAGGACGGCTCGCACGTGACCCTGCTCGTCGAGAGCGCGAAGGGGTACGCACACCTCTGCCGCCTCCTTACGGCTGCCCACGCCCAGACCCGCGACGGGGCCGAGCTCGCGCCCCCCGCGCTCGACCCTGCGCTGCTCGCGGAGCTGAATGCGGGGCTCGTCTGCCTCTCCGGCTGTGCGCGGCACGGGTTGGGCGTTCGCAACCCGAACGGCGCCGCGGCTCTGGCGCGTGCGTTCGGCCGGGAGCGGTTCTTCGTCGAGCTCCAGCGCCCGTACGAGCGCGGCGACGAGCACCGCAACGCTGCCCTGCGCGACCTCGCGGAGACCCTCGGCGTCGACACGGTCGCAACCGGGGACGCGCATGCGCACCACCCGCGCCGGACCGCGCTCCAGGACGTGCTCGTCGCCATCCGGCAGCGAACGTCGCTCGACGGCTGCGAGGCCGAACGGCGGGGGAACCGCGAGGCAGTCCTCATGGCGCCCGACCAACCGGCGGAGCGCTTCCCCCTCGACCTCGATTCCGTCGCACGCTCGGGCGAGCTCGCGGCCAGGCTGGAGTTCGACCTGACCGAGGACCTGGGCTACCGCTACCCGGACTTCTCCGACACGGGCGAGCCGGCGATCAGGCAGCTCGCCTCCGTCTGCGACCACGCTTTCGACGAGCGCTACGGCACGCTACGCGTTCCAGGATCACGTTCACGAATAGCTCACCAAGCGCGTGAGCGCCTTCGCGAGGAGCTGAAGCTGATCGACGAGCTCGGCCTGGCGGGCTTCTTCCTGCTGCACTGGGAGGTGCTCGAGCTGGCGCGGGAGTGCGCGCTCGAGGTGCGCGGCGGCTCGTTCGCTCGCAACATCCTGCCTCCGGGGCGGGGCCGCGGCAGCTCCGTGGGCTCGATCGTCTGCTACCTGACCGGGCTCTCGCACGTCGACCCGGTGCACGCCGGGCTCTCGCTCGGGCGCTTCCTCAACCGCGAGCTCGTGTCGGTGCCCGACATCGACCTCGACTTCCCGCGCGACATCCGCGAGAAGCTGATCGTGGCGGTCTGCGAGCGCTACGGGCGCGAGCACTCCGCACTCGTGGCGACCTTCTCGACCTACCGAGCGCGCGGAGCGATCCGCGACGTCGGCAAGGCGCTCGGACTGCCGTTCGCCGAGCTCGAGCGGCTGGCCCGGCTCACCGACGGCAGCCCGAGCCGCGTGCGCGAGGAGTTGATGAAGCTGCCCGACGGCCAGGCGAAGATCGACTCGCCGCGGTGGCGGGCCTTCACCGAGCTCTGTGGCGAGATCGGCGGCCTGCCGAGGCACCTCTCCCAGCATCCCGGCGGGATGGTCATCTCGACGCGCCCGCTCGTCGAGCTCGTCCCCGTCCAGCCGGCGGCGATGGAGGGAAGACAGATCTGCCAGTGGGACAAGGACTCGTGTGCCGACGCGGGCTTTCTGAAGATCGACCTGCTCGGGCTCGGGATGCTCTCGGCGGTGGAGGACTGCGTCGAGCAGATCGCCCGCGAGCACGACAAGACGATCGACCTCTCGCGGGTCCCGCTCGACGACAGGGTCGTCTACGACGAGATCCAGCGCGCGGACACCGTCGGCGTCTTCCAGATCGAGAGCCGCGCCCAGATGCAGTCGCTCCTGCGCACGCGCCCGGAGAACCTCGACGACTTGACGATCCAGGTCGCGCTCGTCCGCCCTGGGCCGATCCAGGGCGGTGCCGTCCACCCGTATATCGACCATCGGGCGAAGCTACGGCTCGACCCGGCCTTCGAGCCGCCGATCGACCATCCCGCGCTGCGCGAGCCACTGCGGGAGACGCTTGGCGTGATCGTCTTCCAGGACCAGGTGCTCGAGGTCGCGATGGCGCTCTCGGGCTTCACGATCGGCGAGGCGGAGGGGCTCCGCCGCGCAATGAGCCGGAAACGGTCGCTGGAAGCGATCGAGGCGTTCCGCAGCCGCTTCGTCGAAGGCGCGGTCGAGCGTGGGGCGGCGGAAGAGGTCGCGAACACGGTCTTCGACAAGCTGGTCGGCTTTTCGGGCTTTGGCTTTCCGAAGTCGCATGCGGCGGCGTTCGGGCTGCTCGCGTACCAGTCGGCGTGGCTGCGGCACCACTATCCGGCCGAGTTCCTGTGCGCGCTCCTGAACGCGCAGCCGATGGGCTTCTACCCGCCCTCGTCGCTCGTGCGTGACGCGCAGCTGCGTGGGGTGGAGGTACGACCTCCAGACGTGAACCTCAGCGCCGCCGAGTGCGGCCTGGAGGGAAAGGCGGTCCGCATCGGCCTCGCCTACGTGCGCTCGCTGGGCGAGGACGAGGCGAAGGCGCTCGTGGAGGAGCGGGCGCGGCGCGGTCGGTTCGACGGGGTGAGGGAGCTCGCGCAACGAAGCGGCCTCGACCGGCCGCGGCTCGAGGCGATCGTGGCCTCGGGCGCGTGCGACTCGTTCGAGGGCGGGAGACGGGCGCTCCTCTGGGAGCTCGGGCTGGTGCCCCGGACGCAGACGGTGCCCGGCAGCGGCGGGGAGGAACAGCAGCTCGCGTTGCCGCTCGATCCCACCGCGGAGACACCTGCGCTGCGAGAGCACACGGTGTGGGAGCGGATGCTCGCCGACTACAGGACGACGAGCCTCTCCGTCGGCGTGCACCCGCTGGAGCTCCTGCGGCCGCACCTGCCCGACGGGACGCTCTCGAGCCGGGAGCTGCAGGATGAGCGCTCCGGCCGGTCGGTGGCGGTTGCCGGGATGGCCGTTGCCCGGCAGCGGCCCGCGACCGCGAACGGCGTCGTCTTCATGTTGCTCGAGGACGAGTTCGGCCAGGTCAACCTGATCGTTCCCCCCTCGATCTACGAGCAGTTCAGGCCGCTGGTGCGCGCGGAGCCGCTCCTGCTCGCACGCGGGCGCTTCGAGCGTTACGAACGCAACCGCAACGTGCTCGTCCGCGAGCTCGTGTCGCTGAGCCCGCTCGCGCGTCGCTGCGCCGACGACGCCGACGTCTTCGGCTCACTCCCCGCGGCGCATCACTTCGGCCACCGCTGACCAGCCCGCGCGGCAGAATCGGGACAGTGGAGCGCATCGACGGCTATGCAGCGATCCGCGACTACGCACTCGTCGGCGACGGCCGCACCGGAGCCCTGATCGCACGAGACGGCTCGGTCGACTGGCTCTGCCTGCCGAACTTCGACTCGCCGTCGGTCTTCGCCCGCGTACTCGACGCGGAGCGCGGCGGTTCCTTCCGCCTCGAGCCGGCGGTGCCGTTCGAGGCCGAGCGCCGCTACCGCGACGATTCGAACGTCCTCGAGACGACCTTCAGGACGGCGCAGGGGACGGTACGCCTGACCGACGCGATGACGCTCTCGGACGACCAGGCCATCTCGCCGATGCGCGAGCTGGTGCGCAAGGCCGAGGGCCTGGCAGGCACCGTGCCGCTGTGCTGGAGCTTCGATCCGCGCTTCGGCTACGGCTCCAAGCAGACCAGGATCGTGCGTCGCTCAGGGCACTGGTTCGCGGAGAGCGGCTGCGATGCCCTCGTGCTCGGGATCTGTGACGCGCCCGACGGCATCTTTGCGAACGGGATCGTCACAGGCGAGGTAGTGCTCGAGCAGGGTCACAGCGCGCTCTGGTCCCTTGCCGCTGCTCATGCCGAGCCGCTCGTGATTCCCGGGCGCAGCGACGCGGAACGTCGCCTCGCCCGCACCGTGGCCTTCTGGCCGACCTGGGCGAGCCAGATCCAGTACGAGGGGCCGTGGCGGGAGGCCGTCGTCCGCAGCGCTCTCGTCCAGAAGCTGCTCGTCTTCGCGCCGTCGGGCGCGCGGGTGGCGGCACCGACGGCCTCGCTCCCCGAATGGATCGAGGGCACCCGTAACTGGGACTACCGCTACACGTGGCTCCGCGACGCGTGCTGGTCGCTGGACGCAGGGATCCGGCTCGGCTTCCACAAGGGAGCGCAGGCGTTCTTCTGGTGGCTGATGCAGGCGTCGCGACTGACGCAGCCCGAGCTCCGGATCCTCTACCGCGTGGACGGCTCGCCACAGGCCCCCGAACGGGAGCTGCCCTGGCTCGAGGGCTACCGCGGCTCCGGACCGGTCCGGATCGGCAACGGCGCGGCGCAGCAGCTCCAGCTGGACGTCTACGGCGGCGTGCTCGAGTCGATCTGGCTCTACGTCCAGCAGGTCGGGCACATCGACCGCGATACCGGCAAGCAGGTCGCGCGCATCGCCGACTGGGTGGCGACGCACTGGCGGGACCCCGACTCGGGGATCTGGGAGGTCAGGAGCGAGCCGACGCACTTCATCCAGTCGAAAGCGTTCTGCTGGATCGCGCTCGACCGGGCGTGCAAGCTCGCCGAGCGCGGGGCGATCCCCGACCGCCGCGTGCGCTGGCGCGCGGCCTCGGACGAGCTGCGCGGGCTCATCGAGACGCAGGGCTGGGACGAGGAGCTGGGGAGCTACGTGCGGGCGACCGACCTGCGTGAGCCGGACGCGAGCTTGCTGACGCTGCCGCTGCTCGGCTACGGCGACCCGAAGGGCGAGCGGATCTGCTCCACGATCGACACCATCGAGCGAGAGCTGCGCAAGGGGCCGTTCGTCTACCGGTACCTGGGCGACGACGGCGTCGGTGGGGCGGAGGGCGCGTTTCTCACCTGCTCGTTCTGGCTCGTCGAGGCGCTCGCGCACGCTGGTCGGCTCGACCGCGCGCACGCTCTGATGGATGAGCTGATCGGGCTGGCGAACGACGTCGGGCTCTACTCGGAGGAGGTCGATCCGCACACCCACGACTTTCTCGGCAACTTCCCGCAGGCGCTCACGCACCTGGCGCTCGTCAACGCCGCCGTCGGGATCGCGGACGAAGAGGCCGGCGGGAGGCGGGCCGCGTGACGCTCTGGGGCGCGCTGGCGGGCGGGTTCGTCGGCACGATCGTGCTCACGAGCGGCCTGCGGGTGGCGCAGGAGCTGGGCTGGACGCGGATGGACATCCCGCTCCTGCTCGGGACCGTGTTCACCGACGACCGCGACCGCGCAACCGTGATCGGCGTTGCAGTCCACTTCCTGAACGGGCTCCTGTTCGCGCTCGGCTACTACGCCATCTTCCGCGCGGTCGACCAGGCAGGGTGGCTCTTCGGCGCTGCCCTCGGCGTGGTCCACGGCGCGCTCTCGGGAGGCGTGCTCGTGACCCTGCTTCTCCCGGCCGTGCATCCGCGCATGGGGACGCCCTGGTCCGACGCCGAGGAGACGCCGCTCCTCGAGCCACCCGGTTTCCTGCTGGTGAACTACGGGCGGCGAACCGCGCTCTGGACGCTGCTCGGCCACGTCGCCTACGGCGCGATCGTCGGAGGGTTCGCCGCCGGCTTCTAGCGGTTCTCGATCTCGAGCGCGAAGCGGGGCAAGCGCTTCGCGACCGCGCGGTTGAACTCGGCCTCGTACTCCTCTCCGGTCTCCTCGTCCAGCGTCCGTGCGAAGTTGTCGCGCAGGTCGGCCAGGATCTCCGTGCCCGTCTCGACGAGATCCTGGTAGTCGCCGAATCGCTCCTCGGCCTCGTCGCGCTCGGCGCTCTCGTACGCGCGCTCTGCTTCGTCGCAGGCCTCGAGGAGCTGCAGCTCGTCGCGGACGAACAGATCGAGCTGCCGCGCGATCACCTCGGCGAAGCGCCGCCTGCGAAGCACCGGCTTACACTAGCCCGCTCGTGCCGCTGCTCGTACGCACCTGGAACGTCTTCCACGGCAACGCGAGCCCGCCCGAGCGGGGCAGCTTCTTGAAGGAGATGGTGCAGCTGGCGACCGAAGACCGGCCCGATGTGCTGTGCCTGCAGGAGCTTCCGGTCTGGGCGCTCGGGCACCTGGACGACTGGACCGGGATGCGCTCGTTCGGGGCGGTCGCCTCGCGGCCACTTTTCGGGAGCGCGGAACTCGGCCGCCACATCACCCAGCTTCACCACGGGCTCTTTCGCTCCGCTGTTGCTGGTCAGGCGAACGCGATTCTGCTCGGCGACCGGCTTCGGCCGCTCGCGAGCGACTCCATCGTCCTCAACCCTCGGCGGTTCCGGCGATTGCAGGCGCGCTCGTTCGACCTGGACCCGCGGATCCGGCTCGCCTGGGCGAAAGAGCGGCGGGTGTGCCACGCGGTGCGCTGCGAGACCGGTGAGCGGCACCTCACTGTCGCGAACCTGCACGATTCGAGCGTGCCCGACTGGCGCATACCCGACGGCGAGCTCCTGCGGGCGGCGATCTTCGCTGAAAGCTTCGCGGAGCCGCTGGACACGCTCGCCATCGCCGGCGACTTCAACGTCATCCGGGAGCGCTCGAAGACGCTCGAGCAGCTGACCAGCCCGGACTGGGCGTTTTCGCGGCCGATCTCCGGGATCGACCAGATCCTCGTGCGCGGAGCCCACTCCGGGCATGCGAAGCGCTGGCCGGACGAGCGGAGACGCCTTGACGGCCGGCTCCTGTCAGACCATGCACCGGTGGAGGTGACGATCGAATGACCATCGACGAGGCCCGTGGGCAGTTCCCTGTCTTCGAGCGCTTCGCCTACCTGAACGCGGGCACGAACGGCCCGCTGGCGTCCGCGACGGTCGCCGCGATGGCGGAGCGCAACGAAGCCGACCTCGATCAAGGCCGGGGCGGGGCGGACTACTTCTCGGGCGCAATCGAGTTACGCGAGCGGGTCCGGTCGAAGCTCGCAGCCATGGTCGGAGTGCCGGAAGCGAATCTCTCGCTGACGACCTCGACCACGAACGGGTGCAACATCGTCCTCGCCGGCCTCGGTCTGAGCCCGGAGGACGAAGTGCTGACCACCGACGGCGAGCACTTCGGCCTGCTCGGCGCCCTCGGAATCTCCCCCGCCAGGGTGCGTGTGGCGCCCGTCCGCGAGCTCCCGCCGGAAGAAGCGCTTGAGGTGCTTCTGGGCGAGGTGACGCCGACGACGCGCCTGCTCGCCCTCTCGCACGTGTGCTGGGTGAGCGGAAACCGCCTTCCCTTCGAGGAGCTGAAGGAAGCGACGGGCCTACCGCTGCTCGTCGACGGCGCGCAGTCGGTCGGCGCGATCCCGGTGGACGCGCGTGAGGTGGACTACTACGCCTTCTCGTGCCAGAAGTGGCTGTGCGGGCCCGACGGGATGGGAGGGCTGGCGGTCCGCGAGCCCGAGAGGCTCGAGATTCTCGCGCCGAGCTACCTGTCGCAGGACGGCTACGAGCCGACCGGTGAGTTCACTCCTCGCGCGGGCGCCGGCCGCTTCGACCCGGGCTGGACGTCGCCGGCGTCGCTGGCCGGCCTCGACGCCGCGCTCGACGTCGCCCCAGACGGCCGCTTCGAGCGGGCGGCGGAGATGACCGCGCGCTGCCGCGACCTCCTTGCGGAGCGGGCGGAGGTTGTGACCGCGCCCGAGCAGGGGACGCTCGTCTCCTTCCGGGTCGAGGGCGACTCCGCCGAGCACGTCAAGCGGCTCTACGAGCAGGGCGTGATCGTGCGCAACATCCCCTCGCTCGGCTGGCTGAGGGTCTCGTGCGGCTGGTGGACGACCGAGGAGGACCTCGGTCGCCTCGTCGGCGCGCTGGACTAGCCCTCGGCCGTCCGGAGACCGAGCTCGCCCGCGATCGGGCGCATCGAGGCGACGACGAACGCGATGTGCTCGTCGAGCTCGACGCCGAGCTCCTCGGCGCTCTCGTAGACGTCCTCCCGGTTGACGCCTGCGGCGAACGACGGTTGCTTCAGCTTCTTCTTCACGGACTTTGGCTCGAGCGTCTGAATTCCGTCGGGCCGCACGAGCCCGCAGGCATGGACGAAGCCTGCGAGCTCGTCGCAGGCGAAGAGCGTCTTCTTCAGGGGAGTGTCACGCGGGAGGCCGAGGTGCGAGCCGTGCGAAAGCACCCCTTCGATCACCTCTTCGGGATAGCCCTCCTCGCGCAGGATCGGCGCTCCCTCCTGCGGGTGCTCGTCGAGCGTGGGGTGGATCTCGTAGTCGAAGTCGTGCAGCAGCGCAGTCACGCGCCAGAGCTCCTCGTCCTCCCCGAAGCGCTCCGCATAGGCACCGACGGCGGCCTCGACGGCGAGCGCGTGTCGCAAGAGCGCCTCGCTCTTCGTGTAGCGGGTCAGGGTCTCCCAGGCGCGCTCTCGGGTCGGCTCCACGGCGCCGCTAGGATAGCCCCCTCCGATGGCCCAGACCGCCGTCACCGAAGCACTCGCCGAGTCGTTCGTCATCGAGGGCGGGAC
Source organism: uncultured Actinomycetes bacterium (assembly GCA_963736055.1). Taxonomy (GTDB): domain Bacteria; phylum Actinomycetota; class Thermoleophilia; order Gaiellales; family Gaiellaceae; genus AC-32. The sequence continues at coordinate 199,457 of CAVTNM010000009.1, read as the reverse complement.
GCCCCTGAGCGGCCGCGTCACCGCCGCCGGAAACAAGAACGGCGCGCTCCCCATCCTGGCCGCCTGCCTGCTGACGAGCGAGCCGGTGGTGTTGCACAACGTGCCTCGGATCCGCGACGTCGAGACGATGATCGCGCTGATCAGGCAGCTCGGGGCCGAGGTCGAGTGGTCCGGCGCAAACGAGGTCAAAGTCCACGCCGCAGAGGTCGTCTCGCACGAGCTCGACACCGAGCTCGCGAGCCGTATCCGCGCTTCGTTCCTGCTCGCCGGGCCGTTGCTCGCGCGCCAGGGCCAGGCGGTGGTGCCGCCGCCCGGAGGGGACGTGATCGGCCGGCGCAGGCTGGACCCGCACATCCACGCGTTCGCCGAGCTCGGCGCCGCCATCGACATCGGCACACGCTTCGAGCTGCGCACGAGCGGCGGCCTTCGGGGCGGGAACATCTTCCTCGACGAGGCGAGCGTGATGGCGACCGAGAACACGATCATGGCCGCCTCGCTCGCGCAGGGCGAGACCGTGATCGGGAACGCGGCCTGCGAGCCGCACATCCAGGACCTCTGCCGGTTCCTCGTGTCGCTCGGCGCGGAGATCGAGGGGCTCGAGTCGAACGTCCTGCGGATCCGCGGGGTCGACCGGCTCTCCGGCGGGGAGTGGCGCATCGGCCCCGAGCACATCGAGGTCGGCAGCTTCGTCGGATTGGCTGCGGTCACCGGCGGCGACGTCACTATCGACAACGTCGAGCCCAAGGACCTCGCGTCGATCCTGCCGACATTCGAGCGGCTGGGCGTCCACGTGGAGATCGAGGGCTCCACCCTGCACGTCCCGCCGAATCAGGAGCTCGTCATCCGGGACGACCTCGGCGGTCAGATCCCGAAGATCGAGGACGGGCCCTGGCCCGCGTTCCCGGCCGACCTGACCTCGATCGCGGTGACCGTGGCGACCCAGGCACGGGGCACGGTCCTCATCTTCGAGAAGATGTTCGAGAGCCGCCTGTTCTTCGTCGACAAGCTCGTCTCGATGGGCGCGCGGATCATCCTCTGCGACCCGCACCGGGCGGTCGTCACCGGCCCCGCCAGGCTCTACGGCCAGCAGATGTCGAGCCCTGACATTCGAGCGGGCATGGCGATGCTGCTGGCGGCGCTCTGCGCCGAGGGCACGTCGACGATCGGCAACATCGGCGAGATCGACCGCGGCTACGAGCGAATCGACGAGCGCCTGCGCTCGCTCGGCGCGCGCATCGAGCGCGTCGAGGCCTAGTGGCGCGCACGGGTCAGGCCGACGAGGCCGGCAGGCTCCACGCCCGCGTCGACGTCGCCGGCTCCGGGAAGGCGAGAGTCGTCACGGGGCTGCCGGTTCTCGACCACCTGCTCGGGCTCTTTGCGGAGTACGCGTCGTTCGACCTCGTCCTCGAGGTGGCGCCGGGCGAGGCGGAGGCCGAGGTCGCGGCCGCGGGGCGCGCGCTCGGCCGTGCGCTGGCGGATGCGCTCCGGGCCGAGCGCAGCAGAGGCCACGGCTCGGCGGCGGTGCCTGCCGACGAGGCGCTGGCGCACGTGGTGGTCGAGGCCTCCGGCCGTCCGCTCGTCGTCTCGAACGTCGACCTGAGCGACGCCCGCGTGGCCGGCCTGGCGAGCGACATCGTCGCCACGTTCCTGCGCGAGCTTGCGGAGGGCGCCGAGCTGACGCTGCACGTCCGCCTCGTCGAGGGCTCCGACCCGGAGCACGTGCTGGAGGCGATCTTCAAGGCGCTGGGGGTGGCCCTGGCGCAGAGCTGCAGGCCTCGCCGGAAGGAGGAGTGATGGAGGGCAAGACCGCCGTTCGCACCGAGGAGGCGCCGGCCCCGTTCCAGGGAGCGCCGTACTCGCAGGCCATCCAGGCCGCGGGCTTCGTCTACGTCTCCGGGCAGCTCGCGCTGCGGCCCGATCACGGGGAGATCGTCGGCGACTCGGTCGAGGAGCAGACCGAGCAGGTCTTCGCGAATCTCCGCGCGATCCTGGAGGCCGCCGGCAGCGGACTCGAGCGCCTGGTGAAGACGACCGTCTACCTTGCCGACCTCGGCGACTTCGCCGCGATGAACGAGGTCTACGCCCGCCACGTCGGCGATGTCCCGCCGGCCCGGGCCACGATCGAGGTGGCGGCGCTACCGTCCGGCGCCAAGGTCGAGATCGAGGCTGTCGCCATAGTCTGACGGACCCTCAGGTGGTCTAACTACGGTTCGCCCGGCCTCCTCCCCAGGGCGATCGTATTTCGGAACTTGTCGCGTGTCAGACACGCGAATGTGGCGAAATTGCACAGCTTTCGCGGCGGCGCCGAGGCAGAATGGGACGGATGCAGGCCGACACCGTCATCGCAACGCACGGGAACACGGACTTCGACGCGTTCGCGGCGATGCTCGCCGCGCGGCGGCTCTACCCCGAGGCGGTCGGGTGCCTTGCCGGCTCTCTCAACCGCAACGTGCGCGAGTTCTACCGGCTGCATGCGGACGAGCTGGGCCTGGTCGAGGCGGCGCGTCTGGAGCTCGGGGCCATCCGGCGGCTGATCGTCGTCGAGACGGCTCATGCGAGCCGCCTCGGCGAGCTCGAGCCGGTCGCACTCGACCCGCACGTCGAGAAGATCGTCTTCGACCACCACGCCGGCGACCCGCCGGAGTGGGCGAGCCCCGAGCGCACCGTCTTCTCGGAGGACGGGGCGCTCACGACCACGCTGGTAGGGATCCTCGCCGAGCGCGAGCTGGCGGTGACTCCTCTGGAGGCCACCGCCTTCGCGCTCGGGATCCACGAGGACACCGGCTCGCTCACGTACCCGACCGCAACCCAGCGTGACGCCGAGGCCCTGGCCTGGTGCCTCCGCCACGGTGCGCGCCAGGAGCTCCTGGCCGAGTTCCTCCACACGCCGTTGACCGAAGACGAGCGCGAGCTCCTCTCGGCGCTCCTGGCCGAGCTCGAGCCGCACGAGCTCGCAGGGGTCGAGGTGCTGGTGTCCGCGCTGGCCTGGCCGAGCTACGTCGACGGGATCTCCAATCTCGCGCACAAGGTCGTCGAGCTGACCGACACCAAGGCGCTCGTGATCCTCGTCGAGATGGACGACCGCGTCTTCTGCGTGACGCGCAGCCGCAGCCCGGAGGTCGACGCCGCCGTGATCGCCGGGCTCCTGGGGGGCGGCGGGCACCCCGAGGCCGCGTCGGCGATCTTCAGAGGCAGGCTCGAACAGGCCCGCGTGAAGTTGCTCGAGGGACTGCCGGGAGCGGCCCGCAAACCGGTCACGGCCGCGGAGATCATGTCGAGCCCTGCCCGGACCGTCGGTCCGGACGAGACGGTGGCGCACGCGCTCGTCGCCTGCCAGCGCTACGGCCAGAGCGGGATCCTGGTGGCGGCCGAGCATCGGCTGGAAGGCGTCGTAGGCCGGGAGGACCTCGACCGCGCCGTCGGGCACGGCCTCTCGCATGCGCCGGTGAAGGGGATCATGAGCTCGCGGGTCGCCACCTGCGTCGAGACGACACCGCTCGCCGAGCTGCAGCGCCTCCTCGCCGCCGGCGACGAGCGGATCGCAGTCCTGCGCGGCGAGCAGATCGTCGGCGTCGTCACGCGCAGCGACCTTCTCCGCGCGCTCGGAGAGCAGGCGGCGCCCGCAGAGCGCGCCGGCCCGATGCTGACCGACCAGCTCGGGCGGCTGGAACGGTTGCAGCAGGTGTTCGAAGCGGTCGCCGCGGTCTCCGAGCCGTTCGAAGGGGTCTATCTCGTCGGCGGCACCGTGCGGGACATCCTGCTCGGCGAGCGCAGCTTCGACGTCGACATCGCCGTCGAAGGCGACGCGATCGCCCTGGCACAGGCCCTGGCCGACGCGCTCGGCGGCCGCGTGCGCGCGCACGAGAAGTTCGGCACGGCCGTCGTGCTCTACGGCGACGAGGAGCGAGTCGACGTCGTCACCGCGCGGACCGAGTTCTACGACGCCCCCGCCGCGCTGCCGACGGTCGAGCACGCCTCGATCCGGGAGGATCTCTTTCGCCGCGACTTCACGATCAACGCGATGGCGGTCTCGCTCAAGGGGGCCGATCTGGGCCGGCTCGTCGATCCTTTCGCGGGACGGCGCGACCTCGAGGCGAAGAGGGTGCGCGTCCTTCACAACCTCTCCTTCATCGACGATCCCACGCGCATCTTCCGGGCGATCCGCTACGAGAACCGCTACGGCTTCCGCATGGACGAGCACACCCTTCGGCTCGCCCGAGGCACGATCGAGATGGGCCTCGTCGGCGACCTCTCCTCCGCCCGTCTGCGAGACGAGCTGATCGCGCTCCTGGAGGAAGGCGAGCTCGAGCACTCGATCCTGCGGCTGGCCGAGCTCGGCGCCGACCGTGCGATCCACCCGCACCTGGCCGCGGACGACGAGGCGGTCGAGCTCTTCCGCCGCCTCACCGCGCTGCGAGACCGCTACCGGCTCGCGATTCCCGCCTGGAGGCTCGGCCTCGCCGTGCTCGCCCGGCGCCTGCCGCCGGACGAGGTCTACAGGTGGCTCCAGCGCCTGAAGGTCAGGCGCCGAGACGCCGAACGGATCGCCGCGGCGGTCACGGTCGGCCCGCGGCTCGCCGAGCGCCTGCAGCGAGGCGCCGAGCCGGCCGAGGTGGTGGCGTTGGCCGACCCGTACGCGCCCGACGCGCCGCTGTTCGCGCTCGCGCTGGCCGACCAGCCGGCGCTGCACGCGTACTTCGAGCGCCTTCGGGAGGTGCACCTCGAGGTGAGCGGCGCCGATCTGGCCGAGCTCGGGTTGGACGAGTCGCCGCGGGTAGGGGAGGTGCTGGCGGAGCTGCGCCGGCGCAAGCTGAACGGAGAGCTCGACGGGCGCGACTCCGAGCTGGCGGCGGCGCGGGAGCTGATCGCGGGGTGATCCATTGGGAGCACGAGCCCTACGTGGTCGCGTTCACCACTCGTGTCGGGGGTGTCAGCGGCGGCGCCTTCGAGTCGCTCAATCTGGGCGCACTTACCGACGACGACCCCATGAACGTCGCGGAAAACCGGCGCGCGGCCTGCGAAGCCGTCGGCGCGGACGCCGAGACGGCGACGATGGCCTGGCAACACCACGGGGCGGAGGTGCGGCGAGCGGAGCCGCGCGGGATCGTGACCCCGGGCACGCAGTTCGAGCGCTGTGACGGCCTCTGGAGCGACGAGCCCGGCCAGGCGATGATGCTGCTCACCGCCGATTGCCTTCCGGTCGCGCTGGGTCGTGACTCCGGGAGCGGTGGGCCTGCGCTCAGCATCCTCCACGTCGGCTGGCGAGGCCTGCTCGCCGGAATCGTCGCGCGTGGCGCGGAGGCCCTGGGCGAGGGGCAGCTGGCCGCGGCGGTCGGCCCCGGGATCGGGCCCTGCTGCTACGAGGTCGGCCAGGACGTCGCGGATCCATTCCGCGCCGCCTACGGCGAGGAGATCGTGGTCGACGGCAGGCTCGACCTCTGGAGCGCCGCCGAGCAGGCACTTCGCGCAGCCGGCTGCGAGCAGGTCGAGCGCACCGACCTCTGCACCTACTGCCATCCGGAGCTCTTCTTCTCGCACCGGCGCGACCGCGGCCGGACCGGGCGCCAGGGGGTCATTGGCTACATCGGCTGAGACAGTCCGGTCGAACTACGAGCGCATCCGCGGCGAGCTCGGCCCCGAGGTGACGATCGTCGCCGCCACCAAGTACGTCACGGTGGAAGACCTGGCCGCGCTGGTCGAAGCCGGGGTGGAGGTGGTCGGCGAGAACCGGGCCCAGGACCTGGAGGCGAAGCACGCGCGCTACGGCGAGTCCTTCCGCTGGCACTTCATCGGGCATCTCCAGAGCCGAAAGGCCACGACGGTGAACGAGCTCTGCGAGCTCTGCCACTCGCTCTCGAGCGAATCGGCGGCGAGACGGCTCGAGATTCCGGCCCTGATCGAGGTCAACCTCTCCGGCGAGGAGTCGAAATCGGGCATCCCCGAGCGCGGGTTGGAGGAGTTTCTCGCCCTCTACGAGAACACCAAGGGCCTGATGACGATGCCACCCGAGACCGGCGACCCCGAAACGTCCCGGCCGTACTTCCGCCGCCTTCGGGAGCTGGCCGAGCGCCACGGCCTCGGCGAGCTGTCGATGGGGACGAGCCAGGACTACCGCATCGCCGCCGACGAAGGCGCGACGATGGTGCGGCTGGGGTCCGTGCTCTACCGGGGTTAACATTCCCGAACCATGGGATTTGGAGACGCCTGGAACCGCACGCTGGTCTACTTCGGGATCGCCGAGGAGGAGGACGACTGGGACGAGGACGGCTACCTCACCGAGGAGGACCTCGAGCGCACCTACAGCGAGCGCCCGAACGTCCGCCGCCTGACCCCTCGTGGGCGCCAGCAGGATTTCGACGACTGGACCGACCCGGACCCCGAAGAGGCAGCTCCGCAGCGCACGGCAGCGCGGCCTCGGAGCCAGCGCCGGCAGCCCGACGCGGCGCCGATCCGCGCGGTCCCGTCCGTCCAGGTGCACCTGGTCGTGCCGCGCAGCTTCAACGACGCGCAGCAGATCGCCGACAAGTTCAAGGACGCGATCCCGGTGATCCTCAACCTGCAGGGCGCGGACCAAGAGCTCTCGAAGCGCCTGATCGACTTCACCAGCGGTCTCACCTATGCCCTCGACGGCGGCATGCAGCGCGTCGCCGACAAGGTGTTCCTGCTCACGCCGAGAAACGTCGAGGTCTCGGCGGAGGAGCGGGCTCGGCTGATCGAGCGCGGCTTCTTCAACCAGGCGTAGCTCCGAGGAATCGGCACTGTTGAGCCGAACTCACGCCTGATGGCCACGCTTGCGCTGCTCGTAGACACCGCGACGTCGATCAACCACTTCATCGACGTCTTCATCTACGTCTACATCCTGCTGATCTTTGCGTACGTCCTGACGTCGTGGGTACGCCTGCCCTACTCCGTCTGGGTTCGCCGAGTCGCAGACTTCCTGCGCGACGTGTGCGAGCCCTACCTGCGCCTCTTCCGGCGCGTCTTGCCGCCTCTCGGGCCGCTCGATCTCTCGCCCGTCGTGGCCATCTTCTCGCTCTTCGTGCTCATGCGGGTCGTCGACGAGCTCTTCAACCGCTTCAACTGAGAAGGAGACAGCCATGACCATCTCGCCAGTCGAGCTCCACCACCTGGGCCTGAGGCGGGGCCTGCTCGGCTACCGCCGCCAGCCCGTTGATCGCCTGATCGAAGAGATCGCAGAGTCGTTCGAAGAGGTCTGGCGCCAGCGCGCCGATTTCGCCGACCGGATCGAGCAGCTGGAGTCGGAAGTCGAACGTCACCGTGACGCCGAGACGCTCCTGCGGAACACACTTGTCTCGGCCGAGCGATCCGCCCATGAGCTGAAGGACCAGGCGCGGCGGGAGGCCGGCCTGATCGTGGAAGAGGCCCATACCGAGGCGCGAGCCGTCACCCGCGCAGCCGCAGCCGAGCGCGAGCGCTTGCTCGGCGAGTCGCGCAAGGTCCGGGCGCTGCTCGAGGCAGCTCTCGACGCGGTCGACGACGGCCTGCGTGACGACGGGCCAAGCGACGAGCCGGGGACGACGACGGAAGCAGAGGCCGCCTGACGGGGTGCGAACCTACACTTGGGTGAGGGAGACATCCGTCGTCCACGCGGAAAATCTCTGCCAATGGCGTCGTAGAGCGTCGCCGGCCCGTGGGGTTGGTACCCGCGCTGGTACCCCTACTGCTCGTCGACGATCCGTCGCACCCACTCGCAGCGGCATCACGTAGAGGTTCACCAGGAAGTCGATGATGATCGTCAACCGCAGCGCCTTGTGCGCGATGCGCTTGGCGTAGGTTCTATCGAAGCTGCATGCCGTCGGGGCGCTCCCGGCGAGGACGACGGCCGTTCCGAGGAACCAGTAGTCGGTCAGGTCGAGCGGAGGGAGGCAGTTCCTTCGAGACCGCTTCGGCAACGGTCAGGTCCCGCGCTCGAGTGCGTGGCGGAAAATCGCGTGCGGACGGCCCTGCGAGGTCGACTCTGCTCCTCTCCGGGGCCGGACAGCCCAGCGAGTCTAGATCGAGACGACCCGCGAAAGGAAGTTCCTGCAAATGTAAGGACTTCCGTCTCCGTATTTTCGGCGGTCTCTCGATCAGCAGCGGCCCCGATGTCGCTGAGCGGCGCGGGAGCGAGCATTCAGGGCGGAGGTGAGAGCGATGAGACAGCTCTCGAAATGGTTACTGGTAGCCCTGCTCCCGTTGCTGCTCGTCCTCGTCGTGCCGGCAGCAGCAGGGAAGGCGCCGCCGACACGTTCCGTGCCGACGAGTGGTGAAGTTACGGGGCTCGCATTCGACGGGGCGCGCGTCGTGTACGGCGTCAGGCCCTACGGAGTGACGTCGCAGAGTGTCCACGTCTGGAACGTCCTGACCGGCCACGGCTCGATCGTCCACGGTCGCGGAGGCGGAGCGGCATTCGCCGCCGCAACCAACCGCATCGCCTGGATCGCCCGGGGTGGCAGCCCGAGTGAGACCGACGAGTATCTCCTCACGACCCCGCTTCCGCGCCTGCACCTGCGGCAGGTCGCTGCCGCGATCCGCGGCGACGACTATGAGGCCCGGATGGAGAGGGGCGACTGGCTGAGCGGATTGGCCGGCTCGGGCAACGTGATCGCAGTCAGCAGCTGGACGACCGGCTCAGCCGACAGCATGTCGAACGGGCGCCTGAGCCTGGTCGGCACGCGCGCACTCAAGCCCATCGTCAGCGGGCCGGGAGCAATCGTCGCCGAGTCGGTCGACGCTGGCCGCATTGCGGTCGTCCGCTCTATGGCGCTCTGGCCGAGCCACTATCGGTTGAGCGGCGGGGTAGGCAGCGTCGGCGTCTACTCGACGAGCGGCAAGCTGCTGCTCGAGGGCAACCGCGGCACGGCGAAAGAGGCAGCCCTCAGCGGCAACAGCCTCGCGGTCTTGACGACCACCAACAGGATCGAGCTCTACAACGCGAAGACCGGGGCGTTTGTCCGGTCGTGGCGGGTGCCGCTGCGCGCAGCGCATCTCGACCTGCAGGACGGGATCGCGATCTACTCGGTCTACGGGGAGTACGCCGGCCCTCGCTCGCTGCACGCTCTGCAGCTGAAGACAGGCAAGGACGTCAGCCTCGGAAGGGGCGTAGGCCCGTATCCGTACACACAGGGAGACGACGGGCAGATCGACCGGCTGGGTGTCGTCTACGTGGTGAACAAGTGGCCCGGCACACCGCGCGGCCACATCGTCTTCGTACCGATGGCCCGCGTGCTCGCGGCAGTCTCGAAAGGTCATGTGAGGTGAGAGCGATGAAACGTTTCTTCAGGTGGGGCGCATTGTTGGCAGCCCCGTTGCTATTGCTCGCGCTATCGGCAAGCACCGGAACTAAGCCTGCTGCAGGCAAGGCGAACCAGGTGAAGCCGCACACGCTCGTGGTGGAGAACGGGCTGATTCATGCCTTCGCGCAGGATGAGAGCACGATCGCCTGGGTCGACCGCGGCTACAAGGTTCACGTGCGCAGCCTCACCGTCCGAGCGAGCGCAATTGTCGGCCGCACGGGTACACCTGTGAGCGGGTCGCGATGGACGCCGTCGCTGGCCCTCGCCGGATCAAGCGCGCTCTGGAACACCTTCCCGCGCGGCGGCAACAGCCTTGAGAGCCAACTCGAGACTGCCGCTCCGTGGGACCCCTACGCAACCGCAATCGACCTCTTCAGCGACAGCCAGTCGCCCAATGGAGGCTCGTTCCTCGGCGGTCTCGCCGGTGATGGCCCGACGCTCGTGTACGGGACCACCTATGAGAACTGCGACGACCCGGGCGGCAACAACTGCCACCGGCTCGATGCCGTCGGCGGAGTCGTCGTCGTAACTGGCCAGTATGAGGCGTCGACGATCCCTGGGATTCCCCCTCCGGTCATGGTCGCCTTTTCGGCCCATGACCCGCAGTCCTCTGTCCAGATCTCACAGGGGTTGATCGCGGTTGCGCCGGCGGAGACGCCGGTCACGACCGATCTAGGAAGCGCCCCAAGGGTCAGGCAAAACGGTCCGGTCGAGGTCTTCCGCGGGCTCTTCAACGGCGTCGCTCACCGATCAAGCAGTGTCGCCCCGGTCGGGTCGGTAAGAGCAATCGCGCTCGACTTCCACCAGCTTGCCGTGCTGATCGAGCGAGCGGACGGGACAAAGGCGATCGAGCGATACAACCCAGAACAGGGAACGCTCATCGGCACGACCTCTGTGCCAAGGACGACCGCCTCGAAGCTCAGCGTGAGCAAGGCAGGCATCGTCTACCTCGTCGGCAGCAAGATCCATCTACTCGCCGGAGGAACTCCAAAGCTCGTCTGGCGAGCGAGCGGAACCCCGATCGGCCTCTCGATCGAGGGCAAGCGGATCGCGTGGGCGGTCAACGTGAAGGGGCACGGCCGCGTCGTCGCGGTGACTGTCCCATGAGGTCAGGTGCGATGAGACGTGTGTCCAGGCGGGGCCTCTTCTTTGCGGGCCCGTTGCTGTTGCTCGCGCTATCGGCGAGCGCTGCAACGGGACCCGCGGCCGCAAGGACAAAGCCGGTGAAGCTACGAACGCTTGCGATCACGGAGGGAAGTCAGACGTTCGCCCAAGACGGCAACGAGGTCGCCTGGATCAGCTCTCAGCTGGATCGATACCGGGTTCACGTCCGCGACCTGCCCACCGGGAAAGACTCCGTGCTCGGGGACGCCGGCGGCTACCGGATCGACCTGCAACCGCCCTCGTTGGCACTCGCCGGGACCCGCGTCGTCAGCGTCTGATCTCGCGATCGGGACCGGCGGCGTCGTCTATCGTGTCGGCAGGGCGATCTACACCCTCCGCGCCGGCCGCCCGGCCCTTCTCTGGCGCGCCCGGATAGTACCGATCGGTCTTTCGATCGAGGGACGCCGTGTCGCCTGGGCCGCAAACGTCGTGGGCGGAGGTCGTATCGTCGCCTTGACGCTCCGCTAGGTTCGCGGGGAGGCTCGCTGCGCCGGGTACCGGTGCGGACGCTTCGCCCCGTAAGCCTCTCGTCGAGCCCGGTTGATCACCTCGCGGTTGCGCTCGCGCCAACCACCCGGCGATCCCGCTCGTACACGTCCGTGACTTCGCCCGCCACGCCGACCTCGCCACCACCCAGGGTTATGTGCACAAGATCGAGTCGGAGACGGTGACGGCCGCGATCGGGGAGGCGCTCGCCGGGTAGCCATTGGTACCCCACCCCCGCCTGAGTAGCGTTGAGCCCGCCTGATACGAAGGGCTCAGCTTTTGCCGAAACCGTGCGGGTTTGGTTCAGGCGCCCTCAGCCGGTCTCAGCCATGAGCAATACTTGGGTCATGACAGAAGCTTCGACGCGGCTGCGGCTGCGCGTGGCGCCGGGCGCGCGCCGCAACGAGCTCGTCGGCCGTCATGGTGACGGCTGGAAGGTGCGCGTGACAGCGGCTCCGGAGGGCGGGCGCGCCAATGAGGCCGTCCTCGACCTGCTGGCCCGCAGCCTCGGCCTCCCGCGACGATCCCTGACGATCGTCTCCGGCCTGGCGGCCCGGGAGAAGGTCGTCCAGATGGATGGGATCGACCGGTCCGAGAGCGAGCGCCGGCTGGAAGAAGCACTCGCGTGAGCACCGCGATCGACACCGATCAGTTCCGCAAGCGGCTGCTCGACGAGCGCAAGCGCGTGCAAGAGGCGATCGACTACCTCCACGAGGAGAATCCCAGCGCGATCCAGGACGAGACGCAAGACAGCACCGCCGACAACCACCCCGGTGACATGGCCACCGTCACGTTCGACCGGGAGCTCGACTACACGCTCGAGGAGAGCGAAGGCCGGCTGCTGGAGGCCATCGACGCGGCGCTCGAGCGGATCGATCACGGGACCTACGGCATCTGCGTCACGTGCGGCCAGCCGATCGGGGAAGAGCGCCTCGAGGCGCTCCCGTGGACGACCCGCGACATCGACTGCAAGCGCAAGGAGGAGCGCGGGTGACGGAGCCGGCCACGCGAACGCTCGACGTGCGCGTCGGCTCGAGCACGGACGCCCTGACGCCCGTGTCGGTGGCGGAGCGCTCGCTCGCGGCGCAGGCATCCCAGTGGGCGGGGCTCGGCGCGGTGGTGATCGCGGCGATCGCGGCCGATCAGCTGACCAAGCTCATCGTCTCCTCGCAGCTCACCCTCGGCGACGCGCTCCACGTCCTCGGCCCGTTCTCGATCCACCACGTCCAGAACTCCGGGATCGCCTTCGGGCTGTTCGCAAGTGCGACGCCGGTGGTGACGGCGCTGACGGCGATCGCGGTCGGCTGGATGCTCGTATTCTTCGCGCGCTCCGGCGCCCGCCATCCGGTGCTGCCGGTCGCGCTCGGGCTTCTGATCGGCGGCTCGACCTCGAACCTGATCGACCGGATCCGGCTCGGCCACGTGACCGACTTCCTCGACCTGCGCTACTGGCCTGCGTTCAACCTGGCCGACAGCTTCATCGTCGTCGGGGTCGGGATCCTGTTCGTCGTGCTCCTGCTGGGCGAGACCCGGCAGCGCTGAGCGCCTACCCGGCGGCCTCGCAGGCGATGCCCTTGCGAATCGTCGTCCCCGCCGAGGCTGCGGGCGAGCGGCTCGATCGCTTCCTCGCCTCGCTTCCGGAGGTCGGCTCGCGCGGAGCGGCCGAGCGGCTCCTCGACGACGGCGCGGCCCTCGTGGACGGCAGCAAGCGGTCGAAGAGCTACCGCCTCGAGGGTGGGGAAGAGGTAGAGCTGGAGGTCGTCGAGAGCTCCGCGCCAGGCCTGGAGCCGGAGGACGTGCCGCTCCGCATCGCATACGAGGACGAACACGTGCTCGTGGTGGACAAGCCCGCCGGAATCGTCGTCCACCCGTCACCGGGGCATGCGTCCGGAACGCTGGTCCACGGGCTCGTCGGGCGAGCCGCCGGGGGCGACGAGGACCGGCCGGGAATCGTGCACCGCCTCGATCGGGACACTTCCGGCCTGTTGGTGGTCGCGCGCACGGAGGAGGCGTACGAGCGGCTGCGTGAGCTGGTGCGGAGCCGCGGGCTCGAGCGCCGGTACAAGGCGCTCGTGCGCGGACGGCCGCGCTCCTGGAAGGGCCGGATCGAGGCGCCGATCGGCCGTGACCGCCACGAGCCCACGCGCCGCTCGCTCGACACCGACACCCCGCGCGACGCGGTCACGCATTTCGAGGTCGAGCGCCTGCTCGAGCGGCACGCTCTCCTGGATGTCCGCCTGGAGACCGGTCGGACGCACCAGATCCGGGTTCACCTGGCTGCGATCGACCTTCCGGTCGTCGGTGACCCGGTGTACGGCGTCCCGGACGAGAGCCTGAAGCGCCAGTTCCTTCACGCCTGGCGCCTGGCGTTCGCCCATCCGATCACGGGAGAGGCGGTCCAGGTCGAGTCGCCGCTGCCGCCGGAGCTTCAGGCCGCCTTGGCGCGCTTCGACTCGTAGAGGCGGCGGTCGGCGAGCCGGAAGAGGGCGTCCGCGTCGGAAGCCTCGTCCGGGTAGGTCGCCAGCCCGGCACTGAAGGAGTAGCCGGCCGGAAGCTCACCGGCGGCGCTCAGCTCGTCCACACGATCGCTCAGGCGCGCGATCAGGCGAGAGCCGGCCTCCTCGTCTGCCTCGACGAGGTAGGCGGTGAACTCGTCGCCGCCCATCCGGCCGGCGAGGTCGGAGCCGCGGAGGGATTCGCGCAGGATCGCTGCGAAGCGCTGGAGCGCCCGGTCGCCCGCCTGGTGCCCGAACGTGTCGTTGAGCTCCTTGAAGCGGTCGAGGTCGAGGAAGACGAGGGCGAGGCCGTGGCGGTAGCGGGCCGCTCGCTCGAGCTCCAGCTCCAGCTGGCTCACGAAAGCCTGGTGGTGCAGGAGGCCGGTCAGCTGGTCGTGCCGAGCCTGGTGGGCCAGTTCAGAGGTGGCCCGGTCGAAATACGCCACGACGCACTCGGTGACGAGCTGGTCGACCGTGTCGTTCAACCTCCGCTCGCAGGTGAGAACCTCCTCCGCGCCGAGCTCGGCTGCGCGCTCGGAGACGAACCGCCAGAGCACGCGCCGCAGGATCAGGAACTCGGTCACGATCTCGCGGGGCGCGAAACCGTAGGCCTCCCGCTGGCGCGCATGGTCGCGGGCCTGCGCTGCCAGCGGGCTGCCGAGGCGCAGCCGGTCGGGCTGAGGGTCGACGAGCTCCCGCGACAGCTCGACGATGAACGTCGGGATGTCGCCCAGCTGTCCGAGCCGGCCGAGTCGCTGGAGCGACGGAATCTGGTCGTCGAGGAGGCTCTCTTCCACGGCCGCCAGGGCGAGCTCCCAGGCGGAAGCCTCGATCTTGGCGGCGAGCTCCTCCAACGCCGATGTAGACCCTCTCACCATCTGCATGATGGACAGGCCCGCGGATGCCGCAAGGTGGCTACAATTCCCGGGCTTTTGCTCCCTACCCGGCGGAACGGGCGGGTGGCGGTGCCGGCGGGCTCTGAACGCCGGTTCCACCCGGCCCCCGGCGGCGAACGACACCCGAAACCAAGAGAAAGGAACACCTTGCCCGTCAGCATGCGAGAGCTCCTGGAGGCCGGAGTCCACTTCGGCCACCAGACCCGCCGCTGGAACCCCAAGATGAAGCGCTTCATCTTCGGCGAGCGCGGCGGCATCTACATCATCGACCTCCAGAAGACCGCGGAGAGCCTCGAAGAGGCGCAGTCCTTCGTGCGCAACCTCGCCGAGCGCGGGGGCACCGTGCTCTTCGTCGGCACGAAGAAGCAGGCCCAGGACGCCATCGAAGAGGACGCCAAGCGAGTCGGCATGCCGTACGTGAACCACCGCTGGCTGGGTGGCCTGCTCACGAACTGGCGAACGATCGCCGAGCGCATCGAGCACCTCCACGAGCTGCGCCGCCTCCGAGACGAAGGCCAGCTGGCGCTGCTGCCGCCCAAGGAGCGCATCGCCATGCAGGGCGAGCTCGAGAAGCTCGAGGCCAATCTCGGCGGCGTCGCCGACATGCGCAAGCAGCCCGACTCCGTCTTCATCGTCGACCTGCGCAAGGAGCAGCTGGCGGTGCGCGAGGCGAAGCGCCTCGGGCTGCCGGTGATCGCACTCGTGGACACCAACTGCGACCCGGACGAGGCCGACTTCGTGATCCCGGGCAACGACGACGCGATTCGCTCCTGCAGCCTGATCATCCGGGCCGTGGCCGACGGGATCGAGGCGGGCAAGGCCAAGGCGACGCCCGAGGACTTCGTGCCGATCGAGGAAACCGCTCCGGAGTCAGCAGACGAGACCGAAACCGAGGCACAGCCCGCGCCGGAGGCCGAGGCGGAGCCTGCGCCGGAGCCCGAGGCCGAGGCAGAAGCCGCTCCGGAGCCCGAGGCGGTACCGCAGGAGGCGCAATGAGCCAGGTTCAGATCTCGGCCAGCCTGGTCAAGGAGCTCCGCGACCTGACCGGCGCGGGGATGATGGCCGCCAAGCGCGCCCTGGAGGAGACCGGGGGAGACGTCGAGGCGGCGCAGCGGCTGCTCCGCGAGCAGGGGATGACAGCGGCCGGGAAGAAGGCCGGCCGGGAGACCACCGAGGGCGAGGCTCTCGCGACGGTCTCCGGCAACGTCGGCGCGCTCGTCGCGATCGGCTGCGAGACCGAGCCCGTCTCGAAGAACGAGGAGTTCCTGCGCTTTGCGGAGACCGTGCTCGAGACGGTAGAGGCGGACGGCCCCGAGGCCGTCGCCGGTCTCGAGGAGCAGCGGCTGGAGCTGATCGCGAAGCTCGGAGAGAACGTCGAGGTCCGGGGCGCCTCGCGGCTCGAGGCAGGCGACGGCGAGCTCCTCGCCGAGTACGTCCATCCGCCGGCGAACAAGATCGGCGTCCTCCTTCGAGCCCGCGGAACCGATCCCGCAGCCGCGCGCCGGCTGGCGATGCACATCTCCTTCGCCGCGCCGCGCTTCAGCACCGTCGACGAGGTCCCTGCGGAGGAGATCGCTTCCGAGCGGGAGATATACGAACAGCAGCCCGACGTCCAGTCGAAGCCTGAGGACGTACGCGCGAAGATCGTCGAGGGGCGCCTGCGCAAGGAGTTCCTGGCGACGGCGGTGCTCAGCGAGCAGGCGTGGATCCACGACCCCTCGCTGACGACAGCCAAGGCCCTCGAGGAGGCGGGCCTCGAGGTGCTCGAGTTCGTCCGCTTCGCGCTGGCCGAGTGACCGAGGCAGTTCCCGCGGCCAAAACGGGGCCAGCGGAAGCGCCGGCTTTCCACCGGGTGCTGCTCAAGCTCTCCGGCGAGGCGATGATGGGCGAGAGGCAGTACGGCCTCGACCCGGAGCGGATCGCCGCGATCGCCGCCGAGATCGTCGATGTGCACAGCACGGGCGTCGAGCTGGCGATCGTGGTCGGCGCGGGCAACATCTACCGGGGCATCGAGGGTGCCGCAGAGGGGATGGACCGCGCGACCGCGGATTACGCGGGCATGCTCGCAACCCTGCTGAACGCCCTCGCGCTCCAGGACGCGCTCGAGCGCCGCGGCGCGCACACCCGCGTCCTCTCGGCGCTGGCCGCAGCCGAGGTGGCCGAGCCGTACATCCGGCGCCGGGCGATCCGGCACCTCGAGAAGCAGCGCGTCGTCATCTTCGCGGCCGGCACCGGCAACCCGTACTTCACCACGGACACCGCAGCCGCGCTGCGCGCGCTCGAGATCGGCGCCGAGGCGATCCTGATGGCCAAGCACGCGGTCCCGGGCGTGCTCGACGGCGACCCTCGAGTCGACCCGAACGCGAAACTCGTGCCCGAGTTGACGCACCTGGAGGTCATCGAACGCGGGTTGCGCGTGATGGACACGACAGCCCTCTCGCTCTGCATGGAGAACAAGCTGCCGATCTACGTCTTCGCCCTCGAGGACGGGAACATCCGTAGAGTCGTCCAGGGTGAGCGGGTCGGAACCATCGTGTCGACCTAGCGAGGAGGCCAGATGGCGATCGACGATCTGATTCAGGACGCGGCCAGGCGGATGCACAAGTCCGTCGAGGCTGCGCAGGCCGAGTTCGCGACCCTGCGGACCGGCCGTGCCTCGACGGGGCTGCTCGATCGCGTGCAGATCGACTACTACGGCCAGAAGACGCCCCTGAAGCAGCTCGCGACCGTCAATTCGCCCGAACCGCGGCTCCTCACCATCCAGCCGTTCGACCCGAACTCGGTCTCGGCGATCGAGCGCGCGATCCAGGAGTCGGACCTCGGCCTGACCCCTGCGAACGACGGGAAGCTGATCCGGCTGCCGATTCCCGCAGCTCACCGAGGAACGGCGGAAGGAGCTCGTCAAGATCGTGCGGCAGATGGCGGAAGACGGCCGGATCGCCGTGCGCAACGTCCGCCGGGACGTCATGCACCACCTCAAGGAGTTGGTGGACAAGGGCGAGGTCGGAAGCGACGAGGAGCACCGCGCCGAGGAGCACGTCCAGAAGCTCACCGACGAGCACACGCACACGATCGACGAGCTGCTGAAGAAGAAAGAGGCCGAGATCCTCGAAGTTTGAGTCTCGGCATGAAGCTGCTCACCCGGATCCGTAGCTTGCGCGGCGCGAAGCTCGCGCCGGAGCCACAGCTCCCGGAAGTCGCCCGTGCCGTCGCGATCATCATGGACGGGAACGGGCGCTGGGCCAGGCGCCGCGGCCTGCCGGTGGCCGCCGGCCATCGCGCGGGGACGAAGGCGCTGCGCCGAACCGTCGAGGCCGCGATCGACCTGGGAGTGGAGACGCTCGTCGTCTATGCCTTCTCGACCGAGAACTGGTCGCGCCCGCCCGGAGAGGTCGACTCGCTGATGGACATCTTCGGCGAGACGATCGAGCGCGAGCTCCCCGACCTGGCTCGACAGGGAGTGCGCACCCGTTTCATCGGCAGGCGAGACCGAGCACCGGCGCAGCTGCAGGAGCAGATGGCCGGCCTGGAGGAGGACACCGCACAGAACGAACGCCTCAACCTCTGGATCGCGTTCGACTACGGCGGCCGGGCGGAGCTCGTCGAGGCGGCGCGAAGGCTGATCGAGGCAGGTGTCGAGCCGAGCGAGATCGACGAGAACGTGTTTCGCGCCAATCTCTACGCGCCCGAGCTCCCCGATCCCGACCTGCTCATCCGCACCTCGGGCGAGTTGCGGATCTCGAACTTCCTGCTCTGGCAGCTCGCCTACTCGGAGCTGGTGTTCCTCGACCGGCTCTGGCCGGATTTCGGCCGGCGAGAGCTCGAGCACGCACTGGCCGCCTACGCGCGCAGACGCCGCCGCTTCGGCGGAAGATGAGCCCTTTCTGGTCCCGCATCCTCGTGTCGGTCGTCGGGCTGCCGGTCGTTCTCTACCTGGTCTGGCTCGGAGACTGGTGGTTGTTCGCGCTTGCGGCCGTGGCGGCGATGCTCGCACTCCACGAGTTCTTCTTCATCGCGCGACCGCTGCGCCCGCTCGTCCTCGCGGGCTACACCGGGGCGGTGCTCGCCCTGCTGGGCGCCTGGCTGGGCGGACAGGACTGGATGGCGGCGGGATTCCTCACGACCATTGCGCTTGCGTTCGTGCTCAAGGGCATCTCCCACACGCGGCAGTCGATCACGGTCGCGGTGGGCACGACGGTCCTGGGAGCCGCGTGGGTCGGCCTCGGTCTTGCGAACGTGATCCTGCTCCGCGCGATCTCGCCCACGGACGACGGGCGGCTGGCGGTCTTCACGGTGCTGCTCGCAGTGTTCGCATCGGACACGGTCGCGTACTTCGCCGGCGTTCTGGTCGGGCGGCACCGCCTCGCGCCCACGATCTCGCCGGGGAAGACCTGGGAGGGCCTGATCGCGGGCGCGGTCATCGCGGTTCTCGTGCCGTTTTTCGCGCTCTACCGCTCCGACTTCCTGGATGTCTGGCGCTCGCTCGTCCTCGGCGCCGTGATCGCCGTCGCCGCTCCGCTGGGAGATCTCTTCGAGTCGGCGATCAAGCGCGACCTTCAAGTGAAGGACACCGGCCGGCTGCTCGGCGGGCACGGAGGCGTGCTCGACCGGATCGACTCGCTCCTCTTCGCCGCCGTCGCCGCCTACTACACGATTCTGGCTCTCACCTAGGGCGATCCGAGGACAGGAGGCGGCCGTACACTTCGACGGAATGAAACGGATCGCCCTGCTCGGGGCCACAGGCTCTATCGGCCGCCAGGCCGTGGAGATCGTCGAGAGCCACCCCGAGCTCGAGCTCGTGGCCGCGGCGTCAGGCTCGCGGCCGGTCGACGGCCTTGCGCCGTTGACCCAGGTCGGAGGCGACCTGACCGAGCTGCTCGATCGCGCCCAGCCCGATGTCGTCCTGAACGCGGTCGTCGGGTTCGCCGGGCTTCCGGCGACGCTCTGGGCCCTCGAGCACGGCGTCACTCTCGCGCTCGCCAACAAGGAAAGCCTGGTAGCTGCCGGGGAGCTCGCCCTCGCCGCCCAGGAGCAGGGCGGAGGGCTCCTCCTGCCCGTGGACAGCGAGCACTCGGCCGCCTTCCAGTGCCTCGAGGGCAAGAGCGCCGATCAGGTGGACTCGCTCGTGCTGACCGGATCGGGCGGGCCTTTCCGCGGCCGTAGCCGTGACGAGCTCGAAGACGTGACACCCGATGAGGCGCTGGCGCACCCGACCTGGCAGATGGGGCCGAAGATCACCGTCGACTCGGCGACCCTCGCGAACAAGGGTCTCGAGCTACTCGAGGCGCACTTCCTCTTCGGCCTTCCGTTCGAGCGGATCGAGGTCGTGCTCCAGCCGACCTCGGTGGTCCACGCGCTCGTGCGCTTCCGCGACGGAGCCTCGCTCGCGCATCTCGGCTACCCGGACATGCGCGTCCCGATCTCGTTCGCGCTCACGTATCCGGACCGCTCGGCCACCCCGGTGGCCCCGCTCGACTTTTCGAGCGGCCTCGTGCTCGAGTTCGAGCCGCCCGACCTCGAGACGTTCCCGCTGCTGGCGCTGGCGCGCCGGGCCGGGGAGGAGGGCGGCACATATCCGTGCGCCTTCAACGCCGCCAACGAGGTCGCCGTAGCCGCGTTCCTCGACGGCCGCCTGCCGTTCCTCGGCATCGCCGCCACGGTCGAGGAGGCGCTGGCCGGGATTGACGGCGCCGCCGCGCGCCACCTAGATGAGTTGGTGCACGCGGACGCGGAAGCCCGCCGACTTGCCGAGAGAGGCCTCCCGGTCGCATGAGCACGCTACGCGTCCGGTTTCAGCCCTCCAGCCCTCCGTCCGTCCAGCGCCGGCGAGCCGGCACAAAGCTGGGATGCCGGGCATGAGCGTGTTCGTCTCCATCGCCGGTCTCGCGCTCCTGATCCTGATCCACGAGGCAGGCCACTTCTTCACGGCACGCGCGGTCGGCATGCGGCCGCGGCGCTTCTACATCGGGTTCCCTCCGGCCGTGCTGAAGACGACGCGCAACGGCATCGAGTACGGGCTGGGCGCGATCCCGCTCGGTGGCTACGTCAAGATCCCGGGCATGCACCGGCCCGCGCCGTCCGACCTGGACGTGCATTTCGGGCCGGCCCTCTACGAGTCTCCGCGCCTGCTCCCGGAGGTCGAGCGCGTGAAGCGCAGCATCGACCAGGGCGATTTCGCAGCCGCGCGGAACGGCTTGCCCGAGCTCGAGCGCGCGATGCGAGAGGCGCCGCTGTCGGCGAACGCCCGCCGCGCGGCCGACCGTGGGCTCAACGAGCTCGCCGACGCGCTCGGCTCGGACGCCTACTGGCGACAACGGACCTGGAAGCGGCTCGTGGTGATCGCGGCCGGGCCCGGCGCCAACCTGCTCTTCGCGATCGCGCTGCTGGCGTCGGTCTACGTCATCGGCATCCCCTCCGACGCGTCACGGCGGGTTGGCGACGTCATCCCGGGCTCCCCGGCGGCGGCCGCAGGGCCTAGCGGCAGGTGACGTCATCGTGGGCATCAACCGCGTTCCCACGTACGACTTCAAGGACGTCCGGAATGCGATCCACCGGAGCAACGGACAGCCGATCGTGATCTCCGTCGTGCGCGACGGGAAGTACGTGGAGCTCCGACCTGCGCGACCGCAGAAGACCGAAGGCGTGTACACGGTCGGATTCCATCCGTCGGCGGTGAAGTACAAGCGCTACGGCCCCATCCACGCGGTTGGCCTTGCGGGCCAGGACACGTGGCTCGTGACCAAGGCGATGGGCTCGTGGCTGACGCATGTCGTGACCGGCTCGGGGCGGAAGGAAGTGTCCACACCCGTGGGGATCGTGCGTCAGTCGAGCAAGGCGGTGCAGGTGGGCTACCGCGAGTACCTCCAGGTGCTTGCGCTGATCAGCCTCTCGCTCGCGCTCCTGAACCTGTTGCCCCTGCTCCCCCTCGACGGCGGCCACATGGCGTTCTCGATCATCGAGGGCCTCCGCGGCCGGGCGGTAGGCCGGGTGGTCTACGAACGGGTGTCGGCGGTCGGGATCGCCCTGGTGCTGTTGCTGTTCTTCGTCGGGCTGTCCAATGACATCGGGAACATCCGCGGCGGCTGAACCGGTGCCATCGAGGTGCGCAAGACGCGTCCGCGGGCAAAGCCCGCAGGCGCTCTCACTCGGCATCGCAAGCGACGCCGAGGGACATCGGGAACATCAGCGGCGGATGAACCGGTGCCATCGAGGTGCGCAAGACGCGTCCGCGGGCAAAGCCCGCAGGCGCTCTCACTCGGCATCGCAAGCGACGCCGAGGGACATCGGGAACATCCGCGGCGGGTGAATCGGTGCCATCGAGGTGCGAGAAGACGCGTCCGCGGGCAAAGCCCGTAGGCGCTCTCACTCGGCATCGCAAGCGACGCCGAGGGACATCGGGAACATCCGCGGCGGGTGAATCGGTGCCAATAGCCTGTCGCTGAAGCGCGAACTTCTACAATCGAGCGCGATGGCAAGTCAGCGTCACATCACCGTAGGCAACGTCGAGATCGGCGGCGGCGCGCCGGTCGTCGTCCAGTCGATGACGCTCACCAAAACGCACGACGTCGAGGCGACGACGGCGCAGATCGCCTCTCTGGCCTCTGCAGGCTGCGAGGTCGTGCGCGTTGCCGTGCCGAAGAGCGAGGACGCCGACGCGCTGCCGAGGATCGTCCGGCTCTCGCCCATCCCGGTGATCGCCGACATCCACTTCAACGCCAGCCTCGCCCTGCGAGCGATCGAGGCCGGCGTCGCCGCCGTCCGGATCAACCCGGGCAACATCGGCGGCCCCGACAAGGTCGCGGAGGTCGTCCGCGCGGCCAAGGCGGCCGGGATCCCGATGCGCATCGGCGCGAACTCGGGCTCGCTGCCGAAGCACCTGGCCGAGCTCGCCCAGCAGGACCAGGCGGAGGCGCTCGTCGAGGCCGCTCTCGAGGAGGTCCGCCTGCTCGAGAGCCTCGGCTTCTACGAGTTCAAGATCTCCGTCAAGTCGAGCCACGTGCCGACGATGATCCGGGCCTACCGGCTGCTGGCCTCGAAGGTGCCGTATCCGCTGCATCTCGGCGTGACCGAGGCGGGAACTCCCTACTCGGGCTCGATCAAGAGCGCCGTCGGCATGGGTGCCCTGCTCGTGGACGGGATCGGCGACACGGTCCGGGTCTCGCTGACGGCCGACCCGGTCGAGGAGGTCAAGGCCGCCTACGAGATCCTCAAGGCGCTCGGTCTCCGCGAGCGGGGGCCGGTCATGATCGCCTGTCCGTCCTGCGGCCGCGACAACGTCGGCGTGCAGACACTCGCGGAGGTCGTCGAGGAGCGGCTTCACGCGTACCCGCAGCACTTCGAGGTCGCGGTGCTCGGCTGCGCTGTCAACGGCCCGGGTGAGGCGGGGGACGCCGACTTCGGAATCGCCGGCGGCCGCGACGTCGGATTCGTCTACGCCCACGGCCGCGTGCTGAAGAAGGTCTCCTCGGACATCCTGGTCGACGAGCTCTTCCACGAGATCGACAAGTGGATCGCCGACGGCATGCACCGCCCCAAGCGCCTCAAGATGGCGAAGCCCGCCGCCTTGGCCATGGCAGAGGCGAGCATGATCCCGCTGGAGTAGCCTGCCCGGGCAACGATGATCGCCAGAGCTTCGAAGCTCTTCCTGCCGACCCTGCGCGAGGATCCTGCGGACGCCGAGGCGGCGAGCCACAAGCTGCTCGTCCGCGGAGGCTTCATCCGCCAGGTCAGCGCCGGGGTCTGGACCTACCTGCCGCTCGGCTGGCGCGTGCACCGGAAGGTCGTCCAGATCATCCGCGAGGAGATGAACGCGATCGGCGGCCAGGAGATGCTGATGCCGGTGCTGACGCCCGCCGAGCTCTGGGAGGCCTCGGGGCGCATCTCCATCCCGGAGGTCTTCAGGCTCAAGGACCGCGCCGGGCGCGACTACGTCCTGCCGCTGACGCACGAGGAGACCGTCACCTTCCACGCGCGCGAGCTGCACAGCTACCGGCAGTTGCCCCAGATCCTCTACCACTTCGCGGTCAAGGAGCGCGACGAGCCGCGGCCCCGGGGAGGGCTGCTCCGAGTCCGCGAGTTCATCATGAAGGACGCCTACTCGTTCGACCGCGACGAGGCCGGACTGGACGAGAGCTTCCGCAAGCACTCGGAGGCCTACAAGCGCATGTTCGAGCGCTGTGGCCTCGAGGCCCTCGAGGTCGCAGCCGAGTCCGGGATCATGGGCGGCAGCGGGAGCCAGGATTTCCTCGCGCCGTCCGGCGCAGGCGAGAACACGCTCGTGATCTGCGAGAACGGGGACTACGCGGCCGATCTCGAGATCGCCGGGGGGATTCCCTCGGCTCCGGAGTTTCCTGACGAGCTCGGCGCGCCGGAGGAGGTCGAGACACCGGGCCAGCGCACGATCCAGGAGGTCTCGGAGTTCCTGGGCGTCGACGAGCGCGCGACCGCGAAGGCAATGCCGGTCGTGACCGACGAGGGCCTGCTGCTCGCCCTCGTCCGCGGCGACGACCGGCTCAACGACATGAAGCTCCTCGCGGCGCTCGGCCGCGACTTCAGGCCTGCTCACCCGGAGGAGATCCGTGAGGCCTTCGGCGCCGACGGCGGCTCGATCGGGCCGGTCGGCGCGCCGGTCGCAGTTCTCGCAGACGAGGCGCTCCGGGAAGGACAGTACGTCGTCGGTGCCAACCGCGACGACTGGCACCTCCGAGGCGTCCAGGCCGGACGCGACTTCGAGGCCCGCTTCGCCGATTTGCGAGAAGTTCGGGCCGGA
The DNA here is from genome assembly GCA_963736055.1 of uncultured Actinomycetes bacterium. Taxonomy (GTDB): domain Bacteria; phylum Actinomycetota; class Thermoleophilia; order Gaiellales; family Gaiellaceae; genus AC-32. The sequence goes on along the minus strand of CAVTNM010000009.1, from coordinate 175,351 downwards.
GACGCATGTCCTCGCTGCGGCGGGCATCTACGTCTACAGGTGGCGATCGAAGTCGGGCACATCTTCAAGCTGGAAACGCGCTTCTCCGCGCCTCTCGAAGCCCGGTTCCTCGACGAGGACGGGACCGAGCGCCCCTTGATCATGGGCAGCTACGGGATCGGCCCAGGCCGTGTGATGGCTGCAGTAGTGGAGCAGCACCACGACGAGCAGGGGATTTCGTGGCCAAGGTCGATCGCCCCGTACGATGTACACGTGGTTGCTCTGCCCGGCGTCGAGGAGCAGGCGGAGCAGGCGGCTCAGGCGCTCGAGGCTGCCGGCGCCGACGTCCTGCTCGACGACCGCGACTCCCGAGCCGGCGAAAAGTTCGCCGACGCCGACCTGATCGGCATCCCGTTGCGTGTGACGGTTGGCAAGAAGACCCTCGAGGACGGCGCGGCCGACGTGCGCGAGCGCGAAAGCGGGGAGGAGCGGCGCGTGCCGCTCGACGAGCTGGGAAGCATCGTCTGATGCCGCGAAGGCGCAGGAAGTTCAGCGAGGAGCCGTTCGGACCGACGATCGAGCGCCTCATGGGGGAGACGGGCGTCACCTACCGTTCGTTGGCCGACAAGACGAAGCTCTCCGCCGGATATCTGAATCACCTCGTCCACGGGAACAGGCCGGTGCCTTCGGACAAGGTCGTCGGCCAACTCGCGAAGGCCCTCGGCGTGGAGCCGGAGCACTTCCGCGAGTACCGCCTGCGCGTGATCACCCGCAAGCTCGAAGCGATGCCCGAGCTGATCGACCGGCTCTACAAACGGCTCGGAACCTGAGCCGGGCCGCCGGCCAACTGCTCCGGTACAGTCAGCGTGGACGGGGCGTGGCGCAGCCTGGTTAGCGCGCTAGTCTGGGGGACTAGAGGTCCCGAGTTCAAATCTCGGCGCCCCGATGCGAAGAAGCCCCGCTAACGCGGGGCTTTTTGATGAACTGGCCGACGTTCCCGCCGCGCGTAGCGCGCCCATTACGCGCCCGTACGCCGCGTTTTCGAGCGGCGCTCGCGTACCCCTACTGATCAGCGACATGCTCCTTCAACGGGCGCTCGTCGAAGGCCTCGAAGGCGGCCCGTCCGCGCTCCATCGCGTCGGGCAGAAGGTGGCCGTAGGTCTTCTCGATCTGCTGTAGCGACGTCCCCATGAGGCGGCTGAGCTCGAACGTCGGGATGCCCGCAGCGATCGCGAAGGCGGCGAAGGTGTGGCGCATCGCGTAGGGCGTCGGCGAGCCCTTCGCCCGCTCGAAGCGGCGACACCCGGCGCGAGGGTGTGCACCGCTGAGCTCACCGCAGCGGCAGAGTGCGAGCCCGGCGGCCCGCACGGCCGGATGCCACTCGTCGCGGCGCCAGTCGTGCAGGTTCAGGTGACCGCCACGCGCGCCCGGGAAGACGAGCCGTGTGTCGATCCGCGCAGGTAGCTCGTCGAGAGCGTCGAGCACGTGCTGACGGAGCGGGACGAGCCGCGGGATCGAGCCCGCGGTCTTCCCGACCGCCTTCACGCGGCCGTCGATGTAGACACGCCGCAGGTGGAAGACGCCGTTCGCCCGGTCGATGTCGCCGCGCTCAAGCGCGATCCACTCCTCCGGTCGGAGGCCCGTGCCCGCGACGATGATCGGGAGCGGCGAGCCGAGCTCGGCCGCCACGGCCTCGAGTCCGGCCCAGTCGTCGAAGCTCTGCACCTCGGGTCGCTTCGGCTCCGGGTTCGGGACCTTCTTCGCGACGTTCTCGGGCACGTAGCCGCAGTCGACGGCGTAGGCGAGCACCTGCCGCAGCGCCTTCGTCGCCGGGTACGCCGTGCTCCCCGGCAGGCGCTTGCGCCACGCGCGGAGCTCGTTCACCCGGAGGCGGTCGAGGCGCACATCGCCGAACGTCTTGGTCGAATGCTTCGAGCGCGTAGCCGAGGGTCGCGAGCGTGTTCTCCTCGGCGACGTGCTGCTCGACGTACTCCTCGACCAGCTCGGCGAGGGTCATGTCGGGCCGGGCGACGACGCCCGTTCGGGCGACGTCTAGGGCCCGCTCGAGCGCACTGATCGCTTCGCCCCTGGTCTTGAAGCCGCCGACAGTGCGGCGGCGGCCGTTTTCGAAGTAGCGGTAGGCGTGACCGCGACCCTTGCGCTTGAACACTTCGCCGCGTTGAAGTCTTGGCATTTCAGATTTCCTCCTCGTTCGTAGAGCGCTGGTACGAGGAAGAATCCTCTACGGGCCGGGTCCGCGGTCGGGAGCGCTGGTAACCCTCCTCCCGCGCCCGGCCCTTACGTCCAGAGGCGAGGACCTCGTCGAGGTCGAAGCGGACGGGAGCGTTCGGCGACAGGCCGAACTTGTAGCCCGGAAGCTCGCCCCGCTCCCACTTGTCGAGCACGGTGTCGGGCTTCAACCCGATCCGCTCGCCGAGCTCGCGCGCGGTGAGCAGGGGCTCGCTCACGCGGCGACCTCGCCACGCGCGCTCGCCGGCGCGGGCCCGAACGGCGACCTACGGCCCTGAGGACGCGGGTAAGGCCGCGAGCGTCCTGGGCGGGAAGGAACTCGCGACGAGGGCGAACTGGCCGTCCTCGCTTCTGAGAACGCGCTCAAGGACTGGTCCTTCGCATGCGGCGCCGGTAGTTCTCAGCTCGCCCGAGCTCCTCGCGCTCGATCTGCTCGCCAGTTGGCCGTTGTTCGCGCCAGAGCGTGAGGAGGCGCTCGCGGACGACGTCGTCGGCCCAGGTGCGGAGCCTGCCTCGCTCGCCGAACAGCTCGTCCTCAACCTCCGCCTCGCTCACGAACAGGAGCCCGGCGTTCCGCACCCACTCCTCGGCCTGCGCGATCCGACGCGCGCGCTCGCTCTCGTCGGTGACCACGAGCTCGGTCGAGCTCTCGGCGCGGCGCAGATGCACGAGCAACACGGCCCAGCCGTTGTGGACCTTCCCTCGCTGAACCCGCTCGCCGACGTGTTCGACCGCGTCGACGACCAGCCGCGGCGAGCGTTTGAAGACCTCGCGCACCACCTGCTCCGTCTCGTCGTGCGGCACGTCGCGGAATAGGGCGACGGCGCGCGCCCTGACCTCGGTCCAGATGTCAGTCGGTCACGACCCTCGCTCCTTCGGGTTCGGGTTCTTGATGTTCGGTCGCTCGTTCGTCTGCGCCGGCGCCGCCTCGCGCGCGCCCGCGCGCCCGTGCGCGCGCGGAGCGAGCGAAGCGAGCGAAGGAAGCGGACCCGGAACCGTGTCCGCGCCGACGCGGTCATTCGTGCGGTCATTCGTGCGGTCATTCATCGAGCCCGGGAATGACCGCGCCCGCGCGGGCATTCGCAACGTCCACTCGGTGCGCCCGGACTGCCCTCGCACGACGGAGTTGACGATCAGAAGCTCGTGCTCGACGAGCCAGTCGCGGCCGCGGTCAAGCGAGCGGCCGTGCAGGTGCGTCAGGTCGCGGAGGAGGCGCTGACCGAGCACGACGGTCGTCGACCTCGTGCGGAAGACCTCGTCAAGCAGGACCCACGCGAGCACGACCCCCGGTGTGCTGCGCGGCCTCACCGCGAAGACGGCCGCCCGGTAGTCGGGCCCGAAGCGGTCGGGGATCGAGCCGCGATTCACGGCCGGGCCCTCCACGGGACCACGCCGCGACGGCCGCGCGTCGCGCGGCCTACGGGGTCAGCGTCGGCGTCGTCGTCGGATGACGGGCCGTCGCGGCCCGCGCTCGCGCGAGCGCGGGTACGGCTGCGGCGACTGCCCGCTTCGCGGGTCGTGCCGCGTGGTGTGACGACGACGCGATTCGGACCCTGGCGGAGCACCTGCTTCGGGATCGGCACGAGCCCGTCGAACCTCGGGTGCGAGCGGACGACCTTGATCGTGTCCCGGATCAGGACCGGGTCGCGCTCCCACAGCACGCCCGCACCGCGCCGCTTGATCTGCTCCCACATCTGTTCGACGCGCGGCCTCTCCTCGTCATCGACGCTCGCCACCTTGAGCCAGCGTTGGAGGAACCACGCGAACAGGACGGAGAGCTCGGACGAGAGCCTGAGGAGGGAGTCCTTGTCCGCCGCGGCGCTGCTCACGGCATGCTGATGGAAGTGGGCGAGTTGCGGATCGTCGACGACGCGACTCCGCAGATCGGCGAGCACGTCCAAGACCACGACGACGTCGGCGTCGGCGAGCTCCTCCGCTTCCGCGACACCGATGGCATCGCACCCCGAGGCCTTCATCAGATCGAAGGGGTCGCGTCGAGCTTGAGCACTAGGGCGCCGACCCTAGAGATCGCGTCGGACGGACATGCGAGGGGCCGGGATGTCCCGGCCCCCGGAGTGCTCAAGCTCCGATCGCACCTCGTACCGTAGCGGCCGCGTCGGAGGCCCCCTCAGCGATGGCCGTCGAGCGGGCGGCACAGAGAGTCGATCGGCGCGTCGGCCTCGGCTGCGCGGACCCCTTCCGCATCCAGCGCGACCTGAGCCGCACATCTGACTGCCGTAGGGTCCGCGGCGACGTGGTCGTCGCAGACACTCTCGCGCGAGTTCTCAGCATCTTGAGCCTCAGCATCGTCGCCTTCGGCGCGGTCGTTGCGGTCATGACCTACCGCCGGGACCGGGCACGGCTCGCGCTCAGGTGGAGCGTCCGCTTCTCGCGGCATGAGCAGCAACTCGAGGTTACCGCCGTGAATGACGGTCGCCAGCCGCTCGTTGTCGAGGAGGTCGCGATCCAAGATTCCCCTCTCCGGTGGCCGCGCCCTCCCAGGAACTACCCGGGCCTGCTCCGCCGCCCGATCAGAACGCTCCGCCGTCTGATCAGAGCGCCCAGCACAGAGCCGCCCGGCGGCTCAGCGGTGCTCGCCGACGGCGAGCCTGAACGAGTGATGCTGCGGCCGGGCGAGGCCCGCACATTCCGCTTCTCACTGAGCCGACTTGAGGAGCTCGTGTATTCCGACGAGCTGTACCTCTCGGCGGTTGATCCGCTCGGGCGTGAGGTCACGATCCGTCTGCCTGTCGAGGCCGTGGCGGACGCCGTCGGGGCGTCGGCAGCGATGGCGGCGGCCTTCGAGCCTCAAGACGACGACGGGTGAACTGAGGAAGTTTTCATCGTCCGCCGCTGATGACGCTGATCGTTTTCGCGAGTTTTTTTCGCGGCGACCCGGAACGCCGTCGCGCTGATCGCGCGAGAGGGGTCACTGCCCCTGCCCGGCCGGCTCCACGGGCCGCCCTGGGGCGCCCATCCATCAGCCGAGCAGCCGAATGAGCCCGCGTCCGATGAAGAACAGCCCAGCGGCGCCGAGCAGTCCGACAGTGACCACGCGACCGCGGCGAGCGATCTGCTCGCGCAGAGCAGCGAACGCGCGCTGGCTGGAACCTGGGGCAGCCCTGGTCAGGGCGAGGGGCACCCACACCGTCGTTGTAACCAGGCCGACGAGCAAGAGGACGAGCACCGCGACAGATGCGATCTCAGCGTCGAGCCCTCGAGATTTCTCTGGCGGCCGCTGCGAGCAGGGCCAGCGTCGTGACGTTCGTCGCCATCGAGAACACGCCGAAGGGAAACGCCGCCCGAGCCCGGCGCGAACCACTCGCAGGCCGGCGGTCGTCGCCGCCCTCGCGACTCGGCGACCCGCCACGGCGCCGTCCCAAGACGAAAACGACAACAGCCACGGTGACCAAGACCAGGCCGAGAACGAGGTCGAGCGTCGCGTCGAAGTGCGGCTTGGTCGGGAGCGAGATCGCGCGTCCGAACAGCACGATGCCGACGACGATCACGAACGTGGTAAGGACCACCCCGGCGGCGTAGCGTGCGCCTGCCCTACCACCGTCGGGACCGGCGAGGAGCACGGTTTGCTCCGTCAACATCGACGGGGCTAACCGCTCCGCCCAGGCCGAGCGGGATGACGACCGCGAGCGCCGCCAGCACCGACGGGACTATAAGGCTCTTGCCCGCCACCCAACCCTCGCCAAGACGATCCATGACCGCTGTCGTCGATCGTGGCAACGATCGCTCATCGCTGCGATACCCTGGGCGTGTGAGCTCGATCGGGCAACTCGCCTTCGACGAGCCGCGCTGCGACGCTGCGGTCGAGCTCGCCCGGCTCGTCGGCTCACGGGCCGAGCTCGAGCAGCGGCTCAACACCCTCGACCGGCAGCAGCGCGACGCCGCCGCGATGTTGGAGAAGCGGAGCGCCGAGTTGACGGCGCTTGAGAGGCGCGAGCTCGAGGGCGAGCAGGTCAGCGCCGCGCAGCGCGGCAAGGCCGAGGAGGCGCTCACGAAGGCGAAGGTCGCCCACGCGGCCAACTGGGCTGAGAAGAGGTCTGCGCTCCGCGGGGCGCTCGACGGCCACCAGGGGCGGGTGCAGGCGTTCGTCGCCGAGAACTTCCGCGAGCTCGTCGCCGAGGTCGAGCAGGAGGGTGCCGAGGCGGCGCGGAAGGTGAACGACGCTGCCACGGCACTCGTCGAGGCGGCGCACAAGCGCGACGCGGCCTCACGGCGCCTCGACGCGCTGATCACGGCCGTCCGGGGTCAGTCGAAGTTCGGTGACGTCGCCATCTCGCGAAGCGAGGCGGCCGTCGGCGCAGCCGAGCGGCTGCTCTCGGACGGCGGTGAGGTCGCCCCGGTCCTTCGCGACGAGCTGAGGCCGCGTGAGGGCGTGACCGCCGACGAACCGGAGCCCGCGTCGGTATGAGCGACTCCGAGTACGTGCCGTTCTCCGATCCACGCCGGGTCGTCGCGGACGGCCGCCTCGCGAAGCAGGAGCGGCGGGAGCGCCTCGGCCGAATCTTCGCTCCACAACCCGAACCCGCCGATGACGAAGTCGTGGTCAACCAGTTCATCGACGCGGTCGCCGCGCGCGTCGTCGAGCGCGTACAAGCAGCCCAGCCCGAGGTCGAGCCGAAGGAGCCCGCCCCCGCACGGGGCGGGTTCGATGGAGGCGCCCGGACCACCCTGCCGCTCCCGCCTGAGAGCCACGGTGAGACGCTCGTTCGCATCTTGCGCTCGCGCGCAGCAGACCGAGGCGCGGCCTTCTAGCGGCGCACCGTCGAGGTCGTCTCGCCGTCGAACCTTGCATGGCCGGCGTGAGGTGACGAAGAATGGCAGCGGTGCCTCCCAAGATGCCGTCCGTGCGAGAGCTCTACTGGCCGACGATACGAGCACTCGGCGACCTCGGTGGGTCCGGCACGATCCAGGAGATCGTCGAGCGCGTCATCGAAAACGAGGGCTACGACGAGGAGACGCAAGCGGTTCCGCACGGCACCGGCGGTGCGAGGACGGAGCTCGAGTACCGGCTCGCGTGGGCCCGGACGCACCTCAAGATCGCCGGACTGCTCGACAACAGCGCGCGGGGTGTCTGGTCCCTCACTGAGCAGGGTCGTCATTTCAGCCCGTCCGATGTCGCGAGCGTTCCACCGGCAGTTCGGGCGGACTGGGAGATCCGCCGTCGACCACAGGAGGAGGAACTTCTCGCCGACGAGGAAGACGAAGACGCCGAGCCCGAGGTTTCGAGGAACTGGAAGGACGAGCTGATCGAGAGGTTGCTAGAGCTAGAGCCCGATCAGTTCGAGCGTCTTGCGGCGCGCCTCCTCCGCGAGGCCGGCTTCATCAGCGCGACTGTGACGGGGAGAAGCGGCGATGGTGGCATCGACGGGATCGGCGTCTACCGGCTCTCACTGGTGAGCTTCCAGGTGTTCTTCCAGTGCAAGAGGCACCGTGGGAGCGTCAGGCCGACCGACGTTCGCGACTTCAGGGGAGCGATGGCCGGCCGCGGCGACAAGGGGCTCCTCATCACCACCGGCAGCTTCACCGCCGAGGCGAGGAACGAGGCGACACGGGATGGAGCGCCTCCGATCGACCTGATCGACGGTGAGCGCCTCTGTGACCTCATGAAGGAACAAGGGCTGGGCGTCGAGACGGCGGTTCGCGAGATCGAGGACGTGACGATCCGGGCGGACTTCTTCGACGAGATCTGAGGCGCCGCCGTCCGCCACGTTGTGCGAACTCCTTGTACCCCCGGCTCGTCCGGCCCGTGGAGCAGCATGACGTTGTGACCGAGCTACCGAGCTTCGATGAACTGGTCGACCTGCTTCGAGTGCGCCTGCGAGACGCCGACGCGCTCAGCCCCGGTCACCTTCACAGCTTCAAGGAGCTCATGTCTGACCACGCCGACGTCATCGCCGACGGGTGGTACTGGGAGGCATTCGAGGAGCTCGACGCGCAGCGACAGCTTGACCCGGCGTCGGTGAAGGCCAACGGTGGCGATGCACACGCGCGGCTCTCGGCGGACGGGCGCCTGTACCTGCGCGCTGGCGATGAGCTCTAAGTAAACGCCTCCGGGTTCTCGTGGAGGAACCGCAACATGGCCCGCTGCATCGGGTCGAGCTCACGGAGGTAGGCGAGCCCGGTGACTGCCGCCACCTCGGCCCGGATCGCCGCGCGGAGCCAGTGATCGGCCAGCCAGTAGTGCCTGACGTGTCCATGCACCCAGTCCCGGCCCGAGGCCCGTCCGTGTGCGATCGCGTTCCGGAGCCAGGTGAAGCGCGTGAACCACCACTCGACGTCGGTCATCTGCTTCCGCGGCTTCGGCCTGCCGAACTGATCCAGCGGCGTTTGCCATCGCCTCCGACCGGCTTCGGCCCCGAGGAGGGTGGCGAGGGCACTTCGCTGTTGCGGCAGCGTATAGCTGGCGCCTAGCAGCGCCTCGAACCCGGCCTTGAGCATCAGGATGCGGGTGCCCTCGTTCACGCTGGTCGTGTTGCGCCAGGCCAGGTCGAGCCAGTCGATCGCGCCTGCGAGCCGCGCCGCTCGCTCGTCGCCAGCGGCGAGGAGCTTGAACAGCTCGTTCACGTACTCCTGATCCGGCGCGGCGGCCCTCATCGGAAACGGCTGCTCAGCAGGCGGGGCGATCTCGCTCGGCAGGTGAGTAAGTTCCGGGTCGTCCTTGATCGTCAGGCCCGCTTCGAGCGTCGTGATCATCCACCCGTACTGGGCGCTGACGTAGCCGTCGGGGTCGATGCGGTGCCCGACGAGGAAGACGGAATCCGAAGTCGAGGTTCCCCAACCCCAGTTCGGGTCGTTCAGTGGACCGCGCCACGGCGTCTGATTCGAGTCGAGCAGGCCCACGAGGAGGGCCCGGTGCAGCGTCCCGATGTCCCTTCGTTGGTAGCTCTCACCGACGCGCTCTCGACCATGTCGGAACAAGCTCCCGAGGCCTTCTCCCCGCACGCGGCGCGGGCGGCGGTAGAGCTTGAGCAGCCCGTTTACCTGATCTAGCGCGTGCTGGCTGACGCAGTCGGCGAGCTCGAGCTCATCCGCGGGAATGACCTCCCAGCGCGCAACGCGGACCCGCTCCCTGAGTCGGAGGTACGGGGCGATCCAGACGTCAGTGGGGGCCTCGGGCATCGGGCCCGAAGTTTGACGCCCACCCCCGACGCCGAGGCCGACGCGGAGCCCGACGTACGGGCCGGGAGCGATGGTCACGCCCCGCACGGTCGGCACCCGCGCAGTTGAGCTCCCGGCCCGCATCGACACTAGGGACGGCGCGCCCGCCGCGCTAGTGGCTCCTCGGGCCGCGTCTCCTGCGGCCGCGTTACGTGTAGTGGGGACGCAGTTCGACGAAGAACGCCCGGACCAAGTTCAGCGTGACGCGCGCCGGCTTGCCCGCGAGGTGGCTGTAGTAGTAGACCTCGTCGGCGCGGCGGTGCTCCCGAACGCGCTGCGCCTCGGGCAGCGTCAAGCGCCAGGCCCACTCGAAGGCCGGGACCGATTCCCGGTCGACGTTCGGGTGTAGGCGGAGCTCGTCGCGACCACGAACCTCGAGCACATTCGCCCAGTCGTGGCGGCACCGATGCCGCGCCCAGCGAAGGCCCCGGAGATCGGGGGACCAGTCGATGTACTCAAGACGCTCGTGAATGGAGGCCGCCCATTCGAGAACCTCCATGAGCGGGGCGAACGTCTCCGTCGGTTCACCGGGCGCCTGCTCCACTGACCGCCACCGGGCGAGGGCGGCATCGAAGCCGTCGAACATCGTTGGGACGGTCGCGACGGTGTCATGCATGCGGCCACTCAAGCAGCACGACCCGACAGCGCCCCGCGCTGTTGTCCTGCTCGATGGACGTTGGTGATGCTCGATGCACACCAACCGAAGGAGTAGCGATGACCACCAAGCAGGCGATCGAGCAGGTGTTGAAGGGCAAGCGGAACGGGATGCGCGTCCCGGCGATCATCGAGGTGGCGGTGCCGCTGGCGACCTCGCTCAAGGGGAAGACGCCGGGGCAGACCGTCTATTCGATCCTGTACGCCGAGGCGAAGAAGCCGGACGGCCTCGTCGTCCAGACCGCGCGCGGGACGTTCAAGCTCAACAGCAGGCGCAAGCGGGCGAAGGCGTGACTGGCCCGAAGGTCTGCACCTGCGGCCGCCCGATGCTCGTCGAGCTTGACCGGGCGCTCGTCGGTGGTAACGGGAAGCGGGTGGTGCTGTGGTACTGCCCCGGCTGCGACGAGGCCGTCCACGAGGTTCGACAGGCGTAGATCGCCTCACGCGCCCGTGAACGGAGGAGAGCCCGCTTCGCCGGGCTCTCGGCGTTACTCGCCGCGCTTAGCAGACTCCTTCGCCTCGGCCTCCGCCTTCTTGCGCTCGGCCCATGCCTCCATGCTCGCGATCGCCTGCTGCATGTCCTCGCTGAACAGCGGCGCGTCACTGGTCGGCACTTCATCGGCGCCGGCGGGCGCAAACTCGACGAGCCGTTCATACAGTGAGCGCCACTGATCGTTGTCCTTCTTGCGGAAGTGGACGATGCTCTTGCCGCGCTCGTCGACGAGCTCAAGGTGGCCGTTCTTGATCATGCTGCCCTTGCTGTACGAGAGCGCCCTTAGCTGTGGGACGTCGATCTCCCGCACGTCGGTTCCGAGGGCGCCGCGGCCCATCTTCCCGGTGGCGGTGAGGCGAAGTGTCGAGCCGTCGAGCTCGGCGTCGGCGCCGTACCCGTGGACGGTGTCACTCACGACTGCGGGGAGTTTAGTGCTCGCCCGGGGCCGACGCGCGACCCGACACGGAGCCGTTTACTAACTGGCAAACCTGCGCGCCCATTACGCGCCCATACGTCGGGTTTTCGGTGCCCGCAACGAGCGGACGAGTCGTCTCGCCGGCACCAGGATTTCCCTGCAAACGTCCGACTTCTCGCCACTCCGCACCTCACCACACCCGCCCCGAGAACTAGCCTGGGGGACTAGAGGTCCCGAGTTCAAATCTCGGCGCCCCGATGAAAGGAAAGCCCCGCAACCACGGGGCTTTTCGGTTCTCAGTCGCCGTGCCAGCCAGTCGACTCGCTGCCCAATCACTCACTGATGAAGGTGTGCCGGAGGACGTAGGGCTTTACCTGCGCCTATGCTGCTCTCACCCGCATGAGCGAACCAGGTCTCGACCTCCACGAGTGGGAAACGCGCTGGGTTGAGCTGCAAGAGCTCGCCGAAGGAGCGCCCGACGAGGCGCTGCCCGAAATGGTCCGCGCAGTCGAGGAGATGCTGAACGAGCGCGGCTACGACCTCGAGAACCCGGTCCGGGTCGAGAGCGAGGATCCCGACGTTGTGTACGACTTCCTGGCGGCGCGGGAGATCAGCCGTGCCGCGGAGACGACCGAGGTCGAGCAGGAGGACATCGAGACGGCCATCGAGGACCTCGTCGACCTTCACGACTATCTGGTCGAGGATCGCGCGTCACCGTAGGCCTCACGCCATCTGGGACGTACCTACCTCGCACGCCAAACGTTTCCGTCAGTCTTGATGTGGATGCTCGAGCCGTCGGTGTCCTCGGAAGGCCTCCCCGTAGACTGGCCGGATGGGACTACGCTCCTGGTGGGCCAAGCTTCGAAAGCGTGAGGACGACGACGCCATCGAGCGGGCGGAGGACACAGCCGTCGAGACGCCGGAGGAGCGAGCTATCTCGTCCGGCGACATCGAAGGCATTGCCGCCGATGAGCGGACCGCGAGGCTCGCAGGCGAGGCGACCATCGAGGACGCCGAGCGGCTGGGCGAGTAGCTGCTCAGACGGACGGCACGCGGAGCCTTCATCGTAAAGAAGTGGGGCCGAGCCAAGACCGCAGTTGGCTCAGAACTGAGACCTGTTTTGGCGTCTTGCCCCCAAGCGCCACCGCATCGGCCCCACTCGCCAAAGAGTCCCAGAATTGGTGTTCTCCTGTCCATGGGCCATGTGACCCATCTTCATGCCCGGGGGGCCTAGCGGAGGACCAGTGCTTGGGGCTGATCCATCTCTCTGGGTGCGTGGCGACGCGGCCGCGGGCCTCCAGTGGAGCCGGCGATCGGAGCCGGTCGTGGGAAGCGCCCCGTGCGTTCGGCCCGCGCCCGGCAGTAGCACGACGTAGGGATTCCTCCGATTTCTTGTGCGCCCACTAGCGACTAAGGTCGTGGCACGTCGTACATCGCCAAAACCAGGAGCTGCGGCATGTCGTACATCACCGAAACCAGGGAGGTGCGGGATGTCCGACGATTGCAAAAACGAACCGCCGTGCCTGCATCGCGTGATGGTCAGGTGCGCGGAATCGGGTGAGGGCGTGCCAACCGGCATGAGGACCGATCCTGCTTCCTTCACAACCGACAACCGAAGCGAGCGGACATTCATGTGTCCGCACTGCTTCCACGAGCACACTTGGTCGCCGGACGACGCCTGGACCGAAGCGGGGGCCTGTTAGGAGATCGCTGCGCATGGCCTTTGATCAGGGAAGTGACGCCAGCATCCTCACGAGACTGAGGAACTGGATTGAAGGATCTCGTAGGAAGAAGCGGGGCCGGCGGGAGCCCGACCGCGGCCATCTGAGCGACCAAGAAAAACAGGTTGTCGATGCGGGGCAGGTGCCACCCGCATACTCCACTAAGAGCTTTGATGAGCAGAGCCGCGGGAGGCCGAGACGCTAGAGGCGTTCGGCTCGCCGCCCGGCCCTCGCCTCGCTAGTGCCGAGGGCGGCCTTCGTCGTATGACTTGACGTAGCCCGGCGGAATCCCGCCGCCCTCGCCACCTGTGTCGATTTCGCGACCGGAGTGCGCCGCCGTCATGCCGTCGAGATTCTCCGTGGGCCGCTCTGCAGCACTCGTAGAGTCACGGCGCCCAAGTGAGCCGAAGCGCAGCTGCTTGCGAAGGTTCCTCAGCGTGCCAAGCATCTCGGGCTGAAGGATACGACCGGGCGGCGGGGCCCTGGCGTTCGGCTCGGCTTGGCTTCGGTCGCGAGCGCCCTCAGTTCAAGCAGTGCGATACCCTCGCCCTGCCGTTCGGTCCCAGCCGACAACGGAAGGGAGAACCGAATGGCAGGGTTTCTGTTCAAGCTCGAGAAGGCAGACGGAACGCCGGCCGAGCCCTCGTCACTCAGCAGCGCCGTGCCGAACTGGGGCCCCGGCGAGACGATTCACTTCGGGCACAAGACGCTGCGCGTGGTCGGCACGCGCGACGACGACGCCGACCAGCCTCCGGTGCTGGTCGTCGAGGATGTAGTCCAAACGGGTCAAACCGGCGCTGCCGCCTAACCGCCCGGCACCGATTCCAGTCGGTACGGAGGTCACACAGCCCCCGGCTCGTTTCCCCCAGCCCTGCGAGCCGGGGGCGCGTGTGTTCAGCGTCGTCCTAGGCGCTCGAGGTCCAGAAGTACGCTTCCGGCGCCCAATGCAACGGCCCGTCGAAAAGCGGGAGCCAGTGACCGATCTCGCTCGCGCCGGGGTCGTTGAAAATCGCCCTGACCGACCTGTCCGCGTCCGGACCCTCGAAGAAGAACACAGCCTCGGTGTCCGACAGAAAAATCGCGTGTCTGTCGAAGGCCGCCTTGAGGTCCTCACGGGAAGAGTGCTCGGCCAGAAGCTCCTGCGCCCGCTGCCGACTGCCCGGTTTCAAATGAGCCACGAGAACGACCCGGTCCATAGCGGTAAGGGTACTCCCGGTTTACGCTGCCCTGGTGACCGAGCGCACGAAGATCGCGGTCGTCTACTACAGCGCCACGGGAAACGTGCACGGGCTCGCCCAGGCCGTCGCCCAGGGCGCGGAGGGAGCGGGCGCGGAGGTCCGGCTCCGGCACGTCGAGGAGCTCGCCTCAGAGTTGCTGATCTCGCAGAACCAGTACTGGGGCCGGCACCGCTCACAGGTCGCCGAGGCGCCGGTCGCAATGCTGGACGACCTCGACTGGGCAGACGGAGTCGCCTTCGGGTCGCCGACCCGATTCGGGAACATCGCCGCACAGCTGAAGCAGTTCATCGACCAGGCCGGGGCCCTTTGGCAGGCCGGCAAGCTCGCCGACAAGGTCGCCACGAGCTTCACGGCGTCCCAAACCGTCCACGGCGGCCAGGAGACGACGATCCTGGCGTTGAACAACACGCTCTACCACTGGGGCATGCTGGTTCTGCCTCTCGGCTACACCGTCCGCGAGGTCTTCGCCGCCGGCGGCAACCCGTACGGGACCTCCTATGTCAGCGGCCACACGGTCACCGGGCCTGACGAGCAGGCGCTCGCCGTCGCGCACTACCAGGGGCAGCGGCTGGCCCGGTTCGCCGGCGTGATCGCGCAGGCGCGCCGCGCCGGCGCGTTCGACGTCCAGCGCCCGAGCCCCGAGAGCTTCGCCGGCTCGGCCAGGATGTGAGCGCGCGGTGAGCCTGCTCGACCGGCTGCGACGGCTGTGGCGAACACCGGGTCCGGATCACCCCCTCAGCGAGGCCGAGCGGGAGGAACGCGCGGACGTCCCGGAGACGGCATTCGAGGCCCGCTCCCGCGTCGAGCAGGACTACGTCGGCGAGGACGTCGACCCCGAGGAGCCGCGCTCAGGCCGTGTCTGAGACAACTGGGCCCCTGCGAGACTCCAGAGGCCTGGAGATCGAGCACCGGATGTAGCTCAGATCGCGCTCGAAATACTCGGTATCCCCAACGACTCCGCGCTAGCCTCAGCTCGTGGACGGTTTCGACAGGCGCGAGTTCCTCCAGCGCGCAGGGCAACTGACGATCGCCGCCGGCATGCTCGCCGCGGCGCCGGCGCGAGCCGGGCGCCTCCCGGCCAACGCTCCGGATCGACGTCTGCGCGAGCTCGCCCGCGAGCTCGATGGTTCCGTCGTCGCGCCGGGGAGTGCCGCCTACCCGAGCGCGCGGCTCCTCGTCAACACTCGCTTCGATGGGGTGCGGCCGCACGCGATCGTCCTTCCCGAGACTGTCAAGGATGTCGAGAAGACCGTCCGCTGGGCCCGCAAGTACGGGATCCACATCGTCCCGCGCGGGGGCGGCCACAGCTACGGCGGCTACTCGACGACGCGCGGCGTCGTCGTCGACCTCAGCCGGATGAGCCGGATCCGGGTGGACGCCGCACGGAGGGTGGCAGTCGTCGGTGCCGGCGCCCGTCTGATCGACGTCTACTCCGCGCTCTGGCAGCACGGGCTGACGGTTCCCGCCGGCTCGTGCCCAACTGTGGGCATCGCCGGACTGACGCTTGGGGGCGGGGTCGGCTACTCGTCCCGGAAGCTCGGTCTGACCTGCGACAACCTTCGCCGCCTCCACCTCGTGACGGCGTCGGGGGCGGCGGCCGTCTGCGACGCGAGCGAGCACCCCGACCTCTTCTGGGCCTCACGTGGCGGAGGCGGTGGCAACTTCGGCATCGCCACCGACTTCAGCTTCCGGGCGCATCCGGTGGGCGACGTGTCGACATACTCGATCGAGTGGCCCTGGGCCCAGGCGGTCGAGGCGGTGCGCGCTTGGCAGGCGTTCGCCCCGCATGCGCCCGACGGGCTCTTCTCCCTTTGTGACCTCCTCGCGACAGACCGCTCGACGCCGAACGCGCGAGCCCACGTCGTCTCCGGCGGCCAGTTTTTCGGCAGCCAGCAGGAGCTCCGCTCGCTGATCCAGCCGCTCGTCGACACGGGAACGCCGATCAGGGTGACCACCGCGACGATGAGCTACATGCGCGCAGTGCTCAAGTGGGCCGGGTGCTCCGGGAGCGTCGACGCGTGCCATCTGAGCCCGCGCGGAACGCTTGGCCGCGAGACGTTCAAAGGTGCATCCGATTACGTCACACGGCCGCTCCCACCGGCGGCGGTGGCGAGGCTGGTGCACCGCATCGAGCTTCTCCAGGCGACGCTCGGCCGCGGCGCGGTATTGATGGACGCCTACGGCGGCGCAATCAACCGCGTCCACAAGGGCGCTACCGCGTTCGTGCACCGGAACGCGCTCTTCTCTTGCCAGTACGTCGCCTCCTGGAATCCCGGCGAGGCCGCCCGCCCGCATCTGAACTGGGTGCGGGGGACGCGCGCCTCCATGCGGCCGTACGCGTCGGGCTTTGCCTATCAGAACTACATCGATCCCGATGTCGTCGATTGGAAGCGGGCGTACTACGGCTCGAACTACCGCAGGCTCGCCGTCATCAAGCGGCGTTACGACCCGGGAAACGTCTTCCACTTCGAACAGAGCATCCCGCCGCACTAGGGTGAACGGACAAGCGCCCGGCTGTCGCGGCTCGAGTTGGTGGGCCGGGTTCTCGGCGGTTCATCCAATCGGGGTGGTGTACCAGGCCTAGGCTGGGATGAAGCTCTCGCCGTGGGGGGTACCGACCGGCGAAAGGTGCTTGGCAGGCTCGTGCAGGTCGCGCCTGCCCTTGCCTTGCTGGCCGTCGCAGGCTTCGCGCTCGGGGCCTGCGGCGGAGGGGGCCTTGGCGCGCTCAGTACCCAGACCGGGGTGACGCGGACCACTCCGACACGGACAACACCGACACGGACCACGCCCACGCGGACGGTGACGACGTCGGAGACGACCACCGAGACCGCCACGACGGCGGAGACGACGACCGTCCCGCTGGTTATCCCGCCGGCCACCACGAGCGGCGAGTCCTCCTCTAGCAGCACGCCCTGGGGCTGGATCGCCCTCGGCCTCGCACTGGCGGCTGCTCTCGTTATCGGGCTCGTGATGTGGCATCGACACAGCGCAGGAGCGGCCGAGTGGGGCGCCGAGACGGCTGATCTCAACCGTCGCTGCCTTGTCGCGCTTGACGACGTGCTCGCCAAGGGCTCGGTCGTGACCGGACAGATCGAGGCTCTGGCCGCGGAGGCGCGAGCGCTCGAGGCGCGAGCCCCCGACGATCCATCGCGCGCTGCGGCCGCCCGAGTGCGCGAGAGGCTCGACGACCTCGCCGGCAGCCTCGAGACCGACAGAACCCTCCGGCTCGGATCCCCGCCACCGAGCGCGGAGCAGCTCTCCTACTCGACCGCCCTCATTCGCCAGCAAGTCGAGCAGCTTCAGGGCGTGTTGCGGCCTCCTCCTCCAATGACCAGTCCGGGTTAGATCGCGCTCACCGAGCGATTGCAAGACTTGTTGCTCGGCTGCCCGGCGGCCCCGCGCCTGCGGGCCGCCTAAGCCTCGCGGAAGGATTTTCCTTCGGCTTGCAGGCGAGCCTTCTCCTCTGGCGGAACCGGGGTATGGAACCGTCCTGGGATGTACCAGCGGAGGGCGCGACCCCAGGCGCCGCGCTGGCAAATGCATTCGGGCGGGCAACCGCAGCGTCTGCCGCCCGGGTTATGGAGGCGGTCAAGCAACTCCATACTTGAAGTCTAGGCGGAATTAACCTGCGCGACCCCGCCTTGTCAGGACGACCGAGCGGGTGTTCTACGGAGACCCGATAATAGGCTCGTGGAGCGGCTCGTCGTCACCCTGAAATTGCAGGACGGCATGCAGGAGCGGGCGACGGATCTCATCGCTGCGGGTCCGCCGTTCGACCCGCAAGATCTCGGCCTCGCGCGGCACTCTGTCTACGTCGGCGACGACCTCGTGATCTTCGTGTTCGAAGGGGAGAACGTGGAGGGTCGGGTCAGCGCGCTCGTCAACGACCCCGTTCGCTCGGCGTCGTTCGCGGCCTGGACGCCGCTGCTCGCCGGCACGCCGACACTGGCCCATGAGACCTATCACTGGGAAGCGTCCTAAGGGCAGGCGGCGGAGCCGCCCGGCCCTCGCGGCGGCGTTTGATCGATCGGTGAATCGGGAAGGCGGTTTATCGAGAGCGGGTCAGGGAGAGCCCGCTTTCAGACGGCCCCCACTGTGGTGCCGCCTAATGGTGTTTGGGGCTGGACGCCATGGGTAGGCGGGGCCGCCCACGCGCATCGCCTATGGAAGCCGCTCGTCGTTCGGGTGCTCTTCACGCCACTCCGCCTGATAGCGCTCCGATTCCTCGAACTCCTCCTCTATGCGGCGGCGGTCGGCGTCCGTCTCGGCGCTCGGGTGCTCATCTGCGCTCACGGACCGCCGCATGGCGAAAAACGAGATCACGAGGAGCGGGACCACTACGGCCGCGATGATCACGATCGGGAGCACGACCCCAGCCTACGCGATCTCACGAGAAAGGCCACAGCAGCAGGCCTTTTGGAGTCGCGCGGGTGCGACGGATTTGGTCGCGGGGCCCTTGTCTGTCCGATCTTCTTGCCAATACTTAGATCGGATGCAGGACAGCGATGGGGGCCAGAAGCCCCCGTCGCGCTTTTCTGGGTCGATTCGACCCTCGCCCAGCCCGCGCGGACTTGCTAAAACGATGGTGGCGTCCGGGGCGTCTCGACGGTAAGACCCGGGTTCTGCCGCCACAGACCTGCGAACCCCCTCTCAGGTCCGCCTCGGGCGCAGCTTCCTGGAAGATGGCCGCTGCTGCCGTCGTCTAGTAGGCGGATGCGAGCGCGCGGCCGTTTTGGGCCGCCGGCTGGAACTTGCGGAGGGTCGGACCGGCCCTCCGCACCGGCTTGCACATCAAGCTTTACTTTGTATAGTCACGACCTCGTTCCAAACGCCAGAGACGGGAGGATGTCGTGAGCACGATCGATCAGCTCCTGGAGAACGCCGAAGCCTATGCGGACAGCTTCGACAAGACCGGCCTGCCGCTTCCGCCTGGGAGGAGGGTCGCGATCGTCGCGTGCATGGACGCGCGCCTGAACCCATACGGACTGCTAGGCCTGAGCGAGGGCGACGCGCACGTGATCCGCAACGCGGGCGGAGTCGTCACGGACGACGAGATTCGGTCGCTTGCGATCTCCCAACGACTCCTGGGCACCGAGGAGATCATGCTCATCCACCACACCGACTGCGGGATGCTCACCTTCTCGGACGACGACTTCCGCCAGGGCATCCAGCGGGAGACGGGGATCAAGCCCGAGTGGCCTGCGGAGGCCTTCGCCGACCTGGACGAGGACGTCCGTCAGTCGATCGCCAGGATCAAGGCAAGCCCGTTCATCCCCAAGACCGATTCGGTGCGCGGTTTCGTCTACGACGTCGAAACGGGGAGGCTGCGCGAGGTCACGTGATCCGGCCGGGAACGAGGATCCTCTACGCCGCGACTGGCTAGGTGATCGGTTTCCGCAAGAGAGCCGCGAAGGGGATGCCGGTCGCAGCGTCGGCGTAGACGGCGCGGTAGAGCAGCGGCCGGGCCGGTGGACGGTCGCTGAAGGAGAAGGAGCCGTCCGCACCCAGGCGTGCCGTGCCGGCCGTCTCGCGAGGCGATCCCGGCCGCTCGCGCACGATGGTCACGCTGCCGCCGGCTCCGCCTCGGACGCGGCCGCTGACGGCGACCGAGCCGGTCCCCGTTGCCGTCGCAGCAATGCTCACATGGACCTGCGGGGGCTTGGGCGCCCGGAACCACGAGAGCCCGGCCGGCCCCGCGAGCAGCAAGTCGCGCGCGCCGCGCGGCGCTGACGCGAGATCGGCGAGCCACCCGTCGAGCTCGACTCTCCGCCCGTGCCCGACGACCGTTCCGGCCCAGGTCACGCCGCTCCCGGGCAGGCCCATCTCAGCGCCGGTCACCCACTCGTCCGCGGCGACCTCCGGGCCGGCACGCGTCACCGCAAGGCCGGTCGTGAGAGCGCGGTCGAGCACGAAGTCGGACTGGATCGAGCGGCCGTGGACGGCGAGCGTCACCGGCAGGTCGCCGGTCCCGAGCAGCGCCTGCGTCCAGGCCGCGTACACGATCCCGCCGATGCCGGTGGCGGCCAGGAGCGGGCCTACCGGGTAGTCGCCGATCCCGCCGTCGATGTACTGACCGGTCCAACGCGTGCCTGCGCGGATGCCACTCGATCGTCCCGACGGCGCCGTCCATGCCGTAGGACTCGAGCACGTGCACCCGCCCCGCGACGAACAGCGGCGTGGCCGGAGGTGCCACGAAGCTCTTCGGGAACCCGCCGGAGGTGACGTTGCGGACGTTGACTCGGCCCCTTTTGTCGATCCGTGTCAGGACGAGCATGCTCTCGTGGGTCGACTGGCGCCAACGGGTGTAGGCGATCACCGGCAGGCCGCGTGAGTCGAGCGCCAGGCCCGGCCAGCCGAGAGTGACGCCGGCCGGAAGCCCTGCGGCAAGCTGGGTCCGCCGGCGTCCTTGCACCACCACGAGGCCGCGCGCCTCGGGCCCGAGCACCACCGAGACGGGGCCTAGCTTCCCGGCCTCGAAGGCCACGAGGGCGGCGCCCGGCGCGAGGGAGCCTGCCCGCTGAGTCACCCAACGGCCCTTCGACGACCGCGACGCGACGTGTAGCGCTCCCGCGTGCGCGTAGGCCACGAACGGCTTGCCGCCCGGCGCGACGGCGAGCTCTCCGTCCTGGACGCGGGGCGCAACGACCTGCGCCGACGCTGCCCCTGCGAGGGCGAGCGCGGCTGCGACCACGACGCCGGCGCTCCTCATGCCGCGAGCCTAGTCAGACGAAGACGTCCGCGCCACACCCGAAGACCAGGGCGGCGTGCACGTGCTCGGGCTCGACACCCGCGAGCGACGGGTGCTCGAGGTCGACCTCCACGTCGGGCCAGCGCTCGAGGCCGAGGGATGCCGCGCCCTCGTCGGTCCCGCAGGAAAGCAGGGTGGGGACCGTAAGCACGTTCCGCCGCAGCGTCCGCCGGCGGGCGACGCCTTCCAGCTCGCGCAGCTCCTCGAGCGGATCGATTCGGACGTTCGAGTCCGAGCCCACGCAGATCCCGATCCCGCGCTCGCAGATCTCCTCCGCCGGGACGAACCCGTCGCCGAGATTCGCCTCGGTCGTGGGGCAGACACACACGCGCGCGCCGGCGTCGGCGAGCAGGTCGAGCTCGCGCCCGTCGGCATGCGTGGCGTGGACGACGGTCGCGTGGGGGCCCAGACACCCTGTCTCGGCGAGGAGCTCGATCGGCCGCAGGCCGTGCTCCGCGACGCACTCCTCGATCTCGCGCGGTTGCTCGTCGGCGTGCACGTGCAGCGGCAGCTCCTCGCGCGCCGCATAGGCGCCGAGCTCCTCGAGCCAGTCGCGCGGGCAGGCACGGACGGAGTGGGGGGCGACGCCGACGCGCACGCCCGTCGCCCGCACGGCCTCGAGTTGCTCCAAGTAGTCGCCGGGCGATTCCTGCCGCGAGCGCTCGAGCCCGCCGCGGCTGTAGGCGGCCAGTAGCAGCACGAGTTCGATGCCTGCCTCGGCGGCCGCCTCGACCGCCGCGTGAGCCTCGGGGAGGCCGAGGTAGTGGAACTCGCCCACGGCCGTGTAGCCGGCGCTGACCATCTCCCGGTAGACCTGGACATAGTCGAAACGGACCTGTTCCGGGGTCAGACACCGGGCCAGGTCCAGCATGGCCTCGCGCCAGCCCCAGAAGTCCCCGCCTTCCACCCGGCCGCGCAATGCCCGCTGGAAGGCGTGGCTGTGGGCGTTCACGAACCCCGGCAGCGAGAGGGTTTGCGCCACCGCCGTATCCTGTCAGCATGGCTGCCCGCGTTCCTCAACGGCCGCGCCGGCAAAGCCGGCACGGCCTTTCCGCCGGCATCGCAAGCGACGCCTCGGCTCCTCTCGCACAGATCCCGAACGCGCTGACCGTCTTTCGCCTCCTCCTGATCCCCGTCTTCGTGGCGCTCCTGCTCGCCTCCGACGGCGGTCACAGCTGGCCCGCAGCGATCGTCTTCGGCATCGCCGGGGTAACCGACCAGGTCGACGGCTGGCTCGCACGGCGCTGGGGCGTTGAATCGAGCTTCGGCAAGATCGCCGACCCGCTCGCCGACCGCCTGATGATCGACGCGGCGGTGATCCTGCTCTGGCATGCGGACCGCCTGCCCTGGATCGCGCTCGTGATCCCGGCACGTGACGTTGCCCTCATCGCCGGGTACAAGCTCGTCGTGGGCCGCGGCTACGACTTCTCCGTCAACCTCGCCGGCAAGGCGGCGACGTGGCTGCTCTACGCCTCGCTCGGCTTCGTGATGGTGACCCGCGCGGGCACGGACTGGCCGCTCTGGATCTTCTGGACAGGCGTCGCGCTGGCCGGCGTCGCGCTCGCCGGCTACCTGCTGAAAGCCCGCAGGGAGGTGGAGACGGCGTGAAGGCGGTCGTGATGGCCGGCGGCGAGGGAACCCGCTTGCGCCCCCTGACCTCGAACCAGCCGAAGCCGATGGTGCCCATCGTGGGCAAGCCCTGCATGGAGCACATCCTCGAGCTGCTCAAGGAGCACGGCCTCGAGGACGTGATCGTGACGGTCGCGTTCATGCCGCAGGCGATTCGGAGCTACTTCGGCAACGGCGACTCCCTCGGAATGTCGATCGAGTACTCGGTGGAGGAGTCACCACTCGGCACCGCAGGCTCGGTTCGCCTCGCGAGCGACCGTCTGGAGGAGACCTTCGTCGTCATCTCGGGGGACGCCCTCTGCGACGTCGACCTGACCGACCTGATCCGCTTTCACCGCGATCAGGGCGCAGCGGTCACGATCGGCCTGAAGTCGGTCGAGAACCCGCTCGAGTTCGGCATCGTCGTCACCGACGAGGAGGGCCGGATCGAGCGCTTCCTCGAGAAGCCGTCGTGGAGCCAGGTCTTCTCGGACACGATCAACACCGGCATCTACGTGCTCGAGCCCGAGGTGCTGCGGCACATTCCCGACGACCGCCCGTTCGACTTCTCGAAGGAGCTCTTTCCGTTCCTGCTCGAGATGGGCCGGCCGATGTACGGCTACGTCTTCGACGACTACTGGCAGGACATCGGCAACCTCGACCAGTTCCGGCAGGCGAACTTCGACGCACTCGACGAGCGCGTCCGCCTGAACGTCCCGGGCATCCGGCTGCGCGGGAACATCTGGCTAGGGGAGGGGGTTGAGGTCGACGACCTGGAGGCGATCGAGGGTCCGGCCTTCCTCGGCAACTACTGCCGCATCGCGCCGGACGCGACCGTCGGCCCGTACTCCGTGCTCGGCTCGAGCGTGACGCTCCTCGAGCGGGCCCGCACCGAGCGGTCGGTGGTCGACGCGGCCACGCACATCGGCCGCAGCGCGCGGGTCGAAGGGGCAGTAGTCGGCCGCAGTTGCGACATCCGCGCGCACGCCCACATCCAGGAGGGCGCAGCAATCGGTGACGAGGTCGACGCTCGGTGCCCAGAGCGCCGTCCTCCCGGGAGTCAGGATCTACCCCTACAAGGAGGTCGAGACCGGCGCGCAGATCCACGAGAGCCTGATCTGGGAGTCGCGCGCCTCGTCGAACCTCTTCGGCCAAGAAGGCGTCTCCGGGCTCGTCAACGTCGACCTCACGCCGGAGACCGCAGTGCGACTCGCCGCGGCCCTCGGCACCGCGCTCAAGCGCGGGGCCCGCGTCGTGGCCAGCCGCGAGTCGCCGCCGGCATGCCGGATGATCAAGCGGGCGATGATCTCCGGCCTCAACTCCACCGGAGTCGACGTCGCCGACCTGCGCGTGCTTCCGGCCTCGGTCAGCCGGCACCTCCTCAAGACCCAGGGCTACGACGCCGGGTTCCACGTCGGCGTCAGCTACAGCGATCCGGAGATGCTCGAGCTGCGCTTCTACGAGCAACCGGGCATCTCGCTCACGCCGAGCCTGCAGAAGGAGATCGAGAAGCACTTCACGCGGCACGAGCTCCGGCGCTCCGCGTTCAACGCCGTCGGGGCGGTGACCTATCCGGCGCGGGTGCGCGAGAGCTACGCGCAGGACCTGCTCTCGAGCCTCGACGCCGAGGCGATCCGGGCGCGCAGCTACCGCATCGTCGTGGACTACGGCTACTCGGCCACGTCCTTCGTGCTGCCGCTGCTGCTGGGTCCGCTCGAGATCGAAGCGGTCAGCGCCCACGGCTTCGCCGCCGACTCGGCCGAGCCGAGCACGAGCCTCCACGAGGCCGTCGGGCAGAGCAAGCGCCTCGTGACCGCGGTCGGCGCGAACCTCGGCGTGGTCTTCGACCGCGCGGGCGAGCGGCTCTTCCTGATCGACGAGCAGGCCCACGAGATCCCCGTCGAGCAGACGCTGCTTCTGTTCCTGCGCTTGATGGGCACGAACGGCCGCAACGGCAAGCTCGCGTTCCCGATCACCGTGACGAGCCAGGTCGAGGAGCTCGTCAAGGGCAGCAACCTCGAAGTGGTTCGCACGCCCGCCTCGCTGGCCGAGCTCACCAAGGCCGCCGCCGGGGACGGGGTGATCTTCGCGGGCGCCGTGGGCGGAGGCTACGTCTTCCCGGAGTTCCTGCCTGCCTATGACGCCGTCGCGAGCCTGTGCAAGCTGCTCGAGCTGCTCGCGCCGGTGCCGAAGCCGCTCTCGGAGCTCGTTGCGGAGCTGCCGAAGAGCACGCTCGTCCACCGACAGGTTCCGTGTCCCTGGTCGCTGAAGGGGACGGTCATGCGGGTCGTCACCGAGCGCCTGCGCGACCGCGAGGTCGACACGCTCGACGGGATCAAGGTCTTCGACGAGCGCGGGTGGGCACAGGTGCTCCCCGACCCGGACGAGCCGCTCGTGCACGTGTACGCCGAAGGAAAGACCGAGGAGGACTCGCTGGCACTGGAAACCGAGCTGCGCAGCCTCGTCGAGGAGATCATGCAGACCGAGGGGGCCGAGGCCGGAACCTCAAGCTGAGGTTGACCCTTCGGACCCCGTCTGCTTGACTAGGACGCTCCCGCTTCCTGACGAAAGGCTCTCGTGGAACCGTTTCCCGATCTCGGCACGCTCTCGGACAACGACCTCAAGCAGCTGATCGACGAGCTGACCAAGGAAGAGCTCGAGGTCTCGTACCGGCGGCGGATCCTGCACGGCAAGATCGACCTGCTGCGCGCCGAGCTTCAGGCCCGCCTGAAGGAGACCGGGGGCAAGAGCGTCCTCGACCAAGTCGACGTCGAGCATCTCGCCGCGATCCTCGCCGGCAAGGCTTCACCGCCCGCCGAGGGCTGACTTGAGCCACGCTACGCGTCCAGTTTCGCCGCACTCACGACTGCGGAGTCCCAGCGGCAGCGGCGCTCGCGGAAGGAATTGCTTCTCGTGAGCCATGTCTACTGTCCCGAGTGCGGGTTCCAGAACCCGGAAACCGCCAACTACTGCTCCAAGTGCGGCACGCTCCTCGTGAAAGAGGAGCCAGGCTCCGAGACGACGCAGAGCTTCACGCCTGAGGAGGGGGAGGACGACGTGGTCCCGACCCTCGAGGAGCTCGGCGCGGAAGGCCCGGCGCTCGTCGTTCGCTCCGGCGGGGGCCGCGCGGGCGAGCACTTCGTGCCACAGGGGGAGCGGACGACGATCGGCCGGTCCCCGGACTGCGACATCTTCCTGGACGACGTCACCGTCTCCCGCGCCCATGCGGTGTTGTTGCAGAAGGACGAGGGCTTCTTCATCGAGGACCAGGGAAGCCTGAACGGGACATTCCTCAACCGCCGCCGCATCGAGTCGGGCCGCCTGGAGAACGGCGACGAGCTCCAGATCGGCAAGTACCGGCTGAGCTTCCTGGAGACATGAGCACCGCGCAGGCACCCGAGCGGGAACGGCTCTTGACGATCGGTACGGTCTGCACGCGGCTGCAGGCCGAGTTCCCGGACATCTCGATCTCGAAGATCCGCTACCTCGAGGACCAGGGCCTGCTCGCGCCGCGCCGGACGCAGAGCGGCTACCGGCTCTTCAGCGAGGACGACGTCGAGCGGCTGGAGACGATCCTGCGGCTCCAGCGGGACGAGTTCCTGCCGCTTCGCGTGATCCGCCAGGAGCTCGCGTCGCCCTCGGGGGCGGGTAAGGAAAGGCGCCGGCGCCGAGCGGTCGGGCTCGCCGACCCAGAGGACGAGCTCGACCTGGGGGAGCTCTGCGAGCGCGCCGCGATCACCCTCGAGCTTGCCCGCGAGCTCGAGGAATATGGGCTTCTCCAGCCGCGCCGGGTGGGCAGCGAGAAGCTCTATCCGGTCGTCGACGTCGACGTCGCTGTCGCCTGCGCCAAGCTGTCGCGCTTCGGGATCTCTGCCCGGCACCTCCGCACCTTCCGCACCGCCGCCGACCGGGAGGCGGGGCTGCTGCAGCAGCTCGTCGCGCCTTCGCTTCGCTCGCGCAACCCGGAGCGGCGGGAGGCCGCCGTCCAGCAGCTCCAGACGCTGGCCGAGCTGGCCCAGGAGCTCTCGCAGCTGCTCTTCTGGCGCGATCTCCGGCAGCTGGCGGGCAGCTAAGTGGGCTTGGAGGAGCTGAAGGCCAAGATCCGCGACGTGCCCGACTTCCCGGAGCCGGGGATCGTCTTCAAGGACATGATGCCGCTGCTGGCGGACTCGCACTCGCTGCGTGAGACGACCGACCTCCTGGCCGACTGGGCCGAGCCGCGCAGGCCGGACGTGATTCTCGGAGCCGAGGCGCGGGGCTTCATCCTCGGCGCGGCCCTCGCCTACAAGCTCGGCTGCGGCTTCGTCGCCGCGCGGCGTCCGGGCAAACTCCCGTGGAACACCGTCAGCGCTTCTTACGCGCTCGAGTACGGCGAGAACTCGCTCGAGCTTCATGCAGACGCGATCACCGACGGAGCGCGCGTCCTCGTCCACGACGACGTGCTCGCGACCGGGGGCACCGCGCGTGCCATCTGCGACCTGGCCACGCAGCTCGGCGGCGAGATCGTCGGGCTCGAGTTCGTGATCGAGCTGGCCTTCCTCGAGGGGCGCAAGCATCTCGAGGACTACGACGTGCACTCCCTGATCACGTACTAGGCCTCACCGGCTCCGTCCGCGCTGCCGATTAGAAGAGGGTGATCTACGACGCCCTCACGACCCGGTACACCTTCTCCTGCCCGCAGCGGGGCGAGTCGCGGGTCGCCCTCTCGTCCTTCCGGCGCGTCGAACAGCTCCCCGGCCCGATGCACCCGAGCGTCTTCGGCGTCTCCTTCGACTGCGGCTGCGGAGCTGAGCATCCGGGCCTCGTGTCACACGACGAGCTCGACTGGGCGCCACTCGGGCTCACCGAGGGGCTCTTCCACGACCTCATGACCGCGCGCCTCGCTCCGGTCGAGGACGAGCTCGCCGATCTCGCCGCGCGGCGGATCCAGGCAGGGGAGTGGCCGTGGAGCTTCTTCTGCTACCCCGAGGAGCGGCCGCGGCCCGTCTTCCCGTCCTGCTTCGTCGTCCTCGTTCCAGCCCACGGCGGCGGGGAGGTCGCTCTGGCGGTTCGATGCCCGGTCTGCTCGAGCGTCTCGATCAACCTCGTGTCGGCCGAGCACCTGGACGTCCCGTTCCACAACGACCGTTGCGTCGGCGTCGTCGAGCACGTCTTCGGGCCCGATGCCGAGCGTGCGGTCGAGGAGTTCGCAGAAGAGCTCTATTCGGCGCGATTCGACTCTCGCCGCCTCGACCTGCACTGAGTCAGGTTGCACTTCTCGGGCCCCGGGGTAGAGGACCGCGGAGGTGATGGCATGTACGGGCTGACACGTGGAACGATCACGCTCCTGGGCGCCGGAGTGGCCGGCCTCCTGATCTGGCTGGCCACGCAGGTCGACGAGAGCACGACCGGGGGGTACTGGGGTGCCTACGGGTTGCTCGCGGCGGCCGGGCTGACGATGGCGTTCTCGCAGATCCTCGGCGGCTGGACCAAATGGGGGTGGCCGCGTCTCTCGCTCAACGTCTTCCTGATCGCGTTCCTCCCGGTGCTCGTCGCCGCCGGCTGGGTCATCCTCAGCGCCCAGCCGCACGGGAACTGGTTCCGCGACCACGTTGACAGCTGGTCGGACGACATCTCCATCGACGGCCTCGTGCGCGACCTGACCCAGTACGCGGCCGTGCTCGGATTCGGGATCGGGCTCGTCTTCGGCTTCACCTTCGACACCTCGGGACCGTCGGCGCACGGCCCGTTCGGCCGGCCCAGGCGCGCGGCTGCCTTCCCGGCCGGAGGAGCGGCTCCTCCGCCGCCGGAGACGCCGCCGAGCCCCGACGAGGACACCACCGAGGGCCGCGAGCCGGTGACGGCCGGGCCGCCCGCCGAGCGCGACGAGATCCCTCCCTCCCGGGAGGGATGACCGGGTTTCAGCGGACACCGATAGACCCGGGGTGAGCGCTGCCCTCGAGAGCCGTACACCGAGCCGTCTCGACCTGCTCCTGGCTCATTGCACCGAGGTGCCCACGGCGCGACAGGCCCGTCCTGGAGCGGCTCGGAGAGAAGCTCGGAGCGGAGCTGGCCGGGCTGCTGCTCTTCGCGCTCGCGGGCGGTCAGCGCGCCCGGCGGCCGGGCTGACGGCGCGGCTCGTCGGTGCCGTAGAACATCACGAGAATGAAGATCAGGAAGCCCGCGACGGCGCCGAAGACGAACGCGCTCGCGCCGCTCACCCCGACCGCGAGCCCGCCGAGCCAGATGTAGAGGCCGAAGACGAGGCCCCAGATGAACGAGGCGACCCCATGGGAGGTCGCGGGCGGTCGGAGGTGCGGCACGAGGCGGACTTTATCGCGTGAGAGCAGGGAGGAGGGTTATCCACAAGCTGCACGCCTTGCTGTGGAAATGTGGAAAATTGAATTTCCGCAAATTGCGGCCTCGGCGTGGTTCGGCGCCCTTGAAGCGGCCTTGTCCAGCCCCTAGATTTCCACTTGCGCCGAGCACGGGACCGGAGTAGGTCGAAGCCGAGTTCGAAGGCACTACCCGCAAGGGGAAGGTCAGCGAAAGCGGTGGACGAAACGGAGACCGGCTCGGCGAATTTTTTTTGAATTTTCCCGCGCGCAGATTCCGCGACCGGCGCCGAAGACGCCGCTCGCTCCACTGCATGCACAGGATCACGACTCGAGCCGCCAGCCACTCTCAATAGCGTCTGACGTGCCGGCGCAGGGGAAGGAAGCGTGATTCAGCCCATTCCGGTTCGACTTGACATAACACCCGTTATCGTGCATCGGCCAGAACGCGCCACCGCTCGCACAGCCGGTGCGATGAGGCTAAGGTGGGCGCTTCAGCAATTCTCGTCCAGGAGGGGGTTTCGCAGGCGCCTGTTCGTGGCAGGACAGTCTCAGTCAGGATGACGACGGTTGAAATCGAAAACGTCCTGGCGACCCCCGAGTTGCACGAGCTGTTCGAGTCGGCCGAGCACACAGGGTCGCTGCGGTACGCGGATCTCGTCGAGGTGCTGGAGCCGTTGAGGCTCGAGCCGCTCGAGACGGACGCGGTGCACCGAGAGCTCGAGCAGCGCGGGATCGAGGTTCTGGAGGACGAGCACCGCGACCACCAGCCGCCTCCTCCGCCTCCTCCGCCGCAGCCGATCGCCCAGGAGACGACGACGGACGCGCTCCAGCTCTTTCTCCGCGACGCCGGCCGCCATCCGCTGCTGACCGCCGCGCAAGAGGTCGAGCTCGCCAAGCGCATCGAGCGCGGCGACCCCAATGCCAAGCAGACGATGATTCAGTCGAACCTGCGCCTGGTGGTGTCGATCGCGAAGAACTACCGCAACCAGGGCCTGCCGTTCCTCGACCTGATCCAGGAGGGCACGCTCGGGCTGATTCGTGCCGTCGAGAAGTTCGACTGGCGCCGGGGGTACAAGTTCTCCACGTACGCGACCTGGTGGATCCGACAGGCGGTCGCGCGCGCGCTCGCCGACAAGGCGCGCACGATCCGAATGCCCGTGCACATCGTCGAGCGGATGCAGAAGCTGAATCGCGCCGAGCGGACGCTCTGGACGCAGCTCGGCCGCGAGCCCTCGCTCGAGGAGGTCGCCGAGGAGGCGAACCTCCCGATCGCGCAGGCGCACGAGGTGAAGGCGGCGGCCCGAGCCTCGACGAGCCTCGACCAGCCCGTCGGCGATACCGAGGACGCGGTCTTCGGCGATTTCGTCGCCGGCGACGGCCCGCTTCCCGACGAGGAGGTCGAAGTCTCGCTGCGGTGCCAGGCACTAGCCGTGGCGCTGGGGGCGCTCGGCGAGCGCGAGCGGAAGGTGCTGATCCTCCGGTACGGGCTGCAGGATGCCGAGCCCAAGACGCTCGAGGAGATCGGCAGGCGTCTCGGGCTGACGCGCGAGCGTGTGCGTCAGATCGAGACGGAGGCGCTCAAGCGTCTCGCGCGACTACGTGAGATGGAATCGGTCGCGCGCTAAGCCCAAGCGCGGACCCGTCGAACAGCGGCAGCGCCGCCTCCTCCCCCACTCGGGCCCGCACCAGCTCGTAAGCCCCGTCGATCCTGGCCGGCCTCGTGAGTCGATGCCCATCGGAAGCGACGACGGCCGCATCGCCTGCCTCCAAGATGCTCCAGGCGAGCGCCTCCGACTGAGGCCCGTGCCTCCCTTCGAGGCTCGAGGCGTTCACCTGCAGGGGCCAGCGCTCCGCCAGCTCGTGTGCCAGCTCGGGCCGGGCCCGGATCGCCTCGGTGCGCTCCGGGTGGGCGACGAGCGGCACCAGGCCGGCGCCCTCGATGTGCTCGGCGACGGCGAGCAGGTCGTCGACGGAGCCGGAGAACGGCACCTCGACGAGCACGAATCTCGTGCCCTCGAGGACGTAGCGAGCCGGGTCTTCCGCCAGGAGCGCAGGGGCGGGCGTCAGCTCGAAGCCGAGACGGAGCTCGATCCCGGCCATCGCGCGCAGCGAGTCGAAGGCCCGGCGCACTCGGCGTTCACGCGCCTCGGTCAGCGTCAGATCCGGCCACACGTGCGGCGTCGCGAAGAGGATCGCCGTTCCCGCCGTCGAGGCCAGCTCGCAGAGCTCGAGCCCCTCCTCCACGGTCGAGACGCCGTCGTCGCCGGACGGAACGACATGCGAATGACAGTCGACGAAGCGGGGCCCCACCCCGTGAGGCTACTACTCGCCGCGCAGGTACAGCTGAAGCGCGGGCGCGACCGAGCGGAGCTCGCGGAGAGCCCGCGACTCGAGCTGGCGCACGCGCTCGCGCGTGATGCCGAGATCGGCGCCGACCTCTTCCAGCGTCTGCGTGGGCTGACCGTCGAGGCCGAAGCGACGGGAGAGCACGTGCCGCATGCGTGGAGCAAGCCGCTCGAGTGCCTTGGCGAGCTCTGCGGAACGGAGGTGCTCGGCCGTGACCGTGTCGGGCCGGTCGGTCTTCGTGTCCTCGATCAGGTCGCCGTAGAGGCTCTCGCCGTCTCCGACGGGCGTCTCCAGGCTGACCGGATCCTCGATCAGCTCGAGCAGCGTCCGCACTCGCTCGACGGGGAACCCGGCCTCCTTGGCGATCTCGGGCAGGAGGGGCTCGCGATTCAGCTTCTGGGCAAGCACGCGGCGCGAGCGCATCACGCGGCGGACCTGCTCGGCGACGTGGACGGGTAGCCGAATCGTCCGGCCCTGGTCGGCCAGGGCACGCGTGATCGCCTGGCGGATCCACCAGGTCGCGTAGGTCGAGAGCTTGAAGCCGAGCTTGTAGTCGAACTTCTCCACCGCCCGGATCAGGCCGAGGTTGCCCTCCTGGATCAGGTCGAGGAGCGGAACGCCGGCCTTCGTGTAGTTACGGGTGATCGACATCACGAGCCTGAGGTTCGACTCGATCAGCTTCCGCTTGGCGTCCTCGTCACCCTCGTCCTTGAGGCGGGCCAACTCACGCTCTTGCGCGTGCGTCAGCAGCGGGCCGTCGCCGATCTGGCGGACGTAGAGCTTGAGTGGATCGGCCGTCTGAGGCTCGGTCTCTTCGACCTCGACTTCCGCCTCGGCCTCCTCCTCGGGCTCAGCAGGAACCACCTCGAGCCGAGGCTCTGTGGCTTCGGTCTCGGGGAGCGGTTCCGGGAGCGGCCGCTGCTCCATAACGCTGGGTCTATCGGTACGGCCTGTCCCTCGCTTGAGGGACGGTTGTACCCGCACGAGGGATCTCGGTCTCCGGCGGAGAACCGAGACGCTGTGACAATGCCTAACTCTCAGCCGAACCCGACGTCAGACTCAGTGGCGACCGAAAGCGTGGTCGCCGATTCCATGGAAGGGGCAACCTGCTGAGATGTGTGGCATCGCCGGATACAGCCTGAGCGCGTCGAGCGGCGTCGAGCGGACGCTGGCGGCGCAGGCTCTGCTCGCCGGCATCGCAGAGCGCGGCGCCGACGCGGTCGGGTACGCCTACGTCGCGCCGGCAGGCGGGATCGAGATCCACAAGCAGCGCTCGGGCGCAAGCGCCCTGCTCGAGGAGGTCGTGCTCCCTGACAGCGGGACCGAAGTCGTCGTCCACGTGCGCGACTACACCAAGGGCCACCCGCGGATCGAGGCGAACAACCATCCGATCCGCCACGGCTCCGTGGTCGGCGTGCACAACGGGATCATCCTCAACGACGACGAGCTGATGGCCTCTCACGGCTTCCAGCGGGCGGAGCCGGAGATGACCGTCGACTCCGAGGCGATCTTCGCGCTGGCGGAATCCTCCGGGGGCCACGCGAAGGCCCTCGAGGAGCTGCGCGGCTCGATGGCGACGGCCTGGCTGGACGAGCGCCGCCCGGGCACGGTCTTCCTGGCCCGCGGCGTCGGACGGCCGCTCTGGATCGGCGCCGGGCGTGAGGAGAGCTTCTTCGCCTCCACGAAGCAAGCCCTCGAGGTGGTCGAGCGGTTCCTTGGCCTCAAGCTGCGCAAGCGTGAGGTCGCCGAGGGGACGCTCGTCGTGATTGCAGAAGGGCGCGAGCTGGCGCGGGAGCGTTTCAAGCCGGACCGCGATTTCGAGGAGAGCTCCCTCCCGGCCGTGCGCGCGCCGCACGAGGGCGCGTTCTGCCTGCAGCGCCTCGCCGCTCTCGCGGCGATCGCCTAGCGGCGCTTCTTCTTCGCTTTCGGCAGGAACGTGTAGATCGCACAGCTGCGGGCGCTCTCGTTCAACGACGCATCCCGGGCGCTGACGCAGAAGCGCAGCCGCGAAGGCGCGTTGCGGAAGCCGGACGACGACAGCCGCAGCGTCTGGACGAACCGCCCGGAGGCGACTACCCCGAACCCGCCCCCTGCCGCGGAGCCGGCTCGCGCACGGTACGCCCATTCGAGGTCGAAGCCGACGAGGTGCGTGTTGTCCCGGACGATGTAGCGGAAGACCGGAGGCCGCCCACGCCGCCCCTTGCTGGGCAGAGCCTTCGCCGTCGGCTTGACCAGGTCCGTGCACCGGCTGCCAGTCCTGGACGACGTCCTCGAGTCGGTTGTGCGTGACCTGGCGCTCTCCCCTGCCGTCCGGTGCGATCTCGTAGGCCTCGTTGTCGCCGTCCACGTTGCTCGAGTAAGCGATCGTCGCTCCGTCCGGCGACCAGGCGGCGTGGGTGTCCGCGCCCGGATCGCTCGTCAGGCGGCTCGCGGCGCCCCCGGCGGCCGGGACGACGTACAGGTCGCCGTTGCCGCTCCGCATGCTGGTGAAGACCAGCTTCTTCGAGTCCGGCGACCAGTCGCCGACCGAGTCCGCCGCCGGATCGCTCGTCAGGGCGCGCACGTTCGACCCATCGGGATCCATCTCGTAGACGTCCAGGTTGCCGCCGCGGTCGCTGTCGAACGCGATCGTCGAACCATCGGGCGACCAACGCGGATTCGTGTCGGCGGCGGCCGAGCCGGCGGTCAGATTGGTCGGGTCCGGCGCATTCTCCTCGTCGGCGTCGACCTCGTAGATGTCCCAGTCGCCGTCGCGCTTGCTGGCGAAGACGAGCTTCGTGCCGTCCGGCGACCACGTCGGCCGCCCGCCGACGTCGCCCTCCACGACGGTCGGGCTCCCGTGGAGGAAGTTGGTCACGAGCAGACGCGGGGAGCTTGACCGGGAAGATCCGGGTCGAACGGCGCCACGGTCGTCACGATCGCCACTCTCGTGCCCGACGGCGCGACCGCCGCCGCACCCTGCGTCCCGACCCCGATGCTGACGACGATCGGCTTTCCGGCGTCCCCGAGCACCTCGACGGACGCGGTGTGGAACATCTCCGAGACGAGCACCAGACGGCCCTTCGAGGCGGGAGCGGCGGCATCGGAAGGAGCCACGGCCACGAACACGGCCGGCAGGAGGATCGCTGCGAGGCGCAGGCGCACGATCGGCCTCGACCAGCCTACTCCAGCCGCCCGTCCGAGCCAACGGTCGTTCCGGAGGCGGCAAGCCGCTCACCGATCAGGAACTGGAAGGTCGACCACGCGCCCTTGCGGCCCTCGAACATGCGGTAGATCTGCCACTCGGTGAGCATCGACTCGTCCTCGCGCCTGGCGTCCGCCCAGTCGGCGAACTTCGGTAGGCGCCCGAGAGTGTGCGCCAGTTCCACGCCCTGCTCCAGCGCCCGCTCGAGCTTCTCCTCCCCCACGGGCACGTCGAAGCCGGCCTCGCGCAGAGCGTTCGCAAGCGAGCCGAAGGTGTGCCAGTACAGCGACTTGGACGGCATCCGGCCGCGGTGCTCCTCGATGTCGCGCGCCGTCGGGATCCGCCCCAGCTCATCACCCAGGCCCTTCAGCAGCTCGAGCAGCTCCTCGCGGGTCGCGAACCGGCGCGGCACGAGCCCTGCCTTGCGCTTCGCCTCGTTCCAGCTCCCGAAATGCTCGATCACCGTCTGGGGGTGCACGCTCGTCTCCGGGTCCGCGGCGAACTCGCGCATCGTCGGCGAACGCCCGAGCCGTTCGGCCGATGCGCTCAGCTCGGCGAGGATCTGCTCGTCCGAGTAGCGCTTGCGAATGCCGGCCTGGAAGGCCTCGAGCGCCTTCCGGTCGATGCCCGCGAGCGCACGGTACTGGGGCCGGCGAGCCATCGTGTTCTGAAACAAGAATAAAGCATTTGCGCTCGCCTGCAAAGTCAGGGCTAGCGTTTGAGCGATTCTGCTAGGAAGACCGTGCTACTACGAAGCGACCAGGACGCGCGCCCGGGACTCGTCGTCCAGGCCTTCGAGCGGCAGGATCCGCTCCAGGGCGGTTACGCAACGCGGGCAGAACTGCGTCCCGGCCGCATGCCGGAGCTCGTCCAGCGCCTCCGTGGCCGGCCGGGCGGCCCGGTAGATGCGGGTGGTGAGCATGGAGTCGAGCGCGTCGGCGACGTGGATGATCCGTGCCCCGAGCGGAATCTCCTCCCCCCGGAGCCGGTCGGGATAGCCTGTGCCGTCGAAACGCTCGTGGTGGTGGCGAATCGCCGGAACGGCGTCGTTCAGGAAGCCGAGCCGGTCGATGATCCGCGCGCCTTCGTCGGCGTGCCGCTGCATGAGCTCCCACTCGTCGTCGGTCAGGCTGGCGGGCTTGAGCAGGATCGCGTCCGGGATCGCGAGCTTGCCGATGTCGTGGAAGAGGGCCGCGTGGCCGAGCAGGTCGAGCTCCGCCTGCGAGAGGCCGAGCTCGCGGCCGATGGCGAGCGCGAGCTGCTGGACCCGGCGCGAATGGCCGGCCGTGTAGGCGTCGCGCGCGTCCACGGTGGCCGAGAGGCTCTCCATCGCGGCCGTCGAACGCTCCTTGAGGAGCTTGTTCGCGTGCTCGAGGGAGACGTTCTGTGTCTGGATCGTCTCGGCCGCCTGGCGCAGCTTCTGTGCGCTCCGCTGGGTGTGCCGCAGGTAGGCCTCCTGCGTCTTGCGCATGAGCAGGAGCGGCACGGCGAAGACGGCCAGTGCCCAGAGCCCGGCGGCGTTGTAGCCGACCCAGATGACACCGCCGACGAACCCGTAGACGAGGTAGTGCGTCGCAAGCCAGGCAAAGCGCTCTCGGAAGACCGCCCACCAACGCTCGTGGCCCTCGATCGCGACGGCGAGGCTCAGGAGCCCCATGTTGACGGCGAAGTAGCTCGCCCCCGCGCCGATGCCGGCGAGAACGAACACGACGCGGCCCATGTCGCCCTCGAAGCCCGCGCTGAAGACACTGGCGGCCGCGAGCGAGGCGAGAGAGAGCGTCCCGATGTTGAAGAGCACGTAGTGCAGCGGTCCCCTGCGCGCGCTCCACTCGACCGCGGCCGTGGTGATCGCGAGCGCGAGAGCAGCTCGAGGGCCGAACAGGGCGGCCCCGGCCAGTGCGCCGACCGCGCTGACGGAGATCGAGCCGTCGTCCACCTCGAGCGCGAGTGCCTGGCCCGCGCCGACGAGGGCGATGATGGCGAGGAGGCCGATCCAGTCGGTGCTCGTGCCGAAGATCGCGCCCAGGATGCCTGCGGTCACGCCGACCGCGCTGACCACGCCCACGAAGACGGCGAGCCGCCGTGAGAGCGACAGGAAACGCGGGCCGTGCATCGCATGCGGACGCGGGTGGCGCCGCTCGAGCGCCGGCCCCACCTCGACCGCGGGTGGAAGCGGGACGAGATGGTCGCCGTCCTCCGGGACGGCCACCAGCCGTCCCTGCCGTTGCTCAGGCAGGAGGAGGGGCTCCGAGCTGGCGTCGAGCACGCGGTTGCGTCCCTGGAGCTTTGCGCGGTAGACGGCGAGGTCCGCCTGGTGGATCAGTTCGTTGGCATCGACGCCGTCGCGCGGGAACCCGGCGACGCCGATCGAGATCGTCGCGTTGATCGGCTCACTCGAGGTCTCGACGTCGAACGAGCTGGCCGCGACGGTACGGCGAATTCGCTCGGCGATCTCGAAGGCCTGCTCGGGTGGGGTCTCCGGCAGCAGGATCGCGAACTCCTCGCCGCCGAACCTTGCCGGCACGTCGTAGTGGCGCAGCTGCGAGCGGAAGACCTCGGCGACCCCCTGGAGAACGGCGTCGCCCGCGAGGTGCCCGTAGCTGTTGTTGATGTCGCGCAGGAGGTCGAGATCGGCCATCACGAGCGAGAGCGGGCGCTCGAAGCGCTCCGCGCGCACCAGTTCCTCGTTCAGCGCCACGGCGAAGTGCCGCGCGTTGAACAGGCCGGTCTTCGGGTCGACGCGCGCCTCCTCCTGGAGCTGCGGGACCGAAAGCGAGCGGTGGATGAGGAGGAGCGGAGCGACTGCGAAGGGGATCAGCCAGGGGTTCCAGGCCCAGAAGGCGGCCATGGCGACGCCGAGCATGGCGAGCACGAGGTCGGTCGAGAGGCTCGGAAACGAGAAGAGCCCCGACTCGCGGATCGAGTGCCCGCGGGCCAGGTGCAGCATGGGCGCCATCAGGGCGTGGTTGACGATCACGATCGAGGCGGCCGCGGCAAACCCTGCGATCGCGTAGTCGACGTCGCTCCCCGAGCCGATCCTGAGGATCGCGTGGAAGCTCGCGTACGCAGAGAGGATCGCCAGCGTCCAGTTGCAGATGTTGAAGATCTGGATGTACCAGGCGCTCCGGTTCTTCAGCCACTCCGGAATGTGCTGGATCAGCCCCATCAGCGCCACCAGCTCGGGCGGAAGCAGCATTGCGGCCGGGATCAGGAACACGATCGTCGTGTGGTACGACTGGTTGCGCGGCGTGCGCACGACGAAGAGCTGCGCCACAGCCGCGATCAGGCCGAGGATGACGAAGGTCGCCCAGCCGGGAGTGTCCCGCGTCAGATGCGACAGGAGCGGGACGACGGTGATGGCCGTCGCCAGGGCGACGAGGCAGAAGTACGCGGCGGCCTTGGTCGCGAGCTTCGGCGAGCCGGGGCCGACGCCTGCCTCGACGTCCTGGAGAATCGGGCTCGGGACCGCGCTCACGCCGCCCCCTCCCCGGTTTGCGTCAGGCTGAGCTCGAAGCTCGTCATCGCCTGGGTTCGTCTCCTATCTCCCGCACCGCCGCGGGGCCGCAACACGTGTGCCTGCGCCGTGGCCGAGCGCCGCCGGAATAGATCACCACTTCTTGGAAGCTACGTCCCCCGAGCGGGGGTCACATCCCCCTTTCAGGTACACCGGCCCTATCCCTCGAACGAGGGAGAGGCCGGGGATTGCCCGGCCTCTCCGTTTGTCGCTGTGTATCTGGCTCCCAGGGCCGCTCTAGGGGCTCGGAGCCTGCCCGTCCGTCGGTGAACTTGAATTCGGGTCCTGGAGCTCGTCGGCGACGGCCGTCGGGAGCGTGTCCTCCGGAGGTGCGATGTCCGGGTCGGCCATGATCTCGGCCGCCTGCTCCGGGGTCAGCTCGTAGCCGTCCGGGTCGCCGCTCGTGTCGCCCTCGGCTGCGTCCTCGTAAGAGGTGTCGTTCCAGGACACGTCGGCCCAGGAGACATCCGCCCAGGAGACATCCGCCCAGGAGACATCGCTCCAGGAGACATCCGCCCACGAGACGTCGCTCCAGGAGACGTCGTTCCAGGAGACGTCCGCCCAGGAGACCGAGTCCCAGGAGACGCTGCTCTTGGCCAGCGCGTACCAGCCGGCGCTGTCGAAGATCTTGCCGCCGTTGAGCAGGTCGTTGACGACGAACTTGTTCAGCGCCTTGTTCGGGTTCGGCGGGTAGCCCATGAAGGCCATCGCGTTCATCTGAATCTCGCCCACGCCGACGGAGCCGACCGGGGCAAGGGGCACCGGCTTGGCCGAGGCCATCAGCGCACCCTTTACCTGGTCCGGCGTGAAGCTCGGATGCCTGGCCAGGATCTGGGCGGCGGCCGCGGCGACCACCGGAGCCGAGAAGGACGTGCCCGACAGCTGGATGTATCCGGGCGCGGCGACCTTGTCCGGCCGCTCGGCGACGAGCGACGAGTCGCCGGGCACCGGCCCAACCATGTAGCGGCCGGGTGCCGCGACCTCCGGCTTCGAGAAGCCGTCGAGGGTGTACCCCCAGGCCGACCAGGGCGCGGGGCTGTCGTCGTACCGGCTCTTGGTGCCGCCGATGTCGAGTGCGCCGACGGTCATCACGAACGGATCGTTGCCGGGTGCAAACGGAACCCCGCTGGGCCCGTCGGCCGTGCCGTAGTTGCCGGCAGCAGCGACGACGAACACGTTGTTGAACCAGAGCTTCTCCACGGCCTTGTCCAGCGGGTCGCGGATGAAGTTGCTCGGGGTCGCCGAATGCAGCGAGAAGTTCGCGATCCGGATGTTGTACTTATCCTTGTTGGCGAGGATCCACTGGCAGGCAGCGATCACGTCGCTCGTCCGGGCGACACCGTGGTCGTCCATGACGTCGAGCGAGACCAGCTTCGCCTGCGGGGTGCCGCCGGTGTAGCCGTCGGCTCCGCCCGCCGCGATGCCCGCCACGAAGGTACCGTGGCCGCGGCCGTCACCTGCTGAGTTGTCCGGCAGAGTGCTGAAGTTCACCTGCGCCAACACGCGGTTGCCGAAGTCGGCTCGGCCCGTCTGGATGCCCGAGTCCACGACGGCGATCGTTGGGACCGAGCTGGGTGAAAGCGCGTTCCAGCCGCTCCAGGTGTTCGCGAGCCCGACCTCGTACGGCCAGAGCTGCTTCGAGCTGTAGCCGCTGACGTGCACGGGCGCGTCCGGGGTGATCGTCAGCCCCTTCAGGTCCTGAAGCTTGTCCATCCACTTCGCCGGGATCGTCATTGCCACGCCGTCGACCAGGTCGAGCTGCCGCTTCGCCGAGAGCCCAGACTTCTGCATGAACTTGAGGAACTTTCGCTGGCCGGGATCGAAGGTTTCGTCGGTCTGCACGATCACCGAGACCATCGCGTTCGGGTTGTTCTTCGCCCGCTGCGCCAGCACAGGAGCGAGGTAGCTGTGCTCGAGATCGAGCTTGTACTTGCCTCCGGGGGAGCTCGCCGCGAGCGGAACGCTGATGGCGAGCATCGCAGCGAGCGCGGTCAGTGCGCCGCGTCCGCCTTTGCCCCAGAGAGCGTTCGATCGAGACTCGCCGCCGCGGTTGCCTGTGCCCCACAGCGCGCTCGACCGTGTTTCTCCCCGATTGCCGCCGTTAATC
The DNA here is from genome assembly GCA_963736055.1 of uncultured Actinomycetes bacterium. Taxonomy (GTDB): domain Bacteria; phylum Actinomycetota; class Thermoleophilia; order Gaiellales; family Gaiellaceae; genus AC-32. The sequence continues at coordinate 135,601 of CAVTNM010000009.1, read as the reverse complement.
CGCACCGTCCGCTCTCCTTTCCGCGCTTCTGCGCGGGCCGCATTTCTCCCTACGCAGCGGTTGACGCCAGTCGCCCACTGCAAGAACCAGGCAGAAGCTACGCGGGGAAGGCCCCTCGCTACATCCCCCGGGAGGGTGAGGCCCCGAAAACTTCCCCCAAACGAGTGAGTGCGCCCGCGGCGCGAGGTAGCGTGCCGTCTCGTGCGCCTGCCCCTCCCGCTCTCGGCCGAGATCCTGCTCGCGCGCACGGCCGCGCGCCTCTCCCGGGTCGTCGGCGCCGGCGGAGGCACGACCGTGCCCGGGAAGCTGCTCTGGAAGCTGGACCCGGACGCAGTCGACCGCTTGGCGGCGCGCCTTCCCCGAGGCTCGGCGCTGCTCTCGGCCACCAACGGGAAGACGACCACGGCGGCGATGGCCGCCCGGATCCTCGCCCCTTCGGCGAGGCTCGTCCACAACCGGTCGGGCGCCAACCTGGTCTCGGGCGTCGCCTCCGCTCTCCTGGCGACACCGGATGCGGAGCTCGGGCTGTTCGAGGTCGACGAGGCGGCACTCCCCGAAGTGGCGCGGCGGCTGCATCCACGGGCGGTGCTGCTCGGGAACCTGTTCCGCGACCAGCTCGACCGCTACGGGGAGCTCGAGCTCCTGGCCGAGCGCTGGCGCGGGACCGTGCGACAGCTTCCGGCCGATGCCGCCCTGGTCGTGAACGGCGACGACCCGCAGGTCGGCGATCTGGCGCGAGAGCGGCCCGGTTCGACCGTCTTCGGTCTCGACGACCCGCGGCAGGCCGCGCCGGAGCTCCAGCACGCGGCGGACTCGAAGTGGTGCGTGCGCTGCGGAACCCCCTACACGTACGCGGCTGCGTACATCGGCCACCTTGGCGACTACCGCTGTCCGGCCTGCGGCCACGCGCGACCGCCGCTCGATCTATGCGCCCGTGAGATCGCGCTGAACGGGCTCGACGGCGCCTCGTTCCGCCTCGTGACTCCGGAGGGCATGCGCACTGTCGAGCTCGGAGTGCCCGGCCTTTACAACGTGTACAACGCGCTCGCGGCGGCCGCGCTGGCGCGAGCCCTCGGGTCGTCGTTGGACGCCGTTCAGGCTGGCCTACAGGGGTTTTCTGCCGCGTTTGGACGCTTCGAGCGGATCGCGATCGGCGAGAGATCGCTCCTCATGCTCCTGATCAAGAACCCCGCAGGCGCCAACGAGGTCGTACGGACGCTCGTGGCCGGAGGTCGGCCGCGCCTGCTGCTCGTCGCGCTGAACGACGAGATCGCCGACGGGCGCGACGTCTCGTGGATCTGGGACGTCGACTTCGAGCCGCTGCTCGAGGGGCTCGAGCGCCTGGTCGCGACCGGTGAGCGGGCCGCCGAGCTGGCGCTGCGCTTCAAGTACGCCGGGCTTCCCGTGGGCGCGATCGAGGTCGTGCCCTCCCTCGAGCAGGCACTCGACCGCGGGCTGGAGCTGACGCCGCCGGACGGCGAGCTCGTCGCCCTGCCGACCTACACCGCGATGCTCGGCCTGCGTGAGATCGTGGCCCGGCGCGGCTTCGTCAAGCCGTACTGGGAGGCCGCCGCGTGAGCGGCGGAGTGGAGGGGGTTATGGGGAACCGGGAGGTTCCCCGGATCGAAGTCCTCGGGCGACGCGCCGACTCGGGCGGCGCGTCGCCCGATGCGAGCTCAGGAGAAGAAGGGGGCTCGCGGGGGAAACCTGGTTTCCCCCGCGCGACCAAGCCGGAGGCGCGGGAGGCGGCGGCTTGAGAATCGTCGTGGGCCACCTCTTTCCGGACTACCTGAACATCTATGCCGACCGCGGCAACATCGCGGTCCTCGAGCGCCGGGCGTCCTGGCGCGGGCACGAGCTCGACGTGCGGCCGCTCGGGGAAGGTGACGAGATCCGGCCGGGGGAGCACGACCTCTTCTACGTCGGAGGGGGCCAGGATCGCGAGCAGGAGCTGATCGCGCCGGCCCTCGCCGCGATGGGCAACGGACTGCGGGAGGCGGTGTCCGCCGGAGCCGCTGCGCTCGCGGTCTGCGGCGGCTACCAGCTCTTCGGGCGCTTCTACCGCGACCAGAGCGGCGACGAGCTGCCGGGCGCAGGCCTCCTGCCGCTCCACACAGTCGCGGGAGAGCGGCGGATGATCGGGGACGTGCTGCTCGAGTGCGAGCTCGTGGAGGGGCAGCCTCGGTCGCTGGCGGGATTCGAGAACCACGCCGGCCGCACGTACCTGGACGAGGGAGCCGAGCCGCTCGGTCGCGTGCTGGCCGGCTTCGGCAACGACGGAGAGAGCGGCTACGAGGGCTGCCGCCACGGCCGCGTGATCGGCACCTACCTCCACGGCCCCTTGCTTCCCAGAAACCCGTGGCTGGCGGACTGGCTGCTCGTGCAGGCGCTCGCCCACCGCAGCGGCGAGGCCTACGAGCTCGAGCCGCTCGAAGACGAGCTCGAGGCCGAGGCCCACGAGGTGTCAGCGGCCAGAGCGCATGCGCGCGGCGGGCGCTTCTGACCCTTGTAACAGTCTGTTACTTGGCTCCCAACGCTCAGGCGTGCGCCACGGTCCCACCGTTCGAAGGGCTTGTAACAGTCTGTTACTTGGAGTGCGAGCGGCTCAGCGGGCCCATAGTGCGCCCAGGTACACCGCTGGGTCGCCTGGCGTCCAGCGCTGGAGGAAGCGCTGGATCGGCGGATGGAGCACGACGTCGTCCAGCTCGTCGGCGCCGAACAGGCGATGCCCTCGGACGGCCGCGTCCTGCGAGGTGACCGCCTCGAGCGACCGCTGCCCGAGGTCGCCCGCGAAGACGATGTGGACGACGTGCTTGGCGTCGAAGCTGCGCACCGGCGCGATCGAGTCGACGATCACGACCGGTCCCTCGACCGGTACCTCGTCCTCGATCCCGATCTCTTCCCGCAACTCTCGATGGAGCGCGTCGACCAGGCTCTCGCCCGAGTTCACCCCGCCGCCGGGAAGGAGCCAGTGCTCGCGACCGCCCTTCTCGTGCCGGCAGAGCAGGATGCTCCCCTGCCAGCGCAGGATCGCGGAGACCCGGATGCGAGGCTCCATCACGTTCTCGAGGAGCCGAAGCCGCGGACGCCGCGCTCGCTCTCCGGCAGCTCCTCCACCTCGGCGAGCTCGAGCTCCGGGACGGGCAGAACGACGAGCTGTGCGATCCGCATGCCGGGCTCGACGACGAACCGCTCGCTAGCGTCCGTGTTGAGCAGGACGACGCGGATCTCGCCGCGGTAGCCGGAGTCGACCAGGCCGGGGGCGTTGACGACCGTGATGCCGTGCCTCGCGGCGAGCCCCGAACGGGGCTGGACGAACCCGGCGAAGCCCCCGGGGATCGCGACGGCTAGCCCCGTTCCGACCACGGCCCGCTCCCCCGGCTCGAGCTCGTGCCGGTCGCAAGCTGCGAGATCGAGACCCGCGTCGCCGGTGTACGCGCGCTCGGGCAAGACCGCGTCGGCGCGCAGGCGGCGGATCGGCAGCTCGATCATGCGCTCGACTGCGCGGGGGACTCGGACTCGCGCGGCTCGACGATCAGGTACGGCGCGAAGCGCCGCACCTCCCGGCGCGGAAGCCGCGCACGCACGAAGACCCCATCGGGCCGGTCGGCTCGCTCGTCCACCGGAGCGCCCAAGGCGTACAGCTCGGCGAGGCGCGCACCCTCGTCGTACGGAATCAGCAGGCGGACGGGCTCGAAGCGCTCTCCGAAGCGCTCGGCGATCCGGTGCCGCAGCTCGTCCAGCCCCTCCCCGGTCCGGGCGGAGACCTGGAGCGCGTCCGGGAAGCGGTTGCCCAGACGCCTGCGGCGAAGCGGATCGGCGGCGTCGATCTTGTTCAGCACGAGCTCGACCGGGAGCTCGCGGGCGCCGATCTCGCCGAGGACCGTATCCACGGCCGCGAGCATCTCGTCGAGCTCGGCGTCCGAGGCCGAGGCGTCGGCCACGTGCAACACGAGGTCGGCGACGAGCGTCTCCTCGAGCGTGGCCGCAAACCCCTCGACCAGCTGATGCGGGAGGCGACGGATGAAGCCGACGGTGTCGGTCACGAGGTAGCGACGCCCCTCCACGTCGAAGGAACGCGTGGTCGGATCGAGGGTCTCGAAGAGCCGGTCGTTGACCGCCACGCCCGCTTCGGTGAGCGCGTTCAAGAGCGTCGACTTGCCGACATTCGTGTATCCGGCCAGGGCGATCGTCGGCGTCTCGGAGCGGCGCCTCGACTTCCGCCGCGTCGCACGCTGCTTGGCCAGCGCCTTGAGGCGCTGGCGCAGGAGGGTGACCCTGCGCCGTGCGAGCCGGCGGTCCGTCTCGAGCTGGCTCTCGCCCGGGCCCCTGGTGCCGACGCCCCCGCCGAGGCGCTCGAGGTGCTGCCAGAGGCCGCGCATTCGCGGGAGGTTGTACTCCAGCTGCGCAAGCTCGACCTGGAGCTTGCCCTCGGCGCTGACGGCGTGCTGGGCGAAGATGTCGAGGATCAGCTGGGTGCGGTCGACCACCCGCGCCTGGAGCGCGTCCTCGAGCTGGCGCTGCTGGACCGGCGAAAGCTCGTCATCGACGATCAGCGACTCCGCCCCGGACTGCGGAAACGCCTCCTTCAGCTCGGCCAGCTTCCCCTTGCCGACGTAGGTCCGCGGGTCCGGCCGCGCGCGCGGCTGCACGAGCTCGGCCACCGGGTCGACGCCTGCCGTGCGCGCAAGCTCCCGCAACTCCGCGAGCTCCGCCGCCGAGTCCGCGCCTTTGGGAGGCGCCGCGAGGACGAACCCGCGCTCGGGCTCTGCGCCCGGCGCCGGATCGGGCTGGCGGGTCGTCACGCTGTGATTATGCCGCTCCGCAGCGAGCTCTCGATCCTCCGCACGGCTTCTTCGAGCCGATCGTCGGGCACGGTCAAGGAGATCCGGAAGAACCCCTCGCCGCTCGGGCCGTAGGCGGGGCCTGGCGAGACGAGCACGCCGGCCTCCTCGAGCACGAGCTCGGTGAACGATTCCGAGGTGTGCTCGTCCGGCACGCGCACCCAGAAGTACGGCGTAGCCCGGGGAACGGTCACCTCGAGCCCGATCGCCGTGAGGCCTTCGGCGACGAGGTCTCGCCTGCGCCGGTAGACCTCCGACATCTCGCGCGGGAAGTCACGCGACTCCGTGAGCGCCGCAACCGTCGCCCGCTGCACCGCCTCGAACATGCCTGAGTCGAGGTTCGTCTTTAGCTGTCTGTAGCGCTCGACCACCTCGGCGTTGCCTGCGACGAGACCGGAGCGCCAGCCGGTCATGTTCCAGCCCTTCGACGGCGAGAAGATCTCGATGCCGACGTCCTTCGCCCCCGGGGTCTCGAGGAAGCTCGGAGCGCGGTAGCCGTCGAAGCAGATCTCCGAATAGGCGTTGTCGTGCACCACGATGACGTCGTTGGCTCGGGCGAAGTCGACCGCCCGCTCGAAGTAGCCGGGCTGCGTCACGGCCCCGGTCGGGTTGTTCGGGTAGTTGAGGTACAGGACGTTCGCGCGCTGTACCAGTGCACCGGGGATCTGCTCCAGATCGGGCAGGAACGCGTTCTCTTCCCTCAGCGGGAGGTAGTGGAGCTCCGCGCCTGCGAAGAGTGGTCCGGAGGTATACGGCGGATAGCCCGGGTCGGGTGCGAGCGCGACGTCACCCGGGTCGAGCAGGGCGAGCGCAACGTGGCCGACCGCCTCCTTCCCTCCGAGGGCGGGGACGATCTCCGAGCCCGCGTCGAGCTCGACGCCGAAGCGGTCGCGGTAGAAGCCGGCCGCCGCCTCCCGAAGCTCGTCGGAGCCGTGGTTGGTCGGGTACTGGTGGGTCGACGCGTCGCGGACGCCGCCGATCAGCGCCTCCACGACCGGCGCAGGCGTAGGTAGGTCGGGATCTCCGATCCCGAGGCTGATCACGTCGACGCCTGCTCGTCGCTTCTCGGTGAGCTTTCGCTCGAGCTCGGCAAAGAGGTACGGAGGCACCGCGTCCAGGCGACGCGCGAACCTCAAGGTCGGCCTCGCAAGCGACGCCTCAGAGCCGGAACTCCTCGGCGAGCTCGACGGTGCAGATCTCCTCGGCCGGCCCCGTCAGGCGCGCCCGGCCGTCGTCGAGCTCGACGCGGAGGTCGCCGCCGGCGAGGTGAACCTCGACCGGGCTCTCGCACCAGCCGTTGGCGATCGCCGCGGCGCTCGCGGCGACGGCGCTCGTGCCGGAGGAGAGTGTCTCCCCCGCCCCCCTCTCCCAGACCCCGACGGCGAGATCGTGCGGGCCGTCGACCCGCACCAGCTGGACGTTCGTGCGCTCGGGGAAGCGCACGTGCGTCTCCACGAGCGGCCCGAGCCGCAGGAGCTCGGCCCGGTCGGGCTCGCGGCGAATCACCGCGTGCGGGTTTCCCACCGAGACGGGCGTCAGCTCGACCTCCTCGCCTTCAACCTGGATCGTCTCGGTCGCTTTGACCTCGACGGCTCCCATCTCGGTCTCGACGTCGGTGCCGTCACGCATCTGCGCCACTACCTCCCGCGGCCCCACGGCGATCCGCACCTCTCCGGCACCGCTGCGCCTGGCGAGCCAGCGTGCGGCGATGCGGGTGCCGTTGCCGGAGAGCTCGGCGGTCGAGCCGTCCGGGTTCCAGATCACCACCTCCGCACGGTCGCCGTCGGCCGAGAGGACTTCCAGAATCCCGTCCGAGCCTACGCCGAAGTGGTAGTCGCAGATCCGCTTCACCTGCTCGGGCGTGAGCGGGGCCGCGAGCTCGGCCCGCTCGACGAGCAGGTAGTCGTTGCCGAGCCCGTGCCACTTCGAGAGCTTCATCCGGCGCGCGCGAGGCTACCAAGGATCTCCTCCGCGACCTCAGCCGGGGACCGGTTCGCCTGCACGGGCACCAGGCCGGGGATGCGGCGCATCCACTTGCGTTGGTAGGCGGCGTAGCGGCGGGTGAGCACGATCACGGCCTCGATCGCCTCTTCCGGCGGCAGCTCGGCGACCTCTTGCAGGCCGTGGACCTCGCCCGCGGTGGCGGAAACCGCCCCTGCGAGCGCAGCTCGAACCTCGTCTTCCACCCCACGGTCGAACATTCGCCGGGTGCGCTCCTCGATCCTGCGCAGCAGCTCCTCGCGAGGCACCTCCAGGCCGACGATCAGCGTCGGGTGTCTGGTGTGCTCGCTCCAGAGCCGGTCCTCACCCGGCCGCAGGCTCGAGCCGGCCTCGCAAAGCTCGAGCGCACGGACGACGCGCCGCCGGTCGTTCGGGTGCACGGCCTCGGCGGCCTCGGGATCGCGCTCGACGAGGAGTGCGTGGGCGCGCTCGGCGCCGAGCTCGTCGTAGAGGCGCTCCAGCCGCTCGCGCTCGCCGGGCGCCGGAGGGGGCGGCAGCTCGAGCTCCGCCAGGGCGGCGCGCAGGTAGAGGCCCGTGCCGCCGACGACGATCGGCGTTCGCCCTTGTGCCAGAGCCTCGTCGATCGCGGCGTGCGCTAGCGGCTGGTACTCGGCGACCGATCCCTCTTCGTCGAGGCCGAGGATCCCGACGAGGCGCGTCGGGACCTCAGACTGGTTGGTCAGGATGGGCAGCCCGCGGTAGAGCTGCATTGCGTCGGCGGAAATGAGCTCCGCCGGGATCCTGCGGGCCAGCTCCTCCGCGACGTCGCTCTTCCCCGACGCGGTGGGCCCGAAGATCGCGAGAACGTCAGGCGGCAGCGGCCTCGAGCTGCGCGCCCCGCAGCGTCGTCGAGCTCGCGCTCTCGATCACGACGTCGACGAGCTCGCCGGCGCCGGCGCTGCCCGTGAAGTTGACGGTCGTGTTCCTCCGTGTGCGGCCGCGAAGAATCGCGGCGTCGGTGCGGCTCGGCCCCTCGACGAGGACCTCCTCGACGCCGCCGACCCGGTTGCGGTTCCGCGCGGCCGCCACACCCTGGACAACGTCGACCAGGCGCTCGATCCGCTCGCGCTTGGCCTCCTCCGGCACCTGTTCCGGCATCGTGGCGGCCTCCGTCCCCTGTCGCGGGGAGTAGACGAAGGTGAAGGCGCTGTCGTAGCCGACCTCCTCGACGGCGGAGAGCGTCTCGCGGAAATCCTCCTCGGTCTCGCCGGGGAAGCCGACGATCAGGTCGGTGGTCAGCGCGAGGTCGGGGATCGCCTCCCGCAGCCGCTCGGCAAGGCGCAGGTAGCGCTCGCGCGAGTAGGTGCGCCGCATCGCCTTCAGGATGCGCGTCGAGCCAGACTGGAGCGGCAGATGCGCGTGCTCGCACACCGCCTCGCACTCGGCCATCGCAGCGATCACAGGCGCGCGGAAGTCCTTCGGGTGCGGGCTGGTGAAGCGGATGCGCTCGATTCCGTCGACGGCATCGCACGCGCGCAGGAGCTCGGCGAAGTCGCTGCCGACGTCGCGCCCGTACGAGTTCACGTTCTGACCCAGCAGCGTCAGCTCTCGCACACCCTCGCGCGCAAGCCCTTCGACCTCGGCGAGGATCTCTCCGGGCCGGCGCGAGACCTCGCGGCCGCGCACTGCCGGGACGATGCAGTACGAGCAGACCGAGTTGCAGCCCATCGAGATCTGCACCCAGGCCTGGAAGCGGCGCTCGCGGTGGCGCGGCAGATCTCCCGCGAAGCCACGCTCCTCGGCGATGCCGAACGCGCCGCGCTCCACGCCCCCGCCGCCGGCACCGACCCACTCGCCGAGGTGCGGGATCGAGCCGGGCCCGAAGGCCACGTCCACGTACGGGTAGAGCGTGAACAGCCGCTCGCGCTGCGCCTCGGCGTAGCAGCCTCCGACCGCGATCACCTTGTCCGGGTCACGCTCCTTCAGCGCCCGCGCCTGGGCGAGGTGGGCCGCGAAGCGCTGATCCGGCTTCTCGCGAATCGTGCAGGTGTTGAACACGAGCACCTCGGCCCCCTCCTGGTCCGGTGCCTCCCCGAGGCCGAGCTCTTCCAGCATGCCCTTGATCCGCTCCGAGTCGTGGGCGTTCATCTGGCACCCGAACGTAGTGACGTGGTACCGCTTCACGTGGGCTCAGTCTAGGGGCGAGCGACGTGCCGGAGTCAGCGTGCAGGACTCGCGCCGGAGGCCGCATGCTCTGCGCGGGCTTCGTTATTTCGCGAACTCGATTGCCCGGGACTCTCGGATCACGGTCACCTTGATCTGGCCCGGATATTCGAGCTGGTCCTCGATCTCGCGCGCGATCTCGTGCGAGAGCAGCACCGCCGCGTCGTCGTCCACCTCTTTCGGCCTCACGATCACACGGATCTCACGGCCCGCCTGCAGCGCGTAGACCTTCTCGACGCCGTCGTGCTGCGCAGCAACCTCTTCGAGAGCCTGGAGCCGCTTGATGTAGTGCTCGAGGCTCTCGCCCCTGGCGCCGGGCCGGGAGGCCGAGATCGCGTCTGCTGCGATCAACAGCACGGCCTCGACGGTCTGCGGCTCGACCTCGTAGTGGTGGGCCTCGATGGCGTGGACGACGGCCGTCGACTCGCCGTAGCGGCGGGCGTACTGCGCGGACAAGAGCGCGTGCGTGCCCTCGACCTCGTGGGTCAGCGCCTTGCCCAGGTCGTGCAGCAGGGCGGCGCGCTTGGCGGTCTTGACGCTCGCCTCGAGCTCCGCGGCCATGATCCCGGCGAGGTGCACGACCTCTAGGGTGTGCTTCAGCACGTTCTGCCCGTAGCTCGTACGGAATCGCAGGCGGCCGAGGATCTTGACCAGCTCCTCGTGGAAGTCGCCGCAGTTGGCCTCGAACACCGCCTGCTCGCCGGCCTGGCGCACGACCTCCTCGATCTCCGCCTTCGACTGGTAGTACATCTCCTCGATCCGGGCCGGATGGATGCGGCCGTCCTCGATCAGCTTCGTGAGCGTCAGCTTCGCCACCTCGCGGCGGATGCCGTCGAAGGAGGAGAGCACGACAGCCTGCGGGGTGTCGTCGATGATCACGTCCACCCCCGTCAAGTGCTCCAGTGCACGAATGTTCCGGCCCTCGCGGCCGATGATCCGCCCCTTCATGTCGTCCGACGGCAGCTCGATCAGTGAGACCGTGGTCTCCGAAGCGTGGTTCGCGGCCACGCGCTGGAGGGCGTCGGCGACCAGGTTCCGTGCTCTGCGCTTCGCCTCGGCGCGCGCCTCCTCCTCGGCCTGGCGGACCCGGCGCGCGAGCTCGTGGCGGATCAGCTCTTCCGAGCGCTCGAGCAGGTGCGTCTTCGCCTCGTTGACGGTCATGCCCGAGATCCGCTGAAGCTCGACGAGCTCGCCGTCGCGCGCCTCCTTCAGCTCCTCCTGGAGCTGCCTGGTGTGCGTCTCGCGGTCTGCGATGCCCTGCTCGCGCCGGGTCAGCTCGGTGAGCTTCCCGTCGATGTCCTCTTCCTTGGCAACGACGCGCTCTTCGAGCTTCAAGATCTCGGTGCGACGATCGGCGACCTCCTGCTCGATCTCCGCCCGCAGCCGGACCGATTCCTCCCGCGCCTCGATCTGCGCCTCGCGCCGCAGCGCCTCGGCCTCGCGCTTGGCGTCCGTGATGAGCAACTGACGGGTCCGGCGGGCCGCCGCCAGCCGAGAGCCGGCGAACGCGTACAGCGACAAGAAGGCCAGGCCGGCTCCGACCGCGAGGCCGATCACTATCCCGATGACGACGACCATGCGCGCTCCCTGCCTCAGGGTTTACCGCGCCGGAACGCGGTGCCCATCCAGCACCGCTTGCACCGGGACATGCTCGAATCGGGGGTCGGCAAGGCGCGCGTGCCTGGCCGAGGCGGATCACCTCACCGCCGCTTCGTGTTCGCCTCCCCCGCGCTCGTCATGATTGTTCTCAAGGTCTCGTCCGATTCGGAAACACCTTAGATGCAGGCAAAATGTTAGATGGAGCCTGACTATCCTAACGGCGCTCAGGCCTCGTGTGCAACGGCCGCCTCGACGACGTCCTCGTCGAAGCCGCGACGAGCCAGCAGACGGGCTGTGGCGGCGTCGCTTCCGCGCCGCGCGACGACCCGCTGCGCACGGACCCGCTCCGGCTCCAGCGAGGCCACCGCGGCCTCGATCTCGTCTGCTGCCAGGCCCTGTCGCCGAAGGTCGAAGCGGATCGCCGCGTCACCCTGCCCGCGCCCGGCGAGCGTCTGCGCCCGGGAGTGGGCGAACCGGCAGTCGTCCAGCACGCCCGCGCGACGAAGAGCCTCGAGGGCCTGTTCCTCCTCGCCCTGGTCGACGCCGGCACGGCGCAGCCGCTCACGCAGACCGCGCTCCGAGTAGTCGCGCCTCGCGAGCGCCCGGGTGGCCACCTCGAGCGCGCGCGGCCGTTTCGGCGCCATCTAGGCCTTCGAGGCGACCTCTTCCGGCGCCTCGGCGAGCTCGGCCTCGGCGTCGGCCTCTTCCGGCTCGGGGGCGGGCTTCCCGTTCGCCTCGGGATCTCCCGCAGCCTCCGGCAAGAGCCGCGCCGAGACGACCTGGTCCGGTCCCGCGAGCACCTGGAGCCGCGCCAGGATCTGCTGCGAGACGTCCGGATGCTCGCGCAGGAACGCGGTCGCGTTCTGGCGACCCTGGCCGAGCCGTTCGTCCTCGAAGCTGAAGTACGAGCCGGACTTCTGCACGACCTTCCGCTCGAGCGCGGCGTCGAGCACCGTCCCCTCCCAGGAGATGCCGGTGCCGTAGATGATGTCGAACTCGGCCTGCTTGAACGGCGGCGCGACCTTGTTCTTGACCACCTTGACCCGGACGCGGTTGCCGAAGGCCTCGACGCCGTCCTTGAGCGTCTCGATCCGCCGGATGTCGAGGCGTATCGACGAGTAGAACTTGAGCGCGCGGCCTCCCGGCGTTGTCTCCGGGTTGCCGAACATGACGCCGATCTTCTCGCGCAGTTGGTTCGTGAACAGGCAGATGGTGTCGGTGCGGTTGAGCGTGCCGGCCAGCTTGCGCAACGCCTGGCTCATCAGCCGCGCCTGGAGGCCGACGTGGGAGTCGCCCATCTCACCCTCGATCTCCGCCTTCGGCGTCAGCGCTGCGACCGAGTCGACGGCGACCACGTCGAGCGCGCCCGAGCGGATCAGCAGCTCGGCGATCTCGAGCGCCTGCTCGCCGGTGTCGGGCTGCGAGACCAGGAGGTCGTCGATGTTGACGCCGATCCGCTTCGCGTAGGCGGGGTCCATCGCGTGCTCGGCGTCAATGAAGGCGCAGATGCCGCCGCGTCGCTGGGCCTCCGCAATGACGTGGTAGACGAGCGTCGTCTTCCCCGAGGATTCCGGCCCGAAGACCTCGATGATGCGCCCGCGGGGCAGCCCGCCGATCCCCAGCGCGAGATCGAGCGAGAGCGAGCCCGTCGAGATCGCGCCGATCGCAACCTGGGCCTGATCGTTCATGCGCATCACCGAGCCCTTGCCGAACTGGCGCTCGATCTGGCCGAGCGCGGTGTCGAGAGCCTGCTCGCGGTCCACCGTCATCTACCTCCCACTGCCACGGATTCGAGAACTTCGTATCGCGCCCCGTCGGGGCGTAGTCGGGAAAGGAAAGCAGCCGCATCGGACGTCACGAACGGCTCCAGCTCCGGGAGCGCAGGGCGCAGCCCGGGACGCCGGCGAAAGCGCAGCACAGTCACGTGCGGAAGCCATTTCCGCCGCTCGGGCTCGTAGACGCCGAGCCTGACGAGCCGCTCGTGCAGGTCGGCCGCCAGCGTCGTGGCCCGGCGGTCCTCGTCGTCGAAGGTGAGCATGGCGACGCTCCTCGTCTCGCGGTAGCCGCGCACGGACAGGCGCGCCGGCTCCACGGCCCGCGCAGCGTCGCGAAGAGCGCTGACGATGGGCTCGAGCTCCTCCGCCGGCCTGTGACCCAGGAACGCGAGCGTGACGTGCAGGTGCTCGCGCGGGCTCGGCCTGATCTCGGGCACGCCGCGAAACGCGCTGGACTGCCACGACGCGAGCCGATTCGCGGTCTCGTCCGGGAGGCGCAGAGCACAGAAGATCCGAAGTCGCTCACCTCCTTCGACGCTAGCAGGAAGCCTCACGCGTCTTCGTCACGACTCTGTGCCAGAAGCGTGCGCAGCAGGTGGAGCGCCGACGCAGTCGCGCGGTCGCGGATCACCTGACGGTCGCCCGGGAGATTGAGCTCCCGCGCGAGGCTCCCCTGAGGCCCCTCGGCGTGCAGATAGACCAGCCCGACAGGCTTCGCGTCCGTCCCGCCGCCCGGGCCGGCCACGCCGGTCACCGCAATTGACACGCCTGCGCCGAGCCTTGCCCGCGCGCCCGAAGCCATGGCCGCGGCGGCCTCGGCCGAGACGGCGCCGTTCCGCTCGAGCACGTCCTCCGGCACACCGAGCTGGTCGGCCTTGACCTCGTTCGAGTACGCGACGACGCCGCCGAGAAACACCTCGCTGGAGCCGGGGATCGAGGTCAGCCGCGCCGCGACGAGGCCGCCGGTGCAGGACTCCGCCGCCGCCAGGGTCAGCCCGCGCGCTCGGCAAGCGTCGAGGACGATCTCCTCGACGGGTCGCTCGTCCTCGGCGAACAGGTACCGGGCGCCGAGCTCGCGCAGGCCGGCCGCCAGCTCCTCCGCCCGCCCTTCCCCTCCCGGCGCGGCGACGAGGTCCACGTGGATCTCGAAGTCGCGCGCGCAGATCGTCGCCACGACGCCGTCGCCCTCTCCCCCGGTCTCCTCGAGCGCTCGCGCGATCTCGGACTCGCTCGCGCCGTAGAAGCGCAGCACGCGCCGGTCGGGCGCCGAGGCTCGCTCCAGCACGCGCCGAACCGGCTCGGTCTCCAGCGCCCGCGGCCAGAGGTGGCGCAGCTCGGGCGGCGGGCCGGGAAGAACGACGATTGCGGAGCTCGTGCACTGGAGCACAAGCGCCGGGGCGGTGCCCGCCAGGCCGAGCACCTCGGCTCCCTCGGGCAGCGTCGCCTGCTTGCGTACGCCCGCTGCGAAATCTGCGTACGGACGCCCGAGGCGCTCGGCGATCCGGCGCGAGATGCCTTCGATCTCTGCTTCGAGCTCCGGGTCGACCACGAGGCCGCGCTCTACGACCCGGGCGACCATCTCTACCGTCCGGTCGTCGTGGGTCGGGCCGAGGCCGCCGGAGACGACGCAGAGATCCGCCTCGACCCCTTCCCGCAACGCCGCCTCCAGCTCGAGCGGGTCGTCGCCGACGATCGCGATCCGTGCGGGCTCGACGCCCAGCCGCACGAGCTCCTGCGCCAGGTACGGGCCGTTCAGGTCCCTGCGGTCGCCGCGGACGAGCTCGCTGCCGGTGACGACGACGAACCCGCGGGGACGCGTCAAGCCGCGCGCGTGATCCCGCCTGGGCGCACGAGGTATGCACCGCCCCGGGCGACGCTGACGGGCTTCCCGTTCAGGGCGATCGAGAGGTTCCCCGGGTTTCCGAAGTTGATCCAGAGCCGCTTCGCCACGAACCGCTGCGCCTGCCCGAGCTCGAGCGTGCCTGTATAGCGGCTGGTCCCGTTGATCGACCAGCTGCGCACGTCCATCCACGAGTTGCCGTGACTCGCCCGGAGGTAGAGCCGGAAGGTGACCGGCTTCGGCGGCGGCTGTGTCTTGTGCTTGACCGTGGGCGTCGCCGTCGGGGTCGTCGTCTTCGCGAGGTTCGGGAGCTTCTCGGTGCCCGGGTCGCTCAATGTCCAGGCGGCGATCACGAGCGCGGTGACCGTGCCGATCGCGGCGAGCGCGATGAGGACGCCGCGATTCTCGAGCCGGCGGTGCCGGCCGCGGACGTTCGACGTCCGGCGCGCCACGACCGGCTCGCGCGGCTCGTCCTCTCCGGTGGCGAAACGCGAGTTGTACTCGTCGACGTAGAGCTGGCCGTCGAGGCCGAGGTAGTCGGCGTAGGTGCGCAGGAAGCCCTTGACGTACGTCTGGGCGGGGAGCGTGTCGAAGCTCTCCTCCTCCAGCGCGCGCAGGTAGCGAGCCCTGATCTTGGTCGCCTGCTCAAGCTCGCCGAACTCGAGCTGTTGCCGGAAACGGGCCTCGCGCAGGCTGTTGCCGATCTCGAACACGCGACGATTGTAGTGGCGATCCGCTCTACCCGAAGAGGTTCAAGAGCGCGTAGAACCCCAGCGCCAGAGCGGCCGTGAGGCCCGCGCACAGCGCGATCGCGCCCAGGAGACGGCCAACCCGCGCCGTGCCTTCGCCGCCCACGCGGCCGATGGTGCGCTCGATCGTCCGCAGGGCGCGGCGGGCGAGCAGGATCGCGGCACCGCCGAGCACCGCGGATGCGCAGGTTGCCCCGGTCGCCTGCAGGAGCGTGACGTCCTGGAGCCTCCGCGCCGCCAGAAAGGCGAGCGGCGGGATCGCGAGCCCGACGAGCGCGAGCAGGACCGACCCCCTCGCAGCGTCGTTGCGAGCGCGCGAGCTACTGCTTCTTGTAAGGCCGTCCAACGGCGGCTGGTGGCACCGTGCGGCCGATCACGCCGGCGACCGCGATCAACGTCAGGACGTAGGGCAGCGCCTGGAAGAGCGTGGCAGCGCTCTCCGAGTACACGGGGAGCCGGAACGCGAGCGCGGTCGAGAACCCGAACAGGAGCGCCGCGCCGAACGCCCCGAACGGCCGCCAGTTGCCGAAGATCACCGCAGCGAGCGCGATGAAGCCCCGGCCGGCGGTGACGTTCTCGTTGTAGGTGTTCAGGTAGCCGACCGTCAGGTAGGCGCCGCCCATCGCGGCGAGGACGCCGGAGAGCACGACCGACGCGTAGCGGACGACATAGACGTTGATCCCGACGGTGTCGGCCGCCCGCGGATGCTCCCCGCAGGCCCGGATGCGCAGGCCGATCGGGGTCTTGAACAACACGATGTACGACAGCGGGACGAGCAGGATCCCGATCCAGATCATCAGGTTGAGGTGCCCGAACGAGTTCGCCCAGAACGAGTGGCTCCCGCTCTTTGCCAGGTTGACGTCCGGAATCTGCGAGATCCCGGTCGGCACGTTCTGACCGTGGTAGAGCTGCACGAAGAAGTACCCGGTGATCCCGAGCGCGAGGAAGTTGACCGCCACGCCGCCGACGATCTGGTCGGCCCGCAGATGGATGGCGAAGAACGCGTGGACGAGCGCGAGCAGGCCGCCGGAGAGCATCGCGATCAGGACGCCGAAGAACCAGGACCCTGTCTTGTCGGCGCCCCAGATCCCCCAGAAGGCGCCCATCAGCATCATGCCCTCGAGACCGATGTTCACCACGCCCGAGCGCTCGGAGAATATGCCTCCGATCGCAGCGAAGGTGAGAGGAGTCGCGAACACCAGCATCGAGGCGATCAGGCTCGCGGTGAAGACCTGGTCGAGATTCACGACGCTCGAGCGTGTGGCGAGGTCACCGAGAGCGAGCCCCAGCACGCCCGCCGCCACAGCACCCCAGCCGACCCGGGTTGCACCGCGGGTGAGCGCGGCCACGCCGCAGAGCACCGCGATGATCCCGACGAGCAGCGACCAGGTGATGCTGCGCGTGGTGACCGGCGGGATCGTCAGCACGAACGCCAGGATCCCGAGCAGGACCCCGAGCGTTCCGACCGAGGAAGGGTCGAAGACACGCGAGCGGACGCGGTCGACGTTGCCGACGTAGGAGCTCATAGCCTGTATCTCCGCTTTGTGCAGGCTCGTTTTCCCGTGTCCTGCAACACGATCCAGGGATGTAGCCGGACGCGTAGCGTGCTCAGGGCGTCGCCTCCGCTGCTTCGGCCGGCGGGCGCTCGCGCCGCCGCACCTTCCGGCGCGCGTTCCAGACCGCGAGGATGAGCACGTCGGCCCCGACGAACAGCACGACCAGGCCCTGGATCATCTCGGTCAAGTGCCCGGCGAGGCTCGGGTCGATCACGCCCGACTGGAGGCCGTGCGTGGTCCCGTAGATGAGCGCGCCGAACAGCAGCGCCGCGAGCCCGACCCCGACGGCGGTGTTGCGCCCGAGGAGCGCGACCGCGATGCCGAGGAAGCCGATCGTGGTCGCCTGGACGTCGATCGTCCCGTAGTGGTGCAGGTAACCGAGCATGTCGATGCCGCCGGCCAGGCCCGCGAAGCCGCCCGAGATCGCCATCGCGCGGATGTAGTTCCGCCGGACCTTGATCCCGCCGTACGCAGCCGCATCCGGGTTGTAGCCGACCGCCCGCACCTCGTAGCCGAGCGTCGTCCGGTTCAGGAGAACCCAGAAGACGACGAGCATCCCGATCGCGATGAAGAACCCGATGTGCAGGCCCTGCAGCTCCGGGATCCCCCAGAAGTCGGGCAGCCAGGCGCTCTTGGCCACGTCGGCGGAGATGGGGATGTCGAGCGGCTTGTTGGCGGGCGCCTGGAGCGGTCCGCCCTGCTGAAAGACGTAGTTGCCGATCCAGTAGGCGATCCAGTTGAGCATGATCGTGGTGATCACCTCGTGCGCCCCGACGGTGGCCTTGAGGAAGCCTGCGATCCCCGCCCAGGCCGCCCCTGCGGCCGCCGCCACCGCGATCCCGAGCAGGATGTGGGCCGGCCGCGCCATGTTCACGAACGAGACGCCGATCCAGTTGGCGCAGATCAAACCGACGATGTACTGACCGTTGCCGCCGATGTTGAACAGGCCGCAGCGGAAGGCGAAGGCGACCGCGAGGCCGCAGAGGATCAGCGTCGTGGTCTGGAGCAGCGTCTGGCTGAAGTTGTACGCGGCCGTGTTCGCGATGCTCGTGTCCCACGGGTGCACCAGCCAGTTGAGGCCGGCGCCGTTGATGATGTCCCAGTACGCCACAAACGGGTTGTGGCCGGTCCCGAGGATGATCAGGCCGCCGATCAGGAAGGCCACGAGCCCGGTGATGATCGGCGTGATCACCCCGCCCGCGCGCTGGGCGAAGTCCAGCCGGGCGGCGACCGTGACCGGTGGCGCCTGGGAGATGTCCTCGGGCTCGGTGCCGCCCTGAGGCTCGAGCGGCTCGCTCAAGCCACCGCCTCCTTCTTGCCGGCGCCCAGCATCTCGAGGCCGATTTCCTCCTCCGTCACGGTGCCGGTGTGCTCGCCGACGATCCGCCCCTCGTACATGACGAGGATGCGGTCGGAAAGCGACATCACCTCATCCAGCTCGAGGGAGATGAGCAGGATCGCGCGACCCTGGTCGCGCTCCACGACGAGCCTCCGGTGCAGGTACTCGATCGCACCGACGTCGAGGCCGCGCGTCGGCTGCGCAGCGATGAGAACCTTCGGGTCTCGTGCCACCTCGCGCGCGGCCACCAGCTTCTGCTGGTTCCCGCCCGAGAGAGACGAGGCGCGCGTCTGCGGGCCGCCGCCTCGCACGTCGAACTCCTCGATCAGCTTCCTGGCTCGCTGCACGAGGCGCCGTGGGAAGAGCCAGCCGAAGCGCGATTCGGGCGGTGAGTTGTAGTCGTGCAGCGCGATGTTCTCGGCGATCGAGAACTCGAGCACGAGCCCGCGGCGCTGGCGGTCTTCCGGAATGTGCCCGACGCCGGCGTCGAGCATCCTGCGCGCGGTCCCGTGCGGGATGACGCGGCCGACGACCACGACGTCGCCGCTGTCCGCCCGTCTCAGCCCGGTGATCGTCTCGATCAGCTCGCTCTGCCCGTTGCCCTCGACTCCGGCGATGCCGACGATCTCGCCGGCGTGCACCTCGAACGACACGTCGCGGACGGCAGGGAGCTTGCGGTCGTCGCTGACGTTCAAATTGCGCACCTCGAGCACCGTCTCCCCGGGCTGCGCCGTAGGCTTGTCGACCCGTAGCAGCACCTCCCGGCCGACCATCATGCGCGCGAGCCCGTCCTCGGTCGCGCCCTCGCGCGGGACGGTGTCGATCTTCTTGCCGCGCCGAAGGACGGTGATCCGGTCGGCGATCTCCAGCACCTCGTTCAGCTTGTGGCTGATGAAGATCACCGACATTCCCTCCCGCACGAGCGTTCCGAGGATCCCGAACAGCTCGCCGGCCTCCTGCGGCGTCAGCACGGCCGTGGGCTCGTCGAGGATCAGGATGTCGGCGCGCCGGTAGAGCGCCTTCAGGATCTCGACGCGCTGCTGCTGTCCGACGCTGATGCCCTCGACCCGGGCGTCGGGGTCGATTGCGAAGCTGAAGGTCTGCGAGAGGTGGCGCACGCGCTCGCGCGCCTCGTCGAAGTCGAGCAGGGCGTGCGCCTTGGTGGGCTCGTTGGCGAGCACGATGTTCTCGGCCACCGTCATCACCGGGATCAGCATGAAGTGCTGGTGCACCATCCCGATCCCCGCCGAGATCGCGTCCTTGGCCGAGTGGAAGACGACCCGCTTGCCCTTCACGAAAATCTCCCCCTCGTCGGCCCTGTAGAGGCCGTAGAGGATGTTCATCAGCGTCGACTTGCCGGCGCCGTTCTCGCCCAGCAGGGCGTGCACCTCGCCGCGATGGAGATCGAAGTCGACGTTGTCGTCGGCGACGACGCCGGGGAAGCGCTTGGTGATCCCCCGCATCTCGAGGACGGTCGAAGCCTCCACTGCGGTGATTCTATGGAGGTACGGCTAGAGAGTCGTCGGAACGGTGACCTCGCCCGAGATGATCCGCTGCTTGAGGTCGTTCATCTTGTCGATGAAGGCCTGCGGGACCGCGGGGTTGATCTTTCCGACCGACATGCCGCCGTTCGCGAGCGTGAACTGAAGGTCCTGGTTGCCCTTGAACTCGCCGTTCTTCGTGGCCTTGATCACGTTGAGGACGCCGAGGTCGACGCGCTTGACGCCGCTCGTCAGGACCCGCTTCGCGTCGTTGTACTGGTCCTTGTCGACTCCGATGCCCCAGATCCCTGCCTCCGCAGCGGCGGTGAGCGTGCCCAGGCCGCAGCCGCCGGCGACCTGGAAGAGCACCTGGGCGCCCTGGGCGATCTGGTTCTCCGCCACGGTCTTGCAGAGGTCGGACTTGACGAAGTCGCCGGAATAGCCCGTGAGAACCTGGATCTGCGGGTTGAACAGCTTGGCGCAGTACTTGTAGCCCGCGATCCAGATGTCGACGGGCGGGATATGGAGGCCGCCCACGGCGCCGATGATCTGCTTGCCCCCCTGCTTCTTCGCCATCTCCGCGGCCAGGTAGCCGACCAGGCACCCCGATTGGTTCGCCGCGAAGTCGAGCCCCATCACGTTCGGGTGGTTCTTCTTGAGGACACTGCCCGTAATGCACTTCGGTGCACCCTTGGCGCAGTAGTCCGTGATCGCGAACTTCGAGTTCGGGAAGCGCTCTGCGACCGTCTCCAGCGTGTCGGCAAGCAGGAAGCCGGCTGCGATCGAGATGTTGGCTTTTTGCCGGACGGCCTGCGTGAAGTTCGGGACGTAGTCCGAGGTCGAGTTCGACTGCAGCGGGAGCGTCTGGATCCCGAGCTCCTTCTTCGCCTGGTTGAGGCCCTCGAGCTGCGACTGGTTGAAGGAGCGGTCGTTGAACTTGCCGATGTCGCTGATGAGAGCGGCCTTGAATCCGCTGCCGGAGGAGCCAGTGCTCGTCTGCGTCGAGCTGGAGCTCTTGGAGCTCCCGCCACAGGCAGAGACGCCCAGAGCAAGAGCCGCTCCGAGCGAGAGCAGCAGGGCCCCTCGTGCTGCGATGCGCATCCGTCGGTGTTCTATCAAACGAACGAGCGGGCCCGAGGGCCCGCCCGTTCGGTCAGCTCGATTCCGTGACTAGGTGAGCTTGGTGGGGACCTTCAGCTTCCCGCTGATGATGCGCGCCTTGATCTTGTTCATCGCGGTGATGAACTTCTTCGGCACTGCGGGGTTGATCTTGCCCACGCTCATGCCGCCGTTCTTGAGCGTGAACTGCAGGTCATGGTTGCCGTTGAACTTGCCGGCCTTGGTGGCCTTGATCACGTTGAAGACGCCGAGGCCCACCTTCTTGACACCGGAGGTGAGGACTCGCTTGGCGTCCTTGTACTGGTCCTTGTCGACGCCGATGCCCCAGATCTTGGCCTGAGCCGCGGCGGTGAGGGTGCCGAGGCCGCAGCCGCCGGCAACCTGGAACAGCACCTTGGCGCCCTGGGCGATCTGGTTCTCAGCCACGGTCTTGCAGAGGTCGGACTTGACGAAGTCGCCGGAGTACCCGACGAGCACCTGGATGTTCTTGTTGGCGAGCTTCGCGCAGTACTTGTAGCCCGCGATCCAGATGTCGACCGGCGGGATGTGCAGGCCGCCGACCGCGCCGATCACCTGCTTGCCGCCCTGCTTCTTCACCATCTCGCCGGCGAGGTAGCCGACGAGGCAGCCGGACTGGTTCGCCGCGTAATCGAGGCCCATGATGTTCGGGTGGTTCTCCTTCAGGACGCTGCCGGTGATGCAGCTCTTCGCACCCTTCGCGCAGTAGTCCGTAATCGCGAACTTCGACTTCGGGAACTGTTTGGCGAACGTCTCGAGCGAGTCCGCGAGCAGGAAGCCTGCCGCGATCGTGATGTTCGACTTCGCGCGGACCGCCGAGTTCAGGTTCGGAATGTAGTCCGAGGCCGAGTTCGACTGAAGCGGCGTGATCTTGATCTTCAGCTGCTTCTGCGCCCTCTTCAGGCCCTCGAGCTGCGACTGGTTGAAGGATCGGTCGTTGAACTTGCCGATGTCGCTGACGAGCGCGGCCCGGAACGTCGCCTGAGCCGCTTTCGGCGACGCCTGGCTGGAGCTGCTCCCAACCAAGGCCGCAAGTCCCGCCAGCAGGACCACGACCAAGGCCGCACTAAGTATCGATATACGCCGTGAAACCTTCACACATACCCTCCTCATTTGAAGCGCCTGCAAAGACGCCTGTCCGCCTCTAAAAGACGAGCGATGCTACCCCGAAGTTGGCGCAGAGTGAAGATTCCGCGGCGTTACGGGCGCTCGGCGACCTGGGGCAATGCGCCCTCGTCGACCAGCACGCGGCGGGGCTTCGAGCCCTCGTAGCCCGAGATGATCGCGCGGCGCTCCAGCATGTCGATCAGGCGGCCCGCGCGCGTGTAGCCCACGCGCAAACGACGCTGGATCAAGGAGACCGACGCGGTCTGGGTCTGGACGACGACCTCGATCGCCTTGTCGAGCAGCGGATCCTCGTCGGGATCGAACTCTCCGTCCTCCAGCTCGCCGTCCTCGGCCTGCGCCTCGGGCGCCTCGAGCAGCGATTCGTCGAGCTCCTGCTCGCGCTGCCCGCGGCACTGCTCGACCACCAGGGCGATCTCCTCCTCGCTCACGTAGGCGCCCTGGAGTCGCTGCAGACGAGAGGTTCCGAGGGGTTTGAAGAGCATGTCGCCCTGGCCGAGCAGGCTCTCCGCACCCGCCTGGTCGAGGATCACCCGCGAGTCCGTCTGGCTCGAGACCGCGAAGGCGATCCTGCTGGGCACGTTGGCCTTGATCATCCCGGTGATCACGTCCACCGAGGGTCGCTGGGTGGCGAGGACGAGGTGGATCCCGACCGCACGCGACTTCTGCGCGAGCCGAATGACGGCGTCCTCCACCTCCTGAGGCGAGATCATCATCAGGTCGGCCAGCTCGTCGATCACCACCAGCAGGTAGGGCAGCGACGGCTCCCCGCGCGAGCGCAGCGAGCGGTTGGCCTCGGCGAGGTTCCTGGCCCGCACGGCCGAGAGGCGCTCGTAGCGGCGCTCCATTTCGGCGACCACGTTGCGCAGCACCGCAGCCGCCTCCTTCGGACTCGAGACGACCGGCGTCAACAGGTGCGGGATCGACTCGTAGTAGTTGAGCTCGATCCGCTTCGGGTCGATCAGGATCATCCGGACGTCGTCGGGCGTGGCGCGCAGCAGCGTCGAGGTGAGGATCGTGTTGATACAGCCGGACTTGCCCGACCCGGTCGTGCCCGCGATCAGGATGTGCGGCATCCGGGCGAGATCGGTCCAGACGGCCTGGCCGGAGATGTCCTTGCCGAGCCAGACCGACAGCGGGCTCGAGGTTGCGGGCAGGTCCTCGTAGATGTCGCCTAAGGTGACCAGGTTCGGGCTCGTGTTCGGGAGCTCGACGCCGACGGCCTGCTTGCCCGGGATGGGAGCGAGGATGCGGATCTCCGTCGTCGCCAGCGCGTAGGAGAGGTCGTCCTTCAGGCCCGCGACCTTGGAGACCTTCGTCCCAGGCGCGAGCTGGAGCTCGTAGCGCGTGACCCGGGGCCCCGAGATCTGGCCGATCACGGTCGCGTCGACGCCGAAGTTGGCGAGCGTCTGGACCAGCGCCTCGGCCACGCGGGCGCAGTGGTCGCCGTCGGGGCCGGCGCCGGGGGCGGAGCGGCGGAGGAGCTCGCGGTCGGGCAAGCGGTAGTCGGCGGCCGGCTGGGGGCCTGTCTCGAAGAGCGTTGCCTGGTTGGGCTCGGTCACCTCGAGGAGCAGGGGAGCCGGCTCGTTCTCGGACACGAGCTCCGGGAACTCCTGCACGACGTCGACCGGCGGGCCCTGCGGCTTCAACGCAACCGACTCGGTCTCGAGCACCCGCAGCGGCGGAGCGGCGGCCGGCGTACGGTCGAGCGACCGGCGCGCGGCCCGATGCACGGCCTTCCCCGAGCTACGCAGCATCGCCCCCGCAGAGGCTCCGGTCACGAGCAGTCCCCCGGCGAGCAGCGTGACCACGCCGGCGATCGCGACTCCCGTGCCGCCGAGGGCGAGCGCGAGCCCCCCTCCGAGCACCGTGCCGAGGTAGCCGCCCTCGTCCTTGCCGAGCGTGATCATCAGTCCGAAGGCGAGCACCACCAACCCGGTGCGGAACGGGCGCACGTCCACCAGGTCGCTGCGGGCCACCATCAGGCCGCCCACGATCACGAGCGCGGCCGGCAGGCCCCAGGACGCCTCGCCGATGACCGCCTCCAGTCCCTCGGCGATCCAGAGGCCGACGTAGCCTCCGGCCCAGCCGGCCCAGATCACCGCGCCGAGAAAGACGCCCAGGGCGAGCAGCCCGAGGCCGATCAGCTCAGGGTGCTGGTGCCCGTGCCCCTTGCGCTCGCGCTTCCTGCGCTTCACGCGCGAGGGCACGCGCGGCCTGAGGGTGCGTCTCTTCCGACGGCGCGCCATCGACGCGGTGCTTCGACGCCGGGCCGGACAGCCCTGCTAGGGGCGGGTGAGCTCTGCGCAGACCTCGCGCGCGGCGTCCACGAGCGCCGCGGCCTGCGGAGCCAGCGGCCGGTCGGCGCGCCAGGCGGCGGCGATCACACGCGGCGGGACTTCCGGGACGATGCGCAGCAGCTTGGTCCTGGGATCCCGGTCGTCCGCTGAGAGGCTCGGCATGAAGGCGGTGGCCACGTCCGTCGCGACGGCACCCTGGATGACCTCGTTCTGGTCGGAGCGGAAGACGATCGTCGGCTCGATCCCGTGCGCGCGCAGGTCGTCGAGCGCGATCTGCGTGATCCGGCAGCTCCGGAAGCAGACGAGCGGGAGCCGGCAGAGCTCCTCGAGCGAGATCTCCGTGCGTTTGGCCAGCGGCGACCGGGTCGAGACCAGGGCCATGAACGGATCCACGACGAGGTCGGCCCACTCGAACGGCCCCTCGGGCAAGGGGAGCACCGCGAAGGTCAGGTCGATCAGGCCCCGCTCGAGCTGCTCGAGCAGCTCCAGGTCGCCGATCGACTCGCGCAGGTCGACCGAGATCCCTGGACGCTGGGCGAGGAAGCGTTTGAGCGCTTCCGGCAGGATCTTCGCGCCGGGGGTCTGGAACGCGCCGACCCGGACCACTCCAGCCTGGCCGATCGCGAGAGCATCCATCTCGGCCTTCGCCGTCGTGATGCGCGCGGCAATCGCTTCCGCGTGTTTGAGGAGGAGGGTCCCGGCTGCCGTCAGGGACACGGCCCGGCCGCCCGTCGAGCGCTCGAGGAGCGTCTGGCCGATCAGCCGCTCGAGCATCGCGATCTGCTGGCTCACCGCCGACTGGCTGTAGCCGAGGCGGCGAGCGGCGCCCTTGAACGACTCTTCTTGTGCAACCGCGCGCAGCGCGACGAGATGTCGCAGCTCGACGCCGAGCCACGAAGTGTCTGGAACCGCTGCGACCGCCGCAGACATGAGGCGGGCCCTACACCGTTCCCTCGATGACGGATTCTCCTCCCAGAAGGCGCGTCGTTCCCTTAGACGTGACTCCCGGCACGATCGTTAGCGAGACTTGGAAGCGGATGAGGCGTCGGTGGAGTCACGGTGGCCGACGCCTCACCCGTGCCTGCCTACTTGATGCAGACGGCGTTGAAGTTCATGACCGCGTAAATCGGCTGGTACGAGTAGCAACCGATCCGCTTCGAGGTGAACTCACGCACCGTGCGGAAGAAGAGCGGCGCCAGAGGAGCCTGCTTCTTCATCACGTCGCGGTCGATGAGCGCCCACGCCGCATAACGCTTCGACAGGTTCGAGATGCGTCCGGCGGACTGCATCCGGTTGTTGAAGCGTCGGATTGTTGAAGTAGGAGTTGTCGTTGTTGTTCTCGGCCTGGATGTTGCGGCCGTCGAGCAGGATGTCGATGAAGTCGACCGGGTCGGGGTAGTCGGCACCCCAGGCCTGAAGATCGAGGTCGTACGGCTCGCCCCGGTGGCCCTCCTTCGCGATCCGGACTGCGAAGGGGAACGTCTTGAGGTCCGCGTTGATCCCGATCTTCGACAGGTCGCCCTTGACCAGCTGCATGATCCCGATCGAGGTCGGGCTGGTGGCGCCGTAGAAGACGATGTTGCACTTCTTCGGCTTGAGCGAGCGGGCCTTGGACACGTTCGGCTTGCTCGTCGGGTAGCCGAGAGCCTTCTTCCAGTTGTGGAAGCCGGGCATCGTCGGCGGCAGGATCTGGTTCGTCGGCGTGCCTGCGAACGCGCCGCGCTGAGCGAGCGCCGACGGCCTGTTGACGGCGTAGTTGACCGCCTGCCGCGTGCGGACGCCCGGGCCGGTGTACCCGTTGAAGCAGGAGTGGTTCTTGATTCCCTCACCCTTCGACCCGTAGGTCGTGTTCATCGTCAGGAAATCGGTGATCACGCCCGGCTTCACGTGGTACTGCTTCGGGTACTGGTTGTGCAGCTGGACGTGAGCGGTCGGCGGGACGCCGAACATGTCGTAGTCACGCTGGTTGCTCCGAACCTGCAGAAGGCTCGTGTCCAGGTTCGTATTCACGCTGATCGTGATCAGGTTCGGGTTGTGCGGGCGGTTGCCCTTGTAGAACTTGTTCCGGCTCAGCACGATGGTGCGGCCGATGTCCCTGGCCGAGATGTAGTAGGGGCCGCCCGAGGCGGGGGTCTTCACGCCGTTCGGGTCGAGCGGAAGCTTCAGCGGGATCGCCTGGAAGAACGGCATCGAGACGATCGAGGCAAAGTCCGGCCTCGGCTTCTTCAGGTTGATCACGAGGGTGTACTTCCCCTTGGTCACCACCGAGGTGACGTCGGAGAGGAACGCGGCCGCAGGCGAGTTCATCTTCGGGTTGTTCGCCCGCTGGAACGCGTAGCGGAAGTTCGCCGCCGTGATCTTCTCCCCGTTGCTGAGCCGCTGTCCCGGCCGGATGTGGAAGGTGTAGCGCCGGCCGCCGGCCGCGACCAGCGGGAACGACGTCGCCGCCTCCGGGAAGAGCGTCGCCTTCGTCTCCTTCCAGTTCAGGAGCTTGAGGGCGGTGGCGTACTCGACCTGCCACCCGGTTGACTCGTACTCGAGCGAGGGATCGGTGTACTGCACGTCGGTCGTCGAGAGGTTGACCCGCAGCGTGCCGCCGACCTTGCCTTTCGCCGCGGGGCTCGCGTTGTGGGCCGGTCCTGCAACGGCCGCCGCCACCAGCAGCATCGAGCCGGCGACCGCAAGGATCGCGGAGACGACGATGCGCGTCGGCGAGTGTGACCTGCCGTCCATCGGACTCCTTTCAGGGCCGCGCAGCGGCCCGCACGTTGACGAGTGACGGAGCTATAGACGCCGCCGGCGGGCTCGAAGCTTGATCGAGAAATTGCAGCGCGAAACAGCTTTCCTGCTCGTCCCCGTGGTTGTGCGAACGGCGGCTAGCGGTTCTTCTTCAGCTTCGCCTGCTGGCGCCGCTGCTGGCGGTTCATCGGCTCCGGGATCGCGCCCTGCTGCCCGGCGGCCTCCAGCCAGGCCTTGCGCTCCGCGGCGCTGAGACGTGAGAGGGCCGCCTGTGCGCGCTGCGGATCGTTCTGAACACCGCTGCGCTCGAGCTTCGCCATCGCACTTGCGAGCTCGGGGTTCTGCTTCTCGAGCGAAGCCCTCGAGGCCTTCTGCAGATACCGCTTCAGAATGGGCACCTTCATCATCGCCTGGCCGATCGGGCGGACGTAGCGGCCGTTCTGCACGCGCGCCAGGAGGTTCAGCGCGATCAGCAGCAGGAGCAGGCCCCCGAGGATGAAGACGGGGATCAGGAAGGGCACGATCGAGGCTACGACCGCCATGAGCCCCTAGCCTAGCCGGGCGAGCCGCTCCAGCAAGAGCTCGAGGAACTCCTCGGCATCGATCTCGACGGCGACGCTCGCGGTCGGCTGGAGGCCCGTGCGGCGCCAGACGTCCACCACGGTGCGCCCGCGGCAGAGCTCCGACTCACAGTCGACCCGGACGTTGAGGCGCTCGAGCTGCAGCAGCTCCGGCCGGATCACCTGGGCGACCGCGACCGCGTCGTGGACCGGCGAGCCGTCGAAGGCGTAGACCTCGCGGTGGAAGACGCCGTAGAAGTCGAGCAACTCCGCGACGAAGGTCCCGATCCGCCCCGAGCCGCGCAGGCGCTCGGCGTGCGCGCGGGTGAGCAGAGCCCGGTGCGTCACGTCGAGGCCGACCATGGTGACGTCGAGGCCGCTGGCGAAGACACGCTTAGCGGCCTCCGGATCGGCCCAGACGTTGAACTCCGCCGCCGGCGTGACGTTGCCCTCCGCGATCGCGCCTCCCATCAGCACGATCCGTTCGGGCTGGACGTCGGGATAGCGGGCGAGCAGGAGCGCGACGTTGGTCAGCGGTCCCGTGGCGACGAGGGTCGCACCCTCCATGTGCTCGGCCAGGAAGTCGACCGCGTGCTGGGCAACGGGCTCCGCCTGCGGCGCCGCCAGCTTCGGCCCGTCGAGCCCGGTCTCGCCGTGGACGTGGGCGGCGACGAACGGCTCGCGCACGAGCGGGCGCGGCGAGCCCACGGCGACCGGCACGTCGCCCCTGCCGGCGAGCTCCAGCACACGAATCGCGTTGGCGGTCGTCTTCTCGAGCGTCTGGTTGCCGGCCACCGTGGTCACCCCGCGCAGCTCGACCTCGGGGCTCGCAAGCGCGAGCAGGAGCGCGATCGCGTCATCGTGGCCCGGGTCGCAGTCGAGCAGGATCGGGATCGCCATCGACCTAGGTTCTAGCGCACGGCGGGTCGACTGGTCATTTCAGACGGACGTACGGGCAAGCCCGTACGTCCTGACGACGGCGCCGCAAGCGGCGCCTCAGGGCTGGAGGATCGCATCCACCTCGCCGGCCGTGGGCAGCGAGGGCTGCGCTCCGGGCCGCGAGGCCGCGAGCCCGCCCGCGGCACAGGCCCGGCGGAGCGCGTCTTCGCGGCCTCGGCTCTCGAGCAGCGAGACGACGAGGCATGCGGTGAAGGCATCGCCGGCGGCGGTGCCGTCCACGGCCTGGACGCGGGGCGCTTCGGCCCGGGCAACCTCTCTGCCGTCCTCGAGCAGGACGGCGCCCTCCTCGCCGAGCGTCAGCGCGGTCAGCTTCGGGGTCTCGGGCAGCGCCTCGAGCTCGTAGCGGTTCACGATCACGACCTCCGCGGCTCGCACGAGCTCGGGCGGGATCGGCCGGGCAGGCGCCGCGTTGAGGAAGAAGCGCTCCGCTCGAGCCGCGGCGGCGCGGACGGCGTCGACCGGGATCTCGAGCTGCGAGAGAACTGCGCCGCTCGCCTGCGGGTCGTGCAACTCGGCGTTCGCCCCCGGCGCCACGACGATCTGGTTCTCACCCCGGGCGTCGACGATGATCACCGCGACGCCCGTAGCCCCGCCTTCTCGAAGCACCGTCTTCACGCCGGCCTCCCGCAGCCCTGTCAGCGCCTCGTCTGCGAACTCGTCGTCGCCGATGCTGCCAACGAACGTGACCTCGGCGCCGAGACGGGCCGCGGCAACCGCCTGATTCGCGCCCTTGCCGCCCGGATAGCGGTGGAAGCTCGCGTCCGTGAGCGTCTCCCCCGGCCGCGGCAACCGCTCGCACCGCGCGACCAGGTCCAGGTTGACGGACCCGACAACTGTGAGAGGTGGCGTCACGGCTCTATCCCGTCGTGTCGACCGGTCATTTCAGACGGACGCGCGGGCGACCCACACGTCCTGAGACGGCATCGCGAGCGACGCCTCAGGCGGTGGCAAGCGCGCGGAGATCGTCGACCGCGCGACCGAGCAGGTTCTCGCGCAGGTCGAAGAGCCCGGCCCAGAGCGACGACCGGTCGGGCGCGGAGCGAATCCGTGCCGCGTCTGTCAGCCCGGCCAGCGCGCGCAGGAAGACGGCCAGCTCCAGGTAAGCCTGCGTGACCCGCACCGGGGAGGAGCGCACGCCCGCCCGGTTCAGCACCGGTGCCCACTCGAGGAGCTCGGCCGCACCCGGGGCCCCGTACCACGAGCGGCCTTCTGCGCGCTCGGGCTCGAGCTCGAGCAGGTAGCGACCGAGCGGCCGTTCCAGCCCGACGAGGGCGGTCTCGGCTCGATCGGCCGCGCGGCGCAGCGCCGCCTGGCGTCCGCCGGGAGTCGACGGAGCCGCGTCACCGCGATTCCAGCGCTCGAGCAGCCGGCAGAAGGCGAGCGCCGAGACCTGCGCTGCGATCAGCTGCCTGATGAGGCGCTCGGCGGTGTCCGCGTCGGCCGCGTTGTCGACGAGGACGTCGGCCCAGCTCGGCTCTGCCCTGGTTGTTCTCATACCTCTACTACTACGGGAAGAATCATCGGGCGTCGACCCGTGCGGTCGTAGATCAGCTGCCCGAGCCCGTCGTGCAGGTGCTCCTGGAGGAGCTTGATCTCGGTCACGTTCTCCTTGACGAGCTTGTCGAGGACGCGCTGGGCCTCCTCGCGCATCTCGTCGAGCAGCGGCTCCCCCGGCTCCGCGAAGCCGCGGGCGATCAGCTCCGGCTGTCCGGCGACGGAGCCGTTCCGGCCGGTGAGCGTCGCGACGACGATCAGCACACCGTCCTCGGAGAGGTGGCGCCGGTCGCGCAACGCCACGTCCTGCACGTCCCCGACGCCCAGGCCGTCGACGAAGGTCACGCCGGCCTCGACGCGATCTCTCAGGTACGCGCCCGACTCGTCCAGCTCGACGACCGAGCCGTTCTCGGCCAGGACGATCCGGTTCTCTGGCACGCCGCTCTCGATCGCGAGCCGCGCGTGCGCCGCCAGCATCCGGAACTCGCCGTGGACGGGCATCACCGACTTCGGCCGCACGAGGCTCAGCATCAGGCGCAGCTCTTCGGCGTTGCCGTGGCCCGAGACGTGGACCGGCGCGACCTCCTGGTGGAGCACCTCCGCGCCGGAGTGCGCGAGCTGGTTGATCGCGTCGTGGACCTTCAGCTCGTTCCCGGGGACCGGCTTCGCGGAGATGATCACCGTGTCCCCCGCCTCGATGTGGATCGCCGGATGGTCGTTGTAGGCGATCCGCACGAGCGCCGAGAGCGGCTCGCCCTGGCTGCCGGTGCAGAGGATGAGCACGTCGCCCCGGTCGTACTCGTCGAGCTCGTTCGGCCGGATCAGCGTCTCCTCGGGCACGTCGATGTAGCCGAGATTCCGGGCAATGTTGACGTTCTTCCGCATGGAGCGCCCGACGACGCAGACCTTGCGCCCCACCTCGACGGCGACGTCGATTGCCTGCTGCATGCGGTGCACGTTCGAGGCGAACGACGCGACGAGGATCCGGCCGGTGCGAGGCGGGATCAGCTGCCGGAACGCCTCCCCGACGAGCCGCTCGGAGCCTGTTACCCCGGGTCGTTCGGCATTGGTGGAGTCGCCGAGCAGGAGATCGACTCCGCGGTTGCCGATCTCAGCCAGCCGGCCGACGTCGGTACGAAGGCCGTCCACGGGCGTGTGGTCCATCTTGTAGTCGCCCGTGTGCACGATTCGGCCGCCCGGGCTCTCGAGCACGACGGCGACCGAGTCGGGAATCGAGTGCGCGACACGCACGAACTCGGCTCGGAACGGTCCCAGGTCGACCGGCGGTGCGTCGGGGTCGGCCTCTCGCAGCTCCACCGCGCGCAGAAGGCCGTGCTCGTCGAGCTTGGACTTGATCAGCCCGAGCGTGAGCCTGGTCGCCCAGACCTCCTCGACGCGGCCCTCGCGCAGCAGGTACGGCAGTGCGCCCACGTGGTCCTCGTGCCCGTGGGTCAGGAGCACGGCCCGGATCGACTTCCCCTCGTCGGTGAGATACGAGAAGTCGGGCAGGATCAGGTCGACGCCGAGGTGCTCGTCGCGTGGGAACGCGAGCCCGGCGTCGATAACGAGCGAGGTGCCGTCGGCCTCGAACACGGTCATGTTCTTTCCGACCTCGCCGAGGCCGCCCAGCGGGATGATTCGTGTGCTTCCCGGCATCGCGGCAGTCTAGACACCGTGCAGGGTTAGCGGCCCCGCCGGCGAAGCCGGCGCGACCTCTTCTGGTCGGCGCCGCCGACTCGGCGCCTCAAGTGGCCCCTCCCGGGCTTCCGATATACCGACGATGCGGCATTCCCTCCTTGCCTATGCAACCGTGGCGGCCGGTCTCGGCGTGACCGTGGCCGGAGCCTTCGCTGCCGTCGGCCGCCCGCTCACGGCGCTCGCGCTGCTCGGCGCCGCCGCCCTCGCTGCCGAGCTGCTCGAGGATCCCGACAGCGGCAGGGTCCGGGAACCGGTCGGGCAGGGCGTCTTCCGCGTCGCCTCCGGCGTCGACCTGGCCGCGGTGATCGTGCTCGGGCCCTGGCGCGGCGCGCTGGTCGCCGGGCTCGCCGCCCTGCTAGCGCGGCTCGTCAGGGGCTCCTGGCGCTCCGCCGCGTTCCAGGCCTCTGCCTTCGCGCTGGCCTCCGTCGCGGCCGGCTACGCCTTCGCGCTCGGCGGCGGGGTCACGGGGCAGCTCGCGCTCCCGGACGACCTCGTGCCGCTGATCGTGATGGCGCTTGCCTACCTGGTCGTTTCGCGCGGGCTGCTCCAGCTCGTCGGGAGCGGCGAGGTCCTCCGGCCGGACTTCGCGGCGGCCTCGGCGGAGGTCGGGCTCGGCGCAATCCTCGCCCTCTTCGCGCTCAACCATCCGTGGAACGTGCTCGCGGTCGTCCCGGTCGCGCTGGCGGTCAACCAGGCGCAGGCGCGGGTGCGGCGGTCGCGGCAGGAGACCCTCCACGCGCTCGAGACCTTCGCGAACATCGTCGACGAGCGCGACCCGTACACCTACCGCCACTCGATCCGTGTCGCGACCTATGTCGACTCGCTCGCCCGCGCGCTCGGGTTCCCCTACTCCGACATCGACCGGCTGCGCTGGGCCGCCCGCCTGCACGACCTCGGCAAGGTTGCGGTCGACGCCGCCGTCCTCGGCAAGACCGGCAAGCTCACCCCGGCGCAGTGGGGCACGGTCTGGCGCGCTCCGAGGCTCTCGGCGCGATTGCTCAGGCGCTTCGAGCTCTCCGCTGCCGAGGCCCGGGCCGTCGAGTACCACCGCGAGCGCTTCGACGGCCGGGGCTACTACGGGATCCCGTCCGCCGACCAGCCGCTCGCAGCGCACTTCCTGGTCGTGGCCGACAGCTTCGACGCGATGACGAGCGACCGTCCCTACCGCGTCGGCCTCAGCACCGAAGAGGCCCTCGCCGAGATCGAGCGCAACATCGGCACGCAGTTCCACCCCGCCGTGGCGAAGGCCTTCGTCGCCCTCCAGCGCGGCCAGGATCCGTACGCGAACCTCAACCCCGAGGAGCAGGCTCAGCTCCGCGGCGCCGCGGCCCCCTACCGCGTTCCTCAGATCCACGGGGCGGATGGCCTCAAGGAACGCCCGGATCTCGTTGCCCTGATCGGTGTGGTGGCCGCCCTCGCCGGCGTGGGCCTCGACCAGCCGTACCTCACGGCGGCCGGCGGAGCTCTCGCCTGCATAGGGGTCGTCCTCCATCTGCGGGCCCGGTTCCTGACCGCGCGCCTCAAGCGCGCCGTTGCGACGGCGCTGGCGTCGACCGAGCGCGAGGTCGTGTTCGACCGGCTCGGCGATGTCCTCGAGTCCTCGACCAGAGCCGAGTGGATCGGGCTCGTCAAGTGGGAGGAAGACGGGCTCGGCGGGGAGCTCGAGCTCTCCCGCGGCGAGGCGCCGCAGGAGACGACGCTGATGAGCTGGCTCGTCCGCGAGGCCGAGTCCCGCGAGGAGATCCTGACCGCTCCGGGCCACGAGCTCGGAGGCCAGGACGGCGCCTTCGTGGCGCTGCCGCTGCGGCGAGAGAACAGTGCGCTCGTCGGGTTCGTCGTGCTTCGGTCACCGCGCGCGCTGCGCCGGCACGTCCACACGGCGCTGTCGCGCTCGCTGGACCAGATCGGCCTGGCGCTCGCCGAGCGCCCCGAGGAGCCGCACGAGGAAGCGCCTCCCGCGGCCGCGTTCAGCGCCTAGCGATACCCCCCACGCGGGGGATTCCCGTGAGCTCTCCCCTGACCACACTGGGTCGGCGGCAAGACAAAAGGAGGGAATGGATGCTGCGGATGACCTGGTACTACCGGCTCGCTTTCTTGAAGTCCTAGCTGCCCGCGCCGGCTAGGCGACTCGACTCGGTTCGAGCAGCTTCAGGCGCTCGAGGCAGTCGCGCACCTGCGCGACCTCGGCGTCGGAGGCCTCGACGAGCGGCAGGCGGAGCCCACCCACGTCGTGCCCGAGCAGGTTCAGCGCGGCCTTGATCGCGATCGGGTTCGACTGCACCTTGAGGATCTCGAGGGCCGGGCGGGTCTCTTCTTCCAGCGCGCGTGCGGCCTCGAGGTCGCCCTCTCGGGCCCGCGTGACCAGCTCCTTCACCTGGGGGCCCACGACGTGAGTGTGCACGCATACCCCGCCGGTGCCCCCGAGCTCGACGAACGGCAGGATCAGGTCGTCGTCGCCGGCGTAGAGCGCGAGATCGAGGTCGACGATCGCCCGGGCCTGCTTCAGGTCGTCGTTAGCCTGCTTGACCGCTCGCACCGTCGGGATCTCGGCCAGCTGCGCGATCGTCTCGGTCTCGAGGTTGAGCACGACGCGCGCGGGGATGTTGTAGACCACGATCGGCTTGTCGCTCACCGCCGCGACCGCCTTGAAGTGCTCCACGATGCCTCGCACCGGCGGCTTGTTGTAGTACGGCGTCACGACGAGAAAGCCGTCCACGCCGAGCTCGTGCGCCTGCTCGGTCAGGTGCACCGAGTGCGCGGTCGAGTAGGTGCCGGTTCCTGCGACCACCGTCGCGCGGTCGCCGATCGCCTCCACGGCGACGGAGATCAGCTCGAGCCGCTCCTCGTCGGAGAGCGTCGGCGCCTCACCCGTCGTGCCGGCGACCACGAGCCCGTCGGACCCGTTGTCGACGAGATGGGCGGCCAGCTCGCGGAACCGCTCGTGATCCACCGCCCCAGAGGAGTCGAAGGGAGTAACGACCGCGGTCAGGACCTCGCCGAGCACGCGACCTGATTCTACGGCTCTTCCGCGGCTCCTGGGCTGCTTCCCGGGCAAGGCTGCAGGGCGACCGCGCCGCTGTACTGGCCGTTCGCCATCCAGATGCACAGGCGCTCGCCGTTCTGTGTCAGGTCCTTGAAGGTCGCCCGCCAGGCGGCGTCTCCGGTCGGGTCGTGGCTTTTCGTGATCGAGACGAGACGCAGGTGGTGGCCGTAGATCTCGTTGGAGCCGTCGCTCGTCTCCGACTGGGAATCCACGAGCGCCGCCGTCTTCGCGGCACTCCTCGGCATTCCGGCGTACACCGGGTCGCCCTTCTTCGGCGCCGGCGAGCTGCCGCATCCGGCGACAACGACGGCTAGGAGGAGAGCGAAGGCCGCAAGTGCACGAGTCAAGCCTCCAAGAGCGTAGCCAGACCGACCGTCAGGCCCGGCGGGAGGGTGTGCAGGCGGTCGAGCGCGAGCAGGACCCCGGGCACGTACGCCTCACGCGAGTAGGCGTCGTGGCGGATCGTCAGCAGCTGGCCGTCCCCGCCGAAAAGCACCTCCTGGTGGGCGACGAGCCCCGGGAGCCGCACGGAGTGCACCGTCGGGTCACCGGGCAGAAGCTCGGCCGTGGCCTTCGCCGTGCCGGACGGGGCGTCGCGCTTGCTGTGGTGGTGGAGCTCGACGATCTCCGCCTCGGGGAAGTGCTTTGCAGCCTCGGCTGCCAGCCGCATCATCACCACGGCGCCGAGGGCGAAGTTCGGTGCGTAGAAGACCGCCAGGCCGGCCTCGTCGGCCATCCTCGCGACGTCCTCGGACTCCCAGCCGCTCGTTCCGACGACGCACGGCACGCCCGCGTCCAGCGCCGCGGCGATGTTCTGGACAACCGCTTCGGGCGCGGTGAAGTCGACCATCGCGTCGGCGTCGGGCAGCTCGACCAGCTCGTGTCCGGCCGCCTCCAGGGCGGGCCCGAGGACGACGCCCACCTTCCCGCCCGCTCCGAAGAGCGCGACCTTCACGCCGCTCTGGCGAGGCCCGGGTTCACGCGCTCGACCGCTGCCAGGAAGTGCTCCTCGTTCGGGCCGATGCCCGCCGCCGAGAGCCGCTCGGGCGTGAGCAGCACTCCGGCCAGGTCGGCGAGCGCCTCGGGCTCGACCGCGTCGATCTCGGCCATGATCCGCTCGATCGAGAGCAGCTCGGTGTCGGTGATCAGCGACTTCCCGAGCCGGCTCATGCGGGTCGAGGTCGACTCCATCGAGAGCATGATCCGCCCCTTGAGGTTCTCCTTGGCCCGTTCGAGCTCCTCCGGCCGAATGTTGCCGCCCGCGATCTCGCCGATCTGCTCGCTAGCGATCTCGAAGCACGCGGCGAGGTTGTCCTCACGCGTGCCGATGTAGATCCCGATCTGGCCGGTGTCCGAGTACTGGGCAGCGAAGCTGTAGACGGCGTAGGCCATGCCTCTCTTCTCCCGAATCTCCTGGAAGAGACGCGAGGACGCGGAGCCGCCCAGGATCCCGTCCAGGAGCGAGGCGGCGAAGCGGCGCTTGTCGGAGCGGGCGATCCCCGGAGCGGCCACGCAGACGTGGTACTGCTCGGTGTCTTTCTGTTGGAAGCGCAGGCTGGGAGCGGGCGCCTTGACGAGGGGCGGACGGACCCGGGGGCCGGTGCGGGCGGCGGCGACCGCCTTGCGCTGCGCCCGCAGCAGCAGCCGCTCGAACTCCTCGTGCTTGAGATTGCCTGCGGCCGCGGCGACGACGTTCCCGGGCACGTACATCGAGCGGTGATAGCTCGACACCGTGCGACGCGAGACGCTCGAGATGACCTCGGCGCGGCCGATGATGGGCCGTCCGAGCGGATGCGATCCGAACGTCGCCTCGGAGATCAGGTCGTGGACGAGCTCCTGCGGCTGGTCCTCGTACATGGCGATCTCCTCGAGGACGACCTCGCGCTCGGCGTCCATCTCGGCGAAGGCCGGCGCGAAGACCATCTCCCCCATCACGTCGAGTGCCGTCTCCAGGCGCTCGTCCGGGACGCGCGCGTAGACGACGGTGTGCTCGCGCGAGGTGGCGGCGTTCAGCTCGCCGCCGAGGGCGTCGAAGATCTCGGCGATCTCCTGCGCGCTGTAGGACGCCGTTCCCTTGAAGAGGAGGTGCTCGATGAAGTGCGAGACGCCGGCCTTGGCGTCCGTCTCGTCGCGGGAGCCGGCCCCGATCCAGAATCCGACCGCGACCGAGCGGACGTGCGCCAGCCGCTCCGAGATGACGCGCTCGCCCGAGTCGAGCTCCGTGAGCACGTACTTCTGCTGCACGGTCGGATCGTACTCGGGTGGCTAGGCTCACCGGATGGACGAGCCGTACCCCGAGCTGGATTTCGAGCAGGTTGCCGCGGACGCGATCGAGTCGCTCCCGGACGACCTCCGCAAAGCCATGTCCAACCTCGAGCTCGTGATCGAGGAGGAGCCGCCTCCCGGAATGCCGCTACTGGGGCTCTACGAGGGCGTCCCGCTGACGCGGCGGTCGAGCTGGTACGCGGCCGTGCCGCCGGACAAGATCTCGATCTACCGCGGCCCGCTCGTCCGGCTGTACGGGCACGACCCGGACCTGCTCGAGCAGCAGATCCGGCGCGTCGTCCTGCACGAGATCGCGCACCACTTCGGCATCAGCGACGAGCGCCTGCGCGAGCTCGACCGCTACTGACTCTTCTTGGCGAGCGCGCGCTCGATGGCCGCGGACACCGTGGCCGCGTCCGGTGCCGTCTCCGGGGAGACGGGTGCATAGGTGCCGCCCGTCTTCCCGATGTAGATCGCCGGCGTCCCGCCGACGGCGTCGGCCTTCCCCAGCGAGTCGTACTGGCCGGCCGTGGCTTTCACGCCGTTCGAGTTGCTCGCGTCGACGAGCTCCTGGACGTTCACGCCGGGGATGCTCTTCGCGGCCGAGGCGACCATCGTGTCGTCCAGCCAGCCGCCGTTCTCCGGCCCCTGGTTGGCGTACAGCAGCTGGGCGAAGTCGAAGAGCCGGTTCTGCCGGCCGGCCGCGATCGTCCCGAGCCGTCCGCGTTCGGAGTCGGGGCCGATGAAGGCGATCGGCCGGGCCTCGACCCTCAGCTTCCCCGTCCGCACGTAGCGATCGATGATCGACGGCATGGTCTCCGTCTCGAAGGCGCGGCAGATCGGGCACTGGAGGTCGATGTACTCGACCATCGTCGCGGGCGCGGAGGGCTTGCCCAGGACGTTTCCGCGCTGGGGGATGCCCTTGAACATCGCCGTGACCGCCGCGGCGTCCGGAAGCGCGGTGGCGGTGGTCGCCGAGCTCGAAGAGGAACCGCCGCTGAACGCGAACACGAGCGCGATCGCGGCGGCGACTCCGACGATTCCCGCGGCCGCGAACAGCAGCACCTTGCTCGAAGCCTGCCGGCCTCCGCCCGTGCTGCGAACCGGAGGGCGCGCCTGGGCCTGCCGTTGGCGTCGTGCTTGCTTGCCGCTCGTCATGCTTCCAACAAGGTAGCCGCAGGCGCGGGCGCCGCCGCCAGTAGAAGGAACGCAAAGCAGAGCGCGAACCCGGTCAGCGCGAGCGTCGGGATCGTCACGTAGCCGAACTCCTCGATCCATTTGGTCGCGCAGCCTCCCGGCGCCGAGATCAGGCAAGCCTGCGCCTGCTTCACGACCCCGTTCTCCACCAGCAGGTGGTAGACGGAGACGCCGGCACCGACGAGCGGCAGGGGCAGCAGGTAGCGGGCTACGTGACGGTCGTTGGCGAGGGCGGCGAGCAGCGTGATGATCGAGAGTGGGTACATGCAGATCCGCTGGAACCAGCAGAGCTCACACGGGACGAATCCGGCCACTTCCGAGAAGAAGAGGCTCCCGCCCGTCGCGATCGCGGAGACGAGGAAGACGAGCCAGAGCTCGTAGCCCTCGACTCCCCTGCGGAGCGCATCGCCGGGACTGCGCAGGCCGAAGACCCAGGCGATCCCGATCAGCAGCAAGAGGGCCGCGAGCACCTGGCCCGCGACCCCCAACGCTGCAAGGGTGACGATGACGTCGTGCGTCAAGCGACAATCGACGCGCTAGCGGTCTCGGCCGCCGCCTCGACCACGGCCGCCGCCGCCCCCGCGGCCGCGGCCCCGCTCGCCGTCGCGGCGCGGAGGACGATCCTCCTGCGGGCGCGGCGGGGCGTCCTTGGCGCGCTCGATCAGCTCCTCGGGCTGGACGAGGTTGCCGTTCTCGTGCTTGGCGACGAGCTTCAGCCCGATCCGGCCGCGCTCCTTGTCCACCTCCTGCACGACGACGTCGAGCACGTCGCCGCGCCCGATCACGTCCTCGATGTGGCCGACCCTGCCCGGGCCGACGTTGGAGACGTGGAGCAGGCCGTCGGTGCCCTTCTTGAGCTCGACGAAGGCGCCGAACTGCGTTGTCTTGACGACCTTGCCGGTGTAGGTGTCCCCCACCTCGGGCTCTTTCGTGAGCGACTCGATCGCCGCGATCGCAGCGTCGGCCTTCTCGCCTTCGGTGGCGTAGATGAGGATGGTGCCGTCCTCTTCGATGTCGATCTGGACCTCGTAGTCGCCCTCGAGCGAGCGGATCGTCTCGCCGCCCTTGCCGATCACCATGCCGATCTTCTCCGGATCGATCTTGATCGAGGAGATGCGCGGCGCGTGCGAGGCGAGTTGCTCGCGGCTCTCCGGGAGCACCTCGGCCATCTTGTCGAGGATGAACGTGCGAGCCTGCTTCGCCTGCTCCAGGGCGTTGCTCATGATCTCCTGCGTGACGCCGGTGATCTTGATGTCCATCTGGAGCGCGGTGATGCCGTCCCGGGTGCCGGCGACCTTGAAGTCCATGTCGCCGAGGTGGTCCTCGGCGCCCTGGATGTCGGTCAGGATCACGTAGTCCTCGTCCTCCTTGACGAGGCCCATCGCGATCCCCCCGACGGGGGCCTTGATCGGCACGCCGGCATCCTGGAGCGCCAGCGTCGAGCCGCAGACCGAGCCCATCGACGACGAGCCGTTCGACTCGAGCGTCTCGGACACGATCCGGATCGTGTAGGGGAATTCCTCCGCCGGCGGGATCACCGGCTCGAGCGCCCGCTGCGCGAGCGCGCCGTGGCCGATGTCACGCCGCTTCGGGCCTCGCATGAAGCCCGTCTCCCCGACCGAGTAGGGCGGGAAGTTGTAGTGGTGCATGTAGCGGCGGTCCTTCTCCAGCGAGAGGTCGTCGATCCGCTGGCCCTCCTTGGCGGTGCCGAGGGTGAGCAGCGACATGATCTGCGTCTGGCCTCGCGTGAAGAGCGCGGAACCGTGCGTGCGCGGGCTGACCCGCACCTCGCACGTGATCGGGCGGATCTCCTCCGGCTCGCGCCCGTCGGGCCGGCGCTTCTCGACCGCGATCTTGCGGCGGACGAGCTCCTTGTAGATGGTCTCGGCCGCACGCTTGACGTACTGGCGCGTGACCGAATCCTTCTGGACCGGCGTGTCCTCGTCGGTCGCAGGCGCGCCCACCGGGAACGGCAGCGCGAGCTCCTCCTCGATCCGGCCGAAGAGCAGGCTCCGCTTGGCCGACTTGAGCTCCTTCGAGTCCTGCTCGGCCTCGGTCAGGCCGCGTAGCTCCTCCTCGAACTGCTCCCGCACCGGGCCGAGCACGGCCTCGAGCCGCTGGCGGTCGAGGATCATGGCGAGGCTGGACCGCACCTGGATCTGGCGCCTGATGTCCTCCTCGCTCGACTCCATCGAGAGCGGCGGCGTCAACTCGGACACCAGCTCCTCGACGACCGCTCCGGCCTCGCGAAGGCCCTCGGAGGCGATCCGCTCCAGGAAGCGGGCGCCGTGCTGCTCCTCGAGCTCGGCCGTGAGCTCCGGATCGAGCCACTTCTCCTTGCCGATCTGGCGGCGCAGGTCCTCCTGGGCGTCGCAGATCTTCACGATCTCGCCGTGGGCGAGCTCGAAGGCCTCGAGCATCGTCGCCTCGGGCACCTCGTCGGCGCCTGCCTCGATCATCGTCAAGGCGTCTCTCGAGCCGACGACGATCAGGTCGAGGGTGCTTTCTTCGCTCTCGACCACCGGCAGCGGCGGGTTGACGACGAGCTCGCCGTCGACGCGGCCGATCCGCACCGCGCCGACCGGCCCGAGGAAGGGCAGCGGCGACACCATCAGCGCCGCCGAGGCGCCGTTGATGCAGAGGATGTCGTGAGCGGTGACGAGGTCGGCCGACAGCGTCGTGCAGACCACGTGCACCTCGTTCTTGTAGCCCTTCGGCCAGAGCGGCCGGATCGGGCGGTCGATCATGCGGGCGGTCAGGATCGCGCGCTCCGTCGGCCGGCCTTCGCGCTTGAAGAAGCCGCCGGGGATCTTCCCGGCCGCGTACATGCGCTCCTCGACGTCGACGGTGAGCGGGAAGAAGTCGGCGCCCTCGCGGGCCTCCATCTTGCCCTGCGCGGTCGCGAGCACCATCGTCTCGCCCGCTTTGACGAGCACGGCGCCGTCGGCCTGCTTGGCCAGCTTGCCCGACTCGAAGGTCAGCTCCTGGTCGCCGACGGTGACAGAGACCGTCGCGACCCGGGGCTCAGTAGTTGTTGCCATGTGTTCCTCCACGTTCCGTGGAGAGTGGAGGTTTGAGTCAGCCACGTGTCCGGCCTGGACGCCGGAGCGTCTCTCTCAAACTTCCACCCTCCGGCTTGGGGTTGGGGTCGTTGGTCGGCCTACCTCCTCAGGCCGAGCTCCTGGATGAGGGCGCGATAGCCCTCGAGGTTCCGCTTCTGCAGGTACTGCAGGAGCCGCCGGCGGCGGCCGACGAGCTTGAGCAGGCCGCGGCGCGAGTAGTGATCCTTGGGGTGCGTCCGCAGGTGCTCGGTGAGCTCGTTGATGCGGGCCGTCAGCAGCGCGATCTGCACCTCGGCCGACCCGGTGTCGCCCTCCGCGCGGCCGTGCTTGCCGACGATCTCCAGCTTCGCTTCCTTGGTCAGAGTCACGTATCCCTCCTTCTACAACGACTCCGCAATCCAAGCCCGCCGCGAGGAAGCACACGCGAACGGCCGAGACTGCGGTCTCGCGGAAGGGTAGCAACGACGGGCCGAACGGGCCTGCCCGCCACGAGGCGCGCTGAAAGCGTCACGATTGGCTCACGTGCAGGCGGCGATCGCAGCAGGCCACCCGGCCACCGTCGAGGCCGGGCTCGAGATCCTGGCCGACGGCGGGTCCGCCGCCGATGCGGCTGTCGCGGCCTGCCTGGCCTCATGTGTCGCCGAGACCGTGATGACCGGGATCATGGGCGGCGGCCACGCGATCGTCTACGACGCCGCAAGCGGCCGGACACGCAATCTCGACTGCTTCGTCGCCGTGCCGGGCCTCGGCGCGGCTCCTCGCGAGGTCGAGCTGCTGGAGCTCGACGTGACCTTCGGCCTGGAGCTCGTGCACTACGCGGTCGGGATCGCCTCCTGCGGCGTCCCCGGGGTGATGGCCGGTCTCGACGCGCTCCACCGGGAGCACGGACGACTCCCCTGGGTTCGCCTCGTCGAGCCGGCGCTGCGCCTGGCCCGCGAAGGATCCGAGTTCCCGGAGGCCCACGCGGCGTGCCTGGCGATGCTCCAAGCCGTGATGACGATGAACGAGGGCGAGCGGATCTACTCGCCCGGCGGACAGCTCCTGCGCACCGGCGAGCGGCTCGAGCAGCCGGGGCTCGTCAAGGCGTTCGAGCTCCTCGCCGACGAAGGCCCGCGCAGTGTCTACGAGGGCTCGCTCGCACGGGCGCTCCTCGACCTGATGGACGAGCGCGGCGGCCTCGTCACCCAGGCCGACCTCGCTGCGTACGAGGCCCGCTGGAGCGAGCCCGTCGAGGTCGCCTACGCCGGCAGGCGCGTCTTCACGCGGGCCGGGCTGTCCCCGTTCGGAGAGGTCCTCGCACACCTCCCGCGCCTGAGCGGAATCTCGCCCGGGGAGCGCGCCTGCGTCCTCGCGCGAGCGCTCGAGGCGCCCGGCCCCGAGGGGCATACGACCAACCTCGTCACGACAGACGACCAGGGAAACGGGTGCGTCATCACGACCAGCCTCGGCCTCGGATCGGGCGACTTCCTCCCGGGTCTGGACGTGCACTTGAACAGCATGCTCGGCGAGGTCGACCTGATCCGCGGGGCGCTCGTTCCGGGCGAGCGCATGGCGAGCATGATGGTCCCGAGCCTGGCACTCGACCACGAGGGGCTGGCGTTCGCAGGCGGCGCCGCGGGCGGCACGCGGTTACGCGGGGCGCTCGTCCAGGTCGCGGCCGGCATTCTCGACGAGGGCTTCGGTCCGCAGGAGGCCGTCGCGCGGCCGAGGCTGCACCCGGCGGCCGGCGTCGTCCAGCTGGAGCACGGCTTCCCGGATGAAGTCCCGTCCGCGCTCGAGGCCGCTGGTTTCGAGGTACGCCCCTGGCCGACTCGGCACCACTACTTCGGCGGCGTCAGCGTCGTCACGCGAACCGGCGCCGCGGGGGACCCGCGGCGAAGCGGCGCGGCTGCGACCCTCGACTCAGCCTGACCGGCAGCCAGCCGAGGTACCCGCAGTCCGGGCAGCCGGGATTCGTGGCTGTAGTCCCGCCGCCGGCGGGCTTCGAGTACACGCTGCCACAGTCGAGGCAGCTCACCGACTCGAACACCCGCAGGCCGCGTTCCAGCGCCTTCGCTCGTGTGCCCATGTCTGAACAGACACCGGAACCTGGCGAAACTTGCGCTTAGCTGTCGCGGTCGTCGGGCCTGGGCGGCGGCTTCATCACGATCCAGCCGACGTAGCCGCACGTCGGGCACCCTCGCGCTTCGTCCTGGTGGCCCGGCTGGCTGTAGACGGTGCCGCAGTCCAGGCACCGGACGACGTCGGTCTCGCGTGCTGAGGTCGGTCTCTCCATGCCGACACAGATGCGGCCGCCCCTCCGAACCTACGGGTCACACGGGCGGTTCTGCGGTCTGCGTCTGCTCGACGTCATGCGCGATCTGGGCCACGAGCGCCTCTTCGCTCTCGAAGGCGCGCTCATCGCGCAGGCGCTGCCAGAGCTGGAGCACGAGGCGACGGCCGTACAGGTCGCCTTCGAACTCGAGCAGAAAGGCCTCGACCCGGCGCTCCTCCCCGCCGTAGTGGGGATTGGTGCCGATCGAGATGGCGGCGCGATGGCCCTCGGCGGCGCCGGCGTAGATGCCGAAGGCGGGCACGAGCAGCAGCGGGTCGAGCCGCAGGTTCGCGGTCGGAAAGCCGAGCGTCCCGCCGCGCGCATCGCCGGCGACCACGGTCCCCTCCACCTCCGCCGGCCGCCCGAGCAGGCGTGCGGCACGCTCGACTTCCCCCGCCCGCAGCAGCTCGCGGATCCGGCTCGACGAGGCGCCCTCCACGAGCGGCACCGAGCGCACGTCGAAGCCAAGCCGTCCGAGCAGGGCGAGATCGCCCGAGCGGGCCCGCCCGAAGCGGAAGTTGACCCCGGCGACCACCACCTCGGCGCCGATCGGTCGCAACACGGCCTCGACGAACTCCTCGGGCTCCAGGCGGGCCAGCTCGAGGTCGAACTCGACCACCAGGGTGTCCTCGATCCCGGCCTGCTCGAGCAACTCGAGCCGGCGCTCGAGCGTGGCGAGGAGCTCGACCTCGTAGCCGAGCGCGACGCGCGGA
The DNA here is from genome assembly GCA_963736055.1 of uncultured Actinomycetes bacterium. Classification (GTDB taxonomy): domain Bacteria; phylum Actinomycetota; class Thermoleophilia; order Gaiellales; family Gaiellaceae; genus AC-32. The sequence continues at coordinate 91,647 of CAVTNM010000009.1, read as the reverse complement.
TGCGGCTCGAACGTGACCACTGTCGAGGTGAGCCCGGCCGCCTCGACGGCCTCGAGCACGCGCCGGTGCCCGAGGTGGACGCCGTCGAAGGTGCCGATCCCGACCGCGCGTGGCCTGCGCTCGAGCTCCTCCGGCGCCCTCGCGACCCTCACGCCGGCAGGACCGTCCCGTCGACCGCGACGAGCTCGCCTTCGTGGACGACCCGGACCGGCTCGCGCCGGCGGCTTCGTCCCGCTCTGATCGCGCGCGCCTCGTCCGCTCCGACCTCGACCAGCGGCAGGAACGGGAGAGCCTCGACCGGCGCCAGGATGCGCTCCCCGTCAACGTCGTCGACCGAGAACGGCCCGACCTCGGTCCGCCGCAGCGTATGGCAGTGGCCGCCGAGCGCGTCCGCGATCGCGCGGACGTACGTGCCCGAGCCGACGGTCAGGTCGATCGTGGCGACTCCTTCTTCGTAGTCGAGCAGCTCGGCCGAATGGATCGTCGAGCGCCGTATCGGCATCTCCACCTCCACCCCGCGCCGGTGCAGCTTGTACGCGCGCTCGCCGTCGATCCTCACGGCCGAGGCAGCCGGCACGCGCAGCTCCACTTCCCCCTGGAGCCCCGCGACCGCCGCTTCCAGCTCCGGCCGCGCCGGTGGCTCCAGGCGTTCGAGCTCCTCCCCCTCGCGGTCGCCGGTCGAGGTGCGCGAGCGCAGGTCGATCTCGGTCACGTAGCGCTTGTCGAGCCCGACGAGGAACCGCGCGAGCCGAGTCGAGGCTCCGAGCAGCACGAGCAGGAGCCCGCTCGCGAAGGGGTCGAGAGTCCCCGCGTGCCCGGCCCGGGCGCCGGTGCGGTCGCGCAGGCCGCGGACGAGCGCGAAGGAGGACGGGCCCTCCGGCTTGTCCACGAGCACGAGGCCGCTTGGGCTAAGCCCCCTTGGTGGCATCGACGAACTCGCGGTGGATGAAGTCCGTGATCTCCTCGACGGACTTGTCGCTCGAGAACCCCGCCGCCTGCCGGTGGCCGCCCCCGTTCGACTTGCGGGCGATCGCCGAGACGTCCAGCTCGTCGTTCGAGGCGCGCAGGCTGACCCGTCGCGCAGGACCGTCCCGGCGCGGCGGCTCGCGGATCATGGCCGCCATCTCGGCGCCCTCGACCGCGCGCAGGTAGTCGATGATCCCCTCCGAGTACGCCTCCGCGACGTTCAGCTCGGTGAAGTCGCTGCGCAGGAGGTACGAGACCACGAGCCTGCCGCCCTCGTAGACCTGCGCCCGCTCGAGCGCCCGCGCGAGGAGCTTGAGCTTGGCGAACTCGACCGACTCGTAGACACCCTGGAAGACGCGGTGCACGTCCGCGCCGGCCTCGACCAGCTCCGCCGCGAGCCGCAGCGCCTTCGGCGTCGTGTTCGTGTACTGGAAGCGCCCGGTGTCGGTCACCAGCGCGATGTAGAGCGCCTCCGCGATCTCGGGCGTCAGCTCCACCCCGAGCTCGGCGAGCAGATCGCGCAGCACCTCGCTCGTCGAGGAGGCGTCGCCGACGACGAGGTTGAGGTCGCCGAAACGCGAGTTGTCGTGGTGGTGGTCGATGTCGATCGACAGGGGCGCCTGCTCGAGCAGCGTCTTGTCGGGGCCCATGCGCTGCTCGTTCGCGCAGTCGAGCGCGACCAGCACCCGCTCGGCGGCATCCTCGGGCGGTTTCCGCAGGAGACCCTCGAGCGGCATGAACGCGTACTCGCGCGGGAGCGGAGCGTCGCCGTAGAGGTACATCTCACTGTCCTTGCCGAGCGAGTCGAGGGCGAGCTTCATCGCGAGCAGGGAGCCGAGCGCGTCGCCGTCCGGGTTCTCGTGGGTGACGAGCAGAAAGCGGTCGTGCGAACGCAGAGCGTCCGCTACCGCTCCCAGGTCATTCGTCGTCTTCCGGGGCGAGCTCATCGATCAGTTGCGTCATGCGAACCCCACGCTCGACCGTCGGATCGTATTCGAAGGCCAGCTGCGGGGTCCGCTTCATTCGCAACTCGCGCGCGAGCCGCGCCTGCAGGACGCCGTGCGCGGCGGAGAGGCCTGCGAGCGTGCGCTTCCGTTTCGTCTCCGAGCCGAGGACGCTGACGAAGACCCGCGCGTGCCGGAGGTCGGGCGAGGTCTCGACGCCCGTGACGGTGACGAAGCCGATCCGCGGGTCCTTGAGCTCGCCGACGCCTTCCGACACCACCTCGCGCACCGCTTCGTTGACCCTGCGCATCCGATCGCCCATCGGCGGTATTCAAGCGGCTAAAGGAAACCGGTGGCCCCGGGGGTCATAGTCGACGAGATGGGCGCGAGCCTCGACGAGCTCGAAGCGGTCTACCGCTCGAGCCTTCCCCGCTTCCGGCGCGTGGCGGCGGCCATCGTCGGCGACCGGGAGCGCGCGTGCGACGTAGTTCAAGACGCCTTCGGCACGGCGATCAGAAAGCGAAGGAGCTTTCGCGGCTCCGGGCCTCTCGAGGCCTGGGTTTGGCGCCTCGTCGTCAACGAGGCTCGCGACCAGGTCCGCCCGTTCGAGCTACCACTGGAAGAGCTCCCCGCTCGCCCCGAGGTCCGGACGAACGGAGGAGGAGCCAACGCGCGTGACGAGCTTCGCGTCGCCGTCGCGCTCCTCCCCGAGCGCCAGCGGCTCGTGCTGTTCCTTCGCTACTACGCCGACCTCGACTACGCGGCGATCGCCGACGCATTGGAGATCGCGACGGGGACAGTCGCCGCGGCGTTGAACGCAGCCCACGCCACCCTGCGCCGGACCCTTCAGGAGGTTTCCCGATGACCCAGGACGACCTGCTGCTCACGCTCGAGGAGCTCGTGCCCTCCTTCGAGAGCGTCCCAGGCGACTGGCAGGACGCACTCGGCCGAGCCCGCCAACCGATTCGCGCTCGGGCGCGTAGGCGACTGCTCGTCGTCGCCGTCGTCGCCTTCGGCGTCGGCGTGCTCGCGACGACTTCGCTCGGTCAGGACGTGGTGAACGGCACGCTCGACCGGCTCGGAGCCTGGGTGGGAAGCGCCCCCGGTGAGCCGGCTAGCCCGGAGCAGCAGGCGGCCTTCAACAAGGCGAATGCGCAGTCGTACGCGCATTTCGCGCCGGGCACGAAGGTCGGTCGGCTTCTCTCGACGACGTTCGAAGGCGAGAAGTACGAGCTCCTCGGGTTTCGCGACGGCGGGTCGCTGTGCCTTCGGCTCGTTGCCCCGAGCAACTCCAGCAGGCCGTGGCCGGCCGCCTGTGTCCCCCAGCGTGAGCTCGTGGATCTTGGTCGGCCTGCCGCGGTCGTTACGGCCGGGGACGCGTTCACCCGTGGCTCGGAGGGGGTCGTGACAGCCGTCTACGGCGTAGCCGCCGATGCCGTCCAGCGTGTTCAGATCGAGACCGCCTCCGGGGAGCGTCGCGACGCACAGCTCGACGACAATGCGTTTCTGTACCTCGCGGCCGGCAACCAGAGTCATGCCGAGACCTCTGGAGGCGCGGCACCGGTTCGAGCCATCGCCGAGACTCGGAGCGGCATGCGAGCAACGGTTCCGATCGACACAGGCATCCACCCGCGGTCGACATCTCCCGCCGATCTTCCGGGGCCGTCCGTGGTCGAGCGACCGCTGGAACCGTCACACGTGACGTGGCTCGAGCACGGCGAGGCCCGGGGAGACCCGTACACGTGGACCGGTGCCGCTTTCAGGACGCTGAGGACGTCGCGTGTCGTCCAGCCCGACCCCGGTAGCTCCTTCAAGATGGCGGTCGCCTACGGCACGACCACGGACGGCTTCGCCCGTTACTGCTTCGTCTGGCTGTGGCCTCTGGTCAAGGGAACAGGCAGCTACGGCTGCATGCTCGCGGAGGTCACGGGAGCCCTTCCGATGCTTGGGGACGGCGTGGGTGCCGACCAGTTCCCACTCATGAGCGGGCTGGCGGCGGATGACGTGGCCTCGCTCGAGCTCTTCTTCCCGAACGGGGCGCACGAGAACGTGCCACTCACCGACAACGTCTACGCGTTCCAGGTTCCGCGCGCCGTGCCGACGAAGCTCGTCGCCTACGACGTGAATCACCAGGTGGTGGGCATCTACATGCCCTAGGCCTGCCAACTCACTGAGCCGCTGCGCGTCTCAGGACGTAGTGGCCCGGCGGCTCTGGCTCTTCCCGTTCGTCTGGATCCTTGTGGTCGCGGCAACCGTTGCCTCGTCCTCACACGGGAGCGCAGGCGCCTCCGCCTCCAAGGCACCGCGCTTCCACGTGCTCGGCCATGCCGACCCTGGCGGGGGCTACAGCGCCGACGTCTTCGGCGAGCGCCACTACGCCTACCTCTCCAGCCGGAAGGGAGAGGGCAGCGACTGCCCGTCTCTGGGCGTCCGCGTCTACGACCTCGCCAACCCACGCAAGCCAAGGCACATCTCGACCTTCGCGAGCGGACGCGTCGAGGTCGGCCTCCGCGACACCTGGACGGAAAAGACGATCGTCCGCCGTGTCAACACACCCGGCTTCAAGGGCGTGCTCGCGGTGACCAGCGCTCAGGCCTGCGGAACCGGCTTCGGCGGCTTCGGCCTGTACGACGTCACGCGGCCTGCGCACCCGAAGCGGCTCGCGCTCATCCGGACCCTTCCTCGGGGCTCGCACGAGATCTGGCTCGCGACCGCGCGCGGGCACGCCTGGGTCTACACCGCGGAGGCGGCGGCCGAGTTCGCGGTCGAGCCCGAGTCGTTCGGGTTCCACATCTTCGACGTCTCGAATCCACGAACGCCGCTCGAGGTCGGAGGCTGGAGCGCGTGCCGCGAGCTCCACCTCTGCTCGCCGCTGAACGCCGCGCCGGGCGAAGACCGCCGCTACCTCGTGCATTCGGTGATCACGAACCCGAGCGCGACGCGCGCGTACCTGTCCTACTGGAACCTGGGCACGGTGATCCTCAACATCAGCGACCCCGCGCATCCCACGTACCTAGGACGGACGCCGCGTGGACAGGGCGACGCCCACTCCGCATGGCTCGCCCAGGGCGGCAAGATCATGCTCGAGACACACGAGACGGTCGGCGGCCGGCCGTACGTCTGGCAGATCGGCGACCCTGCGCACCCGGTACGGCTCGCGACCATTCAGCTGCCCGGCCGGCTGCTCCCGGGAGGCGCCTTCGGAGGGAGGCTTCCGCTCTCGGACAGCGTCCACGACCCCAAGGTCCTGGGCCGGTACGCCTACTTCTCCTGGTACGGACAGGGCGTGCCGCTCTTCGACCTGAAGAACCCGCGCAAGCCTCGCTTCGTGACGAGGTTCCGGCCGCCGCCGAAGCGCGACGCCCACGGCCTCCTCTGCCCGGGACAGTCCTGCACCGCAGTCTGGGGCGTCTTCCCGATGAAGAAGTACGTGCTCGCCTCCGACATGAGCTCGGGGCTCTGGGTGCTCAGTCGTCCAGTGTGACGACGTTTCGCTCGACCCGGCCGAGCTCGAAGGCCTGTCCCGCCAGGTAGCGCTCGGCACCGTCCAGCAGCTCCTCCACCTCGCGGTAGCCGCGTGAGACACAGGAGAGGGTGAGCCTGGCCCGTTGCCAGAGCTCGTGGTGGTCGACCTCGGCGACCGAAGCACCGAAACGCCGCTGCAACTGCGCCTTCACGGACAACAGCTCCTTGCGCTTTCCCTTCAGCGAGCGGTTCTCGGGGAAGTGCAGCTCGGCGGAGAGGATGCCGACGTAGCCCGAGCCCAAGGCCGCTAGGCGGCTGGGGTCGGCGTCGGCGCCGGTGTGTCGAGATCGGTCCGCTCGAAAGCACGGGGGAACCCCTGGTTCCCCCGTGAGCCCCCTCCTTGCCCACGTCCGCCCGATTCGGGTGTTTCAGGAGCCGCCGATGCGTGGCGCAGAGTCACGCCGCGGGAGTGGAGGTCGGCGCCGGTGTGTCGAGATCGGTCCGCTCGATCTCGCGGGTTTCGTAGACCTCGAGCACGTCGCCTTCCTTGAGGTCGTTGAAGCCCTCGAGCAGGATGCCGCACTCGAAGCCCTCCTCGACCTCGCGCACGTCGTCCTTGAAGCGCTTCAGCTGCGCGATCTTCGTCTCGTAGACGACCGTCCCATCGCGGACGACCCGCACGTTCGAGTTGCGGCGGACGATGCCGTTCGTGACGTACGAGCCCGCGATCGTGCCCAGGCGTGAGACGCGGAAGAGCTGCCGCACCTCGACCTCGCCGATCGTCTCTTCCGTGCGCACCGGCTTCAGCATCCCCACGAGCGCCTGCTCGATGTCCTCGGTCAGCTGGTAGATCACGCGGTAGGTGCGGATCTCCACGCCCTCGCGGTCGGCCAGCGAGCGCGCCTCGGCGTTCGGGCGGACGTTGAAGCCGACCACCATCGCGTTCGAGGCCGAGGCGAGCATGATGTCGTTCTCGGTGATCCCGCCCACGCCCTGGTGGATCACGCTCACGCGCACCTCGGGGTGCTGGATCTTGCCCAGCTCCGAGATCGCCGCTTCGACCGAGCCGACGACGTCGCCCTTGAGCACGAGGTTGAGGTCCTGGACGGCGCCCTCCTGTAGCTGCGAGAAGAGCGTCTCCAGCGAGATGCCTCCACCGCCGCCGCCCTGAGCCAGCTGCTCGCGGCGCAAACGCTCGCCGCGCACCTGCGCGAACTGGCGGGCAGCACGCTCGTTCTCGACCACTCGCGCGACCTCGCCCGCGGGCGGTGGGTGGTCGAAGCCGAGGATCTCGACCGGCTCGCCCGGAGTGGCGTCGTTGACCTTCTCGCCGTGGAAGTCGTGCAGCGCGCGTACCTTGCCCCAGGCGTCGCCGGCCACGATCGCGTCGCCGACGCGCAGCGTGCCTCGATGGACGAGCATCGTCGCGACCGGGCCGCGGCCGACGTCCAGGCGCGACTCGATGATCGGGCCGGACGCCTCGGCCGAGGGGTTCGCCGTGAGCTCGAGCTCGGCGTCCGCGACCAGGAGCACTCGCTCCAGCAGGTTGTCCAGGCCCTCGGCCTGCTTCGCCGAGACCTCCGCGAACTGCGTCGTCCCGCCCCATTCCTCGGGCTGGAGCTCCTCGGCGGCCAACTCGTTGCGGACGCGGTCGGTGTTCGCGTCCGGGAGGTCGACCTTGTTGATCGCGACGACGATCGGCACCTCGGCCGCGCGCGCGTGCGAGATCGACTCGCGCGTCTGCGGCATCACGCCGTCGTCGGCCGCCACCACGAGAACGGCGATGTCCGTGATCTTCGCGCCGCGGGCGCGCATGGCGGTGAAGGCTTCGTGGCCGGGCGTGTCGAGGAAGGTGAGCTTCCGGCCGTCGTGGTCGACCTGGTAGGCGCCGATGTGCTGCGTGATCCCGCCGGCCTCGGTCTCGACCACCGCGGTCTTGCGGATCGCGTCCAGCAGAGTCGTCTTGCCGTGGTCGACGTGTCCCATGATCGTCACGACCGGCGGCCGCGCCTCGAGGTCGGACTCCTCGTCCTCGTACACCTCCGGCTCGAGCTCCTCCTCGGCGGCGTGCTTGATCCGCACCTCGCGGCCGACGTCGGCGGCGATCAGCTCGACCTCCTCGTCGGAGAGCGACTGCGTCACCGTCTTCGGCGCGCCGAGGCCCATCAGGAACGTGATCAGCTTCGGCACCGTCACGCCGAGCGCCTGCGAGAGGTCCTTGACGGTGATCCCGGACTCGACGGTCACCGGGCCGGTGGGCGGCGCGACCGGGGTCTTGTCCTTCGGCTTCGTCTCGGCGCGGTCGCGAGCCTGCCTGCCGTCCTGGCGCGGGCGCGCCGCGCCCGTGTCGATCACGACGCGGCGCTTGCGGCGCCCGGCCGGCGCCCCCTGACGGGGCCGGATCGGGCGGTTGGGCCTGTTCGGACGGTCAGCCATCGGCGTCAGTGTAGAGCCGTGCCAGCCCTGGATCGAGCCGCACCGTCTGCCTCAGCGTTCGGTTGAATGCGCGCCGCTCCGCCGCGCGCTCGAAGCAGGCGAGCCGGCGGCACGTGTAGGCCCCGCGCCCTATGCCTTTCGACGACTGCAGCAGGGTGCCGTCGCGCGCGACGAAGCGCAGAAGCTCGGCCTGCGGCGCCTTGCGGCCACAGCCCGCGCACGTCCTGACGGGAGCGGTCACGCAGCGGTCTCGTCCTCCTGCGGCTCGTCGACCGGAGCGTCGGCAGGCACTGGCTCCGCCGGAGCTTCCGCGACCGGCTCCTCGACGACCTCCCGCCTCCTCGGGCTCCGGCTCTTCGGCCGCGACCTCCTCTGCCACGACCTCCTCTGCCGCGGGCTCCTCCGCCTCCGGCTGCGCTTCCTCGGCCTCGTCGGCGACGGGCTCGGGCTGTGCCGGCAGCTGGCCGGCGGCCTCCAGCCGGGCGAGCTCCTGGTGGGCGGGAACGCCGCAGTAGCGAGAGCCGGGCAGGGCCGCGTTCGGGCAGCGCTTGCCGGTCGAGAGCACCGCCGAGCAGCGGCCGGTGAACTCGCCTTCGCCGTCGCCCTCGCCCGCGTAGGCGGCGTCGGCCTCCTCCGTCGCGAACTCGGTGTCGGACTTGATGTCGATCTTCCAGCCGGTCAGGCGGGCGGCCAGGCGGGCGTTCATGCCCTCCTTGCCGATCGCGAGCGCGAGCTGGTCGTCCGGCGTGACGATCGTCGCCTCCTTGCCTTCATCGTCCAGGTAGACCTCGCGCACCCGGGCGGGCGAGAGGGCCTTGGCCACGAAGCGGGCCGGCTCCGGGTTCCACGGGATGATGTCGATCTTCTCGCCGCGCAGCTCGGAGACGACCATGCGGACGCGCGAGCCGCGCGGGCCCACGCACGCGCCGACCGGGTCGACGCCCTGGGCGTGCGACTCGACGGCGATCTTCGAGCGGTATCCCGGCTCGCGCGCGACGGCGCGGATCTCGACCAGGCCGTCGGCGATCTCCGGCACTTCGAGCTCGAAGAGCGTGCGGATCAGCTCCGGATCGCGGCGCGAGAGGATCACCTGCGGGCCCTTCGTGCCCGACCGGACCTCCGTGATGACGGCCTTGATGCGCGAGCCCTGCTCGTAGCGCTCGCCGTCGACCTGCTCGGAGCGCGGCAGGAGCGCCTCGACCTTGCCGAGGTCGACGAGGACGTTGTTGCGGTCGCCGGCCTGCTGGACGATCCCGGTCACGACCTCGGTCACCCGGTCGACGTACTCGTCGTACATGATCTGGCGCTCGGCCTCGCGGATGCGCTGCGTGATCACCTGCTTCGCGGTCTGCGCGGCGATCCGGCCGAAGTTCTCCGGCGTCACGTCCGCGCGCTTGACCTGCTCCTCGGGGATGTCGGACCAGTCGATGTCCAGGTCCTCGTCCGTGACGAGCACATGCGAGCGCTCGCCGTTCTCCACCTCGGCGGCCTCGAGCTCGGTGAGCACGCGCTCGCGAGCCTCCTCGAGCAGGCGCTCCTCGATGTCCGGCGGCAGCTCGATCGAGAAAACGCGGAAGTCGCCCTCCTGGCGGTCGAGCTCGACGACGGCGTGGCGCGACGCGCCCGGCGTCTTCTTGTACGCGGCCAGCAAAGCGTCCTCGAGCGCCTCGATCAGAGTGTCGCCCTCGATTCCTCTATCGCGCTCGAGCTCGTGAACGAGCTCGATGATCTCGCGGCTCATTGTTCCCTCTCGTAGATCAGATTGCCCCGGACGATCTGCTCGTACGGGATGACGACTTCACCGCTGTCGGCGGCCAGGGTGACGGTGCTCTCGTCCGCGCGCTTGACCTCGCCCCGAAGCTTCGCGCGCTCCGCGGTCTTCAGCTTGACGTGGCGCCCGAGAGCGCGCTGGAAGTGCTCCGGCTTCCGCAGGGGGCGCTCGGGACCGGGCGAGGAGACGTCGATGCCGTACTCGCGCAGGTAGTCCGAGAGCAGCCGCGTGACCCGCTCGCAGAGCGCCAGGTCCACGGCCTCTCCCTCGCGGTCGACGTAGACCGTGAAGCGCTCCGGGCCGGTGAGCTCGACTGCGAGCACTTCGACCCCCGGCAGGGCCTCTTCGACCTTGCCGCTGATCTCGCGCTCCAGCACTCGCTCTCTGTCGTGCACGCTCGCCATCCCTACTTGCCTCCTCGAAAATCTCGCCCGAGCCAGACTGAAGTCAGGCACGGGATTGGATTGCTCGCCCGAGCCAGACTGAAGTCAGGCACGGGATTCATAAAAAATGGGCGCGACGCGCCCATTTCAGCCCAACTGGTGAAATGTGGTGAGGCCAAGGATAGCAAGCGAGAGCGGGCAAAAGGCCCCGCCGAAGCGGGGCCCAAACCCCTAGACAGTCCCCGTCTCCGCGGGCGGGTCCCCGCCCCGCAGATGACGGATCACGTCGGCGACGTCGGCGATCTCCTGCTCGAGGTCGCGCTGGTGCTCCTCCAGCCGGCGAAGCCACTCTTCGCGGCTCGGGAAGCGCCTGTGCCCGCGGAAGCCTGGGCGTCCGCGGAAATGTCCGTGTCGGTGCATGTTCAGTTCACCTCCCTTCCTCGTATCTATCGAGAAACCCGTCGATCGTTCCCTGCGCTCGCCGCAGCGCCTCGGCCCAGCGGTCGAGCAGCCGGTGGCCCTCGGCGGTCAGCTCGTAGGTGCGCTTCGCCGGCCCGGGCAGGTCGGCGCTCCACTCGGAGCGGACAAGCCCTTCCTCCTCGAGCGCACGCAGCAGGCGGTAGAGGTTGCCGATGTCGACGCGGCCCTCCACCCCGAGCTCCGGGATTCGCTCGAGGAGCTCGTAGCCGTGCAGCGGCCGCTCGCGCAGAAGCAGCAGGAGCGACGGCTCGACGTAGCGCTCGACGCGCGCGCGCACGTCCCAGTGGCCCGGCCGGACTAGCCGGCGGCTGCGGGAGCGCGGGTGCGATCGGTGTCTCATGCCGGCCAGTATAGGTAAAAGACATATGTGAAACGTTAGCGCGCCTGCCGAGAAGGGCGCGCGCGTAGGCTGGGCGCGGGATGGCGCACCCCGATCTCCCCGCCGAGCAGGCGTACCTGGACGAGGCGTACGAGTGTCTTGCCCGCATGCGCGAGGCGCTGCTTCAGGCCGCTGAGGGAGGCGCCACCGAGGTCGCGCAGGAGGCGATCGAGAGCTGGGCGACTGGCCGCCTGCAGACGCTCGCCGACGCGGAGCGTGGGCTCTGCTTCGGCCGCATCGATGCCGAGGGCGCCACCGACTCGCTCTACGTCGGACGCCGCTGGGTTCACGACGACGCCCGGCGCGCGCTCGTGGTGAACTGGCAGGCCCCGGCGGCCCGGCCCTTCTACACGGCCACGCCGGCCGCGCCCCACGGCGTCACGCTCCGGCGCCGCTTCCGGACGCGAGGGCGGACACTCGTCGAGATCAGCGACGAGGCCCTGGACGGCTCGCTCGCCGACGCGGCCGCGGTCGACGACTTCCTGCTGGAAGAGCTCGAGCGCACCCGCGACGCCCGCATGCGCGACATCGTGGCCACGATCCAGGCCGACCAGTACAGCCTGATCGCGCGCGGTCCGGAGCCGCCGCTCGTCATCCAGGGCGGGCCGGGGACCGGCAAGACGGCGGTCGGCCTGCACCGCGCGTCGTTTCTGCTCTACGCGCATCGCAGTGACCTGCGCCGCGTGCTCGTCGTCGGCCCGAACCCGGCGTTCATGGAGTACGTGTCGCACGTACTGCCGACGCTCGGCGAGGACAGCGTCGACCAGCGCGCCGTGGCCGAGCTGGTCGAGGGGGCCGAGGTGACGCGCGCAGACCCGCTCGACGTGCAGCGGCTGAAGGCGGACGTCCGGATCGGCGAGGTCGTGCGACGGGCGGCCGAGCAAGGATCCGAGGGCGACCCGCAGGAGCTCGTCGTCCGCCTGGAGGGCCGGTTCGTGGGCGTCGAGGCCGACGAGGTCGGCGAGCTGCTCGACGAGGCGCGGGCCGAGCTCGGGTACTCCGCCGCCGCGCGGGAGCGGTTCCGGATGAACGTCCTGCGGCGCTTCTACGAGGACTACGGAGCGCGTCTCGGAGGCCAGGCGTTTCGAGCCTTCGACGAGGTCGAGCGCGCCCTGCGCCGGGACGGACGCCTGACGCGGTTCCTCGACCGCTCCTGGCCGGCCCCGAAGCCGGAGCAGGTGGTCCGCCGCCTGCTCGGCTCGCGCGACGACCTCGCGGCCGCAGCGGATGGCGTCCTCGATGGGGACGAGCAGGCGCTGCTCCGACGCGGGCGCGGAGGCTGGAGCGACGCCGACCTGCCGCTCCTCGACGAGGCGCGTGCGGTCCTCCACGGCACGCCCATCCAGTACGGCCACGTGATCGTGGACGAGGCTCAGGACCTGACGCCGATGCAGCTGCGGATGGTGTCCCGGCGGTCGGCTGGCTCGTTCACAGTGCTCGGCGACATCGCACAGGCCACGGGCCCGATCGCGTACGGCCGCTGGGACGAGCTCCTCCCCCACCTCCGCGACGGCGAGCGCGCGCAGGTCGAGGAGCTGCGCCACGCCTACCGGGTGCCGCGCGAGATCATGGCGCTCTCCCTCCCGTTGCTCCAGTGGATCGCGCCCCAGCTCGAGCCACCGCTCGCGTACCGGGTCGGAGCCGAGCCGCCGCGCGTCGTCCATTCAGACCCGCCGCTCGTAGCAGCGTACGAAGAGGCCGCGCGCCTGGCCGGCGAGGAAGGCCTGCTGGCCGTGATCGCGCCCGCCTCGCTCCAGACCGGCGGCGACGGAATCGCGGCCTCGCTCTTCGACGAGTCGCGGCTTCCGATGCTGACACCGCGCCAGGCGAAGGGCATGGAGTTCGACCACGTGATCGTCGTCGAGCCGGCGTTGATCGTCGAGGAGGCGATCGAAGGGCAGGGGCTACGCGAGCTCTACGTCGCCCTCACGCGCCCCACCACGACGCTCGTTCTCGTTCACGCGAGACCGTTGCCGCCCGAGCTGGCCCTCGAGCAGCTGGAGACGTAGTGGAGCCGGGGTAGGGCACCAAGGCTCTACGGCCAAGCCGACGCCCTCGGCTGAGGGAGAGAAGCCGTTTGACCCCGACTCCGGCCCTAGTATCGGCACAACCGCGGGGCAGGCTTAGCGCAGAGGGACGGTCAGCGCCGTAGTGCCGACCGCCCCCACGAGATATGCGCGACCGCGCGGCCGTGCGCGCCCCGCGAAAGTCCAGGAAATCGGGCAGTTTCGGCATCCGGCGCATCCTCGCCAGATCTCGACACGTCGCAAAGGTGTGGGCAGCGAGTCCTTAAAGCCGACGACGCGTGGGAGCTACCGGTTGGCCCAGGCATAGACGCGTTTCGCGACCCTGACGGCGGGGCTACCCGTGTAGCGGCCGGTGATCGTCCACGGCCAAAACGGCGACACCCCGGCGCACAGCCATACCGTCCAGGTCACGAGACCAGGAGTCACGCTGCCCTCACGCCCCGGCTGACGGGGTCGGCGACCCAGACCATCCCTCTCACGACTCGCACCATCTCCCACTTCCTCGTCCGCCCCCGCGAACAAGTCCCACCTAGATCCTGTGCGGCGGCCATGCCTTCGTCAAGGGCTGTTTCCGCAAGAGATGTCCCAAGAGGCTGCTCCGGAGGATCGGGATCTACTGCTCGACGACGATCGTGACCGGACGCTCGTTCGTGAGCTCTGAAGCCTCGCGCTCGCCTTGCTCGAGTCGACGGATTGGCCTCACTCTGCTCTGCGCATCGCTCTATACACCGAGTCCCAGTGCGAGGAGACCTCCTCCAAGGCCCGGGCTGTGGTCAGAGCGGCCGTCTCCAGGCCTTCGATGATCCTCTCGAGCTCGGCCATGCGCGTGTCGAGAGCCTGGACCTTTTGCCCCAGACTATCCAGCTCCTGAGCAAGGACTTCGCTCTCGCTGCTTTCGGCAGCCATGACGGCGGGACCGACTTTACCCCAGCGCTAGCCGTTCTCGATGTCTTCGACCCGGTTGGCGAGCAGATGGAATGAACGCTGGACGGCGATAACCAGCCCCATCAGGAGATGATTCATCTCTTCCACCGGTGGTGCAACTCCTGACCCACCCGCAGCCTGTGCCTTCTCGTACGCCGGCAGCGACTTCACCTCGCGCCGGAAGATCTCATCGATTTCGTCTCCTAAAGCCATTGCCGTCTCCCATTCGATTGCGGCAACACTAGAGCAGGCGACCGAACGGCTGAGGAGGGCAGGGCGGCGAGCCGGACGACCACGACGCTTCCGCGTGTACCCTTGCTTCCAGCAGCGAGAAGTCGAATCTCCTCGCGGAGCTGCACGAGCTCCGCGCCTCCTCTCCTCTTTGTCGTGAAGGCCCGCTTTTCAGGGCTGTTCGCATTCGGCCCACGGGTTACCTCGCGGGTGTAAGGCCGAGGAACGGAGCACCAGTGCCCTCGAGGGCAAACCAAGCCCGGATCCACAGTCCCCTCGCGGGTCCTGCGGCAGCGCTAGAAGACCCGCCCCAGGTCACGACCGACTCGCTGCAGCTCTTCCTGAACGACATCGGCAAGGTCGAGCTGCTGACCGCGGCCCAGGAGGTCGAGCTCGCGAAGCGGATCGAGCGCGGCGAGCACCGCGCCAAGCAGGAGATGGTCGAGGCCAACCTGCGCCTGGTCGTCTCGATCGCCAAGAAGTACCGCAACCAGGGCCTGCCCTTCCTCGATCTGATCCAGGAGGGGACGATCGGCCTGGTTCGGGCTGCCGAGAAGTTCGACCACCGCAAGGGCTTCAAGTTCTCGACCTACGCGACCTGGTGGATCCGGCAGGCGGTCGCCCGCTCGCTCGCCGACAAGGCTCGGACGATCCGGATGCCGACACACATCGTCGAGAAGCTGCACACGATCGTTCGCTCGGAGAGCAGGCTGCGGGCCGAGTTGGGCCATGAGCCGAGCTCGTTCGAGATCGGCCTGGACGTCGAGCTCTCGCCCGACGAGGTCGAGCAGATCCTCCGGAGCTCGAGGGCCCCGGTGTCGCTCGAGAAGCCGGTCGGGAACGACGAGCACTCGGAGTTGGGGCACTTGCTGAGCGACGACAGCGAGCCGCTGCCCGACGAGCTGGCCGAAGTCGAGCTACGCAAGGAGACGCTGCGCGAGATTCTCGCCACGCTCTCGAGCCGCCAACGAAGAGTGCTCGAGCTGCGCTATGGGCTCAATGGCGAGCACCCGCGCACGCTGGAGGAGATCGCGCCCACCTTCAACGTCTCGCGCGAGCGGATTCGGCAGATCGAGAGGGATGGTTTGAACCAGCTGAAGGCGCACGCAAGCACGGCCAAGCTCGACCGCGACCTCTAACGGCCGACATCCGCGGGGAATAGTCCCTGCGGCTGAGCGAACGCCTTCCGCAAGCCGCCGGAGTGACTTCGCCGCGGATCCGACGGGCAAGCACGATCACGGCTATGGTGTGACCAAGCGCGTTGGCTCTAGTTGTTGAAGCCGCCGAGGCTCTGCACGTTCCTCTCCGACTGTGACCCCTGGCCTGACCGCCGCAGTGCGCTCAATCGAGCACTCTGCCCTGTAGGAACCACAGAAGGAGCATCACATGCATGCCACCATTCGCCGTTACGATGGCGTGGACACGAACCGCATCAACGAGATCGTCGGCAAGGTCGACGAGACGTTCATTCCGCAGATGCGCGAGCTCCCCGGCTTCGCCGGCTACCTCCTCATCGAGGCCGACACCGACAAGGGCGTCGTGAGCTCACTCAGTCTCTTCGAGACCCCGTCGCAGGCCGACGAGTCCACCAAGCTCGTCAAGAACTGGATCAGCGACGAGAACTTCGGCAGGGCACTTCCGAACGCGCCGAAGATCACGAGCGGCAAGGTCCTTGCCCACAGCAAGCTGGTCCCCGCCCTCGTCTAGCTCGACCGTACTCTGCGCCAACGAAAAGGGCCCGGCTGTGCCGGGCCCTTTTCACGCAGTGCTGCCCGAGGTCGGCTCACGAGGACGAAGTCGTCAATTAGTGATTCGAGGCACAAATCTCAGGTAGACTGATCTCGCGCATAGACCTAGCGCGGAAGCCGTCGAGGCTCCGAAAACTCCTCTCCGACTGCCACACCGGGCCTGAGTGCCGAGAGACCCCACCCGGGTGCTCTCGCCTCGACTGAGAGAGGAGCACCAGATGAGCCCGACCACAGGATCCTACGAGGGTGAAGGGGCCGACGAGCGACGAGCCCAGAGGAAGCTGACCGAGAAGGTTGGCGTTCGGCTGATTCAGCGGAGCAAATCGCACAACCTCAAGTGGCGTACCTGGACCTGGCGGTTCGGACTGCGTCGCGGCGCGAAGGCCGAGACATAGCGGCAAGGTCGAAGGGCCGCGGAGGCATGCGGCCTAAAGCTCGAGCACGATCGTGACTGGCCCGTCGTTGACGAGCTCGACGGCCATGCGCGCTCCGAACACGCCAGTCTCGACCTGGATGCCGAGCTCTCGTAGCGCTTCGCAGAAGCTTTCGTAGAGCGGGCTCCGCCTCCTCCGGCTGCGCGGCCTGGGTGAAGCTCGGTCGGTTTCCCTTGGCCGTGTCGGCCAGGAGCGTGAACTGGCTCACCACGAGAGCCGCACCGCCGGTGTCGAGCACGCTGCGATCGAAGCGGCCCTCCCCGTCCTCGAAGATCCGCAACCGGGCCACCTTGCCCGCCAGCCGCTCCGCCTCGGGGTGGCCGTCCCCGCGCCCCACGCCGAGCAGCACGCACAGGCCGGGGCCGATCTCGCCCACGACCTCCTCGCGCACGCGCACGCGCGCCACCGACACCCGTTGCACCACGGCCTTCATGTTGCGCTCGGTTTTGACGATATAGCCGACGTGGAAGCGGCCCACCTTCCCTGGCAGCACCTCGGCTCGCTACTGATCAACCGAGGCTTCCTGAACGTGGACCAGGTCAAGCAGGCCTTCGAGGAACAGCGGCTGACCGGAAAGCGGCTCGGCGAGATCGTCGTCGCGCACAAGTGGGTGACGAGCGCGGAGCTCGCACAGGCGCTTGCGGAGCAGGCTGGGCTGGAGTACGTCGACCTCTCCGAGACCGAGCCCGAGGCCGAGGCGGCCACCCTGCTGCAGAAGGATCTCGCCTTCCGGTACCAGGCAGTACCGGTCCGGTTCCTGAACGACGACCTCCTGCTCGTGGCGGTCGCCGACCCGACCGACATCGGCCGCGCGGACGACCTACGCCTCGCGCTCGGCCACAACGTGCGCCTCGCCGTCTCCGATCCCGGCGATCTCGAGCGCACCATCAAGAAGCTCTACCGCACCCAGATCGAGGTGGAAGACGTCGACCGAGGCCGGGCTGGAGGAGCTGATCGACTCCGTCGCGCAGCGCGAGGACATCCTCGAGGCCTCGGACGACACGCCGGCGGTCAAGCTCGTGCACGCGACGCTTGCGCAGTGCATCGAGGACGGCGCCTCCGACATCCACTTCGAGCCGCAGGAGGACGAGATGATCGTCCGGGCGCGGATCGACGGCGTCACGCGGCCGGTCGCGACGATCCCGAAGGCGATGCAGCTCGGCGTGATCAGCCGGCTGAAGATCATGGGCAACCTCGACATCGCCGAGCGGCGCGCGCCCCAGGACGGCCGCGTGTCGATCAAGTTCGGCGGCCACCCGCTGGATCTACGCGTCGCGATCATGCCCACCACCCACGGCGAGCAGGTCGTGCTCCGGATCATGCACCGCGCGGTGAGCAAGCCCGACCTCGCGGACCTCGGGATGACCTCAGCCGCGCGCGAGCCCTTCGAGCGCGCGATCCGCCAGCCCTACGGCGCCGTGATCGTCTGCGGGCCGACGGGCAGCGGGAAGACGACGACGCTCTACACCGCACTGCACCTCCTCAACGACCCCGGCCGCGTGGTAATGACGATCGAGGACCCGGTCGAGTACCAGATCCGCGGGATCAACCAGATCGAGATCTCCCCGAAGGGTGGCCTGACCTTCGCCCGAGGCCTCCGCACGATCCTGCGCAGCGACCCGGACGTGCTCCTCGTCGGCGAGATCCGGGACGAGGAGACGGCGCGGATCGCGATGCAGGCCGGCATGACGGGCCACCTCGTGCTCAGCACCGTCCATGCCCACAACGCGGCCAGCTCGATCGAGCGCCTGAAGGACATGGGCGTCGACCCGGGCCTGCTCGCGAGCGCCGTCAACTGCATCGTCGCCCAACGGCTCGCGCGCCGCCTCTGCGTCGACTGCCGCGAGTCCTATTGGCCCGACGACGAGGAGCTCGACCAGATGGGTCTGCTCGAGGAGAAGGGCAAGGTCTACCTCCACCGCTCGAACGGCTGCGGCCGCTGCGGCGACACGGGCTTCCGCGGGCGCGTCGCGCTCTACGAGGTGATGCCGATCGTCGGCGAGATCCGCCGTCTGATGGAGAGCTCGACCGACGAGATCTTCGAAGCCGCGGTACAGAACGGGATGATCACCCTGCGCCAGGACGGCCTGCGGCTCTGCCTCGAGGGCGTGTCCTCGCTCGAGGAGATCCGCCGCGTCACCGGCGATCGGCTTAGCTGACGCTCGCCTTCACGGAGGAACCCCTGGTTCCCCCGTGGGCCCCCTCCTTGCGACCGGTGGCGTCGTCAAACGGCTCCAGGAGCCGCCTTTTCACTCTGGCTCTGCCAGCCTTTCTTGGCGTAGCGAGCCTCCCGCCGGGCAAAGCCCGGCTCCGGCGTCCAATCTCGGCGCTACTCGGGTCGCCGAGAGCCTCTGCGCCGGAGGGCACCGGCTCATCGCGCCAACGGTCTGGTTAGTCGAGGTCTTTGATCCGCGACTCGTAATCCGGGCTTCCGGGTCGGAGCGAGCTCGCGAGCTTGTAGTGGCCGTTCGCCTCGTGCTCGCGGCCCTGCTTCTCGAGGCAGCGCCCGAGCGCGTAGTGCGCATAGTCGTCCACCGGTGCGAGCTCCAGCATCTTCCTGAACTCCGCCTCCGCCTCTTCGTAGCGCTTGATGCGGAAGTACGCGATCCCGAGCGCCTCGCGGATCGACGCCTTCTCCGGCTCGCGCTTCTTCGCCTTCTCGAGCGGCACGGTCGCCTGCGCAGCCCTGCCTTGGGCCAGATGGTCGCGTCCCTGCTGGAAGAGGTCGAACGTCTCAGTCATCCGGCATGGGGGAACCCCTGGTTCCCCCATGAGCCCCCTCCTTTCGAGCGCCGGCGTGAGACCTGCGTTTCAGGAGCCGGCAAAGGGTGCCGCGTATCACTCGTTGTCGCCGCAGCGAGCCTCCCGCCGGGCAAAGCCCGGCTTCGGCGGCGACTCGAAGCGCCGCTGACCGCTGGATCGGTGTAGTCGACGGTCTCAGTCATCTCAGATACGGGAAGTTCTCTCTCACCAAGTCAAGCGGACCGGTCACGCCTCGCGTCTTCCCGATTTCCACTCGGGCAATCTCGCCGGCGCGCTGAACCGCCTCCAGGAGCTCGAAGGGCGGCCCGGGGAGCTCGTCGAGGACGCCGGTCACCGCCGCGGTCAGGCCCCAGAGCGGCGCCGGGCTCCCGTCCGGCGCGTAGGCAAGCGCCGAGGGCTTGCCGGATCCCGCGAAGGCTTCCGCGAAGCGGCCGAGGTCGCCCGGAGAGAAGAGCGTGTCCGCCGCGCTCACCAGGAACGGCGGGCTGGCGCCGGCCTCGAGCGCCCGCGCGACCGCGTCGGCCGAGCCGTCGGGGCTCGCCTGCCGCGCGTAACGGACGCTGACGCCGAAGGCGCTTCCGTCGCCGAGCAGCTGCTCGACCTGCTCCGCGAGGTAGCCGGTGACCACGACCACGTCGACGAAACCGTCGGCCGCCAGCTGGCGCAGGAGCGATCCGATCACCGGCCGCCCGTCGATCGGCAGGACCGGCTTGGGCCAGCACTCGCTGAGCGGGCGCATGCGCCGGCCCTCCCCGGCCGCCAGGACGACCGCCTGCACTACCCGGCGAAGCCCAGCGAGCGGAGCGAGAGCAGCCCGCGGATGCGCTCGAAGCGGCTCAGCTCCCGTCGGAGGCCCCGCCGCAGGCGGCGCAGGTCGCCTCGCGTCGCCCGCGCGGCCTCGCGCGCGACGCCGGCCGGGCCGAAGCGGGCCGCGTCGGCGTGCAGCCCGAACGCCGTGGCGTCGATGCCGAACTCCTCTTCGACCAGCGCCGCGAGCTCCCGGTGCGTCGCGCTCGCGGGGACCTCGACCTGCTGGTCGAGCAGGACGTCGCGCAGCTCCTTCCGGCAGGCGGCTGCAAGGCGGCGCGGGTCGCGCGTCAGGTAGCGGGAGCGCCGCACTGCGAGCTTCGCGGCGATCACGACCAGCGCGAGCCCGGCCAGCGTCGCCGCGAGCAGGGGCAGGAGCCCCCAGGCGCGGGAGCGCTTCGTCGACGAGATGGTCGGCGCAGGCACCAGGTCGGACACCTCGGACGAGACGTGGCCGCCGCCGAAGCCGAGCTGGTCGGCGATGCCGCCGAACCTCGCGATCCCCTGGGCGCCGCCGAGGAGGGCCGCCGTGGCCGCGACGTTGAAGGTCGACGACGAGGACGAATACTGGCCACTGAGCCCGCTCCGCCCGGGGGTCGGGTCGAACGGCAGCCACCCCCAGCCGCGGAACCAGACCTCGACCCACGCATGCGCGTCGCGGTCGGACACCACCCACTCCCCGGTGGCCTTGTCGTAGCCACCGCTCGTGAAGCCCGCCGCGACCCTCGACGGGATGCCGAGGTAGCGGAGCATCAGCGCCATCGCGCCTGCGAAGTGCTGGCAGTAGCCCTGGTGCGTGCGGGTGACGAAGTCGACGAGCGGCGGCACTCCCGGGGTATGCGGCGGGTGCTGGTCGTAGAGGAACCCACCGCCGACCCGGAACCAGCGCTCGAGGGCGACGGCGGCGGCGTACGGGCTCTTGGCCCCGCCCGCCACGCGCTCGGCCAGCAGGTACAGCGGGCGATAGGGCCGCAGCTCGTCCGCGTAGGTCGATTTCGTGAACAGGAAGTCGAGGTCGCGTTTACGGTTCGGGTCGCCGAACAGATCCGGGTAGACGTGGGAGTCCACCTCCCGGTATCTCCTGCCCTCGCGAATCAGCTCCGGGTACACCGGCTTCGACCGGGCCAGCTCGGCCGGGGTCGGCTCGGGCGAGTAGCTCTCGACGTTGTACGTCTCGCCGCGATGAAGCGGCCCATCCGTCTCGGCGATTCCGGTCGGGTCGTAGCGGACGTCTCCGAGACCGGTAGCGAAGTATTGGGCGGGCGTGCTGGCGCCGATCAGATGGTCGTCGCGCAGCGCCTCGACCTTCACGGTCTGAGGCACCAATTGCGCCTCCTGCTCGCGCTTCGGGACGAGACCCGGCTCGCCGAACGGCACGGGTTGCCCAGAATCGGCGACGGGGTCCTCCGTCCACCGCCCTCCCACGACCGCGTTGAGGACGGTCGCTCGCCAGTACCGCGAGATCGAGTCGGCCTTGATCCGGAGCACGACGGTCGGCTTGCCGTGGAAGGTGAGGTCGTCGTAGCTCGAGTCCCAGACGTAGGCGACGTCGACCGGCTTGGCGGGCCGGGTGTACGGGTCCCAGTGCTGCCAGTCGAGGAACGCGCGCTTCGCGAGCGCGGGCGAGCTGGAGGCGCCGACGGCGGCGACGATCACGAGCGCCCCGGCCGCGAGCGCGGCTCCGAGCCCGCGCACCGGCCCGCGCCGCAGGCACACGATCGCCACGAGTACGCCTGCCAGGAGCAGCGCGCCGCGGAAGAGGTCGTGCCCCGGGAGCAGCGTCCCGGGCCAGCCGACGCCGACGACGAGGCCCGCAGAAGCGAGGCCCGGCCGGCGGGCGGCCGCTGCCAGCGCCACCCAGAGCGTGAAGGCGAAGACCGCGATCAGGAGCACGGAGTGCATGCGCGGGTGAGCAGCGGGGTCGAACGGCACCTGCACGTCGTAGAAGTCGAGGAACCCGCCGCCGAAGCGCCCGAGCAGGCGCCCCGGGAAGCTCCAGGCGAGCGGAAGCTCGAACGCGCTCCCCGCCGCGAGCAGGAAGGCGATCGCGGCCGCCGCGGCGCGCCGGCGGGTGCCCGGAACGATCGCGGGAACGAGCGCGAGCACGACCACGAACGCGGCCTGCCCGGAGCCGGTCCGCTCCTCCAGGCGCAGCCAGCTCCAGGCGATCAGCGTCGCGCCGAACGCACCGACCGACAGCGTCCTAAGCACGTGCCGCCACCCGCACCTCCGTCGCGCCCAGCCGTTCGGCGAGGTCGTCGCCGTCCCGCACGACGACCGCGGCCACGCCGGCGGCGCGCAGCCGCAGCAGCTCCGGGATCCGCTCGCGCGGCGATCCGGCGAAGCTGGCGGTATCCACCAGGACGAGCGAGACGCTGCGGCTCGCGAGCGAGCGCTCGACGAGCCGCTCGACCAGCCGCGGCACCAGGGACGCCGTCACGACCGCGAGCTCCGACGCCCGCCCCGCCACGTGACCCTCGTCGGCGAGCACGGCGGCAAGCGGCGGCCCCTCCCCCGGCTCGGCGGCGGCGAGCAGGTCGAGCGCCTGCCTCCAGTCGGCCTCGCCCGAGTGCACCCGCTGTAGCTCGCGGCGGCCCGAGTTGATGACCAGCACGGCGCGCCGGCCGCGCCTGGAGTGGGCGAGGAGAATCGACCCGGCGGCGCGCACCTGGACGTCGAAGCTCTCGCCGACGACCGCTGCCGGGTCCGCGTCGAGCACGACGGCGACCTCGTCGCGCGGCGAGTCCTCGAGCTCCTTCACCATCAGCTGCCCGCGCTTGGCGGTCGAGCGCCAGTGCACCTTGCGGAGCGACTCGCCCTGCTCGTGCTCCCGCACGCTGTGCAGGTCGAACCCCGCCGGCCGCTGCAGCAGCAGCCGGCGGCCGTCGTGCGAGCGCACGCCCGACTCGGAGAAGAGCCGATCGAGGTCGACCAGGCGCGGGTAGACGAGGAGGGCACCCGGCGCCGAGAGCTCCTGCTCGACGCGCTCGAGCCCGAACGGGTCCTCGATCACGGCACGGCTCTGCTCAAACGAGTAGCGGCCTCGCGGCAGCCCGCGAAGCATGTACGAGGCCCGCCCATGCGCCGCGAGCGGCGTCGCCCGCTCGCCGAGCGAGCCGATCCGCTCGCTGACGACCCACTTCGCCGGCACGAGCCGCCGCTCGCCCCGCAGCTCGAGCCGCACCTTGACGTCGTCGCCCTCGATCCGCTCGCCCGAGGGCAGCAGGCGCCGCAGCTCCAGCGGCCGGTTCGCCAGGCGCGTCCAGAGCCAGGCGAGCAGGACCGCGGCCGCCAGCCCGAGCGCGACCGGGTAGAGCACCTTCGATCCGAACGCCCACGCAGCGAGGTAGGTCGCGCCGCCGAGTGCCAGCGCGACCCTTCCCCGGTGCGTCATACGGGGACCGGGGTGTGCTCGAGTGTCTCGCGGACCAGGTCGCCGCCGGTCAAGCCGGCCGAGCGCGCCTCCGGCGCGACGATCAGGCGGTGCGCAAGCACGGGCTCGGCGACCGCCTTGACGTCGTCCGGCGAGACGAAGCCGCGGCCGTCTGCGAGCGCGCGCGCCTTCGCGACCCGTAGCAGCGCGATGCCCGCGCGCGGGCTCGCGCCGAGGTAGAGCCGCGCGTCAGAGCGGGTCTGGCGCAGAAGCGCGACCACATAGCGGTTGAGGCTCTCCTCGACGAAGATCTCCGTGGCCGCGGCCGAGAGCCCGCGCACGTCGGCGGCGCTCGCGACCGGCTGGAGCGACTCGAGCGGCGGGTCGCTCGTCTGCTCGGTGAGCATCCTCGCCTCGTCGGGCAGCGGCGGGTAGCCGATCGCGACCCGCAGCGTGAAACGGTCGAGCTGAGCCTCGGGCAGCGGGTAGGTGCCTTCGTACTCGATCGGGTTCTGCGTTGCGACGACCATGAAGGGCGCCGCCAGCTCGTAGCTGACGCCGTCCACGGTGACCTGATCCTCCTGCATGCACTCGAGCAGCGCCGCCTGCGTCTTCGGCGAGGCGCGGTTGATCTCGTCGACGAGGAGGAGGTTCGCGAACACCGGGCCGGGCCGGAACTCGAACTCGTTCGTCTTCTGGTTGAACACGTTCACGCCGGTCACGTCCGACGGCAGCAGGTCCGGGGTGAACTGAAGGCGCGAGAAGGAGCAGTCCATCGAGCGCGCCAGGGCCTTCGCCAGCATCGTCTTCCCCACTCCCGGGAAGTCCTCGATGATCAGGTGGCCCTCCGCGACGAGACAGAGAACGACGAGCCGCAGGGTCTCCTCGGGCGCGTGCACGACCACGGCGAGGTTGTCGACGATGCGCTGGACCGCATCGGCAGCCTGGGTGTCGACGCGCTCCCTACCGACCGCTTCGTCCATCCGCCTCCTCCAGACGCAGTGCGACCTCGTCGAGGATAGCCGCCGCAATCCGCTCCTTCGGCGCCTTCTCGATCCTGCGCTCGCCCTCGGCATCGACCAGGACAACCTCGTTGTCCGGCGCGTCGAAGCCGACGTCGTCGCGGGCCACGTCGTTGAAGACGATCAGGTCGACGTGCTTGTTGGCCAGCTTCTCGCGCGCGCGCTCCAGGCCGCGCTCGCCGCGGTCGGCCGCGAAGCCGACGAGGAGCTGGCCGTTCGTCCTGCGTTCCCCGAGCTCGAGGAGCACGTCGGTCGTCGGCTCAAGCGTGACCGTCCAGGAGCCGCCGTCCTTGGAGCGCTTCTCCTCGCTCGGCTCGGACGGCCTGTAGTCCGCCACCGCGGCCGCCATCACGACCACGTCCGCGTCGCCGCGCGCGAGGGTCTCGCGGGCCACGTCCTCGGCGGTCGGCGCCTCCACCACGTCCACTCCTACGGGCGCGGGCACCGAGAGGTTCGAGGCGACGAGGGTCACCTCGGCTCCGCGGCGGCGCGCCTCGGCGGCCAGGTCGGTGCCCATGCGGCCCGAGGAGCGGTTGCCGAGGAAGCGGACCGCGTCGAGCGGCTCCCGCGTCCCGCCGGCCGTGACCAGCACCCGCCGGCCGCGCAGCTGCTCTCGCTTGGCGAGCAGCGAGCCGACCCGATCGAAGATCGCCTGCGGCTCGCTCATCCGCCCCACGCCGAGCTCGCCTTCTGCGGTCTCGCCCTCGTCCGGGCCGACGAGCTCCACGCCGCGGGCCCGCAGGGTCTCGGCGTTCGCCTGCGTCGCAGGGCTCGACCACATGCGCGGGTTCATCGCCGGCGCCGCCACGACCGGCCCGTCGAACGCGAGCGCGGTCTGGGTCAGCACGCTGTCGGCCAGGCCGTGCGCGAGCTTCGCGAGCGTGTTCGCCGAGAGCGGCGCGACGACGAGCAGATCGGCCTCGATCAGGTGGGGGTACAGCTCGCGCGGCATCTCTCGCCGGGCGAGCGCCTCGAACGTCTTCGCGGACACGAAGGTCTCCGCCTCGGCCGTGAGCACCGGCGTCACCTCGTGGCCCGCCTGCACGAGCAGCCGCACCAGCTCGCAGGCCTTGTAGGCCGCGATTCCGCCGCTCACACCGACAATTACCCGTGCCACGGCCTCATTGTGCCCGCCTGCGCCCAAACCGGCTCGCAGGAGGCCCCGTAACTCCCCACATCGACGAAAGGAGACCGATGGGGAAGAAAGCCGCCGCAGCCCTCGTAACGATGATCCTCGCGGCGCTCGCCGTCACCGGCGCCGCGCTGAGCCACACCACCAAGACACCGACGTTGAAAGGAACCGTCGGCCCCGGCTACACGATCTCGCTGAAGATGAACGGCAAGAAGGTGAAGTCGCTCAAGGCCGGCAAGTACAAGTTCGTGGTCAGCGACAAGTCGTCGTTCCACAACTTCAAACTGGAGAAGGAGAAGGGCGCCGGGCACTTCGAGAAGGACATCACCGGCGTGGGATCCACCGGCTCAAAGACCATGACGGTCAAGCTGACGAAGGGCTCGTGGCGAGCCTACTGCTCGGTCCACGAGTCGCAGATGCATCAGGACTTCAAGGTCAAGTAGCACTGCCCGCTCCGCGGCTCTCGCTCCACGGGGGCCGCTGAGCGGCTACTTCGGGTACGTGTACTTGATCTTGCCCTCGGAGACTTCCTCGAGGGCCATCGTCAAGTAGTTCTTCGAGCGCGACTCGACCAGCGGCGGCAGGAACTGGTCGAAGGTGCCTTCGCCCAGCTGGTGGTGGTAGTTGTTGATCTGCCGGGCGCGCTTCGCGGCGACGATCACCAGCGCGTAGCGCGAGTCGACGTTGTCGAGCAGCTCGTCAATGCGGGGATGGATCATGCGCGGGCATCGTACCTGCCGCCCGCAACTCCGCGCGGACAATTCCTTCGAGCTCCTCGAGCGCCCGGTCGAGGTCGTCGTTCACGATCTTGTGCTTGAACTCCGGCTCGAGGGCCAGCTGGCTCTGGGCGACGTCCAGCCGCTCCTCGATCTCGCCCTCGCTTTCGGTCGCCCGAAGGCGCAGCCGGCGCTCGAGCTCCTCCGAGCTCGGAGCGGTGACGAAGATGGTCACCGCGGCCGGAACCCGGTCGCGCACGCGGAGCGCTCCGCCTGTCTCGATCTCGAGCAGCGGCGAGTGCCCGCGCGCCGCGATCCGGTCGAGCTCCGACCAGAGCGTCCCCGACCGGTAGCCCTCCCCCCACGGCAGCTCCACCCACTCCAGGAACTCGCCGTCCTCGAGCCTGCGGCCGAACTCCTCCTCGCTCAGGAAGTAGTAGTCGCGCGCGTCCTCCTCGCCCGGGCGCCGGGGCCTCGTCGTCGCCGAGACCGCCAGCTCGAGCTCGGGCACGCGTTGTGCAAGGGCTCTGGCCAGAGTGCTCTTCCCCTCGCCGGAGGTGCCGGTGATGACGAAGACGGGCCTAGCGGTCATCTCAGGCTGATGCTTCGTCATCGGGGCGCGATAGGTGGTGCGTGGCAAGGACGCAGGGAGCGCTCGTATCCGGAGGATACGGGTGCGACCGAGGACGCAGTCCACGCGCCGCATAGCGCGGCCCGAGGACACAAGGCTTCAGCCTGAGAGGGACGCCGATCAGCGGTGGAAGAGCCCAATGAGCTCCGCCCGCTGGCGGTCGGAGAGGCCGCCCACGGTCTTCGACTGGCTGATCCGGCACTGGTTCAGGAACCGCGCGGCCTTGACGCGGCCGAACTTCGGGACGGCCATCAGCATGTCGAACACCTTCGCGGTCGAGACGTACTCCGGCGGGTTGCTCAGGATCTGCTCGATCCGGGCTGCCCCCGACTTGAGGTCCTTCTTGAGCTGCGCACGCCGCACGCGGATGTCGTTCGCCCGCTTGAGAGCTTCCATCCGCTGGTCGAGGGAACGGAGCGGCGCCTGCGCCTGAGTCTTGAGGGCGGCCACGGCGGAGGATACTAACAAGCTCGGAGCGTCGGTCAACCCACCATATTTGCGCCGGTATGCAGGTATTTTGTGGGTTCAACTCTCGACTCGCGGTCGAGGGTTGCGCCTCCGGGCTCGTGCGCGGCTCCGCTTACGTTGTCAGGAGTGGCGACACCCAGAGCCGCCAGCTCGGCCGCCAGCTCGGAGCGGATGCGGCTCGCAGCGCCGGGGTCGGAGAACATCGCGGTGCCGATCGCGACGTCGTTCGCGCCGGCCGCGAGGAGCTCGAGGACATGCCTCCCGCTGGCCACTCCGCCCATCCCGACGATGGGCAGAGCGGTCGCACGACGGCACGCGTAGACGGCAGCGAGGGCGATCGGCCTGAGGGCCGGTCCGGAGAGGCCGCCGGAGGCTCTGGCCAGGATGGGCGCAAGCGTGCGCTCGTCCAGCGCGAGGCCGCGGATCGTGTTGACGAGGCTGAGCCCGTCGGCGCCCGCCGCCTCAGCGGCCTGCGCCGTGGCGGCCACATCTGGTACGGCGGGCGAGAGCTTCGCGTAGAGCGGCTTGCCGGTCACCCGCCGTACCGCTCCCACCACTTCCCCCACGTTCTCGGGAACCTCGTCCACGTTGGGGCAGGACAGGTTGAGCTCCACAGCGACGACCTCCGGCCGTGCGTCGAGGCGCTCGGTCACCGTCGCGTAGTCGCCCACCGCGAAGCCGCCGACCGAGACCCAGACAGGGACTCCGAGCTCGGCGAGCCGCGGCAGGTAATCGGCCAGGAACGCCTCGATGCCCGGGTTGGCCAGACCGATCGAGTTGAGCATTCCGACCTCGGTCTCGGCGATCCGGGCCGGAGGGTTGCCCTCTCGCGGGAACGGCGTGACGCTCTTCGTCACGTAGGCGTCGAGCTCGCGCGCGGCAGCGGGCGCGGTCAACGCGTCGAGGCAACCGCTCGCGTTAAGCAGCCGCAAGGACCGGCCCTTCGACGCAGAGTCGCTTGAGCTCGCCGTCGATCTCCACCGCGCAGCCGTAACACGCGCCGTAGCCGCAGGCCATCGGCGCCTCCCAGGCAAGCTGCGCGCGCGGCGCCAGCCTGCGGACGGCCTCCAGCATCGGCTCCGGACCGCAGGCCAGCACGTCGTGCCCTGCCGGCAGCGCCTCGGTCACGTACGTCGGTTCGAGCACCACCTCCGCGCCCGGCAGGAGCGCGGCCGCCTCCGCATGCCAGGCGGAGCGGAAGCCGAGCACGGCCGGCGGCCCGCCGAGCGCGTCGGCGAGGTACGGCAGCGGAGCGACGCCGATCCCGCCGCCGACCAGCAGCGGGCGCGAGACGTCGAGGCGGTAGCCGTTGCCGAGCGGCCCGAGGATCCCGAGGAGATCGCCGCGCGAAAGCTCGCAGAGAGCTCTGGTGCCCGGCCCGATCGGGTCGATCAGGAAGGCGAGCTCACCGGTCGGGGCGAGGCAGACGCTCATCGGGCGCGGGAGTAGCCGGCCCGGTGCCTCGAGCATGAAGAAGCGGCCCGGGGTCCCGGGGTCGAGGCCCCCCCGCTCCACGCGCAGGAGCGTGTACGGCCCGACGCTCTCCGCGCCGACGACCCTACGCGCTTCGCGCCTGAGCATCGATCCGTTCCTGCAGGCTGACGGCGATCTCGTCGCGGGCATGCGCGATCGCCTCGACCGCCGCCGCCGCGCCGGAGATGGTCGTGATGCACGGCACCCGTGCGACGAGCGCAGCCTCGCGGATGAGGTACCCGTCGGTGCGTGCGCCCGAGCCCTGGGGCGTGTTGACGACCAGGTCGCAGCGCCCGCGGCGGATCAGGTCGACGACGGTCGAGCCCTCGCCCTCCTCGGTCACCTTGCGCACGTACTCGACCGCGAGGCCGGAGGCCGCGAGGGTGCGGGCCGTCCCGCCGGTTGCGAGCAGGCGGAAGCCCAGGCCGGAGAGCGCCTGGGCCACGGGCACGACGACCTCCTTGTCCTCGTCGCGAACGGAGAGGAAGGCCGTCCCGCCGGAGGGCAGCCTCCGGCCGGCCGCGCGCTCGGCCTTGGCGAACGCGGTCGGCAGGTCGCCTGCGCTCGCCATCACCTCTCCGGTCGAGCGCATCTCCGGGCCGAGCACCGGGTCGGCTCCCGGGAAGCGCGCGAAGGGCAGCACAGCGGCCTTGACGGAGACCTGGCCGGATGCGGGCGCGTGGGTCGTGTCGAGGTCGGCGATCGTGGCTCCCGCAGCGAGACGACACGCTGCCTGCACCAGATTCACGCCGGTCGCCTTGCTGGCGAACGGCACGGTGCGGGACGCCCGCGGGTTGGCCTCCAGCACGTAGAGCTCGCCGTCCGCGAGCGCGAGCTGGACGTTCAGCAGTCCGACCACGCCGAGGGCGGGCCCGAGCCGGCGCACTGCGTGCATCACCTGCCTGCGCTCGGAGCGCGTCAGCGACGGCGGCGGGAGCACGCAACTCGAGTCGCCGGAGTGCACCCCGGCCTCTTCGACGTGCTGCATGACGGCGCCGATGTAGCTCGCGGTGCCGTCGCAGAGCGCGTCGACGTCGATCTCGATCGCGTTCTCCAGGAAGCGGTCCACGAGGAGCCGTCCGCCCTCCGCGGCCGCCTCGCTCACGGAGGCGGCGTCGTAGCAGATGCGCATGCTGCGCCCGCCCAGCACGTAGGAGGGGCGGACGAGCACGGGGTAGCCGACGCGCTCGGCGACCTCGACGGCCTCCTCCGGGCTCGAGGCCATCCCCCAGGGCGGGACCGCGATCTCGAGCTCGCCGCAGAGCGCCGCGAAGCGTTCGCGGTCCTCGGCGAGGTCGACCGCCTCGAAGGGCGTGCCGAGCACGCGGAAGCCGGCCGCCTCGATCGCGCGGGCGAGCTTTAGCGGCGTCTGGCCCCCGAACTGGATCACCACGCCCTCCGGCTGCTCGCGCTCGCAGATCGAGAGCACCTCCTCGACGCCGAGCGGCTCGAAGTAGAGCCGGTCGGAGGTGTCGTAGTCGGTCGAGACGGTCTCGGGGTTGCAGTTGACCATCACCGCCTCGTAGCCGAGCGCCCGGAAGCTCTGAGCCGCGTGAACGCAGCAGTAGTCGAACTCGATCCCCTGCCCGATCCGGTTCGGTCCCGAGCCGAGGATCACGACCCGCTTGTGCTCCAGTGCACGATCTTCCGGCCCCTCGTCGGCCTCGCCCCAGGTCGAGTAGTAGTAGTTCGAGGCAGCTGCGACCTCGCCCGCGCAGGAGTCCACTCGGCGGTACGAGGGCTTGACGCCCCAGGCGCGCCTCTTGGCGCGTGCGACGTCTTCGGTCGTCCCGCAGCGCGCGGCCACGTCTGCGTCGGACAACCCGAGGCGCTTGAGGCGGAGCCAGTCGTCGGCCACGAGATCCTCGACTCGTGCACTGGAGCACAAGCTCGTCTCGACGCGGGTGAGCTCGGCTCGGAACCAGGGGTGCAGGCCGTCGGGGGCGACGTCGAGGCTCTCCCAGGGCGTCAGCGCGCCGCCGTCGAGCTCGCGCGAGCGGAGGGCCTTCAGCAGCGCCTCGGTGAAGGTACGGCCGATCCCCATCGCCTCCCCGACCGACTTCATCTGGGTGCCGAGCGACGTGTCGGCGCCGGGGAACTTCTCGAACGCGAAGCGAGGGACCTTGACCACGACGTAGTCGAGCGTCGGCTCGAAGCTCGCAGGCGTCGTCCCGGTCAGGTCGTTCGGGATCTCGTCGAGCGTGTAGCCGACCGCCAGCTTTGCCGCGACCTTCGCGATCGGGTACCCAGTCGCCTTCGACGCAAGCGCCGACGAGCGCGAGACGCGCGGGTTCATCTCGATCACGCGCACCTCGCCCGTCTCGCGCTCGCGCGCGAACTGGATGTTCGAGCCTCCGCACTCGACGCCGACCGCACGCACGACGGCGACCGCCGCATCGCGGAGCTCCTGGTACGCCTCGTCCGAGAGGGTCATCTGCGGCGCGACGGTGACCGAGTCGCCCGTGTGCACCCCCATGGGGTCGAGGTTCTCGATCGAGCAGACGATCACGACGTTGTCGTTGCGGTCGCGGATCACCTCCAGCTCGAACTCGTCCCAGCCGAGCAGCGACTCCTCGACCAGCACCTGCCGCACGGGGCTCTCCCGCAGCGCGCGGTCGAGCAGGCCTTCGAACTCGGCCCAGGAGCGGGCGGTGCCCCCGCCGTGGCCTCCGAGCGTGAAGGCCGGCCGGAGGATCACCGGGAACGAGAGGTTGTGCGACACCTCGGCGAGCGCGGTCACCACGAGCGACTCGGGCACCTTCAGGCCGGCGTCGCGAACCGTCTCGCGGAAGCGCTCACGGTCCTCGGCCCGCCGGATCACCTCGGGCGGAGCGCCGATCAGCTCGATCCCGAGAGCTGCGAGCACCCCCGCCTCCGCGAGCTCGAGGCCGAGGTTGAGAGCGGTCTGGCCGCCCATCGTCGGCAGCAGCGCGTCGGGCCGCTCGCGGCCGAGCACGTCGGCGACCGCCTCGAAGTCGAGCGGCTCCAGGTAGGTGCGGTCCGCGAAGCCCGGGTCGGTCATGATCGTCGCCGGGTTCGAGTTGACGACGACCGTGCGGAAGCCGTCCTCCCGCAGCACTTTCAGGGCCTGGCAGCCGGCGTAGTCGAACTCGCAGGCCTGCCCGATCACGATCGGCCCCGAGCCGATCAGGCAGATCGAGCGCAGGTCACGCCGCCTCGGCAAGGCTCACCTCCTGCACCCAGCCCGTGAGTAGCGGCCAGGCGTCGTGCGGCCCCGGACCGGCCTCCGGATGGAACTGCACCGACCGGGCGCGCAGCTCCGGGAATTCGAGGCCCTCGACGGTGCCGTCGTAGAGCGAGACGTGGGTGACCTCCTCGGCGTCCGAGCGGCCGACCGCAAAGCCGTGGTTCTGGCTCGTGACGAGCACCCGGTCGGACCGCTTCTCGAGCACGGGGTGGTTGGCGCCGCGGTGCCCGAAGGGGAGCTTGAACGTCTCGTGCCCGGTTGCCAGGGCGAGCAGCTGGTGGCCGAGGCAGATTCCGAGCAGCGGCACGCGGCCGAGCAGGGCGCGGACCGTCTCGACCTCGGCCGCGAGCGGCTCGGGATCGCCGGGCCCGTTCGAGAGCAGGACGGCGTCGAAACGGGCGAGCTCGTCCGGGTCGGCGTCGTGCGGATAGACGGTGACCGCGGCGCCCGCCCAGGCGAGCCGGTTGAGGATCGACTGCTTGCAGCCGTAGTCGAGCACGGCGATTCGCGCTGTGCCCGCGTCCGAGAAGACGTAGGGCTCCTTGGTCGAGACCTGCGCTGCGAGCGCGCGCCCTCGCATGGCCGGCTGCTCGTGCACGGCCGCGAGCGCCTCGTCGACCGAGGCCTCCCCCGCAACTGCGATCGCCCGCATGGCGCCCGAGTCGCGCAGGTGGAGCACGAGCGTCCGGGTGTCGATCCCCGAGAGCGCGACGAGGCCGCGCCCGTGGAGCCAGTCCGTCCACGCGGGACCTCGTGCCTCGCGCATCACGACCGCCCGGGCGTGCGGACGGGCCGACTCGCAGCGGTCCGGGTCGACGCCGTAATTGCCGACCATCGCGGCCGTGAAGCAGACGATCTGCTCGGCGTAGCTGGGGTCGGTGACGATCTCCTGGTACCCCGTCATCGCGGTCGTGAAGACCGCCTCGCCGAAAGCGAACCCCTCCGCCCCCACCGACTCGCCCCGGAAGACCGTTCCGTCTTCGAGTGCCAGGAATCCGGTCATGCCTGCGCCTCCTTCTTCGTGATCCACTCGCCGTGCTCGAGGTAGTGCCGCGCACGGGCGGCGTGCGCCTGCGCGAAGCGGTTGTCCGTCGGCTGCCGTTCGCTCCACGCCAGCGACTCCTGCATCGCCTCGCGGGTGCGCTCCGGCGGCACCGGCTCGAAGAAATCCCTCCACGCGCGCCCGTGCAGCAGGGGAACCGCGCGCTCCTGGGCAAGAGCCGCATCGAGCACGAACCAGAACGGCTCGGCGTCGACCCGCTCCTCGCCCTCGTTCACGTTCAGCTCGTAGTCCGGCGGCTGGGCGCCGTCCACGTAGACGACGAGCTCGAGATCGCGCACCGGCGGGTCGAGCTCCCGTAGCGCGCGAAGCAGCTCCTGACGCCGCTCTCCGAGCGGTTCGCCCACGACGGCCACGAGATCGAGATCGCTCGTCGCCGGGTCGAAGCTGCCCGTCGCCACCGAACCGAGCGCGAACGCCTCGAGCACCGGCACGATCTCGTCGATCGCGTCCGTCACGTCATGCGCGTACGCCTCGGTCCGCTCGTCGAGCTCCGCCACGATCACGCCTCGAACGCCGTCCGCCCCGCGGCCACGGTCAGCCGCACCTTGCCCGTCAGGTGCTGTCCGAGCAGCCACGAGTTCGCAGAACGCGAGCGGAAGCCGCCCTCGTCGACGCGCCAGCTCGCCGCCGTGTCCAGGAGGACGAGGTTCGCGGGAGCGCCGACGGCGATCCGCGGCGCGTCGAGCCCGTAGGCGCGGGCCGGCCCGGCCGACATCCGCTCGAGCACTGTCTCCAGCGGGACGAGGCCCGGCTCGACGAGGTAGGTGTTGATCGCGGCGAACGCCGTCTCGAGGCCGGTGACCCCGAACGGAGCCGCTTCGAACGGCACCTCCTTCTCGTGCCGCGCGTGCGGGGCGTGGTCGGTGGCGATCGAGCCGATCGTCCCGTCGCGCAGGCCTTCGACCAGCGCGGCCCGGTCGTCGGCCGAGCGCAGCGGCGGGTTCATCTTCAGGTTGGAGTCGAGCGTCCGCACCGCCTCGTCGGTGAGGCACAGGTGGTGTGGCGTCACCTCCGCCGTCGCGGCGACGCCCTTCGCCTGGGCGGCACGCAGCGCCTCCACGGACTCGCGCGCCGAGAGGTGCAGCAGGTGCAGCGGCTGCTCCTCGTAGGCCGCAAGGGACAGGTCGCGCTCGACCATCACGCTCTCGGCAACCGAGGGGTAACCGGTGAACCCGAGCTCGGCCGAGACCGCTCCCTCGTGCATCTGCCCCCCGCGGGAGAGCGTCGGCTCCTCGCAGTGCAGCGCGAGCCTGCGGCCGGCGATCGCGTGGTACTGCAAGGCCCTTCGCATCAGCGCGGGCGCGACCAGCGGCCGGCCGTCGTCGCTGAAGCCCGCTGCGCCCTGCTCCGCGAGCTCCACCATCTCGGTCAGCTCGCCGCCCTCCTGGCCGCGGGTGATCGCGGCGAGGAAGCCGACCGGAACGACGGCCTCGCGCTGCGCGTCCTCGATCAGCGAGCCGAGCACTGCCGCGGAGTCCACGACCGGCTCGGTGTTGGGCATCGCGAGCAGCGCGCAGTAGCCCCCGGCCGCAGCGGCTGCGGTCCCCGATGCGATCGTCTCCTCGTCCTCCCCGCCCGGCACCCGTAGGTGGACGTGCGGGTCGACGAAGGCCGGCGCGAGCACGAGCCCCTCGCCCTCGATCACGCGGTGGTTGTTCGTCTCCAGCTCCGTGCCGATCTGCGCGACGACTCCGCGGTCGACGCGTACGTCGCAGACCGCGTCGAGGCCTTCGGTCGGGTCGATGACCCGCGCTCCGCGGACGACCAGGTCGTCCCGGCTCCGCCCCGACTTCCCATACAGCATCACGCCACCTCCAGCGGCTCGGCGGCCTCGACCGGGACCGGCCCTGTCGTGAGCAGGTCGTAGAGCACCGCCATCCGCACGACGAGTCCGGCTCGCACCTGCGTCTCGATCAGCGCGTCCGCAGCGTCGGCCACGCGCGGGTCGATCTCGACGCCGCGGTTCATCGGGCCCGGGTGCATCACCTTCTGGCCCGGCCGGATCCGCTCCGGGGTCACGCCCCAGCGCGCCGTGTACTCGCGCAGCGAAGGAACGTAGTTCGCGCCCTCCTGCATGCGCTCGCGCTGCATGCGCAGGACGTAGACGACGTCGGCGGCCTCGATCGCGTCGATCTCGTGCGAGACCTCGCAGCCCATCGCCTCGACCCCGCGAGGGATCAGCGGCGGCGGCCCGATCAGCGTCACCTTCGCCCCCATCAGCGCCAAGGCCTGGATGTTCGAGCGGGCGACCCGCGAGTGCAGCACGTCCCCGACGATCGCCACGTGGACGCCCTCGAGTCGGCCGAGCTCTTCTCGGATCGTGTACAGGTCCAGCAGCGCCTGAGTTGGGTGCTGGTGCTTGCCGTCGCCGGCGTTGACGATGTGCGCGTCCGTGTAGCGGGCGACCAGCTGCGGCGCGCCGATCTGCGGGTGCCGCAGCACGATCACGTCCGGGTCGTAGGCCCCGAGGGTGAGCGCCGTGTCCTTGAGCGACTCGCCCTTGTCGACCGAGGAGCCGGCAGCCTTGATCGACATCGTGTCCGCCGAGAGGCGCTTCGCGGCCAGCTCGAAGCTCGACGAGGTGCGGGTAGACGACTCGTAGAAGACGTTGACGACCGTGAAGCCGCGCAGCGTCGGAAGCTTCTTCACCTCCCGCTCGAGCGAGCGCGAGAAGCTGCCGGCGGTGGCGAGCAGCCGCTCGACGTCGTCGCGCTCGAGGTCCCCGATCGAGATCAGGTGGCGGCGCGGCGGCGGCTTGGGCGGGAGGAAGCCCTCCCGCATGACGTGGATCTCAGCCATGGTGGTTCACCTGGACTCCTTTGGAACGAGCAGGACGCGGTCGACCTCGTCCACCTCGACGAGCTCGACCTGGATGCGTTCCTCGCGTGCGGTGGGCAGGTTCTTGCCGACGTAGTCGGGTCGGATCGGGAGCTCCCGGTGGCCGCGGTCGGCGAGGACGGCGAGCTGCACGCGCTCGGGCCGGCCGTAGCCGAAGAGCGCGTCGATCGCCGCGCGGATCGTGCGGCCGGTGTAGAGCACGTCGTCCACGAGGACGCACGTCATCCCTTCGAGCGGGAAGTCGAGCGTCGTCGAGCGCACGAGCGGCTGGGGGTGTCTGGGCGCCTCGCCTGCGCGCACGTGGACGTCGTCGCGGTGGAAGGTGATGTCGAGCTGGCCGAGCTCGACCTCTTCGCCCTCGAGCTCCGAGATCCGCCGGCGCAGCCGCTGCGCGAGGGGCACACCTCTCGTGTGGATGCCGACGAGCGCGACCCGCGCCAGCTCGGGGTTTCCCTCGACGATCTCGTGCGCGATGCGCGTCAGCGCCTTCTCGATCGCGGAAGCGTCGAGGACCGTTCTCGCTGCAGAGGTCTGCGCGCTCACGGCGCGCCCACGGCTGTACTCACCTTCGACTCCTTCTCGGCCTCACGGGACCGGGTTAAAGGGGTGCGGGTCGGTGCGGGACTCTAGCCGGTCGGCCGGACGGCGACCGCGACAAGCCACTCGACGCGGTAGTCGAGGTGCTCCGGAAGCTCGCGCTCGGCCCGCTCGAGGCCCGCCTCGTACTCCTCGTCGCCGATCAGGTCGAACGTGCCGATGTGCTTGCCGCGGATCCGGCTCAGCGCATCCGAGCGGGCCAGCGTGCCGCTCTGGCTGAGGCGGACGACCTGCGGAGCCTCGAAGCCCACAGCCGGCAACTCTGTTCCCAGGTCGTCGGCAGAGGGGAACCGGGCCCGGTCGGCCTGCTCCATCGAGGGGAAGTACTCGTTCAGCCAGAAGCCGCCGAAGTACGAGGGGTCGAAGGTGGCGATCGCGAGCCGCCCGTCCGGAGCGAGCACGCGGTGGAGCTCCGCGAATGCACGCGGCCTGTCGACCAGGTGGACGACGAGCCACATGACCGTCCGCTCGAACCAGGCGTCCTTGAAGGGCAGCTCCTCGGCCGCGCCGAGCTTCAGCCCGGCGCCGTGAGCGCGGCCGCGGGCGACCTCGAGCATCTCGGGAGAGGGGTCGATCCCCCAGACCTTGGCCCGGCCGGCGAGCGCGGCCAGGAACCGACCCGTGCCACAGCCAACCTCGAGGACGCGACGGCCGGTTAGGTCGCCCTCGCGGACCAGCGTCTCGCAGACCTCGCGCCAGTTCCCGTCGGCGGGACGGAGCTGGTCGTAAGTTGCGGCGCGGCGCCCGAAGTCAGGCGTCGGCGATGAGGTCATCCGGGTCGCTCAGCGACTCGATCGCGTGCTGGGCGGCCTCGAGCTCCGACTCCGGCACCAGCACCTTCTGCGGTGCGTCCTCGGTCTCGCGCGGGTGGTGCTCGACGGCCATCTCCAGCTCGGCCTCGATTCCCGCCGCGCGCAGGATCTCCTGGAGCTCCTCCGCCTCGGCGACGTTCTCGGCGAGCGCGACCTGGACGAGCCCGCTCATCGACAGGACCGTCTCCGCCTCGGGCATCTGCTCGCGCTCCTCGCGCCGGTGCTGGACGCCGCCCTTGACGAGCTGCGGCCCGCCGCGCTCCGGGAACGGCACGTCGATGACATCGAAGTCCTTGGGCACCACGGTCTCCGGGAAGATGGTACGCGCCTCGCGCGCCACTTCGGGGCCGAAGTAGCGATTCGAGAGGTGGGTCAGCGCCAGCAGGCCGACCTCCGCGTCGCGGGCGATCTCCGCCGCCTCGAGCGCGGTGGAATGGGCGGTCTCCCGAGCCCGGTCGCGCTCCTCGTCCAGGAAGGTCGCCTCGTGGACCAGCACCTCCGCCCCTCGCGCCGCCTCGAGCACGCTTGCCGTCGGCGCCGTGTCGCCGCTGAGCACGACCTTGCGGCCCGGGCGCGGCGGGCCGAGCACCTCGTCGGGCGTGATCACGCTTTCGTCCGGCAGCGTCACCGATTCGCCCGCCTGGAGCAGACCGCGCTCTGGCCCGGGCGGCACGCCCAGCGCGTCCGCGGCCTCGACGTCGAACCGGCCCGGTCGGGGGTGCTCGACGAGCGCGAAGCCGAGCGACTGCACGCCGTGGGCGACGGGGAAGGTGACGAGGTTGTACTCGGTGCGCTCGAGCACGTCTCCCGGATGCAGCTCGAAGAGCTCCAGCTCGTAGGTCAGCCGTCCGAAGACCCGGCGCAGGGCGTTGAAGAGATCCTTCAACCCCGGCGGCCCGTAGACGATCAGGGGCACCTCGCGCCCTCGCAGCGCGAAGGTCTTCAGCATCCCGGGCAGCCCCAGATAGTGGTCTGCGTGGAAGTGGGAGACGAAGACCTCGCGCAGCTCGATGAGCCCGACCGACGAGCGCAGGAGCTGCCGCTGGGTTCCCTCCCCGCAGTCGAAGAGGAGACGTTCTCCCCCACGCCGAAGCAGCAGCGCAGACGGCGCCCGCTGTGCGGTCGGCACCGAGCCAGACGTCCCGAAGAAGACGAGGTCCAGGTCCACGTCACCAGTCTAAGTACCGGACGGCTCAAGCGATTCGGCCTCGCAACCGGTCAGAGGAGTCATCCTCGACGAGCTTTCGGGCGCGCACTCGCGGCCGGTTGGCTCGACTAGAGTCGGCTCGTGGCCGACGACGTGCTCGAGCTGATCCGGCGCAACCCCGACGCGCCCGAGCACGACGAGATCCGGGAGCTCTGGAAGCGGCACTCGAAGGCAGAGGACTCCCGCGATCTCCCCGGCCTCATCTCGACGCTGACCGAGGACTGTGTCTACGAGCTCGTCCAGACCGGCCACCGCTGGGAAGGCCACGACGGGGCAACACGCTTCTACATGGGCCTGCTCGCCGCGTTCCCCGACATCGACTTCCGGCTGACCGACATCGTGATCGGACCGCAGGGCGTCTGCGAGGAGGCGGACGTGAGCGGCACCCACGAGGCCGAGTGGCTCGGCATCCCGCCGTCGGGCGAGAGCCTCGCCTGGAAGGTGGTCATCTTCTTCCCGTGGGACGCAGAGCTGCGCCTCTTCAAAGGCGAGCGCATCTACACAGCAGGTCTCCCCTTACCCGGCTGAGGGCAGGACGAGGCGCTGACCGGGCACCAACAGGCTCCCGTAGCACGGGTGAACCCCTGGTTACCCCGTGAGCCCCCTCCTTGACATTGGTCGCGGACCTCGCTCGTTTCCGGAGCCGCCCAAGCGATACGCAACTCGGCCGTTCGTTCGGCGCAGTGAGCCTCCCGCCGGGCAAAGCCCGGCTCCGGCGGCTCCTCGAAGTGCTCCCCTAACGGGCTGAGGGCAGCACGAGGCGCTGACCGGGCACCAACAGGCTTCCGGCCAGATGGTTGCGACGGCCGATGCGGTACACGGCGTCGCGCGGATCGCCCGCGTAATGGGTCGCGGCGATCTTCCAGAGCGTGTCGCCGCGCTTCACCGTGTAGTGGGCCTCCGGCCCGGCGCCGTGCGAGGCGCGGGCCACGACCGCCCAGGCGATCAGCACGAGAACCGAGATCAACAGGATCTTCCCGAACATGTGTTCGCCATGCTAACGCGAACACGTGTTCGTGTCAAGGCGGCCGAACGTTGTCCCCAGCCCGGATAGGTTCCCGACCTGATGCGCACGCTCTGGGTGCTCTTCGCGGCGATCGGCGCCGCCACGATCGCGGCCGGCGCGGCCCACTACGCCGACGCGCCGCCGCTGCTCACCTTCGTGCTGGCGACCGTGGCGCTGGCCGGTCTGGCGTGGGTCGTCTCCTTCGCGACGGAGCAGGTCGGCGAGCGCTTCGGGCCGGCCGTCACCGGGGTGCTGCAGTCGACGCTCGGCAACCTGCCCGAGTTCTTCATCGTCGTGTTCGCGCTCTCCGCCGGCGAGATCGTGGTCGCCCAGACGTCGATCATCGGCTCGATCTTCGCCAATGCACTGCTCGTGCTCGGCCTCGTGATCTTCGTCGGGTCGCGCCGGAGCTCCGACGGCGTGATGCGCTTCCACGCCCGCCTGCCCAAGGACAACGCGACCCTGATGCTGCTCGCCAGCTTCCTGATCGTGCTCCTGGGCATCTCCGCCGCGAGCAACGACCGGGCCTCGCACCACGTGCAGGCGATCTCGATCGTCGGCGCGGTCGCGCTGCTCGTCACGTACTCCGTCTGGCTGGTCGACTACATCCGCTCGGACCCCGCCCGGGAGCCGGCACGCGGGGCTCCCCGCCTCTCGATGACGGCGGCGCTCGTCCTGCTCGCCGTCGCCGGCGTGGGAGCCGCCTTCGTCTCCGACTGGTTCGTGACCGCTCTGTCGCCGGCGATGGCGCGCATCGGGGTCCCGAAGGCATTCGCCGGGCTCGTGATCGTGGCGATCGCGGGCAATGCCGTCGAGAACACCGCCGGCGTCGTGCTCGCGCGGAAAGGCCAGGCCGACCTCGCGATCTCGGTCGTCAAGAACTCGGTGGCTCAGATCACGGCGTTCCTCTTCCCGGCGCTGGTGCTCGTCTCCCTGCTGTTCGCGACGCCGCTCACCTTCGCGCTCGCGCCCGTCTACATCGGGGCGCTGCTGCTGACCGCCCTCTCGCTCTGGCAGGTCACCGGCGACGGGGAGGCGACCGAGTTCGAAGGGGTCGCGCTGGTCTCCCTGTACCTGATCCTGGCCGTCGTGACCTGGTTCGAGTGAGCGCGCCGGCTCAGGAGCCGTTCAGGAAGCGCCCGTCGCGGTAGACGAGCTCACCGTCGGCGTAGACCTCGCTGCCCGAGCGGAGATCGCAGATCATGTCCCAGTGGAGCGCGGAGCGGTTCGTGCCGCCGCACTCCGGGTACGCCGTGCCGAGCGCCAGGTGCACCGTCCCGCCGATCTTCTCGTCGAAGAGGATGTTGCGGGTGAACACGCCGACTGCCTCGTTCAGCCCGAACGCGAACTCCCCGAGCCGGCGCGCGCCCTCGTCCACGCCGATCATCTCCTCGAGGAAGTCCTGGCCGTGCGCGGCTGAGGCCTCGACCACCTCACCGTCGCGGAACCGGAGCCTGACGTCCTCCACCTGGCGCCCGCGGAAGACCGCGGGGTAGGTGAAGCGGATCTGGCCCTCGGCGCTGGTCTCCAGCGGAGCGGTGAAGACCTCGCCGTCCGGGAAGTTCTCGTGGCCGTCCGCCGCGATCCACTTGCGGCCGCCGACGCTCAACGTCAGGTCCGTGTCCTCTGCGACGATCCGCAGCTCCTGCTTGTCCGCCAGGAACTCCGCGACGGCACGCAGCCGCTCGGCGAACGCGCGCCAGCGCTCGACAGGGTCGCCGTTGTCGAGAAACCCCGCGCCGTAGACGAAGTCCTCGTACTCGGACAGTGACATCTCGGCATCCTGGGCAGCTGCATTCGTCGGGTACGCGCTCAGGACCCAGCGCAGCGCCCCGCTCAGCGCCCGCTCCAGGTACCGGTCGCGCAGCTCCAGGCGCGAGCGCTCGAGGAGTGCCTGGCGGGCAGGCTCGACGCTCGTCAGCGCCTTGGTGTTCGTCGCCGCGTCGATGACGATTCGCACGTCGGGGCGCTCGATGTCCTCGCGACGCGCCGGGTTGACCCAGGCGATCTGCTCGTCGCTGCCCTCCTTCAAGAGCACCTCCGCCAGGTCGAGCCCGACCCTGGTCATCGGCAGGCCGCCCGCCTCGAGCACCGCTCGGTAGAGCTCGGCGAAGAGGGGCTCGACGATCACCGGCGCCTCGAGGAGGATCAGCTCGCCCTCTTTGACTCCGGCCGAGTAGCCGACCAGCACGTCGGCCAGGCGAGCGAGGCGCGAGTCAGACACGTTCGATCGCCGGCGCGGGCTGCTCGAGGAAGCGTCCGGCCCGCCAGACGAGCTCGCCGTCGGCGTAGACCTCGCCGTCGGCGCGAAGGTCGCAGACCAGGTCCCAGTGCAGCGCCGAGGTGTTCTGGCCACCGAGCTCCTCGAACGCCGAGCCGAGGGCGACGTGCATCGTGCCGCCGATCTTCTCGTCGAAGAGCGTGTTGTTCGTGAAGCGGTCGATCTCGTAGTTGAGCCCGAACGCGACCTCCCCGAGCCTGCGGGCGCCCTCGTCGACATCCAGGAGCGCCTCCAGGTACTCGAGCCCACGCGCCGCCTCGGCCGCGACGACCTTGCCGCCCTCGAAGCGCAGACGGATGTCCTCGACCTCGCGGCCGCGGAAGAGCGCGGGGTACGTGAACCGGATGTCGCCCTCGACGGCGGTCTCGAGCGGGCTCGTGTAGACCTCGCCGTCGGGCATGTTGTAGCGCCCGTCGGCCGCCTGCCAGGTCCGGCCGTCGACGCCGAGCCGGAGATCGGTGTCCGGCCCGACGATGCGGATCTCGCGGGCCTCGCCGAGCGCCCCGGCGCGCCCGACCAGCTCCTCGCTGACGCCGTTCCAGTGCCCGACCGGGTCGTCCGAGTCCTCGACGTGACAGGCCCGGAAGACGAAGTGCTCGTACTCGTCGAGCGACATCTGCGCGTCCTGCGCGTGCGCCGCGGTCGGGAAGACGACCCCGCACCAGCGCACCTCGCCGGCGGCGATGCGCTCCCAGCGCCGCTTCGCGAGCTTCCGGGTCGAGGCGATCAGGCGCTGGTGGCGATCCGGCGGCACGCCGCTCAGCGCGCGGGTGTTCGACTCGGCCCAGACGGTCACGATCGCGTCGACGAACTCGATCTCGCTCGCCGCGATCGGCGAGAGGAACTCGAGCTGCTCGTCGTTCCCCTTCTTGACGAGGATCTCCTCGAGCTGCTCGAGCTCGACGTTCGCGTACGGATGCCCTCCGGCCGCGAGCGCCGCGCGGTAGAGCTCGACCGCGAGCGGTGCAGCCACCGGCGGCACGTCGACGCGCAGGATCTGCCCGGCCGAGAGCCCGAGCGAGTAGGAGACGATCAGCTCGCCGAGCCGGACGACTCGCGGGTCCCTCACGAGTGCTTGGTCTTCTTCACGTGCTTCTTCGTCTTGCCGACGAGAAAGGGCTTGCTGACAAAGAGGCTGGAGCGCTGGGGGTTCATCGCCGCGACCATCCGGATCGCGTAAACGTATCGGCCCGGCTTGAGCGTCCTGGCCGGGAAGGTGACGACTCGGTTCTTGGCCGCGATCGTGCCCTTGTTGGTCAGAAGCGCGGCCGGGCGACCGGTGGTGAGACGCTTACCGATGGCTTTCTTGCCAACAGTTACGGGAAACACCCCGGCCAGGAAGGTCGCCGCCTCGCCGGCGCCGGCCGGGAAGCTCCACTTCTTCCAGGTCGTGTTCCTCGTGCGGAGGCCGAACGATGTCCGCGCGTTCACCACCTTGAGCGTATGGCTCCACTTGATGGGCGTGCCCTCGCACTTCCCTCCGGTGGTCTTGAGCGTGTTCTTGACCGCCTCGTACGACGGGCGCTGCGTCAGGTCGACCCGCTCCAGGCCGCTCTGCCAGCGGTCAAGGTCGGGCTCGTCCATCAGGTGGAAGAAGTTGAGCGCGCGCACGGTGCGGTCGCAGGCGAGCGACTCGATCGCGTCCGTGTAGTACTGGGCCTGCGTCTGCTCGTCGATCGTGCTGCGCGAGGTCTCCTTCCCGAAGTAGAGCGGTGAGAGGTCGGGCAGGATCGTGACCTGCCAGCCGACCTCGTCGAGCTCGAACATCAGCGGCTTGGTGAACGTCTTCACTCCCGGCTCGTAGAACGTTGGCTGCGCGGTGCCGTGGAAGGCGTCCCAGACCGCCTGCTTGATCCGGTCGAGGTTCGGGATGCCGGCGTTCGGCCAGATGTAGCCGACGTCGGGCGAGTCTCCGTCCCGGCTCGGGTACGGATGGAAGGCGAGCTCGTCCATCACCGGCTTGGTGCGGTGACTGGCCCGGTAAGCGACGCCGAGGTCGTGCAGGAAGCGCACCGGCGAGCGAGAGGGGTTCGAGGGCGCGAACGGCTGATCGTTGCCGCGAGGCGAGAGACCGATCCCGATCACGTTGATCGTCGGGTCGACAGACTTGAGCGCGTCGTACGAGCGCGCCAGCAACGTCAGGTAGGTGGCCGCCGACAGCGGCTTGCCGGCCCGGTACTGCGGCATCCAGAAGCGCGGCTGGTTCGGCTCGTTGCCGATCACGTAGTCCTTGACGCTCGGGAACGTCTGTGCCACCTGCTGCACGAACGCGACGAACTGCTGCACGGTTCCGGGTGACATCGTCGGCTGCTTGGCGACCGTCAGCGGCGAGACCGCGAAGATGATGCGGGTGCCGGCGATCTGCGCGGTCGGGAGCCACGCGGCGATCTCGGCCTGGTTCGGAATCGTGGTCGGGTTAGCAGGATCCCACGAGATCGAGACGCGGTTCGCCTTGAGCCCGAGGTCGGTCATCGCGGCGAAGAAGGCGGCGCCTCCCTTTGCCGACTTGCCGGCGTCCTCCGTCACCCCCACCTCGAGGCTGCCGTGCGCGGCCGCGGCCAGCGCCAGGGCCAGCGCCGCGCAGCTGAACAGGCCCGAGATCGTCTTCAGTCGCATTCTGTCTCCTGGGGTCGACCCATAGCGGATCCACGTTCTTCCTCGAACGCGTGGCGGCTCCTCGATCTTAGTGATCGGCCGTGGCGGCAGATGCTTGAGCCTCGAAGGCGGAGAGGACGGAATCGAGCAGCGGTCCGGCACCGTAACGCACCGGGTCGTCGGCGGG
The DNA here is from genome assembly GCA_963736055.1 of uncultured Actinomycetes bacterium. Lineage (GTDB taxonomy): Bacteria > Actinomycetota > Thermoleophilia > Gaiellales > Gaiellaceae > AC-32. The sequence continues at coordinate 47,280 of CAVTNM010000009.1, read as the reverse complement.
CAGACCGGTCTCCTCGGCGGCCCCGGCGATCGCCGCAAGCGCGGCCTCGTCGTCCAGGCCGGCCGTGTTCAGCGCAAGGCAGGCGACGCGTGCCGGGCGGAGCGGGAGCGCGATCCGCTCGTGCAGCTCGACCAGCTCCGGCAGGCCCGGCAGCCGATGGCCGGGAAAGCCTTCGACCTCCGTCGCGCCCGCTCTGTGGCAGAGCACGAACGCGTGCGGGGCCGAGCCGTGGATCAGCCCGAGCGTCACGCCGGAGTACGCAGGATGCGTGAGCGATCCCTGGCCTTCGACGAAGAGGAGCTCTCCCCCGCGACGGCTGCCCTCGACGACCAGGCTCTCGGCCGCCCCCGCGAGGAAGTCCGAGACCACCGCGTCGACGGCGATCCCCCAGCCCGCGATCGCGATCCCGGTCTGGCCGGTAGGGACGAACACGGAGCGCAGGCCGCGGCGGCGAGCCTCGAGGTCGAGCTCGAGGGCCACGGTCTTCTTCCCGATCGCGCAGTCGGAGCCGACGGTCAGCGCGACCTGGGCGGAAAGCCGCAGGTTCTCGCCGGTGGGCACGTTCAGGCCGGCCGGCGGCTTCCGTAGATCGCGAAGCTCGACGCCGTGGCGGGCCGCCAGCTCGGCGAGCTCCGGGTCGTCGGAGACGAACTCGTGCAGGCCGCTCTCGATGTCGAGGCCGTTCGCGATGCAGGCCTTGAGCAGCTCGCGCCAGGCCGGCGGGAAGCGGCCGCCCTGGGTCGCGACGCCGACGAGCGCGGTGGTCGGCCCCAGGTCGAGGGCATCGTCGACCGCGGCCACGATCGGGATCCCGTCCTGGGTCTCGCCGGCCCGCGTGGAGTCCAGGATCGCGACGGTCGGGTCGGGCGCATAGCGGATCACGCCCCGCGCGGTCTTGCCGTAGTGCGGGTCGCCGGAGCGACCCTCAGCGAGGATCAGGTACCGCTTCTCGGACACCTAGACCGGGTGCGTCGGCGGGGAGCTGCACGCCGTCGACAAGCTCGACGCCGGGCCATGGATCCTCGGCGAGCAGCAGGTTGCCGTCGAGGTCGACGTGGTCGAAGAGGCTCGCCACCTGGGCGCCCGCCGCGACGGCAAGGCCCGACTCGTTCATGCAGCCGAGCATCAACCCGAGCCCGAGCGCGCGCCCTGCATGCGCGAGCCGCACCGCCTCGCGGATTCCGCCGGACTTCGCGAGCTTCACGGTCAGGCCGTGCGCACGCTCGGCGCACTCGGGCACGTCGGCGAGCGTGTGGCAGTCCTCGTCCACGTAGATCGGCAGCGGTGAACGGCGCTTCAGCTCGGGGCCGTCGGGATCGCCGGCCGGCAGGGGCTGCTCGCAGTACTCCACGTTCAGCTCCGCCAGCTGCGGCAGCGCCTCCAGCGCCTCGTCGAGCGACCAGAACTCGTTCACGTCGACCTGCAGCGGCACCTGCGAGACGGCATGCACGGCGCGCACCCGCTCGACGTCGAGCCCGTCGCCCCCGCCGATCTTGAGCTTCAGACGCTTGAACCTCCCGCGCACGCGCTCGGCGCGCCGCGCCATGTCGTCGGGATCGCCGAGCCAGATCGTCCAGGAGGTCGGCGGCCCGGCGCGGTCGAGGCCGAGCAGCTGCCAGACCGGCCGGCCGACGAGCTTGCCGCAGAGGTCGTGCAGCGCTGCGTCGATCCCGGACTTTGCAGCCTGCTCTCCCGGCCGCTCGCGGAGACGCGCCTCGATCGCCTCGAGCGCGAACGGGTCGTCCCCGAGCAGCTCGGACGCCTCCTGGACGAACGCGAGCGCCGACTCGGCCGACTCGTCGTAGTGCTCGGTCGGCGCCGCTTCGCCGAAGCCGCTCACGCCGTCATGGCAGACCTCGACGAAGACCACTTCGGCCTCGTCCGAAGCTCCCCTGCGAGATGACGAAGGTCTCGGCCATCCGCAGCGTCGCGATCCGGGCGTCGAGCTCCACGCCGATACCTTAGAGACCGCGCTGTGATGACTTCAATCGCATCGACCGGTCAGTTCGGACGCACACACGGGCAAAGCCCGCGCGTGCTGATGGCGGCACCGCAAGCGGTGCCTTAGACGGCGTCTTGATCTCCTATCTCCGCAGGCTGGATCCGCACCTTCCGCGGCAGGTCTGGCTCGTCCAGGCCGGCGGGGTGGTCAACTCGCTCGGCAACGGGATCGTGCTCCCGTTCGTCGTCATCTACCTGCACAACGTCCGCGGGATCTCGTTCGCGGAGGCCGGGCTCGCGCTCGCGTTCGGCGGGGCCGCCGCGCTGGCCTCGGGCTGGGCTGCCGGGCCGATCGTCGACCGGGTCGGGGGTCGCAACACGCTGCTGCTCGGGCTGCTGCTGCAGGCCGTGGCCTTCGCGCTCTTCCCTCTGATCCGCGAGCCGTGGCACGCCTTCGCGCTCCTCGGGCTCGAGGGCGCCGGGACCGCCTGCTTCTGGCCCGGCCAGTCGACGCTCCTGGCGCGCCTGACCCCGGCAGACGACCGGCACTCCGCCTACGCGCTCCAGCGCATCAGCATGAACCTCGGAATCGGCCTCGGCGCCGCGATCGGCGGCCTGATCGCGACCACGGCCGACCCCGGCAGCTTCACGCGGCTTTTCCTGGTCGACGCCGTCACCTTCGTCGTCTTCGCGGCCGTTCTCTCGGGCGTGACGGAGCCTCGGGTCGACGAGCCCGAGGACCAGGCGAGCCGCGTCGGCGGCTACAGCGCGGTTCTCCGCAACCGGAACTTCGTCGCGCTGCTCGGCCTCAACGTCCTCTTCGTCTCCGTCGGCTATGAGGTCTTCGCGCTGCTGCCGGCCTTCGCCAAGAACTACGCCGACGTCAGCGAGCGCTGGGTCGGGGCGATCTGGCTGGCGAACACGCTCCTGATCGTGCTGATCCAGCTCCCGGTCTCCAAGGCGCTCGAGGGCCGCAGGCGCATGGCCGCGCTCGCGCTGATGAACCTCCTCTGGGCGGCGGCCTCGCTGATCGTGCTCGCGGCCGGCGAGCTGTTCACCGCTTCCTCGGCGGCGCTCGTGTTCATCCTGGCGACGCTCGTGTTCGGTGTCGGTGAGACGTTGCAGGGCCCGACGCAGGCGCCGCTCGTGGCCGACCTCGCGCCCGACTACCTGAGGGGCCGCTATTTCGCGCTCAGCGCCATGTCCTGGAGCGCAGGCGCCATCCTCGGACCGGCGGTCGGCGGCACGCTGCTCGGCTGGCACCCGCTCGCCGTCTGGCCGGTTGCGGCGGCGGTGTGCCTGTTCTCGGCGGGCGGCTGCCTGCTGCTCGAGCGGCGGCTCCCGGCGCGAGTGCGACGAACGCCGAAGCCCGATGCGGTGAGCGTGACGCCGTTCACCCCGCCGCTAGACTTGGCCCCCGAGCGCCTGTAGCTCAGGGGATAGAGCGCGCGCCTCCGGAGCGCGAGGTCGCAGGTTCGATTCCTGCCAGGCGCGTTTCAGCCCTTACGTCCAGGCCAGGTCCGCAGCGCGGCCCCGATCGCCTAGGCTGGGTCGGTCGAACGAAGGATGTGCCGGGAGCTGCCGATGGCGGTCGAGATCGTGACCGAGCGTTTGAGACTGCGGCCCTTTCAGGTCGATGACCTCGAGGCTTTCGTTGCCTACAGAAGCAATCCAGAGGTCGCGCGATATCAGTCGTGGGATGTCAGCTATTCGATGACCGATGCCCGATCGTTCCTGACCTCGCAACGCCAGCTGGAGCTCGGCCAGCCCGGAGAGTGGCTGCAGCTGGCGATGGTCGATCGGCGCACGGGCAGCCTTTGTGGTGACTGCGCAGTGCGAGTCGAAAACGATCCGCCGGCGACCGCGGAGGTCGGAGTAACGCTCGCGCCGAGCAGCCAGAGCAAGGGCCTTGCGACCGAGGCGCTCGCCGCGGTCGTGACTGCGCTCTTCGAGCAACAGGGCATGCATCGAGTGTTCGCCGAGGCCGATGATCGCAACGCTCCCGTCAAGCGTCTGCTCGAGCGCTTGGGCTTCCGCTGTGAGGCGCGTTTGGTCGAGGCCGATTGGTTCAAAGGCGAGTGGTCGACGCTGTGCGTCTACGCGATTCTGGATCGCGAATGGCAGGGGCGCCGCAACGCAGGGCAGCGCGCGGAACCAGCGAGCTCCTAGGCGGCTCCACATCACTGACGTCCCGTAGCTGGGATCGCAAGCCGGTGACGAACCGGTCCGCCTCCTCCGGCGAATCACGAGTGGCCGCGCCCGCATCTTGCGGCGAGGGACCGTCGGAAGCTCATCCCCCCGATCCCCCGCGGACGCGGCCCACTGCGGTTCGCCGTGAGTGGACCGCCTGCCCGCGCTTGATGACTTCGAGAGCCGGGCGGCGCTTCGCCGGGGACTATGGCCGCCTAGCCCGGCGGAGGAGCAGGCCGCCCGGCTCCCCTGTCCCAATCAAGGTCGGACCGGACGAGCAACGCAAGGGGTGGGCGAAATCCAGAGCGTGCGCCGACGGCGCCGCTAGTCAGGGACGATCCTCCCGGTTACATTCTTCCGGCGCTGAACGCCCTCGCCGCGTACTTCAGAAGCCTGAGACCGCAGCTCCCGCGGCCCGTCTGGCTGCTGGAAGCCGGCGGCGTGGCCAACTCGCTCGGGAACGGGATCGTCATCCCGTTCCTCATCATCTACCTCCACGACGTACGCCACTTCAGCCTCGGCACTTCGGGCCTCGTGGTGGCGGTGCTGCTGGGGATCGGCCTGGTCGGGAGCCCGCTTGCGGGACACGTCGTCGACCACGTGGGCGCCCGCACGACGCTGATGGTCTCGCTGGGCCTGCTCGCCGCCGGCTACGGGTGCTTCCCGTTCGTGCGCCAGCCCTGGCACGCGTTCGGGCTCGCTCTGGTCGCCGGCGCCGGGAACGCGGGCTTTGCGCCCAGCCACTCGAGCCTGCTCGCCTCGCTGACATCGCGCGAGCAGCGCACCGCCGCCTACGCCCTTACACGCGTCACGGACAACCTCGGGTTCGGCATCGGAGGGCTTGTCGGCGGCCTGATCGCCACCACGCAGGTGCCCGAGAGCTTCGACCTGCTCTTCGCGGTGGACGCGGGCACCTTCCTCGCCTTCATGGGCCTGCTGCTGTTCGTGCCGGCCCCGCCGCTCGTTCCGGCCGCGGCCCGGTTGCACGGCCGGTACTCGGAGGTCCTGAGCGACCGGCCCTTCGTCTGGCTGCTCGCGCTGACCGCGCTCCTCGTCGCTGCCGCGTACGCCCAGATCTCGACGACGCTGCCGCCCTTCGTGAAGGACAGCGCCTCGGTCAGCGAGGCAGGCATCGGCGTCATCTTCCTCGTGAACACGATCGTGCTCGTGGTCGCGCAGCTGCCGATCGCAAAGGCGGTCGAGGGGCGTCGGCGGCTACGGGCTCTCTCGCTCACGGGCGCGATCTTCAGCGGCACCTGCCTGCTGGTCCTGTTCGCCGGCTCCTGGTTCGAGAACGCCACGGCGGTCGCGCTCCTGTGCGGGGCGATCGTGGTCTTCAGCCTCGGCGAGTGCGTCCACGGGGCGGTCAACAACCCGCTGGTCGCCGACCTCGCGCCCTCGCACCTGCTGGGCCGGTACATGGCGCTGCGAACCTCCGCCTGGCAGCTCGGCTTCCTCGCCGGGCCCGCGATCGGGAGCCTTCTGCTCGCCCGCTCCCCCGCGGCGCTGTGGCTGGTCAGCGCCGGAGCCTGCGCGGTGGCCGCGGTCGGCTTTCTCCTGCTCGAGCCTGCATTGCCCGCTGAAGCCGCGAGAACTCCAGGTGGAAAACCGGTTGGAAGCAAGGCTTTCCGGGTACTATGGCGAACCCCGACCATGACTCTCGACGACCCCCTCAGTCCCGGTGCCAAGCCTTCCTCGCATCAAGCGGCCGAGACCTCGCACGCAGGCGGGGGACGTCGCCGCTCGACCTGAGCCGCGCCTCGCAGAGCTCGACTCACACGGCCTGACCTGGATCCATCTCGACGCGCCGTCGATGGAGGAGGCGGGGGCGCTCGCCGAGCGCTTCGGCTGGCACCCGCTCGACCTCGAGGACGTGCTCTCGAAGCGCCAGCGGCCGAAGGTCGACGAGTACCCGGACTACCTCTTCGGCGTCCTCCACTTCCCCGTCTACGACAAGGCCGTCCAGCGGCTGAACGCCGCCGAGCTCGACTTCTTCGTCGGGAACGGCTACCTGGTCACGCTGCCAACCGTCGAGCTGCTGCCGGTGACGCGGCTCTTCCACCGCTGCTACGAGGACGAGGAGCTGCGCGACCAACTCTTCGCGAAGGGGTCGGGCTACCTGCTCTACCACATCCTCGACGACCTCTTCGACTACTGCTTCCCGATCCTCGACAAGATCGGGCACAAGCTCGACTCGGTCGAGGACGACATGTTCGAGGAGCGCGCCGAGGACGTCGTCCGCGACCTCTCGAACGTCAAGCAGGAGATCATCTCCTACCGCAAGATCATCAAGCCCGAGCGCTCGACCCTGCGGCTGCTCGAACGCCACATCGAGCGGTTCCTGCCCGAGCAGCTCGACCTCTACTTCGACGATATCGTCGACGCGAGCGAGCGGATCTGGGACCTCCTGGACAACTACAAGGAGGTCGTCGAGGCGCTCGAGGACACGAACGAGTCGGTCATCTCGCACCGGCAGAACGACGTTCTCCGTTTCCTCACGGTCGTGACCGTGATCCTGCTCCCGCTGACCCTGATCACCGGCATCTTCGGGATGAACGTGCACTTCCCGGGCTTCGAGACCGCGGCCGCCTTCTGGACGATCTGCGGGTTCATGCTCGGCCTCGCCATCGGGCTGACGGCGTTCTTCCGCTGGAAGCGCTGGCTCTGAGCCCCCGCTCGGGCGTACCTGTCCATAGGGCTGGAGTGGAGCCCTCGACTTGAGGCGAGCGGCTCGATCGCACATGCTCCGATCCGGAAGGGCATCCGCTCTTGCGGATGCGGGGTCATGCGGCAACTGACAGCTTCTCCGGCGCACGTCGCCACGCAGCGAGGAGCGCCGAGAGGCGGGATTTTGCGATGCACGGACTGGTGGAATTTGGCAGCGGGCTGCGGGCGAAGCTCGCGAGGGCGGTACCGCCGCCAACGGATGACGGCGCTGATCATCGGGCCTTCGGTTCGGTGGATCTCCGGCCGTTCTACGAGCTCCTGACGCGGGAGGTGTTCGTCTTCAGCGACTTCGCCCCCACGGCGCCGCGTCCCAGGGGCAAGTGGTCCCAGCGCCTGCTCTGATCACGCACCGAACCGCGATAGGGTGAAAGCGTGACGACGATCACGGCACGATCGCCCGACGGGCGCACCTGGGAGATCGGCTCTCGGCGGGAGCAGCTCTCGTTCTGGGACAAGAGGGACGAGCCGTTCTTCTGGGCCGGCGTCGTGATGACCGTGATCCTCATCGCAATCGCGATCGTCGTCGCCTTCTACAGCACGATCATCGCGATCATCGCCGCCATCCTGCTCGTCATCTGGCTGGCCGAGCGGATCTCCAACCTCCTTCGCCCGCGCCTGTACGCCCGCACCGAGGGCCCGCCCCGTGAGGAGGTCGTGTGGAAGGCAAACCGCTTCTCGCGTGGGAAGCTCGAGCACAAGGTCGTCGAGGCGATCGAGCGCGGGAACCCAGACGTCGAGCCGCCCGGCCTCACGCTCCTCCAGGACTAGTAGGCGCGCGGCCGGACGCGAACGGCTCGAGCTCGAGCGCGGGAAGACCCGGATCCTCCACCGCGCCCTCGTGGAGTAGGTGGCCGAGCTGCCTGACCCCGTCGGCCAGCCTGGGCCCGGGGCACGAGTAGTAGCCGTCGCCGTCGACGGCGATCGCGCGACACGGAAAGCTGAGCCCTTCGGCGCGCCGGAGAGCCTCGTCCGCACCGAACCCGCACGGAGCGAGGATCACGAGCTCGGGCCGGTGCTCGAACGCCGCCTCCCAGCTGGTCTCGCGCGACGGCTCTCCTGCCCGCCCGAGCACGTCCTCGCCGCCGGCAAGCGCGATCATCTCCGGGATCCAGTGTCCGGCGCAGAAGGGCGGATCGAGCCACTCGGCGAAGAAGATCCTCCGCGCCTCGAGGCCCCGCACCGCCTCGACCACTTCACGGATCGTCGCTTCCATGCGGTACGCGAGCGCGTCGCCGGCAGCAGGCGTGCCGAGCCGCCCTGCCAGCACGTGGAAGGTCTCGACGACCCCGGCCAGGGTGCGCGGGTCGAGGGAGAGCACCTCGACGTCCAGCGGGAGTGCCGTGGCGAGGTCGCCGCTCGAGACCGCGCAGACCCGGCAGAGGTCCTGGGTCACGATCAGGTCGGGCTGCAGCTCCTCGATCAGCGCGCGGTCGACTGCATAGAGCGAGCCGCCGTCGAGCACCGACGCCCGGACGGCCTCGTCGATCTCCCGGCTCGTGAGCTCGGACGGATCGATCCGGGCAGCCGTGACGATCGGCTTGCCGACGATCTCGGCGGGCCAGCGGCACTCGTCGGAGATCCCGACGAGCGAGTCGGCGTGCCCGAGCTCGGCGACGATCTCGCTCGCGCTCGGGAGCAACGAGCAAATCCGCATCGCGCTCGACTGTAGCGCTATGCGTTGACGATGAAGACCGGCGTCCCGATCCGCACGCGGTCGAACAGCCACTCCGCATCGGGGATCTGCATGCGGATGCATCCGTGCGAAGCCGAGTAGCCGATCGAAGCGGCGTCGGGAGTGCCGTGCATGCCGACTCCGGGTGCCGAGATGCCCATCCAGCGCGTCCCGAGCGGGTTGCCGGGGCCGGGCGGGATCGGCTTCAGACCCTTGGCCCAGGGCGAGTCGGGCGGGCGCCACCACGGATTTCGCTGCTTGTCGACAACGGTGAACGAGCCGGTCGGCGTCGGGTAGATGGCCTGGCCGGTCGCGACCGCGAAGCTGCGCCAGGGGCGCTCACCGTCGTAGAGGTGAAGCTCGTTCGAGCCGCGGTAGATCACGACCACGGCCCCGAAGTCGCTCCGCGACACCGAGGGCGCGACGGTCTTCGCCACCGGACGCACGACCGAGCGCCTCGCCACCGCCAGCGCGCTCTCGATGCGGAGCCTCGTCTGTCGGAGGTTGACCGCCAGCCCCGGCTTGCCGGGGCTGATGACCGGGTGCAGGCCCGCGAGCGACGCGGACGCGTCCTCGGCCGGGACGGAGAGCCGCGAGTCGAGCGACCCCACGTAGCGCTCGATCCGTTTCGCGTCCACGTTGACACGCAGCTCGAGCTGCTGACCGGGCCGCGCCTTCAGGATCTGCTGGACCGACGAGTCGACGTCGACGCTCGCGCCGAGAGCGGCCGGCCGCAGCGTCCAGCTCTTGCCGTCGAAGGCGAACCGGAGCGGGCGGTTGTACCACCACGAGATGGCGGCCCGGGCCTGCTCGGAGTTGATCCCTCCCACCCGGACGCCTCCGATCGAGACGCCGGGCGGCACGGTGGCGGGGCGCTTCGCGCTCGGGGCTGCGGCTCCGGACGCGATCCCGGCCAAGACCACGAACACCAAGAATCGCTTCACGTGCAGGATTTTAGGCGGTTTGCAACCAGGAATGTAGTCTCGACCCGATGACCGGCCAGCTGTGGGCTCCCTGGCGCCTCGAGTACATCGCCAAAGCCGATGAGAATGCGGGTTGCGTCTTCTGCGACGCGGCCGACGGTGACGACGAGGAGCGACTCGTCGTTCACCGCGGCGAGCACGCTTTCGTCCTGTTGAACCGCTATCCCTACGCCTCGGGCCACCTGATGGTCGCCTCCTACCGGCACGTCGGCGAGTTCGCCGACCTTACGGACGACGAGGCGCTGGAGGTCCATCGCCTGGCCGGGCGCGGGATGGCCGCGCTGGCGGAGGCCTACGCGCCTCAGGGCTACAACCTCGGCTGGAACCTCGGCCGGATCGCGGGCGCAGGCATCGTCGACCACGTCCACCTGCACGTCGTCCCGCGCTGGGCGGGCGACACCAACTTCATGCCGGTCCTCGCCGACGTGAAGGTGCTCCCGGAGCACCTTGCCGCAACGCGCTCGAAGCTAGCCGACGAATTCTGAGATCGCGGCGACCGTGCTGTCGATCTCCTCGTCGCCGTGGGCGGTCGAGACGAACATCGCCTCGTTCTGGGACGGCGCGATGTAGATCCCGCGCCCGAGCAGGTGGCGGAAGAGGCCCGGGTAGTCGTCGACGAACAGCGTCGCCATCGCCCCGACGCGCTCGAAGCGGCCGAGCCCACGCAGGCCGTGCTCCAGGCGCGCGCCCTTCTCCTCGAGCTCGGCGTAGACCTCTGGCGTGAGCCGGCGCAGCACCGACAGGCCCGCGGCGGTGGCGAGCGGGTTCCCCGAGAGCGTGCCGGCCTGGTACACGTCGCCGACCGGCGCGAGGCGCTGCATCAGCTCGGCCGGGCCGCCGAAGGCCGCCAGCGGGAGGCCCCCGCCGACGATCTTGCCGAGCACGGTCAGGTCCGGCAGCACGCCGTAGCGCTCCTGGGCACCGCCGCGGGCGACGCGGAAGCCGGTGATCACCTCGTCGAACACCAGCAGCGCGCCGCTCTCGTCGCAGAGCCCGCGCAGGCCCTCGAGGAAGCCCGGCCCCGGCGGGACGACGCCCATGTTCCCGGCAACCGGCTCGACGAAGACGCACGCCGTTCCCTCGATCGCCGCCTGCACCGCCTCGAGGTCGTTGTAGGGGACGACACGGCCTTCGCCGGCGGCACGGATCCCGAGGGTCGCGACCCCCGAGCCGGCCTCGGAGAGGAACGGGTCGGCGTGTCCGTGGTAGCAGCCCGCGAAGCGCACGAACGGTTCACGGCCGGTCGCCGCCCGTGCCAGCCTCAGCGCGCTCATCGCCGCCTCCGTCCCCGAGGACACGAGCCGGACCTGCTCGACGGACGGCACGGCATCGACGATCTCGGCGGCGAGCTCGACCTCCCGCTCGGTCGCGGTGCCGAAGGTCGTGCCCTCGCGCGCGGCTGCCACGACCGCCTCGATCGTCTCGGGATCGGCGTGCCCGAAGATCAGCGGCCCCCACGAGAGGACCCAGTCCACGTAGCGACCGCCCTCGACGTCTTCGAGGTAGGCCCCCTCCCCACGCCGTGCGAACAGCGGCTCCTCGAGCCCCACCGCCTTCATGGCGCGCACGGGTGAGTTGACCCCGCCGGGTATCAGCTCGAGCGCGCGGGCATAGAGCTCGGCCGCCCGCGTCGTCTGGTTCAGAGTCACTCGCCGTCCTCGCGGAGCGCAAAGAGATCGCGGAGAGGCTCGGAGCCGGCCTGCTTCGCGCGGACGGTGGGCGCGTGCAGGAGCTTGTTCACGATCTGCGCGGTCAGCGTCTCGACGGTCTCGCGCTCGCGGGGCGAGAGCTCGGCCAGGCGCGGCTCGGCGCGGGCGAGCTCCTCGGTGCGGATCGTCTCGGCGCGACGCCGGAGGTCGCGGATCGCTCCCGCAGCACCGCGGGAGCGGCGCCACTCTGCAAAGCGCTCCGCCTCCTCCGCCACGATCGCCTCCGCCTCCCGCACGTCCTCCTCCCGGCCGACGAGGCCCTCGCCGAGTGCGTCTATGTCGAAGAGCGTGCAGCCCTCGAGCTCTCCGATCGCCGGGTCGAGGTCGCGTGGAACCGCGACGTCGACGAGCACGAGCGGCTTCGTCCGAGCCTGCACCGCCTCGGCGTGGAGGATCGGGTACGGGCAGCGCGTGGCCGAGAGCACGAGGTCGGCGCCGGTCAGCTCGACCGCAACGGCGTCGAAAGCCGCCGCGCGGCCGCCGACCTCGCTCGCCAGCTCCTGCGCGCTCTCGAGCGTGCGGCTCGCGACGACCACCTCCGCCCCGCGAGCGCGAAGGTCGCGCGCGGCGAGCTCGCACATCTTTCCGGCGCCGAAGAGCAGCGCCCGCCGGCCCCCGAGGCCGCCGAGCTCGCGGGCGGCCAGCTCGACCGCCGACGCGGCGACCGACTCGGGCATCTCAGAGAGGCGTGCCTCCGTGCGTACCCGCTTCCCGGCGCGCAGGGCGTCTTCGAACAGGCGGTTCAGCAGCGGCCCGGTCGAGCCGGCGGTCAGGGCCGCCTCGTAGGCGAGGCGCACCTGTCCGAGGATCTGCGACTCCCCCGGCACGAGCGAGTCGAGGCCGGAAGCGACCCGGAAGAGGTGCTCGACGGCCTCTTCGTCCTCCCAGGCCGCGAGCACGTCGCCGAGCTCCAGCTCCGAGCGTCGTTCGAGCTCCTCGCGAACCCGGTCCGCGTCACCGCCGACCAGGTACGCCTCGGTCCGGTTGCAGGTCGAGAGGACGACCGCCTCGCCACCCTCCCGGGCGAGCGCGGTGGCGAGCTCGAGCGCGTGCCCGTCGGCGAGGAAGAGCCGCTCCCGCACCTCGAGCGGCGCGTTGCGGTGGGAGACACCGACGGCGAGGACGTGCTCTGATTCGCGCGCAGGGGACATGGACACGCCTCGGCCGATGCTACCTGGGGCGTGACGGGCGATGAGTTTCCCATCGCACCGCCGTCCTACCGACGACTGCAAGGAGGTGCAATGGGAACGATCGTCGACATCAGCATGTCGCTGGACGGCTTCGTCGCAGGCCCGAATCCGAGCCTCGAGCACCCGCTCGGGGAGGGCGGCGAGCGGCTGCACGAGTGGGCCGTCGGGCTCGAGGCGTTTCACGAACGCCATGGCCAGGAGGGCGGAGAGGCGAGCGCGGACTCCGAGCGAGTTCGCGAGACGTTCGACTCGATCGGCGCCTTCGTCATGGGCAGGCGCATGTACAGCGGAGGCGAGGGGCCGTGGGACGCCGACCCCAACGCCGACGGCTGGTGGGGCGACGACCCGCCGTTCCGGGCGCCGGTCTTCGTCCTGACGCACCACGCCCGGGAGCGGGCGGCGAAGGAAGGTGGGACCTCCTTCACGTTCGTCACGGACGGCGTCGAGAGCGCGATTCGCCAGGCTCGCGAGGCGGCTGGGGAGAAGAACGTCGGCGTCGCCGGCGGCGCGGACGCCGTTCAGCAGGCGCTCAGGGCAGGGCTCGTGGACGAGCTTCGGCTCCACCTCGCGCCCGTGCTGCTCGGTAGCGGCACGAGGCTGTTCAAGGGCCTGGTCGACGTCGAGCTCGAGCGCACGGAGGTGGTGGGCTCACCCGCCGTGACGCACCTGACGTACCGCGTCGTCAACTAGCAAGTTCCGCCTCACGCCCGCATCTGAGCTGATGAGCCGGGTGGTTCTGGCCCTCTCCCTCGGGCTGGTGCACTGGGAGAACGCCACCCGGCTCCTACCCCTCGCGAAACACTGCAGTCTTTGCTGCATCATTCTTCGAGATCACCGCTCGACCGACCCCACCAAGGCGGAGCGAGAGGCTCGACCAATGATCCAAGTCTGGTATCCGGCTGCCTCGGGCGGGCCGCCGGCGGCCTACATCGCTCCGGGCGTCGGAAGGGTCTACGCGGCCGAGTACAAGCTTCCGAGCACCACCTTCACGCGCGTGCGCACCAACGCCCACCGCGACGCGCGGCCGCTGGAGCGTCCCGGCGGCTACCCGGCGGTCCGGGCTCCCGTTCCGGTCCTCGGGGCGATCAGGGCCAGGCGCGCCCTGAGGATCGAGCGCGCCTACCTCGATGCGTTCTTTGCCCGCGATTTGTCCGGGGCAGCGGCTCCGCTCTTGGACACGCCGTCGCCCGTCCGGGAAGTCCATCTCATGCGTTGAGCGCCCACACACCGATTGTTCTCGAGCGGCGACGCCTACGCGCCGCGATCATGTCAGCGTGGGTTCCGGTCTCTCGACCATCGCGTGAGCGCGTCTCCCCTTCGGTTGCCGCCGGCGGGTCTGGGTCTTGCGGTCGCTGGGTTGCTGGCCCTCACGGTCGTCGCCGCGTCCATACCCGGTTCGCCGATCGCCCCGGGCCGACCGGAGACGAGCGATCTCCCCGGGGTCGTCTTCCTGGCGGCAGCGGCAGGTGCATTCGCTCTCTATGTACTGGCACTTGCGGTCATCCGCAGACGCAGTCAGAGCCTCATCGTGGTCTGCGTCATCGCGGCCGCGATCCAGCTCATTCCGCTGGCCGGGCCGCTGCTCCTCTCGCGTGACGTCTACGCGTACTGGACGTACGGGCGCCTGGTCACCGCCCACGACGCAAACCCGTACGTTGCTCCCCCTTCGCGCTACGCCTCCGATCCCGGCGAACGACAGATGGCGCCCGCATGGCGAGGAACCAGGTCGGTCTACGGTCCGGTGTTCTCGGCTGCTTCTGCGGGCCTTGCGACTGCGACCGGCAGATCCGCCGAGACCACGGCCTTCACGTATCGACTCCTTGCTGCCCTGGGAATGCTAGTGCTGGTCGGGCTCGCGGCGCTCGCCGCCCCTATGCCCGCGTTCGCGGCCGCCTTCGTCGGCTGGAATCCGATGCTCGCCCTCGACTTCGCCGGGGGTGGGCACAACGACGTCTGGATGGTCGCCTTCGTCCTGGGCGCGCTTGCGCTCGCCCTGCGGCGCAGGCCGGCACTGGCGGGTGCGAGCTGGGCGATCGCCGTCGGGGTGAAGTGGGTGCCGCTCGTGCTCCTTCCTCTGAGCCTGATTGCAACCCCGGGGCGCAACGCACGGCGCATCGCCGCCGGGTTCCTGGTGACGTTGACCGTCGTAGGCGCTGCCGCCTCCCTCGCCTTCGGAACGGCCTGGGTCACGGCATTCCTGCCGCTGACCCGGCATCACGCGGGCTTCTCACTCCCCTCTCGCCTAGTGGAGCTCGGCCTCCCCCGTCCTCTCGCCGACCTGGTGGCGGCGCTCCCGCTGATCGTCGCGCTCCCCTGGCTCGTGCGAGACGCGCGCGCAGGGCGCCCAAGGCTCGCCCTCGCTACGGGGCTGATCGTGCTCGCGAGCCCGTGGGTGCTGCCGTGGTACGCGGTCTGGATCGTCCCTCTCGCGGCGATCGAAGAGGACCGGCTCGCCTGGGTGCTGGCGCTCACGGTGTGCGCCTACCTCCTGTCCGATCGCGTCCCGCTGTAGGCGCTAGTCGCCGGCGACGTCGCGGCGCAGGAAGACGACGTACGCCGCGACGAGCGGAAGAGCGATGTACAGCGCACAGACCCAGACCGCCCGGGTCACCGGGGTCCAGTCGGCAGGTACCCGCAGGAAGCCGTGCCAGGCGTCGAACTGGGTGCCGAGCAGGTAAGCGCGGAAACTCTCGGTCCCCGGGAGGACGCCGAGCAGCTGCATCAGCAGCGCCCACATCAACGTCCCTACGACTGCCGCCGCGCTGTTGCGCGTCATTGTCGAGAGCATCAGCCCAAAGGCGGCGACGCCCACGAGCGGGAGCGCGTAGATCGCGAGGCTCGCGCCGAGAAGGCCGAGCCCGTGGCCCGCGGAGATCTTCGTGCCGGAGAGCGAGGTGAGCGGGTGAAATCCCCAGGCGATACTCCCTGCCATGAGGCCGACCAGGCCCATGGCGAAGATGATCACAAGCGTGTAGCTGATCGCGGCAAGCACTTTCCCCGTCAAGACCTGGCTGCGTTCGCGTGAGCGAGTCAGGATGGTCTTGAGGGTGCCGTTGTGACTCTCGGCGGCGACGATGTCCCCGGCGACGAGCGCGGTGATCAGCGGAAAGCCCCAGATCGACATGAAGAAGAGGACGACGAACGGCACGGCGAGACCGGTGTCGCGGATGTAGCGACCCAGCGGGACGTCGTTGGGGCCTCCGGTCTGGAGCACAAGCACGACGACGAAGATGACCGGGACGAGCGCGGCCGTCACGATCCCGAGATAGGTTCGCTTCTGCGCCAAGAGCTTCGCGATCTCCCAGCGGTAGACCTTCGCGACGGCGCTCATCAGGCGACCACCTCGGCGCGATCGTGGTCGCTCGACTCGCCGCCTGTGAGCCCGAGGAAAAGCTCTTCCAGGCTCGCAGTGGCCGGGACAAGCCCGGTGACTCCGATCCGGGCCTGGCCGAGAGCGATCGAGAGCGCGGCCACAGCGTCTTCGTCCGCCTTGAACGCGAGCTCCCCGTCGGCGACGACGACGTCTTCGATGCCTGGCTGCGAGAGACTGAGCACTCGTGCCCGCTCGGGCTCGGTGGTTCGCATCCGGTAGCCGGCCGCCGCCGTCGCGAGCAGCTGCGTGAGGGCGCCCTCGTACACGATCCGGCCCTTGCGAACGATCGCTACGCGGTTGCAGAGATCCTCGACCTCTCCGAGAAGGTGGCTCGAGAGGAGCACGGTGATCCCTTCACCCGCGAGCCTGCGCACGAGCTCGCGCATGTCCCGCATGCCCGCCGGGTCCAGCCCGGTTGTCGGCTCGTCGAGCAGGAGCAGACGTGGCCGGCGAATCAGCGAGGCCGCGATGCCGAGCCGTTGGCGCATGCCGTGCGAGTACCCGCCCACCCGGTCCTTCGCACGGTCGCGCAAATCGACGAGCTCGAGCATCTCCTCGATCCGGGCGCGCGAGTCCCCGTCGTCGTAGTCGGCGAGCAGCCGCAGGTTCTTGCGCCCCGAGAGGTATGGGTAGAAGCGAGGCTCCTCGACGAAGCCCGCGACGCCGTCGAGCGCCTTGGCTCCATCGGCGAGCGGGTCGCGGCCGAAGAGGCGGACCGAGCCCTCGCTCGGGCGGATCAGGCCGAGCATCATCCTCAGCGAGGTCGTCTTGCCCGCGCCGTTTGGACCGAGGTAGCCGAAGACGTCGCCGGGCTCGACGGTCAAGTCGACGTGGTCGACGGCGACGATCTCTCCGTAGCGCTTGACCAGACCGCGCGCGGTGACGGGAGGAGCGTCGGTCACTTGAGATCGCGTGCTGCCGACTCGGCGGCTGCCGGCGGCAAGGAGCCTGCGAGCACGTAGGCGACGCCGTTGCGCTGCCACTGGATAGCCGTCCCGAGCTGCGTCGCGAGCTCGTGGCCGGTCAGGCCGTCGATCGAGACCCTCGGCAGGCTCGAGAGCATCCCGCCCTGCTGGGCCGAGTCGGACTTCCGCTCGAAGACAACGATCGCGCCGAGACCCTGGCCGTAGATCACGAGAACAGCCTTCGAGTCGGCGCCGCCGACCGCCCGTACGTCCTGTCGTGGGAGGCCGACGAGCGTGGCGGGCGCGACGACCGGGAAGCCGGCCGCCGACTTGGCCGCTTCAAGGCCGCTCACCGGCTTGCCTTCGCTCCTGGAGTGCACAGCCGCCTTCGCTGCGGAGCCGAGGTCGACGGTCTTCGCTCCCGCCGGCGGAGAGATCGCGACGTCGCTCGCCGGGACCGACCCGTACGAGATGTGGGTCACCTTGAGCTCGAGCACCGGCGAAGAGCTGCCCTGGGCGAAGATGGCCACGACGAGTGGAACGCCGCGGGCGGCGTCCCAGGCGAGCTCCGCCGATCCGAGCAGGCCGCCGTCGTGCCTGGGCGAGATGTGCACGCGGTACGCGGCCTGTCCCGCCACGTCGGTGGGCTGCGCGCCGGACAGCGTTGCGTGCTCGCGGAGCTTCGCCAGGAACTTGCCGATCTCCGAGAGCGCCGGCGGCCCGCCCGCGGGGTGGGTCGGATTCGCCTCCTGGCTCGGCCCGGGCAGGGTCGCCTTGTAGACCGTGTTGGACGACGCGTCGTACACGCTCACGCCCTTCGTGTTCCACACGACCTGCACGTCGCCGGCGTTGGACTGAAGCTCGAGACGGCCCGTCCCGGCGTTCGTCAGCCAGAGGCGCCCGGAGGCGCCCGACATCAGGGCCGAGCCGACGTTCCCGAGCAGGTCGCCCGACGGGAACAGCCGGTTCGTGAACTTGATCCGCGCGGTGATTCCGTCCGGGTTCGAGGCGGCGAGACCGGCGTGGACCGCCTGCGCAAGCGGCTTCGCCGGCGGTGTCGGCCCGCCGCCGCCCATCGCGGCGACGGCAACCGAGGCGGCGACCACGACCAGCGCGACGACGCCGACGAAGAGCATTGCCAAACGGGGAGTGGAGAGCGTGCGCAGGAGCTTCACGGCGTTCCTTTCTCGAGCTGTCCACCGTTCGTTGTACCGGCGGTCTCTGAGAGATCTCTGAGAGCCGGCAGCTCGATCGTGAAGACGGATCCCTGCGCGAAAGCGCGGCCGCCATGCCGCTCCGCGGTCGCACGGACGATCGAGAGGCCGAGGCCGGAGCCCGACCCACCGCCGTCTCCTCGCCAGAAGCGCTCGAACGCCCGCGTGAACTGGTAGGGCTGAAGGCCACGGCCCTCGTCGGAGACGCTGAGGACAGCCGACCCCCGGTGCTGGGTCGCGGTGACGGTGATCTTGCCGCCCTCCGGGCCGTACCGGTGCGCGTTCTCGACGAGGTTGGAGAGCGCGCGCTCGAGCGCCGCCCGGTCGCCGCGCACGCGAACCGGCCGAGGCGCACGAGCCTCCACGGCGGGATCCGCCTCCTCGGCCGCCTGAGCGAGCAGATCGAGCCGGACTTCGCCGACCGGAGCGTCGGCAGCCTCCTCACGCGAGAGGACGAGCAGGTCGTCCGCCAGCCCGGCGAGACGCTCGGCGTCGCGCTCCAACTCCTCCACGAGCTCCGGCGTCTGACCGTGCCGCCGCAGATACGCCACGTTGCCGCGCAGCGCGGTGAGAGGGGTGCGCAGCTCGTGCGAGGCGTCGGCGAGGAAACGCCGTTCCGCGTCGCGAGAGTGCTCGAGGCTGGCGAGCATCGCGTTCAGCGTCGTCCCCAGCCTCCCCACCTCGTCCGCGGCCTGGTGCTCGGGTAGCCGGCGCCGCGGGTCGCCTGTTCGCTCGATCTCCGCTGCAGCGTTGGCGAGCTGCCCGAGCGGCCGGAGGGCTCGCCGCATGAGCAGGGCGACCGGTCCGGCGGCCAGGATCGCAGCGCCCAGAGCCGCGAGCACGACGAAGAGGCGGAGGCTCGCAACGGTATCGCGCAGATCGTCTGTCGACGCTGCCACGAGCACTGCTCCGCCCGCGGCCCTGCCTCCGAACTCGGCGAGCGGCGCGACGTAGACGCGTGCAGGATCCGTACCGAGCTTCGTGTCTCGATAGCCTGAAGCGCCGCTTGCGATCGCCGAGCGGACGAGCCCGCCGAGTGGCAGGACCCGCGCTCCGAGGGTGAGTGATCGCGCCACGATGCGGCCGCGGCGGTCGACGACCTCGACCGATAGCTGCGTCGAGCCCACCGGGGAGTCGAGGGCTCCCGGCCTCGTCAGAACAGCGGGCGCAGATGCACTCAACTGCGCCACCTCGACCGCGCGTTGACGAAGCGTCCGGTCGAGCGACCTGTGGAGGTGTCCGCTGACCAGGAGATCGAGCGCGGCTCCCACCACGACGAGGACGAGCACGATCGCCACGCCGGCGGCCAGGACCGCACGGAGCTGGATCGAGCGGTGGCTCACGGGCCGAGAATGAAGCCGGTGCCGCGCACTGCGTGGATCAGCGGCGGCTTGCCCAGCTTGCGCCGCAGGTAGGAGACGTAACGATCGACGACGTTCGGGCTCGCGGCCGCCACGCCGCCCCAGACGCGCTCGAGCGCGAGCTCGCGGCTGACCACCTGCCGCGAGTTGCGTAGGAGAAGCTCCAGCAGGTCTGCCTCCCGCCCGCTGAGAGCCAGCCGGCGATCACCGCGCTGCGCCGAGCGTGTGGAGATCTCGAGGACGAGATCGCCGAACGCGAGCAACTCCGCCGGCTCTCGGCCGCGGCGCAGGAGCGCGCGCATGCGAGCGAGCAGCTCCTCCGGGGCGAACGGTTTCACGAGGTAGTCGTCGGCGCCGGCGTCGAGCCCGGCCACGCGCTCGCCGAGAGCATCACGCGCGGTCAGAAGCAACACCGGGAAACCGAGGCCCTTGGCGCGAACGCGACGGCACACCTCGAGCCCGTCGAGGCCGGGCATCGCGACGTCGAGGACGAGGAGATCGGGCGCCGCGTGCTCGACCTCCACCAGGGCGGCACCCCCGTCCGCCGCCGTCCTGATCTCGTATCCCTCGGCGACGAGCGTCCGCTCGAGCATGCGGCGGATCGGCGGATCGTCGTCCACGACGAGAATCCGGACCCCTGACACGACACCAGCGTAGCCCTCCAGTTCAAGCAGCGACGGAGGTCCTTCGCGTCAGCGGAGGATTCCTGTATGGCCGAGCGAGTAGCGGCCGCGCTGGGGCCAGACGCAGAGGCCGAGCAGGCCTCGGCCGACCGGGATCCTGGCGACCCTTCGGTCAGGGCCCGCGAACGACCGTGACCAGCTCGTCTAGTGGCCACTCCTTGACGAAATCATCGCGTCCCTCTACTCGGAATGTTGCGCGCACGGTCGTCTCGCTTCGGTCGATGTCGCGCACGACCGTAGCCTCGACCTTCTCGGCCTGGCCGGGAAGGTCGACCAGGACGACGTCGCCGATCCCGAGCCGTTGTACGGCGAACTCGATCGCCATGGCCCCAGTCTAGATCCGGGGCGCCACCGTCATGTCACCAGATCGTGCACTCCTCGAACGATCAGAAACGCGGCGACGACCATCAGCACGACGAGCACGACGGTGCGCGAGTTGCCGAGCAGCCACGCTTTCCACGTCGCCAACCGCTGCTCGGAGCGCTCCGGCGCGGCCACGACCGCGACGATCGGCGCGGCGACGGTGATCATCGAGGTCACGGCGAAGACCCCGATCGCGACCCCGGCATCGAGAGTGCTGACGTTCGCCTTGAGGATCTCGCTCGCCGCGGCCAGCGTGAGCCCATAGCTGAGCATGAGCGCTCCAACGGCGACGGCGAGCAGCCAGTGCGTCCCCTCGATGCGATCGAGCCACTTGGGCGGTGACGCGTCTCCGCTCGCCGGTGCGCGCCGTCGGTAGGCGACGACCGCCCAGATCAGCAGCACGGAGCCGAGCAGCACCTCGAGCGCGGAGGCAGCTCGAGAGGGACTGGATCTCCTGGAACCGAAGTCCTGGCCGTGAAGGACGAAGAGGATGAGCGCGGCGATCACCGCCAATGCGATCAGCCAACCGATGAGGAAGGCGATCCCACGTCGCCGCCCCGCGGGCAGACTGAGCAGGACGATCACGGTCACCACCGAGACCGGGCTCGTGAAGGCGACCGCCAGCCCGAGCGCCGCGACCTCGGCGACTAGCGTGCCCACGGTGCCTGCTTCAGCCGCCCTTGGGGCAACACGACGTGCCGCCTAGCGGCGGCACGGCTCTTCGACGAAATGCGCGTTAACGGCGGCGGGCGACCCGGCGACTCGTGCGCCGCGCAACCCTGCGGGATCCCATCATCGGGAGCCTCCTTGTGTCGTGGCGCCTGCCGTCACTGCTGCGCCCTTCTCCATCGCATGGAGCTCCTCGGCCTCTTCGCCCGAGATGAGCCCGATCTCGATCAGGTCGAGCGGGCTGATGAAACCGTCGCTGATCCGGAAACCGTGCGCGCGCGCGATCGCGTCCCGCAGCGGAACCGCCCAGTGATGCTCGATCAGAATCAGAGCGGCGGCCGAGTCGTTCGGGATTTCCTCCACGACATCCCAGGCCTCCTCGTCGGAGAAGGCGTGAATGCCTTCGGCGCCCGCCTCGGCGCCTGCCTCGGCTCCGGCGATCGCGCCCTCTTCGCCTTCGATCCCGAGGCCGATCAGCGCACCGATGGTGCTGCCGAGCTCGATCGCCTCGTCCTTGGAGAGGTTGCTCAGGTGCTGTACCTCGATTTCTCCGTCGGCGTCCTTGTGCACCGCCAGCGCGTCGATCACCCGCACGGTGTCGCTCTCGCGCAGCCGCTCGAGCTCGGCGATGATCTCGCCGTGGAACTCCGGGTGGTTGAAACCCAGAACTATGAGTTGAACGGGTCCGATTGCCACGTGTCTCCCTTCAAGCCGCCGCGCCGTGCGGCGCCTGTCTCTCGATTCTTGCCTTATCCGTCGCGAAGAACTCTGGCTTGTAGCCCTGCTCGGCGCATCGTCCAGTACGGGTGAAACACCAGCCGCCTGCCTCCTAGGCGGCAGCCGCGGCCGGCGGCTTCATGAAGGCGCCGAAGATCCAGAGAATCGGGAAGAAGATCCCGAAGAAGAACATCCACCCGTGTCCGTTCCTGAGCGTCATCAACCCGAGCGTGAAGGCCACGATCAGATACAAGATGGCGCCGCCGATTCCGATTCCCCACCACATGGTTCCTCCTTGGACGTGCGTAGATGTGAACGCGCACCTTCAGTGTTTCCCGAGGAACCCCGCGGCGCATCATCCAACCCGGGTGACACGGAGAGCGGACGACGGGGATCGAACCCGCGACCCTCAGCTTGGGAAGCTGATGCTCTACCAACTGAGCTACGTCCGCGCTGAGTGGATTCTAGCCACGTCCTGAAGAGCGACTTTCGCGCGTTCGCACGCGCAGGCAGGCTCGACACATGCGTCGGCCTGCGGTCGTCCTCGGTGTCTTTCTGCTCTGCTGCGCGGCCGCCTGCACCCTCCGGCGGCAGGTCGCGCCTCCCTCGCCGTACTGCCGCGGCGGCAACCCGCTCGCAGGCGTCTACCACCCACAGCGCCTGAACGTGAAGAACCGCTGTGCGGTGGCGGTGGGGACCGTCGGCAAGGTGAAGTTCGAGCCCTACGACGGCGACGTCCACATCGACGTGCGCCTCGACGAGGGCTACGAACGGCTCCTCGACGACGGCAACGACCGCGTCGGAGGCGACCTCGTGGTCGAGGTGATCCCGTACGACCGCCTGCGTGTTGCGGTTCCCGACGAGGGGGCGCGGATCCAGGTCGTCGGCCCGTGGGTCGCCGACACACAGCACGGGTGGAACGAGATCCATCCCGCCTGGTGGATCAGCGCGGGAAGCATCCAGCCGCCTACCACGCTCGAGCTCCATCGCGCCCAGGTCCTCCTCCAGACCGGCGGGCCCGACACGAAATAGGCCGAGAGGCGACCGCCGCAGCATCGCCCCTCGGCTCACCCCAAATGGTACGCCCTGAGGCAAGCCGGGAACAGAGGCCCGACTGGACGGTTCGCGAGATAATGGCGGCAACCGAACGGAGGACGCCGATGGAACTCGAGCACATCGCACAAGCGCTCGTCGCCGAAGGCAAGGGGATCCTGGCGGCCGACGAGAGCGACGGGACGATCAAGAAGCGCTTCGACTCGATCGACGTCGAGTCGACCGAGGACAACCGGCGCGCGTACCGCCAGCTGCTCTTCACGACCGACGGGATCGAGGAGTACATCAGCGGCGTGATCCTCTTCGACGAGACGATCCGCCAGAGCTCCTCTGACGGTACGCCCTTCCCGGAGCTGCTCGAGAGTCACGGGGTGCTTCCGGGAATCAAGGTCGACAAGGGCGCCAAGCCGCTCGCGAACGCCGAGGGCGAGACGGTGACCGAGGGGCTTGACGGCCTGCGCGAGCGGCTGAACGAGTACCGCGAGCTCGGCGCGAAGTTCACCAAGTGGCGCGCGACGTACTCGATCGCCGAAGGGACGCCGAGCGAGTACTGCGTCTGGGTGAACGCCCATGCTCTCGCGCGCTACGCAGCGCTCAGCCAGGAGGCGGGGCTCGTGCCGATCGTCGAGCCGGAGGTGCTGATGGACGGCGGCCACTCGATCGAGCGCAGCTTCGAGGTCACGTCGCGGGTTCAGCACGCCGTCTTCATCGAGCTCCGCGACCAGCGCGTCGAGCCCGAGGGCATGCTGCTGAAGCCGAACATGGTCCTTCCGGGCTACGACTCCGGCAGCGAGGCGTCGCCCGACGAGGTGGCCGAGTGGACGCTCAAGTGCCTGAGCCGTCACGTGCCCTCGGCGGTGCCCGGGATCGTGTTCCTCTCCGGCGGCCAGAGCGACGAGGACGCGACCGCGAACCTGAACGCGATGAACGCCGGCGGGCCGCACCCGTGGCAGCTCTCCTTCTCGTACGGGCGGGCTCTGCAGGCCCCTGCGCTGAAGGCCTGGGAGGGCCGGGAGCAGAACGTCGGGGCCGCCCAGCAGGCGTTCTACCGGCGAGCAAAGTTCAACGGCGCCGCCCGCTCGGGGAGCTACGCGCCGGAGATGGAAACGGCAGGCGTCGCCTGAGCCCAGGTAACAGACCGTCGAACACGACCAGGTCCTACGCCCCCGGCGTTACGGACTAGCGATATTCGCGGCCGGAGAACTTCTCGAGCTTGTCGAAGGCGTGGGTCGCCGCGACCCGCCGCACCGTGCCCGGAGCGGGAGCGCATCACGATCGAGTCGGTGATCGCGCCCGTCGGCGTGTACTTGACGCCCTGCAGCAACGCCCCGCTGGTCACCCCCGTCGCCGCCACGAAGACGTCCTGGCCCGAGACGAGGTCGTCCGTGGTCAGAATCCGGTCGAGATCGAATCCGGCGTCAGCGAGCTCCTGGCGCTCCTCGCCGCTTCGCGGCCAGAGCTTGCCCTGCACGCCGCCGCCGACGCACTTCAGCGCGGCAGCCGCGATCACGCCCTCCGGGGTGCCGCCGATGCCCATCAGGAGGTCGACGCCCGTGCCCGGCTGCGCCGCGGCGATCGCCGGCGCAACGTCGCCGTCCTGGATCAACAGGACCTTCGCGCCGACGTCGCGTAGCTCGTCGACGAGCGCCTCGTGCCGGTCGCGCTCGAGCACGACCACCGAGATCTCGCTCGGCTTGACGCCCTTGACCCGCGCGACCCGCTCGACGTTCTCGCGCGGCGGCGCCTCGATGTCGACCACCTCGAGCGCTTCGGGGCCACAGGCGATCTTGTCCATGTAGACGGCCGCGCCGGGGAAGAACATCGTCCCGCGCTCCGCGACCGCGATCACCGCGATCGCGTTCGGCTGGCCCTTCGCAGTCAGGCGCGTGCCCTCGAGCGGATCGACCGCGACGTCCACCGCGGGCCCGTGCCCTTCGCCGACCTCCTCGCCGTTGAAGAGCATCGGCGCCTCGTCCTTCGCGCCCTCGCCGATCACGACGAGGCCGGCCATCGCCACCGTGTCGAGAACGGCCCGCATTCCGTCCACTGCCGCCTGGTCGGCCGCCTCCTTGTCACCGCGGCCGATCCAGCGGCCGGCTCCGAGCGCCGCGGCCTCGGTCACGCGGACCAGCTCGAGCGCGAGGTTGCGGTCGGGGCGGTTGCCCGTAGGCCGTGCGGCGATCGAGAGATCGGGCCGGGCCATCGGGGAATCCTAAACGGCGGGGTCGATCGCTCGTCGGTGCCGAACCCTCGTTACATGCGTTCCGGAGCCTCGACGCCGACGAGGCCGAGGCTACGGGCGATGACCGTCTGGGTCGCCGTGACGAGGCCGAGCCGGAAGGCCTGCGCCTCGCTCTCGAGCACCCGGTGGTGGTGGTAGAAGCGGTGGAACTCGTCGGCGACGCGGATCGCGTAGGTCGGAATCGCCTGCGGGCTGCGGCGCTCCGCCGCCTCGGTCGCGACGGCCGGGAAGTCGGCGAGGCGCTTGATCAGGTCGCGCTCCTCCTGTGCCAGGCCGGGCGGCGGCTCGGCCGAGATCGCCGCGTCGCCGGCGTTGCGCCGGATGCCGGCGATCCGGGCGTGCGCGTACTGGACGTAGTAGACAGGGTTCTTCTCGCTGCGCTCGGCTGCCAGGTCGACGTCGACGTCGATCGTCTGGTCGGGGCCGCGGTTGACGAGGAACCAGCGCGCGGCGTCGACGCCGACCTCGTCCATGAACTCGTCCAGGAAGACGACATCGCCGCGGCGCTTCGACATCTTCGCCTGCTGTCCACCGCGCGTGAGGTGGACGAGCTGGTAGAGCAGCACCTCCAGGCGCGCCGGGTCGTAGCCGAGCATGCGCGCGACGGCCTCGTACCACTTGCGGGTGCCGTGGTGGTCGGCCCCGAGGACGTAGATCGCCCGGTCGAAACCGCGTTCGAGCTTGTCCACGAGGTAGACGATGTCGGCCGCGCGGTAGGTCGGGGTGCCACCCTGTTCCGGCGAGCGGATCAGCACGCGATCCTGATCGTCGCCGTAGGCCGAGGCGCGGGCCCAGACCGCGCCGTCCCTCTCATACGTGTCGACCCTGGGCAGGTACTCCGGCAGCTTCTGCTCGAGCTCGCTCTGCAGGGCCCAGGAGTCGAAGTGGATCCGGAAGCGCTCGAGGGTCGCCTCGATCTGGGCCAGCATCGCCGGCACCGGGTCGCCTTCCCCGGTGGCGAGCTCGGCCACGTAGTCGCCGCGGTAGCCGTCCTCCGGCGGCTCCTCCCCGCGCTGCACCGCCTCGACCGACTCCCGGAACTTCGCCATCTGGGCGCCGGCGTCGTTGTAGTAGTACTCGCGCTCGACCTCGTGGCCGGCGAAGGCGAGCAAGCGTGCGACCGAGTCGCCGATCGCGCCGTTTCGCGCCGAGGCGACGGTGAGCGGCCCGGTCGGGTTCGCCGAGACCATCTCGACCTGGATCTTCTGAGGCCGCTCCGCCGAGCCGCCGCCGAAGTCGGCTCCCGCCTCGAGGATCTCGGCGAGCGCCTCGCCGAACCAGCCGGCCGAGAGCCAGAAGTTGACGAAGCCGGGCCCGGCGACCTCGGCACGCTCGACCTCGTCGAGGCCCAGGGCGGCATTGGCCAGCTCCTCCCCCAGCTCGCGGGGAGAGCGCTTCCGCACCGGTGCCAGCTGCATCGCGACGTTGGTCGCGTAGTCGCCGTGCTCCGGGTCGTTCGGCCGCTCCAGCTCGACCGGCGTTCCGGCCAGCTCGGACAGCTGCGCCTCGAGACGCGCGACGGCGCTAGCCCGCACGCGCCTCGCTGAAAGCAGAAATCACCCTCGTAGTATCCTCGACGGGTGGACGAGGACGCCCAGGAGCGCCAGCTCAACATCCACCTCGACCCGGAGAACCTGGCCGGGGTGTACGCGAACTTCGCCAACATCAGCTTTTCCGACTACGAGTTCACGCTCACGTTCGCCCGCATCGACCACGAGGTCGAGGAGGGGGACGTGCCGGGAGTGGTCGTCTCCCGCGTGAACATGTCGACGCGATTCATGCGCGAGCTGCTGGACGCCATGCAGGACTCGTGGTCGAAGTGGTCGTCGCGGGAGGGCATCCGCAACCTGCCCGAGACGACCGAGAACGACGCCGACGACGAGAAGAGCTAGCAGCTAGCGGTTCCGGGCTTCCCAGGCCCGCGCCATCGCGATCCGCTGCACCACCGTCGGGTGGTCGTCGAGCCAGACGTACGACCAGCCGGGCGGCCGCGGCTGCACCAGGTCGTAGGTCGTGAACTTGCGGAAGACGTGCTCGGCGCTGCCCGGGTCGCGCGTCGCCCGCAGCGCCGACCAGTCGGCTTCGGCCTCGTAGCGGCGCGAGACCGCGTTCCCAAACGGAGTGATCAGCAGGCCGAAGACGGCCAGGACGAGCAGCGCGAACGGCACCACCTCCGGACGCTCCATCCCGCCTCGGCGCCGGGTCAGCACCGCAACGACGAAGAACCCGGGGATCGTGATCAGCGCCGACCAGCCGATCCCCTTCCAGATGTGACGGTGCGCGACGTGGCCGAACTCGTGCGCGGCCACGACCTTGATCTCCCCCGGCGTGAAGCGGCCGTCGAGGAAGGTGTCCCAGATGAAGACCCTGGCCGAGGGGCCGATTCCCGTGGCCATCGCGTTGGCGGCCGTCGTCTCGCCGCGAACCTTGTCGATCCGCACCGTCGTGCTGCCCACGCCCTCCTCGCGGGCGAGGCGGCGGATGTCGCCTGCCAGCTTCGTCTTGTGCATCGGCCGGGTCCCGATCGTCTGCAGGTAAGGGAGCACGAACACGAGCAGCAGGCCGATCGCCACGAACAGCGGCCCGGCGACGAGCCACCAGTTGCGCCTGAAGCGGCCGGCGAGCAGGAGGAGGATCGTGAGCGCGATCGTCAGGCCCACGACCTGCCCGAGCAGGCCCGGCCACTGGCTCAGCCCCCACTCCCAGTAGCTCTGCTTCTCGATCCCGTAGCGCCGCCCCCACCAGAGCGAGGCGAGGCCGAACGGCAGCCCCACCGCCCAGAGCGCGAGCGTGGTGACCGCGCCGACCATGACGCCTTTGCCGACGCGGCCGAGCTCGAATGCGCGCGCGATCCGCGGGGCCAGGAGTACGAGCACCCAGAGCGTCGTGAGCTGGACCACCGTCGCGAGCACCCACGCCCAGCGCAGGAACCCGTCGTAACGAGCGGAGCGGCGCAGGATGGCGGCGCCGAACTCCTGGTGCGGGTCGACGTGCGGCAGGTGCAGGCTGCCTGGGACGGAGGTCTGCCACAGGTACCAGGCGGCGACGGCCCAGCCCGCGGCGAGCACGATTAGGGTTGACGCCTTGGCGAGCCGGGTCGCGGTCATCTCCGACATCCACGCTAACTGGCACGCTCTCGGGGCCGTGCTCGCGGCCGTCGAGCGAGAGGCTCCCGACGAGCTCTGGTGCCTCGGCGACCTCGTCGGCTACGGGCCGCGCCCGAACCCCTGCTGCGCGGAGATCGAGGAGCGGGCCGCGCTTTGCCTGGCCGGAAACCACGACCTCGGCGTGCTCGGCGAGCTCGACCTCGCCGACTTCGCCGGCGACGCGGGCGAGTCCGCGCGCTGGACCCGCAGCGTCCTGGCCGAGGGCCCGCGCGCCTACCTGGCGTCGCTGCAACCGACCGCGCGCCTGGACGGCGTCGAGCTCTTTCACGCGAGCCCGCGAGACCCGGTCTGGGACTACGTGCTCAGCGCCGAGGCCGCGCTCGCCGCTCTCGAGCTGACGGAAGCGCCGCTCGTGCTGGTCGGGCACAGCCACGTCCCGCTGGCGATCGTGCTCGAGGACGGGAACCTCGCAGGCGGGCTCGCGCCCGACGGGACCGAGGCCGACCTCGGCGGCGGCCGCTTCCTCCTCAATCCGGGCTCGGTAGGCCAGCCCCGGGACGGCGATCCGCGCGCTGCCTGGCTGCTGCTCGAGCTGGACGCCCGCCGCGCGTCGTTCAGGCGCGTCGAGTACCCGGTCGAGCGAACACAGGCGGAGATCCACGAGAGGGGATTACCGGATGCGCTGGCGCAGCGCCTTGCTCACGGCCTCTAGCTGCGCGCTACTGCTCTCGGGCTGTGGCGGAGGCAGTGAGCCCGAGCGGGTCGCGCCTCACCCGACGCTGGCGGCGGCTGTGGCCGAACGGCTCGCGACAAGATCGGACAGGGTCGCCGCCCGGCTCGACGCCGGGGACAGGTGCGGAGCATTGGCTCAGGCGGCGGCACTACGCGCGGAGGTGACCGCCGCCATCAACGCGCGCCGGATTCCGGTGGCGTTGCTGGAACCGCTGTCTAGCTCGGTGAACGAGCTGGTCGCGCGAATCGGCGCATGCAAGCGCTGAGCTCAGTGCCCGGAGTGGTCCGAGCCGTCCCCGGCGCCGGAGCCTTCGTCGCCCGAGACGCCTGCGCCTGACCTGTCGCCCGAGCCGCCGTGGTGATCGTCGCCGGCCGGGGTCGCGGCTGAGCCTCCGCCACCCGGCCCCGACCTGCTCGACGTCGTGGCCTGCGCGGGGGCGCCAGTCTCGATCTCGGCCGGCTGCGGGATCGACGCGGTCTCGCCGCCTCCCCCGTCGCCGCCGTGCCCGCTCTCGGTGCTCGCCGAGGGCTCTTGCTCGGGCGGCTCCTGCCCACGACCGCGGCGGCCTGAACGATCGTCACCGCCGGCCGCTGGCCGGCGAACTCGCTGCTCGCTTTCTCCGCGGCCTCGCCCGCGACGGGAGTTCGCAGGCCTCTCGAGGTCGACGGAAACCCGACGGCCGAGGACGACGCGGGGCGACGAGGTCACGTCGTGTGCGGCCTGTGTCGGGGGCGGCCGTAGTTCTGCGCGCACCGGCTCGCGCTGACGCACCTTGTGCGCCTCGACACCGGCGACGGTGCCGGCCGTCCCCAGCGCGAGGGCGACGGCCGCGAGCTTCGCCGCCACGGGCGCGGAGCCGGCCTTCATGAGGAAGGTGGCTCCCGTGCCCGCGGCGACGCTCCCACCGCCGAAGCCGGGGAGTGCCTGGGCGAGGGACTCGCGCAAGGTCACGGGGAGAGTCAGCACGCCGAGTGCCGCGCGCAGGGGGCGGAGCCGCTCCTGCAACCGCCGGCGGCTGCGAAACAGAAGCGATTCGACGGCGGGGCCGGACAGGCCGAGTGCGGCGGCGACCTCCGCGTAGGAGAGGCCGTAGAACTCACGCAGCACCACCGCGTCGCGCTGCTGCTCCGGCAGTTCCGCGAGGGCGATGCAGAGGGCCTCGATCTCGGCGCGCCTCGCCACCTCGCGCTCGGTCGCATCGCCGGCCGAGACAGTCACCAGCTCCGAGGGCACGTCGCTCCGCGACCCGAGGCGCTTCCTGCACTCGTTGCGGCCGATCGTCCCGAGCCACGCGGCCGGGTCGCGCGGCTCCTGGCCCGCGAGCAACCCCCGGTAGGCGGAGAGGAACGTCTGCTGGGCCGCGTCTTCAGCCTCGTCGGCGTCCCGGAGGACGAGCCGGCACACCCCGTAGACCATCCGCCCGTGCTGCTCGAACAGCGCTGCGATCCGCTCCCCGGCCGCTCGTTGCCGCCTGCGGCCGGGGAGCGGCAGCGCGCGAGGGCGCAAGGCTCTAGCCGCCATGTCCTCCGTGGCCGTCATCGTCGCCACCCCCACCGTGGCCACCGCCGTGGTGGTCGTCGTCCTCGGACTCGAGCCTCGTCAGGGTCAGCGCGCCGTTGATCCGCAGGCACCTCATCTCGACGAAGTCGCCGACCTCGAACGACGACAGCTCGACACCCTTCGGCACCCTGCAGGTAACCGGAGACGAGTGACGCGGGTCGACCGTGATCGAGTCCGTCGAGAGCGCCGCGATCTTGCCCTTGACCTCGACCTTCCCCCGATCCTCGTTGTCGTTGTCGTCCTCGTTTTCGATTCGCACGAGCGTGAACGCGCCGGCGGCATCGACCGTAACGTGGAGCTCGATCTCGTCACCTGCCTTCAGCGGCGGCGGGTTGAGCCCTACAGGCACAGCGACAAACACCTCGCCGCGGTGCACGACCGCGATCCGGAGACGGCCGTCGCCGGTGACGCCGAGGAAGATGCCCTCGAGCTCGAGCGTGCCGTCATGGCCGACGTCCTCCAGGGAGGCCGCCCGCAGACCGTTCGACGAGATCACCACACGCACCTCGACCCGGTCGCCCGGCCCCGGGCCGCGGCCGGCCGAGGCGAAGGCACGGCCCGTGCGGACGGCGAAGACGGAGCCGCCCGCCGAGAGGATCAGGCGGTGCAGCTTCCGCTGGTTGCGGACGACCACGCTGCGGACGAGCGCGCGCCGAGCGTGCCCGGCCGCGCGCAGCGAGCCCGCGCGGTAGGTGCCATCGCGAAGGCGCCGCGCCGACACGACGAGCCGCCGCCCGAGGCGGACGGCCCCCGCGCGGCCGGGAGCGCGGACTGTGCGGACGACGCCGCCCTGCGAGGCGATGACGACCGATTGACGGACGGAGTCCTTCGCGACGGCCACGCCACGGAACGCTGCCGCGGTCGCCGGCAGGGACAGGACCGCCGCGACCGCGATCAAGAAGAGAGCAGAGCGCTTCATCTCAGGTCCTTTCGGAGAGTCGGGAGCGACCGGATTCACCCTGCAGGAGCGGCCGGGGCCGAAAAACTTGCGCTCCGATAGAACTCGCGCCCATGGACGGTCGGCGCCGGAGGTACCTGCTCGTTGTCGGGGCCGTGCTCGCTCTGGCCCTAGGCGCGCTCGGAATTGCGCTCGGCACACGTGGTTCCTCGCCCCCACAACCGGAGACACCGACGGTCCAGCCGATCGGGCGCGGCGCGACTCCGCAGCAGCAGGCGCAGAACCTCAGCGAATGGCTACGGCGCTATTCGCGCTAGGAAGTCTTGGAAGCGGCGGTGGCGGGCTGGCTGCCGAAGGTGATGCCCTCGCGCCCGAGCGCGAGCTGCACTTCCTCGCGGGCCTTGTAGATCCGCCATTTCACCGTGGCGAGCGTGATTTCGAGCGAGTCGGCGATCTCGGTGTAGGAGAGCCCGACGACGTCGCGCAGCAGGAGCGCCATCTTCAGGTCGGTGCTGAGGTCCTCGACCGCGCGCCAGAGCGCGTCGATCTCCTCGAGCCGCTCGATCGGCGCGTCCAGCACCTCGAGCGGAGCGATGTCGTCGAGCGCCACGATCGATCGCGGCCTGCGCTCGCTGGCCCGCAGCTCGTCGAGCACGCGGTTCTTCGTCACCTGGAAGAGCCACGTCGTGAACTTGGAGCGGAGCGAGAACTTCGGGAGCCCCTGGTACACGCGCAGGAAGACCTCCTGCGTCAGATCCTCGGCGAGGGAGCGGTTGCCGCCCACGAGCCGGAGCACGTAGTTGAAGACGGGCGTCTCGTAGGCGCGAAGAATGAGGGAGAAGGCTCTCTCGTCTCCGCGCTGCGCCTTTCGAAGGACGCCTGGATCGGGCTGGGCTAGCGACAAGGCCTGCGGAGTATAGACGCGGCGAACGGCCGTTGCATGCACCCAAAATGGGTCATATGCAGACATTTTGCCCGCTCATCTGTAAGGGTTTCGTGAGCCCCAGGTAAGCAATCGCCGTTGGGATCAGATCCTTCAGCTCGCCGTCGTCTCGGAGGCGAGCAACGGGGTCGGTCACGATGAGCGGGACCGGGTTCGAAGTGTGTGCGGTGTGGGGGCTCGTGCCGTCTGCCTCCAGCATCGTCTCGGCATTGCCGTGATCCGCTGTCACCAGGGTTACGCCGCCGAGGCGCTGGACGGTTTCCACCACCTTCCCCAGGCAGGCATCGGTGGTCTCCACCGCCTCCACCACGGCCGGGATCACCCCGGTGTGCCCGACCATGTCCGGATTGGCGAAGTTCACGATTGCGAAGCTGAAACCGTCCTGCTCGAGCGCCTCGCAGAAGCGGTCGGTGACCTCCCGGGCCGACATCTCCGGCTTCTCGTCGTACGTGCCGACCTCACGAGGGCTCGGCACGAGCAGACGCGTCTCGCCGGGCCACTCCTCTTCCCGGCCACCGTTGAAGAAGTACGTGACATGGGCGTACTTCTCGGTCTCGGCTGCGTGGAGCTGGCGCAGGCCGTTGGCCGCGAGCACCTCGGCCATGGTCTCGTCCACGCGTTGCTCCGCGAAGGCGACCGGGCAGTCGAGCTCGTCGCTGTAGCGCGTCATAGTCGTCACGTCGAAGCCGTTGTCGAGCAGGGTCTTCGTCAGCTGGCGCCCGCGGTCGGGTCGGAAG
This sequence comes from uncultured Actinomycetes bacterium, assembly GCA_963736055.1. Lineage (GTDB taxonomy): Bacteria > Actinomycetota > Thermoleophilia > Gaiellales > Gaiellaceae > AC-32. The sequence continues at coordinate 14,310 of CAVTNM010000009.1, read as the reverse complement.
TTGAAGAAGATCGCCGCGGCGTCCGCCCTCGGAAGACGAGGCCGGCCTTCCAGCACGATCGGCTCGACGAACTCGTCCGTGACGCCGCGTTCGTAGCTCGCCTCGACCGCGGCGACCGGGTCCTCCGCCTGCTCCCCCTGGCCCTCGACGATCGCATCGTAGGCTCGCTGGGTCCGCTCCCAGCGCTGGTCGCGGTCCATCGCGTAGTAGCGCCCGACGACGGTCGCGATCCGCTCGGCAGGCAGCTCGGCGAGGTCGCGCGCAGCCGAGGTCGGCGATACGTCGCGCCCGTCGGTGAAGGCGTGGACCCAGGTGCGCTCCGGAGCGAAGCGCAGCAGCGCCTTCAGGTGGTCGAGGTGCGAGTGGACGCCCCCGGAGGAGACGAGCCCAAGCAGGTGCACGTCTCCCCCGCGGTCGAACGCCGCCCTGAGCGCCGGGTTCTCGAAGAAGGAGCCGTCCTCGATCGCGCGGTTGATCCGCTGCAGGTCCTGGTCGAGGATGCGGCCGGAGCCGATGGTGAGGTGCCCGACCTCGGAGTTGCCCATCTGGCCCGGAGGCAGGCCGACCGCCTCGCCCGAGGCCCTCAGCGTCGTGTGCGGGTACTCGGCCCAGAGCCGGTCGAAGACCGGCGTGTCGGCGAGGTCGACCGCGTTGCCCGGCCCCGGCGGTGCGCAGCCCCAGCCGTCGAGGACGACAAGGACGACTAGATCTCTGCGGCCGCCTGGCAAATCGCCGTGAACGATTCCACGTCTAGGGCGGCGCCGCCGACGAGAGCGCCGTCGATCCCGGGTTGCGAGAGCAGCTCCCGGGCGTTCTCGGGCTTGACCGAGCCTCCGTAGAGCACCGGGACGTCGAGGAGGCCCTTGATGAACGCGTGCGCCTCACGCGCCTGCTCCGGCGTGGCCGTCTTGCCCGTTCCGATCGCCCAGACCGGCTCGTACGCTACGACGAGCCCTATCTCAACGGGCAAGACCGACACCTGACGCCGTAGCACTTCCTCGGTCCGGCCCGCCTCCCGCTCCTGCTCCAACTCGCCGACGCACGCGATAACGCGCAGGCCGGCGCCGAGAGCGTGCTCGGCCCGCATTCGCACGGTCTCGTCGGTCTCGCCGAAGTACTGGCGGCGCTCGGAGTGCCCGACGATTGCCCCGGCCACGCCGAGCTCGAGCAGGATCGTGCTCGACACCTCACCGGTAAACGCGCCCTCGGCGGCCCAGTGCACGTTCTGGGCGAAGATCGTCAGGCCGCTCGCGACGCCCGCGCCGAGCGAGCCGAAGGGCGGGCAGATCACGACCTCCGGGCCGGGCGGCGGCCGGAACGCGGCGCAGAACTCCCGCGTCGCGGCCGGGCCCTTGTACATCTTCCAGTTCGCCGCCAGGAGCGCCACGCCGGGGATGTTAAGGCCGGAGGAGCGGCCGAAGCCGCTCCTCCGCTGGTCGCGTGTGGCTGGCTAGCTGGCCGGGCAGACGTTCTTCAGCGTGCCGCTGTTGAAGTTGTTGTACCGGTAGAACGGCATGAAGCCCGGCCCCGGGTACACGGTCTGAAGCAGCGGGCCGTACTCGGTGGTCGAGCTGCCGCCGAAGTCGTTGATCGTGCCCGGAATGAAGTCCCCACCCTCCTGCCACGTGCAGGTGAAGTTGTCGATCCTCGTCGAGTAGAAGGGATAGAACTCCGCACCTTGCGGTGGGTTGACGCAGTTCGCGCCGGTGATCCGGTCGCAGAACGGCGGGTTGTCCTGCGAGTCCGCCGCCTCGATCCTGGGCAGGTCTGTCTCGAACTGGAGCCTCGGGTACTGGTGGCCGTTGGTCGTCGGGCTGGTGAACATCACCGCTTGCGGATGGAACAGCCGGTCGAGGACCGGATTCCGGAACGTGCCCGGCCATTCGTTCTTGTACGAGGGCCCGTCGAAGTCCTCGTCGTCCGCGAAACAGCCGTTGATCTGAATGAGTAACGAATCGGTTCCCGGGACGCAGAAGTTGTGGTCGTCGTCCTCGTCGAGGCCGCCCGGGTCGTCCGAGCCCTCTACGGCGCAGTTGAAGTCCGCGTCGAGCTGGAGGCAGTGCTCGAAGTGCCCGATCTCGTCCGAGTAGGACAGGTTGACCGAGTGCGCCGACCACGTGTTCCCACGGGGGTCGGCGGTGCTGTACTCGGGATGGAACGCGTACGGCTCCGACTGGCACGTGCTCGCGTCCGGCGTGTAGAGGACGTGGGCGAACCCGTTCGCGGTCGAGGCCGTCATCGAGCCACGCCGACCCGTGGTGCGGTCGAGCAGGTCGATCTTGAATCCGGCCGGCGTGTCGTGCATGTGGATCCTGATCCGGTCGCCCGGGCTCATCAGGAGGTCCTTGGCGTAATCCGGATTGACCGCGGAGAAGTTCGGAGCGTCGAACGTACCGGTGAAGAGCGGGTCGGCCGGTGCCTGGGAAACGCCGCTCTTCGTGATGTAGGCCCAGTTGACCGGCTCTTGCCCGCCGAGGATGTAGTTGTCGCAGGCGTCGGTGTTGAACGTGCCGGTGTTCTGGTCCTCGGTGAGGCTGTCGATCGTCATCGCTGCGCAGTACTGGCGCGCGGCGCAGCCGAAGCCCTCGAACTGCGGGACGTACCCCGGCCCGTAGAACTGGAGCTCCATGAACGCGTTGCCGGGGTGCTTGCCGATGTAGTTGCGCTTGTTCGGGTTCGTCCCGACCAGGTTGTTCGCGTCGGAGTCGGGGGTGCACTTCTTCGTGAACTCCGGAGCGGACTCGCTGTCGCAGAGCGTGAGACCGAACCAGAACGTCGGTCGGAGCTCGAAGTTCCAGGTCCCGCCCGAGCCGTCGTTCTGCGGCTGCAGCGGCGGCTCCTTCGGCAGCCGCAGCTCGAAGGTGACGTCGTTCCCCGAGCCCGGCTTCGACGACTGGAACGCGAGTGAGGGCTCGTCGTGCCCGACGTATTCCGAGCCCGGACTGTCGAACGAGTCCCTGCAGAGGGACGAGTGGCTCTCACAGAGCGGCTCGTGGTAGCTGCCGAGGGCGGCGGCGGGCGTGAAAGCCGCCGGAATGCCCGACCGGGCGGTCCCCGGCCCGAAGACGAGCACCGCTGCCAGCATCACGAACAGGACGGCTGCCCGGGCAAGCGCGCCGGACGGCAACCGGTGTCGACCCGATGAGGGTCGTGTCATGGTTCCTCCTTCCATTCCCGTGGAGGCGCGAGGGTCCGTGCGCAGGCCGAGCAACCCCCCTGGAGACACGCGCATAGAAGCTCTCTCCCCGTGGCTCCTCCTCCCTGACGACGGCGAGTGTTCCTGCGCTGCCGGCCTGCCGTCAAGCGGGGTGCAAGAAGGTGCAATCAGGTGCCGGGAATGACCGCCACGCCGGGCAGATCCTTGCCCTCGAGCAGCTCGAGCGCGGCGCCGCCCCCGGTCGAGGCCCACGAGACCTCGCCGGTCAGCCCGAGCTCGTTCAGCGCGCGAATCGAGTCGGCGCCGCCGACGACCGAGAACGCGTCGGCCCGGGCGACCGCCTCCGCGACCGCCTTCGTCCCCTCCGCGAAGGGCTCCCACTCGAAGACGCCCATAGGCCCGTTCCAGAAGATGGTGCGAGCGCCTGCGATCTCGCCGGCGAATGCCTCCCTCGTCGCGGGGCCGATGTCCAGCCCGAGCCAGCCCTCCGGCAGCGCGTCGAAGGGCACGACCCCGGTCTCAGCGTCCTCCGCGAACGCCGACGCCGCGACCACGTCCGCGGGCAGCTCGACACGGAAGCCGAGCGGGTTCTCCTCTCGGAGCTGTTCGGCCATCTTGCCGCCGACGAGCACAGTGTCCGCGCGGCCGCCGAGATTCTTCAGCACGCCAAGCTTGTCCTCGACCTTGGCGCCGCCCGAGATGAGCACGAACGGATGCTCGACCTCGCCGAGCAGCTTGCCGAGCTCCTCGAGCTCACGCTCGAGCAGCAGGCCGGCGTACGCCGGCAGCAGCTTCGCGACCCCGACCGTGGACGCGTGGGCGCGGTGCACCGAGCCGAAGGCGTCCTCGACGAACAGGTCGTGTCCGTCCGCAAGCCGGCGGGCGAGCTCCGGGTCGTTCGCCGTCTCCCCCGGATCGAAGCGTGTGTTCTCGAGCACGTCGATCCGCTCGTCCGGCAGCAGCTCGCGGAGCCTCCTGGCCACGGGCGTCATCGAGAGCGCGGGGTCGGGCCCCTTCGGGCGGCCGAGGTGGGAGCAGACAGCCACCTCGGCGGCATCCCGCTCCAGCAGGTACTCAAGGGTCGGAAGCGCCTTCCGGATGCGGGTGTCGTCGGCGACGCGGCCGCTCTCGAGGGGGACGTTGAGGTCGGTGCGCACGAGCACGTGTTTGCCCGCCACGTCGGCCTGACGGATGGAGCGCGGCAGGTGCAAGCTCAGGCGGAGACAGCCGCGGGCAACGTCGCCCCGACCTTCGCGACGAGGTCCACGAGGCGGCACGAGTAGCCCCACTCGTTGTCGTACCAGCCAAACACCTTGACCATCGTGCCGTTCGCCATCGTCAGCTTGCTGTCGACGATGCATGAGTAGGACGAGTGCTGGATGTCCGTCGAGACGAGCGGCTCGTCCGAGTAGCTCATGATCCCCTCGAGCCGGCCCTTGTCCGCCTGCGAGCTGTAGGCCTCGTTGACCTCCTCGACGCTGGTCTCGCGGCTCAAGCGGCAGACGAGGTCGGTGATCGACCCGGTCGGGACGGGAGCCCGAATCGAAATGCCGTCCACCTTCCCCTTGAGGTCGGGCATGACCAGGCCGATCGCCTTGGCGGCGCCTGTCGAGGTCGGAATCAGGTTGATCGCCGCCGCCCGGGCCCGCCGCAGGTCCTCGTGCGGCAGGTCGAGGATCTGCTGGTCGTTCGTGTACGCGTGGATCGTGGTCATGAAGCCCTGCTCGATCGTGAACTCGTCGTGGAGGATCTTCGCGAGCGGGGCCACGCAGTTCGTGGTGCAGGACGCGTTCGAGATCAGGTGATGCGACTCGGGCTCGTAGACGTCCTCGTTGACCCCGAGCACGATCGTCACGTCGGGGTCGGTGGCCGGGGCGGAGATGACCACCTTCCTGGCGCCTGCCTCCAGGTGCTTCTCGGCGCCCTCGCGCTTGGTGAACAGGCCCGTCGACTCGATGACGACGTCCACTCCGAGGTCGCCCCAGGGCAGGCTCGCCGGATCGCGCTCGGCCAGGAACTTGATCTCGCGGCCGTCGATCGTGATCGACCCGTCGCCCGGGCTGACGTCCTTGCCCAGCGGCCCGAGCACGGAGTCGTACTTGAGCAGGTGCGCCATCGTGGCGGCGTCACCGAGATCGTTGGCGGCGACCACCTCGAAGTCTCCGCCTCGCTGCAGGTGCGCCCGGAAGAAGTTGCGCCCGATCCGCCCGAAGCCGTTGATCCCAACCCGAATAGCCACCACGCCTCCCCGTCGGTTTCGGCATCGAGTCTAACGGCCTCGGAGTGGTGTCCCGTCCGGGTGACACGATGGCCTTCGTGCCCAGGACACGCAGGCCCGCGGGATCGGCGTTTGCCCGGCGTGCTCTCTTCGCGCTGCTCGTGCTCGGGCTGCTCGCCTGCTGTCCGGCAGCGGGCGCGACGGTCGCCGACGAGAACGCGCTCGCGGAGCGCTACGCCCCGGTCGTGCGGCTCGTCGAGCAGAAGGAGGAATGCGGCCCGGGCGAGCCCTACCGGCCGATGGACGTGAACGCGCTCTTCGGGGCGCCGACCGTCGCGCTGCGAGGCCCGTGGAATCCGTCCGACCTCGTCAAGATCGGTCCGACCGCGAAGGATCTCTCCAAGGGCCTCTACGAGTACCACCTCGACTTTCCGGGCAATGCGCTCGAGCCGGGCTGCACCTACGAAAAATGGGCGCGGCGCATCACGAAGGGGCACGAGCCGACCGTCTACTCGCACGTCGTCGGCGACCCGGCACACCCCGGGAAGCTCGCGCTTCAGTACTGGCTCTTCTACGCCTACAACGACTGGAACAACCTGCACGAGGGCGACTGGGAGATGATCCAGCTCGACTTCGACGCCAACGACGCGCACCAGGCGCTCTCGAAGCAACCGTCGGCGATCGGCTACAGCCAGCACGAAGGCGCCGAGAAGGCCGACTGGGGAGACGACAAGCTCAAGCTCGTAGACGGCACGCACCCGGTCGTCTATCCGGCGGCCGGCTCCCACGCGAACTTCTTCGACGAGGGGCTCTTCCTCGGCAGGTCTGCGGAGCAAGGCGTCGGCTGCGATAACACCACCGGGCCGCACATCGACCTGCGCCCGGCGGTGGCCACGATCCCCGGCGATCCCGGCCGCGCGCTCGCCGAGTTCCCGTGGATCGGGTTCCAGGGCCGTTGGGGCGAGCTCCAGCCGGCCTTCTTCAACGGCCCGACCGGACCGAACCTGAAGAGCCAGTGGACCGAGCCGATCGAGTGGTCGCAGGGATGGCGGGACCAGAGCTTCACGGTGCCCACCGGAAGCGCGTTCGGGACGTCGGCGACTGACTTCTTCTGTCGCGCGATCGGCAGCGGCTCGAGGGCCCTGATCCGCCTGGTCAACCGGCCGCTCGAGTTCACGCTCGTCCTGGGCGCGCTCGCCCTGCTGCTGATCTACGTCCTGTCCCGAACCTCGTGGCGGCCCACGGCGCCGCTGCATCTGCCGCGACGACGGGCCTGGGGCCAGACGCTCGCAGCCTCGGCGCGCATGTACCTGGCGAAGCTGCCCTTAGTCATCGGCATCGGGGTGCTCTTCATCCCGATCTCGCTGCTCGTGACCCTGCTGCAGGCGCTCATCCTGCACGGGACGAGCGTGCTCGGCGTCGAGACGGGTGCCGGGAGCGGCGGGATCGTCGCCTTCCTCGCGCTTGCCTGCGGCACCGCCCTGACGCTGCTCGGGCTCGGCTTCGTCCAGGCGGCGACCGCTCAGGCGCTCGTCGAGATCGACCAGGGCCGGGCAATCAGCCCTCTGGCCGCCTACAGGCGAGCAAGCGACAGCATCCGGCCCCTCCTCGGGGCTCTCCTCATCGTGGTCGTGGTCGTGTCGCTGCTCGCGACTTCGCTCTACCTGATCCCGGTTGCGGTGTGGCTCGCCGCCCGGTGGGCCCTGATCGCTCCCGCGATCGAGCTCGAGGATCTCTCGGCGATCGAGGGCCTGCGACGGAGCGCCCGCCTCGTGCGCGGGAAGTGGCTGAAGGTGGCGACGTTGATCGTGGTCGGAGGGCTCCTGGCGCTCGTGGCCGGCCCCCTGCTCGGCACGCTGCTCATCGTGACGACGGACGCCCCCTTCTGGCTCGTCAACGTCGTCGCCGGCGTCGTCTACGTGCTGGCGATGCCGCTCGTCGCGGTGACCACCGCCTACGTCTATTTCGACCGGAGAGTCGACGAGGAGCTCGAGGGCGAGAGCAAGCCCAACGTGCTGCCGGCCGAGATCGGGCTGTCCGGCTAGGGCTCGCCCAGCGGACCGGCCGTGCATGGAGGAGGCGGGCCGGAGGGGAAGCTCCGAGGACGACCTCCCCCTCCGCATTGTCGCGCTCCGGACCTTGGCGACGGACGGGGTCTGAATCCATCGCCGGACGAGCGCGAACCCACCGGCCAAGAGTATTACTCACGCCGGGTGGGAAAAACTACATGATTGAAAGTCGGAAAATTGACGCCGGATTCATCGGCCCGCGGCCGGGCGCCCGGACGCGATGCGCAGTCACCTCTGGGCCAGCTTGACCAGGGCCCGGATGCGGCGATGGGCGCCGGCCTTGCTCACCGCCGGATCGCACTTCGCCCCGAGCTCGCGCAACGACAGCGACGGATGCTTGAGCCGCAGCTCCGCGATTTCCCGTAGCTGCGGGGAGAGCTCCTCGAGGCGCTTGGCGCTATCGAGCCTCCGCACGGCCTCGAGCTGCACGTGCGCAGCGCGACCCGCCCGCACGAGGTTGGCGTGGTCGGCGTTCGCCAGTCGGTTGGCCCGGGCCTTCGTCGCTCCGAGCACGACGCGCTCCTGCAGGGCCAGGGCCGCGTCGTTGGCGCCTGCGGTCGCGAGCACACCGGCGATGCGGTCGATCCCTTTCGCGTAGGCGAGAGCGTGCTCGCCGCGCTCGACCACCCGCAGCTCCGCACCCTCGGCCGCGGCCGCGGCGGCGATCGCCTCGGCACCCGCCCGGCTCTCGCTGCGAACCTCGAGGTGAGGCGAAGGCGGTGCGCTGACCGACCCGGCGGCCAGAAGGGCCCCGCGCAGGAACGCGCCGCGGCAGCAGGACCGCGCGAGGACGCGCTTGGGCGTTCGCTCGCGCGGCACGTGGCGTCCGTCGATCACGCCGCATTGCTCGAGCAGCTCGAGGGCGTGCGGCCCTCCCTCGACGTGGAGCTGGTACCGGGTCTCCCGGCCGAACGCGTGCCGGCGATATGTGCGGATCTCCGAGCTGACGCCGAAGGCGCGCAGGAGCGCGAAGGCCCGCCTGACGACGCCGGCGCTCGCCAGGTCGAGATGGAGGCTCACCTCGCCCCGGCCGAGCAGGTGGAGACGCCCCGCGAAGTGAACGAGCGCCGAGAGCTCGGCGAGGCGGTCGCAGTCGCGCGTCGGCGCGATGGCCGCGAGCTCGCCGCGCACGTCGTCAGAGAACGACACGCTCGAGCTCCAGGAGACGGCGCTTGTACCCGACGCCGAGGGAGCCGTACGACCCCAGCCCGCCGGCCGCGACGACGCGGTGACAGGGAACGACGAGCGGGAAACGGTTGGACGCGCACACCGAGCCCGCCGCGCGCTGCGCGTTCGGGTGGCCGGCCAGCGCCGCAACCTCGCCGTAGGTCGCGGTCTCGCCGTAGGGAATCGACCTGATCGCCTCGACGGCTGCCCGCTGGAAGGGCGTGCACCAGTCGAGCTCGAGCTCGACGTCGGAGAACGAATCCTGCTCGCCTTCCAGGAACGCGCGGAGCCGTCTCCCGAGCGGGTGGTCGTCGGCCGCCTCCGTCGCGGCCGGGCGGGGCAGCTCGTGCCAGGCCAGCAGGCCGTCGGCGAACACGAGCTCGCCGACCCCCCACTCGCCTGCGTCGTACGCCACCCGCTCGACCGCCACCCGGCGAATGTAGCGCTCGGATCGCATATCCGGCACGGGCCGGCTCGCCTAGAATCCCGCCCATGAGCCGCCCGGGGATCTTTCGGCCGCCGCCCGCCCGCAACGAGCCGGTCCGCGAGTACGCGCCGGGAAGCCCCGAGCGCGACGAGCTCCAGGCCCGCCTCGAGGAGCTGAGGAGCGACCGCCTGGAGATCCCCTGCATCATCGGCGGCGAGGAGGTCGAGACCGGCAACACCTTCGAGGCGGTGATGCCGCACGACAAGGACCACGTCCTGGCGACCGTGCACAAGGGCGGCCCCGCCGAGGTCGAGCGCGCGATCGCGGCCGCCGCCGAGGCCTGGGAGGACTGGCACCGGGTGCCCTGGGAGGAGCGCGCGTCGGTCTTCCTCCGGGCAGCCGAGCTGCTCGCCGGCCCCTGGCGCTCGACCCTCGTCGCCGCGACGATGCTCAACCAGTCGAAGACCGCGTACCAGGCCGAGATCGACGCGGCCTGCGAGGTGATCGACTTCTGGCGCTTCAACGTCGAGTTCATGCTGCGGATCTACGAGGAGCAGCCGGTCTCCTCGCCCGGGGTCTGGAACCGGATGGAGTACCGGCCGCTCGAGGGCTTCGTCTTCGCGGTCACGCCGTTCAACTTCACCGCGATCGGCGCGAACCTCTCGTCGAGCCCCGCGCTGATGGGCGACGTCGTCCTCTGGAAGCCGGCCTCGACGGCCGCGTACTCGTCGTACTGGACGATGCGGCTGTTCGAGGAGGCCGGACTCCCGCCCGGCGTGATCAATCTCATCTACGGGAGCGGCGCCGAGATCGCCGATCCCGCCCTCGCGAGCGAGCACCTCGCGGGCGTCCACTTCACGGGCTCGACCGGGGTCTTCCACTCGATCTGGAAGACCGTCGGGCGGAACATCGACCGCTACCGCAACTACCCGCGGATCGTCGGCGAGACGGGCGGCAAGGACTTCATCGTCGCGCACCCGAGCGCCGACGTGGAGGCGGTCGCCACCGCGATCCTGCGTGGCTCGTTCGAGTACCAGGGCCAGAAGTGCTCCGCGGCCTCGCGCGTGTACGCGCCCGCAAATCTCTGGCCGGAGCTGCGGGAGCGCCTGGTCGAAGAGGTCGGCACGATCAAGATGGGCGACGTCAGCGACTTCGGGAACTTCATGGGCGCCGTGATCGACGACAAGTCGTTCGCGCGGCAACGTGAGGCGATCGAGCACGCGCGGCAGAACGACGCCGAGGTGATCGCCGGGGGCGGCACCGACGACAGCGAGGGCTACTTCGTCGAGCCCACCGTGATCGAAACCAAGGACCCGCGCGACCGGCTGATGAGCGAGGAGTTCTTCGGCCCGATCGTGACGACCTACGTCTATCCGGAGGACGAGTGGGAGCAGACGCTCGAGCTCGTCGACGACACCGCGCAGTACGGCCTCACCGGCGCGATCTTCTCCCAGGAGCGAGCGCCGATCGACGAGGCGCAGGAGGCGCTGCGCTACACCGCCGGCAACTTCTACGTCAACGACAAGCCGACCGGCGCCGTGGTCGGCCAACAGCCGTTCGGGGGCGCCCGCGCGTCGGGCACGAACGACAAGGCCGGCTCGATGTGGAACCTGATCCGCTGGGTCAGCCCTCGGACGATCAAGGAGACCTTCGTCTCGCCCCAGGACTACCGCTACCCGTTCATGTCCGATAACGGCGGGTCGGACGGGAGCGCCTGAGGCTACGTCCATCGGCGGCGCTCGTCCGCCGCCGGCAGGTGACGAGCAGGATCAGCGCCGCGCCGGCGGATGAGCGCGAGCGCCGCGGCGGGACCGACGGTCGAGGCCATCGGGGGCTTCTTCCCGCCGCGGACGCTCCTACTCGCTAGGAGGGAGTGCGGTGCTGGAGAACCTCGTAGCCCTTGGCGGCCGGAGCCGGCAGCCCCGCGTCCTGGATCGCCTTCTGGATCTCCGGATCCTCGGCCATCCGGTGGCGGCCCTCCTCGTCGGACCACATGTTGATGATCATGATGCCGTCGTCGGTGCGGACGACCGTCGACGAGACGCCGCCATACTCGCCGGCCTTGCGGCTCGCGACCTCGTCGATGTTGCCCAACTGCTCCCTGAGCTCCTCCGGGTCACCGGCGAACTCCATCATCGACACGACTGCTACGCCCATACAGGCTCCTTTCCGAGAGGGTCGAGACCGACGCTACTACGCTCGCCCGGCCTTGTGCAGCTGTGCGTAGATCGCCCGCGCCGTCCGTGCCGGTATGCCGGGAACGCCCTCGAGCTCCTCTTGCGAGGCGGCTAGAAAGCGCTCCGCGGAGCCGAAGTGCTGCAGAAGGGCGCGCCGGCGTGCAGGGCCGATCCCCGGAAGCGTGTCGAAGATCGACTCGCGGGCCTTCGCGTCCCTCCGCTGGCGGTGGAACCCAATCGCAAACCGGTGCGCCTCGTCCCGCACGCGCTGCAGCAGCTGCAGCCCCGGAGAACTCCGATCGAGCTCGATCGGCTCCGGCCGGCCCGGCACGAAGACCTCCTCGACTCGCTTGGCGAGCGAGATGACTGCGACGCGGGGCAGGTCGTAGGCCTGCATCGCCTGGAGCGCCGCGGCGAGCTGGCCCTTGCCGCCGTCGATCACGACGAGGTTGGGCGTCGCGGCGAACGACTCGTCGTACTCGTCGGCGGTGACTCCGTTCTGCAGCCGCGCAAAGCGGCGCGCGATCACCTCGGCGAGCGCCGCGTAGTCGTCCTGGCCGTCGAGGCTGCGCACGCCGAACTTGCGGTAGTGCGCCTTCTTGGGCATCGCGTCCTGGAAGACGGCCATCGAGCCCACCACCGACTCGCCCTGGATGTTCGAGATGTCGTAGCACTCGATCCGCAGCGGCAGGCTCTCGAGGTTCAACGCCTCGCGCAGCTCCTCCAGCGCCTCGACCCGGCGCAGCCGCTTGCGCTCGACCTGCTCGGCCTCGGAGTCGAGTGCCAGGCGCGCGTTCTGCATCGCGAGCTCCTGCAGCCGGCGTTTCTCGCCGCGCGCGGGCGCGCGAACCTCGACCCGCGAGCCGCGCCGCTCCGAGAGGAACTCCGCCAGCGCCGAGGTGTCGCCCGAGTCCGCCGGCACGACGATCTGGGGCGGGACACTGGGCGCCGAGCCGTAGTACTCGATCGCGAAAGCCTCGAGCAGGGCGGCGGTGTCCTGCCCGGCGACGTTCTCGAGGTGAAACGCGTAGCGGTCGATCAGCCGCCCGTCGCGCAGCGGGAAGACCTGGACCGCGGCGCGGTCGCCGTCGCTCGCGATCCCGATCACGTCCACGGTCCCCACCGAGCGGTTGTCGGCCGCCTGCCGCTCGACGAGGTGGCGCACGGAGAAGAGACGATTCCGGTAGCGAGCCGCCTCCTCGAAGCGCTCACCGTCGGCAGCCTCTTTCATCTTCCGCTCGAGCTCGCGCTGGATCGGCTTCGTGTCGCCCGAGAGGAACTGGATCACGCGGTCGATGATCTCGCGGTAGTCCTCCTTCGAGATGTAGCCCACACAGGGGGCCAGGCACCGTTCGATGTGGTAGTCGAGGCACGGGATCCCCGAGTGCCTGCCCGGCTGCGGCCCCTCGCAGGGCCGGTACGGGAAGACGCGGTTGAGCACGTCGAGCGTCTCGCGCACCTTCTTCGCGTTCGCGTACGGCCCGAAGTAGACGACGCCGCGCCGGTGCCGCTCGCGCGTGAACATGACTCGCGGGTAGTCGTCCTCCACGGTGACGGCGATGTACGGGAACGACTTGTCGTCGCGCAGCCGCACGTTGAACGGCGGCCGGTGCCGCTTGACGAGGTTCTGCTCGAGGTGAAGGGCCTCGACCTCCGTGTCGGTGACGATCACCTCGAGATCGGCAACACGCTCCGGGAGCTGCGCGATCGTCGCGCGTGAGTCGGTGCCCGCCTGGAAGTAGCTGCGCACGCGCGAGCGCAGCGACTTCGCCTTCCCGATGTACAGAATCTCGCCACGCTCGTCGCGGAAGAGGTAGACGCCGGGCTTCGCCGGGAGCGCTTTCAGCTGCTCTTGGAGCCGTTTTGGCATTGCTGGGCAAGGGTAGCCTCCGAGTTCGTGAAGAAGGCCCTGCTTGCGGCGGGCATCGCCGTTGCAGCAGCGGCGGGGCTCGCCGTCGCCCTCGTCCTCTCCTCCCACGGCGGAGGGACGTCGGCGGCGCCGGCGACATCGGACGCGTCCACCGCACCGGCGACACCCGCCTCGACGGCCTCCTCGACGACGACCTCGCGAGGTTCCACGCCAGCCGGCGCGGACGAGCTCGACGCCGACGATCGCCGCCGGCGCCACGGCGCCGGTCGACACGCGCGCAGTCCGGATCCCGGCGCCTCCGAGCCCCGAGAGCCCGCGGCGGCGGAGGATGCTCGTCGGCGTGTTCGACGATGCGCTCGCCCAGCAGAATCCTGCCGTCACGCGTGCCTACGCCGACATCTCACGTGACGCGGGCTTCAACGCGGTCATGGTCTCGGCGACGTGGACCCGGGGCCGGCGCGGCCCCCGGCGCACCTCGTCAGAGTGCTGCGCCACGTCTCGGCCGCCGCGCGCCGTGCGCACCTGAAGCTCTTCGTCCTGGTGTGGCACGGCTTCGCCCGCGAGACGCCCCGCACCCCGGCCGAGCGTGCCGACTTCGCCGCCTTCGCGGCCGCCACGGTCAAGGCTCTGCCGTACGTGCGGCACGTGGTGGTCGGCAACGAGCCCAACCTCGACACCTTCTGGAAGCCGCAGTTCGGGGCCACCGGGCTCGACCTCGCCGCCTCGGGGTACGCCGACCTGCTCGCGCGCAGCTACGACGCGATCAAGGAGGTCGACCCAAACGTCCTCGTGATCGGCGGCAGCCTTCTTCCCCCGCGGCGCCGACCGGCCGCACGGGAGCCGCCCGACTCATTCGCCGACGTCGTTCATCCGCGACCTCGGCGCCGCCTACCGGGCGAGCGGGCGGCAGAAGCCGCTCATGGACGCCTTCGCGCTGCACCCCTACATGGAGGCCTCCCGGTACTCGCCGACGAACAGCCACCCGAAGAACACCTCGATCACGATCGCGGACTACCCGAAGCTCGTCGCTCTTCTGAACGAGGCGTTCGGAGGCACCGACCAGCGGGGGGCGACGCTGCCGATCTACTACACGGAGTTCGGCGTCCAGACACGGGTGCCGGCTCCGAAGCTCGGCTTCTACGCCGACAGCGACTCGCCGGAGCGAGCGGACAGCGTCGGTTTCCGGCTCCAGGCCGACTACTACCGCGCAGCGCTCCAGCTGGCG
>CAVTNM010000008.1:0-1950140 GCA_963736055.1 uncultured Actinomycetes bacterium | reverse complement strand
CACCCGGCCCCGGTTCGTTCACCGACAGCGAGTTTGTTCCCACCACCATTCCCAGGTAGAACGCCACGAGGACGAACGCCAACCAGCCAAAGACAGCTGTCTTCCAGTGCCTCGCGCTCCAACGGCCCGCGCGCGCGGCGAGGTTCTCCTCGGTGGATGGAGCCTGCCACTCCTACCTCCATGCCCCTCGGTCTACGATCAACGTTACGCCTCGGTCGCCGGCCCGGTGCCGACGAATCTCGACCGGCTTCCGGCCAAGGGGCGCATCAGTCGGGCGGGGGCTCTTCGGTCGGTCGGCCGGGAGGCTGGGTACCGGCGTACTTCCTGCTGCCGCTGTCCCGCGGTAGCAGGCGCCCGGCGGCGCAGGCGGTGGACGGGGCTTCCGCGCCGCAAGGACGACCAACGCGGTGCTTCCCCAACGACGAGCCCGCCGCCGATGAGCCGCCGAATCCGATCGCAACCCAGAGCAGGAACGACAGCTTGGCGCCGAGGTCGACGTCCGCAGCGACGCCACGCGAGCCGTCGGCGTTCGTCGGGTCAACCGGCCCGTCGCCGTCGCGCACCTTCCAGGTCAGGGTCTGCGTTCCGACTCCGGAGGCCGAGGCCGCCCAGAAGGACTGCTCGGTCGGCGGCCCTTGCGGTGCGCCTCCAGTGACCGGCAGATATGTGACATGGAAGGGATGAAGAAGTCGAGGTCCTGGACATTCGCGTGGGCCACGAACCCGAGGTACCTGGCGACCTCCGCCTGCGGCCCGATGCCTATGAAGAGCGTCTTCCCGGCGGGGCTCTCGCCGCGGATCCGAACCTTTCCGAACCAGCTCTCGTTCAGGACCCGGCCCTCTCCGTCGGTGTCGACCTTCAGAGCCGCGTGCGCGTTCCAGCGGATAGGTCGGGGTCGCGAACCGCTCGCTCGGCGTCGTCAGGTAGCCCATCCTGGCGTTCGTCAGGATGAGCCGATCACAGAGAAGCCTCCGCCTGCCATCACGGCTAGCCCGAACAGGACGCCAATGCTGCCGAGGACGATGGATAGACGCGACCTGCACTCACCGGACCCGAGGTTTAGACCGATGGGCAGGCAAGACGTCAAGTGCGCTGCATCGACGGCGCGCCCCAAACCCGCCTCGGAAACGCAAAAGCGCCGTTTCAGGCGCCTTTCCAGTAGCGGGGGCAGGATTTGAACCTGCGACCTCCGGGTTATGAGCCGCCTCGATTGTGCACACCCGTTCCGCCGTATTCCGCCGAAGTGCACGCTCCGAGCCAGATTGGCCCACGGCCGATGCATTTAGGCGGAACACAGTGACATCGCTGCGGAAGCTCGCTGCTTGCAGAACGCTTGCAGCACCGAGTCGGCGTGGTGTGTTTCCCCTCTCAGGCCCATGTCCTCGCGTGTCGCGCATTCAGCAACCGACGCGCAGCGGCAGGTCGTTCGGAACCTCGGCGAGGTCGACGAACTCGCGTGCGAACAGGCTGAAGCTGTCAACGTCCGCAAAGTTCGAGGCAAGCCCGAGCGAGGCGCGGATGGCGCCACCAGAGGGAAGGCCGATCGCGTGCAGGTAGTCGTCGAGTGCCATCCCGTCGCCGAACTCGCCGCCAACCAGGGTCTCGCCCGAGATGGTGAACGCAACCTCGCCGGCGCCGGGGTTGCAGAAGCAGCCGGTGCGCAGCGAGATGTTGCGCTGGCGCGCGACGCGGTCGACGTAGCGCTCGTCGACGACTCGCCCGTCGGGGTGGAGGAAGTTGAAGGCGATCGTGGCGCCGCGGCGCTCGAAGCCGCGCGGCCCGTAGATGGTGGCCGCCGGGGCGCCGTCCGAGTGGCGGAGCGAGCCGAGCGCGTCGAGCAGCCGGCTGCCGAGCGCCTCGACGCGAGCGTGGATCGTCTCGATGCCGATCCGCTCGAGCAGGCGCAGGCCGATCTCGACGGCGGGCAGGTTGAGGAAGTTGACGGTGCCGTCCTCGAAGTGGGCCGCGCCGGGGGCGGATTGGTACCACTCGCGCTGGACGAAGGCGGCGACGATCGTGCCGCCCGAGAACCAGGGCCGTTCGAGCTTGGCGAGCGCCTCGCGGCGGGCGAGCAAGGCGCCGACGCCGGTCGGCCAGCCGAACATCTTGTAGAAGGAGAGCGCGACGAAGTCGGGGTGCCACCGGGAGAGGTCGAGCCGGTTGGTCGGGACGTAGGCGGCGGCGTCGAGCAGCACGTCCCAGCCCTGGGCGTGCGCTCGCTCGATCCAGTCGAGTGGGTGCTGGACGCCGGAGAAGTTCGACTGGGCGGGGTAGGCGAACAGGTTGTGGTGCTCGCCCGAGACCTCGGTCAGGTAGCGGGGCAGCAGTTGCTCGTCGACGCGGAGCTCGGGCGGCTCGCTCGGGACGTAGGTCGTCTCGGCGCCGCGGGCGCGGGCGAACTCGCGGATGCCGTTGACCGAGTTGTGGTTGTCGAAGCTGAGCAGGAAGCGGTCGCCGGGCCGGAACGGGTAGGCCTCACCGACCAGGCGGAGCGCGCCGGTCGCGTTCGGGGTGAAGATCGCGACGTACTCCTCGGGCGAGGCACGGAAGAACTCGAGCACCGCCGCGCGCGCCCGCTCGACCAGCTCGGTCATCGCGACCGAGGTCGGATTGACCGAGTGCGGATTGCCGAACACGCCCGCCCGCAGCAGCTCGAGGTGCTCGCTCAGCTGCGAGTCGGCGTAGAGGCCGGCGCCGGTGTAGTCGAGGTAGACGTGGCCGCCCGCGTCGAGGCGGGCGAAGTCGCTGCGGCGGAGCTCGTCGAGGATCGCGGTGTCGGCGTAGCGTGGGTGCGCGCGAGCGAACGCCGCCTCCCGCTCATCTACCGAGGCCGCGAACTTCGTGTCGAGAGGTGTCGGCTGTGTCACGGTGGCGCCGCTGCCGATTCTGCACTCACGGGCGGGCGCAGGCCGCCGTTTCGTGCGAGCGCGTCGAGTTCGGCGAGGCCGCCGATCGGGCGTGCGGGCTCACGGCACCGGCGGCTAGTTGGCCTCGATCACGGTCTCGATCGGCAGGTCGAGCGAGGCGGAGACGAGGCAGGTCTGCTCGGCCTGCTCTGCCAGCCGGCGCGCCTGTGGCGCGTCGGCCGGGTCGGTCTCGACCGCGAGGCGCAGCGACAGGCGCGTGAAGCCGAAGCGGCCGTCGGCGCGTTTGCCGGCGACGCCGTCGCCCTCGATGGTCAGGCTGGTGTAGGCGAGTCCGGCGCGGGCGGCGAGGCCGGTGAAGGTGACGGCCAGACACGAGGCCGCGGCGGCGACGAAGAAGTCCTCGGGGCTCCAGGTCGTGGGGTCGTTGCCCCGGAACACAGGCGGCGCGGTGATCTCGATCGCCGGCTTGCCCTCCACCCGAGCTGCGACGCGCCGCTCCCCGAGCCACTCGACCTTGACCGGGAAGTGGAACTCCTTGGCGCGCACGGTCGGTTCCTTCTCGGTGGTCATGGCCATCAGTACAGGCTGGCGGCGAGCCGCCGCCGGTAGCGCATCGTCAGCGGGTGCTCGTGGCCGAGCTCGCCGAAGAGGCCGACGGTCAAGGTGATCAGCCGCTCGCGCTCGTCGCCCTCGGCAGCGGCGATGGCCTCGAGCAGCAACTCGAAGGCGCGCTCGTGGTCGCCGTGCTCGAGCGCCTGCCGCACCACGGGCAGCTCGCCGGATCCGTTCAGCTCGGCGATCAGGCGCTCGCTCGCGGTTGGCCCGGTCAGCTGGTCGAGGAACTGCGCGACCGCCGCGGGCGGCCGGGCGCCGACGAACTCGGCCACGACCTCGCCGTTGCGGAACGCCTTCACCGCCGGGATGCCCTGGATCTCGTAGCGGAGCGCCAGCTCCTGGTTGGCGTCGACGTCGAGCTTGGCGAGCACGAACTCGCCCGGCGCGCGCTCTGCCTCCCGCTCGAGCACGGGACCGAGCATTCGGCAGGGGCCGCACCAGGCGGCCCAGAAGTCGACCACGACCGGCAGCTCGTGGGAGCGCTCGATCACCTCGCGCTCGAAGCTCTCGCTTGTCACGTCCATGCTGTTCTGGTCTCTCCTTGTTCAGTGCGGCAGCGGTGTGCGACCGCGCGTGTTCAGGTGGAGCAGCGTGTACAGGGGCAGAAGCCGACCGCGCTCGTGGCGAGCATGACCGCCGCCAAGGCGAACAGCAGGATCCCGCCGATCGAGCCGGCGCCGACGACGAAGGCGAGGATGATCGCGGCCGGCGCGACCACGAAGCGCGGAGCACGCGATCGATGGTGTTCATGTTGCGGGACATCTCGGCCTCCTTGCCGTGGTGTGCCTCTCGTGCTATACAACTCTACAACTATTTCGTTTATTCCGCAAGGAGATGAGAGATGACGCTTCCCCATCCGCTCCCCGATGACCTGGTCGAGCTGATCGCCCGCCGCTTCCGCGCGATCGCCGAGCCGATGCGGATCAAACTGCTCGACCGGCTCCGCGACGGCGAGGCCACCGTCGGCGAGCTCTCCGACGCGGTCGGCGCCTCACAGCAGAACGTCTCCAAGCACCTGGCTGTCTTGGCCGACGCCGGCATCCTCGGCCGACGCAAGGACGGCAACCACGTCTACTACCGCATCGTCGACGAGGGCGTGCTCACGCTCTGCGAAGACGTCTGCGGCTCCGTCCAGCAGCAGCTGCGCAGCCTGAACGAGCTCGTCAGCGGTGCGAGCCGGTGACGGTCGTCGACACGCCGATCCGCGTCTCCGCACCCGCGCCCGAGCACCCGGAGGCGGTCGGCCCGATCGGCAGGCTGGGCCGCTGGGCCGCCGATCACGTCCGCGCCGTGGCGATCGCCTGGGCGATCCTCGCCGTCGCGCTCGGCCTCTTCGCGCCGAAGGTCGAGACCGCCCTCTCAGGGGCCGGCTGGCAGGCGAACGGCTCCGAGTCTGTCCAGGCACGCGCGCTCATCCAGCGGAATTTCGGCGGCCTCTCCAGTTCGGCGCTGATGGTCGTCGTCCACTCGCAGCAGCTCACCGCGAGCGACGCTGGCTTCCGCCGACGGTCGCTCGCGTCGAGCGGGTTCTGCGCGCGAACTCCCACGTCCGCTCGATCGTGCCACCGCACGCGGGCTCGAGTATTTCTGCCGACGGACACACCGCGGTCGTGATGGCGGGCGCCAACGGGGATCCGACCGCGATGGTCGCCGCCGCCGACACGCTCAAGTCGAAGCTCAAAGACGCCGGCACCTCCGCGGTCGCCGTCTCGCTCACCGGCGCCTCCGGGATGTGGAGCGACTTCAACACCGCCAACCGCAACGCGATGCTGAAGTCGGAGCTCTTCTCCTGGCCGGTGACGATGGCGATCCTCGTGCTCGCCTTCGGCTCGCTCGTCGCGGCCGGGCTGCCGCTGCTACTGACGATCCTCGGCCTCGTCGCCTCCGCCGGCCTGCTCGCGCTGCTCACGCACGGCTTCGAGATCTCGATCTGGGCGATGAACTTCGCGCTCATGTTCGCGCTCGCGCTCGGGATCGACTACGCACTCTTCATCGTCCACCGCTTCCGCGGCGCCTTCTTCGGCTCCAAACTCTCTGCACGCGACGCCGTCGCGGTGACGATGGACACCGCCGGCAAGGCCGTCCTCTTCTCCGGCCTGACCGTACTGATCTCGCTCTCGGCGGTGATGCTCGTCCCCAGCCCCGCCTTCCGCTCGATGGCGCTCGGGATCATGCTCAGCGTCCTCTTCGTGCTCGCCGCCACCCTGACCCTGCTGCCGGCGGTGCTGGCGAAACTCGGCCCGAAGGTGGACGCGCTCCCGCTCAGATGGGTGCACTCGGGCGAGCACCGCTCCGCACGCTTCGCCCGCTGGGGCGAGCGGCTCTGGCGCCACCCCCACCTCTACGGGCCCGCCGCAACCCTGATCCTGGTCCTGCTCGCGCTCCCGATCATCGGGCTCAAAACCGGAATGCCCTCGATCAAGGTCGTCCCCAGCCATGACGGCTCCAGGGTCGGCTACACCCAGGTACAGCAGGCCTTCGGCGCGGGCGCCCCCGGCGCGCTCCAGATCGTCGCTCCACAGCGCGACGCGGCCGCCGTGTCGGCCGTCGCCCGCCGCGATCCCGGCATCGCCCGCGTCTCACCCGCCCAGCCCGGCGCGAACCGGCTCGCGCTGATCGAGGCAGTTCCGGCGACGGATCCTTCGACCTCGGCGACCGGGCGCACGATCGACCACCTCCGTTCCGCACTTCCGGCCGGCGCGCTCGTCGGCGGCGCCGCCGCCGAGAACCACGACCTCGAGCGTGCACTCGCCGCCAGGACGCCGCTCGTGATCGGGGTCGTGCTCGCGCTCGGCTTCCTGCTCCTCCTGGTCGCGCTGCAGGCGCCCCTGATCGCGGCGCTCGGCGTCCTCACCAACCTGCTCGCGACCGGCGCTGCCTTCGGGATCGCGCGGCTGATCTTCCAAGACGGCCACGGCGCAGGTCTGCTCGGCTTCGAGTCCCAGGGCTTCCTCGATGCCTGGGGGCCGGTCTTCTTCTTCGCGATGATCTTCGCGATCTCGATGGACTACACCGTCTTCCTGCTCTCCTCGGCCAAGGAACACTTCGACCGCTCCGGCGATCCCCGCGAGGCAACGATCGGCGCGCTCGCCCACTCCGGCCGCGTCATCTTCGCGGCCGCCGCCGTCATGGTCGCCGTCTTCTTCACCTTCGCCCTCTCCGGACCACTCCCACCCAAGGAGATGGGCGTCATCCTCGGCATCGCCGTCTTCCTCGACGCGATGCTCGTCCGGTTGATCCTGATCCCCACCCTACTTCGTGTCTTCGGCCGCCACGCCTGGGCGCTGCCGCGCTGGCTCGACCGGATCCTGCCCGACGTCAGGTTCGGCCACGGCCAGGAAGCGGCGGGGCTCGGCGTCGAGCTCGTGCCGGCACGTGAGCCGACGCCCAATCCCTAAGAGGGGGCCAGTGCGACTCTTCAAGCGCCCGAACCAGATTGAGCCGACGCGCGCGGCGGCGCTGCTCGAGCGCGGCCAGGTGGTCGTGCTCGACGTGCGCGAGACGATCGAATGGAAAGCGGGGCGGATCCCCGGGGCGCTGCACATCCCGCTCGCGCACCTCCCCTCTCGACGAGCGCGAGCTTCCCCGTGATCAGACGATCGTCACCGTCTGCCGCAGCGGCCACCGCAGCGGCCTTGCGGCCCGCGGGCTGCGACACGCCGGCTACCGCGTCGAGAACCTCGACGGCGGCATGAAGGCCTGGACTCGCGCGCGCCTGCCGCTCGACCCGCCCAGCGGCCGGGTGCTCTGAGCCCGTGAGCGGGGCACTGCTCGCCCGCCCGTCGGCCCCAGGCTCAGGCGTTGCAGGCGCGCTCGACGACAGCGCCCAGGCGCTCCTTCACCTCGGCGGCGACCGGGGCGAGTTGATCGTTGCCGACGATCGAGAGCATCCGCTCCGGGTCGATCGCGGAGATCTGAGTCTCACCCTCCCGCTCGTAGACGACGACGTTGCAGGGCAGCAGCACGCCGAGGTCGGGCTCTGCCTGCAGCGCCTGGTGAGCGAGCGGAGGGTTGCAAGCACCGAGGATCACGTACGGGTCTCCCTCCACGCCCAGCTTCTCTTGCATCGTCGCTTGCACGTCGATCTCGCACAGCACCCCGAACCCCTCCGCCTTGAGCTCGGCTCGGACGTGCTCGACGGCCTCGCCGAATGGGAGCGGCGTCGTGCGCGTCAGCGTGTAGCCAGTGGCGAGCATCCGCATTCCTCCTCCAGGTAGCGGCGGCGCGCTTTGGCCGCCTTGGCTCGATGAGCCTCGGCCTGCTCGGACTCGCCGTAGTGGCGCTCGAGATAGGCGAGAATCTCCCTCTCGCCGACAAGCGCCACGCCATCCTCGGCCAGCAGCGTCGGCACGGTGTCGGAGCCGCACCGGGCGAACAGGACCGTTCGCTCCTCCCGCTCGACCGGCACCTGGTGGTTGAGGTAGTCGAGCCCGAGCTCGGTCATCCGCTGGCGGATCCGCCGTGAAGCGGGACACCATTCCGTCTGGAACAGCTCGAGCATGATCAGGCGCTCCGCGCACCTGCGACGACCTGGCCGAGCGATTCGAGTTGCCGCTCGAGGCTGCCGCAAACCATCTCGCAGAGTTCGAAGACGCGCTCGTCGACGATCGCGTAGTAGGCGAAGTTGCCCTGTTTGCGGCGCGCAACGATGCCCGCGCGGCGAAGCACAGCGAGGTGCTTGGAGACGTTTTGCGGCGTCGTCCCGATCGCCGCCGTGAGGTCGAGCACGCTCGCCTCACCCTCACGGAGCCGGTCGAGCAGCCTGATCCGCACCGGCTCGCTCAATGCGCCGAAGCGCGCTGCGATCAACTCGACCAGGTCGGCCGAAAGCGGATGCGAGACGGTCATCCTGGTCTCCTCGTGCGGGAACGCCCTCACCGGCATCTAGTGACCTCCTTCTCCCTCGATCCTCGTCCCGGCCCGCATACGCCACATCCGCAGCGGCGCTGATCCCCGCTGCGGACAACTACTCAACCGCGTAGTTGCCCGCAGCCCGGTTCCGCGCTCCCCCCGATGGCCCCGCCGCGGGTGCGCGCGAAGCTGCGGTCATGACGAGGAAACAAATCGTGATCCTCGGCGGCGGCACCGGCGGCACGATGACCGCCAACCGGCTACGCCGCCGCTTCGAGCCCGGAGAGGCCGAGATCCACGTCGTCGACCGCGACGACCGGCACGTCTACCAGCCCGGCCTGCTGTTCGTCCCCTTCGGACTCGCACACGAAGACGAGATCGTGCGGCCGCGCCGACGCCAGCTACGCAGCGGCATCGTCTTCCACGAGAACGAGGTCGAAGAGGTCTGGATCGAGCGCGACGAGGTGCTGCTCGACGACGGGACCGTGTTGCCGTACGACGTGCTCGTCGTCGCGAGCGGCGTCCGTCTGCAGCCGGAGGAGACCGAAGGCATGACCGGTCCCGGCTGGAACGAGCGCGTCTTCACCTTCTACGACCTCCCGGGGGCGACGGCGCTCGCGCGGACGCTGGAGCGCTTCGACGGCGGCCGGCTGGTCGTGAACATCGCCGACATGCCGATCAAGTGCCCGGTCGCGCCGATCGAGTTTGCCTTCCTCGCCGACTGGTACCTGCGCGAACGCGGAGCGCGCGCACGCAGCGAGGTCGTGCTCGCGACGCCGCTCGACGGCTGCTTCACCAAGCCGGTCGCCTCCGAGCATTTGACCCATCTGCTCGGCGAGAAAGAGATCGAGCTGGTGACCGAGTTCAGCGCGGGCGAGATCGACGGCGTAGGTGGCAAGCTCGCCTCCTACGACGGCCGCGAGCTCGACTTCGACCTGCTCGTCACCGTCCCGCTGCACGGCGGCGCGGCCTACGTCGAGCGCTCGCCCGGTCTCGGCGACGCGCTCGGCTTCGTCCCGACCGACAAGCACACACTGCAGACGCCGGCGAAGCCGAACGTGTTCGCGCTCGGCGACGCAACCGATCTGCCCACCTCGAAGGCCGGCTCCGTCACCCACTTCGAGGCCGAGGTGCTGGCCGAGAACGTCGCCCGCTTCTTCGCCGACGAGGAGCTCGAAACCGGCTACGACGGCCACGCCAACTGCTTCATCGAGACCGGCTTCCACAAGGCGCTGCTGATCGACTTCAACTACGAGACGGAGCCACTCCCGGGCCACTACCCCACCACGGTAGGCCTGCCGCTGCTGCGCGAGTCGCGGCTGAACCATCTCGGCAAGCTCGCGTTCCAGTGGATCTACTGGCACGCACTCCTGCCCGGACGCGAACTGCCCGGCATCGGGCCGGCGATGCCGACCGCAGGCAAGAAACAGGTTGCAGCCCACGCGAGCTAAGGAGGAGGAGATGACCACGACACTGATCGCCGAAGCCCCCGTCGACGTCGACGCCGAGGGCTTCATGACGAACGCCGAGCAGTGGAACGAGCAGATCGCCCGCGCGATCGCACGCGAGAACGGCATCCCCGAGCTAACCGACCGCCACTGGCTCGTCGTCAGGTTCATGCGCGAGCGCTACCTCGCGACCGGCAACGCGCCCTCGATCCGCTCGCTCGGCAAGGAGTCGGGCGTCCCGATCAAAGAGCTCTACCAGCTCTTCCCCAAGGGGCCCGCGAAGCTGGCCGCAAAGATCGGCGGCATCCCCAAGCCCAAGGGCTGCATCTAGGAGGGAGCACGCGATGACTGAACTGCTCGACCACCCACAGACGAACGCAGCCGAGCCGCAGACGATCGAGAAGGTCTCGATCGTGATCTCGAAGGGCTCGCTCGAGGGGATCTACCCCGGACTGATCATGGCCAACGGCGCCCGCATGGAGGGCATCGAAGCCGACCTCTTCTTCACCTTCTTCGGGCTCGACGCGATCCGCAAGGACCGCTACGAGAAGATCAAGGTCGCGAACCGTCGGCAACCCGGGCATGCACATGGCGACCTGGATCGGCGCGATCCCCGGCTTCTCCGCCCTCGCGACGACGATGATGAAGCGGCAGATGGAGAAGATCGACATCCCGCCGATTCCCGAGTTCATCGAGCTCGTCGCCGACTCCGGCGTGCGCCTCTACGCCTGCAAAGCGACCGTCGACATGTTCGACCTGACGATGGAGGACTTCGTCCCCCAGGTCGAGGACATCATCTCAGTCGGAGAGTTCTACGAGAAGGCGGGCGGCGGCCAGATCATCTTCACCTAGAAGGGGCGTATGACTCGCTACAGCATCCAGGAGGAACAAGAGGATCAGATCGCGCTTCGTCTCGAATAGAGCACGGCATGCGATTCTGACGCCTCGACGGATCGCCGCCTGTCTCGATCACACCGTGAACAAGATCGAGGGCCGAACGTAGCCGAAGGCCTCGGCGGCCAAGCAGTCAAGGCCCCAAGTGCGTGCGGCAAGTTCGGCAACAGTTCTACCTTGGTTTCCCGTTCCTGGAACGCGAAAGGCCCCGTTTTCCGGGGCCTTTCTCAGTAGCGGGGGCAGGATTTGAACCTGCGACCTCCGGGTTATGAGCCGCCTCGATTATGTACGCGCGTTCCGCCTCGTTCCGCCGAAATGCAGGATCGGAGCCAGTTTTCGGCGGCGGCCGCGCATTTAGGCGGAACACTGTGACATCGCCGCGGAAGCGCGATGCTTGCAGAACGCTTGCACCCCGAGCCGATTCCAAGCCTTTCTGAGACCCCCTCCATGGTAAGGAGGGGTCGACGGTTCGAGTCCGTCAGAGGGCTCTAAAGCGTTGCAAATCTCGGGCGCGACCATCAGGAGGGCCAGGCTAGGTTCGGAGTGAGAGGACGATCGCGCCGTCCGCTCCCGCGACTACCTCGCGCACCGCTTGTGCCGCCTGTTCGAGCGGACGGACGGACGCGATCGGCACGCTAAGGGTGCCGTGGGCCAGCAGCTCCGCGAGGGCCGAAAGCTGCCGACCATCGGGCCGGACGTAGACGTCGGATACGGCGACGCCCCGTTCCTCCCGCGGCGGGTCGCCCGTGATCGTGGCGAGGCGGCCGCCGTCAGCAACCGCCTTCAACGTGCTCGCCGCCTGCCCGGGGGCAGCGTTGACGGCCTTAGGCGCGCCGCCGCCGGTGATCTCGCGAACGAGCGCAGGCCAATCGCCGTGGTAGTCGAGCACCTCCGACGCGCCGCAGTCGCGGATGCGCTCGGCCTTCTTCGCGCTCGCGGTCGCGATCACGCGGGCGCCCCGAGCCGCGGCGAGCTGGACGAGCAGGCCACCGGTGACTCCGCCGGCTCCGTTGACGACGACCCAGCCGCCGCTCTCGATCCCGAGAGCCTCGTCGAGTGCCTGAGCCGCAGTGAGCGCCGGAATGGGAAACGCTCCGCCGGCTTCCCATGACGCCTCTGGCGGCCGGGCCGCGACGGTCGCCGCCGGCGCGAGCACCCTCCCCGCCCACGTCCCGTGACGCCGGAGCGGCAGCGGATGTGTCATCACCTCGTCGCCCTCGCGCAGCTCGGCCACGCCGGAGCCGACCGCTGCGACCGTCCCGGACGCCTCCGTCCCGAGCGCCATCGGAGCCGGGCCGCCGATCTGCCAGCTGCCGATCCTGACGAGCTCGTCCCAGTTGCCGATGCCGGCGGCGACCACGTCGATGAGGACCTCGCCTGCTGTAGGCGTCGCCAGCTCGTCCACCTCGAAGAGCTCGACGGACTCGCCGAGCGCTCTGATCCCGGCTACTCGCATTCGGTTCGGGCATCCACGGCAGAGGTCATGGCCGCACCCGCCGGCTAGTCAGTGCCAACCTCGAGCACGACTTTGCCACGCTTCCCGTGGCCCGCGACTCGCTCGAACGCCGCCCGGGCCTCCGTGAGCGGAAAAACCGAGTCGACCTCCGCACGAAGCTCGCCTGCGTCCACCAGCGTTTTCAACTCCAGCAGTTGCTCGTGGTCGGGTTCGACGATGAAGTAGATCGCGCCCGGCATCTCCTCTGCGATCGTGACCACGCGCTCGCCAGCGGGGACCTCGCCGCCACGAGTGTCGAAGACCAGATCGACCGGACCGCTCTCCACGACCGCTGCGCCGGCGTGTCGCGCAAGCTGGACGGCGATGTGCCCAACCCCGCCCGAGGCGCCCGTGACCAGCACCCGCTCGCCTCGGGCGAGCCGCCCGTGCACAAACAGTGCTTGCCAGGCGGTCAGCCCGCCCATCGGCAGGGCTGCCGCCTCGACGTGGCTCAGCCGCAAGGGCTTCGGTGCAAGCACATCGGCTGGGACGACGGCGTACTCGGCAGCCACGCCGTCGCGATCGAAAGGCGTGAGCGCATATACCTCGTCACCGCTTTCGACGACAACGCCCGAAAGCTCGTAAGAGGGAATCGCCGGCAGTCGATCGACCGGCCACTCCAGCTCGTCACGTGTAATCGCTGCCGCATGCACGCGCACCAGCACCTCGCCCGGATCCGCCGACGGCGTCTCGATCTCCTCAACCTTCAAGCCGTCATCGTGCAGCCGTACCGCTAGCACACCGCTCCCCTGCCCCTGTTGGACTTCGTTCCTCAGGAGATCTTGCCATCTACCACCCTCCTGTTCGGAGGCGTCGCCTGCGCCAGCGTGCCGGAATGAAGCCTGACGTTCTATGGGCTAAGACATGTGGTCCATCAGCGAGATGGGCGGTGCGGCACCGGGTCGGAGCCTCCTGCCGTTCGTTAGCGGTTGACGCTGGCCATCCCCGCCTCGTCGTAGCGCTCGCCGGCTGTCTGCGGAAGTTCAGCGTCGATGCGCGTTAGGTCGTCTGCGGTGAGTCGGACATCGACTGCGGCGGCGTTCTGCTCGAGGTAGGTGCGACGCTTCGTGCCGGGAATCGGCACGATGTCGTCACCCTGGGCGAGCAGCCACGCGATCGCTAGTTGCGCCGGCGTGACGCCCTTTTCGGCAGCGATTTCCTTGACCTTGTCGGCGAGGCGCAGGTTGGCCTGCAGATTATCGCCGGTGAAGCGCGGGCCGGTACGGCGGAAGTCGCCCTCGTCGAGCTCGTCCGGCGAAGTGAACCGCCCCGCGAGGAAGCCGCGACCGAGCGGCGAGTAAGGCACGAACCCGATGCCGAGCTCCCGACACGTCGGCAACACCTGATCCTCGGGGTCTCGCGACCACAGCGAGTACTCGGTCTGCACCGCTGCAATCGGATGAACGGCGTTGGCGCGCCGAATCGTGTCGGCGGCGGCTTCGCTCAATCCGATATGGCGGATCTTGCCCTCCGTGACCAGCTCGGCCATGGCGCCGACGGTCTCCTCGATCGGAACGTTCGGATCGACTCGGTGTTGGTAGTAGAGGTCGACGTAATCCGTGCGGAGCCGGCGAAGCGAGCCTTCGATCGAGCTACGCACGTGATCGGCGGAGCCGTCCTGCGGTCCCACACTCGACATGTCACCGGGGACGGCGCCGTCCATCCGCCGATTGAACTTCGTCGCGATCACGTACTCGTCGCGGCGCCCCGCGACGGCACGTCCCACAAGCGACTCGTTCGTCAAAGGCCCGTATAGCTGCGCCGTATCGATGAAGTCGACGCCAAGCGCGAGCGCCCGCCGGATCGTCTCAACTCCCTCCGCCTCGTCGGTCAACCCGTAAAAAGCGGACATCCCCATACAACCCAGACCGATCGCAGACACCTCGAGCTCACGAAGCTTCCGCTGAATCACGCTTCCCCCCTGTTGAGCAGATCGCCCACCACACCGACCACGAGACTAGCTGCACACCCCGTCCAGACAGGAGCTGGCAGGTGACGTGATCGCCGGCTGTTCCAATGTTCGGGAATGTTCACCCCAGCGCGAGCCGACTGGTATACGTCGTCAGCCGCGTGCGGTCTAAGAGACTTCCATCAGCCGCGCTCGTTAGCCGAAGAGTTGGATGAACGCGCGCTCGTTCCGGAGGGGATCGAGATCACTGTCTTCCATAGCGATCTCGCGAAGGCTGGGCCGCCGCTCGAACGCAACGCGTAGGTGTTCGATCGCCTCCTCGGTCTGACCAGTGAATGCCTCGCAACAAGCAAGATTGTAAAACGGTGTCGCGTAGCCGCTCGCTTCGAGGGTGCTCCGCCCCCGTTCAACCACGCCGACGTAGTCGCCGGCTTCGTAGGCTGTCTCGAACTCGGCCCAGACCTCCCAGCCACCGGCCTCATACGGCTTCCCGACGGTGCTGCCGACCGCGAGCACGACTGTTTGCGGCTCCTCCGCGTAGGCGGTGCGGTTCCCCAACGGCGGGACGAACACCAGCGTTCCCTGCGGTGCGTCAACGGTGTTTCCTTCGATCTCGAATCGAGCGTGGCCGCGAAGCACGATGTAGAGCTCTTCACTGCCCTCGTCCTCCTCGTGTTCGGGCATCAGCCGATCACCCACGTTTGCAGCTGTCCAAGCGTTCGTCCCGAAAGCGGTGATCCCGAAGTGGTGACGCACCGGACGCATATGCGTGTCCTGCCGGTAGTCGATGTCCCGCAACTCGTCGACACTCGCCACTTGATAAGTCACAGCAGCCTCCCCGGTCGATTTGATCCAGCTGTCGGGCACCAGAAACGATACGGACATCGACGGAATTGCAGCGAACCCCAAGAAATGGTGCGCAACACGAACATTCGCATGGGCGTGTCTCCTCTCACTTGAGTTGTGCTGTGCTCAGCCAAGTT
Organism: uncultured Actinomycetes bacterium; assembly: GCA_963736055.1. Classification (GTDB taxonomy): domain Bacteria; phylum Actinomycetota; class Thermoleophilia; order Gaiellales; family Gaiellaceae; genus AC-32. The sequence goes on along the minus strand of CAVTNM010000008.1, from coordinate 1,935,078 downwards.
CCGGGGTCGCACCAAGCTCGCACGGGCGTGTCAAACGCTTGCAAAGATGGGCACAGCGCCGGTGATCCACAAGAGAAAGGCCCTGTTTCCAGGGCCTTTCTGAGTAGCGGGGGCAGGATTTGAACCTGCGACCTCCGGGTTATGAGCCCGGCGAGCTACCTGACTGCTCCACCCCGCGTCGCTTGCGGCAGTTTACCACCTGGTTTTCGGTCGCCGTCAGTCCGAGAGCCGGAGCAACTCGACGCAGCCCTCGAGGACGCCGCTCGCGTCGGCGACCTGCGCCAGGAGGCCGTGGAGCTCTTTCCGCTGCGCATCGTCGAGGCCCTCGAAGAGCCGCGCTTCGACCTTGCCCGCTGCCAGCTCGGCAGTAGCCAGCCGGGCCCGGCCCTCTTTCGAGACCTCGACGATGTGGCGTCGGCGATCCTCGGGATCGCGGCGGCGGACGATCAGGCCCTCCGCCTCGAGGTCGTTGAGCAGGCCGACCAGCTTGCTCGGGTCGACGCCGATCGAGTCGATCAGGGCCTGCTGGCTCGTCGGCCGGGCACGCACCTCGAACAACACGCCCACGTGGCGCGGCGTGAGCCCGCTCGGCTTGAGCGCTTCGGTGAACCAACGCTCCGCGGCGCGGCCGATCTTCACCAGCAGCATCCCCGCCGTCGGCGGGTAGTGGAGCGCCAGCTTGCGAGCCTCGGTCTCGGTCAGCTCAGTCGTTGCCATGTCGAAACCCTAGCAAATTCTAAATATTTGACAAGTCCTAATCGTATGCGATAGAAAACGAATTGCAGCTTGGAACGAATTGCGATCAGAAAGAGTTTCCTAGGGAGAGGGATTTCCATGGCTCTACGAACTGAAACGGCTACCGCCCCCCGCGACCGGCGCTGGATAGCGCTCGGCGTTCTCCTCGCCGCGCAGTTCATGGTCGTCCTGGACGTGGCGATCGTGAACGTTGCGCTGCCCTCGATCAAGACCGACCTGCACTTCACCCAGGAGAGTCTCCAGTGGGTGATCACCGCCTACGCGATCATGTTCGGCGGCGTCCTGCTGCTCGGCGGCCGAATGGCCGACCTGCTCGGGCGTCGCCGGCTGTTCGTCGCCGGAGTCGCCCTCTTCACGGTCAGCTCGCTGCTCGCCGGCTTCGCCTGGTCCGAAGCATCGCTGATCGCCTTCCGCGCAACCCAGGGGCTCGGCGGCGCGCTGCTGGCCCCGGCGGCGCTGTCGATCCTGACCACGACGTTCGCCGAAGGCAGGGAGCGCAACATCGCGCTCGGCGCCTGGGGCGCGGTCTCGGGCAGCGGGGCCGCCGCCGGCGTGCTGCTCGGCGGCCTTCTGACCAGCTCGCTCGACTGGTCCTGGATCTTCTTCATCAACGTCCCCGTCGGCCTGGCCGTCGTCGTGCTCACCCCGTTCCTCCTGCGCGAGAGCCGGGCCGAGCTCGACCATCGTCATTTCGACGTCGCCGGGGCGGCATCCATCACCGGCGGGCTGATGCTGCTCGTCTACGCGATGACACGAGCGACCGTGAACGGCTGGGGCACGACCGAGACGATCGGGCTCCTGACGGCCTCCGCGGCCCTGATCGGGGCGTTCATCGTGATCGAGCTGCGCTCGAAGGCGCCGCTCCTGCCGATGCGGATCTTCCGGCTGCGGACGCTCACCGGCGCCAACGTGACCGCGTTCCTGCTCGGCACCTCCGTGTTCTCCCAGTTCTTCCTCGGGACCCTCTACATGCAGCAGGTGCTGCACTACTCGGCGATCGAGACCGGCGTCGCCTACCTGCCTCTGACGCTGACGATCATCGTGCTCGCGAACGTGGCCCAGAACGTGGTGACGCGCGATCGGCGTCCGGCGCGTCCTCCCTGCCGGGCTCGCGCTCGCCACGGTCGCGCTCCTTCTGCTCACGCAGATTCCGGCAGACGGCCACTACTTCTTCGACCTCTTCCCGGCCTTCCTGTTGAGCGCGGTCGGGCTCGCCTTCACCTTCGTCCCGATGACGATTGCCGCCCTCATGGGCGTAGAGGCCGCCGACGCGGGCGTCGCGTCCGGCCTGCTCAACACGAGCCAGCAGATCGGCGGCGCGATCGGGCTGGCGGCGGCGTCGACGATCGCGACCACCTTCACCGCCCGGTACGTGGACGCCCACCCTGGCTCGTCGCCCCTCGGCGCCGCAGCGCTGACCCACGGTTTCCAGGTCGCGTTCTACGCGCTGGCCGGCCTGGCCGCGCTCGGCGCCGTTCTCGGCGCCGTGCTGCTCGAGTCCCCTTCCTCCGCCCCGGCGGAAGAAGCCGAGTTCGACCCAATTCCGATCGAGGAGGCCGCCTAAATGGGATTGCACGAGATCAACCCGCTGCTGGACAGAATCCGCGAGGTCGTCATCGAGACGCACCAGCTCGAGGGCGACGGAGTCGACGAGACCGCAGTGGCGGCCCGCCGGCACGAGCTCGCCCAGTTGAAGTCCCTGCTTGCAAACGTCGTCAGGCATGAACGGACCCACGACTACAGCGCTGCGGCCTGAGCCGGCCGGTAGCCTCGGGGAGATGCGCGTAGGCGTCGTCGACCTGGGTACGAACTCCACTCGCCTCCTCGTGGCGGACGTGGACGACGGGCGGGTGGAGGAGGTCGCACGGCGCGTGACGATCACGCGCCTCGGCGAGGGCGTGGACGAGCGGCGCAAGCTCTTGCCCCTTCCGATCGCACGCGTCCGCAACGCGCTCTCCGAGTACCGCCGCGAGCTCGAGCGCCTCGGCGCCGAGCGGACGCTGGCAGTGGGCACGAGCGCGATCCGCGACGCCGACAACGGCGAGGCGTTCCTCGGCGAGATCGAATGGAGCTACGGCTTCTCCACCCGCCTGCTCTCGGGCGAGGAAGAGGGTGCGCTCACGCGCCGCGGGGTGGCGGGCGAGCGGCAGCTCCAGCCCGGGACGCTCGTGCTGGACGTCGGCGGCGGCTCGACGGAGCTGATGGTCGACGGCGCCCGCACGAGCCTCGACATGGGCTGCGTCCGCCTGACCGAGCGCTTCCTGGCCTCCGACCCGCCCACGCCGGAGGAGCTCGAAGCGGCTGCAGCGCAGGTGCGCGCAGCGCTTCCGGAGCTCGAGCCGCAGCGGGCGATCGGCGTCGCCGGCACGGTGACGACGCTCGCCGCGCTCGAGCTCGGCGCTTACGACCGAGAGCAGGTTCACGGGCACCGCAGCTCGCGAGCAGCGGTGGAGGCGCAACTCGAGCGGCTCGCCTCGCTCCCGCTGGCCGTGAGGCAGGCGCTGCCCGGCCTCGAGCCCGAGCGGGCGCCGGTGATCGTGGCGGGCGCTGTCATCGTCCGCGAGGTGCTCGACCGCTACGGGCTGGACGGGCTCGAGGTAAGCGAGCGTGACATCCTCCACGGCGCAGCGCTCGAGGCCGCGGCACTGCCGCCTGCGGAGGAAGGAGACGCTCCGCCGGGCGCCTACACCTGCTGCTGAAGGGAGCGAACATGGCCGCCACCAAGGAGGACGCGCACCTCGTCGTGCAGCTCGCGGAGCTCGGAACCCGCATGTCCGACGCGAACGCGCGGGGGTTCATCTGGGGGCCGGAGTTCATCACCGACGCCAAGGAGTTCTTCGAGAAGTACCCGCCCGGGAGCGAGGGGTGGAACCACGTCGGCGGCATCGCCAGCTGGTACGAGACGATCGGGACGCTCTGGAAGCACGGGCTGCTCGACGAGGATCTCCTCTTCGACTGGCTCTACATCGCCGGGATGTGGGAGCGCCTGAAGCCGATCCTCCTCGAGATGCGAACGAGCACGCCGCTGCTCTGGGAGAACTTCGAGGCGATGGCGGAGGCGCAGACCGGCCGGAGCTAGAGCTCGAGGGTGTCGAGCTCCTGCGGCGGGTCGTCCTCGGCGAGGCGCCGCTGCAGCACGCTGCGTGACACGACGCCGACGAGGCGCCCGTCCTCGACCACGGGCACGCGCTCGGCGTCGTGCTCCTCCAGGAAGCGGAAGGCCTCGTCCAGCGGGAGCTCCGGGTCGAGCGTCCAGTGCGCAGGCTCGGCGATCCCGCCGATCTCGGTCTCCCCCGAGGCCAGCCCGGCCGCGACCACCTCGCGGACGAGGGTCTTGCGCGTGACGACTCCGACGAAGCGGTCGTCGTCGCAGACGTAGACCGCCCTCACGTCGGGCTGGACGAGATGTTGTCCCGCCTCCTGCGCCGACGCCGTGGCGTCGAGCGTCTGCGGCTCGGGGATCATCGCGTCGCGAACCTTCGACGTCACGGATAGATCCCCCGAGACGTCAGGGCCCCGGCGACCTCGCGGATCCCCGCTATCAGAGCCGCGCTGCGCAGGGACAGATCACGCTCGGCGGCCAGCGACCAGACGCGCTCGAACGCGTCGCCGAGCTGCTCTGCGAGCTTCGCGCGGATCTCGCGCCGGTCCCAGAACAGCCGACCGAGATCCTGCACCCACTCGAAATAGGAGACGGTCACGCCTCCGGCGTTCGTGAGCACGTCGGGGAGAACCGGTATCCCTCGCTCGGCGAGCACCGCGTCGGCCTCGAGCGAGGTCGGCCCGTTTGCGCCCTCGGCGATCAGCTTCGCCTGGATCCGCGGGGCGTTCTCGGCCGTGACCTGGTCCTCACGGGCGGCGAGCACCAGGATGTCGCAGGGCAGCTCGAGCAGCTCCTCGTTCGTGATCCGGTCGGCCTCCGTCCAATCCGTGAGCGAGCCGTGCTGCTCGGCGAAGCGGCGCAGCGCCTCGATGTCGAGACCGCCCGGGTCGTAGACGCCGCCGGAGAGGTCCGAGACCGCCATCACGGCCGCGCCCATGGCGTCGAGCTCTGCCGCCGCGATCCCGCCGACGTTGCCGAAGCCCTGGACGACGCAGCGCTGCCCGTCGAGCCTCCAGCCGAGCTTGTCGCACGCGCGCTCGATCACCATCACCACGCCGGCACCGGTTGCCTCGTGCCGGAAGAGCGAGCCGCCGAGCGAGATGGGCTTGCCGGTGACGATCTCCGGCACCGCATGGCCGATCTCCATCGAGTAGGTGTCCATCATCCAGGCCATCGTCTGCTCGTTCGTGGCCATGTCCGGAGCGGGGATGTCTCTCTGGGGGCCGATGATCGGCAGCAGCTCCGAGGTGAAGCGGCGCGTGATCTTCTGGAGCTCGTCACTCGAGAGCTCGCGGGGGCTGCAGCGGACGCCGCCCTTTGCGCCGCCGTACGGAAGGCGCAGCAGCGCGCACTTCCAGGTCATCCACATCGCGAGCGCGGCGCACTCGCCGAGCGTCACTTCCGAGTCGTAGCGGATGCCGCCCTTCGTCGGCCCGAGCACCGTCGAGTGCTGCACCCGGTAGCCCGGAAAAACCGTCCAGCGGCCGGAATCGAGCCTGACCGGGACGCTGACCACGAGCGAGCGCTCCGGATAGCGCAGCCGCTCTGCCACGAACTCCTCTACGTCCGCGTGCGGAAGGGCCTGCTCGTACTGCGCGAGCGCCGTCCGGTAGAGCGGCGTCTCCCACTCCAGGTGCCCGTGCTCGGGCGAGACCTCCTGCACCTCGGCCACGCGCCGCAGTGTAGTGCCGAGAACGCGACTCGAACCCCAGGCGCGACTTGCGCCTCCGCTCGCAGTCGTGCAACATGTATGTTGCATGTTCGCATCATCTCTGGAGCACCCTCATGTCGACGGTGAACTGCATCGGGCGACGATCGCCGTCCTCCGTGAGCAGGGCTGGGAGGGACTGACGCTGGAGCGGGTTGCAAAGGCGTCGGGGCGCGCGCGTTCCACCCTCTGGCGGCAAGGGCTGACCCTCGAGGTGCTCGTCTCCGCCCTGGTCGGGGAACTCGCGGCCGACTTCCGCGAGACGATGTACCCGATCCTGACCTCCGGAGGCTCCGGCCGCGATCGTCTCGAGCGTGGGCTCATCGCCCTCTGCGAGCTCCTCGACCGGCACCTCCCGCTCATGCTCGCGACGGACGAGGCCTTCCACCAGGAGACGGCTCCCGCGCAGCCGCCCGACTACCTGCACCCGTTCATCCAGTTTCTGCGCGAGGGAGCCGCCGACGGCTCGCTCGCGCCCGGCGACGACGTGGTCGAGGCGGCGGACGTCGCCTTCAACGCGGTCGCATGGACGTACGTCCACCTCCGCGGACGCCACCGCTGGCCGGCCGAGAGGGCGGCGGGCCGTGTGGTGAGCGTGGTGCTCGACGGCCTCGCCGGCGCACCGTCGCCGACCACAAGCAAGCGAGGAAAGGAGCGATCGTGACGATGACCCTCCCCTACACCGAGCCGCTGGTGCCGCGCGAGCCCGGCGAGCGGATCGTCCCCGAGCCGCCGCGTCGCGGCGAGCGAGGCGGGCCGCCATGCGGCATCTGCGAAGGCAAGACGACGAAGGCGGTCTGGTCGGACGAGAACTGGACGCTCCATCCGCCCGTCGGCGGCAGTCTGCCGGGCGCGGTCTGGTTGGCAAGCCGCGTCCATGTCGACTCGTTCGCCGATCTCCCGGAGCCGCTTGCGGCCGACTTCGGGCGTGTGGTCGCGCGAATCGAGCGCGCCATCCTCTCGCTCGGCGGCATCGCCCGCGTCCACCTCTACCGCTGGGGAGACGGCGGCGCCCACTTCCACGTCTGGCTGATTCCCCGCCCGCTCGGGATGGTCGAGGCTGCGGGCATGATGCTCCCGATCTGGGAAGACGTCCTCCCGAACGTGCCGGACGAGGAGCTCGCCGCGGCTGCCGCGCGAGTCGCGTCGGCCATGTGACGGTGGAGGGCGCGCTCGACCGCCGGCTCGGGACGGGCGACGCGGTGGTCATCGGGCTCGGCTCGATGATCGGCGCCGGCGTCTTCTCGGCCTTTGCGCCTGCGGCGGCCGCCGCCGGCAGCGGGCTCCTGATCGGGCTCGTCATCGCCGCGGGCGTCGCCTACTGCAACGCCGTCGCATCCGCGCAGCTCGCGGCCCAGTATCCGACCTCGGGCGGCACGTACGTCTACGGGCGCGAGCGGCTGGGCGAGTGGTGGGGCTTTCTGGCGGGGTGGGGCTTCGTCGTCGGCAAGACGGCGTCCTGCGCTGCGATGGCCCTGACCTTCGCCTCGTACGCCGTCCCCGGCTCGGAGTGGGTGCAGCGCCTCGCGGCGTTGCTGGCGGTCGCGGCCCTGACGGCGGCGAACTACCACGGGATCACCCGGACTGCGACCCTCGCCCGCGTGCTCGTCGCCGCCTCGGTGATCGCGCTCCTGGTCGTCGTGGCCGCGATCGGCGCGAGCGGCGGAACCGACACGGCGAACCTGGGCGGCTCGGCGTCGCTATGGAGCGGCGGCGTCTACGGCATTCTGCAGTCGGCCGCGCTGCTCTTCTTCGCCTTCGCCGGCTACGCGCGGGTGGCGACGCTCGGTGAGGAGGTGCGCGATCCCGAGCACACCATTCCGAAAGCGATCCCGATCGCGCTCGCGATCACCGTCGCTCTCTACGCCGCCGTCGCGCTCGCGTCGCTGCTCGCCGCCGGCCCGGACGCGCTCGCAGCCAGCACGGCGCCTCTGGCGACCGCCGCCAGGCTTGCCGGAGCCGCGTGGGCCGTCCCGGTCGTCCGGATCGGTGCCGCCGTCGCGAGCCTCGGAGCGCTCCTGGCGCTGATCGCCGGCATCGGCCGCACGTCGCTGGCCATGTCGCGCAACGGCGACCTCCCGCGCTGGCTCGCGGCCGTCCATCCCCGCTATCGCGTGCCCGCCCACGCCGAGCTCGCCGTCGCGGCAGTCGTGTCGGTGCTGGTGCTCACGACCGACCTGCGCGGCGCGATCGGCTTCTCCTCGTTCGGCGTCCTCACCTACTACGCCATCGCCAACGCCGCTGCCTACACCCAGCCCGCGGAGCGGCGGCGCTGGCCGCGCGCGCTGAACGTCGTCGGCCTCGTCGCCTGCGCCGGGCTCGTCGTCACGCTGCCGCTCACCGCGGTTGCCGCTGGCGCGGCCGTGCTGGCCGTCGGCCTCGCAGGGCGCCTGATCCTGGGCAGAAATCCTCGCTCGGCGAGCCCGGCTGAGGATTGAGGGAGGCCGGGCGGCAAATCTCTGCGGCTCAGGTCGAGGACGCTGGGCGGCCCCAGCGCTCACGGAGAGGGAGAGACGGCCACCCGGCCTCTCGCCATTGTTGCGAGTCCCGGCCTGCTTCTGCAAGCACTGCCGTTCGCGGATGTTCGCGGCAGGGAAAACGACTTCAGGGGGCTGCGCTCGGCCGCGAGCAGCAGCCGCCCTTCAGACCCTGCCGCACACACGTCATAACCCGCAAGCATCCGACTTGCAACCGATACGGACGCCCTCTGCACACGCCCGCTAGCCCGGCTCGGGCGGCTGGAGTGCCGGGGAAGGGACTCGAACCCTTACGCCCCCAGCGGGGACACCTGATTTTAAGTCAGGCGCGTATGACCAGTTTCGCCACCCCGGCGCGGCGAAGGATAACCGCGCCGGAGGCCTGCTAAAGCCCTGCGGGGAACTTGTACTTCGAGGGGATCGCCTTCGGCGGCGTCCCGATCACGACCGCGATCTCCTCGTGCGGCTTCAGCGCCAGCGTGCGCGGATCCCCGGTGTACGGCTTGCCATTGACGTAGATCCGCCACGGGGTGAGCTCCTTGCAGTAACCGCCCACGCAGTCCGGGGTGAGCCGCACTCCCCATACCCCGAAGAACTGCGCGAGGTCGAACGTGCGCTTCGTCGGAGACTCGACGTGCATGATCCCGGAGGCGTCGTGAGTGTGCAGCTCGGTCAGGAACTGGCCGTCGTAGATCCCGATCTGGGACGGGACCCGCACCTTCTTGCCGTTCACGTAGATGTCGAGGTGCTGGTGGATGTGGACGACCTCGCCCTCATTTGTCAGGGCGTGCAGGCCCAATGGCTCGAGCCGGTCGGGGAGGGTGTCGAGCCCGGTGTTCCACGGAGCCGACCCGGTCTGCAGGCCGGCGAGATCGCTCTCGGTCGGGACCTCCAGCGCCGCGTTGTTGTTCCCGCTGAAGACGAAGAAGAAGAGCGCCACGACCACGAGCGCGATCACGCCCGAGGCGGCAAAGCCGATCGACATGAACAGAAACCGGCGATCCTCGGGCGTGCGGGGACGCTTCGCGTCGGAGCGGCGCTGGGGGGCCTGGACCTTCCGCGGAGGCGCCGGTGTGCGGGTCTTCTTCGCCATCGGACGGCAAGGCTAGCAAGGGGCTTGACGGGCGCTCTGCGGAGGGTTAGTGTCGTCGCGTCAGATCCGGAAAGCCGAAAGGTCTTCCGGATCTGGCGTTTTTTTGTGGCGTTTTACGCGGCCATTGCGGATACTCGGTGTCCACTCCCACGCAAGGAGGCCGCAAGATGGGTTGGTTGGACAAGCTGCTCGGCCGCGAGAAGAAAGAGGCGGGCGACGCCACGGGGGACAACTCGATGAAGCACGAGGGCATGGCGCAAGAGCCGGAGGGCATGGCGTCCGAGCGTGCAGAGAGCGCCGGGAGCATGGCTGACAAGGCGGGCGACGAAGCCGCCGAGCACGTCGATCCGCCGAACCATTAGCGCGTTCGATTCCGGCTGTTTTCGAGGGCGGCGCGAGCCGCCCTCGCTCGTTTCGTAGCCCGGAACCGACGAGCGGGTTCGACCGGGCATTTCAGACGGCCGAACGGGCGAAGCCCGTCCGTCCTGAGAGCGACATCGCAAGCGACGCCTCGGTGCCGTCCGACCGCGTCCCTAAGGTTCGTCGGCTCATGACGCTCGTTGCGACACTTCTCGTCCTCCTCGTCGGCGGCGGCGCGCTCGCGCTGTGGCTGGGCAGGCGGCTCGCCGACAGCGGCAGCGAGACCTCTCGCGCGCTGGGCGGCGTGGCCGAGGCGATCGACCGGCGCTTCGCCGACCTCGAGTCGAAGGTCGACCGGCGCCTCGAGGGCCTCGACGGGCGGCTGCTCTCGACTCAGCAGAGCGCCGGCAAGACCGCGACGGACATCGTCGAGCGGCTCGGCAAGCTCGACGGGGCGGCCTCACAGATGCTCTCGCGCGCGAACGACCTCGCGCGGCTCGAGCAGGCGCTCCGGCCTCCGAAGGCCCGCGGGGGTGTCGGGTGAGATCCTGCTCGGGAACCTCCTGCGGGACTCGCTCCCGCCCGACGCCTACCGGCTCCAGCACACCTTCCGGACCGGCGAGCGCGTCGACGCGGTGATCAGGGTCGACAAGCTCGTCCCGGTGGACGCGAAGTTCCCGCTCGACAACTTCGAGCGGCTCGTCACCGCCGGCGACGACGCCGAGAAGGCGCTTCACCAGAAGGCGTTCGACCGGGACGTCAAGACGCAGGTGGACGCGATCGCCTCGAAATACATCCTCCCGGCGGAGAACACCTACGACTTCGCGCTCATGTACCTCCCGGCGGAGTCCGTCTACTACGAGCTCGTCTGCGGGACGGGGAACGTTTACGGCTACGCGCTCGGCAAGCGCGTGTTCCCCGTCTCGCCGACGACCCTGCACGCCTACCTGCTCGTGATCACGCTCGGCCTGAAGGGGCTCCAGATCGAGCAGCACGCGCAGGAGGTGATGGCCTACTGCGGCCAGCTGGGCCAGGACTTCGAGCGGTTCCGCGCCGACTTCGAGGTCGTGGGGAAGCACATCCAGAACGCCCAGTCGAAGTACGGCGAGGCCGACCGGCGCCTCGACCGCTTCGGCACGCGGCTCGAGCGGGCGGCCGACTGGCAGGACGCCGTCGAGCCCGCCGAAGCGCGAGAGCTCCCGCGCGCAGTCGACGCCGCCTAGGCTAAGGCGCCGCTTGACGGCGCCGTCATCAGGACGAACGAGCTTCGCTCGTGCGTCCGTCTGAACTGGCCGGTCGAGCCGACTGGATTCCTGTCGGTCGGCCCTAGGCAGTCGCGGGCTGCTGCTCGCGCAGGTAGCGGATCAACCCGCCTGCGACGGCGATCTCGCGCTCGCGCGGCAAAAGGTCGTGCGTGAGCGTGATCGTCTCGAGGCCCTCGATCTCGGCCGGGAGCTCGTCGTTGCCCTCGGCGATCGAGTGCAGTCCCGAGATGCGCCAGGTCTGCCCGAGCTCGGCCTTGTCGTAGTCGCTCGGGTCCTGGAAGAGCAGCGGCAGGATCCCCTGGGCGATCAGGTTGCGGCGATGGATGCGGGCGAAGCCCTTCGCGATCACGGCGCGCACCCCGAGCTGGGCCGGCGCGAGCGCCGCATGCTCCCGGCTCGAGCCCTGCCCGTAGTTGTCGCCGGCGACGATGAAGCCTCCACCCCATTCGTGGGCCCGCCGCGCGAACTCGGGATCCTTGTGCTGAAAGGTGAACTCGGCGATCGCCGGCACGTTCGAGCGGTACGCCATCACGGTCGCGCCGTCGGGCGAGAGGTCACCGGTCGAGATGTCGTCCGGCGCGGTGATCAGGACGCGCAGCCGCAGCTCGTCGGGCAGCGGCTTCTGCTCCGGCGGCGGCTTGATGTTGGGGCCGCGCGGAATCTGGATCGAGACCGCCTCGTCGGCCGGGACCGGCTCGAGGATGTGAGCCTGCACCACCTCCGGGCGCGCCGGCGGCCGTTCCGCCACATCGACCTCGCCGAGCTCTCGCGGGTCCGAGATCACCCCGGTGAGCATCGAGGCCGCCGCCACCGCCGGCGAGCACAGGAAGACCTGGTCGTCGGCTGTTCCGCTCCGTCCGGGGAAGTTCCGGTTGAACGTGCGGAGCGAGTTCGAGCCCGAGGGCGGGGCCTGCCCCATCCCGACGCAGGGGCCGCAGGCGGGCTCGAGCATCCGCACGCCCGCCATCAGCAGGTCGACGTAGGTGCCGGAGCGTGTGATCTGGTCGAGGATCTGCCGCGAGCCCGGCGTCGCGGTCGCGGAGACGAGCTTCTCGGAGATCTGCTCCCCGCGCATGACCGCCCCGCAGAGCGCGAGATCGGCGTAGGACGAGTTCACGGAGGAGCCGATGCAGACCTGGGTCAGCTCGGTTCCCACCAGCTCGTCGACCGGGACGACGTTGCCGGGCGAGGAGGGCTTCGCCACCAGCGGGACGAGCTCGGCGAGGTCGACGTGCTCCTCCTCGTCGAAGTCGCCGGTCTCGCCGGTCTGCAGCTCGACGAACTCGTCCTCCCGGCCCTGCTCGCTCATCCAGGCGCGCGTCTCGTCGTCGGCCGGGAAGACGGCGCCCGTGGCGCCCAGCTCGGCGATCATGTTCGCGATCGTGCCGCGCTCGGTATAGCTCAGGCCCGCCACCCCTGGGCCGGTGAACTCGAAGATCGCGCCGCGGCCGCCGCGGACCGTCCGCCTGCGCAAGAGCTCGAGGATCACGTCCTTGGCCTGCATCCACGGCCGTTTCAGGTCGTTCTCGAGGAAGACGCCGACGATCTTCGGACAGGGGAGCTCGAACGGGTGGCCGGCCATGCAGACCGCGACGTCCAGGCCGCCCGCACCGATCGCGATCATCGCGCAGGAGCCCGACTGCGTCGTGTGGCTGTCTGCCCCCACGAGCGTCTTCCCCGGCGCCGCGAAGCGCTCGCAGTGGACGTAGTGGCAAATCCCATTCCCGGGGCGCGAGAACCAGGCGCCGTACCTCGCGGACATCGCCTGCAGGAAGCGGTGGTCGTCGGGGTTCTTGAAGTCGATCTGGAGGATGTTGTGGTCGACGTAGACGACCGCCGTCTCGACCTGGACGCGCTCGACGCCGAAGGACTCGAACTGCATCATCGCCATCGTCCCCGTCGCGTCCTGTGCCAGCGTCTGGTCGACGCGGAGCGCGATCTCCTGGCCGGGGACGAGCTCGCCGCGCTCGAGGTGGTCTTCGAGGATCGTGCGCGCGAGAGAGGCCATCAGTCCAAGTATTCCCGAAGCGGCGGCTCTGCTCGCTCGTTCAGAAGCGCAGGAGCGCGCCGATTCCCTGGACGGGCTCGAGATCTCGACGCTGGCGCAGCGCCCAGACCGTTCCGCCGTGCGCAAGCGTCTGGTGCACCGCGAGGTCGAGACCGTCGTCCCGCTGTTCCGTCTGGGTGCCGTCGAGCGGGCAGGCCCCGCCTTCGGCGGCGACGCGCCCGCAGGCCGGGCACTCCCAGGCCGGGCGGTCGGCCCCGTCCTCGTAGAGCAGCAGCTCCACCCGCCCGTCGGAGGCGGCCTCGAGGGTCGACGCCCAGCCCGCGGCGGCGCGGCCGTTGCGACCGGCCTCCTCCTTCCACCGCTCGACGACCTCGCTCTCCTGATCGGACCTCCACGACTCGAGCAGAGGCGAAGCGGCCTCGAGCAGCTCGGACGGGCCCGCGTGTGCGTCGGTGCTCGTCCAGCCCACGACGGCCTTCTTCACGTCGTGCGAGAGCATCTCCTCCAGCTCGCCGCGCGTCTCGTCGGCCGCGACGATCACGAGCGGCGGGCCGCCGAGCCCGCGAACCTGCCGGTCGAGGGTCTCCGCCACGTCCTTGAGGTGGTCGTGGACGAGCTTCTCGATGTGCCGCTGGTAGCGCGACTGCGACCAGCCGCCCTGGTCGTGCCGCCCGGGCTGCTCCTGGAAGTGCTCGGCGACTTCCTCCAGGCGGCCCTCGTTCAGGCGGTACACATCGCCGCGCTCGCGGCTGACGACCGCGACGAGCGCCCCCTCGCCGCGACCCACGAGCGGCACGAGCGGCGAGAGGTACAGGCTCCTCCCCACCTTCACCAGGTCGGGCACGCGCTCGCTCAACGGCAGGGGGCGCCAGACGTTGTCGAGCCATGCGCAGAAGACCGCGAAGCCGTGGGCGCCGTCCCGGTCGAAATCCTGTTCGAAGAACGTGCGGAGCCGCTCGAGGTCGCTGCGCAGGCCCTCCTTCTGCTCGTGGGTCAGCTCGGGGCGACGCGCCGCCTCCGAGCGGTCGGCCTCGTCGAGCAGGGCGTTCATGCGGGTCGCCGCCTCTCCGGCGGTTGGCGTGTCGCTCGGGTCGAGATCCAGGTAGAGGCTGATTGCGCAGCCGTTCTGCACCCGGAAGCGGGCGAGGTCACGGAGACGGTCCCAGGTAACTGTCGAGGCCATACCCTTCCAATCGCCGGAAGGCGGCGATTCTAGCCATCGAGCTCGATCACCGAAGGAAGTTTCGACCGGTGCGAAGCGTTTAATACTTCGGAGGCAGAAATGAACGAAGAGACGAGAGAGCTGATCATCATCGGCGGTGGACCCGCTGGGTACACCGCTGCGCTGTACGCGGCGCGTGCGAACCTGCGGCCCCTCGTGATCGAGGGCTTCGCCTGGGGCGGGCAGCTGATGATCACGAGCGACGTCGAGAACTACCCGGGCTATCCCGAGGGGATCATGGGCCCGGAGATGATGCAGGACTTCCGCCGCCAGGCCGAGCGCTTCGGCGCCGATTTTCTCACCGACGACGTCACGAAGGTGGACTTCTCCGAGCACCCCTTCCGGGTCTGGGTCGGCGACAAGGAGCACTCCGCGGAGAGCGTGATCGTCGCCACCGGCGCCAGCGCGCGGCAGCTTGGGCTCGAGTCCGAGCGCACGCTCCAGGGCCGCGGCGTTTCGTATTGCGCGGTCTGCGACGCGGCGTTCTTCCGCGACAAGCAGGTCGTGGTCGTCGGCGGCGGCGACTCCGCGATGGAAGAGGCGATCTTCCTGACGAAGTTCGCCACCAAGGTGAGCCTCGTCCACCGGCGCGACGAGTTCCGCGCCTCGCAGATCATGCTCGACCGCGCCAAGGCGAACGAGAGGATCGAGTTCGTGACCCCGACCGTGGTCGAGGAGGTGCTCGGCGAGGAGGGCGCGACGAGTGGGGTGCGCATCCGAGACCTGGAGACCGGCGAGACACGCGAGGTGGCCGCACAGGGGCTCTTCGTGGCGATCGGCCACGACCCGAACACGAAGCTGTTCCTCGAGCAGCTCGATCACGATGCGGCCGGCTACCTGGTCACGCAGCCGGGCTCGACCGCCACGAACATCGACGGCGTGTTCGCGGCCGGAGACGTGGTCGACCACACGTACCGCCAGGCGGTCACGGCCGCCGGGAGCGGCGCGATGGCCGCGCTCGACTCCGAGCGCTGGCTCGCGGCCCGCGAAGGACATCCGGGCACGGCGGCGACAGCGCCCCGCCCGGAAGCTGCCGAGGTCTAGCCATGGCCCGGGCCGAATGGATCGATCTCGTCGATCCCGATGAGGCCGCGCTACGCGAGCGCTTGCCCATGGAGCTTCACGCCCGCGCGCTCGACCGGCTCCTCAGCCCCACCGAGCACACGCGCTTTCCGCGGCCGACCCTGGAGAGCCACGGGAACTACGTCTTCGGCGTCTTCCTGGTCGCGGTCGCGGTCCCGGAGGAGGATCGCGTCTACTACCAGGAGGTGGATCTCGTCCTGACGCAGGATCTCGTCGTGACCGTCCGCAAGACGCCCCCCGGCGGGGAGCCGTTCGACACGACCGCCGTGCACGAGGCCTGCGAGCGTGGCGGAGTCGAGCGGCCCGGCATGGTGGCCTACCACCTGGTGGACGAGGTCGCGGAGCGGCTCCTCGACCTGATCGACGCGCTGAACGAGGAGATCGACGACCTCGAGGACCACGTCGAGGACTGGCCCGCGGGACGGGTTCGCCAGCGGCTGTCCGAGCTTCGCCACGACCTCCTCCGCATCCGCAAGACGGCCGCGCCCACCCGCGACGCCCTCCACACCGTCGTCGACGGCCGGATCGACATCGAGGGCGGCGAGGTGTTCCCCCACGACGTCGAGCTCCATTTCGCCGACGCCTACGACAAGATCCTGCGCGCCGTGGACGGCCTCGAGCTCTCGCGCGACCTCGTCGCCGGCGTCCGCGACTACTCGCAGGCGAAGATCGCGAACGACCAGAACGACGTCGTGAAGCGACTGACGGCGATCGCGTCGATCCTCCTCGTGCCGACCTTCATCGTCGGCCTGTACGGCCAGAACTTCATCAAGAGCATGCCGGAGCTGCGCTGGACCTACGGCTACGAGTGGTCCTGGGCATTGATCATCGTGACGACGATCGCGCAGTTCTGGTACTTCCGCCGCAAGGGCTGGCTCTAACCCCGCGCTGGCTACCATCGCCGGGCGGTGCCTTACTTCATCTGCCCGAACTGCAAGGAGCGCTCGATCGACCATGACCGGGTCGAGGGCCTGAGCGACCAGGCCGTCGCGTGCCACCGGTGCGGGTTCGGGTTCCTGTTCGAGCTGCTCGAGGACTACTACCCGGCGCCGAACACGGGGTTCGTGGTCTGCGACCGGAACGCGCGCATCCTCGCGATCGGGCGCGACCTGTTCGAGCTTTCCGGCTATCGCGAGCAGGATCTGATGGGGCGCGACGTCGTCGAGGCGCTCGGCCTCTCCGGGTTCGAAGGGCCGAGCCCTGCGCAGATCGCCCTCGAGTGGGGCGTGCGCCGGCTTGGGCGAGCAGCTCGAGCTGCGCTCGCGCGTCGGGCACGTGAAGCCGGTCACCGCCGACTTCTTCCCGGCCTACGACGACGACGGCGGGCTGCTGGTCGGGCTCACGCCGCGCTGAGGCCCGAGAGCTCCGTCTCGACCCACCCCTGCAGCTCCTCGAGCGCGTCGAGGGCGGCCTCGAGCTCGCGCAACTCGGCGCGGGCGTCCGGCTCGTCGATCGCGCCGAGCAGACCCAGCGCCTCGAGCCGCCCGACCGCGACCTCGGTCAGCTCGCGACGCGCACGCTTCTCGATCGCCGCCTGCCGGAGCCGGGAACGCGCCCGCTCGGCGCGTGCCGAGAGGCTCGCCGACTCGCCGGCGAGCGCGTCGGCGTAGATCGCGAGCTCGACGGCGCGCACGGCTCCAGGCTAGGCGCCGGAACGTGACGCGACTGTGCCAACTTCGACCCTACTCGCGGGACAGAGGTCGTTCACCACGCAGAGCTCGCAGCGTGGCGAGCGCGCCAGGCAGACGCGGCGGCCGTGCTGGATCAGCAGGTGCGGAAAGACGTTCCAGTACTCCCGCGGCACGAGCCGCATCAGGTCGCGCTCGATCTTGACCGGGTCCTCGCGCCTCGTCAGACCCAGCCGCTGCGACAGCCTGCGCACGTGGGTGTCGACGACGATCCCAACGGCCTCACCGCGCTCCGCGACGACCACGTTGGCCGTCTTGCGGGCGACGCCGGGCAACCGAAGGAGCTCGTCGAGGGTCGCGGGCACCTGACCGTCGTACTCCTCGATCAGCAGCTGCATCGTTCCGCGAATCGCTTTCGCCTTCTGGTGGAAGAAGCCCGTCGAGCGGATGTCGTTCTCGAGCTCCTCCACGGGCACGGCCAGGTAGTCCTCGGGGCGGCGGTACTTACGGAAGAGGCGCTCGGTGACGCGGTTCACGTTCACGTCGGTCGTCTGGGCCGACAGCATCACGGAGACGAGCAGCTCGAGATCGCTGTGGAACCTGAGCGCGATCGTCGCCTCGGGATACTCGTCGAGCAGCCGCTCGATGATCGGGACGATCCGATCGCGCTTCGGCCCGACGCGCCGCCGCGCCTCGGAGACGTAGCTGCGAGCCATCAGCCGCCGTTGCGCAGGCGCGGCCCGGCGCAGACCAGGTTCAGCGCCGGGCAGTCCGCGCAGACGAACTCGCTGGGGGTCGGCCGGAACTCCCCCGCCTGAATGCGGGCGATCGCCTCGGAGAGCTCGGACTCGAGCGCGGGCACATCGGAACTCACAAAGCCCGTCGAGACGACGGCGTCCGGGCGCTCGAGGAAGTGGTAGACGACCTCGACCTGCTCCGCACCGGCCCGGAAGCAGGCCAGTGCGTAGACGAGCCGCTGCAACCGGTAGTCGGCCTCGACGATCTCGTCGGGCTCGGCCTCCGCGAGGGAGTTCGTCTTGTAGTCGAGCACGAGTGCGCTCGGGCCGTCACGGTGCAGAACGTCGATGCGGCCGTGGAGAAGAACGCCGTCGTGCTCGAAGGCGAAGGGCAGCTCGGCGGCGGCGCCTTCGAGAGACGCGACGCGGGCACCCAGCTCGGACGCGCAGTACGACGCCACGAAGCCTCTGATGCGCTCGAGCTCGTCGCCGGTTGCCGCCGGGTAGCGGGCGCGGACGATCTCGTCGAGATCGTCCGGAACGGCCGGGGCTCGGAGGTCGATCCGCTCGAGCAGGGCGTGCACGGCATCGCCGATCTCGGTCGCGGCTAGGCCCGTCTGACCCGGAACCGAGCCGGACGCATCGGCGGGGCGGAGCCCGACCACGCGTTCGGCGAAGTACCGGTACGAGCAGCGCTCGAAGAGCGAGAGCGCGCTGTACGACAGCCGGCGCACCCGGTGGAGCGGCGGGGCAGGCACCTCGGCCAGCGGTACGAGCTCGGGCGCCTCCGCCGGCACGCCGCCGTTCCCAGCCACCTCGAAGAGCTCGAGCTGCTCCACCGTCGGGGACGCCTCCACGAAGGACGGCTCGGGCGCATGGCGGTCGAGCCGGATCAGCAGCCGCGCTCCGCCGCGCTCGATCTCCACCGGGCCGGGCTCGACGCCGACCTCGTCGAGCTCGCTCGCGTCGAGCCGCTCGAGGACCCAGCCGATCGGCGTGCTCGCGTCGGCCTTGCGGTCCTGGTCGATCGCGCCGGAGACGATCAGACGGTCGATCGCCCGGGTCATCGCCACGTAGTACAGGCGGAGCCGCTCGGCCCCCTCCGCGTCCTGCTCGGCCGACCTGACGGTCTCGTACTCCGAGGTGGAGAGCCGCTTTCCGGTAGACGGCTCGGCGACCCGGAAGCCGAGGCGCCCGTCCGGCAGGCAGAGAATCTCGTCGGCGTCGTGCCGTCCACGGTCGCGGCCCGCGTCGGCCACGACGACGACCTTGAACTCCAGCCCCTTCGCCGAATGGATGGTCAGGAGGCGGATCACGTCCGTCCCCTCCTCCTCGGCGACGGCCTCGAGCTCCGAGGCACCGACCGCGTCCTGCTCGGCCACGAAGCGCACGAACCCCTGGACGTCGGGCCCGCGCAGCTCCTCGTACGAGCGCGCGAGGCGCGCCAGCTTGCGCAGGTTGGCGTAGCGGCGGCGTCCGTCCCACTGCGCCAGCACCGCCAGGTCGTAGTCGTGCGCGCAGACGATCTGCTCGCAGAGCAGCTCGAGCGACAGCGACGGCGCCTGCGCGGAAAGCCGGTCGAAGCGCTGCTTGAACGCCTGGAAGAGCCGCTCGTCGCGCGCCGAGACCCCTTCCGGCACGCTCTTCTCGAGCCCGCAGAAGAGCGGTCGCTTCGGCGCCGCCCGGCGGAGCAGCACGAGCCCGTCGTTGGAGACGCCGACGAACGGCGAGGCGAGCACGGTCACGAGCGCCTCGTCGTCGTAGCGGTTGTGGAGGAGCCTCAGGTACGCAAGCAGGTCGACGACCTGCTGCTGGTGGTAGTAGTCGCGGCCGGTCGCGCGGAAGGTGGGCAGATCGAGCGCCCGCAGCTGCTCCTCGTAGATCCGTGCGTCCGTGCCCGCGGCGAACAGGAGCACGATCTCACCCGGAGTCGCCTCACCCGCGTCCACGAGCTCCCGCACGCGGCGGGCGATGTGCCGCGCCTCGGCCTCGCGCCAGTGCGTGCCCGTGCCCGCGTAGCTCGCCTTGTCGGTCACGAGGAGCTCGACCGCGGCTCCGAAGGCCGGATCGGCGAAGCGGCCGGCCGCGTCGAGCGGCTGGAAGGTCTCACCGAAGTCGGCCGCGAAGAGGTGGTTGATCACGTCGAGCACCTCGGGGCGCGAGCGGTAGTTCTGGGTCAGCGCGAGGACACCGCCGACCTGCTCGCGCCGCTCGCGGAAGACCTCGACGTCCGCGTGCCGGAAGCGGTAGATCGACTGGAACTCGTCGCCCACGAAGAAGAGCTCGGCCCCTTCGCGCGCAAGCAGGTCCACCAGCTCGCACTGGAGGCGGTTCGTGTCCTGGAACTCGTCGACCATGATCGAGGCAAAGCGCCAGCTCTCGCGCTCGCGGATCTCCGGGTTCTCCTGGAGCAGCGAGCGCGCGAGCAGCTGGAGGTCCTCGAAGTCGAGCGCGGACTCGCGGTCCTTCGCCGCGCGGTAGGCGCGGTCGTAGGCGAGCAGGAGCTCCTGCAGCTGCTCGCGGTCCCGCGCCGCAAGGGCCTCGAGCGCGGCCTGCTCGAGCTCGCGCCGCGCGTCCTCGTAGGTCTCGGCTGCGTCGCTCGGGTCGGCCAGCTCGGTCAGGTCGAGCAGCTGCTCGGGCCTCGGCGGAGGATCGAGCAGACGCAGCGCCTCGATCGCCCGCTCGCTCCCGAGCGCTTCGGCCGCGCTGCGGAGGTCTTCGACCCGCGCCTCGAGCCGCGGGTCGCCGGTTGCCTCGAGGCGCAGCTCGAGCCCGGAGGAGCGCAGGGTCTCGTGCACGCCGGTCAGCATCCGGCGCAGGCGGCGGCCGCCGTACGAGGCGAGCAGCCTCAGCCGCTCCTCGTTCCCGCCCGCACAGAACTCCTCCAGCGCCTCCCGGAAAGCCTCGCCGCGCAGCACCCTGCCCTGGCTGTCGTCGAGGACGCGAAACCGCGGGTCGATCCCGGCCGCGAACGGATGGGCCCTGAGGAGCCGATGGCAGAAACCGTGGATCGTCGAGATCCAGGCCGCGTCGAGGCCCCGCTCGAGGTCGTGGCGGCCCAACTCGTGCAGACGCCGCCGGATCCGGCCCCGCAACTCGCCGGCCGCACGCTCGGTGTAGGTGATCACGAGGATGGAATCGACGTCCAGCCCGCGCTCGCAGACCGCGCGGCAAAAGCGCTCGACGATCACCGTCGTCTTGCCGGTGCCCGCCCCGGCCGAGACGAAGACGACTCCCGGCTCCTCGATTGCCCGCTGCTGCTCGAGATTGGGAGCCTCGACGGTGCTCATGAGCGCTTCACCCGGCACATCGTCCAGAGGCTGCACCACGACGGGCACGGGAAACCGCCTTTCGGGTCGTGCTTGACGTCGCCCTCGCGGATGCGGCTGACCGCGGTCCGGGCTCGCTCCTGCGCCTGCTCGACTTGCGCCCAGAACGAATCCTCGTCGAGGTAGTCGTTCTTCTGGAAGCCGGGGACGCCGTCCTCACGGAGGTCGGACCGGAGCAGGCCGCGAGCCTTTCCGTCGCCCGCAAGCGCCCGGTAGACGCCGCCGAGGGGCTCGATCCCCACCAGGTCGCGCAGCACGAGCATGTAGAGCGGGATCTGCAGGAGGTGCGCGCGCTCGATCTCCGCCGCCGAGTGCGCCGTCCTGCCGGACTTGTAGTCGACCACCATCCCGCGCGCCCCGAACGGGTCGCGGTCGATCCGGTCGATCTTGCCGGACACGGTGAATCCGCCGAGGTCGAGCCCGCGCTGCAGCTCCGGCGCCGAGCGCTCCGACCCGAACGAGACCTCGAAGCGGTTCGGGACGAGCGGCGACTCCGACTCTGACTCGCGGCGCACGAGCTCCTCCAGGTCGCGGGCGAGGCTCTGCTCGAGCTCGTTTCGCTCCAGCTCGGGGACGTCCACCCGGACGTGAGCCTGGATCGCCTCGGCTAGGCACTCGCGCAGGAACGCGAGGGAGTCTTCGAGGTTCTCGGCCTGCACCCGCTCCGCCCCGGTGCGCTTCGGCAGGCCCTTGAAGAACGTGAACAGCGCCTGGTGGGCGACGGTGCCGCGGAGGCGCGCATCGACCTCCGCGTCGATGCTCCTCGGCGAGACGACGCGCTCGAAGAGCCACATCGACGAGCAGTCGGCGAAGCGCTCGAGGTCGGTGACGGAGAAGCTCGTCTTGCGGCGCAGCTCGTCCAGGACGTCGACGCTCGTCAGCCGAGTCGGCCGGTCGAAGGCGCCGAGCGCCCGTTCCAGCTGCCGCTCCCAGCCGTTGGCGCGCGCGAGAGCGTCAGCCGGGCCGCGGTCGTCCGACGCGAGCGCCGCGAGGGCCCGCAGCCGCTCGCGCTCGCTCGGCGCGGTCTCGAGCGGCCAGGTCAGCGCCGCGAGCGGCCGTCGCCGCGTCCAGCGCTCGGCCTCCTCGGGCGCAAAGAGCCCACGCGCCTCGTCCCAGAACGGGCTCGCTTCGCGCGGTGACCCCTCGTCGTTCGCAGCCTCGCGCACCAGGTAGAGCCGCCGCGTCGGACGGGTACAGGCCGTGTAGAAGAGGTAGCGGTCGCGGGCGACCGGGTCGGTGCGGAGCAGCCGTCCCGCGCGGGACGAACGCTCGAGCTCGGCCTTCTGGTCGTCGTCGAGGAAGGGCGATCCCAGAGCACGGCGCGGGAGGCGTCCTTCCTCCAGGCCGAGCACGAAGACCACTTCGAACCGTCGGGTGCGGGCGCGCAGGAGGTCGAGCACGGCCACCCGGCCTGCCTCGCCGGCGCCTGCGAGCCTGACCGGCGAATCGCCGAGCAGGCTCACCGCCTCCTCGCGCGTCACCTCGCCGCCGAGATCGCGCCAGCCCTCGAGCTCGGCCACGAGCTTGCGCACCTGCTCGTGCGCACGCAGGTCGAGCCGCGCGGCCTCTCCCGTGGGCGGTGACTCGAGCCCGTGAGCCGCACGTGTCATCGCGCGCGCCAGGTCGGCCACCGCGACGAGCGGATCGGTGGCGGTCCGCACCGCTTCGAGGTGCGGCAGCGGCTGCCCGCGGAGCTTGCCGATCTCCTCCTCGACCCGGGCCGCGACGTTCACGCCGCGCCCACGGAGGCGTCCTTCGAGGAAGTCGACGTGCGGGCGCGAGAGCCCCGAGAACGGAGACCGGAGGAACGCGAAGAGGTCGCGCCGCTCGCCGTCCAGCCAGACGTAGCGCAGCAGCGCGAGAAGCGCCTGCCCGAACGGGGTCTGTCCGAGACGAAGGCGGCCCTCGAGGGCGTAGGGCACGCCGAGGGTCGTGAACGCGGTGTCGAGCGGCGCACGCCAGCGGTCGAGGGAGGGGCAGACGACGGCGATCTCGTCCGCCTCCGTGCCCGAGCGCAGCAGCGCCAGCACCTCTTCGGCCACGAGCTCGAGCGTGCCGCGCAGCCCTGCGCCCTCGAGGAAGCGGATCGAGCCGTCGAGCTCCGGCGCCTCGCCCTCTTCGCCGAAGAGGGTGCGCTCGAGGTGCGCGAGCGGCGCGGTGCGCGCACCCGGGTTCGGAGGAAGCTCCTCGCGAGTCGCCGCCAGCTCGTTCAGGTCGTCGGAGGTGCGAGAAAGCGACGCGAACGCGTCGCGACCGGGCTCGTACGGGAGCGAGACGGTCACGTCTGCGCGGGCGGCCAGCGCCTCCAGCAACGCCCACTCGGCGCCGGTCAGGTCCTCGAAGCCGTACGCGAAGACCGGTCGCGGGCTCCAGGCCTCGAGCTCGCCGCCGGCCCGTTCGGCCGCGTGACGGCGCTCCAGCTCGCGATCCCAGAGGCCGAGCCGGTCGAGCTCGTCCCGGTACGCGCGGTAGAGCTCGGCGAGCTCGCCCTCGAGCTCTCCCGGATCGAGCAGCGCGGACTCGAGCTCGGCGACGGTCGCCCCGAGCGCGTCGGCGAAGCCGCCGAACCGCGCCGAGCGCCCGAGCCCCCCGCTCGCCGCCGCGATCACCCGCCGCAGGAGCAGCGTGCGCTGTGTCTGGGTCACGACGGGGCGGTGGGCGCCGTTGCCTCGGGCGATCCGCTCGAAGAGGTCGTCGAAGGTGCCGATCGAGCCGCCGACGAGCGCGCCGGTCCGCTCCAGCAGCGCGCGCTCCGCCCGGTCGACGTCCGGCCGGTTCGGCACGATCAGGATCGGATCTGCTTCGAGCGCGCCCAGGTAACGCTCGAGCAGGAGCGCGACCTTCCCCGCGTTGGCAGGCCCTGCGAGCAGGCTCAGAGGCACGGGCCCATCCTAGTCCCGGGGCCCGACGGCTCCGTCTTGCGAAAAGCCGAGGCGGCGCGGCCCCGACAGCGACGCGGCTAGGCCGTCGCCGACTTCGGTCGCCGGCCCCGCCGGGCGACCGCGTGACCGGGCATTCCGCCGGCGCAGTTGTCGCAGAGATCAGCCTGCTTCGAACCGCGTCGAGCGTCGGAGAAGTTCAGGCGCATCGTCGCGCCCTTTCCTTCGCCCACTTCCCTACCGCAGCTGTCACAGACGAGCACGGTCTTGCGTGCCAAGTCGGCCTCCTCTTTCTCGTACGGATTGCATCCAGCCCAACGTAAAGATAGCGGTAATCCTATGCTGCTTCACGCGCCCTGCGTATCCGCCAGGAACGCAACAGGCTGAGCAGCGCCCGTTCCTCGAGATCGAGGCCCATATCGCACGCGCCCACGACCCGCAAATGATGCGGGCGAAAATCATCGATGGTTCGATCGTCGAGATACTGCTCGACAACCGCCGGGCTGACGTACGAGGCGCGTGCAACAGCCGATGTGTTTCGTTCTCATGACCGCCGCGATCGCCGCGCGCCATAGAGTCTCCGATGTAGCCGTGTGCGCGTGGTCCTAATCACCGAGGAGGGCGATGGCCGGGAAGACGATCGTGGTGCTGGAGGGCGACCAGACCGGACAGGAGCTCCTCGAGGAGGCCCTGCGGACCCTCGCGCCGGACGTGATCGGCATCGAGCTCGGCTTCCCGCGTTACGACCTGTCCCTCGAGTCTCGCCGGGCTACGGGCAACGCGATCGTGCACGAGGCCGCGGCTGCAATCCGCGAGGCGGGGCTCGGCCTGAAGGCCGCGACCGTCACGCCGGAAGGAGCGGGCGACGTCGGCTCGCCCAACCGGATCCTCCGCGAGGAGATCGGCGGTCGCGTGATCGTGCGCACCGGCCGGCGGATCCCGGGGATCGTCCCCTTTGGCGGCGTGCACGCCCCGATCTCGGTCGTGCGCATGGCCGTGGGTGACGCCTACGGCGCGGAGGAGTGGCGCGAGGGCGAAGGCGAGAACGAGGCCGCCTTCCGCACGGAGCGCATCGAACGTGGCGTCTGCCGTGCCGTCGCGGAGTTCGCGTTCCGCCTTGCCGAGAGCTCCGGGGCCAAGGTCTTCGGCGGGCCGAAGTACACGGTCAGCCCGGTCTACGAGGGGATGCTCAAGGAGGAGGTGGACGCGGCCGCGGTGAGGCACGCCGAGGTGCCGTACGAGCCGCAGCTGATCGACGCGACGTTTGCGCTCTTGATCGCCTCGAGCGGCGACCCGCTCGTGATCCCGGCCCTCAATCGCGACGGGGACATCCTCTCCGACCTCGTCCTCCCGCTCTTCGGCTCGATCGCCGGCTCGGAGTCGCTGCTCGTGGGCTTCGGGGACGACTACGTGCCGACGGTGGTGCTCGCCGAGGCCGCGCACGGAACGGCGCCGTCGCTGCAGGGCAAGAACGTCGCGAACCCGATGGCGATGATCCTCGCCGGCGCTGCGGTGCTCTCGTACGCCGGCGAGCAGGCGCAGCAGGCCGCGCGAGCGATCCGCGAGGCGTGCCTCGAGGCCGTCGCGGACGGCGTCCGCACCGCCGACCTCGGCGGCCACGCGGGAACCAGCGAGTTCACCGACGAGGTGATCCGCAAGACGCGCTCGAAGCTCGAGGTCTGGGAAGCGCTCTAGGAGGCTACGGCGCGGGTCAGCTCGACCTGGCCGAAGAGCTCGAGGAACAGGCGGGCGATCTCGGGGTCGAACTGCGTCCCGGCGCAGCGCTCGACCTCGGCGAGTGCCTCTTCCCTCGTCAGGGCGGGACGGTAGGGCCGGTCGCTCGTCATCGCGTCGAACGCGTCCGCGAGCGCCAGCACACGGGCCTCGACGGGAATCTCCTCGCCGGCTTTCCCCGACGGGTAGCCGGTGCCGTCCCAGCGCTCGTGGTGGTAGAGAACGTAGGGGATCGCCTGGCGCAGGGCCGCAATCCTCAGGATCAGCTTGGCACCGATCCTCGGGTGCTCCTGGATCTGCGCCAGCTCTTGCTCGTCGAGCCGGCCTTCCTTGGAGAGCACTGCTTCCGGGACGGCGAGCTTGCCGATGTCGTGGAGCGGGCCCCCAACGCGAAGCGACGCCAGTCGTTCCTCGCTCCAGCCGAGCCGGCGGGCGAGCAGCTCCGCCAGCGCGGTCACGCGCGTCGAGTGCCCGCGGGTGTACGGGTCACGGGCCTCGATCGCCCGGCTCAGCGTCGGCAGGATCGCCACGATGCCGGAATTTCCAGGCCGAGCCGCGTATCCCTCTTTCGGGGGAGGAAGAAATCTCAGCGCCAGATGCCGGTGACCGGCGCCGAACGGGCCGAGCCTCCGAGCCGCGGCAGGTCCCAGGCGTCCTCGATCGTTCGCAGCAGCCCGTAGTGGGACATCGGCCGACGGAAGACCGACCCTGGCCTGACAGCCGCCCCCAGCGCGAGCGCGGGGATGCCCGGATCGGCCGAGTCGGATTCGTCGAAGACGACGAAGACCACGCTGTTCGCAAGCTGCGGGTTCCGCAGCAGCGGCGGCACGAATCGCCTCAGCCACGCGTCTCCGGCCGAGACCGGGCAGTCGTGCATGTCGTGGCACATGTTCGGGACGACCAGAGCGAAGTCCGGGAGCCGCCGCGCCGCGAGGTCGCGGGTCAGCGCCGATAGGGGCACGACGTTCCGGGCTCTCGCCGGCCGCGCGAGCACCCGCCGGAAGTACAGAAACGGGACGTGCCGCTTCACGTACCGGCCGGTGGCCGCGCCGGTCCAGCCCGCCCGCGGCAGGCCCTCGGCATAGGCCTTCCAGGTGCGCCCTCTCGCCTGGAGCGTGTCCGCGAGGCTGCGCCCGGCGACCGTGCAGCTCGTGCAGTCGTCGGTGATCCCGTGCGTCGAGCCCGAGACCAGCGCGAGGTAGTTCGGCAGGCTCGGGTGGGTGACGCCGCTATAGCGGGCGAGGACTGCGCCCCGCGCGGCGAGCGCGTTGAAGGCCGGGGCCGCGGAGTTGCCGAGCACCGAGCTCCGCTCCTTGTTCTCGAGCACGATGACGACAACGTGCTCGAAGGCCGGCACCGGCCGTGGCGCGGCTTGCGCTCCCGGCAGCAGCACGGCAGCCAGGGCCGCTGCGGCCGCGGCGAGCCTGCGGCTCACGAAGGCTCGCTCTCGGCCCGGAGCAGGCGCTTCTTCCAGATGTGGAAGCCCGCGAAGCCGAGAGCGGCCAGCGCGACGAGCGCCACGCCGGCGATCAAGCCGTACCGGGCGATCGCGTCGGCCGCTGCATGGCCGGCGAAGTAGGCGACGAGCCCCACGAGCACCGCCCAGCAGATGCCGCCGGCCGCGTTCCAGGCGAAGAACCGCCACCAGCGCATGTGCGAGACCCCGGCCATCCACGCCGCGGTCACACGAAGGATCGAGAAGAACCGCCCGATGAAGATCGTCTTCGCCCCGTGCCGGTGGAAGAAGCGTTCCGACCAGGGAAGCACGGAGTCGGTCCAGCGACTGGCGAACGACCAACGCTCGAGCAGCCTGCGCCCACCGGTCCGCCCGATCCAGTAGCCCATGTTGTCGCCGAGGATGGCCGCGGCCGCCGCGACGGCGATCACGGCCGCGATGTCCAGCTCACCGCCTGACGCATAGACCCCGGCCGCGATCAGCGCCGTCTCGCCCGGAAGCGGAACCCCTGCGGATTCGAGGAACACGATCAGAAAGAGCGCGAGCAGCCCGTAGTGGTGAACGAGGCCGCTCATCTCGCCAGTGTAGGCGTCACCTCGTAGGCCATCAGGATCGCGTCCACGAGCTCTCCGCCCCGGCGGTAGTGCCCCTTGCGGTACCCCTCCTTGGTGAAGCCGAAGCGCTCGTAGAGCGCCAGAGCCGGCTCGTTGTACGGAAAGACATGGAGCTCGAGCTTGGTGACGCCTACCTCGCGTGCCCAGTCGACGGCCGCCTCGAGCAGCGCGCGGCCGATCCCGCGGCGGCGATGGGTTGCCGCGACCATCAGGCCGAGATCGGCCACGTGGAAGCTCGCGGGGTGCGGGTCCCGGGCGACGGAGAGCCGGCCGACGAGCCCCTCGGGCGAGACGGCGACGAAGACCCCGGCGTGAGGCGTTCTGCGGGTCGCGCGCAGATAGCGGCGCTCGTCGGCAGCGCTCCGCCACTCGTCGCTCGAGATCAGCCAGCCTTCCGGCTCGCTGCCCACCTCCCGCGCGAGCTCGACCAGCCCGGCGGCATCGGCCGGGACGGCTTGCCGGATCTCGAACGAGCTCACTCGATCACGACGCCGTGCCCGCCGCGGCGCGGGTCGCCTGCCGCGGAAAGCGTCCCGTCCTCGCCGAGCTCCACACCTGCGACGCCGCCGAAAAAGAGGTTGCGCCGGCGCCAGCGGGCGAGCTGGTAGCCCCACGACTCGAGCCGGTCGAGCTCGGCCGGGTCGTTCCCGCCCTCGCAGTGGACGTGGGTATCGTCTAGGTGGACCCGCGGCCGCTCGATCGCCTCCTCGACGCCGAGCCCGTGCCCGACGACGTTGACGATGACCTGGAAGATCGCCCCTCGCAGCCGCAGCGAGCCGGCGCTGCCGACCACCAGCCTCGGCCGGCCCTCGCGGAGCACGATCGTGGGGGCCATGCCGCTTGTGAACCGGACACCGGGCCGCGGGATCCCGCCGGTCGACGTGAGGTCGAACTCGCCGAGCATGTTGTTCAGCTGAATCCCGGTGCCCGGGACGACCACACCGGAGCCGGAGCCGGTCGAGGCGGTCAAGGAGGCGGCGTTGCCGCGACCGTCCACGACGGAGATGTGCGTCGTCCCCCGCTGGAGCTCCGGCAGCCGCCGCCGGGCCCGGCGAGCAACCTTCGCGAGCTCGGGGTCGCCGAGGAGCCGCCGCGCCAACCCGCCCCGGTAGAGCTCTCGCGCGAAGGCGCCGTCGCGGGCGGCCTCCTGCTCGCGCATGACCTCGACGAGCTGCGCCATCGCCTCGGCGCTGCCCGGCGGGCCGGCTATGCCCAATCGGTCGACGAGCCGCACGCCGAGCCCGATCAGCACTCCTCCCGTCGAGGGGGGCGGGTTGGACTCGTATTCGTGCCCGAAGAAGCTCGCGCGGACCGGCCTGCGCCTGATCACGCGATACTCGGCCAGGTCCCGCATGGTGATCTCACCGCCCAGCTCGCGGATGTGCGCGGAGACGGCGCGCGCCAGCTCGCCGCGGTAGAAGTCATCCGGTCCCTTCTCGGCCAGCCGCTCGAGCGTCAGCGCGAAATCGCCCATCACCAGCCGGTCGCCCGCGACGAGCCGCTTCCCCTTCGGGCCGTAGATCTTCCTCCCCTCGTCGAGGTGCCGCAGGATCAGGTCGAGGATCGCGTGGAGGTACGCCTGGGGCTTCGTCAGCACGACGCCCGTGCGGGCGAGCTCGATCGCCGGCGCCACCAGATCGCGCCACGGGAGCGTCGCGAACCGGCTGGTGCGCCTCGCCGAGCCCGGCGACCGCGCCCGGCACCGCGCAGGAGGCGGCGCCGATGCGGAACACCTGCGACGACTCGGGCGTGAAGTCCACGTCGACGGAGTCCATCTCCGTCTGCCCGCGCCGGCGGAGCCCGAGGCCCGGGACGGCGACGAAGTGGTCGAGGACGCGCGTGGACTCGTCGGACGCGCGGTGGACGAGCATGAACCCGCCCGCGCCCGGCCCGGTGAGCGGGCTCTCGGCGACCCAGGACACGAAGGCGGCAGCGATGCAGGCGTCGACGGCGTTTCCCCCGTTCGCCAGCACCTGTGCGCCCGCTTCCGCAGTGAGCGGATGGCCTGCGGCAACCGCGCCTCTCATGAGCCAAGGCTACTCGGCCCACGCGAGTAGTCTCCCCCAGGCCGCCGTGACCAGGACCGACCCCCTCGTCCGCGAAGCCGCCCTCTCAGCCGGGGCGGCAGGCGCAGTGACGGCGGTCCTCGTCTGGCTCGGGCCACCCGGGGCCGACCTCGCCGCGCACGCCTATCAGCGGACGCTGTTCCTGGATCATGGCTTCGCCCTCTGGAACAACTTCTGGTACGCGGGGCGCTACAGCTTCGTCACCTACAGCGTTCTCTACTACCCGCTCGCGGCGCTCCTGGGGATCCGGCTGCTCGCCGTGGCAACCGTCTCGACGGCGGCGCTCGCCTTCGCGGTCGTGCTCTGGCGCGAATGGGGACCGAGCACGCGCTGGTCGAGTCGCACGTTCGCCATCGTCTGGGCCGGGATCGTGTTCTCGGCGGCGTTCCCCTTCGCCCTGGGCGCGGCACTCGCACTGCTCGCGCTCTGGACGCTCCAGGCCAGGCGGCACGGCCGCTTCGCGCTGCTGGCCGCGCTTACGCTCGCTGCGAGCCCGCTCGCGTTCCTGCTGCTGGCGCTGCTCCTCGCCGGCTTCGGGATCGCGCGCTGGCACGATCGCCGTGCGCTGCTCGTCCCCGCGCTCACGATCGTCGGCTTCGGGGCGGTCGAGGTGCTGGTCGCGCGGGCGTTCCCCGATCCGGGGCGCTTCCCCTTCTCGTGGCAGGAACTGGCGGCGGCGCTGATCTTCTGCGTCCTTGGCGCCGCGTTGACGTGGCGGGTCGAGCGGGCGAGAGGAATGCGCTGGATCTTCGTCGTGTACCTCGTCGCCTGCGTGGCCTGCTTCCTGATCCCTTCGGCGATCGGGGAAAACGTCGCCCGCCTCCGGTACGCGGCCGTGCCGCTGGCGGTCCTGATGCTCTCGCTGCGCAGGTGGCGACCGCTGCCCGTGTGCCTCGGCGCTCTGTGCCTCGCGATCTCGTGGAACCTGTCTCCGATCGCGGCCAACGTCATCAAGGGCAGCCGGGACCCCGCCGAGAGCGCGGCGTACTGGACTCCTGCGATCACGTTCCTGCGCGCCCACCTGTCCCCGTCGTACCGGGTCGAAGCGGTGGACACGACCGGCCACTGGCCGGCCGTCTACCTGGCCGAGGCGGAGATCCCGCTCGCGCGTGGCGACTACCGCCAGAGCGACTTTCCGCAGAACGCGTTGCTCTACGACGAGCTGGGCCCGGCAACGTACCTTGCCTGGCTGCACCGGCTCGGGGTGCGCTACGTGGTCCTCACGGAGGCGCCGCCGGACTACAGCGCCCGCGCCGAGGCCGCCCTCCTACGCAGCGGTCACTCGGGATTGCTGCCGGTCTTCCGCACCCCGGATCTCACCGTCCTGGAAGTGCCGCACCCGCAGCCGATCCTGACCGGCCCGGCTCCCGCCCGCGTGCTTCGCCTGACCGGAACGCGCATCGCCGTCGACCTGCCGCGCGCCGGTTCATACCGCCTCGCCGTTCGGTACTCGCCCTACTGGAACGCCGAGGGTGCCTGCCTGATCCGTCGCGAGGACGGGATGACCACGATCTCGGCGTCGCGACCCGGACGACTGGAGCTCGCCTTCAAAGTGCATGCCGTGCGAGCGCTCGCCTCCGCCGTAGTCGGCGCGCGCTCGCGCGTCTGCAGCTAGACCGCTTTCGCCAGCTCGTTCAGCACGTCCTGCATCACGACGCGCGTGCTGTTCTGGAAGCGGAAGTTGAACTCGGCGAACCCTGCGACCCCCGCGGCCGCGCGGGTGTTGATGTACGTCTGCCGCCAGGCGTTGACCTGCTTGCGCGGGAGTCCCTGCGTGTTTCCACCCAGCCCGGGTGCGAGCCGGTAGCCGGGGGTCAGGCCCGCCACGTATCTCCGGGCCAGCGAGCGCCGGACCGGGCCGCCGCGGCTGAGCCCCACTTGACCGGCCGCCTCCCTGCGGGCGGCCGCCTTCGGGTCGCCTACGAACTCCGGGTATTCCTCTCCCACGAGCCCCAGGCAGGCGCGGTCGAGGATGCGCCAGAAGGCCGTGAGCTCGGGGGTGAGCGGCCGCGTGGGCAGCACGAACGCGGTCTTCGCCCACCACACGAAGCCGCGCTGCGTCCGGTCTCCCAGGGCCGCGCGGCCGTTGACGAGGCCGCGCACGACCCCGCGGGTCAGCTCCCGGTACTGACGACCGGTCCCGCCGGCGCACTCCGCGACGATCTCGTCGAGCTGCCAGGTGTCCGCGGAGAAACCGCTCGCTACTGCGGCGCGGAGAGCATCGCGGAAGCGGCAGCCGAGCTCGACGCCCCACGTGACGCGCATGGTGCTCGACGGCAGCCGCAACAGCTGCGGCAGCGACGGCAGCGGGCCGGCGAGGCGGTCGGACCGGGGGTTTTTCGCGAGCAGCTTCCGCTCGGCGCTGCCCGGAAGCCGCCGCCGCTCCCAGTACCAGCCCGGCTGAATGTGAAACATCGGCGCGTAGCGCCCGTTCGGCAGCGCGTGGACTTGGTCGGCGATCTCCTCGTCCACGCCGTAGCTGCCCACGTAGACCGGCAACTTGGCCGGGAGCGGCGCCGCGCGCACGGCCCCGAGCAGCTTCGCGAGGTCGTCCGGCTCGAAGTACGAGAGGACGAGCAGCGTTAGCTCTGCAGGAAGCTCGGCGGCTCCAGGGAGCCCTCGTCGTCCGACTCGGCGCGCATCGTGATCCGGCGCTGGGCGGCTCGAGCACCGAAGCCCGTGGCGACCACCGTCACCCAGACCTGCCCGGTGAGACGGTCGTCGATCGTCGCGCCGAAGATGATGTTCGTGTCGTCGGTCGCGGCCCCGCGCACGACCTCGGCGGCCTCGTTGACCTCGAAGAGCGAGAGGTCGTCTCCGCCGGCGATCGAGAGCAGGATGCCCTTGGCTCCGCCGATGTCGGTCTCGATCAGCGGCGAGCGCAGCGCGCGCTCGGCGGCATCGCGGGCCCGGTTCTCACCGCTCGCGGAGAAGCCGATCCCCATCAGCGCCGTTCCGGCGTCCTTCATGATCGTCCGCACGTCGGCGAAGTCGAGGTTGATCAGCCCGGGAAGCGTGATCAGGTCGCAGATGCCCTGGACGCCCTGGCGGAGAACGTCGTCGGCGATGCGGAACGCGTCCAGCATCGACGTCTCTCGGTCGAGCACCTCGAGCAGCTTCTCGTTCGGGACGACGATCACCGTGTCGCAGTTGGAGCGCAGCGTGTCGACGCCGTCGTTCGCCTGGCGGTGACGCCTGGTGCCCTCGAACGTGAAGGGCATCGTGACGATGCCGACGGTCAGTGCGCCGAGCTCCTTGGCGATCCGGGCGACGACCGGAGCGGCGCCGGAGCCGGTGCCTCCGCCTTCGCCCGCGGTCACGAAGACCATGTCCGAGCCGCGGAGGGCACGCTTGATCTGGTCGTAGGACTCCTCGGCCGCGCGGCGGCCGAGATCCGGGTCGGCGCCCGAGCCGAGACCCTCCGTCAGCTCGCGGCCGATGTGGATCTTGACCGGGGCGTCGCTCGTCTGGAGCTGCTGGATGTCGGTGTTGACCGCGACGAACTCCACCTGCGAGATGTCGGCGTCGATCATGCGGTTGACGGCGTTCAGGCCGGCGCCGCCGACCCCCACGACGCGGATCACCGCGATGTAGGCGCCGGGCTCGGGCACGCGGTGCAGCCGCGGCGGCGGCTCCGGCAGCGGCTCGAGCTTCGGCCGCGGGCGCTCGCGCTCGGACTCGGGCTCCGGAGCGCGCTCGGGCAGGCGAACCGGCTCGGACGGAGGCGGCGGCGGCGCCGGCACGGCTTCCTCCTCGTGCCATTCCGGCACGTGCTCCACGGTCTGCTCGGGAGGCTCGGGCGGGACTGCGGGCGCGGCGTCGATCTCGTCGACCGGAGCCTCGGGCTGAAGCTCGGGCTCCGGCTCCACCGGGGGCTTGCCTTCCTTCTCGGCTTGTCGCTGCGCCGCCTCGGTTGCCCGGAACAGCTCTGCGAGTGGGCCCTCACGCATGCTCGCGCGCCTTCTGGGCATCGAGCACCTCCTTTGCGAGGTCACGGTAGGCCTGGGCGGCGCTGCCGGTGGGGTCGTACTTGAGCACGGACGTCCCCTTCACCGGGGCCTCCGCATAGCGAACGGTCTTGCGGATCTTGGTGTCGAACACGAGGTCGCCGAAGTTCTCCTGGAGGATCTCTACCGCCTCGCGTGAGTGCAGCGTGCGGCTGTCGAACATCGTCGGGAGGATCCCCTCGATCCCCACGTCCGGGTTCAGGTTCTCCCTGATCATCGAGAGCGTGTTCTCAAGCTGGACGAGCCCGCGCAGCGAGAGGTACTCGCACTGCACCGGGACGATGACCCCGTTCGAGGCCACGAGCGCGTTGATCGTGAGCAGGCCGAGCGACGGCGGGGTGTCGATCAGGACGTAGTCGTACGTGTCCCTCACGGGCGCGAGCGCCTTTTCCAGCGCACGCTCGCGTCCGATCATGCTCGAGAGCGCGAGCTCTGCTCCGGCGAGATCGATCGACGAGACCGCCAGGTCGGCCTCCGCGTGGTGGATCACCTCTTCGATCGGAAGACGGTGGACGAGCACGTCGAACATCGAGCGCTCGATCGTGTCCGGATTCAGGCCCTGGCTCATGGTCAGGTTGCCCTGTGGATCCAGGTCGACGAGCAGCACCTTCAGCCCCTGCTCCGAAAGCGCGACGCCGAGGTTGAGCGTCGTCGTCGTCTTCGCGACTCCGCCCTTTTGGTTCGCGAACGAGATCACGCGTCCCATCGGCGTCCCTTTGGCCGTTTCAGTCCGGATTCCCGGTCGCGGAAGCAGGCGTGCAAGCCCCATCGAGCCCCTTTCTTCGCTCTCATGCTAGCTATACCTCCGCGAAAAATCGCTCGATTTCGCGGGTTTTGGTTCGAGGCTTCGCTTCGGCTGGGAATGTACGAATGCCGTAGGACGACGGCCGGGTTACACGAGCAGCCGCACGATGGCAGTGGTCGCAGCGGCGACGATCACGACCACAGGCAGGGGCGCGCGCACCGCTATCGCGACGACACCGGCGCCGACTCCCGCCAGCCTGGCGTCGAGAACGAGCTCGTTGTCGCCGCCCACGGTCTGGGTCACGACGAGCGCCGCCAGCAGCACGGGGGCGAGGAGCGCGACCACGTCCGCGATCGTCGGCGGCAGGGCCCTGCGGCCGAGGAGCACGGGCCCCGTCGCCTTGAAGGCGACCGTCGCGAGCCCGACGACGACCACGACGAGCCAGACCGTGCTCACGGCTTGCTCCTGCGCAGGCCGAGCAGGCAGGCTGCGCTGGCGGCAATGATCGGCGTTCCGGCCGGGGTCACGGGGATCAGCACGAGCGCGATGGCTGCGCCCGTCGCCGCCGCGATCGCGGCCCGGTGCGTGCGCACCTGCGGCGCGAGGAGCGCCAGGAACAACGCGGGGAAGGCGCCGTCCAGGCCGATGTCCTTCGGATCGCCCAGCGCGTGGCCGACGAGGACACCGACCAGGGTCCCGCTGACCCACGAGGCGTAGAGCAGCAACCCGGCTCCGAGCAGGATCCGCCTGTCGAAGCGGCCGCCGCCTCGACTCGAGAGCGCCCACGACTCGTCCACGATCAGTTGTGACTCGGCGAGACGCCGCGGGAGGCGCCCGTGGAAGAGCGACGCGACCGAGATGGAGATCGGCGCGTAGCGCGCGTTCAACAGCACCGCCGCAGCGATCGCAGCCGCGGCGCCGCCGCTCGCGCCCAGGATCGAGCTCACCGCGAACTGCGCCGAACCGGCGAAGGTGGTCGCGGACATGACGAGCGGCGCTGCAGCGCCCATCCCGGCCGACCGCGCGACGAGCCCGAACGAGGCGCCGAAGAACCAGACCGTCGCCGCAACCGCGAGGGCCGCGCGGATGCCGTCGCGGTACCGCGAGACGGGCGAGGACACGCCTCATCATGCCCGCACAGGTCGAGGTCACAGCGTCACCGCCGCGGCGTCGAGGGCATGCCGGCAGCGCTCGAGGGCGCGTTCCGCGTCCTCTGCGCCGCCCCGCTCCGAGGCGACCCATGCCTCGGCCTCCTCGAGGAGCGCCTGCACCTCCGCGAGCAGCGAGCGCGGAGGAGCACCCCGGCGCTCGAGCGCCTCGATTCGGCTCAGCCGCCTGAGAACGGCGCGCGCTTCGTCCATGTCTCGACGCTAGCCGGGCCGTCCGCGCGCGTGTGTGTCTCGATCGTGTCGAAAGCGATACGGTTCCTCCCCGCCTTGGCTCCGAACCCCGACCGCGAGCTGGGCGAGGCCCGAGCGGCCATCGACCGCGGCGACGGTCTTGCCGCCCTCGAGCACCTCGATCGCGCACGGCGCGGCTACCTCAAGGAGCACGACCGCGAGGGTCTCGAGCACGTGCTCCGGATGGCCGACCTCGTCGAGGGCTCCGACGAACGGGCACGCGCCGGTCGCGAGAACCTCGGCTATGCCGTGAAGCAGAACCTCCGGCAGGAGGGCCGGCGGCGAGCGCGAGAGCACAACGAGCCGTGGACCGACCCCTATCCCGACCTTCAGTCACCGGCCGAGCACACGCGGCTCGTCCTCGCGCGTCCGGCGAAGATCGCGATCGGGCTTGGCGTGGCGCTGGGAACGGCGCTCCTCGTGGCGCTCGTCGCCCTGCCATGGTTCTTCGACTCGAACACGACGACGGTGACGCTGCGACTCGTCAACGACACGCCGCAGGCCGTGACTGTGCACGGCTGCTCCGACCGCAACTGCGACTCCACCTGGCTGCGCAGGGACCTCGACCCGGGCCAGGAGGCAGACACGGACGTCGACGCGGACGCTCTCGTCGAGCTGTTCCAGCTCGAGCGGCCGGGCCACGAGCGCGCGTGCCTGCCGGCGCGCGTCCACGACGGCTACCTGCAGCTCGATCACGGCCGGGGCGCCCTCGCGATCAGGCTGTCGGAAGCGACCTCGTGCCCGGGCACGACCGTGCTGCCGGCTCCGGCCGGCCAGCCGAGCCTCTAGCGTCGGGGCTCAGGAGGCCAGGGCCGCGAAGTAGCCGGCGGGCCGGGGGCGCACGCCGAGGAGAGCTTCGTCGAGCGAGGCGACGAGCTGCGCCCGGTCACCGTGGGCGAGCGCCTCGACGAGCGCCTTGCGGATCGCATCCGCGGCCGTCGCGCCGGCCGGCTCGCCTCGCGCGAGCGCGCCGAGCCGGTCGAGCTGCCGCGCTCGTTCCTCGCCGGACTCGCCGAGCAAGACCGCCGCCCGCACAGCGGCGGCCCACAGTCCGTCGACCCCGCCGAGCAGCGCGACGAGCGCCTCGCGCAGCTGCTCCGAGCGAAACGGCTCGTCTGCGAAGAGCGACAGCTCCCACCGGTCGAGCGCCTCTGCGAGCTCGGGATCGTCCTCGGCCCGACCGAGGCGGGCGAGCAGATCCGACGCGAGCCGCGCACGGAAGGCGTCCAGCCGGGTCGGCTCACCCGAGGGCTCGGCTGCGGCGATCGGCAGCACCGGTCGAACGGCCAGCGGCCGCCAGTCGAGCCGCTCGAAGAGGACCGGGCCGGCGGCGACGGGACCCGCGGTCGCGAGACGGAGGGCGCTGACCGCGTCTGCGAGCTCGCCGGGCGCGTCGGGCGGCTCGGGCGCGTTGGGCGCAAGCGTCCGCTCCAGCTCGAGCACGCAGAGCCGATCGGGGGCACGTCCGAACTCGGCGGGCAGGAGCCCGGACGCCTCAGGCCAGTGCGCCGCAAGCTCGCCCGAGGCGGCGAGGCGGATGTTCAGGCCCTCCCCCAGCTCGACCCGGGTGCCGAGCGAGAGCCCGACGAGCGGCGCGACAGCGGCGTAGCTCCGGCGCTCGCCCAGCAGGGTGCGCTCGAGGTCGGCGTAGGCACGGTCGAAGGCCTCGTCGCTCCAGTCGAGCCCACCGCAGGCCTCGGCTACGTCGGCCAGAAGCGGCAGGACGACCGTCCGCAGCAAGGAGGCGTCGCTCTTCTCCCCGTGCGCGGCGGCGTAGACGGCGGCTGCCGGCTCCCGGCCGAGCTCTTCCAGTGCGATCCGCGCGTCGGCCAGCACTCCGAGCCGCTCCGCGCGAGCGTCGACGTAAGAGCGCACCAGCGGCTTGTACTCGTAGAGCGACGCATGGCCACGCGCGGCGTGCTCCTCGAAGGCGAACGGGATCTCGGCCCCGGCCTCGACGTCCCCGGCCAGGAGCGAGAACCCGGCGAGGCAGAAGCAGCGCAGCGAACGGTAGAGGTGTGGGGCCCGGACAGCCATCCGACACGACTACGCGCCCGGCGGCTCCTTTCCTGTCTGGCAGCCCGGGCACCAGTAGGTCGTGCGGTTGTCGTCACCCTGGCCGCGGGAGCGGATCGGCGTTCCGCAGCGTGGGCAGGCTCTTCCCGCCTTGCGGTAGACGGAGCGCTCGCCGCGCCCCTCGTCGAGCGACGCTCTCATCAGCCGCGCCGCCTCGGCGAGGACGCGCTCGAGCTCCTCGTCGTCCACGTCGCCCAGCCTCTGCCAGGGCGAGACTCGGGCCTGCCAGAGGGACTCGGCCTTCCAGACGTTGCCGATCCCTGCCACCAGACGCTGGTCGAGCACGGCGTCCCCCACCTCGCGAGTCGGATGCTCGCGCCGGAGGTTCTCGAGCATCCGCTGCAGATCGGGAGGCTCGGCGAGTATGTCGGGCCCCAGGCGGCGGGTGCTCCGAGCCGAGAGCTCGAGGACCGGGCCGTTCCAGAGGACGGCTTCATGGTTCGTGCACTGGAGCACAAGCCACGGACGGCCGCGGCGTGGGGAGCCGGCGGGTCGGATCTGCCAGCGACCCGTCATGCGGAGATGGCTGCGCAGGACGAGGCCGCCCTCGAAGCTCAGGAGCAGGTTCTTGCCAACGGCCTCGACGCTCAGCAGCTTGCGGCCGTCCAGCCGCTCGGCCACTCGCTGCGCGGCGGCACGCGGGTGCGGCGTCTCGACTCCGATGCGCTCGCCCACCAGCACCTGGAGCCCGCGCGCCGCGCGGTGGAGGGAATCGCCTTCCGGCATGGATCGCCAGCGTAGCCCGGAGGCGAAAAGGCCTGCTAGATTCGGCCCGATGGGGAGCCGGATTCCCCTTCTTGTAGTTGCCGCGTTCGGCGCGGTGGGCATTGCGAACGTCTCTGCCAGGCCTCCTCTGCCCTACCTCCGCTCCGCTTCCGTCCAACGGAAGCACGTCGTCGCCGTCTTCGCACTCGGCGAGCTCGCGCCCGGGCAGGTCTCCGTCGCCGCGCGGCCGGAGACCAGGCCGAACGGCGCCTTCCTGCCGGCGAACATCCGCCTGGAGGAATTCCTCCGCCTGCGGAAGACCGCCGGCGGCTACCGCATCCAGACCAGGCACACGCTTCCGGTCGGCAGGTACTGGGTCAAGGTCTCCGGCACCGTGATCGGAGTCGACTGCACCCCGCACAAGCTGTGCAAGACCAATTGGTCGAACGCGCGGAGCGTGGTAGTCCCACGCCCCAAGTAAGAGGAGAGCGCCCCGTGGGGGCGCTCTCCTTGTCCGCTTCACCTGTCTCGACTAGGCCGGGCAGGGATTCGAGCTCAGGATCTGACGGAAGTTGTTCGTCCTGAGCCGAATCGCGGGGTTGGGGTTGGGGTAGAAGCTGAACAGCAGCGGTCCGTACTCGGCCGCCGAGTTCCCGCCGAACGTGTTGGTCGTCCCCTTGAGGAACGGCCCGCCGAACTGCCAGATGCAGTGGCCGTTGGCGCTCGGGTTGCCCGTCGAGCGTGCCGGTCGTGTAGATCGGGTAGAAGTTCGAGCCCGGCGGCGGGTTCACGCAGTTCTCACCCGTGAACCGGTTGCAGATGCCGCCGGAGTCCGGCGCCTCGATCCGCGGCAGGTCGGTCTCGAAGGCGACGCGACTGTAGTTCTGAGAGCCGTTGAAGAGCGGGCTCGTGAACGCGATCGGGCTCGGGTGGTACTTCTTGTCCTGCCCGCGGTTCGGATCGGTTCCCGGCCACACCGGCTGGTACGAGGTCCCATCGAAGTCATCGTCCGAGGCGATGCAGCCTCCGATCGGAACGAACAGCGAGAACGCAGCGCTGAAGCAGCCCGTGTCGTCGTCGTCCAGGACATCCTCGTTGTTGCTGGTGCAGTCGCCGCCCTCTCCGGTGACGGCCGAGCAGTACTCGAAGTGGCCGATCTCGTCGGAGAACGCGACGTTGTAGCTGTGCGCGGCCCACGGGACGCGCGTGTGCTCGCTCGAGGTGGCGTACATCGGCCGGAAGGTGTAGGGCGACTGTGAGCAGGTCGCCGCGGTCGGCTGGAAGTTCACCTGCGCGAAGCCGTTCGCCGCGCTGGCGGTCATCGAGCCTGTGCCGCCGGTGGTGAGGTCGTGAATGGTCACCACCAGGCCGGCCGCCCCGTCGTGGATGTCCACCGTGAGCTGGTCTCCCGAGCCCATGAACAGATCGGTCGCCGCGCTCGGAGTGAACGTGCCGGCCGTCTGCGTCAGCGGTGCCGGAGGCGCATGCGGCACCCCGGACGTGGTGATGAAGGCGAAGTTCGCCGGCTCGTCACCGGCACGCGCACGGCAGTTGGCGTTATTCAACGTCCCCGTGTTCTGGTCCTGGAGCAAACTGAAAATCGCCATCGCCGAGCACCACTGGGTCGGGTCGCAGCTGACACCAGGAGGCCAGGGAGCCCAGCCGGGCGGATAGAACTGCACCTCGAGGAAGGCAGTCCCCGGATGCTTGCCGATGTAGTCAGGCCCCGCTGGGTTGGTGCCGTCGAAGATGTTGGTGTCGCTGTCGGGCGTGCACGGGTCGTGCGTGAACTCCGGCGCGGACTGGTTGTCGCACAGCGCCATCCCGAGCCAGAACGCCGGGTGCAGCTGGAAGTTCCACGTGCCGGCGGTGCCCGCCTGGTTCGGCAGCACCTTCGGGTCGCTCGGCAGCGTCAGGTTGTAGCAGATTGGAGTTCCCGGAGCCGGCCGTGTTCGAGTAGAACAGCAGCGAGGGCTCGTCGTGGCCCGTGTACTCGCCTCCGTAGCCGATCGAGTTGACCGGCTCGGCACACAGCGCAGTCGGCTCGTTGCAGCGAGGCACCGCCGCGCTCGCCGAGCCGCCGAACAAGCCGAACAGCACAAGTGCGGCGACCGCCGCGAACGTACTCGCGAGAAGTCTTCTCATGCTCCCTCCCCTTCAATTTTTCGGGGTCCCCATGCCCCGTGGACAGGGCCGGTCTACGCCTCTGCTACGCGGGTGTCAAGGGCGAAGAACGGCGCGCCGCGGACCAGCGATGAAACCTGCATCAATCAGCAGCGAAATGACCTCTGTTTCACTCACAGGCTGACCGTCGAAGCGCTCGACCGCGAGGCGCTTCGCCCCGCCTCCCTTCACGTGCGAGACGAGCGCCGCCAGCGCCTCGCGCAGCCACTCCTCCTCCGGCTCACGGAGTGGAACGAGCGAGCGGCCTCCGCGCTCGACGAACAGGGCCGCTTCTCCGCCGAGGAGGATCACGTAGGCCCCGGCGACCCGCGCTGCGCGCGCGCCGGCCCGTTTCGGCCAGGGAAGCGCGGCGCCGTAGGGCTGCGCAGGGTCCGCGGCAGCGAGCACGAGCGGCTCCCGGTCCTCGCCCTCGTTCGGCCGTAGCTCCCGCAGGCGCTCCACGGCCCCGCCGAGCGCGAACTGTGCGCCCCCGAGGCCCTCGACGAAGTAGCCGCGGCGGCAGAGCCCGAGCGTCTCGAGCGCCTTCAGCTCGCCGTAGACCGCGCCGTACCCGCCGGGGACGCCTTCGGCTCGCACTCCGTCACGGGTCACAATTCCCTGCCGCTCGATCATCAGCTCCGCGAGCGCGCGTCGATCGGGGCGGCCGGCGAAGAGGCTGCCGGTGAGCGACCAGCGTCCCTGGGTCGCCGTGATCTCGCCCGCACGCCTCCGGGAGAACCGCCTGGATGCACGATCCCGCCGGCCCTGCGCCTGGTTACGACGGTTGGCGCGGAGCGGGGTCCACGCGTCGTTGGTGACCTCGCCTGCCCAGACCAGGTCCCAGAGCGCAGGGAGCGCCTCTTCCGCCTCGAGCCCGGTGTCGGCGAGCAGGTCGTGCCAGAACAGCGCGCTCCGCCCGAGTGCGGCCCGCAGGCGTTCGTGAACCTCGCGCTCCGGGCGGTCGGCCGCGGGCGGCGGGCCGAGCGCAGGCGCGTCCTCGCGGAAGTAGAGCGCGACCCGGTCGAGGCCGGCGCCCACCCAGACGGCCTCGCCGGAGGCGCAGAGCGCGTCCAGCTGCTCCGGCCGGTAGCCGGGAACGCGCCGGGGGAGCACATCCGACTCCCAGAGCGCGACCGGAAGCGCCAGGCCCTGCAGCGGCACGAGCGCCTCGCGCAGGGTCGCCCGGCGATCGATCCCCTGCCAGCTCGGGAGAAAGCGGCCGAATGCCGCCTGCTCGGCCGGCTCCACCTCGCGGCGAAGCGCTGCCAGCGAGGCGCGGCGGAGCCGCCTGAGCACCTCCGGGTCGCACCATTCGCGCTCGCTTCCGCCGGGGCGCAGCTCGCCCCGGACGAGATCCTTCGCGCGCTCCAGTTCGCGCAGGATCGGCTCGACGTCGCGGCCGAAGCGCTCGTTGGCGTCGGCGGTCGTGAAGGGGCCGCGGGAGCGGGCAAAACGGCGGAGCAGCGAGTGCAGCGGCTCCTCGTCGGCCTCGAGGAACACCTCGGGCAGCCCTCCCGGCGGCATCGCCCCGAGGGCGTCGCGGTAGCGGCCCGCGTCCTCGGCAGCGATCAGGCGCTGCTCGCCCGCCACGCGCACCTGAACCGCCCGGCGGTCGGCCAGCAGCGGCTCGGCCAGGTCGGCGTCGTGCTCGGTCGAGCGCAGGTCGCCGCGGCGGCGCAGCAGGTCGTGCAGCTCGTCTGGGGTGCGCGGGTCGCCACGGAGCCGGCTCTCGACCTCGGCCAGTGCGCCGGGGTCGATCAGGTCGCGGAGCTCCTCCTGCCCGAGCAGCTCACGCAGCAGGTCGCGGTCGAGCGAGAGCGCCTGGGCGCGTCGCTCGGCGGCCGGCGTGTCGTCCTCGTACATGTAGTTCGCGACGTAGTCGAAGAGCAGCGAGGCCGCATACGGCGAGGCCGAGGCCGTCTCGACGTCGACCAGGTCGATCTCCCGCGTGCGCAGCCCCTGCAGGAGGCGCTTCAGCGACGGCAGGTCGAAGACGTCCTGGAGGCACTCGCGGTAGGTCTCGAGCACGACCGGGAAGGCCGGGTACCGGCGCGCGACCTGCAGCAGCGACTGCGCCTTCAGGCGCTGCTGCCACAGGGGAGTGCGCTCGCCGGGCCTGCGCCTGGGGATCAGCAGCGACCGGGCCGCGTTCTCGCGGAAGCGGGCGCCGAAGAGCGCCGTCTCGCCGAGCTCCTGGGTGACGAGATCCTCGATCTGCTCCGGCTCGATGAGCACGTCGTCGATCGGCGGCGGCGCGTCGGCGTCGGGCAGGTGGATCGCGATCCCGTCGTCCGACCAGATCGCCTGGGTCTCGAGTCCGAGCGACTCCCGCAGCCGGGCCCCCAACGCCAGCGCCCACGGCGCGTGCACGCGGCCGCCGAATGGCGTGAGGATGCAGAGGCGCCAGTCCCCGATCTCGTCCCGGAAGCGCTCGACCACGATCGTGCGGTCCGACGGGACGGCGCCGGTCGCGGCCTGCTGCTCGCCTAGGAACGTGAGCAGGTTCCGCGCCGCCCGCTCGTCGAGCGAGTGCTCGGCCTGCAGCTTGGCGAGCGCCTGCTCGTCCGAGAGCGCCACCAGCTGGCGCGACGTCGCGCCGATGGCCTCGCCCAGCTCGTACGGCCTCCCCACGCCCTCGCCCTTCCAGAACGGCACCGCGCCCGGCACGCCCGGCGCAGGCGAGACGAGCACGCGATCGCGCGTGATCTCCTCGATCCGCCAGGTGGAAGCCCCGAGCAGGAAGGTCTGGCCGGCGCGGGCCTCGTAGACCATCTCCTCGTCGAGCTCGCCGACCCGGCCGCCGCCGTCCACTAGGTGGACGCCGAACAGCCCGCGGTCGGGGATCGTCCCCGCGTTCGTGACGGCGAGCCGCCGCGCGCCCTGGCGGCCGCGTACCAGGCCGCCGGTGCGATCCCAGACGACGCGCGCGCGCAGCTCGGCGAACTCGTCGGACGGGTAGCGGCCGTCCAGCATGTCGAGCACGTTCTCGAGCTGGACGCGCGAGAGGTCGGCGAACGGGTAGGCGCCGCGCACGAGGGAGTGCAGCTCGTCGACCGGGATCTCCTCGTCGGCGCAGATCGCGACGATCTGCTGCGCGAGCACGTCCAGCGGGTTGCGCGGGATTTTCGTCTCCTCGATCGCGCCGTCGAGCATCCGGCGCGCGACCACGGCCGACTCGAGCAGGTCGGAACGGAACTTGGGGAAGATCCGACCGGTCGAGACGGCGCCGAGCTCGTGCCCGGCCCGGCCGATCCGCTGCAGCCCGCGTGCCACCGACTTGGGCGACTCGACCTGGATCACGAGGTCGACGGCACCCATGTCGATCCCGAGCTCGAGCGACGAGGTCGCGACCAGGCACGGGAGCTTCCCGAGCTTGAGCAGCTCTTCGACCTCCGTCCGCTGTTCGCGCGCCAGGGAGCCGTGGTGAGCCCGGGCGAGCTCCTCCTCGGCGAGCTCGTTGAGGCGCAACGCCAGCCGTTCGGCGAGCCGGCGGTTGTTGACGAACACGATCGTCGAGCGGTGTGCGCGCACGAGCTCGACGATCTCCGGGTAGATGGACGGCCAGATCGACTGCTGCTCCTCCGGCTCGCGCATGTCGTCGAGAGGCACCACCACCTTCAAATCGAGCTCCTTCGCGCGGCCGGCGTCGACGAGTTCGATCTCGCGACCGCCCCCAAGGCGCTCGCTTGCGACGCCGCCAGAGGCCATGCCGGCTTGTCCGGCGTGGCCGCCGGTAATGAAACGGCCGATCTCCTCCAGCGGGCGCTGGGTCGCCGAGAGGCCGATGCGCTGAACGGGCCTTCCCACGAGCCGGTCGAGCCGCTCCAGCGAGAGCGCCAGGTGGGCCCCCCGCTTCGTGCCGGCGACGGCGTGGACCTCGTCCACGATCACCGTCTCGACCCCGCGTAGCGTCTCCCGTGCGCGCGAGGTGAGGAGCAGGAAGAGCGACTCCGGCGTGGTGATCAGGATGTCCGGTGGCTGCCGGAGCATCGCGGCGCGTTCCTTCTGCGAGGTGTCGCCGGTGCGCACGCCCACGCGCAGGGCCGAGCCGAGCCCGGCGAGCGGGCCGCGGAGGTTGCGCTCGATGTCGTAGTTGAGCGCCTTCAGCGGCGAGACGTAGAGCAGCCGCAGCCCCGCCCCCGGCTCGGCGTCGAGCCGGTCGATGCCGTAGAGGAAGGCCGCCAGCGTCTTGCCCGAGCCGGTCGGCGCCTGGATCAACGTGTTTCCGCCGCGCGCGATCGCCGGCCAGCCGCGCTCCTGCGCAGGCGTCGCGCCGTCGAAGGCTTCCTCGAACCAGGCTCGGGTCTCCGGCCTGAAGACGGAGAGCGGA
Organism: uncultured Actinomycetes bacterium; assembly: GCA_963736055.1. GTDB lineage: Bacteria > Actinomycetota > Thermoleophilia > Gaiellales > Gaiellaceae > AC-32. The sequence continues at coordinate 1,890,134 of CAVTNM010000008.1, read as the reverse complement.
TCCACCGGGCCAGCGTACCCTGCGCCCGTGGCCAGGCGGATCAACGTGAAAGGCACCTCCGGCTCCGGCAAGACGACCTTCGCGCGGAGCCTCGCTGAGCGGCTGAACCTCTCCTTCGTCGAGCTCGACGCGCTCCATCACGGGCCGAACTGGAGCGAACCGACCGACGAGGAGTTTCGTGCGCGCGTGCGTGGCGCGCTGGCCGTGGCACCCGAGGGCTGGGTGGTCGACGGCAACTACGACACGAAGCTTGGCCAGACGGTGCTGGGGGAGGCAGACACGATCGTCTGGCTCGACCTGCCGCTCGGGCTCAAGCTCGGGCGAGTCTGGCGGCGGACGTCGACCCGGATCCGCGACGACGTCGAGCTCTGGAACGGCAACCGCGAGAGCTGGCGCAACGCGCTCGTGGGCTGGAACTCGCTCTTCTGCTGGCTGGTCCGCACCCACTTCAGGCAGCGGGCCCGGTGGCCGCGGCTGTACGGCCGGGATCCCCGCCTCGTCCGGCTGCGTTCGGTCGAGGCGGCCGAGCGCTGGCTCGAGCGGTTTCCGCCTGCCGGAGGCTGACCGCAGGCTTCGGCGGCGAGATACTGGGGCATGGCCGACGCGCCGACCGGCACCGTGACGCTGCTCTTCAGCGACATCGAGGGCTCAACCCGGCTGCTGCAGCGGACGGGAGAGGCCTACGCCGACCTGCTGGCCGAGCACCGGCGCCTGCTCAGCGAGGCATTCGAGCGCCACCGCGGGTTCCAGGTCGACAGCGAGGGCGACGCCTTCTTCGTCACGTTCGCCTCAGCGGGCGACGCTGCCGCGGCCGCCTCGGAGGCCCAGCGCGCGCTCGCAGGACACCCCTGGCCCGGCGAGACGGAGATCCGGGTTCGGATCGGCCTGCATTCGGGCGAGCCTCGCCTGATCGAGCGCCGCTATGTCGGGCTCGACGTCCACCAGGCCGCACGCGTGATGGCTGCGGGCCACGGCGGGCAGGTGCTGCTCTCCGAGTCGACCCGCACGCTGCTCGACGACCGCTTCCAGGTGCGCGACCTGGGCGACCACCGATTGAAGGACCTCTCGGGCCCGCAGCGCCTCTACCAGTTGCTGATCGAGGGCCTGCCCGGCGACTTCCCGCCGCTGAAGACGCTCGACAACCGGCCGACCAACCTCCCCGCGCAGCCGAACGCCTTCGTCGGGCGCGTCGACGAGCTGAAGGAGCTGGAGGCGCTCCTCATCCGAGACGACGTCCGCCTCGTCACGCTCACGGGCACCGGCGGAGGCGGCAAGACGCGCCTCGCGCTGCAGGTGGCCGCGGCGATCGTCGAGCAGTTCGGCAACGGCGTCTTCTTCGTCTCGCTGGCGCCGATCCGCGACTGGGAGCTGGTCGTCCCGACCGTCGCGCAGACGCTCGGCCTGCGCGAGCAAGCCGGCGAGTCCGTGGTCGAGACGCTGACCGAGTACCTCCGCGACAAGCAGATGCTCCTCGTGCTCGACAACTTCGAGCAGGTCGTGGCGGCGGCACCGGTGCTGGCGGGGCTGCTCGCGTCCGCGCCGGGACTGAACGTGCTCGCGACGAGCAGGACGCCGCTCCGCCTCTCCGGCGAGCGCACCTACGCCGTCCGGCCGCTGGCGCTGGGAGAGTCGGTGCAGCTCTTCGGGGAGCGGGCGCATGCTGCTGTGGCGGAATTCGCCGTGACCGAGGAGAACGAGGAGGCGGTCGCCGAGATCTGCGTGCGCCTCGAAGGGCTCCCGCTCGCGATCGAGCTCGCCGCCCCTCGTGTGCGCGCCCTCCCCCCGCCGGCGCTCCGGCGCCGGCTCGACGAGCGCCTGAAGCTCCTGACGGGCGGCGCGCAAGACCTGGACGAGCGCCAGCGGACGCTGCGCGGCACGATCGAATGGAGCTACGACCTGCTGCTGGCCGAGGAGAAGACGTTGTTCGCCCGGCTCGGCGTGCTCGTCGGAGGCTGCCGCCCGGAGGATGCCGAGGCGCTTTGCGACCCCGACGGCAGGCTCGGGATCGACGTCCTCGACGGCCTCGGGTCGCTGGTCGAGAAGAGCCTCCTCCGCCAGAAGGCGGACTCGGACGGCGAGCCACGTTTCTGGATGCTGGAGACGATCCGCGAGTATGCGTGCGAGCTGCTGGACGCCGAAGCCTCGGACGGGCTCGAGCAGGCGCGCCGCGCCCACGCCGAGTACTACACCGGTCTCGCGGAGCAGCTGGACCTCGAGTCCCGCACCGGCGACCACGCCTACTTCCTGGCCCGGATCGACAACGACTACGCGAACCTCCGCACCGCGATCGAGTGGTCGCGGGAGACGGACGACGGGGAGCTGCTGCTGCGGCTCGCGACGGCACTCTGGGGCTTCTGGTCGACGCGCGGCTTCGCCGCCGAGGGGACCAAGGCACTCGAGGACGCGCTCCAGCTCAGCGGGCGGCGGACGGCGCGCGCCCTGCTCGGGCTCTGCACCCTCCGCATCCTGAGCGGAGGAAGCGAGGATCTGCTGGCGGACGCGGAGGAGGTGCTGAGGGCCTGCGAGGAGCTCGGGGACGACTTCAGCCTCGCGCAGGCCTGGAACCTGCTCGGACAGGTCGAGGGCAACGTCATGGGTGCGCTCGGCCAGGCGGAAACCGCGTGGAGACAGGCGATCTCGTACGCGGAGCGGGGCGGCTTCGCGGCCGAGCGGGCCGAGAGCATCGGCTGGCTGATGGTCAGCGCGGTCTTCGGCCCTCTGCCGGTCGACGAGGGGATCGAGCGCTGCAAGGAGTTCCTCGGCATGGCCGGCGACGACCCTGCGATCAGGGCGTTCTGCTGTGTCGAGCGTGCGGTACTGGAGGCGATGAGCGGCGAGTTCGAGCTGGCAAGGGAGCTGCTGGACGAGGGCACGCGGGGGATCACCGACCTCGGGCTAACCGTCTGGGCCGCGAACAACGCCCAGGAGACGTTCTTCGTCGAGATGCTCGCCGGGAATCCGAAGGCGGCAGCCGACACGCTCCGAGCCAGCTACGCCACGCTCGAGGGGCTCGGCGAGAGCGGCTTCCTCTCCACGATTGCAGGCTTTCTCGCGCACGCGCTCTGCGACCTGGGCGAGTTCGAGCAGGCCGACCGCTTCAGCCGCGCCGGCGAGGCCGCGGCCGAGCCGGACGACGTGCTCTCGCAGGTGCTCTGGCGCGCGGCGCGCGCGAAGGTGCGCGCGGAGGCCGGCGACCCCGACGGCGCCGAAGCTCTCGCCCGGGAGGCGGTGCGGCTCGCGGACGCGACTGAGCTCCTCAACACCCAGGGCGACGCGCTCCTCGACCTGGCTACGGTGCTCGCCCGCGGCGCCCGGCGCGACCAGGCGCTGGCCGCCGCCGAGGACGCCGCGCGCCGTTTCGAGCGGAAGGGGAACCTGCCGTCGCTCGAACGCGCACGGGCGCTCGCCAGGGGGCTCGCCCCGGCCAGCCCCGCTTGACACTGCGATCCGCGGCTTGAATAGTCGCCGGGTCGACGAAAGGGGAGAGTGCGATGACGGAGTCCACCGAGGGCGATCCGCGCGAAATCCCAGACCATCTGGCGCAGTACCTGGCCAGGCGAGCGCTGGACGGCCTGCCCGCGTCCGTGTACGACACGCTCCTCTCGCTGTCGCCGGAGGAGCTCGAGGTGCTCGAGAAGGTCGGGGCCAGCCTGCACGAGGCGAACTGCGAGTCGCATCACTACGCGGCCGTGGTCCACTGACCGAGGCGCCTGCCGCAGGCCACCTGGGTAGCGCGGAGCCGCGGGCGAGCGTGCGGCTACGGCGGAAGCTGGCGCTCGTCGTCGGGCCCTACGCCGCTGCGTGCGAGTCCCTCGTGAACCACCCGAAGCTGCGCGAGCTGTGGCCCGAGTTCCTCGTCCTGCAGCACGAGATCATCCGGGCGACCGTGCCCCTGACGGAGGCGGCGGCCGAACGGGCGCGAGCGCTGCCGGACGACGATCCGCTTGCGAGCCCGCTCGTGTCCTATCTGGACGAGCACGTCGACGAGGAGCTCCATCACGACGACGAGCTGCTCGACGACCTCGAGCTGCTCGGGGTCGACCGCGCGACGGTGCTCGGGCGCATGCCTCCGCCGGCGGTCGCGACGCTCGTCGGCAGCCAGTACTACTGGCTCCGCCACTACCACCCGCTGGCCTTTCTCGGCTACATCGCCTTCATGGAGGGCTACCCGCCCACCGAGGAGCTGATCGAGACGCTCGTCGAGCGGACCGGGTACCCGCGGGCGGCCTTCCACACCTTCGCCGAGCACGGCGAGCTCGACCCCGGTCATCGCGACCATCTCGACCGCGTCCTCGACGCGCTCCCGTTGACCGCTCAGCAGGAATCCGTCCTCGCGATCTCGGCGATGACAACCGCCGACCTGGCCGCACGAGCGCTCCAGGAGCTGCTCGAGGGGTAGCATCGGGACCGTGCCGACGACCCACCCCGATCGGCTGCACTTCACCGGCAACGACGAGGCCGACCAGCTCATCGCCCGCGAGCCGTTCGCTCTCCTCGTCGGGTTCGCGCTCGACCAGCAGGTCCCGGTGCCGACCGCGTTCAGCGGCCCGCTCAAGCTGAAGCAGCGGCTGGGAACGCTCGAGCCCGGCAAGATCGCCGCCACCGACCCGGCCCGGCTCCAGGAGGTGTTCCGGGAGAAGCCCGCGATCCACCGGTTCCCGGGCAACATGGCCCAGCGCGTGCAGGACCTCGCGACGGTCGTCGTCGAGGACTACGGTGGCGACGCAGAGCGCGTCTGGAGCGACGCGCAGGACGGCGCCGACCTGCGCATGCGGATCGCCGCGCTTCCCGGCTTCGGCGAGATGAAGATCAAGGCGCTGGGCGCCGTGCTGGCGAAGCGCTTCGGCGTCGAGGCCGCCCAGGAGCTCGTGCCCGGCCATCCGACCCTCGGCGACGTGGACTCGGCCGAGGCGCTCGAGGCCTACCAGGCCAAGAAGCGCGCGTACAAGGCCTCGATGCGCGCTGGCTAAGAGGGCTTGGCGGAACGTCGCTCGTCGCCGGAGTGCGATGGTCGTTCCGAAGCAAGGACGCAGGGAGTGCTCGTAGCCGGAGGCTACGGGTGCGACTGAGGACGCCGCCTCGGGGCGAGCAGCGTGCCCCGGCGGCACAGCTGTCGTTTCGTCAAGCCCTCCTACAACCGAAGGCGGGATCCAGGCCGCCGACGGTTCGCCGATACTAGGACCGTGAGCCGCGCCGCCGCCGTCCTGCTCCTGATCGCCCTGGCCTGCCTCGGCGGCGCCGCCCAGGCGCTCCGCGTTCCGGCAGCTCCCCGCTGTCCGATCTTCCCGGCCTCGAACCCCTGGAACAAGCGCGTCGACAAGCTGCCGGTGGCGCAGAGCTCGGCGGCCATCATCGCTTCGATCGGGACCGGCACCGGGCTCCACGCCGACTTCGGCTCGGGGCTCTGGGAGGGCTCGCCGATCGGCATCCCCTTCGACGTCGTCGGCCGCGCCACGAAGCGCTCGCGGGTGAGCTTCGAGTACGACGACGAGAGCGACCACGTCGGCTATCCGATCCCGAAGCGCGTCCACATCGAGGGCGGCAGCGACCACCATGCGCTCCTGCTCGACAAGCGCGCCTGCCGCCTCTACGAGCTCGGCGGGCTCGAGCGCAGCAGCGGCCGCTGGCACGCCTGGGCAGGCGCGACCTGGAACCTGCGCTCCAACCGCGTCCGGCCCGCCGGCTGGACGTCGGCCGACGCCGCAGGCCTCCCGATCTTCCCCGGCCTGGCCCGCTACGACGAGGTGCGCCGCGGCGTGATCGACCATGCGCTGCGCTTCACGGTCGAGCGCACGCGCCGTGCCTACCTCTATCCGGCACGGCACTACGCGAGCGACCTCACCGCGGCCAACCTGCCGCCGATGGGGCTGCGGGTGCGCCTGAAGGCGAGCTTCGATGTCCGGCCGTTCCCGAAGCAGGCGCGGATCGTCCTGGTCGCCCTGAAGCGCTACGGGATGATCGTCGCCGACAACGGAGCCGACTGGTACATCACGGGCGCGCCGAACCGCGGCTGGTCGAACGACCAGCTGCACACCCTCGGCCGGGTCACGGGCTCGAACTTCGAAGTGGTCGACACCGGCTCGCTCCGCCCGTAACCTTTCCGCTCTAGGGAGACGGTCGCCAGGGCCGCGAACCCTAGGTTTCCATGAAAGCGGGCGCACTCGCCGTCACGTTCGCTCTAGTCGCGCTGCTGTCCGGTTCAGCGGCGGCGCTTCGCCTGCCCGGCGCTCCGCGGTGCCCGATCTTCCCGAAGAACAACCCGTGGAACAGCCGCGTCGACCGGCTGCCAGTCTCGCGCAACTCCCGGACACTCATCAACTCCATCGGCGCCGACGAGGGAATGTGGGCCGATTTCGGCTCCGGGCTGCTCGGCGGAGTGACCAGGGGAATCCCGTTCAACGTCGTGGGGCCGGGGCAACCCAAGCTGCGGGTCACGTTCGACCACCCCTGGGGCAGCGATCACGTCCGCTATCCGATTCCGAAGGGCGTGCTGATCGAGGGAGGCGTCGACGACCACGCTCTGATCGTCGACCGCGGAGCCTGCCGCCTCTATGAGCTGTACCTAGTCCACCCGACCCTCAAGGGCTGGCGCGCCTACTCGGGCGCGACCTGGAGCCTGCGCTCCAACCGACTTCGCCCACGCGGCAAGACCTCCGCGGACGCGGCCGGGCTTCCGATCTTCCCGGGCCTTGCCCGTTACGACGAGGTCGCCCGAGGGAAGATCGACCACGCCTTGCGCTTCACCGTCCGGCGGACGCGCGGCGGGTACATCTATCCCGCCCGCCACCCCGGCCGGGACTTCCAAGATCCGTCGCTCCCGCGGATGGGCATGCGTGTCCGCCTACGGGCTGACTACCCGGTCGGCAGCTTTCCGCCGCAGGCGAGGGTGATACTCACCGCACTCCAGCGCTACGGGATGATCCTGGCGGACAACGGCACCGACTGGGTCGTCACCGGCACCCCCGATCCGCGCTGGAACAACGAGCAGCTCTACACGCTGAACCAGGTCAAGGGCTCGGACTTCGAGGTCGTGAACACAAGCTCGTTACGGCCCTAATCCGCCGCTCGTAGCGAGCGCAGCGCGGCGCCGATCGACTGCCCGCCCTGGAGCACCGGCTCGAACAGGTCGCCGTGCCGCTCGAGCCGCTCGAGCGCCTCCCTCCGCCCGAAATCGCGCGGGCGCAGCTTCTCGCCCAGCTCCTTCCAGCGCAGCGGCGTCGAGACCGGCGCCCCGGGCTTCGGCCGCACCGAGTAGACCGAGGCGATCGTCTTCCCGTGGCCGTTCTGACGGTGGTCGACGAGCACCCCTCGCCGCTTCTTCTTCAGCCACTCGGTGGTGACGAGGCCCGGGTGCTGCTCCTCGAGGCGGCGCGAGACGAGCTCGGCCAGCTCGTAGGTGTCGCCGAAGGTCGAGCGGCGAATGATCGGGACGAGCACGTGGATCCCGTCCGCCCCGCTCGTCTTCACGTACGAGCGCAGCTCGAGCCCGTCGAGCGCCTCCCGGATGAGATGCGCCACCCGCACCGCGAGCGCGAACCCGTTGCGCGACTCGGGCGGGTCGAGGTCGAAGAGGACGAAGTCGGGCCGGTCCGGCTTGTCGATGCGCGAGTACCAGGCGTTCATGTCGATGCAGTTCATCTGCACCATCCAGACGAGCGCAGCCGGCTCGTTCACGAGCGCGAAGTCGACGAGCCGCGACTCGCCCTCGCGCGGCCAGGTCCGGAACTGCCGAGTCGGAACCCACGACGGCTTCCCTTTCGGCGCCTGCTTCGCGAAGTAGGGCCGGTCGCGGATGCCGTGCGGATAGCGCTTGAGCGTGAACGGCCGGTCGCGAAGGTGCGGAACGATCGCCGGCCCGACCTCGGCGTAGTACTCGGCGAGGTCGCCCTTGGTCACGCCGTCGCCGGGGAAGAGGACGCGATCGGCGCTCGTCACCCGCACGCGGCGCCGGCCGATGCGCAGCTCGTCCGTCACGAGCGTAAGCGCGTCCAGTACGCGACCGTCCGCACGTGCCGGACCAGCTCGCCCGGCGGGACGAGCTCCCGCAGGCGCTCCGCGAACGCAGCCCGGTCGCTCTCCGGCTGGACTGCGATCGAGCTGACCGAGAGCAGGTTCGCGATCCAGGTCTCGCGGTCGGCGACGAGCTCGCGCTCGATCTCGGTCTCGCGCAGCTCCTCGAAGCCCGAGCCCTCGAACGGCGCTCTCCACTCGTTCGAGAGCACGCGGTGGAGCCCCGGCTCGCCGCCGCGGGCAAAGGCCTCCTCGATCACGTCCTGAACCTCGGGGCCGACTTCCGGGTAGTCGATCGGGATGTTCCAGAAGATCGCCAAGCCCCCGCGCGGCCGCAGCACGCGGCCGATCTCACCGAGAGTCTCCGACGTGGAGAACCAGTGAAACGCCTCGCCGGAGAAGACCGCGTCGACCTCGTCGTCGCCGAGCGGGATCGCCTCGGCGCTCCCGGCGAGCGCTTCCGCCCGCGGCACCACCTCTTCGAGCACCGCCCGCATGGCGTCGTCCGGCTCGACCGCGATCACGCGCGAGAAGCGCGGCACCAGCGCCCGCGTCAGCTTGCCGGTGCCGGCGCCGAGGTCGAGCACCGACGCCTCGTCGGTCAGGTCGAGCTCGGCGACGATCCGGTCGAGCAGCTCGGACGGCCACTCCGGCCGGCCCAGCTCGTACTCGCGCGCGGTGCGCCCGAACGCGTCCGGCGGCGCCTCTCTAGCCAACGGTTGCGAACGAGGACGACCGGAGCTCCTTGATCATCGCGCGCGCGATCACGAGCCGCTGGATCTGGTTCGTGCCCTCGTAGATCTGCGTGATCTTCGCGTCGCGCATCATCCGCTCGACCGGATACTCCTGGATGTAGCCGTAGCCGCCGAGAATCTGCACCGCGTCGGTGGTGACCTCCATCGCGATGTCGGTGCAATAGAGCTTCGCCATCGCCGAGATCTTCGTCAGCTCGGGGCCGTCCACGCCCTCGTCGATCATGCGGCCGCATCTGTAGAGCAGGCCGCGCCCCGCCTCGCATTTCGTCTCCATGTCGGCGAGCGTCGCTCCGATCAGCTGGTGCTCGGCAATCGGCTTGCCCATCGTCTCCCGCGACTTCGCGTACTCGAGCGCGTAGTCGGTGGCCCCCTGCGCGAGCCCGAGGCCCTGCGCGCCGATGCCCGGCCGCGAGCGGTCGAGGACCCGCATCGCGATCGCGAAGCCGTCGCCCTCCTCGCCGAGCAGGTTGGCCGCCGGCACGCGGCAGTCGTTGAGGAAGATCTCGCCGGTGGTCGAGCCCTTGATCCCCATCTTCGGCTCGATCCGGCCGACCTCGAAGCCCGGTGCGCTCGCCTCGACCAGGAAGGCCGAGATCCCGGCGTGCCCCTCACCGGGGTCGGTCTTCGCGAACACGGTGTAGAGCTCGGCGACCCCGGCGTTGGTGATGAAGCGCTTGCCGCCGCTGAGGACGTACTCGTCGCCTTCACGCCGCGCCTCGGTTCGCATGGCGGCCGAGTCCGAGCCTGAGCCCGGCTCGGTCAGCGCGTAGGCCGGCAGCCATTCGCCGCTGGCCAGGCGGGGCAGGTAACGGGCCTTCTGCTCGTCGGTTCCCGCCAGCTTGAGCCCGAGCGAGCCCAGCTCCTGCACGGCGAGGATCAGGCCGGTTGTCGCGCACACCTTCGACAGCTCCTCGATCGCCACCAGCACCATCAGCGCGCCGGTCCCCGTGCCGCCGTACTGCGCGTCGAACGGCAGCCCGAGCAGGTCGTGCTCGCGCAGCAGCTCGACCATGTCCCAGGGGAACTCGGCCGACTTGTCGATCTCCGCGGCCCGCGGCGCCACCCGTTCCCGCGCCAGGGTGCGCACGAGCTCCTGGATCTCGCGCTGCTCGTCGCTCAGCACGGTTTGAGTCTAGCCCTGGTACTCGAAGTCGCTCTCGTAGCCGCAGTTGCCGCGAAAGGCGAACTCGAGCTCGTCGTCGCGCACCTCGAGCGACTCCGCGATCACCTCGCGGCCCGTGCGCTCGTGGCCGGGGATCACGCAGGTGACCGTCTCGCCGCTCGGCACCGGCCCCGACACCCGGACCTCGACGAAGCCGCGCGCGCGGAACCAACCCCGGCCAGGCGTATGGTCGATCTCGATCCGCGCCGACCGCACCGCGAGCTGGTGGCTCGCCTTCCAGGCCCACGGGAAGTGCTCGACCTGTGTGCCCGGGAAACGGCCCGTGAAGATCGCCTCGAGCGCCTCGCGCTGCGGCTCGTCGGCGCGCTCGTCCACGTAGAGCACGAAGCTCCACGGCGAGCCTTCCTCGTCGTCGCTGTAACGACAGGCGAGGACCACCCCCAGCTCGCTCAGGTCGACCTTCCCCGCGTGCCCCTCGGCGACCTGCCAGGAGAGCGCTCCGAGACAGATGCCGTACGTCGAGCGGCCGCCCATGACGCCGTCGATCCGCCGGCACGGGCAGATCGCCTCGCAGTTGCAGGACTCGAGGTACGAGCCGGCCACGCGCCAGTCGCCGTCGACCACCGCGCCAGGCTACAGGGCCTCGTGCTCCGCGGGCTCGAGCGTCTCGAGCTGCGGGCGCGGGCTCGTCCGGCTCGGCTCGGGCGGTCTCCTCGGCCACCACGAGACCGTCCCGAACGCCGCGATCAACGACGGCACGAGAACCGAGCGGACGAGGAAGCTGTCGATCAGCACGCCCGCCGACATGACGAACGCGAGCTCGCGCATCGCGCGGATCGGGATGATCGCGAGCAGCGCGAACGAGCCGGCCAGGGTCACGCCCGCGATCGCGATCGTGCGAGAGGCGCGCGGCGCCGCGTGGGTGATCGCCTCCCGGAAGGGACGCCGCTCGGCCTCCTGCCAGATCCGCCCGACGACGAAGATGTTGTAGTCGGACCCCAGCGAGAGCAGCAGAACGGCGGCGGCGAACGGTACGTAGTAGGTGAGGTCCTGGTAGCCGAAGAGGCCCTGGAAGACCCACGTGGCCGCCCCGATCGACGCGGTCAGCGCCAGGACGCTCGCGGCGAGCAGGAAGAGCGGTGCGAGCACCGCGCGCAGGAACAGGGCCAGGAGCACGAAGTTCGCCAGGAGCAGCGCCAGCGCCACGCGCGCGATGTCGTCGTGGATCGTGGTCACGGTGTCGTCGGCCAGCGCGGTGTCTCCCGCGAGACCCGCGCGTGCGTGACCGAGCCCGGAAGCGGAGAGCAAGCCGGGCAGATCGTCGCGCAGCTCCTGGAGCGCGTGGATCGCGTGGGCGCCGAGCGGATCTTCCTTCAGCACGATCACGAAGCGCGCCGCGGTCGCGGGCCGGTTGACGAAGACAGGCTCCCGGATCTCGGCCGGCTGGTCGCCGGCGCCGATCACGCCGGCGACACCGGGTCGCCGGGAGATTCGCTCTTGCAGGTCGGCGAGCGCGGCCCGCTTGTCGCCGAACTCCGCGCCCTCGAGCAGCAGCTCCGTCGGCGAGACGATCCCCGGGGCAAAGCCCTTGCCGGCGTCGTCGGCGGCGCGCTTCACCTCGTCACCCCGCGGGAGCCCGGTGAGAAGATCCAGCCCGAGCGCGGTCGAGCGCGCCTGGCTCGCGCCCACTGCAAGCCCGGCGACGGCGGCGAGCACGAGCATTAGGGCGACCGGACGCCAAGTGGCGAAGCGCCCGAGCGCCGGAGACGAAGCGTCCTCCTCGCGCTCGGGTCGCAGGCCCGGCCAGAAGAGCGCCCGGCCGAAGATCGCGAGCGTGGCCGGGATGACCGTGACCGCCACCGCGAGCGTCACCAGCACGGTCACCGCCATGCCGGGCCCGAAGGCGCGGAAGAAGCCGAGCCTCCCGACGAAGAGCGAAGCCGACCCGAGCGCCACGATCAAGCCCGCGGTGACGATGATCGGCAGGAAGAGCCGGGTCGTGTCCTCCGCGGCACGGACGCGCCGCTCCCCGGCCGCGAGGCTGCGCCTGACGCCGGAGAAGAAGAAGACGGAGTAGTCGGTCGTCAGCCCTAACAGGAGCGCGACCAGCACCGGCTGCACCTCGCGCGGGACCTGCACGCCGAGCGAGTCGGCGATCCAGGTGAGGAGGCGGACCGAGATCGCGTACGAGAGCGCCGCCGCGCCGAGCGTGACGAGCGGCGGCCCGATCGCCCGGAAGGCGACGAGGAGGATCAGGGCGATGAGAGCGATCGTCGCGACCTCGACGTAGGGAAGCGCGTGCTCGATCTGCCGGAACTCCGCCTCGCGCGCGGGGATCGTCCCTGTCACGCCCGTGACCGGATCCCCCTGGGCGCGAAGCCGGCTCTTGTACGTCTGGGCAAGGGCGAGCTGGGCGCTGGGCCCGACGTCCGGGCGGTAGTAGAGGTACGTGATCGCGGTCGTCCCGCTCTCCCGCGCGGCGGTCGCGAGCCCTCTCGCGTTGGAAACCGGAAGCGCGAAGGCGATGCTGCGCAGCACCGGATCCCGGTGCCGGTCGACCTGAATGGCCTGGTCGAGAGTCCGCCGCTGGGCAGCGCTCGAGAGGCCTCCGGGGTCACGCTGTACGACCGCGACGCGCGAGAGCAGCGGCGTCCCGAACTCGCGGATGCCCCGCTCCTCGACCTTCACCGAGTCCGAGCCTGACGCGACCAGTCCGCCGAGGTCCCCTTCGGCCTGGTCGGTGAACGCCGGCAGCTGCAGCGAGACGACCACTGCCAGGAGGATCCACGCCGGCAAGACGAGCAGGCGCAGACGCACGAGCAGCCAGGCTGCCGCGCGCGTCATGCGCCCGCAATCCAGAGGTGCGTCAAATGGGCCGGTGCTAGACGGCTCGGCGGCCCGAGAGCATGGCGATCACCGCGACGATCAGCGCCACGATCAGCACGAGCCAGAGGAAGTGGCTCAGGGCCACGCCGCCTGCGACCGCGAAGATGATCAGCGCGAACACGAGGATCCAGAGAAGCATCAAGACTCCTTTCGATTCGGGAAAACGCACCGGAACAACGGAAGGAGTCGAAAATGAGTTACGCAGCCCGCGCAATCCGGCGCCCGGCGCAGGCTCAACGCGGGGGCGCAGTGGATTGGCGCACAACCAGCTGGGTGGGGAGGATCTTGCGCTCTGGCGGGCCTGGTGACCTCATCCCGCCGGCGATCTCCTCCATCAGCCACTGGGACGCGAGCCGTCCCTTCTCTTCATGCGGCTGGGCAACCGTCGTCAGCGGCGGGTCAGTGTGCAGGGCCGCGGGACTGTCGTCGAAGCCGACGACCGACAGCTGCAGCGGGATCGACACGCCGAGCTCGGCCGCCGCTTCGAGAGCGCCGAGCGCGAGAATGTCGCTCATGGCGAGAATCGCCGTCGGCGGAGCCGGATCGCGAAGCAGCTCGAGGGTGGCCTCGCGTGCCGGCTCCGAGGCATTGGGCCGACAGGTGCGGACGAGGCTCGGGTCCCACGCATTCCCAAGGCCTTCCTTGAACCCCTCGAGTCGCTCGACGGTCAGATCGAGCTCGAGCTCGCCGGCCGGATCGAGCGCCGTGACGAACGAGAGCACGGCGACGCGGTCGTGGCCAAGCTGGCGAACGTGCTCGGCGGCGCCGCGCGCCGCGCCACGATCGTCGATGCCGACGAACGGGGTGGCGACGCCTCGCGGCTGGTCGACGGTGACAACGGGCAGTCGCCGGGCAAGCGCGGCCTCGACCCGCGGGTCGTTCTGTGGCACGGAGTAGATGATGAACCCGTCCACGACGGCCTCGCTGACCGTGCGGGCCGACTCGTCCCGGAGGCGCGAGTCCGGGATCAACAGGAGCCCGATGGGCCGCTCCTCCATCCCGCGGGCCACCCCGCGGAGAAACGGCGGCGAGGCCGGATCTGTGAACTGGTAGGCGAGACGCTCCGCGAAGATCAGCCCGACCGCTCCCGCATGCCCCGTCCGCAACCGTCGCGCTGCGGGGTCCGGCCCGGGATAGCCGAGCGACTCGGCCGCCGCCAGCACGCGCTTTCGCACCTCGTCGGACACCAGTTCCGGCCGGCCGAAAGCCTGCGAGGCGCTGCCGACCGAGACGCCCGCATGCTCGGCAACGTCCCTCAGGCGTACGCGCCGAGGCTCGCCTTTCGCCATCTCCAGGAATACTACGCCTGAATGAACCGTTTCAGGTAGCGTGACTGCTGAATCGGTTCATAGGGAGGAGAATTGAGATGTTCGAACTACTTGTAGCCTCGGACGAGGTTCGGCGCAGGATCAGCGACTCGCTGGAGCCGGGACGCCGTCCCGGACAGATGCCGCAGCCGAAGCGCCGGCGCAACCGTGCGATCCGCATCGCCTCGGCGACCGCGTTGCGTAGCCTGGCGAACCGGCTCGAGCCCTCGCCCCGGACCTAAGACAAACAGGCCGAGAGCCGTCGCCGTACGATCCGAGTCGACGTGATCCTCGAGAACGGCGTGATCCGCACGATGGAGCCCTCGCTCCCGCTGGCGCGCAGCCTCGCGATCGCGGGCGACAGGGTCGCCGGCGGGGTCGGCACGCACGAGACCGTCCTCCCCGGCCCGGAGCGCATCGACCTCCGCGGGCGCTGCGTCCTGCCCGGCTTCACCGACTCCCACGTGCACTTCCCCACCTGGGCGATGGCGCAGGACGAGGTGCGGCTCGAGGGCACGGCCTCGCTGGAAGAGGCGCTCGCGGTCGTGCGCGACGCGCTGGAACGCTCGCCGGGAACGACCTGGCTCCGCGGCCGGGGCTGGCGAAGCGGCGAATGGTCGCCGCCGATCGACCCGACCAAGAGCTCGCTGGACGCGATCGCCCCCGACCGCCCGGTCGCTCTGATGGCGCGCGACTCGCATTCGGTCTGGCTCAACTCGCCCGCGCTCGCCCTCGCCAACGGCGATCTGCAGGTACCCGGCGGCGTCGTCGAGCGAGACCCGAACGGCGAGCCGACGGGCATCCTGCGTGAGGAGTCGTGCTGGCAGTTCCGCGACCGCTACATCGAGACCACCGACGACGAGTACGTCGAGGCGATGCGCGCGGCCGTGAGGCTCGCGGCGACACGGGGCGTGACCGCGGTCCACGACAAGGACGGCTGGCTCGGAGCCCTGCGCTTCTGGCAGCGCCTTGCGGCGGAAGGCTCGCTCGGCCTGCGGGTCTGGCAGTCGCTCCCGGCCGAGAGGGCAGGCGAGCTGGCGAGCGTCGACATGCGCAGCGGCTTCGGCAGCCCGCTGCTCAAGCTCGGCTACCTGAAGGCGTTCATGGACGGCACGCTCGGCTCCGAGACCGCGCGCATGCTCGACGGCTCCGGCGTGCAGATCACGAGCCGCGAGGAGCTCGAAGAGCACATCCGCCTCGGCGCGCGGGCCGGCCTCCCGATCGGCGTGCACGCGATCGGCGACCTCGCCAACCGCGAGGCCCTCGACGCCTTCGAGGCGACACGCGCCGAGTGGGAGCCACTCGGCCTGCGCCAGCGGATCGAGCACGCACAGCTGCTCTCACCCGAGGACGTGCCGCGCTTCGGGCAGCTCGGGATCACAGCCTCGGTGCAGTTCAGCCATGCGCCGTCCGACCGCGACCTGGCCGACCGGATCTGGGGCGGCACGACGAGCCTCCCTTATGCCTACCGCTCGCTGCTCGACGCGGGCAGCGTGCTCGTGAACGGCTCCGACGCTCCGATCGAGGAGCTCGACCCGCTGGCCGGAATCCAAGCCGGCGTTCTGCGGACGCTGGACGACCGCGACGCCTGGCGCCCCGAGCAGGCGCTGACGGTCGAGGAAGCACTCGCCGCGAGCACCGTCGCCCCGGCCTGGCTCGCGGGCGACGAGCGCAGTCGCGGGAAGCTCGTGCCGGGCTTCCTCGCCGACCTGGTCGTGCTCGACCGCGACCCGCTGGCCTGCCCGCCCGAAGAGCTCACCGAGGTGAGCGTCGTGGCGACGATGCTGGGCGGGGTCTGGACGCACAACCCGCCGCCCTGGTGAACTTTTCGTAAAGGCGGCTAACCGCGGCGCCCCGCGTCCGTCGGATGGAGAACAAGGCGCAAGTCGACCGCTCCTTCTCCCTCAATCCGGTGCGGTCGTTCAGTCCGAAACGGAGGGTCGGCCTCCCAGAACCCCGGCCCTCCGCCTCCCCCACTGGGGCTCGGCTGCAGACTCGCTCCTCGTCGGGGGCGGCCCGACGGTTCGAGGCTCGCCGAGCCCTCTCCCAGGAGGGCTTGGCGGAACGTCGCTCGTCGCCGGGGTGCGATGGTCGTTCCGAGGCAAGGACGCACACGCTATGCGTCCTAGAGTCACGAGAGGCTACGGGTGCGACTGCGTAACCAGGGCGTAGCCGGTGGCGAGCAGCGTGCTCCGGCGGCACAGCCTGCGTTTCGCCAAGCCCTCCTAGGTCAGGCGTGT
Organism: uncultured Actinomycetes bacterium; assembly: GCA_963736055.1. Taxonomy (GTDB): domain Bacteria; phylum Actinomycetota; class Thermoleophilia; order Gaiellales; family Gaiellaceae; genus AC-32. The sequence continues at coordinate 1,873,813 of CAVTNM010000008.1, read as the reverse complement.
TGCTCGGGGTGAGAGGCGTCGGTGAACTCGCGGAACTCGGCTGTGATCAGGTACGAGGTCTGCTCGCCGATGTCCACCGCGTGGTCGCCGATCCGCTCGAGCGTCCGCGAGACCAGCACCATCCGCAGCACCCATTCGCGGAGGCCGGGCTCGCTGACGATCTCGACGACCCGCTCGACGAAGCGGCGGTTCGAGCGGTCGATCAGCTCGTCGAGGTCGACCAGCGACTCCGCGCCGGCAAGATCGCGCTCGGCGAACGAGTCGAGCGCGACCCGGATCATCTCCTCGGCGCGCTCACCCATCTCCTGCAGGGTCTGGAGCAGCGTCGGGTCGCCCTCCACGTCAGCCACGAGCTTCGTCAGCTTCGCGATCGTCACCGCGTAGTCGGCCATCCGCTCGAGGTGCAGATTGATGTGCAAGATCGCGAGCACGAGTCGCAGATCGACCGCGACCGGTGTCTGGCGGGCAAGCAGCGATTGGATGCCCTCCTCGATCCGGACGTAGCAGCGGTCGACGTCGTCGTCGAAGGAGATGACGTCGTCGGCGAGCTCCACATCCCGCTGGCCGAGCGCGTTCAGCGAGCCTCGCAGCACCCGCAGGACCAGCTCGCCTTCCTCCTGGAGGCTCGCCTCGAGCTGGTCGAGCTCCTCCTGGAAGGTGACTCGCACGTACTCGCTTCTACCCAAAGCGGCCCGTCACGTAATCCTCGGTGCGCTTGTCCGCCGGGGCCGTAAAGATCTTGGGGGTCTCGTCGTACTCGACCAGGACACCGTACCGCTCCGATTCCTGGACGTCGAGACTGAAGAACGCGGTGCGGTCGGCGACGCGAGCGGCCTGCTGCATGTTGTGGGTCACGATCACGATCGTGTACTCCTGCTTGAGGTCGTGCATCAGCTCCTCGATCTTCTGGGTGGCGATCGGATCGAGTGCGGAGGCCGGCTCGTCGAGGAGGAGGACCTCGGGCTCGACGGCAATCGCGCGGGCGATGCAGAGCCGCTGCTGCTGGCCGCCGGAGAGCGACAGCGCGCTCTTCTTGAGCCGGTCCTTGACCTCGTCCCAAAGGGCAGCTCCCTGCAAGGCCTTCTCGACACGCTCGTCGAGGCCCTTCTTCAGACCGAGGACGCGCGGGCCCCAGGCAACATTGTCGTAGATCGTCTTGGGGAACGGATTCGGCTTCTGGAAGACCATGCCGATGCGCCGCCGGACCTCGACAGGCTCGACGCCGGCTCCGTAGAGGTCCGTGCCGTGGAAGAGGATCCGCCCATCCAGACTAAACCCGGGCACATCGTCGTTCAAGCGGTTGAGACAGCGGATGAAGGTGCTCTTCCCGCAGCCCGACGGCCCGATGATCGCGGTGATCACGTGCTGGTAGATGTCGAGGTCAACGTTCTTCACCGCAACATTCGAGCCATAGCGGGCACTCATACCCTCGACGGAAAACTCGACTTCACGAGTCTGCGCTTCCTTCTCCTGCCGCTCTGAGACGTCAACCGGCCTCATGGGCATGATCGTAGCCGCCTCGTTCACGTTTTCCTCCCTGGTCTCTGATTCAGTCTCGTTCACGGTCGTCTGCTTACTGCCCGAGCTTCCGACGACTTCGCAGCAGCGCCAGACGAGCGATCAGGCTGGTGACGAGCACGAACGCCATCAACACCACCGCGGAAGCCCACGCCCGGGTGTGGTCGGCCGGATCCGGCGACTCCGACCAGATGAAGATCTGTACCGGGAAGTTCGGAATCGCATGGCGAGGGTCCCACTGCACCGTATTCGGGTAGATCGAGGTCACAAAGAGCAGCGGCGCTGTTTCGCCTGCCGCACGCGCCACCGCCAAAATGCCTCCCGTGAGGATGCCGCCCAGAGCGCTGGGAAGAATTACCCCGAGCACCGTACGCCAGCGGCTGGCGCCCAGCGCCAAGGCGGCCTCCCGTTGGGTGCTCGGGACGAGGGCGAGCACCTCCTGTGTCGCACGTGTAACCAGCGGAAGCATCACGATGGCGAGGCCGTATGACCCCGCGAGCCCGTTCTGGGGATGGCCGTAAACGAGTAGGCCGAAGACGAAGATGCCGATGATGATCGAAGGAAGCCCATTCAAGAGGTCGATCACGAGCTGGATGGCGGAGCCCAAGCGCGGCGAGGCGAATTCGTTGACGAAGACCGCGATGCAAACGCCGATCGGAAGGGCAATCGCCGTGGCGATCCCAACCAGAATGGCCGAACCGATGATGAGAGGGGCAATGCCACCTCCTGCTTGACCGAAGACCGGAAGGCTCTGGGTGAGGAACGCCCAGCTAAGGGCGCTCGCACCCTTCTTGACCACGGTCCACACGACGAGCCCGAGAACGACGACGGCGGCCAGGGCGGAGGCTGTTGCGATCACCTCGGCAAGCCGGTTGGTAAGTCGCCGACGCCGTACCCGCTTATCGCCCCGGAGTGCCGGGGATTGTTCGAACGTCGACATCAGCGGATTCCCGATCGCTGGACGTCGAAGCGGCGCACGATGAACTGGGCCAGGAGGTTCGTCAGCAGCCCGATCGCGAGGAGAATCGCGGCGAGGTAGAAGAGAGCCGAGATCTGAATGTTCGAGACGGCTCCCTGGTACTGACCGGCGATGCGGCTTGCGAGCGTGTCGCCAGGCGGGAAGAGCGAGACATTGATCGCTGTGGCGGCGCCGATCACTTGTGTCACCGCGATCGCTTCACCGATCGCGCGGCCGAGGCCGAGGATGACCGCGGCCGCGATTCCGGATCGGGATGAGTGGAGCACGACGCCCCGGACCATCTCCCAGCGAGTCGCGCCGAGCGCAATGGCGCCTTCTTCCAGCTCGCGAGGAACGCTCAGGAAGAGCTCTCGGCAGATGCTCGCGACGATCGGCACCACCATGATCGCGAGGATCACGCCTGCGATGAACACGCCGCTCGAGAAGAACGTTCCCCCGAAGATGGGAAGAAAGCCGAACCAGCGGTGGAGCCAAGGCTCTACGTGGTCGGCGAGGAACGGCCCCAGAATGAGAATGCCCCAAAGGCCCAGCACGACGCTCGGGATCGCGGCGAGCATCTCCACCAGCGGGCCGACGAGTCCCCGGACGCTCTTCGGCGCCAACTCACTCAAGAAGAGGGCGATCGCGATTGCCAGCGGCACGGCGATGACGAGAGCCATCAACGAGGTGACGAAGGTGCCGTAGATGAGAGTGCCCGCTCCATAGACGTTCTTGAGCGGGTTCGCGTCCCAGACCGTGCCCCAGAGAAACGAGATGCCGAACTTGTCGAACGCGATCCGCGACGAGTCGACGATCTTCCAGACGATGAGACCAAGTACGACGGCCGCCAGCAGTGACGCGCCCGCCGTGACGATCAGCAGGATCCGGTCACCGAGCCAGTCCCGCACGCGGCGACGGCCGGCGACCTCCTCCGCAGCGCTGAAGGTGCTCATGAACGGTGCACCGTAACGCCCCGAACCGCTTGAAAAGCCGGGCGTCACCAGACCGTTACCAGAGACCAACCTGGTCGTAGCCCATGCCGTGCGCGAGCCTGGGCAGGCTTCCCGCGGTGCAGTTCACAGACCTGGTAGGCGCCTGTCTGTGATTCCGAGAGAGAGGAGAAAGGTCACTTGAACAGGAAACGAATAACTGCGGTTTTGGCTGCCGTCACCGTGACAGCGGCGGCGTTGACTGCTTGGACTAGCCTGGCGTCAGCCCGGCAGGCGGCCAACCTGAGCGGAGCGGGCAGCACGTTCGTCGTGCCGCTCGTGACCACTTGGACTCAGAACTACCACGGGTCTCAGGTGTCGTACAGCGGAATCGGAAGCGGCGGCGGAATCGCGGCCATCACGGCCCGCAGCGTAGATTTCGGGGCTAGCGACGCGCCCCTCACGCCCGACCAAGCCTCCGCATGCAAGGGGTGCGTGCAGATCCCGTGGGCGTTTTCAGCCACTTCGATTCCGTACAACGTCAGCGGCGTCGGGTACGGCCTGAAGCTAACCGGGCCGATTCTCGCGGACATCTACCTCGGCAACATCAAGAAGTGGAACAGCAGCCGCATCAAGGCGATCAACCCCGGGGTCAACCTCCCGAACGAGAACATCACGCCGATCTATCGCAGCGACGGTAGTGGCACGAGCTACAACTTCACCGACTACCTCTCCCATGTCAGCAAGGCATGGAAGAACAAGATCGGTAAGGGGACGCAGCCCAGCTTCCCGGCAGGGATCGGCGCTCGGGGTAGCTCGGGTGTGGCCGCCAAGCTGACGAGCACGAAGGGCGGCATCACCTACGTGGACGTTGCCTACTCGCTGAAGAATCACTTCAAGATCGCGAAGATCAGAAATCGGGCCGGCAAGTACCAGCTTCCTGGTCTCAGGCAGATCCAGGCAGCCGCGGACTCGATCGTGAAGCTCAGGAACAGCCAGAACGCCTTCACGGCAGTCGATCCGAACCCGCGCAAGCCGAAGGCCTACCCGATCTGCACGTTCACCTGGGTGATCGTGCCGCTCAAGACCAGCAAGGCCGCCGACCTGAAGAAGTTCATCACCTGGGCCTTGAACACAGGACAGTCCTATGGGCCAAAGCTGCTCTTCGTGCCAATCCCGAAGGCCGTCAAGAAAGTCGGCCTGAAGACAGTCACTCGGATCCATACCTAGTTCACCTCGGAAGGCTGCACCGAACGTCGAGCCCGCGGCTCTGCCCGCCGCGGGCTTCGACGTTTCCGCCGGCAGACTCGATCACGTGCTTGACGATCGCGAGACCCAGCCCGCTGCCGCGCGTGGTGCGCGCGCGGTCGGAGCGGAAGAAGCGCTCGAACAGCCTGGGAACGTCCTCCTCAGGAACACCGAGGCCATCGTCCTGCGACCTCGAGCACTCCGAGTTCTCCTTCCCTTCGCAGCGAGACGGTGCACCTCGCGCCCTCGCCTGCGTAGCGGATGACGTTGAGGAGCAGGTTCTCGACGACGATCTGCAGCATTCGACGGCGCAGAGGCAGGAGCATCGCCTCGTCCTCGACATCCAGCTCGAGCGAGATTCCGGCAAGCTCCGCACGCTCCGAGAGCTCGGCCACCACCTCCCGGAGGACCGGCGCGGCCTCCGTCTCGCCGAGGGAGACCACCTCCCGGTCCTGCTCGAGCTCGCTCAGGAAGAGGATGTCGTCCACGAGCTCCGTCATCTCCACGACCTCGTCGCGGGCCTGCCTCAGAAGCGCTTGCAGGTCGGCGCCGGGGAGCTCCGCCGTTTCGAGCAGCGCGAGCAGCCGCGCGAGCGGCGTCCGCAGCTCGTGCGAGACCGCGGCCGTGAAGCCGGTGCGCAGCTCGTCGTACTCCGACCGAGGCATAGGCTGAGTATCGCGTGACCAAGGTTCTGATCGTCGAAGACGATGAGCTGATCGCCGAAGGCATCGGCCAGCATCTCGCCGCCGCCGGGGTCGAATCGATCCGAGTCGGCGGCGGCGAGGTCGGTCTGGCCCGTCTCCGCCACGAGCGGCCGGACGTGCTGGTGCTCGACCTGATGCTCCCGGGCATCGACGGCTGGGCGCTGATCGAGCAGGCCCGCGCCGAAGGGATCGGAACGCCGATCCTCGTGGTGAGCGCCCGCGGCACCGAGCACGACCGCGTGCACGCGCTCCAGATCGGAGCCGACGACTACATCGTCAAGCCGTTCTCGATGAAGGAGCTGGTGGCCAGGGTGCAGGCCGCTGCCCGGCGCGGCGTGCGTGGGCTCCAGGAGGACCGCGGCAACGAGCTCGTTATCGAGGAGCTCAGGATCGACCCGCGGTCGGTGCAGGCTTTCGTCGACGGTGAGAACGCGGGCCTCACTCCCACGGAGTTCCGGCTCCTGCACGCGCTCGCGCTCGACCGCGGGCGCGTCGCCAGCCGCGACGAGCTGCTGCAGCGGATCTGGGGCAGGCGCGCGACGCACCGCGACCGCACCGTCGACGTCTGCGTCCGGCGTCTGCGGGAGAAGATCGACCAGCGCGCACCGCGCCACACGTTCATCCAGACGCGCTACGGCGTGGGCTACAAGCTCGAGCCCGTCCCCAAGGAGAGTGCGGTGACGGCCACCGAAGAGCGTTAGCGTCCGCGGGCTTCACGAGCCGGCTGGAGTTGCTCGCCGCGGATGAACTGGTAGACGAGCGCCCCGAGCGAGGCGCCGGCAATCGGCGCCACGATGTACAGCCAGAGGGCGTGCAGGTCGCCCGACACGAGCGCTGGACCGGCCGAGCGCATCGGGTTCATGGATGCGCCGGAGATCGGACCGCCGAACATCGCGTCGAGACCGACCGTGCCGCCGATCGCGATCGCGGCGGCCTCACCGACTGCACGCGTGTCGGTCGCCACGGCCATGATCACGAACATCAGGAAGAAGGTCAGCACGAGCTCCCAGAGGAACGACTGCGCCTGCGAGCCCGAGGGAAGCGTTGCGCCGACGTGGGCGATGTTGCCCAGCGAGCCTCGGAGAAGCGCCGCCGCCGCGAGAGCGCCTAGAAGCTGGGCGATCCAGTAGCCGGCAGCTCGGGTCCACGGGAAGTGGCGGCTCAGCGCGAATGCCAACGTAACGGCGCCGTTGAAATGAGCCCCGGAGATGTGCCCGACGGCGTAGATCATCGCCATGATCACCAGGCCGAACGTGATCGCGACGCCGACGTGCCCCAGCGCGTGCGTCTTCGCGTCGACCATCACCGCCCCCGCGCCGGCGAAGACGAGCGCGAACGTCCCTACGAATTCGGCTGCGAGCAGGCGCGCCGTCGCCGGAAGCGTCATGCGCCTCAGCCGGTGGTGGGAGCCAGGTCGCCGACGAGCTTCTGCACCCGACGGTCGATCTCGTCGCGGATGCGACGCACAGTCGCCAGATCCTTGCCCTCCGGATCCTCCAGCTCCCAATCCTCGTAGCGCTTCCCCGGGTAGATCGGGCACGCATCGCCACAGCCCATCGTGATCACGACGTCGGCGGCGCGCACCACCTCGTCCGTCAGCGGCTTCGGGAACTCCTCGTTCATGTCGACCCCCAGCTCCTGCATTGCCTCGACAACCGCCGGGTTGATCTCTGCCGCGGGCGTCGAGCCGGCGGAGCGAACGTGGACCCGCCCTCGTGAACGAAGCTTGACGAGCCCGGCCGCCATCTGGCTGCGCCCCGCGTTGTGCACGCACACGAACAAGACCTCGGGCTGCTCCTTGCCGAGCTTCCCTTCCGCCTGGGCCAGCGCCTTCAGCCGCTCCCGCGCGAACCGGTGGGCGAGCACCGGCACGAAGACGTTTACGCGGGCCTCGCCGAGCAGGTCCTGGGACTCCGTCATATAGCGGGCGATCGTCTCGCGGGAGAAGACCCCCGCGAACTCATCCGCGAGCCGATCGGCGGCCTGATCGATGTGGTGTTGAGTGACCGGATCGATTGTCTGTGTCATCTCGCCTCCCTTTCTCAGCAGCAACCCGGGCCGGCCGCCTGCTCCAGGACCGGCAGGGTGCCGGGCTTGGGGTTCCACTCGCTGCTCTTCGTCCCCTTGACGATCGCTCCGTGCATGCCGTCGGCGACCTCGTGCGTGAACTCCACGGTGATCTCCTCGAAGCCCGCCTCCTCCAGGCCCGCGGTGTACTCGCCGTGCGAGAGCGCGCCTGCGATGCAACCGACGTGGCTCCCCCGCTCCGCGCGTTGCTCTGGAGCAAGCCGATCCTCGGCGACCACATCGCTGATACCGAGACGGCCACCGGGCCTGAGCACGCGCCCGAGCTCGGCGAGCACGGCAGGCTTGTCGGTCGACAGGTTGATCACGCAGTTGGAGATCACGACGTCGACCGAGCCCGCGGGAAGCGGGATCTGCTCGATCACGCCCTTGAGGAAGTGGGCGTTCGAGACCCCGGCCTCGCGCGCGTTCTGCTGGGCCAGCGCGAGCATCTCGTCGGTCATGTCGAGCCCGTAGGCGACACCGGTCGGACCGACCCGCTTCGCCGAGAGGATCACGTCGATACCGCCGCCGGAGCCGAGGTCGAGCACGACCTCGCCCTCCTGGAGGTCGGCAACAGCAGTCGGGTTGCCGCACCCGAGCGACGCAAGCAGCGGCCGTGTCCGGGATCGCGTCGCGCTGCTCCGCGCTGTAGAGCGCCTCGCCGAAGTCGGCACTCGGCTCGTCGCCGGCACAGCACGATCCACTTCCGCAACTCCCGCCGTCTGCAACCGCCCGCGCGGCTTCGGCGTATCGGGCCCGGACCTGCTCGCGCAGCGACTCGCTCGTCTCGATGCTCATCAGACGACCTCCGGAATTCGAACGAGGCTCGCCAGCTGGTCGGCGGCGTCGGGATTCAGGGAGAAGTACGCCCACTTTCCACGCTGCTCCCGCTCGAGCAGGCCCGTCTGAGTCAGCTTCTTCAGGTGGTGGCTGACCGTTGCCTGGGCCAAGCCCAGGGCGGGGACGAACTCGCACGCGCACACCGGCTCCTCGCTGCGGGCGAGCATGTTGAAGATCTTCACCCGAGCGGGATCAGCGAGGGCCTTGAACAAGCTGAGCCGTTGCCACGGCGTCGCCGTCCTCGAGTGTCTCTGCCCCCAGCGAACGGCAGCAGTCGATCAGTTCGATCCCGCTGGACATATCGACGACCATCGTATCGATGTCTGTCGATTTGTCAACCGCCGCTCGCGGCTATTCGAGGCGGTACAGCGGCACGAGGCTCTTCTCGGCCTCGTTCTCGATCCGCGCCACGACTTCGACGTACGGCTCGAGCCCCGAGCCGTGCAGCTTCGCCTTCAGGAGCTCGTCAACCTGGTAGAGCCCGGCCGAGTTGTTCATCTTGATCTCGACCGAGACCGCGCGCTCGGTTCCTTCCGCGATCACGACCTCGTCGATCGCCGCGGCCGAGATCGAGTGGATCGAGACGCTTCCGCGCTCGAACGGGATCCGCGAGCGGCCCTCCTCGATGTCGAGCGCGTCCGCCACGCGGACGATCCCGGCCTCGAGCGTCAGCGGTCTCCCCGACTCGCGGTGGCTGGTGATCGCCTGCAGCACCTCGGAGGTGACGACGGTCAGCTCCGGCTCCTCGTAGACCCCCGCGAGGAGCTCGCGCATCTTCGGCTCGGCCAGGAAGAGGCTCCAGTCCTCGTGCCTGTCGCGGTGCACGGCCATGCCCACGCAGTGCAGCAGCGCGCCGAGCACGACAACCACCTCGGCGTCCTCGCGCTTCATGCCGTAGTCCTCGACCATCGCCGGCTCGACCCCCCGCTTGACCAGCAGTCGCAGCAGGCGCAGGCCGATGTTGGCCACGATCTGGATGTGCACCCAGGAGTGGTCGTTGATGCCGAGGCGCTTGATCGCGTTGACGTTGGCGACGTGCCACCAGGCTTTCAGCCCCTCGTCGGCATTGACGCGCTCGAGCACCGTGCGCAGCTTCGCGTTCCGCTGCGCCGGCACCTTGATCCGCATCTGCGCCGTGGCCTCGGCTGGCGTGAGCCGCACCTCGCGCTCTGCCTCGTCGGAGACGGGCTCGTCGATGCGCTCGCGGAGCTCCTTGTCCAGCCGCGACACCGCGCGCGAGCGTATCAGCGTCGTCTCGCGCGGCGGGAGCGGCCGCGCGAGCGGGGGCTGGGTCGCTCCGGGATCGGCGCGGAGGCGATCAATGCGGCCGGGACGTCCACGGTCAGCCAGCGCGTGAGCCCCGCGTCGCCGATCGCCTCGACCGCAGCGGAGAGGCCGATCGCGCGGATCGAGGGCGCGTGCGCGTCGCTCGCGAGCAGGTGCGCGAGCCCGAGCTCGAGCATCGCGAACGACGTGTCGCGCGCGTGACGCCCGAGCCGGCCGTCGACCGCGGCGGCGGTCAGCTGGACGAGCATCCCGACGTCGACGAACTCCCGCAATCGCTCCGGCCTCGTCTGCACCTCCTGGTTGCGCTCGGGATGCGCCAGCACGAGCTGGAAGCCCTCGCCGGCGAGCCGCACCGCGTGCTGCAGCAGGCCAAGGGGCCAGCCGGCGTACGGAAACTCGAACAGCAGCCAGGTGTCGCTCCCGCCGAGCCCGAAGCGACGCAGTTCCGCGGGCACCGGCTCCAGCCGTGCCAGGTGTGCGAGCGATAGCTCGCCGCCCGGAAGGAGCTCGAGCTCGAGCCCGGCCTCCCCGACCGCCTGCCGCAGCTCCGACAGAGCCGCCTCCATCTCGGCGGCGCTCGTCGGGTAGTCGTCGCGCACGTGCGGCGTGGCCGCGAGGACCCGGATGCCGTCCTCCACGGCCGATCGCGCCATGGCAAGCGAGGTCTCGATCGAGAGCGGCCCGTCGTCGAGTCGCCGGGAGGATGTGCGAATGGAGGTCGATCAGAGCGGGCCGAGACTACCTAGGAGTTACGATTCGAAGGCAATGCGAACCATGAACCCGATCCACGACTCGAACTGTTCGGTCGTGGCGTGCGCCGAGATCCTCGGCGCGAAGTGGACTGCTGTTCTGGTGCACGACCTCTCCGAGGGCGCCCGCCGCTTCTCCGAGCTCCAGCACTCGTGTCCCGGGATCAGCCCGCGCACGCTCTCCGAACGGCTCCGTGCACTCGAGCAGGAGGGGATCCTCATCCGGCACAGCTATCCGGAGTCGCCCCCGCGCGTCGAGTACGAGCTGACCGAGAAGGGCGAGTGCCTCCTGCCGATCATCGAAGAGATGCGCCGCTTCGGCCATGCCTGGCTCGTCGAGGACGAGCCAGCGCCGATCTAGGGGCGGTGCTCGTCGCCCGCGGCCGCCCCCGCAGGCGGCTACAGAGAAGCTAGAGGCGCGCCAGGCTGCGGAAGAGCTGCCGGGACACCTCGATCCCCAGCGGGACGTACTCGGCGAGCAGCCGCTCGTTCGGCGAGTGGATGTTGCTCTCCGGGAGCGCAAAGCCGCTCAGGATCGTCGGGATGCCCTTGTCGGCGAGCGCCGGGAAGATCGGCAATGTGCCGCCCGTGCGGACGAGCAGCGGTCGCGCGCCCATCGCCTGCTCGAACGCGTCGAGGCCGAGCTGCAGGGCCGGCGTGTCGGGCGAGACCAAAGCGGGCGGAGCCGACGAGAGACGCGTCACCTCGAGCTCCGCGCCTGCCGGTGCGGCCTCGCGCATCAGCCGCTCCGCTGCAGCCGCGATCGTCTCCATGTCCTGGCGGGGCGCCAGCCGGATCGAGACGTTGGCCTCGGCGAACACCGGCAGCACCGTCTTCTGCAAGACCGGCGAGCCCCCGGCGATCCCGTTCACGTCGAGAGCCGGCTCTGCGGTCGTCCGCAGGTAGAACTCCTCGGCCGCGGCCGGATCGGTCGGTTGCGCGCCTGCCTCGGCGAGCAGCTTCGATCCAGGGACGAGCTCGCCCCAGGCCGCCTCCTCTTCGGCGGTCGGCGACACGATCCCGGCCCGTAGCGACTCGGCCAGGCGCCCGTCCCTGGGTTGAACCGCTCCGAGGATCTGAGTGAGTGCGTGCACCGCGTTCAGGGCCGCGCCGCCGTAGACGCCCGAGTGCAGGTCGCGCTCGCCGGTGCGGACGGACACGTGCAGGTAGACGAGCCCTCGAGTGGCGATGTTGACCTCCGGCACGCCGCGGCGCGCCATTCCCGAGTCGAAGATGATCGCCGCGTCGGCGCCACGGTCGTCGGCGGCCAGGAAGTCCACGATCTGGTGGCCACCGGTCTCCTCCTCGCTGTCGCAGGCGAAGCGCACGTTGACCGGCAGCTCGCCCGCCGCCGCGAGATCGGCTGCAGCCCGAGCGAGCATGTACAGCTGTCCCTTGTCGTCCGCGATGCCACGGCCGTAGAGCCATTCGCCCCGCTGCTCGAGCGTGAAGGGCTCGCTCTCCCAGAGCTCGAGCGGATCGGGCGGCTGGACGTCGACGTGCCCGTAGACGAGCACCGTCGGGACCTGTCCCGGGGTCTGACCCCGGGACCCGTTCGAAGCGGACAGGTCGCCGAGGATCAGCGGGTGCGTGTCGGTCCGGATGACCTCGGCCGTCCCGCCGGCGCCGCGGATGAAGGCAGCCAGCCACTCGGCCGCGTCGACCACGTCCCCGGCGCGCGCCGGGTCGGCGCTGACGCTGGGAATCCGCAGCAACTCGGAAAGCTCGTCGAACCAGGCCTCGGGCAAGGCGCCGCAGTCTAATGCCCCAACACAGTGGCAGCTTGGTACCACCCAGCGTGCAGCGGAGGGGCGAAGCCCCGGAGTCTGCGCGGGCTAGGCCGTAGGCCGTCTAAGCAACGTCCCGCAACGCGACGGAGTCCGCCAGCGCCCGCAGCTTCTTCAGGCTCTGGTTCTCGATCTGCCGGATCCGCTCGCGTGTCACGTTGAACGTGCGACCGACCTCGTCCAGCGTGCGCGGGTGCTCGCCGTTCAGCCCGTAGCGCAGCTCGAGGACGCGCCGCTCCCGCGCGCTCAGCGTCCCGAGCACGCGCTGCAGCGTCTCCTTGCGCAGCTCGACCTCGGCCACCTCGTCCGGCAGCGGCTCGCTCTCGTCGGTGAGGAAGTGCCCGAACTCCGACTCCTCGTCGTCGCCGACCGGCTTCTCGAGGGACACGGGCGCCTGCGAGCTCCGGCGGATCTGCTCGACCTCGTCGGGCGAGAGCTCGACGTCCAGGCCGATCTCGAACGAGCTCGGCTCGCGCCCGAGCTCCGCGCGCAGCTTGCGCTCGGACCGGACGATCTTGTTCAGCTTCTCGACGATGTGCACAGGCATCCGAATCGTCCGAGCCTTGTCGGCGAGCGCTCGGGCGACCGCCTGCCGGATCCACCAGGTCGCGTAGGTCGAGAACTTGAAGCCCTTGCGGTGGTCGAACTTCTCGGCAGCCCGAACCAGCCCGATCGTTCCCTCCTGGATCAGATCGAGGAAGGGCAGGCCCTGGTTGCGGTACTTCTTGGCGATCGAGACGACCAGGCGCAGGTTGGCCTCGACCATCTCCTGCTTGGCGCGGTGCTCGCCGCGCTCGATCCGCTTCGCGAGCTCGACCTCCTGCGCGGCGGTCAGCAGCTCGACCTTGCCGATGTCCTTCAAGAAGAGCTGCAGCGAGTCGGTCGTCACCTCGCGCGGCTCCTCGACCGGCCGCTCTTCCTCCTCGCGTCCGTCCACGACCTCGATCTGCTGCTCCTCGAGCGCATGGTAGAAGTCGTCGATCTGCGCGGCGTCGAGCTCCAGCTCCCCCAACGCCAAGGAGATCTCCTCCGTGCTCAGCGACCCGGCCTCCCGGCCCGCCTCCATCAACCCCTTGGCCTCGTCCGTCTCCAGCACCTCGGCGATTGTCGACGGCCTGGCCCGTTCCCCCTGCTCGCTCACTGGTGTCCCCCTTTGTGACATTCCGCACGCGGCTCTGCGGATGCGGCACTCTCGCATGGCGGCCGGACGGACGCCATAGGCCGAACGGCTCATTTTTCGCTCAGCTGGTCCCAACCTCACGCAGCGCGGCCAGATACTTCCGTGCCTCGCGTCCGAGGATCGTGTCCGGGCCTTGGTCGCGAGCCAGGTTGAACTGCTTGCGGGCGGCCTTGATCTGCGCCGACCAGACGAGCATCAGGCCGAGGTGGAAGCGTACCGTCTGCGCGTGCGGGAACACGCGCACGAGCGGGCCCAGGCGGCCGAACGCGCGCGAGGGGTTCTGCTTGTCGAAGAGGCCGACCGCAGCGGCCGCGCGTGCGTCCGGGTCGTCGGGCGCCAGGCGCGCGGCGGCCGCGAACTGCCTCTCGGCCGAGAGCGGCTGGCCGAGCTGCTGCAGCGCCGCGCCGTAGAGGATCTTCGCGTGGGCGCCGCCGCGCGCGGCCGCCTCCCGGAGCGCGGCCACCTGGCGCGGAGCCTCGAGCACGCGGATCCGGAGCGGCAGCGGGAACGACGGCACGAAGCCGGGGAGGCCGGGAGCGAACTGCGGATGGAGGAAGTCGCCGGCGCGCACCGCGTAGGCGGTGTCGGGCTGCAGCCGTTGCGCCGAGCGCCACGACGAGACTGCCTGCGCGTCCCGGCGCATCCAGTAGTAGGCGAGCCCGAGGTGGAGCGCCAGCAGCGAGCTCTTCGGGTGCTCCGCCGCAAGCGACTGGAGGGTGTCGAGACTTCCGTCCGGCCACGCCGCGAGCGCCGAGCCGACCCGCGCCTCGATCGAGTGGTACCGGTCGAAGATCGCCTTCGCCTGGCCGGCCTGCTTGTCGAGGTAGAGCCGTTGCGCCCGACGCAGGTCGCGAGCCTCGGGATCGGTGCGAACGCCGAAGTCGAGCGCCAGCGGCGGGCGGCCGGCGCGCGGCTCGGGAGGAGGCGGGACGTGATTGCGCGTCGCGACCACGCCGACCACGACCACGCCCGAGGCGACGACCGCCGCGAGTAGGACGAAGAAGAAGACGCGACCGCGGGGGCTCATGCCGGCGACGATAGCCGCCGCTCTCGCGGCCACTTCGGCTTCCCGCTATACAATTGGAAGCGTGCCGACCTACAGAGAACTGCTGCAAGCCGCCCGCGCGACGATCGAGGAAGTCGACGCCGCAGGCGCGCAGCGCATGCTCGCCGCCGAGGACGCACCCGTGCTCGTCGACGTCCGCGAGCGGGACGAATGGGAGCAGGGCCGCATCGCAGGCGCCGTGCACGTGCCGCGGGGCCACCTGGAGTCGAGGATCGAGGCCGCGGCGCCCGACCACTCCCGCCCCGTGCTGCTCTACTGCGCGGCCGGCAACCGCTCCGCCTTCGCGGCAAAGACGCTGACCGAGCTCGGCTACGAGCGAGCGATCTCGCTCGCCGGCGGCTACACGGACTGGCAGCGAAACGGCCTGCCGACCGAGCTGCCGCGCACGCTCGGCCCCGCCCGCCAGACGCGCTACAGCCGCCACCTGCTGATCCCGGAGGTCGGCGAGGAAGGGCAGCTGCGACTGCTCGACTCGAGGATCCTGCTGATCGGCGCGGGAGGGCTCGGCTCCCCCGCCTCGCTCTATCTCGCCGCGGCCGGCGTCGGCCGGCTCGGGATCGTGGACGCGGACGTGGTCGACGAGACCAACCTCCAGCGCCAGATCGCGCACTCGACCGACTCGCTGGGCGAGCCGAAGACCGACTCCGCGCGCCGCCGGATCGAGGCGCTCAACCCCGACGTCGAGGTGGTGCCGTTCCGCGAGCGCCTGACCTCCGAGAACATCGAGCGGATTCTCGAGCCCGGCTGGGACGTGATCGTCGACGGCGCCGACAACTTCCCGACCCGCTACCTGGTCAACGACGCCTCGGTCTGGCACGACATCCCCGTCGTGCACGGCTCGATCTTCCGCTTCGAGGGCCAGGTGACCGTGTTCAAGCCCGGCGCAGGCCCCTGTTATCGATGCCTCTTCCCGCAGCCGCCGCCTCCGGAGCTCGCCCCGAGCTGCGCCGAGGGCGGAGTGCTCGGCGTCCTGCCGGGCGTGATCGGGTCGATCCAGGCCGCCGAGGCGCTCAAGCTGGCGATCGGCATCGGCGATCCGCTGATCGGGCGCCTGCTGCTCTACGACGCGCTCTCCGGCGAGTTCGACGAGATGAAGCTCCGGCGCGACCCGGCCTGCCCCGTATGCGGCGAGAGCCCGACGATCACGGACTACGTCGACTACGTCGAGTTCTGTTCCGGCCCGTTTTCCGGCGAGGTCGCACACTGAGCCGGATCCGGATCCCGCCGACGCTGCGCGGCGAGACAGAGGGCGCGCGGGAGGTCGAGGCCAGTGGCGGCACCGTCCGCGAGCTGCTCGACGACCTGATGAGCCGTTTCCCCGCCCTGCGCGGCCAGCTGCTCGAGGACGACGAGCTGGCGCCGTTCGTGAACGTCTACGTGGAAGGCGAAGACGTGAGGACGAAGGACGGCCTCGAGACGCCGGTGGAAGAGACGTCGATGGTCATCCTGCTCCCGGCCATGGCCGGTGGGTAGCGGGACCGCCTCCTCCCTCCTCGAGCTCGTCGGCAACACCCCACTCGTCGAGCTTCCACGGCTGAGCCCGAAGCCGGAGGTCAGGCTCCTCGCGAAGCTCGAGGGCCAGAACCCGACCGGTTCGATCAAGGACCGCGTCGCGGTCGCCATGGTCGACGCCGCCGAGCGTGCGGGCGAGCTCGAGCCGGGCCGGGAGCTGCTCGAGCCGACGAGCGGCAACACCGGCATCTCGCTCGCGCTCGTCGCGCGGCTCAAGGGCTACCGGCTCACCTGCGTGATGCCGGAGAACGTGACCGAGGAGCGCAGGCGCCTGCTGCGGCTCTACGGCGCCGAGATCGTCGAGTCGCCCGGGGCCGAGGGCTCGAACGGCGCCGTCCGGGTCGCACTCGAGCTGGCCGAGCGCGAGCCGCGCTTCCACATGCTTTTCCAGTACGGCAACGACGCGAACCCCCGCGCCCACTATCACGGCACCGGCGCCGAGATCGCCGACGCGCTCGACCGACTCGACGTCGTCGTGGCGGGCCTCGGGACCGGCGGCACGCTGATGGGCGCGGGCGCGCGCCTGCGCGAGGCCTTTCCGGACGTCGTCGTCGCCGCTGCCGAGCCGCTCCCGGGCGATCCGGTGATGGGCCTGCGCTCGCTCGAGGACGGATACGTGCCGCCCGTGCTGGACGTGTCGAAGCTCGACCGGAAGGTGCTCGTGTCGAACGCCGAGGCGGTCGCCGGCCTGCGCGCGCTCCTCGACCGCGAGGCCGTCTTCGCCGGCGTCTCCGCGGGAGCCGTCGTGCACGTCGCCCGCAAGCTCGCCGAGGAGCTCGACGAGGGGGTCGTGGTGGCGATCCTCGCCGACGCCGGCTGGAAGTACCTCTCCGCGCCCTTCTGGGACGCGAGCGACCCGGAGGTCGCGATGGAGGAGTCCGTGTGGTGGTGATCGGGCCCGAGATCCGCGCCGCGCTGGAGGAGCACGCCCGCGCCGAGGAGCCGAACGAGGCGTGCGGGCTCGTCGCGCTACGGAACGGCGTGGCCGAGCGCTACATCGCGGCCGAGAACGCCGCCGCGAGCCCGTATCGCTTCGAGCTCGAGACCGCGCCCGAGAACTGGTTCCTGGAAGACGAGGGCTACGAGCTGGCCGTCTTCCATTCCCACATCTCCTCGCCGCCGCGGCCGTCGCGCACCGACGTCGAGAACATCGGCCTCTGGGAGGGCCGCCCGTACCTGATCCTCTCGCTCGGGACAGGCGACCTCGCCGCCTGGCGCATAGCCGGCGGCGAGGTCTCCGAGATCGAGCTAGAGGCCTAGGTGGCCTTGAAGCTGCCCTTCATGCCGAGCTGGGCATGGCCGGGCACGGTGCAGATGAAGGTGTACTTCTTGCCCTTCTTGAGCGTGACGGTCAGCGTCGCGCTCTTGCCCTTCTTCAGCAGCTTCGTCTTCTTCCCCGCGATCTTGAAGTCGTGCGGGGACGGCCCCTTGTTGGTGACCTTGAAGGTCACCTTGCCGTGCGGCGCGCTCTTTTTCGAGAGCGTGAATTTGAAGTCCTTGGCGGTGACCTTGATCGTCGTCGCGGCAGTCCGCGCGCTCGCGAGCGGCGCGACGACGAAGAGGGTTGCCGCGACCACGGCAGCGGCCGCAAGCAGGGAAACGATGCGCTTCATGGATCTCCTCACAGTTTGTGGACCCCGTTCTTCGCCGAGGATACCTGGCTAGGAGGCTTCTTCGAGCCGGTGCTCGCCGGGCTCCTGGGGGAGGAGCTCGACCTCGAGCCGCTCGATCCGCGAGCCCTCCACCTCGAGCACCTTGAACCGGGTGCCGTCGGCTTGGACCTCGTCCCCGGGCTCCGGAGCCCGGCCCAGGAGTCCGAAGACGAAGCCGCCGATCGTGTGGAAGTCCTCGATAGGCAGCGAGCGGTGGAACTGCTCGTTGAAGTCGTCGATCGGAAACGTCCCGTGGATTCGCAGGCAGCCGTTCTCGAGCTGCTCGATCGACTCGTCCGGGAGATCGAACTCGTCCTCGATCTCGCCGACGATCTCCTCGAGCAGGTCCTCGAGCGTGACGATCCCCTCGAGGTCGCCGTACTCGTCGACCACGATCGCCATGTGCTGGTTGGTCTTGCGGAATTCGGCCAGCAATGCCGCGAGATCCTTCGTCTCGGGGACGATGTAGGCGGGCCGCAGGAGCTGCTCGAGCTGCACGCCGGAGATACCGCGGTCGACGAGCGCAGAGAAGAGGTCGCGCACGTGCAGGATCCCGACCACCGTGTCGAGCGTCTCGCGGTAGACGGGGTAGCGCGTGTACGGGGACTCGATCACCGCGGCCAGAGCCTCCTCCGGCGGAAGGTCGATCGACAGGGCGACCACCTCGGGCCTCGGCACCATCACGGCCGAGACCTCCTTGTCGGCGAAGTCGAACACCTTGTAGAGCATCTCCTGCTCCTGCTGCTCAAGCTCGCCCTCCTCGGTCGAGCGGGAGAGCAGCATCTTCAGCTCCGCCTCCGAGTAGACGTCGACCTCGCCCCCAGGCGGCTGGAGGCCTAGCGCGCGCAGGATCGCCTCGCTGGAGCCCTGCAGCACCCAGATCACTGGCTTGAACACGACGAAGAAGCCGCGAACCGGCGTGGACACGGCGAGGGCGACCCGCTCGGAGTACTCGAGGGCAACGCCCTTCGGTACCAGTTCGCCGACGACGACGTGCAGGAACGTGATGATCAGGAAGGCGAGCGTGAACGAGATCACCGACGCGAAGATCGGGTCGAACACCCTGGCCAGCACCTGCTCGCCGATTGCACCGATGGCCAGGCTCGTCGCGGTCACGCCGAGCTGCATCGCCGCGATGAACCGCGGCGGGTCGGCGACGATTCGAAGCACCGCGCGGGCTCGGCGGTCGCCCTTCTGGGCCAGCTCCTGAATTCGCGTCCGGCGCGCCGTCACCAGGCCGTACTCGGCCGCGACGAAGTAGCCGTTCAGCAAGATCAGCGCCGCGACGCCGAGGAGCTCCAGAAAAAGGATCACGCCCCGCTCTCCGGGGCGTGTGTACTAGGCGGTTTTTCGTCGTCCAACTGGATCTACGCCGCAGTATAGGAAACGGCGCTGTCGTCGCCAGTCCGCGCAACGCGCCCCTCGTGAACAAGCCGTTCCAGGTGCGCCAGGGTCTCCGCGAGCGCGAACCGGCGGTTGCTGGCGTCGAGGCTCTCGCCGAAGAGCGAGAGCGAGACCTCGAACGCGCTGCGGGGCTCCGAGCCGAGCGCCGTCACCGCCTGGTCGAGGCGCTGCCGGTGGTGCTCGATCAGCTCGCGTGCACGACTGACCGGGTCCGAGACGGTGTCGTTGTGGCCCGCGAGCGCGACGGTCGGCGCCAGCTCGATCGTGCGCTCCAGCGATGCGAGGTAGTCGCCGAGCGGGTCCGGGCGGGAGTCCGGGTAGAGGCCGACGGTCGGGGTGATCTTCGCGAGCAGGTGGTCGCCTGCGACGAGGATCCCGTCGCGCAGCAGGCAGATGTGCCCGTCCGCGTGGCCGGGAAGCTCGAGCACCGTCCAGCCGTCGACCTCGTCGCCCTCGGCAACCCGTTCGGGGCTCCTGGCGAAGCGGATGAAGGGCCCGAGGAGCCGCGACTCGTGTCGCAGCTCCTCCGCTTCCGCCTCCGGAAGGCCGTGCACCAGCAGGAACTCCGCGAGCCGTTCCGACCAGTCGGCAGTGCCCCAGACCGCCTCGCACTGCTCGTAGTCGCGCTCGCCCTGGAACACGCGCGCGCCGGTGAGCGCCTGGGCGTCCTCGCCCCCGCCGGCATGGTCGGGGTGGAAGTGCGTGACGACGATCCGTGCCACCGGCGCGTCCAGCTCCTCGAGCACCGGCCCCCACCGCGTCTCGGCGTCGGGCAGCCCGAGGCCCGTGTCCACGAGGGTCCAGCCGTCCGAGCCCGGCAGCAGGTAGCAGTGCACGTGCCCGATTCCGAGCGGCAGGGGGAACGTCAGGCGCCGGATGCCCGCGGGAAGCGCCGTCAAGGAGAAAGCTCGCGGTGCTCGCCGCGCTTCGTCGCCCGCATGATCTCGCCGAAGGTCTTGCCGGCCCAGCTCCTCGGGACGCGCCAGAGATCGGCGGTGCCGAACAGCGAGAAGACGCGGGCGCGCACGAGGGGAGCACCGGGCCGCGGCGGAACGTCCCGGCCGTGCTCGCGGCGATGCCCGATCACCGCCATGCCGCCGAAGTCCACCTCCACGCCCTCCGGGACGTAGAAATCGACGTTCCCGAACAGGAGAAACGCCGTGATCGACACCACCTCTCCACCGAGCTCGGCCTCTCGGAGGTCGAGGTCGGCGTTGCCCGCGAACACGAAGGCCACGCTGGACTTCGGCAGGCGCCAGCGTCCGGTGCGCTCCGTGTCGCTGAAGAACACGCCGGTGAAGCGTTTCGGGCGCCGCCGCGGCCGCTCGGCCTCGGCCGCCGGGGGGAGATCCAGGCCGATCTGCTCGAGCTGGTCGAGCGTGGTCGCCGCGGTCGCCCTGTCGACCCGTTCCGAGAACTCCTCGAGCGTCAGGCGGCCCACGGCGGTGTGCTCTCGCAGCGCCAGGATCGTTCGCTCGCGGTCCGCGTCCGACGCGCGGATCGCAGGAGTGGCGGCGGGCGCGTGCGGCTCGCCCGTGCGTAGCGGCCGTGAGTCGAGCTCCAGCCCGGGAGCCACGAGCTGGTAGATCCGGACGGCGCGGTCGAAGTCCTTGAGCCGGTGCTCGCCGAGATCCTGGAGCTCGATGCCGGGGAGATCGTCCGCGTCGTCTTCGAGCAGCGCGACCGTCGCGTGCGAGAGGAGGATCTGCCCGCCGTGGCCCACGGCGCAGAGCCGGGCGGCCCGGTGGACCGCCAAACCGACGTAACGGCCGTCGGCGACCTCGGCCGGCCCGGTATGGAGGCCGACCCGGACGCGCAGCTCGATGCCCGGCGGCCAGTCGTGCTCGCGGAGCGCCCTTTGCGCCGCGAGCGCGGCAAGGACGCCGTCTCTCGGGCGCCGAAACGAGGCGAAGAACGAGTCTCCCTGGGAGTCGACCTCGTGGCCTCCGTGCGCTGCGAAGGCGTCGCGCACGAGCCGCTGATGCTCGGCGAGCACTGCTCCGTAGCGGTCGCGAAGCTGTCGCAGCAGCCTCGTCGAGCCCTCGACGTCGCTGAACACGAAGGTCAGCGTTCCCGTCGGCAGATCGCGCATGGAGCGCAGTGTCGCACCCGCATAAAGCGAACGTATGTTCTATACTTCCGCCGTGCGCGCCGAGTACCGGGAGGAGCCCTGCAAGGCGGCGCTCAACCGCGTCAAGGGCATGATGTTCGACTGGTCGCTGAACCCGTACATGGGCTGTGTCCACCAGTGCACCTTCTGCTACGTGCGGGCCTTCGAGCTCCGAGCCGACCGGCCCTACGACGACCGCTACGGCCGGTCGATCCGCGTCAAGACGAACGTGGTCGAGGTGCTTCGCACGGAGCTCGCCCGACCCTCGTGGCGCCACGAGCCGGTCTCGATCGGGGCGGCCACCGATCCATACCAGCCCGCCGAGGGTCGCTACCGGCTGACGCGCGGTTGCATCGAGGCCCTGGGTCAGGCAGCGAGCCCGTTCGGCATCATCACCCGCGGGCCGCTGATCGTCCGCGACGTCGACGTGCTCGCGGCGGCGTCACAGCGCGCGGACGTCTCCGTCACGTTCTCCGTGCCGACCCTCGACGACGAGGTCTGGCGGAAGACCGAGCCGGGCACTGCGCACCCGCGCCAGCGGCTGCGAGCGCTCAAGGCCCTCGTCGATGCAGGCGTCAAGACGAGCGTCGGGATGGCCCCGATCCTTCCGGGCATCTCCGACCGCCCGGAGCTGATGGAAGAGGTCATTCGCGAGGCGCGGGCGGCCGGCGCGTGCGGCATCTGGGCGAACCTGCTCTTCCTCCGGCCGGGAACCCGCGAGCACTTCCTCGAGGCGCTCGCCCACGACTTCCCCGACCAGCTCGAGCGATACGAGCGTCTGTACGCGCGGCGCGCCTATCTCGGCGCCGAGCGCGCGAAACCGGTTCGAGCAGCCGTTGCGGAGCTCGCGAAGGAGCACGGAATACGCGACCGCCGTCGTGTCCGGCTCGAGCCCGAGCCGCCCGTGATCGCCGAGCAACTGGCGCTGACCCTCTGACGGACGAGCTCGAGGCGCTGATCCGTAGGGCGCGCCGGCGGCCGCTCGCCGACCCGCGACATACAATCCGCGTGCCGTGAGTGAGCACGTACGGGCCAACGGAGAGATCACCTGCTTGATCGTCGACGACCACGAGGTCGTCCGAGAAGGCCTGCGCCTGTCGCTCTCGCGCGCGCCCCACATCCGCGTCGTCGGCGAGGCTGCCGACGGAGCGGCCGCGGTCGCGCTCGCGGAGCGGCGCAAGCCCGACGTCGTGATCATGGACGTGCGCATGCCCGGCATGGACGGGCTCGAGGCGACCAAGCTGCTGACACAGAAAGTGCCCGAGACGGCAGTGCTGATCTTCACCGCCTACAGCGAGCGCAGCCTGCTCGGCAGAGGTCTCGAATCGGGCGCGAAGGGATACATCCTCAAGGAAGCGCCGCACCAGACCCTGCTCAAGGCGATCGACAAGGTCGTGGCGGGCGAGGGCTTCGTCGACCCCGCGCTGATGCCCGCGTTCCTCTCGGGCGACCGCGAGGACATGCTGACCGCGCGCGAGCGCGAGATCCTGCAGCTGCTCGCCGACGGGATGTCGAACGCGGATGTCGCCGGACGCCTCTTCATCAGCCAGGAGACCGTGAAGAGCCACGTGCGCCACATCCTCACGAAGCTGGAAGCCGACACGCGCACGCACGCCGTGGCGATCGCCCTTCGTGACGCGATCATCGACTAAGGCTGCGCTGATCGTCGCGGCGGTCGGCGCGGGCGCCGTGGCCTCGGTGATCGGCCTTGCGCTCGACTCGAGCTGGCTCGCCTTCGTGGGGCTCGGGGTCGCGATCGTCGGAGCGGCGGGCTTCGCCTTCAACCTGATCGTCACCGAGCGCCGCCGCCACGAGGTCGTCGAGGAGGAGCTCGTCGACAAGTCGAGCTTCCTGGAGGCGCTGATCGAGTCCATGGGCTCGATCGCCGGGACGCTCGAGCCGGATCAGGTGCTCGAGCGGACGAGACGCGAGGCGAAGGGGCTGTTCGGCGCGAAGGCCACGCTGCTCGCGCCCGGCGAGGCCCCGCCCTCGTCGCCGGCCGAGAACGCGGTCGTGCTGCCGCTCCGGATCCGCGGCGAGGAGATCGGGGCGCTGCGCATGGTGCGCGCGCGCCCGCTCGACCGGGAGGAGCTGGCCCGGGCCCGGCTGTTGGCCGACTTCGCCTCGAGGGCAGTCGAGAACGCGCAGCTGCTCGCCGAGGCGCAGGTTCGGGAGGCCGAGCGGGCCAGGCTCTCCGACCAGCTGATCACCGCCGAGCAGGAAGAGCGGAGGCGCCTCGCGCTCTTCCTCCACGACGGCCCCGTCCAATCCCTGGCCGGGATCAGCCTGATGCTCGACGCCGCTCTCGACTCGATCGGCGGGAATCGACTGGACGAGGCCACGCGCGTGACGCAGTCTGCCCTCGAGCGACACCGGGACACGATCCGCTCGCTGCGCGATCTCTCCTTCAACATCGAGCCCGTCGTGCTCCGCGACCAGGGCTTCGCGCCGGCACTGGAGGCATTCGCCGAACAGGTCGGGCTCTCGAACCGCATCCAGGTCGACCTCGACGTGGAGGCGGCCGACGGCCTGGCCGAGAACGCACGCGTCGGGCTGTACCAGATCATCCGCGACGCGGTCAACCAGGCGATCCGCCGCGGTCCCCCGCAGCGGGTCTCGATCCTCGTCGCCGAGCGGGCCGACGGCAGCGTCGAGGCGGTGATCGCCGACGACGGCGCGGGCGAGCGCAGGCGCGCGAGCTTCGACGACATCGAGGAGCGGACGCGTACGCTGAGCGGGCAACTCGACGTGGAGGCGAGCGACGACGGCGGCACCGAGGTCCGCGTTCTGCTGCCTCCCTACGTGGCGCGCGGCTGAGGCGCCGCATGCAGTGCCGTCGCTAGGAAGCGTGGGCTTCGCCTGCGCTTCCGTCTGCAACGACCGGTCGACACAATTGGGCTCGCACCCGACCGGTTAGCATCCGCTCGAATGGACGAGAACGGACAGCCACAGCTGACGCACCTGCGCTTCGTCTGGAAGACGACCGGCTACGAGCTGCGCGAGCGCGACGGCGAGGTTCCCTCGGTCGGCGAAGAGGTCGAGGAGGACGACGAGCGGCTGTACGTGACCAAGGTCGCCACCTCACCGCTGCCGGGCGACCGCCGGCGCTGCGCCTACCTGCAGCCGCTCACCTAGCCGCGCTCTCGGCGGCCGCGCGGCCGAGCACGAGCGCCGAGGCCAGCCCGCTCGCGTAGCCGCCCGTCGAGATGCCCCCGGCGTCTGCCCCGGCGGCCCACAGACCGTCGATGACGGCTCCGCTCTCGTCCAGCACGCGGCTCTGCTCGTCGATGCGAACGCCGCCGATCGTGTGAGTGATGGCGGCCGCGACGCGAACCGCGACAACGGCCTGCTCCGGAGCCGAGAAGGGAAGCTCGGCCGGGTCCGTCCGCGTGGGCGCCTCGGCGACCAGCTCGCGAACGGCCCGCCCGCGGACTCGCTCCTCGAGCGCCTCCTCGTCGAGCAGGTACCAGGCTCTCGCGCCGGGCTGGTGGGCCGTCGCCTGGACGAGGTCGATCTCGGACCACGAGACGTCGTCCGGATCGACGAACTCCTCGCCGCGCTCGTTGAAGATCCGGGAGAACCGTCCGTAGACCTGGGCGAGACGAACGAACTCCGGCTCTTCGAAGCCCACGTCGGCCATGTTCCGGCCGTAGAACTCGTCGAGCCCGTCCGAGAGCGCTGCGCCACGCTCGAGCGCTGCGCGGAGGCCGTCGCCCGTGCTCCACGGGTTGGCGCGCAGCCGCAGCGACGCCGCAGGCCGAACGTACCGCTCGACGAGCTCCGGATCGCCCTGGAACCCGCCGGTCGCGAGCAGCAGCGCCCCGCCGTCGGACGGCGCCGGCTGGTCGAGGCGGACGTCCCCGGCGGCACGGACGAGCGCGTCGGTCAAGCCCGCGGTGTCGAACCGGACGCCGGTCGTGAGCGGATTGCCCGTCTCGCGCTCCAGCACCGGCGCGCCGAGCGCCTCGAGCCACTCCAGCCCCTCGTCGAGACGGCCGTCCACGAGCTCCTGGAGCCCAGGGTCGCCGCCCGGGCACTGCGACCGGAAGACGTCGAACGAGCGGTAGCGCCAGACGACGCCGCTCGAGAGCAGCATCGAGCCCCCGGGCCGCGAGCCCTTCTCGAACACCGCCGGGGAGCCGCCGAGCTCGCGTAGGCGCGCTGCTGCGCACAGACCGGCCATCCCGGCCCCGGCTATGACTACCACTCGAAGCCCCTCCGGGTCACGTCCAGAGCCTCGACGGGTCGGTTCAGTCGGACGCACGCGCAACCCCGCACGTCCTGAAGCCGGCAGCGCAAGCGCAGCCTAGGTCAGCGAGAACGAGGGCTTGTGCTCGACGTACTCGACCTTGACGCGCTCCGGGCCCCAGACGAAGACCGCGTAGGTGTTCGCCGCGTCCACGATGTCGGCGATCTCGAGCCCGAGCTCGCGGGCCTCCGCGATGTGCTCGTCGGTCGAGTCGACCTTGACCGCGAGGTGGTTCAGGAGTGGCCGCTCCGGGTCGCCCGGATCGCCGTGGTGGAACTCGACGAACGCACCGCCCGCCTCGACTCGTGGCGCGTCCGCCGGCCCGTTCTGTGCCGGCGCGAACCCGAGCCGCTCGTACTCGGCGGCGGTCTCCTTCGGCGAGCGCGACCAGAGAGCGACGTGGTCGAGGTCGTATTCGACCTCGGTCGGCGCCTCCACCAGGCCGAGCCGCAAGCCTTCCGCGACGTCGAAGTACGCCTCGCCCTCGCGAGGACGCTCGACCTGCGTGCCGTCCAGCTCGCCCAGCGCGTCGGCGATGCTCGAGACCCGCAGCGCGACGTGCTTGAGCGCGCCCTGCTCTCGCGGCCCCTCGGCCGCAAAGAGCGTCAGCTTGCCTCGCCGCGCGTCCGATCCGACCAGCGTGAACGCGTCGGTGCGGTCGACGACGTGCATCCCGACCCGCTCGGTGACGAAGTCCGCGATTCGGTCCCGCTCGGCCACCCACAGGGCGACGTGGTCGAGTGTGTCCGGCCTCACGCCGGGAGAATAGCCAGCCACTACTTCCTGCCGTCGACCGCGCGCTGGAGTTGCCGCTTGTTCATCTTCGAGCGGCCCGTGATCTTCATCCGCTTGGCCTCGTTGTAGAGCTGCTCCTTCGTGCGGCCCTTGAGCCGGCTGGTGCCGGAGCGCTGCCCGCCGCGGCGGCTGGACGACATGTCCTGTCGCGACGTCCGAGACGACTCCCTCGCCTCGCCGCTCCGAGCGCGCTCCTTGTTGACCGTCCGCGCCGCGATCTCCTTGGCGCGGCCGGTCGAGCGTCCCTGCTCTCGCTCACTTTCCTTGATGTGCTCGTACTGCCGCTCGCGCTTCGCGTTCCACGCTCGCTGGGGCATCAGATCCCTCCTCGGTTGGATTCCGAGGGGGGCTGCCCGTTATGCGAGCTTTTTACTCCAGCGGCTCGTTCTGGACGTTGTGCTCCGTGGCGTATTCATCCGTGAGCTTGTTGATCACGTCGGCGCCCTGGTCGTAGGCGTAGTTGATCTTCACGAACGGCTCCCACTTCTGCGGGAGCGCGTCCTCGGGGAAGATCGCCTCGACCGGGCACTCCGGCTCGCACGCGCCGCAATCTATGCACTCCTCGGGGTCGATGATGAGGATGCGCTCGAACTCGTGGATGCAGTCGACCGGGCAGACGTCGACGCACGAAAGGTCTTTGATGTCGATGCAGGGCTCGGCGATGATGTACGTCACGCCGGCTCAGTCTACTGAGGCCACCAGCCCCTCGACGATCTCCCTGGCACGCTCGTCGAGCGCGGCTTTCACCACCACCTGATCGAAGCCCGCGGCGTGCGCGCGGCGCAGCCCTTCCGTGTCCGTGTGGTTCGCGAAACCGAGGATCGGGACGTCCGGATACGTGTCCGCAACCTCCTCCGGATCGACCCGGGCGATGTCGCAGATGACGCAGTCGGGCGGGTCGATGCTCTCGACGGTGACCAGGCGGTGCTCTGGGAGAAGCGCCTCCAGCTTCCCGCGGAAGAACACGTCGACCCCCGCCAGCAGGATCGTCGCCACGTGTCAACGGTAACACCCTTCGGCACGAACTCCAACGCAGTCGGCGCACCGCTAGTCGACCACCCTGTAGCGGGTCAGCATCCCGGCGCGGATGTGGTCGTTGACGTGGCAGTGGAAGAGCCAGATGCCGGGGTCGTCGGGAACCATGTCGGCGACGACCATCGTCGCGGGCAGCAGGCTGATCGTGTCCATGCGCATGCCGCCGACCGTGACCGTGTTGCCATGCCAGTGCGGCGTGTGCAGGTCGACCTCGGTGCCCATGCTCATCACGTACCAGCGGACGCGTTGGCCCTTGTGCATGGTCACGAGGGGCTGGTTCCCGAAGACGTAGCCGTTGATCGAGTGCATCAGGTTCGACTCCTGGAAGTCCTCGTCGTCGAGATCCGGGAAGGGCGGCTCGGCGAAGCGATGCAGGTTCTGCTCGATGTACGGGCTCTCGTTCTCGTTCATCACCGAGAAGAGCTCGAAGAACTCGCGGTCGACGTCCTTGGGGCTGCCGTCCGACCGGGCCATCCCGCGGGCGGTGATCTCGATCGGCCCCATCAACCCGGCGTAGGTGTCGGAGACCTCGTCCGTGTGCGAGTGGTACATCCACATCACGGAGCTGCCGTCGCCCGGGGCCGGGCCGGCCCGCTCGGGCACCTTCCAGACGTAGGTGTGCCGGCCTCCGGTCGGGACGGCGTCGTCGGTCTTGTCCTCCCCGCTCGTGCCGTCGTTGTACGGGGCGCCCTCGGAGTCCTTGGCGTAGAAGACGCCGTGCGGATGGACGCTGGCCGGGATCCGGCAGGTGTTGCGGAAGACGACCTTGATCGTGTCGCCGACCTCTGCCCGGATCACCGGTCCGAGCAAGCCGAGGTAGCGCTCGTCGGCGGGCCTGGGCAGGAGCTTCGTGAAGCTCCCGTCCGTGTAGCCGCGATAGAGGCACTTCAGGTAGCGAGAGCCGATCCGGCCGGGGCCCGACTTGACGTACGTGTCGGCGACCTCGTCGAACGGCTCGCCGGTGATCTCGTTGCGGCCTTGCGGCGCGTAGTCCCAGACGACCTCGTCGGCGCTGAGGTAGTAGGTGCGGACCTTGCCGTCGCTCTTGAAACCGGCCCCGCCGACCTGGTGCCAGTACGCAGTTCCTTCGGACGGGCCCATGTTCATGCCGGCCATGGACATCGTCGAGGCGGCCTGGCCGGTGTCGCCGCCTCCGAACACGGTCGCGAGCGCGAGCGCGACGCCGAGCACCGCCGCGACGCAGAGCACGGCGATGATGAGCACCCCGGTCCTGCCTCGACGCGACGACGGCAGCGCGCGCTGAACGCGCGATTGCTTGTCTGTCATCTCGATCCTCTCGTTGACGTTGACGGCTCCAGGCCCGAGCCGCCGTCACCGAAAGGGATCGAGTCAGCTCGAGGCGATTGCCGTCAGCGGCGGTGCCCGCGCGAGGCCTACCGAGGAGACGAGCGTCCCGCGCAGCGGGTCGTCGGCCGGGAACGTGGCGCACGAGAACTCGGTGGCGCGCGCCGGGCGGCGGCGAGCCCGTCGGACGAGCTCGCGAACCTCGTCGCTGAGCCGCAGCAGCGCCCGCGCGAGCAGGTAGCCCACGAGCGCCACCGGCAGCTGGAGCGCGAGCCCGACCAGGAACGTCGGCTCGACCAGCTCCTCCCACCCGATCGGCGAGTGCGCGAGCGCCTCGCCGAGCTCCAGAAGGACGAAGCCGAGCGGCGGGAGGAGCACGAAGGGAAGCAGGACGGCGCGCGAGCGGCGCGGCGTCCACCACAGGCCCGCGACGCGGCCGACGAGGCCGCACAGCACGGCGGCCAGCGCGAGCGCGGCCAGGAGCGGGATCAGGCCCGCGCCGGACTCGGCGCTCTCGAGCACTTCCGAGCCGGGAGCGCCGAAAGCGGCGTTGGCGAGCGCATGCGCTGCCTCGATCCCGACCAGCGCGACCGGCAGCGTGACGAGCCAGACCGCGTGCTTCCTCATCTTCGGTGGACTCTACGAGCCCGGTCGGCGCATCTCCACTCTGATACGAACACCTCCGTGCCCCAGACACCGCCCCCGCCCGGGCTCGAGGCCGGGCTCGACCTGATCCGCCGAGGCGAGTTCTTCGCCGCCCACGAGGAGCTCGAGGACGCCTGGCGTGCTGCCGCCCCGGAGGAGCGCGACTTCTACCAGGGGCTCGTCCACGTGACCGTCGCCTGGTACCAGGCCGGGCGCGGAAACCGCGTCGGCTGCGAGCGCCAGCTCGAGAAGGCGGGTCGGCGGCTCGCCCCGTACGCACCCGAGCACCGGGGAGTGAATGTCGGTTTGATCCTCGAACAGGTCGGGGAAGCCTCCCTCGTGGTGCGAAGTGGCTCGCTGGAACTGCGCCGACCGAACGTCTAGACGGGCCACTCGTGAAATACGAGACAGGGGGTCACCTTGAAGCAACTACGACATGCGGTTCTGCCTGCGCTGCTGGCGCTCGTGCTGTTCGGCACGGCCGCTGCCGCCCAGGCGAACGGCCATCACGGCCGGAAGCATCACAGCGGCCCGGTCGTCTTCGTCGGCCCCGGCGACTCGATCCAGGCCGCGGTGGACGCGGCGAAGCCCGGCACGACGATCGTCGTCAAGGGCTCGCACAGCGAGAACGTCGCCGTCACGAAGAACGGGATCTCGCTGATCGGCCTGCATGCCTTGCTCCAGCCGGCGGCGACGCCGACCCAGAACGCATGCCTCGACGCAAGCCAGCCTGGCGACGTCAACGGCATCTGCGTGCTCGGCGACGTCAACTTCGACACGGGCACGGTCAACAGCGAGGTGCGGAACGTGACCGTCAAGGGCTTCACGATCCGCGGCTTCAGCGACACGGGCATCATCGCGCTCGGCGCGCACCGCGCAACGTTCGCGGGCAACGTGCTTGAGGACAACGGCGAGTACGGCATCGCCGCGTTCAGCTCGACCGGCACCCGCGTGGCGTTCAACCACGCGTCCGGCAGCGGCGAGGCCGGCATCTACATCGGCGACTCGCCCAGGGCCCACGCGACGCTCTTCCGCAACGAGACCTCCGACAACCTGTTCGGCATCTTCGTCCGCGACGCGGAGCACGGACAGGTCTTCGGCAACTCGATCCACGACAACTGCGTCGGCGCGCTCGTGCTCGCCGATGCGCCTGGGCCCGCGGGCTTCTTCCGGTTCACGGGCAACAGCGTCCGCCACAACACGAAGGCCTGCGCGGCGGGTGAGGACACCGACGTCCCGCTGTCGGGCATCGGCATCGCGCTCTCGGGTGCTACCGGCGTGTCGATCAAGGGCAATCTGATCACGGGCAACGTTCCCTCGGCCGAAAGCGCCTTCAGTGGCGGCGTCGTGGTGGTCAAGGGCGACGGCGGCACGGCTCCGACGAACAACCGCGTCGTGAAGAACGTGATCCTGCACAACCAGCCCGACCTCTTCTGGGACGGAACGGGCACCGGCAACGTCTTCGAGCGCAACGCTTGCCAGACGAGCACACCGCCGGGTCTCTGCAGCTGAACCTGCACGGGAGGAGCCGGCCCCGCGCCGGCTCCTCCCGCTTCAGAACTGGTCCAGGCCGATCGCGCTCAGGGCGCGGCTCGCCAGCGTGTTCAACCACCAGTCGCGGTCGAAGAACAGCAGGAGGCCCAGCACCACCAGCGTGAGGCCGCTGACGACGCGGATCCAGATGTAGTGGTCCCGCACCCAGCGGAAGGCGGTCATGGCCTTGCCGAAGGCGATCCCGATCAGGACGAATGCGACCGTGATCCCGAGCGAGTAGGCGGCCAGCAGCACGCACCCGCGCACCACGGTGCGCGAGTCCGCGGCGAGCACGAGGATCGAGCCGAGGACGACTCCGACGCACGGGGCGGCGCAGACGGCGAAAGCCGCGCCGAGCAGCGCCCGCGAGCCGCTCGCGCGTGCGCGGCCGATCGCACCCGGCGCCAGCATCCGCTCCGGCCAAGGGAGCAGGCCGGCCAGCGCCAGGCCCAGAACGACGAGCACGAAGCCGGCCAGCTTCTTCATGGTGTCCTGATCGACCCAGCCGCCGAGCGCCGCCGCGGCGGCACCGAGGACCACGAACACGACCGTGAACCCGATCGCGAAGGGGATGCTCGCCACGGCGATCCGCCTCGCGACTCCCCGCTCGCCCAGCCGGTCGACCTCCACAGCGGAGATGGCCGAGAGGTAGCCCGGAACGAGCGGGAGGACGCACGGGAAGGTGATCGAGATCAGCCCGGCGAGAAACGCGACGCCGGTGCGCTCAAGCACAGCTCACGCCTCCCGGCTCGACGCTAGCCGTCAAAACGGGCCAGCTCCTCGTCGAGCCGGCGCTCTTCCTCCGGATCGAGCGGGTGCCCGTTCAGCGACCAGCGCTCAGGCGCGGGCTCGGGCTCGCGCACCCGGGTCCAGCGCCAGGCGAGGAGCCCCATGATCCCGGCGGCGCCCACCAGCCCCACGAGCGGCAATGCCCAGGCGAGGAGGTTGAACCCGTGCCGCGGAGGGGCCGCGAGGATGCGCTGGCCCCAGATCGCCACCAGGTTGTCCTTGATCTCGCTGCGCGTGTCGCCGGCGGCGATCCGGGTTGCGATGTAGGCCTTGATCCGCTGCGCCGCCGGGGAATCGGACTGAGCCAGCGTCTCGCCCGCGCAGATCGGGCACATCAGCTCGCTCTCCAGCTCGCCCTGGGTCGGATGGCGCTCGCTCGCCGCCGCCGGCGCGGCCAGCAGCAGCGCCGCCAGGACGAGCGCGAGCAGCCTCATGCGCGTAACGCCTTCTCCACGCCGTCGCGGAGATCCTTCGGCCGGACCTCGCCGGGCACGTGCTCGACGATCCGGCCGCGGCGGTCGATGAAGAACGTCTCCGGCAGGCCCGTGAGGCCGTACGTCGGCGTCGTCTTGTTCTTGCTGTCGTGTACCACGGGGTAGGTGAGCCCGTACCTGCGCATGAAGCCGCGGGCGTCGCCCTGGAAGTCGTTCACGTCGACCCCGAGCACCACCAGCTGCTTGCCCCAGCGCTTCGAGAGCGCCTGGAGCGCCGGTGCCTCCTGCCTGCACGGGTGGCACCAGGAGGCCCAGAAGTTGAGCACGACCGGCTTCCCGCGCAGGGAGGACAACCGCAGCTCGCCGGGGCCGCCGATCCGGCTGAGGGTGAAGTCGGGCGCCAGCTTGCCGGGCGCGGCCTCCTTCTGCGATCCCTGTGCCACCTTCCAGATCAGCAGCGCGAACAGCCCGACCACCAGCGCGACTGCGAGTGCCTGCGCGCCGAGCTTCAGTCGCGAGGTCATGTCAGCCGGAGACGATGAAGACCGTCGTCCCGATGTTGACGTGGTTGAACAGCCACTCGGCGTCGCTGATGTGCATGCGGATGCAGCCGTGCGAGGCGGAGTAGCCGATCGAGGCGTCATCCGGGGTGCCGTGGATGCCGACGCCCGAGGCCGAGAGCCCCATCCAGCGCGTCCCCAGCGGGTTGCCCGGGCCCGGCGGGACGGGCTTCTCCCCCTGCGCCCAGGCGGAGTTCGGTGGGTACCACCAGGGATTCCGCCACTTGACCACGATCGACCAGCGCCCGAGCGGTGTCGGGTAGATCGACTGGCCGGTCGCGACGCCGAAGACGCGCTCGAAGCGCATTCCCTTGTAGAGGTAGAGGCGGTTCGAGCCGCGGTGGATCACGATCACGGGGCCGACAGAGGAGCGCGAGACAGTCGGCTTCACCACGGTGAACTCGAGCCGCAGCGGCAGCCGCTGGTTCGCCCCCAGCGCCGTGAAGATGGCGGCCATCGCCCGTTGGCGCCGCAGCGAGCGGCCGGTGCGCTCCTTGCTGACCCAGGGGCGCAGGTTGCGCAGCGCGAGCTGGGCGTCCGCGGGCGTTCGGTCGAACCTCCGCGCGACAACGGCCAGGTAGCTCGCCGTCCGGGCGCGGTTGAGCTTCACGCGCAGCTTGAGCTCCGTTCCCGCCGCCGAGGCGAGCGCACGCGCGACCGCCGGCCGGGTGACGGCGACCGCGCCGAGCCGCTTGGGCGTCACGACGAGGCGGGAACGCGGCGCGATCAGGAGGAGCGGCTCCGCAAAGGAGTCGTTGACCTTCGCGATCGCGTCGGCAGCCGTCAGGTCGCCGACGTCGACGCCGCCGATCGACACACCGGGCGCGATCGTCTGCGGCGGTGCAGTCGTCGTCGTGCCGGTGGTCGTGCCGGTCGTCGTCCCCGTGGCCGCGACCACGCCCGCCGACAGCCCGCCGGCAGCGCCGAAGCCGAGCACGAAAAGCAGCGCGAGACCGATCCTCCTCATCGCGCCGGGAAGTCTAGCCTCGGAAGATTCGAGGATCGTTCGTGATCACGCCGTCGACGCCCATCGCGTCGAGCTTCGACAGCAACGCGCGGTCGTCCACCGTCCACACGAGCACGGGCACGCCCAGGGCGTGGCAACGGGCGACGGCCGCGCTCGTGACGACGCCGAAGTGCAGCATCGCGGCGCTCGCGCCCGCACGGGCGAGCAGGCCCGGCACCCGCCTGGGCACCCCGGCTTTCAGCACGGCCACGCTCGCGCGGACGACCGGCCTGGCCAGACGTCGTCCCGCGAGACCGGTGCGATCCTGGGGATAGGTCAGCCCCAGGCGCACCCCGGGCTCGACGCGGGCCAGCGCCCGGAGAGCCTCGGGCCGGAAGGAGCTGACCACAGTGCGCTCGACCAGGCCGTGCCGGCGCAGCGCGTCCGAGACGGCCTCCTCCGCGTCGCGCGCCTTCAGGTCCAGATGCAGCCCGGCCCCGGTGCCGGCGAGGAACGCGAGCGCCTCGTCGAGCGTCGGCAGGCCCTCAACGTCGCCGGAGGGACGGTCGTGGACGAGCAGCAGCGTCCCACCCACGTCGTGCACGTCGAACTCGACGAGATCGCAGCCGAGCTCGAGCGCCAGCCGCAGCGACTCGATCGTGTTCTCGGGCGCGAGAGCTGCGGCGCCACGATGGCCGACCTTCAGCATCCGGCCGTCGCGCCGGTAGAGGTCGATCACCCGCGCTTCTTGAGGACGACGATCGCGCAGTCGTCCGCGAGCTCGCCGCCGAAGGCGCGGCAGTCGGCCAGCAAGGCGTCGGCCAGCCCCTGTGCGGACAGCCCGGCGTTGGCCGCGAGGGCGTCGTCGAGCCGCTGCTCGCCGTAGAGCTCGCCCTCCCTGCGCGCCTCGAGCAGCCCGTCGGTGTAGAGGACGATCGCATCGCCGGGCTCGAGATGCACGCGGGCCTCCTCGTAGCGCTGCCCACCGTCGATCCCGAGCGCAAGACCGCTCACCGGCAGGGACTCTGGGCTCCCGCCCCGCCGCACCAGGCGAGGCGGAGGATGGCCGGCGCTCGCGCACGCGAGCTCGCCCGCCCGGGCGTCCAGGGTCAGGTACAGCAGCGTGATGAACTTCCCCGGGGCGATCTCCTCCAGCACGATCTCGTTCGCCGCGGAGAGGAACTCGCCCGGCTCGGAATGCTCACGCGCCAGCGAGCGGAAGACGAACTTCGCCATCGCCATGTCGGCGGCCGCGTCGATGCCGTGCCCCGTGACGTCGCCGAGCACGACCGCCAGGCGTCCGTCGGCCAGCTCGAGGAAATCGTAGACGTCGCCGCCGACGTCGACGCGAGCGGAGGAGTCGTACTTGACCCCGACGTCGAGCCCAGCCAGCTTCGGACGCGAATGTGGCAGGAGCGAGCGCTGCATCGAGTCTGCGAAGTCCTTCTGCTGCTGGTACAGACGCGCGCGGTCGAGCGCCAGCGCCGCCTGTCCCGCCACCGAGATGGCGGCCTCGAGCGTGTCCCCGGCGATCGGGCGATCGGGGTCGAGCGAGAGCAGCGTCAGTGTGCCGAGAGGCTCGGCCTGCGTCGTCAGGGGGATCACCGCCGCCGACGAGCCCTTCTCGAGGAACGGAATCAGGGGCTCGTGCGCCGGGCCGAGCGCCGCGGCGGTCTCCGGGTCGAGCACGCGCGCCTCACCGGATCGGAAGACACTCGGCTTCAGCAGCGAGATCGGCTGGGGCAGCGACAGGACCGCCCGCAAAGGCTCCGTCAGCCGCTCCTCGCGAACGTGCACGGCAACCGGCACGAGCGAGGTGCCCCGCCCGTCGGGCATGCGCAGGGTCGCGGCGTCGACGTCGAGGGCCTCGACGATCGTTTTGGCCACGGCGGCGAACGTCGCGTCGAGCGACGGGGTGTCCGTGAACGAGCGGGAGATCTCGTACAGCGCGCGGAGCCGCTTGGCCGCTTCCCGCTCGGCATCCAGCGCCTCCTTGCGCTCCGCGCCCAGCCGCTCCGTCTCCTCGTGCAGGCGCGCGTTCTGCACCGCGACGGCGAGCTGCGCCGCGAGGGCGCGCAGGAGCGACTCCTCGTTCTCGGTCAACTCCCGCCCGCGTTCCGGATAGACGGCGAGAAGGCCGATCAGCTCCTCCCGGGCTCGCAGCGGCACTGCCACCGCCGTCTCGAGGCCGACCTCCTCGAGCGCGTCGCGGACACCTGCCAGGCGCGGGTCGGCAACCGTGTCGGGCACCAGCAGCAGGCCATGCGCGCGCGCCGGCCCCAGCGCGAGCTCGAGCAGCCGCTCCCCGACCCGCACATGCGGCCCCGCGAGGCCGCGGGCGGCCGCCGGCTCGAGCGTCGTCCCCTCGTCCTCGACCAGATAGACGGCGAGCCGCTCCACGCGAAGAAGCTCGTACACGCGGTCGACGGCCGTGTCCAGGGTGTGGGCCAGCGAGAGCTGCGCGATCGCCTGGCCGAGGACGGTCAGGAGCGCCCGGGTGCGCTCGAGCTCGACCGCGAGCGTCCGCCTGCGGTCGCTCGCCCGCAGCGCGTGGGCTACGCGAACGGCGAACGTCCCGAGCCGTGCGAGCAGCGCGTCGTCCGGCTCCGCCACAAGGGCGAGCTGCAATGCGCCGAGCGGAGGCTGCCCGAGTTGCAGGGTGGCGAGGGTGCCGCCGTCGCCCGGAAAGCCCTCGAGCTGCTCGAGCAACACCGGGTCGGCCGAGACGTGGGCGCGCTGAACGGCCTCGTGCGCAGCAACCGGAGCCGCCGTCGCTACCCGGCCCCAGAGCGCGGCCAGCACGGGCCCGTCGCGCTCGTAGCGCCAGAGGAGGCACGCGGTCGCGCCGGTGATCTCGCCGGCGAGCGCGGCCAGCTGGTCGGCAGCCCGCGTCTCCTCCGATCCTGCCGCCAGCGCGTCCCCCGCGAGCTCGAGCAGGTCGGGCATCGAGCGGTGGGCGCCGTCCCCCTCGCCGAATGCCTGGTGGGCCAGCGCGACCTGGCCCGCGGCCGTGCGGGCGAGTGCCCGCTCGCGCTCGTCGAAGGCGCCTCGGCGCCGCATCAGCTCGAGCGACCCGATCACCGCGCCGCCGGCGTGAATCGGAAGCTGGAGCACCGCCGTCGCGCCGAGCTTGTCCGCGGCTCGCCGCAACGGCCGCGGCAGCTGCAGGAGCTCGTCGCCTTCCTGGGCCGGGATCGACCCGGCGCTGATCCGCGAGCCTTCGAGCTCCGCCTGCAGCGAGGCAGACGACGCGTGCACGGCGCGCGCTATGAGCCCGCCGCCGCCGTCTCCGAGCCGCGCAACGACGACGTCCGCCTCCGTGAGGTCGGCGGCTTGCTCAACGATCGCCGCGAGGGCGTGGTCGAGCCCCGCAACGTCACTGGTATCCCTGGCCACGGCCATCCTTGCCCCTCTTGCCGAAGTATGGCGGCAGCGGAACCGCCCAGCGTGAATGCCCTTAGACTGCCCGTATGGCTCTGCCGGAGCGAAGGCCGGTCGAGGAGGAGTTGCTCGACCCGACGGCCGTACACCGGAACTACCGGCGCCAGCGGATCAAGCGACGCGTTCGCGAGGACCGGGCGCGGGAGCGTCATCTCGCGCGGCTCCGCTTCTGGCTCGCCCTGACCGCGGTGATCGCCACCAGCATCGGCCTCTCGATCGTGATCTGGAACCAGATCGAGCGGCTCTTCGGTCTCTGACGGGTCATACTCCGCGCCGTGGAGTCGCCCGAGCCCTTCCCGCCGCCCGAGCAGGACGAGCCCTACTTCGAGCCGGACGAGGACGCCTTCGTCAGGCCGGCGACCGGGTTCTGGGCGCTCGGGACCCGGCTCACGTGGATCTCGGCGCTCGTGCTCACGATCTCTCCCTTCACCGGCTGGTACGCCGGGCCGGATACGGCCGGCCCCACGCTCGCCGTGATCGGCTGGCACACGGGCGTGCTCGGCAAGCTCGTCTTCTTCATCGGACTGGCGCTGCTTGCGCTCGTGGCGGCCCAGGAGCTCGGCTTCGAGCTGCCGCCGTCGGTGCCCGAGAGCCTGATCGTGATCGCGCTCGGCTCGCTCGCGACGATCTTCGTCCTGATCCGGCTGATCTCGATCCCCGACTCGATTCCGCCGCCTGCGGGCCGCGGCATCGGCATCTGGATCAGCCTGCTTGCGGCCCTGGGCGTAATCGTCGCCGGCCTGCTACGAGCCTCAGAAGAGCTGTAGCGACAGCCACGCCGAGAACCGCGCCGCCGAGGACGTCGAGCGGCCAGTGGACGCCGACGTAGACGCGCGACCAGGCGATCGCGGCCGCCAGCACGAACGCCGGAACCGCCAGCGGCGGCCAGGCCCAGGCGAGCACGGTCGCGCTCGCGAAGGCGGTCGCGGCGTGGCCGGACGGGAAGGCTCCGCTGCCGGGAACGTGGACGAGCGGCTTCGGCTCCGGGTAGACGAGCGGCGGCCGGTCTCGGCCGATCCACGCCTGCAGGACCCGCGAGGCCCCGGCGGCGGCGAGGTCGGCCGTGAGCAGCACGACCAGAAGCCACGGCCTCCGCCAGAGGATGGCGAGCACAAGCCCTGCCACGAGGAAGACCAGGCCGTCGGTGCCGATCCGGGAGAGGTCGACGAACACCCAGTCGAGCCAGCCCACCCGGTGCCGGACGACCCAGCGCTCCAGGTGCCGGTCGAGCCCGATCAGCTCGCCAGCAGCTGCTTGGTCTGGTCGATCAGCTCCTGCGGGTTGAAAGGCTTGCCGACGAAGCCCTGCGCTCCCCGCGAGGTCGCCTCCTCGGCAGCCTGATCGTTGACCTTCCCGCTGAACATGATCACGGGGATCGCCCCGACCCCGTGCCGCTCCTGGACCCGCTGCAGCATCTCCCAGCCGTCGACCTCGGGCATCATCACGTCGAGGAGGACGAGGTCGGGAGTGGCTTCCTCGAGCACGCCGAGCCCTTCCTCGGCGCTGCCCGCCTCCCGGACGGTGTAGCCCTCCATCTCGAGGTTGACGCGAACGTACTCGCGGATCTTCGAGTCGTCGTCGACGATCAGCACGGTCTGCCCAGCGACGCCGCCCGGGCCCGAGCGCTGCAGGAAGGCCTCGAGGTCGCCGCGGCGATATCGGCGATGGCCACCCGGCGTGTAGAAGGCCGGCACGCGCCCGTTGTCGGACCACTTGCGGATCGTGCTCTGGGCAACCCCGAGGTACTTCGCCGCCTGGCCGAGGGTGAGCCAGTCCGGCTCGTCGAAGGGAGCCGGCCGCGGAGAGGAGCTGTTCGGCGCCATCCGGCGGCGAATCTACCCAAAGCTGTCGTTTCCTAACATCCGCTTGCTCACGGGGTGGTGACGGTGACAGTGGACGACTCGGGCGGAAGCGTGAAGGTCTGGTTCTGGGTGGTGGTCGTCCCCGGCTGCGGGTTGTCGTTCAGGGCTTCTCCGAGAGCGATCCCGATCGCGAAGACGACGACCAGCGCGACGGCCCAGATGAGCCTGCGCCGAGCCGGTTTCCGCCTACGCCGGCGTTCGCGGGTACTCACGGCCGGTAGTCGGCGGCGCCGCGAGAGTAGATGTGGAAGGCGGCCTCCTGCACGGTTGCCAGCCGCGTGGGCCACCCGGGGGCGGGGTCCCGCTCGGCCACGGCTGCCTGCGCCCAGCGGTCGGACTCCGCGTACGCGGCTGCGAGCTCGTCCAGCGTGAAGGTCTGCCCGACCCGGCGGCGCAGCTCGTCGAGGACGATCTCGACCTCCCCGTGCAGACGCCGCTGGAGCAGGCGGTCACCCGCGGCCGCCTGGAGCCGGCGATGGCCTTCCTGCCACTCGTGGCGCGTGCTGTCGAGCACCGTCGACATCGCGGCGATGCTACTGCGCGTCGAAGCAGCACCGCGCAGGCCAGAGCGGATCGACCTCGGCGAGGATCCGCTCGCCGAGCTCGTAGCCCGGCCGCGCGAGGGCGAAAGCCGCGTGCGCGTGGAGGCACTTGAGACCGCCCGTGCGCGTCTGGCCGCCGATCCCCGCGGGCAGCTCGGGGCGGATGCGCCGCTGCTCCTCGTTTGCCTGCTCGACGCTCGCGCGAAGCGCGGGATCCTCCTCCGACAGCCGGGTCCACCGCTCGACGCCTCCCGCAGCCTCGAGCCGGGCGATCGCGGCGACCAGGTGGCGGCAGGTCACGTAGAAGGTCGTCGGGAACGGCGCGCCCGACTCGTCGAAGGGAGCCTGCTCCGTTACCGCAGGGCGGCCGAAGGGGCAGCGCACGGCCACCCGCCTGAAGGCGCGGGGAGGCCGGCCGATCTGCCGTTCGACAATGGCGCGGTCATCGTCCACCGCGCTCGATCGTAGTGCGGTGAAGCCACGCGGAGACGCCCTTGACGATGTAGAGCCGCTCACCCGGGCGCACGAGGCCGAGCCGCCGGGCCTGCATGGTCAGCGCCTCGGCGCTGGAAGACTCGGCGAGCCGGCGCTGGAGCGTGCGCCGCTCGGCCTTCAGCGCCTGCACGTCTGCGGCCCGTCCGGCCAGCTCGTGCTTGGTCTGCAGGTAGCTGCGCAGCGGGCGCGCGTACAACAGCCCGACGAGCAGGATCGCGCCGACGGCGAGCCAGCGAAGGGCGAGACGGGAGCGCGCAGGCCGACGGGTTCGCTTGGCCACGCGGGCGGCTTCGCCGCGCGCGCCTGAAGCCCTCCTCGAAGCCTAGATGACGTCGACCTTGATCAGGTTCGTCGTGCCGGGCAGGTTGACCGCCGTGCCGGCCGTGACGACCACGCGGTCGCCCTCCTCGACGAGCCCACTCGCGCGCGCCGCGGTGAGCGAGCGGTCGAGCAGGTCTTCGAAATCGGCGCACTCGGGGATCAGGTAGGCCGAGACCCCCCACTCCAATGCCATCTGCCGCAGCGCGTAGTCGTGATGCGTGAGCGCGATGATCGGCCGCCGGGGCCGCAGCCTCGCCACGACCGAGGCCGTGCGCCCCGAGTAGGTCGGAACGAGGATGGCCTTCGCCCCGAGCGCCTCGGCGAGGTCGCAGGCGGCGTTCGACATCGCCTGGCCGACCGTCGGGTCCTCGCTCGCCTCGGGCAACTGGTGGCGGTAGCCGAGGCTCGGCTCGACCGCGCGCGCGATCCGGTCCATGTAGGCGACCGACTCGACGGGGTACTCCCCCACGGCCGTCTCGCCCGAGAGCATCAACGCGGAGCTGCCGTCGAGGATCGCATTTGCGACGTCGCTGGCCTCGGCGCGGGTCGGCTCGGCCTGATGCACCATCGACTCGAGCATCTGCGTCGCCGTGATCACCGGCTTCCCCCGCTCGAGCGCCGCGATGATGATCCGCTTCTGGACGAGCGGCACGAGCGCGGGCCCGATCTCCACGCCCAGGTCGCCCCGGGCGACCATGACCGCGTCGGACTCCTCCAGGATCGCCTCGAGCGAGTCGACGGCCTCCGACTTCTCGATCTTGGCGATCACGTGTGCCGGCGAGCCCGCCTGCTCGATCAGTGCGCGAAGGTCGCGCACGTCTGCTGCGGAGCGGACGAACGAGAGCGCCACGAAGTCCACGCCGAGCTCGAGGGCGAGCTCCAGGTCGTCCATGTCCTTGCGGGTGAGCGAGGGGATCGGAATCGGGACACCGGGCAGGTTGACGCCCTTGTGGGAGCTGACGACCCCGCCGGTGAGAATGGCGCAACGGGCCCGACCCGCGTCGATCTCGTCCACCCGGAGACGCACGAGCCCGTCGTCGATCAGCACCTCATGACCGGGCTGCAGCACCTCGCTGATCACCGGCGGGCTGACCGGGAGCTCGCCGTTGTTGGAGAACTCGGCCGCCGCGACGACGACCTCCTCGCCGCGAACGAGCGTGACGGGCGTCTCGAGGTCGCCGATCCGCAGCTTGGGTCCCTGCAGGTCGGCGATCAGCGCAATGGGCCGCCCGAGCTCGGCCTCAGTCGCGCGGACGAGCCGCGCCCGGTCGCGGTGCTCGTCGTGCGTACCGTGCGAGAGATTGAGACGAGCGCCGTCCATTCCCGCTGCGGCCAGCTCGGAGAGCGAGTCGCGTTCGGCAGAGGCGGGACCGATGGTGGCGACGATCTTGGTCCGGCGCGTTGGGGCGGCCACCCGCTCAGGGTAGCTCGCAGACCCCCCGGAGAAGGTCAGTTGTCGTGCTCGGCGCGTGGAAACGCGTCCCAGCCCGGGTAGCGAGCCCGGTCGCCGAGCTCCTCCTCGATCCGCAGGAGCCGGTTGAACTTCGCGGTGCGCTCGCCACGGGACGGGGCGCCGGTCTTGATCTGGCCACTGTTCGTGGCCACGGCGAGGTCGGCGATCGTCGCGTCCTCGGTCTCGCCGGAGCGGTGTGAGATCACGACCCCGTAGCCGCCGGACCGGGCGAGCTCGATCGCGTCCAGGGTCTCGGTCAGCGTGCCGATCTGGTTCACCTTGATCAGGATCGCATTGGCGACTCCCTCGTCGATCCCGCGGCGGAGGCGCTCGGCGTTCGTCACGAAGAGATCGTCCCCGACGAGCTGCAGCCGCTCGCCGAGGCCCTCGGTCAGCGCCCGCCAGGTCGGCCAGTCATCCTCGGCGAGGCCGTCCTCGATCGAGACGATCGGGTGGCGGGCGGCCAGCTCCTCCCAGAACCGCACCATGCCCTCGCCGTCCTCCTCCCGGCCTTCGAACGCGTAGCGGCCCTCGCGGTAGAGCTCGGTCGCCGCCGGATCGAGGGCGATCGCGACCCGTTCGCGGTGGCCGGCGCGCTCCGCGGCCTCGAGCACCGCCTCGATCGCCTCCTCGCTCGAGGCGAGGTCGGGCGCGAAGCCACCTTCGTCGCCGACACCGGTCGCAAGCCCGCGCTCGTGGAGCAGCTTCTTGAGCGCGTGGAAGACCTCTGCGCCGATCCGCATCGCCTCCGCGAAGCCGGCCGCGCCGGCCGGCACCAACATGAACTCCTGCAGGTCGATCGAGTTCTCGGCATGGGCTCCGCCGTTGATCACGTTGAGCATCGGCACCGGCAGCGTCCGGGCCTCCTCGCCGCCGAGGTGCCGAAAGAGCGAGAGCCCGGCCTCGCCGGCCGCCGCCTTGGCCGTCGCCAGTGAGACGCCGAGGATCGCGTTTGCGCCCAGGCGGCCCTTGTTCGGCGTCCCGTCGAGCTCGATCAACCGCTCGTCGAGGCCGCGCTGGTCGGCCGCCTCGAGCCCGCGCACGGCGGCGGCGATCTCGCCGTTGACGTTCTCGACCGCCCGGGCGACGCCCTTCCCGCCCCACTCCGTCCCTCCGTCGCGCAGCTCGAGAGCCTCGTGGACGCCGGTCGAGGCCCCGGACGGCACGCCCGCCCGGCCGTGTGCGCCCGACTCGAGCACGACATCGGCCTCGACGGTCGGATTGCCCCTCGAGTCGAGGATCCAGCGCGCGTGGACGGAGCCGATCGCGCTCAGCGGAGCCCCTCCTTCGCCCGGTCGAAGTACCGGTCCTGTGCCTCGAGCGGGAGCTCGACCCAGCTGCTCCCTTCCTCCGCGGCCAGCTGCTCCGCCCGCTCGACCCGGGCACGGAAGCGCGCCGTCGCCGAGCGCAGGGCGAGCTCGGGGTCGACGTTCAGCCTCCGCCCCACGTTGACAACGGCGAAGAGGAGGTCGCCCAGCTCCTCGAACTGCCGCTCGTCGGCCTCCGTCTCCGGCTCCGGAGCGCCCGGGAGCTCGGCCTTCAGCTCCGCGAGCTCCGATTCGAGATCGGCGAGCGCACCGGCCAGGTCGGGGTACTCGAAGCCGACGTCGCGGGCGCGCCGTTGCACCTTCCGCGCCCGGAGCAGCGCCGGAAGCGACTCGGGAACGTCGTGGAAGATGCCCTCGCGGCCGTCCTCGCCCGCCTTGATCCGCTCCCAGTTCTCGCGCACGCGGCCGGCCGTCGGCGCGTCCACCTCGCCGAAGACATGTGGGTGGCGCCGCACGAGCTTCTCGTACACCCCGCGCGCCACCTGCTCGAGGTCTCCCGCTCCCTCCTCCTGGAGCAGGAGCGCGAGGAAGTAGACCTGGAAGAGCAGGTCGCCGAGCTCGTCCAGCAGCTTGGCCCTCTCGCCCGAGAGCGCCGCGTCCGCTACCTCGTAGGCCTCCTCGACCGTATGCGGCACGATCGTCCGCACCGTCTGCTCACGGTCCCAGGGACAGTCGCGGCGGAGCCGCTCGGTCAGCTGCTGGAGCTCCAGCAGCGTCTCGCCGAGCGCCACGAGCTAGCCGGTGGCGGTCGCCGTCGTCGAGGTCTTGCAGGGATCCTGCCCCGGCGGAGGCGCGTAGCCCTGCCGGTAGCCGATCTGCTTGCAGTACGACTTCTTGATCCCCGCGATCCAGCTCTGCATCTCCTTGTTGCGATCCCCGGCGAGGAT
The DNA here is from genome assembly GCA_963736055.1 of uncultured Actinomycetes bacterium. Classification (GTDB taxonomy): domain Bacteria; phylum Actinomycetota; class Thermoleophilia; order Gaiellales; family Gaiellaceae; genus AC-32. The sequence goes on along the minus strand of CAVTNM010000008.1, from coordinate 1,830,182 downwards.
CTGCTGACGGATCGCCTCCTGCACCTGCGAGAGCGGCGTCGGGGTCGCGGGCTTGCCCGGCTTGATCGGGCCGAGCGCCTGGATGATGTGCCAGCCGAACTTGGTATGCACGGGATCGGAGATCGCCCTCGTCTTGATCGTGAAGGCGACCTTGTCGAACGGCGGCACCGTCTGGCCCTTGATCGCGCCCCCCGGGAGCGTCCCGCCGTTGACCTTGGAAGACGTGTCGATCGAGTACTTCTTGGCCAGCTGCGCGAACTTCGCCGGGTTCGCCTTCAACTGCTGGTCGATGGTGTCGGCGAGCGCCTTCTTCTTGACCAGGATGTGGCGGACGTCGCGGCTCTCGGGCTGGGCGGGGGTCGTGTAGGTCTGCTTGTGCTTGTCGTAGTAGTCCTTGACGTCGCTGTCTGAGACCTTCACGTCCGAGGTCACCTTCTGGAAGACCTTCTCGCGCACGAGCTGGAGCTTGATCCCGGAGCGGACCTCCTCGTCGGTGAAGCCCTGCTGCGTGAGCGCCTGCTGGTAGCGCTTCTCCATCTCGGCTGAGCTCGCGGCGGGCTGTCCGGCCGGGTTCCCGTAGTACTGCTTCTTGATCTCGTTGAGCCGCGCGTCGATGTCCTTGTCGGTCACCTTGACGCCGAGCTTGTCGGCCTGCTGCTGGTACTCGCTGGCCTGGACCAGGAACTGGGTCGCGTTCGCCTTCAGGTTCGCCAGCTCGACTGTGCCCGCAGCCGGGAACTTCCGGTGTGTCGCGGCGAAGTTCCGGCGCGTCTGCGTCATCAGCGCGTCCCAGCTCTCCTGCGAGATCGGCTGGCCGTTGACCACGGCGACCGCGTCGCTGGGCACGTCGCCGGGGCCGCTGCTCCCACCGCACGCCGCGGCCAGCAGAACGAGCGCCGCGCAGAAGAACATCAGAGGAAGTCGTCTCATGGAAAATGCGCCAAGTGCAGCTGTTTTCCTCAGGCTGCTTGGCGCGCACCCAGTATAGCAGCGACCAACCGGGTCGCTCCGGAAAATTCCTGGTCACGCAGAGATACCTCTCTCCGGGCCGTCGTGTAGACCGCCGTGTCCACCTCCGTGCGGAGCGCCCTGAGCTCGTCCGAGCCGAGCAACAGCGGGCCGATCGTGGTCTTCCCGCCACGGAAGACGAGGTAGTCGGCGCCTACCTGCGCGAGATTCAGCTTCACCTCCTGGATCGTGAAGAGGTTCTCGACCGCCTCCGGCAGCGGGCCGTACCGGTCTTCGGTGGCGGCGCGCAACTCGCGGATCTCGTCCTCGGACTCCGACAGTGCGAGGCGCCGGTGGAGGTCGATCTTGAGGGCCTCGGCCTCGATGTAGGTCGCCGGCACGTAGGCGTCGACCGTCGCGTCCACCCGTACGGGCCGCGCGACCGGGCGCCGCTCTCCGGAGAGCTCCGCGACCGCCTCGCCCAGGAGCTCGACGTAGAGCTCGAATCCCAGCGCTGCCACGTGACCCGACTGCTCCGCGCCGAGCAGGTCGCCTGCGCCTCGGATCTCGAGGTCCCGCATCGCGATTGCGAAGCCGGCCCCCAGCTCGGTGTGGTCGGCGAGCGTCGCCAGCCTCGCCCGCGCCTCCGGCGTCAGCTCGCGCGAGTCCGGGTAGAAGAGGTAGGCGTGCGCGGGGACGTCAGAGCGGCCCACGCGCCCGCGGATCTGGTAGAGCTGGGCAAGCCCGAGCGCGTCGGCTCGCTCGACCACCAGCGTGTTCGCCTCGGGGATGTCCAGCCCGGACTCGATGATCGTCGTCGAGACGAGCACGTCCGCGTCGCCGCGGAGGAAGGCGTGCATCCGCTCCTCCAGCTCGCGCTCGCGCATCTGCCCGTGCGCGACGAGCACTCGCAGCCCGGGGACGAGCTGCCGGAGCCGTTCCGCGGCCTCGTCGATCGACTCGACGCGGTTGTGCAGGAAGAAGGACTGGCCTTCGCGCGCGTGCTCGCGCTCCAGCGCCGCCTTCACCAGCTCGTCGTCGTACTCCCCCACGTACGTGCGGATCGGTCGGCGGCCCTCGGGCGGCGTCTCGATCACCGAGATGTCACGCAGGCCGGAGAGCGACATGTGCAGGGTTCGCGGGATCGGCGTCGCGGTGAGCGAGAGCACGTCCACCTCGAGCCGGAGCGCCCGCAGCAGCTCTTTCTGCGCCACGCCGAAGCGCTGCTCCTCGTCGACGATCACGAGCCCTAGCTCCTTCGGGATCACGTCGCGGCTGAGCACGCGGTGGGTGCCGATCAGCACGTCGACCTTGCCCGCGGCGTAGTCGGCCAGCACCTGCTTCTGCTCGGCCGGCCGGCGGAAGCGCGAGATCATCTCGACGCGCACCGGGAAGTCCCGGTACCGCTCCCGGAAGGTGTTCCAGTGCTGCTCGGCGAGGACGGTCGTCGGGACCAGCATCAGCGTCTGCTTGCCGTTGACCGCGGCCGCGAACGCAGCCCGCACCGCGACCTCGGTCTTCCCGAAGCCGACGTCCCCGCAGACGAGGCGGTCCATCGGGCGGGGAGCCTCGAGGTCCTCCTTGACCGCCTCGATGGCGGCTCGCTGGTCCTCGGTCTCGCGGTACGGGAACTCCGCCTCGAGCCGCTCGAGCCACTCCGAGGAGAGGTCGTAGGCGTTCCCGGAAGCCTGCTGGCGGCGCGCGTAGAGAGCGAGCAGCTCGCCCGCGAGCTCTCGCAACGCGGTGCGAGCGCGGCTCTTCAGGTTCTGCCAGGCCTTGCCGCCGAGCTTCGAGAGGGCCGGCGCGTTCGCGTCCGCGCCGATGTACTTCGAGACCTTGCCGATCTGCTCGTGCGGGACGTAGAGCCGGTCGTCGCCGCGGAAGCCGACGAAGAGGTAGTCGCGCGTCACCTCCGCCACGGTCTTCGTCTCGAAGCCGAGCAGCTTTCCGATCCCGTGGTCCTCGTGGACGACGAAGTCCCCCGTGCGCAGGTCGGCGAAGGACTGGAGCGCCCGGCCCAGGCGGTGGTCGACTCTCGGTGGACGCTTGCGGAAGACCTGCGTGTCCGGCAGCAGGACGAGGCCGAGCTCGCGCCAGACGAAGCCGCGCCGTGCCGGCGAGACCGCGAACAGGAGCTCCGGCTCGTCCGGGAGCTGCTCGCCGGGCTCCAGCAGCCGCGGCTCGACGCGGCGCAGCAGGTTTGCGGTGCGCAGCGCCTCGCCTCGGTGCGGGAACGCGACGACGACGCGGTTGCCGGCGCGGATCAGCCCGCCCAGCTCGGTCTCGGCCTCGGCGAGCCCGCGCGCCGCGACCGCCGGGCGCTGCGCCTCGAACGCGAAGCCCTGGCCGCGCGGGAACGGGTCGAGCTCCGCCGCCCCCGAGAGCGGCAGCTCGGTCTCGAACTCCTCGGCCAGGACCTCGCCCACGCGCTCGGGCTCCCAGACCAGGTCGGGCACCCGGTCGAGCGGCGGCACGAGGTCGCCGGGGACATGGCCCGGGGTCAGACCCTGGGTCGTGTCCGGAAGGGACGGGTCGACGAGGTCGAGCCGCCGCTCGGACGCCGGGTAGACGACCGCTAGCTCGACGTCGTGGAGGGTGCGCTGGGTGAACGGCGAGAAGGCGCGGATCGCCTCGATCTCGTCGCCGAAGAACTCGACGCGGAGCGGATCCCGGCCGGTCGTCGGAAAGACGTCAACGAGCCCGCCGCGCACGGCGAACTGCCCGCGCTCCTGTACGCGGTCGACCCGCTCGTAGCCGGCGAGGGCGAGGTGCTCGCCCACCGCGTCCAGGCCGGTCGAGGCACCGGGCGCAAGCGTGAGCCGCTCGGGACGGGCCTCCGGCGGCGGCATCGCCTCGGCGAGGGCCGCGGCAGACGCGCAGACGAGCCCTCCGGCCGCGAGGACGTCGAGCGCGCGGGCGCGCTCGCCCACGAGGTGCGGCGGCGGCTCGAGCCCAGACCCCCAGTGGACACCGCGGCTCGGGAGCAGCGCGACCTGGTCGCCCCCGAGAAACCAGCGGGCGCCCTCGGCCGCATCACGAGCATCCGCGTCCTCCGGCAACAGGCACACGAGGGCCCGCCCGAGGTGCTCGTGCAGGGCGGCCAGCAGCAGCGGCAGCGCAGGCTCGGAGACCCGCGCGGGCGCGGGAAGCGCATCCGCGTAGGCGGCCAGCCGCTCGCCGCCAAGCAACTGCTCGACGAGCGGGTACAGAACGGGTCTCGGGCTGGTCGTCCGGTCCATGACGAAAGACGGAACCCGGCGGTTCCGCGCCGTCCATCCTAGCTCGCTAGTTGAAGCGGCCCTGCGCGGTTTCGAGCCCCTCCGAGGCGACCGTCTCGACCGCATCCGCGGCCCGGGCGACCAGCGCCTCGGCGTCATCCTCGGCGGCGAACGGCGACAGCACCCAGTCCGAGACCGGGCGCTTTTCCCCCCGGCCGGGGCGGCCGACGCCGATGCGGAGGCGAAGGAAGTCCTGCGTGCCTAGGTGCTGCGCAAGAGAGCGCAGCCCGTTGTGCCCCGCAAGGCCGCCTCCGGCCCGCGCCTGCAGTCGACCGGCCTCGAGGTCGACGTCGTCGTGGACGACGAGCAGCCGCTCGGGCTCGACCTTGAAGAACCGCGCGGCGGCCCCGACCGAGCGGCCGGACTCGTTCATGTACGTCTCCGGCTTCAGCAGCCCCAGCCGCAGGCCGTCGAGCCGCACCTCCGCCAGCGAGCCCGAGAACTTGGAGCGCCAGGAGCCGCCGTGCCGGCGCGCGAGCTCGTCGAGAACGAGCCAGCCGACGTTGTGGCGCGTCCGTTCGTACTCGCGCCCCGGATTGCCGAGCCCCGCGACCAGCAGGTCGAGCGTCGAGGCCCCCTCGCCCCGACGGAAGAAGCGCACCTATTCCTCGGTGGTCTCTTGCTCGCCGGAGGCTGCTGCGTCCTCGCCCTCGGCGGGAGGCTCGCCCTCGGCACCCTCTTCGCCCTCGGGAACCTCGCCCTCGGGCAGCTCGCCCTCTTCGAGCTCCTCGCCCTCGACCTCTTCCGGCTCGGGCTCGACGAACCGCGTCGGCATCGTCACCGTCGCCAGCACGGTCTCCTCCGGGTCGTCGAGGTACGTGACGCCCTCGCCGGGCGGGCCGAGGTCGACGAGGCGCAGCGTGTCGCCGATCGCCATTCCGGTCACGTCCAGCTCGAGGTGCTCGGGAATCTCCATCGGCAGCGCCGAGACCGTGATCTCGCGGCTGACCTGCGAGAGCACGCCGCCCTCGGTGACGCCGACCGGCTCGCCCACGAGCTCGACGACGACCTGCGCCTGAATCGGCTGGTCGAGCCGCACTTCCTGGAGGTCGACGTGGATCAGGCCGCCGCGCACCGGGTGCTGCTGGTAGTCCTTGAGGATCGACGGATGGGTGGTCTTCTGACCCTCGAGCGTCACGTCGAGGATCGCGTGCAGCCCCTGTCCGCCCGTGAGCACACGGCGCAGCTCGCGCTCGGGAATGGAGATCGGCTGTGGCTCCTTGCCGCGCCCGTAGAGCACGGCCGGAATCAGCCCCTGCTTGCGCAGGCGGCGCGATTCGGCGGAGCCGCGGCTCTCGCGCTCCTGCACCTGCAGCTTCACTCGCTCGCCGGCCATCGGCGCGGAAGTGTAGCTAGGACCGGCCGCACGGGTAAAACCCGCACGACACGGGTAAACCCGCGCACGGCCTCCATGGTCGGCGCCGCCTAGTCGGCGCCTTAGCCGGTCAAAACGCCGCTACGCAGTTAGATCCGAGGCCATCTCGTCGAAGGCGGCCACGAACGCGTCGCAATCCTCGGTCGTGTGCGCGACCGACAGCGTCCATTCCTCCTCGCGGCCGGGCGTCATGTAGATGCCGCGGTTCATGTTGTAGAGCCAGGAGAGCTCCGAGAGCTCCTCGTCCTGGTTCTCCTTGAACGTCTCGTAGTCGACGATTCGCTCCGGGGAGAACGTGACGCAGCCCTTCGCCCCGACGCCGACGGAGTAGCCGGGCAGCCCGTAGCTGTCGATCACGTCCTGGCAGCCGCGCAGGAGCCGCTCCTCGAGCGCGTCGATGTGCACATAGGCGGCGGGGGTCAGCACCTGCTCGAGGCTGGCCCTCGAGGCGGCCATCGCGAGCGGGTTCCCGTTGAACGTGCCGACCTGGTAGACGGTGCCGCTCTCGACGACCTCGAAGGCCTCCTCCGTGCCGCCGATCGCGCCGGCCGAGAGGCCGCCGCCGAGCGCCTTGGCAAGCGTCACGATGTCCGGGCTGACGCCGAAGCGCTCGGTCGCCCCTCCGGCGGCGATGCAGAGGCCGGTCTTGACCTCGTCGAAGATCAGCAGCACGCCCAGCCGCGTCGTCAGTTCGCGCACGGCTTCGAGGTACCCGGGCTCCGGGAGCACGATGCCCAGGTTCATCATGGCCGGCTCCATGATCACGCAGGCCGGCGGGCGCCCCTCGTCGATCAGCGACTCGATCCGCCTCTCCATTGCCGCGGCGTCGTTGAACGGAACCGGGATGGTGAGCTCGGCCGCGGCCTTCGGGATTCCGGCCCCGTACGGGATCGACGCGTAGTTCTCACGGTTGCCGATCTGGTGGTGCGGGACGCCGATCGAGACCATCACGTAGTCGTGGTGGCCGTGGTAGGAGCCGAAGATCTTCACGATCGTGTCGCGGCCCGTGTGCGCTCTCGCGATCCGGATCGCGTCCATCGTCGCCTCGGAGCCCGAGTTGACGAAGCGCCAGCGTGGAATGCCCCACCGCCGCTTGAGCTCCTCCGCGACGGCGACCGCGTCCTCGGTCGGCGCGGCGAAATGCGTCCCGAGCTCGAGCCGCTTCGCGACCGCGGCCGTGATCGCGGGATGCGCGTGGCCCTGGGGCATCGAGCCGAAGCCGTTGTGGAAGTCGGCCATCTCCGTCCCGTCGACGTCCCACACATGGGAGCCCTTGCCGTGGGACAGGTAGATCGGCCAGGGCGTGCGCTCCTGGTAGGCGGACGCCACGCCGCCGGAAAGCGACTCCTTCGCGCGCTCGTACATGGCGCGTGACGCGTGCGTGCGGTCGTCGAGGCGGCGCTGCTCGCGTTCGGTCAGCTCCGCGATCCTCGTGCGGTCGAGCAGTGTGGTCGCCGGTGCGCTCATTGACACATTGTGGCGTGCCGGACGGAGTTCGGCCAGCCGGTGGGATGATGACCGCGATGCCGGTCGGGACAGAACGCGACCTGCGGCCGCTCTTCGAGCCGCGTTCCGTGGCCGTCGTGGGCGCCTCGAACGACCCGGCAAAATGGGGCCAGTGGCTGGCGCGCGGGGCGCTTCGCGGGGAGCACCGGCGCTCCGTCTTCCTGGTGAACCGCTCCGGTGCCGAGGTGCTGGGCCGGCGGACATTCATCTCCGTCGAGGAGCTGCCGGAGCCGCCCGAGCTCGTCGTGCTCGCGGTTCCGGCGTCCTCCTTCGAGGAGACCGTCGACGCCTCGCTGGCCGCGGGCGCGCGCGCCATCGTCGCGATCGCGGCCGGCCTCGGCGAGGCCTCGGACGAGGGCCGCCAGCGCGAGCAGGCGGTCGTCGAGCGGGTCCGCAGCGCCGGCGCGGTGCTCCTCGGGCCGAACTGCCTCGGCGTCTACGACGCGGCCGCCGAGCTCGATCTCTCCTCGAGCGACTTCGTCCCGGGGCCGATCGGGGTGGTCTCGCAGAGCGGCAACCTGGCGATCGAGCTCTCGCTGCTGGCCTCGGAGGTCGGCCTGGGCATCTCCCGGTTCGCCTCGCTCGGGAACCAGGCGGACCTCGAGGCCGCAGAGGTCGTCAGGGAGCTCGCGGCGCACGACGGGACGGCGGTGATCGCCGTCTACCTCGAGGACTTCAGGGACGGCCGAGCCTTCGCGCGCGCCGCTGCCGAGGCCGGGAAGCCGGTGCTCCTGCTCGCCGGCGGCGTGAGCGCCGCCGGGGTCCGGGCCGCCGAGTCGCACACCGGGGCGCTCGTCAGCGACTCAGTGGCAGTCGACGCGGGCGCGCGCGCCGCCGGGATCCTGCGCGTGGCGACCCCGCGCGAGTTCGTCGACCTGGCCCAGCTGCTCCTTGCCGACAGCCGGCCGCGGGGGCGCCGCGTCGCGATCGTCTCCGACGGCGGCGGCTCGGCGGTGATCGCAGCCGACCTGGCGACGGAGGCGGGGCTCGAGCTGCCGCGCCTCTCTCCCGCGCTCTCCATACGCCTCGCCGAGGTGTTGCCTCCGACGGCGACGACCACGAATCCGGTCGACTTCGCCGGAGCGGGCGAGCAAGACCTCCGCTCGTACGAGCGCGTGCCGCGGCTGCTGCTCGAGTCGGGAGAGGTGGACGCGGTGCTCCTGACCGGCTACCTCGGCGGCTACAGCGCGACCGCCGACGAGCTACGCGAGCCCGAGACGGACGCGGCGCGCGGGCTCGGGCGGGCCGCGGCCGAGGCAGGCCGCCCGGCGATCGTGCAGACGATGTACTGGCAGGAGGCGCCCGCCCTGGCTCTGCGGGAGGCCGGCGTGGCCGTCTACCGCGAGATCGGATCGGCCCTCTCGTCGATCGTCAAGATCGTCGAGCGGCCGTCCGCAAGCCCCATCCCGAAGCTGCCGGCTCCCGAGGCGGCGCCGGCCGACACGGGCTACTTCGGGGCGCGGGAGCTGCTGGCGGCCGGCGGAGTCCCCTTCCCGGAGGCCCGGCGGGCAGGAACCGCGGCCGAAGCGGCAGCCGCGGCGGACGAGCTCGGCTTCCCGGTCGTCGTGAAGGCGCTCGGGCTCGTGCACAAGTCGGACGAAGGAGGCGTGGCGCTCGGGCTCGTGGACGCCGAGGCCGTGGCGGCGGCTGCCGGCCGGATGCGGGCGCCGGACGGCTTCTCGGTGGAGCGGATGGTCTCCGCGGAGACCTCGGCGGAGCTGATCGTGGGCTGCCGCCGCGACCCCCGCTTCGGCCCGGTGCTGCTCGTCGGGTTCGGGGGGATCCTCGCCGAGCTGCTCCAGGACGTCGCGGTCGCGCTGGCCCCGGCTCCCGCGGCGCAGGTGGAGGAGCTGCTGCTCGGGCTCCGCGGTGCCGCCCTCCTGACGGGCACTCGAGGACGGCCGCCGCTGGCCGTCGACCGCGCGGCCGAGGCCGCCGCTGCCGTCTCGCGGGTCGCGGCCGCCCACCCGGCGCTCGAGGCCCTGGAGGTCAACCCCTTGCTCGTCACCCCGACGGACGCCGTCGGCCTCGACGCGCGGGCGGTCTACTCCCAGCCGAGGTAGGGCGCCGCGCCCCGTTTGAAGAGCCCGCCGGCGATGATCACGCGCTGGATCTCGCTCGTGCCCTCCCAGATCCGGTCGACCCGCAGCTCCCTGAAGTGGCGTGCGGCCGGGCTGTCGACGGCGTAACCGCGCCCTCCCAGCACCTGCACCGCCCGGTCGGCGATCCGTCCCGCCGTCTCCGAGGCGAACAGCTTCGCCATCGAGACCTTGCCGTGGACGACCTTGCGATCGGCCAGGGTGTCGAAGGCGTGGGCAGCGTGGTAGGTCAGCAACCGCGCGGCGTGCAGCTCGGTGAGCGAGTCGGCGAGCGGGAAGGAGACGCCCTGGTAGTCGGCGATGCGGGACCCGAACGCCTCGCGCTCCTGCGCCCACGCGCTGGCGAGGTCGAGCAGGCGGAGCGATGCGCCGCAGCAGCGCGCCGCGATGAAGAGCCGCTCGACCAGGATCCATTCCTTCGCGCCCGCGTCGCCGCTCGCCGGGACGCGGTTCGCCTCGGGCACGCGGCAGTCGCGGAGCTCGAGCTCGGGGTGGTGGTCGAGGTAGGGGTCGTGGAGAAAGCCCGGCGTGCGCACGATCGCGAGCCCCGGAGTGCCGGGCTCGACGAGGAAGAGCTGCTGCTCCCCCTCCGCGACGGCCGCGACGACGTAGACGCCGGGGTCGCCCTCGCTGGTGACGAACCACTTCTCGCCGTTCAGCAGCCAGTCCTGGCCGTCCCGCTCGGCGGTGGTGGCCAGGGCAGACAGATCGGACCCTGCGCCCGGCTCGGTCAGCGCCCAGGCCTCGCGCCACTCCCCGCGCACGATCGGCTCGACGAAGCGCTCGGCCTGGTCGGGCGTGACGAGCTCCAGCAGCTCGCGCGGGCCGCGGTCGACGATCGCGAATCCGAGGCCGTTGGTCGCCTTGCCCGACTCCTCCTCGATCGCCACCTGCCCCAGCATCGACAGGCCGATGCCCCCGCTCTCGGGTGGCATGTTGAGCATCGCCAGCCCCGCCTCGCGGGCCCTGGCCCGGAGCGCGTCCACCTCCTCGGGGTCGATCGACCCGCGCTCGGCGATCCGCTCTTCGAGCGGGTAGGCCTCCTGCTCGACGAAGCGGCCGACGCGCTCCTTCAGCTCGCGGATCTCGGGAGGAAGCTCGGGGACGATCATCGGGAGCCGACCCTATCCAAGGCCCGGCGGGCGGCGAGCGTCCCCTCCAGCACCGCCTCCTCGAGGGAGCGCGGCGAGAGGCAGTCCCCGGCCCGTTCGACGATGACGCCCTCCGGCTCGGGCACCGTGAGCGGCACGCGGCCGAGCGCGAGCACGAGGCCGTCCGCCTCGACCACGGTCACGAGCTCGGGGGCGAAGACGTTGCGCAGGCGGACGGCGCCGCGGTCCGCCGACTCGAGCCGGTGGTGGTGAACCACCTCCACACCCGCGCGGTAGAGCCGCTGCAGGTAGAGGTTGCGGCGGTACTGGTGAACGAGCTCCCCGACCGCGACCGACGCCGTCGCCAGCGTCACCTGCTTCCCGGCGGCGGCGAGCACCTCCGCCGAGTCGAGCCCGCTCGGGTCGCCACCCCAGTCCGCGACGACGATCCGCTCGCCCTCCGGCAGCTGGCCCCGGAGCACGTCCCAGGCCTGCAGTACCTCCGCGTCTTCGAGCGCGAGCCGGTCGTCCTCGTACGGACGCGCGCCCGTCGCCAGAACGGCCGCGTCCGGCTCGAGGCCCGTGAGCCCGTCCGACCCGAGACGCACCTCGACTCCGGCCGCGGCGAGCTGCCGCTCGGCGTCGGCGAGGAATCGTCGCGCGAGCTCCCGGCCGGCCGGCGCCGCCCCTGCGAGGACGATCTGGCCGCCGAGAGTCTCGCCGCGCTCGACCAGCACGACCTCGTGCCCGGCGCGGCCGGCTTCGGTCGCGGCCGAGATCCCGGCCGGGCCCCCGCCGAGCACCACGAGCCTCCTCGGAGCCCGCGAACGCTCGGGCGCGGCGAGCCGGAGCTCCCGGCCGGTCCGCGGGTTGATCGCACAGGCCAGCGCGGTGCCCGCGTGGTAGTGGGCGATGCAGGCGTTGCAGCCGATGCAGCGGACGATCGCCCCGACCCGGCCGGCGCGAGCCTTGGCGGGCAGCTCCGGGTCGGCGATCAGCGCACGGGTCATCCCGAGCGCCTCGGCCCGGCCCTCGGCCAGCAGGCGCTCGGCGACCTCGACATCGGCCACGCGCGAGGTGGCGATCCGCGGCACGCCGACGCCGAAGCGGCCGGTTGCCCCGGCGACGGCCGCCTCCTCCACGGGCGGCGGCGGCACGATCCCGACCGAGCCCAGGTAGGTGGATGAGTCGCCGAGCGCGAGCGAGAGGTAGTCCACACCCTCCTCGGCGAGCAGCTCCGCCACTCCGGCCGCGCGTTCCGAGTCGGCCGAGAGCCGCACGCCCACGCAGAGCCCGGGCGCCGCGGCACGGACCGCGCGAACGACCTCGGTCAGGAACCGGCGCCCGTCGCGCCACTCGTCCTCGCGCCGGTTCAGCTCGGGGTCGAGGAACTGCTCGATCAGGTACCGGTGCGCCGCCGAGACCTCGACCCCGTCGAGGCCCGCCTCGGCCGCCAGGCCGGCGCAGAGCGCGTGGCCGGCAACGAGCTCCTCGATCTCCACCGCGGTCGCCGCGCGGGGCTCGGAGCGAAAGCGAGGGCTCGGCACGGGTGACGGCGCCAGCGCAGGGGCTCGAGGAGGCGTGGCGATCTGCTCGCGGCCGCCGTGGAGCAGCTGGACGAAGAGCCGCGTGCCGTGAGGCTGCACCGCCGCTGCGACGCGCCGGTACCCCTCGACGATCCCGGGGAGGTAGCCGCCGAGGGTGTGCGAGGTGAGCAGGCCCGAAGGGTGCACCGCCGTCGCCTCGAGCACGATCAGGCCGACACCGCCCCGCGCCCGCGCCTCGTGGTAGGCGACGAAGTCGTCCGTCGGCAGGTGCTCGTGGACGAGGGTGGTCTGGTGCGCGGTCGAGACGATGCGGTTCTGGAGCTCGACCGGACCGAGCGCGAGCGGGCTGAACAGGTGCTCCACTAGTGCGCGCTCTCGAGGCCCGCTCGCTCGGCCGTCGACAGCGGTCGGGAGCGCCCCGTCTCCCGGTCGCGGGCGACGAGCACCGCCTCGGCCTCGGCGGCCAGCTCGCCCGCGTGAATCTCCTCGCGCGTCGTGACGCTCGAGGTGCCGATGCGCTCGAGCGTGCAGCGCACGAGGACGGTCTCGTCCTCGAGCCGCAGCTCGCGCCGGAAGTCGATCGCGAGCCGGGCGATGACGAAGTTCCACCCCGCCTCGTCGCCCACGGCCGAGTCGAGCCACTCGTCGCGGCACTCCTCGAGGTAGGTGGCGTAGACGGCGTTGTTGACGTGCCCGAACGCGTCCACGTCCCTCCACCTGATCTCGACACGCTTCTCGTGCACGCGCGTTGATCCTATGCCGCCCGCACAAACTTGACTTGGCGGTCAGGGGAGAGGTTCAATCGGCGCGCGTCAGCATGGAGCATCCGAAGGATCGATCCGGACTGACGCGGCGTCAAGCTTCTGCGCGGGGCTGCGGGCTCGGCGCTGGGCTTGAGCGCCGCTGGACTCCTCGCGGCTGCGAGAACACGACGGAGCCGATCGGCGTCAGCGCCGGCGGTCCCGTCGGCCCCGCCGCGAAGCTGGTCGTCGCCGAAGCCGCTCGGGCCCGGGCGGCCTGCCGCTACCGCGGCCCGACAACGCGGTCACCTGGGCGATCACGCCGCGACAACCGCCGATCCCGGACGGGCGCCCGACCGAGAAGGGTCCGCTCCAGGTCTACAACTACGCCGACTACGTCGACCCGGTGACGGTCAAGAGGTTCCAGAAGAAGTTCGGCGCTTCCGTTCACATCGCCACCTACAACTCGTCCGACGAGGCGATCGCGAAGCTCGCGGCGGGCGCCGTCGGGTTCGACGTGATCATCGGGCTGACCGGCTCGAACATCGTGCAACCTGATCGCCCAGAAGCTCCTGCAGCCGCTGAACCACTCCTACCTGCCGAACCTCGCCAAGAACATCTGGCCCGAGCTGCAGGACCCGTTCTACGACCGAGGCAGCCGCTACACGGTGCCCTACGTCGTCTGGATGGACGGCATCGGCTGGCGCAACGACAAGGTCAAGGAAGACATCGCCTCGCATGGACGTCCCCTGGGACATCTTCTGGCACTCGCAGGCCTACCGCGGCAAGGTCGGCGTCCTGGACGACAAGCGCGACGCACTGTCCTTGCCGATGCAGCGCGACGCGATGCGCACCGGCATCCGCCCCGACCTGAACACCGAGGATGCGACGCTCGTCGCGAAGCGCCGGGGACGAGCCTCAGCCAGCTGAACGGGATCTGCAACGTCAAGGTCACGATCACCGACTACCAGACCCTGCCCGAGGGCGAAGACCGTCTTCCACCACGCCTGGTCGGGCGACCTGCTGAGCGCCGCCTTCTACTACATGCCGAACGGGGTCAAGCCCGAGCGTGCTCTCGTTCTGGGGCCCGGACTCGAACGGCGTCGTCCAGAACGACTTCTTCTGCATCGGCGACGGCCAAGAACCCGGTGCTCGCGCATCACTTCCTGGACTTCCTGCTCGACGAGGAAACGCCTACGCGAACATGGTCAACTCGTCGGCTACACGCCGCCGCAGAACGCGATCGACGCCGACGCGCTGATCAAGCGCGGACTGATCCCGAAGACCCTGACGGCAGCGCGTCGTCCGGCCCGACCAGTTCGCAGCCAACCAGGAGCTGCTCCAGCTCAGCGTCGAGGGCGAGCGCGCACTGGGACGACGCCTGGTCGAAGTTCAAGGCCGGCTGAGATGGGTCGCGCTGGACCTGGCGGCTGCTCGCCCTTCCCGGCGTCGTGTGGCTCTCGATCTTCTTCCTCGTCTCCTTCTACGCAGTCATCGCGGTCGCGTTCGGCAACCAGGACTCGCTCTCCCAGCCGGTGCCGTTCTGGAACCCGCTCGACTGGAACGTCGGCTACGTCGCTCGAGGTGCTGCGCAACATCTGGCACGGCGAGCAGTTCCTGACCGTGTCTCGATCCGCACGATCGAGTTCGTCGCGATCGCGATGGCCCTCTCGCTCCTGATCGGCTATCCCGTCGCCTACTTCGCGGCGCGCCACAGCGGCCGCTGGAAGGGGCTCGTCCTGCTCCTGCTGGTCGTGCCGTTCTGGATCAACTACCTGATGCGGATGCTCGCCTGGATCAACCTGCTCTCGCCGGACGGCTGGGGCACGAGGATCCTCCACGACCTCGGGATCGAGCGGCTGTTCCTCGGGCTCGGGCTGCTCTCCGCCCGAGGCGGCTGGCTCGACGGGCAGAGCTCGACCGTGATCATCGCGTTCGTCTACGGCTACATCCCGTTCCTGATCCTGCCGCTGTTCGCGGCGCTCGACCGGATCGACCAGCGGCAGATCGAGGCGGCGCGCGATCTCGGCGCGAGCCCGTTCAGCGCGTTCCGGCGCGTGACGCTGCCGCTCTCGATGCCCGGGATCCTCGCCGGCTGCGTGCTCGTCGCCCTGCCGATGTTCGGCGACTACTACACGCCCGACCTCGTCTCGGCCTCCACGAAGACGAACCTGATCGGCAACCAGATCGACCAGTTCACACGTCAGGGCTCCGAGAAGGTGACCGGCGCGGTGCTGACGATGCTGCTCGCGGCGGTGCTGCTCCTGCTGATGTTCTACTACCTGCGCACGACCCGGCAGGCCGGGGAGACCGCCGAGACAGTGAGCTGGCTCCGCAACCCGTGGGCCAAGCCGCGCGGGCTCGTCGTGATCACGGTCCTCTACATCCTCTGGTCGATCGTCCCGGTCGCGATCGCGATCCTGTTCGCGTTCAACAACGGCCGCTCGCGCACCAGCTGGCAGGGGTTCTCGTTCCGCTGGTTCACCGGCTCGGCCGGGAGCGTCTTCCACGATCCCTCCCTCCAGGGCGCGCTCAAGCACACGCTGATCCTGGCCGTGATCTGCGTCGCCGTCTGCGTCGCCGCTCGGAGTCGCCCTGGCGCTGGGCCTGCAGCGCTGGCGGGGTCCGGGCGGCGGCACGATCAACACCGTGATGCTGCTCCCGCTCGTGACGCCGGAGATCGTGATGGGCGTCGCGCTCCTGCTGCTCTTCCTGCGCGTCTTCCCGGGGATCGGGCTCGGAACGCCCGCGCAGGCGATCGGCCAGGTGACGTTCACGCTCTCCTACGTCGTCGTGATCGTCCGCGGGCGGCTGGTCTCGATCGGCCGCGAGTACGAGGAGGCCGCTGCCGACCTCGGGGCGCCTCCGCGGGACCAGCTCCAGCGCGTGGTGCTGCCGATGCTCGCCCCGGCGATCGTCGCGAGCGCAGCGATCGCGTTCGCGCTCTCGATCGACGACTTCGTCGTGACCCAGTACCTCGCCGGCAACTCGAGCACCACGACGGTCTCGATGCTGCTCTACGCCAGCGCACGCGGCGCACCGACGCCGGCGCTGAACGCACTCGCTACCGTCGCGCTCGTGATCACGCTGGCGACGCTCACGCTCGCGCTCCTCGTCTACCGGCGCTTCGCCGGCGGCAGCGAGGCCGCCGCCGTCGCCACCCTGGAGGTCTAGGGCGTGGACGGGGAGATCCGGCTCGAGGAGCTGACGAAGACGTTCGGCGAGGCCGTCGCGGTCGACGGGATCGACCTGCACATGCCGCCGGGCGAGTTCTTCACGCTGCTCGGCCCGTCCGGGCTGCGGCAAGACCACGACGCTGCGCATGATCGCCGGCTTCGAGCAGCCGACGAGCGGGCGGATCGTGCTCGACGGCACCGACGTCGCCCGCGTGCCGCCGCACAAGCGGAACGTGAACACCGTCTTCCAGAGCTACGCGCTCTTCCCGCACCTGGACGTCGCGGAGAACGTCGGCTTCGGGCTCAAGTACCAGCGCCTGAACAAGGAGGAGCGACGGCGCAAGGTGAAGGGGATCCTGGAGCTCGTCCGGCTGACCGAGTTCGCGGAGCGCAAGCCCGAGCAGCTCTCGGGCGGACAGCAGCAGCGAGTCGCGCTCGCCCGTGCGCTCGTCCTCATGCCGCGCGTGCTCCTGCTGGACGAGCCGCTGGGAGCGCTGGACGCCCGGCTGCGCAAGGACCTGCAGGTCGAGCTGAAGGCGATCCAGGCGGATCTCGGGGTCACGTTCGTGTTCGTGACGCACGACCAGGAAGAGGCGCTGACGATGAGCGACCGGGTCGCGGTGATGAACATCGGCCGGGTCGAGCAGGCGAGCTCGCCGCGGGAGGTCTACGAGGAGCCGCGCACGACGTTCGTGGCGGACTTTCTCGGCGTCTCCAACCTGCTCGACGCCGAAGCGACCGCCGACGGAGGCGCGTGCAGCCTGAGGATCGGCGAGCGCGACTTCCGCGCCGAGCAGGGCGAGATCGGCTCGCGGGGCGAGGTGAAGGCGATGATCAGGCCGGAGCGGATCGGGATCGAGGCGCACGGAACGCGCCGGCGACAACCGCCTTCCCGGGCTGGTCGAGCGCGCGGTCTTCCTCGGCGGCCTGCACGAGGTGCACGTCAGGGTCCTGGGCGGGAAACTGCTCAAGGCGACGATCTCGAACGACGGCAGCCCGCTGCCGATCAGGCTCGAGGAGGGGACGCCGGTGACGCTCTACCTGCCGCCCGACGCGCTGCGCGTGCTCGCGCCTCCGCGGAGGAGGAGCCGCGACGCGCCGAGAGCGCGGCCGACGCGGCCGATCGCCCGGTGGACACGGCGCCCTCGAGGTAGCCCGCGACCCACTGGTCGGACCCGCAGACGTAGAACGGCGGCGCGTGGGTGCCGTGGAGCGGGCCGACCCTCAGCACGTCCCCGGGCCACCAGTGCGTGACGTAGCCGCGCGTGAACGGGTCGGTCGCCCAGAGCCGGTGGTGGATGGCGGCCGTCCCGCGCGCCACCGGCCCGTACATGCGCTCGAGCTCGTCCCGGACAACCTCGTCGCGGTCGTCGTCGGTCAGCGCCAGCAGGTAGGCAACCCGCTCGGGCGGCACGAGCGCGGACAGAACACCCTCGCGCTGGGGCCACGTCGAGCCGAGGACGTGCTCGCCTTCCGCGAGGCCGTTCGCGCCCACGTCGGCCCACACCGACCGGGGGTAGACGGCGACGACCTTCGCCGCGAGGGCATGCCGCTGGCGCCGCAGCGAGCGGATGCGCTCGGGCTCGACGCCGTCGATCTCCATCCGGGCGGCGACGGGAGCCGGGAGCGCGCACACGATCGCCTCCGCAGCCAGCTCCTCGCCGCTCGCCAGGACGACGCTGCAGGTCCGCCCGACCCTGACGCGCTCGACCTCCGACTCGAGCCGGACGCGCTCGCCGAGCCCGGCGGCGAGCCGCTCCGCGACCTCGGCGCTCCCCTCCGCGACCTGGAACGACTCCCAGCGCTCATGCGAGTAGAACTCCTGCTCGTCCACCGCGGCCGATTTCCGCAGCTCCGCGAGCAGCGAGCTGTGCTCGATCGAGCCGTCGGCGAGCGAGAGCGACCCGACCACGAGCCGCCTGATCGTGGAGGGCAGGGCGCCCACCGCGCGCAGCCACTGTCCGATCGACGCGCGGTCGAGCCGCGAGGCGTCCGCATGCCTCCACGGATCGTCCGGATCGACCGTGGCGACGAGCTCCCCCCACTTCCGCTCGACCCGCTCGTAGTCCTCGCGCTCGGCGCCGTTCCGGTACGGGAAGTCGTCGCCGCGCACGACGCCGTCGTAGAGGTCGTACGTCGTCTCTCCCCGAACCGCCACGTAGCTCGGCTCGAGGGTCAGCCCGAGCTCGTCCACGAGCTCGAGGTACGAGGTGTGCACCGGGCCGACGACCTCGCCGCCGAGCTGTACCGGCCGGCCGCCGTCGAGCGGCACCTGCTCGACGCGGCCGCCCACGCGTGCGCGCGCCTCCAGGACGACCACGTCGGCGCCTCCGGCCGCGAGGTCGCGGGCCGCGGCGAGCCCGGCGAGGCCGGCGCCGAGGACGAGAACGTCCGTCACCCGGTCAGCTCACGCCGAATGCTCGCGAAGAGGAGCTCCCGCGCCTTCTCCCAGCCGATCAGCCGCAGGTAGAGCATCGAGTCGATGCCGTCACCGACCGCCGCGAGCCGCCACGCCGCCGGCTTCGCCTCGACCGCGGGGTCGATCGAGCCGTCACGACGACCCTCCTCGACGAGCATGGTGAGCCGTTTGAGCCAGCTCCGGTACGACGCCTCGACCAGCGGCCGAAGCTCGTCGTCGAAGCGCAGGCTGCTCCAGACCTCGTTCCAGAGAGCCCGGTGGCCGGCGAACGGCTCCTGCGGCTCGACGCCCATCAGGAGCGCACGCTCGACCCGCTCCGCTCCCGTCGAGACCTCCGCCAACCTCTCCGCGAGCGCGGCCTGCCAGCTCTCGTCCGACCGCGAGAACGCATGCCGGAGCAGGTCGCGGCGCGTGGCGAAGTAGTAGTGCACGAGCGCCTTGGAGACGCCCGCCTCCTCGGCCACGGCGGCCATCCGCAGCCCGTGCGCACCGTCTCGCACGACGACCCGGCATGCCGCCTCCAGAATCTCGTCGACGCGCTCGCTGGCCGGGACGGTGGCGCTCACGGTCGTCATCTTGACCCATTCACGGCGGCGCGGATATCCTGACTGACCGTACGGTCAGGCCCAGGAGAGGAACCGAGGTTGACGGCGCTCGACACCCAGAGGATCCAACAGCTGCCCGCGGTCCCGCGACCGCTCGAGGAAGGCTGGACGCTGCCGGCCTCGTGGTACTCGGAGCCCGCGGTGCTCGAGCTGGAGCGCGAGCGCGTGTTCGCGTCGGCCTGGCAGTACGCGGGGCCCACCGAGCACGTCGCAGAGCCCGGGAGCTTCTACGCCTCGGAAGCCGGGCACATCCCGGTCGTCGTGACTCGCGCAGCCGACGGCGAGCTGCGGGCGTTCGTCAACGTCTGCCGCCACCGCGGCCACGTCGTAGCGGAGGGCAGCGGCTGCCGCAAGACGCTCCAGTGCCCCTACCACGCGTGGACCTACGAGCTGGACGGGTCGCTGCGCCGTGCACCCCGGTCGGAGCGCGAGCCGGGCTTCGACGCCTCCGAGTTGTCGCTGCTCCCGATCGCGGTCGACACCTGGGGCCCCTTCGTCTTCGTGAATCCCGATCCCGACGCGTCCGAGCTGTCCGAGGCGCTCGGCGTCCTGCCGGAGACGATCGCAGGCAGCGGCCTCGACCTCGACAACCTCCGCTTCCACTCCCACGTCCCCTGGGAGCAGCAGGTGAACTGGAAGGTGGCTCTGGAGAACTACCTCGAGTGCTACCACTGCCCTGTGGCGCATCCCGGCTTCAGCAAGGTGATCGACATCGACCCCGACGCCTATCGGCTCTCGGTCGAGGGGCTGGTCTCGAGCCAGGTGGGCCCGCTTCGCGAGGAGGCCCACGGAGACGACATGCGCCAGTCCCATTACCACTTCCTCTGGCCGAACACGACGATCAACATCTCGCCGGGCCCACAGAACGTCTCGATCGAGCGCTGGGTGCCGCGTGCCGCTCACTCGACGGTCGAGGCGACCGACTACTTCTTCGGCGCGGATGTCTCCGAGGAGCGGATCGAGGAGTCGATCGCCTTCGACACACAGGTGGCGACCGAGGACGTCGCGCTAGTGAGAGGCGTTCAGCGCGGGCTCGACTCTCGCGCGGTCACCCAGGGCCGGCTGATGCCCGAGAGCGAGCAGCTCGTCGCCGCCTTCCAGCGCCGCGTGTACGACTCGCTCACCGCCTGAGCGGGCTAGCGCATCCGTGCGGCGCGGACGACGACGCGGGGCTGCTTGCGCGCGCCCTGGCTGCAGGTGGCCGCCCAGGTCGCGAGCCCGTGAGGCAACACGCAGCGCCAGCGTTTCGGGGACCGATGTCTCGTCATGAACGTCTTGAGGGTCTTGCTCGCCTTCAGGCACGACACGCGCCCGCGCACGATCCGGACGCCGAACGCTCGCTGCTTCGACCTCTGGCCGGTGCGCACGTGGAGGGGAGCGCAGGAGTGCGACCCTGCAGCCCGCGCCGCAGCGGCTGCGGCAGCGCGGGCCGCGGCGGCCCGTGCGGCGGCGCGTGCCGAAGCCGAGGGCACGGACACGGCAGACGCCGCACCGGTCTGGCCCGCGGCGTCGTAGCCGCGGACGGTGTACCGGTACTTGCCGCGTGCCGTCACGCCGGAGTCGAGATAGGTGCGAGCCGTTGTCGTGCCGAGCTCGACCCCGTTGCGGTAGACGTTGTAGCCGGACACGCCGATCGCGCTCGACGATCCACCCCAGCGGAGCGCCACCCGGGGCGGCCCGCCGAGGTACTGCGCGGTGAGCGACGGAGGCGAGCCCGGAGCGGCGCACGAGACCTTCCCCGCGGCCAGCTGGCTCACGACCGAGCCGAGAGCCGCATAGGAGCCCTTCGGTCGCCAGTCGGCCCAGAGGATCCCGGACTGGTACCCGAGCAGGTTGGCGTCGTCCTTGATCAGGAAATTGAAGACCGCCTCGACGTACGGCTGGCAGTAGGCGAGGCGGAGGGCGTACCGGAGCTGGGTCGCCTGGTCGGGCGCCGGGCTCGTCACGAGCGGCGTGGGCGAATCGGCCAGGCCGCTGACGTCGGGAATGGTCAGAACGTTCTCGGGGCCGAAGTAGGCTCCCGGCCGAGGCAGGGTCTGGAAGCCCGCCTCGAGGTACCAGATCGGGACGCAGGGGCCGGGCGGGAGGCAACGGCCGGGGACCGCCTGAGGCGTGCCGGCGAAGGCCTGCTGGTAGGTCGCCACGAGCTTGTTCCAGTCACCCTCGCCCGACGAAGTACGGGCCGGGGTGCATCGCGAAGGGCCGCTCGGCGTTGTTGTCGCCGTACGGGTGGTGCACGACCGTGTCGAAGATCCGCCGCGTACGGCCGCTCTTGCGGTACGCGGCGGCAACGCCCTCGATGAAGGTGATCGGCGAGTGCGAGATGTTGTCCTTCGCGTACGGGTTGTCGTTTCCGTGCGGGCTCGTCCCCGGCGCGGCGACGTCGATCCCGGCCCTGAACCCATGCAGGACGTCGTAGCAGCGGGCGAGCAGCGTCTCGTACGCGCCGGGAGAGGCGCTCGAGCCGTCCGGGTTGTACTGCGGGCGCCAGAAATACGGCGCGTTGGCCTCGTTCCCGATCACCACGTCGTTGATCGTCGGAAACCGCTTGACGGTGTTCAGGGCGTAGGCGCAGAAGTCCTGGCGTGCGACATCCGTGAGCGGGGTGTCCGACCCGGTCGTCCGAACGACCAGGACCACGCGCGCGCCCGCGGAGGCGACGATCGCCCGGGTGAGCCCCCGCACCTCGTCCTGAGTCGGGTAGGTCTTCCCGTGGCTCCAGACCAGCATGTAGGCGAAGCCGCGAGCACCGAGCGCGAGGGCCGGCCCGGTCGCCTGCGTGCCCGCCGCGAACGGGGCGTTGTCGGTGAACCCGAACAGGAGATTCGGGCTGGCCTGCGCCACCGAGCCGCCGACACAGGAGGTCGCGACAGCGAGCGCTCCGAACCGGAGCAGCCGCCGTGAGATTCTCCGCGCTGAGTCTCGCCCCATCAGACTCCCCTTACGTGCCCTCCCGAGCCTGGATTATGCAAATCCCACCGACCGGCGTCGATTCGACCCGAAAGGGGTAGTCGAAGGCGGCGCTTCTCGCCTACGCTCAGACCGTGCTGCGCGGGATCGTGATCCTCGGCCTGACGCTCGTGGGGCTGGCTGCCCCCAACGCGGTCGCCGGCCTGCCGCCAACTAGCGGTCACACTGTGATCCACCAGCAGTCGCGGGTCGCACTCCCGGCACACCACGGCTTTCCGCGTCACCGCTCTCGACGGTAGTAGCCGGCGCACGACCACTTCCGAGCACCTGTCGGGCGGCTACGGTCCGGTGCTAGAAGAGCTTGGGACTTTGGCCGACTCGGCGATGAGCCACCACACACGCGCGCTCGCTTCTGCTGAAGCGCAGGTCGCGGGCGTGCGCGACGATCCGGCGGCGCGTCTTGCATTGATGGCACGGCTCTTCCACGGGCCGACGGGACGCGCGCCCCGACACGTGCCGTTCCGACGGGCGGCATTGTCGTTCATGCGCTGGCAGGCGCAGCGCGGCCTTCTCAACCCGCTCGACGCGTCACCGCCCGGCAGCGTGTGGTGGCGCGCGATGAACGAGCGCCTGCTGCGGGACGGATGCGAAGCGGTAGGACTGCTGGGCGGGTTGGCCGGAGAGCCGTCGTCGCGGGCCGTGCGGCTCTGGCTGGAGTTCAGCGCGAGCCCGACGGGGCGCAACTGGTACCGAGCGCACAACGCGAGCATCGTGGGCGGCTATCTGGAGCACCGGAATCTCGCTGAGGCAGAAAGTGTGCCGGAGCGCTTCTTCATGAACGTCGCACTGGCACGCGTCCTCTACGCGCATGCACTCGTCAACGCTCCGTGCCTGGCCCTGGGCCGGTTGGCCCCGCTCGGCCGCCTCGGCGACCCCCGCCTGGGAGTGGCCGGGGTGTTCCTCTCACTCCGCCGAGTGATGCCAAACCGCTATCCGCTCGGGCTTGATGTCGAGCGCTACATCGCCGATGAGCAGCGTCTTGGCCGGATGCTCGACTACGCAGTAATCGTGCCGCGGCTGCAGCGCCTGTACGAATGGTCCGCCGAGGAGCTCGCCGAGCCACGCCTGCTCGAGCTGGTTCGCGACGGGAGCCCGATCTACGCCTGGCCCTTCGAGCAGCGACACGTGTGGCGCACTCGGAACATGCCACTCACAGCCCGCTTACTGGAACGGGTCACCATGTAGCTCTGGCTTCTAGAAGAGCTGGTTCTCGCCCGCGAAGATCGCTGAGACCGAGTCGTCGGAGAACACGTTGTAGATCGTCTCCGCGAGCAGCTTCGAGACCGACACGTCCCTGATCTTCTCCGGGCGGTTGAGCTTGTCGATCGGCACCGTGTCGGTGACGGTGACCTCGGAGAGATCGCTGGCGGCGATCTTCTCGAAGGCATTGCCGGGAAAGAGCCCGTGCGTCGCGCAGGCGTAGACCTCGGTCGCGCCCGCCTCTTTCAGCGCCTTGGCGCCGGCGATCAGCGTGCCGCCCGTGACGATGATGTCGTCGCTCATGATCGCGACCTTCCCGTCGACGTTGCCGATCACCTCGCTCACTTCCGCCGTGTCGTGCTCGGGGCGCACCTTGTTCATGATCGCGAGGTCGGCCTCGAGCATCTGACCGAAGCGGCGCGCCATCTTCGCCCGGCCGGGATCGGGCGAGACCGCGACGACGTTCTCGCCGAAGAGGCCCTTGTCGCGAAAGTAGGTCGCGAACAGCGGCAGGGCCGTCATGTGGTCGACGGGGACGTTGAAGAAGCCCTGGATCTGGCCCGCATGGAGGTCCATCGTCAGGACTCTGTCGACGCCCGCGGCCTCGAGGAAGTCCGCGACCAGGCGGGCGGTGATCGGCTCGCGCGGGCGAGACTTCTTGTCCTGGCGCGAATACGGGTACCAGGGCACGACCGCCGTGATCCGCTTCGCGGAGGCGAGCTTGGCCGCCTGGACCATGATCAGCAATTCGATCAGGTGGTCGTTCACGGGCGGTGAGCCCGACTGGATGATGAAGGCATCGCTGCCGCGGATCGAGTCGTCGTAGCGGACGTACGTCTCGCCGTTGGCGAAGGTCTTCAGCTCGACCTCGCCGAGGCTGACGTTCAGCCTTTCCGCGATCTTCTCGGCCAGCTCGGGATTGGAGCGGCCCGAAAAGAGCATCAGCCGCTTCTGGGGGCCGCGCTCGATCCACGGAGTGCGCTCCGTCACGGGCAGGACCGGCTCGACCGTCTCGAGCCCCGGGAGCGTGGCCTCACTCATTCCTCCCGTTTCCTCCGAACGTAGCCTTCCTTGTTCTCCTGGCGGGTCCGCGCCACGGCGAGGGACTCCGGGGGGACATCATCCGTGATGACCGATCCCGCACCGATCCACGCATCGTCACCGACATCCACGGGTGCAACGAACGCATTGTGGACGCCGGTCCTGACGTTGCGGCCGATCGTGGTGCGGCCTTTCGGCTCCCCGAGCTGGTGTGGGTAGTTCGCCGTGATGTTGCCCGCGCCGATGTTCGTGCCCTCGCCGATGTCCGCGTCTCCGATGTACGACTGGTGTGGCACCTTCGCGCCTTCACCCACGCGCGAGTTCTTGATCTCCACGAACGCGCCTGCCTTCGCGCCAGCTTCCAGCACGGTTCCGGGGCGAAGGTAACAGAACGGGCCGACGAGCGCTCCGGGGCCGATCTCGGCGTCGGCAGCCACCACGTGGGGGCCCACCTCCGCGCCGCGGGCGACCCGGGTCCGGCCTCGCAGCACGGTGAACGGGTGGATGGTCGAGTCGGGCTCGAGCTCGACGGCCGGCTCGATCCAGGTGCTCTGCGGATCGACGATCGTCGCGCCGGCCAGCATGTGCTCGCGGTTGAGGCGGTCGCGCAGGACGGCGGCGGCCGTGGCGAGCTCGGCTCGCGTGTTGACTCCCTCGACCTGTGCCGCATCCTCGGCGACGTGGACTGCGCCGCGCTCGCCGGCCTCGACCAGGTCGCGGACGGTGTCGGTCAGGTAGAGCTCGGCCTGCGCGTTCTCCGGGCGGAGACGGTCCAGCGCCGGCCAGAGCTTGCCCGCGTCGAAGACGTAGATCGAGGAGTTCACCTCGCGGATCGCCAGCTCGCGCTCGGTTGCATCTCTGGCCTCGACGATCGCCGCGAGCCCGCCGTCTCCGTCCCGGACGATGCGTCCGTACGCGCCCGGGTCGGTCGGCTCGAACGACAGGACCGTCACGGCGGCACCTTGCCGGCGGTGGGTCTCGAGGAGGTCGGCGAGCAATTCGGAGCTGATCGCCGCCGCGTCGCCGGTCACGACGAGCACGTCGCCCTCGAAGCCACCGAGCGCATCGCGCGCTGCTGCGGCCGCGTCCCCGGTTCCGCGCGGCTCCGCCTGCACTGCGACCTCGACGCCCTCGAACGCGTCCTCCGAGCCGGGCGAGGTCACCACTACGAGCGGCGCGGGACCGAGCTCACGCACGGCCTCGACGACCCAGTCGACCAGCCGGCGGCCGAGGAGCGGGTGCAGGTGCTTCGGAGTCTCCGAGCGCATGCGCGTGCCGAGCCCGGCGGCAAGGACCACGGCTGAGAGCTTCGGTGGCGTCACGAGATCGGAGGAGATGGCTGGGGCGCCAGGATTCGAACCTGGGATCGCGGGACCAAAACCCGCTGCCTTACCACTTGGCTACGCCCCATCGGAGTGGTTTTCTGATCCAAGATTGTGCGTAAGACGGCCGTCCGGGCAAAGCCCGCACGGCCTCCGGGTCGGCGTCGCAAGCGACGCGTAAGACGGCCGTCCGGGCAAAGCCCGCACGGCCTCCGGGTCGGCGTCGCAAGCGACGCCTTAGCACTTGGCTACGCCCCATCGGAGTGTTTCCTGATCCAAGATCGTGCGTAAGACGGCCGTCCGGGCAAAGCCCGCACGGCCTCCGGGTCGGCGTCGCAAGCGACGCCTTAGCACTTGGCTACGCCCCATCGGAGTGTTTTCTGATCCAAGATCGTGCGTAAGACGGCCGTCCGGGCAAAGCCCGCACGGCCTCCGGGTCGGCGTCGCAAGCGACGCCTCAGCATTTGGCTACGCCCCATCCAGACGTCCTTTCGCCCACCAGTTGTGCGTTTCACACACGCGGTCTGGTGCCAACGAGTCGGGAGAGCTTAGCCCCGTTCGTGGAACAGGAATAGCAGCGCGATCCCCGCGAAAACCGCGGCGAGGACGAGGGGCAGCCAGCTGAGCACTACACCGAGGATCACGACGACGACGGCGAGCGCCTGCGAGGCACCGGCGATCCAGGCGATCTGGAAGGTCGTGTCCGACTTCGCGTTGCGACCCCAGATCACGTACACCACCAGCACCGGGACCGCGATCGCGATCACCGTCCACTTCGTGAAGCTGGGAGAGACCGCGACGATGATTCCCTCGAGGACGGCGATCCACAGCGTGATCCGGATTCGGCGTGCCCGCAGCCACCGACCCCACTTCGTCTTGCCATGCTCGATCGTGCTGTGCTCGAGCGACTCATTCGCAGCCATCGTGCTCAACCGTACCAAGTCGGAACCGTGAGCCAGGTGCGCCCGAGCCGCCGCAATTCGCGCTCTGCAGCGGCCGCTGCCTCGCGGTGGTGGAACAGGCCGTAGACCGCCGGTCCCGCGCCGCTCACATCGGCCCGGAAAGCTCCGAGCGCGGTCAGCTCGGCCGCGAGCGGCGAGGACGCCAGATCGTTGGCAGGGAGCGCGGCGAGGTCGCGCGGGCGCCGAACCTGCTCGAGCGCCTTGGTCAGCGCGGCAAGCCGTTCGTCGAACCTGTCCGCCGTCCCGCGGCCGTCGAACTCCGTGTAGACGTCGGCAGTCGAGCGCTTGCGCTCCCCGTCCGGAAGCACAAGCAAGACCCAGTAGTCCTGAGGCAGGTCGAGAGCGGCCAGGTCGGTGCCGGTTCCAGTCCCGAGCTGGGGGCCGGAGTTGAGGAAGAAGGGCACGTCCGCGCCGAGCTGCGCCGCGAGATCGAGCAGGGCGTCCGGCGGCAACGGCTCGGGGAGCATCTCGTTGGCGAGCCGCAGAGCCGTGGCTGCGTCGGAGCTGCCGCCACCGAGACCGGCAGCGACCGGGATGTTCTTCCAGATCCTCGCCTCCCAGCAAGGCTCCAGCCCCGCGGCAGCGGCTAAGTGTTCAAGCGCCCGCCGCACGAGCGTGTCCTCGGGAAAGCCCGTCACGGTCAGCTCGCGGCTCGACTCGAGCGAGACCCGGTCGGCGAGATCGAGGCGCTGCAGCACCGTCGCCACCTCGTGGCGGCCATCTGCGCGGAGCGGCCCGACCACGAGCGCCAGATTCAGCTTGGCCGTCGCAGGGAGCCGCCTCATCAGTCCAGGGCCTCGGCCAGCGCGACGAACTCCGGCGGGGTGAGCTCCTCGGCGCGGACGCCGGGATCGCGGCCGATGGCCTCGAGGGCGGCGGCTGCCTCCTCGCGGGTCGCGGCCCCGGCGAGCTGGAGGGAGTTCGAGAGCAGCTTGCGCCGGTGCGCGAACGCGGCGGTGACAATGCGCTTCACGTGCCGGCGGTCCCAGGGTGCGAGATCCGAGCGCCTGCGGAACGCGACCAGCGCCGAGTCGACGTTGGGAGGCGGGCGGAACACGGTGCGCGAGACCGGGTGCAGGCCCGTTCGCTCCGCCGAGAGCTGGACGAGGACCGAGACCGCTCCGTAGGCCTTGGTCGAGGGCCGGGCGAAGAAGCGGTTGGCCACCTCCCGCTGCACCATCACGGTCCAGAGTCGGACGCCGGGTAGCCCGTCGAGGCTCTCGACCACCAGAGGCGTGGCGATGTTGTACGGCAGGTTCGATACGAGCTTGGTAGGTGCCGGGTCGAGCGAGGCGAGATCGAGCTCGAGCGCGTCGCCGAAGTGCAGCTCGACGTTCTCGCGGCCGGCGAGCGCCTCGCGGAGACGAGGCTCGAGCGAGCGGTCGAGCTCGACGGCATGGACGTGCCCCGAGTGCTCCGCGAGGTACGAGGTGAGGACGCCGAGCCCCGGACCGACCTCCAGGACGACGTCGTCCTGATCGAGCACCGCGAGCCGCCCGATCACGCCGAGCAGGTTCCCGTCGACCAGGAAGTGCTGGCCGAGCTGCTTCTTCGCCGTCGGCGGCTTCACTGCAGAGAGAACGCGGCCGTGGCGTTGGAGTCCAGCCGTGCCGCCAGCTCGCCCGGATCCTCCCCGCGCGCCTCCGCGAGGATCGCGGCGGTGTGGACGACGTTCGCCGGCTCGTTCGGGTGCCCCCTGCGCGGCTGCGGTGCCAGGTATGGGCTGTCCGTCTCCACCAGCAGACGGTCCGGCGGGACGCCCCGCGCGGCGTGCCGCAGATCCTCCGCGTTGGGGTAAGTGAGGTTGCCGGCGAAGGAGAGGTAGTAGCCGCGCGCCAGGGCGATCGGCAGCAGCTCAGGCTCCGAGAAGCAGTGCAGGACGACGGTTCCTTCGAAGCCCGTGAGCAGTTCCGCCGTCTCGCTCGAGGCAGCGCGCGTGTGGACGACGACTGGTTTGTCGAGCTCGTCGGCGAGGGCGAGCTGCCGCTCGAAGAGCTCCCGCTGCCGGTCGCGTGGCGCGTAGTCGCGGTAGAAGTCGAGCCCCGTCTCGCCCACTGCGACGGCTCGCTCGTCGCCGAGCAGCTCACGTAGCTCCTCCAGTCGGTCGGCGTCGGGGTCACCGGCCTGATGCGGGTGGATACCGAGGGCGGCGAACACCCCCTGCTCGCGCCCTGCGATCGCGAGCGTCTCGCGGCAGGAGTCGATTCCGGACCCCACGGAGACGATCCGCCCGACGCCTGCCGCGCGGGCTCGCTCGACGAGCACGTCGGCCGGCTCGGCGCACGCGTCGAGATGCGCGTGGGTGTCGATCAAGCCGCGGCGGTCGGCAGGTCGACGCGCGGGAAGAGCGGTGCAGCGGCCTCGATTCCCTCCGTCTCGGGGGTCAGGCCCGCCGCGACCCGTTCGAGCCCGAGCTCGAGCGGCTGGCGAAGCGCCTCGAGAATGCGAGGTGCGGTCTCGGGGAGGTAGGGCGAAAGCGCCACCGACACCGCCCGCACACCGTCTGCGAGGTCGTAGAGCACGCGATCGAGCTCTCCTGCGCGCGCCTCGTCCTTGGCCAGTTGCCAGGGCGCGGTCGCTTCGACGTGGCGGTTGAGCCACCGGACGATCTCCCAGATGCCCTCGAGCGCGCCCGTCAGGTCATAGGCGTCGAAGCGCTCGACGAGCTTGGCCCGCAGCGACTCAAGCCCGGACGCGAGCTCGTCGCTTCCCTCGCCCGGCTCGATCCGCCCGTCGCGGTAGCGCGCGATCATGGCCGTCGTCCGCGAGACGAGGTTGCCGAGGTCGTTCGCGAGCTCGCGCTCGTAGCGCTCGCGGAGGCTTTCGAGCGACGCGGTGCCGTCCTGGCCGAACGAGACGGAACGCAGCGCCCAGAATCGCACTGCGTCGGACCCGTAGACGTCGACGAGGTCGAGCGGGTCGAGCGCGTTGCCGAGCGACTTCGAGATCTTGCGGTCGTCGAGCAGCAGCCATCCGTGGACGAACAGCTGGCGCGGAACCTCGTAACCCGCCGCGAGCAACAGCGCCGGCCAGTACACACAGTGGAAGCGGAGGATGTCCTTGCCGAGGAGGTGGTGGACGTGCGGCCAGAACCGTTCGACCAGGTCCTCCCCTTCCCGGGCGTACGTCAGCGCGCTGAGGTAGTTGATGAGAGCGTCTACCCAGACATACGTGACCTGCTCCTCGTCCCAGGGGATCGGGATTCCCCACGGCTGACCGGCCCGGCTGACGCTGAAATCCTCGAGACCACCCTCGATGAAGCTTCGTGCCTCGTTGTAGCGGAAGCGCGGGAGCACGAAGTCGGGGCGTTCGTCGTAGAGCTCCAGCAGCCGGTCCTGGTAGGCGGACAGGCGGAAGAAGTAGTTCTTCTCCTCGATCCGCTCCGGCGGGGTGCCGTGCTCGGGACACAGCCCGTCGACGAGGTCGGCCTCGCTCTTGAACTCCTCGCAGCCGACGCAGTACAGGCCCGAGTAGACGTCCTGGTAGATGTCACCGTTGTCGTAGATCCGCTGAAGGAACTCCTGCACGAACCGCTTGTGGCCTTCGTCCGTTGTGCGGATGAAGAAGTCGTGTTCTGCATTGACCCGCCCGGGCAGCTCACGCCAGTGCTCGACGATCTCGTCGACGTACGTCTTGGGATCGAGGCCCTGCTCCTCGGCGACGCGGTAGACCTTCGACGCGTTCTCGTCGGTGCCGGTGAGGAAGAAGGTCTCCTCGCCGCGCTGGCGATGGTGCCGCACGAGCGCATCGGCCGCGATCGTCGTGTACGCGTGGCCAATGTGGGGCGTCGCATTGACGTAGTAGATGGGTGTCGTCAGGTAGAAGCGCATCCCCGTCAATGATACGAGCCTCTCGGGGGCTGCCCTCGGGCCTGGTCCCCGCCGCGACCCGCCGGCGGCGAGTAGCGGCAAAGGCGGCAGCCAGCAGCATCGCGGCGAGCGCCGCAGCCAGCGTGGCGCTGTGGCGGCGGCCACGTGCACCCTGCTCCCGACGAGCCGGCGACGAGGCTGGCGCGAGCCACTCATCGCGCAGTGACACGACTGCGAATGATGGCCGTTGCACGCGCGAGCGAGACCGCACTCCGCCGGGAACCGGCTGTTCCCGGCCGGCTGGCGCGCGCCCGCGCAGACGAGGCCCGGTCCGCGAGGAGTTGTCCACCGCGACCGGCGCCCGGGACACGCGCCCCTTGCCGCCTTCGCGCGAACGAGAACTCCGCGCACGGGGAGCCGCACGCACCGCGGACGCCGCCTCCGAGCCCGACCGCGCCAGAGGAGGCCGCGGGGCGCCCGGCTTGACCTCGGCGGCGACCGGGGAGTCGGCGTGCGCCTCGCCGGTCGCCGGGACGACCGTCACCGCCGCTTCGGGTGGCGACACGGGTGCGGAAGATGCCGCCACGGGCGATTGCTGTGCCTGGGACCCGCCCAGCGGGCCGGCGACGGTCCCGCGGCTCGGCAGCAACAGCAACGGATCGACGTAGCCGTCCGGCTCGCTGCTGCGCCGGATCCCGAGATGAACGTACGGCGTCGCCAATTCGGCCTCGCCGCTCGGCCCGACCGTGCCGGCGGAAACGCCCTCCTGGACCGCAGCGCCGCGTCGAACCGCGACGGTGCCGAGATGGAGCAGCGTGACCGAGTAGCCGTCCCTGGTCAGGATCGAGATGGTCTTCCCGCCGCCTGGCACCGTCCCCGCGAACGACACCACCCCGGAAGCGGGCGCCGCCACCGAGGAGCCCGAGGGGGCGCCGACGTCGACTCCGCGGTGCTGCCCGGCGGCGTACGGGTCATCTCCGAACAGGAAGGGCCGGAGCACCTCGCCCTGCACGGGCCACGTCCAGCCGAACGCGGACGCTGGAAACGCAAGCATGGCGGAGATCGCAAAGCACACGAGCAATCGAATCGGCAACTGGCACCTCGTTGTCAGTTGAGCAAACACGAACACCGTAGCAAGGATGACCTCCTGTTGTCAAATCAGGCTACAGCGAGGAGCGGTACAGCCGGTTCCGGGCGACTCCGGTCAGGCGTCCGACCACCTCCACTGCCTGCCGCCGCGGAACGCCGGCCCCCACGAGCTCGGCGACCGCCTCTGCCGCCGTGCCCTCGTCCGTGCCGGTTGCCTGCGTCGGCCCCAGCACGATCGTCACCTCGCCCCTGGGCGTCTCCGAGAACCGCGACGCAAGCTCGGCCGCCGTCCCGACGGCCACCTCCTCGAACCGCTTCGTCAGCTCGCGGCACACCGCGGCCGGACGCTCGGGGTCCACACGCGCGAGAACCGAAAGGGCGCGCGGGAGCCGTTGCGGCGACTCGAACGCCACCACCGACCAGGGCCAGCGTGCGAGCTCCTCGCCGAGCGCTCGCAAGGCGTGTTCTCCGCGAGGGAGGTAGCCGACGAACTGGTACCGGTCGGAGACGAGCCCGCTGGCGACGAGCGCCGACTCGACCGCCGACGGGCCCGGCAGAACGGTCACCGGCACGCCTTCGTCCCGCGCCGCCACGATCAGCCGCTCACCAGGGTCGTTGATTCCGGGTAGCCCCGCGTCGCTGACGAGCGCTACCCGGGCGCCGCCGACCAGCCGTGGCAGCACCTCCGCCGTCCGCTTCGCCTCGTTGTGCTCGTGGTAGGAGAGCAGCCTGGCAGCCTGGATCCCGTGCCGCTGGAGCAGCTTTCGCGTGTGTCTGGTGTCCTCGCAGAGCACGAGCTCGGCCTCGGTGAGCTCGCGCAGCACGCGCAACGTCACGTCCTCGAGGTTCCCGATCGGGGTCGCGCAGACCGCCAGCGGCACGGGTCAGCTCCCGCTGTCGAGCGCCTCGAAGGCGATCATTCCGGCGCCGATCACGCCCGCGTCGCTCCCGAGCTGCGCCTCGACGATCCGCACGGTGTCGCGCGCAGGTGCGAGTCCGTCCCGGGCCAGCACTTCGCGGGCAGGGCCGAGCATCAGCTCGCTCGCCCTCCCGAAACCGCCACCGATCACGACAACCTCGGGCTCAAACATGTTCACGAAGGTCGCGATCGCCGCTCCGAGGCGCCGGCCGATCTCCGCCATCGCCCGAACGGCCTCCGGCTCGCCGGCCTCGGCGCGCCTGACGAGCTCCTGACCGGACGCCTCGACGCCGTAGAGCTCCTGTGCCACCCGGCCTGCCGCCTTCCCGGAGGCGACTGCCTCCAGGTGGCCGCGCCCTCCGCAGCCGCAGAGCGGCCCGTCGAAGTCGATCACGATGTGGCCGAGCTCTGCACCGCCTCCCGTGGAGCCGCGGTAGGGCCGGCCGTCCAGGATCAGGCCGCCGCCGACTCCGGTGCCGAGCGTGAGCATGACCACGTGGCCGGCGCCCCGGGCAGCGCCGGTCCTCCATTCCGCGATCGCGGCCGCGTTCCCGTCGTTGTCGATCGCAACCGGCAGGCCGTGCCGCTCGCGCATCCGCTCCCGAAAGTCGACGTCGGCCAGCGGGATGTTCACGGAGGCGAGGGCCCGGCCGGAGCGCTGGTCGATGCGCGACGGGATCCCGAAGCCGAGCGCCGCTGTCTCCGGGTGCGCAGACCGCAACTCCTCGACACCGCTGTCCAGCTCAGCCAGTAGCGCCTGCTGCGACGAAACGATCGTGTGGCGCTCGAGCCGCGCCTCGATGGCACCCTCTGAAGTGACGACCGCAAAGAGGGTCTTCGTCCCTCCGACGTCGACGCCGATGACCCGAGGCGGCTGCACGCATGGCTACCATACGCCGCCGGATGGCATCGCCCGGCGGAGAGAAGCCCTATCGCCTCTACCGCGGCGGCCGGACGAAGGGACGCGTCCCGACAGTCGGAAGACCCGAGAAGGCGCCGCCGCGCGCGCGGCCCGAACGGGACGGCAAGAGGGCATACCGCGGCCCTGGCCCGAAGCCGGCCACCCGCCGGCCGCGGCAGATCCGCTGGGGCCGCGAGTTGACGATCGCCCTCGTCCTGATCGTCCTCTTCTTCCTCGTCTGGACCGTGCTCGGCTACCTGACGTTCCGCAGCGGCGTCTCGTCCGCCAACAAGCGTTTGCCGCAGACGGCCAAGAACGTGCTCGCTGCCGACAACGGGTCGCTCATCTCGAACTCGAGCACGATCCTCCTGCTCGGGACCGACCATTCCGCCGCGGCTTCGCGCAGCGGCGACCGCCACTCCGACTCGATCACGCTCCTGCGCACCGATCCCGATCACGGGCGCCTGTACTACCTCTCGATCCCTCGCGATCTCCGTGTCCCGATACCCGGCTACGGCGAGAGCAAGATCACGACTGCCTTCCAGATCGGCGGGCCGCGCCTGGCGGCACGCACCGTCTCGGCGTACACGACGATCCCGGTCAACCACCTCGTGGTCGTGAACTTCGCCCAGTTCAAGGATCTGATCGACAAGATCGGCGGAATCGACGTCGTCGTCAGTCGACCGATACTGTCGAAGTTCGACTGCCCCTACGGCACCGAGGCCCGCTGCGCGCGGTGGCCGGGGTGGCATTTCGCCAAGGGGCGGCAGCATCTGGACGGCCGCCGGGCGCTGATCTACTCGCGCGTGCGCAAGAACGCGCTCAATCCGGCCGACAGCGACATCTCGCGCGGCGAGCGCAACCAGCAGGTGCTGCAGGCGCTGCTGACCAAGCTCGCGAGCTTCCACACCTTCATGCGCCTGCCGTTGATCGGCGGCGACCTGCTCAAGCCGCTCGCGACCGACCTGTCGGCGAATCAGTTCCTCTCGCTCGGCTGGAACAAGTTCCGGGCCGACCGGACGATCCACTGTCGGCTGGGCGGAATCTCGACGGGTGGCGACATCACTCCGAGCGAGGACAACGCGAAGGTAATCCTGATGGTGCTCGGGCGCTCCGCGGTGCAGCCTCCAGCTCCCAGCGGCGACACCTACCCACCGGGCTGCCTCATCGGCAACCCCGCGCCGTCAAGCGGCTAAGCCTCGGCGGCCTTCTTCTTCTCTTCCTTCGGCTTCTTCGAGTCGCCGTCACCGGCGCTGTCGCCGTCCGTCGAGGACGACTCCTTCTTGCGGGAGCCGCGCCCGTAGTCGGTCGAGTAGAACCCCGAGCCCTTGAAGTGCACGGCAACGGGGTAGAGCACGCGCTCGACCGGCCCCTCCCCGCACACCTCGCAGACCTCAGGCTGGGCGTCGCCCATGCGCTGGAAGAGCTCGAACACGTGTCCGTTCGGGCAACGGTACTCGTAGATGGGCACGTTCGGACATTAGCAACGGCCTCAGGCGGCGCCTCAGGGGCGGCCGGGGTCGAATGCGTTCGCAGCGCGGCAGACAAGCCCGTGCAGGCTCAAGTCCTGCGCTCGCGTTCCAGGGTCTCGCGGTAGCAGGGCGCGTCCTCGAAGGCGGCGAGGCCCGGAGGCGTCTGGCGCGGCCGCTGCCGCTTGCGCCGTACCGCGGCGAGCACGGCCGAGGCACCCACCAGCCCGCCGATCAGAAACGAGCGTAGCCGTCCGGACTGCATCTCCCGGTCCATGGCGCGATTGTAGGCTCGGCCCGTGATCTGCACCCTCGGCGACCTGCTGCTCGACGTCGTGGTGCGGGCGGCGCAACCACTTGCCCCCGGCGCCGACAGCCCGGTGGAGACGAGGCTCGCGACCGGCGGCCAGGCGGCCAACGTCGCAGCCTGGATCGCAGAGCTCGGCTCGAGGGCACGCTGCGTCGCCAGGAGCGCGGACGACCCGGCCGGAGCGCTCGCACGGTCGCTCGTCGCCGGGCGCGGGGTCGAGCTCGTGGGTCCGGTCGTCGCAGGCCGGACCGGCATCGTGGTCGCGCTCGTGGGCGACGACGGCGAGCGGACGATGGCGACCGACCGCGGAGTCTCGCCGGAACTTTCGCCCGACGAGCTCGAGCCACATTGGTTCGACGGCTGCTCCGGCCTGCACGTGTCCGGTTACAGCCTGCTCGCCGAGCCGATCGCCGAGGCGGCGCTCGCAGCGAGCGCACTCGCGCGCGCACGAGGAGCATCGATCAGCGTGGACCTCTCTTCATGGAGCTCGATCCGCGAGTACGGCGCCGACCGCTTCCGGGCAAACCTCGATGCTCTGGGCCCGAACGTGGTCTTCGCCAACGAGCCCGAGTGGGAGATGGTCGGCGGCGCGTATGCCCTGGCGGAGACCTCGGTGGTGAAGCGTGGCTCGCGCGGCGTCGAGGTGAGGACGACGGACGGCGTCCGGGAGCACGCTCCGCTGGGCTCTGCCGTCGTCGACACGACGGGAGCGGGAGACGCGCTGGCCGCCGGCTTCCTCGTCGGCGGGATCGAGCTCGGCCTCGAGGCGGCCGCGCGCTGCGTCGGGCAGCTGGGGGCCGTTCCGTGACCGATCTGCTCCGAATCGCGCCGGAGGTGTCACAAGCCCTCCACGACGGCGACCCGGTCGTGGCGCTCGAGACTACGCTCGTCGCACACGGTTTCCCACCCGGGGTGGGGGTGGAGGTGGGGCTCGAGGCGGAGTCGCGGGTCAGGTCCGAAGGAGCCGTGCCCGCAACGGTCGGTGTGCTTGACGGCGCCGTCGTCGTCGGGCTCCGCGAAGACGAGCTCGCGCGCTTCGGCGAGGCAGGTCAGGAGGCACGAAAGGCCGGGCCGCGGGACCTCGGTGCCTGCGCGGCGCAGGGCGTCGTCGGAGCGACGACCGTCGGCGGCACGCTGGTGGCCTGCCGGGCGGCCGATATCCGCTTCATGGGCACCGGCGGGATCGGCGGCGTCCACCGCGGGTTCGCCGCGCTGCCCGACGTCTCCGCCGACCTTGCCGAGCTCGCCCGCACGCGCACCCTCGTCGTGTCCTCGGGCGTGAAGTCGCTACTCGACGTGCCCGCGACCGCGGAGCTGCTCGAGTCGCTCGGCGTGCCGGTGCTCGGCTTCCGCACCGACGCGCTGCCGCTCTTCTACAGCGCCGGCGACGGGCCTCCGGTCTCGGCCCGCGTCGAGGAGCCCGATGAGGCGGCGCGCATCGCGCAGGCTCACTGGGGCCTCGGCGGGGCCGCGCTTCTGCTCGGCCGGCCGGCGGACGAGACGATCGACGACGCCGAGGCGATGACCGAGGAAGCCCTGGCAACCGCCGCGGAACGCGGCGTCACCGGTCAAGACGTGACTCCGTTCGTGCTCTCGTTCCTGCACGAGCGCAGCGACGGTCGCACGCTCGCGGTGAACAGGGACCTGATCGTCGCGAACGCGGGCCTGGCCGCGCAGGTCGCGGTCGCCGACGCGGCTAGGTGACCGAGCCGAGGAACTGGTCGATCGAGAGCGCGGTCAGCGTCTGGAGCTTCGCGCTCCCGCGGGCGCCCAGCGCTACCGAGACACGGGCGATCGTCTCCGCATCGGGCGCCTCGACCACGTTGACGAAGTCGAACGGCCCGAGGGTCGCCCACTGGTGCACTACCTTGGCGCCGAGCTCCTCGACGTCACGGTTGACCTCCCGTAGCCGGTCGGGGTTCGCCTTCAGGGTCTGGACGCCCTGGGCGGTCAGGCTCGTGAGCATGATGTAGGTCGGCATCGCGGCTCCTCCTCCGTCGGGGGCCCGACTTTAACCGGGCAACCTGGTCGAAGTAGAGCAGGCAGGACCCGAGAACGACGACCGGCCAGAGCACGCCTTCCGCCAGCGGGCGGGCGATCTCGGCGGCCTGGCCGCTGCCGGCGTTCAGCGCCAGGGCCATCACGCGCGTGCTCAGGTAGAACGTGATCCCCAGCGTCGCCATCGAGCCGAGCGAGTGGACGTAGTCCGCCCGACCGAGGCGGTAGCCGCGCCTGAGCGACTCGACGACGCCCCCACCCTCGAGCACGGCGGCCGGGACGCAGAGCCCGACGAGCGCCAGCCACGCGATCGCGGGCAGCACGTAGAAGTAGACGAGCGCGGGGAACGGCACGAACACGATCAGGCCCGCGACGAAGGCGGTCACTAGCCGGCGCCGTTCGACCGGCCGGTCGGCGACCAGCACAGCCGCGCCGACGTACGACAGCGTGACGAGCGGAGCGCCGACGAGGACGCTGACCACCTCCTCGGTCCGGCCGTCAAGAGCCGTCACGCCGGCCCCGAAGATCCCGATCGGCAGGCCGAGGCCGAGCGCAGGCCAGAACCGCCGCCCGTACAGCCGAAGCCCCTCGGCCACCACCTGGCCGACCGTCCGGGTCTCGGGCGGCAGCGGCGGCGGGAGTGGCTCCTTCATGCCCTTTCTGGCCACGGGGCTACGGTATCGGGCTAGACAGCGGCGGGCTGAGCGGCTTCGGCCTTCTCGAAGACCAGCGCGCCGTCCTTCGCGTCGACGGCGACCGTGTCGCCCTCGCCGAACTCGCCCTCCAGCAGACGAAGCGCCAGCGGGTTCTCGAGCAGGCGCTGGATCGCGCGCTTGAGCGGCCGCGCGCCGTAGGTCGGATCCCAGCCGGCCTCGGCCAGGACCTGTTTGGCGTCGTCGGTCAGCTCGAGCCTCAGGCCGCGCTCGGCGAGGCGCTCTTCGACCCGCCGTAGCTGCAGCTCGACGATCTCGCCGATCTGCTCCTTGCTGAGGGGGTGGAACTCGACGATCTCGTCGATCCGGTTCAGGAACTCGGGCCGGAAGACCTCCCGCATCGCCTCGGCGGAGCGGACGTTCGAGGTCATGATCAGGACGGTGTTGCGGAAGTCGACGGTGCGGCCTTGCCCGTCGGTGAGGCGGCCGTCGTCCAGGATCTGGAGCAGGATGTTGAAGACGTCCGGGTGGGCCTTCTCGATCTCGTCGAGGAGCACCACCGAGTAGGGCCGGCGCCGGACCGCTTCGGTCAGCTGGCCGCCCTCGTCGTAGCCGACGTAGCCGGGGGGCGCCCCGACGAGCCGCGAGACGGAATGCTTCTCCATGTACTCGGACATGTCGATCCGGAGCATCGCGCGCTCGTCGTCGAACATGAACTCGGCCAGGGCCCGCGCCAGCTCGGTCTTGCCGACGCCGGTCGGCCCGAGGAAGACGAACGAGCCGATCGGCCGGTTCGGGTCCTGCAGCCCCGAACGGGCGCGGCGCAGCGCGTTGGCGACCGCCTCGACAGCCTCGTCCTGGCCGACGACGCGCTCGTGCAGCCGCTCCTCCATGTGGATCAGCTTCTCGGTCTCTCCCTCCAGGAGCCGGTCGACCGGGATACCCGTCCAGCGCGCCACCACGGCGCCGACGTCGTCCTCGTCGACCTCCTCCTTGACCATCGGCTCCGCCACGCCGTCCCCACGCTCGCGCTCGGCCAGCTCCCGCTCGAGCGCGGGAAGCTCGCCGTAGCGGATCTCCGCGACGCGCTGGAGGTCGCCGTTGCGCTCGGCGCGCTCGGCCTCCATCCGCAGCTCGTCGATCCTGCGGGTGATCTCCTTGACCCGCTCGAGCTGTTCCTTCTCCGTGCTCCAGCGGGCGGCGAGCTCGTCGCGGCGCTCCTTCGCCTCGGCCAGCTCCCGCTCGAGCGGCTCGCGGACATCCTTCGACTCCTTCGCCATCGCCGCCAGCTCGATCTCGAGCTGGCGCACGCGCCGCTCGGCCTCGTCGAGCTCCAGCGGCGACGAGTCGATCTCCATCCGCAGCCGGGAAGCGGCCTCGTCGACCAGGTCGATCGCCTTGTCGGGCAGGAAGCGGTCGGCGATGTAGCGGTCGGAGAGCACCGCTGAGGCCACGAGGGCCGCGTCGCGGATGCGCACACCGTGGTGCGCCTCGTAGCGCTCCTTCAGCCCGCGCAGGATCGCGATCGTGTCGGCGACCGAGGGCTCGCCCACGAAGATCGGCTGGAAGCGCCGCTCGAGCGCCGCGTCCTTCTCGATGTACTTGCGGTATTCGTCGAGCGTGGTCGCCCCGATCGCGCGCAGCTCGCCGCGGGCGAGCATCGGCTTGAGCATGTTCGCAGCGTCCACGGCGCCCTCGGCTGCTCCTGCGCCGACGATCGTGTGCAGCTCGTCGATGAAGAGGATCAGCTCGCCGGCGGCATTCTGCACCTCGGTGAGCACGGCCTTGAGCCGCTCCTCGAACTCGCCGCGGTACTTGGAGCCGGCGAGCATCGCGCCGATGTCGAGCGCCCAGACCCGCTTGCCCTTCAGGCCCTCCGGCACGTCGCCGGCGACGATCCTCTGCGCCAGGCCCTCCACGATCGCGGTCTTGCCGACGCCGGGGTCGCCGATCAGGACGGGGTTGTTCTTCGTCCGGCGCGACAGCACTTGGATGACCCGCCGGATCTCCTCGTCGCGGCCGATCACCGGGTCGAGCACGCCCTGCTCCGCGAGCTCGGTGAGGTCGCGGCCGAATTTCTCCAGCGCCTGATACGTGCCCTCGGGGTCCTGCGAGGTGACCCGCTGCCCGCCGCGCACCTTGGCAATCTTCTCGAGGAGCGCGTCGCGCGGGACGACGTCGAGCGCGAGCAGCAGGTGCTCGGTGGAGAGGTAGTCGTCCTCCAGCTTCTTGGCTTCGTCGGCGGCGCGGTCGAGCACGCGCGAGAGCGCCGCGGAGACCTGCGGCTGCTGCTGTGCGCCCTGGGTCGCCGGCTTGCCGCGAAGCGCGGCCTCGGCCTGGGCGCGGAGCTCGGCGGCGTCGGGGACGAGCTGCTGCGGCAGCTCCTGGTCGAGCAGCGCCAGCACGAGGTGCTCCGGGTAGAGCTCCGGGTTCCCCATACGGCGCGCGAGCTCCTGGGCCGCGGCGACCGCCTCCTGCGATTTGAGCGTCAGCGTGTTGAAGTCCATCTAGGTGTGGGTAGTCGGGTCGGGTCGTAGAGCACGAGCTCGCGCCGGTACTGCTTGTGCACCTGCTGGATCGCGTCGCGCATCTCGCGCTCGAGCCGTTCCATCCGCGCTTGCATCCGCTGCAGCTGCTCTTCGAGATCGAGCACGGCCTCCACGCCGGCGAGGTTCAGCCCGAGCTCGGTCGTGAGGCGCTGGATCAGCCGCAGCCGCTCGAGGTCGGCTTCGGAGTAGAGGCGGGTGTTCCCGGCGGTCCGCTTGGGCCGTACGAGCCCCTTCTGCTCGTACATGCGCAGCGTCTGCGGGTGCATCCCGACGAGCTCGGCGGCGACGGAGATCATGTAGATCGGCCGCTCGTCCATCACGACCGCTCCCGGTGGACGCGCACCGCGGTGTTCACCATTACGACGAGGCCGACGACCACGAGAACCGTCGCGACCAGCCAGAGGCTCGTCAGCCAGCCGGGCTGGGCGTCGCTGCGATACGGGCCGAGACGCGCGGTCGCCGCGGCGAGGTAGAGCGCAAGACCGGTCACGAGCGCGACGATCCCGAGCCTCATACGCCCAGGCCCTCCCGCGGGTTGTGCTTGGTCGCCTTCTGGAGCGCCTCGACGGCTTCCTTCTCGGCCTTGGAGAGCTTCTTCGGGACGGTCAGCTTCACGCGCGCAAGGAGGTCGCCCTTGCCGGAGCCCTTCAGCTTCGGGGCGCCTCTTCCCTTGACGCGCAGAAGCGTGCCGTCCTCGGTGCCTTGCTTCACCTTCACGGTGACGGAACCCTCGGGGGTCGGCACCTCGACGGTCGCGCCGAGCGCCGCCTCGGGGTAGGTGACCGGCACGTCGACGACGAGGTCGTCGCCGCGCCGGGTGAAGACCTTCGAGGGCGCGACCCGCGTGACGACGAACAGGTCGCCCGCCTCCGCGCCGCCCCAGCCTGCCTCGCCCTTGCCGCGCAGGCGGATCTTCGAGCCGTCCTTCACGCCCGCGGGGATCTTGACCGTGTAGCGCTTCGTTCTCCGCTCGCGCCCCGTACCCCGGCAGTTCGGGCACGGGTCCTCGATCACGGTGCCGTTCCCGCGACAGCGCGGGCACGGCTGCGAGAGCGCGAACAGGCCCTGACTCTCGGACGTGACGCCTCGCCCGTGGCACACGGGGCAGAGCGTCGGCGCGGTGCCGGGCCTCGCGCCGGAGCCACCGCACTCGCGACAGGCGGTCTCGAGCTCGACGGGGATCGTGGTCTCGACCCCCCGCAGCGAGTCCTCGAACGACAGCCTGACCTCGACCTCGAGGTCGTGCCCGCGCTGGCCCCGCTCCTGCCGCTGGGCCCCTCCGCGCGCTCCGAAGAGTCCGCCGAAGAGGTCGCTCAAGTCGCCGAGGTCGAACCCCTCGGTGTCGAACCGGAACCCTCCTGGGCCCGGCCCGCTCGGGCCACGTCCGTTGGCGGAGCCGAACGCGTCGTACTGCTTGCGCTTCTCCGGGTCGGAGAGC
This sequence comes from uncultured Actinomycetes bacterium, assembly GCA_963736055.1. Classification (GTDB taxonomy): domain Bacteria; phylum Actinomycetota; class Thermoleophilia; order Gaiellales; family Gaiellaceae; genus AC-32. Next base: position 1,788,768 of record CAVTNM010000008.1, on the reverse strand, counting down.
ACGTCGTAGGCCGACTGCACCTCCTTGAAGCGCTCCTCGGCCGAGTCGTCGCCGGGATTCGCGTCGGGGTGGTACTGCCTCGCGAGCTTGCGATAGGCCTTCTTGATCTCGTCCTGGTCCGCCCCCCGCGCGACGCCGAGCGTCTCGTAGAGGTCCTTAACGGCCACCGGCCTCCTCCTGTGGCGCCGCGATCACCACGCGGGCCGGGCGCAGGACGTGATCGCCGAGCCTGTAGCCCTTCTGCAGCACCTCGAGCACGGAGCCCTCCTCCGCCTCCGAGGGCTGGGAAAGCAGCGCCTCGTGGACGTGCGGGTCGAAGTGCCCGTTGGTCTCGATCTCGGCCAGGCCCTCGCGGTCGAGGGCCGACCGCAGCTCCCGGTGCACGAGGCGCACGCCCTCCTCGAGTTTTGCCTCCTCGTGCAGCTCGGCCGCGGCCAGCGCCCGCTCGAGGTCGTCGAGCACGGGCAGGAGCTCCTTCACGAGCCGCTCGTGGGCACGCGCGACCAGGCTCTCCTGGTCGCGCGTGACCCGCTTGCGGTAGTTCTCGAACTCGGCCGCGACCCGCTTGAGGTCGTTCAGGTACTCGTCCCGCTCGGCCTCGAGCGATGCCAGGCGCTCCTCGAGCTCTACGTCTGCGGCGTTCGCCCGCGGTTCGTCGGTCACGAGGTCTTGGCCTCCTCGTCGACGACCTCGGCGTCCTCGATCACCTCGTCGTCGGACTCGGTCGCGCCGTTGCCCTCGCCGGAAGCCGACGCCTGCTGGGCCTGCGCGGCCTGCGCGTAGACCGCCTCGGCCAGCTTCTGCGAGGCCTCCTGGAGCGCGTCCGTCTTGGCGCGGATGTCGCCCAGGTCGTCGGTCTCGAGCGCCTGCTTCAGCTCCATCACGCGGCCCTCGATCGTCGAGGCCTCGGCCTCGTCGAGCTTCTCGCGGTGCTCCTTGAGGCTCTTCTCGGTCGCGTAGGCGAGCGACTCCGCCTGGTTCTTCGCGTCCGCGAGCTCGCGCAGCTTCCGTGCCTCGTCGGCATGCGCCTCTGCGTCCTTGATCATCTGCTCGACCTCGGTCTCGGCGAGCCCCGAGCCGCCCTCGATGCGGATCTGCTGCTCGTTGCCGGTGCCGAGATCCTTGGCGGAGACGTTGATGATCCCGTTCGCGTCGATGTCGAAGGTGACCTCGACCTGTGGCATGCCCCGAGGCGCCGGCGGGATGCCGACGAGCTGGAACTTGCCGAGCGTCTTGTTGTAGAGCGCCATCTCCGACTCGCCCTGGAGGACGTGCACCTCGACGGAGGGCTGGTTGTCCTCGGCCGTCGTGAACACCTCCGACTTCTTCGTCGGGATCGTCGTATTGCGCTCGATCAGCTTCGTGAAGACGCCGCCCTTGGTCTCGATGCCGAGACTGAGAGGCGTGACGTCGAGGAGCAGGATGTCCTTGACCTCACCACGGAGCACGCCGCCCTGGATGGCCGCGCCGACTGCGACGACCTCGTCCGGGTTGACGCCCTTGTGGGGATCCTTGCCGATCAGCTCCTTGACCTTGTCGACGACTGCCGGCATGCGGGTCATGCCGCCGACGAGGACGACGTGGTCGATCTTCGAGGCGTCCAGGCCGGCGTCGGCCAGGCACTGCTTCGTCGGACCGACCGTGCGCTCGAGCAGCTCCGCGGAGAGCTCGTCGAGCTTGGCGCGCGTGAGCTGCAGGTCGAGGTGCTTCGGGCCCTCCTGGGTCGCGGTCACGAAGGGCAGGTTGATCTGCGTCGTCATCGTCGACGACAGCTCGATCTTCGCCTTCTCCGCAGCCTCGTAGAGCCGCTGCAGGGCCATCTTGTCCTGCGAGAGGTCGATGCCCTGGTCGCGCTTGAACTCCGCGACCATCCAGTCGACGACCGCCTTGTCGAAGTTGTCGCCGCCGAGGTGGTTGTCGCCGTTCGTGGCCTTCACCTCGAAGACGCCCTCGCCGAGCTCGAGCACCGACACGTCGAACGTGCCACCGCCGAGGTCGAAGACGAGGATCGTGTGATCCGAGGCCTCCTTGTCGAGGCCGTAGGCGAGCGCCGCCGCGGTGGGCTCGTTGATGATGCGGACGACGTTGAGGCCGGCGATCTTGCCGGCGTCCTTGGTCGCCTCGCGCTGCGCATTGTTGAAGTAGGCCGGGACGGTCACTACCGCGTCGGTGACGGTCTCGCCGAGGTACGCCTCGGCGTCGGCCTTCAACTTCTGGAGGATCATCGCGCTGATCTCCGGCGGCGCGTACTCCTTGTCGCCGGCCTTCACGCGCACGTCGCCGTTCGGGCCCTCCACGACCTCGTACGGCACGATCTTCATCTCCTCGGAGACCTCGCCAAACTTCCGGCCCATGAAGCGCTTGATCGAGAAGATGGTGTTCTGGGGATTCGTCACCTGCTGGCGCTTTGCGGGCGCCCCGACGAGCCGCTGGCCGTCACTCGTGAACGCAACGACGGACGGCGTCGTGCGCCCGCCCTCGGCGTTCGGGACGACCGTCGGCTCGCCGCCCTCGATCACGCCCACGCAAGAGTTGGTCGTGCCGAGATCGATGCCGATCGTCTTTGCCATGCTGGTACTCCTTTGTCGAAACGAACGCCCGAGCCCAAGCCCGGTACGTCCTCTACTGAGAAAATCTTAGTCGAATAGTAGCAAGTTAGGGCACGAGTCGGCGCAGAGCCCGTGCGGCTGCGGGCTCGGCGAGCACGATTCCGCCCAGGATGGCGGCGCAGCCGCCCCAGCCGAGCCACCCGAGGCGATCGCCGTCGAGCACGAAGCCGAAGAAGCCGGCCCAGACTGTCTCGAGCGCGAAGACGAGCGCGATCCTGGCCGCGCTGATCCTGCGCTGCGCCCAGACCTGGATCAGGAAGGCGAGCGCGCTGGCGAACACCCCGGTCACGATCAGCGCGCTCCAGACCGTCCAGCCGCGCGGCAGCGAGAGGTCGCCCAGGGCGAGCGCGATGGCGAGGAAGCCGACGCAGCACGTCGCCATCTCGACGAGCGTGAGCGCGATCGCGTCGTAGCGGTTCGCGTAGCGCTCGACCATCACGATCTGGAGCGCCTGCGCGAATGTCGACGCGAGCACCAGCAGGTCGCCCGCCGTCGAGCCAACCTGGACACCGGAAAGCATCGCGAGCCCGAGCACCGACAGCGCGACCCCGAGCCAGACCTCGACTCCGACCCGGGTCTTGAACAGGACGAGCCCGAACAGCGGCGTGAACACGACGTAGAGGCCGGTGATGAACCCCGTGCTCGAGACGGTCGTGCGCTCTAGCCCTGCGGTCTGCAGCCCGATCCCCAGACCAAGCAGGAGCCCGAGGAAGCCGCCGGCGACGAGCCCTGAGCGGCCGAGCGTGCGTACGCGCCAGGCGCCGGCGAGCGCGAGGGCGCCCGTCGCGATCGCGTAGCGCACGGCCAGGAACGCGAACAGCGGGTAGATCGCAACGGCGTCCTTGACTTGGACAAATGTGACGCCCCAGACGATCGTGACCGCGATGAGCGCAACGAGGGCCACCGCGCGAGTCTAGGAAGGCCGGCGGCGTCCTCGGGGTTTGCCCCGCCAGCTCCTCGGCTACGCTGCGCCGCATGGAACCGCTCGTCGATTCCTGGGGCCGCGAGCTGAAGAGCCTCCGCGTCTCCGTCACGGACAAGTGCAACTTCCGCTGCCGTTACTGCATGCCTGCCGAGGGCCTGGAGTGGCTCGAGCGCGAGGAGCTGCTGACCTACGAGGAGATCACGCGCCTGGTGTGGATCCTCGCGGCGATGGGCGTCGAGGAAGTTCGGCTGACCGGCGGCGAGCCGCTCGTGCGCCGCGAGCTCCCGGTGCTCGTGAGGCAGCTGGCCGAGATCCCGGGCGTGACCGACCTCTCGCTGACGACCAACGGCGTTTTGCTCGACCGTCTGGCCGGGCCGCTCGTCGAGGCGGGCCTCGGCCGCCTGAACGTCTCGCTCGACTCGCTCTCCCACGTCCGCTTCTCCGAGATCACGCGCCGGGACGCGCTCGACCGCGTGCTCGCGGGGCTCGAGGAGGCCGAGCGCTATCCGGAGCTGCGGCCGATCAAGGTCAACTGCGTCGCGATGCGCGGGTTCACCGAGGAGGAGGTTCCGGCACTGGCGGAGCTCGCGCGACGCAAGCCGTACGTCGTTCGCTTCATCGAGTTCATGCCCCTGGACGCGGACGAGTCCTGGCGGGGCGACGACGTGCTCACCGGCGATGAGATCCGCGCGCTGATCGAGGAGCGCTGGCCGCTCGAGGAGATCCCCGCCAAGCCGTCCTCGACCGCCCGCCGCTACCGCTTCGCCGACGGCGCAGGCGAGATCGGCTTCGTCAACCCGGTCTCCGAGCCCTTCTGCTCCACCTGCGACCGCCTTCGCCTGACCGCCGACGGCCAGCTCCGAACCTGCCTCTTCTCCCGGCGTGAGTGGGACCTCAAGACGCCGTTGCGAGACGGCGCCTCCGACGCGGAGATCGAGCGCCTGCTGCGCTTCGCCGTCCGCCACAAGGAGCTGAAGCACAAGATCAACGACCCCGGGTTCGTGCGAGCTTCGCGGTCGATGAGCCAGATCGGCGGCTGAACCCTCTTTACTACGGCCAGGCCGGGCTGCCCGGGTCCAGGTCGAGCTTCCCGCCTGGCCGGCACTCGCGCGAGTGGTACTTCACTAGCCCGTAGGGATACAACCCGGTCCAGGCCAGCTCCGCGAGGCTGACGGCGTAGGCCCGCGGGGCGCCCAGCAGCACCGAGGCCTTGCGCATCCGCTGGAGGCCGTAACAGGTCGCGACCGCTTCGCTGCCGCCCGGCGCCACGTGCACCGTCTCGTGCCCGAGCGTCAGGATGGTGTTCGCGAGCTGGAGCTTCGCCTTCCCGCTTGCCGGCCGAACGCCCTCGTAGGCGAAGCTGACGAGGCGATCGCACATACGTGGGGCGAGGTTCACGCGCGTGGTCTCCGAGACGAAGCCGTCGGCGCGGAGGTCGACCGCGCCGCCCGTGTAAGCCCCCCGCTCGGCGATCAGCGCCACCCAGTCCGGCAGCGACCAGCAGCGCACCACGGTGCCGGGCACGCCGCTCAGTGCGGCCGCCACGCGGGAGAAGCGCGGCTCCAGGCGGCTCGCGCTGGTAACGCCGCCACGGCGGGGCAGCGTGCGCCCGTCGCTGCGCAGGAAGATGTGAGCGGCGGAGGCGTCCAGGCGACGGTCGCCACCGGCAAGGTCTCCCCGGCGATAGTCGCCGCACGCGTCAAGGATCGACCGGGCGGCGACGCGCTGGCGCCTTGTCGGCGCGGGCCCGACCGCGGACCGGAAGATCGGCGCGCACGCCCGGATCGCCGCCTTGGCCTTGCCGCCTCCAGGGCCGGCCGCCTGCTCCGAGAGCGCGCCGACGGTGTTCGCGAACGCCGCCATCGTGCGAAACCACGTCACCTCCTGGGCGGTCGGCAACGGCGGCGTCGCGTGAGGCGGACGGGCAGATCGACCGTCACTCGATCCGCCTCCGCATCCGGTTACAAGCAGCGCAAGCGCGGAAATACTCAGCGCCAGCAGGCGTTTCATCTGTTGGAGTGAAGCACGACAGACATGGCAGTTAAAATTCACCGTTCCTCGTGAGTGTCTTAGTCTCAGCAGGTCGCCGAGTCTTGCCGCGCGGGTGGGCAGACTTCGGGCGGCAGCTCGCCATCTGGTTCGGATTCCTGGCGGCGTACCAGATCGCCCGCGGGGTCGCCGACCGGGATCCGCCGCGCGCGTTCGACAACGGCTTGCACGTGATCGGGATCGAGCGCCACGCGAACGCGCTCTTCGAGTTGACGCTACAGCGGCTCGTCGACGGGTCGGAGGTGCTCGCGACGCTCGCCTCGTGGACGTACTGGAACTCGGAGTTCACCGTGCTGGGCCTCGTGCTCCTCTGGGTCTATCTCCGGCGGAACGAAGCCTTCACGCGGTTCCGCAACACGATCCTGCTCGCGAACGTGATCGGCCTCGTCGGTTATGTCCTACTGCCGACGGCCCCGCCGCGGATGTTCCCGGACCTAGGCTTCGACGACACGCTCGCGAGCTTCGGCCAGCTCAACCACGGCAGCGGCCTCATCGAGTTCGCGGCCAACCCTTACGCAGCGATGCCGAGCCTGCACGCGGCAGACGCGCTGATCGTCGGCGTCGTGCTCTTCTCGGTCTGCCGAGCCTGGTGGGCGAAGACGATCTGGCTCCTCTGGCCCGCCTGGGTCTGGTTCAGCGTGATGGCGACCGGGAACCACTTCTGGCTCGACGTCGTCGCCGGCGTGGTCGTCGCCCTGACCGCGCTCCTCCTGGTCTATCGCAACCCGTTCCGCCGCCGTAGGGCGACCGAAGCAACCGCTTAGCGGCGCAGAGCCGCCGCCCGCCGACGGTGCAGAGGTTCGCGCCCAGGGAGGGTGCTAGCGTGGGCCGCGTGACTCGCACAGCCACGCTCGCCTGGGTGAAGCAGGGCTACACGGACGGCACCCGCCGCCTGGCCTCGCGCTGGATCGGGGGGCTCGCGCGCACGCGCGTGACCCCGAACGCGCTCACCGCGGCCGGTGTCACCCTGTGCGCCGTCGCCGCCGTGCTGATCTGGTTCGGCGACCACAACCAGTGGCTCATCTACTGGAGCGCCGCGGCGCTGTTCGTCGTCGGGTCGATCCTCGACATCCTGGACGGCGCGCTGGCCCGCTTCGGCGGCAAGGCCACTCCCTTCGGCGCATTCCTCGACTCGATCTCCGACCGCGTCAGCGAGGGCTTCGTGCTGACCTCGGTCGCGCTCGTCTTCTCGCGACACGGCAACGAGGTCGCGCTCGCCTTCGCGATCGCCGCGATCGGCGGCTCCTTCCTCGTCTCCTACGCACGCGCCAAGGCGGAGCTGCTCGGCCTGCGCGGGGACGTGGGCTTCGGCAGCCGCGCCGAGCGAGTCGTCGTGATCACCGCCGGGCTGGTCTTCGCCCCCTGGGGCGGGCTGCAGTGGGCGATCTACTTCCTCGCCGCCACCGCCTGGCTCACCGTCCTACAACGAATCCTGCATGTCCGCAGAGAACTCAGGAGGAACTGATGGCTTCGACGAACGGCAAGGCCCTGCGCAGCGACGACAAGGTCCGCGTGGCGCTGATCGGCGTCGGCAACTGTGCGAGCTCGCTCGTGCAGGGCGTCGAGTACTACAAGGACGCGGCGACGGACGACTTCGTGCCGGGCCTGATGCACGTCGACCTCGGGGGCTACCACGTTCGCGACGTCGAGTTCACCGCGGCCTTCGACGTCACCACCGACAAGGTCGGAAAGGATCTGTCGGAGGCGATCTGGGCGCACCCGAACAACACGATCAAGTTCTCGGACGTGCCCAAGAGCGGCGTCACCGTCGAGCGCGGCATGACCCACGACGGGCTCGGCAAGTACCTCTCCGAGATCGTGACCAAGGCGCCAGGCGAGACCGCCGACGTTGTCGGGATCCTCAAGGAGACCGGCACCGACGTCGTCGTGAACTACCTCCCGGTCGGCTCGGAGGAGGCGACGAAGTGGTACACGGAGCAGGTTCTGGCCGCGGGCTGCGCGATGGTGAACTGCATGCCGGTCTTCATCGCCAAGGAGAGCTACTGGGACAAGCGGTTCAAGCAGGCCGGCGTCCCGATCATCGGCGACGACATCAAGTCGCAGGTCGGCGCGACGATCACCCACCGCGTCCTGATGGGGATCTTCCGCGACCGCGGCGTGCGGGTCGACCGCACGTTCCAGCTGAACTTCGGGGGCAACTCGGACTTCCTCAACATGCTGGAGAGAGAGCGGCTCGAGTCGAAGAAGATCTCGAAGACGTACGCGATCAAGTCGACCCTCCCGTACGAGCTCGAGGAGAAGAACATCCACGTCGGCCCGTCCGACCACGTACCGTGGCTCGAGGATCGCAAGTGGGCGTACATCCGGCTCGAGGGGACGTCCTTCGGCGACGTTCCGTTGAACGCGGAGCTGAAGATCGAGGTCTGGGACTCCCCCAACTCGGCCGGCGTCGTGATCGACGCCGTGCGGCTCGCGAAGCTGGCCATCAACAACGGCGTCTCGGGAACGCTCGCAGCGCCGAGCTCCTACCTGATGAAGTCGCCGCCGGTCCAGCACCCGGACGACGAGGCGCGAGACCTGACCGAGGAGTTCATCCGCAAGCACGCGCGCAAGACCGTGAAGCGCGCCGCGAAGACCAAAGCCTGACGCTCGCGCGGGGCTAGACTCGCGTGGATGGGCCTGCGCGTCTGTCTGGTCACGCCGTTCGCCTGGTCGCGGCCCCATGACGTGAACGAACACGTGGCGGGGATCGCGGGGGAACTCCGCGCCCTCGGCCACTCGGTCACCGTGCTTGCGCCCTCGACGCGCGCTGCCGACCTGATCGCCGGCAGGCGGGCGCTGCTCGACGGCGGGGACGCAGAGGTGATCGCGCTCGGCCCGGCGATGCCGGTCTCACGCAGGAGCCGCATCGGGGTGCCCGTGGGCGTGCGCGCGAACCTCTCGCTCGCCCTCGCCCGTGGCGGCTACGACGTCGTGCACGGATTCGAGCCCGGCTTGCCGAGCCTCTCGTACCTGGCCCTGCGCGACTCGCACGCGATGGCGGTCGCGACCTTCCTCTCGCCGGAGCGGCTCGGCTACCCGCCGGGCCGTGCCCAGCGCGAGCGGCTCCTCGGCCGGATCGACGCACTCGTGGCGACGTCCGAGGCGACCGCCGAGGCCGCGGCCGCACGCCTCCCGGGCGACTACCGCGTGCTCTCGGCGGGGGTGGACCCCGAGCTCTTCCGTCCGGCCGAGAAGTCGCCGGTGGTCGTGCTCGAATGGCGGCCGGGGGAGCGGGCGCTGCACCGCGCCGTCGCCCGCGCGTTGCGGGAGCTGCCTGGGTGGGAGCTCGTCCTGCTCCGGACGAAGCCGCTCGCCGGGCGTCCGACGATCTCGCGCTCGCTGAGGGGGCGGGCCTACGTGCGGACACTCCGGGACGGGCCTGCGCGCTCGTCGCTCCTCAACGGTGCCGCGATCTTCGTCCCGGCGTTCGAGGGGCTCGACCGCGTGCGCCTCGAGGCAGGTGCCGCCGGGACCGCGATCGCCTCACCGCCGGGCGTCCGCGAGCAGCCGGAGCTCGCGGCCGCCGAGGTGATGCGCCTGGCGGAGGACGACGCCTACCGGGACCGCGTCGGCCGGAGGGAGCGCGTCGGGGCGGAAGGCCAGAGCTTCGCGGCGGTGGCGCGCCAACTGGAGGAGGTCTACCGGGGTCTGGCCGGAAGGCGCCGAGGACGCGGGGCCGAGCCCCTCTCCGACCGCGAATGGGTCGTCGCCGACCTGCACCTGCACACGTCCTGGTCGCACGACTGCCAGATCCCCGTCGAGGATCTTCTCGACCATGCCGAGGCGCAGGGCCTCGGAGCGATCGCGGTCACCGACCACAACGTCTTCGGCGGCGCGCTCGAGGCGATCGACCTCGCCCGCGGCCGCGAACTCGTGGTGATCCCGGGCGAGGAGGTGAAGACGGCCGACCAGGGCGAGGTGATCGGCCTCTTCCTCTCGGAGGAGATTCCCCGCGGGCTCTCGTTCGGCGAGACCGTGGACGCGATCCGCTCGCAGGGCGGGATCGTCTATCTCCCCCACCCGTTCGACCGGCTGCACGCGATCCCGGAGCCGGCGACCCTGCACCGGCACCTCGCCGAGGTGGACGTGCTCGAGGTCTACAACGCGCGCCTGCTCTTCGAGGCCTACAACGACGAGGCGCTCCGGTTCGCGCGCAAGTACGACCTCACGATGGGGGCCGGCTCCGATGCGCATGTCCTCCAGGGCGTCGGCACCGGCGCGGTGCGGATGCGCGCCTTCACGGGGCCGGACGAGTTCCTCGTCAGCCTGCGCAGCGCCCAGGTGCTGCGGCGCCCGCGCTCGCTGCTCTACCTGCAGTCGCTCAAGTGGGCGGCGCAAGCCAAGGAAAGAGTGCGCTAGGCGAGAACAGGGTCCAGCCCCGCACCAGCCGCGCCCGAGCTGAGCCATGCCTTCGACCACTGACGAAATCTTCGAGAAGTACCTGCAAAAGGCGATCTCCGAGATCAACGAGCTCGGGGACGAGATCGGCCGCGCCGCCGGCGAGGGCCGCGTGCCCGTGTTGGGATCCGGCCACCCTCTCGCGGACGTCTTCCTGCTCAAGCACGAACCGCAGCCTGCAGAGGTGCAGGAGGGGGTCGCCTTCTACGGCCGTTCGGGGCAGGCCGTGCTGAAATCCCTGCAGCGCCTGCATGTCGACCCGATGGCGATCTACGGCACGAATGCACTCAAGTTCGCAGGCGGGGACGCCGAGGAGGCGCGCCCCTGGCTCGCGCGGGAGCTGCACATCGTCCAGCCGAAGCTCGTCGTCGTGATGGGCGAGCCGGCGCTCGCCTTCCTGAACGAGCTCGAGTTCCCGCTCGCCGACCCGTTGGAGCCGACACTCGGCGAGCTGCAGCGGTTCACGCCTACGATCCAGGCGCTCCACGTGCCGGACATCGACGAGTCTCTCGACGAGCAACCTGCCAAGACGACGTTTTGGAACGCGTTCAAGACGCTGGGCCCCTGGTGGGCCGAGCTTCCGCCCTACTGACGCCGCGGGCGGCGGCGTTCGTCGCGCTCGCCGTCGCGGTCGGCATCTACTACGGGACGCACGAGTGGTGGTTCGCGCCTTCGCTCTGGTGGGATATCGCGTGGCTCTGCTTCGTCCTGATCCCGGCGGTCTTCGGGCTCGTCTACCTCGCGCTGCCGCTCTGGCGGACTCCCACGCTGTGGCTCTTCGTGGCGGCGCTCGTGTTCGTCGCGCTGGCGGTCGTGCTCCAGGCTGCGGGAGCGGGGCCGGTCGCGAACTTCGCGAAGCTCGCCGCGATGACGGCGATCGGCTGGTGCTTCCTGCACTTCTTCGAGGAGCTGAGCTGGGTCGTCCTCGTGGCCGTGATCGTCCCGTGGGTGGACTCCTACTCCGTGTGGCGCGGGCCGACCAAGACGATCGTGACTCAGAAGCCCGAGGTGTTCGACGCCCTCTCGTTCACGTTCCCCGTCCCCGGCCAGGCGGGCGGCGCCAAGCTCGGGATGCCCGACCTGCTCTTCTTTGCGCTCTACCTCGGCGCGAGCGCCCGCTTCGGGCTACGCCAGGGATGGACCTGGATCTGCCTCACCGCATCCCTCGGCGCGACGATGGCGCTCGCCACCGCGTGGGACGTGGACGGCCTGCCGGCGCTCCCGCTGCTCTCCCTGGGGTTCATCCTCCCGAACGCCGACCTCCTGTGGCGAGCCGTCCGGCGACGAAAGGCCCCGACCCAGGCGTGACCGTTCGAGCCACGACCCGGGGTCAGACCCCCAGTCGTGTCCGAAAGGTGCAGTTTCGGGCCGAAATCCCTGCTCGTCCCGAAATAGAGCACGCTGAATGCATGCAAAGAAACCGGGCGCAAGGACATGTCCCGGGGTCAGACCCCGGGACAGGGCCGTCGGTCAGCTGCGGGTGAGCAGGGCGACCGCCTCGACATGCGGTGTGTGCGGGAACATGTCGACCGGCCGTATCCGCTCGAGCTCGTAGCCCCATTCCTGCGCGAGCTCCTTGACGTTGCCGGCCAGCGTGGTCGGGTTGCACGAGACGTAGACGATCCGTGACGCCTCGAGGCGCCCGAGCCGCCGCAGCGCCTTGTTGGACAACCCCGCCCGTGGAGGATCGACCACCGCCACATCGGGCGGCCCCGCCCGCTCCCGCAGCTCCTCCAGCGAAGCACCGACCTCGCCGGCGAAGAAGGCCGCGTTCGAGATCCCGTTCAGGTCGGCGTTCTCGAGCGCGCAGGCGACCGACTCCTCGGCAACCTCCACTCCCCACACCGTGAGCGCCTTCGACGCGAGCGTCAGCCCGATCGTCCCGATTCCGCAGTAGAGGTCGTACACCGTCTCGTTGCCGGTCAGCGCCGCGTACTCACCCGCGATCTCGTACAGGCGCTCCGCCATCGCCGTGTTCGTCTGCAAGAAGGCGTTCGGACGCACACGGAAGCGGAGCCCGCAGAGCTCCTCCTCGATCGCCTCTTCGCCCCAGAGCAGCGTGGTCGGCAGGTTCGTCACCTCGGCCGGCGTGTCGTTCACCGACCAGTGGATCGAGCGCACCTCCGGAAAGCGCCGTAGCACCTCGACCAGCTCGTCGCGGTCGAAACGCTCTCCCTCCGCGGTCACCAGCTGCACGAGCAGCTGCCCCGTGTTGCGGCCCTCGCGCAGGACGAGATGGCGCAGGTAGCCGCCGTGGTCGGCCTGGTCGTATGCCTCGAGCCCCTCGGCCCGCGCCCACTCGCGCACGGCGTCACGAACCGCATTGCCGAGATCGGTGGTCAGCCAGCAGCGGTCGATCTCGAGTACCTCGTCCCAGCGGCCCGCCCGGTGAAAGCCCAGCCCCGGCCCCGCGGCCGTGCCCGTGAACGAGTACTCGAGCTTGTTGCGGTAGTGGAAGACCTGCGCCGCCGGCATGATCGGCTCCAGCGGCGGCTCCGGGATCCCGCCGATCCGGCGCAACGCGTCCGCGACCTGCTCCTCCTTCGCCCCGACCTGCGCTTCGTAGGCGAGATCCTGGAACCGGCAGCCGCCGCACGCCGGATAGTGAGCGCACGGCGCCTCGACCCGGAGCGGGCTCGGCTCGACCACGTCGACCACGAGCGCCTCCGCATGGTTGCGCTTGACCTTCGTCACGCGCGCGCGGACGACATCTCCGGGCAGCCCGCGCCGTACGAAGAGGACGAACCCGTTCAGCCGCGCGACGCCGTTCCCGCCGTAGGCGAGCGAGTCGATCGAGAGCTCCAGCTCCTGGTCCTTCGAGACGGGCGCGGCCACCCGGCCAGGTTAGGAGAAGCGCGGGTGCAGCGGCAGGAAGAGCGGCGGCCGAGGCCGCTGGTCGAAGTTGAAGTCGGAGGCGAGGTTCCCCAGCTGGGAGACGTTCTCGCGCACCGTCGGCCTCGGGTCGGCGCGGCCGTCCGTCTTCGGGTCGAGCCGCGCCGAGCGGAGGAAGTCGTCCTCGATGAACTTTGCGTAGGCGTCGAAGCTCAGCACCTGGTGGTCGACGAACCCACGCTTGGCGTACGGCGAGATCACGAGGCCCGGAACCCGGAGCCCGTAGCCGTTCACATCGACCTGCGGCGGCGCCACGTGGTCGTAGAAGCCGCCCCAGTCGTCCCAGGCGAGGAAGATCGCGGTCGAGCTCCAGTCGCGGCTGCGCATGACCGCGTTGACGATGCTCGTCACGTACGTCTGGCCGACGCTGACCCGGTTGGGCGGATGCTCGCTGACGTGGTTGTTCGGAATCACCCACGAGACGGCCGGCAACGCGTTGTGGCGCGCGGCCGCGAAGAACTTCTTGATCGGCTTGACGTTCCGCAGCTCGTGGTCGCGGCGCACGGTGTCGAACCACGGCAGCGGGTTCCAGATGCCAGGCGTCTTCGCGCTCTGCCGCACGGGCCGGCATGCGGCCGCGTCGTCGTCGCAGTCCGGCTGCGCCCCGGCGAAGACGTAGTAGCGCCACGAGACCCGGCGCCGGTGCAGCAGATAGGTGAGATCGGTCCAGGCGTAGTCCGGCTTGCGGCCCGTCGGGTTCTGAGGCGTGTGCGGCGGGGCGAGGGGATTCTCGACGGCGTTGACGCAGCTCATCGGATCACCGCGCCTGTGGCACCGGGCCGACCACTCCGAGACCATGAACAGGTGAGCGGGCAGGCTCCACGACGTGTCCGGCTGGAACATGTGGTCCTGGAGCACGTACCGGCGCGCGTACGTCCAGTAGTTGGGGATCTCGCGCGCGTCGTGGTAGCCCATCACGTCGGGGTGCAGCGCCCCGAACGAGCAGAGTGGCGCGTCCGAGCTGGACAGGCAGGCCGGTGCGAGCCCGCGCCGCGCCTGGCGGAGGAAGCCGTCCATCTTGCCGCCGTCGATGTCGCGGATCGCGTCGAAATGCTCGTGCGGGCCACCTGTGTTCCGGTCGAGGTGGTCGTGGTAGGGGCGCTGGCAGACCCCGGTCCTCGGGTCGCGCACGCAGACGGTGAACTTGCCGTTGCTCCGCGGAAGCCCGTCCGCCCCTGGAAACGTGCCGAAGTAGGAGTCGAAGGACCGGTTCTCCTGCATGACGACGATCACGTGCCGGATCTTGTGGATCCCGACCAGCGAGGCGGCGTGAGCGTGCGGGTGACCGGCGCGGAACGGCAGCCAGCCCACGAGGGCGGCGACGGCCACCGTGAGCGCCATCAGCAGCAGCCGTCGTCGCACGGGCCGAAACTTACGCCCGGATTCTTGAGTTCAGATGAAGCTCAGGTTGCCGTTCGGTTCAGCGCAGGGTCGTCACGTAGACCTTGCGCTCCCGAGGCCCGTCGAACTCGCAGAAAAAGATCCCCTGGTAACGACCGAGTGCAAGCTTGCCCTGCTGGAGCGGAACGAGTACCTCAGGGCTCATAAGGGATGCACGCATGTGCGAGGGCGCATTCGGGCCGTCGTCGTCGTCGTGCTTCCAGCCCCAGCCGTCCTCGACGATCCGCTCCATCGCCGACTCGATGTCGTCCGCGAGAGCAGGGTCGATGTCCTCGTTGATGGTCACCCCGGCGGTGGTGTGCGGCACGTAGACGAGCGCGGCGGCGGCCCCGTCGACCCCGTTGAGCGCGGCCTCTATCTGCGTCGTGATGTCGAGCAGCTGCGTGCGCCGCTCAGTCCGAAGGCTGATCTCTCGCACCGGGGTATCCTACGGGCTGTGCCGAGCGAGACGCCGACATCGCCCGTCGAGCTCGACGCGTACCGAGACGAGGCCGATCGCTTCATCGCCGAGCTCGACGAGGAGTACTACCTCCACTACGCGGGGCTCAAGGACCGGCTCGAGCTCGAGGACATCTACGACCGCCACGCGGTGCTGACCGAGCTCGACCGCGTGCAGGAGATCGGCGCCTCGGTCGACGGTGACCGCCGGGTCCGAGAGCTCTGGCAGTTCGGCTGCGAGGGTTACCTCGGCAAGCTCACGCGCGAGGATGCGGAGAACCTGGCGGCGCTCGAAGCCGATCTCGAGGTGACGGTCGACGGCGACACCCTCCCGTTCCGGATGCTCCGGCCCACGATCGCGAACGAGAGCGACCGCGGCCGCCGCGAGCGGCTCGACCGGGCGATGTGGGAGGCCACCGAGGAGCATCTGAACCCGGTCCACATGGAGAGCCTCGAGACCGTGCGAGCCGCATTGCCGGAGCTCGGCGCCGCGACCTACGTCGAGCTCTACGAGCGCTTCGGCATGAAGCTCCGAGACCTTGCCGCCCAGTGCCAGGCCTTCCTCGACTCGACCGAGAAGCTGTACGAGGACACCTTCGACAAGGCGACCCGCGAGCTGCTCGGGCTCTCTCTGGACGAGACGCAACGCTGGGATCTCCAGCGCCTGATCCGCTCGCCGCAGTGGGACGAGGGCTTCCCGGGCGACAAGATGGTGCCCGCGCTCAGAGCGACGCTGGCCGACCTCGGGATCGACCTCGACCGGCAGACCAACGTCCATCTGGACATCGAGCAGCGCCCGCAGAAGTCGCCCCGGGCCTTCTGCTCGCCGATCGAGATCCCGGACAAGGTGATGCTCGTGATCCAGCCGATCGGCGGCGCCGACGACTGGCGGGCGTTCTTCCACGAGGCGGGGCACACGGAGCACTACGCGAACACCTCCTCGGACCTGGCGATGGAGGAGAAGCGGCTCGGCGACGTCGCCGTCACCGAGGGCTGGGCCATGCTGCTCCAGCATCTGACCGACGAGCCGGCGTGGCTCTCGCGCAAGCTCGACTTCCCGCGGCCGGACCAGTACGCGGCGGAGGGAATGCTCTGGCTGCTCTTCTTCGTCCGGCGGTACTCCGCCAAGCTGCTCTACGAGCTCGAGTTCCATGAGAGCAGCGACCTCGCCGGCATGCCGAAGCGCTACGTCGAGCTCCTCGGCAACGCGACCAAGATCGAGCCGAGCCCGGCGAACTACCTCGTCGACATGGACGCCTCCTTCTACGTCTCCTCGTACCTACGCTCGTGGGCGTTCGAGACACAACTGCGCGACAACCTGCGCGAGCGTTTCGGGCACGAGTGGTTCACCTCGCGAGAGGCCGGCTCGCTCCTGCGCGAGCTCTGGGCGGAGGGCCAGAAGCCGACCGCGGACGAGCTGCTGAAGGACGTTTCCGGCGCCGAGCTGGAGATGGCCTCTGTCGACGACCGGATCCGGGAGACGCTCTCCTAGCCCAATCCTGGACTCGCACCGTCCTGTGTAGGTGCATAAGCTTTATTCATGACCAGGACACGGGTGCTGATCGCGGGCGCGGCCGGCCGCGACTTCCACAACTTCAACCTCGTCTACCGGGGCCGCGACGAGTACGAGGTGGTCGCCTTCACGGCGACGCAGATCCCCAACATCGACGGGCGCGTCTACCCGGCCGTGCTGGCCGGCGCGCTGTATCCGGAGGGAATCCCGATCTGCCCGGAGAGCGAGCTCGAGGACCTGATCCGGGAGAACGAGGTAGACGAGGTCGTCTTCGCCTACTCCGACGTCACGCACGAGCACGTCATGCACATCGGCTCGCGGGCGCTCGCGGCCGGCGCCTCGTTCCGGCTGATCTCGCCGGCCGACACGATGCTGACCTCGACCAAGCCGGCCGTCGCGGTGTGCGCCGTCCGCACCGGCTCCGGGAAGAGCCAGACCACGCGCCACATCGCGGCGCTGCTGCGCGAATCCGGCAAGCGCGTCGCCGTCCTTCGCCACCCGATGCCCTACGGCGATCTGACGAAGCAGGCGGTGCAGCGGTTCGAGCACTACGAGGACCTGGACGCGGCCGACGCCACGATCGAGGAGCGTGAGGAGTACGAGCCCCACCTGGCCGAGGGCAACCTCGTCTTCGCCGGGATCGACTACGCCGCGATTCTCGACCGGGCCGAGCAGGAGGCCGACGTGATCCTCTGGGACGGCGGCAACAACGACACGCCGTTCGTGAAGCCCAACGTCCACGTCGTGGTCGTCGACCCTCATCGCGCCGGTCACGAGCTCCGCTACCACCCGGGCGAGACGAACCTGCGCATGGCCGACGTCTGCGTCGTCAACAAGGTCGACAGCGCGCCCCAGGAGGGCATCGACGCCGTGCTCGATTCGATCCGGACGCATAACCCGGGTGCGCGCATCGTGCTCGCCGCTTCGCCGTTCCACGTCGAGGGCGACGCCGAGCAGATCGCCGGCAAGCGCGTCCTCGCGATCGAGGACGGGCCGACCCTGACCCACGGCGAGATGACGTACGGCGCAGCGGTGCTCGCGGCCAAGGCCAACGGGGCGGCCGAGCTCGTCGATCCGCGCGGCTGCGCGGTCGGGTCAATCGCGCAGACCTTCGAGGACTACCCGAACGTCGGCACCCTTCTCCCGGCGATGGGCTACGACCGACAGCAGATGGACGATCTCAAGGCCACGATCGAGGCCTGCAAGGCGGACCTCGTGCTGATCGGGACGCCGATCGACCTGCGCAAGCTGATCGACTTCGACGTGCCCGCGCTTCGCATTACGTACCGACTGCAAGAGATCGGCGAGCCTACGCTCGCCGACGTACTGGCAGAGCACGGCTTGATCGGCGCCAAAGCGCTGGTTTGAGCGCAAGCGTCGATTCGGGCGCACCCGGTCAGCGGCGCAGACGGCCGAGCCGGCTCGGCCCGCAAGCGACGTGGTTTATGACCGCAGTGGGAGATTCGCGCGCACCCGGTCAGCGGCGCAGACGGCCGAGCCGGCAAAGCCGGCTCGGCCTGAAAGCGACATCGGAAGCGACGTCGCTGTGACCGCGGTCGTCGCCCTCGGCGGGAACGCGCTCATGCGGCCCGGCGAGCGCGGCACCGCCGCCGAGCAGCGCGCGAACCTGCACGAGGCTTGCGCGGCGCTCCGGCCGCTGCTGGACGAGCGCCGGCTCGTGATCACCCACGGGAACGGGCCGCAGGTCGGCAACGAGCTCCTCCGCCACGAGCGCGCAGCCGACGAGGCACCGCCGCTGCCGCTCTACCTCGCGGTGGCGCAGACACAGGCCGAGATCGGCGCCCTGATCGAGAGCGAGCTTCAGCCGGTGGCGCACAGGCCGGTCGCGTGTCTACTGACGCACGTGCTCGTCGCGGAGGACGACCCGGCTTTCCGGGAGCCCACCAAGCCGGTCGGGCCCTTCTACGCGGAGGAGCGGGCCCGCGAGCTCGAGCGTGATCGTGGTTGGCAGATCGTCCACGACGCCGGCCGCGGCTGGAGGCGGGTCGTGCCCTCCCCGAGGCCGCTCGAGGTCGTGGAGCTCGGAGCCATCCGGGCGCTGCTCGACTCGGGCGCGATCGTCATCGCCTGCGGCGGAGGCGGAATCCCCGCTACGCGGACGGGCACCCGCCTCGCAGGCGTGGACGCCGTGATCGACAAGGACCGCGCCTCGGCGCTGCTGGCACGCGACCTCGAGGCCGATCGGCTCGTGATCCTCACCGAGGTGCCCGCGGTCTACGCGAACTTCGGCACGGAATCGCAGGAGGAGCTGCGCGAGCTGAGCGCCGCGGACGCGGAGGCTCTCCTTCCCGACCTCGCCGCGGGCTCGATCAGGCCCAAGGTGGAGGCGGGCGTGGACTTCGCCCGCGCCACGGGTTGCGAGGCGCTGATCACGTCTCCGGCCGCGCTTGCCCAGGCGCTGGCCGGCAGCGCCGGCACCCGCATCAAGCCCTAGGCGAACCGAACCCCGCCCGCGCGCGAATCAGGCGCGTCAAACGAGCTACCCGAGAGGGAGGAAAGGAGGCAGCCATGACGGCTGTCCTAGGGAGGCGGAGGATCGGGGTGATCGCGTTGGTGTTGCTCAGCGCGGCGCTCGCGCTGCTCATGCTCCGCCTCGGGCCGGGCCCGTCGCCCGCCGATGCGGCGAGCCACCGCGAGGCTCCGCTGATCGCGAATGACCCGCCGGCGGACATCACGGACTTCTTCATGTTCCGCAGCACCGAACCTGGCCAGGCCGACAAGGTCGACCTGATCATGGACGTGATCCCGGGCGAGGAGCCCAGCGCCGGGCCCAATTACTACAACTTCGATCCGAGCGTCGCCTACACCTTCCACGTCGACAACAACACTGACGGGAAGGCGGACGACATCGAGTTCGAGTTCCGGTTCACCAACGAGCTCCGTGGGATCGTGAAGGACGCCGGCCTACCGCTTTCGTACGTCGCGCTTCCGCCGATCACCGCGCTCAACGGTCCCGGGTCCGAGGGGCTGGGAATGCGCCAGCACTACACGATCACGATGATCAAGAACGGCAAGCGCACGCTGGTCTCGCCCATGTCGGACAAGATCGTGGTGCCGTCCGACGTCGGCCCGCGCACGATGCCGAACTACGACGCCCTAGCCGCCCAGGGCATGTACGACCTCGGCGGCGGGATCAAGGTCTTCGCAGGTCAGCGCGACGACCCGTTCTTCATCGACCTGGGCGCTGCGTTCGACACGCTCAACCTGCGCTCACCGGGGACGGACATGCTCTCCGGGTTCAACGTCAACACGATTGCGCTCCAGGTTCCGGCCAGCCTGCTGACCAAGGATCACCGGGCTCCGGGCCTGACCGCGTACTCGAAGCTCGGTGCCTACGCGTCGACGAGCCGGCCCCGCGTCACCGTGCGCGGCGGCACCGGTTCCTGGCACGGCCACCGGCACTCGTCGCAGTTCGTGCAGGTACAGCGGCTCGCCAACCCGCTCGTCAACGAGCTGATCATCGGCACGAAGGACAAGGATCGCTGGAACTCGCTCGAGCCTGAGCAGGAGAACAGGTTCCTCGACTACTACGAGAACCCACGGTTCGCCCTGGCGCTCTCGATCGTGTTCGGAGCAACGGTGCCCAGCACCCCCCGGCACGACCTCGAGAACGCCCTGCTCAAGTACGGCCCGAACGACAAGCGGTTCTCCGAGCTGCTGCGGCTCGATCTCAACTCGGCCCCGGGCGCTTCGTGGCCGAACGGCCGCAAGCCCTCGGATGACGTGACCGACACGGCCATCCAGGTCGTGGGAGGCCCGGCCTTCGCAGGCGCGGGTGACAACGTCAGTGCCAACGACAAGGTGCTTCCGAACATGTTCCCGTTCGAGGCATCTCCGTGGGACGGCCGCAACCGGGTGCACCAGAACCCGTGAAGCGATCGCGGCTGATCGTGCTGGTGACGGTGGCGGCGCTCGCCGCCACCGTCACCCTGCTCGGGGGCGCGCTCCGAGGCTCGCACTCTCCCACCGCCCAGGCTGCCTCGCCGGCAGGGGCGGCGCGAGCCCGTCCGGACGTCGGCCTGGCGGTCGGCGACACTGCCGGGCTCATCTCGCAGCTGCAGCAGCGGCTGCGCGAGAACTCGCGCGACGGACAAGGGTGGGCGCTGCTCGGCCTCGCGTACCAGCAACGGGCTCGCGAGACCGGCGACCCGACCTACTACCCCCGCTCGGAGCGCGCGCTGCGGCGGGCGGAGCGCCTTGCTCCCGAGGACGCGGTTGCCGTCGGCGGCCTCGGGTCGCTCGCGCTCTCCAGGCACCGCTTCCGGGAAGCGCTGGCTCTCGGCCGGCGTGCCCTTCGGCTCGCGCCCGGGACGGCACGCACCTACGGCGTGATCGGTGACGCACTGATCGAGCTCGGCCGCTACGACGAAGCCTTCCGCGCCTTCGACACGATGGCGCAGTCGAAGCCGAGCCTGGCCGCCTACGCGCGCGTTTCGTACGCGCGCGAGCTGCTCGGACGGCCAAAGGACGCGATTTCAGCCATGCGGCTGTCAGTGGAGGCCGCGGCGAATCAGCCCGAAGCCACGGCCTGGGCGCGCGTCCAGCTCGGCAAGCTCTACTGGTCGATGGGCCAACTCTCGCCGGCGGCCGACCAGTACCGCATGGCGCTGGCCGCCTTCCCGGGCTACGCCTACGCGTTCGACGCCCTGGCGCAGGTCGAAGCCGCGCGGGGAAGGACCGCCCACGCGATTGCGCTGGAGACGCGGGCAATCGACGCCATCCCGCTGCCGCAGTTCGTCGCGTTGCTCGGCGACCTCTACGCCTCGCACGGGCAGCGCGCCCGGGCACAGAGGCAGTACGCACTGATCGGCGTGATCCAGCGGCTGCTCGTGGCGAACGGCGTCAAGACCGACCTCGAGACGGCGCTCTTCGACGTCGACCACGGCGTCCGCTTGCACCATGCGCTCTCGTTGGCGCGCCTGGCCCGGGTGGATCGCCCGAGCATCGACGGCGACGACGTGCTCGCCTGGGCGCTCGCCCGGAACGGGCGTTGCGTCGAAGCCGCCCGTTACTCGCGGCGCGCACTGCGCCTCGGCACGCTCGACGCGCTCAAGCTCTTCCACCGCGGGATGATCGAGCGCTGCCTCGGCAACCGAACGGTGGGTGACACGTTCCTGCGCCGGGCACTGGCACTCAACCCGCACTTCTCGATCTTGTGGGCGCCCGTCGCGAGGAAGGCTCTCCGTTGAGGCGGCTCGTGCTCCTCGCCGTGGCAGGCGCAGCGCTCGCGCTCCCGGCGCTCGCTGCGGCGCACCCGCTCGGCAATTTCACGATCAACCGCTTCAGCCGAATCGAAGCGTCAGGGCCTCGCGTCTACGTCCGCTACGTGCTGGACATGGCCGAGATCCCGACGTTCCAGGCAGGTCGCATCGACGTGCACGCCTACGCGAGGCGGATCGCGCGGAACGCTCACCTCGTCGTCGACGGGCAGCGCGCGAAGCTGGTCCCGGTGCGGAGCGAGCTGGCGCATCCGCTCGGAGCCGGCGGCCTCCACACGACACGGCTGGAAGTCGTCCTCGCAGGGCCGGTGCTCCACGGGCGGGTCTCTGTTGCCTATCACGACAACAACTATACGGACCGGATCGGATGGAAGGAGATCGTCGTCGGCGCCGACACGCCCAGCACGAGCGACGAGCTCCGCGCCTACCCGAAGAACCTCCTGCAGAGCCCGCTCGACACGACGTCGATCACGACGTCCCTCGAACCAGGCGGGGGACCGGACGTCGTCCCGTCCCTCTCGACGGGCAAGAGCCTGGAGGCCCCGGACCGGGTCGCCGACGCCGGCTTCGCGTCGCTCGTCGGCCGCTCGCACCTCAGCGCCCTGGTCATCCTGGCCTCGCTCGCCGCCGCGCTCTTCTGGGGCGCGGCTCACGCTCTCTCCCCAGGTCACGGCAAGACGATCGTGACCGCATATCTCGTCGGGCAGCGCGGCACTCCGCGGCATGCTGCGCTGCTCGGCCTGATCGTCACGATCACGCACACGATCGGCGTCTTCGCCCTCGGTCTCGTGACGCTCGCGCTCTCCCAGTTCGTCGTCCCCGATCGCCTCTACCCGTGGCTGAACCTCGTCTCGGGCCTGCTCGTGGTCGGGATCGGCGCCTCGGTTTTCTGGGCCCGCTGGCGGCACCGGCGCGCCCATACCCACGGACACGACCATCATCATCACCACCATCACCACGACCACGCGCCGGCGCAGGGAGCAGGCGCCGACGCCGGGCCGACCTTCCGCTCCCTCCTGGCGGTCGGCGTCTCGGGAGGGCTCCTTCCCTGCCCCTCGGCGCTCGTCGTCCTGCTGGCGGCGATCTCGCTCCACCGGGTCGCCTTCGGCCTCGTATTGATCCTCGCGTTCAGCGCGGGGCTCGCCCTCAGCATCACGGGCATCGGGCTCGTTGCCGTCCTCGCACGCCGCGTCTTTCGGCGCCTGAGCTTCGAGGGACGGTTGATCCGTCTCCTCCCCGCCGCGAGCGCCCTCGTCATCCTCGCCGCGGGTCTCGCGATGACCGTGCACGCCGTCCCGAAGGTGAGCTGACGGTGCTCGAGCCACACGGAGCCCTCGAAGCCGCGACGTACTATTTCTAGATGGCAGCGGACCCACATTCGCTCGTGGCGCCCTACGCGCTCCACGCGCTCGACGACGACGAAGGGCGCACCTTCGAGGAGCATCTCGCCGTCTGCGAACGGTGCCGCCGGGAGCTGGCCCGTTTGAGGGAAGGCGCGTCCGGAATGGCCTACGGCGCAGCCGGGCCGGTGCCGCCGCCCGAGCTGAAGGAGCGAATCCTCGCCCAGGCGCGGGTCGAGCGAGAGAACGTCGCCTCGCTCCCGGCCCGGCGGCGCAACTGGACTGCGCCGCTAGCTGCCGCCGCCGGCATCGCCGCGGCCGTGGCGATCGGTCTCGGCGTCTGGACGGCCACCCGTGGCAGCGAGAGCGACCCGATCGCGAACGTGCTTTCGCAGCCCGGCGCCAGGCTGGTCTCGATGGGCGACCGGGGCGCCGTCGCAGTGGCGCCCAACGGCGATGCGGCGCTCGCGTTGCGCCTGTCCCCGGCGCCGTCGGGCAAGACGTACGAGGCCTGGGTGATCCAGGGCAACAAGGCCACCCCGGCGGGAACCTTCCGCGCAGGGGACGGCACCACGGTGGTCAAGGTCGACCGGCAGGTCCCCCGCGGCTCGGTCGTCGCGGTCACGCTCGAGCCCGCCGGCGGGCGTCGAGCATCCGACGCAGAAGCCACTCGCGGCGAGCGAGGCGGTGTCGTGACAGCGCTGATGACGACCCCGCCGCCGGCAGCGTCGTCGCGCGAGCTCGCGCACGTCTCCGACGAAGCGCTGCTCTCGCTGGTCGCCGGCTCCGACGAGCAGGCGCTGGCCGAGCTGTACGACCGCTTCGGGCGCGTCGCCTACGGCCTCGCTCTGAGGATCCTCCGCGACGAAGCGCTGGCTCAGGACGCGGTGCAGGAGGCGTTCCTCGGGATCTGGCGCTCCGCCGACCGCTTCCTCGCGGAGCGCGCCAAGGCGAGCACCTGGATCCTGACGCTCGTGCACCGCCGCTCCGTCGACCTCGTTCGGCGGGAGGACCGCCGCCGCGGCGAGCCGCTCGAGAGCGCACCCGAGCCGACGGCCAAGACGACCGTGGAGGAAGACGCGACCCTGGACTTCCAGCGCCGCGCCGTCCAGGACGCCCTCAAGCGGCTGCCGCCGGAGCAGCGTGAGGCACTGGAGCTCGGCTACTACGGCGGGCTGACGCAGACCGAGCTCGCCGAACGGCTCGGGCAGCCGCTCGGGACGATCAAGAGCAGGATGTTCACCGGGCTGAACCGCTTACGCGACCTGCTCGCCCAGGCCGGCCTCGAAGAGTCGTTGCGAACCTAACCAGTAGCATCCGAGGCCGCATGGCTGCGGTCGGCGAGAGCCTGAAGGGACGCGATTTCACACGAGTCGCCGACTGGAGCGGTGAGGAGCTCCTCTCGACGCTCGACCTCGCCGACGAGCTCAAGGAACGGCAGGCCCGGCGCGAAGAGCACCACCTCCTCCCGGGACGCACGCTCGGGATGATCTTCCAGAAGCCTTCCACGCGGACCCGCGTCTCGTTCGAGGTCGGGATCTACCAGCTCGGGGGAACCGGGCTCTACCTCGCCGCCTCCGACCTGCAGCTCGGCCGCGGCGAGACGCTGCGGGACACCGCCACCGTGCTTTCCCGCTACCTCGACGGCCTGATGATCCGCACCTTCGCCCAGGACGACGTCGAAGAGCTCGCTCGCCACGCGACGATTCCCGTGATCAACGGCCTGACCGACAGCGCGCATCCCTGCCAGGCCCTTGCCGACGTGATGACGATTCGCGAGCGCCTCGGCCGGCTCGCAGGCGTCCGGCTGGCCTACCTCGGCGACGGCAACAACGTCTGCGCCTCGCTGATGGTGGCTGCCGCCAAGCTCGGGCTGGACTTCGTCGCGGCCACGCCGAAGGGCTACGAGCCGGACCCGCGCGTCGTCGAGATCGCCCGCGAGGCAGGCGGATCCGTCGACCTCACGGACGACCCGCGTGAGGCGGCGGAAGGCGCCGACGTCCTGTACACCGACGTCTGGACGAGCATGGGCCAGGAGGAGGAGCGGGAACGCAGGCTCGGCGACCTGGCCGGGTTCGGGATCGACGAGGGGCTCGTGCGGCTGGCCGGCGGCGACTCGATCGTGCTCCACTGCCTCCCCGCCCACTACGGCGAGGAGATCACCGAGAACGTCCTCTACGGCCCGCACTCGGCAGTGTGGGACCAGGCGGAGAACCGCCTCCACGCGCAGAAGGCGCTGATGGCGCTCGTCATCCCGTAGCCTCGCGGCGCCGTGCTCCCGATCAAGGACAACGTCCCGACCAGGACGTTCCCGGTCGTCACCGTCGCGCTGATCGCCGCCTACGTGGTCGTCTGGATCTGGGAGGTGACGGCCTCGGTCAACACGGAAGTTGAGGCGAGAACCCCTGCGCCCGGCCTGGTGACATGAGCTCGGCAGTGCTGACGGGGATCGCGGTCGCCGCGGCCGTGGTGGGCGCAATCGTGGTCGTGCTCTACCTCATCGGCCCGCGGGACTAGGAGGGGCTGGCGGAACGTCGCTCGTCGCCGGGGTGCGCTGGTCGTTCCGAGGCAAGGACGCAGGGAGCATTCGTACCTGGAAGGTACGGGCGCGACTGCGTAACCAGGGCGGAGCCGGTGGCGAGCAGCGTGCTCCGGCGGCACAGCCGGCGTTTCGTCAGGCTCTCCTTGGAATGTGCGGATGGCTCAACTCGTTTACAGGGTCATGAGCACATTGCATGAAATACGTGCGGAGATCGACCGCGCCACCGAGCGGCGGGCCGAGCTCTGGCACGCCCTTTCGCAGGGTCACGACGCCGCGCTCTCCGAGGAGCTCCATGAGCTCGAGGAGCGCATCGCGACGCTCTGGGACGAGCACCGCACGCTGCGCGCCCATGCGCGGTTCGGCGATCGCGACGAAATCATCAAGCGGGCCCGCCACGAAGAGCGGCTGGCCCGGGCTGCCTAGCCAGCCACCCTTGCTTGAGCCGACGGCGCTCGGCCGTCGGCTCCTCACCGCACTACACTTCGGAGGGTCCGGGGCGTTAGCTCAGCTGGGAGAGCGCCGGCTTTGCAAGCCGGAGGTCACCGGTTCGATCCCGGTACGCTCCATAAGCGCAGGTGAACCCCTGGTTCCCCCGCGGGCCCCCGCCTTACGAACGCCCGCGGTCTTCAAAGGTTCGCGGAGCCGTCCGGGCGGCACGTGATTCGGATTTTCGGCTGCCGGAGAGCGACTCCGAGCCGACGCCGGCAAAGCCGGCATCGGCGGTGTGGCTAACTGTCACCATCGACGCCGAGTCCAGGACGAGGAGTGATCAGAACGCTCCAATTTCGGCACATGTTTTGCTTGACAAGAAACGGTGTCTGACATCGTTTACCCCACGGTCTAATCTCGCGCCGCGTAGAGCCTCCTGGCATCGGGTGACATTCACGCTGGCCAGGCGAGCGTTACCGGCATGGTTTGCGTGATCTAGTCTCAAAGAGCGTCTCTTCCCAGGAGTCGATGACGCTTCCACTCCCGGCGGGCGATACGGGCGATGTTCAGACCGAGGACAGGCAGCGAGCCGACCACGATTACGCCGGCAGCCACGTAGACCCATTCCCCAGCGTATGGAGCGAGGATGAACGCCACTGCTCCCGCGCCGAAGTCCAGTGCAAGTTCGACGGCAACGCTGGCCACGACGACGTGGGCTGTGCGGCGAATGGTGAAAACGATGCGGTTCAGCGCGCCTCCTTCCCCTGGGGCGCGTCCTCCCGCCTCCTCAGACTCCTATGCGGAGCGCATTCCAGCGCGGCTGGGTCGGCGGACGCTCTGCGCTGATTCTAGTCTGTCCGGGGACGGTCGAGTTGCCGCGAATCACTCGATTGAGGGAGGGCCGCGGCCTCTCCGAAAGGCGATCTTTGACAGACCATGCGGGACCGGCTGCGCTATGCCCTTCTGACTACCTCCGCCATTAGCGGCGTCGGCATTTTCGTGGCCTTCACGTTCGTCCCGGAGCCCGGGTGGGGCATCCCGCACTTTTTCTACGTCTCGATCATCCTGGCAGCGTTGGCGGGCGGCCCCTGGATCGGCGCCGCTGCGGCGGCCATTGCCACGGCGATGTACACGTCCGGGGTGGTCGTCAACCCGGCGATCCCACCGAGCGAAGTCCTGACGACGGGTACGGCCGTCCGCTTTGTGACGTTCATGACTGTCGGCCTCGTCACCGGCTATTTCGCGACCCGAAACAGACAGCTACTCGCGGAGCTCGAGTTACTCGCGGAGCGCGACGCTTTGACCGGCTTGCCAAATACGCGTGCTTTCGAGCGAGCCATTGGCGCCCGCCTTGGCCGCGAGGAACCGTTCGCTCTCCTTGTCGGCGGTGTGGATTCCTCTGAGAGTCTCCCTCGTGGTCCGAAGGATCAAGCTGACGACGCGATGCGCGAGATAGCGAATCGCCTGCTGGGCTCCCTGCTCCCAGGCGACGAGGTCGCGCGCATCGGCGACGACACATTTGCAGTGTTGACCTATGCGGCAAGCGCAGCCGATGCAGGGAAAATCGCCGCTCGACTCCAGGGCGTCCTCGCCGACGACGGTCTCTTTGTCACATTCGGATGGGCCGCTTCCCCCCAGGACGGATCCGATGCGCTCTCGCTGTATCGAGCGGCCGACGAGCGACTCTACGCCCGCCGCGTCGTTTACCGCCAGGCAAACGTTATCCCGCTCGTGGAGCGGGGCTAGCAGAGCCCAAGCTGCGGCGCGAGGCAGGCCGGCACATGGTGTGGGGCCGGCGTCACACAAGATCACAAGAAGCGGTGTCTGACACCGTTTCTCGAGTCGAGTACGCTGGCCCTCGTCTCTTGACCGAAAAGGTGAAACGCGCATGAACAAGCCGCGCATCTTCCTCGGCTCGTCGGGCAAGCAGGCCAAGCTGCTTCAGGCAATCACGCGCGGGCTCAAGGATGTCGCCGACGTCGAGCCCTGGACGACGACGTTCAACCCGGGGCGGTCCACCCTCGACCGGCTCGTCGAGCTCTCCCAGGAGGTCGATTTCGCGGCCTTCGTCTTCGCCCAGGACGACTGGACCACGGCGGATGCGTCCCAGTCCGGCCAGGCGTCGCCGCGCGACAACGTGGTGTTCGAGGCGGGGCTGTTCGGCGGTGCGCTCGGCATCCGGCGCACGTTCATCCTCCACGCGAACGGTTCGAAGCTGCCGAGCGACCTGCTCGGGCTGACCTCCGTCCGCTACGACCCGGCCACGAGCCCCGCGGAGGTTCGCGCGATCAACCAGAAGCTCCGCAAGGCGATCGAGACCGAGGGTCGCCGCGGCCCGGTCGAGGGGCTGTGGTGGCAGCTCTCGCTCACCGTGCGGACCGAGGCCGAACCGTCGGCGGTGGGCCTCCTGCGTATCTCGCGGGACCGCGACGGTGACCTGAACGTGACCGGCCGGGCCTGGCAGGAGGACGGCACCCTGTCGGCCCGCTACTGGAGCGAGGCCGCGAAGGAGCGCAGGGATCCGGCCGGCATCTTCTACTTCTGGAAGGGCGAGCGCCCTCGGCACCCCGATGCCCCGCAGCTCGAGGGCACCGGCGAGATCAGAGTGGAGACCGCCGACCGCGCCACCGGGTACTGGACGACACGTTCGGATCGCGACGCGGGGCTGAATGCGCGCACCGCCGGCGTCTACCTTCGAGCCGATCCCTCGGACCTCGAGGTGCTGGACGCCGGAAGCGAGCAGGAGCGGGCGAAGCTCATCGCGCAGCGCCTACGGGAGTGGAAGTCTGTCGGGAACACGTTCTGAAACTGCGATCATCTCGGCGAAGTGGGCCAGCTGATCACGGTAGGCACCTATGGGACGCGGGCCGAGGCGGAGATCGTTCAGGGTCTGCTCGCGTCGGAAGGAATCGACGCATCGGTCAGTGCCGACGATGCGGGCGGCGCCTATCCCTTCGTCCTTTCGGGCGGGGCGCAGGTACTGGTCGACGAGAGCGATGCGGCTGCGGCTTCGGAAGTCCTCGCTAACAGAACCGAGATCTGACCGCTTCTTCTGGCAGCAGGTGCAGGTCAAGCTCAGCGCGTTTCCGGGTCACTCGACGACTGCCAGTTTCGTTCTGGTGACACCGATTGCCTGTCTCTCCGGGTCGGCGTAGGGTCCCCGAGTCCCCACTGGAAGGAGGGCATCCGGAATCCGCACCTGCCAACCACGGAGGTCGTGATGAGCACTACCGTCCAAAACGCAACCGAGATCCGCCCCTTTCACATCGAGATTCCAGAGGAGCAGATCGACGATTTGCGCCGGCGCCTCGCGGCGACGCGCTGGCCTAGCAAAGAGCTCGTCTCAGATCGGTCGCAGGGCGTCCAGCTGGCTGCGCTGCACGAGCTCGCGGAGTACTGGGAGAACGACCACGACTGGCGCAAGACCGAGGCGAAGCTGAACGCGGTCCCGCAGTTCGCGACCGAGATCGATGGAGTGGAGATCCACTTCATCCACGTCAAGTCACCGCACGAGAACGCGTTGCCGCTGATCATGACGCACGGCTGGCCTGGCTCGATCATCGAGCTGATCGATACCGTCGGCCCGCTTACCGACCCGACGGCGCACGGCGGGAGCGCCGAGGACGCATTCGACCTCGTGCTGCCGTCCCTGCCTGGGTACGGGCTCTCCGGCGAGCCGGTCGAGGTCGGCTGGGACCTGGGCCGCACGGCACGGGCCTGGGCCGAGCTCATGCGCCGACTCGGCTACACCCGCTACGTGGCCCAGGGCGGCGACGTGGGCGCCGGCGTCACCGACGCGATGGGCCGGCAGGCACCCCAGGGCCTGGTCGGCATCCACACGAACCTGCTCGTGCCGGCGCTGAGCGGCACCATGCCGACGGACACCGACGAGGAACGCGCCGCGGCCGCGCAGATCGCCACCTTCCGGCAATCCGGAAACGGTTACTTCGTCGAGATGGCCACCCGGCCGCAGACGATCGGCTACGCCCTGCTCGACTCCCCCGTCGCCCTGGCCGCCTGGATGGCAGACCACGACACGGACGCCTACTACAAGATCACGCGCGCCTTTATCGACGAGCAGCCCTCGGGCAACCTCACGCGCGACCACATCCTCGACAACATCACGCTGTACTGGCTAACCGGCACCGGCACCTCCGCGGCTCGGTCGTACTGGGAGGCCTACGGGCCTGACGCCCCGGCCGCGGGCCGTCAACCCCTGCCGCCGCCGGCGATCCCGTTCGGCTTCACGACGTTCCCGGGCGAGATCTGGCGGACGCCGCGCAGCTGGGTCGAGGCGAGCTACCCGAACGTCATCTACTTCAACGAGGTCGACAAGGGCGGCCACTTCGCCGCGTGGGAAGAGCCGGAGCTCTTCGCGACCGAGATGCGGGCGGCGTTCAGTTCGCTCCGCTGATCTGGCAGGCGTGAGCGGCGCGCGCAGTTCGGGCGCGCCGCTCACGGCCAACTGATCCGCGTCTGACGGGCGAGTAAGACGAGTCCAGTTGGCGCCCGATGATTGTTCGACTGACCTAGGCTTCGCGTGTGGTCGAACGAGCAGCTGACTGGCTTTGAGGTGATGCGGCCCGACGTCCACTACGCCCGCAACGGCGACGCGTCGCTGGCCTATCAAGTCGTTGGCGACGGACCGGAGGATCTCATGCTCGTCAGCGGCTTCCTCTCCAACATCGAGTACGCGTGGCTCTATCCGTCGCTTGCCGGATTCCTCGCGCGCCTGGCGAGCTTCTCGCGACTCATTTTGATGGATCGCCGCGGTTCCGGTCTCTCCGATCGCATCTCTGCTCCGCCCCCGATCGAAACGTCACTTGAGGACGTCGAGGTCGTGTTGGACGAGGTCGGTTCGCCGAAGACGACCTTGTTCGGTCTCTGGGACGGATGCGTGACGTCGATCCTGTTCGCAGCGACTCGCCCCGAGCGGGTTACGTCACTGGTGCTATTCAGCTCATCCCCGGCGCAGACGCCCAAGGAGGACTACCCGTGGGGGTGGACGGAATCGCGATGGGCGGAATGGCTGACGAGCATTCGCGAGGGATGGGGCAGCCGCGCGTGGATTGTCCGCAACGCTCGCTGGATGGGGCCCACGATGCTCGACGACCCGGCCGAGCTCGAACACTGGATCACCTACACGCGGCTCGCCGCCAGTCCTTCCTCCGCGGAGACGGTAATGCGCAACTCGAAGAACACAGATATCCGGCGGGTGCTGCCGGTGGTCCAGGCGCCCGCCCTCGTGCTGCATCGCAAAGGCGACCAGGTAGAGGCGATCGAGGCAGGCCGCTACGTCGCTTCGAGGATCGGCGGTGCCCGGTTCGTCGAGCTCGATGGTGACGACGGGATCCCCTGGCTCGGCGACGTCGAGGCGCTGGCGTCCGAAATCGAGAGCTTTCTCGCGGGCAGAGCGGGCGCCGGCGAGGGGAGCGACCGCCGTCTCGCGACCGTGCTCTTCACGGACATTGTTGGATCGACGGAACATCTCGCCGCTCTCGGAGACGCCAGGTGGCGTCGGCGATTGCGCGAACACGATCGCATCGTGGAACGAGCGATCGTGCACCACGACGGCCGGAAGATCGACTCGGCCGGAGACGGGGTGTTCGCGACTTTCGAGGGCCCTGCGGCAGCTGTCCGATGCGCCCAGGGGATCATCGAGGCCGTCCGCGCGCTCGGATTCGAGATCAGAGCAGGCGTCCACACCGGCGAGGTCGAAGCCGACGGCGCTCGCGTCCGGGGCGTTGCCGTTCACCTCGGCGCGCGGATTGCCGCGGAGGCAAAAGCCTCGCAGGTGCTGGTGTCATCGACAGTGCGCGACCTTACCGCTGGAAGTGGCCTCACCTTTGAGGACGCAGGCGAGCACCGACTGAAGGGGTTTGAACAGCCCTGGCAGCTCTACGTCGCACGCACGTGTGAGAAGTAGCGCCACCCCGCAGACGTCCGGAGACCTGTCCGCGAGCGGCGGGCACACAAGCCTCGGCAGGCAAAACGTGGCCTGGGCGGGCCTAAGCGCCTCGGGCGATGAGGTCGCGGCGGTCTGGTGGCGGTTGTTGCACTTCTCCAGACGGGCAGGCGTTAATCTCGCGCCCATAGTCCGCTACCCAGGGAGGTCCTCATGACCACCACCAGCCTGCTCCCTGACATCGGGATCGAGCTCCGGGAGGGTTACGCCGAAGTCGGCGATCAGACCTTGCATTACGTCGAGGCCGGCGAGGGGCCGCTGATCGTTCTGCTGCACGGCTTCCCGGAGTTCTGGTTCGGTTGGCGGCTACAGATCGCGCCGCTCGCAACGGCGGGCTTTCGGGTCGTCGCCCCCGACACGCGTGGCTACAACCTGTCCTCGAAGCCAGAGGGCTTCGAGGACTACGCGGTCGACCTGCTCGCGGCCGACATCCGCGGATTGATCGGAGAACTCGGTGCCGATTCCGCGCTGTTGGTCGGCCACGACTGGGGTGGGAGCATCGCGTGGACCATGGCAATGAACCATCCCGAGGTGGTCGACCGACTCGCCATCCTCAACGCGGCCCATCCGCGGAAGCTCTCGGAGGGGCTGCACCACCCGAGCCAGCTTCGCGAAGTCCTGGTACTTCTTCTTCTTCGCGGTGCCCGGACTGCCCGAGGACATCGTGCACCTCAGAGACTGGCACTTCTTCCGACACTTCCTGCACGACGCGAACCCGCCTTACACGCCGCAGGAGATCGAACGCTACGTCGAGGCATGGTCGCAGCCAGGGGCGGCGTCCGGGATGATCAACTACTACCGCGCCTCAGTGAGGCAGTCCCAGAAGGAAGCCGTAGCGAAGCTTCGCCCGATCTCGGCGCCGACACTAGTCATCTGGGGGGAGCGCGATTCCTACCTCGGCTCCGAACTGGCCGAGCCCGACCGCGACGACGTACCGAACCTCGACCGCGTGGAGCGTCTGCCTGACGCGTCGCACTGGGTGCATCACGACGAGGCGGAACGCGTCAACCAACTGCTTATCGACTTCTTTGCCCCCACCGCGGCATAGGCACTAAGGCCTGGGCTAGCGTGCCGACGCGCGCGGTACGCCCTGCGCCGACCGCCGTCTCTCCTGGCACCGAGACTAAGCAAGAAGGACGGGAATGAAGAAGAGCGGGTCGGAGGAAAGCAATTCCCCTTCTCAGCTGATAGACGCGAGAATCAAGGAGCTGGGCGACTGGCGGGGCCAGCTCCTCAGCCGGCTCCGTGCCCTGGTCAAGGAAGCCGATCCCGAAGTCGTCGAGGAGTGGAAGTGGAGAGGGGTTCCGGTGTGGTCGCACGACGGAATCATCTGCACCGGCGAGACCTACAAGAGCGTCGTGAAGATGACCTTCGCCAAAGGGGCGTCTCTGCAGGATCCTTCTGCGCCTCTTCAACTCCAGCCTCGAGGGAAACACCAGGCGCGCCATCGACTTCCACGAGGGCGAGAAGATAGACGAGCAGGCCTTGATGGCTCTCGTTCGTGCCGCCGTGACCCTGAACGAGTCGAAAGCCCGAAGCTAGATCCGGCCGCCGCACTCGGCTCGAAGCCCCGCGATGCCTTGTCGGGCCCGTGGATCGAGCCGCTCGGCTATCCGGCCGGCCTGATCGAACGGGCTAAGTGTCGGCGATGGGCCGGCCGACCACGAGCGCGTCGCGCAGGTCCGAGTCGAGCTCGCGGTAGCTCGGGTCCGGGCGGATGTCCAGAGCGTCGAGCGTCTTCGAGAAGAAGCACCGTGCCGCGGCCGCGAGGACGACGTCCATGATCTCCGTGTCGGAGAGGCCCAGGTCGCGCAGTCGCTGCAGGTCTGCGTCCTCGATCGCCGTCGCGTCGTCGACGACCCGCTCAGCCAGGTCCATCACGGCGACGTCCACCTCGTCGAGCCCCGCGGCCCGGTGGTCGAGCGCGATCTGGCGGACAGGCTCGCCGAAGCTGTCCATCAGGACGGTGCCGTGTGCCAGGCAGCAGTAGCTCGAGCGGAGCCGCCGCGCGGCGGCGAAGGTGGCGAGCTCGTAGCGGCGCAGGTCCATCCCTTCCTTGATCGCGCCGTTCAACTGCCCCCACGCAGCGTAGACCTCCGGCCGGTCCGCGAACGCCCGCTCGTGGTTCGTCGTCATCGGAGGATTGTGCATCAGAACCGCGCGCCGATCGACCAGGCGCACCGCTCGCTGAAGCGCAGGCCGCCGGCGATGGCTCCGGCTAGCGGTGCCGGTAGACGATCCGGCCGCGGCTGAGGTCGTACGGCGACAGCTCGATGTTGATCTTGTCGCCCGGCAGGATCTTGATCCGGTACCGGCGCATCTTCCCGGCCGTGTAACCCAGCGTCTCCTGCCCGTTCTCGAGGAGGACCTTGTACATCCCACTACGGAATGCCTCGACCACCTCGCCCTCCATCTCGATCTTCTCTTCCTTGGCTATGAGTACCTCCTCTCTCGAAGCTCCTGTGCTGCGGCCCCGTCACGAGGCCGCAGCACAAAGGTAGCGCGGGAGCCCTAGCCCCCGACGACGGACACGTTCGTCGCCTCGGGGCCTTTCTCGCCCTCGCGCGGCTCGAACTCGACCTTGTCGTTCTCGGCGAGGCTCTTGAAGCCTTCGCCCGCGATGTTGCTGTGATGGACGAAGAGGTCCTTCCCGCCGTCCTCCGGCGTGATGAACCCGTAACCCTTCGCATCGTTGAACCACTTGACAGTTCCGGTTGCCACTATTTCCACCTCCTCTTACCACTGACGAACGGTAGGGAGGCGCAAAGACCACCGGTACTCGTTCTGATTGTTGGCGGCATTGTAGTGCTGGATAGACTTCGGGGCGTGGGTGTGTTGCAGACGCTACGAAGATGGCTCAGGGCGGAGCCCGCAGACCCGGAGGCCATCGCGGAGGCCAAGCGCCTCGAAGAGGACAAGATCACGGTCCGGATCTCGCAGACCGGCCGCCAGCCGTACGTGGGCATCCCGCCCACCCCGGACGTGCTCGACCCCGAGCGGGAGCACCGCTAGCGGACCTTGAGGGCGCGGTAGGCGGGCTGGTAGCCGGCCTTCGACGCGGTGAACACGAGCTTCCCGCGCTTGCGGGGCTTGACCTTGAACGTCACGCGCCCGACGGCGTTCGTGCGCTTCGAGAGGCGCTTGATGCCGGCTCCCGTCACCCGCACGACCACCCCGGAGAGCCAGCGGCCGTTCCCGTCGACGACGCGGGCGTTGACGACGCCCTTGTGCTTGCGCCTTGCCACACCTGTGACCGTGAGACGGATCTGCGGCTGGAGCCTGATCTGCTGGATCTGCGTCCAGTCGCCCTGGTTGCGATCCTCGTCCACCCCGGCGACTCGCCAGTAGAGGACTCCCCCGCGGACGTAGCCGCTCTGGGTCATCAGAGGCGCATAGCTCGTGTTGTCCGTCGAGACCGTCTCGACGATCCGGCTGAAGTCGGGCGTCGAGGCGATCTGGAGCTTGTACTCCTTCACGCCGAGCCTCGGATCCCAGCTGAGGAGGACGTGGTCGCGCGAGCTGTCGGTCCTCGCGTTCGTGGGCTCGCCGATCGTCCGCGTGAAGCTCTGCGTGGCCGAGTAGGGGCCCGGCGTCTGGCCGCTCGTGATCTTGGGGAACTCCGCGCGCACCCGCCAGTGGAAGACGCCCGTCCCGGTCATCTTGAGGAACGAGGTCACCGGGGTGCGGAAGCCGGTGAAGTCCTTGTGCGTCCCGTCGGGCTGGTCGATCGTGAGGTCGTACGAGGAGGCGCCCTGGATCGGGCTCCACGACCAGACCGGCGGCATCTCGCCCGAGGTCGGGTTCGACGCGCTCGGCACCGGCGCGGCGAGCTTCTTCTGGAAGGTGCCCGGTCGCCGACCACGTCAGGCCGTTCAGGTTCTCGTCGTCGGCGCGGACACGCCAGTAGAGGACGGTGTCGGCCGGATAGGTGGTGTTGCTCGAGTACGAGGTGGCATCGGTGACGACGTCGTCGAGCGGGTTGCCGAAGCTCGCGTCTGACGCGACCTGGATCCGGTAGCGGCGCGCGCCGAGAGTCGGCGTCCAGCGGAACGTCGGCTGGTCGTAGAAGACCTGGACGCTGTTGGGCGAGACGAGGCTGGGCGGCGTCGACTGCTTCTGGAAGTTCGCGGGGTTCGAGAGGAACGAGTCGAGCGGCAGCGCGTCGCCTCCGTCGACTGCGTCGGCGGGCAACACGGCCCAGTAGAAGCTCGTCGTCTCGTCGGTGTAGGTCGTCGGCTTGAGCGCGTTCCGCGGCGAGTAGGCCGGGATGCGCGTGAAGCCCTCGTCGACCACGTTGCTGAAGTTCTGGTCCTTGGCGACGACGACGAAGTAGCTGTTCGCACCTGTCACGGGCTTCCAGGTGAAGAGCGGCGTGCGCACGCTCGTCGTCCCGGTGACCGGAGTGAGGTAGTCCCCCGAGCAGAGGTAGCCCGAGTTGCAGCCCGCCGAAGCCGTCGGGTCGGTGGGATCGGGATAGTCCGTCCAGGTGAAGGCGGGCCCGACGGGAGAGGCCGAGTCCGTGTCGCCGTTCTGGAGGTAGGTGTAGTCGCCGTAGACCTCTTGCGAGCCGGGCGCCCGGTCGCTCCGTGCGCGGACGCGGAAGCAGTAGTCACCTGGCGTCGGGCGACGGAAAGTCCTCGGCGAGCGTGCCCTGCCAGACGACCGGGTTGTTGCTCGTCGCGTCGAGAGGCGTCCAGCTCGGGACGGAGGTCTTCTTGACGTACGTGCGGCGAGCGCCCAGAGGCACGCCGCCCCGTCCCAGATCGGCGGTCTGCATCTCGTAGCTCGCAGCGCCGGGAACGGGATCCCAGGTCACCACGGGCACGCGGGTCTGGTACCCGGCGGTGCCGGTGTCCTGGTCGGTGCCCGGGTCGGCGAGGTTGTCGCGCATGTGCAGGTTCTTGATGCTCGTGCCGATCGACCGGGCCGGCCGGTGCGACCTTGTCGAAGGTCTTCGTGAACGACTGCCCGGCGTTCCAGACCCCGGCGTTGCCGTCCGGGTCGATCGCGCGGACGCGCCAGTAGTAGACGTTGTCCTTGAAGAGCGTCACCGGCGAGAGCGAGGTCGCGATGCTGGTGTCGTCGCAGCAGACCTTCGAGCCGGGTGCGAAGTCGGAGGAGGAGTTGACCTCGACCTCGTAGCTCGCCGCTCCCGGCACGGGGTTCCAGGAGAAGCGCGGGTCGTACGCCTCGGGCGCGGCGTTCAGGTCCTCGAGTTGGGTCGTGGTGGTGGAGGGCCAGAGCCAGTTGAAGGAGGCGACCGGCGTCGCGACGCCGCGGTTGCCCTCGGCATCGACCGGCACGACGCTCCAGTAGTACGCCCCGGGTGCCAGCGCGCCTGTGATCGCTGCCGAGTTGGCGGCGATGTTGGGCGGGCCCTTGGGATCGTCCTGGTTGGAGTACTTGAGGACGAGCGAGCCCAGATTCGGGTCGCTCGCGACCGAGACGAGGTAGTGGGCGGCCCCGGCGACCCCTGACCAGTTGAGCACGACCGGCTTGGCCGGGAAGCTGAGCGCCGCGCCCGAGCCCGGCGTCTGCAGCGCCGGCTGCAGGTTCCACTGCTTCTTGAACGAGCGCGGCTGCGTCCAGGCCGAGGCCTCGCCGGCGGCGTTCGTCGCGCGCACCCGCCAGTAGTAGGTCCCGTTCGGGACCGTCTCCGTCAGGGTGGCGCGCGTGTTGCGGGTGAAGAAGTTGTCCTTGCCGTCTCCCGACGACAGGGGAGTTCATGCCCGCGTCGGCGCTGATCTGGAACTGGTACTTGTCGGCGCCCGGAACCGCGGTCCAGGCCATCGAGGGCAGGAACTGCACGACCGCGCCGCCGGCCGGCGAGATCTGCGTCGGGCGGGCGACCGCCCCACGCGCGGGCCCGGCTGTCAGGAGGGTGATTGCCGCGAAGGCTGCGGCGAGGAGTTTGCGGTCTGCGGCCATGGAGTCCGGTGAGAAAAGCTCGGCCGCTGAGCTTCGGGCGATGCTTTATGTCTCGAAATCACCATCGGGGACTCACGCCGATCGGTCATCCCTCGGTTGGGGGGTGTTTCTCTTCTCTCGTCAGGAGCTTTCGGACTCCTCGTTGCTTCGGGACGGCGGCTTCGGCGGCGGCTGCCTCGCGCTCTTCCGCCTCGCGGAGAGCCGATTCGAGCCCGTTCACGCGCTCTCCGAGCTCGTTGTTTCGCTCGCGAGCCTCGGCCAGCTCCCGCTCGAGGCGTCGTGCTTCGGCTCTCGCCTGGCTCGCAGCGGCGGCGTCGGTCTCGGCCCGGAGAGCCGACCTGGCCTCGAGCCGGACAAGGCGAGCAAGCTCGCGGAGGGGCGCATCGATGGGATCCCGCCGCTCGGCCAGGGACTCGAAGACCGCGGTCAGCTCCTGAGCGTGGCTCCTGGCGCTGTGCCGCAGGGCCAGCTCCCGGTTGGCAGGCCCCATCGCCTCGTCGTAGCCGTCGAGGTCGCGGCGCAGGCGCTCGAAGTCGACCGCCGCTTGCTCGGCGCGGCCGGAGAACCCGTCCGCTTCGAGCTGCTCGTAGCGCTCCGGTGTGACCCAGCCGTCACCGCCCTCCTCGCCGTAGACGTAGGCGGCCAGCCCCGACGCCATCGCCTCGAGGATCCGCTGTCCCCGCCCGATCGCGAGGTCGGCGTCGTCGTCGGCCTCGAGCCCGGCGTCGACGCAGGCGCGCTCCACCACGCCGCGCCGGAAGTCGGAGAGGTGCTCGACGTGCAGCCGGACCTTGCGCGGCCGTTTCCGCGGCGCGGCCTGCGCCGAGAAGCGCTCCGTGTCCACGGGCCGCCGCAGGCGGACGAGCTCGTGCACCAGCGACGCCGCTTTCGCCCGGTCGCGCCCGCGGTCGTCGAAGACCACGACGCGGGCGATCACGGCCGGCAGCTGCGGTGGCAGCCACAGCTCCGCGCGGTCGTCGTGAAGGGCGAACACCTGCGGCGTGAGCGGGTAGAGGTCGGCCAGCAGGAGGGCGGCGTAGGCGTCCTGCGCGTAGATGACGTTCGGTGCCAGCGGCAGGCCGCGCGCGGTGCCGACCACGCGTAGTCCTTCCGCCTCCGGGCGGGCCTCGTCGGCGTCGAAGACGCTCACCTCGTGACCGAGCCGCTCGAGGTGCTCGGACACGGTCTCCAGGTAGCCGTGAAACTCCGACAGCCCGTGGGTGCCGAGGAGGATCTCCATCCGTCGCCGATTATCGCGTGCCGACCGACAGGCGCAGGAGCCGCGGCACGGCGGCACCGACCCGGGCGGGAAGCGGCGGCCGGCGACCTTCCTCCTCGGCCTCCTCGCACGCCATGATCGAGGCGCGGACGAGCCCGCCGCCGAGACGGCGAAGGGGTTCCGGCGGGAGCTTCGGCACGCGGCGCGTCACCAGCGGCAGGCGCGTCAGCTCGTCGTCCACGCCCTGAACCAGCCGCGCCAGGATCTGGCCGCCGAGCCAGCTCGGGCCGGCGCCGTGGCCCGAGTAGCCGGCGCCGTAGTGGATGCGCGTCCCGGGAACCGTGCCGAAGAACGGCAGGTGGTCGGACGAGACGTCGATCGGCCCGCCCCACGAGTGGGTGACGCGCGCGTCTGCCAGGTCGGGCAGCAGGCGCCGCAGGCCCTGCTCCGCCCGCGCTCCGGTGGGCTCGTCCTCTGTGAAGCGGGCGTCGATCCGGCCGCCGTATCCGATCGGGCCGGAGCCGCTGCCCATCAGCACTCGCCCGTCGTTCGTGGTTCGGAAGTAGTGCAGGAACATCCTGCCGTCGAAGACCGCCTCGCCTCCGGTCCAGCCGATCTGCTCCAGCAGCTCGGGGACCGGCTCGGTCAGGACGACGTAGCTGCCGAAGATGGTGAGGTACCGGCTGAGCGGTTTCCAGCCGGCCGCCGCTGCGTTCGTGGCGACGACGATGTCCCTCGCGCGCACGCGCCCGTGCTCGGTCTCGAGCCGGCGGTCGTCGATCCTCGTCACCCGGGAATGCTCGTGCACTGGAGCACAAGCTAGGACGGCCCGGCGCAGCGCTCGCGCCAGGCGGGCCGGGTGGATCGTCGCTCCGTCGCGCATGAAGACGCCCTTGCGGAAGCGCGGTGAGCGGATTCGCTCGGCCAGCGCGTCCCCTTCGAGCGGCACTGCTTCCTCCGGCACGCCGAGCTCGCGGGCGGCCTCGACCTCGCTCTCGAGAGCGCTGTCCTGGGCGGGCGCGGCGGAGACGCGCAGCATGCCGCTCTCGCGCAGCCACGCGTCGACCTTGTGGCGCTCGCAGAAGTCGCGGATCCCGGGAACGATCCGGTCACCGGCTCGAGCCACCGCCAGCGCGCCGTCGACGCCGAAGCGCTCGCTCATCCGCGGGAGGTGGCTCCAGTAGCCGTGGACGAAGCCGCCGTTGCGCCCGCTGGGCCCGAAGCCGCACTCCTCCGCCTCGAGCACGACCACGGCCAGGTCCGGGTCGCGCTCCTTGAGCGCGAGCGCGGTCCACAGGCCGGTGTATCCCCCGCCGACGATCGCGACGTCGGCCTCCAGGTCGCCCTCGAGCGGCGGCGCCGGCTCGGCCTCGCCCTCCGCGGCGAGCGCGTCCTCGATCCACCACGGCGTCGCCCTGCCGGGAACGACGGTCGGGCTCAGAGCAGCTCCCAGGCCTCCGTGAGCACCTCGCCCAGGATGCCGACGAGCGTGTCGAACTCCGCCTGGCCGGCGATGAGCGGCGGCGAGATCTGGATCACGGGGTCGCCCCGATCGTCGGCCCGGCAGATCAGGCCGGCGTCGAACATCCGCGGGGTGAGGAAGTCTCTGATCAGCCGCTCGCACTCCTCGTCGGAGAACGTCGCGCGCGTCTCCTTGTCCTTGACGAGCTCGAGCGCGTAGAAGAAGCCGGTTCCGCGCAGGTCGCCCACGATCGGGAGCTCGAGCAGCTGCGCGAGGGTGTCGCGGAAGCCGTCCTGCTCGGCCGCCACGCGCTCGACGAGCCGCTCGCGCTTCATGATCTCGATGTTCTTCAGCGCGATCGCCGCCTGAACCGGGTGTCCGCCGAAGGTGATGCCGTGCGAGTACATCTTCCCGCTGGC
Source organism: uncultured Actinomycetes bacterium (assembly GCA_963736055.1). GTDB lineage: Bacteria > Actinomycetota > Thermoleophilia > Gaiellales > Gaiellaceae > AC-32. The sequence continues at coordinate 1,747,996 of CAVTNM010000008.1, read as the reverse complement.
GAGGAACGGCTCCATCACGTGGTCGGCCGCGACGACGGCGCCGATCGACGCGTGGGCCGACGAGAGGCCCTTCGCGCAGGTGATCAGGTCGGGGCGGATGTCGTAGCGCTCCGAGGCGAACCAGGCGCCCGTGCGCCCGAACCCCGTGATCACCTCGTCGGCGCAGAGCAGGATCTCGTAGCGGTCGCAGATCTCGCGCACGCCGCGCCAGTAGCCCTCGGGAGGCGTGAACGCCCCGCCGGCGTTCTGGACGGGCTCCATGATCACCATTGCGACCGTTTCCGGGCCGGCTGCCTCGATCGTGTGCTCGAGATCGTCGAGCAGGAACCGCGTGAACTGCTCCTCGGTCTCCTCGGTCGGCCGGTGGTAGCGGTTGGTGTTGCGCACGTGGAGGACCTCGGGGACGAGCGGCTCGAACGGCGCGCGGAGCGCGGGGATCCCGTTGATCGAGAGCGCGCCCATGGTGGTGCCGTGGTAGGCGACATGGCGCGAGATCGCCTTCCAACGGCGCTCGCCCACGAGGCGGGCCGCTTGTTCGGCGTCGAAGTCGACGGGGGGCTCGCCCGGATGGGCCGGTACGCGGGCGACATTCGTCCGCTGGCCTCCGCGGGCCGAGTAGTACTGCCGCGCGAGCTTCCACGCCGCCTCCACCGCCTCGGAGCCGCCCGAGACGAAGAACACGCGGTTCAGGTTGCCGGGCGCGAGCGAGGCCACCTCCGCCGCGAGCTCGATCGCGCGCGGGTGTGCATAGGACCAGTTGGTGTAGAACGGCAGCTCGCGGAGCTGGGCCGCCGCCGCCTCCCCGATCTCGTCGCCGAACGAGTACCCGATCTGGACTGCGAACAGCCCGGCCAGCGCGTCGAGGTAGCGCTTCCCGTTCGCGTCCTCGAGGTAGCAGCCCTCCCCCCGGACGATGATCGGGATCTCCGAGTCGAGGTAGCCGCCCATGCGCGTGAAGTGGAGCCAGAGGTGGTCGCGCGCCGCCCGTTGAAGCTGCTCGGGCGAGAGGCCGGTCGAGACGGCGGTCACGCCGCGGCCTTCTGACGCCGCATCTGGACGAGCACGTTGACGAGCATCGCCGTGAGGGCGATGACGAAGATCGCCGTCCCGATCACGTTCACCTGCGGCGGCGCCCCGATGCGGGCCGCGCCCCAGACGAAGAGCGGGAACGTCACGCTCGACCCCGAGTTGAAGTACGTGACGACGAAGTCGTCGATCGAGATCGCGAAGCAGAGCAGCAGCGCGGCCAGGACGGCCGGGGCGATCAGCGGCAGCGTGACCTTGGTGAAGGTCGTCCACTCGTTGGCGCCGAGGTCCATCGCGGCCTCCTCGAGATGACGGTCGAAGCCGACGAGGCGCGCCTTCACGGTCACCACTGCGAAGCTGATGCAGAACATGATGTGCGCGATCAGGATCGTCTGGAAGCCGAAGGTGACGAAGGTGAGGTTGAGGAACAGCGTCAGCAGCGAGGCGCCCAGGACGATCTCCGGCGTCGAGAGCGGAAGGAAGATGAGGATGTTCGTCGTCGCCCGACCGCGGAAGCCGTAGCGGACGAGCGCAAGCGCGATCAGCGTGCCGAGCCCGGTTGCCACTACGCTCGCCAGGAGCGCGATCTCGAGCGAGAGGATGATTGAACTCTCGATCCCGGGCACGCCGTTCCAGTAGCGCCAGTTGTCCCAGGTGAAGCCCTGCCAGGTGTAGTTGAACTTCCCGCTGGGGTGGTTGAACGAGAAGACGATCACGACCGCGATCGGGATGAGCAGGTAGGCGAAGAAGAGGATCGAGTAGAGCGTGAGGATGTGGTGCTTCACGAATGCCCACGCCGCCGCGAGGAAGCCTGGGCGCTCGCGCTGCGCCTCGACCGCGACCGCGCTCATACCGCCGTCCCCGTCAGCTGCTCGGTGCCGACCAGGCGGGCGTACAGGAACACGAACACCAGGATCGCCCCCATCAGGATGAAGGACATCGCCGCGGCTGACGGGTACTCCGTCTGCTCCAGGAACTTCGACTGGATCACGTTCCCGATCATGTGGTTCTGCGTCGACCCGAGCAGCTGCGCGTTGATGAAGTCACCGGCCGCCGGGATGAAGGTGAGCAGCGTCCCCGCGACGACGCCCGGCAGCGAGAGCGGCAGGGTGACGCGAAGGAAGGCGTGGAGCTTGCTCGCGTAGAGGTCCTCCGCCGCCTCGATCAGCCGCTCGTCGATCTGCTCGAGCGAGACGTAGAGCGGCAGCGCCATGAAGGGCAGGAAGTTGTAGGTGATCCCCGCCACGACGGCCGTGGAGGTCGCGAGGAGCCGCCCTCCCGGGCCGAGGATGTGGAGCGTCTGGAGGGTGTTCACGACGAAGCCGTTGTCGGAGAGGATCGTCTCCCAGGCAAGCGTGCGGATCAGGTACGTGACGAAGAACGGCGCGACGATGAAGAGCAGCAGCAGGTTCTTCCAGCGACCGCCTCGGAACGCGATCCAGTACGCGACCGGGTAGCTCGCCACGAGCGCGAGCAGCGTTGCGATCCCGGCGTACTCGATCGAGCGGACGAACTGGGCGCGGTAGTCGTGGATCGCGTTCCAGTAGTTGCTCCACGCCCAGGTGAAGGAGAACCCGACGTCGAAGTTGCCCGACTCGAGCGACTGGTATGCGAGGAAGCCCAGGGGCACGACGAAGAACACCGCGAGGAAGAGCACGCCGGGGGCGAGCAGCAGGTACGGCGTCGTTTCGCGATGACGGTGGAAGAAGTTCACCGGCCGCCCGTCAGCCGGAGATGAGGTTCTGCCACTGCTCCAGGTACTTCTGGTTGTTCAGCGCGGCGTTGTCGAAGATGTGCACGGTCTCGAGCGTCTTCGGGCTCGGGAAGATGAGCGGGTTGTTCGCGACGGCCGGGTTGAAGGACAGCGCCCACTTCTTCGCGCCGGCTACCGGCGGGATGTAGTAGATGCCCGTGATGTTCCGCTTCGGGTCACCGGCCTCCATCAGGCCCTGGACCTTCGGGTCGTAGACGTAGTTCATGTACACCGACGCGGTGTAGACATCGCCGCCCGTCGGGATGAGCATGTTGTCCGTCCAGAGAGCGCCGCCGTCCTTCGGCACGTTCCAGTGGATGTGCTTGTTGCCGATCTGCGCGATGTCGCCGGACCACGACATCGCCGCGGCGAGGTCGCCCTTCGCGAGCGGCGGTGCGTAGTCGTTCCCGGTGAACTGCCGGATCTGCTTGTTGTTGACGGCCTTCTGGATCCGGTTGAAGGCGTCGTTCCACGATTTGTCGGTCACCTTCGTCGGGTCGTCGCCGTTCGCGAGAATGACGAGCGTCATGGCGTCGCCCATCGAGTTCAGGACGGTGATCTTGCCTTTCAGCTTCGAGTTCTCGAGCAGGTCCGAGACCGAGAGCACCGGGTCGGTGAGCGTGTCGTTGTACGCGATGCCCGTCATGCCCGACTGCCACGGAAGCGTGTAGTCGCGGTTCGGGTCGAAGTTCGGGTGCTGCTGGACAGCGACCAGGTTCTTGATGTTCGGGATCGCGGACTTGTCGAGCTTCTCGGCCCAGCCCTTCCTGAGCATCAGCCCGAGGTAGCGGTCGTTGTCGGTCAGCACGACGATGTCGCGGTCGATCGACTGCCCGCGCGAGAGCGGGCCCTGGATCTTCCCGAAGAACGAGGCGTTGTCGTTGATGTCCTCGACGTAGTCGACGTTGACGCCGGTCTTCTTCTTGAACGTGTCCAGCGACGGGTGCGACTTCGTCTTGTTGTTGACGTCGATGTAGAGGGTCCAGTTCGAGAAGTGCAGGGTCTTCGCCAGCTGGTGCGACGAGTTTGTGGTGCCGCCGGCCGCCTTCGTCCCGCTGCTGCCGCAGGCAGCCAGGAGGCCGGGCACGGTGATAGCGGTTCCCCCGATAGCTGCCCGCTCTAGCAGCTGACGCCTGGTGAGCTGATCGGTCATTCCGCTCCTTCCGTGGAGTCGACGACGAACGTGGAGTCCGGGCTCCACGAGATGTCGCTCGGCGCCTGGTCGCGTGCGCCGGGCTCGCTGTTCTGGACGTAGACGCTGACGTTGCCGGCCCTCGTCTCGACCACGTACTGCGTCGCGACGCCGACGTACGCGGTCTCGATGAGCCGGCCGGTGAGCTTGTTCTCCTCGCCGTGGCCGAGGCGGATCTTCTCGGGCCGCACGCCGACCGCCACCTTGCCGGTGCGCCCGTTCAGCGCACCGTTCGCGATGCGCACGTCGGTGCCGTCGTCGAGGCGGACGCTGGCCGGGCCCGTGACGGTCCCGGCGAGCAGGTTCGAGATGCCGAGGAAGCTGGCGACGAACGCCGTCCGGGGGTTCTCGTAGAGGTCGGACGGCGCGCCGAGCTGCTCGATCCGGCCGGCGTTCATGATCGCGATTCCGTCCGCCATCGTCATCGCCTCCTCCTGGTCGTGCGTGACGTGCACGAAGGTGATGCCGATGTCGTGCTGGATCGCCTTCAGCTCCAGCTGCATCTGCTTGCGGAGCTTGAGGTCGAGCGCGCCGAGCGGCTCGTCGAGCAGCAGCACGCGCGGGCGGTTGACGAGCGCTCTTGCCAGGGCGACCCGCTGCTGCTGGCCGCCCGAGAGCTGTCGCGGCTTGCGCTTGTCGAGCCCCGAGAGGCCGACCAGCCGCAGGATCTCGGTCACACGGCCCTTGACGTCACCGCCGCGGATCCCACGCCGGCGCAGCCCGAAGGCCACGTTCTCGAAGATCGTCAGGTGCGGGAAAAGCGCGTAGGACTGGAAGACCGTGTTGACGTCGCGCTTGTACGGCGGCTTCCCGGTGACAGGCTCGTCGCCGAGGTAGATCGTCCCCGACGTCGGCTCCTCGAAGCCGCCGATCATCCGCAGCGTCGTGGTCTTTCCGCACCCGGACGGGCCGAGCAGGGCGAAGAAGCTGCCGTGGTCGATCTCCAGCGAGATCCCGTCGACGGCGATGACGTCGTCGAAGGTCTTCGTCACGTGGTCGAGGCGAACGTCGACATCGACCTGCCTGGCCGGCATCTCCTCACGCCGCTCCGTGCTCTCGACGGCCACTACTGGACCCTCACCCGCTCCCCGTCGTGGACGCGCGCACCCCAGTCGTAGAGCTGCTTCCACAGCTCCAGGTAGAGGAAGCTCTCGGTCGAAACGACGCCGTCGAGCTCGCGGATCCGGTTGGTCAGGTCGAGGAGCTGCCGCCGGTCGGCGCAGACGACCTCGGCGAGGATGTCGAACTGGCCCGCGGTGATGACGACGTAGCCGGCCTCGTCCCACCTCGCGATCGCGTCGGCGACGGGCTCGGGCGCGCCGGTCGTGCGGATCCCGACCATCGCCTGCGCGTCGAAGCCCAGGCCCAGCGGGTTGGTGACCCCCGTGACCTGGAGGATGTTGTCCTCGCAGAGCCGCGAGTAGCGCGCACGGATCGTCGCCTCGGAGACACCGACGTCGGCGGCGATGCGCCGGAAGGGCTCACGCCCGTTCTTCTGCAGCGCCTCGATCAGACGCCGGTCGACACGGTCGAGCCGGGGCGGGCGGCTGACAGCCCCGCGCCGGTCCCGTGCAGGTGCCTCGATCCTGCGCAATGCGAGGGTGTTCTTAGCACTCTGCCTCGCATCGCGTCAATCGAGAGGCGTTCTTCCGATGCTTCGCTAGCCCTCGTGAGCCGTCGGCACGACCAGCATCGGCACCTTCGCCCGCTGGACGAGACGCAGGACGACAGACCCGAGCAGGGAGCCCGTGATCGGATGCTCGCCGACGGTGCCGACGGCGACGAGGCTGGCGCCTACTTCGCTCGCCACCTCGAGGATCGCGTCCGCCGGCTTGTGGCCGACGAGACGTGTCTCGAACTCCACGCCCGCCGCCTCGAGATCGGCCTTCGCGCGGTTGAGCGCGTGGTTTCCAACGTCCTCGAGCGCCCGGCGCACGTCCTCCCCGCCCTGGCCGCCGAGTGGCGTCACGTGGTAGCCGAAGACGACCACGACCTTGCTCCCCAGCGCCGGTGCTAGCTCGATGATCTGCGCGAGCGCCGCGTTGGCCGACTCGGAACCGTCGTAGCCGAGGACGATCGGGCCGGTCACAGCTTCACGCTCGGATCCACCGTCTCCAGCTTGCGCCTGAAGAACTCGGGTGCGGCGCGCCACTGGAGAAGCATCAGGACCACGCCGAGCAGCAGCGACAAGATGCCGATCGCGAGCGGCGCGCCGACCCCGAGCCAGGACTGGCCGGAGTCCGAGTTGGCGGGATTCGCGAGGTCGATCGAGGACTTGACGAGCACGTAGCCGAGCATCACCGCGCCGAGCGCGGGGCCCAGTCCGGCGATCGCGAACGTCCGGACGTCGTTGAAGAGCGTCTTTCGGAAGTACCACACGCAGGCCACTCCCGTGATCCCGAGGTAGAAGGCGATCGCCAGGCCGGTCGCGGTGATCGAGTCGGACAGGATGTTCTCGCTGAGCATCGTGAGGGCGACGTACCAGATGATCGAGACCGCGCCCACCCAGATGGTCGAGATTCCCGGCGTGAGGTACTTCGGGGTGATCGCGGCGAACGAGCGCGGGGCCGCCTTGTGCGCCGACATCGAGAGCATCGCCCGCGTCGCGGGCAGGATCGTCGTCTGCGTCGAGGCCGACGCCGACGTCAGCACGGCGATGATCAGGATCTTGTCGAGGCCCCAGGGCAGGACATCCTTCCCCAGCGCGCTCAGCACGTCGTCCTGGTTGTCGACGAGGAAGCCCGACCCGTGGACGGCCTGGGCCGCGATCGCGACGATCACGTAGATCCCGAGCAGAAGCACCGTCGAGACGACGGCCGCCTTGCCGGGCGTGCGGTCGGCGTCCTCGGTCTCCTCGTTGACCGCGACGGCCGTGTCCCAGCCCCAGTAGATGAAGACCGCGGTCAGGACGCCGGCGCTCAGCGCCGCGGAGCTGAGCGTGAACGGGTTCAGCCAGCTCACGCTGGGGTTGACGGAGTCCGACCAGGAACCCGCGTAGACGCGGGCGAGGGCGACCACCGCGAAGATGACCAGGGCGATGATCTCGGCCCCGAGCAGGAACCACTGCGTCTTCGCCGAGACCTCGATCCCGACGTAGCAGATCCACGACATGACGACGATCCAGAGCACGCCGATCAGGAGCACCCACCACTTGCTGTTCGCGGCCCCGTCGGCGCCGAAGAGGAGGTACGAGTACTTGCCTGCGATCTGGGCGAGGCTCGCCATCACCAGGATGTCCGCGATCAGAAGCGCCCAGCCCGCGAGCCAGCCCGCCCAGGGGCCAAGCCCGCGCGTGACCCAGGAGAAGGTCGTGCCGCAGTCCGGATCGACCCGGTTCATCGCGTAATACGAGGCCGCGATGAAGAACATCGGAATGAACGCGACCCACATGATCGCCGGCGAGAGGAGCGCGACCGAGGCGGCCACCACGCCAAGAGACGCCGCGAGGCTGTAGCCCGGAGCCGTCGAAGCGACGCCGATCACTACGCTCGAGATGAACCCGAGCGCGCCGGTCTTGAGCCCCTTCTCGAGCGCGGCCGCGCCGGCCGGCTCCGGGGCGACGACCGTGCCCGTAGCGACACCCTCGCCGGCCATCGAGCGATCTTAGGGCATGCGCGGGGGCCAGACAGGTCGTGTGACCCCAGGCGGGCAGCCGAGCCACATCGTTCCGTCCGCGATCTGCGACGGAGCGCGAAGGCAGCTAACGAACGTACTTCGTTATCTCGAGGACGTGACCGTCGGGGTCGCCGAAATACACCGACAGCGCGTTACCGTGATCCTCGTATCTGAACTCGACCCCGTATGAGCGGAGGCGCTCTTGCGCGGCGTCGAGATCGTCGACGACGATCGCGACGTGTCTGAGCCCGGACGACTCGGGCTCACGGGCGGGCGACTCTCGCTGCGCCTGGAACAATCCGAATTGCAGCCCCGGCTGACCAAGAAAGACGGGTTCGTCATCCTCGGTCGGCTGATTCAGCTGCGGCAGCCCAAGCACGTCCCGGTACCACGCGATCGCGCGTGCGCGATCGGTGACGTTGAGCGAGACGTGATCGAGACGTTGAAGCTGCATACGGGCCGCTGATTCTACGACCGCGGTACACGGTGCGTGGTACGCGCGCCCCATTGTCGGGTGGGTCGTTCGTGAACTCCGGCCGAGGTCGCTGCCGCCTTCGAGTGACATTCCCGAACACTCGCCCGAGCGAGCCGACTTGAGCGACGACTACTTCAATGGGCAGGACGGCGGACCCGGCGTAGACGTTTGCCGCCGGGCCGGGCTTTGCCCGGCTCGGCCACGGCGGCCGAGGGTGGAGCCAAAGGAATCGCGATCCGCAGCGGCGGCTCCTAAAAACAGCGGACCCACGCATGCGCGCGCAAGGAGGGGGCTCGTGGGGGAACCAGGGGTTCCCCCACGCTCAGGTTCCCCCACGTTCTCAGTCGATCTTCGCCATCACGTGCTTGATCTGCGTGTAGTCCTCGAGCGAGTAGGCGGAGAGATCCTTGCCATAGCCCGACTGCTTGTAGCCGCCGTGCGGCATCTCCGAGACCAGCGGGATGTGGTCGTTGATCCAGACCGTCCCGAACTGGAGCTTGCGCGCCGCGTTCAGCGCCCGACCCACGTCTCGCGTCCAGACCGAGGCGGCGAGGCCGTAGTTGACGTCGTTCGCCCAGGTGATCGCCTGATCGTCGTCGGCGAAGCGCTGCACCGTCACCACGGGCCCGAACACCTCGCGCTGGACGATCTCGTCTTCCTGCCCGACCTCCGCGACGACCGTCGGCTTGACGAAGAAGCCACGGTCGCCGTTCGTGCCGCCTCCGGTGAGCACCTTCGCGCCCTTCGCGCGGTCGAGGAAGCCGAGCACGCGCTCCTGCTGCGACTTCGAGATCACGGGCCCCATCTCGATCTCGTCGCCCTCTGCCGGATCCCCGACATGGAGCGACTCGACCAGCGGCACCAGCTCCTCGAGCAGCTTGTCGTAGATCTTCGGACCGGCGACCACCCTCGAGGCCGCGGTGCAGTCCTGGCCCGAGTTCCAGTAGCCGGCGATCTTGATCCCTTCCGCAACGGCGGCCGGGTCGGCGTCGTCGAAGACGAGCACCGGCGCCTTGCCGCCGAGCTCGAGGTGGACGCGCTTGAGGGTGTCCGCCGCGGTTCGGGCGATCTCCTTGCCGGTGGCGACGTCGCCGGTGAGCGAGACCAGGCGCACGTCCGGGTGCCGGACGATCCCGGCGCCGACAGGCTCTCCGTCGCCCGTGATCACGTTGAGGACGCCGGGCGGAAGGATCTCCCCGGCGAGCTCGGCGAAGCGGAGCGTCGTCAGCGGCGTCTGCTCCGAGGGCTTGAGCACCTGGACGTTCCCCGCCGCGAGCGCCGGCGCGATCTTCCACACCGCCATCATCAGCGGGTAGTTCCAGGGCGCGATGCCGCCGACGATCCCGAGCGGCTCGCGGCGCAACATCGAGGTGTAGCCGCGCATGTACTCGCCTGCCGACTTGCCTTCGAGGACTCGCGCCGCACCCGCGAAGAAGCGGATGTTGTCCGCCGAGACGGGCATCTCGTCTCTGGCGTACGAGAGCGGCTTGCCGACGTTCCTGGACTCGATCTCGGCAAGCTCCTCCGCGTTGTCCTCGAGCGCGTCGGCGAGCTCGAGCAGCGCCTCGGCGCGCTCGCCCGGAGTCGTCTCGAGCCACTCCGGCAGCGCCTCCTTGGCCGCCTCCACCGCGCGGTCGACGTCGGCCTGGGTCCCCTGCGGCACCTCGGCGATCACCTCGCCGGTCGCGGGGTTCAGCACCTCCATCGTCCCGCCGTCGATGGCGTCGACCCACTTGCCGCCGACGAAGTTCTTGTGCTGGGAAACCGTCACGCTCATCAGAGAAAACCTCCCGTCGGTTCGCCGGCCAGCCTACAGCGCTATCGCGAGCTGAGCAGTCCTGACTCGTGCGTCAGGCGCTGCGAGATCACCACCGGGATGACCGTCACCAGGATGACCACGAACACGATCGCGTTCACGATCGGGAGCTGCTGTCCGCGCTGGATGTTGTCCAGGATGAAGATCGGAAGCGTCGTCTGCGCGCCGGCCGTGAACGTCGTCACGATCACCTCGTCGAACGAGAGCGCGAACGCCAGCAGCCCCCCGGCGATGAGCGCGGTCGAGAGCACGGGCCAGATCACGAATCGGAAGGTCTGCCAGCCGTCCGCGCCCAGGTCCATCGACGCCTCGACGAGCGACGGCGATGTCCGGCGCAGCCGCGCCAGGACGTTGTTGTAGACGACGACCACGCAGAACGTGGCGTGCCCGATCACGATCGTCCAGATCGAGAACGAGACGCCCGCGAACACGTAGAACGAGTTCAGGGCCATCCCGGTGATGATCCCGGGGAGGGCGAGCGGCAGGAGGAGCAGGAACGAGATCGCCTCGCGCCCGAAGAACTGGAAGCGGTGGATGGCGAACGAGGCAGCGGAGCCGAGCACGAGTGCGATCGCGGTGGCGGCGAACCCGACCTTGAGCGACAGCCAGAGCGAGGAGCGCACCTCCGGGTCGTCCCACGCCTCCCGGAACCAGTGGAGCGTCCAGCTCTCGATCGGCCAGGTCTGCAGGACCGAGCCGTTGAAGGCGTAGACCATGATGATCAGGATCGGGATCCAGAGGAAGGCAACGACGAGCACCGACCAGACGGCGAGGCCGATCCGGGTGCCGCGCCTGCTCACAGCGCCTCGAACGCCCCCAGGCGCTTCGCGACGACGAGGTAGATGCCCATCACGAGCAGCGGCACGCTGGCGAGGGCGGCGGCGAAGGGCACGTTCCCGTTGATCCCGATCTGCTCCTCGACCACGTTCCCGATGAAGTTGTGCTTGCCGCCTCCGACCAGGGCCGGGCGTGATGAAGTCTCCGAGCGTGAGCGAGAACGTGAAGATCGAGCCCGCGATCACGCCCGGCAGCGCCAGCGGCAGGATCACGCTGCGGAAGGTCCGCACGCCGCGGGCGCCGAGGTCGCCCGAAGCCTCGATGTAGTTCTGCGGGATCCGCTCGAGCGCCGCGTAGACCGGGAGGATCATGAACGGCAGCCAGACGTAGGAGAAGACGATCCACATCGCCGTGTTCGTGTAGGCGAGACCGGCGTCCGGCAGGCCGATCGAGTTCAACGCCCAGTTGAGCGCGCCGTTCTTCGCCAGGATCACCCGCCACGAGTAGATCCGGACGAGGTAGCTCGACCACAGCGGCAGCAGCACGAGCACGAACAGCACCAGCCGGAGGTGCCGATGGGCGACCCTGGCCATGAAGTACGCGAGCGGGAAAGCGAGCACTGCGTCTGTGAGCGTCACCGCAGCGGCCATCAGGATCGTCCGCAAGATGATCTGGCGGTAGACGCTGTCGTGGATGATCGTGCTGAAGTTGTCGAGCGTCCAGTCGTGGACGACCTTTCCGGTGAAGGCGTCCACCTGCCAGAACGACGACACGAACAGCGCGGCCAGAGAGCCGACGTACACGACCGCGAACGCCAGCACGGGCAGCGCGAGCAGGCCGGCCGCCTTCAGCCATGGGCGGCGCCAGAGAGCGGCGGAAAGACGGAGGCGGGCCCCCCGGAGCGAGGAGCCCGCCTCGGCGACCTCAGTCACGGGTCAGCCCGTGATCTGCGTCCATGCCGTTTGCCAGTCGTTGTAGTCCATGCAGTCGTCCTTGCCGTTGCCGCAATCGGCGATCGGCGTCTTCCAGAACTTGATCGTGTCGTAGTAGCTGAGCGGCTCGTTCAGGTGGTACTTCGCGCAGGAGCCCGCCTGGATCTTGTTCATGAACGGGCACGCGTGCGGGTTGACCGGCGTCTCGCCGAAGATGAGCGCCTGCTGCGCCTGCACCTGGGGGGTCGTGACGTACTTCATCCACAGGTAGGCACAGTTCGGGTGCGGCGCCTTCTTCGCCAGCATCCAGGTGTCGGCCCAGCCCGTGGCACCGTCCTTCGGGATGACCTCCGTGACCGGGACCTTCTTCGCCTGCAGGGCGAGCGTGTCGACCGGCCAGATCGCTCCGAGCGAGACATCGCCGTTCGCGAAGGCGGCCCGGCCGTCGGTGTCGTAGTTCCAGTAGAGCTTGACGAGCTTCCGCTGTTGCTTGAGCAGGTTCACGGTGGCGTCGAACTGCTTCTTGTTCAGCTCGTACGGATCCGTGATCCCGAGGCTCGGGTTGGAGTGCTGGAGGTAGAAGGCCGCGTCGGCGATCTGGATCGGGTTGTTGGGGATGGTGATCTGGCCCTTGTACTTGGGGTCGTAGAGCGCGCCCCACTCGGTCGGGCCGGGCTTCAGCTTCTGGTTGTTGTAGAGCAGGACGTTCGGGCCCCACTGCAACGAGACGCCGTAGTGGACGCCGTCGACGGTGTTGTGCGCCGGCGACTTGAAGATCGGGATGAAGCTCTGCCAGCTCGGGATCAGGTTGACGTTGACGGCCTTGACGTCGCCGCCCTTGATCAGGCGCAGGCTCGCGTCGCCGGATGCCGAGACCAGGTCCCACTGGCCGCCTCCGCCGCCTCCGCCCGCACGCATGAGCGCGACCATCTGGTTGGAAGAGCCGGCGTCCTTGCGATGGATCACGCACCCGGTCTGCTGGGTGAACTTCTTCGCGAACGCGGGATCGGAGTAGTACGGCCACTCGATCAGGTTGAGCGCGCCTTCGCCCTTGCCGATCGAGCTCGGCGTGTTGGCAGGCGTGCCGCCTGTGGTGGTTGTCGAGGACGATTTGCTCTCCCCGCTGGAGCCGCAGCCCGCCGCGAGGACGGCAAGCGCCCCGACGAGGAGCGCCGCGGCGCTCCAGCTGAGGAGGCGCCTGTGAGCGTTCTTCATCTTTCTCCTTCCGTTTCCCCCGCTTGATCGAGCTCGAGCGTGTGCTCTGGGCGCCACTCGAGCAGCACTGGCCGGCCCTTGGCGTCGAGCGCCTCGGCCGATGAGGTTTCGAGGTTCTGGCGCACGACCTGCAGCTCGCCGCCCCGGTCGAGCTTGACGACGTACCGCGTGACCATGCCGGCGTAGACGACCTCGCCGATTCGGCCGGTCTCCGCAAACGTGCCCCGCGCGGGGCTGGTCCCTGCGTCGGTCATGCGGATCTTCTCCGGGCGGACGGCGAACCGCTTGCCGTCGCGCTCGACGACGTTCGAGACGCCGACGAACCCCGCGACGAACGCGCTGGCCGGGCGTTCGTACACCTCGGCGGGCGCGCCGAGCTGCTCGATCCGCCCGCGGTCGAAGACGGCGAGCCGGTCGCTCATGGTCAGCGCCTCGTCCTGGTCGTGGGTGACGTAGACGAACGTGATGCCGAGATCGCGCTGCAGGCTCTTGAGAAAGAGCTGCATCTCCTGTCGGAGCTTGAGGTCGAGGGCACCCAGCGGCTCGTCGAGCAGCAGCACCTGAGGACGGTTGACGATCGCGCGCGCGAGCGCCACCCGCTGCCGTTGTCCGCCCGAGAGCTGCGACGGCTTCCTGCCCTCGAGGCCCTGCAGGCGCACGAGCCTGAGCGCTTCGGCTGCTCGCCGGGTGCGGTCGGCGCGGCGCACGTGCTTGACCTTCATCCCGTAGGCGACGTTCTCCCCGACGGTCATGTGCGGGAAGAGGGCGTAGTCCTGGAAGACCGTGTTGACGTCACGCGCGTAGGGCGGCCGATCGGTCACGTCCGTGCCGTCGAGGAGCACGCGCCCGGCGTCGGGCGCCTCGAATCCCGCGATCACCCTCAGCGTGGTCGTCTTGCCGGAACCGGACGGGCCGAGCATGGTGAAGAACTCCCCCTCGCGGATCTCGAGGTCGACGCCGTCGACCGCCACCACGTCGCCGTAGGACTTCCGCACCCCCTCCAGGCGCACGGCTGCCCCGGCGCCCGAGTAGGCGTCAAGAGACCGCTCCGCGGACGATTGCTCCTGCAATGACACCGGCTCGCGCGATTATCGCGGGTTCGCGGCCGGAGGCGCGCAGGACTGCGGCTCGCCCTCGCAGCAGCCGAGCTTGAACGAGCAGCGCGGGCACTGCCACGTCTGATGACGCCAGTCCATCACCCCGCCGCAGCGGGGACAGCGCTCGGAGGTCTCCACCGCCCGGACTCTAGGAGCCCGGGCAGACGATCAGCTCGCGCGGCTCGGCGCCGACTCGCCCGGGGTGTGGAGCAGGCTCTCGACCTCCTCGACGCCCTGAACCTTGCGCGCGTTGCCGACGAGCTCGTCGATCAGCTCCGGCGAGTCGACCTCGCCGCGCAGGACGACCTTGCCCTGCTCGGCGTCGACGCTGACCTTGCCCTGAGGTACCTGAGCGCCGCGGAAGATCTCGGACTCGACGTTGCGCGCAAGCGTGACGTCGTCCGACAGGCCCTCCGAGTGCCCGCGCGCGAGCGGGGCCTCGTCCTTCTGCGCCTCGGCCCGCTGAGTGAGGCCGGAGGCCTTCTCCCGCTGCTTCCGCGCGAAGCCCGCGAGGCGCTTGATCGTCGCCTTGCGGCGGCGCCTTCCGTTGCTCGGGTCGAAGAAGTAGGCGAGCGCGGCGCCCAGCGCCGCAAAGCGGAGACTCTTGATCATCGGTTCCTCCTGATCGGTGAAGGCCGGAGAGTACCCGGGCGTCCACGGGCGGAAACCGAGAGCCTAAAGCGTCCTAGTCACCCCAGTCGAAATCACGCGACCGGCTCCAGAGCCCTTCGTGCGTCGGCTCGGCGTCATCGGTCGATTCGGTGGGCCAGGCGAGCGGCGGCGAAGCCGACACGGCCTGCTCCTCGCCGTCCATCGTCTCCTCGATCCTCGCCTGCTCCTCCGTCTTGAAGAGCGGGTGGTTCTCGAATGGGTCTTCGGTCTTGTACCTGTCGAGCGGCAGATCGCTCTCGAGCTGCGAGTTCTTCTCCTTCAGCTCGAGGTGATCCTGAATCACTTGGGCAAACAACGACGACGTGTCCACCGGCATACATCCTCCCGGGGTTTGGGGATCAAGCGGCGGATTCTAACCACTCCACCAGAGCACCGAGCTGACCCTACTGGGTCTGTCGCGCGCCCGGCCGGGCGGTGACGACGCGGTTCTTGCCCTCGCGTTTCGCCTCGTACAGCGCCCCGTCGGCGGCAGGAACGAGCGACTCCGCGCCTGCCGCTTCCGGGTAGGCGGCGACGCCCAGGCTGACCGTGACGGAGATCCGCGAGCCGTCCGGTGCCAGGATCGTCCGCCCCTCGAGCGCCGTACGGGCGCGCTCGGCCAGCCGGGTGGCGCCCTCCAGGTCGGTGCCGGGCAGGACGATCGCAAATTCCTCGCCGCCCCAGCGGGCCGGGATGTCGATCTCGCGCACGCACTCGCGCAGCGTCTCGGCGAACTCGACCAGCACCCCGTCGCCGACCGGGTGGCCGAAGCGGTCGTTGATCGACTTGAAGCTGTCGAGATCGGCGAGCACGAAGGCGACGGATCCGCCGAAGCGCTCGGCGCGGAGCAGCTCGCTCGCGAGCGCCTCCTCGCAGTGGCGCCGGTTCGCGAGCCCGGTGAGCATGTCGACGAGCGCCTGCCTCGCGACGATGCGGTGCAGGCGGGCGTTCTCGAGGGCGATCGCCGCGTGGGCGACCAGCGTCGCGGCCGTGCGCCGCTGCTCGACCGTGAAGCCCCGACCGACGAGCGTGAGGGTGCCGAAGCTCTGGCGCCCGGCCGTGAGCGGAAGCTCGAAGCGCTCGCCCCGGTCCGAGAGCGACCCCGTCTGGACGATCTCGCCGGCCAGCCCGACGACGAGCCCGCCCGTCGCGCCGGTCGTCTCGACGACGGTCTCGATGATCACGCGCAGGAGCTGATCGACGTCGTGCGTCGCCGCGAGGGCCTCGCCGAAACGGACAGTCGCCTCGCGCAGACGGGCCCGCTCGGCGCCGAGCTCCTCCTCCCGCGCCTCGAGCTGGTCCGCCATCTCGTTGAAGGCGAGCCCGAGGCGTGCGAACTCGTCGCGGCCCTTCACCGACACGCGGCGGTCGAGCCGGCCGCGGGCGATCGCGTTGGCGGCGTCCGCCAGGCCGCCGAGGGAGTTGACGATCGAACCGCCTACGACATAGGCGACGAGCGCGATCAGCCCGAGCGAGCCCAGGAGGCCGAGGAACAGGCGGCGGTCGGCAGAAGCCACGGCGTCGTCGATCTTGGCCTGCGGCGAGAGCAGCGCCAAGGCCGTCCCGGATGAACCCGGCTGCCTGTCGGAGGCCAGCGTGCGGTAGCCGTGGCCGCCCACGTCGAGCGTCCGGGCCCGCGAGGGCGCGGCGAGCTGGAGCCCGCGCAGCTCGGCCGGGCCGGCCGCGATCCGCCCGCGCTGGAGCACGACGAGCTGGTCACCGTCCGAGAGCCCGGACAGCGCGCGCAGGTGAGCGACCGAGCCCGCGGTGAGGGGCACGCCCGAGACGAGCCTTCCGAGCGGGCCGCTCGAGCCCACGACCCTGAAAACGGAGGTCGGGCCGATCAGCTTCGCGGGGCCGAGCGTCAGGGCGGGAGAGAGGAGCTTCACCCCGGGGTTGTCGTCGAGAAGCCGCCGCAGCGTGGCGCGGTCGTGGCGTTGCAGAGCGTTTTGGAAGTCACGGTTGGCTGCCAGCCTGTGAGCCCGCCGATTCGCCACCGCGAGCTCCCCCTTGTAGCCCCCGAGAACGGCTCGCAGGCTCGCTTGGAGCCGCACGTCCACGCGCCGGGTCTCGCTCCGGCCGGCGATCGCATGCAGGCCCCAACCCGCTGCGCTGAGCGGTAGCAGCGAGACAAGGAGGAAATACGCGACTAACTTGAGTCGGAAGCTCATTACTTACAATTTAGGTTCCGCAGTGAATTGGCCGATAGCACCACTAGAGTGCATCGGCAGATCGAGGGGATGGTGTGAGCAGAAGCATTGCAATCATCGCGGTGGCCGCGCTCATAGGAGCGGCTCTTGGCGCTGCGGTCACGCTTCCCACGCTCGTCGTCATCGGCGACGACTCGCCTCCGGCCTCCCTGCCCTTCGCCTCGGGCGGAGATCACACGACTGTTCGCGCCGCTCCGCTTCCGGTTCGACGGGCCCGGGCACACCGCCACGTGGCGAGCAAGCAGCCCTCCGTAGGCATCCCCCTCGCGCCCGACTCGTCCGGCGCGTCGCTCATCTCGGCCAGCCCTCGGACGAGCGGTTCGGCTGCAGGCAGCCCCCCGCAGAGCCCGGTCGGGTCGAGCCCGCGCCCACGACCGACCGCTCCGCCGCCGCCTCCACCCCCTCCGCCGCCATCGGTCAAGCCGCCGCCGCCGCCCCCACCGCCGCCGCCCCCGTCTCCTCCGGTAGTGGTGCCGCCGCCTCCTCCGCCGCCGTCGGTCAAGCCGCCCCCGCCACCGCCTCCTCCCCCGCCGCCGGCGTCCAAGCCACCGCCTCCACCGCCCCCACCCAAGCCTCCGGTGGTCAAGCACCCCGACGGGAATGGCTCGGGCAGCGGGGGGGATTGCGGCCGGAACCACGGCGACGATCACGGCCACGGCTCCGACGACCACGGCCATGGCCCATGGGACCACGACGACCACGGGCACGGCCAAGGCGACGATCACGGTCCCGGCCATGGCGCCTGGGGCGACCGGAACAAGGACGACCGCGGCAGCAAAGAGCACGACAAGGGCCACCCCCCGAAGCGCTAGGCTCCCCGTCGTGCCCCCACTCCGGACCTTCCGCCGCACCGGCACGATCGGCCTCGCACTCACCGCCTGGGACATCTGGCGGCGTATCCCGAAGAAACACCGGCGCATGATCATCACGCAGGCACGCGTGCACGGACCGCGGGTCGCTTCGAAGGTGGTCGAGCAAGCGCGGCGCCACCGGCGCCCGCACTAGGTCCTGCTCAAGGCCTCCCGGACGATCCGGTCCTGCTCCTTCAGGTGAGCCGTGGGGTAGCCCTCGGACGGGCTCGCGCGCCACGGCCTGCCCGCGAAGCGGAGACGAACACCCGGTGGCAGCGCCTCTTCGAGCCGGTGCCGGATGGCCCGCCAGGCGCCCATGTTCTGCGGCTCCTCCTGCGCCCAGACGAGCTCCTCGAGCGACGGGTACGAACGCACCAGCTCCGCAAGGGCTTCCACCGGGAACGGGTAGAGCTGCTCGAGCCGCCCGACGGCGATCCAGTCAGCCTCCCGCCGGAGCTCGTGGCCGGCCAGGTCGTAGTACACCTTCCCGGAGCAGAGCACGAGCCGTCGGACCGCGCCCGCATCGGCCATGGGGTCGGCGATGACGGGACGGAAGGAGCCTTCGGTCAGCTCGCGTTGCTCGGACGCCGCCTGTTTCAGCCGTAGCAGGCCCTTCGGGGTCATCACGATCAGCGGCCGCGCGCTCGGGTCGAGGGCCTGCCGGCGCAACAGGTGAAAGTACTGCGCCGCAGTCGTGCAGTTGACGATGCGGATGTTCTCCTGCGCTGCGAGCTGGAGGAAGCGCTCGAGCCGGGCGCTCGAATGCTCCGGCCCGTTGCCTTCGTAGCCGTGCGGGAGCAGCAGCGTCAGCCGCGAGGTCTGTCCCCACTTCGACAGCCCGGAGACGATGAACTGGTCGACCGCAACCTGCGCGCCGTTGACGAAGTCGCCGAACTGCGCCTCCCAGGCAACGAGCGCCTCGGGCGCGGCCACCGAGTAGCCGTACTCGAACCCCACACAGGCCTCCTCCGAGAGCGGGGAGTTGTGGATCTCGAACGACGCCGTCGCCTCCCGCAGGTTCTGCATCGGCGCGTACGCCTGTCCGTTCTGCGCGTCGTGTACCACGAGGTGGCGGTGCGAGAATGTGCCGCGCTCCGTGTCCTGGCCGGTGAGACGGACCGGAATCCCCTCGACGAGCAGGGTCGCGAATGCGAGCTCCTCGGCCTGGCCCCAGTCGATCCCGCCTTGATCGAGAGCCTCGCGGCGGCGCTCGAGCTGCTTCGCGAGCTTCGCGTTGACGGTGAAGCCATCGGGGACTGCGAGCAGCTCCTCGTTCAGCGTGCGCAGCAGGTCGGCACCCACGGCGGTCACGATCTCGGCCTTGCTCGACGCCGGGATCCGCCCCTCGTACGCCACGGCGGGAACGGCCTGGCCGAAGGTCGTCTTCAGCCGCTCGTGCGCCTCCTTCAGCCTCGCGTCGACCCTGGCGGTCAGCTCCTCGGTTTCCTCCTGGGTGATCACGCCCTCGTCGACGAGCTCCTGCGCGTACTGCTCGCGAACGCTCGGCTGCCGTTCGATCAGAGCGGCCATCAGCGGCTGCGTGTAGGCGGCCTCGTCCTGCTCGTTGTGACCGTGGCGCCGGTACCCGACGAGGTCGATCACGGCGTCGGTGCAGAAGCGGCGGCGAAACGCGAGCGCCAGGCGGACCGCGGCGAGCGCGGCTTCCGGGTCGTCGGCGTTGACGTGAACGATCGGAAGGTCGAAGCCCTTCGCCAGGTCGCTCGAGTAACGGGTCGAACGCCCATCCGCGGGATCGGTGGTGAAGCCGATCTGGTTGTTCGCGATCAGGTGCAGCGTGCCGCCGGTCGTGTAGCCGTTGAGGTCGGCAAGGTTCAGCGTCTCGGCCACGACGCCCTGGGCGGGGAACGCAGCGTCGCCGTGGATCTGGATCGGCATCGCGACCGTCGAGTCGTGGTAGCCGGTACGGCTCGATCGGTCGGTCTGCTCTGCCCGCGTGCGGCCCTCGACGACGGGGTCGACCGCCTCCAGGTGGCTCGGGTTCGAGGCCAGGGTGAGCGTGATGTCGCCCGAGGGCGTGGGCCGCGACCCCTCCGCTCCGAGGTGGTACTTGACGTCGCCGGTGCCGCCTTCGGGGTCGGAGGCGACCGCCTCCAGCGTTCGCTCGCCCTCGAACTCGCGCAGGATCGTCTCGTACGGCCTCCCGAGCACGTGTGCGAGGACGTTCAGGCGGCCGCGGTGGGCCATGCCGAACACGACCTCGTGCGCGCCCTCCTCGGCGACGATCGTGATCGCCTCGTCCAGCATCGGGATCATCACGTCCAGCCCCTCGATGGAGAACTGCTTCTGGCCGAGGAACGCGCGCCGGAGGTAGCGCTCGAAACTCTCGACCTCGGTCAGGCGCTCGAGCAGGCGCCGCCGCTCGTCGCCGTCCAGCGGCCGGCGGTACCGGCCCGACTCGATCGCCGAGCGCAGCCAGACACGCTGCTCGTGGTCGGAGATGTGCTCGATCTCGTACGCGCTGGTGCCGCAGTACGTCTCGCGCAGACGTGGCAGCACCTCGGCGAGCGTCTCGCCCGGAACGTGCACGCGGAGGATGTCGGCCGGGATCAGCCGCTGCAGCTCGGGCGTCAGCTTCGGCTCGAGGCGCCCGGGCTCGAGCGAGGGGTCGCCCACCGGCTCCGACCCGAGGGGATCCAATCGGGCCGCCAGGTGGCCGTGCGTGCGATACGCCTTTACGAGCGCCATCGCCGCCGCGACGGCAGCGAGCAGCGTCTTGTCCGGGGCGGCCTGAGCCGCGGCAGGCTCGGGCTCGGCCGGGACGGTGGTGGGCCGAGGCGGAACCGGGGCGGGCGGGGCGGCAGGCGTCGCCGTCGCCGCCTGGCCGTTTCCGTCCTCGCGGAGGAGCTCGACCAGCCGCGCGAGCCCCGGATGGGTCGCCACGAGCTCGCTCGCTCCGCTCTCGAAGAGGGAGCGCCACTCGCTCGGGACCGCCTCGGGGTTCTCGAGGTACTCCTCGAGGAGGGCGCTCGCGTAGCCCGCGTTCAGGCCGTCGACCTCGTGCATGCTCACATTCTTTGTTGTACCAGCGGGATCCCCTCCCGGCGGCTCAGTACAGCGGGTGGCCGGTGTACGCGGCGGCCGCCATCCCGATCAGGAAGCAGGCGCCACCAATCGCGACCGCGAAGGCTGCCAGCCGCTGGTGCTTGCTGCTCATCGCAGCGGCCAGCAAGGCGAGCAGCAAGGCTCCAGGGATCAGCCGGCCGGGGCGGTACGCAACCCCGACAAGGCTGGCGAAAATCGACAAGGAGGCGAGCAGCCCGGCGACCGCGTCGGTGGGACGCTCTTGTACCTCCGGCTGCGCGCTCACCGCTGTGCGACCGCCCGGCGGCTTCTCGTCGGCGATGCATGCGGCCCGGGTCGCGGACTGCGGTGGTGCGGTCGCCACGGCGGTCTCGGCTCGAGATCCGCCGGCTCGACCGGCAGGTGCGCCGGCTCAGGCGGGTCCGGCTCGGCCTTGACGGCCCAGTAGACGACCAGGCAGAGGTAGACGATCGGGATCTTCAGGACAACCATCATGAAGACGAACTCCCAGACCATCGTGGGAGCATAGCGCCGGAATCGCGAGGGGCGACCGGAAGCGGCCGCCCCTCGCTCAGCGCGACGGGCTCCCGGGCACCGTTCCCGTTGTCGTGCCCGTATCTCCGGACCCGCATCCGGGCGCTGCCAGCACAAACCACGCGATCAGGATCACGGCCAGGACGACCCCTGCGATCACCCAGTTACGCCCCTGACCAGCTGGCACCGCTGCCGCCGTCTCCGTGGACCCAGATGTCCACCGTCGGGTACCTGTGCGGGCAGTA
Organism: uncultured Actinomycetes bacterium; assembly: GCA_963736055.1. GTDB lineage: Bacteria > Actinomycetota > Thermoleophilia > Gaiellales > Gaiellaceae > AC-32. The sequence goes on along the minus strand of CAVTNM010000008.1, from coordinate 1,726,565 downwards.
CCACGTGATGCACGCGTGGAAGCTGCCCTGGGTCCAGGCATCGGTGGAGTACGTGCCGACGCCCCGGCCGCTGCAGTGCTCGTAGATGCAGTTGCCGTTGATGTGGCCGTCGAAGCCCCAGCCGAACGCCGTGTTGGAGGGCCAGCGGTCACGCCAGAAGTACGTGATCGCGTTTCCACGCCAGCACCACCGGACCTGCTCGTTGTACCGGAAGACGATGAGCCTGGCCAGGTTCCGTCGAGTGGCACGCACGTACCGCGTGCGACAGGTCCCAGGCGAGCGTTCGTAGGCATCGAACGACTCCGTCAGGACGCCCGTCTCGAGCTCGGCGTAGCCGCAGTCCACGTTCGGGTCGTAACAATCCGACCCGTCCCCCGACTGGTACTGCGGCGGCGGCTGGGTGTCGGCCGAGGCAGGCAGGCTGCCGGCCAGGGCCGCGAGACCGGCAATCACAGCCACGAGCCCCGCCCGTGCTTTCCATTGTGTACCTCGCTCCATCGTGCACCTCCCGTCGACTCCTGCCGACGGTAGGCGTGGCCGGCGCGCACGTGTGAAACGCGTTCGTGTCGAAAGCGCAACATCGCGCTTAAGGTCCTACTCGATTGCGACGCGGCTGCCTATTGGCCCTTTTGGACAGGGCCGAAGCCGCCGCCGCCGGGCGTCTCCACCCGGACCAGGTCGCCGGCAGCGAGCGAGCGCGTGGCCTTGGCCGGGAGCGGCTCGCCGTTCAGCAGGTCGCGTCCCGTCCGGCCCGGCTCACCTCCGTGCGCCCCGCGCGGAGGATGTCGCCGGCGCTCGCCCACGAGCGAGAGCCGGCACGCTTCGAGAACGCGCAGCTCGCGGACGACCCCGTCACCGCCGCGGTGCTCGCCGCGACCGCCCGAGCCGGGCCGCAGCTCATGGCGCTCGACCCGCAGCGGATAGCCGAGCTCGAGCGCCTCCGCCGGGGTCGAGAGCGTGTTCGACATTGCAACGTGCACCCCCGAGGGGCCGTCGGCGTCGGGACAGGCACCCTGGCCCCCGCCGACCGTCTCGTAGTAGGTGAAGTGCTCGTTCCCGAGCGTGAGGTTGTTCATGGTTCCCTGTCCCTGGGCGGGGACGGGAACGGCTCGACCGAAGGCGGCGAAGACGAGGTCGACGATGCGGCTCGAGGTCTCCACGTTGCCGGCGGCGACGGCCGCGGGAGGACGGGCGTTGACGAGCGAGCCCTCCGGTGCTGTGACGTGCACCGGCTCGAACGCCCCGCCGGAGGCCGGCACGTCGGGGTCGGTGAGGCAGCGAACCACGAAGTAGCACGCCGAGCGCGTGACGGCGAGCGGGCAGTTGAGGTTCCCGTCGTGCTGGCCGGCCGTGCCCGCGAAGTCGAGCATCAGCTCGTCGCCGTCGATCGTGACCGCGACGCGGAGCTGGAGCTCGCTACCGTCGGCCGGCTCGAGCACGTCGGCGGCCTCGAAGTGCCCGTCCGGCAACGACTCGACAGCCGCCCGGACGCGGCGTTCCGAATAGTCGTGGAGCGCGTCCATGGCCTGCTCGACCCGGCCCCGCCCCCGCCGCCCGCACAGCTCCTCCAGGCGGCGCTGGGCTAGCCGGTGAGCCGCAAGCTGGGCGCGGAGATCGCCTCGGCGCTCTGCCGGGTTGCGCATGCGGGCGACGAGCGCCTCGAGCACCTCGTCGTCAAGCCGCGTGGGCGGGATCACCACCCCCTCTTCGTCGAGCCGCCGAGAGCCGGCGGGCAGGCTCCCCGGCTCGCGCGCGCCGACATCGGCGTGGTGGGCGCGGGTGACGGCGAAGCCGACGGGAGTCCGAGTGACGAGGGTGATGTCGGGGAGATGTGTCCCTCCGGTGAACGGGTCGTTCAGCACGAAGACGTCGTCCGGCGCGGGATCGTGCCGGCGGACGGCGGCGACCGCGTCTGGCATCGCGCCGAGATGGACCGGGATGTGCTCTGCCTGGGCGATCATCCGGCCCCGCGCGTCGAACAGGGCCGTGGAGCAATCCCGCCGCTCCTTGATGTTCGCCGAGAACGCGGAGCGGACGAGGGCGGCGCCCATCTCGTCGGCGATCGAGCGGAGCGCGGCGCCGATGACCTGGAGCTCGATGTTCATCGTCACCGTCTCGGCACGATCCGTCACACCCTCGTGAGCCGTAGCGTGCTACTGGTTCCATCCCTAACCCCCACCCACCCCGGGGGAAGCCAGCACGTGGCGCCTTCGAGCTCGACGAGCGCCGGGCCGCTCGCTTCCAGCGGCTCCGCCGCCGGGAGCTCGAGCCGCGGGGCCGCGCGCACCTCTGCCGTCCGCACCGCGACGAGCTCGACCGGCCGCTCGGGCTCGGCGTAGCCGTAGCGAGCCTGGTGGGCGCGGTGAAACGCGCCGTCCAGCTCGGGCTGGAGGGGAACGGTCAGCTCGAACGACTGCCCCTCGTAGCGCAGGTCCGCCTCGCCGTCGGCCGGCAGCTCCCCCGCTTCGTCGAGCCGGCACACGTACGACTCGACGCGGTCGCGCCTCTCCTCGCTCGCCACCAGCCCGAGCGCCGAGAGCACGCCCGCGGCCCCGGGGACGAGCACCGTGCCGATTCCCAGCTCCTCGGCCAGCGCACAGCCGTGCAAGGCCCCGGCGCCGCCGAAGGCGACCAGGGCGAACTCGCGCGGATCGTGGCCTCGCTCGACGGACACGAGCCGCAATGCCCGCAGCATCTCCGCGTTCACGACCTCGATCGCCTCGACCGGGTCGATGCCCTCGAAGGCTCGCTCTGCGGCTGCCCGATCCAGCTCGATCCCACCGGCCAGCCGAGGCGGAAGGCGGCCGAGCAGGAGGTTGGCATCGGTGACGGTCGGCCGTGCGCCGCCCTTTCCGTAGCAGGCGGGCCCCGGATCGGCGCCCGCGCTCTCGGGGCCTACCCGCACCGCGCCGCCGTGGTCCCGCCACACGATCGACCCGCCACCGGCGCCGACCGTCTCCAGGTCGACGGTCGGGAGCCGCAGGGGAAAGCCGGCCACCTCGCGCGCCGTCGTGCGACCGGGCCGGCCGTCGACGATCAGCGCAACGTCGGTCGAGGTCCCGCCCATGTCCAACGAGATCGCGTCGTCGACGCCTGCGAGCCGCGCGATCGTCGCCGCACCGACTACGCCCGCGGCAGGCCCGGAGACGAGCGCCACGGCCGGGTGCGCTGCGGCCTCGGCGAGCGTCGCCACGCCGCCGGAGGAGCGCATGACGAGCGGCTCCGGCAGACCGGCCTCGCCGCAGGCATCCCGAAGCGCCTCGAGGTACCCCGAGACCGCAGGCCCGAGGTACGCGTCGACCGCCGTGGTCGAGGCTCGCTCGTATTCGCGGAACTCCGGAGCGACCTCGTGCGAGGCGACCACGCGCGCCCGAGGAAGGCGGCGGCGCAGCTCCTCGGCGACGGCACGCTCGTGACTCGGGTCGCGGAACGAGAAGAGCGTGCAGACGGCGACCGCCTCGATCCGGTCGTCCAGCTCCGGCAGGGACTCGAGCTGCAATGGCACCAGCACACCGTCAGGGCCCATCCGCTCGCGCACTCCGTAGCAGCGCTCGAGGGGCACGAGCGGCTCGGGGTGCGATTCGCACAACCGGTAGAGATGAGCGCGGTCCTGCCGGCGAAGGTGCAGCAGGTGCTCGAACCCCGCGGTCGCGACGAAGGCCGTCCGCGCGCCTTTCCGCTCGAGCAGAGCGTTCGTGGCCGCTGTGGTGCCGTGCGTGAAGCGCTCGACGCCCTTCACGCCGACGGCGGCGACCGCGGCGACGACCGATTCCTCCTGCCGCGGCCCGGTCGGCACCTTGGCCGTCCGCAAGACGCCGTCGTCCAGTAGCACCGCATCGGTGAAGGTTCCTCCGACGTCCACGCCGAGAACCGCCATCGACCGGGGAATCTCTCAGGCGGCGGCACGTTCGACCAGGGCGATGGCGAAACGCTGGTCTGCCGAGCTGGAGCTGATAGGCGCCGGCGGCGAGCCCGTCGACCTGTGGCGGACGCTCACCTCTCACGGGGTTGCCGATCTCCCGCCCCAGGTCGTCGACGAGGATGCGCAAACGCTGGAGACCACACTCGTGCTACCGCGAGGGCGAGCCCGCTCTATCCGCATCGGCGCGGGCAGGCCGGGCTTCGCGCTGGTCGAAGGCGAAGGTGTGACCGCGGCCGACGGCCGTCTGCTCACCGAGACCGCGCGGCACATGCTCCGCCTGGACGCCGACCTGTCCGGCTTCTACGACGCCGCCCGCGACGATCCCGACCTCGCTTGGGTCAGCGGCGGGGCGGGCCGGATGCTGCGCAGCCCGACCGTCTTCGAGGACGTGGTCAAGACGATCTGCACGACCAACTGCGCCTGGTCGGCGACGGTGCGGATGACGACCGCGCTCGTCGACGAGCTCGGTGCGCAGGCGCCCGGCGGTGGGCGAGCGTTTCCCTCACCCGCCGCGATGGCAAAGGCGGGCGACGATTTCTTCCGGGACGTCGTGCGCTCCGGCTACCGTGGCGCCTACCTCCGCTCGCTCGCCGGGGACGTCTCCGAGGGGAAGCTCGACCTCGAGGCCCTGAACGACCCTGGCCTGCCCGACGACAAGGTCGCCGAGCGCCTGCTTGCGCTCCCCGGCTGCGGCCCGTACGCGACGGCCCACATGATGATGCTGCTCGGCCGCTATTCCCGGCTGATCCTCGACTCGTGGACGCGGCCGACCTACGCGCGCCTCAACGGACGAAAGGCGAGCGACCGGACAATCGAGCGCCGCTTCCGCCGCTACCGCGATTACGCCGGGCTCGCGTTCTGGCTCTACCTGACGCGCGACTGGGTCGAGGGGCCGCACGCTCTGTGACCTACGATTGCCAAGGCGCCGCAACCGTGCGAGTCTCCGAAACCATTGCCGTTGTCTCCCTGACCGCCGCCATAACCCTCGCGGCCGGTTGTTCGTTCCACCACGCCGCCCAAGCGACACCGCAGGCGACAACTCCGGCGAGACCGCCTCAGACCGGCCGTCCGGATCCGCGTCCCTTCCTCGTCGCGAATGCCGCGGCGAGAACCGTCCGCCTGACGATGCTCGGCGCGCTCGGATCCTCCAACAACGGTTTCAACTTCGACGGCTACGGGCGCGGCGAGCTGTTGGCCTCGGTGCCGCGCGGCTGGCGAGTGGTCGTGCAGTTCGAGAACCGCGGCTCCCGCCGTATCTCGTGCGCGGTGGTCACGGGCGCACGGAGCGGGACACTCGCTTTCTCCGGCGCATCGGTTCCTGATCCTGTCCAGGGCATCCGCCCGGGCGGAAAGGCCCGCTTCTCGTTCACGGCCACGCGCGTGGGCTCGTACCGGATTGCCAGCCTCGTCCCGGGCCAGGCCGAGGCCCGGATGTTCGCCGTCCTGGTCGTGACGCCGAACGGCCGGCCGTCGATCACGGCTCGGCCCGGGCCCTAGGCCGCGGCGTCGACCGCGGCCGCCAGGAACAGGACCGCGAGATACAGGAGCGAGTAGTGGAAGGTGAGCGTCGCCGCTCGCCGAGTCGGCGCCCGGTGAAGGCGAAGCGCCGCGACGAGAAACCCCGCGCCGAGCACCGCGGCGGCCACGGCGTACGCCGCGCCGAGCCAGCCGACGGCGAAGGGTATTGCGGTGAACGCGACCAGCGCCACCGTGTACGCCACGATGCGCGAGCTCGTCGCCCGCTCGCCCGCGACGACCGGAAGCATCGGCACGCGCGCCTGCGCATACTGGTCCTTGAGCACCAGCGCAAGCGCCCAAAAGTGTGGGGGCGTCCAGAGGAAGACGATCAGGAAGAGCGCGGCGGCCGGCAAGGCGAGGCGGCCTGTCGCGGCCGCGTACCCGACCACTGGCGGGACAGCGCCCGCCGCTCCGCCGAGGACGATGTTCGCCGGGCCGCGCCGCTTGAGGTACCCGGTGTAAACGAGGACGTAGAACAGGTTCCCAACGAGAGCAAGGACCGCGGTCAGCACGTTCACGGTTGCGGCCAGCACCGTGAACGAGGCAGCCGACAGGGCCAGCCCGAACTCGAGGGCTCGCGGCGCCGCGAGGCGTCCGGCCGCGACCGGGCGACTTGCAGTGCGCGGGCCCATCAAGCGGTCTAGGTCGCGGTCCAGCACGTGGTTCAGCGCGCTCGCTCCACCGCAGGCCAGCGCCAGGCCGAGCAGGGTCAACGCCAGGAGTCCGAGCGGCGGCACGCCTCCCTCGCCGACCACCATCCCGCAGGCGCCGGTCAATAGAAGCAACGACATGATCCGAGGCTTGGTCAGCGCCAGGTAGTCACTTAGGCGGCCGCGCGGGAGCCGGCGGCCGCGGAAGCTCGTCGCCACGAGCGCCGCGGCGGCGGCGAGCGAGAGGGCTGCGAGCATCAGGTGTACGGGCTGGCGTGTCAGCGCTGCGGAAGCAAGGAACGCCACAAGCGCTCCCAGAGAAGGGAGCACCAGCGGTCGGTGCGAGACCGCAGCCGCAACGAGGGTGGCCGTCAGGGGCGGCAGTGCGAGCGCCGCCGCAACGCGATGTGCCGTTCCCGTGCCGCTCTCGGCCCCGCTGACGACCGCGAGCACCGAGGCACCGGCTGCGGCGACGGCGGTCACACGGAGCCACGCGCCCGGCGCGGCATTGGTGGCGAGCGACCCCACTAGGTTTCCTCGTCGAATCCGCGCCGCCGGAACACGATCACCCAGTACACGCATACCACGGCCAACAGGCCGATCGGCATCGCCCACGTCAGGATCGCCCCGGTCTGGAATGTGGCGACGACGAGCTCCATCAGTCCTCCTCTCGTTCGAAGTTCACTGGCTGCGGGCCGGGCGCAGGCGATGGCCGTTGCGCCTGGCGACGGCCGAGGACTCGGGTGTCGGTTCCAGCCACCGGTACAGCGCCCAGACGATCGCGATGGTGAATGGAATCGACCCCGGAACCCACATCATCCCCGCGGCCAGCTCCTGGTCGGCGAGCGCAGTGAGCCCACCGGGCCGGTGAGCCAGCCCGGCGTACGCCCCGTAGAGCGGCGACGAGGCCAACGCCAGCACGATCGCGAGGACCCAGCTCACGAGCAGCGCCGCCGTCAAGTACACCGCGCGGGCTCCATACGCGAGGTGGGCGCGGACGGGCGGGGAGTCGATCACCTGCATCCAGAAGAGCACACCCGCGACCAGGAACGTGGCGTGCTCCAGGTCGTGAATCGCCTCGTTGGACAGCGTCGCGTCGTAGAGCACAGGAACGTGCCAGGCGACTAGGACCACGTTGAACGCGATCCATGCGGGCGCCGGCCGCGCGAGCAGCCTCCCGAGAGCGCGCAAAGGAGCCGCCCACCGGCCGCGGGCGATTCCTTTGGCCACCGTTCGCCGAAAGCCGAGCGGCAACGGCCGCCACAGGCGCATCCAGGGCGCCGAGAGCACGATCAGCGGCGGGGCGACCATCAGCAGGAGGAGATGCTGGGTCATGTGCGCGAGGAAGAGCGAGTCGGCCAGGTCGTCGAGGGGCGTGTCGAGCGCGACCACGATCGACAGGAGGCCGCCGTAGAAGGCGGCCGAGCGAAGACGCCGTTCCGCGTCGTCGCGGTGCCCCGGGCCAAGCTTCCTCCCGCCGAGCCGGTACAGCACTGCGGCGCCCAGCACCAGGAAGAACGGCGCCTGAACCGGCCAGGCCGCGGCGCTCGTAAGGCTCGGCAAGGCCCAGCCCTCAGAGGAGGTAGAGGATGATCCAGGCGATGACCACGAGCACGGCGAAGTAGACCCAGTAGAAGGTCACCGCCTCGAGGCTCGGCGGGACGAGCGAGAGCGGATCCTCGATGTCGTGCGCCTGACGATGCGGGTCACCTGACGCCTCTCCCGGCGCCGGCGAGCCCGTCAAGGTCTTCCGGTAGCGGATCGACGTCGCCAAGGTCGTCTCGAGCCAGAACAGCGAGCCGACCCCGAAGAGGACAAGGAACGCCGTCCAGCCGAAGTAGACGCTCGCATAGCCGCCGTCGGCCGGTCCGAAACCTACCGCGAGCCACTCCACGATCTGGAGCACCACGCCCGCGAGGCCGAGCCCGAGCGCCAGCGCGCCCTTGATCCGCCACTGCCCCCGGCGATCGGCTCGCCGGTCTCGGTTGCCCAGCCAGATCACGGTGGCGCCGAGCACCCACGCGGCGGTGGCGAGCGTCCCCAGCGTCAGCGACGGGTCGACGTGCTTCGGTCGCCAGAGGTCGTTGCTGTTCAGTGCACGGAGGTAGAAGTACGCGAACACGAAGCCGAGGAAGAGCATCGCGGTCGCGCTCGCGAACAGGTGCGCGCCGGACGCGAGGTTGCGCGCGAGCAGCTTGGGTTCCTCGGCCTCGATGATCTCGTAGGTCGATCCTTCGCGCACCCATTCGACCTCGGCCATCGTCAGCTCCCCTGGGCCGCCGCGGGGGTCGGACGTGCGACCGGGACGGCACCGTCGCCGTAGCCGTACGGATCGCTCTCGAACGTCGGGATCCGGTCGAAGTTCTGAACGGGCACGGGCGAGGGCAGCTGCCATTCGATCGACAGCGAATCCCATGGATTCCGCTCGGCGCGCACGCGGGCGAAGAGCAGGGAGTAGGTGAGGTTGACGAGGAACACCAGCATCGAGAGCCCGAGCACGAACGCCGAGGCCGACACCCAGTCGTTGAGGAACTGCAGGTTCGGCGAGTAGGTGACTACACGGCGCGGCATCCCCAGGAAGCCGACCGCGAAGAGCGGCAGGAACGTCGAGTTGAAGGCGAGGAACATGCTCCAGAAGTGGATCTTTCCCAGCCGCTCGTTCAACTCGAAGCCGGTCATCTTCGGCAGCCAGTAGTAGATCGCGGCGAAGAACGTGAAGACCAGTCCGCCCATGATCGTGTAGTGGAAGTGCGCCATCACGAAGAAGCTGCCGTGCTCCGTCGTGTCGCTCGGCGTGTCCGAGTTGAAGATTCCCGAGAGGCCGCCGATCAGGAAGTTGAAGAACCAGGCGAGCGCGAAGAGCATCGGCACGGTGAAGCGGATGCTCCCGCGCCACAGGGTCATCAGCCCGCACAGGAACGTAAATCCGGTTGGGATCGAGATCAGCTCGGTTGACAGCATGTAGAACGGCCTCAGATTGCTGTTGATGCCGCTCACGAACAGGTGGTGCTGCCAGACGAGAAAGCTGAGTAGTGTCACGCCCAGCATCCCCGCCACGGCCAACCGGTAGCCCCACAGCGGCTTGCGCGAAAAGACCGGCAGCAGCTCGAGCACGACACCGAAGCCGGGTAGGGCGAGGATGTACACCTCCGGGTGGCCGAAGAACCAGAAGAGGTTCTCGTAGAGGTACTGGCTACCGCCACCGGCCGAGACGTAGAACGTCGTCTGAGCGGTTCGGTCGAGGATCGCCATCGTCAGCGCCGCAATCAGCACCGGGGGGGCCAGGAGGTTGAGGATCGCGGTCGAGACGACGCCCCAGACGAAGATCGGCAGGCGCGACCAGGTCATCCCCGGCGCGCGCATCGTCACGACCGTTGCGAGCATGTTCAGGCCGAGCAGGCACATCGAGACGCCGACGATCGCGAAGAACATGATGTATGCATCCATGCCGTAGTTCGCCTGGTCGTTGAGCGGCTCGTAGCCTGTCCAGCCGGTCGGGAAGCCGCCGAAGGACACCGTCGTGAGGAGGATGACCCCGGCCGACATCAGCAGCCAGAACGTCAGCGACTCGATCCGAGGGAATGCCATCCGACGGGCACCGATCATGATCGGGACGAAGTAGTTCGCGAACGGCCCGAGGATCGCGCTCGTCATCATCCCCATCATCATCGTCCCGTGCAGCCCCACCAGCGTCAGGTAGTTGCCCGCGTTGAAGACGGGCGTCGGGCGGAGCAGCTCGAAACGGATCAGCATCGCGTTCAGTCCCGCGATGAAGAAGAAGAGGCCGACGCCGAACAGGTACTGGAGACCGACGACCTTGTGGTCGGTGCAGAGACCGAAATAGCGCCCGATGCCCTCGGTCTCCTTCTCTCGCAGCGAGGGTGGGTAGCCGCGCAGCCGGGCAAGCGGGTACTGGAGAAAGCCCAGGCCGATCAGGAACCCGATCACGCCGAGGATGTAGCCGAGGAAGACCGAGATGTCGTTCTGGTCGGTGTCGCCGAAGTAGTCGATGCTCGGACCGGTGATCTGGTGTCCGATGTACCAGCCGAGGTACCAGCCGCCGATGCCTAGGAGCACCGCGAGAAGGAGGTTGAAGCCGATCAGCCGGCGCCAGAGCGGCAGGCGCGTGGTCGGAGCGGAACTCTCCATCACCCTGCCCTCAACTTCGGCTCAGGCGAGTAGGTCGTCGAGTACGGCGGCAGGTCCTTGACGATCGGACCGTAGAGCACCTGCTCCTGCTTGATCCAGGTCGCGAACTCGGCGGGCGAGACCACGCGGCCCTGCTCGTCGAACATGAACCCGTGCCAGAGGCCGCAGAGCTCGGCGCAGCGGATGTTCAGCTTGAGCGGGTTCTTCGTCTCGACATAGACGACGTTGTCGGTCCCCGGGTTCGCGTCGGCCTTCACCCCGAGGTTGACCGCCCAAAACGAGTGGATCACGTCGAGCGAGGTGACGTGGAGCCGGATGAGCGTGTGTGCGGGCAGATACAGGTGCGGGGTCTCGAGGCCACCATAGGTCGGGTAGCGGTAGGTGAACTCCCACTGCTGGCCGATCACCTGCACGTCCATGGCCTGGTTGTGGTTGGACGGCAGGAATGTCGCGCTGGGCCCCTGGCCGCCACCTGCGCCGTCCTTGACCAGCTCGTAGGTGCCGAAGGCGGCCAGTCCCAACACGGTCACCGAGGTGATCACGATCCACAGGAGCTGGAGCCCGGAATCTCCCCGTACGGGCGGTCCTGCTACGGCCGCGTCACGCTCGCGGAAGACGATGAGGGTGTAGCCGAGGACCAGAACGACGAAGACCAGGACAGGCGCGCAGACCGCAATCAGCACCTGGTTGTCGAATACCTGCCCCTGGGCCTGAACGCTCCCATTGCCGGGCGGGATCAGCGGTCCGATCACGAACGCGGCGATCGGCCACGCGATGAGGCTGAGCACGACCCACAGAAGGAAGAGACGGCGGCCGTGCCGGACGTCGTCGTTGCGGCTCGTGTCTATGGTCGCCATCGCCGCCCTAGACCACGTTCACGTAGCCGTCCATGTAGCCGATGGTCTGCATCGGCCCGCCGAACCCGAACTGGAACCCTGCGGCGCAAGGCACGAAGCACTGCCAGCGGAACTTTCCTTTCTTCCCGGTGCGGAATGTGAACGTGATCGTCCGGTGAGCCATGCTCGTCGGATCGCACGGCGCGTAGCCACACTGGTGCTTCGCGGCATCGGGCACGCCCTCGAGCGGGACGAGCACGCCGAGCTGCGGAATCGCGAACGTGTGCGAGGCGTTGTCCGCCTTGATCTGCTGAAACGGCTTGCCGTCAAGCGTCGCCGTTCCGACGAGGCCTTGCGTCCGCGCCAGGAACGGATTGCGAAGCCCGCTGTCGCCGTCGAACTGGTAGACCGTGACATGTACGAGCGCGTGGGCGGGCACGGTCCAGATCGTGCTTCGCTCCCAGCTCCCGGACGGCTTGCGGATGAGGTACGAGACCCAGTCCGGATTCGCCGACAGCTGCGGCCCGACGGCCGCGACGGTCTGAATCGTGATCCTCGCGCTGGTCTTGCTGGTCTGGGCGTCGTACGTGGGCGGCCCGCTGAGGAGCCAGTTCGCAACGTAGAAGCCGATCAGGATGCCCGCAACAGCGACGCCGAGGGCCACCCCGACGATCTTCCAGGCCGTCGATCGCATCGGCGTCCTATATATGCCTCAGCCCTGTCAGCTGCCACGAGATGACCAAAACGTCATCGACCTGTCATCTATGGGATAGTACGCCCGCCCGGAACATGGAGATCCTGCTCATCGAGGGAGAGCTGAGGACCGCCACGTTCCTGACGCGCGGGTTGGTTGCGGAGGGGTTCCATGTCGCGCAGTCAGGGAGCGGTCGCGCTGCGGTCGAGCGCGCCCTCAAACACCGGTTCGACGTCGTGCTGCTCGACCTGGTCCTGAACGGCATGGACGGTTTCGACGTCTTGAAGCTCCTGCATGCAGAGCGCCCCGAGCTGCCCGTGATCCTCCTCTCGGGACACACCGACCTGGACACGAAGATCCGGGGCTTCGAGCTCGGGGCGTCAGACTTCTTGCAAAAGCCGTTCGCGCTGGACGAGCTGGTCGCGCGTGTGTACGTCCACGCTCGCGGGCGGAATGGCCGGTCACTGCTGTCGGGCCCCTTCACGGTCGGGGCGCTCTCGGTCGACCCGATTCGGCACGAAGCACGTCTCGGCGACACGCTCGTCCGGCTCACGAGCCACGAGATCCGCCTGCTCTCGATCCTGTTCGCGCACGAGGGTGGGGTGGTCAGCCGCGAGCAGCTCCTGTCGGAGATCTGGGGCTACTACTTCGACCCGCGGTCGAACGTGGTCGACGTGTGCGTCGGGCGCCTTCGGAAGAAGCTCGGCCCGGAGGCGCCAATCGAGACTGTTCGGCGCGCCGGCTACCGCCTGGCTCTGACGTAGCCCGCTAGGCGGCGCGCTCGAGGTCGGGGCTCGTTTCGCGCTCGAGCTCGACCCGGCCGAAGGTGTGCCCCGTCCGAGCCGACGAGCCCGCGGCACGATGGCCGAGGCGCATCACGAGTGCCAACGCGATCAGCAGCCCCACGTCGAGAACGCCGTTGAGGATGAGGACTGTCGTTGTGGTCATGGGCGGATCTTGGCGAGGCAGGATGAGACGCCGATTAGACCCGCCTAAGACCCACGTGAGAATTCACGAAGGGCTAAGCTCGCGACCGCGGGGCTCACCCGCGTGACGTTCCTGATGTCGGCGAACGACCCAACCGCGAACGAGGGCCAGCAGAGCGGGCCACGCCCGGATCGGCGACAGTGGCTCGGGCTGGCCGTGTGGATCCTCGTCGTGTGCGTTCTCGGCATCGCGCTGGGCGCGGTGTTCGCGTTCGTCCACGACTCCCGCCAGAGCACGGGCCCGAGTGTCTCGACGCAGCCGGCTGCGCCCGTCGCGACGTGGGCGGCGGGAGCCAAACGTGCACCAGCCTTTACGCTCGCCGACGCCGACGGAGCACCGATCTCCCTTCGCCAGTTCCACGGGCGACCGGTGATCGTGACCTTCATCGACCCGGTCTGCCGGAGCCTTTGCCCGCTCGAAGCCAAACAGTTGAACTCAGTGGTCACCGCGAGCCCGAGCGGGCATCAGCCCGCGATCGTCGCCGTCAGCGTGAACCCGTGGATGCAGTCCCGATCGATCTTCAGCCAGGACGAGCGGAAGTGGCGCCTGGTCCCCGGGTGGCACTGGGCCGCGGGACGCTACCGCCAGCTCGCCCCGGTGTGGAAGCTCTACGACGTGGGCGTCCTCGACAGGAAGACCGTCGTGGACGGGCACGCCGTGCACGACGTCTCGCACACCGAAGCGGCGTACCTGATCGACGCCTCCGGGCACGAGCGGGCGCTCTTCCTTTATCCGTTCATCGCCAGGGACGTGACGAGCGCATTGCGGCGTCTCGGTTCGACCTGAGAGCGGCCGATGCCGGCTCTGCCGGCGTCGGTTCTAGCACGCCTGCCATCAGGCAAGAGTCGATCGAAGTCGTTCATGGCTCAGCGCCAGCGGAGCCGGACGTCAATCGACGATGGAGCCAACGGGATTCGAACCCGTGACCTTCTGGCTGCCAGCCAGACGCTCTCCCAGCTGAGCTATGGCCCCTGGTCGGCTCGGATTCTAGCCACGCGGCGGGATTCCCTCGTTCGAGCGGTCGGAGCCCGGGCCCTCGCTACCGATAGTGCAATCGATGCGGCGAACGATTCATGGACCCGCGCGCGCCTGCGCACAGGTCTTCAGACGACTGGCCAATGCCCGAAGCGACGAGCGCGGTCTCGCGCTGATCGCCGCTATCGGGATCATGACCGTGCTGACGGTTTCCGGCACGGCCCTGACCTACTACGCGACCTCCGGCGCCCGCGCTTCGGCTCACAGCCGCGGCGGCACGACCGCGTACACGCTGGCCGAGGCCGGCATCAACAACGCTCTTTCCGTGCTGTCGAACGCGGGCGACCCGCGCGTCAGCACGCTGCTGCCGTCGAGGACGGTCACGCTCGAGGGCGGCACCGCGACCTACTCCGGGACGATCGACGCCAGCTACGTCTGGACGATCACCTCGACGGGGACGGTGCGCAACCCGGCGGGCGGCACCTCGATCAAGCGCACGCTGCACCGGAAGGTCAGCGTTCGGGGGATCAACTCGGGCGCCGACGGCAACTCCTGGAGCCGCTTCTACCAGGACAGCACCGCATCGTGCCTGACGATCGACAACATGACGTTCGTGACGAACGTCGCCACTCGAGGCGACCTCTGCCTCCGCGACAGCGGCGCGGTCTCGAACGCGAACGCGACCGTCGACGTCGGTGGAAACGTGTCGATCCAGGGCCCGGATGCGGCGAGCGGCCCCCGCTCTCCGACCGCGGCCACCGGAACGAGCTGGACCACTCCCACGAACGTTTACACGAGCAACAACGTCTACGCGACTTACAGCGTCCCCACGGCCGCGAACAGCAACTACCTGGACGTGACGGGCTCTCGGCTTCACGATCCCCGCGACCGCGATCGTCAGGGGCATCTCGGTCTCGATCGAGCGCAAGGCGAGCGCGACGAACTCCCTGAAGGACGACGACGTGTACATCAAGAAGACGTCGTGCACGGACCCGTGCGGCACCGATCACGCGAACACCTCGACCTACTACGGCACCTCCGACTCGACCGTCTCGTACGGCAGCTCCTCCGATCTCTGGGGGAAGACCTGGACGGCGGCCGACGTCAACTCCGCGAACTTCGGTGTCCACTACCGGATTCACAACTTCGCCGGCTCCGCGGCGACCGCCTCGGTCGACGCGATCCTGATCACGGTCACCTACTCGGCCGACACGAACGGCATCGGCTCCTCGGGGACGCCGATCACGCAGGCGAACATCGGGGGTAGCTGCACATACAACGCCCAGGCGGCACACACGCCCTGCACGTCCACGGATCACGTGTACGCAGGGACGATCACGAGCACCGCAGCGGCCTCGAACCCCGCCCTCTCGATGCCGTCGGTCGACTACACGTACTGGTGGAAGAACGCGAAGCCCGGGCCGAACCACTTCTGCACCAACGCGAACCCCGGCTTGGCCACGAACTTCTTCGACAACGACGCAGGCTCCACGAGCGCGCCCAACGGCAGCATTCTCGTCAACGGCGAGATGGCGCCGGCCACCAGCAACTACGACTGCCAGTACGTTGAGAACGGCCAGCTCGTCGGCCAGCTGAAGTGGAACCACACCACCCACCGGATGGACATCAAGGGCGTGATCTTCGTCGACGGAAACTTCCGCTTCGACGAGGACGGCCAGATCATCCACTACTACGGCCGCGCGAACATCATGTCCTCGCGGGACGACGAGATCGATGCCGTGGTGTGCGCCGGCGGTGCCGTCGACGGGTCGGGAAACCCCACCGGACTGACCTACGCCACGAGCTGCATGGCCAACATGTCGAACTGGGACCCGACCGCGAACATGATGGTGCTCATGTCCGAGATGCCGAACGAGTACGACCAGGGCAGCTCGACCTGCGCGGGCTCGCCTCCCGGCTGCTACAACGGCCACCTGCCGGCGGGCTTCCAGGGGATCATGTACTCGACGTCCGACTGCATGATCCACCAGAACTTCCAGGACAGCGGGCCGGTGATCTGCAACTCGATCACCCTCCCGGACGAGGGCGGCAGCAGCATGAATCCCACCTTCTACGCGTTCCCCTACCTCGGCAACCTGACCGACGGGCAGAAGTACTCGGACGCATCGACTGCGACGACCTTCGAGCTCGACCTCGGCAACTCCGACGGCTAGGCCGTAGCCGAGGCCAGCTCGACCGAGGGCACGTCGCCCCAGAGCTCCTCGAGGCGGTAGTACTCGCGCGAGTCCGGCGTGAAGACGTGGAAGACGACGTCGAGGTAGTCGCCGACGATCCAGCGGCCCTCTGACTCGCCTGCGACCGACGCCGGAAGCGCCCGCTCCTCGCGCTTCAAACGGGTGTGCACCTCGTCCCAGATCGCCTTGGTCTGGCGCGGGCTCTGACCGGTGGCCAGCACGAAGAAGTCCGTGTAGCTGCACACGGGTCGCATGTCGAGAATGAGGACGTCCTCCGCCAGCTTTTCCTGGGCGAGGCCGGCGATGCGGCGGGCATGTTCGAGTGGCGTCAGGGTCTCGTCAAGTCCTCTCGGGATCGCTCGTAGTGTAGCCGCGGTAGAGGCCGAGCTCGGAGATCGCGCGGCCGACGGCCTCGGGTACGAGCCCGGCGATCGGCTCGCCGCGCGCCACCCGGTCCCGCACCTCGCTCGAGGACACCGGCGGCGAGTCCAGCTCGAACGGGACGATCCGGTCGCCGTAGCGGTCGAGATCGGGCGGCGGGTACCCCGAGCGCGTCCCGACCGCGAGCCTCACCCAGCGCAGGATCTCCTCGGGATCCTTCCAGGAGGGAAAGGCCGCCCCTTCGTCGGCGCCCACGATGAACAGGGCATCGCCGAAGCGGCCGCCACCGACGGCCTCCGCGGTGAATGCGTTCGGGTCGAGGACGACCTCGCCCAGCCCGGAGAACGCAGCCTCTGCGAGCCGCAGCCGCGACTCGGCGTCCGCCGCGGTCGCGCGGTGGCCGGGGTCCTCCGCGACGAGCACGACGAGGCGGTCGATCGGGAGCTGCGAAAGCGCGGCGCGGGCCAGGGCGACGTGGCCGTTCTGGGGCGGGTCGAACGTTCCGCCGAGGATCCCGGTCACTGGAACTCCAGGACCTCGCCTTCGACCTCGACCTCGTCGCCGATCTTGGCGCCGGCTTCTCGCAGCGCCCGCTCCAGCTCCTCGTCGGACGCCGGCCGGCCGGCGACACGGAAGCCTCGGTCGGTGCGCAGGATCCGAAACCGCCTGCGCGGATCGGGCTTCGGACGGTAGGCGAGGAAGTCGGCCAGCCCGTCCTCGGCGTGCTCCGGCGCCTCGGCGGCCGGACAGAGCTCGAAGAGCGCCCGGCGGAAGGCCTCGACCCCCTCACCCGTCGCCGCCGAAAGCGGGAAGACGCGCACGACGCGCGGGTCGGCGGTCTCGAAGGGCGGCGCCTCCTCCATCAGGTCGAGCTTGTTCAGCACAACCACCTGCGGCAGCTCGGCGAGGCCCGCGCCGTACGCTTCGAGCTCCCGGTCGATCGCTCCGAACGCCTCCGCCGGGTCGCCCGCGGCCGCGTCGATCACGTGGACGAGCAGCCGCGCCCGCTCGAGGTGGGCCAGGAACTCGTGGCCGAGGCCGACACCTTCGCTCGCGCCTTCGATGAGGCCGGGGACGTCCGCCACGACGAGCTGCCGCTCGTCCGACTCGACGGTACCGAGCACAGGCTGCAACGTGGTGAAGGGATAGTCGGCGACCTTCGGCTTCGCGTTCGAGATCCGCCGCAGCAGCGACGACTTCCCCGC
The DNA here is from genome assembly GCA_963736055.1 of uncultured Actinomycetes bacterium. Classification (GTDB taxonomy): domain Bacteria; phylum Actinomycetota; class Thermoleophilia; order Gaiellales; family Gaiellaceae; genus AC-32. Next base: position 1,709,053 of record CAVTNM010000008.1, on the reverse strand, counting down.
GTTCGGAAGCCCGACGAGCGCGGCGTCGGCCAGCAGCTTCAGGCGCAGCTCGAGGTCGGCCTCCTCGCCCGGCACACCTGTCTCGGCGAACCGCGGCGTCTGCCGGGTCGGTGTGGCGAAGCGCCGGTTGCCCCGCCCGCCTGCGCCACCGCGGGCTACCGCGACGCGTGCGCCCGGCGCGACCAGGTCGGCGACGAGCTGCTCGTCCGCATCCAGCACCTGAGTGCCCACCGGCACGCGCAGCTCGACGGCCTCGCCGGAGGCGCCGTGACGGCCGCTGCCGCCCCCCGCTCCGCCCTTGCCGGCCTTGAAGTGCTGGCGCGTGCGAAAGGAGGAGAGGTCGCGCAGCTCGGGGTCGGCCACCAGCACGACGTCGCCCCCGGGGCCGCCGTCGCCGCCGTCGGGCCCGCCCTTGGGCACGAACTTCTCGCGGCGGAAGCTGAGCGCCCCGTCGCCGCCGCGCCCGGCCTGCACGTGGATGCGGGCCCGGTCGTGGAACATCGCGCGGCTACTCGGTCACGGAGACGAAGCGGCGCTGGCCGGTTGTCCTGAAGACCACCGTGCCGTCGCGCTTCGCGAAGATGGTGTCGTCCCGGCCGATGCCCGCGCCGGGGCCGGGGCGGAAGCGCGTTCCGCGCTGGCGCACGATGATCGTGCCGGCGGTCACGCCCTGGCCGTCGAAGACCTTGACGCCGAGCATCTTCGGATTCGAGTCGCGGCCGTTCCGCGACGAGCCGAGTCCCTTCTTGTGAGCCATCTAGTCCGTCCCTTTCTTGGCCTCGAGCGCTGCCAGCGCGCCCTTGCGTTTGGCGTGGGCGCGCTCGTACTCCAGCGCCGCCTCGACCTGCTCGGCCGACCAGCCACCGACCTTGCTCGAGATCTCGACCACCGTGAAGTCCGCGTATCCGCGCGGGAGCTTGTCCGGGGCCTCCCGCTCCGCCGGCTTCGCCGGGGTCTCCTTCTTGGCCGCCGGTTCCTTCTTGGCCGCCGGCTCCTTCTTCGCCGCTGCCTTCGAGGCGCCGATCGACTCGATCTCGATCTGCGAAAGCTTCGCGCGGAAGCCGGTGTGGCGCTTGTACCCGCTCTTCGGCTTGTACTTGCCGATCCGGATCTTCTGCCCGAGCGGCGAGCCGACGACCCGAGCCGTCACCTGCGCGCTCTTGGGAGCGAGCTCGAACATGCCGTCGCCGCCGAGCATCAGCACGTCCGGGTGGAAGGTCTTGCCTTCGGCCACGGCCAGGCGGTCGACGAGCAGGCGCTCGCCTTCGCGCACGCGGTACTGCTTGCCGCCGAGTGAGATGATCGCGTAGCTCATGGCATCAAAACGCGGGCTGGCGGGCCCGCGAGGGCGCCAGTTTAGCGGAGATTTGCGCTAGTCGGACGGCGCCGGCGGGCTCTTGGCCGCCGGCTTGCGCCGTCTGTTCCGGCCGCCCCGCGAGCCACGCCTGGTCTTCTTCTTGGGCTTCGGCTGCTCGGCCCCGTCCTTGGCCGTCTCGGTCTGTGTCTCCGCCTCAGCCTGGACCGCCGGGGCCTCCGGGTCGTCCTCCTCGCGGCCGAGAGTCGGATCGGGCAAGTGAATCCTCGGAGCCGGCTCGCCCTTTCCATCGGCGCTCTGCTCCTGAGGCGCGTCGCCGTTGCCCGACGGGGTCGCCGCCGCCGGCTTGCGCCTGCGCCGGCCGCCGCGCGAGCCGCGGCGAGTTTTCTTCTTCGGCTTCGCCGGGGAATCGGCCTCGCTGTCGCCCTCCGTCGCCGGCTCGGCCGCCACGGGCTCCGCCACGGCCTCGACGTCGGCCTCCTGCTCGGGCTCGGGCTGCGGCTCCGGCTCCGGCTCCGGCTCCACGGTGTCGGCCACCGCCTCCGGCTCTGTGGCGGCCCTGCCCTTCTTGGCCGGCGGCTTGCGGGTCGGCTTCTCGGCCTCGCTCTCGGCCGTGATCGGCCCGTCGGATTTTGCGGCGCCCGCGCGCAGCGTTGCGTATGCGGTCCCGTTCAGCACGCGCTCGATCCGCACCTTCGCCTTCTTGCCGACGAGGCCGGAAGCGTTGCCGACGACCACGGTCAGGCCGTCGAGCCTCCCCACGCCGGCGGTGACGTCGTAGAGGCCGACTTCGACGAGCTTCAGCTCGAGCTGGGCGCCCTCCTCGACCGGGCCCTTCGACGCGAGACTCTCGAGCGTGCCCTTGCCGAGCACTTCGAAATGGTCGGTGGGAACGTCGTCGCGCGGGACGATCAGGAAGCGGCGCCGCGTCTCCTCCTCGATCGTGGCCAGTCGCGAGGCGCCCGGGCCGATCAGGATGCTGGCCACCTTCGCGTTCACCTCGACCTTGAAGGCCTTCGTCCGGGGCGCGGTCGCCAGCAGCTCGCGCAGCCGCCGCTCGGTGTCCACTGCAGCAGAGGCCTCCGAGAGCACGACCCCGTCGCCTCCGCAGACCACGCACTTGCGGGTCAGGATCTCCCGCGGGCCGTCGGTCACGTTCTGACGCGTCATCTCGACGAGCCCGAGCGGCGAGATCTCGACCACGTAGGTCTTCGTCCGGTCGCGCTCGAGCTCCGTCTTCAGCGCCTCCTCCACCGTGGCCCGGTTCTTCGGGTTGGCCATGTCGATGAAGTCGATGACGATGATCCCGCCGATATCCCGCAGCCGCAGCTGGCGTACGACCTCCTTGACGGCCTCGAGGTTGTTCTTCGTGATCGTGTCCTCGAGCCGGCCGCTCGACGACTTGCCGCGCGAGCCGACGAAGCGGCCCGTGTTGACGTCGATGACCGTGAACGCCTCGGCGTAGTCGAAGACGAGGTATCCGCCCGAAGGCAGGTCGACCCGGCGCGAGAGCGTCGAGCGAATCTCGGCGTCCACCCCGGAGGCCTCCATCAGCGGCGCCTTCTCGCGGTAGCGGACGACGCGCTCGGCCATGTGCGGCGAGGTCTTCTTCAGGTAGCCGACGACCCGCTTGTACGTGCGCTCGTGGTCGACGAAGGCCTTCTCGAAGTCCTCGGTGAACAGGTCGCGGACGACCCGCAGAGGCAGCTCGGCCTCCTGGTAGACGAGCGCCGGCGCCTTCGCGTTCTTGGCGCGCGTCTCGATCGTCCGCCACAGACGCTGCAGGAAGACGAGGTCGCGCTCGATGTCTTCGGCGGAGGCGCCCTCGGCCGCCGTGCGGATGATGACGCCGCCCTTCTTCACCTCGAGTCGCTTGAGGATGTCGCGCAGGCGCGTGCGCTCGTCGTCCTCGAGGCGCCGGGAGACGCCGAGCCCCTCGCCATGCGGGACGAAGACGACGAAGCGCCCAGGGAGCGAGATCTCGGTCGTGAGCCGCGCGCCCTTCGACTTCATCGGGTCCTTGACCGCCTGCACCATGACCTCCTGGCCGCGGCTCAGCAGATCCTGGATCTTGCGGCCGCGGGAGCGTCCTTCCAGCTCCGGCGCGATCACCTCGTCGACGTAGAGGAAGCCGTTCTTCTCGAGCCCGATCTCGATGAACGCCGCCTCCATGCCCGGGAGCACGTTGTCGACGGTGCCTTTGTAGATGTTGCCGGCGATCGACCGGCGCTCGGGCCGCTCGAGGTACGCCTCGGCGACCTTGTCGTCCTCGACGACTGCGACGCGCTGCTCGCCGACGTCGACGGAGATCAGCAGCTCACGCTTGGCGGGCGGCAGCGGCGGACGCCGCGGCGGTGTTCGCCGGCGCGTAGCGCGCTGCTTGCTGCGTTGCGCGGGACGCCGCTCGGGGCGTGCCTGCTCCTTCTGCGGCTTGGAAGGCTCCGGCTTCGCCTCGGCCTCGGTCTTCGCCTGGGCACCGCCGCCGGCAGTGCCGGTGCCGGTGCGCTTGCGTCCGCGGCCGCCGCGGCTACCACGTCGCCGCTTCTTCGGCGCAGCGCTGCTCTCGCCCGCCTGGGCGGGCTTGGGGGTTACGTTGTCGGGAGGAGGGGCAGGGACAGGGGCTGCGGGCTCGGCGGTGCGAGCGCGCTCGTCGGTAGGCGGCTTCTGCCGCCGGAACCATCGAAGCAAAGTGAATCTCCTTGGTTGGCGCGCGCGCTACGGTCGCCCCTGAAAGGGCGGAGCGCGCGCTGCATGGGGGTCAAACTCGTCGGCATAGCCGTCTGCACAAGGCTAGCAGCGCGACCTTCGGTCACCGCCGCGGCCTACGCAGCCGCTGCTGGGCGGAGCTTCGCGCGCTTCGTGGTGACGGCGCGCAGCCGCTGTCTCAGACGGGCCCACGCCCACGGCTCGAGCTCGCGGTAGCGAAGCGCCGTCTGGCCCCGCGTCGCCTCGAGGTATTCGAACCAGGCGTCGGCCTCCTCGATCAGCAGCAGCTCCTCTGCTTCACGTCTGTCTCTCATGGCGGGATCGTAGGACCATCCTCGGACGGACCCCACGGGGGCCCCTCCCCTAAACTCGAAGGCACGGTGTACCGGATGTGGATCCTGGTGCTCGTTGCCGCCTCGATGCTCGCTGTCACCGGCTGCAACTCGGCGAACCAGACGCACACGCAATCGAAGGAGCCGGTCGTGTACGCCACGGAGGTTTCGTCTCCCGACGGCAGGCGGGTCGCCGTCGTCACGCACAACGGGGAGGCCATCGAGGTCGGCCCGTCCGGCGGCGGCCGCAGACATACGGTCTACATCGCGCCGGCCGACGGCTCCATCACCACGAATGTCTACTGGCCCCTGCCGAATCTGATCGTCTTCGGAGACGGCAGTGGCAGCAGCTTCGAGGTCGACACGCTCGACGTCAGGACGCACCGCGCAATCCCGGTTGCCTCGGTCGAGACCTTCGGCGTCTCCAGCGACGGGCGCTGGATCGCCTGGTCGCAGCCCGGCGGCCAGTTCCGGCCAAACCTGGACGCTGTCGGCGCAGTCGGCGTCCTCTCGATCAACGGCGGCAGCTGCCGGGAGGTGCCCAGGCCGAAGAACATGGGTGACACGGGCGCATTCTTCAAGCGCGGCCTAAAGCGCCTCTTCTTCGAGCGCGGCCCGTACAACCCGAAGACGTACGACTGGAAGAGCGGAGCGGTCGGCCCGAGCCGGACCATCAGCGTGCCGCTCGCCAGCCTGCGACGGTGTTCATGAGCGTTACCTGGCCGGTGGGACCGAGCTAACGGTAGGCCTTGGGCCTGGCGGCGCCGCGGACGTGAATCGCCTGCAGAACGCCGATCGCGAGCAGGTTCGCGATCAGGGCCGAGCCGCCGACGCTGACAAAGGGAAGCGGGATCCCGGTCACCGGCGCGATGCCGATGTTCATGCCCACGTTGACGAAGACCTGGAACAGGAAGGCGAAGACGATCCCGCCCGCGGCGATGGCCGAGAAGGCGTCGCGGGCGATCGCGATCACCTTGAGCCCGCGCCAGACCACGAGCAGGTAGAGCAGCAGCAGCACCGAGACGCCGAGGAAGCCACGCTGCTCGGAGAGCGAGGCGAACGCGAAGTCGGTCGCGTGCTCGGGCAGGAAGTTGAGGTTCGTCTGCGTCGCCCCTGCTTCGCCGCGCCCGCGGACGCCGCCGGCGCCGACGGCGTTGATCGACTGACGCACGTTGTAGGTCGCGCCGGCCGGGTCCTGGTCGGGGTGCGTGAAGTGCGTGAGCCGCTGTTCCTGGTAGGGCTTCAGCACGTGCACGCCGGCCGCCGGCAGGAGCCACAGCACCATCAGGGCCAGAACGACGGTCGCGGCGCCGAGGAGCGCCATGTGCAGCCACCGCACGCCCGCGACGAACAGCACCGCGCTGAGCGCGGCGGTGTAGACCATCGCGGTTCCGACGTCGGGCTGGAGGAACACGAGCAGGATCGGGACGGAGCCGAGCGCGATCGTCGCGAGCACGGTCCGGGTCTCCCCGATCCGCCTCGCCCGGTCGGCGAGGAATCCCGCCAGGAAGAGGACGAAGAGCAGCTTCCCGAACTCCGAGGGCTGGAAGCGGAAGAAGCCGATGTCGAGCCAGCGCTTCGAGTGGCGCGAGACCGTCCCGCCGAGGAGCACGAGCAGCATCACGCCGGCAGTGCCGACGAAGATCGGCCGCTGGAAGCGGCGGTAGTAGTCGGGGTCGACGAAGAGCGCCGCGACCAGGCCGACGCAGCCGATGATCGCGTAGACGAGCTGCCGCACGAAGTAGTAGTCGGTGTTGCCCGGGATGTCGTGCGCCGTGATCCCGCCGATCGCCCAGAGCCCGAAGCCGAGCAGCGCGCCGACCGCCCCGAGCAGAAGCCAGTCCAGCCTCCGGACCGCAGAGGCGAGCTCGACGTGCTCGACGCGGTGGGTCCGCAGGCCTCGCGCGCGGGTGTTGACGGCCTCGATCATCAGTCCGAGTACACCGGCCCCACGAGCCCTGCGTGCTGGTGGAAGTACTTCTCGAAGACCCTCAGCGCCGCGGGCGCCGCCGCGTCGCCGCCGTGGCCGCCGTTCTCGATCAGCGCGCAGACCACGAGCTCGGGGCGCTCGCCCGTGCCTGCGGGCCCGTAGCCGCACCACCACGACTGGTCGGTCTTGTCACCGGGAAGGCCTGGAACCAGCTTCTCGGCCGTGCCGGTCTTGCCCGCGATCGTGATCGGGAAGTTCCCGAAGACCCCGCTCGAGGTGCCGTAGCCGGCGTGAGTCGCCAGTGTGAGGCCGTCCTGGACGGCCGCCAGGTAGGTGGGGTCGAGCCCCACCGACTGCGCGGGAGGCGGCATGAAGCGGTGGATGATCCTCGCGCGCGAGCGTGCGCTGTCTCCGCCCTGCTGGACGTCCTGCACGATGTGGGGCTGCACCAGCCTGCCGTTGTTGGCGATCAGCGCGTAGAAGCGCGCCATCTGCAGCGGAGTCACGAGCAGGTCCTTCTGTCCGATCGTGAGCTGGATCGAGTCGCCCGGCTTCCAGAGCTGGTCGATCTGCCAGTTGTGCGGGTCGGTCTTGCGCGTGAAGGTGCGCCTCCGCCACTCGGGCGTCGGCAGCAGACCGGCTGACTCGGGGCCGAGGTCGACGCCCGTGCGCCGGCCGATGCCGAACTTCGCCGCCCAGGCCTGGAGCGGGTGGCCCGCGCTCGGCGGCTCTTTGTAGAAGCCGTAGCCGAGCTGGTAGAAGAACGTGTCGCAGGAGGCCGCGATCGCGGTCGGCAGATTCATCTGCGAGCTCGCGTAGGGGTCCCAGTTGTTGAAGACCTGCGCGACCTGGCCCGAGCCGTCCTCCTTGTAGACGGTGTAGTGGCCGGTGCAGGGCAGGAGCGTCGACGGCGTGACGGTCACGCCGTTCACTTTCACGCGCGTCTCGAGCGCCGCGAGCGCGGTGACCGGCTTGAAGGTCGACCCGGCCGGATAGACGCCGCTGATCGCGCGGTCGAGCGACGGGTAGTTGTGCGCCTCCGCGGTCGAGGGCGCGAGCCCGGCGTTGCGCAGGCGCCGGGCGCTGACGTGGCCGGTGTAGAGCTTCGGCTCGTAGGTCGGGTTCGAGGCCAGCGCGAGGATCGAGCCGTCGTTCGGGTCGAGAGCGACGATCGCGCCGCCGTTGGCCGCCCACTCGCCGTTGACCCTGGCCTTGGCGATCCCGTAGTCGGAGCGCCTGCTCGGCGGCCCGCTGGAGCCCGATGTCGAGGGTGAGCTTGATCGAGTCGCCCGGCTCGGGGCGCCGCTTCTCGACCAGCTGGCTGCGCGGGCGCCCGAGCGAATCGACCCGGAGCTGCGCCAGCCCGGCCCGGCCGCGGAGATAGGAGTCGTAGCTCGCCTCGACGCCCGCCTCTCCGATCTTGTCGCCGGGCGCGTAGCCCTTCCGCTGCAGCTGCTTCAGCTGCTCCGCCGAGATCTCGTTCACGTAACCGAGGACGTGGGCCCCGTACGAGCCGTACGGGTAGCCGCGGATGTACGTGTCGGTGACGCGGACTCCCGGAAACTCCTCGCTGTGCTCGAGCAGGTAGTTGATCCGGGCCGTCTTCTTGACCGTCTCCTTGACCACCACCGGCGTGACCGGGTCGTTGCCGCGGCGCTTGATGTCGCGCACCATCGGGGTGAGCGGGACGCGCAGCACCTTCGAGAGCCGCTTCAGCTCGTCGAGCCAGGCCGCGTAGGTCTTCGGCAGGTCGGCCGGGTAGAGCTCGACGGCGGTGCCCGGGATGTTCGTCACGAGCTGGCGACCCTGGCGATCGAGGATCTCCCCGCGCGGCGCCTCGATACGAACCGAGCGCAGCTGGTTGTCGAGGGCGGCCTGCAGGTACTGCGGCCCGGAGAGGACCTGGAGCGCCCAGAGCCGGAAGAAGAGCACGCCGAACACCGCCAGCGCGACGGCGCCCATGATCCCGATCCGCAGGGCGAGCTGCGGGGTGAACCGGTACGGGCTCTCGACCCGAGGGTCGGGCGGCAGGAAGCGGTTCGAGCCGCTTCGGCGGGCGCCGTTCCTAGCCAAGGAGCCGCACCTCCGTTGCGCCCTCCGGCTGGGCATTGAACGCGAACACCCGCCGCGTGAGCGCGTAGACCGGCAGCGTCAGCAGCAGGTTCAGGCCCACCTTGGCCGGGAGCGCGTCGACGCAGGACGACCCGCGCCGAGACCGGGTCGCCCAGCATGTAGTGGAGGATCAGCGCGCCGAACTGGACGAGCACCGTCGCGACCGCGACGGAGACGTACGGCGCGTGTGCACGGTCGCGGCCGGTGGTCTCGCCGTAGCGGCCGATCCAGTAGCCGGCGATCGTGAGCAGCAGCGAGGTGACGCCGAGGGTGCCGAGGTTCGCGGTGTCCACGAGCAGGCCGGCGGCGAACCCGCAGCAGGCGCCGTAGATCGAGCCGCGCAGCAGCGCGATCGCGACCAGTGTCAGCAGCACGACGTCGGGATAGCCGCCGAGGATGTCGATGTCGGAGAAGATCGTCACCTGCAGGATCGCGGCCACGAAGACGAGCAGGCCCGCCTTGGCCGGTTCGAGCAGGTTGATCATCGTGCTCGGGTTTTCGGGATCAGCACGAGCACGTTGCGGAGCGAGTCGAAGTGAACCCACGGTGAGACCTGCGCCTGCCAGTAGAGATCGACCTCGCTCTGCGAGGCGCCGCTGAGATAGCCGATCTGGATTCCCGCTGGGTAGAGCGAGGTGAGGTTGCCGACCTTGAACCCTTGCGTGACGATCGGCGTCGTTCTCATTCAGGACCTGCGACTTGTCGACCCGCTCGAGCGTGAGCGTGTTGCGTCCCTGACCGTGGCCGACGATTCCCGACCGCCTTGGTGTTGAGGTCGGCGGCGGAGACCTGCAGGGTCGGGTCGGTGAGTAGCGTCACCTGCGCCGTGTCGTGCGCGACCTTCGTCACCAGCCCGACGAGCCCGTCGGGGGTCACGACCGGGTCGTTCCTGCGGATGCCGCTGCTCGAGCCGGCGGCGATCCCGATCTGCTGCTGGAACTCGCTCGGTGGCCTCGAGAAGACGGAGGTCGAGACGTAATTGAAGCCCTGCGGGAAGCTTGGTCCGCTGACGTAGCGCAGCTGCCGCCGGAGGTCGGCGTTCTCCTCGGTCGCGTTCGCGTTCAGGGTCTCGCGCTGGCTCAACTCGTCGAGCTGCGCGCGCAGGGTGGCGTTCTGCGACTTCGCGTGGATCAGCCCCGCGAACCAGCCGTAGGCGTCGCGGAACGGGCGGGCGACGCGCTCGGCGCCGACCTCGAAGGGCCGGAGCGCCGTGGCGCCTGCGCTCTGCACGCTGTGGAGCCCGCCGCCCGCCGGCTCGCGGAAGTACACGGTGATCAGCACGAGCGAGAGCAGCACGAGGACACCCGCCACGATCCGCCGCTTCAGGGCGGTGGTATTGCGGGAGGACAACCCGGGCGGCCTGGAGCGAGGGACGGGAGACCCCAGGACCGCGATCCGTGCGGTGCGGTTCCGTTGCACGAGAACGCCCTAGTGTAGAAAAGACCCCGGCGTGCCGCGAGTCAGGACCGCGGGCGGTGGTTGTTGCGGCGCTTCGCGGCCTGGCTGCGGTGGATCGCCTCGAACTCCTCGAGGCTTCGGCCGGAGCCGACCGCCACGCAGGTGAGCGGGCTCTCGGCGAGGTGAACCGGCATCTGGGTCTCGTGTCGCAGTCGCTCGTCGAGGCCGTTCAGGAGCGCGCCGCCGCCGGCGAGGACGATGCCGCGGTCCATGATGTCGGCCGCCAGCTCGGGCGGGGTCTTGTCGAGCGTCGACTTGATCGCGTCGATGATCTGGCCGACCGGGCCGTCGAGCGCGCGGCGGACCTCTTCGGAGCTGAGGATGACGGTCTTCGGCAGGCCCGTGAGCATGTCGCGGCCTCGCACCTCCGCCTGGACCTCCTCCTTGAGGTCGAAGGCGCTGCCGACCTCGAGCTTGATCTCCTCGGCGGTCTGCTGGCCGACCAGCAGCTTGTACTCGGTCTTGATGTGGCTGATGATCGCCTCGTCCATCTCGTCGCCGCCGACGCGGAGGGACTGGGAGACGACGATGCCGCCGAGGCTGATCACGGCCACTTCGGTCGTGCCGCCGCCGATGTCGACGATCATGTTCCCGGTGGGCTCGGCGACCGGGAGGCCCGCGCCGATCGCGGCGGCCATCGGCTCCTCGATCAGGTAGGCCTGGCGCGCGCCGGCGCTGAGTGTCGCCTCCTCGACCGCGCGCTTCTCGACGCCGGTGACGCCGGAGGGCACGCAGACGACCACGCGCGGGTGCGCGAACCGGTGCTGGTGGACCTTCTGGATGAAGTGCCGGAGCATCTGCTCGGTGACGTCGAAGTCGGCGATCACGCCGTCCTTGAGCGGGCGGATGGCCGAGATCGTGCCCGGGGTGCGCCCGAGCATGCGCTTGGCCTCGACGCCCACGGCGTGCACCTCGCCGGTGCGCTGGTCGATCGCGACCACGGACGGCTCGGAGAGCACGATCCCGCGACCGCGGACGTAGACCAGCGTGTTCGCCGTGCCGAGATCGACGGCCATGTCGCGGCCGCCGAAGCCGTTGAAGTACCCGAAGAGCCCCATGCAGCGGTCGAGTCTAGCTAGGAAGCCGTTTTCGACCGCCCCCGCAGCCCGCCGTCCCCCTTCGAGCCATGGCCCGGGGTCTGACCCCGGGCCATGGTCACAGTAGGCGGTCGGAACTGTGCCGAGGTCTCGACGCCGGCCCGTTCTCGCGCCTACTAGGCCCTAGCCTCGCTCGCGTGCCCCGTCGCCATCGAGCCCAGGTTCCCGGCGGCATCTACCACGTGATCGCTCGCGGCAACCGGCGGCAGGACGTCTTCAGCGACACCGCTGATTACGTCTATTTTCTCGAGTTGCTCGCGCTCGTGGTCACGCGGTTCGGGTGGCGGTGCCACGCGTATTGCCTGATGCCGAACCACTTTCACCTGGTCGTCGAGACGCGTGAGGCGAACATCTCGGCCGGAATGCAGCTGCTGAACGGCAGGTACGCGCAGTGGTTCAACATCCGACACGGTTACTCCGGACACCTGTTTCAGGGACGGTTCTACGGCACGCTCGTCGAGAGTAACTACCACCTGCTCGAGCTCACGCGGTACCTGATGCTCAACCCAGTGCGCGCGGGTCTCTGCTCCGACGCTTCCGAGTGGCGCTGGAGCTCCTACCGGGCCGTGATGGGCGAGGCTGGTCGCGAGCTGTTCCTTACTGTGACGTGGCTTCTCGGTCAGTTCGGCCGGGAGCCGAAAAGCGCTCGTGAGGCTTTTCGGCGGTTCGTGCTCGACGCGCCGGCGCGGCCGCGGCCGCCGTGACCGTTTTGGCCCCGTCCCGGGGTCTGACCCCGGGACGAGGCGTCCTGGGACACGTCACGCCCGGGTCACGGCGCTGGCTTTTGGGTCAGCCGAGCCCGTAGACGCCGGGGAAACGGCTCGCGAGGACCCGGACCAGCAGGGCGGCCGGGAGGCCCACGACGTTCAGGTAATCACCTTCGATCCGCTCGACCAGGGCTGCTCCACGGCCCTGCACCGCGTATGCGCCCGCCCTGCCCTCCCACTCGCCGGTGCCGACATAGGCGGCCAGATCGCGGGCGTCCAACTCACGGAATGTCACCCGCGTCACCTCTTGCCCGACCTCTTCCCACGCGCCTGTCAAGAGGCATAGACCGGAGACGACCTCGTGCGTCCGCCCGGCCAGCGCCTCCAGCATCGCCTCGGCCTCCGTCGGCGTCTCCGCCTTTCCGAACACGCGTCCGCCGAGCACGACCTCTGTGTCGACGCCGAGCACGGGCCGCTCCCCGGCCACCCCTGCCACGGAACGCGCCTTGCCGCGCGCGTTCGCTTGCACCGTCTGCGCCGGGTCGGCGCTCCCATGCGTTTCCTCGAACTCCGGCAAGACCACGTCGAACGGGATCCCGAGCTGCTCCAGGATCGCCCGCCGCTGCGGCGAGCGCGAGGCCAGCACGAGCGGCGGGGCCGGAGGGACGCTCACGCGCGCTTGCGCGCCCGCCAGACCTCCTCCGCGGGCCAGCGCCGGGCCCACTCAGGCATGACGTAGCCGAACCGGTTCGGGCCCGCATCCGCAGGGGCACGGATCTCGCGCAGCTCCTCGACCTCGAGGCCCTGCTCGCGGAAGAGACGGATCCAGTCGCCGTAGCCGAGGTGGAACTCGACCGATTGGTCGATGTCCGGCCATTCGAAGCGGTGCATCCCGAAGTAATCGCGCAGCAACCGGTCCTCGGCAGGGGCCTCGTCCTCGGGCATGCAGAGCATCAGCAGCGTCCCGTTGGTCATGAACTCGAGCACCCCGCCCGGCCGGAGCAGCCGCGCCGCCTCGGGCACCCAGAGAAACGGGTCGGCCCAGAGACACGCCCCGTACTCCGACCAGACAACGTCGAAGCTCTCGTCGGGCAGCGGCACCTCCTCGGCGCTCGCGTGGATCAGTGGGAACTCGAGGCCGAACTCCTCCTGCAGCTGACGAGCCGTCTCGAGCTGCTGCTCCGAGTTGTCGAGTCCGACCACGCGCGCGCCGCGCCTCGACAGCCAGGCCGACCAGTAGGCCGTGCCGCAGCCCAGCTCGAGCACATCCTTGTCTTCGACGTCCGGCACGAGACCGAGCTCGGACTCCGGAATGCCCCAGATCCCCCACGTCGGCTCGCCGGCCCAATTGCGTCGTCCCGACTCGACCCACTCGGGAGCCCACTCGTCCCAGGCGTCTCGGTTGCGCTTGGCGTGCTCAGAGAGGCTCATCGGAGAACCAGAGCTCGATCTCGCGCTGCGCCGACTCCGGCGCGTCCGACCCGTGCACGAGGTTGTCCGGCATCGCGAGCGCGAGGTCCCCCCGGATCGTCCCGGGCGCCGAGTCGGCAGGGTTGGTCGCGCCCATCGTCGTCCGCACGACCGGGATGGCGGACTCGCCCTCGAGCACGAGCGCCAGCGTCGGCCCCGAAGTGATGAACTCGACCAGCTCGCCGAAGAACGGCTTCTCCGCGTGCTCCGCGTAGTGCCGCTCCGCGAGCTCGCGATCGACGTGCTCCAGCCTCGCCGCGCGGACGACGAGCCCGCGCCGCTCGAAGCGCGCGAGGATCTCGCCCGCGAGCCCGCGCGCCATGGCGTCGGGCTTCACCAGCACGAGTGTCCGCTCCACCGCCACGGCGGCGGAGTCTAGGCGCTTCGCTCGCGCCGCGGAGGCGTCAGGCTCTGTGTCTTCCCCAGCTCGACGGCCGCGGGCTCGACAGGCGTCTCGCAGTACGGGCACACCTGCCAAAGCGCCTCCAGCGGCTGCTTGCAGCTCCGGCAGGACTGGCGGAGGCGCGTGGTGCAAACCGGGCAGACCAGGAAGGCGGGGTCGACCTCGGCGCGGCACACCGGGCAGTGCAGCTCCCCGCGATGCGAGAGACGGTGCTCCATCGCCTTGATCTCGAGCTCCCGTTCCCGGACGTCCTCGAGGTACTCGGGCGGCCGGAAGAGCATGTAGACCAACGCCCCAAGGAAGGGCGGCACGAGCCCGAGCACCGCCGCCATCCCCACGAGCCAGGGATCCTCGATCCGCCGTCTCGCGTCCTTGAAGACCCAGAACGCGACCGAGAGCCAGAAGACGCCGACGAAGAAGATCGTCAGGTTCCGGATCACCGCCCAGGTATCGGCGCTGAAGAAGTCGAAGAGTCCGTTGTCAGCGAATGGCATTACGGCGCTCCCTCAGAGCAGAAGCTTCCCGACCAGGTAGCCGGCGCCGAACGCGAGGCCGACGATCGCCAAGACGACGATCACCGCGACCGCGAAGACGCTCAGCTTCTCGCCGAGCTTCCCCATGGTACGCCTTGTAGCCGGACGTTGAGGTCGGCGAGCAGGTAGAGCGAGCCCGTCACCAGGACCGCCCCGTCGGCCCCGGCGAGCTCGCGCGCGCGGGCGAGGGCCTCGTCCGGATCCGCGGCGAGCTGCGTCCACGCGAAGAAAGGCGCTGCGCGGTGTGCCAGCTCCTCGGCCGGCAGCGCGCGGGCGCTCTGCGAGGACGTGGCGACGAAGGTGCTTCCGGCCGGCGCCAGTGCCTCGAGCATCGCCTCCACGTCCTTGTCGGCCAGGATCGACGCGACGATCACGTAGTCGCGACGCGGGAGCCGCTCCAGGAGCCAGGCCACACCGGCCGCGTTGTGGGCACCCGCGAATACGTCGTCGCCGACCTGCTCGAACCGGCCGGGAAGAGAGACCTCGACGTCGCCGTCGAGCGGCCGGCCGAGGAAGGCCTCGGCGGCGGCGCGGCCGACATCCGGAGCAAGGACGACCTCCGCCGCCCCTTGCGCGCGCGCATAGGACTCCCACTCGGGCTCGCCGAGCACGACCGTCGCGCCGGGACCGACCACCGCCAGCTTCTCCGCGGCGATCGCCTCCCGCGTCGCGCCCAGCACGTCGGTGTGGTCGAGAGAGACGTTCGTCAGGGCGACCACCGGCGCGGCGAGCACGTTCGTGGCGTCCAGCCTCCCGCCGAGCCCAGCCTCGACCACGGCGACGTCGACGGCGGCCGCCGCGAAGTCGGCGAGCGCGGCAGCGGTCAGCGTCTCGAACTGAGTCGCTCGGAGCCGTTCCGCAGCGGGACGGACGCGTTCCAGCGCCTGCTCGAGGTCGGCGTCCTCGCCGTCGACCTGTACCCGTTCGCTCCAGCCCGCGACATGCGGCGAGGTGTACGCGCCAACGAGTAGCCCTTCTCGCGCCAAGAAGGCCGCCGCCCGTCGCGTCGCCGTCGACTTGCCGTTCGTCCCCACCACATGAATGGCAGAGAAGGCGCGTTGGGGCTCGCCGAGCTCGGCCAGCAGCGCGCGCATGCGGCCCAGGCCGAACTCCTCCGGCCAGGGCGACAGCGACGCGAGCCACTCAGCCTGAGAGGGCATCGAGCTCACGGCGATAGCGCTCGAGCTTGTCGCGCTCCGCCTGCACCACCTCGGGCGGCGCGTTCTGGACGAAGCGCTCGTTCGCGAGCATCCCCTCGGCGCGGGCGACCTCGTCCCGCAGGCGCTCCGCCTCCGCCTCGACGTTGCCGCCGTCCACGCTCACACGGTCCGGCTTCACGACCGCGTCGAAGATGCGCTGCTGCTCCTCGTTCAGAGACGGCCGCACTCCGGCCCGGCGGAAGACCTCGGCGGCCGCCCGGATCGGCTCGAACTCGGCATCCAGACCGGCGTCGCCCCCGGCCTCGCTCGGCCAGGGCGCGACGATGAGCCGGCCCTCGCGGTCGGGCAGGCTCGACCAGATCTCCTCGGTCACGTGCGGCATCACCGGATGCAGGAGCGCGAGTAGCCGCTCGAGGCTCGCGAGCGCCGTCGCCTGGGCATCCTCGTCGCCGTCGTAGAGCCGCTGCTTGATCGCCTCGGCATACCAGTCGCAGAAGTCGTCGAACGTCACCTCGTAGAGCACGTCCGCCGCGTGCGAGAAGTCGAAGCTCGCCAGGCACTCGTCGACCCGGGCCTGAGCCGCGTCCAGGCGCTGGCCGATCCAGCGCTCCTCGAGGGCCCGCGGCCGCAGCTCCGGCTTCGCCTCCCCCACGTTGGCGAGCAGGAGCCGGGAGACGTTCCAGAGCTTGTTCGCGAGTCTCCGGCCCTTCTCCACCGCGCCCTCCGAGAAGCGGACGTCCTGCGAGGACGAGAGGGCCAGCAGCCCGTACCGCGTCGCGTCCGCGCCGTGCCGCTCGACGAGCTCGAGCGGGTCGAGCCCGGTCCCGAGGCTCTTGGACATTCGCCGGCCGTCGGCGGCGAGCACCGTGGTGTGGATGATCACGTGCCGGAACGGCTCCTTCCCCAAGAGCTCGAGCCCGGAGAAGATCATCCGGTTCTCCCACAGACGGATGATCTCGCGGGCGGTCGTGTTCAGCGTTCCCGGGTACCACGCCTCGAGCTCCGGGGTCGACTCCGGCCAGCCGAGGATCGCGAACGGCCAGAGCGCCGACGAGAACCACGTGTCGAGCACGTCCTGGCTCCGCACGAGCTCCGTCGAGCCACACTCCGAGCACGCCTCCGGGTCGGTCTCCTGGACGGTCAGATGCCCGTCGGGGCACTCCCAGACCGGCAGCTGATGGCCCCACCAGATCTGCCGCGAGATGTTCCAGTCCGGGGCGGTCTCCAGGGATTCGATCGCGTAGCGGTGCTGCGAGTCCGGGTGGTAGCGCACGCGGCCCTCGCGCAGCGCGGCGAGCGCCGGCTGCTTCAGCTCGTCCATTCGGCACCACCACTGCAGCGAGATGAGCGGCTCGATGCGGCTCTTGCAGCGCTCGCAGAGCGCCACGGTGTGCCGGTAGGCCTCGCGCTTCACGAGCTGGCCGTGATCGCGGATCCAGGCCAGCACCCGCTCCTCCGCCTCGTCCTGGGTCAGGCCCGCGAGCTCCCCCGCCGCCTCGTTCATGCGGCCGTCCGGCCCGATCACGGTCAGCTCCGGCAGACCGTGGTCGCTCCCGATCTCGAAGTCGAGCGGATCGTGCCCGGGCGTGACCTTGAGGGCGCCGGTGCCGAACTCGGGGTCGACGCGCTCGTCCTCGACCACGGGAACCACACGCTCGACGAACGGCACGACCACCTCGCGCCCGACGGCGTCGCGCCAGCGCTCGTCACCTGGACTCACGGCGACGGCGACGTCGGCGAGGATCGTCGCGGGGCGTGCCGTCGCGATCGTCACGCCCTCGCCGGAGCCGTCGGCGAACGGGTAGCGGACATAGGTGAGCGCGTCGTCGACCTCCTCGTGGACGAGCTCCAGGTCGGACAGGGACGTCTCGTGGTGCGGGCACCAGTTGATGATCCTGTTCGCGCGGTAGATCCAGCCCTTGTCGTACAGATGGACGAAGAAGCGCATCACCGCGCGGACGTAGTCGTCGTCCATCGTGAACCGCTCGCGCCGGTAGTCCATCGAGGCGCCCATGCGCCGGAACTGGTTCATGATCGTGCCGCCGTACTCGCGGAGCCAGTCCCACACGAGCGCCACGAAGGCTTCGCGCCCGAGCTCCTGCCGCGACTTCCCCTGCTCTGCGAGGTGCTTCTCGACGGCGTTCTGCGTCGAGATTCCGGCGTGGTCGTACCCGGTCAGGAACGCGGTCTCGAAGCCGCGCATGCGGTGCCAGCGGACCAGGGCATCGGCAAGCGAGATCTGGAGCGCGTGGCCGGTGTGCAGCGCGCCGGTGACGTTCGGCGGCGGGTGCGCGACGACGAAGGTCTCACGGCCGCTTCCGGGCTCCGCGTTGTAGAGGCCTTCCTCCTCCCACGTTCGCTGCCAGCGCTCCTCGACGCCGGCGGGCTTGTACAGCGGCTCCATTCGGGCAAGTTTACGAGGACATGGGCGAGTTCTTTCACGCGCTCAAGGTCTTCGGAGACCAACTCACCGACGTGGGCTGGCTCGCGGTGGCAATCGCGCTCGGGCTGCAGCTCGCGAAGCTCCTCGTGCGGTCGATCGCCTGGCGCAACATCCTCCAGGCCTCGTACCCGAACACCCCGATCCCCCGTCGACCCGTGCTCGGCGCGTACCTCGCCGGCGTCGGGCGTGAACTCGATCGTCCCAGGGCGCGCCGGCGACCTCGTGAAGATCTACCTCGTCCACCGGCGCGTCGAGGAAACGACGTATACGACGCTGGCCTCCACCCTTGTCACGGAGACGCTGCTCGACCTGGTGCTCGCGCTCGCGATCTTCCTCTGGGCATTGACCCAGGGTGTGCTCCCGAGCCTGGACGTCCTGCCGAGCCTGCACTCCTTCGACTGGACGTGGCTCCTGGCACGAACGAAGGCGAGCGCCGCGGTGTTTGCGCTGCTGACAACCGCTGCGATCGTGCTCGTGTGGTGGGCCTCACGGCACGTCGAGCACTTCAAGCAGCGGGTCGGTCGCGGCTTCTGGATCCTTCGCGACCGCGAGCGCTACGCGCGCGAGGTCGCGAGCTGGCAGCTGCTCAGCTGGGTGTTCCGGATCGGCTCGCTCTACTTCTTCCTGAAGGCGTTTCACGTCCACGCGTCGATCCACAACGCGCTCCTCGCCCAGGTCGTCGACAGCCTCTCGACGCTGCTGCCCTTCTCACCCGGAGGAGTCGGGACGAAGCAGGGCCTGCTCGTCTACGTCTTGAACGGGGAGGCGACGTCGTCGCGGCTGCTCGCCTTCAGCGTTGGCCAGTACGTCGCCGTGACGGTCTTCAACGTCGTGGTCGGAGCGATCGCGGTCTACGCGATGCTGCGAACGCTGCGCCTACGCGAGATCCTCGGCCGCGCAAAGGCTGCCGAGGCCGCCGAGTCCGATCGAGCCTAGGCCCGGGGTCTGACCCCGGGACAGGTCTTTTGAACGCCCGCGTCCGCCCGAGTCACCACCCAGCGTGCAGCGGAGCGCCGAAGGCGCGGAGTCTGCGCGGGTTAGGCCGGAGGCCGTCTAAGCCGACTCTTCGGCGAGCTCTTCGGGCTGCTCGTCGTCGGCGCCGGCGCTCGTCACGAGGGTCGGCTTGAGACCCTTCTCGATCGTCTCCTTCGTGATCGCGCACTTGACGACGTCCTTGCGCGACGGGAGCTCGAACATGACGTCCAGCAGCGCGGTCTCGATGATCGAGCGAAGCCCTCGCGCCCCGGTCTCGCGCGCGAGCGCCTTGTCGGCGATCTCCCAGAGCGCCTCGTCGGTGAAGACGAGCTCGATGCTGTCGTACGCGAAGAAGCGCTGGTACTGGCGCGTAAGCGCGTTCTTCGGCTCGGTCAGGATCTGGACGAGGTCCTCGCGCTGCAGTTGGTGCACGGCCGAGATCACGGGCAGCCGGCCGATGAACTCGGGGATCAGCCCGTAGGAGAGCAGGTCCTCCGGCATCACCTTGGCGAGCATCTCGGAAGCCTCGAACGAGTTCCGCGAGCGGATGTCCGCGCCGAAGCCGACCGCGTGCTTCCCGATCCGCCGGCTGATGATCTTCTCCAGGTCGGCAAAGGCGCCGCCGCAGATGAAGAGGATGTTCGTCGTGTCGATCGAGAGGAACTCCTGGTGTGGATGCTTGCGGCCGCCCTGCGGCGGCACCGAGGCCACCGTTCCCTCGAGGATCTTCAGCAGCGCCTGCTGGACTCCCTCACCCGAGACGTCGCGCGTGATCGACGGGTTGTCCGCCTTGCGCGCGATCTTGTCCACCTCGTCGATGTAGATGATCCCGGTCTCGGCCTTCTTGATGTCGAAGTCAGCCGCCTGGATCAGCTTCAGCAGGATGTTCTCGACGTCCTCGCCGACGTAGCCGGCCTCGGTCAGCGCGGTCGCGTCGGCGATCGCGAAGGGCACGTTGAGGATGCGCGCCAGCGTCTGTGCCAGCAGCGTCTTCCCGCACCCGGTCGGGCCGAGCAAGAGGATGTTCGACTTCTGGAGCTCGACGTCGTCGTCCTCCGCCGCCATCTGCACGCGCTTGTAGTGGTTGTAGACGGCGACGGCGAGCGTCCGCTTCGCCTCTTCCTGCGAGACCACGTAGTCGTTCAGGACCGAGTAGATGTCCCTCGGCCGCGGCAGGTTGTCGAGATCGAGCTGCGCGGGAGCGGTCAGCTCCTCGTCGATGATCTCGTTGCAGAGGTCGATGCACTCGTCGCAGATGTAGACGCCGGGTCCGGCGATCAGCTTCTTGACCTGGCGCTGACTCTTGCCGCAGAAGCTGCAGAGCAGCTGCTCGTTCCCATCCGATGCGCGAGCCACGTCTCTCCTTGTACCTCGGATTCGCCCGAAGTGCTAGGGCTTTGCCCCGTCTTTCGCAGTGTCGCGGTGAATGATGACGTTATCGATGATGCCGTAGTCCTTGGCTTCTCCCGGCGTCATGAAGTAGTCGCGCTCCATGTCCTTCGAGACTTTTTCCATCTCCTGGCCGGTGTGCTCCGCCATGATCTCCTCGAGCCTCCGCTTGAGGGCGATCGTCTCCCGGGCGTGGATCTCGATGTCGGTCGCCTGCCCCTGGAAGCCGCCCCAGACCTGGTGGATCAGGATCTTGGCGTTCGGCAGCGCCATCCGCTTTCCTTTCGCGCCGCCGGCGAGAAGCAGAGCGCCCATCGACATCGCGGTGCCGACGCAGATGGTCTGGACGTCGGGCTTGATGAACTGCATCGTGTCGTAGATCGCGAGCCCGTGGTAGACGGAGCCGCCCGGCGAGTTGATGTAGATCGAGACGTCCTTGTCGGGATCCTCGGACTCGAGGTGGAGGAGCTGGGCGATGATCAGGTTGGCGATCTGGTCGTCGACGGGGGTTCCGAGGAAGATGATGCGCTCGTTCAGCAGGCGCGAGTAGATGTCGAACGCGCGCTCGCCTCGGGAAGTCTGTTCGATCACCATCGGGATCAACGGGCTCATGCTGGCTCCTTGCTGCCGGGGGTCCACAGTTTCGTCTCGGTCGGGGGCGTTTCCTTGTCGGGTGTCCAAATCTCCTCGCGCGCGCGCGCGACCTCCACGGGGACGCGCTTCGCCTCGGCGGACACGCGGTCGAGCGCCTTGCGCAGGCGCAGGTCGCCGCGCAAGCACCTCCTCACGCCCGTCGGCGAAGACCTGCTTGACGGCCTCGTCGGCGTCGTCGCCCTGCAGGTCGGCCTGCTCGCGGATCAGCTCCTCGATCTCCTCGTCTGAGACCTCGAGGCCGAGCTTGTCGGCGACCGCCTCGAGCACGAGCTCGCGTGCGACCGAGAGCGCCGCCTCGGCGCCCATGCGCTCGACCAGCTGGTCGGCCGTCTGCCCGGAGAGCTGGAAGTACGCCTCGGCGCTGATGCCACGCCGCTCGAGCGTGCGGCCGAGCCCGTTCAGGAGCTCCCTGGTCCGCGCCTCGACGAGTGGCCCGCCCACCTGCACGTTCGAGGCCTCGACGAGCCGGTCGACGGCGGCCGCGCGGAACTGCGTCTCCGCCTCCTCCTCCAGCACCTCGCGGAGGCGGCCCTCGATGTTGGCGCGCAGCTCCTGGAGCGTGTCGAACTCGCTCGCCGCGCGCGCGAGATCGTCGTCGAGCGGGGGCAGGATCTTCTCCTTCAGCTCCTTGACCTCGACCGTCGCCGTACCGGTCGAACCGTCGGCGAGCTCGAACTCGACCTGCTTGGTCTCGCCCTGCTCCGCGCCGGTGAGCGCGCGCTCGATCTCCTCGACGAGCCGGCCGGAGCCCAGCTCGACGACGAGGTCTCGCTGCCCTTCGCCCGACTCGTCGAGCGCGTCCACGACGAGGACGTCGCCGGTGCGGGCGGCCCGGCCTTCGACCGGGGCGAGCTCCGCGACCGAGGCGCGCAGCTCCTCGAGCTCCTGCTCGACGAGCTCCTCCGGCACTTCGGGCTCGGCATAGGGCACCTCGAGCTCGGTCCAGTCGGCCGGTTCCGGCGTCGGCTGCACGGGCACGGTGGCCGTGAAGCTGAACTCGTCGTCCTCGGAGGTCGGCAGCTCGTATTCGTATTCCGGCGCGGCGATCGGGCGGATGCGCGTGCCCGCGGCGGCGTTCATGAACCAGCCGCCGATGTGGCTCTCGACCGCTTCCTTGAAGATGCGCTCGCGCCCGATGCGGGCCTGCAGCACCTCGGTCGGGACCTTCCCCTTGCGGAACCCCGGCACCTTGACCGAGCCGGCCAGGTCCGAGGTCGCGTGCTCGACCGCGTGCTCGAGGTCCTCGTGGGGGACCTCCACGCGCAGCCGGACCTTGTTGTCGGGCAGCTCCTCGACCTGCGTAGCCATGACTCGGCCCATTCAAGCAAAGAGGCCACGCCTGACGGTGAGCCTCAGAGGTCCGGCTCGCCGTCCTCGTACTCGAGCTGCTCGAGGCGGGTCATGAGCCCGACCCCGCGGAAGTAGACCTTGTTCGAACGCGGGTAGTAGCAGATGTCGTTCGGCTCGCGAGTTCCGTACGCGAGGTAGGTGATCCCGTCCGTGCCCGCGACGATCGAGTGTGCGATGCGTGTCCCGGGCGGGCGCGCGACGACGTGGCCGGGGCGTAGGTCGAACGATTCCCGGGTCGCCCCGCGAGAAGCGGTGACCGGCGTCGGCCAGAGCTCGAGCGTCCCTCCTCCCTCGAGCACGACGAAGGCCTCCGACTCGAGCGAGTGGCAATGCGGGACCGAGCCACGACGGCCGGCCTCGCGGCGGATCCAGTTGAGGCCCGACCGTTCCGCGCCCGCCGCTTCCCCCAGAACCTTGTCCCCGTCGACGTCGAATGGAACGTCGTCGAAGCCGACAACGTTGACCGGGCGCTCCCCCGGCTCCGCGAACTCGAGCTCACCGACCTCGGCCTCGACGTCCCAGGGGTCGTCGTCGCGGCCCTCCACCCACGGGTAGCCGAGACGGAGCGCCCGCGAGCGTGGGAGCCAGCCGTACTCCACCGGATGCCGGGTGCCGAAGACGATGTAGTCGAGACCGTCGGGACCGCCGCGGAGGGTGTGTTCCGCCGTGTCGGCCAGGTGGACCAGGGTGTCGCCCACGCTCACCTCGCACACGTCGCCGTCCTGCCACGAGAGCCCGGAGCCGTCGAGGACGAAGAAGATCTCCTCCGAAAGGCCGTGCGAGTGCGGCGGAGTCGAGAGGCGGCCGGGCTCGACGCGCACGCGGTTGACGCCGATCCCCTTGGCTCCCGCCGCGTCCCCCAGACGCTGCAGAGTCGAGCCCATCGGGCCCTTGTCGCGGCGGCGGCCTTCGACCTCGTCCCAGTGCGCGACTCCCATCGGGACGAGTATTGGCCGTGCGCTTGAGGCTGTGCAAGCCGAAGCGTTGCATGGGCCCTGTTGGGGAATGTCGGACCGTGGCGTTACAGAGCGAAATAGCCGCGCCTCGACTGCGGAGCCGAGAACTCGTGGAGAAGCGATCCGGCGAAAGTCGTCATGGCCGCGAAGCGGCCGGACTTTCGCCGGGAGTGCGGGCGAGAGGACTCGAACCTCTAAGGGACTTTCGTCCCAACGGGACCTAAACCCGCCGCGTCTGCCAGTTCCGCCACGCCCGCATTTTCGAGAAAGGATACGGCGGAGCAGGCATCGAACCAGCCGCTAGATGTAAAGGAAAACGACGGCGCCTAACTAATAGGGGCGAGGGCAGTCTCAGCCGTCGTCATGGAAGCAACCGTCATCCAACTCCCCACGGTCGAGTCGCTGAGCGACGAGATCCGCGGCCTCGTCTACGAGCGGCAGACGCTGCGCACCGTCGGTGCGGGCGCCGACGAGCTCGAGCGCAACCGCGTCGAGCTCGTCCGAGTCCAGCAAGAGCTCGTCCACGCGCTGATCAGGCGCCACCTGCCCGCCGGCCGCGCGGCGTAGCGAGCCCCTGAGCGGGACGGGCTATCCTGTCTCGCGCGCGGTGGCGGTAGCTCAGTTGGTAGAGCCCCGGGTTGTGGTCCCGGTGGTCGGGGGTTCGAGTCCCCTCCGCCACCCCTCGCGCCCCCGGCCGGCGCGCTCGCTGCGGCCGGCAGAGCCGGCCTCCGCGGGTCGCGTAGGAACGCGAGGCGGGTCTGGCACACTCAACGACAAGGCCCCGTAGCTCAGCGGAAGAGCGACGGACTTCGAATCCGTGCGCGGAGGTTCGACTCCTCCCGGGGCCATTGAGCGCCGTTCAGCGGTAGCCCTGCGCCGCGGCGTACTCCTCGGCCACGGTCTTCGGCACCGTGAACGCCCACGCGTCCTCGACGAGCTCGCGCATCTCGTCCTCGTCGATCGCGGCGAGCCGAACGTGCACCCAGTGGTAGCGCATGTCGGACTCGCTCGGGAGCGAGAACTTCTCGGGCTCGGCCTCCACGAGCGCTGCGCGCCAGTCCTTGGGGAACGCGAACCCCATCCTCGAGCCGTCGCGTGAGAGCGACAGGTAGACGATCCGGCCGATGCGGAACTTCACCTGCCCGCGCACGAGCCCCTCGCTGCTGCGGGGGAGCGTGCTCGCGAACGCGCGGACATCGTCGATCGTCACCATGAGAGCACCGCCCGCTACCCAGAGTCGGGGCGCTCGCCGGTAGCCGCGCTCAGGTCGATCTGCCTGTCCCGGACGAACCGCACCAGCTCGACTTCCTTGTCGGTGAGCTCCGGCGAGCCGCCCGTGTCCTCGAGCTGGGAGCGCAGGTGCTCCTTGACGGCGGTGGCCGTGAAGTTGCGCAGGAAGTGCCTGACGCCGTTCAACCGCGCCTCCTTGGTGAACCTGAGTGCGCCTGGAGGGACTCGAACCCCCGACCAACGGCTTAGAAGGCCGTCGCTCTTCCACTGAGCTACAGGCGCCCAGGGCGCAAAGGGTACCGCGGGTGCAGGGCGCTACTTGGTGCGCGCGCCGAAGTCGGCCGTCACGACCGTGGCGGGTCTCCC
This sequence comes from uncultured Actinomycetes bacterium, assembly GCA_963736055.1. Lineage (GTDB taxonomy): Bacteria > Actinomycetota > Thermoleophilia > Gaiellales > Gaiellaceae > AC-32. The sequence continues at coordinate 1,684,467 of CAVTNM010000008.1, read as the reverse complement.
GCCGTAGACGCCGGGCGCGCTGCTCGCATGAACCGCGGCGAGCCCGATCTCCCGCCAGCGGGGCGTGAGCAGGTTGGCGCGGTGCGGCGGGCTGTTGAGCCAGAGCCTGAGGGCGCGGGCAGCTCCGACGTCCGGCGAGGCCCAGAGCAGGTTCTCGCCCACCGACCAGCTGCGGAAACCGCGGGACGGGTAGAACCGGACGAGCCGCGACGAGAACGAGGAGCCGTTGGCGGAGTCGTGGCTGAAGTACCCGCGCTGCGCCATCTCCTTCGAATGGCGGCCCGCCGCGGCCACGAGCTCGGGCGAGAGCCGGAGGCGGGTGAGGCCGTGGGCTGTCCGCAACGCGTTCACCTGGCCGAGGAGCGCGGTCTGAAGCTGGTTGGCGGTCGACATGGTCCGCCGGAGATCGGCAGAGCCCGAGGAGGGGGCGACGAGCACCACGATGGTCGCTGCGAGGCCGGCGAGGAGCCGGCGATGAGCTGCCATGGGTCGCGCAATCGGCAGGTTCCCCCCGAACCTTGATCGGCAGAACGAGTACTTAGAGGGCTTGGCGGAACGTCGCTCGTCGCCGGCGTTTCGTCAAGCCCTCCAACTAGAGCGCCGGTGCGGTTCCAGCAACTAGAGCGCCGGTGCGGTTCCGCGCTCGCGCCGGTGGCGCAGCCAGTCCAGCAGCAGCACCTGGATCGCGCCCGCCACGGGAATCGCCCCGAGCGCGCCGAGGATGCCGGCGAGCTCGGCGCCGATCAGGATCGAGATCAGCACCGCGAGCGGCGAGAGCTGCACCGTCCGCCCGTACACGAGCGGTTGCAGGAGGTGGTTCTCGACCTGCTGGTAGACGATGAAGAAGGCGACCACCACGATCCCGGCCACGATCGAGTGGATGAAGGCGACCGCGCCGATCAGGATCGCGGCGATCGTCGCGCCTGCGAGCGGGATCAGGTCGAGGATGGCGACGATCAAGCCGAGAGCCACCGCAAACGGCACGCCCATGATCAGCAGCACGAGAGTCGTCAGGCCACCCGCGATTAGGCTGATCAACAGGTTCCCGGTGACGTAGCCGCCAACGGTGCGGTAGATCTCGAAACCCACCCTGCGCCAGCGTTCCCGCGAACGCTCAGGGAGCAGGCCATACCCTCGGTCCACCCACGTCGGTCCCTCGAGCAGCATGAAGAAGGTCATGAACGCGATCGTGATGGTGGCGACAACGATCGAGATCACGCTCTTGGCAATCGAGACCGCGACTCCCGAGATGCCGAGCACCTTCGAGGCTCCGCCCTCCTTGACCGCGTCGCGAATCCGCTCCTGGATGTGGTATTTCGTCTCCAGGAACCCGAGCCGCCCGCGCCCGTGGGTGATGTCGCGGGTGTAGTCGGGCAGCTTCTGGACGAAGTCGTTCACCTGGTTGACGAGCGTCGGGACGAACAGGTAGCCGATCAGGGCCAGGAACCCGAGGGTGAGCAGGAACGTGACCGCGGCCGCGGCCCCCCGTCGCTTGAGCCCGTGCCGCTGGAACCACTCGACGGCGGGGTTCAGAGCCAGGGCCAGGAACAGCGCGATCAGGATCCACGTCAGTATGTGGCGCGCGATCCAGATCACCTCGAGCAGGACCGCCACCGCGATGATCGTCGCGAGCAGCGACAACACGGTCCGCAGCCGGAAGCGGACGAGGCGCTCCGGGATCACCCGCCCAGGATCGCGGCGGCGTCGGACGTTCGATGCACCGCGCTAGGCTTTCTCGCACGCGCGGGCGTAGCTCAATGGTAGAGCTCCAGCCTTCCAAGCTGGCCATGCGGGTTCGATTCCCGCCGCCCGCTTCACGCCGACCCCGGCCGCGTGATTCGCGATCAGAATGCGCGCGTGGACGAGGTGATCCTCGCCCGTCACGGCGAGAGCGAGCTCTCCGTCGTCGGGCGCACGAACGGCGACCCACGGCGGCCCTGCGCGCTGACGGCTGCCGGGCGCGACGAGGCCCGGCGGCTCGGCGCCGAGCTCGCCGGCGACGAGATCGACCTCTGCGCCGTCTCGGAGTTCCAGCGCGCCCAGGAGACTGCGGCGATCGCGCTGGCGGGCCGCGAGGTGCCGCGACTGGTGCTCCCGGAGCTGAACGACATCCGATTCGGGGAATTCGAGGGCCTCCAGCTGACCGAGTACCGAGCCTGGGCGCACTCGCATGGCCCGGAGGCGCACGCTCCCGGCGGGGGCGACAGCCGGGCCGAGACGGTGCGCCGCTACGTCCGCGGCTACCGCATCCTCCTCGCGCGCCGCGAGCAGACCGTCCTCGTCGTGGCGCACGGGCTGCCGGTGCGCTACGTCCTCGACGCCCTTGCCGGGAGCGACCCTGCGGCGGCGGTCGCCCAGGTTCCCTACGCAACGCCGTTTCGGCTCGACGCGGCCGAGCTCGCATCGGCGGTCGACCGGCTCGAGGCGTGGGCGGCGAATCCGTCCTGGGCCACAGAGCCCAGGCCGAACTGACGGCACCAACAGAGCCGCCCTACTAGACGCGGACGCCACTTTCTCTTAGGGTCGTTACGGGATTTCTGCGGTGCCCGCCGATTGCGGCTGCCGCCCGGGAGAGGAGTAGCTTTATGAGGAGTAAGAGGGTTTTGAGCTTTGTGGGCGCGATTGCAGCTGCAATCGCGCTCGTATCGGCTTCCGGAGCCGCCACCGGCGCTCCGTCGGCAGGGAGGCAGATCAACGTCTCCACCAGGGCGGCGGTGCTCAAGTACCTCCGCTCGATCCACGTCAACCCGAAGGGGATCGTGATCCAGCGGGGCAGCCGCAACTACGCCGGGCCGCACTGCCCCGGCAGAGGCTGGAACTGCACCACCTCGCGGAGGGTGATCCAGATCGGCACGCACTCTTCGGCACGTGCGGGGCGCAGCTTCCTGACGGCGGGCCCGAGCACGAACCTCGCGACGTGCGTACGCCTGACCGGCTCGAGCCAGTCCTGCGTGATCGTGCAGACCGGCGGCAACAACGTCTCGAACAAGGCCGTGGTCACCCAGGTGATCGGGCAGTCCGGACAGATACTGAATGCGTCGCAGGTCGCCCAGGTGACGCAGACGAGTACGAACGGGTCGAACACCGTTCAGCTCGATCAGGTGATCGGCCAGCTGTCGCTCACGCTCGCCAAGACCGGGGTGAACCAGTCGCAGAACACCGCGCAGAGCTTCACCATCTCGCAGACCTCGACGGCCGGCGGGGCCCAGACGATCAAGGGCACCCAGACGTCAGGGCAGGCGGAGACGGCCCCGGCCGGGACGACCGGGTCGCAGTTCGCGGCCGGCACACTCGTCGGGGACGTGTCGCAGTCGAGCACCGGACTGTCGACGGGGACCATCACGCAGACCCACGCCCCGCTGCTCCAGGCGAAGGGGCCCGGCGTGGATCAGACCGTGATCGACCCGATGAAGTGCTGCGCCGAGCAGAGCGGCAACCCGAACGACACTCTGACGATCACGCAGAACGGGACCGTGAAGACGTCCGGTGACGCGACGCCAACGATCAGCTCGCTCTTCCAGGCGGAATGCATGAGCGACGGGAACTGCAGCGCCACGCAGACGAGCAACGTCAACGGAACAACGAACACGAACACTGCCTCAGGCGGCTCGATCAACGAGACGTTCGATTGCACGGGCTCGGAGTGCACGACCGGCGAGATCTTCTTCGACGGCTCGCCGGGAACCGCGGCTCCGCCCGCGACGCTCGGCGGCTACGCGATGACGCCCTTCGGGCTCGATCCGCAGAGCCTCGGTGTCCAGGTCCCCAGCGTGACCGACCCGGCGGGAACGGTCAGCTTCTCGCCCTCACTGCAGCACGACCGCATCGGGCAGGGCTGGGCAACGTGGAGCCACGGGTACACCGGCGACGTGTACGAGACGTTCGCCATCCCAGGCGACCGGACCCAGGCGACCATGACGCTGCCGCCCGGCACGAAGGCGTTCTACTTCTACGCGGAGCCGGACATCTTCGACACGTTCACGATCCAGGCGACCGCTCAGGACGGCACCACCTCCGGCCCGGTCGACGTTCAGGGTCAGGCTGGTGCTCGGTACTACGGCTTCTACGGCACCGGTGACAAGACCATCGCAACGATCACCGTCACGACCTCCGACACGACCGGATTCGGAATCGGCGAGTTCGGGATCAACGGCGGAGTCGTAATCGGCTAGGGAAGCTCCGACGTCCCGCGGCGGGCCTCGCGCCCGCCGCGGGACGTCCGGTTACACGGTCGTCTGAACCGGGTTCTCCCCGGCCTGTTCCGTGAGTTCGGCCAGCTCCCGGTCGATCTGATCGACGATCGCGCGCGCCTCCATCCGCGCAAACGAGGCACGCGCACGTTCCAGCTCCGTCCTCGCGCCACCGAGGTCGCCGAACGCCCGCAGCGCCCTTGCGAGCTCGATCCTGGTCTCGGCCACGTCGATCACGAGGTCCTGCTCCTCCATCAGGCGCAGCGCCTCGGCGAAGGCCGTTGCCGCCGTCGTCGTCTCGCGGCCGCCGGTCGCGACGATCGCCTCGCCGACGAGGTGAGCCGCGCGTGCGTAGTGGTCCTCCTCCGGGACGCTGCGCGCGGCGAAGGCGACGAGCTCACGCGCATCGTCGACGCGTCCGCTCCGAACGAGGACCTCGGCCAGGTGGCGGTAGATGTCGATCGTGAGCCAGCCGCCGACCTCGAGCGCGAGCGGCAGCGCGGCCCGTAGCCGGCTTTCGGCCTGCTCGAGGTCGCCGCGGTCGAGGTCGTAGCGGGAGAGCCAGCGCAGGTTCTGGATCTGGAGGAACGTGTCCCCCGTCCGTTCCAGCCACTCCAAGGCCTGCAGCGCGAGTGTCTCGGCCACCTTGTCGTCGCCGCGGAGGTACTTCACCCGCCCGAGCAGGGTCGTCGCGCGCGCCTCGTCGCGGTGGCTCCCCTCCTCGCCTGCGAGCGCGGCCGCGCACTCGAACACCTCTTCGGCCTCGGCCAGCAGGCCGAGGTTGTAGAGCTCGCTGCCGAGGCGGAGGTAGGCCTCCGCCAGGAGCGGCCGGTCCCCGTACGCCTTCGCGCTCTGCATCGCGCCGCGAAGATCGTCCACCGCAGCCGCGGCCTCGCCGTCGAACCAGGCTCGGACGTTGGCGAGCTCGAAGGCCGTCAGGATCTCGAGCCGAGGGTCGCCGACCTGCTGGGCGAGGTCGGCGGCCTCCGCGAGGCGCGCGCGCTCGTCGGCCGCCTGCCCCTGCTTCCAGTCGACGTTCGCGAGCGTCAGCAGCACCGCACAGCGGAGACTGAGCAGGTCGGTGCCGGCAGTCGCTTCCGCGACCTCCGTCAGCTCCTCGCGCGCGAACTTGAGGTCCCCCCGGCCGACGAGCATCCGTGCGCGCCGGAAGCGAAGCTCGGAGCGGGTAGCGACGTCCGCTTCGTCCGCCAGCTCCAGCGCCCGTGTGTAGAAGCGCTCGGCCTCGCGGAAGCCCTCGCGCCGCTCGGCCTTGCCGGCCGCACGCGAGAGCGCATCGACCGCTGCATCAACCGGTGGCGTCTCGAGAGGCCGCGCGACCGTGCGTGCGGTCAGACAGGCCTGCTCGAGGTGGTACGCGACGATCTCGCTGAGCTCGTCCTCGACCCGAGGCAGCTCGACGACCCAGTCTGCGAACTTGCGGTGCAGCACTGCGCGACGCCCCTTCGGCAGCTGGCCATAGGCAACGTCGCGGATCAGCACGTGCTTGAACGCGAACTCCCGCTCGCCGGTGATGCGTGACGCATTCCCGGGTCGGACCAGGTCGCGGTGCTCGAGCTCGGCGAGCCCTTGCTCCAGGTCCCCGCCGATGCCGTTCATGGCCGCGACGGCCTCCGGCCAGAACGTGGTCCCGATCACCGACGCGTTCTGGGCGAGCAGCTTCTCCGTGACCCCCAGTTGGTCGAGCCGCGATGTGATCAACGCGTTCAAGTTCGAGGGAACCGGAAGCTGCTCGTCGAGCGACTCCCCAGACTCGGCGATCATTCGCACCGTCTCTTCCAGGAAGAGCGGATTCCCTCCCGCCACCTCGAGCAGGCGGTCGACCGGAACCTGAACGCCGGCCGGCACGAGCTCCGCGATCAGCATCACGCTGTCCTTGCTGCTGAGCGCGTCGAGCTCGAGCGCGAGGTGCCTCTGGTCGGAGACGAAGATCGGGGAACCGGACTCCCGAGCCTCCGGCCGCGCCGTTCCCAGGACGAGCAGCGGAGCCGGGCCGGCGCTCTGCCCGATGAAGGCGAGCAGCTCCAGGAGTGTGGGCTCCGCCCAGTGCAGATCTTCGAGCACGATGACGGTGGGGCGCAGTTCGGCCCGCAGCTCCAGCAGCCGCCGGATGCCCCAGTGCAGCTCCGACTGACCGATCTCGACCGCCGAGTACGTTCCGAGCGGCGTGGTCGACGCGCCGGTGAGGTTCGAGACCGCCGCCGCGACCGACCGCAGCTCGTCCTTGTCGGTCGTCCCGAGTGACTCGAGCAGGGCGGCCAGCTTCGCCGCCTTCCCTTCGGCGTCGTCGCTGCGCAGGATGCCCGCGAAGTCTTCGACGATCTCCTGGACCGGCCAGTACGTGATCCCCTCGCCGTAGGAGAGGCACCGGCCCCAGTGCACGTCGCAGCGCTCCTCGAGGCGGTGCACCAGCTCGAGAAGCAGCCTGCTCTTGCCGATGCCCGGCGAGCCCAGGATCGTCGCAATGCCGGCGTGCGGCTCGTCCAGAGCGGCCTGGCAGAAGCCCGACAGCTCTTCCAGCTCCTCCAGCCGACCAATGAACTGCAGCTCGGACCGGGGCCGGGCCTCCGTAGCCTCCCGCTCTGCGACGACCTCCCAGACCGCGACGGGCTCGGACTTCCCCTTCGCCTCGATCGGCTCCGCCTCGCGAAAATCGAATGCGTGCTGCGCGGCCAGGTACGTCTGCTCGCCGACCAGGATGCCGTCCGTCGGGGCGGCCGACTGGATCCGAGCGGCAGTGTTCAGCACGTCGCCTGCTGCCGACCACTCGCCCTCGCTGGGCCGCGCTCCTAGCATCACGAGCGCCTCGCCGGTGTGGATGCCGATCCGGATGTGGAGGTCGAGCCACTGGTCCTCGGCGTTCAGCTCGGCGATCGCCCTCCGGACGGCGAGACCGGCGCGGACGGAGCGCTCGGGATCGTCCTCGTGCGCCTTCGGCGACCCGAAGAGCGCCAGGATGGCATCGCCGCTGAACTTCTCGAATGTGCCCCCGTGCCGCTCGAGCTCGGCCCGCACGCGCGCGTGATACGGGGCGACGAGCGCCTTCACGTCCTCGGGGTCGAGCTGCTCGGAGCGCGCCGTCGACCCGACGAGGTCGACGAAGATCGCCGTGATGACCTTGCGCTCCTCGCTCGGCGGCGTGGGAGCGGGCGCTTCGGCGAGCGGCGTGCCGCAGGCCAGGCAAAACCTCGCCTGTGCCGGGTTTTCCGTCCCGCAGTCAATGCAAAACGGCATAGGAGAAGCGTAGACGGCGTCCGCCGGGACGGCACCACAAAAGCGAGGGCCGCCTCACGCGACGCTCCCTTTCCTACGTTCTTGGGGTTCCAAGCGGTGCTGCGGTGATCGTAGAATCGGCGCCGTGGAACGAGACATCATCCTCGGCCCCCTCTTCGCGTTCGGCGCTGTGGTGGTCGGCGTCGCGGCGCGTCGCCGCTCGTGGCTCCTCGCAGGAATCGGCCTGGCAACGATGGTCGCGGATCAGCGACTGCCGCTCGCCCGGCGTCTCAACCTGGCGCTGGTAGACCGCGTGGCCTCACCGCCGACCGCCGAGTGATCAGCGTGCGGCCCTGCCCGACCGCTACATCGGCGTTGGAGCCTCCTGCGGAAGGGCCGACCCTCTAGTCGGGACGGGCGGATTCGAACCGCCGGCCTCCTGCTCCCAAAGCAGGCGCGCTAACCAGGCTGCGCTACGTCCCGCCGCCGGTCAGTCTAGCGCCGGCCCCGGCGCCTGCTGTGGCACGACCCGCAGAGGTTTTTGGCTTGACAAAAAGCTTTCCCTCGAGGCTCGATGGTTCCGAGCTTCACTTTGCGTCCCATATGTGTAACCGTTTACGCACTCGTGGCCAGGCGAGTACTGAGCTGGGCGGCAGCCTCGGTTGCCGCATTGATCTTGGCGGGCGAAGGACAGCCGGCCGTTCCGACTCCAGCGGAGTCGTCTTTGTTGACCGTCATGAACCAGGTCCGTGAGGCGCACCACGTCCGGCCGCTGCGCGCCGACGCGCGACTGGACCGCGCGGCGCGCTCGCATTCCTCGAAGATGCTCCGCACAGGGGTCCTCTTCCACGGCTCGGTCACGGCCCGCGTCCGCAGCGTGGGCGTGCACGCACCGCTCGTCGGGGAGAATCTCGCCTGGGGCGTCGGCCGGCTGGCCCGCGCGCAGACGATCGTCCGCGCGTGGATGGCGAGCCCGGTGCACCGCCGCAACCTGCTCGACCCGCGCTTCGACCTCGTCGGCATCGGCGCGCTGCGCGGGAGCTTCAGCGGCCGCCGCGGAGCACTGCTGATCACGACCGACTTCGCGGGCTGAGTAAGAGGGCTTGACGAAATACCGGCTGTGCCGCCGGAGCGCGCTGCTCGCCACCGGCTCCGCCCTGGTTACACAGTCGCACCCGTAGCCTCCCGTGACTCTAGGACGCGTAGCGTGTGCGTCCTTGCCTCGGAACGACCATCGCACTCCGGCGACGAGCAGCTATTCCGCCAAACCCTCCTGCTAGACCGGCTCGATCAGGTCGCGCAGCTCGGCGATCTTCTCGCGACGGAGCTCGTCGCGCTCGCCCCGGTCGACGCGGTCGATCAGGTCCAGGACGAGCGGCGCGAGCTCGACCGGGTTGAACGGCTTGGTCACGTAGTCGATCCCGCCGAGATCCAGGCCGCGCGCGCGGTCGCGAACCTCCGCCCGAGCAGTCAGGAACACGATCGGGATCGAGCTCGTGAGGTCGCTGTCGAGCAGCTCCTCCGCGACCTGCCAGCCGTCGAGCCCGGGCATCATCACGTCGAGCAGGATCACGTCGGGCTCGTCGTTGCGCGCCTTCTCGAGCCCGGTCGGGCCGTCGCTCGCCTCGAGCACCTCCATCCCCTCCGCCTCGAGGTTCACTCGGCAGAGAAGCCTGATCGGCGCTTCGTCGTCGATTACCAGCACCCTCGTCATCGAACCCGCCACGGTCGAAGGATGACGCACCCATACCCACGCGTGCCCAGGTTCATTCGTGCTCGCTCAGCACGGGCTCCGCCGAGACCGGCAAGGAGAAGCCGAAGCTCGAGCCCTCGCCCTCGCGCGAACGGACCCAGATCCGGCCGCGCATAGCGGCAAGCAGCTCCTTGGCGAGGAAGAGGCCGAGGCCGGTGCCGCCGCTGCCGAGGTGCCTGCCGCCCGTCTCGGCCCGGTAGACCTTCGCGAAGATCCGGCTCTGCTCGACTTCGGGGATGCCGATTCCCTCGTCGTCCACGCTGACCTCGACCGCGTCGTCGCGCCGAATCGCAGCCACCCTCACCGTGCCGCCGCCGGGTGAGTACTTGACGGCGTTGTCGACGAGGTCGGTGACGATCTGGCGCAGCTTCTCGCGGTCGGCGGTGACGGTCAGCGGCTCGGCCGGCAGATCGACCACGAACTCGTGCCCGGCCGGGGAGTGCGTCTGCCTGGCCGCCGAGACGACCTCGGCCACGACCGCGCTGACGTCGATCGACGCCAGCTGAACCTGGAGGTCGCCCGACTCGAGCCTCGCGACCGCGAGCAGACGGTCAACGATCGTGGTCAGCCGCCCGGCCTCGGAGGCGATGTAGCTGAGGAATGTGGCGCGCTCCTCGTCGCCGAAGAGGACGTCGTCCCGGAGGAGAGTCTCGGCGAAGCCGTAGATGGAGGTCAACGGCGAACGCAGCTCGCGCGAGACGTTGGAGACGAACTCCGACTTCATCTGCTCGACCACGCGCTCGGCAGAGATGTCGCGGAAGGCGAAGATCCGGCCCGCGACGGCGCCGGCCGGGTCGCGCATGACGGCCTCGGTCAGCGAGAGCCAGATGTCCTCCCCGCCCCGGGGGATCGAGACGAGCCGCTCGCCCGCAGGCGTCTCGTGATCGGACTCGAGCTCCCGCTGGAGGACCTCGCTGGGCGTGCGACCCAGCGCCTCGAGGGCGGAGACGCCGGTGATCAGTTCCGCGGCCTGGTTCCAGAGCACGACCTTGCCGTCGCGGTCGACGGCGACGATCCCGTCCGCGATGTTGGAGAGGATCGCGACGCTGCGCTCCTTCTCGAGCGCGACGCTCTGGTAGAGCTCGGCGCTCGAGAGCGCTGCTGACGCGTTGCCGGCGAAGGCGGCCAGCGCCTCGATTTCCTCTTCGTGCCACCGCCGCGGCGACCTCGCGTAAACGGAGAGCACTCCGTGCACCGTTCCCTCCGCGCCGACGAGCGGCACGCCGACGCAGGCCGCGTACCCCGCGGCCAGGACCGGGTCGGCCTGGATGAGGCGCTGGTCGTCGCGCGCGTCGGCGACGGCCACCGGGGAGCGCGACTGGACGGCGTCGCCCGCGAGACGCGCGGTCGACGGCACCCGGGAGCCGAGCACGCCGGGGGTCTCTTCGCCCGTTGCTGCGCTGGCGACGAGCTCGTCGCCCTCGAGCAGCCGGATCACGGCAGCGTCCGCTCCGAGCAGCGCCGGAGCCTGGCGAACGACCTCGTCGAGCACGCCGCCCGGGTCGAGCTTGGTTGCGAGCAGCGTCCCCGTCCGCGCCAGGTGCTGGGCCAGCCCGCGCGAACGCCGCTCGACCTCGAAGAGCTCGCTGCGCTCGAGGGCACCGCGCGCCGCGCCCGCGAGGTTGCGCGCCAACTCGAGATCGTCGTCGGCGAAGCTCCGCTCTTCCTGGAAGAACACGAGCACGAGCGCGCCCTCCTGGCTGCGCGGCGCCTCGACCGGGACGGCCAGGAGCGAGCGGTAGCCCGCCTCGAGCATGACGCGCCGCCACTCCTCGTCGAAGCGGTCGTCATCGACCAGACGTGGCGCGGCCAGCACGCGGCGGCCGCGGACGCCGGTCCGCAGCGGCCCCGAGGGGTCGCCGAGGCCTTCTCCGAGGAACTTCACGAGCAGGCCGGGGAGCCCGTGCAGGCCCGCCAGTCGCAAATCGTCATCGTGCGGCATCAGCACCGCCGCGCTCGCGCCGCCCAGCGCCTCGCTGGCCGCTTGCGCGAGCGCGTCGAGGGTCTCCTCGAGCGAGATCGGCTCGCCGAGCACGGACGCGATCCGGTAGAAGCCGCGCTGGATGCGGGCCTGGCGCGAGCGCTCGGCAAAGCTCTCCGCGTTGCGGAGCGACAGGGCGGCGAGGTTCGCGAACGCCTCGAGCAGGTCTGCCTGGGCAGGGGTGAAGGTCCGCTCCGGGTCTCGCGTGCCGACGCCGAGGATCCCTTTGACTTCGCCCGACCACCGCATGGGCGCGACGATCGCGCTCCGGAACCCCTCGTACGCCGGGTGGGGAATCGTGTCGGCCAGTCCCTCGTCACCGTCCGAGAGAACGGGCCGGCCGCGAGCGATCGCCCGCCCGGAGAGCCCCTGCTCGGCCGCGAACTCGAAGCCGACGATCCCTTCCAGCAGGCCGTGGACGGCAGCGCAGCGGAGGATGCCGCGCTCGGTGTCCAGCAGGTAGCAGTCCACTGCCTCGGCTCGCAGGAGCTCTGCCACCTCGTCCACCAGACGCTGCAGCACGGCGTTCAGCTCCAGCTCGCTGGTCACCACCTGGGCGGCCTTGAGCAGCGCGCCCTGCTCGCCGAGGCGCCGCTCGTTCTCCTCGAGCAGTTGCGCCGTGTGGAGGGCGAGGCCGATCTCGCGTGCGACGGCTTCTGCCAGCGCGACGTCCCCCGACGACCAGGAGCCGGGCTCGGGCCGGTGGATTGCCAGCACCCCGATCATCCGGTCGAAGACGACGATAGGCGTCGCGAGCACCGAGCGGCTGTCGAGCTCGATCAGCGTCTCGACGCTCCCGAGCGAGGAGTCCAGCAGCTCCGGCGCCTCGAGCACGTCGGCCAATGCGACGGTGCGCCGCTCGCGGGCGGCGAGGTTGGAAACGGGAAGCCGCCCGGCCCGGTCGCCGATCGGAGCCAGCCCTTCGGTGCACCACTCCGCGCGGACCTGGAGCACGCCGCCCTCGTCGGCGACGCGGATGAAGCAGCGGGAGGCGCCGATCGCCCGGCCGGTCTCGGTCACCGCTACGCGCGTGACCGTGTCGAGATCGTGGACCGAGCGCACGCGGCGGGAGATCTTGCCCACCAGCCGCTCCCGTGCGAGCGCCTGGTCGAGCGCGGAGGCCGAGCGGGTGCGATCGAGCGCGATCGCCGCCTCACCCGCGAGCGCCTGCATCAAGCGCAGCTCCTCGCTGGTGAAAGCCCGGCGCTCGCCAGTGGTCGCGGCGATGAGCACGCCGACCACGCGCTCCTCGACGACGAGCGGAACGAAGGCGCCGCTCTTGGCCCCGACGGCCTTGACCAGCCGCGGGCTCGACGAGCGGCGACGACTCGACGTCGTAGACCGAGACAGGTGCCGCTTCGAAGTAGGCGCTCGCGATTCCGGACGGCTCGTTGTGCAGGTGAACGCGAACTTCGGTCCACCAGTCCAGGTCGGCGTCTCCGGAGCGCGCGACGAGGCCCGTCGCCTCGTCCTCGTCGTCGGTCACCAGCGCGAGAGCGGTGAACTCGACCTGGAGCAGGGAAACGACCTCGTCGAGGAGCACCCGCCCGACCTCGACGGGCTCCTGGGCTCTCGAGAGGGTGTTCGCGAGCATGGCGACGGAGTCGAGCTCCCGATCGCGGGCCGTCACCAGCTGCTCGGCCTCGCGCGCGCGGGCGCCGCTCATCAGCACGCCGGCCGGAGCGCTCCAGCGCCCCAGAAAGATCAGCGCCGGGACGATCGCGATCACCGTCGCCGCGAACGGGGGCCACACGTGCCCGCCGATCGGCGCGCGGTCGTAGACGACGAGCGCGCCGAAGATCGCGGCCGGAATCGCGATCGCCGGGAAGATCAGCGCGAGCGCGAGATCGGAGTGGCTGACGCGACCGCGCTCCCGCCAGAGCGTCGGCGCGAGCGCGGTCGCCACGAGCAGGTACACGCCCGCCAGTACGAGCAGTGGGACCCCGTTGAAGTAGACAGCCTGGTCTGCAGCGCTCACTGGGCGCTGGAGATGATAGGGAGCCGGGTGGCTCGCGTCGAGGAAAAACGGGGCTGAGCGGTCGTTTTTCTCACCGCAAAGTGCCCCTTTTGCCACTTGGAAAGATGGGCCAAACGGCCTATTGGAAAGGAGTCACGCGGCGGCTAGCGTGCTGGTACTGGGCGATGCGAGCCGCGGTGCCCTGTACCTGGCCTTTACGGCCCGCGGCGAGCACTGGGGAGAGCCCGTCGCCACCACCCCCCGAGCGGCGGGCTCCACCCCCGAGCTTTCACCCCGAACCTTTGAGTCAGCCGGCGGTTTCAGCCTGCCGCAGACCGCGGATCGCCCAGACCGAGAACGCAACCGCCAGCGCGAGCGCGGCGAGAAAGGCGATCCCGACCTCGGTCGGCTCACCCGCCACGAAGCCGCGGCCCGACTCGAGCACGCGCGTAACCGGGTTGACCGTCGCGACGCCGTGGATCCAGCCCTGGAGCAGGGACAGAGGCACGTAGACCGGGGCGAAGAAGAGCACCAGGAAGACCGGCATCTGCATGACCGGCCCGGCCTGCATCGTCCTGAACCGCATCGCCACTCCCGCGGCCCAGAGCACGGCGGCGAGGTTGAGGATCGCCGCGAGCGCGTAGAGCCCGATGAGGTCGACGCCGCTGCCGCCGACCCGCATCCCGACAGCGAACGCGATCACCGTCAGGAACGTCGCCGTGACGAGCCAGCGGCCCAGCGCTGCTACTGCATAGCCGAGCACGATCCCGATCCGGTTCGGCGCCGCCAGTAAGAGGCGCCGGGCGAAGCCGCTCTCGAAGTCGCGGGCGATCCCGAAGCCGGTGAAGACCCCGCCGAAGGCCGCCGACTGCATGAGCACGAACACGAACTGGAAGGCCGTATAGCCCTGCGGATAGTCGAAACCGGGGATGTCGCCCACCCGTGAGAGCCCGCCCGCGAAGGCGACGAAGAAGAAGAGAGGGAAGATGAGCGAGGGCAGAAGCAGCGACGGGTTCGTGAAGACGTTGTGCAGCGTCCGCCAGGCGACGCCGCGGGCCACGGCAAGAGTCCGCTTCACGAGCGCGCCATCCTCACGCGGAGCGCCCAGCTGGCAAGCGACAGCGCCACGATCGTCAGCACGATCGAGATTCCGAAACCGAGCGCAAGCGCCTGGCCGTCCCAGCCCAGGATGATCAGGCTGCGGACGGTCTCGAGCAGGTACGACACCGGGTTGGCGGTCGCGAGGTCACGGAACCAGGTCGCGTCGATCAGGTTGCGCGGAATGTTCATCGACGAGATGAACAGAAAGACGAAGAAGACGGGGAAGAGGCTCTGCACCGCCTCGCCCGAGCCGGTCCGTAGCGCGGCGAATGCTCCGAACGCTCCGAAGGCGAGCGTGACGAGAATCATGAATGCGAACAGCACGACCACCCCGGCCGGGCCCGATGCCAGCCGGACGCCGATGATGAGGCCGACCGCGAGGTAGACGACCGCCTGTAGGAGCCCGAGGACCATCACGCCGCCGAGCTGGCCGGCGAGAACCGCGATCCCACGCATGGGCGTCAACGAGAGTCGGTTCAGGAACCCGGTCTGGATGTCCCGCGCGAGATCGGTGCCGGCGTTCATGGTCGCGAACAGCGCTCCCTGGATGAAGGGCACCGCCAGCGCGAAGGCGACGAAGGAGTTGGTCGGGAAGCCAGGCAAGTGCGTCTCCGCCTTGAGCCCGCCCGAGTTGACCGCGAGCAGGAGCATCGGGAAGAGCAGTGGCGCGACCACGTTGGCCGGCTGGCGCAGCGTCCGCACGACCGAGCGCCGGCCGAGCTGGAAGACCTGGTCGGCGAAGCCCGTCACGCCGTGTCCATGGCCAGGCGCGACGTTGGCTCTCCCGCTTCCTCCTCGTCGCCGGCGCCCTCGAGCGACCGGCCGGTCTTCGCAAGGAAGACGTCGTCGAGCGAGGGCTGGTGGAGCTGCAGATGGTCGATCCTCACGCTCTCGGCGTCGAGCGCGCGCACCACGTCCGCGAGCTCGGACTCGCCGCCTTCGAGCCGGGCCGCGACACCGCCGTCCGCGCAGGGCACGAGCTCACCGAACCGTCCGAGCACGTCGGACATCCGGTCGGTGTCGCGCGCGTCGGCGGGCGTCGCCTCGATCGTCGGGCGCCCGACCTCGGCCTTGAGGGCTGCAGGAGTGCCTTCGGCGACGATCCGGCCGTGGTCGATGATCCCGACGCGGTCGGCCAGGACGTCGGCCTCCTCCAGGTACTGCGTCGTCAGGAAGACGGTCACGCCCTCGTCCCTCGCCAGGCGGCCCACCTCGGCCCAGAGCGCCGTCCGGCTCTGGACGTCGAGGCCCGTCGTCGGCTCGTCGAGGAAGAGGATCCGCGGCGAGTGCACGAGCGCGAGCGCCAGGTCGAGCCTGCGCTTCATCCCGCCCGAGTAGCCGCGCACCTTTCGGTCGGCTGCTTCCGTCAGGCCGACCCGCATCAGCAGCTCGTTGGAGCGCCGGATGCGGTCGGCCTTGCGGCAGCGCCTGGAGCGAGGCCTGGAGCCGCAGGTGCTCCCGGCCGGTGAGGAGCGGGTCGAGGGCCGCCTCTTGCAGCGCCGCGCCGATCCGCGCCCGCACCTGAGGCCCCTCGTGGACGACGTCGAAACCGGCCACGCGCGCGGTGCCCGAGGTCGGCGGAAGCAGCGTCGTCAGCATGTGCACGGTCGTCGACTTGCCGGCGCCGTTGGGGCCGAGGAAGCCGTAAATCTCGCCCGGGGCAACGGCGAGGTCGATCGCGTCGACCGCGCGCGGGCCCTTCTTGAACTCGCGGACGAGCTGCTCGGCCTGGATCGCGGGCTCGTTCATGGGCTCCTAGACTATCGAGATGGTTGAGGTTGTCAAATACCTAGTGTCTCAAGTATTATGAGGGCAGCAATGGCTACCGCGACGAAGGCGCGCACTCCCGCCCACGAGGCCCAACGGTTCTTTTTCGAGATCGGGATGGCGCAGCGAACCAAGGTCGGCGTCGAGCTCGGCCGGCTCGGCCTGAGCTTCGCCCAGGCTCATGCCCTGCGAATGTTGGATCCCGACGAGCCGCTGCCGATGAGCGCGCTCGCGGAGCGACTCTTCTGCGACAACTCGAACGTAACGGGCATCGTCGACCGGCTGGAGGCCCGGGGCCTGGTCGAGCGCCGCAGCGCCGAGGGTGACCGGCGGGTGAAGGCACTGACCATCACGCCGGCCGGGCTGGAGCTCCGCGAGGTGGTGCTCGAGATCATGAGCGAGCCGCCCGAGGCGATCGCCGCCCTCCCCCATTCCGACCAACGTGCCCTGCGGGACATCCTCGCCCGCGCGGTCGAGATCCTTCGCGAGGTGTGATCAGGCCTTTAAGCGTGGGGGAACCCCTGGTTCCCCCACGAGCCCCCTCCTTGCCTGCGGGCTCGTGGTGCAGCCGCCATCGGAGCCGCCCAACCACACACTGAGTACCGACGGTCATGGCGCGATGAGCCTCCCGCCGGGCAGAGCCCGGCGGGAGGCGGCAACTCGTTCGAGACCAAGTTCGAAGAGCGGTCGAGATGCTGCGCGAGGCCTATCAAGCCTTGGCGATCGACGGCGCGCTCGCGTCGTCGGTCTCGATGCGCACGGCCAGCGTTTCGTCCTTGATGCGGTCGGCGTGGCCCAGGAGCTCGGACTCGGCCTCGGGGAGCGTGAGCACGATGCGGTCGGTCAGCTCGAGGCCGGCGTCCTTGCGCATGCCGTTCACGCGGTGGATCAGCTCGCGGGCGCGCCCCTCGAGCTCCAGCTCCGCGTCGAGGGCGAGGTCGAGAGCGACCGTCAGGCCGTCCTCCCCCGCGACCGCCCAACCCTCCTTGCCGCGCCGTTCGACCAGCACCTCCTCGGGCGAGAGCTCGTGGCCCTGCACGCGCAGGCGGCCTTCGCCGAGCTCCTCGAAGTCCCCGGCCTCGAGCGCCGCCCGAACGGCTGCGAGCTCCTTCCCGAGCTTCGGCCCGAGCAGCGGCAGGTTCGGCTTGACTCGGAGCTCGGTCGCGCCGACCGGGCCGAACTCGACCTCCTTGACGCTCAGCTCCTCGGCGATCTCCCCGACGTGGGACGAGGCGCCGTCGTCCGCGCCCTGGACGACGAGGCGGCGCAGCGGCTGGCGCAGCTTGATCCCCGACTGCGACCGAGCCTGGCGGCCGAGCTCCACCACCCGGCGGACCTCCGCCATCTCGGCGATCAGCTGGGCGTCCGGGTCGCCGGCCTCGGGCCAGCCGGCGAGGTGAACCGAGTCGGGTGAGCCGTCGGCCGCCTCGGCGACGAGGTTCCGCCAGAGGTGGTCGGCGAGGAACGGCGTCACAGGAGCGATCACCCGCAGGGCCTGGACGAGCGCGTGCCAGAGCGTCCTGAAGGCCTGCTCGTCGAACGAGTAGAACCGCTTGCGCGAGCGCCGGATGTACCAGTTGGAGAGATCGTCCACGAACGCGTCGAACGCGCGGATCAGCGCGGGGGTCCAGTAGCGCTCGTAGGCGTCGGTCGTCTCGGCCACGAGCTGGCCCGTCCGCGCCACCAGCCAGCGGTCGAGCACGTGCTCGGGCGCCGGCGGTGCCTGCGCGTCGGCGTAGTCGGGCCGGAACCCCTCGATGTTCGCGTAGGTGATGAGAAACGCGACCGAGTTCCAGAGCGTCAGCAGCCGGCGCTTGATCTCTCCCGCCGGCGCGTAGCCGAACTTGACGCTCTGCGTCGGCGCCTGCGCGCAGTACATCCAGCGCATCACGTCCGCGCCCATCCGCTCCAGGGCCTCGCTCGCCTCGATCGTGTTGCCCTTCGAGCCGTGCATCTCGTGCCCGTGCTCGTCCCGAACGTCCTCGTGGCCGAGGACACGCTCGAACGGCGCCCGCCCTTCCAGCACCACCGACATGAAGAGCTGCGAGTAGAACCAGAGGCGGATCTGCTCGCGCATCTCCGTCACCCAGTCGGCCGGGAACCACTTCTCCCAGTAGGCGTGGTCGGGTAGCGGCGCGCCGGTCAGCCCGCGCGCGGCGCCCGTCCCCCCGCCGCCCTCGACCCACGTCTCGTTGCGCCAGCCGAGGGTCGAGAACGGGACGATGCCGGCATCGAGCCAGACGTCGCCGACCTCCGGGATGCGACGCACCTCGTCACCGCACTGCTCGCATGCGATCACGACCTCGTCGATCCAGGGCCGGTGCAGCTCCTCGAGCTGGTCGAGCCCTCGGAGGGCGCGCTCCTCCAGCTCGGCCTTCGAGCCCACGACGGTGAGGTGCCCGCACGAACAGGGGTAGAACGGCAGCGGCAGTCCGAAGTAGCGCTTGCGGGAGATGTTCCAGTCGCCCATGTTGCGCAGCCAGTCCTCCATGCGCTTGCCGTAGAAGTCGGGCGTCCAGTCGACGGCCTCGTTTGCCGCCATCAGCTTCGGGCGCAGCTCGTCGACCGCGATGAACCAGTCGTCGACGACCCGGAAGATGACCGGAGTGCTGCAGCGCCAGCAGTGCGCGTAGCGGTGGACGTACGTGGTCGCGTACTCGAGCAGGCCGCGCTCGCGCAGGTCTCCGACGATCTGGTCGGCGGCCTCGACGGTCGAGCTGCCGTGCAGCCAGCCGTAGTCCGGGTAGAAGCGCCCGCTCTCGTCGACGGGCACGAGAACCGGAAGATCGTGTACCTGCGACAGCTCGAAGTCCTCGGTGCCGGCACCCGGCGCGATGTGGACGATTCCTGTGCCTTCGTCGAGCGAGACCTCGTCCCAGGGGATCACGCGGTGGACGATGCCAGCGGTCGCCGGGATGTGGTCGTACGGCCCCTCGTACTCGAGACCCACCAGCGTGGACCCGGGAGCACGCTCAACGAAGTGGTCCTCGGGGTAGCGCGCGACTGCGACCCACTCGCCGGTATCGCGCTTGCCGTACTCAGCCTCCGGATTCACGGCCGCGGCGACGTTGGCCGGAAGCGTCCACGGCGTCGTCGTCCAGACGACCAGCGACTCGGCGTCGCGTCCTTTCAACGGGAAGCGCACGAAGAGCGACGGGTCGGTCTTGTCCTGGTACACGTCGGAGACGGACAGCTCGTGCTGCGAGAGCGAGGTTCCGCAGCGCGGGCACCACTCGGTCGAGCGGTTGCCCTGGTAGAGCCACCCGCGGTCGCGCACCGTCTGTAGGAACCGCCAGATGTACTCCATGTTCGTGTCGCTGAAGGTGTAGTAGTCGTTTCCCCAGTCCGCCCACTGGCCGAGGCGGATCGACTGGGCCGTGATCACCCGCGCCGACTCGGCAACGAGCTCGCGGCAGCGGTAGGCGAACTCGGCCAGCCCGTACTCCTCGATCTCCCGTTTCGAGTTCAGGCCGAGGTCGCGCTCGACCTTGACCTCGACCCAGAGGCCCTGGCAGTCGAAGCCGTTCTGGAAGCGCTCGTCGAAGCCCCGCAGGGCCTTGTAGCGCTGGAAGAGATCCTTGTAGGTGCGGCCCCAGAGATGGTGCACGCCCATGCCCGTGGTCAGGTTGGCCGTCTTCGGCCCGTCGAAGAAGCTCCACGGGGGATTTCCCGCGTTCAGCTCGCGGAGCCGCTCGAACGTCCGCTCGCGCTCCCAGCGCTGCAGCACCTCGCGCTCGAGAGCCGGGTGGTCGGGCACGTTCGGGAGCGGGCTGAAGACCTGGGCCACCCGGCGATCCTAGCGAGCGGGAACAACGGTTCCCCTCGCCGCGTTTAGTCAATCCGACACCTGAGGTAGAAAGGACTCGAAACATGGCAGACGCCGTTACCGAACAGACCTTCGAGCATGAAGTGCTCGGCAGCGAACAGCCGGTGCTGGTCGACTTCTGGGCCGAGTGGTGCGGGCCCTGTCACGCGATCGCGCCGGTGCTCGACCAGATCGCCGGGGAACACGACGGGCTCAGGGTCGTCAAGCTCAACATCGACGAGGAGCCCGCGATCGCCCAGCGCTATGGGGTGATGTCGATCCCGACGCTGATCCTCTTCAAAGACGGGGAGCCGCAGGCCGCCGCTGTCGGGGCGATGCCGAAGTCGATGCTCGAAGAGCGCCTCGGCCTGGCCGAAGCAGCCGCCTGACGCCTCGCCGGGACGCCCGCAGCCTGCGAAGAGCCCGGCTAGGCGGGGTCGGTCTCGAGGAAGTCGATGAAGGCTGCGTGCTTGGCGAGGTACGCCTCTAGCAGCGCCAGACCCTGCTCCAGCCACTGCTGAAGCCAGGTCTCGCCGAGGTCGTCCTCGATCCGATGGAGGGGCCGCTCGTCCATGTTCAGATGATCGGAACGAGGGCGGGCGCTCGCAATGAGCCGAACGGCCTAACTTGCCGCTCGGGAGGGCCTAGTCCGGGCGCGCGCGCCAGGCTGCCAGGACGAGCGGGACGTTCTCGAACGCGAGCTCCTCGGGCGGAGGGAGCTCGTCGGGGTCGAACCAGCCCAGCTCGTCGACATCGTCCGCAGCTCGAGGGTCGCCACCGACTACTCGGGCCGACCAGTAGAGGTTCAGCGTTGCCTCGGCGGTTCCGTCGCCGCCGTAGCGGTCCATCCACGCTCCGATGAACTCCAACGGCTCGACCTCTAGGCCGGTCTCCTCCCGGAGCTCGCGCCGAACTCCGTCCAGTGGGTGCTCTCCTTCTTCGATGAATCCGCCGGGAATGTCCCAGCAGCCCTTGAAGGGCTCGATCGCGCGGCGCACGAGCAGTAGGCGGCCCTCCTCATCGGCGCAGAGAGCCCCGGCAGTTGGCTTCGAGCCGCCGTAGACGACGAACCCGCACGACCCGCATTCGAGGCGCCGCTCGTCTCCGCGCAGCTCGGTTCGGCAGCGCGGACAGAACTTCCATCCCGCGAGCTCGCCCACGAGCGCAACAATAGAAGGCGATGAGCGGAGGCCCGACACCCGAACAGGCGAACCGACAGGAGGCCGACGATGCCTAGGTTCGTCCCGGCGACCGTGCACGAGCTCGCGCGGGTCGAGTTGCTGGCCGGCCTGCCGGGCGAGATGCTCACGAAGATCGCGAAGCGGATGCAGCGCGAGCAGGTTCCGCCGGGTCACCAGGTGGTGCGCGAGGGCGACGACGCGGAGCGGTTCTACATCGTCGTCTCCGGGATCTTCGCTGTGAGCCAGGAGGACCTGGGCCCACGGAGAGTCCTGCAGCCGGGGGCCTACTTCGGAGAGGTCGGCCTCGCGATGAACGTGCCCCGCACCGCCTCGGTGCGGGCCCTTACCCCGTCCGTCGTGGCGAGCTGCGACCGCGCCACCTTCGACGAGCTCCTGCGCCCGCTGTTCTCGGACGATCAGCCCAGCGCGTAGACGGCGCTCGACCCGCCGCCGAGGATCAGCACCCGCCCGTTCCGGGTCACCGCGGCCGGATCCGTGAGCGGCTCCGGCAGGTTCGCGGCAACCGAGACGGTGCCGGCTCGGGGGTCGATGTCGAGAACATGCCGGGAGCCACCGCCGACAAGCAGGAGCTGCGAACCGGCCCGTGCAAGCGCAACGTGAGCGAGGGGCCTCGGCAGCGTGGCGACCTGCGTGACCGTCCCGGCGAGCGGATCGACGGCGAGCACCCTCCGCGAGGCTCCGGAGGTGGTGAGGCCCCCCGCGACGTAAATCCGGCCGTCGAGAGCTGCGACCCCTGCATACCGCAGGCCTTGTGGAAGTCGAGCGACCACCCGGGGCGAGTGGTTCGGAAGAAAGCGAAGGACCGCAGTAGCGAAGCGCGAGCCGGTGTAGCCGCCGACGAGATACGTCTTGCCTCGGATGGTGGCGGCGCCCAGGTCGGAGAGCGGCTCGCCGAGGCTCCCGGCTTTCACGGCTGCGCCCGTGGTCGGATTCACCCGAATCACCGCATCGGTCGAGACCGCCTGTCCGCCGCCGAAAAGGTAGGCGGCTCGGCCGACCTGGGCTGCCGCTGCGTCGTGCGTTGCCACCGGTAGCCGGCCCACGAGCCGAAGCCGCTCCGGTTGCCCGAGCAGCACCTCGTCCGAGGAGGAGCCGGCGACGAGACCTCCAAGCACGAGCACGCGCCCGTCCCCGAGCGCGACCGCCGCGAGGCGCGAGACTGCCTGGGGCAGGGAGCCGATCCGCCTCACTCGCAGCCGGCGGGCGGGGCCTGTTCGCGTCGACGCCAGAGCCCGCGCCGGGACGAGGTCGGTGGCGGGAAGGAGGTCGAGCCCGTCCGGCTTGTTGAGGTAGCCGGGCGCGCTGCCGGCGACCCCGGTGTGGCCGTATTGCCACTCGATCCGCTTGGTGCGCGGGTTGATCACGATCACGCGATGGTTGTAGTCGTCGTTCGCGGCGATCAGGCCGTTGGGCCAGCGCACCGCGAGCGAGGGCTTGGCGAGCCGGTTCGGCCCGCGCGCAGAGCCGAACGACCAGGTGATCGCACCTAGGCGGTTGACCATCACGATGCGGCCGGGAATCGCGAAGCTGGCGACCAGCACCTGCCCATCGGGGAGCAGTTGCGCGTCAGAGGGATAGGGCACGGGTGAGCGGATCGCCCAGATGAGGTTGCCGGACGGGCCGAGGCGGTCGATCCAGCCGCCGATCTCGGTCACGAGCAGGCCGCCGTCGGGCAGCGGCGTATCGCCATTGGGACTCGCGAATCCGCGCGGAGGATCGTGTACGCAACTGCCGCCCAACACGCGCACTACCCGACCTCCCCGGCTCAGCTGCACGATCCGGCAGTTGCGGATGTCCGCGACCGTCGTGATCCCGGAGGACAGGCGATAGGCGTCGTCAGGCGTGTTCAAGTAGCCCGGACTCGAGCCCGCGACGCCGCCGTGACCGTAGCTCCAGAGCCGACGCTGGCCTCTCAGCGAGAGCTCGACGAGCGTGTCGTTGAACTCCTCGTTCGTGATCACGGAGCGGTAGCCCGGGGTGAAAAAGGCGTCGTCGGGACCGCGCAGGGTGTCGTTCTGCCACACGATCCGCTTCGAGGGCGAGACGATCAGCGCACGGTTGTTGTTCCGGTCGGCGATCAGGACGTATCCGGGAACAACCGCGGATCGAACGCGCGGGAGCCCGAGGGGCGAGACGAGCAGCCGTCTCCGAGGCGGCCTGCGCCCGTGTGCGGGCTTGTTCGCAGACACGTGGCTCCGGCCCGAGCCGCCGCCGTGGATCGAGCAGCCCGCGGCGAGGAGCGCCAGCACGAGCGCGCCGGCGGCCCTACGCATGCACCACGACGCGTCCTGTGAAGTCGTTGTTCTGACCGAGGCTCCAGCTCGCGTGGACGACGCGACGCGTGCCGTCGCCGGCCCGGCAGCGCGCGTCGAATCCGAACGTTTCCACCCTGGTCACCCGCCCGATGCAGAGAAGCCCGCTGGGAAGGTACTCGAGCTGGAACGAGGTGGCGTCGAGCCGATTGGGCTCGACCAACAGATCGGCGCGCAGGAGGGCGCGCTGTCGGCCGTTGGCCGTCGCGGCTGCCGAGACGAGCGCCCGGGTCGCCCCCTCGTCGCGCACGACCTGCCCGTCGAGCGTCGCCTGGAACGAGCGCGCATTCCACGGCTTGGGAGAGAAGCGGAGCGGACCGGTCCCGGCGACGACGACCGCCCCGCCTCCGGCAAAGGCGAACGCCGCGGCCGCCGCCGCGACGCGCGACGGAAGAGCCCGCCGACGGAGCGCCCGCCACACGGCCGTGCCGAGGACGATCGAGGCCGAGACCGCGAAAATCGCCAGCAACCACGGCGTGCTCCTGTCGGTGCCGCTGCCGAGCCCGTGGACGGTCGCCGCGCTCCAGACCGCGAGGTTGAGGTAGTGCGCGCGCCGCCAGAACGTATGCGGGAGCCGCGAGCGATAGCGGTTGGTCACCGCGAGCGCGAGCAACAGCTCTGCCGCGACTACCCCGAGCGCAGTGAAGATCGGCCGGTAGCTCGCCGTGAACGGCACGACGAGGGCGGTGAGCGAGAAGGGCAGGTAGGCGTCGACGGCGATCGTCGCGACATGGATCACGACGAAGCTGCCGACGAGCAGCCCACCGAAACGGTGCACGTCCTCGAGCGCGAAACGCGGCCACCGCCTTAGCGATTTCCGTCCGGCCATCGTCATCCCGAGGCACACGACCACCGTCAGGAGCACGTAGGCGGCAACGCCGGCCGCCCGGGCCGCGTACCAGTCGAGCGGGCTCGTGGTCAGGTGCACGCAGCCGCACCACTGCCGACGCCGGCGCGCCAGCTTTCGTTTTCATACACGTGCTCGGAATCTCCGACGAAGCGCCCAGGCAGGCCCCGCTCGTCGAGCCAGGCAGGCCCGTCGTCGCCGAGAAGGAACGCGGCCTTCGCGGACACGTCGGCGACAAGACAGCTCGAGCCGCAAACCGTGACCTCGTCCCAGCGGGCGCGGCTTGGCAATCCGGTGCGAGGGTCGATCAGATGGTGCTGCTCTTCCCCGCCCCGCAGCCAACGCCGCCTCGTTCGTCCGCTGGTCGCGAGGCCGCCCGCGCGGAGCCTGACCGCCCCACCGTGAGAAAGCGCGACGTCCACCTCGCCCTTGGCGGCCAGATCGCCACCGGCCGAGACGAACCCGGGTCCGCGGAGGAGCGCAAGAGCATCATCGACTGCGATGGCCTTGACGACGCCGTTCAGGTCGAGTTGCACGCCGCCGCGGAGCACGAGCACACGGCCCAGGAGGGAGACGGCGCTCGGCCGTGCCGGCGCCGCGGAGCCGGGAGGCCTCGGGTCGGGAGCAAGCTCGGCAAGATCGCGGTCGTAGCCGGCGGCTTCGATCGCCGTACCCAGCGTGGGGTCGACGAGCCCGTCCGGTCACGTCTCGCGCCCAGAGCGCGGCCTCGACTGTGCGGGCGAACGACGGCGAGACGAGCATCCCGCCACCCGCTCGGTTGACGCGGCGAAGCTCGCTTTCCTCGCGGAAGCGGCTGAACGTCGAGTCGCGCTCTTCGAACAGCCGGGCAATGAGCTCCAGCTCTGCAGCGGACGCGCCGGCCACGACGACCTCGCAGCCCATCGAGCGAACGGAGGCGTGCCGGCTCACGTCGGCGCGGAGACCACCGAAGGATCCGCCTGGGCCGGGCCGAGCATCCCCGACTGAAGCTGGTTCTCGCGCACGATCTGGACGAACGTGCTCGGCGGCGCGAGCGATTTCACCTTCTTGGGATGTCCGGGGTAGGCGATGCGGGCGAGTGCGGCCGAGGCGGCGAAGGCCAGCGCGGCCGCCCCGGCAAGGGCCACCTTCGCGACCGTGGCCCTACGCTTGGCAGAGCCCAACCGAGACTCGGATGACATCTCGATTGGAGTATGCGCGGCGATTCTTAAAGGAAGATGAGTACGTCGTCCGAGAGCCTCGGCCAGGCTTCGAGTGCCCAGGGCCCGAACTCGAGATCGGTCAGACATGCGAGCGCGAGATCGGTGTCGGGGTCGACCCAGAGGAAAGTCCCACTCCCGCCGAAATGGCCGAACGTGCGCGGCGAGTTGGTCGTGCCGGTCCAGTGCGGAACCTTCGCGTCGCGGAGCTCGACACCCAGGCCCCAGTCGTTCGGCTCCATCCGGCCGATGTCGGGCAGCACGCCGACGAGCCCCGGGAACTGCACGGAGGTCGCCTCGGCCAGCGTCTCCGGCGCCACAAGTTTCGGGCGCTGGAGCTCGGCGGCCAGGCGCAGGAGGTCGTCGAGCGTTCCGTGGAGCCCGGCGGCCGGCGAGCCTCGAAGCTCCGCACCGGTCTCCAGCGGGCGCAGCACCGCCGCGCCGAGGTACTTCGCGAACGGCATCTCGGCGGCAGCGCCCACCGTCTCGGCGAGCACCTCGAAGCCCGTGTTCGAGTAGATCCGGCGCTGGCCGGGCCGTGCGATCGGCTTCTGCGCCCTCGAACGGCAGGCCCGAGGCGTGCGCGAGCAGGTGCCTGATGGTCGAGCCCTCGGGCCCGGCGGGATCGTCGAGGTCGAGGATGCCCTCCTCGGCGGCGACGAGCGTCGCCAGCGCGGTCGCCGGCTTGGTCACGGAGGCCCACCGGAAGACGTGCCCCCGCGGGCCGTGAGAGCCGATTTCCTCCCCGCCGCGGAGCGCCGCGACTGCCACGGTCGCCGCCGGCCACCCCTCCACCTGCCGCAGAGCCTCCACGGCGGGCGATACTAGTGCCATGGAGAGGCGGATCGTCCCGGCCGACTCGCCGTTCGTCGCCACCGTGGGGTACTCGAGGGCGGTGCGCGTGGGTCCGCACGTCCACGTGGCGGGAACCGCGCCGATCATGCCAGGGGAGGCCGACCCGCCGGCCGACCCCTACGCACAGGCGAAGCGCTGCCTCGAGATCGTCCTCGCCGCGCTCGCCGAGCTCGGGGCGGGCCCCGAGCACGTCGTTCGCACCCGCGCGTACCTGACGAACGCCGACGACTGGAAAGAGGTCGGCCGCGCGCACGGCGAGGTGTTCGCGGACGTGCTTCCCGCGTCGGCGATGGTGGTCGTCAGCAGCCTGCTCGACCCACGCTGGCGGGTCGAGCTCGAAGTGGACGCGTTGGTGGCATGACGAAGCAGATCTTCCCCTCGACGATCACGGGCGCCAGCTTCGCGGAGGGAGGCAGCGTCCTCGAGCACCGGTTCGGCGAGGGAGACCCGTACACACTCGGGGTCGAGGAGGAGTACATGCTCCTCGACGGCCAGACGTTCGATCTCGTCCAGCACGTGGAGACGGTGCTCGCGGCGGCCGAGGGCGAGCTGGCCGAGCGCGTCAACCCGGAGCTGATGCAGTCGGTGCTCGAGATCGCGACGCCGGTGTGCAGCTCGCCGGCCGAGATCGACGTCGAGCTGCGCAAGCTCCGGGCCTACGTCACCGGCCTGGCCCGCGAGCGCGAGTTGCGCGTCGGCTCGGCGGGCACGCATCCCTTCAGCCTCTTCGAGCGCCAGCAGATCACCGCCCGCGACCGCTACCGGCACCTGGTCGACCAGCTCCAGTACGTCGCCCGCCGCGAGCTGATCTTCGGCTTGCACATCCACGTCGCCGTTGACGATCCCGAGAAGGCGGTCAAGGTCGTGAACGGGCTGCTCGCCCACCTCTCCTCGCTGCTCGCGCTCTCTGCGAGCTCACCGTTCTGGCGCGGCGAGCCCACCGGCCTGGCCTCGAGCCGGCAGATGGTCTTCGCGGCGTTCCCCCGCTCGGGCCCGCCGCCCCGCTTCAAGGACTACGCGGACTACGCGGAGGTCGTCGGCCAGCTCGAGAAGACGGGCTGCATCGCGGACTACACGCACATCTGGTGGGACATCCGCCTGCACCCGCGCTTCGGGACCGTCGAGATACGCGTCTGCGACGCGGTCACCAGGGTCGAGGACGCCGTGGCGCTCGCGGCGTTCTGCCAGTCGCTGGTGAAGCTCTACTCGGAGCACTACGACGTCGGCAAGGAGATCCCCTCGTACCACCGGATCCTGACCACCGAGAACAAGTGGCTCGCCGCCCGCTACGGGCTCGAGGCGCCGGTGATGGACCTCGCCACCGGCCGCAGGAACCGCGCCCCGGTGGCACAGCTGAT
This sequence comes from uncultured Actinomycetes bacterium, assembly GCA_963736055.1. Lineage (GTDB taxonomy): Bacteria > Actinomycetota > Thermoleophilia > Gaiellales > Gaiellaceae > AC-32. Next base: position 1,656,909 of record CAVTNM010000008.1, on the reverse strand, counting down.
CCGGCGGACGCTGAAGGAGCTCGAGCCGCACGCACGCGAGCTCGGCTGCGAACGCGAGCTCGAGGGAATCGCCGAGATTCTGCGCAAGGGCAACGGGAGCGACCGGCAACGCCGCATCTGGAACGCGAACCGGGACATCGTCGAGGTCGTGCGCGAGATCGCTGACGCAACAGAGCGCGCAGCCGTCGGCGTCTAGCGAGCTCTCGACACCTCGCCTTCCGGCTCGGGCGCCTCGAAACCAACCACTTCGCGTCATGGTGGCTCGACGAGGGCTGGACTACCGTCTTCCAAGCGAGAGCAGCGCAGAGATTCCCAGGCCGAAAGCTGCTTTCCGCCCCGTCATGTTGAACGAGCCTGGGACGGAAAGGAACCACCTTGAAGAAGGGAATCACCTTGATCGCGGTGCTCGTCGGAGTGCTCGCGGTCACCTCGGGCGCATTCGCCGCCAAGAAGTACATCATCACGTCGTCAAGCCAGATCCAGGACGGCGCCGTCCATATGGCCGATCTCTCGCCGGGAGCCCGCAAGGAGCTGCACGGCGCGAAGGGCGCCAAGGGCGAGCAGGGTGCGCAGGGTGCCAAGGGCGCGCAGGGCGCCCAGGGACCGGCGGGCAAGGACGGTCAGGACGGAGCGACCGGCCCGCACGGGCCGCAGGGCGCACCGGCCCCGGCGATGCACCGGCTCACCGGCGACTTCGCCGGGACCAACGCGAGCGTCGCGACCTCTCTGGACGGGGCGCAGTTCGGCCCGTACTCGAACGGCGGCGCCTGGGCCGGCTCCGTGCGGTACAACGGGGCGAACGGCCTCAGGCTCGACCAGATCGCGCAGCTCTCGTACACGTCGATGTACTCGGCGGCCGACGCGGCCCCGATCGGCGCGCCGTACCTGCGGATCTTCCTCAACAACGACAACGACGACGTGATCTTCGACGCGACACAGTGCGCGACGACGGTCCCGGCCAAGAACGTGTTCCACACGTTCCAGGTCTCGGGCGAGAACGTTCGCTACGACGACGACTCGTGCGACGGAACGGGAGAGCACAACTTCCCGGGCTCGCCCGCGGGACAGCAGAGCTGGGCGTCGGTGCTCGCGAACCACGGCTCTGAAGTCGTCAGCGGCATCTACGTGACGACCGGCTTCACCGGCGGGACGGACCTCACGGCCATCCTCCGGAGCATCAGCGTCAATGGCAACTCGTTCGTCTTCGGACAGCAGTAGCGTCCACAGCAGAACGCAAACAGCGAAGGGCGCCCGGCAACGGCGCCCTTCGTGCGTTCGGCGACACGTGACAGGCCGTTGTCGATCGACGACACTGTCGGAATGGCGACAACGGCGGGCGGCCTCGCAGTCGGCGGCGACGTCGAACGAGGCTCTGACCGGCATTCCCGTCCCCAGCTACGTGCTCGACACCGAGGGAGTCGTACGGTGGATCAACCCGGCGGCAGAGCGCCTTCTCGGCAACGTTCGCGGTCGGCACTTCACGTCCGTCGTCGGCGCCGAGGACCAGCCTCGGGCACGTGAGCTCTTCGCGCGCAAGGTGCTCGGCACGACCTCGGCGACCGAATCGACCGGGGTCCTGGTTTCGACCGACGGGACGCGTCTCGTCCTGGACATCAGCGCGGTGCCTCTGACCGACGGCGAACACGTCGTCGGAGTCTTCGGGCTCCTGTCGGGCGGCCCGGACCACGAGCCCAGCACGCCCCCCGCGCACCTCACCCCCCGGCAAGCCGAGGTGCTTCGCCTTCTCGAGCAAGGGCTATCGACCAAACAGATCGCTCAGAAGCTCCACCTGAGCACCGAGACGGTCAAGAACCACGTCCGTCTTCTCCTGCGCGCACTCGGCGTGAACTCGCGCCTCGAAGCCGTCGCGGCCGTCCGTCACCGCAGTACCTCGAACGACGCCTAGGAGACGATGGCCGTGAAGGCTGTGTGAACAGCGGGACGGCCCCGGACGACAAGAGGGACCTGTTGTTGAATGTCAGCCGTATTGCTACGTGTGGGCACGGTTTGGGCACCGGCCCGAAGCAGGCCGATGGGAAAAGACCCGCAAGCGGCCACAAGCCGCGACGAGCGGGCCTGGGTGCGGCGAGCCCAGGCCGGCTCTGCCTCGGACTTCGAGGCGCTCTTCCGTGCGCACTGGGGCCCGGCGTACCGCGCGGCGTACCTCGTCGTCCGGGACGCCGCCGCCGCGGAGGACATCGCGCAGGAGGCCTTCCTGGCCGCGGTGCGCGCGCTCGACAGCTTCGACCGCCGCCGCCCGTTCGGGCCCTGGCTGCACCGGATCGTCGTCAACCGCGCGATCGACTGGGCGCGCGCCCGCGCGCTGCGCCCCGAGGCCGAGGCAGTCGACGCGCCGGCGCCCGAGCGGCCCGAGCGCGACGACGAGCTGCTGCGCGAGCTGGGCCGCCTCTCGCCGGAGCACCGAGCCGTGATCGTCCTGCGTTACCTGCTCGACTACACCCCCGGCGAGATCGCCGAGCTCCTCGAGCTGCCGCGCGGGACGGTCAACTCGCGCCTGCGCCGCGGGCTGGATGCGCTGAAGGAGCGGCTGCAGTGAGGTTCCGGGCTCCGAACGAGCAGGAGGCGCAGGACCGCGCGTGGGCCGTTGTCCGGCGCGCGTACGTCGAGCGCGAGCCGGTTGCCTGGCCGCGCCGCCACGCCCGGCCGCTCGTCGCCGTCGCACTCGTGGCGGCGGTCGTCGCCGCGGCGCTGAGCCCGCCCGGCCGCTCGGTCGTCCACTCGCTTAGGAAATCGGTGGGGATAGAGCAGGCGGAGCCCGCGCTCTTCTCACTCCCCGCGCCCGGCCAGTTGCTCGTCACCAGCCGCAGCGGCGTATGGCTGGTGCACCAGGACGGATCCAAGCGGCTCCTGGGGCATTACCGGGACGCGAGCTTCTCCCCGCACGGGCTGTTCGTGGCGGCGACACGCGCGAACCAGCTCGTTGCACTCGACTCGAAGGGAGGCGTGCGCTGGGCGCTCGCACGCCCATCCCCGCGCTTCCCGGCCTGGACCGGCAGCCGCACCGACACGCGGATCGCCTACGTCTCGAAGGGGCGGCTGCGGATCGTGGCCGGCGACGGCACCGGGGACCGTGCGCTCGGGGCGGCGGCTCTCGTCCCGCCCGCCTGGCGGCCCGGGCCCGGCCGCGTGCTCGCCTACTCGGACGGGCCTGACGTTGTCGTGGTCGATGCCGACACCGGCGCGGTGCTGAGGCGGGTGGCGGCCCAGCCGACGAAGCTGGCCTGGTCGGCCGACGGCCGCACGCTGCTCGTCTTCTCGCCGCACCGCACTCGCGCCTACGAAGGCGCGAAGGTGGTCGCAGCCGACGACCCCTCCGACGCGACCGCCGACCGCGACGCCGCCTTCGTGGGCCGCACGCCCGAGGTCGCGGCGATCCGGGTCGCCGGCGACGGCAGCAACGTCTTCTCGCTCTCGAGCGGGCGCACGTTGTTCCGCGGGACGGGCGTGTTCCAGCAGCTCGCGTGGTCGCCGGACGGGCGCTGGCTGCTCGTGACGTGGCCGACGGCGAACCAGTGGGTCTTCGTCCGTACGAACCCGCGAAAGCTCGTCGGCGTCTCGCGTATCACGCAGCAGTTCGGCCGTGGAGCCCGGATCGAACGCTGGTGCTGCGGCTAGCGTGGCCTCGCGCCGCGCGGCACTGCAGCCGTAAGCTCGTACGCGGGATACATCCGAGGGCCGGCGTGCGATGGAGTGGGTAGTGACCGGTGAGCTCAGGGATAGCCGCTATCGGGGCAGAACCGACGCCTCGCTCATGCGCGCCGCCGTCACGGACCCGTGCGCGTTCTCCGAGCTCTACGCGCGCCACGTCGACGCGGTCTATCGCTGGGCCCACCGGCGGATCGACTGGGCGGCGAGCGACCTGACGGCGGAGACCTTCGCCCGCGCGTGGCTCGTCAGAGGCCGCTTCCGGGACGAACGGAACGGAACGGCGCTGCCCTGGCTGCTCGGGATCGCCGCGAACGTGCTCGCCGACACCGCCCGCCGCGACCGCGTCGAGACCCGCGCGCGCGAACGCCTGGGCCTGCCGCTCGACCTCGCGGCCGACGACGGCTACGCCGAGGTCGAGGAGCGGCTCTCGCCGCGGCTGGCCCTCGAACGGTGCCTCGGCTCGCTGCCCGAGCACGAGCGGAGCGCCCTCGAGCTGCGCGTCCTCGACGAGCTTTCCTACGCGCAGGTGGCGAAGCGGCTGGCGATCCGCCCGGCCGCCGCGCGCCTGCGCGTGTCCCGCGCCCTCCGGCGCCTCGCACTCTCCGCTCCCAAGGAGGACCTGTGAACAGCACGCTCCCCACCTCGCTGATCGACTACCGCGACGCGCTCGAGGAGGCCGTCCACCGCGAGCTCGACCGCTCCCCGGGCCGCCGCAGGCGCGCGCTCGTGCTGCGCTCGGCCCTCGCCGCGGCGGTCGTCGCCGCGGCCGCGCTCGGAGCGCTGAGCATCGTCTCGCGGGACAGCACGGGTGCCTCCGTCGTCGACCGCGCCGCCGCGGCGGTCGCGCCCTCGCCGGGCACGATCCTGCACGTCGACATGCACGGCTCCCAGACCAACCCCGACGGGAGCACGATCACCTGGCGCGACGAGAGCTGGCAGCAGGAGAGCCAGCCTCATGACGGCCGGCAGATCCAGACTGCGCCGGACGGGTCGGTCGTCGAGACGGCGACCGCGGACGGCCGCGAAGAGGTCTACGACCCGGCCCGCGACACGATCTACGTGTCAGCACCGGAGTCAACGGCGACGCCGGCCGAGCTGAACTCCTACGACATCGAGCCCGGACCGAAGCCGGGAACGGCCATCCTCCGCGTGCCGGGGCGCGCAGCCCAGGCGAAGGGCGCCCACGTCACAACGGCCGTCATCACCACGAAGCAGGCGAAGGGGCTCAAGGGCGGCACCGAGGTGATCGCTTTCAAGGTCAGCCTGAACAGCCGAGCGATCTCCCTGACGGTCATCCCTGCCTCCAGCGTGCCGAAGCCTCCGCCGGCGAGCGACGACGACTCGTCAGCGGATCCCACCTCGTCGGACTTCCGCGGCCAGATCCTGGCGCTGCTGCGTTCTGGCGAGGCCCGCGTCGTCGGTCACCGGACGATCGACGGCCAGGACACGATCGAGATCGCCTCGGCCGATGGGCACACGACCTACTACGTCGATCCGGGCACCTACAAGCCGGTCGAGCTCCGGACGAGAGGCACGGGCGGCGGCACGGCGCTTCGCTTCCGCACCTACGAGACGCTCGACCATGGTGCAAACGAGAGCCTCCTGAGCCTCCAGGCCCAGCGCCCAGGCGCACGGATCGACCGCGATCCCGCCCATTACCAGGCCGCGGAGGCGCGACTCTTCCCCCACGGCTGACCGCCGGCCCGGGGACGGTCTAGGCTGGCAGCTGATGCTGGCCGTCGGAGAGCAGGTGCCGGACGTTCGCGTCTGGATGGGGCCGCGGGAGCGCGTCTCGCTGCGCGAGCTCGCGGCCGAGAAGCCGGTCTTGCTTCTCTTCTACCTCTTCGACTGGTCCTCGACCTGAACGAACGAGATGGAGCTCCTGCGTGACAGGAGCGCGGAGTTCGAGGAGGCGGGCGTGCAGGCTCTCGGCGTGTCGCGGGACTCGCCCTGGACGCACATCTCCTGGATGCAGGCCCTCGACCTGAACTTCCCGCTGCTCTCCGACTGGAACGCGGATGCGGTGCGCGGCTTCGGCATTGCGCACGACTTTCGCGGCTTCGCGGACGTGGCCGAGCGAACGGCGTTCCTCGTCGACTCGAGCGGTACGGTCCGCGGCGCATGGCGCTACGAGACGGCCGAGGTGCCGAACTTCGACGAGCTGCTCTCGGCCGCCCGGGCCTTGTAGCGCTCGTCTGCGCGCTCTACCTGGGCGCCGGAGTCGCGGCCACCTGGCCCGCGCTCCAGCACGCCGGTTCGCACTTCCTCGCGCGGGCGACGACCGTCCCGGGCGAGGCGGCGGCCGGCGATCACCTGCAGGCCGAGTACCACCTCTGGCTCGTCGGCCATGAGCTCGAGCACGGTCGAGCGCCCTGGCGCGACCCGTACACCTTCCAGCCCGAGAGCCCGCCGCGCGCGAACTTCGGCGGCTGGCCGTTCGGGCTCCCGTTCTGGCCGTTGAGCGCCGTCTTCGGCGACGTGCTCGGCTGGAACCTCTTCATCCTGCTCACCTACCTGGCGGCGGGCGCGTTCGCGTATCTCTGGTTACGAGAGCTCGGCTTACCGAGAGGCGCCGCGCTCGTGGGCGGCCTGGTGTTCGCGCTGGCTCCCTACCGCGTCGCCCAGAGCGCCGGACACCTCAGGGGCCCGATCTCGACGCTCCTCCCGCTCGCGCTCTGGGCCTTCGAGCGGTCGCGGCGGGGGAGCCTGTGGTGGCTCCTGGGCGCGGGTGCGGCGCTGGCCTCGATCCCGTTCTCCGACGTCCACCTCGCGTTGGGCGCGATCCCGTTCTTCGCGCTGTACGCCGTCTGCCGGAGCCGGGATCCACGGGTGCTCGCCGGGGCGGCGCTCGCGACCGCCGTCGCCGTCGGGGCCGCTCTCCTCGTGGGTGACCGCGCCGTGTCGGGCTCGATCGGCTCGGGCGGCCGGACACTCCGTGAGGTCTCGCACTACTCGGCAGACGGGCTCGACTTCGTCACCCGCCACCCCCGGCACGGGCTGGAGAGCTTCGTCTTCCTCGGCTGGCTGACGCCGCTGTTGGCCCTGGCCGGGCTCGGGCTGCTCCTCGCCTCCCGCCGTTACGGCCTCGCGCTGGCCCTTGCGGTCGGCCTGCTCGTGCCCGTGCTGCTTGCGTTTGGAACCAACCTGCCGCTCTACTCGTTCCTCTGGCACCACCTGCCGCCGCTGCGCTACCCACGTGTTCCGGAGCGGCAGATGCCGGTGGCCTGCCTGGCGCTGGCCGCTCTCGCCGCGGTCTCCATCTCGCGACTCCGCTGGCCGCTGGCCGCGGTGGTGGCAGTGGTCGCGGTCGGCGCAGACCTACGCGTGAGCATCTACGAGGCCGCCGCGGCCGACACGGGAAACCGCGCCTACGAGGCGTTGCGCTCGCAGCCGCCGGGCCGCCTGCTCGAGCTGCCCGTCTTCCACCCGTCGGTCCAGCTCGGGAGCATCTACCCCTACTACGACCAGGAGGCGGAGCGACAGCGGCCGGGCGGCTACTCGACGATCGCGCCGCAGAACGCGGCTCTGCTCGCGCTCCGGCTCGAGCCCCTCAACTGCGGCGACTGGCGGCCCGGGACCGAGACGCTTCTGCGCCGGCTCGGAGTCCGCTATGTGGCGCTCCATTCCGGCCTCTACGCGGGCACGGGCCGCGCCTGGTTCGCGTGGCGGGCGCTCGTCGATCACGGCTACGGCGACCTCGCCCACGACGGCGCCGTGACCATGTTCGCGCCCGGCCGGCCACGTGGGCAGCCGAAGGTCCCGGAGCCGCGGCGCCCGATCGTCTTCTGCCAGGGGTGGGCCCGCGGCGCGCCGGAGCACAGGCACACGGCGTTCTGGGCGCGCGGCTCGCGGTTGCGGGTCGTAGTGACGACGCGCGACCCCGACCGGATCACGTTCTCGGTCCGCGGACGGCCCGTGCGCTCGGTGCGGGTGACCGGTCACAACCGCATCGGCGTTCCTCTCGGCCGGGGCGGCTGGCACCTGGTCGGCGTGGACGTGACGCGGACCGACCGCGGGCTTCGCCTAGAATCCGTCAGGAGTGTTACGAGCTAAACACCTGACGCTGCTCGCGGTGCCGCTGCTGCTGTCGGCGGGCTGCGGCGGATCGACCTCCGAGCCGGCGGCCCCGCGCGTGCGGGAGACCAGTATCGGCACCGGCACGCACCAGGTGTGGCTGTTCGAGCCGACGGGGCGCAAGCCGAGGGCGATGGTGGTCTTCGTGCACGGCCGGGGCGACGCGCGCGAGGACACGCCCTACTACCACAAGCCCTGGCTCCGTCACCTCGCACGCGAGGGGAACGCGGTGCTCTACCCCAGGTACGAGACGATCCCCGGAGACTCGCGGGCCCTCCGCTTCCTCTACGACGCCCTTCCGCCCGCCGCGAAGAAGCTCCCGAAGGGGCTGCCGATCGTGGTGATCGGCTACTCCCGCGGAGGCGGCCTCGCCGTCGACTACACGGCGCTCGCGCCCCAGATCGGGACTCCGCGCGCCGTGCTCGCCGTCTTCCCGATCCTGCTCGACCCGAGGCTGCACCTGAGCTCGATCCCTCCGAGCGTCCGCTTCCTCTTCCTCGTCGGCGACCGCGACACCCAGGTCGGCGCCGAGGGCGCCCGCGATCTCCTGACGCAGCTGCTGAACGCCGGCTATCCGCGCCGGCTGCTGCGCGCCGAGCTCGTCCGCTCGCAGGGCGGCTTTCAGGCGACCCATCTCTCGGTGCTCGAGAACACCCCCGGCGCGCGCAAGGCGTTCTGGGTCAGAGCCGACCGGTTGATCAACGCCGTGGCCGGCTAGCTCTACCTGCTGTGCCCGGGGTTACGCTTGGCCTCAGCCCGTGGAGACCGAGGTCAGCCTGTCCACGACGGAGTACGCCGTTCTCGGCCTGCTCGCGTTCGGCGAGTCGTCCGGATACGACCTCGCCCGCTACGCCGAGCGCAGCATCGACTACATGTGGGCGCCCTCGCGGAGCCAGATCTACAAGGTTCTCCCGAGGCTCGTCGAGCGGGGGCTTGCCGAGAGCCGCGAGGTCGCACAACGCAGCCGACCGGACAAGGCGCTCTTTCGGATCACCCCGGCCGGCCTCGCAACCCTGCGCTCCTGGGTCGAGCACGTCGAGGACGACCCGCCGGGAGGCGCGCCTGTCTTCCTGCTGAAGCTGTTCTTCGGGTGGGTCGCTCCCCCGGAGGCCGCCCGCGCGCAGCTCGAGGCCTACCGCAGCCTGCTCGAGAGTCACCTCGGCGCCTTCGAGGAGATGGAACGAGCCCCGCTGCGCGACGAGCCCGTGCACTCCCGGATCGCCCTGCTCCACGGGATCACGCGGGCACGTGCCACGCTCGCCTGGGTCGAGGAGGCGAACACCCTCCTCGAGGCCGATCGCGGCAGGCTCAGCGCGTCGCGAAGAACCCGTCGATGAGACGCCGGGCCGCCGGGCTCGAGGCGACCAGGTCCGTTCCGTGCTCGCCTCGCTGGAGGATCTGAATCGCCTTGTCGGGGGAAGCCGCCGCCGAGTACAGGCGGCCAGCGTCGCTTGCGAAGTCGGTATCGAATCGGCCGGCCAGGAACAACACGGGCGCTTGCAGTCGCCTTACGGCGTCGATCGCACCGACGAGATCTGCCGCGCCCGAGACGCTCACGACCCCGTCGACCGGCGGCCGAGCATCCGCGCCTCCGGCGATCACCGCAGATCCGCCGAGCGACGCTCCGACCAGGAAGACCTTCCGGGCGCCGCGGCTCCGGACGAACTTCGCCGCCGCTGCGACGTCCAGGCCGAAGCCCCTGGCCGAGGTCTGACGATGCTGCGACTGACCGTAGTTGCGTAGGTCGAACACGAGCGCCCGGTAGCCGCGGCGAGACTCGCGCTTCGCGAACCACAGCCACTGGCAGAGGTTTCCCGGGCTCTGGTGCGCGAACACGATCGCGTTCGGCCCACGGCCGAACACATGGCCGACCAGGCGTGTGCCGTCCGCCGAGCGGAAACGGACATCTCCGGAGTGCGCGGTACACCCGTCCCAGGACGTGCGCGCGCTGCTACCGCCGGCCGCAAGTGCCGCTACCAACACCGCGAAGACCCCCGCTGCTGCCGCACGAGACGCCGGTCTCATCGCTCGGCATCATAGTCTCACCGAGACTATTCCGCTAGAGAAGTTACATACCCATCGCGTGGTGAGCCATGTTTTGACCCTCGGCTCGAGCGAGGGGCAATCACGCTGAACTCATGAGCAGATGATCGAAGAATCGACGCTGTGATCAAGGTTTGCGGTTGAACGCCGGCCGATCTGTCATCACCCCGTCATCACGAGCACGCCAATGCGGCCCTCGCACTTCGCCTCGGCGCTCTGAAGGTGCAGCTCGTGCTTCCACTCGCGAACGCGGCCTGAGCTCCAGAGCGGATCATCGGGCTACCGGAGAGGAAACGGGCGGCCGTCAAGCCCGAGCCGCCCGTTCCCAAGCCGGGAACCCGCCTACGGGTCGTAGCGGATCGTCCCAGCAAGCTTCACTGTGCTCGTCCCGGCCGGTCTCGCGTTGCTTCCCTCCAACCTGACTGTGCCCGTCAGCATCCCCGTCGCGCCTTCGTAGGTACCGGTGCCGCCGACGACGACATCAGTGAGGTCGGCGCGACCAACCTCAAGCGGCCCCGGGCGACACACGTGCGGACATGTTGCGCCGCTGGCGGTCTCTTCGAGGATCAGCGAGCCGCCCGGGAGGTTGACCGTGCGGAGATCGCACGTTCCACCACAACCGGCGCCGAACACGACTATCTCACTTGCTTGACCCAGCGGAATCACCTCGCCTGTCCCACACGAGACATCGGGGAAGCCGGGGCACGTGATGCTTGGATGGATGGGCTCGGCAAACGTCATCGTCACGAACTGCGCTGTGGTCGCTGACGCTCGCGAGACCGTCACCGCCAAGGCGGTCATGACTACCAACAACAAGATGAGTCGACGCATCTCAATCCTCCTCCCTCGAATTGAACGTCGTCGGGGCCTCACGTTCACTCCGCAGCCTTGGCTCGTGGACGGCTCGGGATCGCCGCGAGCGGCAGACGAATGTTCCCGTTGGCGTCGAGTTGGCCACCGGGGCCCGTGAGGGGACGCTCGACGAACTTGGTCGGGCGGTTGAGGCCGAAGCGGAGGTTCCAGGCCGCAGGGTTGCCGACGTGGGTGAAATCGAGCCGTGCGGATTTGGCGACCGGGTCGAGAGTCCCGTCGACCTTGATCGAATAGCCCGCGCGTACGAGCCGCTCTTTCAAGCGGATGACGTCGAGGCCTTGGCCCCATAGTGACTGCGGCGTCCACCCAGACACGGGTGCTGCAGCGGTGACGTCGGTTCCGCTTGCGCCTGTCAGTTGCGCGACGGTCAGCCACGTGCCGGCCGAAACCACGGCGAGCGCGAGAGTGCATCCGGCGAGCACGAGGGGCCTGTGCCAGCTCCGTTGTGACCGCAACGGCGCGGCCGTCGACGGAAGGCGTATCAGGTCTGGTTTCGCGACGGTGGTGGTCATTTCGATGCCTCCTGAGTTGCGGTTCCGAACACGCGGCTGACGCTACGGGCGCGCCCCCCGCACCCACAACGGCGCTAGCGGGGAAGTCATCCAGCGGCCAGCGGGCGTATTCGTTGCCCAGGTGGCTTGGTTGCGATCGGCGCGGTCGCGGTTCACAGTCGTGTTTGTGGCGGCAGCGCCGAAAGTGCTGAAGACCGTTCGCCTCCGCAAGACCTTCGAGTCCGACGGAGTGCCCGTCCGGGCGCTGCGCGGGGTTGATCTGGTCATCGGCGGGGGCGAGTTCGTCGCCGTCACCGGCCCATCCGGGTGCGGCAAGTCAACGCTGCTGAACCTCGTCGCCGGCCTCGAGACGCCGAGTGACGGCGAGATCCTTCTCGCCGGCGAGCCGCTCGCCGGCAGGAACGAGACCGAGCTGGCGCACCTGCGCCGGCGGCACATCGGCTTCGTGTTCCAGTTCTTCAACCTGCTCGAGGACACCTCGGCGCTCGAGAACGTCGTCCTAGCCGCACTCATCGCAGGCGTCTCACGCCGCCGGTCCGAGACAAGGGCGCGCGAGCTGCTCGACCTGCTGGGGCTTCCGGACAAGGCCACCGAGCTGCCCGCAGTGCTCTCGGGAGGCCAGCGGCAACGGCTCGCGATCGCTCGCGCCCTGGCCAACGAGCCGACGCTGCTGCTCGCCGACGAGCCGACCGGTGCACTCGACAGCGCAGGCGGGTTCGAGGTGCTCGAGCTCTTCCGGCGCCTCCACGCCGCCGGGCAGACGATCCTGCTCGTCACTCACGACGAGCATGTCGCCGACGCGGCGGAGCGAGTGGTGCAGATGCAGGACGGCCGCGTCGTCGGCGCTACCTTCGCCGCCCCGGCCGCGACCGCGCTAGGGGCCTGAGTGGCCGCCGTCTGGCTGCGGTTCCAGCGCGAGCTGCGCTCGCGCTGGCGCGGCTGGCTCGTGGTGGCGGTGCTCGCCGGGGTCGCGGGCGGCGCCGTGCTCACGGCTGCGGCAGGCGCGCGCCGCACCAACTCTGCACTCGAGCGCCACCTCGTCGCGTACCGCTTCCCGGACGCGTGGCTCCACATGAGCAATTCCGGCCCCGACAACACGACCTACAAGCGGGCGATCCAAGAGATCCGATCCCGTCCAGATGTCGAGGCCTCGGCCGTCACCGGCCTCCTTTCCTACTGCGCCCGGGACGCGCAGAACCGGCCTGTGAGCTTCCTCGGGCCGCAGGCCGTCCAGTTCCTGGTGAACATCGACGGCCGGGACGGCGTGGCCCTCCACCGTCCGAAGGTGCTCGCGGGCCGCCTCCCCGATTCCGCCAGGCCACGCGAAGTGCTGGTCGACACGCGCGCCGCCCGCCGCTTCGGCGTCCGCCCGGGCGGCGTGATCTCGATCCGCGTGTTCCCGAGCTGGGGAGACCAAGACCTCGGGGTCTTCCACTGCGATCCGCGCAACCAGAATCCGGCACAGCAAGCGCTCCCGGAGCGACGCGAGGTCAGGCAGATCCTGATCTCGTGCAAGGGCGCGGACGACTGCGCGCGGGCGAAGCGTGAGACCGACCGGCTCTACGTCCGCCTCCGAAACGGTGCGAGCCTCACCCGCCTGGCGCAGCGCTACTCCGACGTCCCCGACGCAAAGGCGACCGGCGGAAGGCTGTGGGACGAGCGGGGACGCTTTATCCCGTCGTTCGAGCGGGTGGCGTTCCGCCTTCGCACGCACGAGCTCTCGCACCCGTTCCGGACGGGCTTCGGCTGGCACATCGTCGAGCCGCTCACGAAGGTCGTTCCGGTCGGCCCCCTGATCCGGCTGCGGGTCGTCGGGATCAAGGCGGCGACGGAGCCCTACCCGATCGGGACGGTCACGCTGACGCCGGCGTTCGACCGCATCTACCGATTCGACATCCGCTACTCCGACCTCGTCATCCCGGTCAGGCTCCGACACGGTGCCGCCGACATCCCCATCCTCACGCGGGCCACTGGAACGGATGGTCGCCCGGAGAGCGACGACGCCGCGAAGATCCAGCGCTCGCTCGACCACGAGGCGCAGGCGCTCTGGCTCGCGGCCGGTTTCAGCGCCCTGCTCGCCCTCGTCCTCCTCTCTCCGGCGCTCCTGCGTCTGGCCGCCCTCGCGGCCGGAGGGCATCCGACGTTGCGGGCCCTCGGGATGACCCGGCGCCAGCTCCTCGCCGTCGACGTCGTCCGAGCTACTGCGATCGGCACCGTGGCCGCCTGCCTCGCGGTCGTGCTCGCGTTCGCGTTCTCGCCGCTGACGCCGATCGGACTCGCGCGCGGCCTCGAGCCCAATCCCGGCTTTGCGCTCGACGTGCTCGTCCTCGCGCTGGGAGGCGCAGGAGTCCTGCTCCTCGTCGTGTCGGCCGGCGCCGTTGCATCGCTGCAGGCGAGGACAGCCTCGTGATCTGGAACCGCGAGCAGGCTGTCCGCCGGCGGAGGCGCTCGCACGCTGGGGCCTGCCGCCGACGGCGGTCAGCGGCGTCCGCTTGGCGCTCACGCGGGGCAGGGGAACGATGGCGGTTCCGGTCGGCGGGACGCTGCTGGGAGCGATCGCGTCCGTGGCGGTGGTCGCCGTCGCACTCACCTTCACGGCCAGCATGGATCACCTGCTCTCGACGCCGCGCCTCTACGGGCAGAACTGGGACTACCGCACCAACTTCATCACTCCGCCGCCAGCGCGGGTCCGGGCGGACCCCGGGATCAGCGACGCCGCCGAGGGCAGCGATGATGTGGAGGTCCGGCTGGACGGACGGACGGCCCACGTCGTCGCGATGGACGACATCAAGGGCAGGATCGGACCGGTCGTGACAGAGGGCCGCGCGCCAGAGCGGCTGGGCGAGATCCTGCTCTCGTCGAAGCTCATGAACCACCTCGGCGTCCACATTGGCGACAGCGTCGATGCGCGAGACCGCCGCTCCGTGCGGATGCAGGTCGTCGGCCGCGGTGTCCTGCCCGAGAATGTCGTCGCCGTTGGGCCCCGGCCGGATGCGGCGATGACGTTCCAGGCGTACAAGCGGCTGAATCCACAGGCGCACGTGTTCGACTTCGAGGCCCGCATCGCGCCCGGTCCGGGCAGGCAGGCGACCCTCGCCCGGCTGGAGCGGCAATACGCACATCCGGCGCCGGGGCCGCCGCAGACCGTCGCCGACTTCGGCGGCGTGCGAAACCTGCCGGTGGTCGTGTCGGCGCTGCTTGCGGCAATCGCAGCCGCCGCGCTCGCGCACACCCTCGTCACCGCGATCCGGCGGCGGCGGCGTCAGCTCGCCGTCCTGAAGACGCTGGGCTTCGACCGGCGCCAGCTGCTCGCCACGGTCGCGTGGCAGGCCACGACGTTCGCCGCGATCGGGCTCGTCGTCGGCCTACCCCTCGGGGTCGCAGCCGGTCGCTGGACGTGGTACCTGTTTGCGGAGCAGATCGAGGTCGTCCCGGAGCCAGTGACGCCGATCTCGCGCGTCCTGCTCGTCGTCCCGGCCGCGATCCTTCTGGCGAACGTGGTGGCCGCTCTACCGGCGTGGAGCGCGGCGCGCACGCGCGCCGCTGTCGTCCTGAGAGCCGAGTAATGGCCGCGAACGTCGAACGGCTTACCAACGTGCTTCGACTCCGGCGGGCAGCCGCACGCCGCGGAAGCGAACGTGCGCGGACGCACTCCTTCGCGCTCGGGCTCGCGATCGCCGTCGAGGTTGTTGTCGTCGCGTCGACGCTGCATCTCCTCGTCGACTGGCCCCCGAGGCTGCTCGAGATCGCCACCGCCGCGACGATCGCAGTCCTCGTTGCGGCGGTCGTGCGGATTCCTAGGCGGCTCGAGGCTCGCGTTACGCGCCTCGTTTCCCCTGTGATCTCCGTCGTCGGCCTGACGGCGCTCGTGGCCGCCGTCTATGTCGTCGTCGTCCTCGGGCTCGGCCGGCCTCCCACACACGACGAGCGCACTGTGCTCGCGCTCTCGATCGCGGCCGCCGGCGTCAGCGCGCTGATGTACGTACCGGCCCGCCGCCGGCTCGCCGCTTTCTCGAACCGGCTCGTGCACGGGGGGCGCCAGATGCCTGACGAACTCCTCCGGACGTTCGGAGCGCGGCTCTCCCGCGCCGTCCCGCTGGACGAGCTTCTGCTCCAGCTTGCGGAATCGCTGCGGAGCGGCCTCGCGCTCGATTCAGTCGAGATCTGGACCTCCTCCGCCGGCGTGCTCGCGCGCGTGGTCTCCGAGCCGGAGAGAGGTCCGGCGGCCCTCCGGATGACCGCGTCGGAGGAATCGATCCTCGCGCGTGGCGGCATCTCCGGGTCAGCCCGAGTCGCCGTCTGGCTGCCGCGGCTGCTCGGCAACCGGAGCAACGCGCACGTGCGCGTTGCTCCCATGGCGCACGCGGGGGAGCTCTTCGGCCTGATCGTCGTGGACCGCTCGGCAGACTCCGAGCCGTTCGACGAGAAGGCCGTCAGCGTCCTCGCCGAATTGGCACGTCAGGTTGCGCTTGCGCTCCGCAACGCCCGGCTCGACTCGGACCTGCAGGCATCGCTCGAGGAACTTCGCCGACGGGCGCACGAGCTCCGCCTCTCGCGAGCGCGCGTGGTTGCCGCGGCCGACGCCGAACGACGACGGATCGAGCGCGACCTGCACGACGGCGCCCAGCAGCACCTCGTCGCACTGGAAGCAAACCTCGGAGCCGTGAGCGCGCTCATCGAGTCGGACCCCGAGGGAGCCAAAGCCATTCTCGGCGAGCTTCGCGCGGCGGTTCGGGAGGCGATGCGGGACTTCCGCGATCTCGCCCACGGCATCTACCCGCCGCTGCTCCAGGATCGAGGCCTATCCGAGGCTCTCGCAAGCGCCGCACGGCGCGCGAGCATTGCAGCGCGCCTCGACGCCGCAACGGTCGGTCGCTACGACCCAGAGGTCGAGGCGACGGTCTACTTCTGCTGCGTGGAGGCGCTCCAGAACGCCGCGAAGCACGCCGGAGACGGCGCCCGCGCCACGATCCGACTCTGGGAGCAAGAAGGAAGCCTGCAATTCGAGGTGGCCGATGATGGCTCGGGTCTCAATCCGGCAAGCACGACATTCGGTGCCGGACTGACGAACATGCGCGATCGGCTCGGGGCCGTCGGAGGCGACCTACGGATCGACTCGTCCCTCGACAGCGGCACGCGCATCGCCGGGACGATCCCGCTCGAGCGCTAGGCGTCCCTTTCGGCGAGGTAGAGCAGCACTGCCTTCACCCGGCGGTTGACGTCGGGTTGCCACGCGACCCCTAGCTTCCGGAAGATCGAGTGGATCACCTTCTCGACCGACGGCTCCGTGATCACGAGTGACGCAGCGATCGCGGCGTTGTTCTTGCCCTGCGCCATTTCCTCGAGTGTCTCTCGCTCACGTGGCGTGAGTTCGTCGAGCGGCGACTTGCTCCGCACACGAGCCGCGACGAGTGCTTCCACGATCCTCGGGTCGATGACCGAGCCTCCCCGTGCCACTTCGCGGATTGCCCCGGCCAGCTGCGCGGCGTCTCCCACCCGGTCCTTGAGCAGGTAGGCGCGTCGGTCGGCGCCCTGTTCGAGCAACGCGAGTGCGTATTCAGGCTCCGCGAACTGGCTGAGCACGACCACACCCGTCTCCGGGCTCGTCTCCCGTAGGCGATCGGCGACCTCGATACCCTCGTCCTGACTGGTCGGCGGCATTCGGATGTCGGTCAGCACCACGTCGGGTTGCTCCGCCTCGATTGCCTCGAGCAGCGACGGCAGGTCTTCACACGCCGCCACGAGCTCGATGTCCGGCTCGGGCTCGAGTAGGCGCCGGATGCCCTCACGCACGAGATAGGTGTCCTCTGCGACGACGACGCGGATCATCGCGTTCCGACTAATACGGTGCGACGGCAACGCGTCGGCTGCGTTGTCTGCACAGGCGACATCGGTGTCATCACCCGGTCAACACGAGCGCGACATCTAGCGACGGATAGAACCGATTGAACCGGCATGGTTGAGCCAACACCAGCTTGCCCAGTGGCCCCATCTACATACCCATCGAGTGGTACCCGGCGTCCACGTAGAGCGTGGTCGCCGTGACGTTCGCGGCCTGGTCGGAGAGCAGGTACGCAGCCGCCGCGCCCACGTCGTCCGCGTCGATCGGGCGGTGGAGCGGCGAGCGCTCCTCGACGATCGCCTCCATCGTCGGGAAGCCGGCGATCGAGCGTGCCGCGAGCGTGCGCACCGGCCCCGCGGAGATGGCGTTCACGCGGATGTTCTTGGCGCCTAGGTCCCAGGCGAGGTAACGGACCGACGAGTCCAGCGTCGCCTTGGCCACGCCCATGACGTTGTAGTGGGGGACAGCGCGTTCTCCGCCGAGGTAGGTCATGGTGAGGATCGAGCCGCCGCCCGCCGCCTCCAGCAACGGCTCGGCCAGCCGCGAGCAGGCTACGAGCGAGTAGGCCGAGACGTCGACCGCCATCCAGAAGCGCTCGCGCGGGGTGTCCGTGAAACGGCCCTCGAGGTCCTCGGCCGCCGCGTAGGCGACCGAGTGCACGAGGAGGTCGAGCTCGCCGCCGAACGCCTCCCCCACCTCGCCGAACACGCGCTCGAGGTCCTCGTCGGCGCGCACGTCGCACGAGGTCACGAGCGGCGAGCCGACCGATTCCGCCAGCTCGCGGACGCTCTTCTCGATCCGTTCGCCCTGAAAGGTGAACGCCAGGGAGGCTCCCCCCTCCGCGAGCCGCCTGGCGATCGCCCAGGCGATCGAGCGACGGTTCGCGACGCCGAGAACGAGGCCGCGTTTGCCGGTGAAGGAGCCATCCACGATCCGCGAGTCTACGAAGTCCGGATTCTCCGGTACTCTGAGAGCTCTTGCGCCGCTCACTCGTTCTGTCGCTCGTAGCGGCGCTGTTGGTTCTTGCCACCTCCGCAGCCGCCACCGCCGATCTCCGGCCGGTCCGGTTGCCGAAGCGCGGCGAGGTCGCATTTCCGCGTGTGCGGCACGGCGTAATCCGCATCCCGGCCGGCCACGGCTCCGGACGCGTGTCCGTGCTGGTGGGGCTGCGCCTGCCGCCCCTGGCCGCACGCTACGGCCCAGGCCTGCAGGCCTTCGGGCGCCGGCACAAGCTCGACGTCTACAGCTCGACCTCGCGCGCCTATCTCGCCCGGATCGGGCGCGAGCAGGCGCTCGCAGCCCGACGTATCCGGCACGCGATCCCGAAGGCCCGGATCTTCCACCGCTACAAGGTGATCCTCGACGGCTTCGCCCTCCGTCTGCCGTACCGCGACCTGCCGCGGCTCTTCCACGTCGCCGGGGTGAAGAAGGTCTACCCGAGCCTGCGCTACCACCTGGACACGAACAAGAGCCCTGCGGTGATCAAGGCGGACACCTTCTGGGCGAAGACGGGCGGCTTCGGCCAGGGGATCAAGATCGGCGTCGTCGATGACGGGGTCGACATGACCAACCCGTTCTTCAACCCGGCCGGCTTCTCGTACCCGGCCGGCTTCCCGAAGGGCAACAAGAAGTTCACCACGCGCAAGGTGATCGTCGCCCGGTCCTTTCCCGGCCCGGGCTCGGGGGCGCAGGGCCTGCTCCCGCTCTGGCGGCCCGGCTCCTTCCACGGCACCCACGTGTCGGGGATCGCGGCCGGCGTAGCCGGGACGGTCGTCACCGCCGGGGGCGACCACCCAGCCGTCACCGGGCTCTCGGGCATCGCCCCTCGCGCGTGGATCGGGAACTACCGCGTGTTCAACGTGCCCGTCCTGACCGGCGGGCTCGACGCCTTCACGCCCGAGATCGTGCTCGCCTTCGAGACCGCCGTGAACGACGGCATGGACGTGATCAACTTCTCCGGCGGTGGCCCCGAGGCCGATCCGACCAGCGACGCGCTGATCCAGGCGCTCGACAACGTCGCTGCCGCAGGTGTCGTGCCGGTGATCTCCGCGGGCAACGACCGCGACGACTTCGGCCTCGGCTCGGTCGGCTCGCCCAGCAACGCGCCCTCCGCGATCTCGGTGGCCGCGGCCTCGAATCTCCACGTCTTCGGCTCCGAGTTGACGGTGACCGGCCCGGGAGCGCCGGCGAGCCTCCAGCACGTGCCGTTCGCCTTCAACTTCCACATCCCGACGCCGTGGGAGGACACCGACCAGCCGCTCGTGGACGTCGGCACGATCACCGGCACCGACGGCAAGCCGGTCGAGCGCCACGTCTGCGCACCGGTCGGCAATGACCCGAACGACCCCCGCTTGACGACCCTGCCTGCTCGCTCGCTGAGCGGCGTGGTCGCCCTCGTCTCGCGCGGGGGCTGCACGTTCGACTCGAAGGTCGAGCGCGTACGCGCCGCTGGCGGGGCCGGGATCATCCTCGTCGACAACCGCTTCGGCGAACCGAACCAGATCCCGATCCGGCTGGGCCTGACCGCCGGGATGATCTCCGACCTCGACGGGGCGAACGTGCGCGCCCTGATGGACGCGCACGGCGGTCGGACGACCTTCCGTGTCTCGGGGGAGCTCGACCCGCATGAGATCCCGACCGGACGGAGCGGAGTGATCGCGAGCTTCTCCTCCGGCGGCCCGACGAACTTCGACCACTTACTGAAGCCGGACGTGACAGCGCCCGGACAGCAGATCCTCTCCTCGACGCTCACGGAGTTCGCCGGACAGCCCTTCGCGGTCTTCGACGGAACGAGCATGGCCGCCCCGCACGTCGCGGGCGCCGCAGCGCTGCTGCTCCAGCAGCACCCGGGCTGGACACCGGAGCAGGTGAAGTCGGCCCTGATGTCCTCGGCCGCGCCGGCCTGGGGTGACACCGCCCGCACGCACGAGGCCTCCGTGCTGCTGGAGGGCGGTGGCCTCGTCGACGTAGCGGCGGCCGACGACCCGAAGCTCTTCACCGACCCGACCTCGCTCTCGTACGGCTACCTCACCACCACGACGGGCGCGGCCCGCAAGCCGCTGTTGCTCTCGTTGACCGACGCCGGCACGGGCGGCGGCGCGTGGACGATCGGCATCGCGCCGCAGGCGGCCAGCTCCGGCGCCTCGATCGTCACCCGCGACCACGCTCGGTGACCATCGCCCCGGGCGCGACTGTCGACGTGCCCATCGTCGCGTCCGCGACCTCCGGTGCGCCCACCGGCGACAACTACGGCTTCGTCGTGCTGACGCGGGGCGCCGACCGCATTCGCGTGCCGTACTACTTCTCCGTCCAGTACCCGCAGATCGGGCGCGCGCCGCGCGTCACGATCAAGCGCAACCAGTTCGGCACCACGAACGGAACGTCGCTCGTGAGCAGCTACCGCTTCCCGACCGAGCCGTTCGGGCCGCCGCCGGACTACAGCGGGAAGGCCTTCAACGAGGACGGCGCCGAGCACGTCTACACCGTCCGCGTCAACTCCCACGTGGCCAACGCCGGCGTGGCCGTCGTTGCGGCGAGCCAGGGCGCTCTCGTCGAGCCGTGGTTCCTGGGCTCGCTGAACGAGAACGACGTCCAGGGCTACTCGGGGACGCCGGTGAACGTGAACGGGCTCACGTTCGAGTACGAGTTCGACAACGGAGTGGCGGCCGTCGACTTCCCGCACGAGGGGCGCTACTTCGTCTCGGTCGACTCGCGGGCCGACCCGTACACCGACGAGGCGCTGAAGGGCGGGTACGTCCTGCACTACTGGCAGAACGACGTCCGGCCGCCGACGTTCCGCTTCCTGACGAAGGTCGTCAGCGCCGGCCGGCCGATGCTGGCCGGAATCACCACCGACCGGGGCGCTGGAGTCGATCCGCTCTCGCTCGTGATCGCCTACAAGCAGACGCTGCTCCTCGCAGCGCTCTACGACCCGGGCTCCGGGCTCGCCCTCTGGCCGCTCACCCTCGGGCCGAAGGTCGGTGTCGGGCGGACGTCGGTGATCGCGGTCGCCTCCGACTACCAGGAGTCGAAGAACGTCGACCAGGCCGGCGCGAACGTGCTGCCGAACACTGCATTCCGCCAGCTCCGGCTCCGCGTGGTCGCGAGACCAGCGGTGACGTGGCTGCTCCCGAGAGCCCGGGCGTGCGCCCGCAAGGCCGAGAGCCTGTTCGTCTCGGCGAGCGCGTCGCGCACGGTGCGGTCGGTGAAGTTCTTCGACGGACATAGGAAGATCGCGACCGTCCGCCGCGGAATCGAAGGGCTGTACCTGACGACGTGGCGCACGGCGAAGGCCGTTCGAGGCAAGCATGTCCTGCGCGCCGTCGTGACCGACCGGCGCGGCGCGACCTCGTCCGCCCAGCGGATCCTGCGGGTGTGCCGCAGGTAGCAGTCGTCACCGGCGGCTCCAGCGGCATCGGAGCGGCCGTGGCAAGGGCACTCACTGGACACGGCTGGCGCTGCGTCCTGATCGCGCGCGGCGAGGAGCGGCTGCGGGCGCTCGCGGAAGAGCTGGGCGCAGAGTGGGAGACCTGCGACGTCGGCGAGCGCGAGGCAGTCGAGAAGGTCGCCGCGGAGATCACCGAGCGCCATCCGCAGATTGCGCTGCTGGTCAACAACGCAGGGGTTCCCGGCCGCGGCACGTTCCAGCAGCTCCCACCCGAGCGCATCGAGGAGATCACGAGAACGAACTACTTGGGGAACGTCTGGTGCACGCGCGCCTTCTTGCCGGCGCTCGCGGCGGCTGCGCCTTCCGACCTCGTCAACGTCGTCTCGGTCGCGGGCGCCGTCGCGGCCGGCCCAGGCGGCCCATACACCGCCTCCAAGCACGCGCAGCTCGCCTTCTCGCGTTCGAGCCGCAGCGAGCTGCGGCCGCAAGGAATTCGCGTCCACACCGTGCTCCCCGGCTTCGTCGAAACCGAAGGGTTCCCGCAGCGAAGCCGCTTCTCCAACCGCTTCGTGCGCGGCCTGGTGATCGATCCCGAGGCGGTCGCCGCGGTGATTCTGAAGGCGCTCGAGCGTGACCGCAGCGAGGTGTTCGTGCCGGCCTGGTACCGGGTAGCACCGCTGGCGCAGGCCCTCGTCCCCACGCTTGTGGCACGGCTCGGCCGGCGTGGAATCCGCCCCTCGGGCGATTAAGATGCGCCATCGAGGATGAGCTCACCGCCGCTGAGGTAGCCAGGGTCGCCGAGTTCCGCGCCGCGCTGAGGATGTTCCTGCGCACCTCTGAACGGAATGCCCGCGCCGCGGGCCTGACGCCCCAGCGCTACCTGTTGCTGATGATGATCAAGGGCGCCCCCGACCACAGCGAGCAGTCGACGGTCACGGAGCTGGCCGAGCGGCTCCAGCTCGCGCAGAGCACGGTCACCGAGCTCGTCAGCCGGGCCGAAGAGACCGGACTGGTGGAGCGCGAGCGCTCCAGCGAGGACGGCAGGATCGCGCATCTGCGCCTGACGGACGAGGGAGAGCGCCGGCTCGCGCGGTCGTTCACCAGCAACGAGAGGGAGCGACAGGCGCTGGCCCACGCGTTCTCGTCGCTCGAGGGCCGCCAGTCCGAGTCCTGACGCGGTTCCCGCGCACCTTCTGGGTGCTGCTCGCGGGTGACGGCGTCGCGCATCTGGGCTACGGGGTCTTCGCGCCCTACGTTGCCCTCTACCTGACCGGCCCGATCGGCGCCTCCAACACGGCCACCGGGCTGGTGCTCGCCACCTGGGGCCTGGTCAGCCTGCTGACGGCGCCATTCGGGGGGCTGCTCTCGGACCGCATCGGCCGCAGGCCGCTGATCCTCGGCGGCCTCGTGGGCTCGGTCGTGTGCGGCTTCGCATTCTTCCTCGCCTCCAACGTCTGGGTGCTGCTCCTGCTCGTTCCGCTGTGGGCACTCTCCTTCGCGATGATGCGCCCGGCGATGCGGGCCTACATCGTCGACGTGGTCGACCCTGAGCTGCGGGTCGAGGCCTTCGGGATCGACCGGCTGGTTGCAAACGCCGCCTTCGCGCTTGGGCCGCCGCTCGGCGCGCTCGTGATCACGCTCGCGTCGCTGAGGGACACGTTCCTCGTGACCGCGGTGACCGAGCTCTGCTTCCTTGCGATCGCGTTCTTCTGGCTGCCGGAGAGCCGGCCGGCCGCACCCGCCGCCGCCGAGCCGCCGCGGCTGAGCGAGGCGCTGCACGACCGGCGGCTGTTGATGCTCGCCCTCGGGACCGCGCTCGCCTGGTTCCTGTTCTCCCTCTACGACGAGGTGTTCGGGGTCTTTCTGCACCAGGAGCGCGGGATCGCGATCTCGACCTGGGGCCTCCTGTTCACGATCAACCCGGTGCTCGTCGTGCTGACCCAGTACCCGGTCGCACGGTGGGCGAGCGACCGCTCACCCCGTTTCGTGCTCTCAGTCGGGGCGCTGCTGAACGGGCTCGCGGTTTTCCTCGTCCTGCCGTTCACCGGAATCACCGTGGTGGTCGTCTCGATCATCCTCCTGACGGCCGGCGAGGTCCTGCTCGCCCCGGTCTCGAGCGCGCTCGCCGGAACGCTCGCGCCGGACCGGCTGCGCGGCGCGTATCAGAGCGTGCTCGATTGCGGCTACGGCGCGGCGTCGATGCCCGCCGTCGCGATCGGCCTCTTCCTCGTCGGTGGAGGCAACTTCGGCTGGCTGCTGGGCGCGGCGCCGCTGATCGCGGTCGCCGCGGTGGCGTGCTTCTCGGCGCTCCCGGGGAAGGGAACGAGCGTGGAGCCCGTTGTAGAGCCCGTATGAAGATCGAGTTCCTGTTCTGGCGAGAGTGCCCCTCGCACCCGGAGGCGCGTGCGCTCCTGGACGAGGTGCTTGCCGCGCAAGGGCTCGAGGCCGAGGTGGAGGAGCGCGAGGTGACGACCGACGAGGAGGCCGAGCGCCTGGCCTTTCCGGGCTCCCCGACGATCCGCGTCGACGGCCGCGACGTGGATCCCGCCGGTGCAGGGTCGCGCCCGGCTCTGACCTGCCGCATCTACTACAGGCCCGACGGGCGCGTCTCGCCCGTCCCGACCCGAGAGCAACTGGAGGAGGCACTCAGATGAGCGTTGGAATCGGAACCGAGGCACCGCAGTTCGACCTGCCCGGCGTGGACGGGCGGAATCACTCGCTCGACTCCTACGCTGACGCAGAGGCGCTCGTGCTCGTGCAGTGGTGCAACCACTGTCCCTACGTGCAGGGCTGGGAGGACCGGCTGAGCGCAATCGCCGGCGAGTACCGCGACCGCGGCGTGCGCGTCGTGGCGATCAACTCGAACGACGTCACCAACCGCCCGGAGGACTCCTTCGAGGAGATGGAGAAGCGAGCGGCGGCTCGAAGCTTCACCTTCGACTACCTCTACGACGAGCCGCAGGCGATCCCGCGGGAGCTGGGCGCCGAGCGAACGCCCGAGGTGTTCGTCTTCGACCGCGACCGTCGTCTTGTCTACCACGGTGCGATCGACGACTCGCGCGAAGAGGAAGGCGTCAATCAGCAGTACCTGCGCGACGCGCTCGACGCCGTGCTCTCGGGCCAGGAGCCGGCCGTCGGCGAGACGCCGCCGGTCGGCTGCACCGTCAAGTGGAAGTGACGTCTTCGACGTTTCCGAGAGCTTCGCGGCCCTAGCGCTTTTCCAGCAGGTACCAGCCCAGCTCGGCCACGTACGGCCGCGGCGCCAGGCCTTCCGCCTGGGCGCGCGCCTCTCCTTCGCAGCCGGCCAGGTCGAGGTAGGAGTCGAGCTCGCGCTGCTCTTGCTCGTACTCGGCCCGCAGCAGGACGAGCTCGTTGGACTCGAACAGCTGGCGGAGGTCGATGTCGGCGAACGCACGCACATGCGACGGGTCGCGTGTCTGCTCGAACCTGTTCAGCTCGGCCGCAGCAACCGGGTCGACCGGCGCCACCTGGTCGACGACCAGCACCCGGCCGCGCGGCCTCGTGACCCGCACCAGCTCCGCCACCGCGAGCTCGGGCCGCGCCAGATGGTGGAGCGTCCGGAGGCAACCGGCGAGGTCGAATGAGAACGGCTCGAACGGGAGGCTGGTCGCGTCGCCCTCCACGAAGCTGACGTTCGGGACCTGATCGGCCCGCCTGCGCCCCTGCTCCAGCAGCTCGGGCACGAGGTCGACCGCGACCACCTCGCGCACGTGGGGCGCGAGGGCGAAGGCCAGCGCTCCCGCACCGCTGCCCGAATCGAGCGCCCGCTCGTCGCCTGCCGGCGCGACGAACCTGACGACCTTGGCCTCAAGCTCCGCGGCTCGTGCGTCCTGCAGTGCCGCGATGCGCTCAGCCGTCTTTGCGAACCGCTCCCGAGTTGCGTCTTGCATAGTCGAGCGCCTCCTTCTTCGTGCCGATCGTACCGGCGGCCCGCTCCTCCTCGATCTGTGCGAGCAGGCGTCCGATCTCCGGTCCGGGTGGGAGGTCGAGCTCGTCGCCCCGCAGAAGCGGCTCCGCCGGCTCGGCGCGACGGGCTTCCTCGATCGCGCCGCTGAGGTCGGTCGCTCCGAGAAAGGCGAGCGCCTCGAGCGACCACGGCTCGGTGGCGCGGCGGAAGCGGTGGATCGAGCGCGGTTCGCCTTCGGGCCGCTCGGCCCGCCCGAGAGCCGCGGCGAAGCGCCGGAGCTCGTTCGACACGGGCAGGCGGCGCAGACCGTCGCCGAAGACCGCGACCAGCCGATAGTCGGGGGAGTCCCACCGGTCGAGGCGGTCGTCGATCGCGCCTCCGAGCGGCTCGAGCAGGCCGAGCGCGTCGAGCCGCCGGTAGCCCCCGGGGGAGAGCCGCCGCAGCTCTGCGAGGATCCGCTCCCCTGCCGGACGTGAGACGAGCTGCGCGTCGCGCCGCACGAGGCTCTCGGTCTCCAGGTCCATCCGGAAGTCGTTCGGCAGCTCGTCCTCGAGCCGCACCGCACGCAGGAGCCGCAGCGGGTCGTCTGCGAACACCGACTCCCGGACCGCCCGGATGCTCGAGGCGGCCAGGTCGTGCCGGCCGTCGTACGGGTCGACCGTCTCGCCGGTGCCGACGCGCTCGGCGATCGCGTTGATGGTGAAGTCACGCGTGCCGAGGTCGTCCTCGATCGAGCCCGGAAGCGGCGTGAAGTCCACCGTCCGCTCGTCGCTCAGGGCAACCCGCCACGCGCCGTGCCGCTCCGAGAGGGGGAAGGGGGCGCCATACACGTGCTTCGCGAACCTGCGGGCCGCGCGCTTCGCGTCGCGGCAGGCGACGTCGACGTCGGTGACCGGCCGTCCGAGAGCCTCGTCGCGGATCGCACCGCCGACGATCCAGGCCTCGTCGCCGGCGAAGACCTCCTCGACGAGCTCACGCATCGACGACCACCTCCCTCGCGCGACGCGGGTCCGGGTTGGTCCCGCAGACGAGCTCGTAGTTGATCGTCCCGGCCACGCGCGCGTGATCCTCTGCGAGCACGCCGTGGCCCAGGATCGTCACCGGCGCCCCGACCGGCTCCTCGTCCTCGAGCTCGACCGCGAACGCGTCCATCGAGACCGTGCCGACGACGCGGCGCAGCTCGCCGCTCACGCGAACCTCGGTGCCGGTCAGGTCGCGCCTGAAGCCGTCCGCGTAGCCGACGGGGACAATCCCGATCCAGGTCGGCCGCTCGGCCACGAAGGTGCGGCCGTAGCCGGTGCTCGCTCCCGCGTCGAGCCGCTTCACCTGGGCGAGGTAGCTCCGCCACGAGAGTGCCGGCTCGAGCCCGTCGGCACCCGGGTCCTGGCCGAACGGGGAGAGCCCGTACAGCGCGACGCCGCAGCGGACGGCGTCGAAGCGCGCGGCCGGAAGCCTCAACGCAGCGGCACTGTTGGCAATGTGCCGCATCAGGTCGGAATAGGGCTCGGTCGCCTTCCGGAAGAGCTCGACCTGCCGGTCCGCGAAGGTCGGGTCGGAGTCGGCGGTGGCCAGGTGCGACATCAGGCCGACCACGTCGGCCGGCGGCTTCGGCAGCTCGGACAGCCCCCACCGCCCCATGCCGGTGTCGAGCTTCAGGTGAACGCGCAGGCCCTCCGGGATCTCGTCGCCCCAGATCGCGAGCTCCAGATTGGCGGCGCGAGCCTCGGCGACCTCCCGGCTGGACGAGGTGGGGCCCATCACGAGGATGCGTGCGAGAGAGAACTCGGCCCGCAACTCCAGGCCCTCCGGCACCGTCGCCACGCAGAGCGCGCCGGCGCCCTCGTCGAGCACCACGGCGGCGACGTCCACCGCGCCGTGCCCGTAGGCGTCCGCCTTCACCACCGCCCAGAGCTGCGACGCGTCGAGCACCCGCAGCAGCGAGCGCGCGTTGCGCCGCACGGCGCCGAGATCGACCGTCAGCTCAGACCGGTGCATCGAGCACCAGCGGCAGCGCCCCGGTCACGTCGCTCGCCACAGCGCCGGCCTGTGGGATCAGTGTCGAGGCGAGCTGCTGCGCCGCGGCGGCGGCGGCGGCCGCGAGGCGGGGCTCCAGGCCCTTGGCGAGGAACGCGGCCACGATCCCGGTGAGGACGTCGCCGCTTCCGGCCGTCGCCAGCGCCGGGGTGCCGAGTGCCGAGACGAGAACGCCCTCCCCCGGGGCGGCCACCAGCGTGTCCGCACCCTTGAGCAGGCAGACGCAGCCGAAGCGCTCGGCTCCTCGCCGCACCGCCTCGAGCCGGTGGGCGGCGACCCAGTCGGACTCCACGTCCAGCAGCCGGGCGAGCTCGCCCTCGTGTGGGGTCAGCACCGTCGGCGCAGAGCGCTCGAACGGCTCCAGGCCGAAGAGACCGTCGGCGTCGACGACGGCCGGCCGGTCGAGCTCTTCCAGCAGCCGCCGCACGACCTCCTGCGGGCCCGGCCCACGTCCGAGGCCGGGGCCGAGTGCGAGGGACCCCGCCTTGGAGGCGAACTCCGCAATCGGCTCGATCGCCCGCGGCGAGATCCGCCCGTCCTCCTCTGGGCAGGGCAGCTTCACCGCCTCGAGCAGCCGCTGCTCGAAGACGGCCAGGGTCGAGTCCGGCACCGCCACTGCGACGTAGCCGGCATCCGCGCGGAAGGCCGACTCGGCCGTGAGGCTCGGAGCCCCGGTCAAGCCCCGCGAGCCGCCTACGACCAGCACGGTCCCGGCCGTGTACTTGTTCTGGCTCGGCTGCCTGCGCGGGACCTCGGCCAGGATCGCCGCGGTGACGAGCCCGTGCTCGGTCGGCTGCGGCTCGAGCCCGATGTCGGCCACGACGACCTCGCCCGCTCGGAAGCGGCCCGGCGCCACCTCGAGACCCACCTTCGGGCCGTGGAAGGTGACCGTGAGATCGGCTTCGACGCACGCCCCGGCCACCTCGCCGGTCGAGGCGTCGACGCCCGACGGGAGGTCGACGGACACGACCGGGGCCGCGGCGGCGTTGATCGCCTCGATCTGCTTCGCGGCCTCCTCGCGAGGAACGCCGTGGAAGCCCGTCCCGAAGAGCGCGTCGATGATCACGTCTGCGTCGTCCAGCGGCGCATCCTCGACCGGCCGGGCCGCCCTCCCTGCCTCCTCCAGCACCTCGATCGCGATCCGCCCGTCACCGCCGTTCGCGCCCTTGCCGCAGACCGCGACGAACCGACGTGCCTCCGGAAAGCGCCGCATCGCCTGCTCGGCGACCGCCCGGCCCGCCAGCGCCATCAGCTCGCCGACGTCGTGGCCCGCCTCGGCTGCCTTCATCTCCTCTTCGGTGTAGAGAGGGTCGAACCTAGGCATCGGAGACGAGACACACCGCCTGGGCCAGGTCGCGCGAGTGGGTCATCGAGAGCTCGATCGTCCCCGCGCCGACCCGCTCGGCCCACGCCTTCGTCGAGCCGCTCAGGGTCACGCCAGGCTTCGGCCGGCCTGCGATCTCGATCTCCCGCCAGGTGAAGCGGACACCGGAGCCGAGGGCTTTGCCGACGGCCTCCTTGCCTGCGAAGCGCGCCGCGTAGTGCTGGGGCGGGTTTGGCTTGGATTCGCAGTACGCACGCTCGGCCTCGGTGAAGCAGCGCTCGCGGAACCCGGGGTAGCGCTCGAGAGCGCGGGCGATCCGCGTGATCTCGATCAGGTCGACTCCGACTCGCACGGACGAAACTCTACGGAGCGGAGTCGATCCAATCGGGCAGGGCCGCGATCGAGCTGATGATCCCCTCCGGCCGGACGCGCGCGTCCTCGACCGCATCGGGCCGGAACTTGCCGGTTCGCACGAGCACGGTGCGGAGCCCGCAGGCGGCCGCGCCCGCGACGTCGGCCTCGACGTCGTCGCCCACCATCCACGTCAGCTTCGGGTCGGAGTCGAGCGCGTCGAGAGCGGCGTCGAAGTACGCGGGGCTCGGCTTCCCCAGGACGGTCGCGTGTGTCTCGGCCGCGTACTCGAGCCCGGCCACGAAGGCGCCGGCGTCCAGAACCGGGCCACGGGCCGTCTGCCACCAGCGGTTCTTGTGCAGGCAGTAGAGCTCGGCGCCGCCCTGGAGCTCGGCGAAGGCGCGCGCGAGGTTCATGTAGCTGAACACCTGGTTGTTCAGTTCCGGCTGCTCCTCCGCGCCCCCGAGCAGGACGGCGTCGGCGCCCTCGCCCACGAGCTCGATCCCGTCCAGGTCCTCGACGATGTCGGGCATCGTCAGCGCGAGGACGCGTTTGCCCTGCAAGAGGTGCGCGGCGGCGAGCGGCGTCGTCTGCAGCTCGGTGTCGTCGAGCTCGACCCCGAAGCCGCGGATCTGCGCGGCGAGCTGCCGGCGCGAGTGCGTGGTGTTGTTGGTCACGAACCGCAGCCGGTGCCCCGCCTCGCGCAGGCGCGCGACCGCCTCGCCGCCACCATCGATCGGGTGGCCGGAGACGTGAAAGACCCCGTCGACGTCGAGCAGAATGGCGGCCATGAGCGGCGAGTCTATTCAGGTGACCCGGTCGGTCTCCATCCCGCGCTCGGAGATCGAGCTGCGCTTCTCGCGCTCGAGCGGTCCCGGTGGCCAGCACGCGCAGAAGAGCGACACCCGGGTCGAGGCAAGCTTCGACGTGGAGGCCTCGCAGGCCCTGACCGAGGCTCAGAAGCGGCGGGTGCTCGCCAAGGCCGGCCCGATCCTACGGGCGGTCGCCCAGGACGAGCGCAGCCAGTGGCGCAACCGCGAGCTCGCGACAGAGCGCCTGGTCGAGTCGCTGCGGGAGGCACTGCGCGTCCCGAGGAGACGTCGGCCGACGAAGCCGAGCAAGGCGGCCGTCGAGCGGCGGCTCGAACAGAAGCGGCGGCGCAGCGAGGTCAAGCGGCGTCGCCGCCGGCTGGACTAACCCAGCGCCCGTGCTCGGCCGGAAGCAGGCCCGACTTCTCGAGCACGCGAATGGAGGCACGGTTGGCCGATTCGGAGCGGGCGACGACGCGCTCCACGCCGGCCTGCGCAAGCGCCCAGGCCAGAAGGGCTCGTGCCGCTTCGGTCGCGTAGCCGAGGTTGCGGTGCTCCTCGCGGATGCCGTAGCCGAGCTCGATCTCGCCGCTCTCGTTCGGAGGGCCGAGAAAGCCCGCGCTGCCGACGACCTCGCGGTCGCCGATCACCACCCAGGGCCCGAAGCCGAGCAGGGAAGGGTCGCTCCGCAGCCTCGGTTCGTACAGATCGAGCAGCTCCCGTAGCTCCTCGTCAGGCCAGTCGACCGGCACCGAGGCGTCGAGCATCCTCGCCGCGGCCCGGCGGCTGGGGAGCGCGTCGAAGAGCTCGACCGGCCACGGCACGAGCCGCAGCCGGGCGGTCTCGATCAGCGCTCGGCCCGAGAGAGGAAGTCGCGCACGAGCGCCAGCGTCTTCTCCGGTTCCTCGGCCTGAGACATGTGCGAGCTCTCCTCCATCACGACGTACTCCGAGCCGGGAATCGCGCGGTGCGCCGCCTCGGTGATCGCGGGCGTCACCTCGTCGTAGCGGCCGGAGAACACGAGCGTCGGGACCTCGATCTGCCCCAGGCGGTCCATGATGTCCCAGTCGCTGATCGTGCCGATCACGTGGAACTCGCTGGGGCCGTTCATCGAGTGGTAGACCTCCGGGTTGGCCGCCAGGATCGAGAAGCACTCGACGAGCCAGTCCGGCCATGGCTCGACGCGGCAGACGTGGCGCTTGTAGAACACCATCTCCGCCTCCTCGTAGGCGGGATCGTCGGTGGTGCCGGCCGCCTCGTGCTCGCGCAGCGTCGACTCGACCTCAGGCGGTAGCTCCGAGCGCAGCCGCTGCACCTCGGGCATCCAGTCGGGGACGCTGGCCGGAGAGCTCTCGGCGATCAGTGAGGCCAGCCCGGCGGGGCGGCCGGAGGCGTACTGCATGCCCAGCATCCCGCCCCAGGAGTGGCCGATGACGTGCAGGCGCTCGAGGCCGAGCGCAGCCCGCACCGCGTCGACCTCCTCCACGAACAGCTCCGGAGTCCACATCGCCGGGTCGTGGGGCTCGCTGAGCGCGGAGTTGCCGGCGCCGAGCTGGTCGTAGAAGACGACCCGCCGCTCGTCGGCGAGTGCCTCGTACGGCTTCATGTGCAGCCAGTTGGCCCCGGGGCCTCCGTGAAGGCAGAGAAGCGGCAGGCCTTGCTCGCGCTCCGCCTCGATCGAGCGGTACCACGTGCGTGCTCCATGGAAGGGGACGAACCCCTCGGTCACGCGAGCTTCCATGGCCACGGGCGCATCTTTCCACACTCCTTGCACGCGCCTTACAACGCGCTAACGACCGCTTAATGAGGGGCTGACATCCGGGGGCCACGATCCGCTTGTTGGTCCCTGCAACTTGACGAAGGAGTCGATCATGAGAAGGCAGCTCCTCTACCTCGCGCTCCTCGCGCTCACCGTTCTCACGGTCGGCGTCTCGAGCACGCTTGCCAGCGGCGGCGGCATGACCACGTTCACGTTCAACGGGCGGTTGCTCGCGGACGCCGGTAGCTCCTCGACGCTCTACGTCGACGTCAACGGCGGGAGCCGTCTGGCGCTGAAGAAGCTTCTCGGCCAGAGCGACGACCAGCAATTCGCGGTCGACGCCAACACGCAGTACCTCCGCTGGGCGCACGGCGTGCCCACGGTCGTGCCGGAGTCGAATCTCGTCGCCGGCGACCGGGTCAGCATCAAGGTCAGGGCCCCCCGGAGCGATTCGCTCGCCCAGATCGAGGCGACCCCGGCCAAGGTCGTCGCCGATCGCGGCCCGAACCCGCGCTTCGCGCACAAGCCGCTCTGGCTCTTCATCGGCAGCCTCGACGCACCCGCGGCGAACGGGCACGTCACGCTGCATATCTCGAACGGCAACCTGCTCGCGCTCCGCTCGATGCTCGGGCAGTCGGTCGACCAGACGTTCAGCTACGACCGCGGCACGATCTTCGTTCTCTGGCAGGGACGTGTGCCAACCCTGATCTCGCCGAGCCAGCTCAAGGTCGGCGACAAGATCTCCGTCAGGATCCGCGCGCCGCGCTCCTACTCGCTCGGCCAGGCCGAGCAGGTCCCGGCGAACCACATCGCGGACCACGAGCCCGCCGCCGCCTAGCCGGACAGCCGCACCCACGTAGCGCAGAGGCCGCCCAGAGCGGCCTCTGCCGTTCTCAGACCCGAAGCGCCCAAGTAACAGTCTGTTACAAGGAACCCGAGCCGAGGAACGCCTCCACTAGA
This sequence comes from uncultured Actinomycetes bacterium, assembly GCA_963736055.1. Lineage (GTDB taxonomy): Bacteria > Actinomycetota > Thermoleophilia > Gaiellales > Gaiellaceae > AC-32. The sequence continues at coordinate 1,624,344 of CAVTNM010000008.1, read as the reverse complement.
GGGATCCCAACCATCAAGTAACAGACTGTTACAAGGGGCGGGCCCGGCACGAGCTCTTGGGCCGTAGTCCACTGGGAGGCGAAGGTCTGCGCTGCATGGGCGGCGCGGGTCGGGGTCCACCTGGCTAGGGTCCAGCGGGGCATGCGACTCTGGGGGTCAATCGGCAGCGGCCGCGACATGGCGGTCGATCTCGGCACCGCGAACACGCTCGTGTTCATCCGTGGGCGGGGGATCGTGCTCTTCGAGCCGTCGGTGGTCGCGATCTCGGAGGAGACGGGTCGAGTGCACGCGGTGGGCGCGGAGGCCAAGCGGATGATCGGGCGCACGCCGGCGACGATTCGAGCGATCCGCCCGCTCCGGCACGGCGTGATCGCCGACTTCGAGATCACCGAGGAGATGCTGCGCCACTTCATCTCGAGGGCCGGCGGCGGCAGGTTCACCTTCGCGCGGGTCGTGCTCTGTGTGCCGAGCGGTATCACCGACGTCGAGCGGCGGGCCGTCGACGAGGCGACCCGTGCAGCCGGAGCCCGTACCGTTTACCTGATCGAGGAGCCGATGGCCGCCGCGATCGGCGCGAACCTGCCCGTGGCAGACGCGGTCGCAAGCATGGTGATCGACATCGGCGGCGGCACGACCGAGGTCGCCGTCATCGCGCTCGGCGGGATGGTGGTCTGGGAGTCGATCAGGGTCGGCGGCTACGAGATGGACGACGCGATCGTCGACTACGTGAAGAGCTCCCACAAGCTGATGATCGGCCAGGAGACCGCCGAGGCCGCGAAGATCGAGGTCGGCTCCGCCTGGCCGACGGACGACCCGGGTGAGACCACCGTCGCCGGGAGAGACCTCATCACGGGCCTGCTGCGGCGGGTGAGCATCTCCGGGAGCGACGTGCGCCGCGCGCTCGAGGCTCCCGTCAACAGGATCGTGAGCGCAGTCAAGGACACGCTCGAGCGGACGCCGCCGGAGCTGGCGGCCGACCTGGGCGTCCGCGGGATCGTGCTGGCAGGCGGCGGGTCACTCCTGCGCGGGATGGACGAGCGGCTGCGGAGCGAGGTCGGGTTGCCGGTGCAGCTGGTCGAGTCGCCGCTGACGTGCGTGGCCGAGGGAGCGGGCCGCAGCCTCGACGAGCTCGAGACGCTCGACCGGGCGGCCAAGGCCCAGCGCCGCAGCCGCGGCCGACGCTAGCCGCGAGGTAGCAGCGCGAGGAGCCGGTCGACGGCTCGCGGCCGCGGCTGGGGAGTCGCGAGGAACGCCGCCAGCCTCTCGGCCTCGACCTCCTCCAGCGACACCGCCGCCTCGGCCACTCCGCCACGGCTCCAGACGCTGAAGCGGACGTGCGGCTCCTCCGTCAGGTAGCGCGAGACTCTCAGCGCTCTGCCCTCGTCACGCGGGTGGGCGCGGAAGAACTCGACCAGCTTGCGCCGCTGCGGAGCCGCGCACCAGGGACAGAAGCGATAGGCCTGCTCCAGCTCCCTGCCACACTCGGCACACACGCGCATCCTGCGTTCCTCCCCACGAGGCGCTGGGGCGATTCTCGCACGCCGCCTAGTGTCTTGCGAGCGCCTCGGCCCGCGGCGCCGAGCCCGTGTAGCGCTCAGGATCGGCCTCGAACTTCGCCCGGCAGCCGGGCCCACAGAATGAATACCGCCTACCGCGGTACTCCGCCGTGACCGCCCTGCTGGGATCGACGGTCATCCCGCAGACCGGGTCGCGTTCGCCGCGCCGCATGGTCAGGCCGATCAGGCCGGCCGCCACGGCGGTGAACACGATGTTCAGCGCGGTCGTGTAGTTCCAGGTGATCCCGCGCGCGGTGATCGACTCGATCGACGGGCGCTCCTCTGGGATCAACCCGAGGGCGCTGAAGATCCCGTCTACCGCGAGCGCGGCCGCCACGATCGCAGCGAACATGATCGTCACGAGCAGCGCCGCCACCCGCCAGCCGTAGTAGCGCCCGTAGACGAGCACGAGTGGGATGATGATCAGGTCGGCGTAGATGAACGCGATCACGCCGGAGAACGAGATCCCGCCCGCCCAGAGCACGGCTGCAAGCGGCACGTTCCCCACCGAGCAGACGAACGACAGCACGGCCACGATCGGCCCGACGATCACGTTCTCGAGCAGCTGGACCCACCCCCCGGTTCCGGTCAGGAACAGGTCGTTGAAGAAGTACGCCGGCAAGAGTGCGACGAAGCCCGCGATCACGAAGCCGGCGGTGATCTCGCGCCAGAGCATCGTCCAGTCGCCGCGGAAGTTGTGCGCGACGTCGGACCAGGCATCGAGCGAGAGCAGCCGCGAGCCGCCGCCGGCAGAGTGGTGCTGGTGGCCGGTCTCGGCCGCGAGCGCGTGCTCGCGGGCCTGCCGTTCCTCACCACGCGAGACGAACACGCGCAGGCCGATCCACATCAGCACGATCAGGATCAGGCCGCCCACGAACTCGGCCAGCGTGAACTGCCAGCCCAGGAAGATCCAGATCACGATCCCGATCTCGAAGACGAGGTTCGTCGAGGCGAACTGGAAGACCATCGCCGCGACCAGGCTCGCGCCCTTCTGGAACATCGACTTCGCGATCGCCACCGCCGCGTAGCTGCAGGACGACGATGCGGCGCCGAGGCCGCTCGCGAGCGCGACCGTCCGCAGGTCGCGCCCGCCGAGCGACCGCTCCATGCGCGAGCGCGGAACCCACGCCTGCACGATCGGCGGAGAGCAGGAACCCGAGCACGAGCGCCCACCAGACCTCCCACGCCATCTGGAAGGCGTTCCAGAGCCCCTGCCCGATCTGGTCGAGGACCTCCATCGCCCGACGATAACGAGCAGCTAGCGCTCGGCCGCCAGCCGCAGGCCGAGCGCGACGAGCACCGTGCCAGTCGCCGCATCGAGCAGACGCCGCATTCGCGGGTGCCTGAGCACGTGCGCGGCCTTCGAGACCGCAGCCGCGTATGCGGTCAGCCAGACGAGGGTCAGCGCGGCGAAGCAGAGCCCGAGCGGGAGCATCGTCCAGAACGTGGTGCCGAACTGCGGCAGGAGGCTGGTGAAGAAGACGGCGATCTTCGCGTTGCCCAGGTTGCTGACCAGCCCTTGCCGGTAGGCGAGCCGCGGGCCGGTGCGCTCTTCCGCGCGGCTGGTTCCCGCACGCTCCGGGAGCGAACGGCTGCCCTGAGCGCCTGCGCGCCGAGGTAGACGAGGTAGGCCGCACCGACCAGTCGCAGCGCGGTGAACGCCGGCTGCGAGGCGACGAGCAGGGCGGCGAGCCCCGCGCTGGCCGCGACGGCCCACGTCACCTGCCCGCTCACGACGCCGAGCGCCGTGAAGACGCCTCCGCGGCGCCCGCCGGCGAGCGTGTTCCGGATCGTGAGCGCCGTGTCCTGGCCGGGCGTGACGATGACCAGGAGCGAGACGCCGAGAAACGCCGCGACCTGGCCCGCGCTCACGTGCGCTACTCGACGGTGACGGTCTTGGCCAGGTTGCGAGGCTGGTCGACGTTCAGGCCGCGCAGCCGCGCGATGCGATAGGCCAGCAACTGCAGCGGCAGCACCGCCAGCACGGCCTGCAGGAAGGCCGGCGTGCGCGGCACGTAGATGACGTCGTCGGCGTGGTGCTGGATGTCCTCGTTGCCGTCGGTCGCGATCGCGATCACGTGCGCGCCGCGGGCGCGGGTCTCCTGGATGTTGGAGACGACCTTGTCGTAGATCACCTTCTGGTCGATTGCGACGCAGACGACCGGCGTTCCCTCGTCGAGAAGAGCGATCGGCCCGTGTTTCATCTCGCCGGCCGAATAGGCGTCGGCCGGGATGTACGAGATCTCCTTCAGCTTCAGCGCGCCCTCGAGCGCCACCGGGAGACCGATGTGCCGGCCGAGGTAGAGGAAGAACGGTTTCTCGTAGAAACGCTGTGCGATCTCGTCGACCGGATGGTCGCCGTCCAGGAATTGCTCGATTTTCGCGGGGAGCTCGTACAGCTGGTCGAGGATGAACTCGATCTCCTTGGGAGGCAGGGTGTTTCGGACCTGCGCGAGCTTGAGGCCGATCAGCGCCAGCAGCGCGACCTGGGCGGTGAACGTCTTCGAGGCCGCGACCCCGATCTCGAGGCCGCAGCGCGTGTAGAGCACCGAGTCGGCCTCGCGCGTGATCTGGGATCCCATCAGGTTCGTGATCGCCAGAGTCCGCGCACCGAGGTCCTGCGCAAGCTTGATCGCGTTGACGGTGTCGCGGGACTCGCCCGACTGCGAGATCCCGATCACGAGCGTGTCCTTCGACAGCACCGGGTTGCGATAGATCCACTCGCTCGCGATGTCCGGCTCCACCGGCAGCCGGGCCCACTCCTCGATCATGTACCGGCCGACGACCCCAGCGTGGTACGAGGTGCCCGCGGCGACGACCACGATGCGGCGCAGGTTTTGCAGCTCGGTCTCGGTCATGCCCATGCTCTCGAGCACGAGCTCTCCGTGGCGGATGCGATCCCCGAGCGTCTCGCCGACGGCGTCCGGCTGCTCGTAGATCTCCTTGAGCATGAAGGTCTCGTAGCCGCTCTTCTCGGCGGCCTCGATGTCCCAGTCGACCTCCACGACCTCGCGCTCGATCTCGCCTGTCTCCACGGAGACGAAGCGCGCGCCCTCGGGCGTGATCGAGACGACCTCGCCGTCCTCGATCAGCTGGATCGACCGGGTCTCGCCGATGAACGCCGCGGCCATCGACGCCAGGTACATCTCGCCGTTCCCCACGCCGACGAGCAGCGGGCACTGGAGCCGCGCGCCTACGAGCTCCTCCGGGTGGTCGTGGTGGATGACGACGAAGGCGAAGTGCCCTTCGAGCTCTCTGTAGGCGCTGCGCACGGCGTCCAGCAGATCGCCGTTGTAGTGACGCTCGATCAGGTGGACCACGACCTCGGCGTCGGTCTCGGTGTGGAAGGCATGCCCATCGGCCTCGAGCGAGCCCTTCAACTCGCGGTAGTTCTCGACAATCCCGTTCAGGACGATCGCGAGCTTCCCGTCGTCGCAGCCGGTCAACGGATGCGCGTTCTGCTCGTTCACGGCGCCGTGGGTGGCCCAGCGGGTGTGGCCGAGGCCGGTCGTCGCCTCGGAGCCGTTCGAGCCGGCCTCCCGCTTCAGCGCCTGGAGATTGCCGACGACGCGGAGGTAGTCGAGAGCGCCGTTCTCGCGCAGCGCGAGGCCGGCCGAGTCGTAGCCCCGGTACTCGAGACGCTCGAGGCCCTGGAGCAAGAGGTCTTTACAGGCTCTCTGGCCGACGTATCCGATGATCCCGCACACGCCGAAACCTCCCTTAAGAACGCGAAAGGCCCGGCCGCTCCCCCGGCCCTGCGTCGGGTCCGGTCAGCCGAGCTCTCGTGTAACGAGAGCGGAGATGGTACCACAGGCTTCTTCGGCTTCAGCAGCCGTTTCTGCCTCGGCCAGGACGCGAATCACGGGCTCCGTGCCGGAAGGCCGCACCAGGACACGACCCTTGCCGTCGAGGCTCTCGTTCAGGCGCTCGACCTCCTCCATGACCGAGGCGGGAACCTCCTGTCGCGACACGCGGATGTTCGCCTTCACCTGCGGGTAGCGGGGCATGACGGCGGCCGCCTCCTCCAGGGCGCGCCCCTCGAGCGCGGCGCAGAGCAGCAGCGCGGCCGCCAGGCCGTCGCCGGTCACATGGTCGCGCAGATAGATGATGTGGCCCGACTGCTCCCCGCCGAGCACTCCGCCTTCCCGGCGCAGCGCCTCGAGCACGTAACGGTCGCCGACGCTGGTCGTGACAACGCGGACCCCGTGCTCCTCCGCCAGCCGGTGGAGGCCGAGGTTGGCCATGACGGTCACGGCGAGCAGGTCGACCCCGAGATGCAGCATGAGCACCGCCAGGATCTGGTCGCCGTCGACCACCTCGCCCTTCGCGTCGACCGCGAGCATCCGGTCCCCGTCGCCGTCGAAGGCAACGCCGAGATCGGCCCCCGCCTCGACCACTTCGTGCTGCAGTGCACGAAGATCGGTGGCGCCGCAGCCGACGTTGATGTTCGTCCCGTCGGGGTCGGCGCCGATCGTCGTCACGTCCGCGCCGAGGCGCTCGAAGGCCAGGGGGGCGATCCCCGAGTAGGCGCCGTTGGCGCAGTCGACGACGATCCGGAGCCCGGAGAGGTCGGAGCCGAAGCGCTCGACGATGTGCTCGAGGTAGCTGTCGGTCGCGACGCCGACGTGGTCGATCTCTCCCTGCGTGCCCTCGAAGGGCGCGTCGAGCAGCGCCTCGATCTCTTCCTCGGCGGCGTCCGTCAGCTTCTGCCCTTCGCGGTCGAAGAGCTTGATGCCGTTGTACTCGGGCGGGTTGTGCGAGGCGGACACGACCGCGCCCAGGTCGAGGGCGAGCAGCGCGACGGCAGGCGTCGGCAGCACTCCGGCGAGGACGGCGTTCCCGCCGGCCGCGACCACCCCGCGCGCGAACGCCTCCTCGAGCTCGGGACCCGAGGCGCGTGTGTCGCGGCCGACGAACACCCTCCCGCCTTTCGACCAGAGCGTGGCTGCGCGGCCCAGCCGCTCGATCAGCCCGGGCGTCAGGTCTTGTCCGACGATCCCCCGGACGCCGTCTGTACCGAAGTAGCGCCGCAAGCTGACTAGCGCTTCGAGAACTGCGGCGCCTTGCGCGCCTTGTGCAGCCCGGCCTTCTTGCGCTCGACGATGCGTGCGTCTCGGGTGAGGAAGCCTGCGCGCTTCAGCGGCAGCCGCAGTTCCGGGTCGGCCTCGACGAGGGCCCGGGCGATCCCGTGGCGAACGGCGCCTGCCTGGCCGCTCGGGCCGCCCCCGTGCACGCGGACTCGGACGTCGAAGGTTCCCTCGACCCCCGCGACCTTGAGCGGCGCGAGCGCGAGCTCCCGGTGGGTGGCGCGCGGGAAGTAGGCCTCGATGGTGCGGCCGTTGAACCACGTCGTTCCGTCGCCGGGGCGCAGGATCACTCGCGCGACGGACGTCTTCCGCTTGCCGGTCCCCTGGTACTGGGCCTGCTCGGGCATCAGGCGATCAGCTCCAGCTCTTTGGGCGCCTGGGCCTCGTGCGGATGCTCCGGACCTGCGTAGATCTTCAGCTTCCGCATCTGCGCACGCGCGAGACGGTTGCGCGGGAGCATGCCTTTGACCGCCTTGCGCAGTACCTCGGTCGGCCGGCGCTCGAGCTCGTCCCGGAGCGGGCGGCTCTTCAGCCCGCCCGGATAGCCCGAGTGGCGGTAGTAGATCTTGTCGTCGAGCTTCTTGCCGGTGACGGTGATCTTCTCCGCGTTCACCACGACGACGAAGTCGCCGGTGTCCACGTGCGGCGTGTACTCGGGCTTGCCCTTGCCGCGCAGCGTGTCGGCGATCTGGGTAGCGAGACGCCCGAGGGTCTTCCCCTCGGCATCCACCACGTACCAGAGGCGATCGATCTCGCCGGGCTTGGCGTTCCAGGTCTTCATCAGTGTGTTCGCCGGATCCAGACTGAAGTCAGGCACCGGATTCATTGAAACGGCGGACTCGCTGTCCGCCGGCGGCGAATGCTAGCAGCCCAGCGCGAAATTCCGCCGCGCCCCCATGGCTCGGGTGACGCACATGCTCCCCACCGAGAACCGACTGCGCCAGGCGCCCCACGGCAATCGTGCGGCGGCCCCGTACCAACTCGCGCAGGAACGCGCTCCCGGCCTCGATCTCGGCTCGCGTGGGCCGGCGATTCGTCTCCGGACGGCCCGGAAGGTGCGGATGCGTCGGGACGACGTTCCAGCAGAGCGTCTCCTCCTCCAGCTCGAGCTCCGCGAGCACCCGGCGGACGATCGTCGCCGTCGCCTCGGCCGGGCCCTGCCCGGTGAGCTGGCGCTCCGAGGTGAACGGGATCCCCGAGACGCGCGACCCGCGGTAACCGGCCGCCTCGCCGACGAGCAGCAGCGAGGCGTCGCGGCGCGACTCCAGGTAGCCGCGCAGCCGCTCCCGGCGCGCGGCGGCTCCAGGCCCGTCACGATAGAAGTTGAAGGTCTCGCCGATCGTTGCGCCGACCACCTGCCTGATGAGCTCCTCCATCCGAACTCGAACTCTGACCGACGGCGGCCAGCAGCCGCTGGAGATCGCCCACGAGCTGGTGGAGTTCCTCGCTCCCGCACAACGCTCGCTCGACCTGGCGCAGTACGACTTCCATCTCGGCGCCGAGACTGCTGCGGTGGTCGCAGGCGCCCTGAAGGAGGCGGCCGCGCGAGGGGTCGCGGTGCGGATCATGTACGACGTCGACCACGCCAACCCGATCCCGGTTCCGCCTCCGCCCGAGCCGGACGCCCGGCTGATCGCATCGCTCGGGCTGCCCTCCAAGTCCATCGCCGGCGTTCCGGACCTGATGCATCACAAATACGTGATCCGTGACGGCCAGTCGGTCTGGACCGGCTCGACCAACTGGACGGACGACTCCTGGGCACGCCAGGAGAACGTGATCGTCACCGTCGACTCGCCGGAGATCGCCCACGCCTTCGCGCTCGACTTCGACGAGCTCTGGACGAACGGCGACGTCGCCCGAAGCGGCTTTGTCGAGCCCAGGCCGGTGGACGTCGACGGAACGAGGGTCAAGCCGTGGTTCACGCCCGGCCACGGCGAGGCGCTCTCAGCCCGGATTGCCAAGCGAATCGCTCAGGCGAAGCACGTGCGGATCTGCTCGCCGGTGATCACGGCAGCTCCGGTGCTGGCGACGCTCGCCCAGGTGCTCGCAGACGGCACCAGCGACGTCGCCGGGTGCGTGGACGCGACCCAGGTCGCAGACGTGATCCGCCAGTGGCACGCCAACGGGAACGTCGGCTGGAAGCTGCCGCTGCTGCAGCGGATCATCGAAGGGCCGTTCTCCGGCAAGCGCTCCGAGCCGTGGGAGCCGAGCAGCCTGCACAACTTCATGCACGCGAAGGTCGTGGTCGCCGACGACGTGGTCTTCCTGGGCTCGTTCAACCTCTCGCACTCGGGCGAGAAGAACGCGGAGAACGTGCTCGAGATCCGCGACGCGGCTCTGGCAGGGCCGCTGAGCGCCTACGTCGACGAGGTGTGCGCTCGCTACCCGGCGCTGAGCACGACCGCTCAGACCGGCGTCTGAGCTATTCCCACTCGATCGTCGACGGCGGCTTCGAGGTGATGTCGAGCACGACGCGGTTGACCGCCGGGACCTCGTTGACGATCCGCCCCGAGACCGTCTCCAGCAGGTCGTAGGGCAGGCGCGCCCAGTCCGCGGTCATGGCATCGTCGCTCGTGACCGCGCGGATCACGACCGGGTAGCCGTAGGTGCGCTCGTCGCCCTGGACGCCGACGGAGCGGATCGCCGGAAGGACGGCGAACGACTGCCACAGCTCGCGGTAGAGCCCGGCTCGACGGACCTCCTCCTGGAGGATCGCGTCGGCCTCGCGCAGGATCTCGAGCCGCTCGCGCGTCACCTCGCCGATGATCCGGATCGCCAGGCCCGGGCCCGGGAACGGCTGGCGCCAGACCATCCGCTCCGGCAGGCCCAGCTCCTCCCCGACTCGCCGCACCTCGTCCTTGAAGAGCAGGCGCAGCGGCTCGACGAGCTCCATCTCCATGTCCTCCGGCAGGCCGCCGACGTTGTGGTGCGACTTGATCTTCGCGGCCACCGCCGCGTCGCCGCCGGACTCGATCACGTCCGAGTAGAGCGTGCCCTGCACCAGGTGTCGGATCCGAGGCGCCGACTTGGCGGCGCCGCTCAAAGGACGTGCGGGCTTCGCCCGCGCGTCCGGCTGTGAAAGGCGATTCGATTCGGCTTCGAAGACGCGGATGAACTCCTCACCGACCGCCTTGCGCTTCTCCTCGGGGTCGGCCACGCCCTCGAGCCGCGTCAGGAAGCGGTCCTGCGCCTGCACGTGCACGAGCGGAACGTGGAAGTGCCCCTCGAAGGTCTCGACGACCTGCGCCGCCTCGTCCTTCCGCAGCAGTCCGTGGTCGACGAACACGCAGACGAGCTGGTCCCCCACGGCCTTGTGCACGAGCAGCGCCGCCACCGCCGAGTCCACGCCGCCCGAGAGAGCGCACAGAACGCGCTCGTCGCCGACCTGGGCGCGGATCCGCTCGACCTGCTCCTCGATCACCGCCGCCGCCGTCCACGTGGGCGGCGCGCCCGCGACGTTGTAGAGGAAGTTCTTCAGCAGATCGGTGCCGTGCGGAGTGTGGACGACCTCCGGATGGAACTGGACGCCGTAGAGCCGCCGCTCGGAGTCCTCGAAGGCGGCGATCGGAGCCGACGGCGACCTGCCCGTCACGCGCGCGCCCGCGGGGGGAGCCGTCACCGAGTCGCGGTGGCTCATCCAGCCCACCTGCTCGGGCGGGAGGCCGGCGAAGAGCTCGCTCTCCCCGGCATCCGCGCGGACGTCCGTCTTCCCGAACTCGGAGACGCCGGTGCGCTCGACGGTGCCTCCGAGGTCCTGCGCCATCAGCTGCATCCCGTAACAGATCCCTAGCGTCGGCACCCCGAGCTCGAACAGGCCCGGGTCGACCTTCGGCGCCCCCTCGGCGTACACCGAGGCCGGCCCGCCCGAGAGGACGAGCGCACGCGGGCGGCGCGCCCGCGCCTCTGCGGGCGTGATCGAATGGGGCACGAGCTCGGAGTAGACGCGGCACTCCCGCACGCGTCGGGCGATCAGCTGGGCGTACTGCCCGCCGCAGTCGAGCACGAGGACCGGCCGCTCCTCCGGCGCTGGCTCGGCGACCGGAAGCGGAACGACCTCGCCCACTAGTGCCTCGTCCGGTGATGCTGCCAAGTCTCTGGTTCGCGAGCACCAAGCCGGAGGTCGCACTCGCTCGCGGCCAAGGCTGGCAGCCTTGGCAAGGGGGAGGGCGGCATCTGGCGCCGCGTGATCGCGGGCCAGAGGCAGGCATGTATCGCCGGATGGGGCACTAGCCCATCCCGATCCGCTGGGCCTGCTGGAGGGACTTGCCCTCGGTCTTGATCGCCGGCGCGAGCATGACCTCGGCCTTCTGGAAGTCGTGGATCGACTCGTAGCCGCAGGTCGCCATCGACGTGCGCAGCGCCCCCATCAGGTTGAGCGTGCCGTCGTTCTCGGTCGCCGGGCCAATGACTATCTCCTCGAGCGTGGCGTTCTGGTCGACGGCGACCCGCGCGCCCCGCGGGAGCGTCGGGTGAAAGGTCGCCATGCCCCAGTGGAACCCCCGGCCCGGCGCTTCTTTCGCCCGCGCCAGCGGTGAGCCCACCATGACCGCGTCCGCCCCGCACGCGAACGCCTTGGCGATGTCGCCCCCGGTGCGCATGCCGCCGTCGGCGACCACGTTCACGTACTTCCCGGTCTCCAGCAGGTGCTGGATCCGCGCGGCGGCGGCATCCGCGATCGCCGTCGCCTGGGGCACCCCCACGCCGAGCACACCGCGGGTGGTGCAGGCCTGGCCCGGGCCGACGCCCACGAGCACGCCCTCGGCCCCGGTCCGCATCAGGTGGAGCGCCGTCTGGTACGAAGCGCAGCCGCCGACGATCACGGGGATGGGCAGGTCGGCGATGAAGTCCTTCAGGTTGAGGGCGTGGCCGTTCGAGGAGACGTGCTCCGCGGAGACGACCGTGCCCTGGATCACGAGGACGTCGAGTCCGGCCTCGAGAGCTGCCTCGTAGTAGTCGCGCACCTTCTGCGGGGTCAGCGAACCGGCGACGAGCACGCCCGCCTCCTTGATCTCGCGGATCCGGGAGGCGATCAGCTCCGGCTTGACCGGTTTCGCGTAGATCTTCTGCATCCCGCTCGTCGCCTGCTCCTTCGGCAGGCGGGCGATCTTCTGCAGCTCCCGGTCGGCGGCCTGGTAGCGCGTGAAGATGCCCTCGAGGTTCAGGACGCCGAGGCCGCCGAGCTTGCCGAGCTCGATCGCGATCTTCGGCGAGACGACGCCGTCCATCGCCGAGGCGATCAGCGGGAGCTCGAGCAGGTGCGGGCCGAGCTTCCACCCGATGTCGACGTCCTGCGGATCGCGGGTGCGCCGCGAGGGCACGATCGCGATGTCGTCGAACCCGTACGCCTGGCGTGCTTTCTTGCCGTGACCGATCTCGATCTCCACGCTAGAGACCCCCCTTTCGACCAAAAAGCCCAGGCGCGATTCCAGTCGCCTGGGCCATGAAACCTGTCCTGCTGCTGTCTCTCAAGATGGGCAGCGATCGTACCACCGCCCCTGGACGAGACGATCAGCGCCTGCGCAGGTGGGCGACGCAGAAGGCGTTCGGACAGTGCAGGCCCTTGACCGCGTCACCGCTCACATCGCGGTAGCTGACGAACGGGAGGCCGTCCGAGCCGACCGTGATCGACGTGTTCCAGCCGACCTGGCCGGGAGCGTCGACGGTGACGTACGAGGAAAGGCTGCACGCGACGTTCGCGCAGTGGGCGACCTTCAGGTCCTCGGTCGAGCCCGAGCCGTCGTAGTAGCTGATCACCCCGAGACCGTCGGAGCCGAGCGTGATCGCCGAGTACTCGCCCTCGATCCCGCTCGAGTCGACCGTCGAAAGGCCGGCGCTCGAGCACGCGAGGTTGTTGCAGTGCGCCACGTCGAGAACGCTCGCGGAGGCGTCGCGGAAGCTGACCAGGCCGAGGCCGTCCGCGCCGATCGTGAGGGAGGTGTAGAGGCCGACGTTGCCGCTGGAGGCGATCGTCGTCGCGGTGGAGGTCGCGCAGGCGATGTCGTTGCAATGGGCGACCTTGAGGTCGACATTCGCGTTGTCCAGGTAGCTCACGAGAGGAAGGCCGTCGGCGCCGATCGCGAGCGACGAATAGGCCACCGCGGTGGCGTCGATCGTGTTCGCGCTCGCGCTCGAGCAGGCGAGGTTCGCGCAGTGGGCCACCTTGAGGCTGCCCCCGTCGACGTAGCTCACGAGACCGAGCCCGTCCGTCCCGACGGCCGCCGAGGTGGCATCGTCGGCGACGGCCCCGCTGGAGACGATCGTCGCGGTGGTGAACGCGGTGCAGGCCAGATTGGAGCAGTGGGCGGTCTTCAGGTTGCCGTTGGTGGTGTCGAGGTAGCTGACGAGCCCGAGGCCGTCCGACCCGACGGTGACGGACGGGTAGTGCCCCACGGTGCCCGCGGAGTCGACGGGAGTGCTCGTCGAGGTGGAGCACGTCGAGTCGTTGCAGTGGACGACCTTGAGGTCGTTGTTGCTCGCGTCGAAGACCGCCACGAGCGGGTATCCGTCCGCGCCTGCCGTCGTCGAGGAGTGAGCGCCGCCCGCGCTGAGGGTCATCTTCGCGAGACCGGCTCGCCCGAGGTTGAGCAGCGCGGCGCCACCAGGAGGGCCGAGCGGCCCTGGCGGCCCTGCGGTTCCGGCGGGGCCCGGAGGCCCGGTCGAGCCCTTGAGCCCCTTAAGGCCCTGGATGCCCTGCGCGCCCTGCGGCCCGGCTGGGCCGGCGGGCCCACGGGGGCCCTCCACGCCGGGCGGCCCTTTCACGGCGGCCGGGAACACGGAGGCAGGGAACTTGCCGTTCTTGCCGAGAGCCAGCAGCTTGCCCCGCTTCGGCTTCTTCGAGGCCGCGATGCCGCCCACCTTGCCGGCATTCTTCGCGAAGAGGGCAACCTTGGTCACACCTCGCAGGGCCGCGAAGCTATGGGGGGTGGCGCCGAGGACGGCAATGACGAGAGCCGCCGCAGACAGCACCACGGGCAGGCGCTGGCGATCCATCGCCCACCCGGTATCGGCGTCCGGCTAGGCCGCCTTTAACGCGCTCAGCCCTCCCCGCCTACCGGCTCCAGCTGGGCGACTTCGACGCTTCCCACCAGCCGTCCGGCCTCGCGGGGCTCGAAGCGCCCGGCGCCGAGCTCGAGCGTCGAGGCCGCTCCCGCCGCGACGGCGCTCCGAAGAGCCTCCTCGTCGGTGCGGCCGTCGAGCCTCGCCGCGATGAAGCCGGCCAGCAGGACGTCGCCCGAGCCGACCGCCGAGACCGGGTCGACCCGAGGGGCAAGCGCCCGGAAACGGCTCGTCTCGCGCTCGGAGCGAAGGAGCGCCCAGCAGCCCGACTCACGGGTGATCAGGACGTTGCGCGCGCCGAGCTCGGCAATCGTCTCGAGCCCGACCAGGAAGTCGTCGTCGTCGTGGAACTCCTGGCCGACGAGCTGCTCGGCCTCGCGCTCGTTCGGGGAGACGAGCAGCGGCTCGGCCTGCGCGCCGAGCCGCAGGGGCTCGCCTTCGGAGTCGAGCACGGTCTGCGCGCCGCGGCGGTTGAGCTCGCGCACGGCCTCGGCGTAGAAGCCGTCGTCGATGGCGCGCGGCAGCGAGCCGGCGAACACGACGTAGTCGGCGCCACGCGAGAGGTACGCGAGCTTCTCGAGCAGCGTCTCGAGCTCCTCGGGCTGCACCTGCGGGCCCCACTCGTTCACCTCGGTGTAGCTCGAGCCGGTCGGATCGACGATCGCGGTCGACGTGCGCGACTCGTCGTCGATCCGGACGAAGTCGTTCAGGATCGCCTCGCTCGTCAGCTCCTCGACGATGCGGGTGCCCGTGCGTCCTCCCGCCAGCCCGGTGGCGACGACCGGGACGCCGAAGCCCTTCAGGGCGCGCGCGATGTTGATCCCCTTGCCGCCGGCCAGCGTCAGCCCCTGGCTCGCGCGGTGCCGCTGGCCTCGCTGGAAGTTCGGGACCGTCAGCGTCCGGTCGATCGCCGCGTTCATGGTGACGGTGACGATCACGTGGGCCTTCCAGTGACATTGCCGCGTTGCTGGCGCGCGAAAAGCACGTCAGGCAAGGACGCAGGGAGCCCCTGTGCTGGTAGCACAGGGGCGACTGAGGACGCCGCGTGACGTCGCTTTGCAGCCCGCCAGCGACCGTCCAATGTCGCTGGGAGGCTCACGAAAACCAGCCGCCCATGTGGTGCAGGGTACGCCCCGCGTACCAGGCGGCGCGGCCTGCGACGCCCGGGCGCCCGACGGACCGCCCGGCGACCAGCGGGACGCCGCCGATCAGGTGCCCCTGCTGGTACACGAGGACCGCGCCCAGGGGCTGGCCGCGGTGCACGGGCAGGCCGGCGGCAGTCGCGGCCACGACCCGGAGGACCAGTGGGTGATCGATGCGAACCGACGGCGTGAGCGATCGCGACGCGACGAGCTCGAGGGGGTCCCGGCCGTAGCCGAGGGCGGCACGCGCGTAGGGCCGGCCGCGGACGACCACCGCCGCCGGCCGGTAGCGCGAGAAGCCCCAGTCCAGGAGCTTCACCAGGTCGGCGTCGCGCGTGTCCCGGTCGGGGCTGCCGAGGAGGGTCCCGTAGATCGTCACCCCGCGCCGGCGCGCCGCGGCGACCTGCGACCAGCCGGCCGCCGAGGTGTGTCCCGTCTTGACGCCGAAGATCCCCGGGTAGCTGTAGAGGAGGTCGTTCCAGGTGTGCAGGCTGCGCCCGCCGGAGATGTCGGCTCCGCGCATCCGCACGATCTGGCGCACGAGCGGCCGGTGCATCAACACGCGCGCGAGGAAGGTCACGTCGCGTGCGCTGGAGACATGCCCGGGCGCGTCGAGCCCGTCCGGCCTGACGAAGTGGGTGTCGCGCAGCCCGAGCTGACGGGCCCGCGCGTTCATCATCGCCACGAAGCGCGACTCGCTTCCGTGGCCCACGTAGATGGCGAGCGCGTCTGCCGCGTCGTTGGCGCTCTGGATCAGCGCGGCCTCCAGGAGCTCGCGCACCGTCAGGCGATCCCCGGGGTTCAGGTCGGCGCTCGACTCGCCCACCTCCGCCGCCTCCGGGCTGACGGTGACGACCTCGTTCGGTCGCGTGTGCTCGAGCGTCAGGAGCACCGTCATCAGCTTCGTGATGCTTGCGATCGGGACGCGCTGCCGAGCGTTGCGGGCGAGCAGGACCTCGCCGGTGACGCCGTTCTCGACGACGTAGGAGCGCCCGCTGACTTGCGGTGGGGCCCCCAGGCAAGGAGCCGCGAACGCGAGGGCCGCGGCGGCGACGACCAGGCGTCTCACGGACCAGCGATTGTACTAGCGCTCCTCGTTCACTTGATGCGGACTCGCTGGCCCACCTCGA
This sequence comes from uncultured Actinomycetes bacterium, assembly GCA_963736055.1. GTDB lineage: Bacteria > Actinomycetota > Thermoleophilia > Gaiellales > Gaiellaceae > AC-32. Next base: position 1,608,373 of record CAVTNM010000008.1, on the reverse strand, counting down.
GGCTCGTCGGCTCGATCCCCGGGTTGAGGGCGAGGAGATCCTCGACGGTGGTGTCGAAGCGGATCGCGACGTCGCTGAGGGTCTCGCCGAAGCGCACGCGGTAGAAGCGCGGGCGCCTCACCACCGTCGTCGTCGGCGGCGTGCTCGAACGAGTGGTCGCGACGGGGGTCGTGCCGGGCGACGATGTTGTCTGCAGCCCGGAGCGCACGAGGAGCACCGCGATCGTGACCGCCGCCAGGAACGCGGTGGGCGCGCCGTAGCGTTTCAGCTGCCCCCGCCAGCCTCGCGACAACGGCTACCAGCCCGAGACGGCCCAGACCTCGCGGCGGAGCCTCGCCGCCTCCAGGCCCGCGGCGCTCCTCCAGTCCTCGTTGCCTTGCCGGAAGGCGTAGATGACGCTGCGCGAGGCGTTGACCAGCGCGCTCGCCGGACCGCTCGTGAAGGCGCGGGCGAGGTCGGCCGGGGTGGCGCCCTGCGCGCCCACGCCCGGAAGGAGCAGGATCGATCGCGGCAGCAGCCGGCGCGCCTCGGCCACGGCGCGCGGGTGGGTCGCCCCGACGACCGCGCCGACGCTCGAGAGCCCGCGCTCGCCCACGAGCTCCTCGCCGAGCTCGTGCACGAAGCGGGCGACCTGCTGCCAGAGGGGCCGCCCGTCGGAGAGGACGAGGTCCTGGACGTCGGCGCCGCCCTCGTTCGAGGTCTTGACGAGGCAGAAGATGCCCGCGCCGCCTCGCCGGCAGACGGCGAGGAAGGGCTCGAGCGAGTCCCGACCGAGGTAGGGGTTCACGGTCAACGCGTCGGCGAGCGCCGGGCGGTCGCCGTGGGGCTCGAGATACGCGTGGGCGTACGCGCGCGAGGTCGAGCCGATGTCGGCGCGCTTGCCGTCGGCCAGCACGATCAGCCCGGCCGACCGCGCGTAGGCGCACACGTCCTCGAACGCCCGAAGCCCGTCGGCCCCCAGCGCCTCGAAGAAGGCGAGCTGCGGCTTGACGCCGACGACGTGCGGGGCGACAGCGTCGAGGATCCCTCGACAGAAGCGCCCGCAGGCCTCTGCGGCGGCCGCGCGGGAGAGGTGAGCGTCCCCGGCCAGCTCGACGGGCAGCAGGTCTGGCCGCGGGTCGAGGCCCACGAGGAGCTGCGACCGCTTTCGCTCGACCGTCTCCGCCAGCCGATCGGCGAACAGGGCGGCGGCAACTGCCGGCTCAGCGCTCACGCGAGAGAGGCTAGCGCCCGGTGCGGCTCACAACGCCGGAGGGCCGCTCACGCGGCCCTCCGGCTCAATCCTCCTGAGGGGTCGGCTAGAAGCCGCCGCCGCCTCCGCCGCTCTTGACGGCCTGCTTCAACGTGCTGCCGGCCGAGAACTTCGGCACGGTCGCAGCCGGGATCGTCACCTTCTGGGTCGGGTTCCGCGGGTTGACGCCCTGCCGCTCCTTGCGGTGCTGTGTCGAGAACTTCCCGAAGCCGGTGAAGTTGACCTCGCCGCCGCCCTTCAGCGTGTCGGTGATCGAATCGAGCACGGCATCGACCGCTTCGGCGGCCTCGCGCCTCGACAGATTCGCTCGCTGGGCCACGCGATCAACGAACTCTTGCTTCGTCACTATCGCTCCTCTCTTCCCGGTGCTAGGTGTGGAAACACGGCTCTGACCCTAACAGGGATGCTCATTCCGCTCAACCATGCGGTTTTGCTGCACTTTTTGAAGTCCCGAGGAGCTCGGACGCACGGAAGAGGGGCCGCAGCCGTACCCCTGCACGGGCCAGCTCGCCGGCTCCGCCCTCCTCCCGATCCACGACACAGACGGCCGTCTCGACCCTCAGCCCGGCCTCCCGGAGCGCCTCGATCGCCTCGATTGCAGCACCCCCAGAGGTGACGACGTCCTCCACGAGGCAGACGCGCTCGCCCTCCTCGGCGACTCCCTCGAGCCGGTTAGCGGTGCCGTAGCCCTTCGCCTCCTTGCGGACGATCAGGAAGGGCAGCCCGGACGAGAGCGAGGCCGCGGCCGCGAGGGCGACGGCGCCGAGCTCCGGGCCGGCCAGGCGCGACGCGTCGGGCTCGAACTCCCGCACCGCCTCCGCGATCAGGCTGCCGAGGGGCCCGAGCAGGTCCGGGCGGGTCTCGAAGCGGTACTTGTCGAGGTAGTAGCGCGAGCGGCGTCCGGAGCGCAGGACGAAGTCGCCTTCCAGATAGGCGTGCTCGCGGAGCGCGGCGCCGAGCTCTTCCCGGTCCACTACGCGCGTGCGGCGGCGAGCAGCTCGCGCGCGTGGCCGAGCAGGCGCTCCGCCTCGGGAGAGCCCTCCGTGAGCGAGACCATCGAGCCGTCGGCGAAGTAGAGCTGGACGCGCTCGCGGCGGCGCGCGGCGCGGCGGCGGTAGAGAACGGTGCCGGCCGCCGAGCCGGCGGCGAGCAGGAACCCGGTCAGGAAGCTACGACTCCGCATCCTTCTTCCTGGCGGTCGTTGTTCGCTTGGCCGGAGCGCGCCTCGCCTTGGGCTTGGGCTTCTCCGGCTCCTCCTGGCCGAAGCTGCGCAGACAGCTCTTGAGGTCGTAGAAGACGAGGCCCGCGGTCGGCTCGGCGGCGGTGGTCGCCGCGATCACGCGGTCGCCGTCGCGGACGACGAAGACGCTGCCGTCCCGGAGGGCGACATCGAGCTGCACGACCCCGTTCTCGGCCGCGCCCTTCTCCTCGGCCGCCCGCAACAGCTCGAGCGCGCTCGAGGCCAGTCGCCCGCCGCGCTCGTCGTCCACGGTCGAGGCGAGCACGGTCCCCTCGCGGTCGAAGACCACGGCGCTCTCGATCTGGCTCGAGATCTCGGTCAGGTCGGCAAGTGCCTGTGCCGTCGTCATCGGGTCTGACGCTAACACAGCCCATACTCCCGGCCATGCCCTCGCCGCTGGGGAAGTTCTTCGCCGACCGGGGCCCCCACCTCGCAGCAATGATCGCCTACTTCGCGTTGCTGTCGTTCGTGCCGCTGCTCTTCCTCACGATCTCGCTGCTTACGCTGGCCGGGCGGCCCGACGAGTCGAGCTACCTCGTGACGGAGCTCAAGAAGGCTTTCCCGGGCAGTTCGGTCTCGAGCATCGTCCACACGATTCGCGGGATCCAGAGCCACTCGACCGCGCTCGGGATCATCGGCGGCGCCGCGCTGCTCTGGTCCTCGCTCTCGCTCTTCAGCGTGCTCGAGTCGGCGTTCAACATCGTCTACGGGAAGCCGAATCGGTCGTTCCTGCGCGGGAAGCTGCTCGCGGTCTCGCTGCTCCTCCTCTCGCTCGTAACGCTCTTCGTGGCCCTGCTGGCCGGATCGGTCGGCTTCGAGCTGCTCAAGCGCTACGCGTCCGGCATCGCAGGCGACCCGTACGTCGCGTACACCCTCTCGGTGAGCGTCTCGCTGCTCGGGGCGCTTGCCTTCCTCATCTCCGTCTACTACCTGCTGACGAACGTCGAGCTCTCGCTCCGCGACGTGCTCCCCGGGGCCGTGATCGCGGCTGTGATGCTCGAGGCGACCTTCCAGGTGCTCCCGCTGTACGTGCGCTACTCGACCAACGTGCTCGCGCTGAAAGCCTTCGGCGGGCCGGTCCTGCTGCTCGTCTGGCTCTACGTGATGGCGAACTCGATCGTGTTCGGAGCCGAGGTGAACTGGTGGGTCGCGGTGCGCCGGCGGCGCGGAGCCCCGGAGGAGGCACCGGGCCTGGCCTAGGCGTCTCGCAGCGCGCGGGCCGCTCTCGCGCGGTGCGAGTTGCGTGACTTCCAGTCGTCGCCGAGCTCGCCCACCGTCCGCTCCTCCCCCGCCGGGACGAAGACCGGGTCGTAGCCGAAGCCGGCCGTGCCGCGTGACTCGTCCGCGATGCGGCCCTCGAGGACTCCCGTGCCGCGACGCTCCTCGCCGTCGGGGCCGATCAACACGAGCTCGCACACGTAGCGCGCCCGGCGCGCGTCGCCCTCCACTCCGCGCAGGTCTCCGAGCAGCCGCTCGTTGGCCTCTGTGGCGGCGGGCGCGTAGCGCGCTGAGCGGATCCCGGGGGCACCGCCGAGCGCCTCCACCTCGAGGCCCGAGTCCTCGCCCAGCATCGAGGCATCGGCCGGGCCGACCCGACGCCCATAGAGCGCCTTGCCGCGGGCGTTCTCGTAATAGCTGTCGCTGCCCTCCTCGGGGTAGTCGTCCGCGTCCAGCGGCTCGAGCTCCCAGTCCGGGAGGAGCACTGCGAGCTCCCGCAGCTTGCCGGAATTCTGGGAGCAGAGCCGTACGTTCAGTCGGTCCAGCCCCAGCCGAGGGACGCCACCTCAAGGAGCAGCATCGAACGCGTCCTCCTGCGCCTGCTTGATCGTGGCGATCCCGGACTCGGCCAGGTCGAGCAGCGCGTCGAGGCCGTCGCGGTCGAACGGCGCCCGCTCCGCGGTCGCCTGCACCTCGACCAGCAGCCCCGAACCCGTTCTCACCACGTTGACGTCGACCTCGGCGCTCGAGTCCTCCTCGTAGTCGAGGTCGAGCAGGAGCTCGCCGTCGACGATCCCGACGGAGACGGCGGCGACCGAGTCGCGCAGCGCGCGCGAGAGCCCCGCCTTGCCGAGGGCCCGGGCGGCTGCCACGTAGGAGCCCGAGATGGCAGCGCAGCGGGTGCCTCCGTCGGCCTGCAGGACGTCGCAGTCGACCCAGAGCGTCCGCTCGCCGAGCGCCTCGAGGTCGGTCACCGCACGGAGGGCCCGGCCGATCAACCGCTGGATCTCGACCGTTCGGCCCTTCTGCTTGCCCGAGCTCGCCTCGCGCGCCGTCCGCTCGCCGGTCGAGGCCGGAAGCATGGAGTACTCGGCCGTCAGCCAGCCGCGGCCGGAGTCGCGCAGCCAGCGCGGGATGTGCTCGTCCAGCGAGGCAGTGCAGAGGACGCGGGTCTTCCCCTGCGAGTAGAGGACCGAGCCGAGCGGCTGCTCGAGGTAGTCGACGACGAGCTCCAGGGGCCGAAGCTGGTCGCGTCGACGAGAGTCCTGCCGGCTCACGCCGGGGCCGCCTCGAGGTCTGAGACCGCGACGTGCTCGACCTCGCCCAGCGGGAGCTGCAGGAAGCGCTCGCCGAGCGCACGGAAGAGCTCCGGGTCGCCGGTGGTCAGGAATCGATAGGTGCCCTCGCGGCGCTCGCCGTTCTCGAAGCCCTTGCGCGCAAGCGTCTCGGCCACCTCGCGGGCGGTCTCCTCCGCGGAGAAGACGAGCGTCACGCCGCGCCCGAAGACGCGCTGGAAGATCGGCCGGATGAGCGGGTAGTGCGTGCAGCCGAGGATGACGGTGTCGACCTCGGCGGCCTTCAGCGGCTCGGCGTACTCGCGCACGGCCTCGGTGGTCGCGGCGCCGAACGGCTCGTCGCTCTCGATCAGCGGCACGAGCCGCGGGCAGGCCACCGGAACGAGCTCCGCGCCCGCGTCCAGCGCGCGCACGAGCTGCGCGTAGCGGCCGGCCTCGACCGTGGCCTCGGTCGCCATCAGCCCGATCCGCCGGTTGCGCGTCGCCTGCACCGCGGCATGGGCCTCGGGCGTGATCACGCCGACCACCGGCACCGTCAGCTCCTCCTGGAGCTGCGGCAGCGCGGCGGAGGTGGCCGCGTTGCAGGCGACCAGAAGGAGCTTCACGCCCTCGCCCTCGAGGTAGGTGGCGATCTCGCGCGCGAAGCGGCTGATCTCCTCCAGCGGGCGCGGCCCGTACGGCAGCCGCGCGTGGTCGCCGAGGTAGACGAAGTCCTCGTGCGGCATCGTCACGAGGCACTCGTGCAGGACGGTCAGGCCGCCCACGCCCGAGTCGAACACGCCGACGGGCCGAGGATCCACGGGCCGATTGTAGAAAGCCACGGGCTTCTCTACCCTTTCGTGGTTGGGTCGTAGGGTCTTTCTCGTCGTATTCGTCTCGCTGATCGCGCTTGCCGCGGCGGGACGCGCGTCCGCGTTCACGAAGCAGGACCTGTCGCTGCGCATGGACGACGGCGTCCAGCTCGCGGCGACACTCTACGAGCCGAGCGCGGCTCCCCCGCCTGCCGGCTACCCGACCGTCGTCGCACTGCACGGGCTCGGCGGCAAGAGGCAGGACCTCGACTTCCTGGCGCAGGCTTTCGCAGGCTCGTTGGCAGTGCTCACCTTCGACGAGCGCGGTCACGGGCAGTCCGGCGGCCTCGTCTCGATCGACGGGCCCAGGGAGATCGCCGACGTGCGCGAGATCTTCGACTGGCTCGCCGCGAGACCCGAGATCGACCGGAGCCACATCGGCGCCTGGGGAATCTCGCTCGGCGGCGGCGCGGTCCTGCGCTCGCTGGTCCAGGGCGTGCCGTGGGCGGCGGTGGAAACCGTCGAGACCTGGACCGACCTCTACAGCGCGCTCATCCCGCAGGGGCTGTCGAAATCCGGTGCGCTCCTTCAATTCCTGACCTCGGTCCCGGAGAACCGCCTGGATCCCTCAGTGCTCGCGATCCGCAACGACGCGCTCGCCAGCACGAACCTCCCCGCCCTGCACGCCTGGGCCGACGTGCGCTCGAGCCGGCCGCTGCTGGCGAAGGTGAAGACGCCGGTCTTCATGTTCCAGGGCCGCCGCGACTTCGCCTTCGACGTCACGCAGGCCAAGGCCGGCTACCGGCTGCTGAACGGCCCGAAGCGCCTCTACGTGGGCGACTTCGGGCACGCGCCCTCGCACTTCCCCGGCCCCGACATCGGACAGGTCGTCTCGCTGGGCCTGCGCTGGTTCACGCGCTACCTGATCGGGACGCCGGTCGGCTTCGCACAGGTCTCGCTGGCACCGAGCCCGTGGCGCGGGAAGATCCGCGCCTACGCGTCGCTGCCGCCGACGCGCGGGCTGACGGTCAGGCTTGGAGGCACGGACTCGGTCACCGGGACCGGCCGGGCCCAGCGCACGAGCGGCCCGCTGGCCTCGAGCGTCGAGCTCTTCGGCCCGCCGCAGGTGAAGCTCACTGTGCGGCTCCGCGGCGGCTGGTCGAGGGTCGTCGCGGTGCTGACGGCGAAGCCGCGGAGGAAGCCGGAGGTCGTGCTCAGCGAGGGCGGCATCAACACGACAGGGCTCTCCGGGCAGCGGAAGCTGACGATCAACCTGATCGACGTGGCGACGCTGGTCCCGCGAGGCTCGCGGCTGCAGCTGACCCTCGCCTCGAGCTCACTGGCCCAGAGCCCGGGGAACCTGCTCTATCTGAACCTGCCGATGCCGGCCGTGGCCCGGATCACACTGGGCCCCGTGCGCCTCGGGTTACCGGTCCTGCGTACCCCGGTGTCGAGGTGACGCCCGGCAGCTATTTGCGCGCGTTTGCGTGTTAACTATTCCGGTGAAACCGTCGTCTCAACCGTGGCACCAGGGGGTCTCTCCTAGAAAGAAGGGGTTATGAAGATTTCATTGCGCTTGGCAGTGCTGGCGTGCGCCAGCTTCCTCGGGGTCGCGCTTGCCGCACCGGCGCTCGCCGCCTACAAAGCGTCGTTGACGATCGAGCAGTCGAGTTACCGGCCCGGCGCCGCGATCACAGCAGACGTGCTCATCGCAACGGGAGACACAGACGACCCGACCGCGAAGCTGACGATCTTCTCGCCGGCCGGCTACGGGGCCAACCTGAGCGCGGCTCCTGGGACAAAAATCGGGCGAGTCGTGGCAATCGCGAACCTCATCGACCTGGGCAACGCGCCGTTCCCGCTCGTCGGGAACGTGCTGGTCGCCAACCCAGCCGATCCCGCCCTCCAGGCCGCCGCGGCGCGTTGCACGCCGGGGGTGACCAACCAGGCGACGTGGATCCTCAACACGAAGCTTCAGGGGCAGACGATCTCGATCCCGGTGTTCGTGAACAAGAAGGTGTCATTGGTCACACTTGATGTCTGCCTGTCTCCGCCCGACGTCCCGTCGGGGACGCCGGGGCGGGCACCGTTCGGGGCGAAGCTGGTCGCGGCCGACTTCACCATCCAGGGTGTCTTCAAGAACGGACCCCGCGGGCAATATCAGTGGGCTGGGATCTTCACCCCCTACACGCCGGGCAAGGGCACGCCGAACGCGCTCGGAACCGTCGAGTGGCGGACGTACGTCGGCCTCCCGTCGTCGCTGACGCTGGCTAAGGCCAAGACGAAGAAGGGAATCAAGCTCGTCGGCAAGCTGTCGGTGAACGGCCTCAGCGCGAAGGGGATCAAGATCAGCCTGTACGCCGGCCGGAAGGGCCAGCCGGCGCCGAACGCCACCTCCCTCGGCAACGGCAAGCCTCCGGTGGCGAAAACCTCCAAGCTGCCCGCGAACGGGAAGTACTCCCTCTCCCGTCCCTCGGTGAAGTTCTCGACGTTCTTCCAGGCGCGGTTCGAGAACTACGGCACCCCGTGTGTCGGCTCTTCGCCCTCCGGCCTTCCGATCAAGTGCATCGGCGAGGACCTCGCCGCGGTGACGAGCAACCAGGTCAAGGCGACCAAGCCGAGAAAGAAGCGCTAGCTCTTCGTGGTCGAGCGGGGCCTTCGCGCGGAGGCCCCGCTCACCGCTCCGCCGGCAGGTCCTCGTGGCGCGACCACTCGTGCCACGAGCCCGGGTAGTTGCGGGCGTCGTAGCCGGCGGCCCGCAGGGCCAGCGCGGCGAGGGCCGAGCGCGAGCCCGAGTGGCAGTAGGCCACGATCTCGGCGCCCTCGGGCAGCCCGACGAGCTCCCGCACCGCCCAGGGCTCGTGCGGGCGGCCGGGCGCGGCGAAGAGGCGCTCGGCCTCGAGCTGGCGCGCCCCCGGGATGTGGGCCTGGCGCGGGTCGCACGGGTAGCCGCCGCGACCCGAGTACTCGTCGGCGGAGCGGACGTCGAGGATCGTGAGAGCCGGGTCTTCGAGCCGGTCCCTCAGCTCCTCCCAGGTGGGCACCGCCTCGAGGCGCGGCTCGAGGCTCGGCTTCGTCTTCTCCAGCTCGGTCGCGCCGGTCTCGAGCTCGCCCGGCCAGCCCGCGACTCCTCCGGCGAGCACGGCGACCTGCGGGTGCCCCGCGAGGAGAGCCGCCTGAGCGGAGGCCGCTGCTCCGACGCAGTCGCCGCGGTCGTACAGGACGAGGCGTTCCGAGCCGGTGACGCCGTGGCGGCCGAGCCGCCGCTGCACCTCGACCGCGAACTCGCGGACGATCTCGCGATCGGCCAGCGGCGGCGGCGAGCCGAGCACGAGCGGGATCGAGCCCGGCAGGTGCCCGCGGCCGTGGGCGTTCGGCCCACGCACGTCGCCCAGGACGAGGTCGGGCTCGCCCAGGTGTTCCTGTACCCAGCCGGCGTCGACGAGCGGAGGCAGCCCGCTCATGCAGCCGCGACGAGCTCTCGCTCGGCGGCGACGGCGGGCCGTGCGGCGAGGCGCTCGAGCCAGTCCGCGAGGGCCTGGAACGGATCCAGGTGGACGTCGAGCCGCTCGGTCGCCCGCAGCAGCCACGGCACGTAGCCGATGTCCGCGAGGCCGTATTCCCGCCCGGTGAGGTACGGCTGGCCCTCGAGCACCCGGTCGAGCCTCGGCGAGCTTCGCATCGAGCTCCTCGCGCGCCCCTTCGACCTCGCGCCGCACCGCGTAGTACGCGTCGCCGAGGCGGTCGTCGAACCGCTGGATCCAGAGCCGGCCCAGCGCACGCTCGGCCGGGTCGGCAGGCCACAGCGGCGGCTCGGGGTAGCGCTCTTCGAGGTACTCCATGATCACCTCGGACTCGGGCAGGACGAAGCCGCCGTCCTCCTCGTAGACGGGCACGCGCCCGAGCGGGTTCTTCTCGTAGAGCCAGGCCGGCCGGTCGCCGAGGTCGATCTCGACTGCGTCGTAGTCGAGTCCCTTCTCGGCGAGGGTGATCCGCGCGCGAGCCGCATACGGGCAGCGCTCGGCGGTGTAGAGGGTGGTCACCCCGCGAGATTACCCACGCCCAGCGCCCTCGAGGCCGAGGATCTCGGCGAGCTCGTCGAAAAGCTCCGGGGCACGGGGCAGCTCGTCGGGACTGGAGGCGGTGCGAGCGACTGCGCGGACGCGGGCCGGGTCGGCGCCGGTGAGGCGCGCGACGACTGTCGGGTTGGCGCCGAGGGCGACGACATCGCCGGGCGGGAGCGGGCCGTGGAACTCGGGCACTGACTCGTACTCGTCCACGATGCTGCCGCGCTCGAAGAGCGCGTAGCGCACGACTGCGCCGTCCTCGAGGGCGATCGCGCAGACCACGGCGGCGGTTGCGTTGGAGAGCTCGGAGGCGATGCGCTCGCGCGCCTTCCGGTCGCGGTCGAGCAGCTCGTTGTGGACCGCGACCCACCCGTTCCGCGGTTCGCTCACGCGAGGCTCGTCGGTCCCTCCGAACCGCGGCAGGTACTTGTCCATCGCGGCCTGAACCGCGTCGGAGTCGTCGGTCTGCACGTGGACGGATGCGAACGACTCGCCCTCTTCCTCCTCACCGACGCGGCGCTCCAGCGTCTCGATCGGGACGGTCAGCCGCTGGGCCCACTCGGTGAAGCCGAGTCGCTGCCAGACCCTCTTGCCAACCTCGTTCTTCGTCGCGACGTCGAGCGTCACGTGCTCCGCGCCACCCTCGCGCGCTCGCGCGGCAAACTCCCCCAGGAGCGCCTTGGTGATCCCCTCGCGGCGCCGCTCGGGACGGACGTAGACGATGTTCACGTGCGCGAACCCGTTCGGGAAGACGTCCCCGAACGCGAAGCCGACCGCCTCGCCTTCGTCCTCGGCCAGGAGCACGAGCTTGCCCTGGAAGGAGGCGGGCGTGACCTCCGGCGGCGGCCACGGGCGATCCCAGTTCTCCTCGAAGATCGCGCCGAGCAGGTCGAGGAGGACCGGCTCGTCGGAGGACTGCGCTTCGCGAACGCTTGGAGCCATGCGGGCTAGCAGGCTAGCGGAGGAGGTTTCGCTCCCGCTCGAGGCTACCCAGGACTGCGCTCGTAGCTGACGCGACGCCGCAGATTGCCGTCGTCGGCCGGGTCGAACCAGATCGAGATCAGCACCGCGCCGTGTGTCGCCGGCGACTCCACCAGCTCCGCGTACTCCAGGACGGCGACCGCGCCTCGGTCCGCGATCGCCGCGAGCGCGTCGGTGTTTGCCGACCGCTCGGCCGCAACGTGAGCCTTTTTCCAGCAGCGAACCTCGGCGTGGAGCTCTTCGCCGTCTTCGCGGCGGATCCGGTAATCCAGGGCCCAGCCGTCCTGTGAGGGGTCGGTGAGGTCGTTTGTCTCGACCACTTCAGCCATAGGCGCACACCCGCCCGAGAAGACACACGATCAGCGCACCCTAGACCCTGTCAGGAGGTAGTGCGCCGTCAGGTTCTGGAACGGGTCGAAGCGCGCTCCGAACTCGCGGATGTCCCCGGCCTCCGGGTAGAAGGCGAGCACCGCCTTCCGCAGAGCAAGGTCGCCCGCCGGCCAGGCCCGCGGGCGCGCGAGGTGCCGTGCGAGGAACCAGTCCGCGGTCCACTCCCCGAGCCCCCGGACGGTGACGAGGCGCGCCTTCACCTCCTCGTCGGGAAGCCCGGCGAGCTCGTGAAGGTCGACCGGCTCTGTGGCAAGGCCGAGCACGTACTCGGCCTTGCGGTTGGAGAAGCCGAGCGCGACTAGATCCTCGTGGCTCGCCCGTCGCAGGCGCTTCGCGGTCGGAAACGCGTAGGCGGCGCCGACCCGCCGGCCGAAGCGCTGGATGAGCCGGTTCCGGATCGCGAACGCCGCGTGCAGCGAGACCTGCTGCGCCGTGATCGAGGTGACGAGGCTCTCGAAGGGGTCGGGCGAGAGCGGCGGCCGGAAGCCTGCGAGCGTTCGGGTGAGGCGCTTCAGCACCGGGTCCTTGCGGGCCCACGCGTAGAACGGCTCGAGCTCAAACTCGACCCCGAGCAGCTTGCGCACCACCGGCCGGATCTCGGCGTCGAGCGGCTCGACGCGCACGCCGCCGGGCGCTGCCTCGATCCGAACCTCGCGCGGGCCGACGACCCGGTGCAGCGCGCCGTCGACCCAGAGATTCGCCAGGTCGGGGCCGAACGACTGATGGCGCTCGGTGGAGAGGTCGAAGTCGAACGGCTCCGGCAGGCGCAGAAGCGGCATCTACAACGCCAACGTGAGCGCGCGGAAGTCCGTGAGCTGCGCGAGCGGCCCGTCCCGCTCGCTGAGCCAGCGCGCGAGGTTGCCCCTCCCGAGGACCGTGCCGACGGCCGGCGTCCCACGTTCTTGTGCTCCAGTGAACAATCTCTGAGTTCGTTCACTGGAGCACAAATGGTCGGAGTGGCTCCGCGGCTCCACGGCCGCACGTTGCCTGAAACGCGCGCTCAGGCCCCGGAAAGAAGCTCGGCCGCGGCCTGGAGGTTTGCCCGGCCGGCGCCGTACGTGGCCACGAAGGCTCGCGCATCCGGGGGCCGCCATTCGGGCAGGCCCGTCTCCACCACGACCGAGCCGGGTACCGCGAGCTCGCGCTGCCACGGGTGGCGGTGGGCGTCGCGCAGGACGACGACGAGTGGCCGGGTGCTCTCGAGCGGCGGCAGCGACTCTCCCTTCCGCACGCTGATCGTCTCCGCCCCGAGAAGCTCTCCGAGCGCGTGGTGCGCCTCGCCTGCCGCGATCGTCGGCTCCGGCCAGAGCTCGACCACGACGGGCTCTCCGATGAGCGACGGGTCGCCCTCCACGCGGAGCGCGCGCCGCGCGGCCTCTGCCCCGGCCGCGCGGTCGTGATGCGACCTCGGCGACGAGGCCCACGCGGCCGTCTCGCGGACCCGCTCGGCGGCCTCGAGGACGCGCTGCTCGGCGAGGCTCCCGTCCCCCACTGCCTCGGCGACCGCGGTTCGCAGGCCCTCGACCTCGGCCGGCTCGTGGTCGGCACCGACGCAGAGCGCGTCGGCGCCGGCGGCGAGCGCACGCACGCCGCCTGCCGCGATCCCGGAGGTGCGGCTGATCGCGCGCATCTCGAGCGCGTCGGTGATCACGAGCCCCCGGAACCCGAGCTCGGAACGGAGCAGGTCGAGCAGCTCCGGGCTCAGCGTCGCGGGCTCGTCGGCCAGCGCGGGAAATCGGATGTGCGCGGTCATCACGGCGCGGACGCCGGCCTCGACGGCCGCGCGAAACGGCGGAAGCGCGCGCCGAAGCAGCGTCTCGCGGTCGGCCTCGGCCGTCGACAGCTCCAGATGGGAATCGGCCGGGGTCTCGCCGTGACCCGGATAGTGCTTCGCACACGCGGCAACGCCGACGCTCTGGAGGCCGGTCACGAAGGCGGCCACGTGCCGCGCGACCAGCTCGGGATCGGAGCCGAAGGAGCGGACGCCCACGATCGGGTTGGCCGGGTCGACGACCACGTCCGCGACGGGCGCGAGATCGAGGTTGATGCCGGCAGCCGCTAGCTCGCCGCCGATCGCCGCCGCCACGCGCCGGGTCAGCTCGACGTCGTCCACAGCCCCGAGCGCAAGGTTCCCCGGGAACGAGCTCCCGGTCCCGGACTCGAGCCGGGTCACGTCGCCGCCCTCCTCGTCGACCGCGATCAGGAGATCCGGCTTCTCGGCCCGCAGCGAGGAGACCAGCGCCGAGACCTGCTCCGGGTCGCTCACGTTGCGCGCAAACAGCACGACCCCGCCGATCCCGTTCGCGAGCTCTCGCCGGAGCCAGTCCGGCGGCTCGAGGCCGAGGAAGCCCGGGAAGACGCAGGCCGAGGCCGCGGGCGCGAGCCCGCCTGGGCTCATCCGCGAACCGCGCCGGCCGTCAGCCCGAACGCAATCTTGCGCTGGACGAGGACGAAGAAGATCACCACCGGCAGAGCCGTGAGTGTCGCCCCCGCCATCAGCGGCCCCCAGGCGGTGCCGTGGCTCGTGGTGAAGTTCGCCAGCCAGAGCGTGAGCGTCTGCTTCTCGGGGCTGTGCAGCAGGACGTAGGCCATGATGAACTCGTTCCAGGCCTGGATGAAGGCGAAGATCGAGGTCGCCACCAGGCCCGGTCCCACGAGCGGCAGAAGCACGCGCACGAACGCTCCGAAGCGAGTCGTGCCGTCCACCATCGACGCCTCCTCGAGATCTTTCGGGACCCCGAGCATGAACCCGCGCAGCGTCCAGATCGTGAACGGCAGGACGAAGGTCAGGTAGGTGACGATTACGCCGCTGAGCTTGTCCACCTGGTTGGCCTTCGAGAGCACGAGAAAGATCGGGATGATCAGCGCGGTCAGCGGGATCATCTGTACGCCGATGATCAGGACGATGAATGCGCGCCGCCCGTAAAAGCCGAACTTGGCGAGCGCAAGAGCCGCCAGAAACGCCAGCACCATCGACAGCAGTACGACCGCGACCGCGATCACGATGCTGTTCTTCACCGAGGCCCAGAAATGGGCGTGGTGGATCGCGTCGGTGAAGTTCGAGAGCGTCGGGTGCCACGGGAACCAGACAGGCGGGTCGGAAAAGATGTCCTGGCCGCGCTTGAACCCCGTCGCGACCATCCAGTAGACAGGGAAGATCATCACGGCGAACACGCCGAGCGCGATCGCGTTCAGCGCGATCTGCCGGCCCCGGCTCCTCCTCAAGACAGCTCCCCGATCTTCACCATCTCGCGGATGTAGACGAAGCTGACGACGAGCAGGATCCCGACGGTCACGAGCGAGATCGCCGAGCCGAGCCCGTACTCGCTTTGGCCGAAGGCGTTCTGGTACGCGTAGACGGACATCACGTAGTAGTCGGGCCCCGGGTGACCGTCGAGCATGACCCAGATCTGGGTGAACGCCTGGAAGTCCCAGATGATCGAGAGGCTGATCAGGATCACGAACAGGGGCTTCATCAGCGGCACGGTGACGTCGAAGAAGACCCGCCAGGCAGGTGCGCCGTCCACCGACGCCGCCTCGACCAGGTCCTTCGGCACCTGGGTCAGGCCCGCGAAGAGCGTGATCGCGACGAACGGGATCGCGCCCCAGACCACGAGCGCGGTGATCACGCTCCAGCCGCTCCACGGGTTCACGAACCAGTCGTGGTGGTTGTAGTTCCCGATGTGGAGCCAGGTCAGCAGCCAGTTGAGGACGCCGAACTCGTAGTCGACCATCCAGCGCCAGATGTCGACGGCGACCACGACTGGGGTCGCCCAGACGAAGATCAGCCCGGCCGTCAGCAGCAACCGCATCTTCGAGCCGAGCTCCGCGAGGAGCAGGGCGATCAGCGTCCCGAGCACCATCGTCAGCGAGACCGCTGCCGCCGCGAACGCGAGCGTGCGCGCGACCACGTGCCAGAACTCGGGGTCGTGGAAGAGCTGGGCGAAGTTCGCGGTGCCGACCCACTCGCCCTTGTGCCTGACGAGCTGGAAGAGCCCGTAGTGCTCCAGCGAGAGGCGCACCATGAAGTACAGCGGGTACGCCAGCACGGCGGCGATCACCACCGACGCCGGCACGAGGAGCAGGTACGGCGCGCTCCACGAGCCGGCGGCGGTGAGGGGGCGCCGCCGCCGCCGGGCCACGAGGGCGGGCTCGGCGACGGCGGCCGGGACGCGGGTGCTCACGGCTGAAGCATCCCGCGTCCCGACGGGCAGGTCACGACTTGGCGTTCAGGATCTTCGTTACCTGCTGGCTGTACTTGTGCGCCACCGACTTGACGCTTCCCTTGTTGGTCAGGAGCGCCGTGCCCATGGCCTTGAGCACGTTGCCCTTCTCGACGTTGACCCAGTTCGGGGCCGTCGGGATGAACCAGCTGAACTTCGCCGCCTTCGCGAATGGCGCGAGCGCCGGATTGTTCTTGTTCACGTTGGCGAGCGTGGTCGTGTTGGCGATGTTGCCGGCCTTGGCGATGATCTTCTGCGAGGCGGTGCCGGTGAACGCCTTGATCCAGTCGGCGCCGAGGCTCTTGTGCTGGGCCGAGATCGGGATTGCAAGGTCGGAGCCGCCCAGGAAGGTCGGCATGAACCGGCCCTTGATGTGGCTCGGCATCGGGTAGGCACCCATCTTGGCCGCGAACGACTTCGGCGCTGCGCCGCCCTTCGGGTCGAACACGTACGGCCACTCCCAGCCGTTGCCGATGAACGCGGCAGCGCGGTTCTTGGCGAACGGGATGCTCGGGTACGGGTGCGCCTCGTCGTTCGTCTTCGAGGCGCGGGAGAACTTGCGCACCATCGACTTGTAGGCGGTGAGGGCCTGCACGGCCTTCGGCGAGTCGAAGACGGCCTTCCACTTGCCGTTCTTGAACGCGGCGATGTCGCCGCCCCAGTCCTTGACGAACGTCATCATCACGTACCAGTTCTGGCCCGGCTCGTAGAAGGCGGAGAAGTTCGGGTTCTTGCCGAACTTCTTCATCAGCTTGCTGCCGGCCGAGAGGAACTGCGAGTACGTGGTCGGGATCTTCTTGACCCCGGCGGTTGCGTACATGTCCTTGCGGTAGATGACCGCGCGTGCTCCCGCGTAGTACGGGACGCAGTAGAGCTTGCCCTTGTAGCTACAGGAGGCCTTGAGGCCACCGAGCCACGTCTTCGAGTTCGGGTAGTTCGCCGCCTTGATCGCAGAGAGCGCACCTGCGGCCATGTAGCTCGTGGTCTGGGTGTTCCCAAGCTCGATCACGTCGGGCGCGCTGTTCGCGGCGAGCGACGCGTCGAACTTCTGCAGCAGGCTGTCCCAGCTTTGGTACTGGATGTTCACGTCGACGCCGGGGTGCTGAGCCTTGAACGCGTTGTTCGCGGCTGCGAGTGCACCCGGCCAACCGTTCTCCGCGTCGGTCATCACCCAGACGACGACCTCGTTCGCCGCGGCCTTTTTCGTCGAATGCCGTGTGCTGCCGGACGCGGTCGAGGCCGCGACTGCGAGTGCGACCGCGAGAACGACTGCGGCAGTGATGCGTGCTTTCATGTCGATCTCCTTGGCTCTAGCGGTCGACCCGCGCTCGCCGTTCCCTCGGTGGCCTGCTCGAACGGCGCGCGGCGGCCGCGATTAATTGGTGCATACCACTTGGCCACGGCGCGCAGAGTCGCACACTTTGGCCTTGGATGTCAAGACCACATTCTCGCGATCTGCGCTGTGGCCTGGCTTTGCGGGACTCACGCGCCGCCACGTTGGTCTTGACCAGCGCCGTCGTTGCGCGTGATCCCGGCCAGTGCCGGCCGGTGCGGCGACGGGACCGCGGTCAAATCGGTGACCAGTCGGTACCGGTCGCCCCGGTAGATCGAGTGCACGAACTCGACGATCTCTCCCCGCTCCGACCGGGTCACCCGCTCGAACAGGAAGGCGGGCGAGTGCAGGGGCACGCCGAGCGCGTCGGACTCCTCCTCGTTGGTCACCGTCGGCTCGATCGTCTGCATCCCGCCGGCGATCACGATCCCGTAGCGGGCGCGTAGCAGCTCGTAGAACGATTGCCCCTCGAGATCGCCGGCGGTGAGGCCCGGTACCAGCGCCTCCCGGACGTGCAGCGTCTCGATCGCCATCGATTCCCGGTCGGCCAGCCGGAGACGTTTCGCGACGACGATCCGCTCCGATGGCGAGACGTGGAGAAAACGGCCGAGGCGGGCTCCGGCGGGGACGACCTCCAGCCCGAGTGTCGTGCTGCCCGGCTCCATCCCGCGGCGTCGCATGTCCTCCGTGAAGGAGGTCATCGTCAGCTCCTGGGCGATCTTGGGCTCGCTCACGAAGGTGCCCGAGCCGCGGCGGCGGATCAGATACCCCTCCCGCGCGAGGTCGTCGAGGGCAGCGCGCACGGTGAGGCGCGAGACGCCGAGGTCGGCGCTGAGCTGGCGCTCGGACGGGATCGCCTCGCCGATGCCGAGCCGATCGATCAGGTCGAAGACCTGGTCACGCGTCTCGCGCTGCTTGGTCAACGCGCCGCCGGAGCCATCTGCGCCGGAGGCGCCGTCTCTCGTGGGGCGTCCGGCAGGAGCGTCGCGCCGGTCTCCGGATCGAAGAAGTGGAGCCGCGCGGGGTCGAGCGCAAGCTCGAGCGGCTGGCCGACGCGCGCCCTGGCGCGCGGGTCGATTCGTGCGCTGAAAAGCGCTCTCGACTCGGGCAGCAGCGCCGCTTCCTCGCGACCGGTCACATCCGAGGCAGCCGCCTCCGCATCCACGTGGAAGAACACGTGCGCATCGGAGCCGAGCTCCTCGACGACGACGGGCACGACCGTGAACGTCGTCGCCCCCCTGGTGGCGAAGCTCGCCTCGTCGAACGCCTCGGGGCGGATCCCCACGACGACCCGGCCCTGGGCGAATTTCGGCCTCCGCGCCGGGTCGAGCGGAACCTGGAAGCCGCCGAACGCGACCTCGGTCCCGCCCAGGGACCCCTCGACGAGGTTCATCGCCGGCGTGCCGATGAAGGCGGCGACGAACACGTTTGCGGGATGCTCGTAGAGCCGTTGGGGAGGATCGACCTGCAGCACGCGGCCGCCGTCCAGCACCGCCACTCGCTGACCCAGGGTCATCGCCTCGGTCTGGTCGTGCGTCACGTAGACCGTCGTCACGCCGAGCCGAGCGTGCAGCTGCGCCAGCGACGCGCGCATCTCGACACGGAGCTTCGCGTCCAGGTTCGAGAGCGGCTCGTCCATCAGGAACGCCTTCGGCTCGCGCACGATCGCGCGGCCCATCGCGACGCGCTGGCGCTGGCCGCCCGAGAGCTGGGCCGGCTTGCGGTCGAGCAGGCTCTCCAGGCCGAGGAGCTCGGCCACCTCGTCGACCCTGCGCCGGGCCTCGTCCTTCGGCGTCCTGCGCACCTTGAGCCCGTAGCCGATGTTCTTGCGCACGCTCATGTGCGGGTAGAGCGCGTAGCTCTGGAAGACCATCGCGATGTCGCGGCGCCGTGGCGCCAGGTCGGTGACCTCGGCCCCGTCGATCGAGATCCGGCCCTGGGTCACCTCCTCGAGCCCGGCGATCATGCGCAGAAGCGTCGACTTGCCGCAGCCGGAGGGGCCGACCAGCACGATGAACTCGCCGTCCTCGATCCGCAGGCTCACGTCCTCGACGGCGGTGATCCCGCCGGAATAGACCTTCGTCAGGTGTTCGAGCTCGATCTCAGCCACGGACGCGAGGACAAGGATAGGACCGGTTCACCCGAAAAGCAAGACCACAATGCAAATATGCGGTAACTGGTATTGACCACCTCCCTTCCACGCGCTTAGACTGCGGCCATGGCGTCGCGCGAGGGACTTCAAGGCCTCGACGGGCTCGTGACCGAGTCTCGGCCCGAGGGTGCCGACTACGCAGCACGTTCGACCCACGAGCTCGTGGAGCTGATGAACCGGGAGGACGCGGTTGTCCCGGCGATCGTCGGCTCGGCCGCCGCGGCGATCACGGGCGCGATCGACGCCGTGGTCGACCGCCTCAGGCGCGGTGGGCGCCTGATCTACGTGGGCGCCGGCACGTCCGGGCGGATCGGCGCACTCGACGCAGAGGAGTGCGAGGCGACCTTCTCGACCGAGCCCGGCCAGGTAGTGGCGCTCGTCGCCGGCGGCACGCTCTCCTCGCCCGAGCGAGAGGCGGCGGAGGACGACGACGAGGCAGGTGCCAGCGCCGTCAGAGAGCTTTCCGTCGACGCCGACGACGCCGTCGTCGGGCGTCAGCGCCAGCGGCCGGACGCCCTACGTCGCCGGCGCGCTCGAGACAGCGGCGGCGGCGGAAGCGCTAACGATCTGCGTCGTCTCCGCGCCCGACTCGGAGCTGGCGCGGCTCACCGAGCACGAGATCCTGGTCGTCGTCGGCCCCGAGTTCGTGGCCGGCTCGACGCGCCTGAAGGCCGGTACCGCACAGAAGCTGGTTCTCAACACGATCTCGACGGTCGCGATGATCCGGCTCGGGAAGACCTTCGACGACCTGATGGTCGACGTCCGCGCCTCGAACGAGAAGCTCGAGGCCCGCGCCCGACGCATCGTGACCCTCTCGACAGGCGCTTCCGCAGAGCAGGCCGGACAGGCGCTCGCGGAGGCAGATGGAAGCGCCAAGGTCGCCATCGTCTCGCTCCTCGGCGGACTCGACGCGGATTCCGCACGCTCCCGCCTCGAGCGAGCCAAGGGCGACATCAGAACGGCGCTGCAGCGATGAGGCTCGGCGTAGAGGCCGCGCTCGTCGGCGACAAGTTCGTGCCGGGTGATGTCGAGGTGGTCGACGGCGTCATCGCCGCCTACGGCCTCGGATCGGCCAACGGCCGCGGAGTCGCCGCGCCGGGGATGGTCGACCTCCAGGTGAACGGGTTCGCCGGAGTCGATCTGATGGGAGCCGACGCCGAGGGGTACCGGCGCGTCGGCGAGGCCATCCTCGAGACCGGGGTGACCGCCTACCTCCCGACCTTCATCTCGGCGCCCGAGCGTCACCTCCTCGCAGCCCTGCGCGGGCTGCCCATCGAGACCGGCGGCCCTCGGATCCTCGGGGCCCACCTCGAGGGCCCGTTCATCGCGAAGACCCGGGTCGGGATCCACCCGCCCTCGGCCCGCCGCGATCCCGATCCCGCCCTGCTGGAACGGCTGCTCGAGGCCGGGCCGGTGCGACTCATGACGCTCGCCCCTGAGCTCCCCGGTGCGGACGCGCTGATCGACCTGCTGCTCGCGCGCGGGATCACCGTCTCCTGCGGCCACAGCGACGCGACGTCCGACCAGGCCCTGCACGCCTTCGACCGCGGCGCCAAGACCGTCACCCACCTCTTCAACGCGATGCGCCCGTTCCGTCACCGCGACCCGGGGCTCGCAGGCGCGGCCCTCGCGCGCGAGGACGTCGTCGTCCAGATCATTCTCGACGGGATCCACCTCGCCGAGGAGACGGCCCGAGTGGTCTGGCAGTCCGCGGCCGGCCGCGTCGCCCTCGTCACGGACGCCGTCGCCGGCGCCGGGATGGGAGACGGCACCTACCTCCTCGGCGGGTTCGAGGTCGAGGTCCGGGACGGGACGGTTCGCGGCCCGGAAGGCGTTCTCGCCGGAAGCTCCCTCACGATGATCGAGGCCGTGCGGAACCTGCATGCGCTCGGGGTCCCGCTGGAGCAGGCGCTGGCCGCCTCCAGCACGGTTCCCGCGCGGGTCATCGGGCTGCCCACGCTCGGCCGGCTCGAGGTCGACTTCCCCGCCGACGTGGTCGTGCTCGACGACAACCTCGAGATAGACCGCGTCTTCGTCGGCGGCCAGGCCCGTGTCGTTGCCTGAGACCGCGGCGGCGACGCAGGTGCCGGGAGCGCACTTCCTCTCGGAGATTCGCGGGCAGCCCGAGGCGCTGGCCGGGCTGCTCGAGCACGAGGCTGACTTCGCCCGAATCGCGGCGGCAGCGCGCGACCGCGGCGCGACGACCGTGCGCATGGTCGGACACGGCTCCTCGGACAACGCCGCTTCCTACGGGGTCTACGCCTTCGGGCTGCTGCCGCGCTGGACCGCAATGCGCGACTCGATCACGCTCACCGTCTACTACAAGAGCGGCCCCGACCTTGCCGGGTCGACCGTGATCGGGCTCTCCCAATCGGGCCAGACGCAGGACGTGATCGAGTTCGTCTCGCGCGCACGGGCGGCAGGCGCCTTCACGGTCGCGCTCACGAACGACCCCACGTCGGCGCTGGCCGGCGAAGCCGAGGAGGTTCTCCCCCTGGGAGCCGGGCACGAGCAGGCCGTCGCCGCGACGAAGACCTACCTGAACCAGGTCGGCGCGCTCGGCCTTCTCGCCGCGCACGCCGCCGGCAGGGGCCCGGAGTTCGCGGACGGCCTCCGCCGAACGGCCGAGATTCTCGAGGAGACGATTCCGTCGCTCGAGCGGGACGTACGCACGATGGCCCTCCCGTTCGCCTCGGTCGGACGGATGTTCGTGATCGGGCGCGGAACCGAGTTCGCAACCGCCCGCGAGATCGCCCTCAAGCTGCTCGAGACCTGCAGGATCGCGGCGGAGCCCCTGACCGCGACCGACCTCGCTCACGGTCCCGTTGCGGCGCTCGACCCGCTCTTTCCGGTGTGGACGATCGCCTCCGACGACGAGGCGCTCCCTGCGGTCGTGGACGCGGCGGCTCGTGTCCGGGCCGCCGGGGCGACTCTCGTCGCCAGCGGCAACGCCGCGGACGCGCTCGCCGACGCCGCATACGCACTGCCGGTGCCGAAGGCGCCGCTGCCGTTGCTCTCGCCGCTGCTCTCGGTCGTGCCCGGACAGCTGTTCGCCTGGGCACTGGCGCAGGCAAAGGGCCTCGACCCGGACAGCCCGGTCGGCCTCACCAAGGTCACGCTCGCGCGGTAGCGCGCCGCTCCGAGCCGTGGCCGAGCCCTTCTTCGCCGTCGACGTCGGCGGAAGCTCCGTGAAATCGGGTGTCGTGATCGACGGCACGATCGAGGAGGTCGCCCGGGAGCCGGTCGCGAAGGGGGTCGAGGAGCTGGTGGCACAGCTCGTGCGCCTCTACGCGGATCACGCCGGACGCGCGCTCCTCCCGTGGGGGCTCTGCCTCCCGGGGCTGGTCGACTCGCGGCGGGGCCTCGTCTCCTACTCCGCGAACCTCGGGCTCCGCAACGTCTCCGTGCTCGAGCTCCTGGAGGCCGAGCTCCCGAAGCCGCGCGTCCTCGAGAACGACCTCGTCGCCGCGGCGGTGGGCGAGGCCGGCGGCGGAACGCTCGCGCTCGTCCAGCTGGGCACCGGGATCGCGGGCCGCCACGTCATCGACGGCGCGGTTCCGCGCGCGGCGCGCGCCGGAGAGATCGGACATCTGCAGTTCCGCGCCGGCGGCCGCCGCTGCACGTGCGGGAATCGCGGGTGCGTCGAGGCCTACGGGGGTTGGCGCGCGATTCGCGAACGCCACGAGGAGGCCGGGCGGCCGGTCGGCTCGCCGGCAACCGTGCTCGGCGAGGCCGAGACGGATCCCTGGGCCCGCGAGCTCCTCGACGAGGCGCTCGCGGCGATCGGGTTCGCAGCGGCCGCGCTCGTCTCCGTCTGCGACCCAGGGATCCTCCGGGTCGGAGGGGGCGTCGCCGCGGCCTGGGGGGAGACACTGCTCGAGTCGATCCGCGCCTCGATCGCGACACGGGTCTTGCCCGAGCTCGCAGCCGCCACGCGGGTGGAAGCGGCCAGCCTCGGCAACCGCGCCGGCCTGCTGGGCGTGTACGCGCTCGCCCGCTAGAAGTGCGAGGTCACGCCGGCGGGATCCTCGTCGGCGTCCGCCGGCGCGCGCTCCTCGAGCCACGAGTACGCGTACTTCCCGTCGTCGAGCCCTTGCGCGAGCTTCGTCAGGCGCAGGGGGTGGAAGGTGTCGCACATCACCGCGAGCTCGTGCGTCTCCGTCTGGCCGATCGACTTCTCGGCAAGGCCCGGGTGCGGCCCGTGCGGGATGCCCGACGGGTGCAGGGTCACGGAGCCGACCTCGATCCCGCGACGCGACCCGAAGTTCCCGGAAACGTAATAGATCATCTCCTCCGAGTTCAGGTTCGAGTGGTGGTACGGGATCGGGATCGCCAGCGGGTCGAAGTCGAGCTTGCGCGGGCAGAACGAGCAGATCACGAAGTTGCGCCCCTGGAAGGTCTGGTGCGAGGGCGGCGGCATGTGGATCCGCCCGGTGATCGGCTCGAAGTCGTTGATGTTGAACGTCCACGGGTACACGTAGCCGTCCCACCCGACGACATCGAAGGGGTGGTAGTCGAGGACGTAGGTCTGGTACCCGTCGCGGATCCGCACCTTGACGCGGAACTCGCCCCGGTCGCGGTGCGTGTGCAGCTCGGTCGGCGGATGGATGTCGCGGTGGTAGAAGGGCGCGTGCTCGAGCAGCTGGCCGTACTCGTTCCGGTAGCGGCTCGGGATCTCGATCAGCCCGGGCGACTCGAACACCAGCTGGCGCTGCGGCCCGTCGGCACGGAAGCGGTAGGTCGTGCCGCGCGGGATGACGACGTAGTCGCCCTCGGCGTAGGGCACGTCGCCGAAGATCGTCTCCAGCGTGCCGCTGCCCTCGTGGACGAAGATCACTTCGTCCCCCTCGCCGTTGCGGAAGAAGTAGTCCATCTCCTGCGTCCGGCCGGCACAGCGAGATCTCGACGTCCTGGTTCCACATCAGGAGCCGCCGGCCCGTGATCGCGTCGCCCTCGGGCTCGAGCCCCATGGTCGCGAAGTGCCGGTGCGCGTGCGCCTCGGGCACCCACTCGTCGCGCTCGATCGGCTCGAAGTCGCCGAGCTCGGTGATGCGACACGGCGAGGTCAGGTGGTAGAGGATCGACTCGTTCCCCGAGAAGCCCTCGAGGCCCATCACCTCCTCGGTCAGGAGCGTTCCGTTGTCCCGGAACTGGATGTGCCGCTTGCGCGGAACCTCGCCTCGGAGCTGGTACGTGGGCACGCGCGAAGGATAGACCGTGGGCGACGGCGCGCCGTCGGCTGTCTCAGGCGCGGAGCTTCTGCTCGACTACGGTGAACGGGATGAAGCCCAGGACGCCGGTGCGGCCGCTGTTGTAGCGGTAGACGACCCCGACTTCATCTAGGTGCGCCCGTACCGGCGTCGGCGACCGGAACAGGACCGCCTTCCGGCCGGTGTCGAGCCTGAGCGCGAGAACGTCGCGCCCGGCAGTGAGAACGGCGACGCCGAAGTGCACGTCCACGGCAGGTGCCACCCCGGCCGGCACGAGCCACCGGTGCAGCCTGAGCCCCGAGTTCGCGTCGTACACCTCGAGAGAGCGGGGACGCAGCATCACGAGCTTGTCGGCACGAAGGGCGATCGCGCGGACACCGGCCGCAGGAATGGTTCGAAGCACGCGATCGCCGGTGCGAATGTCGACACGATGGTCTGCGCGGAGCACGGCGAGCGATCGATTGTCTGCGGAGAGTTGGACCGGAGCCGCAGGGCTTTCGGCCTTGCCCGTGATGTGCTGGCCCGACAGGAACCCGATCCGGGCACTCGTGCCGTAGGTCATCATCGGGCCGTCCGCGGCGACCGCGCGCACGGCGCCGGATCCGAGGCGGCTCCTCGTCACGACCTTCTCGATGCACCGGACGATCGTGCTCGAGATGAGCGTTCGCTCCTTCCCGTACGTCGTGACGACCTCGACGTACTGCCCGCCGATGGCGAGCGCGGTGATCCCGCCCGGGGCATGCTCCTCCGGGCAGATCGGCGGCTCGTCCATGAGGTCGGTCGAGTAGTGCCAGGGGATGCTCCAGAGACCGATGTGATCGCACTGCCCGGTCGGATCGCGCTTCACGAAGATAACGCTGCGTCCATCCATGGCGAAGTCGCCGATCGTCGTGGGCACGCGCAGCGGGCCCGACGGCCGCAGGGCGTTGCTCACGGTCGCGAAGGGAACGAACTTCAGCAGCGAGGGCCCGCCGGCCCGCTTGTAGAGGTCGTCCTGGAAGACGACTCCCGGCGACTCGATCTGGGGATAGTCCCCACGTCGCTTGACGCCCACGAGCGCGTTCTGCCCGTCTCGCAAGCGGACGGCGTACACGCCGTTCGACGTCGACAGCACCGCAACCCCACGGGCGAGGTCGACGGTGCTCGCCGGGGCGGGCAACGGCCAGGCGTGCAGTGCTGCGCCGGTCCGCGCGTCGAAGACGGCGAGCCGATCAGGACGGTCAGCAGCCGCGCTTCCATCCTGGAGGACGACGCGGAAGCGTCCGTTCCGGGCAGTTCGCCTTGCGTCCACGGCCGGTGCGCCTGCCGTGCATCCGCCTCGCGTCGACTTGCTGTCCAGCGGGCTCCAAACGACCTGCCGCTCGCAGCCGTTCGCCCAGACGTCGATCGTCACCCGCGAGCCGTGCATCGAGTAGCCGTCGACGCGTCCCTGAACTGCCAGCTTGAGAGTCCCACGTAGATCGGGGTGACAGACGTACGCGAGAGCAGAGCCCGCAAGAGCCAAGGCGACGCCCCCGACGACTCCCAGTCGGAGAGCAGGGCGTGCCACCAGGCGCTTCATGGCTCCAGGCGAAGCTACGCCTACGGCCCGGCAGGGTCAATGACCGTTCGACTATCTACGCGACGATCTCGGTCGCGAGCCCGGCGAGACGCTCGCCGATCGCCGGGGCGAACTTGAACCCATGGCCGGAGCAGGGCGAGCCGACGACGATCCGGCCGCGCCGCTCGAGGACGAAGGTCTGGTCGGCGGTCGACGTGTACATGCACGTCTCGGCGGCTACCGGGGTCGGGTCGTCGAGCCGATAGGTCTCTCCCGCCCAGACGGCGATCCGCTCGATCAGCTCCGGCTCCGGCTCGCCGGCGACATTGGGATCGGCCTCCGGGCCTGAGTGGTGTGCTCCAACCTTGAGCCCGAACTCCGGGTCGTGCAGCGAGTACATGTCATGCGTATGAGCCGCCGGCTTGAACGAGACGACGGAAGGGATCGGTCGCTCTCCCTCGAGGCGCAAGTAGCAGAGCGTCTCGCGGGTGATCGTCACCGGCAAAGGCTCGTCCAGGAGCTCGTTCACCCAGGAGCCCGCGGTCACGATCACCGCGTCGGCGTCCATCTCGTCCGGGTGGACACGCGTGTGCTCGCGGACCTCGAGCCCGCGCGCGAAGGCCGCCAGCGCCTTGTCTGCTCGCACGATGCCCGCCTCGGGCTGGACGACCGTGAACGAGCCCTCCGGGACACGGATCGGGTACCGGAGCTCCGCATCCTCGCGATCGAGCCGCTCCCAGGCGACGCCGCAGCGCTCGAGCGTCGGAGCGGTGCTCTCCTCCAGGGTCTGGACGATCTCCACGAGGCCGTTCAGCTCGAGCAGCGTCTCGCCGCTCTCGGCCTCGAGCTCGCGCCAGAGCCCGAGCGACTCCTGGGCGAGCCGCACGTACTCGTCCTCGGCGTACGCGAGCCGGAAGATCCGCGAGCGACCGTGGCTCGAGCCGCGATCGTGACCGACCTCGAATTGCTCGTAGACGACGGGCTCGTGGCCCCGCCGCTTGAGCGCCCAGCCGGTGGCGAGCCCCATTACACCGCCGCCGATGACCGCGATCCTCACGCTCGTATGGTGCCTACTCGGTTCCGCAGGACACCGATCCCCTCGACCTCCAGCTCGACCTCGTCGCCGGGGCGAAGCCAGCGCTCGTCGCCGTGCTCGAGGATGCAGCCCGTGCCGACGGTGCCCGAGCCGAGGATGTCGCCGGCCCGCAGCTCGGTGTTGCGCGAGGCGTGCGCCACGATCGCCTCCCACGAGTGGTACATGTCGCCGAGGTTGCCGCGGGAACGCTCTTCCCCGTTCACGCGCGCGACCATCTCGAGCCGGAGGTCGCCCAGCTCGTCAGGTGTGACGACGATCGGGCCCATCGAGGTGGCGAAGTCCTTTCCCTTCGCGGGGCCGAGGCCGATCCTCATCTCGCGGCGCTGCAGGTCGCGCGCCGACCAGTCGTTCAGGATCGTGAAGCCGCCGATCCGTCCCTCGGCGCCGACCACGGCCGCGACCTCGAGCTCGTAGTCGAGCGCTTCGGAGCCTTCCGGGTACGGAATCTCGTCCCCGGGCCCGTAGATCGCCGCGGGGTTCGAGAAGTAGAACGTCGGGATCTCGTACCACTCGTCAGGGACACCGGGCCGGCCGGTCACACGGGCCGCGTTGCGCACGTGCTCCTCGAAGGCGTAGAAGTCGCGCACCGACGGCGGGTGCCGTACCGGCGCCAGCAGGCGGACCTCGTCGAGCGGGTACTCGGCATGCTCCCGCGCCTGGCCTCCGCCGGTGAAGTAGGCCTCGAGCGTCTGGGCGGCGAGCTGGACGACGCGGTCGCCGTCGATCCGGCCCGGCCAGCCGCGGATCTCGTGCTCGATCGGGGTGAACATGCAGAGCTTCATGGCTCGGTGTGGACGATCACGTCGGCGATCTCGGGCTGCTCGCGGCGAATCCGCTTCTCGACCTCGCTGGCGCGCGTATGCGCCTCGGCCAACGAGGTGGACGGGTCCAGCCCGAGCGTCAGGTAGGCCAGCAGCCCGCGGTCGGTGTGCAGAAAGCGAAGCTCGCGCGGAGTCTGGCCGGTCGTCTCCCGCACGATCGTCTCGACGAGCTCCCGACCCGCCGCCTCGTCAACGCTGCGTCCTTCCTCGGCCTCGGAGATCGGCTCGAGGTGCGTTCGCACCTCGTCCACCTCCGGCACCGACTCCACGATCGACTGTTCGACCTCGGTCGCCACGGCATGAGCATCCTCCAGCGAGAGGTCGCCCGGAAGCTTGAGGTGCAGCGAGACCTCGGTGCGACGGCCGACGCGGAGCACGGAGAGGTTGTGAATCTCGCGCACTTGCCGGACGCGCTGCGCAGCGGCGAGGACACGCTCCCTCAGAACCGCGTCGTCTTGTTGGGGCTCCACGTGCACGACCACGTCGCTCCGCGGCAGCGCTCGGTGCACTGCCTCCTCGACCGCATCCGCGGCAGCGTGCCCTTGCCCCACCGCCGCGCCGGGCGGCACGCCGATGACCACGTCCGCGAACTGCTGGCCCGCGGCCTGGCGCATCCGCAGCCGCCGCAACTCGACCCGCGGCTCGACCGAGGCGATCGCGAGCAGTGCAGCCTCTTCGGCCTCCGGCGGCACCCGGTCCATCAGGACGTCGACGTTCAGGCGCATCATTCGGCCCGCGGCCAGGAGCACGAGAAACGCGACGAACAGCGCCGCGGCCGAATCGGCCCAGAGATACCCGGCGCGGGCGGCGAGCAGGCCGAACAGAACCGCCGTCGAGCCGCCGAGGTCGCTGGCGAAGTGGAGCGCGTTGGCCTGGAGCGCCGGGCTTCCGTACCGCTCGCCCGCCCGCCGGGAGACGACGGCCCGCGTCGCATCCACCACCATGACGGCGATCACGACGAGGATCGCGTACCAGCGTGGATCGACTTGCCCGCTCGCCAGCCCGAAGAGCCGCCACAAAGCCCGCCAGGCGATCGCGAGAGCCGCGACGACGAGGATCGCCGCCTCGGCGAGCGCGGCCAGATGCTCCGCCTTGCCGTGGCCGTAGGCGTGGCCGGGATCGGCCGGCCGCCCGGCGACGCCAACCGCAACGAACGTCAGCAGCGCCGCGATCAGGTCGGTGCCCGAATGCGCGGCCTCGGAGAGCAGGCCGAGGCTGCCGGTTGCGATCCCGGAGACGAGCTTCACCCCGATCAGTACGCACGCGGCGACGATCGAGACGAGCGCGGTACGGCGCTGCGGACTCATGCGGCCGAAGGATCGCATGTCAAAGAGAAGGGCCCGCCGCGTGGCGGGCCCTTCGCCGGACGGGCAACCTAGGGAGCTACGTGCTGGCGATGTCGCCGTGGAAACGCTCCTTCAGGAACGTCCCGGCGCCCTTGCCCTTGTCGTACCAGTGGTGGAACTTCAGGTCCTGGTGCCGCGCGTGGTACTGG
Organism: uncultured Actinomycetes bacterium; assembly: GCA_963736055.1. Classification (GTDB taxonomy): domain Bacteria; phylum Actinomycetota; class Thermoleophilia; order Gaiellales; family Gaiellaceae; genus AC-32. Next base: position 1,579,269 of record CAVTNM010000008.1, on the reverse strand, counting down.
AAGTCGAACTTGCAGTCGGCCGAGTCCCCGAAGCACGAGAACGTGGCGCTCGGGCCGAAGAAGGTCGCGATCCAGACGTCGGTGAACCCGCAGTCGGCCGGGCACGTCGCGTTCGGGTCGAAGGTGCCGCCCGAGACCTTGCCGCGAAGGAACCCGTGGAAGCGACCCTTGACGTCGGCCGCGACCGTCGAGCCATGTTTGCCCTTCGTCTCGCAGGCGCCGGGGCTCTGGCCGGCCGAGGTCACGAACATCCCCCGGTCGGTGCGGGTGAGGATGAAGCTGCCGTCCTTGGTCTGCCTGACCTTGAACGTGCGCTTCAGCGTGTCGACGGCCCAGGTGTTTCCACACGAGCCGTGGTCGTCGCTCACCACGTCATAGGGACCGAACTTCATCGTCTGGCCCTTTCCCTTGCCGTGGCCCTTGCCCTGGCTCTTGGCGTGGTCCTTGCCGTGACCCTGTCCCTTCCCCTTGCCATGGCCGGGATCCGCGAGGCCAGTCGCCGCGAGGGCGAAGGCGGCCACGAGCAGGCCCGGCACGATCCAGCGCTTCTTCATTCGGGTAATTCCTCCCTGTCGATTTCTGGGCGTTGTGGTGAAGAAGATCCCTTCGGTGCGCCGATCTTGCGCCCTGCTGCTTAACTCGTTTGAGGGAGAATCGGGCGATGCGCTGGGACGAGTTCGCCGCCGCTTGCCCCGATCTCTCCTCGCTGGGCGAGGAGCGCCTGCGTGGCCGCGAGCTGTGCCTGGTGGGCACGCTGCGGCGTAACGGCTGGCCCCGCATCTCGCCCGTCGAGCCGGAGTTCGTGGACGGAGAGCTGATGCTCGGGATGATGTGGCGCTCGCCGAAGGCGCTCGACCTTCTCCGCGACCCGAGGCTCGTCGTGCACAGCGTGGTCTCGAGCCGGATGGGCAACGAAGGCGACTTCAAGCTCTACGGCCGCGCCGTGCCGGTCGAGGAGTCCGAGCGGCGCGCCCGCTACCGGGCGACCATCAAGGCCCGGATCGACTGGGAGCCCGAGGAGCCGAACTACCACGTCTTCGCCGTCGACGTCGACTCGGCCGGATTCGTCACCTTCGCCGAGGGCAACCGCTACGGCCTCGCGTGGGATCCCGAGCGAGGTCTGCGCCGCTGGGAGCAGCGCGAGAGCTAGCGAACCCAGAGCTGGTCGAACAACACCCCCAGCCCTGACGGGGTGTACTGGTAGTTGCCGACCCGCTTCGAGAGCACGTCGACGACCTTCGGGTTGACAAGCGGCACCCACGGAGCTTCGTTGACAGTCTCCTGATCGATGCGCTCCCACAGGGTGCGCGCCGACTGCGCACTGGTCACCTGCTGCGCGAGGGCGTGCCCAACCTGCCGGTCGATTCGCGGATTGCAGAACTCGGAGGCGTTCGAGTTCACGGGGCTGGCGGGTACGTAGGAGGCGCAGGTGAAAAGCGCGTTGAAGAAGCCGGAGGCCGTTGGGTAGTCCGTGATCCATTCGTACGTGCCTATCTGGGCTTTGTTCCGGGAGTCGTAGGCCTCCGCGAAGTAGTCGTCCCCGACCGTCTTCATCGACACGCGGTAGCCAAGCGACCGCAGCAGTCGAACAGCGTACGGACCGAGGGAGCCCAGGCCTCCCCACGACCAGTACCTGACCTGCATACCGCGGGTGCCCGACCGGGCTACCAGCGCACGGGCCTTTCTGAGGTCCGGTGCCGTCCACGCCCGCGAGAGGCCCGCGCTGAACGGGCAATAGGGCCGGTAGCCGGGAAAGTGCGGCGGCAGGATTTGGCAGGTCGTCTGGGCCACCTCCGTGCCGCCCATCGCCGTGACGGCGGCCGCGCGATCGGCGGCGAAGTTCAGCGCCCTGCGTGCGTCGATGTTGTTGAAGGGAGGAAGCCGCGTATTGAGGAAGAGCGCGATCGTCGCCGCCTGCGGGTTCGTGTGCACCTCGCTCGCGTACCGCGTAGTGAGCGCATCCATCCTGGCCGCGGACGGCGGATTCTCGGATTGAGCGGTGCTGAAGGCATCCGCCTTCCCGCGAATCACCTCGTCCACGGCCTCGTCAGGTGTGCCCCCGATCCGGACGACGATGTCGTCCGGGTATCCATCCGGCTGAGCGGCCTTCGACCACTCGTGGAAGTACGGGTTGCGAACGAGTTTGAGGAGACGGTTGGGGCGATACCTGGCGACCATGTAAGGCCCGGTCGCCGGCAGGCCGTGCGTCCCGGTCTCCCGAGGCGGAACTCCTGCGGGGAGAACGTAGGCGAAATCGAGCGCGAGCTGATACAGAAAGTCCGGATCGGGGGCATTGAGGTGGAACGTGACCGTCCGGGCGGCGTCGTTCGCGACGACCCCACGGGAGAGGTCGCAGCGTCGTCGATCCTTCTTGCAGTGGGCCGCGCCGACGATGCCGTCGTAGTACTGGACCGGAAGCTTGCCGATCTTGTAGTCACGCTCGAACGTGGCGCGGAAGTCCGAGGCCTTGACGGATCGTCCGTTCGAGTACCGAATGTTCGGCCGAAGGCGGAAGGTGTACGCCTTGCCCCCGTTCGTCGGGGTCGGGAGCGAGACCGCAAGGTCGGGTACGAGCTGGGTCCCGGCGAAGCCGCCCGTCTGGTCAAAGGCGACCAGTCCGTCGTTCGTCATGCGCAGCAGCGGCCATGCGGTCGAGTCGTATGCGGCGGCAGTGTCGATCGAGTCGGTGCCGCGATTCATCCGCACGGTCAGCGTGCCGCCGCGGTGGCCCGCACCGGAATGACGAACCGCGACCAGCACGTCTGGCCCTGCGACCGCCACGCCCTGCGGTCGGCTTCCGACCTTGAACTGCTGGGCGACCTGGTTTGTGCGCGGGTCGATGCGGGTGAGGGTTCCGCCGAACTCGTTCGTCACCCACACGCTCCCGTTCACCGCGGCGACCGCGCTGGGACCGTCCCCAGTCTCGACCAGACTCGCCTGGGTGTTCGTCTCCGGGTCGATTCGCGTCACGGTCCCGTCGAGGCTGTTCGCTACCCAGACGCCGCCGTCTCCCGACGCGATTCCCGTGGGCCCATTGCCGACCCCGATCGCGGTCTGGTCGCCCGTCTCCGGGTCGATGCGCACGACCCGGTTCGCGCCTCGTTGGCTTGCCCAGAGGGTTCCGTCTCGGAAAGCGAGGTTGGTGGCCGGAATCTGCAACGTCTTCAGCGGCTTCCCCGAATCGGCGTCGATCCGTGTGATGGTCCCGTCGCCCGTGTTCGCGACCCAGATCGAGCCGCTGCCGAAGGCGATGCCGACCGGACCGTTGCCCACGTCGATGGACTGGACGACGGTGTTCGTCCCGGGATCAATCCGGGAGACGGTGCTATCCAGGCTGTTGGTGACCCAGACGGCTCCGTTTCCGATCACGATCCCGCTCGGGCTGCTGCCAACGGGGATCGTCTCGACGACACGCTTGGTCGCGGGATCGATCCTCGAAATGCTGTGGCCGTCGGCGTTCGCGGCCCAGATCGCACCCGCGCCTACGGCGACGGCGGTAGGGCTTGCGCCGACACCGGGGTCCGCGACGAGACGGCGTGAGTCCGAGTCGAAGAAGGCCACCGAATCGCCGGCGGCTGCTTCGACCGGTCTTCCTCCGCCACCCTGGCCGAACGCGAAGATGGGGATCGCCACAGCCGCCGCGATCACGCCCGCTAGCGCGCCGGCGAGGACCGCCCGCCGCCGGAGGGGGCGTGCCTGCTCGACCTTTTCGGCCGACAGCGGCGGGAAGTCGGTCTGGAGCCCGTCGATGTCGAGCTGGAACAGTCGCTCGGGCCGGTCGATGTCCTTGAGCTTGTACGCGCCGAGCTCTCGAACGGCGACCCCGTCGACTTCGTCTTCGACCAGCTCGCGAGTCGCGCTAGAGAGCAGCACTTGCCCGCCATGGGCGACTGCGCCGATGCGAGCCGCACGGTGTACCCCGAGGCCGACGTAGCGCTCGTCGCCGACGGCCGGCTCGCCCGTGTGCAGGCCCATGCGCACCCGAACGTCGGCCCCCGCCGGCCAGTGCTGCTCCGCGAGTGCGCGTTGCGCCGCCACGGCCGCGCCGAGCGCCGAATTCGCGCGCCCGAAGGCGAAGAAGAAGGAGTCCCCCTGCGTGTCGACCTCGCGGCCGTCGTACGCGCTCGCCGCGTCGCGAAGGATGCGGCGGTGTTCCTCGAGCACCTCCGCGTAGCCGGCACCGAGCAGTTTGAGCAGGCGCGTCGACCCTTCGATGTCCGTGAAGAGCAGGGTGACAGTCCCCTGCGGGAGCTCGGCCACACGTTAGGCGTACGCCCTCGTTACGGCTATGTCAAGCGGGCTAGAGGTTGCCGCGAAGTGCTTGTTCTCGTTCGATCGAGAATTGTTCGCCCGAGCCAGACTGAAGTCAGGCACGGGATTCCGCTGTTCTTCGAATCGATCCAGCTAGAGGTTGCCGCGAAGCGCTTGTTCTCGTTCGATCGATTCGAAGAGGGCCTTGAAGTTGCCCTCGCCGAACGTGGTCGCGCCGTGGCGCTCGATCACCTCGAAGAAGACCGTCGGCCGGTCCTGCGCGGTCTTCGTGAAGATCTGCAGCAGGTAGCCGTCCTCGTCCCGGTCGGCGAGGATCTTCAGCTGCTGCAGGTCGCCGTAGTCCTCGGCGATCTCGCCGACGCGGCCCTGCACCTCCTCGTAGTACGCCTCGGGCGTGTCGAGGAACTGGATGCCTCGCTCCCTAAGCGCGGCCACCGTGCCCACGATGTCGTCGGTCTGGAGGGCAATGTGCTGCACGCCGGCGCTGCCGTTGTACTCGAGGTACTCCTGGATCTGGCTCTTGCGCTTGCCTTCGGCCGGCTCGTTGATCGGGAACTTGATCTTCCCGCTCCCGTCCGCCATCACCTTGGACATCAGGGCGGAGTACTCGGTCTGGATCTGATCGTCGCCGAAGTGAACGATGTTGGTCATCCCGAAGACGCGCTCGTAGAACTCGACCCATTCGTTCATCCGGCCGAGCTCGACGTTGCCGACGACGTGATCGAGCAGCGTCAACCCGACACCTCCGAGGGCGTGGCCGTTCTCGACGGTCGAGCGGTAGCCGGGCAAGTACGGCCCGGCATAGCCGTGGCGGTTGACGAACGTGTGGACGGTGTCGCCGTAGGTCGCGATCGTGGCCAGCTCGACCCGGCCGAAATCATCCTCCACCCACCTCGGCGGCTCGACCCCACGCGCGCCGCGCTCGACAGCGTGACGGTAGGCGTCGCCCGCGCTCGGTACCTCGAGCGCGATGTCCTTCGCCCCGTCACCGTGACGGCACGCGAACTCCGCGATCTCGCTGTCGCCGTCCAGGGCGCTCGTGAGCACGAACCGGATCTCACCCTGTTCGAGCACGTAGGAGGCACGGTCGCGGACGCCGGTCTCGGGGCCTGCGTAGGCGGTTGCCGTGAACCCGAGCGCGTGCTCGTAGAAGTAGGCCGCCTGCTTCGCGTTGCCGACCCAGAGCTCGACGTGGTCCCAACCCTCCAAAGGCATGAGGTCCCTCGAGCTCATGAGCCTGATCTTACTGCGGCCTGTTGCGCCGAAGCCTCGTCGCCCACGGTGACGTCCTCGAAGCCGTGGCGCAACGGCACCTCCCTGACCCAGAGCAACGAGATCAGGAAGACGATGCCGCAGACCCCTGCGGCAAACAGGAACGCAGGGGTGATCGCGTTCGCGAGCGCCACGCGGCCGGCTTGCGGCAGGCGGTGGATCACGGCGCCCTCCGTGCGGATGTTCGCCGGGAGGCGCTGGTTCACGATCACCCCCATCACCGCCACGCCAAGCGTCGCGCCGATCGAGCGTGAGAACTGCGTCAAAGCGGTCGCCGTGCCCATCGCCGAGCGCGACACCGTGTTCTGTACCGAGAGCACGAAGATCTGCATCATCATCCCGAGACCGATCCCGGCGATCACCATGTTGCGGGCCGCCTCGGCGTTGGTCGAATTCACGCCCATCCGCCAGAGGAGAAGCTCCCCGAGCCCGAGCACGAGCGGGCCGATGAGGGTGTTCGGCCGGTAGCGGCCGGTGCGCGACACGATCTGGCCAGAGATGAAGCTAGTGGTAACCGCGCCAAGCAGCAGCGGCGTCAGGACCACGCCGGACGAGGTGGCCGAGGTGCCGATCACACCCTGGACGAAGAGCGGCACGTAGCTGATCGTGCCGAACATGGCCATGCCCACGAACGCCATGCACGCGACGCTGGCCGCAACGGTTTGGTTGCGCAGCAGGTTGAACGGCAGGATCGGCTCCGGCACCCGACGCTCCCAGAGCCCGAAAACGGTGAGCAGCACGACCGACGCAGTGAGCGCGCCGACCACGTACCCGGAGCCCCACGGGTAGTCGCGCCCGCCCCAGACGAGCCCGAGCAGGAGCGAGGCAGTACCCAGCGCGAGGATCCCCGCGCCGAGCCAATCGATGTAGTGCTCCTGCTTGGTGCGGCGCTTCGGCATCGTGATCAGGATCACGATGAGCGCGAGGGCTCCGACCGGCAGGTTGACATAGAAGATCCACCGCCAGCTCGCGTTGTCCACGATGAAGCCCCCGATCAGCGGCCCCGCGATCGAGGCGGCTGCGAAGACCGAGCCGATCAGCCCCTGGTAGCGGCCGCGGTCGCGCGGAGGCACGATCATCCCGACCATCGCGAGGGTGAGCGGGAAGATCCCGCCGGCGCCGACGCCCTGGATCGCGCGGAAGACGACGAGCTCGACCATGTTCTGCGCCGCCCCGCAGAGCGCGGAGCCGACGATGAAGATCGAGATCGCCACGATGAAGAGCGGCTTGCGCCCGTAGACGTCGCCGAGCCTGCCGTACAGCGGCACCGTGACCGTCGAGCCGAGCATGTAGGCGGTGAAGACCCACGCGTACTGCGTGATCCCGCCGAGCTCGGAGACAACCCTCGGCAGCGCTGTCGCGACGATCGTCTGGTCGAGCGCTGCCAGCAACAGCGCGATCATCAGGCCCGAGTAGATCGCGAGGATCCGCCCGATCGAGTACCGGTAGCCGGGCGGCGTCCGGGCCAGTCGCGCGCGAATCGGGGTCATGCCGCCACGGTATCCACGGTCAGGCGGCGCGAGCTGCGTGAGAGCAGAATCCCGCCGGCGATTGCGATCCCGCCGACGATCTGCACCCTCGTCATCGACTCGTCGAGGATCAGGAGCGAGAAGAAGGCGGCCAGAAACGGCTGCAGGTTCGCGAACACCGAGGCACGCGACGGGCCCACCCGGCTGATCGCGCCGAACCAGAGCAAGTTGGCCACCACCAGCGGCCCGACGATCGCGAAGGCAAGCGAAAGCCAGACCTTCGCGCCGACGCTTCCGTAGTCCTGGTTCAGCAGCTGCTGTGAGCCGACGAGGACGAGCGGCACCGTGCCCATCGCGAACGCGAGCGAGCTGATCCGCAGCGTCGAGTACCGCTGCAGGAGCGGCGAGACCGCCACCGTGTACCAGGCCCAGGTGGCCGAAGCCACCAAGCCGAGCAGGTCGCCCCACAGCTGGCCCGAGAAGCCGCCGCCCGAGCCCAGGGCGACGAGCGCTGCTCCCCCGAACGCCAGCGTCGCAGCGGCCCAGAAGCGGGAGCCGAAGCGCTCGATGCCGAGTGCCCAGGCGAAGAGCCCGGTCAGCACGGGCAGCGTCCCGAACAGCAGCGCGACCGTCGTCGCCGTCGTGAGCTTGATCGCGTAGGAGAAGGCGAGCTGGTTCAGGAAGATCCCGATCAGCGCGGCGCTCACGAGCATCGGGAGGTCGCTGCGCCTGACCGCGAACGAGCGCTCGCGGGCCCAGGTGAGCGCTGCGAAGAGGATCCCAGCGCCGCCGAAGCGGAAGCAGCTGTACGCAATCGGCGCGAAGCCGTGGGAGATGACGTACTTGGTGACCGTGAAGTTGAGCGCCCAGAGCGTCACGGTCGCCAGCAGCAGCAGGTCGGCTAGCTCCGGGCGACGCATCTCTTCGACACTACCCAGTAGGCTTTTCGCCATGCCGGAGCCGACCACCGACGACATCGACGCACTCGTCGCGCCGGCCACGCCGCACTTCGCCTACCAGCTGCGCGCGCGGATCGAGGAGCTCGTCCTAGACCTGCCGGAGGATCACGACGTGCGCCGCTACGCGCACACGCAGATGGAGCTGCTCGACCGGCTCGGGCACGCTTCCTCCAAGGCGCAGGAGGGCCCGCGCGTGCGGCGCGACCGGCCCGGGTGGGAAGAGATCCCGAGCGCCGCGCCCGCGGACGAGCCGCTTCCGCCGCGGCGATGACGTTCGACGGCGCGTCCGTTCTCGTGACGGGCGGCTCGCGGGGAATCGGGAAGGCGATCGCGCTCCGCTTCGCCGAGCTCGGGGCCACGCGCGTCGCGATCGGCTATCTCCGGAACGACAGGGCCGCCGAGGAGACCGCCGAGGAGCTGCGCGGTGCCGGCGCCGAGCCGCTTCTCCTGCGCGGCAACGTCGCCTCCGAACGCGTCGCCCAGGAGGCCGCGGAGCTCGGCCCGTTCGACGTGCTCGTCCACAACGCCGCCACGGGCGTGATCAAGCCCGCGCTCGAGACCGAGGACAAGCACTGGGACTGGACGTTGAACGCGAATGCCCGGGCCCTCCTGTCGCTCGCGCGCGCTTGCGCGCCCGAGATGCCCGAGGGCTCGTCTGTCATCGGCGTCTCGAGCCTCGGCTCGACGCGCGTGCTCGAGAACTACGTCCTCGTCGGCGTCTCGAAGGCGGCCCTGGAGGCGGTCGTCCGCTACCTCGCGGTCGAGCTCGCCCCGCGCGGCATCCGCGCGAACGCGGTGTCGGCAGGCGTGGTCGAGACCGGCGCCCTCGACCACTTCCCGAACCGCGAGCAGATGATCTCGACAGGCCTCGAGCGCACCCCGGCCGGGCGGCTCGTCGAGCCGCGCGACGTGGCCGACGCGGTGAGCTTCCTCTGCTCCCCCGAGGCCGAGATGGTGCGTGGCCAGACCCTCGTCGTCGACGGCGGCTTCTCGCTGCTCGCCTGGTGAGGAGCATTCGCCCCTGATGGAGCCCACCGACACCAACCTGCGCGCCTGGGAAGAGGCGCACAAGCGCATCCGCCGCTCCTCGGCCCGTGGCAGCCGCACGCTGCCGAAGCCGGTACGCGAACGGCTCCCGGACATCGGCGGCCGCCACCTGCTCCACCTGGCCTGCGGCGCCGGGCGCGAGACCGCGGCGCTGATGAGCCTCGGAGCGCTCGTGACCGGCGTCGACTCGAACGAGAAGACGGTCGTCGCGGCGCGCAAGCGCCTCCCCGATGCGGCGCTCGTGACCGCCTCGCCCGAAGCGCTTCCGGTCGAGCTGCTGCGCGGGCGGTTCGACGTCGTCTACTCGTCCTGGGGCGCGCTCGCCGAGATCCGCGATCTCGAAGCCTGGGCGAACGGGATCGCGGCCGCCCTCAAGCGCGGCGGGATCCTGTTCCTCTACGACGAGCACCCGGTCGCAGCCTGCCTCGACCAGATGCTGCACTGGCACGAGAGCTACTTCGAGGCATGGCCGATCGGCCGCCTGGTGCACGCCCTCGGCGGGGCAGGCCTGGCGCTCGAGCGCCTGGAGGAGCTCCCCGACCCGAACCGCTGGGGCCGGCGCGAGGTGCGCGTTCCGGGCGACCTCGTCGTGATCGCGCGCAAGCCGTAACGGCAAAGCCTCCCCGAGGGACCAGCTTGCGGGCGCTGCCGCCACCGACTACAACGAGCCCGTGGGGAGGCAACTTCGAGTGGTGGACGACGATCCGGCCGTCGGCGCGCTCGCCGAGGCGTTCGCGCGGGCGACCTTCAAGCGGAGCCTGGCTCAGGTGCTCTCGGACGACGAGCGCGAGGTTCTGGGGCTGCTCGCCGACGGATTCAGCGTCGAGGAGGTCGGGGTCGAGTTGATGCTGAGGCAAGGCGAGGTCGGAACCCACCTCGAGCACATCCGCAAGAAGCTCCGGGCCCGGACGCGCGCGCACGCGGTTGGGATCGCGCTTCGGGGTGGACTGCTCGAGGCCTAGGCGCCGTCGAGCCGCTCCAGCGCCTTCTCCACCTCGTCCGGGGCGATCGTCAGCGGGGGCGTCGCCGAAATCAGCGATCCGCCGGGTCCGGCGGGCACCACGATCACGCCGTTCCGCCAGGCCGCCTCCCAGTCGCCGGGCTTCGCACGCAAGAGCCCGGCGCCGTGCCAGCCCGCCCGTTCGAACAGCTCGCCGGTCTCGAGCACCTGGTCGAGCAGCTTCGGCAGCGCGTCGAGCACGATCAGCGCGGCCGCGCACGCGAGCGGGCTGCCGACGTGGGTGTGCGTGAGAACGTCCTCGGGCCCGAGGTCCCACACCGCCTCGAGCTCCGAGCGGACGAAGAGCGCAGCCGAGAGCGGCAGGCCGCCCCCCAGCGCCTTGCCCGTCAGGATCACGTCCGCGAGCCCTTCCGAGCGCCAGATCACGCCTGTCCGCCCGAGGCCGCAGTAGATCTCGTCGCAGACGAGCACCGCGCCCGCCTCGTCGCAACGCTGCCGCAACGTGTCGAGGAAATCGTCGGGTGGCACGCGCGCGCCTCCGCGCGCCTGGACCGGCTCGACGATCACGCACCCGGCATCCGCCGGCAGCGGCCCGGGATCCTCGCCGTAGGCGAAGCGGTGCACCGGACCGGGCAGCCAGGCTGCGAACGGCTCTCGAAAGGGCTCGATCGAGGTCGCCGCGAGCGCGAGCAGTCCGGTGCCGTGGTAGGCGCCGTCGAAGGCGACGATCCCCGGCTTGCCTGTCGCGAGCAGCGCCGTGCGCAGGCCGATCTCGACCGCGTCCTCGCCGGTGACGCCGAGCTTCGACGGCCCGAGCCGCTCACGCAGCGCGGCGGTGACCGCGGCGTCGGCCAGGTCGCCGAGTGCGTGAACGACCGGCTGTGCGGCCCAAGCTGCCGAGATGAGCGGGCTGCGGTGTCCCAGCGCGGCGACGCCGAACCCGGCCGAGAGGTCGAGATACTCCCGCCCGTCCTCGTCCCAGACGCGGCAACCCTCGGCCCGCGTCCAGATCACGACGAGCCGTTGCGGCCCGGCAGCAGGCGGTTGACCGTGTCGGCCGCGATGTAGCCGGCGAGCTTGGGGTTCTCCTGCAGCCTGCGCAGCGAGTACGAGTACCACTGGCGGCCGAAAGGCGTGTAGATGCGCAGCCGGTGGCCCTCGCGTACCAGCTCGTCGCCGAGATCAGGACGAACGCCGAGGAGCATCTGGAACTCGTACTCGTCGGGACCGAGCCCATGCTCTGCGACGAGCCGCTTCCCGCGCTCCAGCAGCCACTCGTCGTGGGTCGCGATGCCGACGTAGCAGCCCGCCTCGAGCAGCTCGCCGAGCGCCTGCACGAAGCTCGCCTGCACCGCGTCGAAGTCTCTGAACGCGATCTCCGGGCGCTCGAGGTAGATGCCCTTGCAGATCCGCACGTTCGGCCGCAGCTCGGCGAGCGCGCGCACGTCGTCGAGGGTCCGCTTGAGCCGCGCCTGCAGGACGATCCCGACGTTCTCGTGTCCAGCCTCCCGCAGTTCGCGGTAGAGGCGAAGAGTCTGGTCGGTCGTGGTCGAGTCCTCCATGTCGATCCGGACGAAGGTGTGGCGCTCCTCGGCCCGCCGGACGAGGCCCGTGAGGTTCTCGCGGCACAGCTCATAGCCGAGCTTCAGCCCGATCCCGGTCGGCTTGACGCTGATGTTGGAGTCGAGCCGCCCGCGCTCGAAGGCGTCGATCGCTTCGCGGTAAGCCCCGGTGATCGAACGGGCCTCGTCGGGATCCACGACCTCTTCGCCAAGGACGTCGAGAGTTGCGAGCTTGCCGTCGTCGTTGAGCTCGCGCACCACGCGCAGGGCGTCGTCAAGCGTCTCGCCGGCGATGTACCGCTCGGAGATCCGCCTGACCACCGGTTTCGGCACCGCCGGCAGAAGGCGAACGATCGCGGAGTCGACCAGGCTCACGGGCGCCGCGATTCTACGGCGGCGAGCGCTAGCGGCGTTCGAATTCGAGCATCAGGCGCCGCAGAAGGTCGTTCAGCTGCCGCTTCTCCTTCGCGTTCAGCGCCTCCGCCACGAGCGCTTCCTTCGCGGCCTGGACGCTGATCGTGTCGTCCCAGGCACGGCGGCCGGCTTCGGTGAGCTCGACCTGCACGGCTCGCCGGTCCTCCGGATCAGGAAGCCGCCTGACGAGGCCGGCCTCTTCGAGACGGTCGAGCCGGTTCGTCATCGCCCCGCTCGAGAGCTCGATCCGGCGCGCCAGCTGCCCCGCGGATCGCCGGTACGGCGGCCCGGCCTTGCGCAGGTGGTTCAGCACCTTCCACTCGCCCTCGCTCAGGCCGAACTCGGCCATCGTCTCCTCCGAGAGGCGGAGAAAGCGCTTGTTCAGACCGCAGATCCGCTCCACGATCCCTTCCACCTCGAGGTCGATCGGCGGCAGCTCCTCCGCGATGTCGCGAAGGAACCTGTCGACGTGGTCGGCGGTCAGCTCAGTTGTCTGGGCCATGGACGAATCTTCGATCACAAAACTCTTGACGTCAAGAATATCAAACGCTAACGTTTTCGTTCGAAGTCGAAATTCTTTCCGTCGAGAGGAGGCCGATGTTCGATCACGACACCCGCTCTCTGGTCACGTTCGAGCACCTCGAGCAGCTTCGGAGGGACGCTCACGTCGCGGCGCCACCTCGAACGCACCGGGCGCGTCGAAGCCTCGGAGACTCGCTGATCCGGCTCGGCGAGCGTCTTGCCCGCGAGAAGCCCGCCGCCGCGCCCTGCCGCGAGGCCGGCTCACGCGTCTGATCGGGCCGCTAGCCCTCGCGCATGAAGCCCTGGCGGGCCGCGCTGACTAGCGCGACCGCCTCCGGAAAGAGCACGCGCATGGCGTCACGCAGGGCGGCGGCTTGCTCGTCGGCCGAGCCGGCGGCGTTCACCTGCTGGAGCGCAGCGGAGGTGAGCTCGACCGCGGTATTCAGCGTCAGCGTCGCGAACTGCTCGCGTTGCGCCTCCTGCACGGTCTCCGCCTGCTGCTCGGCGAACTCGCGCAAGCTGCGCATCAGGTCTTCCGGGTCTCCTCCGAACGGAAATCCTTCCATGCGCCCAGACTAGCTCAGCGGCCGCTTGTAGCCGCGCTCGACGTCGCGCAGGAACTCGTCGACGGTGCCCGTCGCCGCCTTGACGGCCCCGCCGAGCTCCGGTCCTGCGTCGGCGCCGAGCTCGTCGAGATATGCGGGGCTCGCGACCCGGGCGGCGTCCGGCTCGATCCCGGCGGCCTCCTCCGCCACCTCGCAGAGCGCGGCGATCGAGACGGCATCGCGGACGAGTGCGCGCTCCTCGACCGGCACTCCTGTCGCATCGAGCACGAGCCACGTCGACTCGTCCTCGTGTCCGTACGCGCAGACGTAGAGCCGGAGCCCGCTGGCCGGCTCGGCCGGGACGATCCCGACCACCTCTTCCCCGTCGGCCGCGTACACGACCGCCGAGTCGGCAATTCGCCTCAGATCGTCCTCCAGCGCCACGGGGGTCCAGCTTAGACTCAGCCTGTGGTCGAGACCCGCGCCCGGGAGCTGTTCGCGCCGCTCGGCCCGAGCTACGACCGCTACGCGCGACTGCTCTCGTTCGGACAGGACCCGCGCTGGCGGCGCTTCCTCGTCTCGCAGGTCGATGCAGGCCCCGGCGACACCGTCGTCGACGTGGCCACGGGGACCGGTGCGGTGGCGCTCGAGCTCGTGCGGCAGAAGGGCTGCTCGGTGGTCGGCGTCGACCAGAGCGCGGAGATGCTCGGCGAGGCACGCCGCCGACTGGGACGTGCCCCCGAGGGGGCGCGGGTGAGGCTCGTCGAGGCGAGCGCCGAGCGGCTGCCCTTCGACGACGACTCGTTCGACGGCCTCACGGCCGCCTACCTCCTCCGCTACCTGAGCGACCTTCCCGCCGGCTTGCGGGAGCTCGCACGCGTCCTTCGGCGCGGCGCAACGGTGTCGCTACTCGATTTCGGCGTCCCGCCAGGCGAGGCGACGCGTCCGCTCTGGAACCTCTACGTGGACGTCGGGCTCCCCGCTCTCGGCCGCGCCATCTCGCCGGGCTGGCACGAGGTCGGCCGGTTTCTCGGCGGCAGCATCCGGGACTTCGACCGGCGCTGGCCGGTGGCGCAGCTCGTCGTCGCACTCGGCGAGGCGGGTTTCGAGGACGTTCGCGCCAGGCGGCTCAGCCTGGGCGGCTGCACGGTGCTCTGGGGCCGGCGCGCATGACCGAGGCCCGGCCCGCGTTCTACGCGCTCGCGCCCGGCGGCTGGCGCGACTACGTGACGTTGCTCCACCTCCCCTACACCGCCTGGCACCTGAGCTTCGTCGTGATCGGAGCGGCTCTCGCCCCCGAGCTGCACGAGGGCCGTCTCGGCGCCGCCCTGCTGGCGTTCTTCCTTGCCCTCGGCGTCGCGGCGCACGCCCTCGACGAGCTGAACGGCCACCCGCTCGCCACCCGGATCCCGGACGGGGTGCTGCGTGGGCTGACGGTCACGTCGCTCGGTGCCGCCGTCGCGATCGGAGTCGCCGGTGCGCTCTCGTTCGATCTCTGGCTGCTGGCCTTCGTCGCGGTCGGAGCCGCGCTGGTGCCCGCCTACAGCCTCGAGCTCTTCGGCGGCGCAATCCACAACAGCCTCGGCTTCGCTCTCGCCTGGGGCGCTTTCCCGCTCCTCACCGGCTACTTCGCCTGCGCGGGGACGATCACCTGGGTCGCGCTCCTGGCGGCCGGGTACGCGACCCTGGCCAGCTATGCCCAGCGGACGCTCTCGACGCCCGTCCGCCACGCGCGCCGCCGGGTTGCCGCGGTTGCCGGGACGGTCGAGCTGCACGACGGCACGCGCGAGCCGGTCACCGCCGAGCTTCTCTACGGATCGCAGGAGCGCGCGCTCCAGCTCCTGGCCGCCGCCAACGTATGCCTTGCCGTGGCGCTCCTGGTGCTCAGGCTGACGTAGCATGGCCCCGTGCGGGAGGAGGTCTTCGAAGCGGTCTTCGCGGGCGCCGTGGTCGTCGTTTTCGCGTCGGTCGCGGGAGCGCTCCTCGGCCGCGTCCCGCGCAGCGTCCTCTACGCGCTGACGTGGCTCGTCGCCGCCGCGGCGGTCGCGGCCTGGGTGACCTTCGCGCTCGATCCCTCGCAGGCCCTCGGGGTCGCCGCCGGAGGGCTGACGGTCTGCGCCGTACTGGAGCTCGGCACGCTCGCGGTTCAGCGGCTCGTCACACGTGCGACGGATGTCGAGCGACAGCTGGCCGAAGCCGAGACGAGGCTTGACGCGCTCGTCGCGCGCGAGACCGAGGCGCACGTGGCAGAGATCGAGCGCACGCTTGCGAGAGCCCGCGCCGACTCGCTGTCGCGCCTGGTGAGCGAAGAGCGGCGTATCGGCGAGGAGCGCCGAACCGCGCTCGTCGAGCGCGAGAACAAGGCCAGCACCGAGCTCAGCGACGCGCTCGCGAAGGTCGAGGAGCGGGTCGGACGGCGGCTCGCCGAGTGGGCGGCCGACCTGGAACGGACGACCCAGTCGCTGGCCGGGCAGCTGAGCGGACTGGGCCGGCGACAAGAGCAGCTGATGGCAGAGGCCGAGACGCGGATCACGCTCGACACGGAACGACTCGACACCGCCAGCGAGGCCCAGCGCGAGCGGCTCGCGGCCCTGGAGACCGAATTCGACCGGGCCGCCCGAGAGATCGGCCACCACGCGCAGGAAGAGCTCGAGTCGCACGAGCGCGACCGCCGCCGCGCGTTGCACGAGGTCGCCGAGCGGCTCCGTCACCGGGAGCGCGAGCTGCAGCGAACGCATCACGAGCGAGGAGGCGGAGGCGATCCAGCGGATCCAGGCCGGCTTCTCCGACATCGAGCGCCGCCAGCTCGATCAGCTCAAGCGGGTCGTCGACCGGACGGCGAATGCGTTCTCCGAGGCCGTGTCGCAGCAGTTCGACGCCGTCATCAAGACGGCGCGCGAGGACGCGGCGCAGCGGCTCGCGCGAGAGCTCGACCGAGCCGTGGCGCACTTCGCCAAGGAGGCGCAGGGCGTCCTCGCCGAGCAGCTGGCCCGTGTCGCCGACGCGGGCGGCCAGCGCCTCGAGCGGAAGCTCTCCCAGATCGGCAGCACCCTCGAGCACGAGCGGGACGAGCTCGTGGCCGAGCTGCAGCGGCGGGTCGGCGACGCAGAGGTCGAGCTCCGCTCCCAGGTCCAGGCGCTCGCGGCCGACGCAGAGGCGGAGCGCACGGTCCTCAACGCACGCCTCCAGGATCTCCAGCGCCGCATCGAGGACGCCCTCAGCGACGCCGGAGCGAGGCTCTCGCCGACATTTCGCGGGTCATGACCACGGCAACGCCAACTTCCAGAGGCAGGGTTCGTCTAGGACAAGGCGAACTACCCGAGCGCCCATGACGCAGATCGCAGAGACACCCAGGGACGAGCAGGCGAAAGTCGAGAGCTGGCGGCTGCACGTTCTGATGGAAGCCGGCTACCCCCTCCCGCTCGCGGAGAAGATCGCCCACAGCGACGCCGATCTGCACCACGCCGCCGACCTCGTCGCGCAAGGCTGCGCACCTGAGACGGCCGCCGAGATTCTGATCTAGAGGCGCTTGACGAAGCCTCGCTGGGCGCCCCGTATCCTGAGAGGGTGAAGGTCGAGGCGACCGAGTACGGCGACCGCCGCGTCTACTCCGTGGGCGCGTTCAACCGAGGAGTCGCCTCCTGGCTCGGCCGGCTGCCGACGGTCTGGGTCGAGGGAGAGGTCACCGAGTTGCGGCGCCAGGCCCGCTGGGCGAGCGTCTTCTTCACGCTCAAGGACCCACAGGACGGCTCCTGCCTCGGCGTCTCGATGCCGCGCGGCCAGTTCGACGCCTTGCGGCTCGACCTCGGCGACGGCGACCGCGTCCACGCGTACGGGCGGCCCGAGCTCTACGAAGCGCGCGGCGAGTTCCGTCTCCGGGCGCTCTCGCTCGAGCGCTTCGGCCTCGGCGACCACCTCGCCGCGATCGAGCGGCTCAAGCGCAAGCTCGCCGCCGAGGGCCTCTTCGCCGCCGAGCGGAAGCGGCCGCTCCCGCTTCTCCCCCGCCGCATCGGCCTGGTCACCGGCAACGACGCAGCTGCCAAGCGCGACGTGTTGACGGTCATCACGACACGCTTTCCACCGGCCTCGATCCTGGTCGCCGAGACCTACGTCCAGGGACCGCGGGCGGCGGGAGCGGTCGCGGAAGCGCTGAACGAGCTCTGCCGCGAGGGCGTCGACGTCGTGGTGGTCGCCCGCGGCGGCGGCAGCTTCGAGGACCTCCTGCCCTTCAGCGACGAGCGGCTCGTCCGCGCGATCGGTAATTGCCCGGTCCCGGTCGTGACGGCGGTCGGCCACGAGCAGGACACGCCGCTCTGCGACCTGGTTGCCGACGTCCGGGCCTCGACGCCGAGCGTCGCCGGACGGCTGGTGGTGCCTGACTTCGCCGAGCTGGTCGAGCGGCTCGACCGTGCCCGCTCCGGCCTGGAGCGTGGTGCCCGCCGCAGCCTCGACCGCGAGCGCCAGCGGCTCGGACAGGCCCACGAACGGCTCGCCCGGGCTCCACGCCTGCTGCTCGAGCGGAGGCGGGCCAAGCTCGAGCACAGCGCCGGCCGTCTCCGGGCGCTCTCGCCGCGGTCGACTCTCGACCGCGGGTACGCCATCGTCCGGGCAAAGGAGCAGATCCTTCGCTCGGGCCGAGCCGTCGAGCCGGGCGAACGCGTCGAGATCGAGCTGGCAGAAGGCGGCATCGGCGCTCGGGTGGAGGAGACCCGGTGAGCGAGGAGCGCACCTTCGAGCAGGCCCAGCAGGAGCTCGAGCGGATCGTCCAACGGCTCGAGACCGGCGAAACCCCGCTGGACGAGGCGCTCCGGCTCTGGGAGCGGGGCGAGGAGCTGTACCGCTTCTGCAAGGAGAGGCTCGACACGGCCGAGGGCAAGATCGAGGAGTTGGCGGGTCGCGCAAGCGCCGCAAGCCCAGGAGCGACTCGCGACTAGCCAGCGGATCGACCGGTCAGTTCCGACGGACGCACGGGCAAAAGCCCGAGCGTCCTGATGGCGGCACCGCAAGCGGTGCCTTAGGATTCCTGGCATGACCGAAGCTCCGGTCGAGCTCCTGCAGCGGGTCCCGCTCTTCGCCGACTTCGATCGCGGTGAGCTACAGAGGCTCGCGCGCTCGTTCAAGGAACGAACGTTCGAGTCCGGCAGCACGGTCGCGGGCGAAGGTAAGGCCGGCGCAGGCTTCTTCGTGATCGAGAGCGGCGAGGCGACGGTGACCGTGCGCGACGCGGAGCGCGGCAAGCTCGGCCCGGGGGACTACTTCGGCGAGATCGCCCTGATCGACGACGGCGCGAGAAGCGCCACCGTCACCGCCGACAGCGAGCTGCGTTGCTACGGCCTCACCTCGTGGGAGTTCCGTCCTCTGGTCGAGTCGAACGCGTCGATCGCCTGGAAGCTCCTGGAGACGATGGCCAAGCGGCTACGGGCCGCACAAACCTGACCGGCCGCCTGACCGACGCCGCCCTGGTCGCCCGCTGCCGCGCGGGCGACGACGCAGCCTGGCGAGAGCTCGTCGATCGCTTCTCCCGGTACGTGTACGCGATCGCCGTCCAGGCCTTCCGGCTCTCGCCGCAGGACGCCGAGGACGTCTTCCAGGATGTGTTCGCGCGCGTGTACGAGCGGCTCGACTCGCTGCGAGAGGACGATGCGGTGCGCCCCTGGATCGCGCAGCTGACCCGCCGCCTCTGCATCGACCGCCTTCGCGCGAGCGGACGCGAGGTGGGCACGGACGTCGAGGACCTCGCGGAGACGCCCGCCGAGGACGTCCTCTCCGACCTCGAGGAGGCATTCGACGTGCACGAGGCGATGGCGGGCCTGCCCGAGAATTGCAGGCAGATTCTCGACAGCTTCTTCGCCAAGGACGAGAGCTACCGTACGATCGGCGACTCCCTGGGCCTGCCCGCCGGGACGATCGCCAGCCGCATCTCCCGCTGCCTCGACAAGCTCCGGACAGCCTTCGAGGGAAGAAATGAGCCCGCTCTCCCGTCAGGTGAGCAGGTGACGTGATGAGCGGTTACGACACACAGCGGCTAGCACGGCTGATCGGGATGCTCTCACCCGCGCCCAGGGGCTGGGTGCGTGCGGCACAGGAGCTTCCGACTGCCCGCAAGGGGCTCGACGAGATCGTCGCCAGGGCAGAAGCCGACGTCGCATACCGCAACACGCTCCTAGCCGACCTCGAGGCGGCCCTCCTGGCCGAGGGTTTCGAGCCCGAGCGGCGTGTGCTGGACGAGCTGCGCCGCCGCCTCGCCGACGACTAGCCCGTCTGCGCGGCGGCGGCCTAGCTTGCGCTGAGCCGCCGCCGTACGATTCCGACGTGTCCAAGCAAGAGCCCGAACCCGAGCCCACCGAGATCCTTCCGGCCTGGAGCCTCGCCGCCGGCGCGGGCGCCCAGATCGAGATCGGCGTGGAGTGGCCGGAGCGCGTCACACGTGACTGGGCCTGGGGCGGGTCGACCGGCAAGGGCGTCACCGTCTGCATCCTGGACAGCGGCGTGGAGTCCGGCCACCCGCTCGTCGGCGACCTCGACCGTGCGGTCGCCTTCAAGCGCCGAGAGAACGGCGACGACGACATCGAGCTCGAGGAGGACACCGAAGGCGACCTCTGCGGCCACGGCACCGCCTGCGCCGGAATCGTGCGCTCGCTGGCGCCCGACTGCAGCCTCGTCAGCGCGCGGGTACTCGGCGCCGGCTTCAAGGGCAGCGGCCCGGTGCTGCTCGGCGGCCTGCGCTGGGCGGTCGAGCAGGGGTTCGACGTGATCAACATGAGCCTCTCGACCACGAAGCGCCAGTTCTCCGGCCTGCTGCACGACCTCGCCGACACCGCCTACTTCCGCCGTACCGTGCTCGTTGCCTCCGCGCACAACATGCCCGTCGAGAGCTACCCCTGGCGCTTTTCCTCCGTGATCTCGGTCGGAAGCCACGAGGAGCGCGAGCCGGACACCTTCTTCTACAACCCGGCGCCGCCCGTCGAATTCTTCGCGCGCGGAGTCGGCGTCGAGATCGCGTGGCTCGGCGGTGGCAAGATCCTCTCCACCGGCAACAGCTTCGCCACGCCGCACATGACCGGGATTTGCGCGCTCATCCTCGCCAAGCATCCGGAACTGACACCGTTCCAGCTGAAGAACGTGCTCTACCTGACGGCGAACAACGTGGGCGGCGGACGATGAGCGACGATCTCAGAGCCGCCGTCGCAGCAGGGGCGCTCGGCTCCGAGGAGTCGTACCGCGAGCTGCTGCAGTCCGTGGTCGAGGTCGCGAGGGCGATCTTCGGCGCACGGGCCTCGTCGGTCTTCCTGTTCGACGAGGCCTCCGACGAGCTCGTCTTCGAGGCCGTCGCCGGGGAGGGCGCCGAGGAGCTGATCGGGCGCCGCTTCCCGTCCAGCACGGGAATCGCCGGCTGGGTGCTCGTCACCCGCCAGCCCCTCGTGGTGGAGGAGCTCCAGGACGATCCACGCTTCGCCCGCGAAGCCGCGGAATCGACCGGCTTCGTGCCCAAGGGGCTGATGGCGGTCCCGCTGCTGCACGAGGACCGGACGCTCGGCGTGCTCGAGGTGCTCGACCGGCCGCAGAAAGCTGCATTCTCGCTGGCAGAGATGGAGCTGCTGGGCCTGTTTGCCAACGAGGCCGCGATCGCGCTCGACCTGCTGCAGCGGGCGCGCGAGGCGCGCTCGGTCCTCGAGACCGAGGGTGGCGAGGCCGACGCGGTGGCGCGCTTCGTAGCGGTTTTGGGGGACGCCGAGCCCGAGCGCAGAGAGGCGGCTCTTCAGCTGCTCGACGCGGTGGAGAAGCTTCTGCGGGAACGCTAAGAGGGAGCCTTTCGGCTCCCTCTTGAACTTCTGCGCGCGTCGACGCTGCGCTGGGTCTTAGAGCGAACTACCCCGCGTGCTGCTTGGAATGCTGCTTGTGCGCCTCGACGTCGTCGTCCTCGTCGTTCGCCAGCTTCGTCTTGGCCTCGTCCGGGTCCGAATCCTCGGACACGGGGTGGTTCTTATGCGCCTCGACGTCTGGATGGTTCTTCTCGAGCTCCGACACTGTGTCCTCCTTGTCCGTCGCCGCGTCTCTCGTGGCAATCGTCTACAAGACGCAGACGACCATAGGAATCTTCCCCCCTCCTCTTCAAATCCGCAAGAGGGGCTGCGATTCTCCTCGCCATGCGGTTTAGCGAGCGGCTGCGGGAACATCTCGCACCTTTCCACGGCGTCTTCGTCAATCCCAACCTCCGGCGCCTCGAGCTGGCGTGGGCGGGCTCGATTACCGGCGAGTGGGGCTACGCGGTTGCCCTTTCTGTCTTCGCGTACCACGCGGGCGGCGCAACCGCAGTTGGGCTGCTCATGCTCGTCCGCATGCTCTCCTCGGCCATCGTGGCGCCGTTCTCGTCGATCCTGGGTGACCGCCACAACCGCGCGCGCGTGATGATCGGCACCGACGTGATCCGTGCGACCGCGCTCGCCGGTGCCGGCGTCGCCGCGCTCGCGCATGCTCCGGCCGTCGTGATCTACGCGCTCGCCGTGCTCGTCGCGATCGTGTCGACCGCGTTCCATCCGGCTCAGGCGGCGCTGACGCCGTCCCTTGCCACCACGCCGGAAGAGCTGACCGCCGCGAACGCGGTCGGGAGCACGTTCGAGAGCGTCGGAACCTTCGCCGGCCCCGCCCTGGCAGGACTCCTGCTGGCCGTCGTCTCGACGGGCGTGGTCTTCATCTTGATGGCGGCGCTTTTTCTCTGGTCGGCCTTCTTCGTGATGCGAATCCGCACACAGCCTGCCCCGGCGCCCGACCCGACCGCCAAGCATCCCCCGTTCTTGCACGAGGCGGCGGCGGGAATCCGCACGATCGTCGAGGAGCCGAACGTGCGCGTGATCATCGGCCTCTACGGCTGCCAGACCCTCGTCGCGGGCGCGTTGAGGGTCTTCATCGTCGTGATGGCCTTCCAGCTGCTCGACACGGGCGACGCGGGCGTGGGCTTCCTCAACTCGGCGACCGGGATCGGAGGGGTCCTCGGAGCGGTTGCGACGATCCTCATCGTCAGCCGCTCTCGCCTGGCGACCGACTTCGGGGTCGGCGTGGTCCTCTGGGGCCTCCCGATCGCCTTGATCGGAATCTGGCCGAATCAATGGCTCGCGCTGATCATGCTCGGCGTCGTCGGGATCGCGAACACGATCGTCGACGTCGCCGCCTTCACCCTGCTCCAGCGAGCAGTTCCCGACGAGGTGCTCGCCCGCGTGTTCGGCGTCCTCCAGAGCGTCCTCCTCGGGACGATCGGGCTCGGCAGCGTCCTTGCCTCGGCGATGGTCTCCGTCCTCGGCGCCCGGACGACCCTCATCGCGGCCGGTGCCTTCCTCCCCGTGGCAGCCCTGGTGGCCTACCGGCGGCTGCTCGCCATCGACCGAGCCGTCGCCGGCCCGTCCCCGGAGCGGGTGCGGCTGCTGGAGGCGAATCCCATCTTCGCCCCGCTCCCGCTTCCGACACTCGAGCGGCTCGGCTCGAGATTGGTTCCCGTGAGCGTCTCGGCAGGGGCGACGCTCTTCCGCCAAGGCGACCACGGCGATCGCTTCTACCTCGTCGAGACGGGCGAGCTCGAGGTGTCCGTGGACGGCGGCCCGCCGAAGGTCGCGGGGCCGGGCGGCTCGTTCGGAGAGATCGCCCTCCTCCGCGACATTCCACGCACTGCCACCGTGACGGCGCGAACCGACGCCGACCTCTTCGCACTGGAGCGCGAGGACTTCCTGGGAGCCGTCACCGGCCATGCCGGGAGCAGGGAGGCCGCCGACGCGGTGGTCGGATCCCATTTGGGCGTCGCGACCGCCTGACTCGCAGCCGTCCTGTCACGCCCCCAGCCCTGCTGGCCCGTGTAAGAATCGGCGCGTGGCCGGCCCGTCCGTCGAGCTCCTGCACGGCATTCCGCTCTTTGCGAGCTTGAAGCCGCGCGAGCTCGAGCGCCTGAGCGGCTCGTTCTCGGAGCGCGACTTCAAGGCCGGCGATTCCGTCGCGATCGAGGGCGGAGGAGCAGCGGGCTTCTTCGTGATCGAGAGCGGAGAGGCCACCGTCACCGTTGGCGGCGACGAGCGGGGCCGCCTCGGTCCGGGCGACTACTTCGGCGACATCGCGATGATCGACCAGGGCGACCGCACGGCCACCATCCAGGCCGACTCCGATCTCAAGTGCTACGGCATGACCTTCTGGGACTTCCGCCCGATCGTCGAGAGCGACGCGCGCATCGCCTGGCCGCTGCTCCAGGCCATGGCGAAGCGGTTACGCGAGGCCGAGGCCGAGGACTAGCTCCTCGAGGTCCTGCGCCGCACGCTCAGGCTCTCCGCTGAGCGCGGTGGCGTCGATGCCGTCCTCGACCCGTCCGCCGAAGAGGACGCACGGCACGTCGAGCTCCGCGCAGACCCGTTGGGCTTCCCCGGGCGCCTTGCCGTCGAACGTCGTCCGGTCGACGGTTCCCTCACCCGTCACGACGAGCTCGGCCTTCGAGGCCTGCTCGCGGAACCCGATCGCCTCGAGCACGTAGGGCGCGCCCGCGACGAGCTGCGCGCCGAGGGATGCGAGCGCCGCACCCAGGCCGCCCGCGGCGCCACCGCCGGGCAGCTTCGCGAGCGAGTGCGCGTGGTCGAGCTGTGCGAAGCGCTGCTCGAGCTCGACGACGTCGTCGGCCAGCGCGCCCTTTTGCGGCCCGAACAGCCTCGGCGCCTCGAACAGCGTGGCTCGAACGTCACAGAGGACGGTCGTCGGCGCGGGCAGATCGTCGACCGTCTCCAGCAGGCCTGCTCCGGCGTCCATCGTGGCGGTTCCGCCCAGGCACACCAGCAGGCCCGGGCACGGGCCGATGCGCGCGAGCAGCTCGCCGAGCCCGCGGCTCGAGGCCGCCCGCACGTCGAGGCGCTCCGGGTCGAGCGGGATCACCTCGGCGCTCTCGACGACGACGGTGCCGTCCGCGAGCGCGCGGATCGGTGCCTCCCGAGGCCGCCCGAACGCGTCGTGCACTTGCTCGACACGCACCACGTGCGCGCCCAACACCTCGGCGGTTCCCTCTCCCCCGTCTGCCAGCGGCAGCTCGACGGCCTCCACGCCGACCCTGCGGAAACCGCGGGCCAGCGCGGACGCGGCCTCGGCTGCAGAGAGAACCCCTTTGAGGCTAGCCGGTGACGCGAGCGCGCTCACGAGCCTGATCCGGCAGCTCTTCCTCGGCCTCCTCGGCCTCCTGCTCGGCCTCGGGCATCTCTGCCTCCGAAGCGGACGGCATCCGCCGCAGCATCGCGAACGACAGGCCCTCGCGGGCGAGGAAGATCAGTCCGACCCCCACCCCGACCGACGCCTCGATCGCCTGCAGCCCGAAGCCGTAGGCGATCGCCTTGCCGGCCGGAACGCCGTAGGAACGCAGCGGGAGAGCGATCGCAGCCTGCAGGAGCCCGATGTTCCCGGGCCAGAGCGGGAAGAGCGTGGCGACGTTCATCAGCAGCAGGACGAGCCCGGCTGCGGGCAGCGGCGCATGGATGTCGAAGGCGCGCATCGCCGTGTAGACGGCGAAGAACTGGCAAAGCCAGCCGAGGCACTGGAAGAAGGCGGCGATCGCCGCAGGGCCAGGCGTGTGCAGGATGCCGAGCCCGTGCTGGGCCATGGTCAGCAGCCGCCGGACCGGCCCCAGGCCGTCGAGCACCGGATGGTGCTGGTGCCGCGCGCTGAGAAAGGCGAACGCAAAGAGGCCGAAGCCGATCGCTCCGACGATGATCAGGCTGGAGATCGCCCAGTGCGGGATCTTCGCCGTCGCCAGCACGTAGAGGATCAGGCCGACGGTCGGCACCAGATCGAACAGCCGATGCGTGAAGACCGTGCCGACGAGCACGGCCCAGATCCCGCCCTCGCGGCCCTGGAGGCGAAGCTTCCGCGTCAGCACCGCGACACGGGCGAGCTCGCCGATCCGCCCCGGAAGCACCGCGTTCGCGAACAGGCCCACCGAGAACGCCGAGAACACCGTCGGGAAGCGCGGATGCGGCGGCGGAATCGCCTGCTTGACGATCGTGTGCCAGGCATACGCCCGCAAGACCACTGAGACCAGGTTGAGCGCGATCGCGACCACCACCCACTCCCAGCGGACGGCGTCGAAGGCGTGGAGGACGGTCCCCCACTGAGGCCCGTGCCACCACAGCAACGCCCCCACCCCGATCGCGGCCGCGACGACCGTCACGATCCGCAAGAGCAGGCTGCCGGGCATCTGGTACTTCACGCGAGGCCTTCGTAGATCGACGAGAGGCGCCGCGCGATGTCGTCCCAGGAGTAACGCTCCTGTGCGAGAGCGCGCGCGGAAACGCCGAGCTGCTGCCGCCGCGGCTCGTTCGCGAGCAGGTCCGAGACTGCGTCCGCTAGTGCGTCCGGATCCCCCGGCGGGACGAGCAGACCCGTCTCGTCGGTCATGACGTCACGGTACCCCGTTATGTCCGAGGCAACCACCGGAGTCGCGCAGGCGAAGGCGCGCGTGAGCACCATCCCGAAGCTCTCGCCGCCGAGCGACGGGGCCACGAGCGCCTTCGCGGCCAGCAGCTCGGAGGTCAGGTCCTCCTGGCTGAGAAAGCCCATCGGGTCGATCCCGGTCTCGGCGACGCCGGCGCGCGAAAGCGCGAGCCGCACCATCAGCGGGTCGGCGCCGACGATCCGGAGGCGCGCGCCGGTGCGTCGGTGGATCTCGGGCCAGGCACGCAGCAGAACGGGCATTCCCTTCCGTGGATCGTGCCTCCCGACGAAGACGATCCGGTTCTCACGGTCGCCCGCTTCGGCCTCAGGCGGGATCAGGACGCCGTTGGCGATCACCTCGTAGTCGGCAGGGAACCAGTGCTCGGCGGTCTCCTTCGCCGCGTGCGAGACGGCGATGCGGTGATCGATCCGATCCATCAGAAAACCCCATGCGGGCCGGCCCGCGTGCAGCCACCCGAGCCCGCCCGAGGCGTGGAACGTGGCGACCACCGGGCAGCGCGCCCAGGCCAGAACAGCGGTGCAGACCACGGGAGTCATCGGCTCGTGGAGGTGGAGGACGTCGAAGCGCTCGCGCTCGAGGACCCGTTTGATCCGCGGGATCGCGGCGGGGCTGAGGATGATGTTCGGCAGAGCCCCGTTCGCCGGCACGATCACCGAGCGCCCGATCGGGATCACGTCTGCAGGTGGCCGGCCGTGGCGCCCGTGCCTGGGATGCAGCACGCGCGTGAAGCTCCCCGGCGGATCGTGGCCCATGATCGTGCGGGTCTCGATCCCGAGGCCCTGGAGCGCCTCTGCCTTCAACTCGGCATGCTCGGGCACGGCCCCCCAGTAGGACCATGAGTATGGGACCACGATTCCGACCTTCACCGCGCCGAAGATACTGACGCGCGGGCGCGCTGCTATGCGCCCGTGCGCCGCCGGGACGCCCGAGGCGGCGCGCTATTCGTCGGCCGGCGCCGTCGAGTTCGCCTGGCCGGCCGGCATGAACTGCGGCTCGAGCAGGCCGAGCCGCATTCCCATCACGACCGCCTCCAGGCGCGAGTGTGCCCCGGTCGTCCGCAAGAGCGCCCGGATGTGGTTGCGCGCCGTCTCCTCGGCGATTCCGAGCCGCTCGGCGATTTCCTGCGTCTCGAGACCCTCGCTCAGCAGGCGCAGCACCTCACGCTGTCGCGGGGTGAGGTCGTCGAACAGCTCCGTCGCCGACGCGTTCGATCGTTCGATCGGAACGCCGATGCCGAAGATGCCGACCACCTTCCCGTCGCGCCGCAGCGGGGCCGAGGTGATCCTGAGCGTGACGCCGTTGCCGTTCTGATCCAGGACGCGCAAGTCGAAGATATGAGTCGTCTTCCCGCCGACCTTGCGCGCGAAGTTCGTGCGCGCGAGGGCCTTGTGCTCAGGCGCCACGGCATCCACGAACGGCTGGCCGCGGCGGTCGCCGAAGAGCTCGATGTAGGCGTCGTTCACCCAGCGGAAGCGGCCGTCCCTGTCGATCACGTACGCGGGCGCGGCCAGGTCCTCCATCGCCTGCGGCAGATCGAGGGCCCTGCTCAACGAAAGTTCTGGCGGCTGGCTGGTCATGTTGGGAGCGTCGGATAAGCGTCCCCACCGGCCACCCCGCCGCGGGCGGCCGGTAGGGAAGATAGCCCGGACGGTCACGAGGGGCCACGACTTCGCCGGGCTGGGGGCGAAGCTAGGGGAAGCTGTAGGCGTTCCCTGACCGCCGAGGCGTGCCCCCGAGCTTCTCATCGACTCGAGTTCCTCGCATGACCCATGTGGGTCAACTGGGCCGGCGGCACCGGGACGGCCGGCGGCAGGGGTACGTGCGCGCTCTAGACTGACCTCGTGTTCGAAGGAGGCCTCGCCGAGCTGCACACTCACCTCGGCGCGTCGGTTGCCTCCGAGATTCTCTGGAGCCTCGCGCACGAGCAGGGAATCGCGCTCCCGGTCAAGGACTACTGGGAATTCGACCGGCTCGTCACCATCGCCGACCCGCGCCGCGTCGACTCGCTCGACGCGCTCGACGAGATCTACCACTGGACCGAGCTGATCCAGTCGAGCCCGCTGGCGGTCGAGCGCTCCGTCCACACGGCGATCGGAGGGGCGTACCGCTCGCAGGGCATCACCACGCTGGAGCTCCGCTTCAACCCGATGAAGCGCAACCGCGGCGGCGAGCGCGACCTCGACCACATCATCATGGCCGCCTCGCGCGGGCTCGACCGCGCGAGTCTCGAATACCCCCAGGTTCGTGCGGGCCTGATCCTGATGATGGACCGCACCTTCGACGAGCGGCAGAACGCGATCGTCGTCGAGAAGGCGATCCGCTACGCCTCGCGCGGGATCGTGGGGATCGACATCGCCGGCCCACGGCCGGGCGGCGGCCGCTACCCGTACCGCGAGCTCGCCCCGTTGATCGACGAAGCGCGAAACGCCGGGCTCGGGGTGACGATCCACGTAGGCGAGGAAGGTGCGGAGCACGGAGACGCCGAGATCGGCGAGGTCGTGGAGCATCTCCGCCCTGACCGCATCGGCCACGGCATCCTGGCGGCGCGCAACGCGGACCTGATGGCCGCACTGCGTGAGCAGGAGATCGTCCTCGAGATCTGCCCCACGTCGAACCTCCTGACCCGAGCGCTGGCGAACGAAGAGGCGTTACGGGATACCTTCCGGGCCTTCGTCGAGCACGGCGTGTTCTTCACCATCGCCACAGACGGGCCCGAGATGATGCGCACGCACCTCCGCGACGAGTTCGAGCTGCTCAGGGACATCGGCGCACTCGACGAGGACGAGCTTCGAGCCGCCAACGCGCGCGGGCACGAGGCCAGCTTCGTCGAGGCACGCCTACTCCCCACGGCGTAGGTCGCCGAATACTCCCTCCGACTAATAGGCGTGGCGCCCAGCCGTTGTTAGCGTCGCCCTCATGGTCGCTGTACTACATGAGGGGCAGCCGGTCATCACGGATCGGCAGCGTCAGGTGATCGAGTTGATCGCCGCCGGATGTTCCAACGAGGAGGTCGCACGCCGGCTCGGCATCTCGCCGCGAACGGCAAAGGCCCACTCGGATGTGCTTCGGCAGAAGCTCGGTTGCGCCAGGCGTCGCCAGATCCCGAGCGCGTATCGAACGCTGACCGGCCGCGACCCTCTCCAGAGCCTCGAGCCGGGTTCCACCGACTCGGGCAACTAAGAGACCCGCGCCCGCGGCATCCCAGCCGCGGGCGCGTCGTCCCCTCTGGACCTCTTGGCCGGGACGTGACGCGCGTCTAGGCTAGGCGCTCGGAATCGCGGCACACGCAGCCAACATGGGCAACGAGGCCGAAGTCGAAATCCCGGTAGGTCGCCGACACATCATCGAGCGGCCGCGTCTGACCCGCCTCCTCGACGAGACGTCGGCGAGAGTGATCATGCTCGTCGCGCCGGCGGGCTATGGGAAGACGACCCTGGCTCGGCAATGGCTAGCCGACCGGCCACACCTTTGGTTTCAGGCGTCAAGGTCCTCAACTGATGTGGCGGCACTTGCAGTCGCGTTTGCCGACTCATTGAAAATCTCGACTCCTGGGTCACAGCTCAAGGCTTGGCTTGCAGCGACCGGAGAACCCCAACACAACATCGAGAGATTGGCGGCGCTCTTAGCCGAGGACTTGGAGGGATGGCCTGCTGATTTGTGGTTGGTCATCGACGACTACCACCTACTTGCTTCCTCGGGTTCCGAGGATCTCATCAACCTACTTCTGCAGCGCACCGGGTTTCCGGTGCTCGTGGCGAGTAGGACGCGACCAAACTGGGCCACACCGCGCCGCCTCCTGTACGGAGAACTCACTGAGTTTGGCCAGCACGCGCTTGCGATGAACGACCAAGAAGCAAGTGACGTACTCGTTGGTAGTGACGGCGCTGCTGCGCGAGCCTTGATCGGTTTGGCGAATGGATGGCCAGCCGTGATCGGACTCGCATCCTTCACCGACCTATCGACACTTCTGGAGCAGGACGGGCTCCCCGCTGACCTTCACGACTATGTCGCGGAAGAGCTGTACGCCTTGCTAAGCGATGACGTACGCACCGACTTGTGTCGGCTCGCGTTGTTGCCTGATCTCTCCAGGCCCCTCATAAGCAACTTCCTCGCCGACAAGGCCGACCACGTCCTGGGCGAGGGTCAGCGTGCCGGATTACTTGTGCCGACCGGTTCATCGGCAGTGGATCTTCATCCGCTCCTACGAAGCTTCCTCCTCGACAAGCTCCAGCGGCTCGATCGCGACCTTGTCAGAACCAGCGTTGACCAGGCCATATCCTTACTCGTAAGCACACGCGCTTGGGAAGACGCGTTTTCGTTGATCTGCCGCTTTCACCGCGTCGCATCGCTCGAGTTTGTTGTGTGCCAGTCGCTAGATGAGCTCGTGCAGCACGGACGGACGGAGACGCTCAAGAGATGGGTTGACCGCGGACGGAACCATGAACTTGGGTCGCCGGCCCTCGACTTTCTCGAAGCGGAGTATCGCTTCAGGGCGGGCGAACACGATCGAGCAAAGATTCTTGCCAGGCGAGCTTGTGAGCAGATAGACGATGAGAGTGCCCTAGCTTCACGAGCGTTGTATCGGGCGGGCCAGAGCGCTCACCTCACCGATTCTCCGAGTGAGGCGCTCCAGTTCTTCAGCCGAGCTCGGGACGTCGCGAAGACCAAAGCGGAGGTGCATGACGCACTCTGGGGTGAGTTCGTGACGACCGTCGAGCTCGAGGGCGAGGGCGCAGCCGAAATCCTCCGCGAGTTCGAAGCATCGTCGTCTGGCACGCTCGATGAACTAGTTCGTGCTCATAACGGACGGCTGTACTTGGCCACTCGACAGGGCACTCTTTCGAAAGCAATCGCTGACGCGCGACCGATCGCCGCTCTCGTTCCAGAGGTCCTTGATCCGGTGGTCCGCGTTTCGTTCGTTCACATCTACTCAGGGGCACTGCGCCTAACGACCGACTACGCAGCCGCGTACGACCAAGTCACGTTTGGGTTGCGTGAAGCCGAGTCCTATCATTTGGACTTCGCCCGCCCTCACATGTTGCCGACGCTCGCGGCTATTCACATCGGCGTTGGCGAGTACGGAAAGGCGTCAGCCGTTCTCGATCGCGCGGATGAGCTGAGTTCGAGAAATCGAGACGAGTACTTGCTCATGAGCACCGCGGCAACTCGCTGCCGCCTCTTGCTTATGGAGGGCGCGTTTGAGAGAGCTTTGTCGGTTACTGAACAGGTCTGGCCAGGCGTGCGGGCAAGAGGACAGCGCGCTGAGTTCCTAGCGTCGAGAGCTGTCGCATTCATGTTTCTGGGAGAACGGCAGAGAGCGCATACACTGCTCGAAGAGGCCGAGGGTCTTAGCACGGAGTTGGAGCCCGTCACACTTTGCGACTGGGTTCGTACCCTCCTTGTCTTGCACGATCACAGCGACGCTGCTGTGAGATCAAAACAGCTCATCAAGACATTCGCGCGAACGATCGACTCGGGACTCACCGACACATTTGTTTTCGCATACCGAGTCGACCAGCAAGTCCTCGGTCTCTTAACGAAGGATGCATCCACACGCGATCAGATTGCTCCGATTCTTCTGCGGGCAAATGATCGTTCGCGTGCTCGAGCCGCCGGGCTGCGGATTGCACCGAGCGAACAGTTGGCTCCGGGCCCACTAACTCCCCGTGAACGAGATGTTTTTGCGCTCCTATGCGACGGACGCTCGAACAAAGAGATTGCTGCGGCGTTGTTTCTGAGTGAAGTGACAGTCAAGGTTCACGTCAGCAACATCCTCAGAAAGTTGGGGGTGAGAACCCGAACAGAAGCGGCAGTACTGGGGGCTAGGACGCCCGTACGCTAGCCAGGCGCGAGGCAGTGTTCGGGACTTCGGCCACGTTCCATGTCTTGCTCGTTAACAACGCCTCAGTGAAGCCATTGGTGTAGCTATCCCCGGCCTGAGCGAGAATCGCCTCGAACGCCGCCACAACCGTCGTATCAAACTGACTCTCGACGGCCTGAGCAAGGCGAAGCCGCGCCACTCTCGGTGGCATCGGCTCGCGGTACGGACGTGCTGAGGTCATAGCGTCGTAGGCATCAGCAACCGCGAGAATGCGCGAGAGAACGGGGATTTCTGTTCCGACTAGGCCGTCGGGATAGCCACCGCCGTCTACACGCTCGTGATGATGTCGGACAATCGTTGCGATTTCGGAGTAGTTGTCGACCTTTGCGAGGATCCGCTCGCCGATAACCGGGTGCAGCTCCATCTGCCGCCTCTCCTCAAGCGTAAGCGGTCCTGGCTTTTCAAGCAGACCCGGCGGCAGACCGATCTTGCCGACATCGTGTACTAGCCCGCACAGGTGAGCGAGCTTTTGCTCATCCTCGGTAAGTCCAAGGCGCCGAGCGATGTCCCTTGCGTAGTGTGCAACTGACGCTGAATGTCCTGCTGTGTACTGATCTCGCGCATCAAGAGTCGTAACGAGAGCAGTGGCGAACGAGATGTTGGCAGCCTCTAGTCGCGCGTTGACATCAACGAGTTTCTGCGAAACATCACGCTGCCGCTGATACAGGTGGACAACCCGTTGGAGAGCGAGGGTCGGTGCGAGAAACATTGCGGCAGTCCAGAACGAGTAGTGCTGATACCCATAGACCATGAGACTTACCAAGGGCACGTATAGCGGGAGCGACAAGAGAGTGAGCGGACCTACCGAACGGATGTAAACACCAACCGGAGCCGATCGCCTGATGATTAGGGTCGCGATGTTAAAGAGACTGTCGTAGAAGACATTCGCGACGGCGGCAACCACGGTGGCAAGCACAGCCGTGCCAAAATTCGAATGATCCGTAATCACTTCGGCGGCAAGAAGCCCGGTAAGCGCGCCGGTAAGGCCCCTTGCTGGGATGTAGATAGCCCATCGAAGATAGGGCCGCCGAAAGTCGAGAGCATTGGCAAAAATGCCCACGGCCATGGCGCTGAGCGGACCGAACGCGACGGCGGTAAAGACAAACGGCAAGAACGCAACCGACGACTCCACGTTTCGAGTTATTCGCACACTCTGTCGTTCTGTCCCTGCTGTCACCGCAGCCAAGACAGCAAACTGCCACCACACCGGAAGTCCGTATCCCGAGAGGACAAGCAAGACCGCCAGACAGAGGCACCCCGCCGACAGTGCGAGAATCCATATGAGAGTCGGCCGTTCTCTTCTCCCGAAAGAACGAAGCGCCTCGAACCTGGCGGACACAATGTCGCGCGAGTTGATAGTCCCCCAAAAGGGGTATACACTCGGGCGGTCGTCAGTCCCCCCCGAATGGAGGTATCCCGGCATGACGGGATTCCGTATTCGTGCAGCAGGCCTCATCGGCACCCTCGTAGCCATCGCGGCTGTCGTGGGAAATACGAAGTCGTTCTAGCGCGCCAAAGCATCTGTTTTCCACAGCACCCTCACATCACCCTGTTGAGGGATTTCCACAGGACTGGGGAAAACTGAAGTTCCGGGCCGCAAGCCCGGGCTAAACGATTTAGGCGATCAGGCCGCGCCTGAAGCCCACTGCGACTGCGTGGGCACGTGACCTTGCCTGCAGCTTTGCAAGCAGGTGTCTGACGTGCGATTTGACGGTCTCCTCGGAGAGGAAGAGTCGCACGCCGATCTCGCGATTCACGAGGCCGTCGGAGATGAGCTGAAGCACTTCGATCTCGCGGGCCGTCGGCTCCTGCTCCAGCTCCTGTAGAGGGCCGGAAAACGGGATGACCTCGGCCCCGCCCCCGCGTCGCTTGGCCACCGCGTCGAAGCGGCGACTGTGGTCGACATAGCGGGACAGGATCTCCTTGCGCTCAGCAGCGTCCACGGTAGTGGGCCTATCGGCCTCGACCCGCGGCCGCTTTAGCCGCGCGGCCTACCCCGTTTCAGGGATGCGCTACGAACCGCAGGCGGTTCAGCCGGTCACCGGACGTGACTCTTCCTTGCCGGGCTCCTCTGGCAGCGCTTGCACGTCTGCGGTCTTCGGCGTGTACGTCGGCGACGCCTCGACGCGGGCGAGCGTCGCCTTGTCCACATTGAGCGGATGGTGGCAAGCGGCGAAATGCCCGTTGCCGTAGTCCACAAGCGGCGGCTCGACTTCCGAGCAGACGTCGGTCGCGTAGCGACAGCGCGGATGGAAGCGGCATCCCGAGGGAGGGTTGATCGGGCTCGGCACGTCCCCTTCGAGCACGATTCGCTCTCGCTTCTCGGCGAGGTCGGGATCCGGCACGGGCACCGCTGAGAGGAGAGCCTCGGTGTACGGCATGATCGGCCGCGTGTAGAGCTCCTCCGCCGGCGAGAGCTCGACGAGCTTGCCGAGGTACATCACCGCGATCCGGTCCGAGACATGGCGGACGACGCCAAGGTCGTGCGCGATGAAGACGTAGGTGAGGCCGAAATCGTCCTGGAGCTCCTCGAGCAGGTTGACCATCTGCGCCTGAATGGAGACGTCGAGTGCGGACACCGGCTCGTCGGCGACGATCAGCTTCGGGCGCAGCGCGAGGGCGCGGGCCACCCCGATCCGCTGTCGCTGGCCGCCAGAGAACTCGTGCGGAAAGCGGTTGTAGTGCTCGGGCGAGAGCCCGACCTTCTTGAGCAGTTCCTCGACCGCCTGCTTACGCTCGTTGCGGTCGCCGATCCCGTGGATGCGCATCGGGTCGCCGATGATCGTGCCGACCCGCTTACGGGGGTTCAGGCTCGCGTACGGATCCTGAAAGATCATCTGCATCTCACGCCGCAGCGGCCGCAGCGAGCGAGCGCCGAGCTTGCCGATCTCACGGCCGTCGAAGACGACCTCGCCGGCGGTGGGCTCGAGCAGCCTCACGATGCAACGACCAAGGGTCGACTTGCCGCAGCCGGACTCGCCGACCAGGCCCATGGTCTCCCCCTCGGCCACGGCAAGGGTGACGTCGTCGACGGCGTGCACACGGGCGACCTCCCGCGAGAGGACGCCCTTCCGGATGGGGAAGTACTTCTTCAGGTGCTGGACCTCGATGAGATTGCCGTTCGGGTGCTCGCTCACGCGACGTCCCGCGCCTCACCCGAGATCGTGCGCTCGCGCACGCCTCGCTTCTCGTCGACCGTGAGCCAGCAGCGGTCGAGGTGGCCCCGGGCCTCGACCCGGTTCTTCAGCTCCGGCTCCTCCTGGCACTTGTCGAAGGCCTGTGGGCAGCGGGGACGGAACTTGCAGCCGCGGGGGAGGTTGATCAGCGAGGGCGGCGTGCCCTCGATCGAGTGCAGCTTCTTCGGCTTGGGCCGGTCGAGCCGCGGAATCGAGCCGAGCAGCCCCCAGGTGTAGGGGTGCTGCGGGTCGTAGAAGACGTCACGCTTCGAGCCCCGCTCGACGACGCGGCCGGCGTACATGACGATGATCTCGTCCGCGACCTCGGCGACGACGCCCAGGTCGTGGGTGATCAGGATCACGGACGAGTCGAAGTCGGCGCGGAGGTTGGCGAGCAACTCGAGGATCTGAGCCTGGATGGTCACGTCAAGTGCCGTGGTCGGCTCGTCGGCGATCAGGACGTCGGGGTTGCAGGAGAGTGCCATGGCGATCATCGCCCGCTGGCGCATGCCGCCCGAGAACTGATGCGGGATAGTCGCTCGCGCGCTGCTGGGCGTTCGGGATCCCGACCTGACGGAGAAGCTCGACGGCGCGCCTCCTGGCATCCTTCTTCGTCGTCCCCTCGTGGGTGAGGATCGCCTCGACGATCTGGTCGCCGACGTTGTACACCGGGTTGAGCGACGTCATCGGGTCCTGGAAGATCATCGCGATCTCGTTGCCACGCACGTCGCGCAGCCGCGACTCCGACATCTCGAGCAGGTTCTGGCCCTTGTAGTCGACCTCGCCCTCGAAGCTGGTGTTGCGGTCGCGCGTGAGGCCGAGAATCGTCATCGCCGTGACACTCTTGCCCGAGCCGGACTCGCCGACGATCCCGAGCACCTTGCCGCGATCCAACTCGAAGTCCACGCCGTCGACGGCGTGCACGGTTCCGTCCTCGGTCGTGAACCGAACCTTCAGACCTTTGACTTCGAGCAGGCGCTCGGCCACTAGGTCGGCCTGATCCTCGGATCGAGGAACGCATAGAGAAAGTCGACGAGCGCGCTGAACACCACGATGAAGAACGCACCGTAGAGCGTGACGCCCATGATCGGCGGCAGGTCGAGGTCGCCCACCGACTGCGCGGCGTACCAGCCCACTCCCTTGAGGCTGAACACGGTCTCGGTGAGGATCGCGCCACCGCCGAGGACAGCCGCGAAGTCGAGGCCGAAGAGGCTGACGATCGGGATCAGCGAGTTGCGCAGGACGTGCTTCATCGTGACGCGCCGCCGTGAGATTCCCTTCGCGCGCGCCGTGCGAACGTAGTCCTCGTTCATCGTGTCGAGCATGTTCGAGCGCAGGACGCGCCCGTAGAAGCCGATGAAGAGAATCGAGAGGCAGAACCAGGGCAGGATCAGGTGATGGGCCCATTGCACCGGGATCAGCGGTCAATGGCACGTACTCGCCGTCCGGGAACTTTGGGTTGTTCGGCTTCTCGGCGAGGAAGTACCGCAGCACGATCCCGAGCCAGAAGACCGGCATCGAGATGCCGACCAACGCGAGGATCGTGATTAACCGGTCCGACCACCTGCCCGCGTTCACCGCCGAGAAAACGCCGACGAGCGTCCCGAAGAAGAGCCAGATGATCGCCGCGCCGATGCAGAGGGAGAACGTCGCCGGGATGCCCTTCTTGATCTCCTTGGCGACGTTCTGGCGGTTCTGGAACGAGCTGAGGATGTCGTACTGGCCGTGCTTGCCCGGCAGGAAGCCGTTGGCGGCCTTCTCCATCATCTTCACGTACTGCACGTAGATCGGCCGGTCGAAGCCCCACTTCTTGCGGATGTTCGTGACGTTCTGGGCGGTCGGGTTCTTCCCGGCCATGCGCTGAGGCCGGGTCGCCACCGGGAATCGAGGATGAAGATGATGAAGACGAGGACGCTGACGGCGAAGAGGACGGCGATCATGCCGATGAAGCGGCGGATGATGAACGCAACCACTAGCCGTCACCGCCTCTCAATGCTCGATCCTCACCTTGGCGCGGGGGTCGAGAGCGTCACGGAGGCCGTCGCCGAAGATGTTCAGCGAGAGCACCGTCAGGACGATCGCGATCCCGGGGACGAGCGTGAGCCAAGGAGCGGTCACGATCTGATCCTGGCCGCTCGAGACGAGGTTTCCCCAGGAGGGATCCGGCAGCCGCACTCCCGCTCCGAGGTACGAGAGACCGGCCTCGGTGAGGATGTTGGCGGCGATGATCAGCGTGAAGAAGACGAGGACTGTCGAGATGACGTTGGGCAGCAGATCCGAGAACATGATCCGGATCGGTCCTGCGCCCTGTCCCACGGCGGCCTCGACGAACTCCTTCTGGCGCAGCGAGAGGATCTGACCGCGCAGCGGCCGCCCCACGTAGGGATCAGGATCACCGAGATCACCAGGGTCGGGATCCAGAGGCTTCCCTGCTGGATGTTGATCCCGAAGTGGTGGAACCCGTTCACCGAGAGGGCGCTGCCGAGCGCGATCGCGAGCAGCAGCACCGGGAAAGCCCAGATCAGGTCGAAGCCCCGCGTGATGATCCAGTCGATCCAGCCGCCGAAGTACCCGGCGATGAGCGCGAGCACGACCGCGATGAACGTGCAGATGAAGGCCGAGCCGATGCCGATCTTGAGCGAGTTGAGCCCGCCGTAGAGCAGGCGCACCGCGACGTCGCGGCCGAGGTTGTCGGAGCCGAGCACGAACTTCCCGCCGGCATGCCACCAGGTCGGGCCGAGGATCGTCACCTGCCTTGACGGTGAAATTGCCCGTCTTGGCGTTGTAGACCGCTCCTCCGCCGATGACCGGCTTGAGCTCCCCGCCGACGTTCACCTTCTCGGCCACGTGCGTCTGGTTCGGGCCGGTGTGGGCGACGTGATGCGCGTAGACCGGCGCCAAAGCGCACGAGATCACAATCGCGAGGAAGACGAAAAGCGAGAAAAGCGCGACGTAGTTACGTCGTAGTCGCCGCCAGGCCAGATACCAGGGGCTGCGGCCGACGATCGCAACCTCATGCTCCTCGGCGGCGAGGAGCGCTGCGCTGTCGAGCGTGAGTTCGGTTGCTGGCTCGGCCATATGCCCTGGTTTGCGGCGAGTCTAGTGAAGTGAGGGCGCCCGCAGGCGCCCTCACTTCGGTCTTCCGTGTCGCTACCCCGCTACTTCTTGCACAGCCGCGCGAGGTCGATGCCGTACAGGAGCTGGATGTGGATGCAACCCATCTTCTTGGTGAAGAACTCCGGGAAGACGCGGTTCGACCACGGCGCCCACGGAGCGTCCTGCATGATGCTCTTCTCGACGCTGGCCCAGCGCTGGTTCACGGCCGGCGTGAGGACTGGAGCCTTCTTCAGGCTCTCGATCTGAGAGTTGACCTTCTTGTTGCTGTAGTACGCGTAGTTGTTGTTGTCCTGGTCGACGATGCGGTTGCCGTTCAGCAGCACGTCGAACCAGTCGAGCGGATGCGGGTAGTCCTCCAGCCAGCGGGCCCAGCCCGTCTGTGCCTTCGTGTCCCGCTTGCCGATCGTCGTGTAGTAGGTCGCCCGCGGAAGCGTCGTCAGCTTGGCGTTGAGGCCGATGTTGTTCAGGACGCTCGTGTAGTACTGAGCGGCCGTGAGGGCATCGGAGACCTCGCGCGTCCACACCGTGACGTTCGCGCCCTTGGCGCCGGCGGCGGTGATCATCTGCCGGGCCTTGGCGACGTTGTGGCTGTACAGCTTCAGCTTCCGGTACGACGGGTACGTCGGCGGCAGGATGTTCTGGGTCGGCTGACCGAGCCCGCCCCAGACCAGCGTCTGCAACGCCTTGCGGTCGATCGCGTAGTTGACCGCCTGGCGAACCTTCAGCTTGTTGAAGGGCGCCACGTTGACGTTCATCCAGAAGTAGTACGTGTTCGCGGTCTTGCGAAGGATCAGGTGACCACGATTCTTGACGCTGGCGATGCGGTCGGGCGGAATGGCGGCGTTCGTGTAGTCCGCCTGCCCGCCGATCACCCGCTGCGTCGCCGTGTTGGCGTC
This sequence comes from uncultured Actinomycetes bacterium, assembly GCA_963736055.1. GTDB lineage: Bacteria > Actinomycetota > Thermoleophilia > Gaiellales > Gaiellaceae > AC-32. The sequence goes on along the minus strand of CAVTNM010000008.1, from coordinate 1,540,710 downwards.
ACCGATGAGGCTGACGTCGACCCGGTTGGGGTTCCCGCGCGGGATGTACTTCGTCGGCTTGAAGTACTTGTTCCGCAGCATCGTGAACCCGCGGTTCGGGTCGTAGCCGACGATGCGGTACGGGCCCGAGGCCGGGATGTTGCCGTTGTGAATCGCGGGGGTCGTCCCGGCCGGCACCGGCGCGGCGAAGATCAGCGCCAGAATCGTCAGGAAGTCGCCTCGCGGCTTGGCCATCCGGATGGTGATCGTCCGCTTGGCGTTGTTCGCCGTGATGCCGGAGATGTCACCGCTTGCCGTCGGATGGGCTGCGAAGGCCGCCGCACCGGCGATGTCGGTGTAGAAGCCGACGCCCTGCCCGGTCGCGAGGAAGCCTCGCTTGATCGCGTACTCGAAGTCGGATGCCTTGATGGCCTGCCCGTTCGAGTACTTCAAGCCACTGCGCAGCTTGAACTTGTACAACTTGCCGTTCGCCGAGATGGACGGCAGCGATTGCGCTAGGCCGGGCACGAGCTTGTAGCCTCCCGGACCGTCCACGTGCCGGTAGGTGAGCAGCGTCTCCCAGACGTTCCACATCGCCCACCAGCTCTGGCCCGTGTATGCCTGCTGCGGGTCCAGATAGTCAATCGTGTCGAGCACCGCTTTCAGCGTCCCGAACGCCTGCGAATGCTTCGGTGCCGCCTTTGTGCGGTTGGCCGCGACTCCGTACGCCGCGACCATCAGCGAGAACCCGGCCGCGAGCGCGAGAGCGCTCAGGAGCCAGGTCCATCGTCGCTTAGTAGTCATTGCACCTCCCCGTAGCTAAAAACCCCGGTCGCTTGCTGGGGCCAATCTTCGCAAAGTGGAGACGTCCTGGCCAGGATTCGGTTAGGTCGTGGACGAAAATCCCGCTCGCTATGCGGGGCGGATTCGCGGGTCGAGCCGCGCGTACAGGATGTCCACGATCGCGCTCAGGATCGAGATGAAGAAGGCGCCGTAGATCACCGTCGCCATGATCACCGGCAGGTCGAGCTGGGTGAGAGCGTTGTAGGTGAGCTTGCCCACGCCGGGCAGGTTGAAGACGACCTCGGTCAGCAGTGCGCCGCCGCCGACCAAGACGCCGAAGTCGAGCCCGAACAACGAGACGAAGGTGATCATCGAGTTGCGCAGGACGTGTCGGACGAGGACCTGCTGTGGCGGGAGGCCCTTGGCCTTGGCAGTGCGGACGTAGTCCTCGTTCTGGATGTCGAGCATGTTGGCGCGGAGCACGCGCGCGTAGAACCCGATGTAGAGGATCGACAGAGTGATCCAGGGGATGATCAGGTGCAGGAACCACTGCCAGGGGTCCTGCGTGAACGGTACGTACCCGGGGGGAGGCACCCAGCTGAAGAAGATGGTGTCGTGCAGCCGATCCTGCGTGATCAGGTTCAGCACCTCGCCGAGCCAGAACACGGGCATCGAGATCCCGATCAGCGCCAGGATCATTAATAACGGGTCCACGAAGCTGCCCTTGAAGGTGACCGCCATCATCCCCATCGCAACGGCGCCTATCACCCAGAGCACGGCCGCCCCGAAGACGAGCGAGAACGTCACCGGTGCGGCCGACAGGATCGCCGGCACCACCTCGAGGGCCTGGTTCCCGTAGGAGACGAGGTCGCGCGAGATGAAGAGCCGCTTCATCATCAACGCGTAGCGGACGGGGAGCGGACGGTCGAGACCGAACTCGTGCTTGACCGCGGCGACCGTCTGGGGTGACGGGTTGCGGCCGGCGAGGCGTGCGCTCGGATCGACGCCCGGTGTGCCGAAGAAGAGGACGAAGACGACCACCGTGATCGTGAACAGCACGACCACGAGCCCGATCAGGCGCCTGATGATGAAGGCGAGCATCTACTCGCGGACGCGTACCTTAGCGCGCGGGTCGAGGGCGTCGCGGATGCCGTCGCCGAGGATGTTCAGCGCCAGGACGGTCAGCACGATCATGAGTCCGGGCGCGATCGCCACCCAGGGTCGCGTGTAAAGCAGGCCCTGGCCGTCCTGGATGACCGTCCCCCAGCTCGCCTTCGGCGGCTGCACGCCAATCGAGAGGAACGAGAGCGCCGCCTCGGTCAGCACCGTCGTCGCGATCATCAGCGGGAACATCACGATGATCGTCGAGATGACGTTGGGCAGGATCTCGCTGAACATCAGACGGAGGTTCGAGGCTCCCTGCGAGATCGAGGCCTCGACGTACTCCTTCTCGCGCGTTGAGAGCACCTGGCCGCGCACCGGACGGTAGACATAGGGCACGTAGATGAGCGCAATCACCAGGGTGGGGATCCAGAGGCTCGTCGCCTGGATGTGGATGAACCAGAGCTGGACTCCGCCGGGCGTCGTCAGCAGCACGGTCGCGATCGTGATCGCGAGCAGATAGACGGGGAACGCCCAGATGAGATCCATGACGCGCGAGACGATCGTGTCGAACCAGCCTTGGAAGAAGCCGGCGAGGAGCGCGAACACCAGCGCGAGGAGGCAGCAGATCACCGCCGAGCCGACCCCTATCAGGAGCGAGGCCCGGCCTCCGTAGAGAACCCGGGCCATCACGTCACGGCCCTGGTTGTCGGCGCCGAGGAAGTAGTTCGAGCGCCAGGTCGGGCCGATGGGTGTCTCCCCGAGGCCAAGCCCTCCGCCGCCCTGCTGGACGACGTCAACCGTCTTCCCATCGACCACAGTCGTCCCGGAGATGTTCGAGACGAACGGGTCGGTGTGGGCGATGTGCTTGGAGTAGACGGGGGCGAGGAAGCTGACGGCGACGATCACCAGGAACAGCACAATCCCCGCCATTGCGATCCGGTCCCGACCGAGGCGGCGCCCGGCGATGCGCCAGGGACTCCGACCGGAGATCTCCTTGACGCTCTCGCCCGGCGCCAGCCGTACTTCTGGTTCCGGCTCGAATGCGAACTCAGCCACGCGCCGTCCTTATCTGCTCCTTACTTCACCACCGAGGCCTGATCCAGTAGGAAGTACCACTGCGGGCTGAACTGGTAACCCGTGACGCGGTTCGAGAGCACGTCGATGTACTTCGGGTTGAACATCGCGACCCACGGCGCCTGGTCGACGACCTCCTTGTCGACCGTGGCCCAGAGGTTGTTCGCCCCAGCCGGGTCGGTGATGCCCATCTGCCCGGCCTGGTCCATCTTGGCCTGGATTCCCTGGTTGCAGAACTCGGCGATGTTCGGGCTCGAGTTGCTGCCCGGGTGGAACGAGCCGCACCCGAGGAGGATGTTGAGGAAGTCGGAGGCGGCCGGGTAGTCCTGGTACCAGCTCGAGAATGCGAACTGCGGCTTGTTGTTCGAGTTCTGCGCGTACGGGTACTGGATGTCCGGCGAGAGCGCCTGCAGCGTGGCCTTGTAGCCGAGCTTGTTCAGCAGCCCGACGAAGTAGAGGCCGAGGTCGCGGTCGACCGTGTTCGTGGTCGTGTTGACCTTGACCGCGGCACCCTTGGTGCCCGAGGCGTTGATCAACTGCTGGGCCTTGGCCATGTCGGGGCCCGTCCACTTGTCGGTCGCGCTGCCCGACGTGTAGGGGCAGTACGGCTTGTAGCCCGGGAAGTTGGGCGGCAGGATCTGGCAGGTCGAGACGGCCAGCTTCGGGCCGCCGTAGATCTTGACCAACGCGTTGCGATCGGTCGCGTAGTTGACGCCCTGCCGCGCCTTGAGGTTGTTGAACGGCGGGATCCGCGTGTTGAACGCGAAGTACCAGACCGCCGTCAGCGGGTTGACGTGCACACGGTCGGCGTACTTCGTGCTCAGCTCGTTGAGGCGATCCGCCGGCGGCTGGTCGAACATCCAGTCGGCCTCGTTGTTCTCGACCGCCGTCACCTCCGACTCAGGCGTGAAGCCGAACTTCTGGACGATCACGTCCGGGTTGCCAGCGGGCTGAGCGTCCTTCGACCACTCCTTGAAGAAGGTGTTGCGGACGAGCTTGATCTGCTTGTTCGGGGAGTACTGGACCCACTTGTAGGCGCCGGTGCCAGGCGGCGGGATGTTCACGTTCGTCGCCGGCGTGCTCGACGGCAGGATGAACGCGAACGGAACCGCGAGCTTGTCCAGGAACTCCGGATCGGCCGTGGTCAGGTGGAACGTGACCTGGTTGCCGTTGACGACGATCCCCTTCGAGAGGTCGCACGTCTTGGGCGTCTTGATGCACGCATCAGCGCCCTGGATGACGTTGTACCAGGTGCCCGCATTCGGGCTGTTGCCGATCTTGAAGAGGCGCTCGAAGGTCGACTTCACGTCGGCACCGTCGAGCGTCGAGCCGTCTGAGAACTTGATCCCCTTCCGCAGCGTGAACGTCCAGGTCTTGCCACCGTTCGTGGGCTTCGGAATCGACTCGGCGAGGTCGGCCACCTTCTCAGTCCCCGGCTTGCCGCCCAGTCGCTTGAAGGCGATGAGGCCGTCGTGCGACATGATCAGCAGCTGCCACTCCTGCAACGTGTAGTTCACCTGCGGATCTGGCGAGCCAGACGGCGCGGCGCTCGCGATGGTCACGAGCGTGCCGCCCTTCCCGCCTGCGCTCGTGCTGCTCGTAGTGGTGCTGCTGCTCGACTTCGAGCTGCCACCGCAGCCCGAAGCGACCAGCGCCAGCGTGACAACGACTCCAAAGAAACCGACAAACCAGCGCTTCACCCGGACCATCTCCTTCCGGTCGACACACAGGGGCTCCGTACTAGTACGGACGCCGAGCGAGGGCCGGATGTTAGCGGCCTTTGTTAGCGCAGTGTTTAGTTGCCGTTATTGCGCTTAGGCGGCGACGGTCTGGAGCTCGCGTAGCGCGGCGAGCCGGGCGAGTGCCTGGCCCTCGAGCTGTCGCACCCGCTCGCGGGTGAGATCGAGCTCGTGTCCGATCGCCTCGAGCGTCCACGGCTCACCCTCGAAACCGAACCGAAGCTCGAGGATCCGCCGCTCACGCTCGGGCAGCGCATCGAGCGCGCGCCGCACGCCCTGGCGGCGAAGCGACTCCTCGGCCTCCTCGAACGGATCGGCCGCCTCGCGGTCGGCGAACAGGTCGCCGAGCTCGCCTTCGTCGTCGGCGCCCACGGTCTGGTTGAGCGAGACCGAGGCCTGCGCGGCGCCGAGCGCCTCGTCGACGTGCTGGATCGGGAGGCCGGTCGCCTCGGCGAGCTCCTCCTTCGTCGCCTCGCGGCCGAGCTCGACCTCGAGCCGGCGAGCCGCACGTCCAAGCTTCTGCTGCCGCTCGACCACGTGCACCGGCACGCGGATGGTGCGCGCGTGATTCGCGACGGCGCGCTGCACCGACTGGCGGATCCACCAGGTCGCGTAGGTCGAGAACTTGTAGCCGCGGCGCCAGTCGAACTTCTCGACGGCGCGGTTGAGCCCGAGCGTGCCCTCCTGGATCAGATCCAGGAACGGGACGCCGAGGCCGCGGTAGCCCTTCGCGATGGAGACGACGAGCCGCAGGTTCGACTCGATCATCCGCCGCTTGGCGGTGACGTCGCCGCGCTCGATCGCCTTCGCGAGCATGACCTCTTCGGCCGCGGTCAGCAGCTTGTGCCGGCCGATGTCGGCCAGGAAGAGCTGCAGGCTGTCGGCCGCGCCGACGAGCGCCTGCGGCTGAGGCTGCTCGGCGGCAGGCTCCGGCTCCTTGGCGGTGTCCTCCGTCTCTGCCTCCGGCCCGGTTTCACGAACCTCGAGACCCGTGGTCTCGAGCTCTCGCGTCAGCTCCTCGACCTCGTCGTCGGCGAGGTCGTGCTCGAGCGCGAATGCCTCGAGCTCGGCCGGCAGGACGTAGCCTCTCTCCTCTGCGCCTTCCAGCAGCGCGCGAGCAGGCTCGGTGCCCAGCAGTTCCTGAAGTTGGTTCTGAGTCAATTTCTCCTCTTGGCTCTTAGACGCGGTTCCTGCCTCGATCTTTCGCACTGTAGGCCGATTGTCCTCGACTGGCCAGGGGGATGCGGCCCCCTCGGCCGGGCTCGGTGGACAAAACGCGATTCTTCCTCTCTCTATTCCGCGACGGCGGCCTCTTTGGTTTCCTTGCGCGCAGGAAAGTCGAACTCGACTTTGCCCTCACCGTTCAAGACGAGGCGAGCGCGAAAAGGTTTGCCGGCGCGTGAGCGAAAGCCCGAGATGACCTCCTTGGTCTTCCCTTCCTCGAGCAACTGACGGGCGATCTCCGGGGTGAGGGTGCGGCCCGCGACGCGCTTCCAGATGACGAAGCCGCAGCCGGTCTCCTCGCGGCTCTTCCAGCTCGTACAGCCGTAGGCCTTCGAGTTCTCCCTGATGATCTCCCCGGTTTCCGCGCCGCAGCGTGGGCAGAGGCCGAGCTCGACCCGCTCGGGGCGCAGCTTCTCCTTGTCGAGGGCCGCGATCTTCTCGACCGTCGCGCGGGTGAAGTCCTCGATGTCCTTGATGAAGACCCCGCGCTCGTCGGCGCCGCGCTCGATGTCGGCCAGGCGCTTCTCCCAGTCGCCGGTCAGCTCGGGCGACGTGAGCGGATGCTCCTCGAGCATCGAGATCACCTGGAGGCCCTTCGGGGTCGGGGTCAGGTCCTTTCCTGCGCGCTCGATGTACTCGCGGCGGATCAGCGTCTCGATCGTCTCCGCGCGGGTGGCCGGAGTTCCGAGGCCGCTCTCCTTCATCGCCTCGCGCAGCTCCTCGTCGTCGATCAGCTTGCCGGCCGTCTCCATCGCGGAGAGCAGCGTCGCCTCCGTGTAGCGGGGCGGCGGCTTGGTCTCCTTGGCCTCGACCTCGGCCGTGGCGCACGTCACGCGCTGGCCCTGCTCGAGCGGCGGCAGCTCGGCGCTCTCGTTCTCGGAGTCCTCCTCCTGCTGCCGCGCCTTGCGGTCCTCATCGGATTCGAGCCCGTAGACGCCGCGCCAGCCCGCCTCGAGCGTGATCTTGCCGCGGCTGCGGAAGCGCTCCTCCTCGACCAGGGTGACGATCGTCGTTCGCGCGTAGCGCGCGGGCGGGTGGAAGACGGCGAGGAAGCGCCGGGCGACGAGGTCGAAGATGCGCCGCTCGTCCGGCGAGAAGCGGTCCAGCTCGTGCTCGACGTCGGTGGGGATGATCGCGTGGTGGTCGGAGACCTTCGAGTCGTTGACCACCCGTCCGAGCGGCAGCTGCTGGAGCCCGAGCACGTAGCGCGCCGCCTCGGCATAGTCGGGAATCGGCTGGAGGGTGGCGGCCGTCGGCTTCAGCTGCGAGACGAGGTCGCCGGACAGCCAGCGGGAGTTCGTTCGCGGGTAGGTGATCGCCTTCTTGTCCTCGTACAGCGACTGCGCTGCCTGGAGCGTGCGCCGCGCAGAGAAGCCGAAGCGGCGGTTCGCGTCGCGCTGGAGCGAGGTGAGGTCGTAGAGGAGCGGCGCGCGCTCGGACTGCTCCTTGCGCTCGACCGACTCGACGACGCCCTCCGCGCCCGAGACCTTCGCCGCGATCTCCTCGGCGCGCTTCGCCTCCTTGAGACGGGTCTCCTCACCCTCGAACCAGAGGCCCTCGTAGCGCGGGTCAAACTCGGCGTGGACGAGCCAGTACGGCTCGGGGACGAACGCCTGGATCTCGCGCTCGCGCTTGACCATCAGGGCGAGCGTCGGCGTCTGCACGCGTCCGAGAGAGACGACTCCGCCGACCCAGGCGCGGCCCCGGATCGTGGCGGCTCGTGTCGCGTTCATGCCGACGAGCCAGTCGGCCTCCGACCGCGAGCGCGCGGCCGCCTCGAGCGGGCGCAGCTGCTCGCCGGGGCGGAGCCGCTCGAAGCCGTCCTTGATCGCCGACTTCGTCATCGAGTTGATCCAGAGGCGCTCGACCGGCTTGTCGACGCCGGAGGTCTCGTAGATGTAGGCGAAGATGAGCTCGCCCTCGCGCCCCGCGTCGCAGGCGTTGACGACTCGCGTGACGTCGTCGCGCCTGAGCAGCTTGTGGATCACCTTGAGCTGCTTCTCCGCCTTCTTGTCGCGCGCGCGAAGCCGGAACTCCTCCGGCACGATGGGCAGGTCGGCCATCCGCCACTTCTTGAACCGCTCGTCGTAGTCCTCGGGGTCGGTCAGCTCCACGAGGTGGCCCACCGCGAAGGTGATCACGGTGTCCTCGGACTCGAGGTAGGAGTCGTGGTTCTCGAAGGTTCCAGGGAGCGCATCGGCCAGGTCTCGGGCGACCGACGGCTTCTCGGCGATGACGAGAGTCTTCACGCGATGCACCTTAGCGAACGCCCGAACCGGCACCGTAGCCCGAAAATGCGCGCGTTAGCGACGCGGAAATGTGACGATTGAGTGCCCAATGGTCTCGCCGTTCTACCTATTCGCCGGCGCCGTCAGTTGGCCTTTCGTGCGTGGTTTGTACCGTCTCCGCTCGCAGGGCGTGGAGCACGTTCCCGAAGGCGGCCTGGTGCTCGCCGCCAACCACACGTCCAATTTCGACCCGTGGCCCCTCGGGATGCCGCTCTTCCCCCACCGCCAGCTCCGCTTCATGGCGAAGGCAGAGCTCTTCAACCCGGTGTTCACGCCGATCCTGCGCGCCGGCGGGGCGTTCAAGGTTCGGCGGGGCGAGGGAGACATCGAGGCGATGCGCACGGCGACGGAGCTGGCCCGCCAGGGCGAGATCGTGGTCATGTTCCCGGAAGGGACGCGTCAGAGGAAGGGCCTCCGCAAGCGGCACCAGCCGCGGGCCCACACGGGCGCCGCGCGAATCGCGCTCACGGCAGGCGTCCCGCTCGTTCCCGCCGCGATCGCCGGCACCGACCGCCTGACCCGCCTTGGCCCGCTGCGCGTCGCTTACGGTGAGCCGATCGACCTCTCCGATCTCCGCGACCTGGACGTGAAGGAGGCGTCCGAGCGCGCGACCGAGCGGTTGATGGCGAAGATCGATGAGCTCAAGGGGTTGACGACGTGAAACCGCTGCTGGCTGTCGACGGGGATTCGTTCGCGCATCGCGCCTACCACGCGCTGCCGAAGAGCATCCGGCTGAACGCGGTCGTGGGGTTCTCCAACATGCTGCTCGGCCTCTGGGAGGCGGAGGAGCCGCGCGCAGTGCTCGTCGGATGGGACAGCCTCGGCTCCCCGACCTACCGGAACGAGGCTTTCGAGGCGTACCAGAGTGGACGCGTGTTCGATGAGTCGCTGCTCGAGCAGCTCGACCTGCTGCCCGAGCTCGTCGAGGCGGCTGGGTTCGCGGCTGCGAAGGCGCCCGGATACGAGGCGGACGACTTCATGGCCGCAGCGGCCGCCTTCGAGGAGAAGCGCCGCGGCGAGACGCTCGTCGCTACCTCCGACCGAGATCTCTTCCAGCTCGCGAGCCCCCGGACGACGATCCTCCAGCCGGTGCGCGGAGTCTCGGAGATCGCCCGCATCGGGCCGGACGAGGTGCGGGAGCGCTACGGGGTCGACCCCGAGCAGGTGCCGGATTTCATCGCCCTGCGCGGCGACCCCTCCGACCGGCTGCCCGGGGCGGCCGGGATCGGGCCGAAGAAGGCCGCGGACATCCTGCGCGAGCACGGAACCCTCGAGGGCGCGCTGGCCGCGGGACGGTTTGCCGCCGAGGCGGAGGATCTACGCCTGTTCCGGCGAATTGCCTCGCTGGACGCCTCTGCCCCTCTCCCTCCCCTCGAGAACCAGAAGCCCACGTGGGCAGGGGCGTCCGCCCTGGTGCGGGGGTGGGGCCTGAACCAGCTGGCCGACCGGCTCGAGAAGGTCGCCTAGCATCGCGGGGTGAAGAGCCGCCTCAGCAAGGCACACGCATGGAGCTCCTGAGCCACCCGTCGCTCGCGGAGCTGCACCCGACCGAGCCACACGTCGAGAGCCGCGATCGACTGCGGGCTCTCTTCGACGCGTTCGAGTTCGTCGAGGCCGGCCCCGCCTCGCGTGAACAGATAGAGCGCTGTCACGCGCGCGAGTACCTCGACCGGCTCCAGGCCGTAGAGGTACCGACCCTCCTCGACCCGGACACCGTGGCCTCCGAGACGAGTTATGAGGCCGCCCTGCTCGCGGCCGGTTGCACGCTGGCCGCGGTCGACCGCGAAGCGTTCGCGCTCGTCCGCCCGCCCGGCCACCACGCGCTGGCGGATCGCGCGATGGGCTTCTGCCTGATCGACAACGTCGCCGTCGCCGCCCGCTACGCCCAGGCCGAGCTGGGCCTGGAACGGGTGGCGATCGTCGACTGGGACGTGCACCACGGCAACGGGACGCAGGACATCTTCTGGGACGACGACTCGGTGCTCTTCGCGTCGCTGCACCAGTGGCCGTTCTATCCCGGCAGCGGCGGTCCGGACGACGGGAACGAGACAACGGTCAACGTGCCGCTCCCGGCCGGCTCGGTGGACGAGGACTACCTGCGCGCCTTCGACGAGGTCGTCGCGCCGGCGGTGCGCTCGTTCGAGCCGGATCTCGTGCTCGTCTCGGCGGGCTTCGACGCCCACGTCGACGACCCACTCGCGAACATGTTCGTCACCGCGGACGGCTTCCGGCAGCTGGCCCGCCGCTCGGCCTCGCTGGGGCCCAGAGTGGCTGCGGTACTCGAAGGGGGCTACGACCCGGGCACGCTACCGGCGCTCGTCGGCGCCGCCCGCGAGGGGTTCATGGAATGACAACGGCCGGCCCCGTCCAGAGGGCCGGCCGTTCTTTTCGAAGGAAGCACAGAGCCACCGCGCTCCGACACCCGCCAAGGTGGTGTCGACCCAAGTATCGGCCGAACCGTTCGCGTGTCGTGGGTGAATGCCATCCCCCACGGTGGGTGATTTACGCCGCGCGGCGGGCCGTGGCGAGCGCATCCAGGGCTTCTCGCCGAGACGAGACGCCGAGCTTCCGGAGCAGGCTCTTGACATGCGAGCGGACCGTGTGCTCCGAGATGTAGAGCCGGGCCGCGATCTCGTCGGTGCCGAGATGCTCGTCCAACAGAAGGAGCACCTCGAGCTCGCGGGCGCTCAGCGCACCGGCGATCCGGTCCGGGACGCCGCGGCCGACACCGCCTTCCCGCACCTGCTCGAGTAGACGGCGCGCGACCTCGCCCGAGAGGGCCGCCTCGCCGTGCGCCACGCCGCGCAGGAACTCCGCAATCCGCTCGGGCGGCTCGCTCTTCAGCAGGTAGCCCGCAGCGCCGCCCCGGATGGCGCCCAGGAGGTTCTCCTCGGTGCCCGACGCGGTCAGGACGACGACCTCCGTCTCGGGAGCGGCCTCACGCAGCCGGGGCAGCGCCTCGAGCCCGTCCATGCCCGGCATCGAGAGGTCGAGCAGAACGAGCTCGGGCCGGTGCCGGCGGGCGAGCTCGATCGCCTCGGCGCCGTCCGAGGCCTCCCCGACGACGTCGAAGCCGTGCTGGCCCAGGAGCGCGCCAAGCGCGTCCCGTGTGATCGGGTGGTCGTCCACGAGCAGAATTCGCATGCGGCGCTTATCGGCAGCGCAGCCCCTGCCGACAAGGGCTTTATGCGGCACGAAGAACGGGACGACTACCAGGCCTGGCTCTGGGGAGAGGTGCTCCTCATCGGGCTGCTGGGCGCTGCCCTGATGCTCTTCGTCGCCTATCCGAGCCTGCGCAGCACGTACGCGCTCCCCCATGTGCGACTCGTGCTGGACACGGCGGTCATGCTCGCGGCCGGGATCGTCGCGGTGCTGGCCGGGATCCGCTTTTCCGTCGACGGCAGGCGGCTCGACCTGCTCCTCTGCGGCGGCTTCAGCGCGGTGGCTGCGGCGACGCTGGCGTTCTCGATCGCGCCCGTGCTCGGCAACGAGCCTCTGCACCGGACGGAGGCCTGGGCCGGAATCCTCAGCCGCCTCTTCGCCACCAGCCTGATCGCAGCCGCGCCGTTCTCGAAGAGGCGCACGAGCGCACGCGGGCGCGCGCTCGGGGAGATGCTGGTCGCGGTCGCGATCGTCCTCATCCTCTCCTGGGTCGTCGCGCACCAGGCCGGTCTCTCGCTACCGCCGCTCACGGGCGGGAGCGGAGACGAGCAGCCGCCCCTGCTGATCGCGTCGCTCGCCGCGCAGGCGCTGGTCTCGCTGATCGCCATGGTCGGCTTCGGGCTCCGCTTCCGCTCACGCGGGAACGACCTCGACCGGTGGCTCTGCCTGGGCGCCACCCTCGCGCTCTTCGCCGAGCTGCACTACGTCTTCACACCGTTGCTCTCGAGCGGCTACGTCTCCCAGGGCGACTTCTTGCGGCTGCTCTCGTACAGCGTCCTGCTCGTGGGCGTGTGGCGCGCGATCCGTTTCGCCGAGTTCGGCCGTGCTGTCGCCGAGGAGCGCGCGCGGGTGGCGCGCGAGATCCACGACGGCCTGGCCCAGTATCTGTTCGCGGTCTCGACGCACGCGAGCATGCTGGAGAACGGCGCCGATCCGGCGAAGACCCTGGCCCAGCTCAAGGACGCGGCGGCAGCGGCGCAGCAGGAGGCCCGCTTCGCCGTGCTCGCGCTCTCGTCGGCCGGTGGCTCGGCCCCGTTCGACTCGGCCCTGCGCCGCTACGTCGATTTCCTCACCGCCGACGGGAAGCTCGAGGTCGACCTCGACATCCAGGACGGCATCCGGCTCGCTCCTGACGAGCAGATCGAGGTCTTCCGGATCGTCCAGGAGGGTCTGGCGAACGCGCGCAAGCACGCCGGGGCCCGGCGGGCTCGAGTGCAGATCGCCGAGCGCGCCGGCGAGCGCTTCGTCACCGTCGTGGACGACGGCTCGGGCTTCGACGAGGACGAGATCGCGGCCGGGCAGGGCCTGAAGAACATGCGCGCGCGAGCGGCGTCGATCGGCGGCGGCTTCCGGCTTGTCTCCGCCCCCGGGCGCGGGACGGCGCTCGAGGTCGTGCTGCGCGCTTAGGAGGGCTTGGCGGAGCGCGGCCGGCGGGCGCCGGCCGCGCTCCCGTCCACTAGTGCTTCCTGCCGCGGGGCAGGCCCGAGACGGTGAACGGCGTCGTGCTCGTGGCGAAGTCCGCGTTCACCACGAGGTACAGGTGCCGTGCGCGCGCAACGGTCGACGGCCCGCGAAGGGTCGAGTCGGTCTGCGTCGCCACCAGCTTGGCGCTCGACGAGTGGTCCTTCAGCTTCAGGAACAGCAACGCCGCGGGTGAGCCCCGGACGACTATCAGGCGGCCGCGGTCGAGCAGCATCCCGTCGCCGCCGACGACCGGGTCGGACGCGATCTCGTGGATCTCACGAGTGGTGCCGCCTTTCTTGACCACGATGCTGAAGAGCTTCCCGGTGTTCGACTGCACGACGATGAGCTTGTGGCCGCGGGCCACGATCCCGTTCAGGTTGAAACCGGTCGTATAGGCGATTTCCGGGCCGACCGGGATTGCCTGAGGCGTTCCCGAGCCCGCACGCAGCTGCGCGTTGGTCACGCGCCAGAGCGTCGGACGGAACGAGTCCGTCACGAAGACGCCCTTTCCGGTCACGACGAGGTCGTTCAGGAACCCGCCCGAGCCTGTGTCGAACGTGGCCAGGAGCTCCTTCGTCCGCAGGCTGTAGACGTAGATCTTTCCCGTCATGCCTCCGGCGACGTACAGCTTGCCGCCCCTGATCTTCATGCCGACGGCCGACTTGCCTGCCGCACCGGCGATGAACTCGGTCGCGGTCGGGCTCCCGACCGTGCCGCGATAGATGGTGCCGTCGCCGGTCGCGCCGACGAAGAAGACCTTCCCCCCACCCCTCGTGGCGACCCCTTCCGGGTTGCCGTGGGTCGACGGGTCGAGCGTGAAGACCTTGGTCGAGCCTCCATGCTTCCCGTGCTTCTTGCCGCCGTGATCGGCGAGGGCGGCCGAGCCAGAAGCCAGAGCCGCGATGCCGAGGGCGACGACGAGGACGTTCCAGCGCTTATGCACGTGAACCCCTCCCGACTAGGTATCTCTGGGCGCCCACAGGCTATCGGTGCACCGCCCTCGTGAGGGGGCAAGATGCTGCAGATAGGTGCTTCTGGACGCGGAGTAAGCCCACTTGACGGCGCGGTCGCGGTCGTCGACCCGGTCGGCTATCGCTGAAGCGATGAGTTCCGGGCAACGGGCCGGTCCTAGGCACCGACAATCGGGAAGGAGCCAAAGATGGCCAAGATCGTGGTAACCGAGTTCGTCTCGCTCGACGGCGTCATGCAGGCGCCTGGCGGCGAGGATTTCAAGTACCCCGGCTGGACGTTCGAGTTCGACCGCGGCGACGACGGCAACCAGTTCAAGATCGACGAGACGATGGAGGCGGACGCGCTCCTCCTCGGCCGGATCACCTACGAGAGCTTCGCCGGGGCCTGGCCCTCACGCGACGGTGAGTTCGCGGACAAGTTCAACACGATGCCCAAGTACGTCGTCTCCTCGACGCTCGACAAACCGGAGTGGAACAACACGACCGTTCTCAAGGGCGGCGCGGCCGAGGAGGCGGCGAAGCTCAAGGAGGAGCTGGACGGGGTCATCCAGGTGCCGGGCAGCCTTCGGCTCGTGCAGGCGCTGCTGGAAAGCGACCTGGTCGACCAGCTGAACCTGATGGTCTTTCCCGTCGCGCTCGGCACGGGTCGCCGCCTGTTCGGCGAGATGGACGAGCGAAAGGACTGGAAGCTGACCGAGTCGAGGCCCGTCGGCCCGGACAGCGTGCTCGTCCTCACCTACGAGCGTGACCGGAACCACAAATAGAGACTCCTCCAGCCGGGTACGGCGCTCGAGGTCGTGCTGCCGGCCCAGGCTCGGCGAACCGTCATTCGGGGCTGTGGCACACCGCCTCGATGTTGTTGCCAGCAGCGTCGTGCACGAAGGCGGCGTAGTAGTTCTCGTGGTAGTGCGACCGCACCCCGGGCGGGCCGTTGTCCGTGGCACCGGCTGCGATGGCGGCCTCGAAGAAGGCGTCGACGGCCGCCCGGTTCGGCGCGCTGAACGCGATGTGGGTCGCGCCGCGCTCGGAGCTCGAGCCGATCCAGAAGTCAGGTATGCCCTCGCCTGCGCCGAAGCCGGCCGCCGACTCGAACTCGACCTGCTTCGAGTAGCCGAGCGGCGCCAGCACCTGCTCGTAGAAGCCCTTCGCCTGCTCGAAGTCGCCGACGTTCGCGGTGACGTGGTCGATCATCGTGTCTCCCTTCTCGGTGGCCGACGCGATTATCGCCCGTCCCGAGAAATAGAGAGCCCCGCATGCGCGGGGCTCTCCGTAGCAGGCCTGTAAGCCGGATTCTGTCGAGGGTGACCATCCGTCTTTGCGGCTTACCCGGCTCCTCGGCGGGCCGCCTCGGCGGAGCCT
Organism: uncultured Actinomycetes bacterium; assembly: GCA_963736055.1. Classification (GTDB taxonomy): domain Bacteria; phylum Actinomycetota; class Thermoleophilia; order Gaiellales; family Gaiellaceae; genus AC-32. Next base: position 1,525,563 of record CAVTNM010000008.1, on the reverse strand, counting down.
GTTCGCCTTGCACCGAACGGGGTTTGGCTAGCCACCGTGTCGCCACGGCGCTGGTGGGCTCTTACCCCACCGTTTCACCCTTACCTTCAGCGTCTCCGGAGAATCGCTGCCGGCGGTCTCCTTTCTGTGCCACTTTCCGTCGGCTTTCGCCGCCTGGGTCGCCCCAGCGTTCTGCCCTGCGGTGTCCGGACTTTCCTCGAGCCACGAAGGCCCGCGGTCACCCGGCCTGCGCGACAAATTGTAGCCTCGCTCGGCCACGTTCTCGGGGATTTAGCGTCGAGACTGGCGAACCGATACGAGGGGGATGACTGCGGCGGAAGGCACGCGCCCGCGTCGCTGGGCGGCGCACCCCTGGCGTGCCCGCGCTCTGCGGCTCCTCGTCTACGCACTTCCGATCGCCGGCTCGCTGCTGTTCGTGCGCCTGGCGACCGAGGTCACCGGTGTCCCCACGAGCTCGCTCTGGCTCTTCCTCGCCTGGTGGCTCGGCATCAGCTTGACCGCCACGGTCGTCGTATCGCTCCTGTACGCGTGCACTCGCCGGCTCCTGCCGCTCGGCGCGCTGCTGAGCCTCTCGCTGGTCTTCCCGGACGAGGCGCCGTCGCGGTTCAAGCTGGCGCTGAGCTCCGGGACAGTCGAGACGCTGGAGCGGCGTCTGCGCCTGATGCACGAGGCGAACGAGGCGCCGACCGCGCAGCAGGCGGCCGAGATCCTGCTCCGGCTCGTCGCCGCGCTCGACGTCCACGACAAGATCACGCGGGGTCACGCCGAGCGCGTCCGCGCCTACTCGTACAGCCTGGGCAGCCAGCTCCGGCTGGCGCGGGACGACCTCGACCGCCTCAACTGGGCCGCACTCCTGCACGACATCGGGAAGCTCGAGGTCAGCGCCGAGACGCTGAACAAGCCTGGCAAGCCGACCGACGAGGAGTGGGAGGAGCTGAAGCTTCACCCTCTGCACGGCGAGTCGCTCGTCGAGCCGCTGCGCGACTGGCTGGGCGAGTGGTCGGACGCGGTCGGCTACCACCACGAGCGCTGGGATGGCAAGGGCTACCCGCACGGGATCGCGGGCGAGGACATTCCACTCTCCGGGCGGATCGTCGCGATCGCAGACGTCTTCGACGTGATCACCTCGATGCGTTCCTACAAGGAGCCGGCGACGCGCGAAGACGCGCGCGCCGAGCTCGCGCGCTGCTCCGGGACGCAGTTCGACCCCGACCTCGTGCGCGCGTTCGTGAACATCTCGCTCGGGCGCATGCGGCTCGTGATGGGGCCGGTCTCGTGGCTCACGCACGCGCCGCTGCTCGCGCGCTTTCCGCTCACCCCCTCGGTCACCGCGGCTCTCGGCGGGCTGGCCTCGCTGGCGACCGCGGCCACCACCGGGATCGTGGCTCCGCACGCGATCGCCGAGACGACGCCTGCGAGGAACGTCGCCCAGGCCCCGGCAAGGGACGTGGCCCGGCGCGACCTCGTCGAGGCTCACCCGACCCGCCACGTTCGGGTCGTGCTTCGGCGGCCCTCCCCAGCGACGGTGTCGGTTCACCTTCCTGTCGTGATTCCGTCGACCGCGCCTCCCAACGTGTCGGCTCTGGCGCCCGTCCAGGCTTCGCCTCCGACGGCGCCCGAGCCCCAGGCGCCGGCGGCACCGTCTCCGCCGCCTCCGCCCAGTTCGATTCCGAACCCTCCTGCGGCGCCTTCATCGCCGCCCCCACCTCCGCCGCCGCCTTCGGCGCCGTCCCCGCAGCCTCCGCCTCCGCCCCCACCGGCGTCACCCACGCCACCACCTCCGCCTCCGCCGCCTCCTCCACCGCCGCCGCCTCCACCGCCACCGCCTCCACCGCCGGTGGCGAACGTGGCGCCGACCTTCACGGCGGGCTCGAACCAGACCGTCCGTGAAGACTCCGGGCCCCGGTCGGTCGGCGCCTGGGCGACGAACATCTCGCCTGGACCGCCCTCGGAGGCCGCGCAGACCGTCACGTTCACCGTCAGCTCCGACAACCCGGCGCTCTTCTCGGCGCAGCCAGGAGTCGGCTCGAACGGAACGCTCACCTTCTCGCCGGCGGCGAACGCGAACGGTGTCGCGACCGTCACCGTCACCGCGCACGACGACGGCGGGACAGCGACCGGCGGAGTAGACACAAGCGCCCCGAGCACGTTCACGCTGACCATCGACCCGATCAACGATCCGCCGGTCTTCACCGTCGGGCCCAACCAGTCCGTCCTCTCACTGCTCGGCGCCCAGTCGGTCGCCGGGTGGGCGACCGGCATCGCGCCCGGCCCCGCCAACGAATCGAGTCAGACGCTGGCGTTCACGGTCTCGAACGACAACCCCGGCCTCTTTTCCGTGCAGCCTGCGGTGGCTCCGGACGGCACTCTCACCTACACGCCGGCGGTGCTCGCCGTCGGGTCGGCGACGGTGAACGTCAGGGCCGTCGACGATGGCGGGAAGTCGGGCCCGGGTGCCGAGGACACGAGCCCGCCCCAGACCTTCACGATCACGATCCTCTGAGGCTCAGCCGGTCTGCGAGGTGAGCTGCAACCGCGGCTCGGCGGCCTGCCCGTACTCGGCCCCGCACTCCGGGCAGGCGATGCCGTCCACACGATGGAGGACGAACTCGCCGCACACGAGGCACTCGAGGTTCGCGCCGCGCAGCAGCGCGTTCAGCTCCTGGTCGAGCGTCCGGTTGAGCGGCGCGACGGTCACAGCGTCCGGAACACCCCGGTGACCTTGCCGAGGATCTGGACGTGCTCGGCGTAGATCGGCTCGAGCGAGTCGTTCTCCGGCTGGAGCCGGACACGCCCACGCTCCCGGAACAGCCGCTTGACCGTGGCCTCGTCCGCAAGCTCGTCGGCTCCGGCCAGAGCCACGACGATGTCTCCGTCCGTCGCGTCCTGCTGCCGGCGCACCACCACGATGTCGCCCTCGAGGATGCCGGCGTTGATCATCGAGTCGCCTTTGACCCGGAGGAGGAACTCCTCGCCTCCACGGGCCAGCGGCTCCGGCACGGCAACGTACTCCTCGACGTTCTGCTCGGCGAGCAGCGGGCCGCCCGCGGCGATCTCGCCCATGAGAGGAAGGCGATGCACGGTCTCGGCGCCGGCGGTGGCGGGTCGAGGGTCGCGGCGCAGCTCGAGCGCCCTCGGCTTGGTCGGGTCGCGTTTGATCAGCCCTGCGCGCTCGAGGTTCGCCAGATGCGCATGCACCGTGCTCGGCGAGGCGAGGCCGACAGCCTCGCCGATCTCGCGCACCGTCGGCGGGTAGCCGTGCTCGTCCACGTAGTCGGTCAGGAACTTCCAGATCTCCTGCTGTCGGCCTGTCAGCATCGAGGCACCTCGGGGTCGGGAGCGTGAACGAACATACGTTCGCCACTGAGGGTAGCCCTCCTCCCGGACGGCGTCAAGAAAGGCTGATGGAACCGTCCTCGCCGAGCGTCCAGTGCGGGTTGTGCGGCAACCTCCCAGGCGTGGCCCTCGGGATCGGTGAAGAGGCCCGAGTAGCCGCCCCAGAAAGTCTCAGCGCCTGGACGCACGATCGTCGCACCCGCCTGCTCGGCCTCGCGCAGCACGCCGTCGACCTCCTCGGGCGAGCGCGCGTTGTACGCGAGCGTGACGCCGCCCCAGCCGCCGTTGTCGGCGACGCCGGTGTCCTCGGCGAGCTGGTCGCGCCCCCAGAGCGCGAGGATCATGCAACCCGCCTGGAAGAAGACGACGTCCTCACCCTCCTGCCAGCCCGACGTCCAGCCGAGCGCCTCGTAGAACTGCCGGGCTCGATCCAGATCCGAGACGCCGAGCGTCACGAGGCTGAGACGCTGATCCACACCTCTATTCTCTCACCCGGCTATGCGCTGGAGAGGACTTGAACCTCCACGGGGTATTAACCCCACAAGGCCCTCAACCTTGCGCGTCTACCAATTCCGCCACCAGCGCGCGGCGGCCATTGTAGCGGCCGTTCGGCGCCGTCGAACTCGGCGACGAGCCGGACTTTGCGCACGCCTTCCACTCGTGGCTTCCCGGCCACTAAGGTACGCGGCGTGCGGGAGCTCTGCGACCAGGCGGTGGCCGCGGCTCTCGGGGCTGGAGCGTCGTACGCCGATGCGCGAGTGGTCGTGCGCCGGTCCCAGGTCGTCGGCACCCGCAACCAGCGAGTCGAGCGGCTCGACGACAGCGAGACCGAGGGGATCGGTGTGCGCGTGCTCGTCGGCGGCGCCTGGGGTTTCGCCTGCGACCGCCGTCTGAGCGAGGAAGGCGCGAGCGCGGCGGCCAGGAAGGCATGCGCGTTCGCCGAGGCGGCTCCGGGCGGGCACCGGCGCGACCTCGCGCCGGTCGAGCCGGCAAAGGGGGTGTTTCGCACCCAGGTGGAAAAAGACCCGTTCGAGGTCTCGCTCGCCGACAAGATCGCGCTCTGCCTGCGAGCGGAGGGGGCCCTCGCGCACGACGACGTGCAAGTGACCTCCGCGGCAGTGCGAGCCCAGCGCGAGCACAAGGTCTTCGTGTCCTCCGAGGGCGCCGCGACCGAGCACGAGCTGGTCGAATGCGGGGGCGGGATCGACGCCCTCGCGTCGCGGGACGGCGTCACCCAGATCCGCAGCTACCCGAGCGCCCACGGCGGCTCGAGCGCCCAGGCGGGCTGGGAGTACGTCGAGTCGCTCGGCCTCGAACGAGAGGCTCCGCGAGTCGCCGAGCAGGCGGCCGCGCTCCTGCAGGCCCCGCCCTGCCCGTCGCAGCTGACGACCGTCGTGCTCGACGCCGAGCAGGTGCAGCTCCAGGTGCACGAGTCGGTGGGGCATCCCACGGAGCTCGACCGCGTCTACGGGACCGAGGCCGCCTACGCCGGCACGAGCTTCCTCAGGCCCGGCGACCTCGGCTCGCTGCGCTACGGCTCGGAGCACATGAACGTCACGGCCGACTCGACCACGCCCGGCGGTCTCGGCACCTTCGGCTTCGACGACGAAGGCGTTCCGGCCGGTCGCGAGCCGATCGTCGCCGAGGGAGTGCTCAGCGGCTTCCTCACCTCACGCGAGACCGCCGCCAAGATCGGCAGCGGCTCTGGTGGGTCGATGCGGGCGGACACCTGGAGCCGGATGCCGCTCGTGCGCATGACGAACCTTCACCTCGAGCCGGGCCAGGGCTCGCTCGAGGAGCTGATCTCCGGGGTGGACGAGGGCGTCTTCCTCCAGACGAACAAGAGCTGGTCGATCGACGACAAGCGCCTCAATTTCCAGTTCGGGACGCAGATCGCCTGGGAGATCAAGGACGGCCAGCTCGGCCGCATGCTGCGGGACGTCACCTACACCGGGCAGACACCGGTCTTCTGGGGGTCGCTCGACGGCGTCGCCGGCCCGGAGGAGTGGCTCCTGCACGGGCTCACGAACTGCGGCAAGGGCCAGCCGGGCCAGCACGCGCACGTGTCGCACGGCGCCTCGCCTGCCCGTTTCCGCGACGTGCAGGTCGGCTTCAAGCAATGAGCGAGGCACTCGAGCTTGCCGGCCGGCTGCTGCAGGCGGCGGAAGGTGACGAGGCCCTGGCGCTCGTGCACAGCGAGCGCTCCGGCCTGGCGCGCTTCGCCCACTCGGAGGTGCACCAGCCCACGCTGATCGAGAACGAGGTGCTCGAGCTGCAGATCGTCCGCGACGGGCGGCTCGGCGTCGCCGCGAGCAACCGGGTCGACGACGAGGGCATGCGCGCGCTCGCCGCGCGGGCCGCGGAGGCCGCTGACAGCGCGCCGGCGGATCCGGACTTCCCTGGCCTGGCTCCTCCCGCAGACCTCCCCGAGGTCGAAGGCTTCGACGAGGAGACGGCCGCCCTCTCGGCCGACGACCAGGCCCGTCTCGCAGCGGCGGCGATCGACGCCTCCGAGCTCGACCTCTACGGCTTCTTCACGAGCGGCGTGACCGAGCTGGCGCTCGCCTCGACGACCGGCGTGGCCGTCTCCCAGCCGATGACCGACGCGGGCGTCCTGGCCCTCGCCGCCGTCGACGGCGCCTCCGGGTACGCCGAGCAGACCTCCTGGCGCCTCGGCGGAATCGACCCGGCCGGAGCCTCCGTCGAGGCTGTCGACAAGGCGAAGCGCACCCGCGGCGCCTCGCAGCTCGAGCCCGGGTCGTACCGAGCAGTTCTCGAGCCGCCGGCGTTCGCCGAGCTGCTCGTCTACTTCGCCTACGACGCCTTCGGCGCTCTCGGCCTGATCGAGGAGCGCAGCTACGCCCACGGGAAGGTCGGCGAGAAGGTGTTCGACGAGCGCTTCTCGCTCGCCGACGACTCGCTCGACCCGCGCGGGCTGCCGAAGGCCTTCGACTTCGAAGGGACGCCGAAGCAGCGGGTCGAGCTGGTGAAGGACGGTGTCCTGACCGGCGTCGTCTGGGACCGCACCACCGCCAAGCGCGCCGGTGACGGACGCGCGAGCACCGGACACGCGCCGCCGAGCTCCCTGCGCCACTGGGGGCCGCTCCCGTTCGGGCTCTCGGTTGCAGGCGGCGACGCCGGCTCGCCGCAGGAGCTCGCCGAGCTCGTGGACGACGGGATCTACATCACCCGGCTCCACTACCTCAGCATCGTCGACGCGCGCGAGGGCGTGATCACCGGGATGACCCGCGACGGGACGTTCCGCGTTCGTGGCGGGAAGATCGCCGAGCCGCTCGTGAACCTCCGCTTCACGGTCTCCGTGCCGGAGCTGCTGGCGGACCTGCCGGGGCTGACCCGTGAGCCGGTGCTCCTGAACCAGAGCGCCTACTACGACGAGCGCTACCCGCAGGGGATGCTCTCGCCGGCCGTCGCGACGGCGCGGTTCGACGTGACGGGCGTCGGCTCCGGGCCCGGCGTCTAGGGCGCGCTCACGCGCGTGTAGTCGACGGCGCCGAGCTCGTCCTCTCGCCAGCCTCGCAGGCGCGGCGAGACCAGCCGCGCGTCCACCGCCCACGCGATCGGGACGACGAGCTTTCCCCGAACCGAAGCCGGGAGCGCGGCCGGCCGCGGGTACGGGGCGACGAGGCGCTCGAAGCTCGCGTCGGGACGGCCGCCCACGACCGGGCCCAGGCCGATGTCCCGCCAGGCTGCGACCAGGAGGTTCAGGCCGTACGCAAGGGTTGGGTCAGCCGGCCGGGCGAACCGGACCGCGATGCGCGGCAGGCTCGGGATCTTCTTGCGGGCATCGCGCAGCGCGATCGCTGCCGCGCTCGCCTTCGGCGCGGTCCGGTGGACGAGATCCTCCGCCGGTGGCGCCTCGAACTCGGGCACCAGGGCCTGGTAGTCGGCGCGGTCGGCGGTGTCGTCATAGACGCTGCGAACCTCGGCTGGAACGCTGGCCTCGAACACCGCGGCGTCGGCCGCGAGGAGCCGCCTGACCCGGAGCGCTCGCGACGAGTTGCGGATCCCGCCTCGTGGCCCGCAGGTCGCCCAGCGGAACGGGGGCCTCGTCGAGGCGGCCGGCACGGAAGAGCCTGAGCGCCGCGTAGGGCGAGAGCTTCCGGATGTCCAGGCGAAGGCCGCGGCGCTCGGCAACCACGCGCCGAGGGCTCGCCGAGATCAGCCGGAAGGGGCCGGGGACTCCCGGCGGGGCCGCCGCGACCTGCGTCAGCAGGTACGGAAGGTCGGGCCGCGGCGAGCGCAGCGAGATCACGAGCGTGCGCTCGTCGGGTGCGCCGATGTGAGTGGCCGGGAAGAGCGCCGCTCGCCTGAGCTGCGCCGCGATCGCGCCCGCGTGCCGGCAGCGGAGACGCCAGGTCCGGCCCGCCGCGCGCCAGGAGGTGCAGAGCCCCGGGCGGAGCGCTCCGGTCCGCGGATCGGTCCGCAGCGGCGTCGAGAAGAGCGCCCGCGCCAACGTCACCTCGTCCCGGCTCCGGGCATGCGTCGGGTCGAGCGGCCACAGGATCTGCGCCAGCCCGATGCGCACGACGCCTGCAGGGCCGCTCGCGGGCAAGGACACGTGCCGCTGGGGCTGCTCCGAGTTGCAGCCGGCAGCGAGCAGCGCGAGCAGGGCCAGGGCCGCGGCCCGCCGAGCCGCCATTCGCCTACTTCAGCAGGTGGAAGAGGAGGACGGTGTTCGAGGCAAAGAGGATCGCGACGACCAATGTCAGCCGCGTCAGGTTGCGCTCGACTATGTGCGTGCCGCCCTGCGACGCAGGGGTGAAGCCCATGCCGCCGAGACCGGCGTCACGGCCCGAGTGCATGAGAATCAGCGCGACGAGGCCCGCCGAGAGCAAGACCTGGATGACCGCGAAAACCGGCAGCACGACGCGGCCAGGATACCAGCGGGTCAGGCGACTGCCAGCTCGCGGATCGCTTCGATCAGCTGGGCGGCGATCCGGTCCTTCGTGACGTAGGCCGCAGCGCCGGCGTCTCGTGCCCGCGCCACGTCGGCTCGCGAGTTCGAGCCGGTCAGCATCAGGATGCAGGCTCCCGGAACGTGCTCCCGGATGCGCTTCGTCGCCTCGACGCCGTCCACGAAGGGCATGGCGATATCCATCAGGATCACGTCGGGCTGGAGCTCCAGCGCCTGCTCGACGGCCTCTTCGCCGTTGCCGGCACGGCCCACCACCTCGATCTCGGGCTCGGAGGCCAGGATCGTGTCGAGCGCCTCCGCGAAGAGACGGTGGTCGTCGGCGATTAGGACGCGGATCTTTTCGGGCATTGGTGACGGCTCCGTCTCCTACAACGATTTTCAGCGGTTTTTTGGTCCGCGCCAGGCGACCCGCTCCAGCACGGCCTCGACCTTGCGGGCCTGCTCCCGCACGTCGTGGGCCTCCGCGGCCTCGCGCGCGGCCGGGTTCGGGCACGGCAGCATCGCGGCGACGCGCAGCCCGTGGGCGATCTCATCCACGTCGAGCGGGTCGACGAGGACGCCGGCTTCGGACGGCACGAACTCGGGCGGGCCGCCCACGCGTGTGGCGACGACCGAGCGCCCGCACGCCATCGCCTCCAGGACGGCCTGGCCGAACGGCTCGATCAGGCTTGGCTGGCAGACGACGTTCGCCCGCGCGATCCGGGCAGGCACCTCGTCGTGCGGAACACTTGCCACGACCTCGACTCCGGGCCGACCGACGAGCTCGTCGCGGAGCGGGCCGCCTCCGACGAAGGTGAGCGAGCCAGAGCCGAGCCGTTCGAAAGCCTCGGCCAGCCGAACGACGTTCTTGCGTGTGCTGAGGGCGCCGACGCAGAGGAAGTGCGGCCCGCCGTCCGGCGCCGGCTCGACCCGGAAGCGCTCGAGGTCGACGCCTGAGTCGATCACTTCGGTCTTCCCGCGCGCCTCGGGCACCTTCGTCTCGAGCTCGCGGCGGAGGTAGTCCGAGACCGCGATCACGGCCGCCGCCCGCCGGATCGTGAGCCTGGTGAGCGAGCCGATCCCCGGGATCGCGCCCGCGTTGCGCACGTCGCGCCCGTGCGCGGTGACGACGAGCGGGGCTCGCGTGGCGAGCGCTGCAATCAGGCCTGACGGGACGAGGAAGTGCGCGTACACGACGTCCGGCTTGAAGCTGCGCGCGGTGCGCAGCGTCCGGGCCGCGAGGCCGGCGTACCGGCGCTTTCCGCCGGAACGAGTATCGAGGACCGCCCGCTCGAGCTCGTGGCCCCGCTCCTGGAGCGCCCGCTCGAGCTGGGCGACGAACACGCCGAGATCCGGGTCCGCGGGGCCGGGATACATCTGCGAGACGAGGAGGATCCGCACGGGCGCAAGCTTGACGGTTCCTGTACGCAGCCGCGCCCCTCCAGCCCGAGGGGCGCGGCTGCTCTACCGGATGCGATCAAGCCTGGCGGGCATGACTCTGATGCATCGCGTGCTGACGCATCCACTGCCACATCGAGCGCATGTGCATGTAGCTCCTGCGCTGAGGCGACTGGATGTCATGCCGAGGCGACCGCTGCGAACGCCGGTAGTCCTCACGCATCTCGGAGATGCGCTCACGGTGGTGCTGACGCTGATATTGGTGGTCGTGGTAGTACACGCTTCTCCTCTCTCATCTCTTCGGTCTCGTTCGGTCTCCGTACCGAGTCCGACAGAGGCGGGGATCTACGCGTGTCTACCGAAAAAGGCGATCACGAATTACACTGGCGTTTTTTGACGCCATTTTCGAACACGACGCGAACAATCTTCGCTTCTAGTTGGATCTCGATACGCGTTACGTCGTATTGCCGACTGCCACCTGGTGTGCCTCCTCTCGGGTGGGCTTGAAGGTGTTCTCGCTCTCGAAACGACGAGAGCGACCTGTTGGGTCGCCCTCGCTCGGACCTGCTATGCGACCGGTACGTCTAGCCGGAGCAGTTCCGCGCGGGGAGCCCCATGGAGCCGAGTACACCGCTGCGAGCCATCTCGCCGTGCGCAAAAAACGCAGCGGTGGAGAAGGCCTGGCGGCGATTCGGTGTATTGAGATTCATCGTCCGCGCACCTCCTCGGTCGGGAATGAAGGCGAGAGAGTACACGACGATGGTTCCACTTGGCAAGTAAATATCTTCACGGATTTTGGAGCTTGAATTACAGGCTTCGCTGCGCGTCGTACATGCCGAACTCGTCTCGCAGCACGTTGCAGATCTCGCCGATCGTGCAACGGGCTTTCAGCGCCTCTCGGAGCGGCGGCAGCAGATTCTCCGATCCACGCGCCGCGTCGCGTACCCGCTCGAGCGCCGCCTCCGCCTGCCCCGCGTCTCGCTCTGCCCGCACCCGCGCAGTCCTTTCGAGCTGGCGCTTCTCGGCGTCGGGGTCGATCCGGTGCAACTCGATCGGCTCCGGCTCCGCCTCCTCGTAGCGGTTCACGCCCACGATCACCCGCTCGCCCGACTCGACCTGCTGCGAGTACCGGAAGGCGGCATCGTCGATCTCCTTCTGGACGAGGCCCTGCTCGACCGCCGCCACCGCGCCGCCCGCCTCGTCGACGCGCGCGATCAACTCCCGCGCGCCCTCCTCGAGCTCGTCCGTCAATGCCTCGATGAAGTACGAGCCGCCGAGCGGGTCGGCGGTGTCGGTGCCACCGGCCTCATGGGCGAGCAGCTGCTGCGTTCTGAGCGCAATTCGGGCCGCGTGCTCGGTGGGCAGCGCGAGCGCCTCGTCGAAGGAGTTCGTGTGGATCGACTGCGCCCCGCCGGCAACCGCGGAGAGCGCCTGCACGGCAACGCGGACGATGTTGTTCTCGGGCTGCTGCGCGGTCAGCGTGGAACCGCCTGTCTGCGCATGGAAGCGCAGCGCCTGGGCTTTCGGGTTCGTGGCGCCGAACCGGTCGCGCATGATCTCCGCCCAGAGCCGCCGCGCGGCGCGGAACTTCGCCACCTCCTGGAAGAAGTGGTTGTGCGCGTTGAAGAAGAAGGAAAGCCGCTCGCCGAAATCGTCCGGCGAAAGCCCCACGTCGACTGCCGCCTGGGCGTAGGCGATGCCGTTCGAGAGCGTGAACGCGACCTCCTGCACCGCAGTCGAGCCGGCCTCTCGGATGTGGTACCCGGAGATCGAGATCGTGTTCCAGCTCGGCAGGCGCTCCGCGCAGTAGGCGAAGAGGTCGGTCGTGAGCCGCATCGAGGGCCGCGGCGGGAAGATGTAGTTCCCGCGCGCGATGTACTCCTTGAGGATGTCGTTCTGGACCGTTCCACGGAGCTTGTCGGGCAGGACGCCCTGCTCCTCGGCGACGAGTTCGTACAGGAGGAGGAGCAGCGCGGCCGGCGCGTTGATGGTCATCGAGGTCGAGACCTTGTCGAGCGGGATCCCGTCGAAGAGCAACTCCATGTCCGCGATCGAGTCGATCGCCACCCCGGTCCGGCCCACCTCGCCGACCGCCCGCTCGTCGTCGGAGTCGTAGCCGAGCTGGGTCGGCAGGTCGAACGCCACCGACAGGCCCGTCTGGCCGCGGTCGAGCAGGTAACGGAAGCGCTGGTTCGTCTCCTCGGCCGACGCGAAGCCCGCGTATTGGCGGATCGTCCAGGGCCGGCCGCGGTACATGTCCGGATAGGGGCCGCGGGTGAATGGGTACTCGCCGGGGGCCTCGAGCTCGCCCTCGACGTCTTTCGCGGAGTAGACGGGCTTCAGCTCGATGCCGGAGTCGGTCTCGCGATCCTCGGTTTTCGCCACCGAAACTAGGCTATCGCCATGCCGGTGACCGTGAGGCTCTTCGCCGGCCTGCGCGAGCGCGCGGGCTGGTCGCGGCGCGAGCTCGAGGGGGTCGAGCACGTAGGCGACGTCTGGCCGGCGCTCGCACTCGGCGAGGAGCCGGGTGGCCTCCTCTACGCGGTCAACCGCGAGTACGCCGAGCCCGAGCGCGAGTTGCGCGACGGGGACGAAGTGGCGCTCATCCCTCCGGTCTCCGGCGGAGCCTTCCGCGTGACCGATGAGCCGCTCTCGCTGGACGCCGTGGTAGCGGAGGTGGCCGACGAGCGCGCCGGCGGGATCGCGACGTTCAGCGGCACGGTGCGGCGGCAGTCACGCGGCCGCGAAGTGCTCTACCTCGAGTACGACGCGTACACGGAGATGGCCGAGGAGGTGATGGCGAAGCTCGCAACCGACTTGCGGGAGGCCCACGAGCTCTGCGGGATCGCCATCCATCACCGGATCGGCCGGGTCGAGCTCGGCGAGCCCAGCGTGGTGATCGCGGTCTCGGCTCCGCACCGGGAGGCAGCGCTGGCCGCCTGCCGGGAGGCGATCGACCGCCTCAAGGAGACGGTGCCGCTCTGGAAGAAGGAGGTCTACGAGGGCGGCGAGGAGTGGCTGGGCCGGGGCTCGTGAGCTAGCCCGACGCTTGGTCGGAGCACCCCGCCCCTCGTCTGCAGCGCGAGCTGCACCGCCGCTCCTGCGTCGAGGCGACCCCAGCCGAGCTCCGGGCCCCAGCCCGCGCCGCTGGCGCTCCGCTTGATCACGAGGGCGACCTGCCGAGCCGTCAGAAGCGGGTTCGCTCCCCACACGAGCGCCGCCACGCCCGCCACCTGTGGTGCCGCGAACGAGGTTCCGCTCGCCCAGCCGTAGAACCCCGGCGACTGCCAGGGCAGGTCGGCGCGCTGCCAGTCGCTGTCACGGGACTCGGCCGCGAAGACGTTGGAGCCCGGCGCCGCGAGCGAGAGATAGGAACCGGTGTTCGAGAACGGCGCCCTGGTCCCGTCCATCGACGTGGCGCCCACTGAGAGGCCGATCCCGCCCTGGCCGCGCGAGCCGAGGGGCTGGAGCAGCGCCGCCGGGTATTCGACGGGATTGCCCTCGTCGTAGTCGTTCCCGGCCGCGGCGACCACGAGCACGCCCCGGGCGGCCGCCCAGCGGAGCGCGCGCCGCTCGATGGGAGAGGTCTCCGTGCCGCCGATGCTGAGGTTGACGATCCGCGCGCCGTGCTTGACGGCGTAGACGATCGCGGCCGCCTCGTCGACGTCGGTGATGTAGCCCTCGGCGTCGATCGCCTGGACGACGAGGAGCTTCGCGTCGCCGCCGAACCCCGAGATGCCGACGCCGTTCTCGACCGAGCCGGCGGCGAGCGAGGAGACGAACGTGCCGTGGCCGAGCCGGTCGCGCACCGCGTGCGAGCGGCCGAAGACGCTCCACGTGGCCGGACTCTTGTCGGCGAGGTCGGGGGCGCGCAGGTCGGCGCCGCTGTCGATCACAGCAATCGTCACGCCGGAGGCTGCGTGCACTGCCCAGTCCGGGACCGCCGCCATGTTCGCGGCGTCCCACTGCCACTCCCAGGCGACGCCCGGGAGGTAGGTCTGGGAGAGCGCGGGCTCGTCGACGGCGAAGGTATGGCGAAGTACCGGGCGGGCGCCGAGAGGCCGTGATGTCTCGACGACGGCGCTGCGCAGAGCCGGGAGCCGGCGGACGACACGGACACCGGCGCGCTCGAGCGCGGTGAGCTGGGCCGCGGAGCGGTAGGCGACGACCTGCCGCAGGGCGGGGCGCGAAGCTGAGGTTGCGCTCGGCGCGAAGACGCAGGCGACTGCGGCTGCCGCAGCGAGCGCCCGGGCGACGGCGCTCATGCCCGGAGCTATCGGCTCCTATCCCTCGATCGAGCACCCCCGCTCGGGGGAGGCGACCCCGGGGGTCAGGCCTCGAGCGACCCGACCCCCAGCGTCAGATCGTGGTTACGGCGACGAGCAGACGGCGAAGACTTCCAGCGTCTTCGCACTGGCGGTTGGGTTGTAATACCGCACTGTCCACGACGTTGGCACGACTCCCTCGTTGGCAGAGGTCTCACTGTTTCCGACAGATGGATACGAGCGAACCGTCAGGCCGCTGTTCGCTCCGGTTCCGGTGTCGAAGACGCCGCTCAGGAGCGCACCGCCACCGGTAGCTCGCTCACCGGCATGACACGGCGCAGTTGCGGGAGTGACGGCCGTTGCTGCCGCAGTGACGTCGATCCGTCGCACGACGACGTTCGTCGCGCCTGAAGGCCCTTGCACACCGGTCGCACCCTTCGGGCCTGTCGGGCCGGCCGCGCCGGCCGATCCCGGGAGACCACGAAGGCCGCGGTTGCCCTTGAGTGTCTTCCGTGCTGCCTTGCTCAGGTCCTTCGCCTTCAGCGACCCGTTGACGACCTGCGGCGAGGCGACCGTGTTCCTTCCGATCAGCGTGCTCGACGCTGCGTACGTCGTCCCCCCGAGCGCGAGGAACAGCGCCAGGAGCGCAATTGCGTTACGACGCAAGAAGCGTCCAAAGCCATTCACCATGGCGATTCGTCCTTTCTGGTTGGCGGGTGAGCCCCGACGGCGTCGATTCTCTCCCGCTCATAGGACGGCACCCGGCGTCGCGTTCTTCCGTAGCTACGATGAGTCCGTGAGCCAGCTCTCGCCCAGGCCTGAGCTCGAGCCCGATTTTCGCGACTACGAGCCCATCCATCCCGAACCGGGCTGGAAGATCTTCCTGCGCAAGCTCTGGGCCCCGATCGTCGGGCTCGGCGCCTTCCTCGCCAAGTTCGGGGTCGTGCTGCTCAAGTTCAAGTTCCTGTTCTCGATGTTCGTCTCGGCCGCGATCTACGTCTGGATCGGCGGCTGGTGGTTCGGGATCGGGCTGATCGTGCTGCTGTTCGTCCACGAGATGGGGCACGTCATCGAGGCGCGGCGCCAGGGGCTGCCGGTCTCGGCTCCGATGTTCATCCCGTTCCTCGGCGCGATGATCACCATGAAGCAGATGCCCCAGGACGCGTGGCGCGAGGCACGCGTGGGGATCGCCGGGCCGCTGCTCGGGACCGCCGGCGCCGCCGTCATCTACCTCGCCGGAGTCGCGTACGACTCGCAGCACCTGAAGGCGCTCGCCTTCCTCGGTTTCTTCATCAACCTGTTCAACCTGCTGCCGGTGAGCCCGCTCGACGGCGGGCGGATCGTCGCGGCGATCCATCCCGCGATGTGGCTGATCGGCGTGCTCGGGCTGCTCGGGCTGGTGATCCTCAGGCCGAACCCGATCCTGATCCTGATCCTGCTCGTCGCGGCGAACGAGACCTGGCATCGCTGGAAGATGCGAGGGCTCCCGGCGCTCCAGGCCTACTACCGCGTCGAGCCGCACCGGCGGCTGATCATGGGGCTGCTCTACTTCGGGCTCGCCGCCCTGCTCGTCTTCGGCATGCACGAAACGCACGTGCCGCGAAACTTCTAAGTGGAAGACCGGCGTCTGCTCGAGCGCCGCGACGGCGACCTGGCCGGCCGCGTCGCGCGAATCGGGGAGGAATTCCTCCGAGGGTTCGAGGCGGTCGAGCGGATCGGTGGCCCGGCGGTGTCGGTCTTCGGCTCGGCTCGTGTCTCCCAGAGCCATCCCGCCTACGTCGCCGCCCGGGCGACCGGCCACAGGCTCGCCGAAGCCGGCTTCGCCGTCGTCACCGGGGGCGGGCCGGGCGTGATGGAGGCGGCGAACCGGGGCGCGCGCGAGGCGGGCGGGGTCTCCGTTGGCTTCAACATCGAGCTCCCGCACGAGCAGTACTCGAACCCGTACATCGACATCGGGCTCACGTTCGACCACTTCTACGTGCGCAAGACGATGTTCGTGAAGGCAGCGGAGGGGTTCGTCATCTTCCCCGGCGGGTTCGGCACCCTCGACGAGCTGTTCGAGTCGCTGACGTTGATCCAGACCGGAAAGGTGCTGCACTTCCCCGCCGTCCTCTTCGACGGCGCGTACTGGGAGGGGCTGGTCGAGTGGATCAAGGCGCGGCTGCTGGCCGAGGCGATGATCTCGCCCGAGGACCTCGCCCTGATGCACGTCACCGACTCGGTCGACGACGCGGTCGCGACGATCCTCGCGTCGTACCTGGAGCGCGGCGTCGGACTCCCCGCCGAGCCCGAGAAGGCCGACGCGCAGTAGCTACGAGAACGGCGAGACGGCGATCGAGCCGCTGTCGATCGTGTGGCCGGTCGAGTCGGTTGCGACGACCCGCTGGGTCCCCGGGGTTCGGAGGATGATGCCGGTGAAGGTGTGCTGGGCGGTGTCCGCGGGGCCGTACGCGTAGGGGCCGGGCAGGGTCGCTGCGGGATCGGTGCTCGTGAGGGTGATCGTTCCGGTGTAGTCGGCGGCGTTGTTGCCCCACTGGTCGATGGCCCTGACGGTCGCGCCGAACGGGACTCCCGGGGTGGCGATGCTCGTCACCGTCATGAACAGGCTCGAGATCGCGCGCTCCGCGCACTCGCACCACCGGCTGCTTCCTCGGCCCGAGAGGCTTGAAGAGCACCTTCTTCTTGCCCTTGCTCGTGCCCGCAGGCTTGGTCTGGGTGAGGAAGATGTAGCCGTCGGCCGCAAGCAGCGGAGCCGACGCGCGGTGGTAGAGCAGCCGGAAGAAGTGGCGCCGCCCGCACGCCGTCGCGATCGCGATGCGCCGGCCGACGATCCCCGTGATGCGCGTCGTGCTCGAGCAGCCGGCGGTCTGGAGCTCCACGTAGCCCTTGCCCTCGGGGCTCGTCCGCTGTGGCGATGTCCAGCCGCGCGGGACGTCGACGATCGTCTGGCCGGAGAAGGCGGCCGAATCGGCCAGGAACGTCAAGACCAGCTCGTTCGTGGAGCCCGCGCTGACGCGGTTCGGCGTGACGCTCATCTTGCCGATCCCCGCTCGACCGGCCGCTCCTGAGGAGCCGGCGAGCGCGAGTAGTGCCAACAGCGCGCACAGCGCCGCCAGGGATGTTCGCGTGACCGTTCCTCGCACCATCGACCCCGCACGAGTCTACTCATGTGGCCTGCGGCCTAGACTGAGGCGGAGATGCAGCTGCGCGACCTGCCTTCAGTAGACGAGCTGGCGCGCGACCCACGGCTTGCCGGTGCGCCGCCGTCGCTGGCCGTCGAGGCGGCCCGTTCGGTTCTCGCGCGTGCGCGCGAGGAGATTGCCGCGGGCCGGAAGCCAGGAGACCTGGCCGAGCGGGCAGCGCGCGAGCTCGAGGCCGCCCGGACGCCGAGCTTGCGGCGGGCGCTCAACGCGACCGGGGTGATCGTGCACACGAACCTCGGCCGCGCCCCGCTCGCCGAGGCCGCGCTCGCCCGGGCTCTCGAGGTGGGGCGCGGCTACTCGAACCTGGAGCTCGACCTCTCGTCCGGCACCCGTGGCTCGCGTCAGGATCACGTCGCGGCGATCCTGCGAAGGCTGACGGGAGCAGAAGGAGCACTCGTCGTCAACAACAACGCGGCCGCGGTCATGCTCGCGCTGGCTGCGCTCGCCGAGGGGCGCGAGGTGCTCGTCTCGCGCGGCGAGCTGATCGAGATCGGAGACGGCTTCCGGATTCCGGACGTGCTTGCGCGCTCGGGCGCCGTGCTGCGCGAGGTGGGTACGACGAATCGCACGCGCGCCGCCGACTACGAGCGGGCCATCGGCCCGGAAACCGCGGTGCTCCTGCGCGTGCACCAGTCGAACTTCCGCGTCGTCGGGTTCGCCGAGCAGCCGTCCGTCAAAGAGCTCGCTGCGGTGGCGCGGCGCCACGGCCTGCCGCTCGTCGACGACCTCGGCTCGGGCGTGCTCGTCCACCTCGAGGACGAGCCGTCGGCGAAGGAGAGCCTGGCCGTCGGCGCCGATCTCGTGTGCTTTTCGGGCGACAAGCTCCTCGGCGGCCCGCAGGCCGGGATCGTGGTGGGCCGGGCAGACCTGGTCGAGGCCCTGAGACGGCACCCGCTCCAGCGGGCCCTGCGGGCGGACAAGCTCACGCTGGCCGCGCTCGAGGGGACGCTCGGGCTGTACCTCGATCCGGCGCGGGCGCTGCGGGAGGTGCCGGTGCTCCGGATGCTGAACGAGCCGCCTGAGGCGGTGCGCGCGCGGGCCGGGCGGCTCGCCGCCGCCGTCGGAGGCGAGGTCGAGGAGACGGTCGGCCGCGTGGGCGGCGGGGCGCTGCCGCTCAGCGAGCTGCCGAGCTACGCCTGCGCCGTCGAAGAAGAGCTGGCGCCGAAGCTGCGCGAGACCGACCCACCCGTGATCGGCATTCTCCGCGACGGGCGGCTCCTGCTCGATTGCCGCACCCTCGACGACGAGGAGGCCGACGAGGTCGCCGCTGCGGTTTCCCACGCGCGCGCATGAGCTCGCGCTCGCCGGAGACGGTGCTCTGGGACTTCCACCGAGGGGCGCTGATGACTCGCGCACTCGGGCAGGTCGCGGATCTCGACATCGCCGAGGCGCTTGCGGACGGGCCGGTCGCCGTCACCGATCTGGCCGAGGAGGTCGGCGCCGAGCCGGACACGCTGCACCGGCTGCTGCGCGCGCTCGCAAGCGACGGGGTGTTCGAGGAGACCGATCCCGGAGTCTTCCGGAACACTCCGACCTCCGAGCTGCTGCGCAACCCGAGCCACCGCGCGTTCGCACACCTGTTCGGTGGGGTTTGGCACCGCGCCGCGGGCGAGATGGATGCGGCCAGCGGGCGACCGACGTTCCAGGAGACGTTCGGCGCCGACTTCTGGTCGTGGCTCGGAGAGCACCCGGCGGAGCGCGCCGCTTTCGACGTCGCGATGGTCGACGGGTACGAGAGCAGGGCCGAGCGGCTTGCCTCCGTCGACT
The DNA here is from genome assembly GCA_963736055.1 of uncultured Actinomycetes bacterium. Classification (GTDB taxonomy): domain Bacteria; phylum Actinomycetota; class Thermoleophilia; order Gaiellales; family Gaiellaceae; genus AC-32. The sequence goes on along the minus strand of CAVTNM010000008.1, from coordinate 1,506,679 downwards.
GGCGTGGAGACGAGACGATCGTCGACGTCGGGGGCGGCAATGGCTCGCTGCTCGTCGAGTTCCTGCGGGAGAGGCCAAGGCAGCGCGGAATCGTGTTCGACCTGCCAGAGACCGTGCGAGACGACGACCTCGGCGACCGGATCGAGTTCGTCGCCGGCAGCTTCTTCGAGCGCGTGCCTGTTGCCGAGGCGTACATCCTCTCGACGATCCTGCACGACTGGGACGACGAGAGCGCTACCGCAATCCTCCGAACCATCGGCGTGTCCGCACTGCCCGCGGCGAGGCTGGTCATCCTCGACGGCGTCGTCGCGGCCGGGAACGAGCCCGACGGGACGAAGTGGCTGGACCTGCTCATGCTCACGCTCCTGGGTGGCCGGGAGCGCAGCGAGTCACAGTGGCAAGCGCTGCTCGACGGCGCAGGAATGGAAGCGACGACCATCCGGGACGGGCTCATCGAGGCCAGATGGCGCTGACGGTCGGAACGGCCGGGCACATCGACCACGGCAAGACCTGGCTCGTGAAAGCGCTGACCGGCAAGGACACCGACCGGCTGCCCGAGGAGCGGGAGCGCGGGATCTCGATCGCTCTCGGCTACGCGCCGCTCGAGCTGCCTGACGGACGCCACCTCTCCGTGATCGACGTCCCCGGGCACGAGCGCTTCGTGCGCACGATGGTGGCCGGCGCGACCGGGATCGACCTCTTCCTGCTCGTGATCGACGCGGCGGAAGGCGCGCGCCCGCAGACGCACGAGCACCTGGCGATCCTGCGCCTGCTCGGGATCGAGCGCGGAGTGGTCGCTGTCACGAAGGCCGACGCGGTCGACGCCGAGGCCGTCGAGCTCGCGCTGGCCGAGGCGCGCGAGCTCGTGCCGGAGGCCGAGGTGGTGGCCGTCAGCGCAAAGACCGGTGCCGGTCTCGACGAGCTGAGAGCTGCGCTGGAACGAGCGGCTCGTGCACTGGAGCACAAGGATCGGTCGGGAGGAGCGACTCGGCTGTACGTCGACCGGGCCTTCACGATCGACGGGGTCGGGACGGTGGTCACGGGGACGCTCTGGTCGGGCTTGATCGCTCCGGGCGACGCTTTGCGGATCGAGCCGTCGGGGCTGTCGACTCGCGCGCGCAGCGTCCAGGTGCACGACGTGCCCGTCGAGCAGGCAGACGCCGGCCAGCGCGTGGCGGTCAACCTCCCGGGGGTGGCCCGCACGCAGCTCCGTCGCGGAGATGCGCTCGTCCAGCCCGGGCACTACCCGGTCAGCTGGCGGCTCGACGTCGTGCTCGAGGAGCTCGAGCCGGTCCCTGCGGCGGTCACGGTGCACGTCGGCACGAGCGATGTGGCCGCACGCGTCGTGCGCGTGGGCCGCTACGCCCAGCTGCGGCTGCGGGAGCCGGTGCTGGCGGCGCGCGGAGACCGGATCGTCCTGCGCGCGGACACGACGGTCGGGGGCGGCGTCGTGCTCGATCCGGCGCCGCCGCGAAAGCTCGATCCCCAGCGGCTGGAGCTGCTGGAGCGCGGGGATCCGGAGACGATCGTCCGCGCCAGCGTGGACGGGCCCGTGACAGGTGCCGCGCTGCAGGCGCGCGCGCTTCTCCCCCCGGCCGACCTCGCCCGCGGGCTCGCCTCGCTGCAGCAGGCCGGCGACTGGTTCTTCACCCCGGAGTGGCTCGAGGAAGTGCGGGCGCAGGTGCGCGAACGCCTGGCCGAACGCGCCAGGAGCGCCCCGCTCGATCCCGGCCTTCCGCTCCCGGAGCTGCTGCCGCCGGAGCCCTGGGCCGCGGCGGTCGCACCCCTGCTCCACGTCGAACGCCGAGGGGGCAAGGCCTATGCGCCGGGTGCGGCTCCGACGCTCGGCGACCACGCCGCCGAGGCGGCCGCGCTCGAAGAGCGGCTCGCCACAGAGGATCTCGTCCCGGTCGAAGACCGCGACCTCGCCGGCTTTCTCGAGGCTCAGGGGAAGCTGAGGCGCGTCGGGGACGGGTTCGCCGTTCCGGAGCGGCTCTACGAGCGAGGGCGAGAGACGCTGCACACGCTCTCGCCGATCACCCTGGCCGGCTTCCGCGATGCGCTGGGGGTCTCGCGCCGGACGGCGCAACTGCTGCTCGAGCGATTCGACGCTGACGGCCTTACCCGACGCGTCGGCGACGAGCGCGTGCTCAGACGCTCGGAGAGCCGTCGCTGAAGGTGACCTCGAGCGTGCAGGCGGGGTCGCCTCGCAGCATGCACGTCCGTTCTTCCATCTCCGCGTGCTCGCCGTAGTGGCGTGCAGCGCCTTCGGTCAGGCCGCGTAAGAGGACGCACATTCGCCGCGGCGACGCGTAGGCGATCGAGACTCCCTCCTCGCCCAGCAGCGTCACCTCCAGCTGCGGCGGCCCCGCGTTCGGGATCGTCGCCCGCACGAGCTCGTGGATCCGCGTCTCGACGCTCAGCAGGAACTCGCTGACCGAGCCCGAGACGTCGAAGAAGGCGGGGTAGAGCCGCGCGAAGGTGACCTCGGACGTGAAGACGCCGAGCTCGAAGTAGATCTCGTCCGGCTCGAGCCCGGTGCGCGCCGCGGCGATCGCAACGAGCCGACGGAGATTCTCGTCCGGATACGACTCGCTGAGCAGATACTCGGGCTCGGCCTCGAACACGGCGGCTGCCGTGTCGCCGCCGTGGGCTGCCAGGAGGTAGTCGCGGAAGCTCGTGAAGATGACCCCGTGCACGCCGGGCGAGTCTAGGTCAGCCGGTCCTCATACCCGGCGCGGCGCGTGCGATTGCCCCTCAGGCTCGAGGGCGCAAACGCCGAGAGGTAAGGCGACTCTCAACAAGCCGACCCGCTGAACGTCGGAGTAGTTATCAAGAACTCACACCGCATCTTCACTGCCGCCGCCGCCCTGACGCTCGCGTTGCTCATCATCGCGTTCGTTCCTCAGCTGCTCGGGTCGGAGGTACGGCGAGCGCTCAGCGGGCTGTCGAGCGCGCAGCCCATCTGGCTTTGGCTCGCCGGCGCCTGTTTCCTCGGTTCGCTCGTCGGGACGGCAGGCGCCTGGCGCTCCGCGATCGGACTCGTCGGCGGTCGCATCGGCTGGCTCGATGCGGGTGCCCGCTACGGCATCGGCTCGTTGATCAACTCGTTCGCGCCCGCGCGGCTCGGCGACGTCGCGCGTCTGGCGCTGTTCTCGCGTGCGCTAGACAGCGAGGATCGGATCTGGCGCGCGGGCGGGTCGTTGGCAGTGATCGGCGTCGCGCGTGCACTCGTGCTCGCGCTTCTTGTCGTCGTCGGCTCGATCGCCGGTGCGCTACCGCTCTGGCCGGTGTTCGTCCTGATCGCGTTGACCGGTGTAGCCACGCTTGCGGCCATGACGACGCGCAACCGAACTGCCCGCACGCACCTAGGGCATGCGCTCGACGCGTTCCGCGCGCTCGGGCGGGAGCCGAAGCGTGGCGCGTGCCTCGTCGCATGGATCGCCTTCGCGACCATTGCGAAGCTTGGCGCGGCTGCCTCGATCGCCGCGGCGCTCGGGATCCCCTCCCCGCTGATGGCCGCGGTGCTCGTCGTGCCGGTGCTCGAGCTGAGCGGGACGATGCCTCTCACGCCGGGCAACGTCGGTCTCACGAGCGGCGCAATAGCGATGGCGCTGCGCGCGCACGGCGTGGGTCTGACCACCGCGCTCACGACCGGGATCGCCTTCCACGCGGTGGAGACGGCAGCCGGGATCGTCTTCGGGCTGGCGAGTGCGCTCCTCCTGGCGCCGTTCCCCTCTGCGGTCGTCCGCCGACGAACGACGCTGGCCGCGGGCACGCTCACCTGTGCCGTGCTGGTGGTCGCCTTCGGGGCGACCGTACTCGGCGACTTCGTCTAGCCCGGCCTGCAAGAAGAGGCCGCCGGGGCCCACCTGTCGCTAGCCCGTTACGCTCATTCCGGAGCGGCATGGGCCCGGTGGCCCAGCCGGTCTTCAAAACCGGTGCGGTCGTGCAACCCACGGCTCGGTAGGTTCGACTCCTGCGCCGCTCCGTTGAGCCGAAACCCGGCGGCCGACGACTAGTGCAGACCGTTGGCGATTGCAACCGCCTCGAGACGGGAGTGCGCACCCACAGCGCGCAGCACATGGCGAACGTGGTTGCGCACGGTCTCGGTACTGAGCTGCAGCTCCTGGGCGATCTCACTCGTCGAGCGGCCGCGCTCGAGGTACTCGAGGATCTCGGTCTGTCGCGGCGTCAGCTTCAGGTCGGGGTGCTGGTGGGGCTCCTCGACGATGTCCGAGACCTGTCCGAAGACGCCGACTACATGTTCGCCGCGAACGAGGGGGATCGAGCTGATCTCGAGTGCGACCCGCTCGCCGGCGGCATTCAAGAGCACGACACCCGCGTCGGTCACGCGTTCGGCGCCGACCACCTTCCGTGCAAACAGCTCCCGCGCGCGTAGCGTCTCTTCGGGCGCCACGACCGAGGTGAACTGCCGTCCCTGCACATCTCCGACGATGTTGCGCGCAGCGGCGTTCACCCACCGGATGACACCCGTCGAGTCGATCACGTAGCTCGGCACGTTTACATGCTCGAGCACCTCGTCGAGCTGCATGGACTCGAGCGCGGACAGGGGCACGGACAGAGTCTCTTACACCGGCGCGCGGCGTGAGTGCGAACAGTCGACCATCAAAGACGTGGGGCGGGATCTCTCACGATCAACTCGTTGGCGAACACGACCTCGATCAGGCTGACGGAGACCCCCACGCAGAGCGTGAGGCCGATCGCCACCAGGGCGCCGTCCCAGAGATTGTGCGGCCACACGATGAGCATCAGATCCTCGATCGCTTGCTCCGCCAGGAGGGGCAACGTGATCGCGCCGAAGGCGATGATGATGTGCGGAAGGGAGAGTCGAGCCGACCGGATGAAGGCGCTCACGACTCCGCGGCCTTCGATGACGATGACCGGCCCCACGATCCCGAACACCGTGAGCGCGAGCAGGCCGGGCACGACGAAGAGCCCGCTCCCGATGATGACGAGCAGGTCGAGGGCGATCCCCGCGCCGATCAGGCGCACGTAGGGCAGATTCCGCAGACGCTGGCGAAGAGGCTCCTCGGGGCGACCGAACTGGTGAGCGCCGACGATCGAGTCGAGCAGGCCCGTATAGAGCACCCAGCCGAACAGGAGTCCACTCGTTCCTGCGAGCGAGAACACCTTCACCAGCACACCCGCCGCGCTGGACTCGCTTGTCTGCTCGTCGGCGAAGTGCTCCACATATGTGTCGAGGAGAGTCAGAGGCACGAAGAGGACAACCGCGGGCAGCATCACCGCCCAGAACCGCTCGCGCGCGGTCACGAGCGCCTTGTGGACGATCAGCCGAAGACTGAGTCGCTCGGAGGCGCGTTCAACCGCCACGGCCGTGTCCGAGGATCTGGTCGCCGGGTCTTCGGTCATGGCGAGAGCAATCCGTCCAGGGTTCGACTCGTGCGCCAACGAACACGAGGTGTGCTCAGTAGTCGATGCGGGTCATGGTGACCGTGATCCGGTTCGGAGGCTCGGCGTCGCCGATCGCGTCGAGTGCTTGGATCACGACGCTTTGCCCGTCGCTGTTCACCGCCTCCAGAATCGGCTGCATGGTCGAGTGTTTCGCTTCACCCGTGATCAGAACTTCCACGCGGCGGCGCTCGGAATCGCGCCCGACCTCGAACGCCCAGAGGCTCGCGTCGGTGTCCGGCTGATCCTGCTCGCCTAGCGCTCTTCGGATCATCCACACGCAGCGCAGAGCTTAGCCCCGACGCAGCTCCCTCGACGCTAGAGTCCGCATGTGGCCGAACGCCAGTGGCATGTCTTGGTCCGTGAGCCAGACGGGAGCCAGAGCCGCTACGTCTACAAGCGCCCTGCTGGAGAGCTTCCGCCAAAGCTGAACGAGATCATCGAGGTAGACCCGCTGAAACAGGTCGTCGTTCTCGATATCGAGCCCAAGAATCCAGGACCCACGGAGATCGGCATCATCCGAGGGCGACCGCCCAAGCCACCCCACTAGTCCGGCCCTACCTCCTCCCCGGGGGTCGCGAGGCTCTTCAATTGTTTCAACCTTGGTTTTGGTGCGGCGTAATCCACTTGGGATGAGGCGGCCAAAGCTTGCTTCGGGTATGACGCGGGCCACAGATCACTGCGTGACGAAGGGAGGTCGTCATGAGCAGCACCGTCCAGACCGCCACCGAGATCCGGCCCTTTCACGTCGAGATTCCAGCGGAGGAGATCGCCGACTTGCGGGAGCGCATCGAGGCGACCCGCTGGCCCAGCAAGGAGCTAGTCGAGGACCGCTCGCAGGGCGTCCAGCTGGCGACCCTGAAGGCGCTTGCCAAGTACTGGGCGACCGACTACGACTTCGGGCGGATCGGTGCGAGGCTCAACGCCTTGCCGCAGTTCACGACCGAGATCGACGGGCTCGACGATCCACTTCATCCACGTGAAGTCGCGGCACGAGGACGCGCTGCCGCTGATCATCACGCACGGCTGGCCCGGCTCAGTGATCGAGTTGCTCGACGTCGTCGGGCCGCTGACCGACCCGACCGCGTATGGCGGACGCGCCGAGGACGCATTCGACCTCGTGTTGCCGTCCATACCCGGGTACGGCTTCTCGGGTGAGCCGACCGAGGTCGGCTGGGACGTCGGCCGCACTGCGCGGGCCTGGGCGGAGCTGATGGACCGCCTCGGCTACACGCGTTACGTCGCGCAGGGCGGTGACGTGGGCTCGGCCATCACAGACGCGATGGGCCGCCAGGCCCCCGCGGGGCTGATCGGTGTCCACATCAACCTGCTACTCGCGGCTCTGGCCATCAGCGACCAGCTGCCGGCCGAATCCGAGGAGGAACGCGCGGCGGTTGACGCGGGCACGACGTTCAGCACGAGCGGCAACGGTTACTTCATCGAGCAGGCCACCCGACCGGAGACGATCGGCTACGCCCTACTGGACTCACCCGTCGCCCTGGCAGGCTGGATGCTCGACCACGACACCGACAGCTACTACAAGATCTCGGGCGCATTCGTCGACGGGAAGCCCACGGGCAGTCTCACCCGGGATGCCATCCTCGACAACATCACGCTGTACTGGCTGACCGGCACCGGGGCGTCGGCCGCCCGGTCGTACTGGGAGAACGGACGAGCTCAAGCCGCAGCGCTTGCGTCCGGCCAGGCACCTCCGGCGCTCTCACTGCCGGTCGGCTACACCACGTTCCCCGGAGAGATCGTTCCGGCACCGCGTAGCTGGGTCGAGAAGGTCTACCCCAACGTCATCTACTTCAACGAGGTCGACCGGGGCGGCCACTTCGCGGCGTGGGAAGAGCCTGAGCTCTTCTCGCAGGAGATCCGCGCGGCGTTCGCGTCGCTTCGCTGAAAGGAGAGAGCCATGAGCACCGCGTCCATCCCTGAGGGCCCCGGCTCCGTCTCCGGGGCGCCGAACCTCCCCGAGGGGTTCGCCGACACCTTCACCAGCCGCTTCGTCGACGTGGGCGACGTGCGGCTGCACGCGGTCATCGGAGGTTCGGGACCGCCGCTCCTGCTCGTCCACGGCTGGCCCCAGACCTGGTACGCGTGGCGCATGCTGATGCCGGCGCTGGCCGAGCACTTCGACGTCATCGCGGTCGACCAGCGCGGCATCGGCCTCTCCGACAAGCCCCGCGACGGGTACGACATCGGCACCCTCGCAAGGGACCTCGTCGCGCTAATGGACGCCCTCGACCACGAGGAGTTCGCGGTCTACGGGACGGACACCGGGATGCCGATCGCGCACGCCTTGGCCGCGGACCACCCGGAGCGGGTCGAGCGTCTGGTCGTCTCCGAGGCCTTCCTGCCGGGCATCTCCCCTCCGCTGCCGCTGTTCGTCCCCCCGACGCTCAACGCCCGCCTGTGGCACCTCATGTTCAATCAGCTCCCGGGCGAGGTGAACGAAGCACTCGTCAGGGGAAGGGAGGACGTCTTCTTCGGCGCGGAGTTCGCAGCCTCGGCAGGCACGACGAAGCTCCCGGACGACGCCGTCAAGTACTACATCGACACGCTCGCCGGCGATCCGGAGGCCCTGCGCGGCAGCTTCGAGTTCTATCGTGCGATCCCGACGAGCGCCGTGCAGAACGAGGAGCGCAAGAACCGTCGGCTGACCATGCCGGTGCTGGCGATCGGCGGCGAGGAAAGCGGTGGCGAAAACGCCGCGAACGCGATGAAGCTCGTCGCCGACGACGTCCAGGGCGCCGTGCTCCGCGGAAGCGGCCACTGGGTCGCCGAGCAGGCTCCCGAGGAGCTGCTGGCGGAGCTGACCGAGTTCCTGGCCCCATACCGGGAAGGAGCGGCCGCGGCTGCACACACGAGCGCTGCCCGCTGAAAGGAGGAATCCAATGGCAGTACAGCAGCAGATTCCTGGACTCATCCGCACAGATCTCCAGCGGCACGATCTCAGCGTTCCTGGACGCGAGGTCATTCAGAGCCGCGTCGACATCGCCCCGGAGGCGCCGCCGATCAGGCACAAGCATCCGGGCGAGGAGATCATCTACGTGCTCGAAGGGTCGCTCGAGTATCAGATCGACGGCGAGCCGCCGAAGACCGTCGAGGCCGGCGAGGTCCTGCTCGTCCCGGCCGAGACCGTCCACGCAGTGAGGAACGTCGGCGGCGGCAACGCGGCGGAGCTCGCCACCTATGTCGTCGAGAAGGGCAAGCCACTCGTCGTACCGGTCGAGTGACTTCCACCGTCCCAGAATCGTCGAGGACGTGGTTGAGCCCGCTGCGCCAGGTCGACGCGGGCCTGCTGAACGTCGGCTACGCCGAGGCAGGTCCCGCCGACGGGCCCGCGGTGCTCCTGCTCCATGGCTGGCCCTACGACATCCACGCCTACGCCGAGGTCACGCCGATCCTCGCCGGAGCGGGGTATCACGCGATCGTCCCGTACCTGCGGGGCTACGGCACGACGCACTTCTTGTCGGACGAGACCTTCCGCAACGGCGAGCAGGCGGTCCTCGCCGTCGACGCGATCGCGTTGCTGGACGCCCTCGGGATCGACAAGGCAATCGTCGCCGGCTTCGACTGGGGAGCGCGGACGGCCGACATCGTCGCAGCGCTCTGGCCCGAGCGCTGCAAGGGGCTCGTCTCCGTCAGCGGGTATCTGATCGGCAGCCAGGAAGCCGGCAAGCTGCCGTTGCCGCCGGAGGCCGAGCTCCAGTGGTGGTACCAGTACTACTTCGCCACCGAGCGCGGCCGGGCCGGTTACGACAAGTACCGACGTGAGTTTGCGAAGCTGATCTGGCGGACGGCATCACCGAAGTGGAGCTTCGACGACGCCACCTTCGAGCGCAGCGCAGCGTCCCTCGACAATCCGGATCACGTCGCTATCGCGATTCACAACTACCGCTGGCGGCTGGGGCTGGCCGAGGGAGAGGCTGAGTACGACGAGCTGGAGAAGCGGCTCGCCGAAGGACCGGTGATCAGCGTGCCGACGATCACGCTCGAGGGCGACGCAAACGGCGCCCCGCATCCGGAGCCACGTGCCTACGCACAGAAGTTCTCAGGCACCTATTCGCACCGCACAATCGAGGGCGGCATCGGGCACAACCTTCCGCAGGAAGCGCCGGACGCGTTTGCCCAAGCCGTCGTCGAGGTCGATTCCTACTGAGGAAGGAGCTCTCATGTCAGAGCACACCGCAGACACCGGTCCGCTGACCGTCGTGCTCGTCCACGGCGCCTTTGCCGACGGCTCGAGCTGGAACGGGGTGATCGAGCGCCTACAGGCCTCCGGGGTGCAGGCCACGGCGCCGGCGGTCCCGCTCCGCGGCATCGCCCACGATTCCGCCTACATCGCCGGCGTCTTCGAGCAAATCGCGGGACCTGTGCTCGCGGTCGGCCATTCCTATGGAGGGGCGGTGATCTCGAACGCCGCGACCGAGGCGGACAACGTGGTCGGGCTGGTCTTCGTCGCCGCCTTCGCGCCCGACGAAGGCGAGCGCCTGGGCGAAGTGGAGAGCGGCTCGAAGGACAGCGTCCTCAACGCGGCGCTCGTCCCGCTGCAGTACCCGAACGGAGACGGCGCGGAGACGGCGACGGAGTTCGCGATCGACCCAGCGAAGTTCCGCGATGCGTTCGCCGCCGACCTCCCGGCCGAGCAGACGGCCGTGATGGCCGCGACGCAGCGCCCCGTTGCTGAGTCTGCGTTCTCCGAGGCCTCAGGCCCGCCGGCCTGGAAGAAGCTTCCCTCCTGGTCCGTCGTCGCGACCGGCGACAAGGCTGCCGGCGCGGATGTGGTCCGCTCGATGGCAGAGCGCGCCGGAGCCACGATCACCGAGGCGGACGGCTCACACGTGATCATGGTCTCGCAGCCCGAAACGGTCGCCCAGGTGATCTCGACCGCGGCAGCAGCCGTCGACCAGCACGCCGTGGCCGCCCACAAGCCATGAGGCCGACGGTCGACCTGCCCGTCGAGAGTGCCCTGCCGTCGCTCGACGGCGCCACCGGCTGGCTCAATTCGGAGCCGCTCACACCAGAGGGCCTCCGGGGCAAGGTCGTCCTGATCGACTTCTGGACGTACACCTGCATCAACTGGCTCCGCACGCTCTCGTACATCCGTGCGTGGGCGCAGAAGTACGAGACGCAGGGGCTGGTCGTCGTCGGCGTGCACACGCCGGAGTTCCCGTTCGAGCGCGACGTCGACAATGTCCGCCGGGCAGCCGAGGAGATGGACGTCGAGTATCCGATCGCGCTCGACAGCGAGTACGAGGTCTGGCGCGCCTTCTCCAACCAGTACTGGCCGGCCGCTTACATCGCGGACGCCGAAGGACGGATCCGCCATCACCACTTCGGCGAGGGCGGATACGAAGAGCAGGAGAGGGTCGTCCAGAGGCTGCTGGGCGTCGACGGCGACCTGGTCTCGGTCGCTCCGGGCGGTTTCGAGGCTCAGGCCGACTGGCCGAACCTGCAAACGCCCGAGACGTACCTCGGCTACGAGCAGGCGCAGAACTTCGCGTCTCCCGGCGGCGCCTCGTTCGACAAGCGCACAGCTACGCCACCCCGGACCGGTTGGCGCTCAACACCTGGGCTCTCGCCGGCGACTGGACCGTCGGAGGCCGGGCGTGCGTTCTGAACCAGGGGAAGGGCGAGATCTCGTTCCGCTTTCACGCGCGCGACGTCCACCTCGTCATGGGCCCGCCGGAACGAGGAACGCCCGTGCCGTTCCGCGTTCTCGTCGACGGAGAAGCTCCCGGGGGCGATCACGGCCTCGACGTCGACGAGCACGGCGACGGAGTCGTGACCGAGCAACGGCTCCATCAGCTGATCCGGCAGCAGGGTCGATTCGGCGACCGGACGCTCGAGATCAGCTTCCTCGCTCCCGGCCTCGAGGCCTACTCGTTCACCTTCGGCTAGGCGGTTCTGACCTTCCGCTCTGTTGACCGCCTGCCCGGGCGGCGCTACCGTCGCTCGTCGTAGTGAGGGTTCGAACCGGGGTCGTGCTCGTCGCAGTGGTCGCCTTGGCGACGGCTGTCGACGCACACTCGGCGACCTTCACCGTGACGCGGGCCGACGACCCGCAGCCCGGGATCTGCGACTCGGATTGCTCCTTGCGCGAGGCCGTGCTCGCGGCGGATGCCGGTTCCGGCGGAGACACGATCGTGCTCCCGGCCGGACACTTCCGGCTCGGGATCGCGGGAACGGCGGAGGACGCCGCCGCGACCGGCGACCTCGATCTGACGAAGAACGTCACGATCGCCGGCGCCGGCGCGCGCGCCACGACGATCGACGGGCTCGGGATCGACCGCGTGCTCGACGTGGCGAGCGGCGTCACCGCCGAGGTGAAGGACGTGACCATCACCGGCGGCCTGCTCGCCGGCGACGGCGCCGGCATCCGGAACGCCGGCACGCTGACCTTGCTTCGCGACACCATCGCCGGCAACCGCGCACAGGGCTTCGGCGGCGGAGTCGAGTCGAGCGGCCCCACTCTGGCGGTCACCCAGTCGACGATTGCCGGCAACCAGGCCTCGTTCGGAGGCGGCGTCAGCTTCAGCAAGGCGCTGCTCGTCACCAGCAGCACCATCACCGGCAACGTCGCAGGCTCACCCGGCTCGGCCATGGGGAACGCCGGCGGGATCAAGGGCGAGCTCGGCTCGTCGCTCCTGGTCGCGAGCAGCACCGTGACCGCCAACCAGTCGTTCGCTGGACCCGGCTCCGGGGGCGGGATCGACGCTCCCACGGCGACCGTCCAGAACACCATCGTGGCCCAGAACGTCGCGCACGCAGCCGACCAGAGCACGTCGTCGGTCGACAACTGCGTCTCGGCTGCCGTCTCGCAAGGCAACAACCTCTCCGACAGCACCGACTGCGGGCTCACCGGGTCCGGCGACCGACAGGGCGCCACCGTGTCGCTCGGACCGCTGGCCGACAACGGCGGGCCGACGGACACCCGCGCGGTCCTGCCCGGAAGCGCCGCCCTGGACGCGGGCGCGGGTTGCCCGCCCACAGACCAGCGCGGAGCGTCGCGCCCTCGCGGAGCGGCCTGCGACATCGGCGCCTACGAGCTCGCCTCGCCGATCGCGACGACAGCGGAGGTTGAGACGATCGGCCGCACGAGCGTGCTCCTGCACGGGATCCTCGGGCCCGGCGTCCAGTTCGAGAGCTTCCACTTCGACTACGGCCCCACGATCGCCTACGGCTCGTCGACGCCCGTCGACTGGGTCGCGCCGGCCTCCGCGGTCACGTCGGTCTCGGCTCGCATCACCGACCTCAGGCCGGGCATCGTCTACCACGTCCGGCTCGTGGCGGAGAACGGGGACGGGATCGCCGTCGGAACCGACCAGACCTTCCAGCTCGACCGCAAGCGTCCGGTGCTGGGCTTCCTCAGGGCGATGCCGGCCATCTTCAGGGCCGCCAAGGGGACGACGTTCGAGTTCAAGCTCTCCGAGGCGGCGACGGTGACCTTCAAGTTCGACCGGGTCCAGCCGGGAGCGCGGCGGCGAGGCAAGTGCGTCCCGCGCTTCAAGTACCGGCGCGGGCGTCCGTGCACCCGCTACCTCCCGCTCGCCGGGAGCCTCACCGCGGCCGGCCAGTTCGACGCCAACAGGTTCGCGTTCACCGCAAAGCTGCGCGGGAAGCGGCTCGCGCCCGGCGTCTACCGGCTCCGCGCGGTGGCGCGAGACGCCGGCGAGAACACGAGCAAGACCGCGATCGCCGCGTTCCGGGTCGTGCGCTAGGAGTGTTTGGCGGAACGTCGCTCGTCGCCGGGGTGCGATGGTCGTTCCGAGGCAAGGACGCAGGGAGTGCTCGTAGCCGGAGGCTACGGGTGCGACTGAGGACGCCGCCTCGGGGCGAGCAGCGTGCCCCGGCGGCACAGCCGTCGTTTCGCCAAGCCCTCCTAAGTACCATCGGGGCATGGCCGCGCCGATCCGCATCGGCACCTGCTCGTGGGCCGACGAGTCGCTGACGCGCTACTTCTACCCGCGCGAGATCAAGGGGGCGGAAGAGCGCCTGCGCTACTACGCCGACCGCTTCGACACCGTCGAGGCCAACTCGACCTACTACAGCCTCCCCGCCGAGGAGATGGTCCGGCGCTGGCACGAGCGGACTCCCGAAGAGTTCGTCATGCACGTGAAGGCGTTCGGCGTGATGACCCGGCACCCGGTCAAGGTGGAGCAGCTCCCGCCCGACCTGCGCGAGGGAGCGCCCGTCGACGAGCGTGGCCGGGTCGACCGGCCGCCCCGCGAGTTCCGCGCCGAGGTCTTCCGCCGCTTCCACGAGGCGCTCGAGCCCCTGAGGCGGAACAGGAAGCTCGGCGGGATCCTGATGCAGCTCCCGCCCTACGTGGTCTTCAAGCCCTCGTCGCTGGAGTACCTGGAGTGGGCGCAGGACCAGCTCGGCGGCGACGAGATGCTGGTCGAGTTCCGGCACGCGAGCTGGCTCGAGCCGGAGAACCGAGAGGAGACGCTGGCGTTCCTGGAGCGCAACCGGATGAGCTACGTGATCGTGGACGCGCCGCGCACCGAGGCGCGGAACGTCTCGCCCACGGTCGTCGCCACCACCACGCCGACGGCCTACGTCCGCTTTCACGGGCGCAACGCAGCGACCTGGAACAAGCGCGTGCGCAGCGCGGCCGAGCGGTTCGACTACCTCTACTCCGACGAAGAGCTGGGTGAGTGGGTCGAGCCGCTGGCGGAGCTCTCCGGCCAGTCCGACACCGTGTACGCGATGTTCAACAACAACGGCCGCTCGACGATGCCCGGCCCGCCCTCCCTCGACGGCGAGGGCGAGACGATCGCCCAGGCGCCGGTGAACGCCCAGATGCTGCGGAACCTGCTCGAGGCCAAGGGCCTCCCGGTCACGCCGGCTCCCGCCTCCGCGTAGCATCCGAAGGGATGGATCCCTGGTCTTTCGAACCGGCCGGCCGCTTCGAGGAGCACGAGCTCGAGAGCGCCGTCCTCGAAGGGAACCCTCTCGGCGATCCGCACGTGCGCCCGCTCTGGGTGTACGTGCCGCCGGGCTACGACGCCGACGAGAGCCGGCGCTACCCGTCGGTCTACGTCATCCAGGGCCTGACCGGACAGCTCGACATGTGGCGCAACCGCAGCCCCTTCCGGAAGAACTTCCCCGAGCTCGTGGACGAGATGTTCGCGCGCGAGGAGTCGCCGCCCTGCCTGGTCGTCTTCGTCGACGCGTGGACGTCGCTCGGCGGGAGCCAGTTCATCGACTCGCCCGGGACCGGCCGGTACCACACGCACCTCTGCGAGGAGATCGTCCCCTTCGTCGACGAGCGCTACCGGACGCTCGCCGGCGCCGAGCACCGCGGGATCGCGGGGAAGTCGAGCGGCGGCTACGGCGCGATGGTGAACCCGATGCTGCGGCCGGACGTCTTCGGGGGCCTGGCCACCCATGCGGGCGACGCGCTCTTCGAGATGTGCTACCTGCCCGAGTTCCGCAAATCGGTGCGAGCCCTCCGTGACCACTACGACGGCTCGTTCGAGCGCTTCTGGGATGACTTCCGCAGCCGGCCCGCCCTCGCGAAGGACAGCGACCACACCCTGCTGAACGACTACTGCATGGCCGCGTGCTACTCGGCCGACGAGGACGGCACCGTGCAGCTGCCCTACGACACCGACACGGGCGAGCTGCGGCCCGAGATCTGGGAGCGCTGGCTCGCCTGGGACCCGGTCCGGATGGCGCCGCAGCATGCAGACGCGCTCCGCTCGCAGAAGGCCATCTACATCGACTGCGGCTCGCGTGACCAGTTCTTCCTCGACCTCGGGGCCGAGGCGTTCAAGCGGGCGCTCGACGAGATCGGCGTGAGCGGGTACTTCTTCGAGCTCTTCGACGCGACGCACATGGGGATCGAGTACCGCTACCCGCAGGCGATCGCCTACCTGGCGGAGCGGCTCTCGTGATCCTCGGCGCTGCGGGCCTCGCGGCCGCGGCGCTCATCTGCCTCGACCCCGGCCACGGGACACCGCCCGCGGTCGGGAGGCAGGTCGAGCCGGTCGGCCCGGGCTCGACGGTGATGAAGATCAAGGACGGCGGCGGCGCGCCCGGAGAGGCCGGAGTCGCGCTCGCCATCGCGCGCCGGACGCGCACCCTCTTGCTCGCGCGCGGCTACCGGGTGGTGATGACGCGTACGGGGCCGACCTTCCGCTACGGAACCGGGGGCAACATCGCCCGCGCTCAGTTCTGCAACCGGCGCCACGCGGCGCTGATGCTACGTATCCACGCCGACGGCTCGGCCAGTCCCTCGCTGCACGGCATCTCGACGCTCGTCCCGGCCCGCCACCGCGGCTGGACGGACGACATCTACGGTCGAA
This sequence comes from uncultured Actinomycetes bacterium, assembly GCA_963736055.1. Taxonomy (GTDB): domain Bacteria; phylum Actinomycetota; class Thermoleophilia; order Gaiellales; family Gaiellaceae; genus AC-32. The sequence continues at coordinate 1,490,924 of CAVTNM010000008.1, read as the reverse complement.
GCCTGAGCGCCGGCCGGGTGCTGCAGCGGGCGCTCGTGAGCGCGACGGGCGCGGCCGACCGCGGGGTCGTTCGCCGCTCGGACCTGACCGGCTTCAACTGGGCGAATGTGCCCGCCGTGCTCGTCGAGACGGGCTTTCTCACGAACCCGCGAGAACGGCGCCTCCTGCACAGCAGCGCCTACCAGCAGCGCGTGGCGGCCGGGCTGACGGCCGGCGTGGCTGCGTTCGTCGCGCTCTCGAGCTAGCTCTGAGGCGAGTCGGACGACGTGCCGCGCATCTCCTCGGCGGCGGCGCGGCCGCGTTCGTGAACGGCCTGACGCCGGTCCTCGGGGCCGGCCTCCGCCTGGTCGACGGGCGTCTCGGCCGCCTCGAACTCCTCCCGTTCCTCGACGATCGGGCGCGACTCGTCGAGCTTGCGCCGTAGCTCCTCGGCGCGCGGATCCTCCTGGGGGGTCTGGCCCTTGCGGTGCAGCGCACGGTAGGCGGCCGCACCCGCGACCCCAACCGCAGCTGACAGCCAGGCGATCCGAGCTCTCACGAGGCCGATGCTACACTGGCGCCCTTCCTGCCACGCCATCGCGTCGTTCGCTCCCGAGCGGCGCTTGCCGGCGAGGCCGCCTCAGACCGAAGGAAGGGAGGTTTCGGGAGCGTGACCGACTACGAGATCCTGCTCATGCTCGATCCCGAGCTGCCCGAGGAGCGGCAGAACGAGATCGTCGCCCGCGCGCGCGAGGCGATCGAGCGCGACGGCGGCCGCTTCGACGGCCACGAGCCGTGGGGCCGGCGCCGCCTCGAGTACGAGATCGACCACAAGCGCGAGGGCGCGTACCACCTGCTGACCTTCGCCTCTGAGCCCGAGACGCTCGCGGAGATCTCGCGCGTGCTGAAGATCACCGACGGCGTCATGCGCCACCTGGCAGTGCGCCGCGTCCAGGGCGCATCGACGCGTCCACCGCAGCCTGCTCCCCAAGAGCCCGTAGCGGCCGCCGCCGGCGCGAGTCAGGATTCCGAGACCGAAAGCCCCGCGTGAGAGGAGAGGGAGAATGGCCAACATCAACCGTGTCGTCCTCGTCGGCAACCTGACCAAGGACCCCGAGCTTCGCCACACGCCGAGCGGAACGGCCGTCTGCAAGCTGCGCCTCGCCGTGAACACGCGCCAGAAGGACGGCGCCACCGGCGAGTGGGGCGACAAGCCGAACTACTTCGACGTCACCGTCTGGGGCAACCAGGGCGAGAGCTGCGCCCAGTACCTCGCGAAGGGCCGCCCCGTCGCCGTGGACGGCCGGCTCGACTGGCGCGAGTGGGACGCCCAGGACGGCACCAAGCGCCAGGCCGTGGAGATCATCGCCGACAGCGTCCAGTTCCTGGGCGGCCGGCAGGAGGGCGAGGGCGGTGCCCAGCCGCAGTTCGTGCCGAGCGGCGCGACCGCCGAGAACGCCGACTTCGGCAGCTCCGCCGCCGACGACGACATCCCGTTCTGATGGCCCAGCGAGACCAGCGACAGCAGCGTAAGGGGCGTCCCGCCCCCGGCGGGCCCATCCGGAAGCGGAACTGCTACTTCTGCCGCGAGAAGATCACCGAGGTGGACTACAAGAACGCGAACCAGCTCCGCCGGTACGTCTCCGAGAAGGGCAAGATCCGCTCGCGGCGGATCACCGGCGCCTGCCGGCGCCACCAGCGCCAGGTCGCGCTGGCGGTGAAGCGGGCACGCGAGATGGCGCTCCTGCCGTACTCGACGGGATAGGCATGCAGGTCATCCTCCGACAGGACGTCGAGAAGGTCGGCCTGCGCGGCGAGGTCGTCGACGTCGCGGCCGGGTTCGCCCGCAACTACCTCCTTCCACGGAAGCTGGCCGAGACCGCCACGCCGGCGAAGCTCGCGGAGCTGCGCAAGCACGAGGAGAAGCGGGCGCGGCACGAGGCGCAGAGCTTCGAGCAGGCACAGGAGATCGCGAAGAGGGTCGAGGCCGCCGAGCTGCGCTTCGACGCTCCCGCGGGGGAGACCGGCACGCTCTTCGGCTCCGTCACGGCAACCGACATCGCGGAGAGGCTCTGGGAGTCCGAGAAGGTCCGCATCGACCGCCGCAAGCTCGACCTGCCCGAGTCGATCAAGCGGATCGGCCGCTACCAGATCCCGGTCGAGCTGTTCGCCGAGGTGACCGCCACGCTGCGCGTTGCGGTCGCGCCCGAGGGGGGCGAGCTGCCGCCGCAGGAGGAGCTCGACGCGATCGCCGCCGCAGAGGCCGAGGCGGAGGCCGCCGAGCTCGCCGAGGCGCAGGCCCAGCACCAGGAGGCGGAGGCCGAGATCGAGGCCGTCGTGGCCGAAGAGGAAGCCGAGGCGGAGGCCGAGGTCGACCCTGCGGCCGAGCCCGAGCCGGCGCCGGACGAGGCCGCCGAGCCCGTCCGGGAGTAACGAGAGCGCACAGTCTTCTCCACAGGTCGGCGCCGACCTGTGGATTTCCGTACGGACTTCCCGCTCCGAGCGGGAAAATCGCCCACAGGCGTCGTCCGGGGGCCGTGGGAACCTGTGTTCCCTTATGCCTGGAAACGGACGCCTCAGCGCTCTGAACACCCTGTCGAAAAGCGCGTCGTCCAGACCTTCCACGGCCGTCTCCGGAGTGCTTTCGTAACGCGGATGGCACAGCTTGCCCAGGCCTCGCAGACCGCCCCGGTACCGCCGCAGAATCTCGAAGCGGAGGAGTCAGTCCTCGGCGCGATGATGCTCTCCCCCGGCGCTATCGGGGCGGTCAGCGAAGTCCTGGACGCAAGCGACTTCTACCGCGAGAGCCACGCGAAGATCTACCGCGCGGCGCTGGCGCTCTACGCCAAGGGAGAGCCCGTCGACGCGATCACCCTCGTCGACGAGCTCGAGGAGCGTGGCGAGCTCGAGGACGCGGGCGGTCGGGTCCGCATTCACGAGCTGGCGGCGCTCGTGCCGGCGAGCGCCAACGCCGGGCACTACGCCCGCATCGTGCGGGAGATGGCGACGCTCCGCGGTCTGATTCGGGCGGGCGGCGAGATTGCCCAGTTGGGCTGGGACCGGCCGGGCGAGACCACCGACCTCGTCGACCGTGCCGAGCAGGTCGTCTTCGACCTCTCGCAGGCACGCGTCACGAGCGAGTTCAGTCACATCGAAGAGCTGCTGAAGGACAGCTTCGAGCGGATCACCGCTCTCTACGAAGCCGGAGCAGACGTCACGGGGACGGCTTCCGGCTTCCGCGACCTCGACAAGCTCACCTCCGGCTTCCAGCCCGGGAACCTGATCATCGTCGCCGCCCGCCCGTCCATGGGAAAGTCCGGCCTCGGCCTGTGCATGGCCGCGAACCTCGCGGTGCGCGACGAGCGGCCGGTAGCCCTCTTCACGCTCGAGATGTCGAAGTCGGAGGTGACCCAGCGGCTGATGTGCAGCGAGGCGAAGGTCGAGTCCCAGCGCCTCCGCACCGGCAAGCTCGGAGCCGACGACTGGCCGCGCCTCACCGCAGCCTGCGACCGGCTCGCCAAGGCGCCGATCTACGTCGACGACACGGGCTCGATCACGATGATGGAGATCCGCTCGAAGGCCCGCCGCCTGAAGTCCCGGCAGCCCGAGCTCGGCCTGATCGTCGTCGACTACATGCAGCTGATGACTTCGGGCTCGACGGTGGAGAACCGCGTCCAGGAGGTGTCGCAGATCTCGCGCTCGCTGAAGGTGCTCGCCCGCGACCTCGACGTCCCGATCCTGGCGATGTCGCAGCTCTCGCGTGCGGTCGAGCAACGCCATGACAAGCGCCCGATCCTCTCCGACCTGCGAGAGTCGGGATCAATCGAACAGGACGCCGACCTGGTGATGTTCATCTACCGAGACGACTACTACAACGAGGAGTCCGAGCAGCAGGGCATCGCCGAGGTGCACCTGGCGAAGCACCGCAACGGGCCGACAGACACGGTCAAGCTCTCGTTCCTGAAGCGCTACGCGAAGTTCGCCGACCTGGCCCCTGCGGGGTAGCAGCCCGTGTACGAGCAGACCGTGGTCCTCCTCGCCCGCACCACCGCCTTCACGGTCGTCTGTCAGGACTGTGCGGAGAACGGCCCGCGAGACGAGTACGCAGGCCTGACTGCGCAAGGGACGCTGCGGCTCGAGCAGGACCTCGGCTGGACGACGTGCCCGCGCGGGCATCGCATCCGCGTGATCCGGGCCGGCGCTGCCGTCGCCGTCGAGGCGACCTCGCCTCTCTGGTAGCCGGTAGCCGCCGGTTGCGGCAAACTGCGGCGCGTGCAAGCGACCTTGATCATCCGGGTGCCAAGGCGCCCGCTTGTCGGGCGCCGCCTGGAGGACGTGCGGGCATTGCCCGCGCGTCCGGTCCAAGTCCACTGCGCGCCCAGGGCGGCCTGATGCCGGCGACGGTCATCGTCGGCGCGCAGTGGGGCGACGAGGGCAAGGGCAAGATCGTCGACCTGCTGGCCCAGCACTCCGACCTCGTCTGCCGCTACCAGGGCGGCCCGAACGCGGGGCACACGATCGTCGTCGACGGCGAGAAGTTCAAGTTCCACCACATGCCCTCCGGGATCCTGCACGGCAAGGAGTGCATCCTCGGCGCCGGCTGCGTGATCGACCCGGAGGTCTTCGTGCGCGAGCTCGACGACCTCGAGGCCCGCGGGATCTCGACCGAGGTGGTGCGGCTCTCGGGTGAGGCGCACCTGATCATGCCCTGGCACGTCGCGATCGACCAGGGAACCGAGCGGCGGCTCGGGAACCTCCAGATCGGGACGACCAAGCGCGGCATCGGCCCGGCCTATGCGGACAAGGCCTCGAGGCTCGGAATCCGCGTCCAGGACCTGCTCGAGCCGAAGATCCTGCGCCAGAAGATCGAGGTCGCGCTCGCCGAGAAGAACGTCTGGCTCGAGCGCGTCTACGGAGCCGAGCCGCTCGAGCTCGAAGAGCTCGCGGAGCGCTACGAGGGCTTTGCACAGCGCCTGCGACCGTACGTGGCCGATACCTCGCTGCTGGTCGACAGGGCGTTGCGCGACTGCCGGTTCGTCCTGCTCGAAGGGGCGCAGGGAACGCTGCTCGACCTCGACCACGGCACCTACCCGTTCGTCACCTCGTCCGGAACCGTGGCGGGCGCGGCCGCGGTCGGGATCGGGATCGGGCCGAACAGGATCGACTCGATCATCGGCGTCGCGAAGGCGTATCTGACCCGCGTCGGCGAGGGGCCGTTCCCGACCGAGATCGAGGGGCCAGGGCAGAAGCGGGTACGCGAGCTCGGGGCCGAGTTCGGGACGACGACCGGGCGCGAGCGCCGCTGCGGCTGGCTCGACCTCGTCGCCCTGCGCTACGCGGTGCGCCTGAACGGGATCACGTCGCTGGCTCTGACCAAGCTCGACGTCCTCTCCGCCTTCGAGGAGCTGCCCGTCTGCGTGCGCTACCGGCTCCGAGACGGCTCCGAGACGGCCGAGTTCCCGGCGCACCAGAGCGACTTCCACCACTGTCGGCCCGTGTACAAGACGCTCGCCGGCTGGCGGGAGCCGCTCGACGAGATCACGGAGCTTGGCTCGCTGCCGGCGAACGCGCGGGCGTACGTCGAGTTCATCGAGCGCGAGCTCGGGGTGACCGTGTCGCTGATCGGCACCGGAGCCGATCGCGAGCGCGTCCTCGCGCCCGGGCCGCTCGAGGCGCTCGCCCGCCCCTAGGCGGAAACGCGCCCGAGCGCGGCCCACGACCGGGCGGGCAGCTCGAAGGCGCCGGCGGGCTCGCCCAGGCGGCGGTAGTACTCGGCGCGGATCGCCTCCTGGGTCTCCGGGTCGCGCGACATCAGGTACTGGCCGGCCGGGCCGACGCCCAGCTCGAACGAGCTCCAGAGCTCGTCGAAGTCGTCATAGGACGTGGCGATCTCGAGCGGGCCGAGCTCAACCTCCTCGAGACCGTGCCCGCTCCAGAGCTCCTCGAGCTCCTCGAGGGTGCCGAAGGTCCTTTCGCTCCCCGCGTCGGGATCGATCGCGCGCGCGGATTCCCAGAAGGTGCGCAGCAGCCGCATCCCGTCGACGAAGTCCCAGGAGCAGGCCGCCACGACTCCTCCAGGGCGGACGACGCGCGCCATCTCGGTCACCCCGGCCGCCGGGTCGTCCATGAAGTGGACGACGAGCTGGGCGACCGCGGCGTCGAACGTGTCGTCCGGCCACGGAAGCGCCTCTGCCGCCCCCGGGCGGAGGTCGGCGCCCGGAACGCGCTCGGCGCACGCCTCGAGCATCGGAGACGGGTCGACGCCGGCGACGTTCTCCGCGCCGACGCGGCGGGCGAGCTCCTCGGTGAGGACGCCGGAGCCGCAGCCGACGTCGAGGACGCTCTGGCCGGGGGAGATCCTGCAGAAGTCCGCGAACACCGGCGCGAGCTCGCTGGAGTAGCGGCCCATGAAGCGGTCGTAGGCGTCGCCCGAGACGTCGAAGCTCATCCGGGCGCAGCGTATCCGGACGGCCACAGAGGAAGGCCGGGAATGTGATCCGACGCCAAAGCTCGCGCCGCCTGCCCGAGTACACTCGCCGCCGTGAACGTGCTGATCGTGGGGTCGGGCGGACGCGAGCACGCGCTCGCCTGGAAGCTGAGCCAGAGCCCGACCCTCGGGACGCTCCACTCGGCACCCGGGAACCCGGGGATCGCCTCCCTCGGGGAATGTCATCCGGTACGGGCCGAGGACGGCGAGGGCCTGCTCTCGCTGTGCCGCGCGCTCGACGTCGACCTCGTCGTCGTCGGGCCGGAGGCCCCGCTCGTCGTCGGGCTCGTCGACACACTCCGCCGGGCGGGTGTGGCGGTCTTCGGCCCGACCCGCGCCGCCGCACGGATCGAAGGCTCGAAGAGCTTCGCGAAGGACATCCTCGAGGCGGCGGGCGTGCCGACAGCCGCCCGGCTGGCGGTCGCTCGACCGCCGTGCGTGGTCAAGGCGGACGGTCTCGCCGCGGGCAAGGGCGTGTTCGTCTGCCATACACAAGAGGAGCTCGACAGCGGCCTTCGCAGCGCTGCCGCCCTTGGCGGCGACCTGATCGTCGAGGAGCTGCTCGAGGGCGAGGAGGTCTCGCTCTTCGCCGTCACCGACGGAACCGACGCTCTCGCCTTGGCCCCGGCGCAGGACTTCAAGCGAGTCGGCGACCAGGACACCGGCCCGAACACGGGCGGGATGGGCTCGTATTCCCCGGTGCCGGGGGTCGGCGAGGTGGAGGTCGCGGAGCTGCTCGAGGCCGTGCACCGTCCCGTACTCGAGGAGCTCGCGAAGCGCGATTCGCCCTTCTCCGGGTTGCTCTACGCCGGCCTCATGCTGACCGACGAAGGGCCCCGCGTGCTGGAGTTCAACTGCCGCTTCGGCGATCCGGAGACGCAGTCGATCCTGCCCCTGGTCGAGGGCGACCTGCTCGGTGCGCTGTGGGGAGCCGCGACCGGCGAGCTCGACTCGGAGCTCGTTATCGGCGAAGGAGCCGCGGTGACGGTCGTACTCGCGGGAGGCAACTACCCCGAGGGGAAGGACAGCGGTGCGCAGATCGACGGCATCGAGGACGCGGAGGCAGCAGGCGCTCTGGTGTTCCACGCCGGGACGGCCCGGCACGACGGCCGCCTGATCACGAACGGGGGCCGGATCCTCGGAGTGACCGGCCTCGGCGACGACCTCGCCTCGGCGCGCGCCGCCGCCTACGAGGGAGCGAGCACGATCTCGTTCCCGGGCATGCGCTTCAGGCGGGATATCGCGCTGGTCGCCGAGGGACAACTCCATGGCTGACGGGCCGGTGGTCGGGATCCTCGTCGGCTCGGAATCGGACCGGGAGCGGATGCAGGCCGCGCTCGACGAGCTCGAGGCGCGCGGGATCCCGCACGAGCTCGAGGTGCGCTCCGCACATCGCAGCCCTGATGCAGTGGCCGAGTACGCGCGCGGCGCGCGCGAGCGGGGCATTCGGGTGCTGATCGCAGGCGCAGGTCTCGCGGCCGCGCTACCGGGCGTCGTCGCGGCGCATACCGACCTGCCGGTGATCGGCGTCCCGCTCCGTTCCTCGCTGAGCGTCCTCGACGGGCTCGACGCGCTGCTCTCGATCGTGCAGATGCCGCCCGGCGTGCCGGTCGCGACGGTCGGCGTCGACAACGCGAAGAACGCGGCCGCACTGGCGGCCCGCATCCTCGGCAGCTGATCGTTCAGGATCGAAGTCGCGCGGCCGGAGGTTCGGGGCCGGACCCATCCCTAACCCCCACCCACCCGGGGGACCTCGAGGGTGCCTGGACCCGGCGCGCAGGTGTGTGACCGGACCGTGCCGGAACGGTGAATCTCTGCGCCGCCGCCTTCCTGCTCGCGCTCTAGACTGCAACCGGTGATCGCGCGCTACTCCCGACCCGTGATGGCTGGGGTCTGGTCGGACGAGAACAGGCTGGCGCGTTGGCTCGATGTGGAGCTCGCCGCGCTCGAGGCCTGGGCCGAGCTCGGCGCAGTCCCGCCCGACGCCGTCGCCGAGATTCGCGTGGGCGCGAAGCCTCCAACGCCCGAGCGGGTGGCCGAGCTGGAGCGCGAGACCCACCACGACCTGGCCGCCTTCGTCGACGCCGTCTCGGCCGAGCTCGGCCCGGCCGGTCGCTGGCTCCATCACGGGCTGACCTCCTCGGACGTGGTCGACACCGCGCTCGCTCTCCAGGTGCGCGAGGCGGGCTCTCTCGTCCTCGAGGCGCTGGATCGGGCGCTCGACGCGGTGATCGCCCAGGCCCAGAGACACAAGGACGACGTCTGCATCGGTCGGACGCACGGCGTCCATGCGGAGCCGACGACCTTCGGCCTCAAGCTGGCCGGGTGGGCGTTCGAGCTCGACCGCGGCCGCGATCGCATGCGCCACGCGCTCGAGGGCATGCGCGTGGGCAAGCTCTCCGGGGTCGTGGGCACGTATGCGGCCACCGACCCGGAGCTCGAGCGGCTTGCCTGCGAACGGCTCGGGCTCGAGCCGGCCCCGGTGTCGACTCAGATCCTCCAGCGCGACCGGCACGCGGAGCTGCTCGCCGCGCTGGCGCTCGTCGCTGCATCGCTCGAGACGTTCGCGCTGGAGATCCGCCACCTCGCGCGAACCGAGGTCGGAGAGGTAGCCGAGCCGTTCGGCAAGGGGCAGAAGGGCTCGTCGGCGATGCCGCACAAGCGCAACCCGGTCGTCTCGGAGCGCATCTGCGGGCTGGCGCGGGTCGTGCGGGCCAACGCCCTGGTCGGTCTCGAGAACATGGCGCTCTGGCACGAGCGGGACATCTCTCACTCGTCGGCGGAGCGGATCGTGATCCCGGACTCCTTCCTCGCGCTCGACTACATGCTCGACCGCTTCACCTGGCTGGTCGATGGCCTCGTCGTCAGGCCTGAACGGATGCGCCGCAACCTCGAGGAGGGCCACGGGCTCTTCTTCAGCCAGCGGCTGCTGCTGGCGCTCGTCGAGTCCGGACTGTCCAGGAGCGACGCCTACCGGCTCGTGCAGCGGCACGCGCTACAGGCGCACGACGAGGAGCAGGATTTTCGCGAGCTCGTCCGCGCCGACGAGGAGATCGCTTCCCGTGTCGACCTCGACGCGATCTTCGACCTCGATTGGTACACCCGTCACATCGATGCCGTCTTCGAGCGGCTGGGCGCACTTGCCCGAAAGGAGGAGCCGATCCATGCCTGAAGCCGCCGTTCACGTCGCGAGCGGGAAGATCCGGGAGCTGTACGAGCTCGACGACGAGCGCCTGCTCCTGGTCGCAAGCGACCGGATCTCGACCTTCGACGTCGTTCTGCCGACGGAGATCCCCGACAAGGGCCGCGTCCTCACCGGCCTCGCCGCGTTCTGGTTCGCGCGCACGAGCGGTCTCGTGCCGAACCACCTGCTCGCGCTGCGCCCCGACGGCCGGTCGAGCGAGTGCCGGCGGCTGGACATGCTGCCGATCGAGTGCGTCGTTCGCGGCTACCTCACCGGCTCGGGCTGGAAGGACTACCGGGCGACCGGCGCCGTCTGCGGGCACGTGCTCGCGGAGGGGCTGCGCGACTCCGACCGGCTGCCCGAGCCCATCTTCACGCCGGCGACCAAGGCCGCCGAGGGCCACGACGAGAACATCGACCGCGAGCGGGCGGCCGAGCTCGTCGGCCGGGAGCGCCTCGACGAGGTCGAGCAGACGGCCATCGACCTCTACCGCTTCGCCTCCGAGCACGCGGCCGAACGCGGAATCCTGATCGCCGACACGAAGTTCGAGTTCGGAGTCGACGCCGAGGGCACGCTGGTGCTCGGGGACGAGGCCTTCACGCCCGACTCCTCGCGCTTCTGGCCCGCAGACGAGTACGAGGCAGGACGACCGCAGCCGTCCTTCGACAAGCAGTTCGTGCGCGACTACTGCGAGTCGCTCGGTTGGGACAAGACCGATCCCGGCCCCGAGCTCCCCGAGGCCGTCGTCGCGGGCACCCGGGCACGGTACGTCGAGGCGTTCGAGCGCCTCACCGGGGTTCCCTTCGACGACTACCTCGCCGACCCGCAGGTCGTGCTGCGGTGAGGGCGACGGTGCTCGTACGGCCCAAGCCGGGGATCCTCGACCCGCAGGGCGAAGCGGTACAGCGCTCCCTCGAGCAGCTCGGGTTTCCCGTCGAGGAAGCCCGCGTCGGGCGGGTGGTCGATCTCGAGGTCGAGCTCAGCGATCCAGAGCGCACGCGGGCAGAGCTGGAGCGGATGTGCGAGCAGCTCCTTGCGAATCCGCTGATCGAGTCCTACGAGATCACCGTCGTCCAATGAGCGCGGAGCCGGGCCCGAGGATCGCGGTCGTCGTCTTCCCCGGCTCGAACGACGACAGAGACGCCGTCCTCGCCTTCGAGCGTCTCGGCGCCGAGGCCGTGCCGGTCTGGCATGCCGACCCCGAGCTGCCCGAGGTGGGCGCGGTCGCTCTCCCCGGCGGGTTCTCGTACGGCGACTACCTCCGTTGCGGGGCGATCGCCCGCTTCGCGCCGGTGATGGACGCCGTGCAGCGGTTCGCCGAGGAAGGCGGGCTCGTGCTCGGCATCTGCAACGGATTCCAGGTGCTCTGCGAGGCAGGGCTGCTCCCGGGCGTCCTGCGCCCGAACGAGTCGCTCTCGTTCGTCTGCCGTGACGTGGCGCTGCGCGTCGAGCGCGCGGATACCCCTTTCACCTCGCGAGCCGAGCCCGGCCAGCGGGTCACGATCCCCGTGAAGCACGGCGAGGGGTGCTACTTCGCCGACGAGGAGCTGCTCGCCGAGCTCGAGTCCGACGGGCAGGTCCTGCTCCGCTACGAGGACAACCCGAACGGGTCGGTCGCCGGCGTGGCGGGGGTTGCCAACCGGGAGGGCAACGTGTTCGGCCTCATGCCCCATCCCGAGCACGCAGTCGACCCGCTGCTCGGGTCGACGGACGGCACGCTGATCCTCGGCTCGCTGGTCGACGCAGTCCGCGAGCGGCTACCGGCCGCCGCCTAGGCCTCCCAGGGCCTCAGCGAGGGCAGGCCGCTCCGCGAGCCCGGCGTGGAGGCGCTCGACGTCGCGGCTGCGAAGCGTGACCGGGCCACGCCGGGCGGTGCCGCTCGTGGCGTACGCGAAGCGGACCAGCCGCTCTCCACTGGGCGTCTCCAGCAGCTGGACCACCGAGGAGAACCGCTTGTCGCCCGCGCGCTGGGCCAGCGTGAGCTCCTCGACGAGCTCCGCCGGCCCCCATGGTGTCGCCGTCTTCGCCATGTCGAGCACCGTAGCCCCGAGGGAGTCACGTGTCTGTGACTGGAGCGTGCCGACTCTCCGACAAATCACCAATCCGAGGGACGCGTTACGACCCGCGATCGGCGATCTTCTTCGCAGTGCCTGCGGCCGTTCCCTATCAGCGTGCCCTCCTGCTCGCGGCGTCCGCGCTCCTCTACCCGTTCATCTTCGTGGCGTTCCTGCTGGTCGAGAAGCCGGGGCTCGGCGTCGGCCACTTCTACTACGTCCCGGTCGCCATGGTCGCCTTCGCCGGTGGGCCGGTGTGGGGCGCAGCAGGCGGCGTCGCGGCGACCGGCTTCTACACGCTGGGGATCGTGCTGAACCCCCGGCTGCCCACCTACGACGTGCTCACCGCGAGCAGCATGATCCGCCTTGTCACCTACACGATGGTCGGCCTCCTCGTGGGCTGGCTGGCGCACGACCATCGCGACCTCGTCAACCGCCTGCGCGTTGCGGCAGAGCGCGACTTCCTCACCGGGCTTCTGAACACGCGCGCGTTCGACGCCGCCCTCACGACGCGGCTCGAGCTCGGGCGGCCGTTCGGGCTCGTGCTCGGGGACATGGACAACCTGAAGGAGGTCAACGACACCGAGGGACACGCCGTCGGCAATGACGTCCTGCGCCGAGTCGGCGAGATCCTCTCCCGCGAGCTCGAGGACGGCGACGAGCTGGCCCGGGTGGGCGGCGACGAGTTCGCCGTGATCACGTCCCGCCCCGGAACCGAAGCCGTGCGTGCCCTTTGCAGCCGGCTGACCGCGGCCCTGGTCGCCGACGGGATGAGCATGAGCTTCGGCTGGGCGATCTGCCCGCGCGACGGCGACAGCGCGCTGCTCCTCTACCGCGCCGCAGACGAGCGGCTCTACGCTCAGAAGCTGATTCGCAGCAGGCTGACCTCGGCGGAAGTCATCAGCCTGCCGGGCCGCGCGGAGCGGCTCGCCCTGCGCTCGAAGCTCGGCTGAGCGCCGGCGCCGCCGCTGGGCAGCCGAACCGAACTTGCCCAGAGCTCGTATTGCAGCTTCACTAGGCGCGTTCGGTAGTCCTCGAGATGAGGAGGGGAAACATGAAAGGACTCCGTACCAGGCTGGTGCTCGCCGTGGCCGCCGTGGCCGCGCTGGCGATCGGGCTCGTGACGGTCGCAGTGGCGGGGGGCGGGCACAGCATTCGCGAGAAGCTGACGAGCTACCGGGAAGTCCCGGCGTTGTCGACACCGGGGGTGGGACACTTCCGCGCGTCGATCAACCGCGGGGCCAGCGAGATTCACTACAAGCTGAGCTACAGCGGGCTGGAGTCGGACGCGACTCAATCCCATCTCCACTTCGAGAACAGGACGAACGCCGGTCCGGTGATCGTGTTCCTGTGCACCAATCTCGGCAACGGTCCGCCGGGGACGCAGGCGTGCCCCGCGTCAGGCGGGACGATCAGCGGGACGATCAAGCCCGCGGACGTCGGCAACGGAGGAGCCGCACAGGGGCTTGCGGCGGGCGAGTTCGACGAGCTGGTTCGGGCCATCCGTGCCGGTGCCGTCTACGTGAACGTCCACTCCGTGACTCGCCCGGCCGGCGAGATCCGCGCGCAGCTCTCCGAGCACTAAGAGCTGAACAACAGGCAGGCAGAGCCTCGAGTCGAGACGATTCGGGGCTCTGCCGGTCGGGTCAGCCGCGCCGTTCGATCAGCTCGACCCGGTAGCCGTCCGGGTCCTTGACGAAGCACAGCCGCGAGCCGCCCTCGCTGACGGTGTACGGCGGCCGCTCGGGCTCGATGCCCTGCTCGCCCAGCCGCGCCAGCGTCCCATCGAGGTCCTCGACGCCGATCGCGACGTGCCCGTACCCCGTGCCGAGCTCGTACTCGCGCCCGTCGTGGTTGTACGTGAACTCGAGCTCCTCGTCCTGACCGGGCATGCCGAAGAAGTAGTTGGTCGCCTCCGTCTGGCCGTCGCGGACGATGTCCATCTCGCGCCGGAACTCGAAGCCGAGCGCCTCGTAGAAGTCGCGGCTCCTGGCCGGCTCGGTGATGCGATACATGGTGTGCAGGTAACGGGTCATGCGGCAATCCTAGGGACGTCCGCGAAGCGGGACCGGCAACTCAGCCGCGGTCGGTTCGCGTGTCCGTGTTGTTCGTCTCGTTCGCCTCGGCGACTGCGTTGCCGTCGTCGACCGTCACCGAGACGGTGCAGTCCGGGTCGTAGCAGTTGTTGTCGGGGCCCAACGTCGCGGTCAGGGCAACGCTCGCGCCGGCAGCAAGGCTTGGGACTGTGAGCGTCGTCTTCTGCCCTGGATCCGCCTGGACAAGCACCGTGAACGGCGTCGGCACATTCACCGAGCTCGCGTTGGTGACGGTGAAATCTCGCGTCGTGATACAGGTCCCGCCACCGCCGGGACAGCTCACCTGGGTGCGCGTGTTGGGGATCGAGACGGTCAGGTCGGGCAACTCGTTCACGCGCTTGAGGGAGGGCAGGCAGAGCGTCCGTGGCGAGACGACGGTCAGGTCCGCCTTGCCGAACTGGTTCACGATCCCGACGTGGCGAGCGCGGAAGGCTTTCGCCGAGCGCAGCTGGTAGCAGACCAGGTGGTCGCGCTTGTTGCGGACAGGCACCGTGTTCTTGCGTACGGGCGCGCAGAGGCTGACCATCCGGACGACGGTCGGGCGTGACTTGCCGAACTGGTCGAGGAGCGTAACGCGGCGCTCCCGCAGCTTCCGAGCGGGCTTGACCACGTAGCACTGGTAGTGGTCGAGCCCCTTCACCGGCTGCGGGCTCGGCCCGGGAAGGATGGCTTTACCCGTGGGCAAGCAGAGCTGAGTCGGTCGGACGACGATGAGCCGCGTTGCCTTCTCGAACTGGTTGGTGATCACGACCTTCCGCGAGCGGAAGGCCGGTCTGCGCTCGATCGGGTAGCAGACGAGGTGTGCGCGGGCGTTCCGTACGACGCTGCCGTTCTTATGCACCGGCGCGCACAGCGTCGTCAGCTGGGAGGCGACAGCCTTCGAACGCCCGAACTGGTCCGCGAGGGCGACGGTCCGCGGCTTGAAGGCGGATCCCGGATCGACGCCGTAGCACTGGAAGTGGTTAAGCCGAAAGGAAAGCTCGCCGGAAGCAGTTGCGCCGTGGCTCGCCCGGGCGCCGAGCACCGCCACGAGCGTTACGCCTACGGCCGCACTCAGTACGAGAGTGAGCGTGGCCCTGAAAAGCCGCGAGCCGCAGACAGATTCAGTCGCTCGCGCGCCCATTTTTGGGCCTCCCTAGCTGAACTGCGGCGATCATCCGCTTGTCCTCGCCACAAGTCAACCTCCCGGCCCGCTCGCACCCGGGGAGCGCAGCTCGGCCTCTCGGAGCGCCGACAGCTTCGACGGCCGAACCGCGAGCAACGCAAGCGCCCAGAGCACGGCGATCGCGGCGAAGCCGGCCCGGCCGTGCCCGGGCAGCGCGAACGTGAAACCGACCAGCGGCGTGCCGACCAGAATGAGGAAGGTGGCGCAACTGTTGATGAAGCCGATCGCAGCTGCGGGCGCATCCGGGCGGATCAGCTGCGCTCCGGTGAAGGCAACCGCGAACGGGATCCCGGCGGCGAGGCCGAGCACCGCCGCTCCCGCGATTCGCACCGGCAGCGGCAGTTCGAAGAGCAGGAGGAACGTGCCGGCGGCGCCGGCAACCATGCTGACTCCGACGAGCTGCACTGCGCGGTCCGGCCGCCGCTGGAGTAGGCGACCGCCGAGCGGTCGCGTTACGAGGCCGCTGAGAAGCGTCAACGCCGCGATCGCGCCCGCCAGCCGCCGGCCGTGGCCGTCGTGCCGGAGAAGCTCGACGGCCCAGACCCCGATGATCACGCTCAACCCGAACGAGGCGCTGTGCGCCACGGCGAGCGGACGGAGCCGGCGGTCACGGACGATGTCGGCGGTGGCGGGACGAGGCGATCGCCGAGCGCGCTGGCGCGTCGGACGGTCTTGCGGCGCGAGGGGAAGGAACACGAGGACCGCGAAGGCGAAGATCAACGCCGTCACGTAGGGAGCCCGCCAGTCGAGCGACGGCGTCGCCAGGGGGACGATCGCGATCGCGAGGCCTCCACCGCCGACGCCTGCCGCTCCGTAGAAGCCCTGCGCGCTCGCGGTCCCGACCGTCGCACGGACGTAGTCGCTGCCCGCGATGAATCCGATGCCCGTGCCGAGCCCCGCGATCAGCCTGCCCGCGACACCGATCGCAAGCGACGCGGCGGCGAGCGCGACGAGGTTCCCCGCCATGATGATCGCGAGCGCGACCATTCCGAGATTCCGCGCCCCACGCCGGTCGACGAGGCGTCCGCCGGGGATCTGCATCACGAGGTGCGTGAGGAACAACGCCGTCGCAAGGAACCCGATGAGCGCCAGGCGAACTCCGTACGCCTGCGCCAGCACGTCGGCGGCAGGACCGACGTTCCCGATGTTGAACCCGACGGCCAGCCCGAGGGCGACCCCGGCGGACGTCGCGGCTACCTGGCGCGAGGCGCCTCCGTCACATGCACATCCAGCCGCCGTCGACAAAGAGGTTGACGCCGTTGATCGCCTCGTTCTCGAGCAGGAAGCGCGCTGCATTCACGACGTCGGCCATGGTGACGAGGCGCCCGATCGGTGTCCGCTGCACGAGAGCCTGCCGCCGCTCCGATGGCATGTCGGCCCATTGGGGGCTGTCCCCGACGATGGCTGGGTGCACCGCGTTGACACGCGTCGGAGCCAGCTCGATCACGAGGGTGCGCACTAGGCTCGTCACACCACCGTTGACGGTAGTGACAGTTGTCGAGCCAGGATAGGGCCGTTCGCGCGCGAGGCCCCCGAAGATGAGGATGGATGAGTTTTCGCGAAGCCTCGGCGTAAGCGCGTGGATCACCTCGGTGTAGCCGACGAGCTTGAGCGTGACCAGCCGCAGCGCCGCTTCGATGTCGTATGCGCGCACTGTGTTCACGTCGCGCTCGATCGCAGCAAGGACGAGGTGGCCGACGTCGCCCACCTCGGCAAGATGGTCCGCGATCGCGTGCGGCTCGGCGAGATCGAATCCGATGCCGCTGGTGCGGCCACCGATCTCCTTGGCGGCAGCGTCGGCGCGGGACTGGTCCCTTCCGGTCACGACGACGTCGCGGCCGTCGTCCGCGTAAGACTGCGCGATCTCGCGGCCTTGTCCTTGCGTGCCGCCAACGATGACGACAGTGCCCGTGGCCATTCGTTCTCTCCTTTCGACCAAAAAGGAGGCTCGGTCCGCACGAGCCGCGCGGACCGAGCCTGAGGGGGTTGCGACTTAGACGGCTGCCACC
The DNA here is from genome assembly GCA_963736055.1 of uncultured Actinomycetes bacterium. Lineage (GTDB taxonomy): Bacteria > Actinomycetota > Thermoleophilia > Gaiellales > Gaiellaceae > AC-32. Next base: position 1,473,950 of record CAVTNM010000008.1, on the reverse strand, counting down.
GGGTCGGCTGCCCAGTCCGGCAGCAACTCGCCCCGCGACAGGATGTGATTCCTCGACTCGTCGAGCTTCTGGAACACGTTGTCGAGGTCGACGCCGACGAGCTCTCCGTGGCGCTTGACGGCGCGGCCGGCGACGAAGACGGAGTCGACGTTGGAAGTGTCGGCGAAGACGACGATCGTGCCGACGGGATCCACCATCGGAGCCGTGTTGATCGCCTTGGTCCTCAGGAGCACGATGTCCGCCTGCTTGCCCGGGGTGAGCGAACCGACCCTGTCCTCGAGCCCGATCGACCGTGCACCGTCGATCGTCGCGAACTCGAGCACGTCCTTGTGCGTTAGCGTCGGCGCGAACGCAATGTCCGGCGTGTCGGTGAACTCGAGGATCCGGTCGTAGGCAAGCGCCGTCCGCATCTGCGTAAACATCTCGCCGGGGACGCTCGAGACGACGTCGACGCTGAGCGACGGGCGGACCCCACGAGCGAGCATCTTCCCCGTCGGCGGCGGGCCGTGCCCCATCAGCATCTCGACGTAGGGCGCGATCGAAGCCTTGCCGCCGGTCTCCGCGATCCAGTCGAGCTCCTCGTCCGTCAGGTCGGTCATGTGGATGTAGCAGACGTCGGGACCCATGAGCCCGAGGTCGTGCATCTCCTTCACTGGCGTGTAGTGCAGGGTGTGGAGCCGCATGCCGACGTGGACGCTGATCAGGATCCCGAGCTCGCGCGCGAGCGCCCAGTCGTGCTTCGCTACGTCGGCGTTCACGTTGCCGGGCTGACGAGCGGCCATGGCAAGGGTGAGGAGGCCGTCGTCCGACGAGAAGTACGTCTCGCGGATTCGCCGGATGTCCTCGGGGTGGTTCAGCTCGCTCATCATCCACCACTCGCCGCCCGTCGGCATGCCGTGGGCATAGACAGCGCGGATACCGGCATCCTTGAGACCCTGGATCGCGGCGTCCGAGTGATCCGGCGTGTTGCTGATGTGCGACCAGTCGAGCAGCGTCGTGACGCCGCCGTTGAGCGCCTCGAGCGCGCCCGCGTAGTCGCCGATGTGCACGTCCTCCGGGCGGTAGTGCCCGCCGACGCTGCCGAGCATGACGGCGAAGTAGTGGTCGAGCGTGCAGCTCGGGAGGACACCGCGGACCGGCGTTTGCCAGGTGTGCCGGTGCGTGTCGACGAAGCCCGGCATGACGATCATCCCGGCCGCGTCGATCTCTTCGGCCCCGGATACCCCGAGGCTCGGTCCGACTTCGACGATCTTGCCATCCTCGACCAGGACATCGCCGTTCGGGATGTCGCCGACGTCGGGATCCATCGAGACGACGAAGCCGTTCCGGATCAAAAGGCGTTGCGAGCTCATGCCCCTCTTCTCCTTGGCTTGCCTGACACGGACTGCGCGGTCTTGGGCACCCGCGCATGTGCAGCGAGCATAAACGGACGCCGTCCGGCCAGTCAACGCGGACAGCGTTCGCCCGTCAGGCGTTAAGCAGCGGTGGACGCCTGCGCCGACTCTCGGTGTTTCCGTTCGGTGATGGTTGACACTGTTCCTTGCAGCGGGAGAGAATGGACGCCTGGTCGGGGCAAAGGAGCGGGTGAATGCGCACGACGAGACCGAGGGCGTCGTGCAGCACGCGGGGCGAGGGCTGACGCCCCTGCTGGCGGACGCACTCGTCGGGGCGCGCTTCTGGCCGATCTGGATCGCCACAGGAGTGCTCGCCCTGGTCGCGGCAAACATCGCGTCGGCCGCGCTGCAGAGCACCTCCTGGGCCTTCGTCCTTCCCTACATGACGGTTCTCGCCATCGCGGCGCTCGGCCAGATGCTCGTGGTCATGCAGGCGGGCATCGACCTCTCTACTCCGGGCGTGATGTTCCTCGGCGGGTACCTCATCGTCGGAGTCGGCAACCACTCCAACGGCCGCCTGGGGATCGCCATCCTCGCCTGCCTCGGCGTCGGGGTGCTCGTAGGCCTGATCAACGGGATCTTCGTCGGGGTCCTGCAGTTGAACCCGCTGATCGTGACGCTCGCCGTCGGGCAGATCGTCTTCGCCGAAGGGCTGAGGTACTCGAAGAGCCTGGCGGAGGCCGAGGTGCCCTCGCGGCTGTCGGACTTCGCCCAGAACAGGCCGGTCGGGATCATCAGTCTCGTCTTCTGGGTGGGCGCGGGGATCACCCTCGCCGTAGCGCTGCTGCTTCGGTACACAGCACCCGGCCGGCGCTTCCAGGCGGTGGGGGCGAACCCGAGAGCCGCATGGATGGCCGGCGTGCACGTCCGAGCCCACGTCGTGTTCGCGTACGCAGCGGCGGGCACGCTCTACGCGACCGCGGCGGTCCTGCTCGCGGGCGTGCGGATCAGCGTCGACCCGAGCTTCGGCGCCGCCTACCTGCTCGCGCCGATCGCCGCGGTCGTCATCGCCGGCGCGTCGCTTTCGGGCGGGCTGGCGAGTGCGACCTCGACGTGGATGGCGGCGCTCGCGCTGACGCTTCTGAACCAGATGCTGCTCATCCTCGGCATCTCGACCGGGTGGCAGTTCGTCGTCTTCGGCGCGGCGATCATCGTCGGGATGCTGATCTCCGGCGATCGAATCGCGTCGCTGCTCGGCCGCCTCATGCGGCCGAAGGCTCCGGCTCGCATCACCCCAGGATTCGACCAGAACACGAGCTGAAGGAACGAAAGGAGGCACCATGCACGGACCGAAGGTGAGCGAGGGGAGGCGGTGGAAGCTAGGCCTCGGGGTCACGCTGCTCGCGCTGGCGCTGGTGATCGTCGCGGCAGCCTTGGGCAGCACCAGCCAGAAGCCTGCCTCGGCGGCGTCGCAGGCGAAATCGGGCGCCGGAGGCTTCGGCGAGACGTACAAGGCGAACCCCGCCGTCCTCAAGAAGACGCTCTTCGACGCCAAGCTCCTGCCGCCGCAGGGAATGGCGCGCAACATCGCACTCGCCGCGTACGGCCGTGCGAGCAAGAAGGTCAATCTCAACCTGGCGCTCAAGTGCTGGAACAACGACGGCTGCAAGACAGGCACGGGCGGCAAGCTGACCGTCGCCTACGTCGAGCCGTTCGGCGAGAACGTCTATCGCCACATCTCGAAGATGGAGTTCATCCTCCAGGCGCTGACGTACAAGTCGATCGGCAGGATCATCTACCGGAGCGCCCACTCGAACCCGACCCAGGCCTTGGCCGACTTCCGCGCGATGATCGCGCAGCACGTCAGCGCGATCGTCACCTACCCGGACTTCGCCGACGCCGAGCTGCCGGTGTTCAAGGAGGCGAAGAAGGCCCACATCCCGGTGGCAACCTATGCCTGGGGATACGTGAGCGGGCCCGGCGTGAACTACACGACGGTCGTCGGTGAGAACGTCTGCAAGCTCGGGCGGGCGTACGCCAAGGTCATGAACAAGTACGTCAAGTCCGGCGACATCGCGTTCATGGGCGGCTTCCCCGGGAACCCGCTGTCTGCGGGCTGGCAGAAGTGCGAACGGCCGGCGCTGAACAAGAACATCCACGTCGTGGCCAGCGAACCGACGAACTGGGACGCGTCGAAGGTCCAGCAGGTCGTCTCGGCGATCCTCGCGGCCCATCCGAACATCAAGGGCTGGAGCTACGAGTACGGGCTCGGGATGGCACAGGGCGCGTTCGCGGCGTACAAGGCCGCGGGCAAGCCGTTCAACGCCGTGCTGACGCTGCGGACGGACGACGTCGGCATGGGCTGCAAGACCAGGGCATTGAAAAACCCGAAGCTGAAGGTCTACTACTACACGGCCGGGAACTCGCAGATCCGGGTCGCCCTGACGGCCCTGATGATGAGGCTCAAGGGCGCGAAGATCCCGCCGAAGATCGTGTTCCCGATCCAGCTGCAGAACGAGGCGAAGCGCACCGAGTGCGTGCCGGGCTATCCGACCGAGGCGTCTGCGACCTCGCTCGTCCCGCTGAAGCTGCTGCATCGGATGTACCCCTAGAGGAAGAGGCAGAGAGCCACTAGAGATCCCAAGCGAAAGGAATGTCGACTCCCGGGCCCGAGAGCCCCATCGTCCTGTCCCTCAGCGGCGTGTGGAAGGCGTTCGGAGCCGTACAGGCGCTTCGCGACGTCAGCTTCGACTGCCGCGCAGGCGAGGTGCACGCGCTCGTCGGGGAGAACGGGTCCGGGAAGTCGACCTTGCTCGGGATCGCCAGCGGGTTCCTCGGCGCCGACAAGGGCGGCGTCGAGATCGGCGGGCGCCGGCGCAAACGGGGCTCTGCCGCCGAGGCCAGGCGATACGGCCTCGGGATCGCCTACCAGACGTACTCGCACGTCCTCGACCTGAATGTCGCGGAGAACCTCTATCTCGCCGTGCCGGGAAGCGAACGGCCGGCGTACGGACGAATGGGGCAGTGGGCGGCCTCCACGCTCGAGGAGTTCGGGCTCGACGTTCCCGTCCAGGCGCCCGTCGGGACGCTGTCGCTCGCGGAGCGCCAGCTGCTCGAGGTCGTCAAGTCGCTGCTCGCGCGGCCGAAGGTGCTCCTCCTCGACGAGCCGACGACGGCGCTCGGGCCACAGGAGGTCGAGCAGCTGCAGGCGCTGGTGCGCGAGCGAAGCAGGGCCGACGTGGGCATCGTCTACGTCAGCCACCGGCTCCCCGAAGTGCTCGGGATCGCCGACCGCATCAGCGTCCTCCGCGACGGCGTCAAGCAAGGGACCTTCGAGGCCGCCGGAATGACGGAGGAAGCGCTGATCGAGCACATGATCGGACGGCCGCTCCAGCTCGCCTTCCCGGACCGAGACGGAGAGGGACGCGCTCCCGAGGTGCTCCTCGACGTCTCGGGCTTCCGGGGCGACCGGTTCGGCCCGCTCGACCTGAAGGTCGAGAAGGGCGAGATCCTCGGTCTCGCCGGTGCCGAGGGCAACGGCCAGGTGCAGTTCCTACGCGCGCTCGCGGGCGTCGAGCGCCCGACCGGCAAGGCCTCCTGCGACGGCGACGAGCTGAACACGAAGTCGCCGCTCGGGGCGCTGCGCCAGGGAATCGTCCTGCTGAGCGGCGATCGAGCCGGGGAATCGCTGTTCCCGGTGCTGAGCGTGCGCACCAACACCACGATCCAGGTGCTGAGGTCGCTGGGCTTCCTGGGCTTCCTGCGCCGCCGGCGTGAGCGGCGGACCGTCAACGAGATGGTGCGGCGGCTGCGCATCCGGACGGCGTCGATCGAGCAGCCGGTCCAGTCGCTCTCGGGCGGCAACCAGCAGAAGGTCTCGCTGACACGTCCCTTCCTCCGTGGGGACGTCAAGCTCATCCTCGCCGACGAGCCGACCCAGGGCGTGGATGTCGGCTCGCGCTTCGACATCTACGACGCGCTGCGGGCGAAGGCGAACGAGGGGGTCGCGCTGATCGTCAAGTCGAGCGACCCGCTCGAGCTCGCCGGGCTCTGCGACCGCGTCGTCGTGATGTCGCGCGGGAAGATCGTCGACGAGATCCAGGGCGCCGAGCTCGGAGAGCGCCGCATCGTCGAGGCGATCGTCGGCGGCCGGGTCGCGAAAGCGGGCGCATGAGGTTCCGCGGCTGGCTTCCCCTGTTGCTGCTGGCCGCGCTGATCCTCGCGGTCGGCGCCTACACGGCCGTGCGCCAGGACGCGTTCCTGACCCAGTACAACCTCAACAACCTCCTGCTCGCGACGATGCCGCTCGCGCTCGTCGCGATCGGGCAGACCAACGCCTTGCTCGTCGGCGGCTTCGACGTCTCCGTGGCCGCGCTCGTGACGATGTGCGTGGTCACGGCCTCGTTCACGCTCAAGCCCGACGAGACGACGTTCGCGCTCTTCCTGGGCTCGCTCGCGGTCCTGGGCGTCGGCCTGGCGACGGGCATCTTCAACGCGACGCTGATCCGCATCCTCCGCCTTCCGTCGATCATCGCGACGCTCGGCACGCTGAGCATCCTCGAGGGCGCGTCGCTTCTGTTGCGCGACCACCCCGAAGGCGAGATCAACAGCCACGTGGTCGACGCGTTGAACACGAGCATCGGCTTCATGCCGGTGGCCTTCATCGGCGTGATCTTTCTCGCGGTGCTGGCCGACGGGTGGCTCTACCGCACGCGAACCGGCATGGCCGTGCGGGCGGTCGGCCTCGACGAGACCTCGGCGCGCCGGCTCGGGATGTCAGCCGGGCTGATCGTGTTCCTCGCCTTCGTCGTCTGCTCCGTGATGGCGTCGATCGCCGGGTTCTACTCCGCGGCCCAGGTCCAGATCGGCTCGCCGATCATCGGCGACTACGCGCTCACGAGCATCGCGGCCGCGGTTCTCGGCGGCGCGAGCCTCGCGGGCGGGCGGGGATCGTTCGTCGGGACCCTGCTCGCAGCGCTGTTCCTCTCGGAGATCAACAACGTCCTGCCGCTCTTCGACCAGCCGACCGAGTACGCGCAGATGACGATCGGCGTGCTGATCCTGCTGGCGCTCGTGCTCTACCAGGCGCCCGAGCTGATCGCTCGCTTCCGCTCGGGACGGAAGGCCGTGGGCCGCCTCCAGGCGCCCGAAGGCGAAGCGGCCGCCTAACCCTGATCCGGGGCGTCTGTCGAGGAAGGCGCAGCCGCGCGCGGGTCTGCCTCCCGGCCGATGACGACCCAGATCGCGTGAACAGGCTCGTCGCCGACCGCCCACAAGCGGTGAGGCGACGACGAGTCGAACGCGATCGATCCGCCCGGCTCGAGCTCGTATTCCTCGAAGCCGACGCGCACGCCCAGGGTGCCGCTGCTGACGTAGCCGTATTCCTTCCCACCGTGTGTCGTCAGCGCATCTTCCGGACACGAGGCGGCCCCGACGGGATAGACGACGTACAGGAACTCCACCTCGGGATCTCTGTGAGACGTGAGCCGCTCCCAGCGCACGCCGGACGCGAGGTTGATCACCCGCCGGGTCTCCGGCCGCTCGGCCAGGCCGTCGCCGTCGCGCAGCTGGCGGACGACCCGCTCCTCGGATGGCGAGTCGCCGAAGACGTCGCTCATCGTCATTCCGAGCTCCGTGACGAGCGCGTAGAGAGTGCTGACCGACGGGTTCACGCGGTCGAGCTCGATCTGCGAGACGAGGCTCGGCGAGACGCCGACGCGCCGCGCCAGCTCACGGAGGCTGATGCCGAGGCTCTCCCGCTCGGTGCGGAGCCGGCTGCCGACCTTCGACGCCTCGAGGGCGCGGTCGATGCGTCCGGAGCTGGGCGCGGGATTACTCATCGAAGGCGCCGCCGGATCTCGCTTGCGATCCGCTCGGGCCCGGGCAGGAACGCGTCCTCGAGCGGCGGGCTGTAGGGGATCGGCGTGTTCGGGGTCGCGATGCGCCAGGCGTCGTCGAGGTGGCCGAGCGCCTGCTCCGTGACCGAGGCGAGCACCTCGCCCGCCCAGCCGCCCGTCAGCGGCCCTTCCTCGACGACCGCGATCCGGTTGGTCTTGCGGACGGACGCGAGCACGGTCTCGAGGTCGAGCGGGCGGAGCGTTCGCAGGTCGATCACCTCGACCGAGACGTGATCCTGCTCCAGCGCGTCGGCCGCCTCGAGGCCGTCGTGGACGCTCTTCATCGCGGTGACGAGCGTGACGTCGCTGCCCTCGCGGAGCACCGCCGCCTGTCCGAGCCGCCCAGGCTCGCCGTTCACCTCGCCCTCGAGCGTGTACAGCCGCTTGTGCTCGAAGAAGAGCACCGGGTTGTCGTCGCGGATCGCGGCCTTCAGCAGCGCCTTGGCGTCGCCGGGCGTCGACGGGCACGCGATCTTGAGGCCGGGCACGCCCATGAACCACGACACCGGCATCTGCGAGTGGATCGCGCCGAAGCGTCCGCCGGCCCCGACGACCGAGCGGATGACGAGCGGCACGCTGACCTGCTCCTGCGTCAGGAACCAGTACTTCGTCGACTGGTTCACGAGGCTGTCCATCGCCAGCGTGAGGAAGTCGCCGAACATGATCTCGATCACCGGACGAAGGCCGGTCACCGCCGACCCGAACGCTGCGCCCGCGAGGGCCAGCTCGGAGATGGGCGTGTCGAAGACGCGGTCCGGCCCGTACTTGTCGTAGAGGCCCGTCGTCGTCGCGAACACGCCGCCGGCGACGGCGATGTCCTCGCCGAACAGGATCACGCGCTCGTCCGCGGCCAGCTCTTCGTCGAGCGCATCGCGGATCGCGGTGCGAAAGGCGACTGTCTCCATGTCAGCGTCCTCCGGTCACAGGGTGAGCGCGAGCGGGCGCTCGAGCAGCTCGCGTAGTCGGGACAGGAACTGCGCGCCGTCGGCGCCGTAGACGACCCGGTGGTCGCAGGTGAGGGTGACGGTCATCAGGTCGCGAAATGCCACGCCGCCGTCGTCGCTCTCGACGGGCGCGCGCCGAACGCCGCCGACGGCGAGGATCGCGGCCTGCGGAGGGTCGATGATCGCGGTGAACGACCGCACACGGAACATGCCCAGGTTCGAGACGGTGAACGTGCCGTCCCGCAAGTCGTCCGGCCGAAGGGCTCGATCGCGCGCGGCCGCGGCGAGCCGGCGCGTGTCCGCGGCGATCTGCGCGAGCGTCTTCTGGTCCGCGTCGAACACGACGGGCACGAGCAGCGCGTCGTCGGTGGCCACGGCGACACCGACGTTGATGCGCGAATAGCACTGGACCGTGTCGTCGACGTACGACGCGTTGAAGCGCGGAAACGCCTGCAGCGCACCTGCCGCCGCCTTCACGACGAAGTCGTTGACCGACGGAGCCTTGTTCCCAGCCTCGCGGGCTCCGCGTCGCAGCTCGGTGATCAGGGACATGTCGACGTCGATCGAGACGGTGAACGACGGGATCGTCGTCGCCGACTGCACCATCCGGCGCGCGATCGTCGCCTGCGTCGTCGTCAGCTCGATCGTGCGGGCCTCGCCCTTGCCACCGGCGGCGGGCTGCTGCGCCGGCTCGCCCGGCTCGGCCGCGGCCCGCTGGACGTCCTCGCGGGTGATCCTTCCGCCGGGCCCGGTGCCGGCGATGCCGTGGAGCGAGACCCCGAGCTCGACGGCGGTCCGCCTCGCCACGGGCGTCGCGTTGGGACGCTCTCCGCCCGATCCGTCGCGCCGAGCGGGCGGCGCGGCGACAGCCGCACGGGCGGCGCTTGCGCGGGCTCTTGCCGCGCGGACGCGCGACGCCGGTCGCCGTCGGGCTCGCCGGCGCCGTTCGCAAGAGTCGCGATCGGCTCCCCGATCGCCGCGGTGCCTCCCTCCGGGACGAGGATCGAGTCGAGCGTGCCGTCGGCCTCCGCCTCGTAGACGACCGTCGCCTTGTCCGTCTCCACCTCCACCAGGCCTTCGCCTCGCTCGAACGCGTCGCCCGGGGAGACCAGCCAGCGGATGATGACGGCCTCGTCCATCGAGTCCGACAGCTTGGGCATGGTCAGCTCGCCGGCCATTTGCGGCCTCAGTCCTTGAACTCGCGGGCGGTCAGCTCGCTCGGGAACGGCGCCGCGAGGCCGTGCTCGCGCATCCGCTCCAGCTCGTCGTTCAGCTCCTGCTCCAGTGCGTCCAGGCGTGAGGCGTCGACGCCCTCCGCCTCGAGCTGGGTGCGGAGGACGACGAGCGGGTCGCGCGTTCTCCAGTCGTCGAGCTCGCCCTCCGGACGGTATGCCCCGGGGTCGCTGCGCGAGTGCCCGACGAAGCGGTACGTCAGCGCCTCGACGAACGCCGGGCCGTTGCCGCCGCGCACGTGGGCGAGCGCTCGCCCGGCGGCCTCGCGCACGGTCCAGACGCTCATGCCGTCGATCGTCTCGGCCGGGACGTCCATCACCTCGGCCCGCGCGCGGATCTCGCCTGCGGTCACCGAGCGGAACGGCGTGTACTCGCCGTAGCCGTTGTTCTCGCAGACGAAGAGGAGCGGCAGCTTCAGCACCTGGCAGAAGTTCAGGCACTCGAACACGTAGCCCTGGTTCATCGCGCCGTCGCCGAAGTACGCGACCGCCACGCCGCCGGTCGTCCGCTTCAGGGCCAGCGCCGCCCCGGTCGCGGCGGCGATGCTGCCGCCGACGATCCCGAACGAGCCGATCAGCCGGTCGGCCGGCGAGTTGACGTTCATCGAGCCTGCGCGCCCGCCGTTGATCCCGGACTCGCGCCCGAGCATCTCGTCGAGCAGCGCCTGCGGGTCGACGCCGAGCGCAAGCGCGTGGCCGTGGCCGCGGTAGGTCGCCGCCACGCGGTCATCGTCGCCGAGCAGGCTCGCGACACCGATCGCGACCGCTTCCTGCCCCGAGTACAGGTGGGTCGTCCCGTAGACCTCGCCCTTCAGGAAGAGCGACTGGACGAGCTCCTCGAAGCCGCGGATGAGCAGCATCCGGCGGTAAAGCTTGATGTATAGGTCGAGGTCGTCCAGGACGCCGGCCGCCGGCTTGTCGCTGACGTGGCTCACGCGGCACCTACCGGGTCGGAGGCGAGGCGCTCGCCGAGGTAGGCCCAGTCGCGCTCGTGGCGGTACGAGTGCCGGGCGGGCGGCCCCGGGGCCGACGTCTCGAGCCATCGCACCCGGCCTCCCTGCGTCTCGTAGAACGCGTGGACGCATCCGGTGCCCGTCCAGAAGACGTCACCCGGCCGGAGCGAGTAGCGGTCGCCGTCCGCGACGACGTCGACCTCTCCGTCGAGGATGTAGTACGACTCCTCGAAGGGATGGTCATGCGGGTGCGTGAGCGCCCCGGGCTGGTAGGCGACCATGAACATCGTGTGGAGCTGCGCGTCCAGGCGCTGGTCGACGAGCATCTTCACGGCGATGCCGCTGTACGCAAGGAGGGCGGTCGCCATGCTCGCCGACACGGTCGGCGCGCCGAAGGCCTCGGCCCGCTTGAGCAGATCGACGTCCATTTCGCCGTCCGAGAGCAGGAAGAAGTTGCGATTGCGGGGGTCGCGTGCGTCGAGCGGCTCGACCGGAGCATCCGGGGCGCCTCCGACGAAGAAGGTGTCGCTGCCGTCGGCGCGCGGACGCGGCGCGGCCATCTCGAGCCAGAGCCCGCGCCCCTCGCAGCGGAACGCGTGCGGTGCTCCGACCGGGATGAGACCGCACGCACCGGGCTTGAGCCTGATGCCGCGTCCCTCCAGGTAGAGCACCGGCTCCCCTTCGAGGACATAGAGGCTCGTCTCGTACGAGTGCAGGTGCGTGTCGACGTAGCCGTCGGCGAGCGAGGCCAGCGTCAGAGCCATGTGCGTCGAGCCGAGCGCGCCGTCGACGAGCCGGCACGAGGTCAGGCCGCTCGAGTGGCCCGGCAGCGCCTCGGCGAGCTCGACGTCCTCGCGGCGGACGAGGCGGTAGCCGGGCCGCCCGTCCTCGAGCTCACGCGTCCCGGTGTCGCTCATCGGGGAACGCCGGCAGGCTCGACGACCGCCGAGGACGCGACGGCGGCGGCGAGGCCGGGATTGCCGTCGTGCTCGACCTGGTCGCCCTTGGCGACGAGATCGGCCCCGCGCACGTAGGTCCGCCCCGCGACCAGCAGCTCCTCGGCCGGGAAACGCGTGATCACGTCGCATCCGGTCGCCGTCACCACGACTTCTTCCTCGATCCGTGCCGCAGACCGGCCGTCGGTCGCGGCGCAGTACGTCTCGAGCGCGAACACCATCCCCTCCTCCAGCGCCACCGGGTGCTCGAGAGAGTGGACGCGCGAGATCATCGGAGACTCGTACAGCCCGACGCCGATCCCGTGCCCGAACTGGAGCCCGAAGCAGGTTTCCTCGTCCGGGAAGCCGAGCTCCTCGGCGGTCGGCCAGACCTCGGCGATCTTGTCCGTGGTCATGCCGGGCCGGACGAGCGCGATCGCGGCATCCAGCCACTCGCGGCACTGCTTGTACGCGTCGAGCTGGGAGGGGCTGACGCCGCCGATGTTGAACGTGCGGTAGTAGCACGTCCGGTAGCCCATGAACGAGTGGATGATGTCGAAGAACGCCTGGTCTCCCGGCCGCAGGAGCCGATCCGAGAAGACGTGCGGGTGAGGGTTGCACCGATCTCCCGAGACGGCGTTCACCGCTTCCACGTGCTCCGACCCCATCTCGAAGAGCAGCTGGTGCGCACGCGCCACGATCTCGTGCTCGTACACGCCGGGGCGCAGCATCCGGTAGATCTCGTCGTAGACGGCGTCCACCAGCCCTGCCGACTGGTCGAGCAGGGCGATCTCCTGCGCGGTCTTGATCTTCCGCGCCTCGAGCATCACCTGCGATCCGTCGGTGACGTGCACTCCGGCACGCTGCAGCGCCTCGATCGTCAGCAGGTCTGCCATGTCGACGCCGAGCGGCTCGCCCTGGAGCCCGTGCTCGCGCAGCTCGTGCGCGATCCGCTCGCCGAGCCGGTCCGGGATCCCGGTCTCGACGGGCATCGCGCCGCGCATGGGCGCGACCCCGGCCCGGAAGTTCTCCGGCGGCAGCCACGGTGCAAACAGCTGGTGATGGCGGGCGGCGGAGCCGAAGTCCCACAGGATCGGGTCGGCGCCGCGGGGGAGCAGGGCGTAACGAGCGTTCTTGTCTCGCGCCCACTCGCCGATGTGCGTGCTGGTGACGTACCGGATGTTGTTCGGGTCGAACAGCAGCAGCGCCCCGAGATCCGAGGCCTCGAGCGCCGCCCGCGCGCGGTGGAACCGCTCCGAACGCAGCTTGGGGAAGTCGATTCGCTGTTCCCAGTCGACTGCTCTGGTCGCGTCGGGCGAGCCGACCGACCTGCTTCGCATGCTCACCGCACCACCTCCTGATCGGGATACTCGCCCCCACGCGCCGCCGCCACGGGCGTCGCGCGGTGACCGGACTGGCTCCGCAGGTGCAGGAAGAGCGCCATGAAGTCCTGGTCTGCATGACCGGCCTCGACAGCCGCCCGGAGGAGCGCCTTCATCTCGCTCGCCACCGGAAGCTCCACCCCGGCCTCATCAGCCGCGTCGAGGATCAGATCGATGTCCTTCTCCATCAGGGCGGTGGTGAACGTCGCCGAGTAGTCGTCGCGCAGCAGCGGCTCCGCCTTGTACTTGACGAACGGCGCTCCGGCGGCCGAGCTCGCCATCACGTCCAGGAGTGCCTCGCGGGAGACGTCGGCGGCCTCACCGAGCACGAGGGCCTCGGACATCAACTCCGCCAGCCCCGCGATCATGAGGTTGATCGCGAGTTTCACGATCCGGGCCTGCTCCCCGTCCCCGACGAGGTGGACGGTGGGGCCGATCGTCCGGATGACGGGCTCGACGCGCTCGAACGTCTCTGGCGCGCCCGAGACGATGAAGGTCAGGTTCCCGGCCCGCACGACCGTCGGGTTCCCGCTGACGGGCGCGCGCAGGTAGTCGACCGACGCCGCCTCCGCGAGCGAGGCGACCCTCGCCGACGCGTCAGGCGAGACGGTGCTCATGTCGACGAGGACGGTGCCCGGCCGCGCCGCGGCGACGACCTCGGCCGCGACGTCCTCGAGCGCCTCGTCGTTCGCGAGCGACGTGAGGACGACGTCTGCGTCCTGAGCCAGATCCGCGCACGATTCCGCCACCGTCGCGCCCCGAGCCGCGAGCGCTTCTGTCTTCCCCGGCGTCCGGTTGTACACCAGAAGGTCGTAGCCCCCATCCAGGAGCCGCTCTGCGATCGCCGTGCCCATGTTGCCGAGGCCGATCAACCCCACGGTGAGACGCGGGTCGTTTGAGGCGTGCACTGTCCAGTATGAATAAACGACCGGCGGTGGCGGGTCAAGCGAGTGCGGCGCGACGACAGCTTTGGCGTGACGGCCCGGACTCGGTTGTACAGCCGCACGAGACGCCCTGGTCGGGGTGGCAAACGGCGGCAATCAGCTGCAGATCCGGAGAAGCCTCAGGCGTCTCCGGATCGGCGAAGCGTCTACGGAGCGTCGCGCTCGAGCAGGACCTCGTACGCCTCGACGGCGACACGGCGCATGTTGGCGTCGTCGGGCGGGCTCATCGCCTCGAAGACCTCGGAGCCCTTCCGGAGGTCCTCCTCGGAGGGGAAGCGCACCGAGACCAGGACCTTCCCTGCCGCGCGATCGCCGAGGACGGTGATTCGCGTGGCGTTCACGCCTTCCGGCGGTCCATCGGCGGAGCCGATCTCCTTGAGCATCGCCTCGATCGCTGCGTCGTCGGCCTCGAACTCGACGACTCGGATGTACTCGGCCATGGTGTCCTCCTTCTCAGAGTTCGGCCTTGGAGACTACGCAAGGCGTCCCGAGATCGCGCCGGTAGCTTCAGCGCTCGACGAGCTTCGACTTGTACTCGCTGCGGCCCAGGCTTCCCCAGGGCACGAGCTCCACACGCGTCTGGACGACGAGCACGCTCCGAAGCCGGTCGCGGATCGCCTCGGCGAGCGAGTCGTCGGCCGCCGCGCCGCGCGCCAGCTCGACGCTGACGGGGAGCGGCGGCTCCTGCTTCACGCCGGCCGCCCGGGGCCTGACCAGGATGTGGCCCGTCACGTCCGGCTGGAACGCGCTCACGACCTCGCGCACCGCCGAGGGAAAGACGTTGACGCCGCGGACGATCAGCATGTCGTCGGTTCGCCCGAGGCAGCGCACCCTGGGGCCGGTCCGGCCGCAGGCGCACGGCCTTGTGCGCAGGAGGACGTGGTCACGGGTGCGGAAGCGCAAGACCGGCGCCGCGCGGTGCAGGAGATGCGTCAGGACGAGCTCGCCGGTCGCCCCGTCGACCAGCTCGAGGGCGGTGCCGGTGTCCGGGTCGATCAACTCCACGTGGAGAAAGCCCCGCGCGCCGAGGTGCATGCCGTCCTGCTCCTCGCACTCGCCCCAGAGCGAGACGCCGAGGTCGCCGATCCCCATCGCCTCGGTGACCTGCGCCCCCCAGCCCTGCTCGAGCATCGCGCGAAAGGCGGGCTCGCCGCCGCCCGGCTCGCCCGCCACGAGGACGCGCTCGACGCTCGACCCGTACAGATCGACGTCGCGGTCGGCCGCCCACTCGATCAGGTGGGCCGCATACGAGGGCGTGAACACCGCCGCCTCGGGCCTGAGGTCGTCGATCGCCCGCAGCAGGCGCTCGGTGTTCCCGGTCCCGAACGGAAGGTGACAGAGGCCGATGCGCTCGAACGAGGCGAGCGCCGCTCCGGCCACGAACGGCCCGGCGTTGTAGGTCGTGGCCACGCGCTGACCGGGCTCGACGCCGGAGGCCGCATAGCTACGGGCCGAGGCCGTGACCCAGTTCTCCAGATCGCCGGCGGTGAGGGGCACGTAGCTCGGCGCTCCGGTGGTGCCGCTCGTCGAGTAGATGCGGACGAGCTCGGACGAGTCGGCGCAGAGATGGGCGCCGATCGGATTCTCGGGCGTGCAGGTCGCCTTGAGCTCCTGCTTGTCGGTCAGGGGCAGCCGGTCGATGTCCGCCAGCCCACCGGCGTCGACGGCGGACGAGAGCCCCGCGACCGCGAGCTTCTCGCGGTAGAACGCGGAGCGCTCGAAGAGGTAGTCGAGCTGGGTGCGATAGGAGTCGTCGTCCTGGGCAAGCTGCTCGTCCCACGGACGGGTCTCGACCTCGGGCTCGAGGATCACGTGCCCGGGCCCGGCGGAGGCTCGTACTCGACCGCCTCCTCCGCGCTCGCCGCCAGCAGGAAGCCGAGCGGCTGTTCCTGCTCCTCGGCCAGGTGCGCGAGCAGGCCGGCGGTGCGCGCCAGGATCGGGACCGCCTTCACGGTGCTCGCCGCGAAGCCGAGGTCGAGCATCACCGCCGCGATCGGCATGGCGACGTTCATGGTCAGCGGCTTGCCCCAGGCCTCGGCTACCGCGCTCCGCAAAGAACGTGCCAGCAGGACGTGGGGGCCGCTCACGCCGCGAGAGTCGGCGAGCTCGAGTATCCGCTCCGCGCGAGGGTCGACCGCCCGGTGCAGCGGATGCCCGAACCCCGGCACCTTCCCGCCTGCAGCGTGAATCTCCCTGGCGATCTCCCCCGCCACCGCCGCAGGCTCGGCGCCTGCCGCTACCTGCTGCTGCGCCTCCTCCAGCAGCCGCGCGCACGACTCGGACGTGCCGAGGACGACCGGGCCGCAGCCCAGGATCCCCGCGGCGACGGCGCCGTGCAGCGAGCCGGGGTCGGCCGCGAGCGTCATCCGCGCGGCGACGTTCGAGGGCATCAGCCCGTGCTCGGCGATGGAGACGAGCAGGAGATCGAGGAAGAAGCGCTCGTCCTCGCTCGGCTCGCGCCCGGTCAGCAGCAGGTGGAAGTACTCGGTGAAGCTCAGCCGGCCCATCAGGTCGCCGGAGAGGTCGCGCCCGCGAACCTCGATCCGGTCCGGGTAGGCCCGGCTGATGTGGCTCGTCGAGCGCCCGGTTTTCCCGATCTGCATGCGGCCCCATAATCTTATGGCCGAGGTGGCCGCGCTCGCGACAACCGTCGTCGGCAGCTATCCACAGCCGGACTGGCTGATCGACCGGGCGAAGCTCGCGGGGCGGCTGCCGCCGCGGGTGCCGGCGGGTGAGCTATGGCGCGTCGAGGAGACCTGGCTCGAAGAAGCCCAGGACGACGCGACCGCTCTCGCCGTGCGCGACATGGAGGAAGCAGGGGTCGAGACCGTGACCGACGGCGAGATCCGGCGCGAGAGCTACTCGAACCGCTTCGCGAACGCGCTGGAAGGCCTCGATCTCGACGAGCCGGGGACGGCGCTCGACCGCACGGGGCATCCGAACCCGGTGCCACGCGTGGTGGGCCCGATCCGCCGCGCGCGGCCGGTCCAGGTGCGCGACACGCGCTTCCTCCGCTCGCTGACATCCCGCGCGATCCGCGTCACCGTCCCCGGCCCGTTCACGATGAGCCAGCAGGCCCAGAACGACCACTATGCAGATCTCCGCTCCCTCGCGCTCGCCTACGCCGAGGCGGTGAACGAGGAGCTCAGGGAGCTCGTCGACGCGGGCGCGGACGTCGTCCAGATCGACGAGCCCTACCTGCAGGCGCGCGCGGAGGACGCGCGGGAGTACGCGCTCGAGGCGATCGACCGCGCCTTCGACGGGGTCGACGGCATCAAGGCGCTGCACACCTGCTTCGGCTACGCGGCGATCGTGCACGAGAAGCCCGACGGCTACCCGTTCCTCGCCGAGCTCGACTCCTGCCCCGCCGATCAGATCTCGATCGAGGCCGCGCAGCCGCGGCTCGATCCGGCGATCATCGAGCAGCTGCCCTCGAAGCAGGTGATCCTGGGCGTGCTCGACCTCGGCGACATGACCGTCGAGCCCGCCGAGGTCGTGGCCGAGCGGATTCGTGCCGCTCTCCGCCACATCGACCCGGAGCGCCTACTCGTCGCCCCGGACTGCGGCATGAAGTACCTCCCGCGAGACGTCGCACGGGGCAAGCTGGCCGCTCTCGTCGAAGGGGCCGCGCTGGCTCGCGCGGAGCTCTGACGAGGAGACGTACGCCGTGATCCGCTCGGCGTCGAGCGGGAGCACGGCCAGCTCCGGGGGTGGGCGCCGGACGAAGCCGTCGAGGAGCAGGAGGTCTTCCGCCTGCTCCGGAGTCAGCGTCTCTTCGACGCCGGCGGCGGCGCGACACTGCGCCAGCCCGGCCTCGATCTCGAGCCTCGCGCCCGCTCCCGGCGGCAGCGGCCGGACTGCGCAGAGCCCGCCGGCACAGACGAAGAACGCCTTCTGCCAACCCGGGTCGAGCGCCGGAGCGACCAGGCAGGCCTCGAGAGCGCGCAGCCGCTCCAGCCGGCCGAGCCGCTCGAGCACGTCCTCGAGCGCCTCGATCCTGTCCCGCAGCCGGGCCGCCTCCTCGTAGCGGAGGCTCTCGGCCAGGTGCGAGAGGCGCGCCCTGAGCCGCGGCAGCGGCCCGCCCTGGAGCAGGTCGTCCAGCTCGGCGGCGGTGCACGAAGCGAGCGCCCTCGCCGCGAGAGACGCTCGGCGCCGGCTCGCGACCGGCCCGAGCTCGGTCGGCGTCTTCGAGACGACGAACTCCTCGCCGCGGCGCCTGAGGTAGACGCCGTGCTCCTTCCTGCGGCTCCGCGAGTTGGCCGGCGGCGCGAGCTCGCGGATCAGCCGGAGCTCCTCGAGCGCAGCCTCGAGCTCGGAGCCGAGCACGCGCCACTCGATCCGCCCGAGCGCGAGCAAGGCCGCCTCGACGGACGGCCGCTGGCGCTCGCTGCGGAAGTAGGAGCGGAGACGGGCGCGGAGGTCGCGGGCCCGGCCCACGTAGAGCACCTGGTCGTGGCGGTCGCGAAAGAGGTAGACGCCCGGGCGGCTGGGTGCGTCACGGGCGAGGGAGCGCTTGTCGTAGACACGGCGCTTCCGCGGAGCCGCGAGCGCGCGCAGCTCGGAGAGCCGCGTCGCCCCGAGCTCCTGCGCCAGGCCGATCAGGTGCACGAGCACCTCGGCGGTCGCCTCGGCGTCGGGCAGGGCGCGATGGCAGGGTCGAGTCGGGACGCCGAAGAAGTCGGCCAGAGAGGCGAGGCCGACGCGGCGCCGCCGGCCCTCGAGCAGGCGCCGGGCGAGCGCGGCCGTGCAGAGCGGCGGCTCGGACAGACGCCGGCCGTGCAGGAGCTCCAGCTGCCGCTCGAGGAAACGCTGGTCGAAGCGGGCGTTGTGGGCGACGAGCAGCGAGTCGCCCGCGAACTCGAGGAAGCGGCCGAGCACGCTCGCGACGGGAGGCGCCCGCCGCAGCTCCTGCTCTCGCAGGCCAGTCAGCCGTGCGACGGGCTGAGGCAGCGCGACACGCGGGTTGACGAGCGACTCGAAGGAGTCGACGAGCTCGAGCCCCCGGACGCGCACGGCCCCGACCTCGCAGATGCGGTCGCGCGTCGCAGAGAGCCCGGTCGTCTCGAGGTCGAAGACGACGAACTCGGCCTGTTCAAGCGGCGGGTCGATCTGCCCTCGAGTAAGCGAGACGGTGGCGCCCGCACAGACGAGCCGGCTGTCTCCGGCGGTGACGTCCGCCAGCAGGGAGCAGGCGAGGCCGTCGGAGATCGAGGACGTGGCGAAGAGCGACCGGGCCGCCTCGGCGGCCGAGAGCGGGCCGCGCTCCTCGAGTGTGTCCACGAGCCGGTCGAGTGCGTCGAGCGATAGTTGCACTCATCCGATGAAAGCGAACATACGTTCGCTTTTCAAGTCAGTCGGGAAGGAGCGGCACCGTCAGCCCCCGGCGACGGCCGAGGAGCACGGCCCTGGTGACCGCGTCCGCACCCGAAGCGAAGGCGCACCTCGTCGAGGGCTGCGTCGAGCGCGTCGCTGTCCCTGCCGTCGAACGGCAGCGTGAGCTGGAATGCGCGTCCGTCCTCGAGGTTGCCGACCGCGACGCCGACGAGCGTGATCCCGCGCTGCTCGATCATCGGCAGGGCCGCGGCGAGCAGCGCCCTCGCCGTGGCGAGGATCGTCTGCGTGCCGGCGGTCGGGTAGGGCAGCGTGTGCGAGCGCGTCGCTCTCGAGAAGTCGTCGAAGCGGAGCCGCAGCACGACGGTGCGGCCGACGCGGCCCGCGACCCGCATCCGGCGCGCCACCCGGTCGACGAGCGCGACCAGCGAGGCGTCGATCTCGGCGAGCGGCGTCCGCGAGCGGCCGAGCGCGCGCTGCGCGCCGATCGACCCTCGCCGGCGTCGCCCTCGAACCGGCCGGGGATCGCGGTTGTGCGCGAGCGAGTGGAGGTGCCGGCCCGAGGCACGACCGAGCAGCGAGACCAGCGCCGCCTCGCCGAACCCGGCCACCTGGCCCACCGTCGCGATCCCGAGGTGGTGGAGCTTCGTGGCCGTCACCGGCCCGACGCCCCAGAGCCGCTCCACCGGCAACGGGTGGAGGAAGTCGAGCTCGCGATCGGGCGGCACGACGAGCAGGCCGTCGGGCTTCGCCACCCCACTCGCCACCTTCGCCAGGAACTTCGTGCGTGCGATGCCGACGGTGATCGGGAGCCCGACCCGCTCACGCACCTCGCGCCGCAGGCGCCTGGCGATCTCGATCGGCGTGCCCGAGAGCCGCCGGACGCCGCGGACGTCGAGGAAGGCCTCGTCGATCGACAGCCCCTCGACGCGCGGCGAGGTGTCCTCGAACACCTGGTAGACGGCCTTGCTCGCGTCGGCGTAGGCCGACATGCGCGGCGGGACCACGACCGCGCGCGGGCACAGGCGCCGGGCGCGGGCGACGCTCATCGCCGTGCAGACGCCGCGGGCCTTCGCCTCGTAGCTGGCTGCGAGCACGACCCAGGCGCCGACGATCACCGGGCGTCCGCGCAGGCGCGGATCGTCACGCTGCTCGACCGCGGCGAAGAACGCGTCGAGATCTGCGTGCAGGATCGTCGCCTCCACGAACATATGTTCGCATGCCTGGGTGCTTACGCTTCGCCCATGCCGATCTGCTCGAGCTGCGGCCGCGAGAACCCCGAGGGCTTCGGCTTCTGCGGCAACTGCGGCGCGCCGCTCGCCTCCGGGCAAGAACGTGAGGTGCGAAAGACGGTCACCGTCCTCTTCGCGGACGTCACCGGCTCGACCGCGCTCGGGGAGCAACTCGACCCCGAGTCGTTTCGGCGTGTCATGGCCCGCTACTTCGAGCTCGCGAGGACGTGCCTCGAGCGCCACGGCGGAACGGTGGAGAAGTTCATCGGCGACGCGGTCATGGCCGTCTTCGGCGTGCCGACCGTCCACGAGGACGACGCGCTGCGCGCCCTGCGGGCGGCCGCCGAGCTCCGCGACACGCTGGCGGCCCTGAACGAGGAGCTCGAGCGCGATCACGGCGTCTCCCTCCTCCTACGAACCGGCATCAACAGCGGCGCGGTCGTCACCGGCACCGAGGAGCGGCTCGCGACCGGCGACGCCGTCAACGTCGCCGCGCGGCTCGAGCAGGCCGCTCCCCCGGGCGAGATCCTGCTCGGCGGGCAGACGCTCGCCTTAGCGCGCGGCGCGATAGAGGTCGAGGCGGTGGAGCGGCTTCCGCTCAAGGGCAAGTCTGAGAACGTCCAGGCCTACCGCCTCGTCCGCGTCGTCGAGGGCGCCCCGGCTTTCGACCGCAAGCTCGATTCGCCGCTCGTCGGCAGGCGCGAGGAGCTCGGCCGGCTGCGCGCGGCGTTCGACGCGGCCCTCTACGAGCGCCGCTGCCGGCTCGTCACGGTCTTCGGGCCTCCGGGGATCGGCAAGTCGCGGATCGCGCGCGAGCTCGAGGCCGCCCTCGAGGGAGACGCCGCCGTGCTGACCGGCTCCTGCCTCCCATACGGCGACGGCATCACCTACTGGCCGCTCGTCGAGATCTTCCGCGAGGCGGGTGCCGAAGCGGAGCTCGATGTCGCTCTGGCCGCAAGCGGCCCTGAGGAGATCTTCCTCTCGGTACGGCGCGCCTTCGAACAGCGTGCCCGCGAGCGCCCGCTCGCCCTCGTGGTCGAGGACATCCACTGGGCCGAGCCGACGCTCCTCGACCTGCTCGACCACCTCGTCGACTGGACGCGCGACGCGCCGCTCCTGCTCCTCTGCCTGTCGCGGCCGGAACTGCTCGACGAGCGCCCCGGCTGGGGCGGCCAGGAGCATGCGGAGGCAATCAGGCTCGAGCCGCTCTCTCACACGGAGTCGGACGAGCTGATCGACGAGCTCACGGACGACCCGGGGCTTCGGGACGAGCTCCGCGCTCGGATCCGCGACACGGCCGAGGGGAATCCGCTCTTCGTCGAGCAGCTGCTGGCTGCGGTGACCGAGAGCGGCGATGTCCAGGACCTCCCGCCGACCATCCACGCGCTGCTCGCCGCCCGGCTCGACGGCCTTCCCGCGGAGGAGCGAGACGTGCTCGAGCGTGCATCCGTCGTAGGCCAGGAGTTCGAGTGGGAGGCGCTCGCCGTCCTGGCGGCCGACCACAGCCGACCGCCTGGGGCGCTCCTTTCGACCCTCGTGCGCAAGGAGCTCATCGTCCCGCACGAGGCGATCGGGGACACGTTCCGTTTCCGCCACGTCCTGATCCGGGACGCCGCCTACGAGCGAATCCCGAAGGAGCTCCGCTCTGAGTTGCACGAGCGCTTCGCGGGCTGGCTGGAGCCTCGCGGGCCGGAGTTCGAGGAGATCGTCGGCTACCACCTCGAGCAGGCGTACCGCTCGGTCGAGGCGCTCGGGCCCGTCGGGGACCGGGGGCGATCCCTCGCCGAGAGGGCGGCCAAGCTCCTAGCCACGTCCGGCCTTCGCGCGGGCGGGCGAGGCGACACGCGGGCCGCGGTGAGCCTCCTCGAACGTGCCGTCGCATTGTTCGCGTTCGACGATCCTCGGCGCATCGAGCTGCTGCCCACCATCGGGCGGGCGTTGAGAGAGGTGGGCCAGCCCGGCTCACCGGAGGAGCTCCTCACCGAGGCGGTTGAGCTCGCACGCACCAACGGACAGCGTGCCGTCGAAGCAGACGCAGAGCTTGCCCTCACGGAGGTGCGTTTCCACAGAACCGGCAGGACGGGCGTCACGCGCGAGGAGATGGTGCGCGTGACCGAGAGGGCGATCGCGGTCTTCGAGGAGCTCGGCGACCAGGGCGGCCTGGGGCGGGCGCTCTGCGTCAGCGCGAAGCTCCACTTCTGGAAAGGCGACTGCGCCGCCGCGCTGGAAGCGTTCGAGCGCTCGGCGCGCTTCGCGCGAAGCGCCGGCGACCGCACACAGGAGGTAGAGAGCCTCCGCTACGCGCTCACTACGAGCAACCGCGGCCCGATGGCGGTCGAAGCAGCGATCACACGCTACGACGCGGTGCGCGTGCCCATGTCGCGGGACTTCCGAGCCAGGATCGGCTGGCTCGGTGGTCGAGGACGGCTCGAGGCGATGCGGGGCAACTTCGGTGTGGCACGGGAGCTGGTCTCGGAAGCCGCCGCGCTCTCGGAGGAACGCGACAGCCCGTTTTCGCGCGACACGCAGGTTGCGCCCGCCGAGGGCGACGTCGAGCTCGCCGCTGGTGAGGCAAGCGCGGCGATCCGTGCGTTCCGGCGTGCCTGCGACGCCAACGAGCGGGCCGGCGAGCTCGGCTACCTCGCCAGCCTGGTCGGCCCCCTGGTGGATGCGCTGCTGGCAAACGGAGATGTTCAGGAGGCATTCGAGGTGTCCGGGCATTGGCGGGCAGACCGGTTGACGGTCCCCGAGGACATCGACGCTCAGGCCGACTGGCGACGCGCGCGAGCGAGGGTCCTTGCGCATCGAGGCGAGCTGGACGAAGCCGAACGCATTGCACGGGAGGCAGTGTCCATTGCCTCGGCCACCGACTTCCGCCCGCTTCACGCGGACACGCTCGCCGGTCTCGCAGAGGTGCTGCGAACGGCGGGCAAGGTGGACGAGGCAGAGACGGCCCGGCTCGAGGCGATCCGCCTCTACGAGTTGAAGGGGAACACCGTGCGTGTCGCGGCCCTCGCGGACGATACCTCGGTAACGATTCCCTGATGGCCGCGGCCGACCTCACCGAGGCGGTTCGCCAAGCGGACGAGGCCGGCCTGCGGCTGATCCGATTCCTCTGGTGCGGGAACGACGGCACGGTCCGGGCCAAGGCATCGAGCCGGCACGGCCTGGAGGGACGGCTCGAGAGCGGGATCGGGCTCACGGTCGGCATGCAGGCCATGAACAACCTCGACCAGCTTCAGCCCGTCGAGGGGATGGGGCCGGTCGGAGAGGTCCGGCTCGTCCCGGACCTGAGCACCTTTCGGGTGCTGCCATACGCCTCGAACGTGGGCGCCGTGCTGACCGACCACGTCGCCCTCGACGGCGATCCCGCCGCCGTCTGCCAGCGCTCGTTCCTGAAGCGGATGGAGGCCCGGCTCGCCGAGCGGGGGCTCGTCCTGCGCGCCGCGTTCGAGAACGAGTTCTCGCTCGCGACCCGGGAGGACGGGCACTACGTCCCGATCGACTCCGGCCTCTGCTTCTCGACCATCGCCACGACCGTCTCGCAGGCCTACGCGGACGAGCTGGCGGCCGCGCTCGAGTCGCAGGGCATCGAGCTCGAGCAGTACTACGCCGAGCTGGGTCACGGCCAGCAGGAGATCTCGACCGGCCACGCGCCCGCGCTCCGCGCGGCCGACGAGCAGCTGCTCGTGCGCGAGACGATCCGCGGTGTCGCAGCGAGGCAAGGCCTGGTCGCGTCGCTTGCGCCGAAGCCGTGGCCGGACGGGGCCGGCAACGGGGCCCACATCCACTTCTCGCTCTGGGCCGGCGAGCGAAACCGGTTCCACGACGGCTCGGCGCCCGACCTCCTCTCGGCAGAAGCGCGCTCGTTCATCGCAGGCGTGCTCGAGCACCTTCCCGGGCTCTGCGGGCTGGCTGCCCCCAGCTTCAACTCGTACCGCCGGCTCGTGCCGCAGTACTGGGCCGGCGCGTTCACGTGCTGGGGACACGACAACCGCGAGGCGCCCGTGCGCGTCGCGTCGGTCTTCAGGGGGTCGGAGGAGGCCTCGACGAATGCCGAGCTGAAGGCGTGCGACGCGAGCTGCAACCCCTACCTTGCCGTGGGCGGGCTGATAGCGGCCGGCCTGGACGGGCTCGAGCGCGGGCTCGAGCCGCCGGAGCCGGTCGAGGTCGATCCGGCGACGATCGACGAGCGCGAGCGGGCCGAACGGGGGATCGTCCGGCTGCCGGAGACGCAGGAGCAGGCGCTCGAGGCGCTCGCGGCGGACGAGCTGCTCCTCGACGCGCTCGGGCCCGTGCTGGCCGAGTCCTACCTCGCCGTCCGGCGTTCCGAGTGGGCGGCCTACTCCGAGGGAGACGAGACATTCGAGCAACAGGGCCACTTCGAGAAGTACTGAGCGCCGTCCCGCTCGTCGACCAGCACGCACACGGGATCCTGCGTGCGCACCCGGCGAGCATCGACGAGTTCCGCGGGCTCTTCTCCGAGAGCCCCGACCCACGGCAGTGGCCGCACGTCGCCACCGCCCTCACGTACCGGCGCGCGATCATCGCGCTGGCGGGCCACCTCGAGTGCGACCCGACCGAGCAGAGCGTGTTCGAACGCCGTCTCGCGACCGACCCGGCCGAGTACGCCTCCTCGCTGCTGCGGGCGACGGGCACCGAATGGCTGCTCGTCGACGACGGCTACCCGCCTCCCGGAACGGGCACCAGCTGGGACGAGCTCGGGGAGCTCGCAGGCTGCGAGGCGAGGCCGATCATGCGGATCGAGCGGGTAGCCGAGGAACACGGCGCCGAGGCTGTCGCGGCCGAGGTCTCGACGGCCCGCGAGCGGGGCTTCGCCGCGCTGAAGACGATCGCGGCCTACCGCGGCGGCCTCGATCTCGACCTTGCGCCCAGAGCCGTGCGAGAGCCGCTGCTGGCAGCGCTCGAGGCGAACGAGGCGACAGGCGATCCATTGCCGGTTCAGGTCCACTGCGGCTTCGGCGACTCCGACCTCCATCTCCCACGAGCCGATCCCGGCTGGCTCAAGCCCGTCTTCGAGCGGTTCCGCGAGACGCCGTTCGTGCTGCTCCACTGCTATCCGTTCGTGCGCGAGGCCGGCTGGCTGGCACACGTCTACGGCCACGTCTGGTTCGACCTCTCGCTGACGATCCCGCACGTCGCGCGGCCGTCGGAGGCGGTGCGGGAGGCCCTCGAGCTGGCCCCGGTCTCGAAGCTGCTCTATGCCTCGGACGCAGCGCGGACGCCCGAGCTGTACCTGCTCGCGGCCACCTGGTGGCGCCACGCGCTCGCCGAGGTGCTGGCGGAGGCGCTCCCCTCCGCGGCAGAAGCCGAGGTGGCAGGTCGGATGATCCTGCGCGACAACGCGCTCGAGCTCTACCGGCTCGACGGCTAGCCGAACAGGTTGCTCAGGTTGATCCCGCCGCGGATCAGCTGATCGAGTGGCGCGCTCTCGATCACGCGCTTGACGAACGGCGCGGCGAACCCGGGGATGTCGCCCCGCTGCTCGGCCTCGTCGACGGCCCGCAGCAGCCCGGCGCGCAGGGAGACCTCGATCGTGTGCTCGTCCCAGCGCCGGCGGACGCCGGTCTCGGGGGCGAGCGAGAGCACGAACTCCTCTCGCGTCGTGTGCAGGCGGCACGCCGCGCCGTCGAGCCCGTCGAGGACGATCCGCTGGACCGTCGCGTCGAGCCCACTGCCGCTGCGGGCAGGGCGTGGCTTGCACGGGTCGGCGATCTTCGGCCCCGGCTCGTGAGCCGCTCCCTTGGCGAGCTCGACACCCGCCAGCACCACGACGGCGAAGAGCAGCCCGGCCAGGATCCAGAGCGCAGGAGTGAGGCGCACCTGCTTCACACCACCCTCCGGCGGAAGAGCGCCGCGGCGAGCAGGGCGAGCGCCGCGAAGCCGGCGGAGAGCAGGAAGGCCGGGCGAAAGGCGCGCGTGATCGTGGACTCGATCGCGCCGACGAGCTTGTCCCGCGTCGCGGCGAGCTCCGAGTCGTTCCGCGCGCCGTGCGCGTTGAAGGGCTCGCTGAGATCCGGCACCTGGCCGTCGCGGGCCTTGGCGAAGGCGCCGCGGAGGTCGAGCGCGACCGGCACCTTCTTGTCGAGCCCGACCGGCGAGTCGAGGAGGACGGCGGTCGCCCGCAGCAGCGCCTTGTCGCCGCTCTGCGGGACCTCGGACGCGAGCAGCGGCGCGATCGTGGCCAGCGCCAGGACGAGCCCGAGATGGCGCACGCCCACGGTCAGCGTCCCGCTGCGCGACAGGCCTGCGCCCAGGTCGAGCGCCGCCTGCGAGAGCACCGGCACGGCGAGCCCGAGCCCCGCGCCGCAAAGCAGCAGCGCCCAGGCGGCGAGGAAGGCGCTGGCCGAGGGGAGCAGCGCCAGGCCGAGCAGCCCGCCCGCCAGCAGCGCGGCGCCGCCCAGGACCGCCGCGATCGGCGGGAGCCTCCGCCCCAGCGGGCGAACAGCGAGCGCGGCGGCCGGCAGCACGCTGACGAGCGCAGCGCCGCCGATCGGCGAGTAGCCCCACCCCGTGATCACGAGCAGAACCGCGAGGAAGAGCGCGCCGACGAGCGCGCCGAAGAGGAGCCCGAGGCAGAGGTTCGCCGGCAGGCCGCGCCGGAGCGACGACCGCCAGCCCTCCTCGAAGGTCGCGTGGGGACGAGCCCGCACGGTGGCCAGGAGCCCGAGCGCTGCCACGGGCGCCTGGAACACGAAAATCGCACGCCAGTCGAACGCCTGCGTCAGCACGCCCCCCAACGCCGGCCCCAGCGCTGCGCCGTACGTCCCGGCAAGCGTCCAGATTCCGGCGCCGGAGGCCGCCGAGCCCGTCAGCGCCACCAGCACCGGCAGCGACCCCGCGAGGAGCAGCGCCGCCCCGACCCCCTGCACGATTCGCGCACCGATCAGGAAGGAGAGGCTCCCCGAAGCCGCGCAGGCGATCGAGGCCCCGAGGAAGACGACGAGCCCGGCGCCGAGGACGCGGGCGGCGTCGAGCCGGTGGACGAGGAACACGAGGGCCAGCGCCGCCACGGCGACGGCGACGTTGTAGGCGGTGATCACCCAGGCCACGCCTTCGATCGTCGTGTCGAAGCGGCCGTAGAGCTCCGGCAGGGCAAGCACGACGACTGACGAGTCGGCGAACGCGACCGCGACTGCCGCGGCGACCAGGCCGACGAGGAGCTTCGAGCCGGTCTTCAGCGGCCCCAGCCGTCCGGCGGCTCGCGCCGGCCCGGCTCCATGTGCCAGTAGTCGCGAGACTCGGCCACGAGGCCTTCGCTGTCGAAGCGGAGCATCGAGCACCCGGCGATGACCTGCTCCGTGCCGTCGTTCGAGACGAGCGTCGCCCACCACTCGACGCTGGCCCGGTCACCCTGCTCGACGGGCTCTCCGAAGTGGACGTCCTCGGCTCGCGCCTCGGCATAGACGCGCCGCGCGTACTCGAGCGGATCCCCGGGCTCGCGGAACGGGGCCGACCGGAAGACGCAGTCGCGCCGGTAGAGAGCACCGGCCGCGTCGGGGTCGTGGGCCTCCCAGGCCCGCTTGTACCCCTCCGCCCAGCGCTTCCCGAAGCTCACGGCTCGAGATCTTCCCGCAACAGCCCGTAGATCACACTGTCGACCCACTCGCCGTGGCGGTCGTAGGCCTTGCGCCGCACGCCTTCGCGCACGAACCCGGCCCGCTCGGCGTGGCGCTGCGCGCGCTCGTTGAAGCCGTAGATCTCGAGCTGGAGCCGGTGATAGCCGAGGTCGTCGAGCAGCTGCAGCTGAAAGAGTCGCGCGGCGCGGTCGGCGAGCCTGCGGCCGCGGAAGTCCGGGTGCACGGCGAGCGAGCCGAGGTTCGCGATCCGACTCCGCCGGTTGGCGACTTCGAAACCCATCAGGCCCGCAGGCCGGCCGTCGACCTCGATCACGAAACGGCCGTAGTCCTCCGGCTCGGCCTCGGAGCGCTCGATCTCAGCAAGGATCGCCTTGCGGTCGCGCGGTCGAACCACCGCCATGTACGGGTCAACGTCCTCGTGAGTCATCAGCTCGAGCAGGAAGTCGACGTCGCCCGCCTCCGCTCGCCGTATTCGAACCTCTTCGCTCACGGCGAAGGCGCGGCCACCGGTTCCCGGCGCGGGAGTCGCAGCGCCCCCGAGCCGAGCGCCACGCCGCCGAGGATCAGCACCATTCCGAGCAGCTCCTCGACGGTGAGCGGCTCGCCGAGCAGCGTGACACCGTAGAAGAGCGCGGTCACCGGCAAGAGGTACGTGACGAGGCTCACGCGGGCGGCGCCGTCGCTCCGCAGCACGCGGTAGAGGATGATCTGGGCGACCGCCGTACCGATGATCGCGAGGGCAAGCACCGAGCCGATCTCCTTCCAGCCGGGTAGGTGCGACGGAAGCTGCCACAGCCCGAGCGGGAGCAGGACGAGCGCGCCGCCGATCATCGACATCGCCGCGAGGTTCAGGCCGCTCGTCCCGGCAATCAGGCGCTGGCCCCAGATGCTCCCGACCGCGTAGGCGGCCGACGCGACCACCACCGCGAGCGTTCCCGCGGCGCCCCACCAGCCGCCTTCGGGGTGCACCCCGGCGAGCACGCCCACGCCGGCGAGCCCGACGAGGAAACCGAACAGGCGCAGCCCGTACACGCGCTCGCTCGGCTGCCAGCGCAGCGCGATCAGGACGACGAAGATCGGCATCGAGGCGTTCGCGATCGCCGCCACGCCCGAGTCGATGTGCCTCTCACCCCAGGCGATCAAGGTGAACGGGATCGCGCCGTTGACCACGCCGAGCGCGAAGCCCTGCCAGCCGACGCGGCGCATGTCCTGGATCGAGGCGCGAGCCCCCCGCTGCGCGGCGAGCACGGCGAGGATCAGCACCGAGGCGATGAGCAGGCGCAGAAACATCATCGCGGCCGGCTCGAAGTCGCGGTTCGCGACCTTGATGAACATGTAGGAGGCGCCCCAGAACGCGGCCAGCAGGCCGATGTAGATCACGTAGGAACGCGACACGTCTTCGAGGCTACCGGCCTGGCCCAGCCCAAGCTCGACGCCTCGTTCACTCGAGTCGTGGCGTCGCCGGAGTGCCGACCTCTCGCTGCGCGGCCGAACCCTGATCGTTTGCCCAGATCTGGCAACCGCTCCGTTGCACGAGCAGGTGCAGCAGACGTCCGGCGGCGATCGCCGAAGGAAGCGCGGCCCGGCGACCGGCTTCCGTCGCCCTGACCTCGCAGCCGTGCTCGGCGTCAACTCCAACACGGTGTTGCGGCGCTCCGGATACTGCGCGACGAAGGCCTGCTCGAGTTTCGCCGGGCCGCGGCGTGAGCGTGACCGGCACGCCGAGGAGCGCAGTCCTCGCCCGCGCCCATGACCTCCTGCAATTCGCGCGCAAGAATGGCTACCGGGCCGACGAGGTGATCCGCATGATCGAAGGGCTGGCGTAGCGCGTTGGCGATCGCAACCCCGCCGAGACCGCCGGTGCTGCCGCTCGAGCACGATGCGGAGGCGCTGATCAAGGAGGCCCGCCGGCGGCAGCGTCGACGCCGGGTTATCGCCGCGGTCGGGCTCGTCGCCGTCGCCGGCCTGCCCGCCGGACTCTTGC
The DNA here is from genome assembly GCA_963736055.1 of uncultured Actinomycetes bacterium. Lineage (GTDB taxonomy): Bacteria > Actinomycetota > Thermoleophilia > Gaiellales > Gaiellaceae > AC-32. The sequence goes on along the minus strand of CAVTNM010000008.1, from coordinate 1,444,181 downwards.
TGGCGTACCGCGGCGGCGGGTCGCAGGCCGGCTCAACCGAGCGCGCATCGCCTCCGCCTCTCGTCAAGACGCGCTTCGCAGTCTCCGTCTCGTCCTACGCGCGGCCGAGATGGTCCGGTCTGGTGCTCGTCGATCCCGCTCGGCGCCGCTGCGCGAACGTGCCGCTGCCGGGGTCGCCGAGTTACATCACGTTCTCCGGTGACCGCTACGTCTACTCGCGGGGCCCGAAGAGCTACGGCGGCAGGATCAGCGGGCCGCTTCCGCGCCGAGTCCGGACGAAAGTCGGAGGGTGCCCTACTGGCTCGACGGACGGGTCGGCCTCGTCGGTGAGTTGCTCGCAGCAGCTGCACCTCGGCGGCCGCACGGAACCTCGACGTTCCCCCGGGCGCTGGTTGCGGCTCGTCGCCTCCGTAGGTGGATCGCCTTCGGCGCGGTGGTGCGACTTCCGCAGGTGCACCGGCAGTACCGGGATCTTCCTCTTCGCAAACGGCATACGGAGGATCGCGCTCCCCACCCCGCTTTTTGCCGCCACCCGACCGAGACGACCTTCGCGCCTGGTACGCGCGACGGCGCGGCGCGTGGTACGTCGCGCTGCGACCGGACGACGCTGCCGAACGGGACGGACCTGCGGCCTCTGACGCACCTTCGCCCCTGGGACCGTCGCTCTACCAGACCGGGAGCCTCTGTGGTCACCGCGGCCGTCTTCTGCCTTTCGGCGTACCGAGGCGATTTCGCCCGCCGCAGATCTACATCGTCCACGCCGACGGGTCGAGGCCTGTTCGGCGATTGACGCACACCAAGCGGTCTTGCACGGTTGGACAGCGTCGAACGGTTCCACTCCCGCTCGCCCCGCCCGCTCGTGCGCCCACAGTTCTCGATCGGAGCTCTCGGCACTCGCGGCCGTTTCGCCCGCTCTGCGGCGCGAGGCGCTGGCCGTCGGAACGGCACGACGTTCGCGGTCCCCGACGTCGTCGCCACGCACGAGTCCGGATCGGCGTCGTTCGTCCGGCCATGGCGATACGCCCGACGACGCGCGATGACGAGAGCCTCGCTCGCGCTCGTCGATCGTTCAACGTCTTACGACCCCGACCGCCCGGCTAACCCTCACGTCACGGCGTCGTTCCGGCCGCTGGCTCGCTCGAGCTTCCACGCTCTCGGACGGACGCGAGCTTCGCGCGCCGAGGCGCGACAGACCTGAACCGCGGCGCTACCCGTCCGCAGCCCGCGCCTGTCGTGCCCGCCCGAAGCGCACCGCTCCCGTGCCGAGGGCCACCCCGGCGAGGATCAGCGCCAGGCCTCCCAGGGCCGCGGCGCCGAAGCGCTCGTCGAGGAAGATCGCGCCGTAGGCGAGGGCGATCGGTGGGATGAGGTACGTCACGAGCGACGTGTACGCGGCGCCCGCGCCGGTGATCAGGCCGAAGAACAGCAGGTAGGCGAAGGCGGTGCCGGGCACGCCGAGCATGACCACCGAGCCGATGGTCTTCCAGCCGGGCATGTGCGCCGGCGCTTCCGCGACGCCGACCGGCAGCCAGACCAGCGTGGCGATCAGCGTCGACGCGAGCGCCACGACGAACGGCCGCGCGTTGCCCAGGTAACGACCCGTGAGCAGGCCGCCGACGCCGTAGCAGAACGCCATCCCCACGACGGCCAGCGCCCCGAGCACCTTGCCCTCCGGCTGCGCGCCGACCAGCAGCGCGACGCCGGCGAAGCCGACGGCGACTCCGAGCAGGCGCACGCCGGTCACGCGCACCTCACGGAAGGCCACGAACGCGATCAGCGCGTTGAAGATCGGGACCGAGGCCTGGATGATCGAAGCCAGCCCGGAGTCGATCCGCGTCTCTCCCCACGAGAGCAGCCAGAACGGGATCGCCGTGTTGACGAGCGCTACCACCACGAGCCAGGCGGCGTTCGCGCGCAACTGGCGAAGCGTCTCACCGGTCCCGACGACGAACGGAACCAGCAGGGCGAGCGTCAGCGCGGCGAGGCCGAGCCGCCCGACGATCAGCGTCGCCGGGGTGAGCTCCCGCACCGCGACCTTGATGAAGAGGAACGAGGCGCCCCAGAGGGCCGCGAGCGCGAGCAGCATCAGGAGGTGACGGCGGTTCACTGTCTCGCGTGCCCGCGCTGGACTCGTCCAGCGAGGCGGCTAGACTCGACTCTCTGACGAGGGTCTCGGAACAGTCGCTGCATCAAGCGCTCGGTCTTACCAACTCCGAGTTCTCCCGTATCTGTGAGTTGCTGGATCGCGAGCCGAACCATTTCGAGCTCGCAGTCTTCTCGCTGCTCTGGTCGGAGCACTGCGGCTACAAGCATTCGGCGCCGCTCCTGAGGCGGCTGCCGAGCTCCGGGTCGCGCGTGCTGCAGGGGCCGGGCGAGAACGCGGGGGTGATCGACCTCGGCGAGGGCGAGGCGGTCGCATTCAAGGTCGAGTCGCACAACCACCCGAGCGCCGTCGAGCCCTTCCAGGGCGCCGCGACCGGAGTCGGCGGGATCCTGCGGGACATCGTCGCCATGGGCGCCCGGCCCGTGGCGCTGCTCGACGGCCTGCGCTTCGGCTCGCCGGACTGGGGCTTCCGACGGGCGGTCGCGGGCATCGGGCACTACGGCAACTGCGTCGGGGTTCCGACGGTCGGCGGCGAGGCGGTCTTCGACGAGGGTTACGCCGGCAATTGCCTCGTCAACGCGATGTGCGTCGGGCTGCTCCCCGCCGAGCGCGTGACGCGGGCGCGTGCGCATGGGACGGGCAACCTGCTCGTCCTCTACGGCGCGACCACCGGGCGCGACGGGATCGGCGGGGCCTCGGTGCTCGCGAGCCAGGAGCTCGGCGAAGGAGCTGCCGAAAAGCGTCCGTCGGTTCAGGTCGGCGACCCCTTCACCGGCAAGAAGCTGATCGAGGCGTCGCTCGAGCTCGTCGAGGCAGGGCTCGTCGAGTCGCTGCAGGACTGCGGCGCCGCCGGGCTCGCCTCCTCGCTCGCCGAGATGGCCGGCGCCGAGGCGGGGGTCGACGTCCACCTCGAACGGGTCCCGCTGCGGGAAGACGGCATGGAGCCGTGGGAGATCATGATCTCCGAGAGCCAGGAGCGGATGGTCGCCGTCGTCCGGCCCGAGCGGCTCGGCGAGGTCGAGGCGGTGCTCGCGCGCTGGGAGCTGCACTACGCGCCGATCGGCGAGGTGACCGGGAGCGGCGAGCTGCGGGCCTCCTTCGACGGCGAGACCGTCGGGGAGATACCAGCCTCGTTCCTGACAGACGAGTGCCCCCGCTACGAGGTCGACAGCCTCGCGACGGCGCGTCCTGCCGCGCCGGTCGACCCGGTCAACTTCGAGCCCAAGGACTGGGTCTACGAGCAATACGACCAGCTCGTCCTCTCGCGCACGGTGCGCCGGCCGGGCCTGGACGCCGCCGTCCTCCAGCTGCGGCCCTCGTGGCGCGGGCTGGCGGTCTCGCTCGACGGGCCGCCGCTGGGCGAGCGGGAACCGTTCGCGGCCGGCGTGCAAGCAGTCCTCGACGCGGCCCGCAACGTCGCCTGCGCGGGCGGCGAGCCGCTCGCGCTCACCGACTGCCTCAACTTCGGCAACCCGGAGAAGCCGGAGATCGGCTGGGAGCTGGGCCGGGCGATCGACGGCATTGCCGCGGCGGCCGAGGCGCTCGGGGTTCCGGTCGTCTCGGGCAACGTCTCGCTCTACAACGAGACCGACGGGCGAGCGATTCCGCCGACACCCGTCGTCGGCTGCGTCGGGCTCGTTCCCGACGTTCGCGAGGTGCCTCGCGGCTGGCGGCGCGGCGACGTGGTGCTGCTCGCGGAGAGCGACGGCACGCTCGAGGGCGACGCGGCGCTGATCCGGTTCGTGTGGGAGGCGGCACCGAGGCTCTCGCTCGCGCACGACGTGAGCGACGGCGGGCTCGAGCTCGCGCTCGCCGAGGCCTCGGCCTGGAGCGGGCACCTCTTCCGGGCGGAGGCCGAGGCCGCGTACGGCTCGATCGTGATTGCTTGTTCACTGGAGCACAAAGACGCCTTGGGGTGGCCGCACGTGCGCGCGCTCGGGAAGATCGCCTGATGTGCGGCGTGTTCGGGATTCGCGCGCCTGAGCGGGACGTGGCCCGCGTGACCTTCTTCGGGCTCTTCGCCCTCCAGCACCGCGGGCAGGAGTCGGCGGGGATCGCCGTCTCCGACCACGGCAGGCTGACCGTGCTGCGAGACATGGGCCTCGTCACCCAGGTCTTCGACGAGCAGAAGCTGCGCGGCCTCCACGGCGAGGTCGCGATCGGGCACACCCGCTACTCCACGACCGGCTCGACACACTGGGCGAACGCGCAGCCGCTCATCCAGCGCGGGCGAGGGCGCACGGTGGCGCTCGGTCACAACGGCAACCTCGTCAACGCCGAAGCGCTGCGGGCCGAGCTCGCCGCGGAGGGCGTGACGCTGGCGACCACCTCCGACACGGAGGTGATTGCGGCGCTGATCGCGAACGACCCCGCCCCGCTCGAGGACGCGGTGGCGCACGCGATGGCCCGGCTCGACGGCGCGTTCTCGGTCGTCCTGCTCTCGGAGGGAAAGCTTGTCGGGTTCCGCGACCGGCACGGCTTTCGCCCGATCTGCCTCGGCCGCGGCGAGGACGGTGAGTGGATCCTCGCCTCCGAGACGTGCTCGCTCGACCTCGTCGGCGCGGAGCTCGAGCGGGAGCTCGCTCCGGGCGAGCTCGTGGCGATCGACGAGGCCGGCGTGCACGCGCGGCAGGCGGTGGAGCCCGCGGCGCACGGGGCGCTCTGCATCTTCGAGTTCTTCTACCTGGCGCGGCCCGATTCGCGGCTCGACGGGGTCGAGGTGCACGGCGCGCGCGTGCGTATGGGCGAGCGGCTCGCGGCGGAGGCGCCGGTCGAGGCCGACCTGGTGATGCCGATCCCCGATTCCGGCACGCCGGCCGCGATCGGGTTTTCGCGCGCGACCGGGATCCCGTTCTCCGAGGGCCTGATCAAGAACCGCTACGTCGGCCGCACCTTCATCCAGCCCGACCAGGGCCTGCGCGAGCAGGGCGTGAAGCTGAAGTTCAACCCGCTCGCCGAGGTCTCGGGCAAACGTGTCGTCGTCGTCGACGACTCGGTCATTCGCGGCACGACGACTCGCAACATCGTGCGGATGCTGTTCGAGGCCGGCGCCTCGGAAGTGCACATCCGCAGCTCCTCGCCGCCCGTGATCGGACAGTGCTTCTACGGGATCGACCTGCCCGAGGAGAGCGAGCTGATCGCGGCTTCGCGCTCGGTCGAGGAGGTGCGCGAGCACATCGGCGCCACCTCGCTCGCCTACCTGTCGCTGGAGGGCCTGCAGGAGTCGACTCGGCGGCCGGCGTCCGAGCTCTGCCGGGCGTGCCTCACGCGGGACTACCCGACGGAAGTCCCGCGTGAGAGCGCGAAGCTCAGGTTCGAGCCGGCGAAGGTCTGAGTCAGTGCTCGAGCACGCGGCTCGCCTTGGCGATCCCGCGACTGAGCAGGTAGGCAGCCCCGACGATCGTCGACGCAAAGGCCCAGTTGTTCACGTTCCAGGCGTCGTCGAAGAGCAGGATCGCGAGGAAGATCTCGAGCGCGACGACGAACGCGAACTCGGCGTTGCCCGGAATCGGCAGCCGAGCGCCTGACGGGATGCTCGGCATCCCCATCGTCTGGCGGGAACCGGCGGGCTGCTCCGGAGGGGTCGTCTCCATGCCACTCTCCTTTCGTCAGGCCGCGAGGCCGGGGATGTGCACGATCTCCAACTTCAGTCCGTCGGGATCGTAGAAGAACACCGCGTAGTAGCCGGGCTGGTACCAGTACTCCTCCGGGCCGCTCTCGATCTCGGCGCCTTGCGCCCGCAACCAGTCGGCCCGCTCGTTGACGGCCTGCCGCGAGGTCGCCTCGAGCGCGAGGTGGTGGAGACCGACGCGGTAGCGGTCGAACGGCGCATCGCTCTCGGTCTGCGCCTGCCGGAGGCCGATCGAGCTTCCGGTGCCCCAGAGGTACCAGATCGTCTCGCCGCGCTCGCCCTGCACCTCGCTGACGCCGTGCCAGCCCAGCGGGCCGAGCAGGTCGCGGTAGAACGGCAGGCTGCGCTCGATCGACGAGACGACCAGGTCGACGTGATGGACGCCGCAGGAGCGCATTTGTGGCAACCGCAGCAATCTTTCCCCGCCCCGGCCGAGGTTCCTGCAGGTCCGCCACTAGAATCGGACGCCCCGAGTGGAGCTCTTCCACTACCACCTGGTCACCAGCCACGTGCGAGAGGTCGAGGCCCGCTACCTCGGCAAGCTCGCCTTCCGGCTGATCGCGCGCTACGGGCGTGTCGGCGACGACCAGGTGCACTTCGAGGCGGGCGTCTCCTGGGACGACCTCGAGCAGAAGGGGTTCCGGCACCGCCTGAGCGAGCTCGAGCGGGGAGCGGTGAACGTGGTCGTGCAGCCCGGGCAATGGGCCCTCCCGCGGGTCGACCACGTGGGGGTGGCACTCGACGACGAGGAGTTCGGCGAGGTGCTGGAGCGAGCGACCCGGCAGCGGCTGCGCGTGCAGGAGTACCCGGGGCGGCGAACGTTCGTCGCGACGGGCGCCGGCTACCGGCTCGAGGTGCACCCGCAGCGGGACTGGATCGACGAGCTGCTGGCGGCGGCCGGCGAGCTGCGGCTCACCGAGCTGCAGCTCCGCGCCGACGACCCCGAGGCCAAGGCGGGCGCGCTCGCGGATCTCCTCGAGCTGCCGACCGCCGACGGCGAGCTCGAGATCGGCGAGGCGCGCATCCTCTTCCTGCCCGACGGCCCGCGCGGGCGGCCGGAGCTGTACGGCGAGGTCTTTTCCTAGGCTGCTTCGGCCGCATCTCGTCGTAGACTCGCGCCGTGAGCTCCGGGGGCAGGACGTACGAGGCGGCCGGCGTCTCTCTGGCGGCCGCGGAAGAGGTCGTCGAGCGGCTGCGCGCGGCGGTCGACTCGACGCGCACGCCGGGCGTAGAGGGCTCGTTCGGCGGGTTCGCCGGGCTCTACGCGCTTGATGCCAACCGCCTGCTGGCGGCCTCGACCGACAGCGTCGGCTCGAAGCTCGTGCTCTCCCGCCGGGCCGGTCGCCTGCGCGACGCGGGCAAGGACCTGGCGGCGCACTGCATCGACGACGTGCTCACCACCGGCGCCGAGCCGCTCTTCCTGCTCGACTACGTGGCCGCCCACGAGCTCGACCTGTCGCAGGTGGCCGAGCTCGTCGCCGGAGCGGCCGAGGTCTGCCGCGCTGCCGGTTGCGCGCTGCTGGGCGGCGAGACGGCGGAGCTGCCGGGCGTCTACCGCGAGGAGGAGCTCGACTTCGCGGGCACCTGCGTCGGAATCGTCGAGCGCGACCGCCTGATCGACGGCTCGCGCTGCGAGGCCGGCGACGTCGTGCTCGGGCTCCCCTCCTCCGGTCTGCACACCAACGGTTTCTCACTCGTCCGGGGCCTCGTCGGCGACGACGACTTCGACGCCGACCTGCTGCTGGCGCCCCACCGGCTCTACCTCGACGAGGTGCGCGAGCTGCGGTCGCGCGCGGACGTGAAGGCGCTCGCGCACGTCACCGGCGGCGGCATCCTCGGCAACCTGACGCGCGTCCTGCCCGAGGGCGTCGGCGTCGAGATCGACTGGGGTGCATGGGCCCGGCCGCCGGTGTACGACTGGCTCGCGAAGCACGGCGTCGAGGAAGAGGAGCAGCGCCGCGTCTTCAATCTCGGGATCGGGATGTGCGCCGTCGTCCCGGCCGGCGACGCGGAGGCAGGCACTGTGATCGGACGGCTCGCCTGATCGGCGTCCTCGTCAGCGGTGAGGGAACGAACCTCCAGGCCCTGATCGACGCGGGCCTGCCGATCGTCTGCGTCGCGAGCAACAAGCCGGAGGCGCGCGCGCTCGAGCGGGCCGAGCACGCGGGGCTCCCGGCCCGGGCGTTCCGCCTCGAGGACTACGCGGGCCGCGACGAGCGCGACGAGGCGATGGCGGCCTGGCTCGAGGAGCACGGCGCCCGCCTCGTGGTCTGCGCCGGCTACATGCACCTGCTCCGCCCCTGCTTCCTCGAGCGGTTTCCTGGCCGCGTGGTGAACACGCACTCGGCGCCGCTGCCCGACTTCCCCGGCGCGCGGCCGATCGAGGACGTGCTCGAGGCCGGCGTGCCCGAGACAGCCGCCACCGTCCACTACGTCGACGAGGGCGTGGACAGCGGCCCCGTGATCGCCGCCGAGCCGGTGCCGGTTCTCGCAGGTGACGACGCCTCGAGCCTTCGGGCCCGCGTCCAGGCGGTCGAGCACCGGCTCCTGCCGCGCGTCGTCCGCGAGCTGATCTCGTGATCAAGCGCGCGCTGATCTCGGTCTACGACAAGGAAGGCCTGGAGCCGTTCGCCCGCGGGCTGGCGCAGCTCGGGGTGGAGCTCGTGGCCAGCGGCGGCACCGCCGCCTTCCTGCAGAAGGTCGGCGTCGCGGTCACGCCGGTGGAGGACCTGACCGAGACGCCCGAGCTGCTCGGCGGCCGTGTGAAGACGCTGCACCCGCGCATCCACGCGGCGATCCTCGCCCGCCGCGACCGAGCCGACGACCGCGCCGCGCTCGAGGACCACGCGATCGAGCCGTTCGACCTCGTCTGCGTCAACCTCTACCCGTTCGAGGACGTCGTCTCGAGGCGCGCGGTCGGCGAGCAGGACGCGGTCGAGATGATCGACATCGGCGGGCCGGCGATGCTGCGCGCGGCGGCGAAGAACTTCGCCCACGTGGCCCCGGTCGCGAGCGCGGCACGCTACGACGAGATCCTCGTCGAGCTGCGCGCCCGCGGCGAGCTGTCGCTCGAGACGCGGCGGCGGCTGGCCGCCGAGACCTTCGCCGTCACGGCAACCTACGAGGCGGCGATCGCGAACTGGTTCACCGCGCCGGAGGTCTTCCCCGAGTCGTTCATGCCCGGCTTCGACAAGGAGCTCGAGCTCGCCTACGGAGAGAACCCGCACCAACGGGCCGCGTACTACTCCGAGCGGGGGGCGCGCCGGCACCTGCTCTCGATGGTCGACCAGCGGCACGGGCGCGAGCTCTCGTTCAACAACCTCAACGACCTCTCGGCGGCGCGCCTGGTGGCGCGGGAGTTCGAGCTCCCCTGCTGCGTGATCGTCAAGCACGCGAACCCGTGCGGGGTCGCCGTCGCCGGCTCGATCGAACAGGCCTACGAGCGAGCTCACCGGGCCGATCCGCTCTCGGCCTACGGGGGCGTGGTCGTCCTCAACCGCCCCGTCAGCGAGGCGCTCGGCGAGAAGCTCGCCGGGCAGTTCGTCGAGGTGCTGTTCGCGCCCGGCTACGACGAGAAGGCGCTGGAGCTGCTGCAGCGCAAGCCGACGACGCGCATCCTCGAGGACCGTGAGCGCCGGCTCTCGAACCCGGGCGAGCGCGACTACAAGCGCGTCCTCGGCGGGCTGCTCCTCCAGGAGCGCGACTGGGACATCGACGACCGCGACGGCATGCAGGTCGTGTGCGGCGCACCGAGCGAGATGGCCTGGGGCGACCTCCTCTTCGCCTGGCGCGTCTGCAAGCACGCCTCCTCGAACGCGATCGTGCTCGCCCACGACCTGCAGACGATCGGGATCGGCGCGGGCCAGATGAGCCGCGTGGACGCGGTCCGGCTCGCGCTCGAGAAGGCACGCGAGCACGGCCACGAGCTGGCCGGGGCGGTCCTGGCCTCGGACGCGTTCTTCCCGTTCCCCGACGGCCCGCAGCTGGCACTCGGCGCCGGGGTGACGGGCATCATCCAGCCGGGCGGCTCAAAGCGCGACGCGGAGGTGGTCGGCGCCGTCGAGAGCGCGGGGGCGACCATGATCTTCACGAACCGGCGGCACTTCCGGCACTGATGGACGACCTCGAGCTGCGAAACCTCGTCTACGAGCGTTTCGTCGAGCTGGGGCGGGCGCCGACCGCGGCGGAGCTGGGGACGACCGAGGCCGCCCTGACGCGCCTGCACGAGGCGCACATGCTCGTGCTCGAGCCCGGCACTGCGGAGATCAGGATGGTGAACCCGTTCTCGGCGGTGCCGACCCCGCACCGCGTCGAGGCAGGCGGGCGATCCTGGTTCGCCAACTGCGGCTGGGACGCCTTCGGGATCCCCGCCGCGCTCGGCGTCGACGGCCACATCTCGAGCTCTGCCCCGACTGCGGCGAGCCGATCGAGATCGACGTGGTCGACCGGCGGCCGGAACCGGCGGACGCCGTGTTCCACGTGGTCGTGCCCGCGCGGCAGCTGGTGGGACGACATCGTCTTCACCTGAAGCACGATGAACCTCTTCCGGTCGGAAGAGCACGTGGCGCGCTGGCTCGAGGCCGGCGGCCGAGAGCCGGGCGAGACGATCAGCTCGGAGAAGCTGTGCGAGCTCGCCCACGCCTGGTGGAGCGACCGCCTGGCGCCCGACTGGCGGCCGCGAACGCGCGACGAGTCGCAGGCCATCCTCGACCGCGTGGGCCTGCGCGGTGCGTTCTGGCAGCTGCCCTAGCCGCGGTCGACGGTCAGCTCGAGGTGACCGGTCAGCCCGGACAGGTCGATCGTCCCGGTCTTGGGATCGAAGCGGGCGAACGGCTTGCCGGCGAGCGAGACGCTCGTGATCCGCTTGCCGTCCGGTAGGCGGAGCCGGAGCCGGAGCTCCGCGGGCGGGGAGCGGCGCGGCACGCTCACGCGGACGTGGATGGCCGGCTTGCGCGCGTCGATCGAGTAGGAGAGGCGGCCGAAGCTCGTCGGCGCCCGGCGCACGACGATCCGCCCGGTGCGCAGCCAGGCGCGCGGCGTCGCGTAGGCGAGCTCGAGACCGCGGGGATCGCCGAGCCCGTCGGTGGTCTCGTGCACGAGCGTGAGCCGCAGCGCCTCGAGGAAGAACGCGTTGCTGCCGCTGTTCGGCGGTCGGTGCATGTAGCGGTAGTACTGGTGCCGAGCCGCGGCGATCGTGGAGCCCTCGCCCGCGACGAAGGTGCCCGGGGTCATGCCGGCGCCGAGCTTTCCGTAGAGGCTGAGGTCGAGCTGGTCCGGCAGGTCGTTGTCGGCCAGGAACCGGACGACGCCCGTTCCGTAGACATCGTCGGAGCCCGGCAACTGGTAGCCGGGGTTGCGAACCCCGGTGTGCGGCTGGAAGCGCACCAGCCCCAGGAGGCGCGAGCCGTGGTTGAACATGTACCGGAGGATCCCCTGGGCCTCGCGGCTCCCCGGGCGGAAGAACCCGGAGGCGAGCACGTAGGGCATGACCAGGTTCCAGTAGCTGCCGCGCTTCCAGGCGGTCAACGAGTCGTAGGGCTTCTCCGAGGGGTCGAGCAGCGAGATCGGGACGAAGAGCGATCCGTCCGGGAGCTGGGTCTCGGACGAGCGCACCGCCGCCCTCAGGCCCGCGTCGAGGCGTCCAGCCAGCTGCGCAGCCTCATCCGCCAGCAATGGGTGGCCGGTCTGCTCCCAGGTGGCCGCCATCGCGCGCAGGCCCTGCAGCGCGAGAGCCTGCGCGTGCAGGCCGTAGACCGGCTGGAGGATGTCGGCGCCGAAGCGCTCCTTCCCGAGGAGGCTGTAGGGGCTCGCGTCGAGCTGGCGCTGAAAGGCCGCCAGGTACCGGCGGAAGAGCGGTGTGACGCGCCTGACGTAGCCGGGATAGCGGAAGCGGCGGTAGAAGTGGGCGGCCGTGGTCATCCGCTCGCCGGCGGCCCGGTTCGGAAAGTAGCTGTGCGAGTGGAGCGAGGCCCCGAGGATCGCCCGCTCCACCGCGGGGTAGCCGTAGTCGCCCATCACCTCGGCCACGTCCATGAGCTCCCAGGAAAAGCGCTCGTACGAGTTGCCGAGGCTGTAACGCCACGACATGAGCAGGTTCTGGATGACGAGGTTCCGCTCGGCGTTCATGACCCGCCTCTCAGGCACGCGAAAGGTCGCTCCGGCGGCGACGCGACGAGCCCAGTAGGTGCTCACCGAGCGCCTCGCCCGTTTGTAGGTCGCGCTGTTCAGCCGGAACGGTGTCGGCCGTACGGGGCGGTCGAGCCAGGCCACGTAGACGGTGCGCGGCCGCTTTCCTCTCGTGGCGTAGACGAGCGACGAGCGATGCAGCTTCCCACCGCGGCTGAACAGGAGACGCGCCCGCGTGGCGCGCCGGAAGCCGCCCGACGGCGTGAAGCGGACGTATGCCCTCCGCGCGTCCGAGCGGCGCGGATCGACGTGCAGCCGGATGAAGCTGACGAGCGCCCGTGAGCGTGGGAGGCGCGTGGCGAACGACTCCTGCCGGTAGCGGACGCCGTCCGAGTCGACGTAGCTCGTCTCCAGGATCGGCAGGTAGCCGCCGCGCAGATGCGGGAGTGGGAGCCGGGCGAGACACGACCCGTACCGCTCGTGCCCGCTCGCACCGACGTCGATGGAGAGCCGCGACCCACTCGCCATGCGCGAGACGATCTGGCTCCCGTCGGCGACGTGCAGCTGCACCGTTCCTGCGCCGCTCGGCCCGTTCGGGATGCCGAAGGGGAGGTAGTAGACGCCGGAGTCGGTCAACCTGCTCGGGCGGAGCCCTGCCGGTCGCCCCACGAGCATCAGTGGGTGGAGGTACCGGCGGACTCCGGCGTACGTCGGCCCGTCGGGGGAGCGGAGCAGCTCGTTTCCCCAGAGGTCCTGGTGCGCGGCAAGGGTGTCGTTGACCTCGGTGGAGTAGGCGGCATCGAGCTTGGGCCGCGCGCAGCTGGGGCCGCCGCTTCCCGCCCCGACGCTCACGGCCGCGGCCGCTCCGGCCAGCGCGACGAGCGCGGCCAGAGACGTCAGCCGCAGCGTGATCCGAGCCGCGGAGTCACGGCTCGGGCAGCGCGGACCGCCCGGCTTCTCGATCCCACCCTGCCCGTAGTCGCCAGGCACCGTTGCGGATCATCCTCGAAATCGAGCCGCGCTCCAAACAGAACGGTCGCCCCGCGCGGCCGGCCGGCGCAAACGCGCCGATCTTTTCCCCGGGGGACCCCGCGTCGTTTCCCCCGCATCGAGCGTAGCGGCGACGGGCGCGTGTGTGTGTGACGCCTTTGTCGCGAAACAGCGCTACCCTGCCGCGAGCGTCGCCGGCCCGCGGGGACCGGAATGCGTCGGCGACACCCGTCGTTCCCCAGTGCACCGACCCAAGGGAGGCAGATGTCATCTGGATTCGACCGCCGCTGGCTGACCCTCGCAGTTGTGGGCGCCGCGTTCTTCATGACCATCCTCGACGTCGCGATCGTCAACGTCGCGATCCCCTCCATCGAGGTCGACCTTCATATTCCGGAGAAGACGGTCCAGTGGGTCATCACGGCGTACGCGATCACCTTCGGCGGGTTCCTCCTTCTCGGGGGCCGGATGGCGGACCTGCTCGGACGACGGCGGATCTTCGTCGTGGGCCTCGTCCTCTTCACGTCCGCCTCGCTCGTTTGCGGCCTCGCGAACAGCGCTGGGGTGCTGATCGGCGCGCGAGCGGTTCAGGGCCTCGGCGCCGCCATCATCTCGCCCGCCGCGCTGTCGATCGTGACCACCACGTTCCGCGAGGGAGCCGAGCGGAACAAGGCGCTCGGCATCTGGGGCGCGCTCGGCGGCTCCGGCGCCGCCGCGGGCGTCCTCTTCGGCGGCATCCTGGTCAAGTATCTGGGCTGGGAGTGGATCTTCTGGGTCAACGTGCCCGTCGGCCTGGTCGTGCTGCTGCTCACGTTCAGGTTCGTCCCGGAGAGCACCGCCGACCTCGGCCATCGCCGCTTCGACGCTGCCGGCGCGGTGACGATCACGAGCAGCCTGGCCATCTTCGTCTACGCCATCTCGAAGGCGCCCGACGTGGGCTGGGGCTCGGCGCGGACCATCCTGCTGCTGATCGCGTCCGCGGCGCTCGTCCTGATCTCGCTCGTGATCGAGTCTCGCTCGTCCGCGCCGCTCGTGCCGCTCTCGATCTTCCGGATCCGGTCGCTGCTGGGGGCCAACGTCGCCGGCTTCCTCCTGGGCGCCGTGATCTTCGCGAACTTCTTCGTCCTGACGCTGTACGTGCAACAGGTGCTGGGCTGGTCGGCGCTCAAGACCGGGGTCACGTTCCTCGCGACCGCGGGCACGACGGTGATCTGGGCCGGCGTCGCGCAGGCGCTGGCCACCCGCTACAGCCCGATGCCGGTCATAGTGATCGGGATGCTCGTGCTGGCCGGCTCGCTCGTCTGGTACACGCAGATTCCCGTGGACGGGCACTACTGGCCCGATCTCCTGCCGGCCTACCTCACGTTCGCGCTCGGTCTGGCGTTCGCGTTCGTCCCCGTCACAATCGCAGCGTTAGCCCAGGTCTCGCACCAGGAAGCCGGGCTCGCTTCGGGGCTGATCAATACCAACCAGCAGATCGGCGGCGCGATCGGCGTGGCGCTCGCCTCGACGATCTTCACCTCGCAGGCCAAGTCACTGCTGAAGACAGGCCACACGCCGGCCGAGGCGTTCACCTCGGGCTACCAGCACGCGTTCTGGGCGCTCGCCGCCATCTCGCTCGTGGGCGCGGTCGTCGCCTTCGTGCTGCTGCGGGGGACCGAGGCTCCCGTCGGAGAGGGCGAGACGGCCCACGCGGCTGCTTAGTCCGGGGCAACCGATTACGCTTGGCAGCGATGGCGCGCGAGTATCCGACGCTGCTCGAGCTGGTCGGCGGGACGCCCCTCGTGCGGCTCCAGAACGTCGTTCCGGAGGGTGCTGCGGCGGTTCTCGGGAAGCTCGAGTTCCTCAACCCCGGCGGCTCGATCAAGGACCGGATTGCGATCACGATGCTCGAGGCGGCCGAGCGCGAGGGAAAGCTGAAGCCGGGCGGGACGATCGTCGAGCCGACCTCCGGCAACACCGGTACCGGCCTCGCGATCGTGGCCGCACTCAAGGGCTACCGCTGCATCTTCACGATGCCCGACAAGATGAGCCGGGAGAAGATCTCGCTGCTGAAGGCCTTCGGGGCCGAGGTGATCGTCTGCCCCTACGCCGTCGAGCCGGAGTCGCCCGAGAGCTACTACTCGGTCTCCGACCGGCTCGCAGAGGAGATCCCCGGCGCGTACAAGCCCGACCAGTACCGCAACCCCGACAACCCGCGCTCCCATTACGAGACGACCGGGCCCGAGATCTGGGAGCAGACCGGCGGCGAGCTCGATGCGCTAGTGATCGCGGTCGGCACCGGCGGCACGATCACCGGTACCGCCCACTACCTGAAGTCGCAGAACCCCGATCTGATGATCGTCGGCGCCGACCCCGAAGGCTCGATCTACACCTCGGGCCCGGAGAAGCAGCACCCGTACCTGGTCGAGGGGATCGGCGAGGACTTCTATCCGGAGACGTTCGACCCGTCGGTCGTCGACCGCTGGGTGACCGTCGGCGACCGCGAGTCGTTCCTGACCGCGCGGAGGCTCGCCCGCGAAGAGGGCCTGCTCGTGGGCGGATCCGGCGGAACCGCGGCCTGGGCGGCGATCGAGATCGCGAAGGAGCTCGGGGCGGGCAAGACCGTGGTCACGCTCTTCCCCGACGGCGGCCGCTCCTATCTCTCGAAGTTCTTCGACGACAACTACCTGATGGAGCTCGGCTTCCTCGAGCGGCACGACGAGCCGTCGCCAAAGGTGGCCGAAGTGCTCTTCTTCAAGCACCGGGACGCCCCCGAACTGCCGGAGCTGGTGACGATCGAGTCGCACCAGAAGGTAGGCCAGGCAATCGACCTGATGCAGCAGTACTCGATCTCGCAGCTGCCCGTGATGCGCCATGGCTCGGCCGGCTCGTTGGCCGACGTGGTCGGCTCGCTGCAGGAGCGCGGGCTGCTCGACCTGATCTTCCGTAACCCCGACTCCCTCAACGAGGAGGTCGCGGCCGCGATGCAGCCGCCCCTTGCGGCGGTCGAAGCCGTCGAGTCCGTCGACGAGGTCTTCAGCGCGCTGAGCGGCGGCAGCCCGGCGGTCGTCGTCGCCGCCGACGGGAAGCCGACCGGGCATGCTGACGCGCTCCGACCTGCTCGAGTACCTCGCGCACGGACGGAAGAACTCTCGGTGACCGAGCGGCTCGAAGACCTTCTTCGAGACGCGTTTCCCGAGGCCGAGGAGCTGGCGGTGGCCGACCGCACCGGCGGCGGCGACCACTTCCAGGTGACGCTCGCGAGCCCGCGGTTCGACGGCCTCTCGCTGGTCGAGCAGCACCGGCTCGTCTACGACGCGCTCGCGGCCCCACTCGCCGATGGCACCATTCACGAGTTGAGGATCAAGACGAGAGGAGCAGGGTGAGCGAGATTCAGAGCCAGATCAAGCAGATCATCGAGACGGAGGACGTGGCGCTGTTCATGAAAGGGACGCCCCAGTTCGTGATGTGCGGCAACTCGCAGCGCGCGCTCGATGCACTGCGCTCGGCCGGGGCCCCGGTGACCGCCGTCGACATCCTGCCCGACCCCCAGATCCGCCAGGAGCTCACGGCCGTGTCCGGCTGGCCGACGATCCCGCAGGTCTTCGTCCGCGGCGAGCTGGTCGGCGGCGCCGACATCGTCGAGGAGCTGGCGCAGAGCGGTGACCTCGAGCGGACGCTCGAGGAGAAGCTCGGGGCCGAGTACCGCGGCGCGGGCGAAGAGCGGGTAGTCGCCGTCGCCTGACGGCGCCAGGTCTCTCTAGACCGCGAAATACCTCACGCGGCCACTCGTTCACCCACGTATGGGGACGAGAACGGCGGGACTCGGCGCGCTCTTCGCGACCACCACCGCGGTTGCCTGGGGCGGCCAGTTCGTCGTAGGCAAGTCGGCGCTCGGCAGCGTCAACGCGTTCCCGCTGACGACGATCCGCTACGCGCTCGCCGCGTCGCTCTGGCTGATCGTGCTGGCGGCCCTCGAGGGGCGACGGGCGTTTCGCCTCGAGGGCAAGGGCGTCCGCCTCTTCTGGCTCGGCACGATCGGGTTCGCCGGCTTCAACCTGCTCGCGTACACCGGGCTCGCCCATGCGCGACCCCAGAGCGCCTCGCTCATCGTCGCGCTGGGACCGCTGCTGACCGCACTCGTTCTCTGGAGACGGACGCGCGTCGCGCCCTCGACCGCGACCTTCGTCCTCCTGGGGCTTGCGCTGACGGGCGTCGCGCTCGTGATCAGCGGCGGCAGCCCTGCCTCGATCGTCGACGGCTCGATCGGCTGGGGCGACGCGCTCGTCCTCGGCGCCGTCTTCAGCTTCGTCCTCTACGGGCTCGGGGCCGCAGAGTTCCCCGAGTTCTCGCCCCTCCGCTACACGGCGCTCACCGCAGCGCTCGGCTGGGTCTCGATCGCCGCCGCGACCGCGGTCGCGCTCGGCTCCGGGCTCGTGTCGGCACCGTCCGGACACGAGGTCTGGTCGATCACGCCGCAGATCGCCTACCTCACCATCCCGGGCGCCTTCATGGCGGTCCTCACCTGGAACGCAGCGATCGGGCTGATCGGTCCCCAGAACGCCGTGCTGTTCGGCAACCTCATCCCGGTCACGACCTTCGCGATCGAGATCGCACGCGGCTACCGGCCTAACCTGGTCGAGCTCGGCGGTGCGGCGCTGACGATCGCCGCGCTCGTCGCGAGCAACGTGCTCGCGCGCCGCTCCGCACGGCCGGCGCACGCCGACGAGCCGCGCTCCGACGAGGCCTTGCCGGAAGCGGCCTGACAGGCTGCTACTAGAATCGCGCCGTGGACTTCGAGACCCGAGCGATCCACCAGGGGCAGGAGCCGGACCCGGCCACCGGCGCGGCCACGGTGCCGATCTACCAGACCTCGACCTTCGTGCAGGAGGCGGTCGGCGAGCACAAGGGCTACGACTATTCGCGCTCCGGCAACCCGACGCGCACCGCGCTGCAGATCTGCCTCGCCTCGCTCGAGGGGGCCGAGCACGGGGTCGCCTTCTCCTCCGGCCTGGGCGCGACCACGACCGTCATGCACCTCGTCAACCCGGGCGAGCGGGTGGTCTGCGTCAACGACGTCTACGGCGGCGTCTACCGGATGTTCTCCCAGGTCTACGGGCCGAAGGGCTACGAGTTCGACTTCGTCCCCGGCGCCGAGATCCCGGAGCGGATCGACGAGCGCACCCGGCTGGTCTGGCTCGAGACGCCGACGAACCCGCTCCTGAACCTGGTCGACATCCACGCGGCCGCGGAAGCGGCCCACGCCGTCGGAGCGCTGCTCGTGGTGGACAACACCTTCGCCACGCCCTACCTCCAGCGACCGCTCGACCTGGGCGCCGACCTCGTGCTGCATTCGACGACCAAGTACCTCGGCGGCCACTCCGACCTGATCGGCGGCTTCGCCGCCACCAACGACCCGACGGTCGCGGAGCGCCTCTACTTCCTGCAGAAGTCGCTGGGGGCGGTGCCGGGCCCGTTCGACTCGTGGCTCGTGCTGCGGGGGCTGAAGACGCTGGCGGTGCGGATGCAGAAGCACTGCGAGAACGCCCGGGCGATCGCCGAGTTCCTCGACGGGCACCCGAAGGTGGAGAAGGTGCTCTACCCCGGGCTCGAATCGCATCCCGGCCACGAGCTCGCGGCGCGGCAGATGAGCGACTTCGGCGGCATGATCTCGTTCCTCGCAGAATCGGAGGAGGAAGCGGTCGCGATCTGCGGCCGAACCAAGATCTGGTGGCTCGCGGAGAGCCTCGGCGGCGTCGAGAGCCTGATCGAGCACCCGGCGCGGATGACGCACGCGTCCACGGCCGACGCTCCCTTCGCCGCCCCCGGCAACCTCGTGCGGCTCTCGGTCGGAATCGAGTCGGCAGACGATCTGATCGCCGATCTCGAGGCCGCGCTGGTTCGCTCGGCGGCGACCGCCGGAACCTGAGGCTCGCAGCCGGTGTAGGTACGGCGACCTCTCGAAAAGGAGCTCGCCGATGAAACGCCTGCTGTTCGTGCTCGCCGCCGCCGCGCTGCTCGCCCCTGCCGCGCTCGCCAAGGGCCCCTCCGCGGCCTCGATCACGGGGCCCGGATTGAGCAAGGCGCTCGCGTTCGAGGGCATGGGCGACTCGAGCCGCCTGACCGAGTACGCCGGCTTCTTCCCTGCAGCCTTCGGCCAGAGCCCGAGCCCGATGCTGAGCGCCCGGCCGCAAGGGAAGCTCGGGCCCCGTTACACGATCCACTACGTGGTCCCCGACGGATCTCCGACGCCTGTCCGCCTCGTCCAGGACCTCTATCCCTATGCCGCCGGCGGGGCCGTGACGTATATGAGGCCCGGCCAGCGGATCTTCGACTCGAGGGTTACCGGCGGCTGGTACCCGGCAGGAGACGCACTCAAGCGTCTGCTCGTCAGCGCGGGCCTGCCGAAGGCCGCGCCCAAGACGGCCTCGCCGCCATCGGGCTCGTCCGGAAGCAACCTCGGGCTGCTCGCCGGGATCGGGATTCCGGGCGCGCTCGCGCTCGCCGGCGCTGCTCTGCTCGTCGCGAGGCGCCGCTCGAGCTCGTAGCTCTCCGCGAGGGGCGGGACCGCGTCCCGCCCCTCGCTACGATCTTCCGGATGCCGCCGGAACCGCTAGATCTGCGCCATCTCGGCCGCGAGCGCGTGATCGGCTCGTACCTCGTCGAGACCGAGGACGGGCCCGCGCTCTTCGACTGCGGGCCCACCACCTGCGTGGGCGAGCTGAAGGCGCGCCTGGCCGATCGCGGCCTCGCGCTGTGCGATCTGCGCCACCTCCTGCTCTCGCACATCCACCTCGACCATGCCGGCGCCGCCGGGGTGCTCGTGCGGGAGCATCCCGGGCTGACGGTGCACGTCTCCGCGATCGGCGCCCCGCACCTGGCCGACCCCTCGCGCCTGGAAGCCAGCGCGCGGCGGCTCTACGGAGAGGAGTTCGACACGCTCTGGGGCGAGCTGGCGCCGGTACCGGAGGAGAACCTGGTCGTGGCCGGAGAGAAGGTCGTCGGTCTCGAGTGCTTCCCCTCCCCCGGCCACGCTTCTCACCACGTCTGCTACCTGGCAGGCGATGGGACGCTCTATGCCGGCGACGCGGCCGGGGTGCGCATCCTTCCCAACAGCGCCGTGCTGCCGCCGACACCGCCGCCGGAGATCGACCTCGAGGCCTGGGGAGCGACGATCGACGCGATCCTGCAGCGCGCGCCCGAGCGGCTCGCGCTGATCCATTTCGGCGTCGCCGAGGACCCGGAGCGCCATCTGCAGGACCTGCGAGAGCGGCTCGAGCGCTGGTCGGCCTGGGTCGGCCAGGGCGCGAGCGAGGAGGAGTTCGGAGAGCTGGCTGGCGCCGAGCTCGGCCCCGACCGCGAGTCGTACGACCGGGCGATGCCGTTCTGGCAGTCGTATGCCGGGCTGAAGCGATACTGGGAGAAGCGCGCTGAAGCTGCGTGACTCCGGCCCGCTGGGGCCGCTTGCCGAGCGCGAGTTCCGGCTCCTCTTCACGGGTCAGCTCGTCTCCCTCCTCGGGTCGGCCGTGGCGCCGATCGCGCTCGCGTTCGCCGTCCTCGACCTGACCGGGTCGAAGACCGATCTCGGCCTGGTCCTGACCGCGATGTGGGTGCCGCAGCTCCTGCTCGTCCTCTTCGGCGGCGTCTTCGCGGACCGGCTCCCGCGTCACCTGGTGATGGTCGGGTCCAACCTCCTCAGCGCCGCCGCCCAGGGGGCGATCGCGGTCCTGATCCTGACCCACCATGCAGAGCTCTGGCAGCTGATCGTGCTCCAGGTGGCACGGGGGATCTCGATGGCCTTCTTCTTCCCCGCCTCGCAGGGGCTCGTGCCCGAGACGGTGCGCCCGGGACTGCTCCAGCAGGCAAATGCCCTCCTCGGGATGACGAAGAACGGCACGAACATCTTCGGCGCCGCGCTCGGCGGCGTGCTCGTGGCGACCGCCGGCCCGGGCTGGGCGCTGGCCTTCGACGGCGCCACGTACGCGGCGAGCGCGGCCGTGCTGGCGGCGATGCGGCTACGCCGGGCCACGCGCCTGCAGGCGCCGAGCGTGCTGCGCGAGCTGGCCGAGGGCTGGAGCGAGTTCACGTCGCGCACCTGGCTGTGGGCGGTCGTCGCCGCGGCGGCCGTCGGCAACACCGTGTGGATGGGCGCCACGATGGTGCTCGGCCCGCTCGTGGCGAAGCAGTACCTCGGCGGCGCAGCCTCGTGGGGCCTCATCCTCGCCTGCCAAGGGGCCGGGCTGCTGGTCGGCGGGCTCTTGATGCTGCGCTACCGACCGAAGCGCCTCCTGCTCGCCGGCATGGGTGCCTTCCTGCCGGCGGCGCTACCCATCTTCTTCCTCGCCAGCCTGCGCTCGACGCCGGTGATCGCGGCCGGCTACTTCGTGGCCGGCATGGGGCTGGAGATCTTCAGCATCACCTGGGCGACGGCGTTGCAGGAGCACATCCCGCTCGCGAAGCTCTCCCGCGTCTCGGCGTACGACGCACTCGGCTCGATCGTCTTCATACCCCTCGGGCTCTCGCTCGCGGGCCCGACCGCCGACGCGATCGGGCTCACGCAGGCACTCTGGCTGGCCGGAGTGCTCGGCACCGCCTCGACGATCGCAGCGCTCTGCGTTCCCAGCGTTCGCCACCTGCGCCGCCGCGAGGAGGGGCCTGCGGCGGTCGAGCCGGTGCTCGAGGCCGTGTCGTGACCCTTCCGGCGGCCGACACTAGCGGCACGGAGTGATCCGGCGGAGGCCGGTTCCGTCGGCCCGCGCGGTGAACACGCTCCAGCCGCGGCAGAGGCGGCGCTGGACGAACGCGATCTTGGAGCCGTCCGGCGACCAGGCCGGATCGCTGCCCGGGCCGAGCCGGGTCACCGCGCTCCCGTCGGCCGTGGCCACGTCGAGGCGGCATGCGCCGAAGGCCCCGCACACCGTCAAGAGCAGGCGCGAGCCGTCCGGCGACCAGCGAGCCGCCCGGCTGTAGGCGGCGAACGTCCTCGTCACCCGCCGCACCTGGGAGTCGGCGAAGCTGAAGACCGCCAGCACGACTCCCTCCTGGTTCCGCTGCCAGAACGCGAGCGAGCGGCCGTCGGGCGACCACGACGGCGACGATCCCTGCGGCCCGAGCGCGCGCAGGCCGGTGCCGTCCGCCTCGACGAGGTAGATGCTCTCGAGCCCGCCGATCGCGGTCGCACGCGAGAACGCGATCCGGCTCCCGTCCGGAGACCACGCCGGCCCGTGGTCGAAGCGCCCGCTCGTGAGCCTCTTCCGGCCGGAGCCGCTGACGTCGACGCTCACGACCGGGCCGCCGAGGGCGCTCTGGACGAAGGCGAGGCGGCTGCCGTCGGGAGCCCAGGCTGCCTCGACCCCGTTTCCGACGGCGTGGCGCTGCTTGCCGTCGTTCCGGATCACGAACACCTTCCCATGCGACCCGTAGGCGATCCGGCGGCCGCGCGGCGACCAGACGACCTGCGAGAGCGCGCCGGTCAGCGACAGCCGGCGCAGCGAGCCTCCGGCCGCGGCGGCGGTGACGACCGCGCCCCGAGGACCGCTCGCCGAGGCGAACGCGAGGTTCTGCCCGTCCGGCGACCAGGACGGGAGCGCGTAGCTCGGCGGCGAGACCCGCGCCGCGGCTCCCCCGGCCCCGAGGGCCAGCGCCACGGCCAGAACGGCCGCGACCCTCACGCGGCGACGGCCTCCCGGTACGCCCGCACATAGTCGCCGACCATGCGCTCCGGCGCGAAATGCTCTTCCGCGAAGCGCCGGCAATCGAGGGGGTCGATCGCGTCCGCCTGCTCGAGAGCCTCGGGAATCTGGCGGTAATCGTCGACGATCACCCCGCCCTGGCCCTGGTCGATTACTTCCGGCACGGCGCCGTACCGGGTCGCGATCACCGGTGTGCCGCACGCCATCGACTCGATCATGACGAGCCCGAACGGCTCCTCCCACTCGATCGGGAACAGCGTCGCACGGGCGTCCTGGAGCAGCTCCACCTTCACGCCGTGGTTGACCTCGCCGAGGTACTCGATCCCGTTCCTGCCGAGGTGCGGCTCCACGAACTCCGCAAAGTACTCCTGTTCCTTGGCCTCGCGCACCTTGCCGGCGAGCTTCAGCGGCAGCCCCAGCTCCATTGCGACCGCGATCGCCCGGTGCGCGCCCTTCTCGTGGTTCATGCGCCCGACGAAGAGCAGGTAGTCGCCGCGGTGCGGCTGGCACGGGTAGTGCTCGAGGTCGAGCGCGTTGGGAATGTTGGCGACCCAGTTGAGATCCGGCTTCGGCAGGCGCTGGTTCAGCGAGAGCGAGATCAGGCCGACCTTCGGCGCGACGCGCCCGATCGACTCGTAGACCTGCCCGGGGTCGCCGTCGAGCGGCCCGTGCACCGTGTGCACGACCGGCGTCTCGACGAGCCCGCCGAGCACCGCGCCGAGCGGCCCGGTGTGGTCGTTGATGACGTCGAACTCGGCGGCGCGCTCGTAGGCGAGCAGGGTGTGCCGCATTTCGGGGAGGCTCCGACCGATCAGCTCGCTGGGGGCGTGCTCGTAGACCCAGGCGAGCGTCGCCCTCGAGCGCGAGTCGCCGGAGGCGAAGATCGTCACCTCGTGGCCCTCGTCGGTCAGCCCGTCGGCCAGGAGCGACACGATCCACTCGATCCCGCCGTAGCCAGTGGGCGGAACCGGGAACCACGGCGGGCTCAGGATCGCGATGCGGAGCGGCTGTTGGTCGCTCATGGGGCGCACTTTGCCCCATGAGCGGGGGGAAGGGGTGTGGGGAAACCGGGAGGTTCCCCCACGGTGGACTCTAAGAAGGGGGCCCGCGGGGGAAACCTGGTTTCCCCCGCGGGAGCGAGCCGGAGGAGAGCGACGTTCATGCCTCGTCCACTGTGACGTGACCGTGGTCGACGCGCACGTCCCACTGGCGATCGAACGCGCGCAGCCCGGTGAGGCGCAACGATCGGCCCGCCCACGACGGCAGCTCCTCGGGCGCGAGCGTCTCGAGCCGGTGCCGGCGCCGGTCGGGCTCCAGCCCGAGGAGCACCTGAAGCAGGAGCACCGGCGTGCCCGCCGCCCACGCCTGCGGCCGCGCCGCGGTCGGGTAGGCGATCGGAAACGGAGTCTCGGAGCGTGGGAGGCCGGCAAAGACCTCGGGTAGCTGGAAGCCGAAGTGCTGCGAGGCGCCGAGCATGCGGCGGACGATCCGCTGCGCCTCCGGCCAGCGCGCCTGTCGCGCGAGCCCGTGCGCGATCAGGGAGTTGTCGTGGGGCCAGACCGTGCCGTTGTGGTACGAGAGCGGGTTGTAGCCGGCGTCGCCGGTCGACATCGTCCGCACGCCCCAACCCGACCAGAGCTCCTCGCCCATCAGGGCGTCGACGACGGCGTCCACCCGCTCCTGCGGGACGATCCCGCTCCAGAGCAGGTGCCCGACGTTCGAGCAGAGCGAGTCGACCTGCCGCTTCTCGCCGTCGAGGGCGAGGACGTAGTGGCCGCCGTGGGCATCGGTCCAGAACTTGTCGTTGAAAGCTCGCTTGAGCTCTTCGGCCTCCCGCTCGAGCCGGTCCGCGAGAGGGCGGTCGCGCCAGACCTCGCGGGCGAGCTCGGCCGTACGCAGCTTCGCGTCGTAGACGTACCCCTGCACCTCCACGGGAGCGATCGGGGCCCGGGCGATCGACCCGTCGTGGAAGCGCTGCGAGTCGCCGGAGTCCTTCCACGACTGGTTCTCGAGCCCGCGGGGAGTCCTCCGCTCGTACTCGACGAAGCCGTCGCCGTCACGGTCGCCGTACTCGTCGATCCAGGCGAGCGCCTTCAGCGCCGGGTCCTTCAGCGAGCGGACGAACGACGAGTCGTCGGTCCAGCGCCAGACCTCCGAGAGCAGCACGAGGTAGAGCGGCGTTGCGTCGGCGGTGCCGTAGTAGGTGCGGAACCAGTTCTTCGCGGCCTTCCCCGCGCGTAGCTCGTGGACGATCTTGCCCGGCTCGGCGTCCACGTCGGGGTTGTCCTCGCGGGCCTGGAGCTCCGCGAGCACCTCCAGCGCGGTGCGCGCCAGCTCCGGCCCGAAGAGCAGCGTCTGCAGGCAGGTGATGATCGTGTCGCGCCCGAAGACGGTCATGAACCAGGGCATTCCGGCCGCGGGCATCCGGCCTGTGCGCCCGGCACCTCGCATCCGGAGCGAGGCGAGGTCCGACACCGACTGGAAGAACGAGCTCGCGATCAGGTCCCAGTCCGCGCGGATCTGCGGCACCCGCAGCTGCCAGGAGGCGAGCGACTCGCGCACGCGTGTGAGCTCCTCGCCGAAGCGGCGCTCCGCAATGCGCGGCGCGATGACGTCGCCGTCGATCGAGGCGAGGATGTCGAGCCGCAGCTCCCAGCTCTCGCGGGGCTCCAGCTCCAGCCTGAAGACGACCTTGCCGTCCTCGACCTGTCCGCGCTGGGTCAGGATCACCTGCGTGCTCGCGCTGTCCTCGACCTCCGCCCCGGCTTCGTCGAGCACGAACTGGTTGTGCTCCTCCTCGTAGCGGCCCTGGACCCGCGGCGGCAGCGGCCGCGCGCGCGCGGGATCTCCGAGCGCGAAGTCGTGCTCCTTGACCGAGAGAATGTCCGCGAAGTCGGTCGCGAGCTCGAGGGCCAGCTCGAACGAAAGGGGTTCCATCGCCTGGTTCTGGACGACGATCCGGTCCTGCATGCCCTCGCCCACGAAGCGGTGGCGGATGATCGAGACCGAGTCCTGAGGCAGCCCGCCCGCCAGCGGGTTGCGCAGGTAGAAGGCCGCGGAGAAGTACTCGACCTTGCCGAACGAGAGCAGCAGCGGCTTCTCGCCGTTGACGGTCAGGCGTAGCAGCGAGAGGAAGCGCGTGTCGTCGGCGAACAGGCCTTGCGTTTCGCCGTCGATGTCCCCGCGCTCGTCGCAGATGCAGAAGTGCGAGCCCTCGAGGATCGTGATGGGCACTAGGCGTCCCGGACGATGCGAACCGGGCTCGACTGGGCGAGGGCCTTGACCACGAGCTCGTCGACGTTGACGTGCGCGGGCCGCGTCAGCGCGAACAGGACGCACTCGGCCACGTCGTCGGGGCGCAGCGGCTCGACGTTGGCGTACACCGCGCCGGCCTTCTCCTCGTCGCCGCGGAAGCGCACGCGCGAGAAGTTCGACTCGACCAGGCCCGGGTCGACCGTGGTGAGACGGATCGGCCGGCCCAGGAGATCCTCGCGCAGCGCGTAGGTGAACCCGCGCACGGCGTACTTCGAGGCCACGTAGACCGCAGCGTTCTCGTACGCCTGGCGGCCCGCGATCGAGCCCATGTTCACGATGTGCCCGCCGTCGCGCAGATGCGGCAGGCAGAGCCGGGTCATCCGCAGGAGACCGTGCACGTTCGTCTCGAGCACGACCTCCTCCTCCTCCTCGTTGCTCGCGTCGAAGGGCTCGCGACCGAGCCCGAGGCCGGCGTTGTTGACCAGGATGTCGAGCCCGCCGAGCGCTCCCGCGGCCTCCTCGACGAAGCGCTCGCAGCTTGCCCGATCGGTCACGTCGAGCTCGAGGGCGATCTCGGTCTCCAGCTGCCCGCTCCTCCTGGCGCCTCCCGCGACGCGCACGCCTGCTCCCGTCAGGGCACGGGCGATGGCGGCACCGATCCCGCTCGAGGCGCCGGTGACGATCGCGGTCTTGCCCTCGAGCCCCGCCACGGTCGGAGCTTATTCCAGCCTGATGCTTCGTCGCCGGAGTGCGATGGGCGGTGCGTGGCAAGGACGCAGGGAGTGCTCGTAGCCGGAGGCTACGGGTGCGACTGAGGACGCCGTCCACGTGCCGCACAGCGCGCTTCGGCGGCACAAGGCCTCAGGCTGGGAGAAGCTCCTCTAACGCGAGGCGAGCGGCAAGCTGCTTTCGCGCGGGCGCGCGGGCGCGTGCTCGACCTGGAGGGTCGAGTGGCCGAGGTCGAACCGCTCCCGGAGAAGGGTCGCGAGCCGCAGGCGGATGGCGTGGCAGTCCGAGCCCGGCTCGACGAGCACGTGCGCGGAGAGCGACGGAAAGCCGCTTCCGACAGTCCAGACGTGCAGATCGTGCACCTCGACCACCTCCGGGACGGCGAGCATCGCCTCGGCGACCTCGCGCGGCTCGCTCGGCGCGACCTCGAGCAGGATCCGCGTCGACTCGCGCAGCAGGTTCCAGCTCGACCAGAAGATCAGCCCGGCCACGACGAGGCTCGCGACCGGGTCGGCGCGGTTCCAGCCGGTCGCGAGGATGATCCCGCCCGCGACCGCGGTGCCGGCGAAGGCGGCCAGGTCGGTGGCCACGTGCAGGAAGGCCCCGCGGACGTTCAGGCTCTCGCGGCTCGGACGCGCGAGCAGCGCGGCGGCGACGAGGTTGACCGCGATCCCCGCCAGCGCGACGGCCAGCACGAGCCCGCCCCGCACGTCGACCGGATTCAGGAGCCGCCGGATCGCGCCGTAGACGATCAGGACGCCGACGACCAGCAGCGTGATCCCGTTCACGTGCGCGGCGAGAATCTCGAGCCGGCGGAACCCGAACGTCCAGCGCCCCCGGGCGGGCCGGCCGGCGTACGTCGCCGCCCCGAGAGCCAGAGCGAGCGCGGCGGCGTCGGTGAGCATGTGGCCCGCGTCGGCGAAGAGCGCGAGAGAGCCGGCGACGAACGCGGCGACGACCTCGGCCACCATCAGGCCGAGGATCAGCGTCAGTGCGATCGCGAGAGGACGGCGCGCGGTCGTGTGCTCGTGCGGTGGCTCATCGGCTCATTCTGGCTGCCGCGATCCGCTCCGGCGGCGTCGGATGGGTGAAGAGGAGCGCATAGAGGAGCGGCGGGCGGGTCGAGGTCGGCGAGGTTCGCGAGCGCGAGCCGGCGGTGCATCTGCTCCAGCGCGTCGCCGTCGCCCGTCAGCTCGAGCGCGAAGCGGTCGGCCGTCCGCTCCCACCTGCGCGAGACCCAGGTCTCGAACGGAAGCGCGCCGAGCTCGAGCAGCAGGAGCACGAGCAGGACCAGCGGCACCACCCGCGGATCGCCGGGCCCCGATGCACTTGCCGCCGAGAGAAGCCAGGGCCAGGAGAGGAGCCCCCACAGGATCAGGACCGCCGCCACCGAGCCGGCCATGCCGAGCGCCGTCCCGGCCGCCACGTGCCGGAAGCGCCGGTGCCCGAGCTCGTGGGCGACCACGCCGCGGAGCTCTCCGACCGAGGCGTCCTCGAGCAGCGTGTCGTAGAGGACGAGCCTCCGCGTGGGCCCGAGCCCCGAGACGTAAGCGTTGTGCTTGCGCGTGCGCCGGCTCGCGTCGGCGACGAGCATCGTGCGCACCGGCACGCCCGCGCGCTCGGACAGGTCGCGCAGCTCGCGGGCCAGCTCGGCGTCGGGCAGCGGCCAGAAGCGGTTGAAGAGGCGCTCGAACAGGATCGGCGCGAACAGGCTGAGCACGAGCGTCAGGAGCGCTGCTCCGGGTGCGGCCACGAGCGGCCACCAGCCCGGCCACGCACGGGCGGCGCCGATCAGCGCGACGAGCCCGAGCCCGGTGATCGCGGCGCCGATCGCCAGGCCCTTGACCACGTCCCAGAGCCAGCTGCGCAGCGACTGGGTCGAGAAGCCCCAGCGCCGCTCGTACGACCAGCCGCGCCAGGCCGAGAGCGGCAGCCGCACGAGGACGACCACCGCGAGCACGAGTGCGGTGAGCTCGAGCGTGCGGGCCCACCAGGCTCCAGAGGTCAGATCCCAGAGCCAGTCTCCCGGCGGCCCGAACGCGATCACGGCCAGCAGTGCGATCCGGAGCGCGAGGTCCACTCCCAGGGCGAGGTAGAGCGGACGGTGGTACCGGCGCGCCCGCTCGATTTCGTCAGCGGCAAACAGATCCGAGGCGTTCACGTCGAAGTACGTGAGCTTAGTGACGAACTCACACGAGGAGGCAAGAGATCCAGCTTCCCAGAACGTGCGTTGGAGGGCCACGCGGGCGAAGCCCGCACGTCCTCCATGGGTCGGCGCCGCCTAGGCGGCGCCTTAGGACATCTACACTGCGAAAATGACGGCTGGGCCGGTTGCCCCTGGGCTCGCATCGAGCGAGCAGTCACTGGAGCTATCCGAGCAATGGCGCGCCCTGCGGCGAGCCGCAACCGCGGTCGCCGTCCTCTCGAGCCCTGCCCTTTTCGTCTGGCTGAACAAGCACGAAAGCTGGTCGGTCGCCTGGTCGTTGTTGTCGACCGTGCTTGCGGTCTTCGCCTTCCGCGGCGGGCTCGACCTCCTCTTCCGCCGCTTCATCAAATGGCCGAGCCTCTTCGGAATCGACAGCCCGGAGCTGCGCGAGGAGGACGTCGTCGCGCGCCGGCGGGTCTGGTTCTGGCGCTTCTGGTATCGGCTGGCCTGGTTCGTGGTGCTGGTCATCCTCGCGATCTACTTCGTGCGGGTCCTCAAGTACGGCGTCGCCGATGCGAGCGTGCTCGGGACCGCGGGCGACGTCTACCACGGGATCCTCAACGGGATCCGGAAGATGCCCACCTACATCCCGATCTTCTTCTCGTTCTTCATCTTCTTCATCTTCAACTTCCTGATCCTCATGGGGCCGCTGATGCTGATGGGGATCACGCAGATTCGCGGCTTCGAGCCGGGCGACGCGGACTGGGGCGTGAAGCTCGACGACGTCCGCGGCCAGGCCGAGGCGAAGGAGGAGGTGCGGCACGTCGTGTCGCTGTGGCAGTCCGGCGAGGCGTTCGAGCGCGCCGGCGGCAAGCGGGAGCGCGGGCTGCTCTTCCTGGGCGCGCCGGGGACCGGCAAGACGATGCTCGCGAAGGCGATCGCAACCGGCTTCAACTGCCCGATCGTGACCATCCCCGGCTCCGGCTTCGCACAGACCTTCATGGGCATGGACGCGGTGATCGTCCGCTGGCTGGCGCACAAGGCGAAGAAGCTCGCGCGCAAGTGGGGCGGCCAGTGCATCGTCTTCATCGACGAGATCGACGCCGTCGGGATGCGCCGGCAGGCGCTCGGCGGGGCTGCCGGCGGCGGGATGAGCACGCCCAGGCCGATGAGCTTCCACGACCTCTGCTTCTACGGGCCCAACGGCGCGCTCAACCCGAGCGAGGACCTGATCCTCGAGTCCCGCGCCTGGCGCGAGCGCGTCTTTGCGCTCCGGGCAGACCAACCGCCGGTTCCCCACACGCTGGTGACGCGGATCGGCGGGCTCGTCAACCAGGTGATGCCGGGCATGTTCGGCGGCGGCGGCCAGCTGGCCCTCAACCAGCTCCTGGTCGTGATGGACGGGATCGACAACCCGCCGTTCTTCAAGCGCATCTGGGTGAACCGCATCAACACGTTCCTGGACGCGACCTACGTGATCCCGCGCCGGATCCGCGGGCGCTCGATGCGGATCCCGCAGTCGAAGCCGAGCGGCAACCAGATCTACTTCATCGGCGCCACGAACGTGCCAATGGACATGCTCGACCCCGCCCTGACCCGCCCGGGCCGGATGGGTCGCCATGTCTGGTTCCGCACGCCCACCAAGAGCGACCGGCTCGACATCTTCGACCTCTACCTGGCCAAGGTCTCGCACGACGGAGACCTCGACACCGAGAAGCGCCGCGACGAGCTCTCGCGCGTAACCAACGGGTACTCGCCGGCCATGATCGAGCAGGTCTGCTCGATGGCGCTCACCTTCGCCCACCACGACGGGCGGCTCGAGTTCGGCTGGGACGACATCGTCGAGGCGATGACGACCGTCGAGTCGGGGACCGCGGTCGGGACCGAGTACGTGCCGGAGGAGACGCGTGCCGTGGCGCTGCACGAAGCCGGCCACGCTGCCACCGCGCACGTCTACATGAAGGGCGCGGAGTCGACGCGGCTCTCGATCCGCCGCCGCGGGGCCGCACTCGGCCACCACCAGGCGCGAGAGAAGGAAGAGCGCTTCAGCTCCTGGCGCACGGAGGAGATCGCGCAGCTGATCTGGGCGCTCGGCGCGATGGCCGCAGAACGGGTCTTCTACGGCGAGAACTCGACCGGCGTCGGCGGGGACGTGCAGAGCGCGACCGCGCGGGCAGCCTGGATGGTCGGCGCCTGCGGGATGGCGCCCGAGCAGCCCGAGCTGAACGCGGCCTCCAACGGCACGGTCCGGCGGGCCACGAAGGCCGCCGAGACGAAGCGGGACGAGATCATGGAGCGGTTCGAGCAGATCGGGCTCCAGATCATGAACCGCACGGGCAACGGCGGCGCTCTCGGCGCCGACCCACTGGCGGGGGTTCTCGGCGACCATGACAAGCGAGCGCTCGCGGCCCAGCTGCTCGGCCAGGCCTACGTGACCGCCTACGCCCTGATCGCGCACAACAAGCGCGCCGTCGAGAAGATCGCCGAGGCGCTGATCGAGAAGCGCGAGCTGTTCGGCGACGAGCTCGTCGAGATCCTCGAGTCGGCGAGGCTGAGGATTCCCAAGATCGACCTGAGCCAGGAGAAGGCATGGCCCGCGGTCTGAGCACGCGCAGCCGGTTCCTGATCGCCTACCTCGTGCTCGGGGCCGCGGTCGGCATCGGGATCGGCGGCTTCATCGTGCTGCTCGAGCGCCCGGGGCCGAAGCCGCCGCCGGCCTGGTCGAGCTGGAAGCCTCCGGCCGGCAACACGGTGGCCCGGACGCGGCAGATCGCGACGCACGTGGGCAGCGGCTACCGGCTCGCGAGCGGCGACCCGATGAACCGGATCGTCATCGGCGCCCCCGGCCAGGCGCGGAACACGGTGCGCGCGATCGGGATCCAGAAGACGCTGCAGGCGAAGACCTTGAACGACTTCGAGCTCTACGACCAGAGCGAGAGCGTCATGTACGTGCTCTGTGGCCCACTCAAGAGCTGCAAGCTCCAGGGCAAGGCAAGCGAGGCGCGCGGCACGGTCGTCCGGCGGGAGGCGCTCGAGCTGGCGCTCTACACGCTCAAGTACTCCGACTCGATCGACAACGTCGTCGTGTTCGTCCCGCCGGGGCCGCAGGAGAAGAAGCTCTCGAACGCGCTCTTCTTCCGGCGCCAGGATCTGTCGCCCGAGCTCGACCACCCGCTCAAGTCGACGCTCCCCCAGAGCAAGCCGCCGCTCCCGGGCAAGATCGACAGGCAGGAGCAGACGACGGTGGACAACCTGACCAGGGAACGGCTCTACCGCTACCTCGGCCTCGCGAACGCGAACAACTTCGGCCAGGTGGTCGTGCTCCAGCCGGCGTAGCCGGGCTGTCAGCTGCAGGAGAGCAGGAACGCGCAGGGCCGCGACTCGTCCGGAACCGGCGCGCGGCCGACCTTCTGCACCAGGAACTGACCGTTCATGTCGGCCAGCTCGAGCTCGTCGCCGGCCTCAGGCGGCGCTCCGTCACGCTCCATCAGCAGGTAGCGCTCCGGGGTCGGGACGAACACGAGGTGCGAAGTTGGCGGTTCGGGCGCCTCGGGCGCCTCGACGAGCTTCAACTTGCTGAACTCGGCGCGCAGGCGCTCGATCTCGGCCTGCAGCCGGCGGTTCTCGGCGCGCAGGCGCTCGAGCTTGGGGTCGACGTCGGGAACGACCTCGACCGCCGCGAGCTTGACCGGCTCGAGCTGGACGACGTTGTCCTCGCTCTCGTCCTCGTACCCCTCTTCCTCCTCCGGCACGCCGCGCCCCTGACGGTGGCGCCGGTCGATCTCGGCCCAGAGGCCGGTGCCGAAACCCCGCTCCGTCTTCAGCTCGACGCCGTACTGCTCGGCGAGCGCGACCGCGAGCGCCGGGCCGGAGACGTAGCCGCGCTCGACCAGGATCGCGCCGAGCAGCCGGCCGGTGTCGGCCTGCTCCCCGAGCGCTTGCTCGAGCTCCTCCTGTTTCACAAGTCCCTTCTCGACGAGCAACTCGCCAAGGGGTCGCCAAACGTTCTCCGCAGCTTCCACGGCGTTGTTATCGGCCGGAAACGCGTCGTTCAAGAGGGTCAAATCCCCCGGTCTCCCTGCAGTCGTGGCAACGGAGCGAGCCGAGCCGCTCGAGCACACTCTCGAGCGGTTGGCCACAGCCCACGCAGAGCGCGAGCGCCGGCAAGCGGCCGCCCGGCTCTTCGTCCGTGACGACCGCGCTATCAGTGCCCGAAGTCCCCATGTCCCTCGGAGCCCCCGGGCGGCGAGTGCTCCTGGCTGAGAATCGGCCTGTTTGTCCAATCTGTCAACCCGCGAGCTCCTTGCGTAGGGCGAGCTTGTCGAGACTGGTCTCGGGATCGGGGAACGTACGCACGACCTCGAATCCCCGGCGCTGGTAGAAGGCCACGGCCCGCCGGTTCGCACTCCAGACTTCAAGCGTCAGCTCGCCGCCGGCGCCGCCGTCGTCCATGAGGGCCGAGCCGACGCCCTGGGAGCGCCGGGCAGGAGTCACCCAAATGAGGTCGAGCAGCGTTCCCTGGAGCACCGCGACGCCGACGATCTCGCGGCGTGCGGATCTTGGCGTGGCGATGGGTGTGGCCGCGTTTGGGCTTCATTGCGGAAGGCGTAGATGCCATAACGGCGCGAGGAGCGGATCGGTGGCGCGCTCGACGAGGCGGACGAGCCTGTCGACGAGTGGTCTTGCGACGCGCACGAGAAGGAGCGCCGAGGCGAGGCCGACGAGGCAGCCGGCAAGAACGTCGAGGGGGTAGTGCTCTCCGATGAAGACGCGGCCAGCGCCGATGATTGCGGCTGCTGCGAGGAAGACGGAGCCGACCCGCCGGTCGAAGAGGAAGATGGCGAATGCGATCGCGAAAGCGGCGCTTGCGTGATCGCTTGGGAACGAGGGGTCATGGGAGCGGCTGGCCCAGACATGGGCGGCCGGGTGCGCGGCGAAGGGTCGCTGGCGGTGCCAGACCTTTCCGATCGCCTGGTTAATCAAGAGCGCCAGGGCCGCCGAGCCGAGCGCGCAGGCGGAGGCGAGTTTCCACTTCCGACTACCGCCGGGTCGGGCGAGAAGCCAAAGTCCGAAGGTCGCGATGGCGACGACTGGGACTGCCCACTCTTCGACCGTGCTGAGCTGGCGCCCAAGCCAGGCATGCGTGGTAGACGAACTGATTGATCGCGTGGTAGATCCGGTAGTCCACGGTCACCTCAGGCGTACGCAACTGCGCATGTTGATCACCCGATCGCGCTAGTCGTCGTCGACGGATTCGCTCACGAGCAAGCCGCACAGTCGTTCACGGCCTAGGCATCCTTTTCGAGCAACAGCGCCAGCGTCGGGCAAGCCTCAACGGCACGGGCGGCGTGGCGGGCGGCCTCGCCCGTGACGGGCTCGGGATCGACGATCGGAAACCCCCACTCGTCGAGCTGGATCCGCTCGGGCAGCAACTCCGCGCAGAGGCCGTGGCCCTCGCACGCGATCGGATTCACACGCACGCGCTTCCTCATGTAACGGCAGGTATTGGCAGCATCCGACGTTCGCCCTCGCAGCGGCCTCGAAGATGCTGCTCGGCCTCGTGCGCGAACACCTCGAGCGCGCTGGTTGCGAACCCCGTGGCGCCGTCGGGATGCCGGCATGCTCCGCGGCCGCGGACCTGCTGGATCCAGCGTCGCATCTGTTGCCGCTCGTCCAGGCCTCGCTGCGCCGCAAGCCGTTCGAACGAGCGCGCGATCACGTCGAGGCCATGCACGCAGGGGCCGCACTGACCGGCGCTGGAGTCGAGCCAAATAGGTCAGCGTCCTGGCCGTCTCGCAGATGCCGCAGGCGCTCGCCGGCAGGACGACGAGCGCGCGGGCGCCGAGCCTGGCGCCTCTCGGCCGCAGGTCAGCCTCGAGCAGAGATGCCTGGGCGGCGTCGCGCTCGCCGAGCCAGCTGCCGAAGAAGCCCCCGACGAGGAAAGCGCGGACGTGTTCGGTCACTCCCCCGGCCAGGGCGACGAGCT
Organism: uncultured Actinomycetes bacterium; assembly: GCA_963736055.1. Classification (GTDB taxonomy): domain Bacteria; phylum Actinomycetota; class Thermoleophilia; order Gaiellales; family Gaiellaceae; genus AC-32. Next base: position 1,409,543 of record CAVTNM010000008.1, on the reverse strand, counting down.
CTCTCAAGGGGGTGCCGAGCGCGACCTCGTAGACGCCGGGCTCTGCCACTGCGCCTGAGATTGTCACCAGCGCCGAGCCCGGCTCGTCCACCGTTCCGAGCGCGCGGAACCACGCGGGTCCAAAACGGGCGATCAGCGCGAGCTGGGCAAGCGTCTCGACGTTCTGCACGAGCGTCGGCGCCTTCCCGACGCCGCGCTCGAACGGCCGCGGCGGCGTGAAGGTCGGCTTGGCGACGCCCCGATTGAGGAACTGGACGAGCGCCGTCTCCTCTCCGGCGACGAATCCATCCGGGACCGCGACCGTTCGCAGGCGGACCCGTTTGTCGAGCTTGCCTCCACGCTCGGCGATTGCGGCCGAGAGCGCATCGAGCCCTTCGCCGTCGGCGCGGGACACGGCAACGATCGCCTCGCACGCGCCGAGGGCTTGCGCGGCGACGGCGGCTCCATCGAGAACCAGGTGCGGGAAATGCCGGACCAAGACCTTGTCCTTGCCGCTGATTGGCTCCCCCTCGGTGCCGTTTGCGACAACGAGCGGTTGTCCGCGTTGAGCGGCGACTGCACGAAGCTTCGTAGCCGTCGGGAAGCCGGCCCCGCCACGGCCCTGGAGTCCGCTGGCCTCGACGAGCGCCTGCAAGTCGATCGCGCCCGCGGGCGGGAGCTGGCCGTAGATGGCAACGTGCTCAGCCAGGGTCGAGGGAGCTTCGGCCGAGCTGACGCCGGCCAGCAGACGCGGAAGGCTTGGCGGCCGCGCTATCTCCGGTGCGTTCATCGCTCGCGCGGCTGCCATCAGGTGGCCGAGCCGTCTCCGTGGACCGAACCGGTGAACGTGCTCCTCGCGCCGTCGAGGTTCAAGACGATCGTCAGGCGAAGTCGCGCGCCCGACGCGTTCGTCAGGTCGGCGGCGACCTGGTTGCCTTGGAGCGCGACGACCTTGCCCGCATAGCCGCCGACACTGGCGGGCGCGAAGGTGACGCTGCTGTCGCTCATCGAGATCCCCTCGCCGGCTGCCGTTCCCCACAGCGTCAAGCGCAGGATGGCAGGCACGCGGCCTCGGACGGCGGCGCCGAACGCGACGCCGACGTCACCGGCGTTGTCGCTCGAACGCGCGAAGCGACCGCTGAGCCGGCCGTCGAACGACGTCGGCAGCCTGGTCGAGAGCTTCGCGGCGTGCGGCGCGGCCGCGGCAGAGGAGTGGCGGCTGAGGATGTACGCCGGGGTGCCTGCCCGTGCGGCCCAGCCCGGCTTCCCCGGCCCGCCTTGGTACCAGACCATGGCCAGCAGCGCGCAGACGACTGCCGCCGCTCCGACTCCCGCACGCAGAGGTAACGGGCCCGGCGAGCGGAGCAAGCGCGCGGCGAGGGCCGCGCCCACGGCGCCGGCACAAACGATCGTGATGAGCACGAGCCAGCCGAAGCGCGAGTCGCTGCCGGTGCCGAGGCCGTGCACGAGCGCGAAGGGCCAGGAGGCGTAGGCCAGCCAGTGCACGGCGCGCCAGGCTCGGTAGCCGATCCTCGCGCGGAGCAGGCTCGTCACCACGAGTGCGAGCAGAAGGTCGAAAGCGACCGCGCCGAAGCCGAGCCACAGAGGCCGGTAGCGGGAGACGAACGGGATCACGGCGTCCTTGAACCCGACCGGTGCATAGCCGTCGGCGATCGTCGTCAGGACGTGGACGGCGACGAACGCGATCGCGAACAGCGTTAGGTTGCGATGAATCGAGACGATTGCGAACCTGGGCCAGCGCTCGCTTCGCCACCGGACGGTCCCGAGGACGCCCAGCACGAGGCCTGCCGTTAGCAGCAGCAGCGAGACGACGCCAGACGCGCGGGTGACGTACCAGAGTGCGGTCCCGTTGCCGGCGGCGAGCGTCACGCAGCCCCCGCCTCGCTCGGGCCAGCCGGCAACGCAGACGATCGAGCCGTCGTTCCGCACCAGCCGCCCGGGCAGGCGCCGCTGTGCCAGCCAATCGGGAGCCTCGTCGCCGAGCACGATCGCCGCCGTGCTCCCGGTGTTCGCGTCTACGCACGACGCGGCGGCGACGCTGACCGTTCGCCAGGGGGTGTCTGCCGGCGCCCCGGTGCGCGGATCGATGATGTGATGAGCGCGTCCGCTGGCGGTCGCCCAATTGCGGACGCACGTCCCAGAGGTGGCAAGCCCACCCGACTGGACGGCCACGGCTGGGCCGTCCGCTGGAAACGGTGCGGCATGGTCGTCGGCGATGCCGACGGACCAGCCTGAGTCGGGCGGGTCTCCCGCGACGGCGACGTCGCCGCCCAGGCTGACGAGGACGCCGTCAGCGGTTGCTTCGGCCGCCGCCCGCGCGGCACGGTCTGCGGCCAGGGCTTTCGCCGTCGCCCCCAGGTCGAGCTCGACCCCGGCGGGAATCCTGGCCGTCCTGCGTTCACGATCGATTTCGATCCGCCACCAGGCGCCGCCCGGGGCGGACGACACATGGACGAGGCGGCCGTCGCGCAGGCGGACGAGCGAGAAGGTGCGGTCGTACCCGGCGAGCCGGAGCGCCTTGCCGACGCTCGGGTCGACGGCCCCGTCCGTGGCCGCAGCCGCAGTCAGGGCGACTTCGAGCGCCGCGAGAAGGTAGGGCCCGATCACCACGTGCTCCCCTGCGGCCCGATTCAGACGGACGAGCTCGGAATCGTCACGGAACCGGCTGCAGGCGCGGTCGACAGCCCCGAGCTCGGCCTGGAGCACCGCCCGCGCCCGGTCGAGCGATTCGGGCCGGCGAACGGTGACGAGCGCGGTTGTCCCCAACGCGCGTAGTGACGCCGAAGTCGGGGAAGGCGTGCTCAAGTCCCCCCTGAAACGGCCACCGGGGGTGAGGCTGACGGCGTCGGCGCCTGCGCCGGCGGCGCAGGGAACGGCGTCGAGCTGCCGCTGGACTCAAGCGGCGGTGCCGAGACCGAGGGCGTTTGCACAGTCGCGGTGGCAGTCGAACCCTTCGTCGTGGCCCGCCGCACGACCTTGCGGGCGTGGGTCGACGTCGCCGCCAGACCCGCGAAGGCAGCGACGAGCGCCGTGGCCAGGGCAAGCGTGGCCGTGGTGGCGCGGCGGACACGTGCGATCGCAGCATCCCGATCCACCACTGCACGCCGCCGAGCTTCGGGTATGGGCGTCCGAGCCGGATTCACTCACGTCGAAGCTGACCAGACGTGGATGAGAAGACGATTAGTCCAGGCTGAGAGCTTCTTAAATTCGCTCAGCGAGCTGACGCGACTCCGCCTGACCGGCCGGAGCCGTTTCGGCGCTGCGCGGCAATCCGACCAGCGACGTCGGCGCCGCCCTCTTCGCCCTTTCGCAACTCGGCGCTCGTCCTCCACAGCGCGTCCTCGCCGGAGGCCGCCGAGCTCGTCTAATCACGCTCTAATGTTCTGCAGCGACAATCTGAGTGCAGTGCGGATCCTGATCGTCGAGGACGAGGCGAAGATCGCGGGACTATTGCGGCGCGGTCTCGCAGAAGAGGGCCACGCCGCCGACGTCGCGACGCGGGGCGAGGACGCCCTCTGGATGAGCCGAGCGACCAGCTACGACGCCGTCGTCCTCGACGTGATGCTGCCGGGGATCGACGGCTTCGAGACCTGCCGACGGCTGCGGGCCGAGGGGATCTGGACGCCGGTGTTGATGCTGACGGCCCGAGGTACGGTCGAGGATCGCGTCTCAGGGCTTGACGCTGGCGCCGACGACTACCTGGCCAAGCCGTTCTCGTTCGCGGAACTGCTCGCGCGTGTGCGAGCACTGCGCCGGCGCGGTGCGCCGGAGCGGCCGACCGTCGTCGAGGTGGGCGCGCTCCGGCTTGATCCTGCGACCCGAGTGGTGCGGCGTGGTGAGACGGAGATAGCGCTCTCGGCTAAGGAGTTCACCCTGCTCGAGATCCTGATGCGGCGGGCGGGCGAGGTGCTGTCGCGCTTCCAGCTGCTCGAATACGCCTGGGACGGCGACTACGACAACCGTTCGAACGTCGTCGACGTCTACGTCTCCTACCTCCGCGACAAGATCGACCGGCCGTTCGGCGTGCGCTCGATCGAGACGGTGCGCGGCGCCGGCTACAGGCTGCGCGAGGACGGCGGATACTGAGCGGCCTTCCGATCCGAATCCGCCTGACGCTCGTCTTCGCCGCTGTGATCGCGATCGTCTTCCTCGGCACCGGTAGCTTCGTCTACCTCCGCGTCGGCAGTTCGCTGAGCCGCTCGGTCAACCAGGATCTCCATGCCCGCGCCGACGATGTCGTCGGCCTCGCCGGCCGCCCGACCCGCAGCGCCGACTCGCGCGAGTTCACCGGCGGCGAGGGCGTGGCGCAGCTGATCGGTTCCGACGGACGCATCCTCCGAACGACGCCACCACTGGGCAGCCGGCCGCTCCTCTCTCCGGCTGAGCTCGTACGAGCGCAGCGGCGAGCGATCCTGGTCGAGCGGGCGGCGCTGCACGGCTTCGGGGAAGGCCGGTGGCGCTTGCTCGCGACTCCTGCCCACGCGCGCGGTGGGCCGGCCGTCGCCGTCGTCGCCGCCTCGCTCGAGCCGCGGGAGGAGGCGCTCCAGCATCTGCTGGTGCAGCTCCTGTTCGGCGGCGCGGTCGCGCTCCTGCTTGCCTCGCTCGCCGGCTACGCGCTTGCCAGCGCAGCACTGCGGCCGGTGGAGGCGATGAGCCGCAAAGCGGCCGCGATCTCGTTGCGCGGCGACGAGCAGCGGTTGCCTGTTCCGGCGACACGCGACGAGATCGCCCACCTTGGCGAGCGCCTGAACGAGATGCTGGCACGGATCGAGGCCGCCTTCGCGCACGAGCGGCGCTTCCTCGCCGACGCGAGCCACGAGCTGCGGACGCCACTCGCGATCCTGCAGGCGGAGCTCGAGCTCGCCCTCAGGCGGCCGCGCTCGCGCGCCGACCTCGAGGAAGTGCTGCATTCGGCGAAGGAGGAGACCGACCGTCTCACGCAGCTCGCCGAGGACCTGCTCGTCGTCGCCGGCGCCGACCAGGGAGCGCTGCCGATGCGTCTCTCGCCGCACCCGGCAGAACCGATCTTGCACGGCGTCGCCGAGCGCTTCGACGGGCGCGCGCGCGAGGCGGGCCGGCGGATCGTGACCCGCTCGCCGGAGGAACTTGAGCTGCTCTGCGATCCGATCCGCGTCGGCCAAGCGCTCAGCAACCTGGTCGACAACGCGCTTCGCTACGGCGGCGGCGATGTCACGATTTCGGCGCTCGAGCAGAACGGGGACGTCGAGCTCCATGTCTCCGACGACGGCGAGGGGTTCCCGGCCGGGTTCCTGCCGCACGTTTTCGAGCGCTTCAGCCGCGCGGACGAGAGGCGATCGGGCGGCGGTAACGGGCTCGGGTTGGCAATCGTCGAGGCGATCGCGCACGCGCACGGCGGCAGAGCAGGCGCCGAGAACCGCTGCGGCGGCGGCTCCGATGTCTGGCTCGCGCTACCGAAGGAGGCGGCGTGAGTCGGGCGCCGACTGCTTGTCCTGACGAAGACCAAGACGCTGGAGGTCTACAACACCCGTTCCGGGGCTCTCCTTCGTAGTTGGCCGGTACCTGGCGGCGCCGCGAGCCTCGACGCGCACGGTGGTGTGGTCGCGTTCGGAGAATACGCCCAGTATTCCGCGGAGCCGTACAAGGTTCACGTCCTCCGGCTAAGAATGGGCGGTGCCGGGCTCGAACCAGCGACCTCCTGGGTGTAAACCAGGCGCTCTCCCAACTGAGCTAACCGCCCTCACTGATCAGGGTGCCACATTGCTCGCCGCGTGCAGTGTGATAGACGGATGCGGTGAGCGAGCCTCCGCTGAACGGGCTGCGTGTCCTCGACCTCTCTCGCGTGCTCGCCGGGCCGTACTGCACGATGCTGCTGGCGGATCTCGGCGCTGACGTGGTCAAGGTCGAGCGGCCAGGGGTCGGCGACGAGACGCGGACGTGGGGACCGCCGTTCGTCGGGGGCGAGTCGGCCTACTTCCTCGCCGTCAACCGGGGCAAGCGAAGCGTCGCGCTCGACCTTCACGGCGAGCAGGAGCACGACGCGTTCCTGCGCCTCGCCTCGCGGGCCGATGTCGTGGTCGAGAACTTCCGCACCGGCGGCGCGGAAGCGCTGGGCGTGGGCTACGAGCACGTGCGAGCTGTCAATCCACGCGCGGTCTACTGCTCGATCACGGGCTTCGGCGAGCGCGAGCCCGCCGGCCGCTCCGGCTACGACTTCGTCATCCAGGCCGAGTCGGGCCTGATGAGCATCACCGGCGACGTCGACGGAGCGCCGTCGAAGGTCGGGGTCGCGGTCGTCGACGTGCTCGCGGCCCTGAACGCCGTGGTCGCGATCCTCGCCGCCCTGCGCCGCCGCGACCGCACCGGAGAGCGGCGAGCACGTCGAGGTGTCGCTCCTGGACAGCGCGCTGAGCGGGCTCGTCAACGTGGCGCAGAACGTGCTCGTCACCGGCGAGGAGGCGGGGCGGTACGGAAACACGCATCGAAGCGTCGCCCCATATCAACCGCTGCGAGCGAAGGATGGGCTGGTCGCGATTGCCGCCGCGAACGACGGCCTCTTCGAGAAGCTCTGCGCGCGCGCTCGGACGGAACGACCTGCTCGACGATCCGCGGTTCCCCACCAACGCCGGGCGCGTCGAGCACCGCGAAGAGCTCGCCGCGCTGCTCGAGGAGAGCCTTGCGAGCGCCCCTCCCGACGAATGGATCGAGCGGCTCAACGCCGCGGGAGTCCCCGCCGGCAAGATCCGAGGCGTGCTGGAGGCGCTCGAAGCGGCCGCCGCCGCGGGAAGCCCGGCGACCGTGACGGTGAACCATCCATCGATCGGACCTCTGGAGCTCGTCCGCACCGCACCGCGCCTCGAATCGGGCGAGGCGAAGGCGCCTGCTCCCCCACCGTTGCTCGGCGAGCACACTCGCGAAGTGCTCGGAGAAGCCGGCCTCGACGACGACGAGATCGACGCGATCGTCGCGGCGGGCCGCTCCTAGGCTTGACTAATCCGCCCGGCTGCGACGCCGCCGCACCCTCCAAGCGCCCGACTCCAGCTTCTCGACCTCCATGCTCTCGAAGACGGACGAGATCCCGCGCGTGACGAATTCGCCGATCCGCCTCTCGAGCTCGTCCTCCTGCTTCGGGGCTCGGTCGGCGCGCGGGGGAGGGAAGTCCGAGCGAAGCCCCGGCGCAACTACCTGGAACAGGCGCTCGGGGCGCTCCATGTCCTTGAGCGAGTGCTCACCGAGATCGAGGATCTGGGCGCCGCCGGGCAGTTCTGCCGGAAGGAGCACGCGGGTCGTCTCGGAGACGAGTACCTGGCCGCCATGAGCCGCGGCTGCGATCCGCGCTCCTCGGACGACGTCGATCCCGAGGTAGCCCTCCTGGCCGAGCGTCGGCTCCCCCGTGTGCAAGCCCATCCTGACCTTGACCTCGACGTCGCCGGGCCACTCCGAGGCGCCGAAGCGTTCTTGCGCCGAGAGGGCGCCCGCGACGGCATCGCGAGCTCGCGGGAAGGAGAAGAAGAAGGCATCGCCCTGGGCGTCGATCTCGGTCCCGCCGGCGTCGGCCGCAGACTCACGGATGAGTCGGCGATGTCGCGCATCGAGCTCCCCATAGCGGTCGCCCAGCTCTCGGAGCAGGCGGGTCGAACCTTCGATGTCGCTGAAGAGGAAGGTGACGGTGCCGACCGGGAGGTGTGCCATGCGCGGCATTCTGTACGAGCTTGGGCGGCGACAGGTCAGGACATCCAAGCCACAGCCGCGGCCGACAAGGCGGCTGCGGCCGACAACGCTTCGAGAGAATGCCCCCGACGGGATTCGAACCCGTGCTACGGCCTTGAAAGGGCCGTGACCTAGGCCGCTAGTCGACGGGGGCGGCCGCCGAAGGATAGCCCTACGTGGGGTTAGGAGGTAACGGCCGGAAAAACGCTGCGAAAGGTCGACACAATGGGCTTGGCGGGCCCTTTCCGCGGGCGCAAGAACGGTGGTCATCTGGCAGCTTGCGTGCGGCCGGGGTCACCCAGCGGATGATCCCGAGGCTTTCGATTGCGTACGCGGTGGACACGGACGCGGTCGATGGCGGCCTCGACATCTCCGCTGAGGGGCTTGAGTTCGGACGTCGCTTCGAGTCTGCTGGTCGGGCTGCTGTTCCGCAACCTCGGAACCTGTTGGGGGTGACCGTCTCATGTGTTGCGCCATTCCTGCTCCGGGTTCTGAAAGTCCGCCATCGGGCCGGTGATGTCCCTGTCGATCCAGCCGAGGACGCCCACTTCGGCCCGTTGGAGCTGAGCGTTCATACCACCACCACTCGTGCCATGGCTCTTAGCAGACGCGAGAAGTACTGCCACAACGGGGGCATGGCCTTCGTTCACATCCGGCGTTGGCTTGCCAAGGGTCCAAAATGGCGATGATGGCCCGTTCGCGCCGCCCTAGAAAAGGTCTATTTGCAGGGGAAAAGCTCGGACGACGACGGCGGCGGCGTCGACGAACAACCGGTTGCTCGCCTGGGTCGTCCTTTCGATTGGCCGAGGGTGGATGCTCCCAGACCGCGGGCCATCAGGGTCGGCGCGGGTGCGGCTGCGGCTTTGCCGCACCTCACGCGCCCGCTGCCTGGGGCGCGGCCGCCTGAGTGCCGCGGTGCTCGAGGATCACCTCGAGCAGCCGGCAGGAGTGGAGGACGTGCTCGTGGGCGAGAGCCCTTGCGCCATTGGAGCTGCCGGCGATGAGGGCGTCGAGGATCGCGCGGTGCTGGTTCACGTTCTGTCGATAAAGGTTGTCGATCTCGGGGCCGCCTGGGAGCCAGCGGCTCAGGAACGTCCGCCGCGCGCTCTTGGCGACCTGCTCGACGAGCGGGACGTCGGCCGCCTCGTAGATGACGTCGTGGAAGTGGTAGTTCGCGCGCACCCAGTCGACTGTCAGCCGTTTCCGCTCACTCTCGCTCCGACTGCGGTCGAGCAGCTGGTCCGTCAGCTCCTCGAACCGCGCCTCGGCCGCAGCCAGCTCATCGAGCCGGGCCGCGGTCATGTTCGGCGTCGCGAGACCGGTCACGAGCGCCTCGAGCTCGGCGCGGACGAGGAACGCCTGGCGCAACTCGTCGAGTGAGATCGTCCGCACCCGGACGCCGCGGTTCGGGGTGAAGGAGACGAGGCCCGTCGCGGCCAGGCGACGAAGCGCCTCACGGATGGGAGTGCGGCTGACGCCAAAGCGCTCGGAGAGCTGTTCCTGCCGCAGGACGACGCCGGGCGGCAGCTCGCCGGAGATGATCTCGTCCTCGATCGCGAGCGCGATCTCGTCGGCCTTGGTGCCGCCCGCGTCCTCGCCTGGGGCTAGCTCCGAAATTGAGCTGCCTCCGTGGAGCCCTCGAGTGCCAGTGTCGAGCTTTCCCCACCGCTGATCGCCTGCGCGACGGCGTCGAAGTAGCCCGCACCAGCCTCGCGCTGGTGCCGCGTCGCCGTGTAGCCGTGCTCCTCGAGCGCGAACTCACCCTCCTGCAGGCGCACGTAGGCGCTCATCCCCTCCCGTGCATAGCCGTGCGCGAGCTCGAACATGGCGGCGTTGAGCGAGTGGAAGCCGGCGAGAGTGACGAACTGGAAGCGATACCCCAGCGCGGCCAGGTCGTCCTGGAAGCCCGCGATCGCGTTGTCGTCGAGCTGCGAGCGCCAGTTGAACGACGGCGAGCAGTTGTAGGCGAGCATCTTCTCAGGGAACTCCTCGTGGATCGCCTGCGCGAACTCGCGCGCCTCGCCCATGTCAGGCGTCGACGTCTCGAACCAAACGAGGTCGGCGTACGGCGCGACCGCACGGCCACGCGCGATCGCGGCGTCGAGCCCCGCCCGGACGACGAAGAAACCCTCCGGTGTACGCTCGCCCGTGAGGAACGGCTCGTCCACGGGATCGGCGTCGCTCGTCAGCAGCGCCGCGCTGAGCGCATCGGTGCGCGCGACGAGGATGGTCGGCACACCGCAGACGTCGGCGGCGAGCCTCGCAGCTGCGAGGGTCCGCAGGAACTGGTTCGTCGGCACGAGCACCTTGCCGCCGAGATGGCCGCACTTCTTCTCGGACGAGAGCTGGTCCTCGAAGTGCACGGCTGCCGCGCCCGCCTCGATCATCGCCTTCATCAGCTCGAAGGCATTGAGCGGCCCGCCGAAGCCCGCCTCGGCGTCGGCGACGATCGGCGCGAGCCAGTACGTCTCGGTGTCCCCCTCGGCGGTGTAGATCTGGTCGGCCCGGAGCAAGGCGTTGTTAAGGCGGCGCACGAGAGCCGGCCCGCTGTTGGCGGGATACAGGCTCTGATCGGGGTACGTGTGGCCGCCGAGATTGGCATCGGCGGCAACCTGCCAGCCGCTCAGGTAGATCGCCTTCAGGCCCGCCTTGACCATCTGCACAGCCTGGCCGCCGGTCAGCGCGCCGAGCGCAGGCACGTATTCGTCGGAGTGGAGCAGCGTCCAGAGCCGCTCCGCGCCGAGCCGGGCGAGCGTGTGCTCGACCTGGACCGTGCCGCGCAGGCGGAGCATGTCCTCGCTCGCGTAGGGACGCTCGATTCCCTCCCAGCGCCCGTTCGCCGTGCCGTTCGCGCTTCCATCAACCATCCGGGTCCCCCTCTTCCTCTAGGTAGTCGTAGGCCGGCAGGGTCAGGAACTCGACGAAGTCCTCGCCGAGCGCCACCTGCTCGAAGATCTCGCGCGCCTCGGCGGCGCGGCTTCTGTCGTACACCTCGTCGCCGAACTGCTCCCGGAGCAGATCCAGCTCCTCGTCGATCACGGCGCGGACCCAGTCGCGCTCGAACCGCCCGTGGCGCAGCCACTGCCAGACCTGGGAGCGGGCGATCTCCGCGGTCGCCGCATCCTCCATCAGGTTGTAGATCGCGGCCGCGCCGGTCCCGCGCAGCCATGCCGAGAGGTACTGGATCGCGACGCTGATGTCGTTGCGGAGTCCTTCCTCGGTGACCTCACCCGCGGTCGACGCGACATCAAGGAGGTCGGCCGCGTTGGCCGAGACGTCCTCGCGCTGCCGCTCGAGCTGGTTCGGCCGCTCGCCGAGAACACGGTCGAACTCCTCCAGCGCGACCGGCACGAGGTCGGGGTGAGCGACCCAGGTGCCGTCGAAGCCGTCGCCGGCCTCGCGCTGCTTGTCCTCTCGAACCTTCGCGAGCGCGGACGCGTTCAGCTCAGGATCCTTGCGGCTCGGGATGAAGGCGGCCATCCCGCCCATTGCGTGCGCGCCTCGCCTGTGGCACGTCTTGACGAGCAGCTGGGCGTACGCGCGCATGAACGGCGCGGTCATCGTCACGCTGTTGCGGTCGGGCAGGACGAACTCGGGCCGGTCGCGGAACTTCTTGATGATGCTGAACATGTAGTCCCAGCGGCCCGCGTTGAGGCCGGCCGCGTGCTCGCGCAGCTCCCAGAGGATCTCGTCCATCTCGAAGGCGGCGAGGACGGTCTCGATCAGCACCGTCGCCTTGATCGAGCCACGAGAGATGTCGAGCGCCTCTTCGGCATGTGTGAAGACGTCGTTCCACAACCGCGCCTCGGGGTGGCTCTCGAGCTTCGGCAGGTAGAGGTACGGGCCGGTTCCGCGGTCGAGCAGGCGGCGCCCGTTATGGAAGAGGTAGAGGCCGAAATCGAACAGGCTGGCCGAGACGGGCTGGCCGTCGACCTTGAAGTGCCGCTCGACGAGGTGCCAGCCACGCGGCCTCACGAGCAGCGTCGCCACCTCGTCGTTCAGGCGGTAGCTCTTGCCGTCGGGGCTCTCGAACTCGATCGTGCGGTCGATCGCGTCGACGAGGTTCGCTTGGCCCTCGACCATGTTGTGCCATGTCGGTGAGTTCGCGTCCTCGAAGTCGGCCATGAACATCCGCGCGCCCGAGTTGAGTGCGTTGATGACCATCTTCCGGTCGGTCGGGCCGGTGATCTCGACGCGCCGGTCGAGCAAGTCAGAAGGAACCGGATCGATCACCCAGTCGGTCTCGCGTAGCTCGCGCGTCTCGGGCAGGAAGTCCGGCAGCTCTCCGGCCGCCAGCCGACACTGTCGCTCGGCGCGAGCAAGCAGCAGCTCGAGTCGCCGAGCCCCGAAGCGCCGCTCGAGCTCGGCGACGAAGGCGAGCGCCTCGGCGGTGAGGATCCGGCCCAGACGCAGGTCTTCCACACCTGCGACGTCGGCTCCGGCCACAGCGGTCACGTGCGGCTACTCGTTCTCGTGGTCGCGCTCGCAGAACTCCGGGCATGTGCACGGAGCCGACTCAGCGGCCGTGACGACGTACCGGGCGCGCGCCGAGGGCCTCGTGGCGGAGGCGGAAGCGTGCGCCGGAGCGCTGCCGTTCCCGTTTCGCTCGACAAGCCGATCCCGGCCCTTCAGTCTCGAAAGCAAACGCGTCACCTCCTGATCGTGTCATATCTCGGATCCGAAGTCGACCGTACTAGCGGACTTTCCACTCTTTCGTTTAGTAAACCGGTCGGTTTTGGATCCATTCACCGCTACATCGGTGGTGTGGGTTTCGGATTCACGGCTAAGTCACGCTATGGCCTCCGGTCGATCTGCGCCGGAGGCCCGATCCGTCAGCCGTGCATCCCTGCGAGCTCCTTGCGACTCTGGGCCGCGAGGATCGCATGCGACAGCATTCCTCCGGGGTCATCCGGGGTCTAAGATCGGATTCGATGGGTAACGAGGAGGTCGAGATCGCGACTCGGTGTCTGCGCGCGGCCGGGGCTTCGCTGAAGACTGGTGACCGCGAGCCGGTGTACGCACTCCTTGCGCAGGACGTGGAATGGGTCGTTCCAATGCGAACGCTGCGCGGAATCGATGAGGTGCGGAAGGAGCTGATCTGGGGCCTCCCGCCGGAGAACCTCGATGCCGAGGTGGAGCTGGGCGAGGTGGAAGACCTCGGTGATGGCCGCGTTGGATGCGACGTGCGCGAGGTCTACCGGTGGAAGCAGACCGGCGAGTTCGCCCACGAGCGCCTCCGGCGGATCGAGGTGACGATTCGAGACGGCAAAATCAGCCGCTGGGAGATGCGCGTGGTGGGCTAGGCGCAGGCTGCCGGCCTTCGACAGGCCCGGATAGCCCTACGCTGTTGCGCCGCCCTCCAGGAGGGCCTTCAGCCGCGCGAAATCTCCGCGGAGCTCCGCCTCGGCCGTGTGGGCGAGCATCGGCTCCGCCAGCTTCATCAGCATGCCCGCCTCGCCGCTCACCGAGATCGTGACCTTGGTGCCGCTATCGGCGGCGGCGAGCTCGTGGTCGATCGTGAGCTTGACCGGGCCGCCGAGCGAGCGCAGCACCAGGCGCCTGGGCGGGTCGAACGCGACCACCTCGAGCTCGTTGTGCAGCTCACGCCCCATGAGACGGCGCTTCTCGAAGATGCGCGAGCCCAGCGCCAGCGGCCCCTCCGCTCGCACGTCGATGGCGCTCGACTGCCACTCCGGAAGCCGTTCGACGTCGGTCAGCCGCGCGAACACCTCTCCGGGCGCGCGCGAGATCTCGACGCTGTGCTCGACCCGGATCACGGCTTACTCGAACTCGAGACCGACGTAGTTCTCGGCGAGGCTCGCGGCGGCCTCGCGCGAGGTCGCGACGTAGCGCAGCTGCGAGAGCTGGAGCTTGAGGTCGAACGGGTCGTGACCCGGCAGCCGGTGCAGCATCGAGGTCATCCACCAGGAGAAGTGCTCCGCGCGCCAGACCCGGCGCAGGCAGGTGGCCGAGTACTGCTCCAGGAGCGCGTCGCTCCCGGTCTCGTACCAGGCCACGAGCGCCTCCGCGAGGACGCGGATGTCCGCGATCGCGAGGTTCAGTCCCTTGGCCCCCGTCGGCGGAACGATGTGCGCGGCGTCGCCTGCGAGGAAGAGCCGCCCGTACTGCATCGGCTCGACCACGAAGCTGCGCATGCCCGTCACGCCCTTCTCGAGGATCGGGCCCTCGGCGAGCGTCCAGCCCTCGACGCCGAGGCGGCGCTGGAGCTCGGCCCAGATCCGGTCGTCCGGCCACTCGTCGATGTTCTCGTCCGGCTCGCACTGGAGGTACAGGCGGCTGAGGCTCGGGGAGCGCAGGCTGAGCAGCGCGAACCCGCTCTCGTTGTGCGCGTAGACGAGCTCCTCGCTCGAGGGCGCGACCTCGGCGAGGATGCCGAGCCAGCCGAAGGGGTAGTCGCGCGAGAACGAGCTCAGGACGCCGCCCGGGATGCTCGGGCGGCAGATGCCGTGGAAGCCGTCGCAGCCGGCGATCACGTCGCACTCGAGCTCGTGCCGCTCGCCATCGTGGGCGAAGCGGATCCGCGGCCGCTCGGTCTCGAGCTCGTGCACGCTGACGTCGTCGACCTCGAAGAGCAGCGGCAGCCCGCTCTCCAGCCGCGCGGCGATCAGGTCCTTGACGACCTCGGTCTGTCCGTAGATCACGATCGTGCGCCCATCGGCGAGCTCGCTGAGCGGGATCCGATGGCGCTCGCCGTCGAACTGGAGCTCGATCCCGTGGTGGACGATGCCTTCGCGGTGCAAGCGGTCGGCGACGCCCGCCTCCGTCAGCAGCTCGACGGTGCGCTGCTCGAGCACGCCCGCCCGGATCCGGTGCTCGACGTAGTCGCGGCTGCGGTCCTCGAGCACGACCGACTCGATCCCCGCGCGCTCGAGCAGCCGCGCGAGCGTCAGCCCCGCCGGGCCGGCGCCGACGATTCCCACCTGCGTGCGGGTCGTGGTCACCCGCCGTCTTCGTCGAAGACCTGCTGCGCGATCGCGAAGGCGCCGTTCGCGGCCGGCACACCGCAGTAGATCGCGCTCTGCAGCAGCACCTCCTTGATCTCGTCACGGGTGACCCCGTTCCGCAGCGCCGCGCGCACGTGCATGGCGAGCTCGGACTCGCGGTTCAGGGCGATCAGCGCGATCGAGGGTGATGCAGCTGCGGGTGCGCCGGTCGAGCCCGGGCCGCGACCAGATCTCGCCCCAGGCGTAGCGCGTGATCAGATCCTGGAAATCGGCCGTGAACTCGGTCGTCCGCTCGACCGCCGCGTCGACGTGCTCGTCGCCGAGCACCTCGCGACGTGTCTTCATCCCCCGGTCGTGCAGCGGGTCGCTCATCCTGCCTCCTCCAGTCGGGCGGGACCGAGGATCGCGTCCGCGAACGCCCCGGGTTGCTCGACGTTGACGAGATGCGCCGCGTCGGGCACGAGCACGAGCTCCGCGCTCGGGATCTCCTCGGCGATCGCGGCCAGCTGCTCGGGCGGCGTTGACGGATCGTCGGCGGCGGCGATCACCAGCGTCTCGACGGTGATCGGGCCGAGGCGCCCCCGCGCGTCCCAGACCGCGAGAGCGTCGCAGCAAGCGGCATAGCCCTCGCTCGGGGTCGCGAGGATCAGGTCGCGGAAGCGTGCGACGACCTCCCGCTGCCCGGCACGGAACGCGGGAGTGAACCAGCGCTCGAGCGTCCCCTCGACGAGCGGCCCGAGGCCGTCGGCACGAGCGATCCGCGCTCGCTCGACCCACTTCTCGGGCGGTGCGAACTGGGCCGACGTGCAGCAGAGGGTCAGGTGCTCGAGCCGCTCGGGGGCCCGGAGGGCGAGCGCCATCCCGACCGCACCGCCGAGCGAGACCCCGCAGAACGAGACGCGCTCGAGCCCGAGCTGATCGAGCAGCTCGAGCGCATCCTCCGCGAGCTCCTCGACCGTGTACGGCCCGTCAGGAACCGGCGAGCGGCCGTGGCCTCGATGGTCGTAGCGGAGGATTCGGTACCGCGATGTCAGCGCGGCGACGTTGTCGTCCCAGAGCTCGAGTGTCGTCGCGAGCGCGCCCGAGAGCAGGAGCACCGGAGCCTGCTCGTCCCCGTCGAAGCGATGGTGGAGCCTCACGTCTGCGCCTCCTCGTAGAGGGCGAGCGCGCGATCGACGAACACGTCGGCGGAGCCGAGATAGCCGGCCGGGTCGAGCGCGGCGTCGACCTGCTCCGGAGGCAGCGCTTCCGCGAGCGCCTCGCGCAGAGGGCGCCCCTCGAGAGCGTCCCGCTCGAGCCCGAGCTCGAAGACCGCCCGCTCCGAGAGCGCAGACTCGTCGAGGTTCGCCCGCATCCGCTCGACGTCGACCGTCAAGCCCTCGAGCAGCTCGGCCACGGACGCCGCGGCGCCGCCCGTGAGGGCCAGGGCCCTCGAGAGCGCGTCCCACTCGGCGTGCCACCCGCCGAGCGCCCGCTCGTGCTCCTGGACCAGCCCTCCCGCCAGCACCGCGGCGTCCGCGGTCACGAGCCGGGCACAGGCGACGGCGAGCGCCGAGCCGACGGGGTTCCGCTTCTGGGGCATCGTCGACGACCCGCCTCCTGCCGGCGGGGCGACCTCGGCCACCTCGGTCTGCGCGAGCAGGGCAACGTCGAGCCCGATCTTCGCCAGCGCCCCCGCGGCGATCGCGAGCGCGGAGCCGAGCTCCGCGACGCGGACGCGGTTGGAGTGCCACGGCAGCGGCGGCTCGTGCAGCTCCAGCTGCTCAGCGAAGCGACGTACGACCTCGGGGCCTCGTTCGCCGAGCGCCGCGAGCGTGCCGGCCGCACCGCCCAGCTCGACGGCCAGCCGCTCGGCCAGGATGCGCCGGAGCCCGCTGCCGGCCTCGACGACCCCGACGAGCCAGCCGGCCGACTTGAGCCCGAACGTCGTCGGGACGGCCTGCTGCAGCAGAGTGCGGGCGGCCATCGTCGTCTCCCGCTGCTCGCGCGCGTGGCGTGCGCAGGCCGCCGCGACGCGGTCGACGTCCCCCAGGATGAGCCCGAG
Organism: uncultured Actinomycetes bacterium; assembly: GCA_963736055.1. Taxonomy (GTDB): domain Bacteria; phylum Actinomycetota; class Thermoleophilia; order Gaiellales; family Gaiellaceae; genus AC-32. The sequence continues at coordinate 1,392,845 of CAVTNM010000008.1, read as the reverse complement.
GGCCCGTCGTGCGACCAGCATCGCAGCCGTGTCGAGAATGTCCTGGCTCGTCGCACCCCAGTGGACGTAGCGGGCGGCGTCGCCGCCGACGGCCTCGCGCAGGGCCCGCACGAGCGGCTCAACGGGATTTCCGGCCGCGTGGCCCTGCTCGAGGAGCTGCCCGAGGTCGAAGAGCTCGGCGCGGCAGCCCTCCGCGATCCGGCCTGCCGCCTCCGCAGGGATCGCGCCCGCCTGAGCCTCGGCCTCCGCGAGCGCCCGCTCGGCCGCGAGCATCGCCTCCAGCCAGGCAGGCCCGGCCGTGGCCTCGCGCAGCTCCGCCGGCACGGCGATCGAGGCGAAGATCGTCAATGCTCGAAGAAGACGGTCGCTCGCTCGCCCTGCATGTGGACGTCGAAGCGGAACGCGCCGTCCTCCTGCTCGGCGACCAATGTGGCCCGCTCGTCCTCGTCGAGGGTCGACAAGACGGGATCGCCGGCGTTGGCCTCGAGCTCGTCCGGGAAGTAGACCCTGGTCAGCTGGTGCCTCAGGAGGCCGCGGGCGAACACGAACATGTCGAAGCGGGGTGCCTGCCCCGGCAGCGCCTCCGGCTTCGTCACGACGAACGAGAACCGGCCGTCCGCGTCCGTGCCGCTCCGGCCCCAGCGACCGCCGGCAGCGTCCCAGATCTCGATCAGGCCGTCGTTGATCGGCGTCCCCTCACCGTCGAGCAGCTCGCCGATGAGCTGAACGGCGCCGGCATCGTGCCGGTTGGCAAGATCGTTGTCGGGACGGCGGCAGAGCCCGAGCGTGTAGTAGGGGCCGACCGTCTGCGAGGCCGTGCGCGGAAGGGTCATCGACCGTCCTCCATCGGGGTGGCTCCGTTGCCGCCACGGCCCAGCACGATGTCCCAGTCGTACGCGAGCGCCCACTCGGGCTGCGTGGCGTCGATATCGAAGCGCGCGACGAGCAGCGCGCGCGACTTCGGGTCGCGCACGGAGTTGAAGATCGGGTCGTAGGCGAAGAGCGGGTCGCCCGGGAAGTACATCTGCGTCACCAGGCGCTGCACGAACTGGCGGCCGAAGATCGAGAAGTGGATGTGCGCGGGCCGCCACGCGTTCTCGTGGTTGCCCCACGGGTACGCGCCGGGCTTGACCGTCACGAACCGGTAGCGGCCCTCGGCGTCGGTGAGACATCTGCCGCCGCCCGAGAAGTTGGGGTCGAGCGGCGCGGGATGCTGGTCGACTTCGTGGTGGTACCTGCCGCACGCGTTCGCCTGCCAGACCTCGATCAGCGCGCCCGGCAGCGGCCGGCCGTCCTCGTCCTGCAGCGTGCCGCTGACGATGATCCGCTCGCCGAGCGGCTCCCCAGGGTGGCCGTGCGTCAGGTCGTGGTCGTGCTCGTCGACCGCGTCCGGGCCGAAGACGGGCCCGGCGAGGTCGTGGAACTCCTCCGGAAGCGCGGCGAGCGTCCGGCTCGGGGCACGCCAGCGTGTCGAGCGGTAGCCCGGGTAGTCGACCTGCACCTCCGGCCCGAAGCTCGGGTCGTCGGGCAGGACGATCGGCGAGTCTTCGATTCGGCTCATTCTCGGTCACGCCCTTTCGTCTTGAGCCCGCGCAGCGCTTCGAGCTCGTCCTCTGCCGGCGGCACGGTCTCGCCGAGGTCGTCTGCGACCCGGAGGTCCCAGCCCGTCGCCTCGCGCACCTGCCCGACCTCGACCCCAGGGTGCACGGAGGTCAGCGTCAGCTCCCGCGTCTCCGGCTCGGGCTCGAGGATCCCGAGGTCGGTGACGACGACCGCGACCTTGTCGCCGGTGCTGGTGCGGAAGTCGAGGCGCTCGACGAAGGCCCTCGGCGTCTGGCGCAGCATCACGAAGACCTTCTGCGCCGAGGTGGCGATCTCGGGGGCGCCGCCGCCGCCCGGGAGGCGCACCTTCGGCGCCGCGTAGTCGCCGATCACGGTGCTGTTCAGGTTCCCGTGCCGGTCTATCTGGGCAGCGCTCAGGAAGCCGACGTCGATGTGGCCGCCCTGGAGCCAGTAGGCGAACATCTCCGGCACCGACACGACCGCGTCCGCGGTCTCGGCCAGCTCGCCGTCCCCGATCGAGAGCGGCAGCTCCGCCGGCTTCGAGCCGATCGTGCCGCTCTCGTAGATGAGCACGCAGCCCGGCGCATGCGTGGCCCGGGCGAGGTTCGCAGCGAGGCTCGGCAGGCCGATCCCGACGAAGCAGACGTCGCCGTCGCGCAGGCGCCGCGCGGCCTCCACGGCCATCATCTCGTCGGAGGTGTAGGTGAGGGTCGGGCTGCTCACGCGGCCATCCCCTCCGACGCGAGGCTGCTGCGGTACTCGGCCGCGTCCTTCGTCGCCAGGACGTGCCGCTCCATCCAGGCCGTGAAGCGGTCGCGGTCGCGGCTGACCTCGTCCCAGGCGACGTAGAAGTCGTTGTCGCGGTCGTAGTAGCCGTGCGCGTACGACGGGTGCGCGCCGCGCGGCACGTGCGCGACCGCGCCGATGCACCAGCCCGGAATCACGATCGCCCCGGGGAGCGGCTCCAGCTCATCGACGATCTCCTCGACGGTGACGATCGAGCGGTCGGAGGCGAGGATCGTCTCCTTCTGGACGCCCAGGATGCCCCAGAGCTGGACGTTCCCACGCCGGTCTGCCCGCTGCGCGTGGACGATGCCCACGTCCGGCCGGTGCGCCGGCACCGCGGCGAGCTCCTCGCCCGTGAAGGGGCAGGTGATCGGGGCCACCCGTGTGTGCGACGCGAGATCGGTGCCCCGGTAGCCGCGCAGGACCCCGAACGGCAGGTTCGCCGCTCCCGCCGCATAGGCGGCCGCCATGCCCGCGTGGGAGTGCTCCTCGACCTCCAGCGGCGCCGGCCAGCCGTGCTCGACCGCGTCCCGAAGGCGGTGCAGCGAGCCGACTCCGGGATTGCCGCCCCACGAGAACACGAGCTTGCGCGCGCAGCCCATGCCGATCAGCTGGTCGTAGATCACGTCCGGGGTCATCCGGATCAACGTCAGCTCGCGGCGACGCTGGCGGATCAGCTCGTGCCCGGCCGCGTGCGGGATCAGGTGCGTGAAGCCCTCGGCGGCGACGGTGTCGCCGTCGCGCACCAGCTCCGTGACCGCATCCGCGAGCGGGACGATCTCCGCCATCGCCGCCCCTGCGCCTCAGAACGGGTACGGATGCGGCCGTCCGACCGTGATCCAGTGCAGGTTGGTGAACTCGTTGATCGCCGCGGTCGACCCGAAGCGTCCCCAGCCGCTGTCCTTGACGCCGCCGAAGGGCATCTGCGGCTCGTCGCCGACGGGCTGGTCGTTGACGTGGACGATCCCGGCCTGGATCTGCTGCGCGAGCTCGAGCCCCTTGTCGGCGTCGTTCGTGATCACGCCCGACGCGAGCCCGTAGGGGGTGGCGTTGGCCCGCTCGACTGCCTCGTCGCTCGAGTCGACGACCTCGATCGCCGCAACGGGGCCGAAGGTCTCGTGCTGCGCGAACTCCGACTCCTCCGGCACGTCCGTCAGGAGCGTCGCCTGGTAGCACGGCCCGACGGCCTCGCCGCCTGCGATCACCTTCGCGCCCTTGGCGACCGCGTCGTCGACGCGGCTCTTGACCAGCTCGAGCGCCTGCTCGGTGATCAACGGGCCGATGATCGTGTCGTGCTCCTTCGGGTCGCCGGCCTTCAGGCCCGACGTCTTCTTGGCGAGCTGCTCCACGAACTCGTCGGCGATCGGGCGCTCGACGATGATCCGCCGCGCGGACATGCAGATCTGGCCCTGGTGCAGGAAGGCGCCGAACGCGGACGCGTTGACCGCGAACTCGAGGTCGGCGTCGCCGAGCACGATCAGCGGGTTGTAGCCGCCGAGCTCGAGCACGAGCCGCTTCAGGTTGCGCCCCGCGGCCTCCGCGAGGATTCGTCCGGTATTCGTCGAGCCGGTGAAGTTGATGACGCGCACGTGGGGGCTCTCGACCAGCTCGTCGCCGATCGGGCCCGCTGCGCCGGGAGCGTGCGCGACGATGTTGAGGACTCCTGGCGGCAGCCCCGCCTCGGCGAAGATCTCGCCCCACATCAGCCCGCCGACGTACGGCGAGAGCTCGGAAGGCTTGAGCACGACGGCGTTGCCGAGGACGAGCGGTGCGGTGATCGAGCGCGCGGAGAGGATCAGCGCCGCGTTCCAGGGCGCGATCGCGCCGACGACGCCGACCGGGCGCCGGATTCCCATCGCGAACGCGCCGGTGTCCGACGGGATGATCTCGCCCATCGACGCGTATGCGGTCCCGGCCGCCTGGCGGAACAGCCCGGCCACGAAGTGGAGCTGGAACATGCCGAAGCCGAAGGTGGCGCCCGTTTCGCGGGCGAGCAGCGAGACGACCTCGTCGCCCCTGCTCTCGAGAGCGTCGGCCGCCTTGAGGAAGACCTGCTGCCGGGTGGCCGGAGGCGCGGTCGACCACTCCGGAAACGCGGCCGCCGAGGCTTCGACGGCCTTCCGCGCGTCTTCCCGCGTGCCGGCCGCCACCCGCCCGACGGCGTCGCCGGTGAACGGGTCGAGATCGTCGAACGTCTCGCCGCCGGACGACGGGACCCACTCGCCGGCGATGAACTGCTGACCTTCCAGTACCTCCTCGACTGCCGCCATGCTGGCTCCTTTCCTTGCGTTCGACTCATCCTCGCACGACGGCGGCAGGCGTCGCTTCGTTAGCGTCCCGCCCGTGCGACAGGAGACGACCCAGACTCCGACCCTGGAGCGGACGAGGCCGCCGTTCCGGGCGGAGCACGTCGGCAGCCTCCTGCGGCCGCGTGCGCTCCTCGAGGCACGCGAGAGCCACGGCGCGGGCCGCATCGACGCGACCGAGCTCCGCAGGATCGAGGACGAGGCGATCCGCGAGGCGGTCCGGATGCAGGAGGAGGTCGGCCTGCGCTCCGCCACCGACGGCGAGTTCCGCCGCGCCTCCTGGCACATGGACTTCATCTACCAGCTGGACGGGATCACGCACGAGGCCGGACACATCGCGGTCAAGTTCGTGAACGAGGACGGCGAGATCGAGTTCACGCCGGCCGCGCTTCACATCGACGGCAAGCTCGGTGTCTCGAAGACGATCTTCGGCGAGGACTTCGAGTTTCTGCGGGAGACGGCGCGGGCGTCGGTCCCGAGGCTGACCATCCCGTCGCCGAGCATGGTCCACTACCGCGGCGGCAAGGCAGCCCTCGACCCGGCCGTCTACCCGGAGCTGGAGGAGTTCTGGGCCGACCTCGTCGCCGCCTACCGCGAGCAGGTGCGCCGCCTGGGCGAGCTCGGCTGCACCTACCTCCAGATCGACGACACCAGCCTCGCGTACGTGAACGACCCGCACCAGCGCGAGTACGTCGCCTCGATCGGCGGCGATCCCGAGCGCCAGCACGTCGAGTACATCCGCCACATCAACGAGGCGCTGGCCGACAGGCCGGAGGGGATGAGCGTGGCCACGCACGCCTGCCGCGGCAACTTCCGCTCCTCGTGGGCGGCCGAGGGAAGCTGGGACTTCGTCGCCGAGGCGCTGCTGAACGATCTCGAGGTGGACGGCTACTTCATGGAGTGGGACGACGAGCGCTCCGGCGGCTTCGAGCCGCTCCGCTTCCTGCCGAAGGGCGAGAAGCAGGTCGTGCTCGGGCTCGTGACGACGAAGCGCGGAGCGCTGGAGTCGCGCGACGACCTGCTGCGGCGGATCGAGGAGGCCGCCGGGTACGCGCCGATCGAGCAGCTGTGCCTCTCGCCGCAGTGCGGCTTCTCCTCGACGGTCGAGGGCAACGCCCTCACCGAGGAGGAGCAGTGGGCGAAGCTCCGCCTGATCGTCGAGGTGGCGGACGAGGTCTGGGGCTAGCTAGGGATTGAAGTCGGAGTCCGGCTCGACCGTGACCTCGAGCAGGAGCGGCTCGTTGCGGTCGGCGAGGCCGGGGACGACCTCGTCGAGCACCTCCCGTAGCGAGTCGAGGTCGGCTATCCGCCGCGCGTCGCAGCCGAAGATCTCGCGCCAGGCCGGCGATGTCGACGTCGACGTTCGGCCAGGCCGAAGCGCCGCCTTCGTGCTCGGCGAGCCGGTCCATGATCGCGTAGCCACCGTTCTTCAGGATCACGAACAGGGCGCCCGACCCGTACGTCGCGGCGCTCCAGAGCGACTGGATCGCGTAGAGCGACGAGCCGTCGCCGATGATCGCCACCACGGGGCGCGAGGGAAGCGCGAGGCGCAGGCCGATCGCGGCCGGCATCGCGAACCCGAGCCCGCCCATCGCGGGACTGATCAGGCCGAGGTTGTCCCGCGCCGGGAGGCGGGCGAGCAGCTCGGGACGGTTCGAGGGCGCCTCCTCGAGCACGATCGCGTCCTTGCGGCAGGCGGTCGGCCAGCTCGGCGAGGACGTGCCCGGCGCGCAGCGCGTCGCCCGGGCGCGGGCGGCTCGGAGGCCGGCCTCGGCGCCGGCGGCTCGGCGTCCCGCTGCGGCAGACGTTCGGCGAGCGCGGCGCACACCGACGCCGGCGGCGCGAGCACGGCGAGCTGCGCGCGGCTGCGCTGCGCCTCGGCGGGATCCTCTGTGACGACGGCGACGACCGTTCCTTCCTCGACGAACGGGCCTTCCGCGTAGGCGTACTGGCGGAAGGCGGGAGCACCCACGACGAGGACGACGTCGTGGCCGGAGAGCGCCTCGCGGAGCCTGGCGCGGTCTGCGGAGAGGTCGCCCGCGTAGAGCGGGTGCGTCTGCGGAAAGCCGGCGCGCGCGCCGAAGGGCTCCTGCCAGACCGGCGCGGCGAGGCGCTCGGCGAGCGCGGCGAGAGCGGCCCACGTCTCCGGATCGTCGGCTCCGGCGCCGGCGACGAGCGCCGGAGACTCGGCCTGCTCGAGCAGCTGCGCGAGCTCCTCGACCGCGGCGGCGTCCGCCGCGGCCGCCCGGACGAGACGGTCGGGAGCGGCGTACTCGTGCGGCTCGGGCGCCGGGGCCTGCCAGTCGTCCATCGGCACGATCACGAGCGCCGGCCCGCGGCGCGTCTGCGCCTCGTGCCAGGCCCGCTCGAGCGCAGCCCGGCACGTCCTGGGGGCGCACGGGCTGGTCGACCCAGACCGGGTACTCGCCGGCGAGTCCCGCGAGCTTCCCCGCCAGGAAGGGCTCGTGGGCGAGGTGGCGCCGGTCCTGCTGGCCGACGGCGACGACGAGCGGCGCGCGGTTGACCCGCGAGGTCGCAAGCGCCGAGACCGCGTTTCCGAGCCCGGGCGTCGTGTGCAGGAGCACGAACGAGGGCTGTCCGCGTCCGAGCGCATAGCCGGTCGCGATCCCGACCACCGAGCCCTCGTGCAGCGCCAGCACGAACTCGAGATCCGAGGGCAGGTCGACGAGGAACGGCACCTCGGTCGAGCCGGGGTTGGAGAAGATCTTCGTCATCCCGCGCCGCCGCAGGACCTCGAACGTGGCGTCTCGGACCGTCACCGGTGTCGAAGTCCTCGCAGAGGCCCCATCGGGCCGCACCTGGGTGCCGCTCACGTTGCGGGGGAGCCTACCCCGCCTGCCCCCGAGATCCCGCGTGCCGCGCTGGTAAGCGGTACTTCTCCCGCCATATGATCGGAGCCGCCACCGACGGGAGGTGCCCGATGACGACCATGCTGACCCCGGAGCTGTCCGAGCAGGCGCTGGAGTCCTTCCGGACCGCGCTCGGCCCGGACGCAGTGATCACCGACGAGGCCGGTCTGCGCGAGTTCCGCGACCCGTTCGCCTTCTCGACCTGGGACGACTACACCGCCTCGGCCGTGGTCATGCCCCAGACGGTCGAGGAGATCCAGGAGATCGTGCGCATCGCGAACGAGCACAAGGTGCGCCTCTGGACGCACGGCGCCGGCATGAACAACGGCTACGGCGGGCCCGCCCCGCGGCTGAGCGGCTCGGTCATCCTCAGCCTGCGGAAGATGAACCGCGTGCTCGAGATCGACGAGGAGTGCGCGTACGCGGTCGTCGAGCCGGGCGTCCGCTGGTTCGACCTCTACGACGCGATCAAGGCCGGCGGACACAAGCTGATGGCCTCGATCCCCGACCTCGGCTGGGGCAGCGTGATCGGTAACACGCTCGAGAACGGGGTCACGTACCTCCCGACCGGCGCCGACATGGCGGCCTCGTGCGGGATCGAGGTGGTGCTCCCGAGCGGCGAGATCATGCGGACCGGCATGGGCGCGATGCCCGGCAACAAGGCCTGGCACGTCTACAAGCGCAGCCTCGGCCCCTCGCCGGACAACCTCTTCATGCAGTCGAACTACGGCATCGTCACGAAGCTCGGCCTCTGGCTGATGCCCTACCCGGAGTGCTACATGCCGCTGTGGCTGCGGGTCTGGAAGGAGGACGACCTCGCTCCGCTGGTGGAGACGCTGCGAGGGCTGATGCTCGACCGCACCATCGAGAACGTGCCGCAGATCTGGAACACGATCTCCTTCGCCTCGGTGATGTCGTCGCGCTCGCTCTGGTACGAGGGCGATGAGCCGGTGCCCGACGAGATCATCGACAAGATGGCGCGCGAGCTCGAAGTGGGCCGCTGGATGATGCGCTTCGCCCTCTACGGAGACGAGTCGGTCGTCGACCACCGCTTCGCCAAGATCAAGGAGGCGTTCGGCCGGATCGAGGGCGCAGAGGTGTGGGGCGAGAAGTGCTCGCCCGAGGCGATCCCGGAGCTCGAGAACCCGCACGAGCGGGTGCAGGGCGGCGTCCCCAATCTCGACATCAACCAGATGACGGGGTGGTACGGAGGCGAGGAGGGCGGCCACATCGGCTTCTCGCCCGTGGCGCGCCTCACCGGCCCGGACGCGGTCGCATTGCGCGACCTGATCCGCGGCCTCGTCGAGAACGAGGCCCGGCTCGACTACGCGGCCGTCCTCATCCCGACCAACGCGCGGAGCTTCATCCACATCACGCTGGTCATCTTCGACACGAAGAACGAGGCGGAGGCGCGCCGGGCCTACGACACGTCCAAGCTGCTCGTCCGCGAGGCGGCGAAGGCGGGATACGGCGAGTACCGCGCGCATCTGGACTTCATGGACCTCGCCGCCGAGCAGTACAGCTTCAACGACCACGCCTACCGCCGCTTCGCCGAGACGATCAAGGATGCGCTCGACCCGAACGGCATCCTCTCGCCGGGGAAGCAGGGGATCTGGCCGCGCTCGTTCCGGGAGAACGGGGGCGCAGCCTAGAGCCGGTCGAGCAGCTCGGCGACCCCGTCGACCACCTCGTCGGGGCGCTCCCCCTCGGGCACGCCCTCGAGCTCGATCGTCCCGCTGATCCCGCTGCGCACGAGGATCGTCCGCGCGCCGCCCAGCTTGCCGAGCGCGATGTCCATGCCGAGGTCGTCCCCGATCACGACGAGCTCCGCGGTCGGCGAGCGGAGCCGGTCGCTGATCGTCCTGAGGGCCGCCTGCGAGGGCTTGCCGACGATGTCCGGCTGGGCGCCCGTGACCTTCGCGAGTGCGGCGGTCATCATCGCGCCACGGCTGAAGATCGGCCCGTCGGCGCCCGCGTAGGCCGGCGCGTAGCTGCCCGTCAGGAGCCGCGCCCCGGCGAGCACCGCCCGGGCCGCGCGCTCCAGCTCGTCGAAGTCCACCGACGCGGGTGTGGCGACAAAGACCGCCTGGGCGCCCTCTCCGTCGACGAGCGGCAGCCCAGCTCGCAGGAGGTACTCGCGCGAGGGCTCGGTGCCGATCAGCTGCACGCCGCCGTCGAGGCCGTTCGCGTCCAGGTACGAGCGCACGCTCTGAAGGGGCGTCAGCAGCTCGTCGTCGGCGACGTCCAGACCGGCAGACCGGAGGCCCGCGGCGAACGCCTCCGGCGCCTCGTACGTTCCGTTGGTGAAGATCGCGAAGGGCCGGCCCGAGGCGCGGATCCTCGCCAGCACCTCGTCCGCCCCGGGCTGGACGTGGAGCGCGTGACCGGCCCGGTGCACGAGCGTCCCGTCGACGTCGAACACGAAGCCGGCGGCGTCGTCAAGTCGCACGGCGCCACTCCACCACGTCGTCCCCCTTCTGCACGCGAAGGTGTGTGACCGACTTGCGCTTCTCGACCTCGCGCAGGAGCGTCGCCACCGGGTAGCGGCTGTCCGGCCGCGCCCGGCTCGAAGCCGGCGGCGACGCGAGCATCGCGTCCACCTGCTCCTCCGGCATGGTCAGCCGCAGCAGCAGCTCCTCGTCGGAGATCCCGCGCCCGAAGCGTTCGCGGGCCCCTTCGAGATGCACCGGCTCGAGCTTGCGAAGCTCCTCGACGCCGGCTCGCGAGAGCACGCGCTCGGCCACGTCGGCCGCGACGGGCGCGGCCGGCTCGCCGTAGTGCCCGAGGAAGTAGCGGATCGTCTCGACGGAGACGTTCGACCAGCGCTCGCCGTCGATCACGTTCCTCACCGCCTGAGTGGCGACGAGCTGGGAGACCGGCGTGACGATGATCGGGTAGCCCATCTCGGCGCGCACGCGACCGACCTCCTCGAGCACCGCGTCGAACAGCTCGGGCCGGCGCTGCTCCTCGAGCATCCGGCGCGTCGTCGAGACCATGCCGCCGGCGAGTTGGTGGTGGTAGTAGGTGGCGTCGAACTCTTGCGGCGCGCCGACCGACAGTCCCTTTTCACGGCCCAGCTCGCGGAAGTGCTCCGACATCGCGGCGAGCGCATCGCGATCGAGTCGGTGCGAGTAGCCCTCGGCCTCGAGGTCGCGCAGAGTCGTCTCGGCCGCGGGGTTCGACGTCCCGCGCGCGAGAGGCGCCACGGCCGTGTGGAGCACCCGGAAACCGGCCCGCAGCCCCTCCAGGTAGACGAGTGGCGCAAGCCCGATCGTGCAATGGCTGTGCAGTTCGACGGCCCGGTCTCCTGCCGCTCGCAGGAAGTGCGGAGCGAGCTCGTGCAGCGCCGCCGGGGTGAGCAGCCCGCCGGGATCCTTGAGGTAGAGCCGATCCATCTCCGCGCAGTCGGCGAGCGCCTCGGCCCGCTCGGCGTAGTACGCGTGCGTGTGCACCTCGCTGACCGAGTAGGTCAACCCGATCACGACCTCCTCCACCCCTTCCTCCCGCGCCATCCTCGCGAGCCGCCGCAGCCGCACGGGGTCGTTCGAGGGGTCGGCGATCTGGAAGCGGCGGATCCCGTTTCGCACCACGCAGCGGAAGGAGAGCCGCATCACCTCCTCGTCGGCCGGGACCCAGGAGATGAAGCGCATGCCGGTGGTGATGAAGCTGAGCGGCGTGTTCGGCATCGCGGCGCTGACGAGCCGGAACCGCTCCCACGGGTCCTCCTTGTGGAACCGCACCGAGACCGCCATGTGCGTGCTCGAGCTGAAATCGGCGGCGTGGAAGCCGACCCGGTCGATGGTCGGCGCGATCGCGAGCACGTCCGGCGTGGTCAGGCCGGTAGCGCTCCAGAGGCTCTGATTCCCGTCCCGCGTCGTCGTGTCGACGATGTCGACGAGCGCGCTCACCGGTCGCGGCTTTCCTGCCCGTCGGCCGTAGGCGGTGGCGACGACTCTCCGCTGCGACGGACGTAGAGCGAGAACCCCTCGGTCTCGACCCGGAGCTCCTCGTCGTCCGACTCGTCGATCAGGCGGAGGATCTCGCGGACGTCGTCCTCGCTCAGGGGCATCAGGACTGCTTCGGTGGTCGGGGCGCGGCGCCGAAGGTGCCCAGCACGAGGGACATGGCCGAGGCGGAGACCTTCGGTGCGGGATCCGGCAGTGCGGTCACGGGACGCGCCTGCAGCACGAGCAGGGCTTCCGGCAACGCCCGCCCTCGCTCGATCGCCCACTCGATGTCCTGGCGGGTGCCGAAGTGACCCTCGACGCGCCGGGCGATCTCGAGCAGCGCGGCCAGCTGCTCCTCGCCCAGGCACGGCTCGTCACGCCGCTCCGGCGGCACCTCGACGCGCACCGTGCCTCGGCCGGCTGCGTCCGGGACGTACTCGATCTCCTTCGCGTTGACCGTGCTGCGCACCACCTCTCCGGTGACCTTGCTGAGCAGGTAGTCGTCCGGGGTGGTCTCGCCCGAGACGACCGCGATCCCGAGACCCCAGCTCGCGTTGATCGCGACCATGCTCGGGTCGCCGCTGACCGGGTTGCAGGTGAACATCACGCCGGAGATCTCGGCGTCCACCATCTGCTGAACGGTCACTCCCATCGCCGGCTCCGAGTCGCCTGCTCCGAGCTCGGCCCGGTAGCTGATCGCGCGGGGGGTGAAGAGGCTGGCCCAGCAGTCGCGCACGGCATCGCAGACCTGCTCGAGGCCACGGACCCAGAGGAAGCTCTCCTGCTGTCCGGCATGAGTGGCGTCCTCGCCGTCCTCCCCGAGCGCGCTCGAGCGGACTGCGACCGGCGGCCGCTCCTCCCCCACCGCACGCGCCAGCTCGTCGTGGCGCTGCTCGACCTCCTGGCGAACGGCGTCGGGCAGCGGCGCGAACCGCATCGCCTCGCCGATCGCCTTCGAGGCCGCGCCGGCCTCCTCCACGTCGCCGGCCGAGGCACGGGAGAGCGCGGCGGCGATCGTCCCCTCCAGGCCCGCCTCCTCGGCGAAGGCGCGAAAGGCGTGCGCTGCGAGCGCGAACCCGGGCGGCACCGGGATCCCCGCCGCGAGCAGCTCGCCCAGGTTCGCGCTCTTGCCTCCGTACTCGCCGGCGTCCGGCCGCCGCAGCTCAGCGAGCGATTGGGTGTAGGCGGCGCTCACGTCCTCAGGAGTCGAGGATCGTCACGACGCCGGTCGAGCCGTCGACCCTCACCATCTGCCCGGTCTCGATCGTCGCCGTCGCACGGCCGGTGCCGACCACCGCCGGCAGGCCGTACTCGCGGCAGACGATCGCCGCGTGCGACATGACGCCCCCGATGTCGGTGACCACGGCCTTGACGCTCGAGAAGATCGGGGCCCAGGCAGGCGAGGTGATCGGGCAGACGAGCACGTCCCCCTCCCGGACGGCCGCGATCTGCTCGACGTCGATCACGACCCGTGCGGCGCCCTCGACGACGCCGGGCGACGCCGCCATGCCCGTGAGCCGGCCTCCGCCGTCCTCCGCCTGCGCCCACTCCTGGACGCGCTGGGTGGTCACGCCCCAGAGCATGATGCTCATGGGATCGGTGATCGCCTCGGGCGTCGCCCCGATCGCAGGAGGCGGCGTCCAGTCGCCGAGCTTCTCGAGCAGCTCCTTCCGCCGCGCGACGATCGGCGGCCAGTGCGTGGGGCCGAGCGGGGCACCGCCGGTCGCCCAGGTCAGGACCAGCTCGTCGAGCGCCTGCGCGACCTCGTGGCGCCCGAGCTGGAAGACGTCCTCGGTGTCCTCGAGAAAGCCGTGCTCTGCGAGCAGGGCGCCGAACTCCCGCACCTTGTTCCACCAGCGCGTCAGGAACCAGTAGTCGCAGTAGAACTTGTGCTCCTCGACGTACGGGAAGACCATGCGCGAGAGGCCGAGCAGCTCCTGGAACGTCCCCCGCGTCTCCTCGTCGAGCAACGCCCCGTACTCCTCCGCCAGACGCTCCCGCTCGCGCGCGAGCTCCTCGCTCGGGCGCTCGACCTCCTCGCCGTCGTTCAGCGCGCGCACGTAGCTGACGATCGAGGCGTAGGCGATCGTCGGGTCGTCGTACCAGCTCCCGTAGTAGTGGTAGAGCCCGTCGCCGGTGGCCATGTTGAACCACGGGTCCTTGATCTTCTCGAGCTCCTCGAGCCAGGTCTTTCCCGCGTCGCTCTGCTCGAGCTCGGCGTCGATCTCCGCCGGCGAGCGTCCCTCGACGAACGCCCCGTCGACGCCGCTGTCGATCGCGACCTTCGCCAGGCGACGCAGCTCCGCGTCGGGCTTGAACAGCAAGACGTCGATCCCGGCGACCATCTGCGCGATGTGCTGGTCGGGGATGTCCGGGAGGCTGGTCTTGCAGAAATCCGAGAACGTGACGTACGCGCCGTAGCCCAGGAGCAGCAGCTCGAAGTGGTGCTGCCACATCAGGTCGCCGCAACGGAGCGTGCGGTCGTAGGCGGAGAGAAGCTCGTAGAACGCGGTGTTCCGGTCGTCCTCGAGCATCAGCTCGTCGGGCTCGTACTCGGGCAGGTCCGGAACGGGGAGCTCCGTGATCTCCGCGATCAGGGCCTCCATCTTCGCCTTCCACTTCGCGTAGAGCTCGTCCCAGTGCTCGAAGTAGTAGCCCGCGCGGCGCTGGAAGTACTCGACGCGCTCGACGATCTTCTCGGGGTCGGTGACCGGGTTCCCGGAGATGTAGACGTAGCCGTTGACGATCCGGTAGTCGATCCCCATCGCCGGCGGCACCGCGAAGAACCGGTTCTGCCACTCGCCGACCGCCTGGTAGGGCGAGTCGATGCAGTGGACGTCGAACGCCGGCATCGGCACCGGGAAGTGCATCGAGTTCCAGAACCAGAACCGCGCCTCGTCCGTCTCCCGCCGCGCCTCGTCGAAGAGCGTGTAGTACGGGTACATCTCCTGCCAGCCCTCGCAGCCCGGCGGAGTCTCGATCTCGTACGGACTCGGAAATGCGGAGCTCGTCTGCGTCGGCGCGGCCATGTCTCTCCTCCGTCGGGGCCTGGCCTGTATACAGCACGCGACGATGCGCATCATCCGCCAGCAGGCCCTCGGCGGGCCGGACGTCCTGGAGCTGACCGAGGCTCCGCGGCCCGAGCCGGGCCCGACGGAGGTGCTCGTCCGGATGAGCGCGGCCGGCGTCAACCCGGTCGACTGGAAGACGCGCGAGCGCGGCGGCGCCCTCGGCGAGCCGCCCTTCACCGTGGGCTGGGACGTCGGCGGCGTGGTCGAGGAGCTCGGCCGCGGGGTGACGCGGTTCCAGCCGGGAGACCGGGTCTTCGGGATGCCGCGCTTTCCCAAGGAGGCGGCCGCGTACGCCGAGTACGTCACCTCGCCCTCGCGCCAGCTCGCCCGGACCCCCGACGGGCTCGGCGACGTCGAGGCCGGCGCCCTTCCGCTGGCCGGGCTGACGGCCTGGCAGGCGCTCGTCGAGACGGCCGGCGTCGAGGCCGGCGACCACGTCCTGATCCTCGGCGCCGCGGGCGGCGTCGGGCATCTGGCGGTGCAGATCGCCAAGGCCTGCGGTGCGCGCGTGACCGGCACGGCCAGCTCGGCCAAGCACCCGTTTCTGGCCGAGCTCGGCGCCGACGTTGCGATCGACTACACGACCGAGGCCGTCGAGGAGCGTGTCCGGGACGCCGACGTGGTCCTCGATCTGATCGGGGGCGAGACAGGCCTGCGGGCGCTGCAGACGCTGCGCGACGGCGGGCTGCTGATCGCCGTGCCCTCCTCGTCGGGCCTGGAGCCGCTGCGCGAGGCCGCGGGAGATCGTGTGCGCGTCACCGGCATCCTCGTGGAGCCGGACCGAGCCGGGCTCGAGGCGCTCGCTGGCCTCGTCGAGGGCGGACAGCTGCGCGTCCACGTCGCGCGGACGTTCCCGCTCGAGGAGGCCTCCGCCGCGCACGAAGCCGGCGAGACCGGCCGCACGCAGGGCAAGCTGGTGCTCACGCTCGGCGTGAAGGGAGTCTGAATGGCGCGCCTCGTGTTCGTCCACGGTGCCTTCGGGGGCGCCTGGAACTGGGAGTTCGTGCGCGAGCCGCTCGAGGCGGCGGGCCACACCGTCGAGACCTTCGACCTCCCCGGAGGCGGCGACGACGAGACGCCGGTCGAGGGCGTGACGCTCGAGAGCTGCGCCGACCGCGTCTGCGCAGTGCTGGCGCCGACGGCCGGAGCCGGCGCGTGCTGGTCGGCTACAGCATGGGCGGCGCGATCGCCACCCAGGCGGCCTCGAACTGCCCCGAGCCGGGTCGCGGCGCTCATCTTCGTCGCGGCGTTCATGCCCGCCGACGGCCAGAGCCTGCTCGACCTGACCAGGCTCCCCGAGGGCAAGGACGACATGATCCAGGCGAACCTCGTGGTCGAGGGCGATCCACCGGTCGCCGTGCTTCCCGACGAAGCGGCCAGGGAGGCGATCTTCAACTGCTGCACGATCGAGAACGCGACGGTGTGCGTGGCCCGCCTGCGGTCACAGCCGGTCGCTCCATTTGCGACTCCGCGTGCGCGTCGACGAAGACGTGCTCACCTCGATCCCCCGCTTCTACGTGCTGACCAGCCGCGACCAGTCGATCCCCCCTGCGCTCCAGCGGCGAATGATCCGCGAGCACCCGTGCCGGAAGGTCATCGAGCTCGACGCAGACCACGCTCCGTATCTCTCCGCCACCGTCGAGCTCGCCGCCGCGCTCGACGAGCTCGCCCGAGCGTCAGTCGGCTGAAGCGGCCCGTTCGGCAGCGGCCGCGGCCGAGGCCGCATGCTCGACGCGCCAGGTCGAGACGCTCGTCCGGCTTCCCGCCGAGGTTGAGCTCGACCAGCGTGGACGCGATCGCCGCCCCGGCGCTCGCCGCCTGCTGCCGCGGCCACCGCCTCGCCGCGCAGGTTCGGGTTGCCGCGCTCTGCGAGCGAGGCCGCCAGCTCGGCCACCTCCACTGCGCACCCGGCCACCTCCAGCGGCACCTCCACGGTGCGCGCCCGTGGCTCGGCATCGTCGGTGCCGGCCCGCCGCGCCGCCAGGAACGCCGCATAAGCCTCGCCGTCTGCCTGCGCGAGCGGCGCGACCCTCGAGCGCAGCTCGCCCGCGGCCGCGAGCGCGGCCTCCGAGCCCTCCGAGAAGCGGGCGGCCATCTCGACGAGCGCCGCCCCTAGCGCGACGGTGACCGCCGCGACGGCGCCGGCGCCCGGAGCCGAGGTCTCGGCGGCGAGGTCGTCCAGGAACGCGCCCAGCGGCTGCCGGAGCGGGTCAGAAGAGGCCAACGGTGCGGCCGTCCGGGTCGATGTCCACCTCGAACGCCGCCGCCCGCTCGCCGAGGCCCGGCATGGTCATGACCTCGCCGCAGAGCGGGACGAGCCACCCGGCCCCCGTGTACGCCCGGACGTTGCGGACCTGGAGGGTGAAGCCCTCCGGCGCGTTGAGAAGCGTCGGGTCGTCCGAGAGCGAGAGGTGCGTCTTGGCCATGCAGACCGGCAGCCCGCCGAGGCCGTCCTCGGTGAAGCGCGCGATGCTCTCCTCGGCCGGCTGCAGGAAGTGCACCTCGGCCGCCCCGTAGATCCGCGTCGCGATCGCCTCGATCTTCTCCTGGATCGTCGCCTCGAGCGGATACGTGGGGGTAAACCCGTTCGGCTGCTCCGCGGCGTCGGCGACCGCCTCCGCGAGCGCCGCCGCGCCCTCGCCGCCGCGCTCGAAGGCGTCGTTCCGCTCGACGGCGTGGGCGCCGAGCTCCAGCGCGAGCCGCCGGACGGCATCGAGCTCCTGCTCCGAGTCCCCGTCGAACACGTTGATCGCGACCACGGCCGGCAGGCCGAAGGAGCCGACGATCTCGAGGTGCCGCCCGAGATTGGCCGAGCCGCGCTCGATTGCCTCCAGGCCGCCGTCGGGCTCGCCTCCGTGGTGCTTGAGCGCGCGCACCGTCGCCACCACGACGACCGCGCTCGGCACGAGCCCGCCGACGCGGCAGACGATGTTGAGGAACTTCTCCATCCCCATGTCCGAGCCGAAGCCGCTCTCGGTCACCACGTACTCGCCGAGCTTGAGCCCGACGCGGTCGGCGATCAGCGAGTTGTTCCCGTGCGCGATGTTGGCGAACGGGCCGCAGTGGATCAGAGCCGGCTGGCCCTCGAGCGTCTGGACCAGGTTGGGCTTGAGCGCGTCCTTGAGCACGACCGCCATCGCCCCGGCCGCCCGCAGCTCCTCGGCGGTGACCGGCTCGCCCTCGAACGTGTACGCGACGGTGATCTCGCCGAGCCGCCGGCGGAGGTCGTGGAGATCGCGCGAGACCGCGACGATCGCCATCACCTCGGAGGCGGCGGTGATGTCGAAGCCCGTCTGGCGCACGTAGCCGTTCGCTCGCCCGCCGAGGCCGACGACGATCTCGCGCAGTGCTCGGTCGTTCATGTCGACGCACCGCCGCCAGGTGACGGTGAGCGGATCGATGCCGAGCCGGTTCCCCTGCAGCACGTGAGCCTCGACGATCGCCGCGAGCAGGTTGTTCGCTGCGCCGATCGCGTGGATGTCGCCGGTGAAGTGGAGGTTCAGGTCCTCCATCGGGACGACCTGCGCGTAGCCGCCACCGCATGCGCCGCCCTTGATCCCGAAGACCGGGCCCAGCGAGGCCTCGCGCAGGCAGAGCACGGGCCGCTTGCCGATGCGCCCGAGGCCCTGCGTCAGCGAGACCGACGTGGTGGTCTTGCCCTCTCCGGCCTTCGTCGGCGTGATCGCCGTCACGCAGATCAGCTTCGCGTCGGGCCCGTCGGCAAGCCGGTCGAGCGCCGAGAGGTCGATCTTGGCCTTGTAGGGGCCGTACAGGTCGATCTCTCCCGGCTCGAGCCCGAGCTCCCCCGCGATCTCGGCCACCGGACGAAGCGTCGCCGCCTGGGCGATCTCGAGGCTCGTCATGTTTCGCCTCCAGGGCTCTGGCGAGCCTGGTGGTCTCGGCCGAGGAACGTGTTGGCCCACGCGCTCGTCCTCGCCAGGGCGTTGTCCTTGACCACCACCGGGCCTTCCAGCATCGATTCCTCCTCGCCGTACTTCTTGAGCCGCTCGTAGGCCTGCGACCAGATGCACTCCGTGTCGTACACCTCGCACAGGCCGTCGCGGGTGCCGCCGCAGGGCCCGTTGCGCTGGTTCTTGGCGCAGATCGACTCGGGGCACACGTAGGCGATCTCCGGGAGCGAGCAGTCGCCGCAGTCCCGGCAGCGAAACATCGGCACCTTGACCGCCTGCTCGGCGGCGTGGGCGACCTTGCCCAGGTGCGCCTTCTCGACGCCGCGGTAGAACGCGCGCCCGGCCGGAAACAGCGGTGCGTCGCGCGCGAAGGCGGCACGATGCAGCAGCCGGCTGAAGCGGTACCTCAGCGGCACGCGGAGGTCGGTGCGCCGGCGGCGCTTCGACTCGAGATAGGCCTCGTTGACGCGGTCCGAGGAGAGCCCCGTGTCGGGGTCGGGCTCGAAGAAGTGGAACTCGTCCTCGAGCGGGAACCGGATCTCGCGCGCGAGCTCGCGCCAGTCGCCTGCGAAGGACTCCGCGCGCTCGAGGATCTCGCCGAAGCCGGTCGCAGGCATGTGCCCGCCGAGGTAGACGCCGTCGAAGCCCAGGCCGCGCGCGACGGCGACGTGCTTGGCCGCGAGCTCGATGAAGAAGGCGCGGCCGTTGTCGGGGCTCGCTCCGTGGCGCTCTGCGAGCTCGAGCAGCTCGTCGTTGACGACGACGCCGGGGATCTTCCCCTTGCGGAAGGCCCGCGCCGCCGTGCGCGAGAGCAGGTAGACGTTCGCGAGCGCCCGCAGCGGGAGGCCGTCGTGGGCGATCCAGCGCAGGAGCTCGTCGTCCTTGCGCGTGTCCCAGCCAATCTGGTTGATGACGAAGCGCGCGCCTGCCTGCGCCTTCTTGCGCAGCTTGAAGTACTGCGGCATCACCTCCCGCTCGTGGCGCTTGTGGTTGGTGACCACGCAGCCCAGGAAGAAGTCGGTGCGGTCGAGGCGCTCCTCCGGCCGCTGGGAGTTCGGCAGCCCCTCGTTCAGGTCGGCGAGGAGCGCGAGCAGCCCGACCGAGTCGATGTCGAACACGGGCGCGGCAAGCCCCCGGTGCCCGGTCACGGGGTAGTCGCCCGAGAGCGCGAGGACGTTGTGGAAGCCCTCGGAGGCGAGCTGCCACGCGCGGCTCTCGAGCGCGTTGCGGTTCCAGTCCTTGCAGGCGAGGTGGATGATCACCTCCTGCCCCCGTGAGATCAGGTCGGTCCCGAGGGCGTCGGGCGCGAGCATCGCGTGGCCGCCCGGGTTGTCCGTGATCGAGAGCACGTCGATCCGCGGGTCCTCGCTCAGCTCTCGCGCGAGCGCGAGCAGCTCGCGGCCGCTGCCCGCCGTGACCAGCCCCCGGCTCGTGACCATCTCGGCCGCGACCACGAACTTGCCGGGCTGCTCGAACTGCTCCCGCAGCGTGGCCGTCACGACGCGCCCTCGACGTCCGGCGTTCCGTAGGTGTGGAAGCTCTCGATCGTGTGGACGCCCCAGAACTGCCCGTGGGCGCGCTCCCCCTGCGTCCAGACGATCGGCTCGAAGTCCGGGTCGAAGACGAAGTAGCCCCCCGTAGTCACCTCGACGCGGTTCCCGCCCGGCTCGTAGGCGTAGACGAAGAAGCCCTGGGCGATCGCGTGCTTCGAGGGCGCGGCCTCGATGTAGATCCCGTTGTCGACGAAGAGGTCCGCGGCGCGGAGGCACTCCTCGCGCGTGTCGACCCAGAACGCGAGGTGGTGAAGCCGGCCGTTGGCCCGATAGGCATCGGCGACGTAGATCAGCTCGTGCGCCGCGATCGAGAGGCTGAGCCAGGCGCCGGCCTCGGTGCCGTCGTCGAGCTCGATCCGCTCGTACA
Source organism: uncultured Actinomycetes bacterium (assembly GCA_963736055.1). Lineage (GTDB taxonomy): Bacteria > Actinomycetota > Thermoleophilia > Gaiellales > Gaiellaceae > AC-32. The sequence goes on along the minus strand of CAVTNM010000008.1, from coordinate 1,372,471 downwards.
GGTGGTACCCGAGCAGCTCCTGCGCGAAGACGCGGTTGGCGCGCACGTCCGCCGCGAGCACGTTGACGTGGTCGAGCCGCTTGACCGCGGCCCCCCGGCCGACGTACCGCTGGGGCTGGTTCCGCCAGAACGGGCGAAGGTGCTCGGGCGCCTGGTAGCGCTCGGCCTCGTAGTAGACCTCGAAGACGTGACCGTCGGGATCGGTGAAGCGGTACGCCGGCCCGTGGCCGACGTCGCCGTCGATCCAGCCCGTGCCCAGCCCGCTCGCCTCGAGCGCGGCGACCCTGCGCTCGAGCGCTTCGGGGCTCCACGCCCGCAGCGCCATGTGCCCGAGGCCGGCCTGCTCCGCCTCGGTCAGCTTGAGGCTGTAGCGCAGGTAGTCGCCCCAACCGCGCAGGTAGACCGACTGCCCATCGCGCGCCTCCTCCTCCATCCCGAGTACCTCGACGAAGAAGCGGAGGCTCTCCTCGGGCTTGGGAGTGAGCAGCTCGACGTGCCCGATCCGCGCCAGGTCGTGAAGTGCCTCCGTCGTCACTCGACGAGCCGCCGCAGGCCGTCGAGGTCGTACGAGAACGCGCCTGCCTGCAGCTTCGGGCGCTTCTCCTGCTCCCGCTCGAAGCGCTCCTGCGCGGCGGCCAGCACCTCCTCGATGCGCTCGCGCTCGACCACGACGGCGCCGTCGGCGTCGAGCACGACCACGTCGCCCTGCCGGATGGTCGCGCCGCCGACCTGCACCGTCCCGCCGATCTCGCCGCGAACCTGCTTCTCGGCGCCGCTCACGCGCACGAAACGCGCCCAGACCGGCAGGCCGAGCTCACGGAGCTCGTCGACGTCGCGCACGGCGCCGTCGACGAGGATCGCCGCGACACCCGAGGTCTTCGCCTGCGTCGCGATCAGCTCGCCGATCAAGGCGATCGGCGCCGGCTCGGGCATGGTCAGGACGAGCACCTCGCCCGGCTGCGCCTCGGCGACGGCCGCGTGGACCATCAGGTTGTCGTTCTGGCCGCAGCGCACGGTGCGGGCCGGCCCGGCCGCCCTGGAGCCGGGCACGACCTGGATCAGGTCGGCATCGACCACGGGCGAGCGGGCGGCCGCCTCGTGGACGGTCGCCGTCCCGAGCTGTGCCAGAGCGGCGAACGCGTCGCTCACAGCGCGCTCACGACCTGCGGGATCACGCGCTGGAACGCCTCCGCGTACCGGACCGCCGAGTTGCCCGACGAGCGGCGCGCATGGTTGCCACGCTGCTCGGCGCGCTGTCCGTAGTAGGACCGGAGGTACTGCTGGGCCTTCATCTCGGCCATCGCCGCCTCCTTCTGCTCGATCACCGGCGTGATGTCGACGAACGTCGTCGGCACGAAGTTGCAGAGCTCCGGCTGGTGCGGCTCGAACAGGAGAAATTCGGGCGGCTGCACCGTCTCGAAGGCGCTGGCCACCCCGGCGCCGGCCGCAAGGGCCCGGGCGCGCTCGACCGCGAAGAACGCTACGGCGTGGTCGGGGTTGAACGGGTCGCGGTCGGTGTGCGTGACGAGCACGTCCGGCGCGAAGTCGCGGATCCGGTCGGCCAGGCCGCCGAGTGCGCCCTTGTCCACCTCGAGCGGATAGTCGCCCAGGTCGAGACACTCGAACTCCGCACCCAGCGCGGCCGCCGCCCGCTCGGCCTCCCCGTGCCGGATCTCCTTCACACGCTCGACGGTCTGGTCCGGCTCCTTCCAGAGCTCGCCGGACTCGCCGCGCTCGCCGTAGGAGAGCGCGAGCACGCGCGCCTGGCCCCCGCCGCTCGTCGTGACGGCGATCGCTCCGCCGGAGCGCCAGACGAAATCGGCGGAATGCGCGCCGACGACGAGCAGCCGGCGGCTCACAGGCCGACCCTCTGCCGGCCCCGGTACCGACCGGTCATTTCAGACGGCCGAGCAAGCAAAGCTCGCTCGGCCTGAGATCGACATCGCAAGCGACGTCTCATGCCCCTGCCAGCCGCCGCGACTGGCCGACGATCAGTTCATGCACCTCGTCCTCGTCGAAGCCCGCGCCCAACAGGCGGTCGGCCCAGAGCGCGAGCCCGTCCTCGACCGCCGGGTAGTCCGGGTTGCCGAGGTCGCTCGAGAACAGCGACCGCTCGACGCCGACAGCGCGAACGCCCTCGAAGACGTGCTCCCAGGTCGTCTTGCCGCTCTGCGGCGTGGTCAGGCACCGCTCCAGCAGGCACCCACGCTCTGCGAGCGCCACCTGGTCCTCGATCGAGAAGTTCTGGCAGGGAAACTCCGGGTGCGTGACCACGATCTGCTCGACGCCCTCCTCGAGCGCGGCGTCGACGACGGCGAATGCGTCGTCCCGGGCGAGGTGCGCGGTCGCGAGGATCAACCCGTGCCGGGCGATCGCCCGCAGCACGTCGCGGGTCTCGGGCAGCAGCTGCCTGTCGCCGCCGGTCACGTGCACCGGCTCGACGCCGAGGCCCAGCTCCCGCAGCTCGTGCTGGAGCTGAGCCCACTGGGGAACCTTGTCCCCGGGCTTCGGCTCAGTCCTGCCGGCCGTCTCCGCCGGCGAGTCGACGGTCGGCATCCAGACGATGCGGGCTCCCTCGCGGGCGGCGATCTCGACCGCGAGCGGGTTCATCCCGCCCACCGCCTGATTCAGCGTCAGCGTGCCAACCACCTCCACGCCGGGGACAAGCCTCGAGACGACCTGCGCCCGCTCGGCCGTGGACGTGTAGTGGGACTTGAGCGCGAAGCCCGCGAGCCCGAGCTCCGCGAAGCGGTGCGCGAGGGTGACGTCGTCGACCCTGCGCGTGGGCACGTCGGGGGCGATGTGGACGTGCAGGTCGTACGCGCCTCGAACCAGCACGCGGGCGCGCTCGCTCGGCCGCACCTCCTCAGCGGGCTGCGTCACCATCGGCGCGACCTTACCGCTCGCCGGACTGCTGAGCGGCCGCCAGGTCGGCGAGCAGGGACGCGCTCGCCGTCGCGATCCGAGGCTCGATCCCGAGCGCCAGCAGCAGGTCGCGTGCCGCCTCCATCTCGTCGGCCCTCCGCGCCGCGTGCCTGCGGCTGCCGTCGAGCAGGCGGAGGAGCAGCGGCTCGCCGAGCACATCCGCGAGCTGCTCCTCGAGCCACTCGCGCTGGCCGGCCGCCTCGGCCGCCTCCAGGGTCTCGATCGCGGCCGCGGCGATGCCCTTCATGAAGACCGAGCGCAGCAGCTTCAGCGTGGCGGCGTCGCCCGGCTGCTCGGAGACGACCTCCACCGGCATCCCCAGCGGGCCGAAGGTGTCAGCGAAGGCCTGGGCGCCGGCCCCGGAGGCGAGTGCCCGCGTGCGAAGGCCGGTCGCAGGCACGACTCCGGTCAGCGCCACGTCGGCGAAGCGGGCTCCGGCGGCGCCGACGAGGGCCGCGATCTCACGCTTGAGCTCCGGCGCCGCGGTGTTCAGATCCGCGTAGATCGAGCCGTGCGCCAGCGCAGGCAGCGCTGCCGAGGCAGCGCCGAGCGCCGCCGCCGCGGAGGTGAGGCTCAGCACGACGTCGGCCCCGGCGACCGCGGCCTCGGTCTCGGAGGCGCGAGCAACGCCGTCTACCTCTCCCCCGGCGGGGTCGTATGCGCGCACCTCCGCCCCGGCCTCCGCCAGGTCGCCGGCCAGGCGGCTGCCGGCCTCGCCGAGCCCGAGCACCGCTACGGTCGGCATCGTCACGGCGACGACAGTAACGTCCTCCGGCCGTGAACCTCGCACGCATCCTCGGCGACGCGTTCGCAGCCCACGCGGCGCGGCCCGCGCTCGTGGGCGAGACGGGCACGATCACCTACGAGGAGCTTGGACGGCGGGCAGACGCCGCTACGGCCCTCCTCGTCGAGCGCGGAGTCGAGCCCGGCGACCGGGTCGCCCTGATGCTGCCGAACGGCCCGGCATTCGTGGCGGCGACGCTCGCAACGTGGAGGCTTGGCGCGATCCTCGTGCCGCTGAACGGCCTCCTCGCCCCGCCGGAGGTCGAGGCACGCCTGGAGGCGTCGAGCCCACGCGTCTTCCTGCGTGACACCGCGGAGCTCGAGGCCGGCGCCGAGGCGGTGGGCGAGCCGGTCGAGCGGGAGAGCGCCGATCCGGCGGTGATCCTCTTCACCTCCGGCACGTCCGGCAGGCCGAAGGGAGCGATCCTGACGCACGGAAGCCTCCTTGCCGCCGCGAGGAACTGCTCAGACGCGCTCGAGCTCGGCCCGAGCGACGTCGTGCTCGGCGCGGCGCCGTTCTCCCACGTCCTGGGCCTCGCGACCGGCGTCCTCTCGACCCTCCTCTCCGGCTCGGCGATCGCCGTCGTCCAGCGGTTCGAGGCCGAGACGACACTGGCGCTGATGACCGAGACGCAGACCACGATCCTGCTGGGCGTCCCGACCATGTGCATCGCGCTCTGCCAGGCCGCCCGCTCGGCGAAGCGCCTGCCTCCGGTCCGGATCGCCCATGTCGGAGGCGCCGCGGTGCCGGTCGAGGTCGCGAAGGACTTCGAGCGCACCTTCGGCGGCGAGGTCTACGAGGGCTACGGCCTGACCGAGCTCTCCGGGATCGCCACGACCTACGTCAGGGGCCAGACTCCCAAGCCAGGCTCCGTGGGGATGCCGCTCGCGGGGACCGAGCTGCGGATCGTGTCGCTGACGGGCGAGCCGCTCCCCGCCGGGGAGGTCGGCGAAGCGCAGTTCCGCGGGCCCTCCGTGATCCCGGGCTACTGGGAGGATCCGGAGTCGACCGCCGAGGCGATCGACCACGACGGCTGGCTCTCGACCGGCGACCTCGGCTACGTGGACGAGGACGGCTACCTCTTCCTGGTCGACCGCAGGAAAGACCTGATCCTGCGCGGCGGCTACTCGGTCTACCCGCGCGAGGTCGAGGAGGCGCTCTACGCGCACCCCGACGTGCTCGAGGCGGCCGTGGTCGGAGTCCCGGACGAAGCCCTCGGCGAGGAGGTCGCGGCGATCGTCGTCGCGCGGCCGGGCGCCTCGCCGACCCCGGACGAGATCAGGGCCTGGGCGAAGCAGCGCGTCGCGGCCTACAAGTACCCGCGCCACGTGGTCTTCGTCGACGAGCTCCCGAAGGGGCCGACGGGGAAGATCCTCAAGCGCGCGATCGACGCGGAAGCTCTGCTCCGCGAGGCGGAGCCAGCCGGCCCCCAGTCAAGCTGAGCCAATAGCTTCGCCTGGCCGGTGTTCGGGAATGTCGCCCGAGGCGGGTGCCACTAAAGGAAACTGCTGCCCGCGGGATCGGTAGGTGTAGGTGAATCGAAATACAGACGCGCTCGAACAGCTCTACCGTGACCGTTACCGGACTTTCCGAGACGTCCTCGCAGGCGTGGTCGGAAGTCACGACCTCGCGCGCGAGGTCGTCCAGGAAGCCTTCGCGAGAGCCTTGCGCGAGCGCCGACAATTCCGAGGGGACGGGAGCCTGGAGGCGTGGGTGTGGCGAATCGCAGTCAACGTTGCGCTCAAGCAGCGTCAGGACCTCCGCCGCGAATGGGAGCTCGATGCGGAGCCAGCCGGAATCGATGTTCGTTCGGATCCCGATGTGCGCGCAGCCGTGCAGTCGCTACCACCGCGGCGGCGACTCGTTGTCTTCCTCCGCTACTTCGCGGACCTCTCTTACGCGGAGATCGCCGAGGTGATCGACGTCTCCGAAGGGACTGTCGCGGCGACGCTGGCGCAAGCCCGGGCCGAGCTCGGGGCACGTCTTGAGCCCCAGGAGGTGAGACCGTGAACGAGCAGCTGTTCGGGAACGATCTGCTCGAGCAGGGCCCCGATGACGCCGACTGGAGCGACGTTCTTCGTCGCTCCGGTCGCGAGCGCCGTCGTAGTACGGCTGCGGCGATCGTCGCCACTGTCGTCGTGGTCGCCGCTGGCATCGGCTCCGCCTACGCCTTCGGGCACCCGATCATCGACTTCAGCAAGGCAGCCAAGGGGCCGGAAAAAGTCGTGAACGGCTTTGGCAGCCTGGAGGTTGGCGCGCCTGAGGGAATGGCTCCCGGAGTCCTCCCGCACCAGACACGCCGAATCACCGCCGTCCGGATCGATGGCAAGGAGCACGTGCTGTGGGTCGCGCCGACCAAACAGGGTGGCTTCTGTGAGGAGTGGTCGGACTTCATCGGCGGCTGCCGTGCCAACCGCCATGACGAGTTCGCCAAGCGGCTCGACGTAGGCGGCAGCGCCGACGTCTTGGCCGGTTCGTTCTTCCAGGAGGCCGGGACACGACTCGTCGTCTCCTACGCGGATGGGGCAAAGGACGAGATTCCCTTTGTCTGGGTGACGGCTCCGATCGACGCCGGCTTCTACCTCTTTCGGATTCCCGATGCGCACCGAGTGGAGGGCCACCGGCCGACGGCGGTAACTCTCTTCGACGAGCATGGCGAGGTGCTTACCCGGGAGCCGGTCTTCAACCCCACGCCCCCATCCCTCGTCACGCACGAACTCCCCGGCTACCCGCCCCTGTCAGTACCAGGCGAAGCGATCTGGGAGCAGCGCCGGCAGCTGTTTGATCTGCGCGCCGACGACAACGCACACATCGGACTTTGGACAGCGCCCAAGCGGGGCGGCGGCACCTGCTTCTGGACGAACCAATCATTTGGTTGCTCGCAAGGCACTGAGCCCGGCAAGCAGGCCGAGCCTGCGCTGGCCCTTGGGTTCTCAGGGGCATCTACTCACGTCACGCTCTGTTGCACGGTTGAACGGCGGGTAGCTCGAGTCGAGGCGCGATTCCAAGACGGTGATCGCGTCGAACTGTTCCCGAAGCAGGGCTACTTGGTTTGGCCGATCCCCTCGCGTTACTACCCGCGCGGGCACCGACTCGTTCGCCTTTCCGGCTTCGATGGTGACGGTCACCAGATCGCTGTTCGCCAATTCGGTGAGAACCAGCGCGGCCTCTATCCTTGCGCTCGACCGAAGGACTACGGCTACGGCGTGTCGATGTGCCCGTGACGCCCATCTCGAGCCACAGCCATGGGAGAGCGCGAAGACCCCGGGTTCTCTAGCGAGTCCCGTAGCGATCAAAGGATCGGCAAGATACGCCCGTGACCGTGGGGTTGCTCCACCCGGGCGAGATGGGGGCGGCAGTCGGCGCGGCCTTGCGTGGTCGCGGCGAGACGGTTCTCTGGGTATCGGGCGAGCGCAGTGCCGCGACGGCCGAACGGGCGCGGAACGCCGGTCTCGAGGTCGCAGGCGGCATCGAGGAGCTCTGTCGGCGCTCCGAGGTGATCATCTCCCTCTGTCCACCGCACGCGGCTGTCGAAGTTGCCGAGTCAGTGAAGGGCTTCACGGGGATCTACGTCGATGCCAACGCCGTCTCCCCCGCGACTGCGCGGACGATCGCGGGGCTCGTCGATCGCTGCGTCGACGGCGGGATCATCGGGCCGCCGCCGACCGAGCGCGGCACGACGCGGCTGTATCTCTCGGGCCAGGAGGCGAAGCCCGTCGCGGATCTGTTCGCCGGCACGACCCTCGACGCAAGAATCGTCTCGGCGGAGATCGGTGCGGCTTCGGCGGTCAAGATGGCCTTTGCCGCCTGGACGAAGGGCAGCTCGGCGCTGCTGCTCGCAATCCGTGCCCTCGCGCGTGTGCAGGGTGTCGAGGACACGCTGCTGGAAGAGTGGCGGATCTCGCTCCCGCAACTGGGCGAGAGGTCAAACGCAGCCGCACGCTCCGCGCTGAGAAAGGGCTGGCGCTGGGTCGGGGAGATGGAGGAGATAGCCGAGACGTTCGCCGCGTCCGACCTCCCGGATGGGTTCCACCAGGCAGCAGCCGAGATCTACCGGCGCGTCCCGCACGAGGACGGCGGCGACGACGACAGCCTGGAGCGAGTTCTTGCGAGTCTCTCGACGAAGGCATCCGACTAGGTGCCTCGCTCGCAACAGGAGACCCCTCCCTCGGCCGGCACGTGGGGTCACCAGACGCAGCGGCGGCAACCGCCTCTTTCCGCGCGTGCCGATCCACGTCCAGAAGCGCGAACTCGCCGACGCGCGTTCGCTCGACGACGACACGATCCGCGAATGGGTCGACTTCGACGGCGCGACGTATGTCGAGCACGAGGGCGAAGTGGAGCTGCTACCGGGAATCCGGCTGTTGGCGGCACCCGGACACACGGACGGGCACCAGGTGGTCGTCGTCGAGACCAGCGAGGGCCCGGTCGTCCTCGGAGGCGACGTGGGAACCTCGTTCCTCGAGCTCGGCAGCGGCACGACCGAGGGGCAACGTCGCGTGCTCGCGCTCGGAGCGCCTACGTGGCTCTCACACGCGGCGGAGCCGAAGATCCCGGAACATCACCCGTAAGCCACGGACCGCCGCGACCAATCCGGGGGCTCAGGCGGAAGCGCCTTGTCCTGCCCAGTGTTCGGGAATGTTCCACGGAGATCGCGCTCTAAGATGAAGGGCGTGTCGCTGCCCGTGAGGCTTCCCCTCATCGACCACCTGGCCCTGCGAGTACGTGACGTGAGGCGCAGCCGCACCTTCTACGAGCAGGCCCTCGAGCCGTTCGGAGTGGAGGTAGTGGAGAGCTCGCAGGGGCCTGGGTTCGCCATCGAGGGCGGTGGAGATTTCTGGATCGGGGAAGGGGAACCCCCGGCGGCTCCCGTTCATGTGGCCTTCGCCGCAGCCGACCGAGCTACTGTTGACAAGTTCCACCGCGCCGCTGTCGAAGCCGGCGGCCGCGACAACGGTGCGCCGGGTCTTCGCCCGCATTACCACGCCGAGTATTACGCAGCGTTCGTCATCGACCCGGACGGGAACAACGTCGAAGCGGTCTTCCACGGGGACCGCCAGCTGCCAGCCGCTTGATGCTCGCTTGGCCCAGTGTCCCGGAATGTCACCCGAGGTCGGCTCGTGGTCGAGGCGTGCTGCAGGTTCAAGCGTCGATCATCAGGCGCTGCTCGGTACCTATGGGTTGTGGATGATTTCCCAAAGGTGTCCGTCGGGGTCACGGAAGTAGCCCGAATAGATCCCCCAAGCGCGGTCATGGGGCTCATCGGTGATGGTTGCGCCTGCCCGCTGGGCTCGCGCGAGGAGAGCGTCTACCTCGGCTCGGCTTTGCACGAGGTGGCCGAGGCTGAACTCGCCGCTCTGCGCCGGCCCGGAGGGGATCTGGGCGTCCTTGGCGAGGTCGCTGCGCGGGTACAGGGCGAGGATCAGCCCGCGGTCTAGCCGGAACATGGCGACGGCTCCAGCCGGGGTGGTGTCGTCGCCCGCGAACTCGGTGCCGGTCAGGCCGGGTGACTCAAGGCCGAGCCCCTCACGGTAGAACGCGAGTGCCCGCTCGAGGTCCTCAACCGCGAGCGTGATGACGTCGATCCGATGTTCCATCATCTGTGCACTCCGTTTTGGGCTCGCCTTGGTCCTCGCGATGTTATGCAGCCTCGCCCGGGCCAGTGTGCGGGAATATCACTCGACCGCTTATGCGTTCCAGACCACCTCGATCGGTCGATCGAGGCCCGGAAGCGGCAGCGCGCTGGCCTCGGCCTCGATCGCGTCGCGCGCTCCACGCGAGAGACGTGCCCAGGCGTCGATCCGTACGGTGTGCTGCGCCCGTCTCCAGGTTCCGCGGATCTCGCCTTCGACGAGGAGCGCGCCCGGCCACACGCGGGGCGTCCACAGACGCTGCCGCTGATCCTCGCGCGGAACCAGAAGCTCGCGCTCTGCTCCGTGGAGCAAGAAGTAGGCATCGCCGCTTGGCAGCAGGCGCGCGGGCGCGCGGGCAGGATCGGCGGCGCGAATCGCCGGCTCGTCCTCCACGAGCAGCCACTCGTCGCGACGCGGCGTTCGAACCGGCAGCAGCGATGCTTCGAGCGACGCGAATGCGTCGGTCGCCGACCGCTTGGAGATTCCTGCCCAGCGGGCGAACCCGTCGGCCGTCGCGGGCCCGAAAACGCGGAGGTAGCGTCGAGCGAGCTCGCGACAGGCGTCGGCCGGCTCGATCTCCGCGGCGACGACCGTCCAGACCGTCGGTGCACGTGCGCCGGCCCAGCGGATGGCAACCGTACCCGTCGTAGTCGCGTACCTGAGCGAGTTCCCGACGCCGAGTGCGCCCGCAGCCTCGCGGTCCGTCATCTGCCGGCCGTCGAGATGGGCGTGCAACCGCTCCGCCATGCGCTCGGCTCGAAGGCGGCCCTTGGCGCCGTCGGGAAGCCTCCCGAGCGAGAACAGCGCGAAGTCGCGCTTGGCGACGACATAGGCCTGGTAGCGAGGTCCCCACAGCTGGGCGAGCGAGGGGTCCTCCCAGCTCGACGACTCGACCGCGTCGACCCGAGCGTGCAACGAGAGCAACGCCGCTCTCGGCATGCTGTCCTGCAGCCCGGCCCACGCCGCCCGTCGCAGCGACTCCTCGCCCGGCGGCATGCGCTCGTCGAGCGCGCCGACTCGTCGTCGGAACGCCAGGATCTGCTGCCGCGTGACCCTGAGTTGCGATTGCGCCGAACCCGCCATGACGCCACTGGACCCTAGTACCTCGCGCCATCTGGCCTGGGCCTGCGTTCCGGCGTGTCACCGGACCGAGTGGCCCGACCACTGCTAGTAAGCGCCTGGGCTCCTCAACGACCCCCGGCGTACTGCGGGCGCCCGTTAGGCCGGTAGACCTGGATCGTCACACCCTTCGAGTCGGCTCGCGAGTCGACCAGGTCGAGCGCAATGTCCGGGCCGGCGTCGGGGAACAGCCGGGTGCCCTGGCCGAGGACCACGGGGACGATGAGCAGGTTGATCTCGTCGACGAGGTCGTTATCGAGTAGCCACCGGATCAGGGCGCCGCTGCCGTGCACCTGCAGCTCACCCGCCGGCCTGGCTTTCAGCTCGCCGATGGCCTCCGCGAGGTCGCCGGAGAGGACGGTCGTGTCCGCCCAGCGCGGTTCGGCGAGTGTGGTCGATACGAGGTACTTGGGCTTCGTGTTCAAGGCAGCTGCGATCGGGTGGTCGCCCGGATCTTCCGCCGCGGCGCGAGCCCGCTCCTCCGCGCCCCAGTAGCCGGCGAAGAGCTCGTAGGTCCGCCGGCCGAACAGGAACGCGTCGGCGCGCTGATAGGTCTGGTTGATGAACGTCATGGTCTCGTCGTCGCCCACCCCCAAGGCCCATCCGCCGCGCTCGAATCCGTTCCTGCGGTCCTCGTCCGACGCGCCGCCGTTTCCCTGCATCACTCCATCGACGGTGACTTGCGTCATGGTCGTCAGTTTCATGGGCTCGTCCTTTCTCTCGTCGTTGGTCTTTCTCGTCATGACCGCACCGAGGCGGGGATCTCATCGGTCGAGCGTGGCTCCGTGCTGCAAGTTCACTCTGCCTCCTTCCCGGGCGCTGTTCCGTGTCTCGCCGCTGCTGGGCAAGGTCTCCAGCGCGGCCTGCGAACTGCCAAATTTGGTCAGATGCCGGAGATGGGGAGCGTCGAGCTTCGCGAGATCACAAAGGACTCACTACGGGCCGTGCTCGATCTCGCGGTCGAGCCCGAGCAGGAGCCGTACGTCGCCACGAACGCACGCTCGATCGCCGAGGCTCACTTCGAGCCACGGGCGTGGTTTCGTGCCGTCTATGCCGATGACGATCCCGTGGGGTTCGTCATGGCGTTCCGCGACCCGCCGAAGGAGTTCTGGGTCTGGCGCTTCATGATCGACGCCGGCCACCAGGGCAAAGGGTACGGCCGCCGCGCGCTCGAACTGCTCGTCGGAGAAGCGCGGCAGGACGGCGTCAACGAGATGAAGCTCAGCTACCACCCTGGCGAGCACTCGCCGCAGTCCTTCTACACACGCTTTGGCTTCGTCGACACGGGCGAAGTCGAGGCGGGGGAGATCGTCATGCGGCTCACCCTCGAGTAGCGCTCGGCCGCGCTTAGAGAGACGAGCACGATGGCGACCCACGAGTGCGAACAGTCGGTGATCGACTGGCTGCTGGAGGGCGACCCGGCGATTCGGTGGCAAGTGATGCGCGACCTGCTCGACGCGCCGGTCGCAGCGTGGGAGCAGGAGCGGCGGCGGACGCTGGAGACGGGGTGGGTGGCCGACCTGCTCGGTCGTCAAGGGCGCGACGGCGAATGGCCGAAGGGACGATGGACGGCGTCAACGTGGACCCTCCTGCTGTTGGTGGCTTGCGGCATACCCGAGAGCCATCCGGCAGCGCGGGTTCCGCTCGAGGGTCTTCTGGACCGGTTCATGCCGCGCAACGAGGCGGTCGACGGCGAGTACCTGCTGAAGCGCGTCGATCTGTGCCATCTCGGGTTCTGGCTCGGGCTCGGGGCCTACTTCCTGAAAGAGGACCCGCGCCTTCCCGGCCTCGGCGCGGCCGTGCTCGGTGCCCAGTTCGCCGATGGCGGTTGGAACTGCCACATGCGCAACTACCCGAGCAGAACACACAGCTCGTTTCACACGACCTTCAACGTTCTGGAGAACCTCCGCATCGCCGCCGGTCGTGGAATCGTCTCCGATGACGCGTTCCGAGCGTCCGAGGCACGGGCAGCCGAGTTCATCCTCTCCCACCGCCTGTACCGCTCCGATCGCACGGGCGAGGTCATCTCCGAGCGGTTCACGCACCTCACGTATCCGTGGCATTGGCACTACACGGTTCTGCGCGGTCTCGACTACCTCCGCCTGACCGGCGCGATCTCTGACGACCGCGCGTCGGACCCGCTCGCGCTGCTGCGTGCGAGGCGCAAGCCGAATGGACGCTGGCCGCTCGAGAAGCGCATCCCGGGAACACTTCTCGTCGAGATGGAGAAGCCTGGCCAAGACAGCCGCTGGAACACGTTGCGGGCGCTGCGCGTCCTCCGGTGCGCCCCCGCGGACTGCTGACCATTCGACACGGCCCTAGGTAGGTTTCGACGCGTGAGCGGTCGCGTCGCCTGGATCTCGCACTGCCCTGTCAAGGGTCTCGCGCTCCGCCAGCTCGACGAGTGCGAACTGACTGAGGCCGGAGTGGCGGGGGATCGACAGTTCTTCCTCGTCGACGAGAACGACCGGCTCGTGAACAGCAAGGGCCTCGGCGTCCTCCAGCAGATCGTGCCGCGCTACGACGATGAGGCCGACGTGCTCACGCTTGCGTTTCCGGACGGTACGACCCTCTCTCAGCACGTCCAGCTCGACGGAGCGCTCGACGCGCAATTTTGGGGCGCATCCGTTCAAGTCCGCGTCGTCGAGGGACCGTGGAGCGAAGCAGTCTCCGACTTCGCCGGCCGTGACCTCCGGCTTGTCCGGCCTCCCGGCCCGGCCACGGATCGCATGCGCAGCGGCGCGGCGACGCTCCTCGGCACCGGCTCGCTGCGCGCAATCGCGCGCCTCCTCGGCGTCGACGGCGTCGATGGCCGTCGCTTCCGGATGAACTTCGGCGTCGACGGCCTGGCGGAACACGAGGAGGACGAGTGGCTCGGCCGTCGGGTTCGAATCGGGCAGGCCGTCGTCGTGCCACAGGGCAACGTCGGCCGCTGTGCGGTAACGACGCAGCATCCGGAAACGGGAGAGCCCGACCTCGACACGCTGAAGGCGCTCGCGGCCTATCGCCGCGACGTCCCGACTACCGAGCCGCTGCCGTTCGGCGTGTACGCGGCCGTCGCCGAACCCGGCCGTGTGCGCCTCGGCGATTCCGTCGAAGCTCTGAAGGAGGTGCTTTGCGATGGCTGACAGGAAACTTGCAAAGAAGAGCACGAAGACGTCCGCTACGACCGCTACCGGCAACGCGTCCCAGCGATTCACGGACGAGGAACGAGCCGCGATGAAGGAGCGCGCCCAAGAGCTCAAGGCGGCCTCGCGTCGCGGAGGACGTGCGGGCAAGGCCGACGGGGAACGCGACGTGCTCGCGAAGATCGCCGACATGCCGGAACCGGATCGCGCGATGGCCAAGCGACTCCACGCCATCGTCAAGGCCAGCGCGCCGGCCCTCTCGCCGAGAACCTGGTACGGGATGCCCGCGTACGCCATGGACGGCAAGGTCGTCTGCTTCTTCCAGAGCGCGCAGAAGTTCAAGACGAGGTACGCAACCTTCGGCTTCAGCGACAAGGCGAACCTCGACGAAGGCACCATGTGGCCGACCGCCTTCGCGCTGGAGAAGTTGACCGCCGCCGACGAGGCACGACTCGGCGCGCTCGTGAAGAAGGCGGTGGGCTGAGAATGGCCGTCGGACGAATGAGAGCGCCCCGGAGGACGCTCTCAGAAGGGAACCCGCCAGCGGACTGCTACCAGCTGCTGTAGGTCTGGCGGGAGATGAACAGGCCGTGGCCAGTCCGGTTGCGGCAGGTCACGCCGGTTACGCGGGAGGTGCAGGTGAACGGCCCGCGCTGCCAACTCTTGCCATACGCGAGAGTTCTGTAGACGGGGTGGTCACCGGAGGCGCCGCCGGGACAGAAGAGCAGCGGCTTCCTCGTCGGCGTGAGCGTGAAGCCGTGCCAGTCGCCGACCTCGCAGCGATGCTGAAGCCTCATGGCGTAATCGGCATGGTCGAGCGAGCACCTGAGCGCCGGCGAGAAGCCACGCGACGAGAGTCCGTTCGGGTTGTAGTAGCACTTGATGTTCCCGGACGGCGAGCGGAAACCCGGCAGGACTGCGCCGGAGCGGCCGGCCATCGACGACGATGCGACCACCGCCGCGATCACGGTAGCGACGGCGCTGAAGATAAGGAGCGAGGGCTTCATTTGGTGCCTCCTTTTCGGGGACACACCTATCCTGCGACCCCCGAGCTACAGCCAGGAGACGGTCGCGTAACCGTTCTGCAACGGGTGGAGCGAGGTCCGACCGTGCGGATTAGGTCGCATTCGCCTCGATGGCGACCGCATCACTCTCCGCTGGGCAGGTCGAAGCGAGCGATGATTCCTTCGTCACCGCCCTCTGGCACTCGACGCTCTGGATGGCGCGTCGCCACCCAGGCAACCCCCTGCTCGGGGTAGGCGACCACGTCAGGGAAGCGCTTGCTCGAGATCCCCAGCACGCGCGCCGGCTCATCCGTTGGATTCGAGAACGCGTGCAGCCCGTCCGGCCCTTCGGGGAAGTAGACCACCTCTCCAGGCGCGAGCTGCTCCTCCCCTTCCGGAGTGCGAACGGTCGGCGTTCCGCTGAGGACGAAGAACATTTCTTCCAAGCCGTAGTGCATGTGCAAGCGATCTCCTGGAGATCCAGGCAGAAGCTCGGTCAGAGACGCGCCGAGCATGTCCGTCCCCAGTGGGTGCCCAAACCAGCGGCGGCGCATCCCGTGATCGTCGTCGACTTCATCCCAGGGCTCGTCTTCGAGGAAGTTCAGGCGGCGCATAGCTCCTCCGTCTCGATCGGGTGCCGGCGAGGAGATCATGCCGTCTGGACCAGCGTGCGGGAATGTCACCAGAAGCCGGGCGGGTCCTGCGCCCGCCGGGCTTTCCGGATTCGCCCGGTCGCTGTCACAGGAGTGCGGGGAGCGGCTTACGCGCTCAGCGAAGAGCCTCCTCGAACCGCGGGTCGTCGCGTACTGCGGCGAGGTCTTCGTCCCCTCGCGCCTGCTTGCGGAACGGCGGGAACAGCTCGACGGACCGCCGGAGGTGGCTGAACGTCTCGTCGTCGATGTCGCCTGCGAGCGTTGAGAAGCACGCGTAGTTGAAATTGAGGCCCGCGTTGTCCGGGAAGTGCTCGAGCCCACGGCGGACCGCGTCGAGCGCGTCGGCGTAGCGCTGCTCGCCGTACGCGGTCATCGACTCGCTGTGGAACGGCCAGGCGTCACCCCAGTCGATCGCCTGGTACGCCTCGCCGGGTGTTGCGCCGAGGGCGAGGACGGTTCCTTCCCCGGTCGCCTTCCGCCGTGACTCCGGCCGAACGGACACGAACGTCCCGGCAGGCGCCTCGAAGGTCTCACCGTCCACCTCGAAGGTCGCCTTCCCGTCGAGCACGATGTAGAGCTCTTCCTGGCTCGACCCGGACTCGTCGTGCTCGGTGATCAGCGTGCCGTCCTCGGTAGGCGTGTAGGCATTGATTCCGAATCCGTGGATCCCGAAGTGCTCGCGCACCGGGATGCTTCTGCCGCGCCGCTCGATGTCGTCGAGGCGCGCGACCTGCGAGTTCGGGTTGTCGTTCATCCGATCACCTCCGACTAGCGCGGGTCGTTGCGAACCCGTCGATCGTAGCCGCCGTCGAGCGCCTCGCAGGAAGATCAGGCGTGCTCTACGCGGGCGACGCGGCGGGCATCGCAGCTGCGCGATCCGCGCGACTGTCGGCTCGAAGGATCGGGGACGACGGCTTAAAGCCCTTCACCGAGCAGTAGATGCCGAGCGACAGCTCCCACAGGAACTCGGGGATCGTCGCGATGCCCTGGAGGGGGCCGCCGACGTCGGCGACGCCGAACATGACGAGGGTGCCCGAGACGATGATGAGCGGTCCGCCGACGAGGCCGAGCCACGCCATCTTTCGCGGCACCAACCCCGAGCTGTACATCAGGTACCCGAGGATCAGCCCGTTCCCCCAGCCGACGACCCAGCCCGGCCCGAGAAGGAACGTCCAGTCCTTGATCGCAGCGAGGGTGTAGGCGACCGAGCCTTCGGCCGCCCCCGCAGCTTCCTTCTGCAACGTGACGATCCCCAGAACAGCGACGATGCCGACGAGGATGAACGTGCACTCGAAAAGGCGGGCGGTCACATACCCGAGCGCGAGCTCCTCGCTCTGTCGCTTGACGATCGGGAAGATCACGACTGCGGTGCCGATGTTCGCGATGATCAGCAACAGCTCGAGGAGGGCTCCGAACAAGATCTGGTTGTTGTGCCCGGCGCTCGCGATGTAGCCGATGGGATCGTCGAGCACCGGCTGGTACAGCAACACCGCGGGAATCGACGTGATGAACGTGACAAGGAAGAGCACGCCGAAGACACGCGCCCTTTTCTGATCGAGAGTCACCCCTACTACCCCTTTCTTGGCGATGGCCTGCAGGTGGGTCCCACGCCACCTTGACCCGGTAGGACGCGAGCTATAACTCG
The DNA here is from genome assembly GCA_963736055.1 of uncultured Actinomycetes bacterium. Classification (GTDB taxonomy): domain Bacteria; phylum Actinomycetota; class Thermoleophilia; order Gaiellales; family Gaiellaceae; genus AC-32. The sequence continues at coordinate 1,355,580 of CAVTNM010000008.1, read as the reverse complement.
CTCACCATGTCCCGTCAAGGGACATTCCGGGGCACAGCAAGCGAGGGCTGGGCGAGTGTGCGGGGGCGTCAGGCGCCGTCGGTGCGCTCGGCGTAAGCAACACGCTCGAACGGCCACTCGTCCGCGAGCCAGGCTGTGACGGCCTGCCAAAGCTGCACGTCGAGCTCGGGGCGGCTCGCCCGCACCCATGAGAGCACACGCGCGTCGTGCTGCTCGCTCTCGTCGGGATAGATGTACACGCAGCCGATCACGTCGGCGGTCGCAGGATCGAGGACGGTGTAGGTAAAGCCTGCCCTCTTCTCGAAGTCGTCGGCGTGCGCTTGCAGGTCGCGCAGGTTGTCCACCAGGCTGCGGTCGTCGGGCCAAGAGCTCGTCTCCCAGCCGGGCGTCATGTGGATGTGCTTTACGGACGACGACCACGCCTCATAGTCGGAGTCGTTGTGTTGCGGCGCGAGTGGTTCGAGCCTGAATTGCTCCGTCGCGAGAGCGAGCGGGACGACGAAGCCGGACGGGACAAACGGCCCCTCAACCACACGCACATCTTCGTCGATCCAGCCGCCGGGTATCAGAAGAACCAGAACTGGGACGGGGTCGAGTTCCACCCTCGACTGGGCCAGCATGCGGGAATGTCACCCGGCCTGCGCATGACAGATCCGTCCCGCACAGCTGCCGCCAACTAGAGCTCGTTGATGGTACCGATGCGAACGCCGAGGATGCGGCCGGCCGCTCGCAAAAGCCTTGCACCGCGTTTCAGCGAACGGGTAGCGCGTTCTGCGTCCCTCGTCGCCGCTCTGATCTCGCCGCGGTCGTTCTCGACGAAGTCGATCTCACTGTCAACCCCCTCTAGCGTCGAGCCGAATCCCTGGATGGCGAGACCCTTAGCTCGGCGTTCCGCGGCAGTTGGTGCGCGATCCTGACGAAGTCTCGTGATCGTTCGGGCAACCTGGGGGCGAAGGTCTTTGTAGTCGTGGGTGTTACGGATCTGGGAGATCCCTTCGAGTAAGTCCCGCCTGACGGAATCGTCAGGTGCGGAACTCGACCCGCATCCGGCGAGCGCGAGAACGAACAGGGCTGCAGCGTGACTTGGACTCCGCCTCACACGGTTCAGTCTGGATGAGCGAGCGCGAGCTTGTCGATGAGTTCCACGCGCCCTAGAACGCGCAGGCGTTCTGGCCTACTGATCCTTCCCAGTCAGGTGGTGGGAGCCTGGCGTGTGCCAGCGTGCGGGAATGTCACCAGAGCGCAGCTGAGGACGATAGGTCGGCGTGCCGCAATGCTGCGATAGGTTGCCGATCGTGGGCGAGAACGCGCTGGCCATGAGGGCGACCGACGGGCGGACCCTCATGGTCGCGCAGTGGGGTGACCTCGAGGGATTTCCAGTCTTCTCTCTTCACGGCACGCCCGGCTCGCGCCTCGGTCGTCACTACGACGAAAGCGCGTACGCCAAGGTTGGCGCGCGCGTGATCACGTACGACCGCCCCGGGTATGGCGGCTCTGACCGACATCGCGGGCGCCGGGTGGTGGACTGCGTGTCGGATGTTGCTCTGATTGCGGATGCGCTCGGAGTCGAGCGCTTCGCCGTCACCGGGGGCTCAGGCGGCGGCCCGCACAGCCTCGCCTTGGCCGCCGGTCTCCCCGCTCGGGTGACGCGAGCGGCCTGTGATGTGGGCGTGGCGCCGTTCGAGACGCCGGATTTCGACTGGTTCGACGGAATGGACCCGCTCAACGTGAGGGAGTTCGAGTGGGCGTTGGAGGGAGAGGAGGTTCTCGCCCGCGAGTACAAGCGAGAGGCCGCCGAGATGCTCGAGCGCATGGCCGACGATCCGTCCAACGTGCTCGGCGAGGACTGGCAACTGTCGGAGGCCGACCGGGCTCAGCTGGCCGTGCCAGAGCGGCACGAAGTCATGCGGGAGGCCATGACCGAGGCCTTCCGCAACGGGGTCTGGGGCATCGTGGACGACATGCTCTGCACCACCAAGCCGTGGGGCTTCGACGTCGCGGAGATCCGTGTTCCGACCAGGATCAAGTACGGCCTGACCGATGTGCTCGTTCCCCGCCAGCACGGCGAATGGCTCGCACGGAACGTGCCCAACGCGGAGGTGGTGATCGATGAAGAGGGCGGCCACCTTGCCGACTCGGCGCAGTTCGCCGAGCAGTACACCTGGCTGGTGAAACCGACCTAAGGTCGGCGCCACGCTCGCCTGAGCCAGTGTTCGTCCCGAAGCTGCGCAGCTTGGGCGCGACCATAGGGCGCCAGGCTAGGTTCGGAGTGACAGGACGATCGCGCCGTCCGCTCCCGCGACTACCTCGCGCAGCGCTTGTGCCGCCTGTTCGAGCGGACGGACGGACGCGATCGGCACGCTAAGGGTGCCGTGGGCCAGCAGCTCCGCGAGGGCCGAAAGCTGCCGACCATCGGGCCGGACGTAGACGTCGGATACGGCGACGCCCCGTTCCTCTCGCGGCGGGTCGCCCGTGATCGTGGCGAGGCGGCCGCCGTCAGCAACCGCCTTCAACGTGGTCGCCGCCTGCCCGGGGGCAGCGTTGACGGCCTTGGGCGCGCCGCCGCCGGTGATCTCGCGAACGAGCGCAGGCCAATCGCCGTGGTAGTCGAGCACCTCCGACGCGCCGTAGTCGCGGATGCGCTCGGCCTTCTTCGCGCTCGCGGTCGCGATCACGCGGGCGCCCCGAGCCGCGGCGAGCTGGACGAGCAGGCCACCCGTGACTCCGCCGGCTCCGTTGACGACGACCCAGCCGCCGCTCTCGATCCCGAGAGCCTCGTCGAGTGCCTGAGCCGCAGTGAGCGCCGGAATGGGAAACGCTCCGCTGGCTTCCCATGACGCCTCTGGCGGCCGGGCCGCGACGGTCGCCGCCGGCGCGAGCACCCTCCCCGCCCACGTCCCGTGACGCCGGAGCGGCAGCGGATGTGTCATCACCTCGTCGCCCTCGCGCAGCTCGGCCACGCCGGAGCCGACCGCTGCGACCGTCCCGGCCGCCTCCGTCCCGAGCGCCATCGGAGCCGGGCCGCCGATCTGCCAGCTGCCGATCCTGACAAGCTCGTCCCAGTTGCCGATGCCGGCGGCGACCACGTCGATGAGGACCTCGCCTGCGGTAGGCGTCGCCAGCTCGTCCACCTCGAGGATCTCGACGGGCTCGCCGAGTGCTGTGATCCCGGCCGCTCGCATACTGTTCGGCGCACTTTACTGGCGTGGGTGATGCGGCGCGGGCCGTTTTGGCACCTCGCCAGACGAGTGCGACGCGAGCAGGTGACAGATGACTTGCCTGGGCCAGTGTGCGCTGAATGTCACCCGATGGAGCGCGAGATCCCGGCATGCTCGGGCAGAGTCCTTGTTATCTCAGGCGCTCGACCAGTCTGCGTAGGGCGGCTCGCGCCCCTCGACGTGGTTGTAGTAGTCACGGTGGTCGACCACCTTGCCCTCGTCGTCGAAGCGCAGCGCGGTTACGCCGGCGAACGTGACCTCCTGCCCGTGCTCTGTCCAGCTGGCCCACCATTCGACCGCGGCTCGGTCGCCCGACGCGATGGGCTCTCCAAACCGGCACTGAATGTTCTGCTCCGCTGAAAACTCTTGACCGAGGTAGCGGCGGACCCCGGCCAGGCCCAAGTCCGGCCCGCGGAATGCGAGTGATCGGTACGCAACGGCGTCGGAATACAACGCCGCGATGGCCTCCGAGTCTCGCTCTGGCCATGCTTGCGACCACGTGTCAGCCCAGCGAGCCGCGGCCGAGGCGGCATTCATGTCAGTGATTCAACCATGGGATGACCGTGGGGTGCGCCAGTGTTCCCGAATGACGCCAGAGCGGAGTAGGGGGCGACTCGTTGCCGCTGCTGCTCAGACCGCTCGAACTTCGGCGAGCCGCTTGACTGCGAACTCGTCGGTCCCGCTGGGGTCCCAGCAGACGGCGGCTTCCCATGCGGCCCGTGCCTGCGCGGCAACGTCGTGCATGTCGTCGTCGAGACCGGCGGCGTTGTGTGGCAACACCAGGTCGAGGTCGGGGACGTCGACGTGCGACTCGTCCCAGTCGATCAGCGCGACCCGATCCGCGGTCATGCGGATGTTGCCCGCGTTGGGGTCGCCGTGGACGACGCACCGCTCTCGTCCGGTGAGCCGCGCCCACGCTGCTCGGCATCGAACGACACCCTCAGGCGGCATCGTGCCGAGGTCGATCTTCGTCCCGGTTTCAGCGTGCAGGAGGTCGGTCGACGATCGCCAGCCCTGGCGTTGGGGCCAGCCCTGCGTCAGTCGGTGCAGCTGGCGGAGTGTGTCGGCGACGCGACGCCAGTCGGCCTCCGTTTCGGGCGATCCGCCCTCCACGTAGCTCATCACGACCAGACCGTCGGCGAAGTGCCGGCCGTCCGTGGTCGGGATCGGCACCGGCACCGTCATCCCTTCACGGTCGAGGTGTCGCAACAGCTCTGTCTCCCACGAGAGGTCGGCGTCGCTGCGCTTGCCGAGCCGACCGACGGCGAGCTGCCCGTTGATGCGCACGCTCCACACCTCGTTGACGCCAACTCCGCCAGTGAGCGGTTCGATACGGGCGACGTCGTCACCCCACTGATCGAGTGCCTCCCATCCCACGGCCACATCTTTGCGGAGGGTCATGAAGTTGCTCGACGGCTGCTTGGCAACGACTGCTGCCGGGCGACAAGACGGCCCGCTGGGCCAGTGTGCGGGAATGTCCCTAGAACGTTCTGGCCTCCCTTTGCTCCCTTGAGGAGCAGTTCTTACGATTCAAGAGATGTCTGTTCTGGAGAGCCCCGTTCCGACCGCCGCCTCGATAGCGCTAGTCGTCCTCCTCGTTGCTGTTCTGCTTGCGGTCGTCGTGAGCGCTCTGCGGCGGCGACACGAGCGTCACCTGATCGGAGAGATTCTCGGCGAGCCGTACGAGCCTGACTTGTCACAAAGCAGCCCGGATGCGCCCGAGGAAGATCCGAGGGCGGTCGAGGCGCGGAAGCGCGCAACCGCCCTGGGTAGCCGTCGTCGGCCCTGGTCTTGAGGCTGCGAAGAATGATCGGGGTCGGTTCGGGAACGAGCAGCCTCGCCTGGGCCAGTGTTCGGAAATGAGCCCCGAGCACGGCGCGCTCTCGCCGACCGCCGCGGAACGGTCCGCGCGCGCGTCGCGTATCCCGCAGGCGTGATTTATTTCCGACGCGCAGCTGCCGTGCCGCCGATCGACAGCAGCGCGACGATGAGCACGATCACGGCCCACCACGCGATTGCGAGCGTGCCGTCGTGCCAGGTGAGGACGTCCCACATGCCGACAGCGTACGCCTAGCGCTCGACGTCGTAGACAACGAGCGCGGAGCACGGAGCCGTTCTCCTGATCGTCCCAGTAGGCACCGCTGGTGAGGTGGCAGTGGGCTGCGCGAGTGTCCCTAACGCCCGACCGCAGCGCGGACGGCTGCGGTCACTTCCTCGCGGCCGGGGAGATACGCGTCCTCGAGCGGCGGGCTGAACGGAACCGGCTCGAAGGGCGCGCCGACGCGCTCGACCGGCCCGTCGAGCTCGTCGAACGCCGCCTCCTGCACCTGCGCCGCCAGCTCGGCGCCGAAGCCGCCGTGGCGGACCGCCTCGTGCGCGACGACCAGGCGGTGTGTCTTGGAGACCGACTCCACGATCGTCTCCAGGTCGAGCGGCACGAGCGTGCGCGGGTCGATCACCTCCGCCTCGATCCCTTCGGCCGCGAGCTCCTCGGCGGCGGCGAGCGCCTCCGGCACGAGCCGCGACAGGGCGACGACGGTCACGTCGCTCCCCGGGCGCGCGACCCGCGCCCGGCCGAGCGGAACCTCCTCGCGGCCCTCGAGCTCCTCCGCGGCGGAAGTAGAGCGTCTTGTTCTCGACGAGCACGACCGGGTTCGGGTCGGCGATCGCGGCGGCGAGCAGGCCGGCGGCGTCGGCGGCGGTGCTCGGCATCGCCACCTTGAGGCCGGGCACGTGGGTCACCCACGCCTCCAGGCTCTGCGAGTGCTGCGCCCCGCCCCGCTGGCCTGCTCCTCCCTGCGTCCGCAGGACCAGCGGCACCTCCAGCTGGCCGCCGGACATGAAGTGCGCCTTCGCCGCCTGGTTCACGAGCTGATCCAGGGCGAGCGTGAGGAAGTCGATGAACATGATCTCGACCACCGGCTTGAGCCCGGACTGCGCCGCGCCGATAGCGATCCCGCAGATCGCGGCCTCGCTGATCGGGGTGTTCCGCACGCGCTCTGGGCCGAACTCCTCGACCAGCCCCGCCGTCGCTCCCCACGGCCCGCCCTCGGCGACGTCCTCGCCCAGCACGAGCACGCGCTCGTCGGCCCGCATCGACTCCGCGAGCGTGGCGGTGATCGCCGTGAGATAGGTGGTCTCCGTCATGGCGCGTAGACGAGCTCGGTCGCGAGCTCGGGGGCCGGGTAGGGGCTCTCGCGCGCGAAGCGGACCGCCTCGTCGACCTCGCGGCGAGCCTCCTGCTCGAGCTCGGCTCCGTCGAGATCGAGACGCCGTTCGAGCCGGACGATCGGGTCGAGCTCCTGCCACTCGTCCGCGGCGAGCGCCTCGCGATAGCGCTCCGGATCGCCCTCGTAGTGTCCGCGCAGCCGGTGCGTGAGGCACTCGAGCAGGAACGGCCCTTCACCCTTGCGGGCCGCCGCGAGAAAGCCGCCGAAGGCGTCGCGGACCGCCACGGCGTCGTTCCCGTCGACGGTCTCGCGCTCCAGCCCGTAGGGGGCGACGACGTCGCTGACGCGCTCGACGACCGTGTGGGCCGAGCGCGGAGTGAACTCGGCGAAGCCGTTGTTCTCGCAGACGAGGATCGCCGGCAGCCGCCAGAGGGTGGCCAGGTTGACGGACTCGAGGAAGATGCCGCCCTGAACCGCGCCGTCGCCGAAGAAGACGACGGCGACCCGCTCACCGCCCAGTAGCCGCCCCGCGAGGGCGCTACCGAGCGCCAGCGGGACGTTGCCGCCGACGACGCCGGTCGCGCCGAGCAGGCCGTGCTCGATGTCGACGAGGTGCATCGAGCCGCCCAGCCCGCGACAGAGACCGCCTTCGCGGCCCATCAGCTCCGCCATCACCCGCTCCAGCGGCGCGCCGAGGGCGATCGCGTGCCCGTGCGCGCGGTGGTTGCTGTAGACCATGTCGTCGGGCCCCAGCTCGCCGCAGACCCCGGCCGCGACGCCTTCCTGCCCGATGCTCAGGTGGATCAGGCCGTGCACCTCGTTCGCCCGCGCCAGCTCTCCGACCCGCTCCTCGAAGGCGCGGATCCGCCACATCGTGCGGAGGAGCTCGAGCTCGTCCCTGGTCAGGCGGTGACTGCCTCGGAGCCCAGCACCTGCTGAACGGCGCCGACGATCTTCGCCTCGTCCGGCAGGAGGTAGTCCTCCATCGGCTGGCTGTACGGGATCGTCGCGTCGAGCGCGGTCACGAGCCCGACCGGCGCCTTCAGCGAGGCGAAGCCGTCGGAGGCGACCTCCGCTGCGATCACCGCCGCCGCCGAACCGTGCCGCGTCGACTGGTCGACGACCACCAGCCGTCCCGTCTTCTCCACGGAGGCGAGGATCGTCGCCGTGTCGAGAGGCGCGAGCGTGCGCGGGTCGATCACCTCGGCGCCTGATGCCCTCCGACGCCAGCTGCTCGGCGGCGGCAAGCGCCTTGCCGACCATCCAGCCGATGGCGACGATCGTGACGTCGCCGCCCTCCCGCAGCACCGCAGCCTCGCCGAACGGGACGGCGTACTCGCCGTCCGGGACGTCGCCGTGCACGAGCGTGAGCAGGTAGTGGTGGAAGAAGGCGACGGGGTTGTCGTCGCGGATCGCGGTTGTCATCAGGCCCTTTGCGTCCGCCGCGGTCGCCGGCACCGCGACCTTCAGGCCGGGCACGCCCATGAACATGCCGTAGATCGAGCCCGTGTGCTGCCCCGCCCAGCCGGCGGTGAACCCGTAGCCGGCCTTCAGCACGACCGGCACCTTCACCTGGCCGCCGCTCATGTAGTGGAAGCGCGGCGCCTCGTTCACGACCTGGTCCATCGCCACGAGCATGAACTCCGCCATGTAGAGCTCGACCACCGGCCGGTAGCCGGCGAAGGCCGCGCCGACCGCCATCCCGATCTCGGCCGTCTCGGAGATCGGCGTCACGCGGACGCGATCGGCGCCGAAGGCCTGCAGGAAGGGGTCGTTCTCGGTGGTCGCGATGTTCTGGCCGAAGTAGATGACCGTCTCGTCGCGCTCCATCTCCTCGCGAATCGCCTCCTCGATCGCGGCGATGTAGGGCAGTTCATGAGCCATCGATCAGAGCCTCCTACGCATAGACGTACTTGACGGCCTCTTCCGGCGCCGGGAACGGGCTCTCGAGGCCGAACGTGACTGCCTCTGCCATCTCCTCCCGCGCGGCCTCGGCGATCGTGTCGGCCTCCTCGGCGCTCAGCGTCCCGTCGGTCACGAGCCGCCCGCGGAAGCGGGGCACGGGATCGCCGCGCTTCGCGGCCTCGTACTCCTCGGCGTTGCCGAAGACGGTGACCGCCTCGTGCTCCGGGAAGTGCAGCGGCACGCCCGGCGGCGCGATGATGTTCCCGTGGGCGCTCAGGCGGTAGACGAGCGACTCGACGAGCGTCGGCCCTCCGCCTGAGCGCGCCCGCTCGACAGCCGCGGAGACCTGTTCGTGCACCGCGACCGGATCGCCGCCGTCGACCGTCACGCCCGGCATCGAGTACGCACTCGCCTTCACCGCCAGCGGCTCGCCGGCCGCGGCGTTCGCGTCCTCCTGCTCGACGCGCGTGACGACGTTGTAGCTGTTGTTCTCCATCACGTACACGACGGGCAGCTTCCAGAGCGAGGCGATGTTGAGCGACTCGTGGAACGCGCCCTGCTTCGAGGCTCCGTCGCCGAAGAAGCCGAGGACGACCTGGCCCTTGCCGCGGATCTGCGCCGCGTAGGCGGCCCCGGTCGCGTGCGGGATCCCCTGCGCGACGATGCCCGAGGTGCCGAGGAAGCCGCGCTCGAGGTCGACGAGGTGCATCGAGCCGCCGTAGCCCTTGCACAGGCCCGTCTCCTTGCCGTAGATCTCGGCCATCATCGCCTTCGGGTCGGTGCCGAGCGCGATCGGGTAGCCGTGGCAGCGGTAGGTCGCGAGCAGCTGGTCGTCCGGTTCCATGGCCGCGACCGAGCCGACGATCGACGCCTCGGCGCCGTCGGCGAGGTGCGTGTGGCCGCGGATCACGCCGGGGTGCTCCTCGAAGGTGCTCTTCACGTGCTCCTCGAACTCCCGGATCCGCACCATCTGCGTGAACATCCAGACCAGGCGGTCGTTGTCGAGCTCAGACACCGAGGCTCCTTTCCGATTCGGGGACGAGCTGCGACATGCTCGTCTCGTAGGCTCGGTCGAAGATCTGGTCGATCGGCAGGTTGCGCAGCTCCTCCGAGAGCACCTCGACGCCCCAGGGACCGTCGTAGCCGACCTCCCGGCAGGCGGCGACGTAGTCGCGGATCGGGAACTCGCCCTCGCCGGGGAGCCTGCGGTGGTTGACGGTCTCGTCGATCAGGTCGGGCATGTTCTCGTAGCGCCCGTCGCTGAGCTCGACCCAGCCGAGGTGGCGCGGCTGGATGCGGCGCAGCTCGTCCGGCTCGATCCCGAGCTTCGCCATGTGCCAGGTGTCGATCGCGAGGCCGCCGTTCGGCGCGTCGACGCCCTCGACGACGGCCAGCGCCGAGTCCAGGTCGTGGACGTTGACGTCGAACGGCATGAACTCGTAGACCACCCTGGAGTCGTGCTTCTCCGCGGCGTCGGCGCAGAGCTCGCCGTAGCGCTCGGTCAGCTGGGACAGCTCACACGGCGTGCCCGGGATGTTGCCGACCTTGACGTGGTGCGCATCGAGCGCGGCAGCGGCGTCGAACAGCTGCGCGCGAACCGTGTCGGACGCCTGGCGCCGCTCGTCGTCTGGGTCGAGGAACCAGTCCATCAGGAACTCGAGCTCCAGGTACTCGAGCCCGTTGTCGTCGAGGAGCTGCTTCACCTCGGCGAGGGAGCGCGTCTCGAGCACCTTCTCGAGATCGGCGTGCCAGAGGCCGATGCCCTTGAAGCCCGCGCGCGAGGCGTGCTCGCAGCGGTCGGCCAGGTCGAAGAGGCTCCACTCCCGCCCGACGTGAACCTCGACCGGGCCGGAGACGGTCCAATAGAGGCCGAGCAGGTCCGCGGACATCCCGCTCAACGCTAACGCGTGGGCAGTTCTTGCGCTACATCCATGCGGTTAAGCTGCGCTGGGCACTTCGACCCGAGGTGGAACCGAATGGCGGCTGACTACGTGATCGTCGGGGCCGGCTCGGCCGGCTGCGTGCTCGCTTCGCGGCTGAGCGAGGATCCGGACGTCAGCGTCCTCCTGCTGGAGGCCGGCGGCCCGGACACGGCGCCGGAGCTCCACATCCCGGCGGCCTTTCCGGCCGTGTTCAAGTCGAGCCTCGACTGGGACCTGCTCGGCGAGCAGGAGCCCGGCCTCGGCAACCGGCGGCTCTACCTGCCGCGCGGGCGCGTGATCGGCGGCTCGGGCTCGATCAACGCCATGATCTACCTGCGCGGGAACCGCGCCGACTACGACGAGTGGGCGGAGCTCGGGTGCGAGGGCTGGTCGTACGACGACGTGCTGCCCTACTTCAAGCGCGCCGAGGACAACGAGCGCGGCGCGGACGCGTTCCACGGCGTCGGCGGCCCGCTGGCGGTCTCCGACAGCCGCTCGATGCATCCGCTCGTCGACACGATGCTCGAGGCGGCCGTGCAGGCCGGGCACGAGCTGATCCCGGACCTGAACGTCGACCGCCCCGAGGGCGTGGGCCGCTTCCAGCTGAACCAGCGCGACGGGCGGCGGTGCAGCACCGCCGACGCCTACCTCCATCCCGCGGCGGAACGGCCGAACCTCGAGGTGCGGACCGGCGTCTTCGCCCAGCGAATCGTCTTCGACGGCGACCGCGCCGTCGGCGTCGAGATCGTGCACGACGGCTCCGCGGAGACCGTGCGGGCCGAGCGCGAGGTGATCCTCTCGGCGGGCTCGTACCAGTCGCCGGTGCTGCTGATGGTCTCGGGGATCGGCCCCGAAGAGGAGCTCGCACCGCTGGGGATCGCGGTACGGGAGAGCCTGCCGGTCGGCCGGAACCTGCAGGACCACTGCATGGCGCAGGTCAACTACCTCACCGACGAGCCGACACTCTTCGGCACGTTCACCCCGGAGAACTTCGAGCTGTTCGAGAACGGCAGCGGCCCGCTGACCTCCAACATCCCCGAGGCCGGAGGGTTCTTCCGCACTCGCCCCGACCTGGCGGCGCCGGACGTCGAGTTCCACTTCGCGCCGTCGATGTTCTTCGACGAGGGACTGACGGCCCCCCACGAGCCCGGCTACTGCTTCGGCCCCGTGGTCGTGAAGCCGTCGAGCCGTGGCCGGGTGATGCTGCGCGCGCCGCTCGCCGACTCGAAGCCGCGCGTGCTCTGCAACTTCCTCACCACCGAAGAGGACCGGCAGAGCATGATCGCCGGAATGCGCCTGGCGCTCGAGCTGGCGGAGCAGCCCGCGCTGAAGGCTGTCGAGCGGGAGCCCTTCTCCGTCCCCGAGTCCGACTCGGACGAGGACATCCTCGACTTCGTCCGCCGCGCCGGGCAGTCCGTGTACCACCCGACCTCGACCTGCGCGATGGGCGCGGTGGTCGACTCCGAGCTGCGCGTCCTCGGGACGACGTCACTGCGAGTCGTCGACGCGTCGGTGATGCCGGCGATCACGCGCGCCAACACGCATGCGCCGACGGTGATGATCGCCGAGAAGGCTGCGGACTTGATCTTGTCCAGAACCCCGTTGCTCGCGCAGGCCGAAGCAACCTGACGAGCGGATGAAAGGAGCGGCATGAGCGCGACGACAGAGGTCGAGGCGGCCGGGTCGGAAGTCGAGAGCCTCCTCGACGAGCAGCTATGGACCGGAAAGATCTTCAGCGAGGGCTGGGTCGACGCGCCTAACCGGATCGAGACCACCGAGCCCGCGACGGGCCAGGTGCTCGGAACGGCAGGAGGCGGCGATCCCGAGACGATCGCCAGAGCGGCGAAGTCGGCCGCAGCCGCCCAGCGGGCCTGGGCCGCCACGCCGTTCGCAGAGCGGGTCGCCGTCGTCCGGCGAGCAGGCGAGCTGATGGAGCGCCATCGCCCCGAGCTGATCAACTGGCTCATCCGCGAGTCCGGCGCGATCCCGCCGAAGGCCGATCACGAGATCACAGCCTCGATCGGCCAGCTCGAGGCCCTGGCAGCGCTCGACTCCGAGTCGCTCGAGGTCGAGCTCCCGTCCATGACGCCGGGACGAACGAGCACCGCGCGGCGGATCCCGCTCGGCGTCGTCGGCGTGATCACGCCCTGGAACTTCCCCTACGTGCTCGCCATGCGCTCGGTCGGCCCGGCGCTCGCACTGGGCAACGCCGTCGTGCTCAAGCCGGACGCCAACACCCCGGTCACGGGAGGCGTCGTGATCGCGCGCCTGTTCGAGGAGGCCGGCCTGCCCGAGGGCGTCCTGCACGTGCTCCCGGGCGACGGCGAGGTGGGCCAGGCGCTCGTAGCCGATCCCAACGTCCGGATGATCTCGTTCACCGGCTCGACCGCCACCGGCCACCTCGTCGGCGAGACCGCAGGCCGCATGCTGAAGCGCCTCGTCCTCGAGATGGGCGGCAACAGCCCGTTGGTCGTGCTCGAGGACGCCGACATCCAGGCGGCCTCGTCGGCGGGAGCCTGGGGCTCCTTCCTGCACCAGGGGCAGATCTGCCTCTCGGTCAGCCGTCACCTCGTCCACGAGAGCATCGTCGACGCCTACACGGACGCGCTCGTCGAGCGGGCGGGGCGCCTGCCGGTCGGCAACCCGGCGACCGACGAGGTCGCCCTCGGGCCGCTCATCAACGAGCGCCAGCTCGCCCGCGTCCGGCGGATCGTCGACGAGAGCGTCGAGCAGGGAGCGAAGGTGCTCGTCGGCGGGACCAACGACGGTCTCTTCTTCGCACCGACGGTCCTGGGCGACGTCACGCCCGAGATGCCGGCGTTCAAGGAGGAGATCTTCGGCCCGGTCGCGCCGATCACGCGGTTCGGCGACGACGCCGAGGCAGTCGAGCTCGCCAACGCCACCTCCTACGGGTTGACCGCCGCGGTGCAGTCGGGCTCGCCGGAACGGGCAGCCGCGGTCGCCGAGCAGCTCCGCGCGGGGATGGTCCACATCAACGACCAGACGGTGAACGAGGAGCCGCCAGCGCCCTTCGGAGGCGTCGGGAGCTCGAGCAACGGCGGCCACTTCGGCGGCGTCGCGAACCTCGAGCTCTGGACGGAGTGGCAGTGGCGCACCGCGCGCGACAAGGCGGAGCCGTTCCCGTTCTGAGCTAGGAGGGCTTGTTCCGCCAAACCCTCCTAGAAGTTGAGCTCGATCCGGACGCCGTTCGGATCGGTGACGAAGAGCTGGCGCAGGCCGGCGCCGGGAACGGCGTTCTCGACCGTCTCGACGCCTGCCGCGTCGAGACGCGCGGCCGCCTCCTCGTAGTCGGTGCCGCCCAGGGCGACGTGGTCGACCGCCGGGCCGACCCGCAGGCCGAGCGTCCCCGCGTGCGCCTCGTAGGGCCTGCGCTCGGCGACGTGCAGGCACGGGACGCCGTCGAGGTAGAGCCAGTAGCCGGGGAACTCGAGCGCCGGCCGCTCCCCCACCTCGAGGCCGAGCGCATCGCAGTAGAAGTCCTTCGTCGCCTCGAGGTCGTCGGTCAGGACGAGCACGTGCTCGAGCCGCCGCAGCCCCATCAGCCGGACCGCGTGCGGGCGAAGGCGACGAACGGGTCGACCGAGGCGGGATCGACCAGGGCGTCGGCGCTGACCACGTCCCCGGGGTCGGCGCCGTCGAGGATGCGCTTGACCGGCAGCTCGAGCTTCTTGCCCGTCAGCGTGCGCGGGATCGCCGGCACGGCGACGATCGTGTCCGGGACGTGGCGGGGCGAGAGCGCCGTCCGCAGCGCCCCGGCGATCCGGGCCCGCAGCTCGTCGTCCAGCTCCACCCCCTCGCGTAGCGCCACGAACAGCAGCAGCTCGTCCGGGTCGCCGAGATGGACGACCAGGCTGTCGAGCGACCTCGTCGAGCTCCTCGACGACGACGTAGAACTCGCTCGTGCCGAGCCGCACGCCGCCGCGGTTGAGCGTCGCGTCCGAACGGCCCGTGATCACCGAGCTGCCGCGCTCGTCGAAGACGATCCAGTCGCCGTGCCGCCAGAGGCCCGGGAAGGCGTCGAAGTAGGAGGCGCGGGCGCGCGAGCCGTCGGGGTCGTTCCAGAGCGCGACGGGCATCGACGGCATCGGCTGGCCGATCACGAGCTCGCCGAGCTCGCCGACCACGGGCTCCCCGTCCGGGCCGAGCGCCTGCGCGTCGACGGCCAGGCAGCGCCCGGACATCTCGCCGGCGTACACGGGCAGCAGCGGGTACCCCTGGACGATCCCCGTGCAGATGTCGGTGCCGCCGCTGCCGAGGTTGACCTGGACGCCCGGGTCGAACTGCTCGTAGAGCCACTCGAATCCCTCCACCGGCAGCGGCGAGCCCGCGGCGCCGATCGTCCGGATCGAGGTGAGGTCGAAGCGCCGCCCCGGCTCAAGGCCCTCCTTGCGGCAGGCCAGCACGAACGCCGGGCTGACGCCGAGCATCGTCGGACGGGTCGTCTCGGCCAGCTGCCACTGGTACGAGAGGTCCGGGTGGGCAGGGTTGCCGTCGATCATCACGATCGACGCGCGTGCGAGCAGCGTCGAGACGAGCGCGTTCCACATCATCCAGGCGGTGGTCGTGAACCACTGGAGGCGATCGCCGGGCCGCAGGTCCCAGCTCAGGCAGTGGTTCTTCAGGTGCTCGAGCAGGATCCCGCCGTGGCCGTGGACGATCGCCTTCGGCAGCGCGGTCGTCCCGGACGAGAAGAGCACGTAGAGCGGGTGGGCGAACGGCACGGGCTCGAACTCCAGCGGCCCCTCGTCCCGCAGCAGCTCGTCCCACGAGCGCGTGTCGGGAAGCTCGTCGCCTTCGCCGCCCGCGTAGGGGACGTGGACGACGGCCTCCAGGCCCGGCAGGCCCTCGCGGATCGCGGCCACCTGCTCGCGGCGGTCGACGAGCTTGTCGCCCCAGCGGTAGCCGGCGACCGCCAGCAGCACCTTCGGCTCGAGCTGCCCGAGCCGGTGCAGCACGCTGCGCACGCCGAACTCCGGCGGGCACGTCGCCCAGATCGCGCCGATGCTCGCGGTCGCGAGGAATGCGACCAGCGTCTCGGGGATGTTCGGCAGGTACGCGACCACCCGGTCGCCGGGCCCGACCCCGAGCCGCTGGAGGCCCGCGCGCGCCCGCGCGACCTGCTCGCGCAGGTCGCCGAACGTGAGCTCGCGCGGCCCTCGCGATTGCGAATGCGCGACGACGGCCACGGCCTCCACATCCTCGTCGCGCCCGAGCAGGTGCTCGGCGTAGTTCAGCCTCGCTCCGGGGAACCACTCCGCGCCGGGCATCCCGCGCGAGCCGAGCACGCGCTCGTACGGCGCGTGGGCGCGGATCTCGAAGTAGTCCCAGATCGACGACCAGAAGCCTTCGAGGTCGGTGACCGACCAGCGCCAGAGGGCGTCGTAGTCCGCGAACTCGAGGCCGCGCTCGCGGCTCAGCCACCCGAGGTAGCTGCCGATCTCGGTTCGCTCGCGCACGTCGGCCGGCGGCGTCCAGAGAACCTGCCCCTGGATCGAGCGGGCCGCCGGGAAGCGTGTCTGCCCGCCGGCTCACGGCACGAGGACGGCGCGGCCGGTGATCTCCCCTTCGCGCAGCCGGCCGAGCACCTCGTTCACATCGTCGAGCCGGTGCGTCTCCGTCTTGAGGGTGAGAACGACCGCGCGCGTGCAGCTGGAGAAGCTCCCAGAGGTCGATCCAGTTGCCGACGAGGTTGCCGGTGATCGTGACGTCGTCGGCGATCAGCCCGACCGAGGGGAGCGTGAGGGTGCCGCCGTAGCCCACGACCGAGTAAAGGCCCCGCCGAGCCAGCATCTGCAGGCTGGCCGCGTGGGTCTCGTCGGTGCCGACGAAGTCGAGCACGATGTCCGCGCCGGCCGCCGTTCGTCAGCTCCCGCACCGCGTCCGCGACGTCGGCCTCCTCGCCGAGCACCTCGTCGGCGCCGAGCTCCCGCGCGAGACGCCTGCGCCGCTCGTCGGTGTCGATCGCGACGACCGTCCCGGCGCCCAGGACCTTCACGAGCTGGAGCGCGATGTGCCCGACGCCGCCGACGCCGATCACGGCCGTCGTGGTGCCGGGGACGAGCCGATGGACGAGCCCCTTGACCGCGTGGTACGCCGTGATCCCGGCATCGGAGTGCGGCGCGACGTCGACGGGCTCGACGCCCTCCGGGAGCGAGATCAGCGACCGCTCGTCGACCAGCACGTAGTCCGCGAAGCCGCCGTCCCGGGTCAGCCCGGTGAACTGATGCCGCTCGCAGTGCATGTCGAGCCCGCGGCGGCACGACACGCAGAGCCCGCAGCTGTACGGCGGATAGAGCAGCACCGCGTCGCCGACCGC
Organism: uncultured Actinomycetes bacterium; assembly: GCA_963736055.1. GTDB lineage: Bacteria > Actinomycetota > Thermoleophilia > Gaiellales > Gaiellaceae > AC-32. The sequence goes on along the minus strand of CAVTNM010000008.1, from coordinate 1,339,028 downwards.
CGCGGCGGTCACGTCGCTGCCGGCCGCGTGCACCCAGCCCGCGTTCTCGTGGCCGAGCACGACCGGAGGCTCGAGGCCGGCCGGCTCCATCAGCCCGTCGATCGCGTGGAGATCGGTCGCGCAGACACCCGCGCCTCCGATGCGGACGACCACGTCCCTCGGCCGCTCCGGCTCCGGCTCGGGCCGCTCGACGAGCTCCAGCGGCCGGTGGTACTCGGCGAGAAGCGCGGCCTTCATGCAGTCGAGCCGACGCCGGCGGCCTTGGAGCCGAGGTACCCGTCCGGGTCGGCGTCGAGATGCTCGGCGAGCCTCGTCGCGAGCGCCATGATCGTGAGCGAGGGGTTGACCGACATCGTGCGCGGGACGAGGGAGCCGTCGCCGACGAAGAGGCGCTTTACCTCGTGCGACTCGCCGTTCCGGTCGACCACCGAAAGCGCCTGGTCGTCGCCCATGCGGCAGGTGCCCTGGACATGCGTGGAGGCGATCCCCGTCCAGCAGATCTGCTTGGCGCCCGAGGCCTCGAGCACCTCGCGGCTGAAGCGCAGCGACGCGTCGAGCCGCTCCTGCTCGACCGGCGTGAAGTCGACGTCGAACCGCTCGGCTCCGCTCTCGTCCACGGCCACGGCGGCAGAGTTCTCGTCCGTCACCAGCGTCAGCAGGCCGACCCAGTGCCGGAACCCGCGCACGGCCTCGACCAGGCGCTGACCCCAGAGCGGCCCGTTCTCGTCGCACAACGTCGTCGCGAAGGCGATCGGATCCTGGATCGTCGTCGCCTCGACCACGAAGCCGCCGTCGCCGTCGAGCTGGAAGTCCATGCAGTGGGCGGTGATCGGATAGACCATGTGCGCGTCCTGCGGCTCGTCGAAGAGGCCGTAGACGAGGCGCACAGGATGCAGGCCGAGGTGCTTGCCGATCGCCTGGTTGGCAAGCCCGGAGCGGAGCAGCAGCTGCGGCGTGTTCAGCGTGCCGCACGCGGCGACGACCGCGTCCGCGTGCACCGTGTGCCGCTCGCCGCCGGCGTCGAGGTACTCGACCCCGGTCGCCTGGGAGTCCTCGACGAGCACCCGCTCGACCGTCGCCTCCGCTCGCAGCTCCAGGAGCCCGCGGGCCCAGGCCTCGTGGATGTAGGTGTTCTCGGTCGACTTGCCCGCATTGGTCGGGCAGCCCTGCAAGCACGAGCCGCAGCGCATGCAGTTCACGTCGGTGTACGAGTGGACAGGCTCGAGCTCCGCGCCGAGCGCGTTGAAGCCGGCCTCGACCGTACGGACGCTCTTCGTCCAGTCCGTCCGCTCGCGCACGCCGAGCACCTGCTCGACCCGGTCGTAGTACGGCGCGAGGTCGGCCACCGCGAACGCCTCGCCGCGCTCGTTCGTAAGGCCGGTGGCCGCATGCCACTTGGCCACGTCCTGCTCGTGCGCCCGCAGCGCCACCTTCGTGTTGATCGTCGTCGTCCCACCGACGCAGCGACCTGCCAAGAAGGCGATCATCTCGCCGTTCGGGAGCGGCGCGAGCCGCAGCGGCCACCAGAGGTCGTGGTTCGCCTTCGCCTCCCAGCGGGTGAAGTCGGCCGCCGTCAGGTGCGGCCCGGCCTCGAGCAAGAGCACGTCCCGGCCGCGCTGGGCGAGCTCGCCGGCGACGACGCCGCCGCCGGCGCCCGAGCCCACCACGACGACGTCGAAGCGGTCCTTCACGCGATCCCCAGGTACGACCAGTCCTTGGCAAGGCGCGTCGCAAGCGGCGAGTTGAAGTCGATCTCCGACCACGCGCCCGGCCCTTCCTTTCCCGGCGCGACGAAGTCGCTGTAGAACGCCTCGACCGCGAGTGCCCGGATGAACGCGAATTCGGGCGTCCGCTCCTTCTCCGCGAGCGCATCCGGCCCGCCGTCGGCCGCGGGCGCGAGCGCGTCGATCGAGCCCAGCACGGCACCCTGCAGCTCGGGCGGCATGGCCGTCACCACGGCGTCGATGTAGACGGCGGGCCCGACGCGGCCCGAGCCGGGCACGAACAGCTCGCAGAGCTTCTCGAGGATCTCGGCCCGGCCTGCGTCGAGCGTCCTCAACGACACCTCGTCGTCCTCACTCGCCGCCGTCGGTCGTCGTCTCGCCACGCTCGTCGCCCATCAGGTAGGCGGTCTGAAGCACGTCGGGGCGTCTCTTGAGCTCCTCGGCCGTTCCCTCGTAGCGGATGCGGCCGTTCTCGAGCACGTAGGCGGTGTTGGCAAGCGAGAGGGCGACGTGCGCGAATTGCTCGATCAGGAGCACGCCGGTGCCGGAGGCGGCCACGGACTCGATCGTCGGCACGAGGCGCTTCACGACGATCGGAGCGAGCCCCAGCGAGAGCTCGTCCACGAGCAGAATGCTCGGCCGGGAGACGATTGCCTGGGCGAGCACGAGCATCTGCTGCTCCCCGCCCGAGAGCAGCCGGCCGGGCGTGTGCCAGCGTCGCTTCAACTCGGGGAAGAGCTCGAGCGCCAGGGCTAGCCCGTCTCGTCGCTGGCCACGCGACAGCGCATAGGTCGCCACTCGAAGGTTGTCGTCGATCGTCAGCGCCGGCAAGAGGCGCCTGCCCTCGGGGACGACCGCAACCCCGGCTGCCCGGATCCGCTCCGGAGAGCGGCGCGTCAGATCCTGGTCGCCGAGCACCACACGGCCCGCGCTCGGGCGGAGCAAGCCGGCGACCGCGAGCACAAGCGAGGACTTGCCGGCACCGTTGGCGCCGAGCAGCGTCGTCACCTCCCCTGGCGGGATCCGGAGGGAGACATCGCGCACGACGGTCCGGGCTCCACGGGGTACCGACAGACCCTCAACTTGCAGCGTGGCCGCGGCAACCTCCGTCGAGGTCACAGCTCTTCCTCCGTCCCGAGGTACGCGTTGATCACGTGCTCGTCCCGCAGCACCTGTGCCGTCGGCCCCGAGGCGATCAGGCGGCCGAAGTCGAGCACCGCCGTCGTCTCGCAGGTCGCCGAGACCAGGCTCATGTCGTGGTCGACGAGGATCACGAGTGCGCCGGAGCGTTCCGGAATCCGCCGGATCACGTCTACGAGATGCAGCGTCTCATGCTCCGGCAGCCCCGCCGCCGGCTCGTCCAGGAGCACGATTCTCGGCTCGCCGACCACTGCCCGCGCCACCTCGACCAGCCGCCGTTCGCGCGCGCCGAGGCCGGCGACCTTCGCCGTCGGCGGCGTCTCGAGCCCGACGAACTCGAGCGCGCTGATGATCGCCTCGTGCCGGTCCCTGCGGCTTGCGCCGGAGTGCTCGTGGATCATGGCGACGTTGTCGAAGACCGACAGCTCCTCGATCGCCTGCTCGGTTTGGAAGGTGCGCCGCAGGCCCCAGCGCGCACGCCGGTAGTCGACCAGCTTGAGCAGATCCTCGCCGAAGACCTTGATCGAGCCGGCACTCGGCTTGACGAAGCCGGAGAGGACGTTGAAGAACGTGGTCTTGCCTGCGCCGTTGGGCCCGATCAGGCCACACGCGCCCTTCGGGAAGGTGACGCTCATGTCGTCGATCGGCGTCACGCCTGCGAAGCGGACGGTGAGGTTGGTGACCTCGATCAAGCGGATTCCTTCGATTCCGCCGAGCGCTTCCGGAAGGGCCTCGCGATCAGCCGCCCCAGCTTCGCCAGGTCCTTCGGCAGCTGATCCGCGAGACCGCCCGGGGCGGTCAACAGCACCTGGAGCAGGCCGACTCCGAAGATGATGAGCAGGAAGTTGGGGTTGAAGTGCCACTCGGCCTGAAAGACGAACGGCACGAGCTGCATGAAGATCCCCGCGACGACGGCGCCCCAGAGCGTGTAGATGCCCCCGATCAGCGCGGTCGCGATCATCGTCAGGGAGTCCTGGTTCGGGAAGCCGTAGACCGTGGGCGCTCCGACGTCCGCCGCCAGCAGGCAGCCCGCCACACCGGTCATGAACGACGCGAGCGCGAACGCCCAGAGCTTGTAGAGGGTGATGTTCACGCCACCTGCGAGGGCCGCGGGCTCGCTCTGCCTGATCACGGCCCAGGCGCGGCCCGGCTTGGCCGCGAAGTGGACCAGCGCGAGCAGGAACATCAGGGCGCAGACCACCACCGTGTAGCGGTAGTAGGCGACGTCGCTCCCGGCGACGCCAGGCCTGGCCACCGGCTTCAGCCCGGACAGGTTGGGAGCATCGGTTCGACCCGTGAAGCCGCCGCCGCCGTTCGGGAAGTTGATCGTCGTCAGCACCACGTTCACCGCGCCGGCCGCCATCAGCGTGATGAGCGCTAGGTAGAGGCCGCTCAGCCGCAGCGCCGGCAGGCCGATCAGCACCCCGATCACGCAGGTGATCGCCCCGGTGACGAGAATCAGCACCGGGAACGGAAGATCGGTCGCGAAGCTGAGCCTGGTCGCCGTCCACGTCCCGATCGCGAGCAAGGCGATCTGGCCGAGCGAGATCATCCCGACGCGCCCGTAGAGGACGACGAGGCCGGCTGCGACCACCGAGTAGATGGCGACGCTGGTCAGCGTCTTGATCCAGTCGCTGCCGAGCGTGGCCGGCAGCACGAGCAGGGCGATCGCGAGCAGGGCGGCGATCACGAGCCCGCGGATGAGGTCCGGCCGCTCGACGGCGAGGCGGCGCCTCGCCCCGGCCTGCTTCTCGCCCGCGTGTGCGGTCGCCATCCGGCTTACCGCGTGGTCGGCGAGAAGACGACGACGCGCTTGCGCCCAAGCCAGAGCAGCGCGACGATCGAGAGCACGAACGGAGCGGCTGCCCGGTACTGCGTCACCGAGCTGTACGGGGTCAGGACCGCCTGGACGAGGCCGACGGTGAGGCCACCGACCATGGTGACCCACAACGAGCGCAGCCGGCCGATCAGCGCCGCCGCGAGCGAGGAGATCACGAGGAAGGTCAGCGCCGAATAGTCGAGAGAGGTGTATAGGTCGGCCAGCAGCAGGCCGGCGGCGCCGCAGACGAGGCCGGAGCCCAGCCAGGCCGACGCCTCGACGCGCCGGACGGGGACCCCGAGCGTGGACGTGATCTCGCGGTCGTCGGCGATCGCCCGGTACGCGGTGCCGAGCCGCGTGTAGCGGAGGAACAGGGTCGTCACGACGGTGAGGACGAAGGCGAACGCGAGCGCAAGGATCTGCGTGAGGTTCACCACCGCCCCGAAGACCGTGTAGCTGTGATCCGTCGAGGGAAGAGTCAGCACGCGCACGAACGCTCCGCCCGCCGGGGCTCGCCACGCCATCAGCCCGAGCAGGATCAGCGCCAGCGCCAGCGTTCCCATCATCTTCACCAGTGGGTCCCGCTTCGCGAAGGCGGGGCCGAACAGCACTCCGTAGAGGAGGTTGACGACCCCGCCGAACGCGACGCAGGTCGTGTACGCGAGCCAGTGTGGCCAGCTCGTGTGGTTGATCATCCAGTAGGTGATCAGGGCGCCCGCGGCACCGACGGCGCCGAACGCGAGGTTCAGCACGCCGGTCGCCTTGTACAGCACGACGATGCCGACTCCGGACAGCGCGTACACCCCGCCCAGCGCAAGGCCGAGCACGATGTACGGCTTGAGGAAGACCCAGTCCACGCCGAACACCGAGAAGGCGACGAGGCTAGACATGTGCCGCGGGCATCCTGATCAGTGTCTTCGTCTGGTCCTGTTGGCCTCCGCCTAGTTGCCGCCCAAGTGGAACTGCTTCTCCCACTTGCGGGTCTGGACGAGGGACGTGTCGACCGGCGCGATCGCGAAGCACTTGTCGACCTGGACGACCTTGCCCTTCTTGTAGGTAACCGTGATGTCGTAGTTGTTCGGGATGTGGTAGGCCAGATTGCCGACGTACCACGGCTTGCAGAGGATGTCGGTCTTCACCTTCTTGAGCGAGCGGACCGACTTGTTGTAGCTGGCCGCCGTGATCGGGCCCTTGACTTTCAGCAGGGCGATGGTCGCGAACTTCGCGTCCATGTAGCCCATCTGGCCGAACGCCTGGAGATCGACCTTCGGCGCGTACTTCTTGTTGATGTTCCGGTACGAGGTCATGTCAGGAGTGGCGTTGGTCAGGTTCTGGAACTCGTTGTTGATGAAGATCTTCCCGTCGAACTGCGGGAACTGCTTCGCCATGAACGTGTTGGCGATCGGCGTCGAGGAGCCCCACTTCACCTGATTGACGAGACCCTGTGCGATCGCGCCACGCATGATCGTGGGGGCCGTGTCGGGCGTGAAGTCGAGAATGACGCCGCCGCCCTTGCCGGCTGCCTGGACGAGCTGCAGAGCAACGGAGTTGCCGTCCGTCACCGGCAGCTTGATCGGGAAGCTCTTGCCCTTGATGTGGTGCTGCTTGGCGAGCTTGAGCACGCCGCCGTCGGCGTAGGCCGCGATGGTGTTCGGCGAGGCGATGATCAACGACTTCGCGCCGCGCTTGAGCAAGGCCTGGGCTGCTCCGATGTTCGAGTAGCGGGGGCCCATGTTCGACTCGACGATAGGCGGCGTGCCGAAGCATTCGGCCTGCACGCCCGCGCCGATCACCGTGAAGTGCTTGGACTTGTAGTACTTCCAGTTGGTGCCGCACTCGGTGAAGCTCGTGTTACCGACGATCCCGACGACCTTGTCGCTCTCGACCAGCTTGTGAGCGAGCGTCGACTGCTGGGCCGGGTTGAGCTGCTCCGTGTACTGGATGTACTTGATCGGGCGGCCGTGGATCCCGCCGTTGTCGTTCACGCACTTGAAGTACGCCTGGGCGATCTTCGCGATCGTGGTGAAGTCGACGCCGGGGATCAGCATGTTGATCGTGCCGAGCTTGATCGGCTTCCCGGTTGCCTTCTTCCCGTTCCCCATGCCGCACTTCGCCGCCTTCGCGTTGCCCGCGGCACCCACTTGGTGCGTCTGGCTTCCCCCTATCGCCCACGTCGCCAGCACCAATGCAAGGATGCTGGTCGCCGCAAGGGCGACACCCACCTTCACCTTCGTTGATTTCATGCCGTCCTCCTTTTGCCCCCGGTCGTCACTGACGGCTCGTGCCGCCAGGTTCACGCAGCGCGGTCCAGGTGACGGATGCGCAGAGACCCCTACTAGGTGGTGAGTCTGCCGGAATTCAATCCGAAGGCTCCATTCGCGTCAACCATGCGTTTTCGCAGGGTTCGCCAACGAACGTGAGATCATCTTCTCGTGACCGATCCGGCCGACCTCGGGGTGAGGGACGCGGCCGCGTCACTTCGACAGCGTGACTTCTCTTCGCGCGAGCTCGTCGAGGCCTGCCTCGCCCGCATCCAGGAGCGCGACGGCGAGCACAGCCACGAGGGCGATCCGGGCTCCGTCAATGCCTGGATCCGGGTCTACGATGAGGACGCCCGGGCCGCGGCCGGCCGGGCCGACGAGCGCCTGGCGCGCGGTGACGCGCCCGAGCTCTGCGGGATCCCGATCGGGCTCAAGGATCTCTACGCCGTGGCCGGAAAGCCCCTCACGGCCTCGAGCCGCCTGCTCGACGAGCTGCCGGCGCGCGACTGCGACGCCTGGGCCCGCCTCGACGCCGAGGGAATGGTGCTGCTCGGGCACGTGCACACGCACGAGTTCGCCGCGGGCGGCACGACCGACCAGGTCGGCAACCCCTGGGGCCTGGAGCTGTCTCCCGGCGGCTCGAGCGGCGGCTCGGCGGCGGCGCTCGCCTCCGGAACCGTTCCGGCCGCCACCGGCACGGACACGGCCGGCTCGCTTCGCATCCCCTCCGCCATGTGCGGCACCTCGACGATCAAGCCGACGCGGAACCTCGTCTCGATGCGCGGGATCGTCCCGCTCAGCCCGACGCTCGACCACGCCGGCCCGATGGCCCGCACGGTGCGCGACTGCGAGCCGCTGCTCGCCGCGATGGCGGGCGTCTCCCCGCCGGCCTCGCGCCGGCCGGTCGAGCGCATCGCGGTGTCGCCGCGCATCGGCGACCTCGACCCGGACGTGGCCGAGGGCCTGGACGACGGCGCTCGAGGCGCTGGGCGCAGACGCGCGTCGAGCCCGAGCCGCCGTCCGCGCCGCTCGAGCTCGAGCCGGACTTCCCCGACGTGCTCTGCCTCGAGATGCTCGTCTACCACCGACGCTTCGACGACCACCGCGAGCTCTACCGTCCGTCGATCGTCGGCTTCCTCGACTACGCCGAGAGCCGGGCCACGACGGGCGAGGACTACGTCGCCGCGCAGGCCCGCAGGGCCGAGACCACCGGTGCCTGGGTGGACTGGCTCGCCGAGCACCGGATCGACGCGATCGTCGAGCCGACGGTCCCGATCGTCGCCCACGCGCGAGGCGGCGGCTACGACGAGGCGTTCACCGACTACGCGGAGATCTCGCTGACCCACTACTGGGACTGGACCGGGTTCCCGGTCGTTGCGCTCCCGTCAGGAGTCGGGAGGCGCAGCGGGCTTCCCGTCAGCGTCTCGCTGATCGGCGCTCCGGGCGCCGACTGGGACCTCCTTGCCGCAGGCGCGGCCCTGCAGGACGAGCTCGGGACGGTGGCGCCGTGATCGACGTTGCCGCCGTGGCCGCCATCGACGTGCACGTGCACACCGAGCGCTCCCGCGCCGGCCACGACCCGCTCCCGCCCGAGCTCCGGGACGCCGCCGCGCGGTACTTCAAGAGCGACGAGCCGCTGCCGACGGTCGACGACGTCGCCGACTACTACCGCGCCCGCGGCCTGGCGGCGGTGCTGTTCACCGTCGACTGGGAGGCCCGCAGCGGCAGGCCCCCATCCCGAACGAGGAGATCGCCGACGCCGCGCGCGCCAACCCGGACGTCCTCATCCCGTTCGCGAGCGTCGATCCCGGCCGGGCCGACGCGGTCGAGCGGACGCGCAGGCTGATCGACGAGCAGGAGGTCAAAGGGTTCAAGTTCCACCCGAACCTGCAGGAGTTCTTCCCGAACGACCGCAGCGCGTACCCGGTCTACGAGGTGATCGCCGAGGCACGGCTGCCGGCGCTCTTCCACACGGGCCACAGCGGGATGGGGACGGGCCTGCCCGGCGGCGGGGGCCTGCGCCTCAAGTACTCGAACCCCCTCTGCCTGGACGACGTCGCCGCCGACTTCCCCGAGCTGCCGATCGTGCTGGCGCATCCGTCGTTCCCCTGGCAGGACGAGGCGATCTCGGTCTGCCTGCACAAGGAGAACGTCTGGATCGACCTCTCGGGCTGGTCGCCGTCCTACTTCCCGCCGCAGCTCGTGCAGTACGCCAACACGCAGCTTCGCGAGAAAGTGCTCTTCGGCTCGGACTTCCCGCTGATCACGCCCGACCGCTGGCTCGCCGACTTCGAGCAGGCCCCGTTCCGCGACGAGGTGCGGCCGCTGATCCTCAAGGAGAACGCGGCGCGACTTCTCCGGCTGCGGCCGGAGTAGCGCGGATCTCGGCCGCGTCGTGCCCGTAGATCCAGGCGACCGCCTTGATCGACCAGTCCGTGGAGCCACCCGCCATTTGCTCGTCCCGCTCCTGCTGCTCGGGGCCGTCGGGAAGGTGGAACCGCGTCTTGTTGGTCGCCGACAGCGCCTGGATCCGTGACGTGCGCGGCAGCCGAAGCTCCTCGTAGAGACGGAGCGCCTCCTCGGGCGTCGCCGCCCGGGTCAGGCACGACGTCAGCGTCGCCCCGTCCTCGATCGCCTGGGCGGCGCCCTGGGCCATGAACGGCAGCATCGCGTGGCAGGCATCGCCGAGCAGCGTCACGCGGCCGACCGACCAGCGCTCGAGCGGGGGGCGGTCGAAGAGCGCCCAGATGAAGGTCTCGTCGACCGAGCCCAGGATCGTGCGCACCTGCGGATGCCACCCCTCGTACTCCGCGAGCGCGTCCGCGATGTCGCCCTCGTCGGTCCACGACTCACGCTGCCAGCTGTCCTGCTCGACGACGGCCACGAAGTTGACCAGGCGCTCCTCCTGCACGAAGTAGTGGACGAAGTGCCGGTGCGGGCCCATCCACACCTGCGAGGTCACCTCGAGATCCAGCTCGCGTAGTCGCTCGGCCGGGACGAGCCCGCGGTAGGCGACACAGCCGGTGAAGCGCGCCTCCTGCGGGCCGAACAGGATCTCCCGGACGGCCGAGTGGATGCCGTCGGCCCCAACGAGCACGTCGACCTCGACGCTCGGAGCGCTCTCGAACTCCACCTCGACCCGGTCGCCGTGGTCGACGAGCCCAACGAGCCGGTGGCCGAGGTGGAGGCGCTCGGCCGGGAACTTCCGCCTCAGCGCGGTCAGCAGGTCGGCGCGGTGCATCTGGTACTGCGGGAAGCCGAACGCCTCGACCACCGCGTCGCCGAGCGGCGCGTTCAGGAGCGTCCGGCCGTCGTCCCAGCGGCGCTGGTGCCACGCGAGCGGCCGCACGCCCATCGCGGCCAGGTCGGCCGAGAGGCCGAGGCGATCGAGGAGCCGCGCGGCGTTCGGGCTGATCTGGATGCCCGCGCCGACCTCGCTCAGCGTCCTCGCCCGCTCGTACACGTGCACGTCGAGCCCCGCGCGATGGAGCGTCAGCGCCGCGGACAGCCCGCCGATCCCGCCGCCGATGACGCCGACGGAGAGGCCGGTTGTCGTGGACGGAGCGCCGGTCATCGCGGGGTTGCCTGCCCCACGGGCCTCGTCAGGAGACGACGGCCTCCGTTCTCCATCCCTCGTGGTACGTCGTCCGGGCGACCTCGGAGTAGGGGCACGGGCTGACGATCGCGCGGATCTCGGCCTGCACGTGCGGCTCCACGACCGGCTTCGACGAGCCGCCCCCCTCCTCGCCCCAGACCAGCGTCACCTCGGTGCCGATCTCGGTGTCGACGTCCAGCATCGCCAGCGAGAGCATCGAGCGCTCGTTGTAGCTGTACCCGGAGAACGTCGAGACGCCGATCGTCTCGCCGTCCTTGAGCACCTTGTCGTACGGCCAGGTGGCGTAGTTGGACAGGGGCAGGTCGATGTACTTGGCCGCGTCGCCCTTCTCGAACATGGTGCCCATCGCGCGCGCCACGTCCTGGCCGTTCCAGGCCAGCGTCACCTTCCTGCGCCTCGGGTTGTCGGCGATCTTCTCCAGCGCGTCCTTGCCGACGAAGTCGTGGTCGAGCTTGACGAAGCCGCCGTAGCCGAGGTCGTCGGGCGTCAGGTAGTAGTCCTCGATGTCGTCGGAGTAGTAGCTGCCCCCGAGTGAGCCGGTGCCCTCGTAGCCCTGGGCCGGCAGCCACTCCCGATACGCCTTCAGCTCGTCGCCGGTGAAGACGGCCGGCAGCGGGCAGGGGATCCAGCCCGATTCGAGGGTGTTCGTGGCGTAGACCCTCGAGCCGACCTGCCGGAGGCCGAAGTCGCGGCCTGCCTCCACGAGGGCGGCCTTGACCTCCTCGCCGTCCTCCCAGGGCCCGAACACCTCCATTCCCGGCGCCCCGGACATGCCGTGGTGGAACGCGCGGACCTTCCTGCCGGCGATGGTCAGCTCGCCGAGGTTGAAGAACTTGATCTCCGGGAGCGAGCCGCCGTTGGCGGTCTTCATGACGTCCATCGCCGTCGGCCCCTGAACCTGGTAGCGGTAGAACTCCCGCCGTCCGCTGGGGTTCACCGCGGTTCGCTCGTCCCGGTCGACCTGCACGTCGTAGTCCCCGGTCTCGGCGTGGTACTGCACCCAGTTGTGGGCGGAAGGGCGTCCGACCAGGCGCACGCTGTTCTCGTCCAGGAAGAACAGGATGGCGTCGCCGATCACAAAGCCGTCGTGATTGCAGGCGACAAACTGCTTCGCCTTGTTGACGGCGAAATTGTCGAAGCTGTTGACCCCGAGGTCGGAGAAGAGCTTGATCACGTCGGGGCCCGTGACCGTCAGGTCGGTCATGTGGTGGGACTGGTCGAAGAGCGCCGTGGTCTCACGCCACGCAACCTGTTCCTCTCTCCAGTTCGAGAATTCGCTCGCGACCGCCGGATAGACATACGGCCCGATCTGCGAATTGCGCGCGAGCTCGACGGGGTTTCCGACCGCGTCGAGCAGCTCCTGGAGATTCCGGTAATTCCCTTCCTGCATTGCTCCTCCCCGAAGACACGGCAGTACCCGAGACGCGCCTAGTCTAAGTCCTCACGCCTCCACGACGGGTTCCGTAAGCTCCGCCGAATGAGCCGCGAGACCGTCACGGTGGAGCTCGACGACGGCATCGCCTGGGTGACGCTCGACCGGCCCGAGAAGCGCAACGCGATGAACCCCGCGCTGAACGCGGAGATGGTCGACGTGCTACTCGAGCTCGACGCCGACGACGATTGCGGCGTGCTCGTCCTGACCGGCGCCGGCGACTCGTTCTCGGCCGGGATGGACCTGAAGGAGTACTTCCGCGAGGTCGACGGGCAGCCTCACCACGTCCAGCGGCGTGTCCGGCGCGACTCCAACTACTGGCAATGGCGGCTCCTCCGGACCTACCCGAAGCCGACGATCGCGATGGTGAACGGGTGGTGCTTCGGCGGCGCGTTCACCCCGCTCTGCGCCTGCGACCTGGCCGTTGCCGCGGACGAGGCGACCTTCGGCCTCTCCGAGGTCAACTGGGGCATCCCGCCCGGGAGCCTCGTCAGCCGCGGCCTCGCCGAGACGATCGGGACGCGCGCCGGGCTCCTCTACGTGATGACCGGGCGGACCTTCGACGGACGCAAGGCGGCCGAGCTCGGGCTCGTCAACTGGAGCGTCCCGCGCGAGCGGCTGCGTGACGAGGTCGAGACCCTGGCCCGCGAGCTCCTCGACAAGAACCCGGTCGTGCTCCGGGCGGCGAAGCTCGGCTTCAAGCATGCGCAGACGATGAGCTGGGACACCGCCGAGGACTACCTCTACGCCAAGCTCGAGCAGTCGCAGTTCCTCGACGACGAGCGCGGCCGCGAGCAGGGCCTGGCGCAGTTCCTCGACGACAAGTCGATTCGCCCGGGCCTCGAGACCTACCGGCGCGGCGGAGCCTGAGATGCCGCCGGCTGCTCGCCCCATCGTGTTCCTGAGCGATTTCGGGCTGAGCAACGAGTGGGTGGGGATCTGCCACGCGGTCATGAGCCGGATCGCCCCTGCGAGCCGGATCGTCGACCTCTCGCACCTCGTTCCCCCGCTCAACATCCTGTCCGGGGCGCTTCTGCTCGCCGACTCGCTGAACTACCTGGCCGGGGATGCCGTCGTCCTCGCGATCGTGGATCCGAACGTGGGCAAGGATCGCGACATCGCCCTCGTCGCCGAGGGCGAGCGCGTCTTCGTCGGCCCCGACAACGGCCTGCTCGCCCCGGCGTGGGAGGCGCTCGGAGGAGTCCGCAAGGCCGTCGAGATCACCTCGGACGACGTGATCGTGCAGCCGGTCTCACCGTCGTTCCAGGCGCGGGACATCCTCTGCCCCGCCGCGGCCCACCTTGCCTCCGGCGCGCCGCTCGAGCACCTGGGGCCGGAGCTCGATCCCACAACGCTCACCGGCTTGAGCCTGCCCGAGCCGGAGACCGAGCCCGGGAAGATCCGCTGCAAGGTGGTCGACTTCAACCGCTTCGGGAACGTCAAGCTCAACGTTCGTGAGGCTCACCTGGCCAACGCGGGCATCGACAGCCTCGCCGAGCTGGACATCGCCGCGGTCTCTGCCTCGACGCGAGCCCGCCGAGGCAGCACCTATGCCGACTTCGAGAGCGGAGAGTACGGCCTGATCATCGACCCACGTGGCTGGCTGACGATCGTCCGCGGAAACCCGGCAAGCGCGCTCGAGGGGCTCGGGCTCGCGACCGGCGATCCCGTCTGGGTGACACGCCCCTAGGAGGGTTTGGCGGAACGACGCTCGTCGCCGGAGCGCGATGGTCGTTCCGAGGCAAGGACGCAGGGAGCGTTCGTGCCTGGAAGGTACGGGCGCGACTGCGTAACCAGGGCGGAGCCGGTGGCGAGCAGCGCGCTCCGGCGGCATAGCCGTCGTTTCGTCAAGCCGTCCTGAACGCCGAGGGCGGCGTTCTGCGCTTCAATGACTCGAGCGGGCCGGTAGCTCAGCTGGTAGAGCAGGGGACTTTTAATCCCAAGGTCGCAGGTTCGAGACCTGCCCGGCCCATCGCAGAAGTACCTGCAAACCAATAGTTTCTATGGGGCTGGCAGTCGCCCTTTCCGCCGCGGTGGAGTAGGGCTGCGCAGCGCGAACACGCACGCTGCACGTCGACCTTGACGAGGACGTCGCACGCTGCCAACGGAAGGACCGCGGACGCGCTCGAACTGGAGCGCGCGCCCGCGAGCGGCGTCAGCCTTCCTTCAGCACGGAGTACCAGACACGCTCGGCAACCTCGCGGAGATGGTCGCTCATGCGCCCGAGCCTCCGGTAGAGCTCCCGCTTGGCGGCGACCTCGCGCAGGTCGTCCACCGCGACCAGCGCCGACATCGACTGGCGGTAGACCTTCTCTACTCGACTCTGGCTCTTCGCAGCACGGTCCGCGGCATCTGTCGCCGCGACCCGTGTTCCGGCCGCGAGCTGCTCGAACGCCTCGCTGAGATCCCGAACACCCCCTGCGAGCTCGGCTGCCATCTCCGAGATCGCCTGGTCCGGACCGGTCTCCATGACCTCCGCCTCACGAACTACGTTCTTCGCGCTGTTCAGCACACGGTCAAGTTCCGTCGAGAGCTCGAAGATGTCCTCGGGCTCGAGCGGCGTCGTGAACGAGATGCTCAGCGCAGCGCGGAGCTCGCGCTTGCGATCGTCGGCTCGGTGCTCGCAGTCCCGCAGGCGATCCGCGGCGCCCGGCTCGCCCACCGACCAGGCGATGAGCGCCTCCATACCCTCCACCGTGATCGCGGTCTGCGCGCGCAACATGCCGAGGACGTCCGGCGTCTCGGGCAGAAACCAGCGGCCTCGCGTCATCCGACGGCCCTCCACACAAGGAACGTACCGGCACCGAGGACGGCGGATCCCGGGAGGGTCAAGAGCCAGGCGAAGGCGATCGAGCGGACGACGGCCCAGCGGACGTGCCGCCAACGGCGCCGCCCGGTGCCGACCCCGACCACCGAGGAGACGACGACCTGGGTGGTCGAGACCGGAGCCCCCAGGTACGAGGCGGGCAGGATGACCGCCGTCGAGCCGGTCTGGCTGGCGAAGCCGTCGATGGGCGCCAGGTGGAAGATCCCACGGCCGACCGTGCGGACGATCCGCCATCCGCCGAGCGCCGTTCCGAGCGTGATCGCCGCTCCGCAGCCGACCTTCGTCCAGAGCGGAACCTCGAACGTCTGCAGTCTGCCCGCGGCCAGTAGCAGAGCAGCGATCACTCCCATTGACTTCTGTGCATCGTTCGACCCGTGACTAAACGAGAGACCAGCCGCCATGCCCCACTCTGCACCAAGGATCGGGCTCCGGACTCGACGCGTCGCCCGGCGAAGCACAAGCCGGCCGAGCCGAATGAACACGAACCCCAAGGCGAGACCGATGAGCGGCGAGACTGCGAGCGCGATCAGGACGCCGAAGACGCCGACCGGTCGCCAGCCGTTCAGCCCGCCCCAGTCAACCGCACCGATCCCACCTTCGACAAGCGCCGCGCCTACGAGAGCGCCAACGAGCGCGTGCGCAGAGCTCGACGGCAACCCTCGCCACCAGGTGAGAAGGTTCCAGAGGACCGCCCCGAGCGCACCCGAGCCGATCACGACGACGGCCTCCGCGCCTGAGACCGTCACGATCCCCGCGATCGTGTCGGCGACGGCGGTCCCGACGAGGAGCGCGCCCAACATGTTGAAGACCGCCGACAGGACGATGGCCTGCCCAGGGAGAGCGCCGCGCGTGGCCACGAGCGTCGCAATCGAGTTTGCCGCGTCGTGGAACCCGTTCGTCAGCGCGAACGCGAGCGCAAACGAGACCGCCAACCACAGAGCCACGGATCAATCATCTGCTTGACGCCGCACTGGGGCGAGCGAATCCGTCGACCGCGAAGGAGGCGAAACCGAGGAGCCGTGTTCCCGCCCCGGCCTGCGCCGCCAATAAGCTCGACGGTCGAGTCCGAGTGAGTGTGGTCGGACTTAATCGGAGTGCGTCGCGGACGGGACAACGCTGCGCGGTGGTTTGTACGAGCTAGGTCGGCTTGGCGGCTGATTCGGGATGCCGCTGGGGGCCCGGTTCGATCGCGAGCCGGGGGAATCTGCGGTCGAGCCAGGCGGCGTCGATGCTCTTCGTGTGTTGCCAGTCGCCTCATCCCCCAAAGCGCACGCTAGGCTCGCCCAACACCCTCGCGCGGAGGTCGACCATGTACGAGCCATGGAACGCCCTTGAGGCGCCTCGGTTTACGGGGCCACGGACGTACGCCCGGCTGCCCTGGGTGAAGGAGTTCGACGGGGTGGACGCCGCCGTGTACGGCCTCCCATGGGACGGTGGGACGTCGTTTCGGCCCGGAGCTCGGTTCGGCCCGGAAGCGATTCGCTCGGCATCGGGCATGATCCGAACGTACAACCCCGTCCAGCGCGTGCAGGTGTTCGGGGCCCTGTCGACGATCGACTTCGGCGACGCGCCCACGGCTCCTGGGTACATCGAGGAGTCGCTGAAGCGCATGGAGCGCTTTGTGACCCCGATCTCCGAAGCAGGTGTCATCGGCATCGGAATGGGCGGCGACCATTCGGTCGCACTCGCCGAGCTCCGTGCACTCGCTGAGGTGCACGGTCGCCTTGGGCTCGTGCAGCTCGACGCGCACACCGACCTGCAAGACACCTACAACGACTTGCCCTACTCGCACGGCACGATGTTTCGACGGGCAATCATGGAGGACGTCCTCGACCCTGCCCGCGTGATCCAGGCGGGGATGCGGGGGTCGTTGTACGCCGCGGAGGACGAAAACATTCCCTCCGACCTCGGAGTCGAGACGATCCCGTGGATCGACCTGGCACTCTTGAGTCCCGAAGAGTTCGCGGCACGAGCACATCGGCGAATCGGCGGCGGGCCCGCGTTCCTGACCTTCGATGTGGACTTCGTCGATCCCGCCTACTGTCCAGGTACGGGGACCCCAGAAGTTGCCGGCCCAACGGGCTTCGAGGCGATGCAATATCTCCGAGCGCTCGCCCGAATCGATTTCGTGGGCTATGACGTCGTTGAAGTTGCTCCCCAGTACGACAGCCCGGGACAAATCACCGCGCTGTTTGCGGCCAACGCGATCTTCGAGATGCTCTCGATGATCGCGAAGCGGCGCCAGTCTGAAGCGGAGGAGACCGCGGCGGCGGGGTCGCCCGTTCCCACCTCGTAGGACACCCGCGCTGCATGTCTAGATGCGCAGCCAGAGATCGACATCGATCGTTCTCGCAACGAGGCTGCCGCCGAGACGTTCGGTCCGGACAACGCGACGAGCTGGTACGAGAACATCGAGACGGCTGAACAACAGACCCCGAAATCACGTTTGCTCACGAATATGCGTCTGAGCAGGACTTTTGTGGTTCTTGCGCAACTTCCGATTCATGCCCGTTCACGCGATTTCGCGCTGCTTCCTGTGGCAAGAACGGGACATCGTCTGCGAGTGGTAAGGCGGCTCGCCCCGAAGACGCCGATCAGCCTCCCGTCCTTGTTGTTTGAACTCCAGTGGCCCCTTGAGCGAGCCGGTGCCGGTACTGCGGTGACCCGCGGTCGACGTGACTCGCTACAGGTGCGGGCTGCTTCCGCGCAGCTTCCCAGTTCGGGGATCGCGAAATTGATCGGCGTGCCGAGCGTACGGGCTCATTTCAAAGAGCGCGTACACAACGACGGCCGCCCCCGCAAGGACAACCAGAAACGTCACGATTATGAAGAGTGTGGCCATCGCCCCTCCCTTCGGGTAGGCATCTAGCTTGACCAGCAGAAGCGAGGCTGCCATCGGTGGCTTCGCGGAGCCGTCCGGCCGAAACTACTGAGAGTGCCCCGAACTGCTGCTCCCCTCGGAGCTCGACGAGGATGCGGGTCTGCCCAGGGCGCGCGCCGATATACGTATTTCTGAGCAGTCTGACTCCGAGGGCGCGCGGATGCCTCTGGAATGCCGTGAGAGAGATACTCCCCCTAGAGGGGCTCTAAGCGATGCCCCCAAAGAAATGAGGTGACGCATGTTCACCTATGTCGGGCTCTTCAGGGTCGCGCCGATCGCGCGGGAGCACCTCGAGAAGACCCCCGAGTACTTCGACAAGATCCACAAGATCGTCGAGGACGAGGGCGGTACGGTCGAGCGCTTCCTCGCAATCATGGGCCCGTGGGAGTATCTCGGCATCTTCGAGTATCCCGATCTCGAGACCGCGTTCCGCGTCCTCGGCAAGATCGCGAAGCTCGAGATTTTCGAGACCGAGACGTTCCCCGCAGAGGAGGTCAAGGTGTTCTGGAAGGCGCTCGTCTAGCGCCGACCTCCCCGCACATACAGCGGAGGCCGCCTCGTGGCGGCTAGCGAAACCCCCGCAAAATCGCGGGGGTTTCGCTGTTCGTCGAGTGTGCCGTCAGCGGTAGCCGTCGCTATGCACTGCCCGGGGCGGCGAGCCGTTCGAGAACTCGAGTAGACCCCGGTGCATAAGAAATCGACTACCCCTCGCCCACTACTAGTTGCCAGAGCTCCCCTTCCACTGCCCTTAAAGAAGGCCTGCTCAAGGACTATCTATACGTGAGGCGGCAGCGTCGATCATCGGCGTCAGTCCGCCTCCGCGAGGAAGGCGTGCACGTCGGCGGCGAACTGGCTGTGGTGCTGGAAGAGGAAGCCGTGCGCGGAGTCCGGATAGATCGTGAGCCGCGCGTTCGGCAGGAGCCCGGCCAGAAGGTATGAGTAGCGGGGGAGGATCATCGGGTCGCTGTCGCCGTTGGCGACGAACACCGGCAGGTCGATTGCGCTGACCCGCTCGAGCAGCGAGTGGTTGGGGATGCCCCAGGTGCACACGGCGTCGTACTGGGCCTGACGGGTCTCCCACGTCGTCGCTTCGTCTCGGTCGGTTGTCCTTCCCCCGAAGATCCGCCCTGCGGCCTCCTGGCCTGCCTCGAGACTCGTTTTCGTAGGAGCGAAGAAGACGGAGAGGTATCCCTCCGGGCTCGTCTCCGGCGTACCGACCGCGCCGATCACCTCCCGAGCCCAGCCATGCATGCCGGCCGCACCCTGCGGTGCGGAGGACGCGAGCACGACGCGCCGGAGCAGGTCGGGGCGGATGAGCGCGATCTCCTGCGCGACGAAGCTGCCGATCGAGAAGCCGAGCAGATCCACCCGCTTGAAGCCCATCGCCTCGAGGAAGGCGATCGCGTCGTGGGCCATCGCTTCGATCGTGTTCGGCGTCGTGCCGGTCGTAGCGCCGACGCCGGCGTTGTCGAACACGACGACGCGTCGTTCCGCGGCGAGCGCGTCGACTAGTGCGGGATCCCAGTTGTCGAGGTTGCCCCGAAAGTGCTGCAGCAGGACAAGCGGCACGGCACCTTCACCAAGTTCGCGGTACGCGTACTCGATCGCATTCCCGGCCGTGACTCGCCGGCTCGGAACGTCGGCGTACATGACGAGCGTGTCCTTCGCGCTCATGGCTTCCTCCTGCGTTGCTGTCTGCCTCCGCGGGAACGTAACCCGAGTGGGTCAAACGCGAGCGTCCGCCTAACCACCCGACGACGCCCGCCGTCAAACGGAGCCACGGCAGCCCCCGGCTCGCACCCATCTGCACCAGCAGGCCGGGGGCTTTTTAGTTCCTTCGGACAGGACCGACCGCGCAGGCCCGTGAGCGTCGAGGCCGAACCACGCCGGGGATGCACACGCTCTACCTTCTCCGGCACGCGAAATCCAGCTGGGCCGAACCAGGGCTCGCCGACCGGGAGCGTCCGCTGGCGCCGAGGGGCAAGCGAGATGCGAAGCGGATCGCCAAGCACCTTGCCCGACATGGGATCGAGCCCGAGCTCGTGCTCTGCTCCACCGCCGAGCGGACGCGGGAGACACTCGAGCTGCTTCGGTCCGCGCTCGCAGCCTCGACGATCGGCCTGGAGGACGAGTTGTACGGAGCTACGGCGGACAGCCTGCTCGACCGCCTCCACCTCGTTCCCGAGGCAGTTGCCTCCGTGATGCTGATCGGGCACAACCCCGCGTTGCAGAACCTCGCCCTGGAGCTCGCCGCAAGCGGCGTCGAGCTCGAGCGCGTGAGGGCGAAGTTCCCGACGGCCGCGCTTTCGACGCTCGCCCTTGCGAACACGAGCTGGGCCCAGTTGTCCACGGCCGATGCCGTACTGACCGACTTGGTCGTTCCGAAGCAGCTCGGCTGAGGTGCAGCGCCGCTAGACGGCGACGACTCCCCGCGCCCGCGAGAGGGCCGCCTGTTCGAGTCGAGTCTGCGCATTGATCGTCCCCGACGCGGGGGGAGGCCGCCAGGTTCCGTCGCCCGTGAGCTCCCACGCAAGGGTGTCGTCGACGGCGAGCACGGCGAGGATCTCATCGAGTCGTGCACGCAGCGCCGGGTCGCGTATCGGCGTGAGAACCTCCACCCGACGGTCGAGGTTGCGCTGCATCAGGTCGGCCGACCCCATGAGATAGACGGCCTCCGGGCCATTGCCGAACCGAAAGATTCGCGAGTGCTCCAGGAAGCGCCCGACGAGCGAGCGGACTCGGATTCCCTCGGAGAGCTCGGGGACGCCGGGCCTGAGGCAGCACATGCTTCGAACGATGAGCTCGATCCGCGCTCCTGCCTGCGAGGCGTCGTAGAGCTCGTCGATCATCTCGGGATCGATGAGGCTGTTCAGCTTCATCGTGATCTGCCCCTCCGGAGAGGCCTGTGCGCGAATCAGATCGACCAGACTCGCTCGCAGGCCGGCCGGGGCGACCAACAGCGTCCGGAACCCGTGCTGGCGGCTGTAGCCGGTGAGGAGGTTGAACACGTCGGAGACATCGGCGGTGATCTCGGGGTCGGCGGTGAACAGGCCGAGGTCCTCGTAGATCGCGGCCGTCTCGCGGTTGTAGTTGCCGGTACCGATGTGTGCGTAACGGCGTATGCCGCGCCCTTCGCGCCTCACCGCCAGGCAGAGCTTGGCGTGGGTCTTCAGTCCCACCACGCCGTAGGCCACGTGGATCCCGGCGTCTTCGAGTTGCTGCGCCCAGCCGATGTTCGCCTCCTCGTCGAAGCGTGCCTTCAGCTCGACGATGCACACGACCTGCTTGCCTTCCCCGGCGGCCCGGATGAGAGCCTTCATGATCCCGGTCTCCGCGGCGGAGGTCCGGTAGAGCGTCTGCTTGATCGCGAGTACGTCCGGGTCCCGCGCGGCACCTTCGATGAACGCCTCGACCGAGGTGTCGAAGGAGTCATAGGGGTGCTGAACCAGCAGGTCGCTCTCGGCGATCACTCCGAACAGATCGGGGGCTCCCTCGTCGTCCACGGAGATGAGGCGGGTCTGAGTGCTGGGCTTCCAGGGCTCCTCCTTGAGCTCCGGGCGGTCCAGGCCGGCGATCGACCAGAGCCCACCCAGGGCGAGCAGGCCGTTCGTCCGGTCGACGTCGTTGGGCTCGAGCCGGAGCTCCCGCATGAGGAGACCGAGCGTTTCCTCCGACATCGAGGAGTCGACCTCGAGCCTGACGACGATCGGAGAGCGGCGCCGCCGCCACAGAACCGACTCGACGGCGGTGACCATGTCCTCCTCGCCCTCGAGATCGATGTCGAAGTCCGTGTTGCGGGTGACCCGGAACGGGGAATGCTCGACCACCTCCATGCCCGGGAAGAGCCCCTTCAGGTGCCGTGCGATCAGCTGCTCGAGGGGCACGAAGCGCTCGTCGTCGGGAAGCACCACGAAGCGCGGCAACGACTGGGGAACCTTGACCCGTGCGATCCTCCGGGTCAGCTCTCCGGGCACCCGGACGACGACCGCGAGGTTCAGCGACAGGTTCGAGATGTACGGAAACGGGTGAGCGGGATCGACGGCCAGCGGAGTCAGGACCGGGAAGAGCTGCTCGTCGAAGAGGGCATCGAGATAGGCCTGGTCCTCCGCGTCGAGCTCGTCCCAATCGGAAAGCCGGATCCCGGCCGCGGCCAGATCGGGGACGAGATTCGAGACGAAGCTCTCGTCGCGCTTTGCGACGAGCTCTCGGACTCGTGCGTTGATCTTGGTCAGCCGGTCGTTGGTCGTTTCCTCGTCCGAGCCGCTCGAGGGAAGCCGCGCCTCGAGCTTCATCTTGAGGCTGCCCACCCGAACCTGGAAGAACTCGTCGAGGTTGTCGCTGAAGATCGCGAAGAACTTGGCCCGCTCGAGGACCGGCAACGAGGGCCGGTCGGCAAGCGCGAGGATGCGTTCGTCGAAGTCGAGCCATGACAGTTCGCGGTTGAGGAAGCGACCAGGAGCCCGGTCCGGGGCGACTGGAGCCGGTGCGACTTCCGGGGCGGCAGGCGACATGTCCACCGGCAACGGCCGTGAGCCTTCGCGAGTCACAGCACTCAGAGTAGTTGACCGAAGCGATTGTTTTCGGCGCCGCGGCCGCTCGAAGCGATGGGCTAGGTGAAGATGTTGACGGCGCGCGCTGCGACGAGCAGGACGGTCACCGCGGAGATCGTGGATTCCGAGAGCATCAGCAGCTTCGCGCGGCGCGTGAGAGGCATCGCGTCGGTAGGCGAGAAGGCGATCGAGTTGGTCAGCGAGACGTAGACGTAGTCGACCAGCTGCGGTTGCCAGTCAGGCGCCGCAAACTGCGGATTCTCCATCTGGGGGAACTGGAAGTCGGGCAGAGGCGCGTCGGATCGAAGCCTGCGCACGGGGCCCCCTCGATCGACCTCCCAGAACCAGAGCCCGTACGTGATCACGTTGGTGCCCCAGAGGGTGATCGCCTTCAGCAGGAGCTGGCCACCGCTCTTCTCGGTGCCTTCGATGAGCGAGCCGATCACGGCGACCAGGAGCAGCGCGTTCGCGAGGCTGATGAAGCCGAGCAGCGCGACGGCCGCCATACGGCGCCGACCTGCCTGCTCCAGCCGCCGGCGAGGCCGATGCAAGGCGAGCGGAAGGAGCAGCGCGAGCTCGGGGCCGACCGGAATCAGCCACACCCACCAGGGGAGCTCCCAGAGCGTCCAACCCTGGCTGCGGCTGACGAAGGCGAGCAGCAGCTGAGAGGCGATCACGACGGCGACCGCGGGCGCGGCCTCCCAGGTGGACTCGACCTGTTCCTCGTGCAGCTCGGTTCCGATCATCGGCAGATTGTGCTCTCCGGCCGGCAGGGCCGCCTCTTCAGCCGGGTAAGTAGACCGCGTCGGTCGGTCTCTCCCTGTTCGCGATGTCCTAGCCGCTATCCGGACTCCCGTTCGAGACTCGACGCAGTCCTTCCGTTGCCGGGACGAAGTAGTACGCACCGGTCACGGCCCGCGTGTACAGGGTGAGCGCGTCGCGGGGGCCGCCTCCGACGCCGGCCATGCTCTTCAGCATGTCGCTCAGCGGACGCTGCTCGGAAGCGAAGCCGACGAACATCGTGCCGTGATCGGTGACGGTGCCGTACGGCATGTTCCGCCGGAAGATCTTGCCGAAGTCGTCCTGGTCGGTACGCGCGACGTGCGAGTCTCCAGGCTTGTCCTCGAGCTCGACGCTGTCCGGCTTCATCCGGCCGATCACCAGCTCCTGCTCGGCGTCTGAGAGGGCCTCCCAGGCGACGGCGTCATGGGCCCACTTCTGCAGGAGCAGGATCGTCCCTCCCGCCCCGGGACGCCCCTCGGGCACGAGTGTCAGCCCGGGCGCATCGGTCAGCGTGGGATTCTCGCTCCCGTCGATGAAGCCGGTCAGGTCGCGATCGTGTCGATACGGCCAGCTCGAGGTCTCCTCGGCGACCGACGCCAGCTCTCGAACCTCGGCGATGGCCCCGCGGGCAGTGTCGAAGACGACGTCGTAGGCAGCACCCGAGATCCAGAGCACGGCATCGTGCTGCGTGGCCGGCATCGCAAAATCATCCACGCCGACCACATCCTCGTTGAACCCCTCGACGTCCGCAGGCGCGCCGTCGGGCGCGATGTCTCTCCAGAGCTCCGGTCTGAAACCGGCCACGAGGTTGACCCCGCCCATCGTCGTCCTCGGCTCACGCAACGAGGCGATCGTCCGCACGAGCGCAGGAGCGTCTCGAGGGTCAGAGACGTCGAACTCGACGTAGGCGTGTGACGCCGTCCCGAGCGCGAAGATTCCGCCTTGAGGGTTGCTCATCGTCAAGCGCGCCGAGCTCGGCTCTAGCCACCCGGCTCATCGAACGCCGGTTGCGGGCGACGCACGAACAGCGCCCGGGCCACGGGCTGCGGCAGCCACCAGTTCCAGCGCCCGGCCACGGCCATGATCGAGGGCACAAGGAGGGCCCGGATCACGGTGGCGTCGAAGATGATCCCCGCCGCGAGCCCGATCCCGAACTGCTTGATGTCGGTGCCCGGGCTCGTGGAGAGCACGAAGAACGCGAACATCAGCACGAGCGCCGCGCTCGTCACCAGCTTGCCGGTGCGGGCGAGCCCGAGCGCGATCGACTCCTTCGTCTTTCCCGTCTCGTCGTAGGCCTCGCGCATCCGCGAGACCATGAAGACCTCGTAGTCCATGGATAGCCCGTAGAGGAAGGCGAAGATCATCAGCGGGATCCAGGAGATGATCGCGTGGGTCGGGTGCACGTGCCAGATCGCCTCCGCGCCGTGGCCCTCCTGGAAGATGAACACGATGATCCCGAAGGCGGCCGCCAGGGAGATCAGGTTGAGGATGACGGCCTTCACGGCGAGGAAGACCGAGCGGAAGGCGCGCATCAGCAGCACGAAGGTGAGCAGGATCACGAAGGCCAGCACGTAGGGGAACTTGCCGTAGACCGCGTGCACGAAGTCGCGGTCCTCCGCCGCGACGCCGCCCAGGGTCAGGCTCACGTTCCCTCCGATCTGGCTCTCCAGCTGCGGCAGCACGTCATGCTGCAGATCCGAGATCGTATGGCGGACAGGCTTTGCCGCGCCGTCCTGCGAGGGGATGGCCTCGACCAGGGCGTTGTCGCCCTTGCGCCAGGCGAGGGGCGCGGAAGCGCCCGAGATTCCCGGCGTCGACTCGAGCTTCGACACCACCGTGCGCAGAGCCTGAGGCCCTGGATTGTGCTCCACCAGGATCACGAACGGCTTCACCGCACCTGCGGAGATCCCGGACTTCGCGAGCTCGTTGAAGCCGACCACGGCGTCCGCGGTCCTGGCGCCCGCGAGGTCCTTGGCCTGCGCCTCGGCCGGATTCAGCCTCGCGGCCGGCACCAACAGCAGCGCCACGATCACCAGTCCGGCGGCCCCGACCGCAATCGGCCGACGCATGACCAGATGAGCCCAGCGCCACCAGAACCCGGCCTCACGGTCCGAGCCCTCGACGATGCGCTTCGGCATGACCCGGATCGAGTTGATGCGGTGGCCGAGCAGCGACAGCAGCGCGGGCAGCAAGGTGATCGCTACGACAACGGAGACCACCGGGATCAACATGCCGCCGATCCCGATCGAGCGGATGACCGGGACAGGGATGATCACCATCGAGACCAGGCCGATCGCGACCGTCGTGCCCGAGACGATCACCGAGCGGCCTGCGTGCGTCATGGTCTCCACGACGGCCGACTCGACGTCCCGGCCGTGCCGTAACTCGTCTCGGAAGCGGAAGATCATCAGCAGCGCGTAGTCGATCGCCACCCCGAGACCCACGAGCGCGACCAGGAACTGGACGATGATCGAGACGTCGGTGATGTACGTCAGCGCCCAGATCAGCGTGAAGGTGTTCAGGATCGACGCGACCGCGATGAGGAGCGGGGTCAACATCGCCGGGATCGTCCCGAAGACGAACAGGAGGATGACGAGGGCGCCGACTCCTCCGATCAAGGCCTCGGTCAGCACGCTCGGCCCGCCCGACTCGCTGCCCTGCGAGTCGTAGAGGGCGTCGCGTCCGGTCACGTGCGTCTCGACGCCGGGCGGCGCAGCCGCCACGAGAGCGGCACGGATGTCCTTGAAGTGCGCGTCGGAGCTGAAGCTCGGCCGGCCGGGCGGATAAAAGGTCGCAAAAGCCGTGTGCCGGTCGTTCGAAACGTAGGCGAGGCTTCCGGTGGTGAAGTACGACGAGGTGCGAAACGCCGGGAACTCCTGCGAGACCCGAGCCAGAGTCTGGCGGGCGGGTGCGCTCTTTGTCACGTCGCCCTTGACGCGCACCACGGCGATGTTCGGGGCCTGCGCTCCCGTGCCGAAGATCTGCAGCGTCCGCTGGTTGGCCTCGTACGCCGAGAAACCTGGAATCGAAAACTGCTCCAGCCAACGCTTCGACACCTGCTGGGCCGAAAAAGCTCCGAAGATCGTGAGGACGATCCAGGCAACCGCCACGATTCGGCGGTGGTGCATGATCCCCAGGGCGAGGCGCGCCAGCGCCCCCTGCTTCGCTGCTTCCTCGTTCGTAGTCATCACCGCTCCTTGGTCGAACTCATGGTCGTTTCCAACGGTGTCCGCGTCGCATCGATTCCACACCAGGCACTTGCTCGCCGGTCAGCTCGTCGTTGACGCGGACGTGGAATCGAGAGGCTCATGGTTGCTCTCCATCTTGCAGGCGACGGAGTCGCCTCGCATCGTGGAAGCGCCCCAACGTTCTCCCTAACCTTTGGCGGCCTCATCCCCAAGACCCGCGCTGGAGCGCTGTCTGCGCCAAGAATCCGGCCTAGCAGTTGCGGGCCTTCGTAGGATGCCCGGTTGTGAGCTTCGACGACTGGGTGCTCGCACTGCACGTGCTCAGCGCCTTCGCCTTCTTCGCGGGCGTCGTGCTCTTCTGGATCCTGATCGTCGCCGTGCGAAAGACGGACCTGCCCGAAGCGAGGGTGCGCATCGAGTCCGTGGTCCAAGTTGGAAACGCCGCCTTCGCGATCGGCTCGGTGGGGACGATCGTCTTCGGCCTCTGGCTCGCCTTCTCCGTCGGCGGGTACGACATCTGGGACGGCTGGATCGTGGCGGCGCTCGTGCTCTGGGTGCTGGCCAACGGCGTCGGACGGCGCACGGGAGAGGCGTACATGCGCGGCGCGAGCAAGGCGCGGGAGCTCCAGGGCGCCGGCCGGTCAGGGCCGAGCGACGAGCTCCTTGCGCTCAACCGAACCTCCGAAGGCCTGCTCATGCACTTCCTGACCTCGCTCGCCGTCGTGCTGCTCCTGATCGACATGATCTGGAAGCCGGGCGCATGACCATCATCGCCGCGGTTCGCCCCGACAGCTGGGACTTCCCGCTCTTCCTGCACGTCCTGGGGGCGATGATCCTGGTCGGTGGGCTCGTCACCGGCGCGAGCGCGCTCGCATTTGCGCGTGGCGACACGGGGCTCCTCCGTCTTGGGTACTGGTCGCTGCTCGCGGTCTCGCTGCCGGGCTGGGTGCTGATGCGCATCGGCGCCGGGTGGATCAGCTCGAAAGAGGGCTGGGACGACCTTCCGGCGAATGTCGACACGCCGAGCTGGCTCGACATCGGCGCGGTCATCGCCGACCTCGGCGGCCTGATCCTGCTGGTTTCCCTGATCGTGGGCGGCGTCGGCGTCTACCGGCAGCGTCAAGGGAAGGGCGCCGGGCTGCTCAGAGCGACGCTGGTGCTGTCGCTCGTGCTTCTCGCGGCCTACGTCGTCGCCGTCTGGGCGATGGCGGGCAAGCCGAACTGACCCAGAGCTTCTTGCCGCGGAGAAACTCCCGGTGCTCCATCTACGAACAGCTAGGCCTCTGTTTCAGGCGAGGTAGTACGCCGCGAAGACGAGCCCGCCGATCACGACCACGATCGGCAGCAGGAAGAGGATGATTCCCAGGATCGCGATGAAGGGCGTCACCGGGCTCTCGCCCGCCTCCTCGACCTCGTGCAGATGCTCGGCCTCTGCCTCGACCGTTCGCAGGGGATGCCGCAGGAACGCCAGCAGCCTCCGATAGAGGGTGCCGGCATGCCCTGCCGCGCCTCCACCAGCGCTCATGGCTCCATCGTACGGTCGAGGCGTCGCCGCCCGCAAACGGCCGTTCCACCTGGGTTGGTGTCAGCACGGGCGTGCAGCCGCAAAGGCCGGTCCGTTGCCCCGCTTCTCCTCCTTGGGGGCCTTTCGCTCCTGGAAAGTCGGCGAGTCCCTCCGCGGCGTTAGTCTTGCTTCGTGAGGAGCCCGGCGCGGTGAACGCCACCCGCGAGGATCGCGACACGAACGCGACTCCGCCGGCGCCGCGCGGATCGTCGCCGACGCCGCCACCGCCGACCCAGCCGCCCCGGTTCCGGATCAGCCGCGGCTGGATCCTCTTCGCGCTCGCGCTGCTGGCCTTCAACTTCTACCTCGGCTCACGGGCGACGGAGCCTGCCTCGCGGGTTCGCGTCCCGTACAGCCCGTTCTTCCTCGGGCAGGTGAGAGAGAGCCACGTGAAGGAGATCACCTCGAAGGGCACGGCGATCCAGGGCACCTTCAACCAAAAAGAACGGTACGCAGGATCGAAGCCGACGACGCGCTTCCGTACCGAGATTCCCGCATTCGCCGACACCGACGCGCTCTCGCGGCTACTCCAGCAGAAGCGCGTCGTCGTCAACGCGCAGCCCCTGGATACCGGTTCGCCGTGGTGGCAGAACCTGCTGCTCGGCTTTGGCCCGACGATCCTCTTTCTCTTCCTGCTGTTCTGGTTCATTCGGCGTGCGGGCAACGTCCAGAACGTTCTCGGCTCGTTCGGCCGCTCGAAGGCGAGCCGGTATCAACCGTCCGGCGATCGGGTCACCTTCGCCGACGTTGCCGGGATCGACGAGGCGAAGGAGGAGCTGTCGGAGGTCGTCGACTTCCTGCGCCATCCCGAGAAATACCAAAAGCTCGGCGGCCGGATTCCCCATGGCGTGCTTCTCGCCGGCCCTCCGGGCACGGGCAAGACCCTTCTCGCCAGGGCGGTCGCCGGAGAGGCCGATGTCCCGTTCTTCTCGATCGCCGCATCCGAGTTCGTCGAAGCGATCGTCGGCGTCGGTGCCTCCCGCGTGCGCGATCTCTTCGAACAGGCCAAGCAGGCTGCGCCGGCGATCGTGTTCATCGACGAGCTCGACGCGATCGGCCGGTCACGGACGTCCGGCGTCGCAGGCTTCAGCGGGGGCAACGACGAGCGCGAGCAGACCCTGAACCAGATCCTGACCGAGATGGACGGGTTCGACTCGTCCACCAGCGTGATCGTGATCGGAGCGACCAACCGGCCCGACGTTCTCGACGCGGCGTTGCTTCGCCCGGGTCGTTTCGACCGCCGGGTCGCCGTGCAGCCGCCCGACCGCGCCGGCCGCGAGGCGATCCTCAGAGTGCACACACGCCATATGCCGCTCGGGCCCGACGTCGACCTCGGCCGGATCGCGGCGACGACGCCCGGGATGGTCGGCGCCGACCTCGCGAACCTGGCCAACGAAGCCGCGCTTCTGGCCGCGCGACGGGCTCACGCGGTCGTGGAGGAGCCTGACTTCACCGACGCGCTCGAGCGGATCGTGCTCGGCGCGGAGCGACAGGTTCTGATGAGCCTCGAGGACCGGCGGCGGACCGCCTATCACGAGGGCGGCCATGCAATCGTCGGCATGCTCACCGAAGGCGCCGACCCGGTGCGCAAGGTCTCGATCATCCCCCGTGGCATGGCGCTGGGAGTCACGTTCGCCGCCCCCGAGAGCGACCGCTTCAACTACAGCGAGCCTGAGATACAGGCGAAGATCAACGTCGCGCTGGGAGGCCGGGCTGCCGAGGAGATCGTCTTCGGCGAGATAAGCACCGGCGCAGAGTCGGACATCCAGCAGCTCACCGAGATCGCGCGCCAGATGGTCGGCCGCTGGGGCATGAGCCCGGCGATCGGGCCGGTCGCCGTGATCCAGCGCGACGGCGCGGGCCCGCTCCTCCCGGGCTCCGCAGAGGTCTCGTCCGACACCCAGCGGCTCGTCGACGAGGAGGTACGCCGCATCGTCCAGGAATCGCATCAGGAGGTCCTGTCGCTGCTGCGGGAGAACCGGGACAAGCTCGATTCACTCGCGAAGGCGCTCCTCGAGCACGAAACCCTGGACGAGGAAGACGCCTACGCCGCCGCGGGAGTGCGGCGAGCCGACACCGAGAGCGCCGACTCGCTCGCGGTTGCAGCCCGCTCGCGGACCGACGGCTAGGCGCTGCTCTCCTTACCCTGCCGGCGCCGCAAACGCCACCTCGTCGAGGTAGCACCAGCTCCAATCCTCGCCCGGCTCGGCCGAGCGGATGATCGGGTGGCTGCTCTCGCGTTCATGCGCGGTTGCGTGCCGGTTCGGCGACGAGTCGCAGCAGCCGATCTTCCCGCACGTCATGCACATGCGGAGATGCACCCAGCTGCTTCCGATCTTCAGGCACTCCTCACAGCCCTCGATCGTCTCCGGGAGCGCCGTCACCTCGATCTGGTCGAGGTGGCTGCAGATGCTGGTGCCTTCAGACATGCCCGTTCCTCTCTGTCGGGTGGTCGTTGGCTGCCGTGAGCTCGGGGACCAGGAGCGCGACGGCGAAACCGCTCTCCGCGTCGGTCCACCAGGACTCGAGCCGGAGCCGGGCTCGCTCGACCTCGCGCTCGAAGAGCTCGCGGCGGAACTTCGAGCTGATCTCGACTCGCAGCGGCTCGTGCTCCTCGAACGCCAGGTCGAGCTCGAGACGCGGGATGGCGACGGCGTGCAACTCCCGCGCCCGCAAGCCGATGTCCATCCGCTCGTGCTCCGGATCCCAGCGCGCTTCGTAGTCGAACCGCCGCTGGTCGAACGTGGCGCCCAGCTCACGATCGACCGCGGTCAGAGCGTTACGGACGAACGCCTCGGTGACGCCGCGGCTGTCGTTGTACGCCGCCTCGATGGTGGCGACCTCTTTCACGAGGTCGAGGCCGAGCAGGACCGCGTCGTCCTGCTCGAGCAACGTGGCCAGCGTCGCGAGAAACCGCCCCCGCGGCTCGGGGTACAGGTTCCCGATCGTGCTTCCGAGGAAGGCGATCAAACGTGGCCCCTCCCCAGGAAGCGCGCCGAGATCGCGCTCGAAGTCACCGACTATCGCCTGGACGTGGACCCGCGGATAGGCCGCCGCGATCGCCTCCGCGCTCGCTCGCAGAGTCTGCTCGCTCACGTCCAGCGGCGCAAAGCGCTCGAGGGTGCCGGCGGAGTCGAGCGCGTCCAGAAGAACACGGGTGTTGTCGGAGTCCCCGGCGCCGAGCTCGACGAGCGTCCGCGCCTGGGTGCGCCTTGCGATCGCGGCGGCCCGGGCGCGCAGGATCTCGCCCTCGCGGCGCGGGAGGTAGTACTCCGGGAGCCGCGTGATCTCCCCGTACAGACGCGAGCCTCGCTCGTCGTAGAGCCAGACCGCGGGCAGCTCCTTCACTTCGGCGCGCAGGCTCCTGGCCGTCGCCTCGTAGAGGCTCGGGCGACCGCCGGCCTCGTCGTGGAGAACGTCGATGCGCGCACCCTGCTCGGTCGGCGCCCTAGTCATCGCGCGCGCAGCGGAAGCCGGAGAAGATCTGGCGGCGTTGCGGGAGGTCCCAGTTGCGGAACGTGGGGCGCCGCGCGACCAGCGGATCCGTGAACCACGAGCCGCCGCGGAGCACCCTGTGCTGGTCGCCGAAGAAGGCTTCGGAGTATTCCGCGTAGGGAAAGGCCGAGAAGCCCGGATAGCCGTCGAAGAACGACGACGTCCACTGCCAGACCGCGCCGCTCATGTGCTCGAGCGCCCCGGCGGCCGTTGTCGCCGCCTTCTCCCATTCGAGCTCGGTCGGCAGACGCTTGCCCGCCCAGCTCGCGTACGCCTCGGCCTCGTGGAAGGAGACGTGCTGGACGGGGAGCTGTCGAGGTGCGGCGGCATTCCAGAAGAGGGGCCGCTCCGCTCCTTCCGCTTCGCGCCAGTCCCAGCCTCGGGCACTCCAGAGGTCGCGGTCGCGGTAGCCGCCCGCGTCGACGAATGCCGCGTAGTCGGCGTTCGTGACGAGTGCGCGGTCGATCCGAAATGGGGGAAGCTCGACCGGGTGGGCGGGCTGCTCGTTGTCGTACGCCCACGGGTGCGTGGAGCCGAGGGTGAACTGGCCCCCGGGCACGGTGACCTCGCCGCTCGCGCCGACCTCGGGTGGCCCCTGCGGCGCCGGATCGGACCAGCCCGCGAGCGCGAGCGTCTGCACCATCGTCTCGGCGTGCTGAAGCTCGTGCTGGGCCACCATCCCGACCACGAATCCCTGCTCGAGCAGCGGATCCCCGTCATCGAACGGCAACTCCGGGAGAAGCGCGAGCACGGCTTCGCGCACCTCGCGTACGTAGGCGCGCGCGGCTTGCGGCGGGAGGATCGCCAGCCGTCCGCGCTCGCCGCGTGCATGCGTGAACGAGTCGTAGAGGTCGTCGTGCTCCGTCGACACCGCACTCCGTCCGCCGACGCGTCGCAGGAGCCACAGCTCCTCGAAGTGGCCGATATGGGCGAGATCCCAGACGAGCGGCGACTGAAGGGGCGAGACCTGGGCCGCGAGCTGGTCGTCGGAGAGCGGCTCCAGGAGCGTCAGCGTGCGCTCGCGCGCGTGCTCGAGAGCGCCCGCAAGCTCAAACGGCGACACCGAGCTCCGCCAGGCGGTTGAAGATGAGCGACGCAACCATGGAGCCCTCGCCCACGGCCGCGGCGACGCGCTTCGTCGAGCCATGCCTCACGTCACCCGCCGCGAACAGCCCGACGCGGCTGGTCTCGAGCGGGAGGGGATCCCGGTCGAGCGGCCAGCAGTCGGGAATGCCGCCGGCGAGCAGGTCCTGGCCGGTGAGGATGTAGCCGCGGTCATCGGTGATGACGTGCTCCCGCGAACACCACTCGGTGTGCGGAAGACCGCCGAGGCAGAGGAAGACGGCGTCCATCGGGCGCGTCTCCGCCTTGTCGGCCGCATCGGTGATGGTGACCGCCTCGAGCTTGCCGCCGTCGGCCTGCAGGCCGGTCAGCTGCGTCTCGAGATGGACGTCGATCAGCGGATGGCGCTCGATCCGCTCGATCAGGTACGCCGACATGCTCTTGCTGAGCCGGTCACCGCGAACGACCATCGTCACGCGGGCCGTCTGGTTGGCGAAGTTGAGCACGGCCTGGCCGGCGGAGTTGCCGGCGCCGACCACCACCACGCTCTGGCCGGAGCACTGCGCTGCCTCGCTGCGGCCTGCTCCGTAGTAGACGCCATGGCCCAGGAGATCGTCCATTCCATCCAGGTCGAGCCGTCGCCAGTCCATGCCCGGTGCCGCCAGGACGACTGACGCAGTCACCTCGGAGTCGTCCTCGAGGATCAGCTCGACCGGCTCGTCGTGCCCCTTCATCCGGCTGCCTCGGACGCCGCGCAGGAGCATGAGCTCGGCGCCGAACTGCTCGGCCTGCCGGGCGGCCAGTCGCGCCAGCTCCGCACCGCCGATCCCCTCGGGGAAGCCGAAGAAGTTCTCGATCATCGTGGCGTACGACGCCTGGCCTCCGGGCACGTTCTGGTCGCACACGAGCGTCGACAGTCCGTCGGATGCGGCGTAGACGGCGGCAGCGAGACCCGCAGGCCCCGCGCCGATGACGACGAAGTCGTAGTGCGCCCGCTTAGCCGGCTGCAGGCCGCCCC
Organism: uncultured Actinomycetes bacterium; assembly: GCA_963736055.1. Lineage (GTDB taxonomy): Bacteria > Actinomycetota > Thermoleophilia > Gaiellales > Gaiellaceae > AC-32. Next base: position 1,305,668 of record CAVTNM010000008.1, on the reverse strand, counting down.
AGGCCACCGCGATCTTCTCGACGGTCGCCCCGGTGAAGGTTCGCTCGCTATCGACGAGGACCGGCAGCTCCGCGTCGACCAGGCCGAGCCGCCCGAGCAGGAGATCGGCCTCGGCGGAGCCCGCCTCGTGCCACTCGTAGGGCTGCGCGGTGCGCGTGAGGAAATCGCGAAGACGGTAGTGGTCGGGGTCCATCCGCCGACCCACCACCTGCACTGTTGGGCGAACCGGGCTCACGTCGTCGATAGTAGTGCGGCGCGACAGGCTCACGGATCCGGTGGGGCGGGCCAGCTGGAACACCTACGGCTCCTCCGTCGTTTTAGAAAGAGGAAGGCACGGCGACAGTGACCGTGCCGTCAGCAAGGAGGAACTCTTGAAGCATCCCAATACGCATCTCGTCGACGTGCGCTGCTCGTCCTGCGGTGCGTCCTTCCACATCCGCTCGACCGCGGAAGCGCTTTCGGTCGACGTCTGCTCGAGCTGCCATCCCGCATACACCGGGCGCGAGCGCGCCCTGGCGAGCGGTGGGCGCATCGAGCGCTTCGAACGGCGACGCGCTCTGGTCGCCTAGACGCCCGTCCGGCGCATGCCACGCGGCGGCCGCCGCGCTCCGGACGCACGAGGAAGGAGATGGCCTCGAATCGCGGCAGGACCTCGTCGAGCAGCGGCTGCTTCGCCGGCACGAGCCCCGAGGCGAGCTATCCGGGGGGCGCGGTTAGCCCTCCCTAGAGCTCAGCGCGCTTCCTCTTCGACCGTTCGCTCAGCCGTCGGAAGAGCCTCGAGACGCTCGTCCGGAATGGGCTTGCCGCTGTCGATCGACAGGCCGTAGGTACCGGCGGCGAGACGGGCCTCGGCACGCTCGACGGCCGCAAGCTCCTCGCGTAGATCGTCTGCCAGACCCTCGTCGAGCTCGTCCTGGTAGAGATCGGATGCCAGGTTGCCGGGGTCCTTCTCGTCCGCCGGCTCCCCGGTATCCTCGTGCCGGAGCCTGGCGAGCGACCGCTCGATTCGCTCTCGCTCTTGCGCCAACAGTGTGCGAGCTCGTTCAGGGTCCATCACGCAACGTTAGTCGACGCACCTGGAGGTCGGCGCGATCGGCAGCTACGGCTGCGCGGCCGCGAGCGCGCCCGAATTGGCATCCGCGGCCTGACGGCCCCCGGCGAGCGCTGCCATGGCGTCCGCATAGACATCGCGCCCCGCGAACGAGTAGACAGGGCGGAAGTCCACGGCGGCGTTCAGCTCGATGACGCAGAACCCGCCCGGGCCGGTGGGAAGAAGGTCGACGCCCACGAGATCGAGGCCCGAGACCTTCGCAGCGGCGCGCGCGAGAGTCACCGCCACCGGCGGTGGCGCGACGCGGCCGATCATGGCCCCGAGCGCGACGTTCGTCCGCCACTCGCCGGGAGATGCGACGCGCTTGGCGGCGCCGACCACGCGGCCGGCCGCCACGATCAGGCGCAGGTCGTGGCCGAGGGGCGGGATCAACTCCTGGGCGAGAACGCCCCCGGTACGGAACCAGGGCCGGAAGGAGAGAGCCTCGAGGCTGCGCTCGAGCTCGCGTCGGTCCCGGCAGAGCACGACATCGCGGCCCCAGCTGCCGAAACGCGGCTTGAGCACGGCCGGATAGTCGAGGTCCGGCAGGTCGTCGTAGCGCTCGACCAGCCGGGTGCGCGGGTGCGGCAGGCCGGCCCGGCGCAAGCTCCGCGCGGTCAGCAGCTTGTCGTGGGCGCAGAGGGCCGCGGGCGGCGGGTTGAGCACCCTCACTCCCGCCTCGAGCAGCCGCTCCAGCGCCCACAGCCCTTCCTCGACACCGTCGAGATCCTCACGGACGTCCAGCCGGCCGACCGCGAGGTCGCCCCGCCCGAGCGCGAGCAGCGCTTCGCGCGGCGAGAGCAACCCGACCGGCGCGCCGTTCCAGCCGCGCCGGGCAAGCGCGAGGTTGGTGGCGCTCGGACGATGGGCGACGATCGCGACACGCATCGCAACCACACTGTGGCCCGGGCAAGGGAGTCCGTGGGCTGCGGTGCGGTTAAGGACAGGTGAAGATGTGGCGCGCCTGCATCAGTCTGCAACGGCGTTCCAACCGTCACCGGATCGTCACCGGAGCCGAACCGGCGAGTAACCCATCGCAGGAGCCCTAACTCCTAACGTCGCCGCCGAAACGCGCCGCAGACCGTGGGCGCACCTACAGGGAGTGAGACACTTGATGAGAATCGGTAGACGACGTGCAGGATTTGCCGCGCTTGCCTGTCTGTGTGTCGCAGGCGTGACGATCGTCGCGTCCGGGGCCGCATGGAACTTCGGCGGGCCCAACCTGACCGGAGTCCCCAACGCGAACACCAAGTCGCCCGGCTACTCGCCGCCGAACGTCCTCTCACCCGAGCTGCGGGAGGCCGTGGTGGCGCAGGGCTCGACGAAGCTCGAGAACGGCTCTCCGTTGACCTCCTACTACGGCTACGGCAACGACGTGCTGAACGCGGCGGGCCAGCCGCAGATGGTCCCGACCCCGCCGAACGCAACCGTCGAGGCGACCAAGACCGAGCCCGACAAGAACGTCTACCTCGTCTTCAAGCACAGCCTGCCGGGCGCCGACCCGAACTACTACTACGGGACGCATTTTCTGTTCCAGGGCCACGAGGGCGGCGTAGGCGGCGTGAGCGGGATCACGAGGATCAACCTCGATGCCGACGCGGCCCACCGGGTCACTCTGCTCGCCACGAAGGACACGAACGGAGCCGATCTCTCGACGATCGACGGGGTCACCTGGGATCCGTGGGCCAAGCGCCTCGTGTTCACCACCGAAGAAGCGGACGTGACCGGCGTCTACTCGGCCACACCCGGCTACCCGTCGACCGTGGAAGACCTCTCCGGCTCCTTCGGAGACGTGGCGGCCGAGGGGATCCAGAACGACTCCGACGGCAATCTCTGGATCGCAGAGGACGCCAGCGGGCCGTTCAAGGGAGCGACGAAGGCCAAGGTCCCGAACAGCTTCCTCTACCGCTTCGTGCCGAAGAAACCGGGCGACCTGAAGAACGGCAAGCTCCAGGTGCTCCAGGTCGAGAACGACGGCGGAGATCCGATCACCAAGGCCTCGCAGACCCCGTTGAACTCGCCCGACCAGCTCGCTCTGCACACGTACGGGTCGAGCTTCGACACGAGCTGGATCACCATCCACGACACGGCCGTCGACGGAACCACGCCGTTCGACGCGAACGCGCTCGCGACCGCGAAGGACGCAACGCCCTTCAAGCGGCCCGAGAACGGGCAGTTCCGGCCCGGCGTCAGGTTCCGCGAGTTCTACTTCGACGAGACGGGCGACACGGACGCGACGAGCCCCGAGAACGCTGATGCCGGAGGCTGGACTTCCGTCTTCAAGTTGACGCAGAAGAGCCCGTCGGCAGACTCGGGCAAGCTCACGATCCTGTACAAGGGCGACGAGGCGCATGCCGGCTTCGACAACGTCACGTTCCTGTCGAAGGACAAGGTCACGTTCGTGGAGGACGCAGGCGACGGGCTGCACGCAGCGCGGAACGCGCTGGACTCGGGCTTCGTGCTCGACGTGACTGCCGACTACTCGAAGCCGGCCAACCAGCCTGTGCGCTGGCTGGCCGAGGGCCGCGACCCGTCGGCAACCCTCGACTCCGCCAACGGCGGCTTTGGGGTCAACGAAGGCGACAACGAGATCACCGGCGTCCACGTCTCCGACGGCGACACCTCGACCACCGGGATCCTCGGGGCGAAGGTGCCCAAGCCGTTCAGGTTCGGGTGGCGCTGGTTCTACACGCAGCAGCACGGGGACAACCCGACCTGGGAGGTTCTGCCTGCGGGCTGAATCTCCGCAACCGGCGGAACCCGGGGGTGGGGGCCCGTCAGCGCGAGCTCCCACCCCCTCTTAAACACTTCTGTAACCCACGTCTCGGCGCGAGTGGGATTAGAGTGTTCCCTTGGCTACAGCGGCGACGAAGCAGCGGACCGGGGCCGGTGGCGAGGCCCTGCTCAACCGGGAGCTCTCCTGGCTGTCGTGGAACGCTCGCGTGCTCGCGCTGGCAGCCGACACGTCCACGCCGCTGCTCGAGCGGACGCGCATCTGCTCGTTTTTCTCCCGGAATCTGGACGAATTCTTCATGGTTCGGGTAGCAGGCCTGCTCGACCAGGTCGAGTCGGGTGTCGCCGTCACATCCCCGGACGGCCGAACGCCGCACCAGGCGCTGCACGACATCCGGGAGCAGGTGCTGGAGCTTTCGGCACGCCAGTCGAGGCTCTGGAAGCGCGATCTCTCGGAGGCGCTCGAGGAGGCCGGTATCGTCGTCGGCCAGGTCGACGACTGCTCCAAGGAGGAGCTCGAGGAACTGACGGAGCGCTTCGGCCGCGAGGTTTTCCCGCTTCTCACACCGCTCGCCGTCGGCCCTGGCCAGCCGTTCCCCTACATCTCCGGCCTCTCGCTCTCCCTCGGGATCTTCGTGGGCGACCCGGATACCGGGGAGGAGCGCTTCGCGCGGGTCAAGGTGCCGGAACTGCTGCCTCGCTTCATGGCCGTCGGTAAGCGCGGCCTCTTCATCCCGCTGGAGCGGGTGATCCGCCATTTTCTCGGCTGGCTTTTCCCGAAGATGGAGATCCTGGAGTGCTGCGCGTTCCGGGTGACGCGAGATGCGGATTTCGAGGTGTCGGACGAGGCCGACGACCTCCTGATCGCGGTCGAGAGCCAGCTGCGGCGCAGGCGATTCGGCGACGCGGTGCGCGTCGAGGTCGCGGGCTCGGCCTCGAAGCGGATGCTCGACCGCCTGAAGGGCGGCCTGAGCCTCGGCGACGACCAGGTGTATCTCATTCAGGGCCCGCTCGACCTCGAGAGCCTGGCCGAGTTCAACCAGCTCGACCGGCCCGACCTGAAGAACGAGCAGTGGTTCCCTCTCACCCACCCCCGCTTGGCCGGCGCGAACTCGGCGGACGAGCTGTTCGGCGAGATCTTGGAGGCGGACGTCGTTGTCCACCATCCGTACCACTCGTTCACCACGAGCTTCGAGGCGTTCGTCAACTCGGCGGCGAACGACCCGGAGACCCTGGGCCTGAAGACCACGGTCTACCGGACGAGCGACGACTCGCCCCTCGTGCCGGCGCTCGTGGAGGCGACCCAGGCCGGGAAGCAGGCCGTCTGCCTCGTCGAGCTGAAGGCGCGTTTCGACGAGCACCGCAACATCGAGTGGGCCCGCGCCCTCGAGCAAGCGGGCGTCCACGTCGTCCACGGCTTCCCGAGCCTGAAGATCCACGCGAAGACGACGCTGGTCGTGCGGCGCGAGGGCAACGAGCTCCGGCGCTACGCCCACATCGGGACGGGCAACTACCACGCGGCCACGGCGCGAAGCTACGAGGACTTCGGCCTCTTCACCGCCGACCCCGAGATCACGGCCGACGTCGCCGACCTCTTCAACTTCCTGACCGGATTCAGCAGGCCGAAGCGCTTCCGCAAGCTGCTCGTGGCCCCGTTCGACCTGCGCGACCGCCTGATCGAGAAGATCCGAGAGACAGCGCGGGCTGCGAAGCGCGGGGAGCACGCGCGGATCCGGATCAAGGTCAACAGCCTCGCCGACGAGCTCGTGATCGGCGAGCTCTACTCCGCGTCGCGGCAGGGAGTGCAGATCGAGATCATCGCTCGCAGCATCTGCACGCTCCGGCCCGGCGTCTCAGGCCAAAGCGAGAACATCCGCGTGCTGAGCGTTCTGGGGCGCTTCCTCGAGCACAGCCGTGTCTTCGTCTTCGAGGCCGGCGAGGACGCGTCGTACTACCTCGGCAGCGCCGACCTGATGCCCCGCAACCTCGACTACCGGATCGAGGCCGTCGTCCCGATCGAGGAACAGCGCGCCAGGGAGGAGCTGAAGCGCTCACTCGACACGATGGTCTCGTCCAACGTCCACGCATGGGAGCTCAAGAGCGACGGCAACTGGCAGCGAGTTCGCGCGAAAAAGGGCCAGCGCACCCGCGACACGCAGACGCTCCTGATGCGGAGCGCAAGGGCGCGGCAACCACGACGGTCGGCCAAGCCCACCTCCTAGCACGGCGCATCGCAAGCTCGCTGCGGCTGCCGACCGGCGCGGGCAGGAGAATGCCCCGCGTGAGGGTCGCGGTCGTCGACGTCGGTGCCAACACCCTGCGCCTGCTCGTGGCCGAGGTGGGCAACCCCGGCCTGACGCGCATCCGGGAGGAGCGGCGCCGCACGTCGCTGGGGGAAGACGTGGAGCGCTTCGGCCGCCTGACCGGCGAGAAGATCGAGCGCTCCGCCGACGCGGCGCGCAAGGAGGTGCGCCGCGCCCGCAAGCTCGGGGCGTCCCGGGTCGAGATCGTCGTCACCTCTCCGTGGCGCAACGCCGACAACGGCCGTGAGCTGGTGACGGCGCTCGAGCAGGCAACCGGCCTGACGGTTCGGCCGCTGGGCGAGACCGAGGAGGCGGAGCTCGGCTTCCTCGGCGCGCTCTCCCGGACGAGAGTCGAGCAGGAGCCGGTGGCCGTCTGCGACGTCGGCGGCGGTTCCGCTCAGATCGCGATCGGCTCGCGGGAGAGCCCTTCCTGGCTGCGCTCGATCGAGCTCGGGTCGCTTCGGCTGACCGACCGCTGCCTTCGCTCCGATCCACCGACGCGGGCCGAGCTGGACGCCGCCCGCAGTCAGGTCGCCGCGGCGCTGGCGCCGCTGACGCCTCCTCTGCCGGCTACCGCTCTCGCGACCGGCGGGACCGCCCGGGCCCTGCGGCGGCTCGGCCTCGCCCGACTGGATCAGCAGAGCCTCGAGCGAGCGGTTCGCAGGTTGGCGGAACGGCGGACGGTCGAGCGGGCGGCCGAGGCGAAAGTCGATCTCGAGCGCGCCCGGACACTCCCCGCCGGTGCGCTCATCCTCGCGGGAATCCAGGAGCTCTTGCGCGTCCCGCTGGGCGTCGCGGACGGCGGCGTCCGCGAAGGCGTCTGTCTCGGCCTGCTCGAGGCCGAAGCCGCGATCGCCTAGGAGGGCGGGGGGAGGTACTTCAGCACAACGGGCTCGCCGTCCCGAAGCTCGACGACCCTGGTCGAGCCCTTCTGCCCGCGCTCGCCGAAGAGGCTCTCGAGCACGTCCCCGTGGGTGCAGAGAGCCGCCTGGTCGCCCAGCTCGACCAGCAGCGCCAGGGTCTCCTCGCGGGTCGCTCCTTCCTCCAGCTCCCGGCGATCCTCGATCGGGAGGCCGCTCGCGGCCGCGAGCGGCTCGAAGTGTCTGAGTGCAGCGCGCGAAGCTGCTCGAGACGAGGCGGGCGAGCGGATACTCGGCCAGGGTCTCGATCAGCCCTTCCGCCTGGGACCATCCCCTTTCGTCGAGGGGGCGCTTGTGGTCGTCGGGATGCGCCCGGTTCCGCTTCCCGGCGCGGGCGTGCCTGACGACGAGCATCGCCACGCGGCTAGCGCCAGGCCTTGCGCCCGGCTCGCTCCAGCCGCTTCCAGGCCGGGCCGACCGCCCTTCGGGCGGCGCGACGGCGGGCGCGCTGGCGCTCGGCAAGCCGGCCGGCCACGAACGCGACCCCGGGATCGCCGGTCCCGGCAAGCGCGCGTAGCTTCTGCTCGGCGACGACCGCGTCCTGGTGCTCGCCGGTCACGTCCTGGAACTCACGCGCGCGCTCGACCACCCTCCTGGCCGGCTTCCCGACGACGGGCTCGGCCACCTCCGCCGCGTAGCGAGCGCGCTTCGCCCGGATCCGGGCTCGGTGCAGCTGCTCGTCGCTCGGGTCTTTCCGGAGGCCTCTGGCGGTCTTCCGGAGCTTGCGGAACTCCCGCCCTGCGAGCTCCTCGACCGGCTGGTCGGCACCTGCCCAGCGCGGTTCCCGTGCCGCGTCCTCCAGCCTCGCGAGCAACGTGAGGTAGCGCGCGCCGCCGAGCACCTCCTTCAGCTCGGCGCGAGCCGCCGTGCGCTCGGCGGACAGGGCCAGCAGGATCTGCCCGCCCGCCGCGCGCTCGACACCCTCGAGCTCGTCGACGAGCCCGCGAAGCTCGAGCAGGAGGACGTCGAGGTCGCGGACACCGCCGAGCGAGCGACCGAGCCAGCCGAGCTCCGTGCGCAGCCGGTCGGCCCAGGCGCGATCGACCATCGGCCGCGCCGAACGGAGCAGCGCCCGCATCCGACGCACCGCGACCCTGGCCTTGTGCACCGCCTCCGGCTCGCGATCCAGTCGAACCCCGGGGTCGTGGGCAAGGAGCTCCTCGTACTGTTCCTGCAGTCGAGCGCGGATCCGCTCACGTGAAGGCGCAGTCCGGGCCAGCGAGGGTCGTTTCGGCGCCTCGAGGTAGTCCAGGCCCGGGTCGTCGTCTCTGCCGTCCCGGACGAACTCCTCCACCACGGTGCCATTCCGGATGACGGATACCTCGTCGACAAGCGTGTCCGAGCGGCGCGTCCGAACGGTGAGCACCTCGACGAGTTCCCGCTCGTTGACGACTGCCGCCAACAGGTCCGCGATCAGCTCCGGCGGCCTGACCGGCCCACCGGGCGCCGCCAGTGCCACCTGGCCCGGGGCCTCGGGGAGCTCGACCTCCCAGGTGCTCGCACCGTTCTCCAGGCGCCGCCGGAGAGCCAGGCCGCTACGGCCGAGGCGGCGATCCCGGGTGTCGTGGTAGGTCGACCGAAAGTCACGACCCATGCTGAGGAGGCTAGTCGCCGTGATCCCCGGTGGGAAGATTCTCGCGCCCGCGCCCGTCTTGACGCACAGGAGCCGGGCGGCTCGTCTTCGAGACTCTAGGCGGCCATAGGGTTCGGGGAGAGGGAGAGCACTACAACACCCGGCTCCTCTTTTCTTGCCCTCCTACGGGTTCCAGGAACCCTTGAAAAACCGGGTCACGTAGACGAGCAGGGCGGCTGAAGCCAGCCCGAGCAACCCGAGGACGAGCGCGGCCAGCACCGCGGCGAGCGGCCCGTGACCGATCGGGGCGCGTGGAATCGAGATGCGCGGGAGGATCTCGGCGCCCAGCACCCCGCCCCCTCGCGGCCGGCGAGCGGGCTTGGTTCCGCCAGGCGACGATCCCGCTGATCGGCCTGCGCTCGCGAGCGGCAGGACCAGGCCGGTCAAGCCCGCGTCGGGCCTCGTTCGCGCACGAGGCCGCGAAGACCGGCGCAGTCCGCTCGGCCTTCGTCAGCCGCCGGCCTCGTGACACGACCTCGATTCCGACCGTCCCGACGTTACGCCGGGCCCGTCCGCGGACGGCCACGATCGTGATCGTGTAGACCCCCGCCGCCAGGCGACCGTTCCGAAGACGCCCGGAGAAGCCGACGCGGTTCAGCCCCGGATGGCCACGCACCGTCTTCGTGCCCACGATGGCGCAGCTCGGGCTCGGTCCGCGGACGACGAGCTCGATTTTCGCACGCCGTGCGAGCCGGAAGCCGATCGTCGTTCCTCGCCTCCCTGCCGGGCCGCGGATCGAGAAGCGCGTTCGCGTGACCCGCGGTCGGGCGGCCGGGCGGCCCGGCGAAGGCCCATACGAATCGCTGGTCCGGGTCCCAGCGGGGGATCCGACCGGGCTCCCCGCAAGAGCCGGCCCGGGCTGCCTGTTCCGGAAGGCCCGGCGACCGTCGCGCGGCCGGCGGCGCAGACGCGCCCGGGCTCGAGGGAGGAACCCTCGGAACCGTCGGAATGACCACCGGCGGAGGCGGAGGCACGGCGGGCGGCGCATGCGGAACCGGGAGAGCCGGAGGAACCGGCGGTACGGGCGGAGCAGCCGGGACCGGAGGCAGAGGCGGTACGGGCGGTGCGTGCGGGACCGGCGGGGTGGTCACCGTCGGCACCGTCACCGGCAAGGTCGGCGTCGTGGGCAGCGTGGGCAGAAGATCGCCCTGGGCGCCCTCGCCGAAGGCGAGCGCCGAGGCCAGACCGATCGTGGCCGCCACGGGAAGTAGCAACGCGCTCCGCAGTTTCACGTCCGATTCCCCCTTCAGCCCCTAGAACGGGGCACATCGAGAAACGGATACGGGGGCGGACCCACCCTGGACCTCCCATTCGACGACCGGATGGGCGATAATCGGAGCCGTTCCCTCTCCTGCCGCCACACGAATTCTGGTCGTCGAGCCTCACCGACTGTTCGCGGAGGCCATGCGCTCGACGCTCAGCTCCGACCCGCGGATCGAGGTTGTCGGCATCGCATCGAACGGCGGCGAGGCGGTGGAGCTCGCGCGGGACCTCTCGCCGGACGTGGTGGTGCTCGACGTCGACCAGCCGTCGCTGGACGGCAGCGAGGCCACACGACGGATCTGCGAGACCGACCCGTCGATCCGCGTGCTCGCCCTGGTCGGGCCCGACTCGCGCGTCGAGTCGGACCTCGCGCGTCAGGGCGCGGCCGGGTTCATCCGGAAGGACCGGTCGGCCGCCGAGCTTGCGGAAACGTTGCCCGAGGTCGCGTCGATGGTGCTCGCGTTGGGCGCCGCTCGCAGCGCGGCACTCCGCTAAGCGCTGCTGCCCACCTCCGCGCGCTCGACGTTGAGGAGGCCGTGAACCTGCGCCCAGCGGCTCGCCTCGGTGCGGTTCGCCACGTCCAGCTTCCGGTAGATGTTCGAGAGGTGGAACTTCACCGTCTGCTCGGTGACCCAGAGGATCCGGGCCAACTGGCTGTTCGAGTGGCCTTCGGCCACCAGCTGCAGGATCTCGAGCTCTCGCTTGGTCAGCGAGGCGACCGTGTCGCTCGCATCGGCACCGACAGCCACGCCGCCGTTCGTCGGCGCCGCGGCAGCCGGTCCTGGCAGGAAGACCGAGTGCTCGAATGTCTGCCGAATCGCGACGGTCACGTCGTCCGGATGCGCGGTCTTGAGCACGTACGCGTGCGCGCCGGCGGCGAACGCCGCCTCGATCTGGCCGGCATCGTCAGGTGACGAGAGGACGATCGCCTTGAGTTCCGGGACCTTCGCGCAAGCCTTCCGGATGCACGAGAGGCCCTCGCCGGTCACCTCTGCCACGAAAACGGACGGGCGGAACTCCTCGACTAGGGCAAGCGCCCTGTCCGGATCGGTGGTCTGACCGACCACCCCTACACCGTTCCTGGTCAAGACCAGCTCGACCGCATCCAGCCAAAGAGGGTGGGGGTCGAGTAGTACTGCTGTTCGATCGCCGGGGCTCATCGAAAGGGCCGCCTTTCTCCCGGTTGAAAGTAGAGACTAGTAGTTGTTGTTCTAACCTATTCAAACCTGTGTGTAAAGAGGTGGAAAGCGGCGGGACCGCACTTGGGTCGAGGACTGATTTCATCCACACGTTGTGGACAACCTTGATGGGGGAGATCCAGCCGACCAACTGACCCTCGAAACTCGCTTCCCGGCTAGTAGTCGGGGGCCGGTTTGCCGCGGTAGGGTTGCCGCGCTGACGCTCTCGGCCGGCCGCGGCCGAGGGCCCTTGGCAGCGCAGTCCAGCGCCGTTTTCGACGCGTGCGGGCCGCGTTCGGTAGGCGGGCTCCCGGAGACCAAGCGGGCCGGCCCGCCTACCGTCCTGCCTCGTTCGAGCGGTGTCTCGCGGGTCGTGGAAATACGATTTGAAAACGATGCCCTTATGTCGCGGGCGCGGCCGCCTCTCCTTGGTCGTGAGGCGGCCGCGCCTGAAAGACAGGACCTGAACTAGACTAGGCGGCGCTTTAGGCCAGGCCTAAGCTCGTTGGTGGTGCGACGAGTCGTTCTGCCTGCCGTGTGTGCGATCGTTTTCGCCGGCTTCGCCGCGGCGTCCGCGAGCGCTCCGGGCGGGAAGATCACCCAGAATGCGATCGGCGGGATCAAGCTCGGCCAGACCCGCGCGCAATACGTCCATCGGCTTGGGCGCCCGTCGTTTACGACCCGGTACAGCCACGGCCTGGTGCGCCTCTTCTTCGAGGGCAAGGAACTGGCGGTCTACCTCTCTCGAAAGGGCAAGGGTGTCGCGATCCTGACCTCGGCCGAGGAGTATCGGACCACACGGCACGTGGGCCCGTGCTCGACGCTGGCGGCGCTGAGGCACGCCTACAAGGGCCGGCTTATCAAGACTCATCGAGCTGGGCGGCCGGTCGCCTACCGGCTGAAGCGTCTCGTCTTCGCGGCCCCGACCGGCGCGGTCGGCGCGGTGATGCTCGCAGGACGCGGCTTTTCGGTGAACATCGCCGTGAACGCAGGCCAGTGCGGAGGCGGCGAAGAGGACTGAGCCGTAGGGCCGTCGCGCAGGCTGACGGCGTAGCCGGCGGCGACCAGCAGCCAACCGGCGAGATCGAGGCCCTGCTCTCCGGCCACGGCTAGCGCCCGAAACACCTCGCCGAACGTCTCACCCCGGACGAGCGCCGGCTCCCAGCGCCCGGACGGCCAGCGCCGCCGCCAGGGCGACCAGGCCCGCCCTCATCATCGTGCGCGCCCATCCGGAGGCCCGTCGGCTCTCGGCCCAGAGGAGCAGGAACACCAGCGCGAGGAGCAGTGCGAAGGCGAGCAACGCTGCCGCGGCAAGAGCGCGAGGCGGGCCGGGCAGCGATGCCGCGCGTAGAGCCGGCAGACGGTCGTGGACGCCCGTTGCGTCGTCGGCCGCCAGCAGCAGGAGGCCCGTGGCCAGGACGGCCGCCCGCGCTCGCCTCGTCGCGCCGCCGAGCCCGGCTCCGGCCACGAGGACGGCGAGAGCCACGATCGCCAGCGTGTTGGCCCAGGCGAACGGCGTCCTGTCGGCGGCGGCGTCGAGCTGGTGGTACCTGCCGCCCAGCACGAGCTCGTTCGTGAGGTAGGCGGCCGTCTGTGCTGCGAGCGCCACGAGCACGATGGACCAGCCGAGCCGGACGCTTCCGGAGCTCGCTTGACGCCTGAGCTGAACCTCCGTGGCAGCGATCGCTGAATCGTGACGCCGACACGATGCGCCGTCCACTGGCCGAAGGGTCAGGAGTGCCTGGAATTCCCGTCATTTCGGCGGTTGAAAAGGCCCGGGCCGGAGGCAGACTGAGAGCAGGTAAGCGCTCGCGGCCCGCCGCGACCGACGTGAACGGAGTTCCGCATGGTTCGACTGCGAGTCGACGACCCGACGCTCGCGTCGGAGCTCCTGACGTTCCTGCGCCGCTGTCAATGCGACGTGGATCAGCTCGGGCCGGAGACCCTCGAGGTCGGCCTCGACCGGTCACTCGAGCTTCAGCTGAGCATGCACCGGCAACGTGTCGGAAACGGGCACGCGATCGGCCTCGGCGACGGGCCTGTGCGCGACGAGTGGGTGCGGATGGAGATCGAGGCGTACCTCAAGGTCTGGTGCGCCCTGCACCCCGGGTGCGGCGTCGAGCTACTCGACGCTCGCGCGGTGCCTGGTCAGGAGCAGCCAGAGCGCGACCAGCCCGCCGGCCATCGCGATCGCGAAGGCGAGGCTGATGCGGGTCAGCTGGCTTCCCGGTAGAACCACGTAGAGGCAGACGAACGCGATCGCGGAGGCGCTCCACGCTGCCGCTGCTCGAGAGCCGCGGTCGAGGGCGAGCAGCGCCTGCGAGAAGGTCGAGGCGCCCAGGTAGCAGGTGACGCCCACGGCGAGCAGGACGAGGTCTCCGCGGCTGACCTCGTAGTCCTTTCCGTAGATCAGCCGCATCGCCTCGGGGCCGATCAGCGCCGTCACCGCGATGATCCCGGCCCCGACGGCGAGCAGCACCAGCGCGGCACGGTGGACGACGGAGCGGAAGCGCTCGCGCTCGGCGGCGTTCAGGACGGTGAAGTTCGGCAGCAGCGAGGCGGCGAGGCCCTGGAAGACGTACACGGGCGCGCGCACGAGCATGGTCGCCGCGAAGACGACCCCGGCGGTCTTGCCGGCAGTGCCCGTTCCGCCGGCGACGAGCAGCGGCGACCCGTTCACGAGCACCTGGTCGGCGGCCGCGATCAGGCCGGCCGGGGCGGCGAAGGCGAGCGCGCTCGGCAGACGGAAGGGCGAGCTGGGCCTGTGCTCCTTCAGCACGGCGAGCTCGTGCCGGCCGTAGTAGAGCGGCACGGCCGCCCCGACGACGCCGGCGACGACGAGGGCGAAGGCGGCCAGGCTCTTCGAGGCGAAGAAGAGGAGCGGCGCAGCCACGGCCAGCCGTCCGACCGAGTCGGAGAGCAGGCCGAGGCCGTAGCCGCGGAACCAGCGGACGCCTCCCACGAGGCCCCGCACGACGTAGGAGAGCGCGTAGGCGAGCGTCCCGCCGAGCAGCATGGCCGTCATCGTCCCGTCGCCGGCGAAGAGGTGATCCGTGAGCGGGCCCCAGGCGAGCACCGCGGCGACGACGATCAGCAGCATCAGCCCGGCCGACAGCGCGAGGACCGGTCGCACGACGCTCGCGGCGTCGTCGTCCCGTGCGAGCCGGTCGGCGATCGAGCGCGAGGTCGTCTGCTCGATCGGCCGGAAGAGCACGATCGCCCCGAGGAAGATCGCGCCCCAGAGCACCGCGATCTGGCCGTAGGCGGACGGGCCGAGGGTGCGCGCAGCGAGGACGTGGAAGGCGTAGGTGAGCACGCCCGAGACCACCATCGCGCCCGACAGCAGCCAGGCACCGGAGAAGCTCACCTTGCGGTGGGCGGGCCTCTGTGAGTCGAAGACGGCCGCCGAGCTGCTCAGGGCGAGACCACCACGTCGACGAAGTAGTTGCTCGACTGATAGCTCTGGTCCGGGAAGCCGCCGAGCGTCCCGTTGTAGACGCCGTTGAGCCCGTCGGCGACCGTGTGCAGCGGCCCGCTCGAGACCTGGCTCGCCAGGCCGTTCAGGGTGACCGCGTAGCGGCTGTTGGCGTTGACCGAGACGACGTAGGTGGTGTTCGGCTGCAGCTGGAGCGGCGTGGTCAGCGCCTGCTGCTGCCAGCCGGAGGCGGTCTCGTTCGCGAAGGCGACGCTTCCGAGCGACACGCCGTTGGACGTCCAGATCGTCGCCGTGTGGCTTCCCGTCTCACCGACCGCCTTGTAGAACCGCACCGAGGTCAGCTGCTCCGGCGTGTCGACCTGGAGCTTGGCGCCCAGCTCGAACGTGCCGGCAGCGGACTGGTTCGCGGGCTGGGCCAGGTCGGAGAAGAGCGCGCACGGGCAGGAGCCCGTGGAGAAGCTCCACGAAGCCGGCGAGCCGAGCGGCACGCCGTTGGCTCCCGCCACCGAAGCGGCCAGGTGCGCCGTGTACGTCGTCGCAACCGCGAGCTGGGCCGAGGGCGTGAGCGTCGCCAGGTATGCGCCGTCGTACGACACCGTGGCCGGGACGGCCGAGCCATCAGGCCTGGTCAGCGTGAAGGTGGAGCCGGTGACGGTGGAGGGGCTCAGGGGGCGCGAGAACGAGGCGGTGATCGCCGTGCCCTGCTGAACGCCGCCGGCGCCGTCGGCCGGTGTCGTCTGCAGGACCGCCGGCGGGCCGCCGGCATCCGGGGCCACCACGGCGTCCACGAAGTAGTTGCTCGAGGCGTAGCTCTGGCTTGGGAAGGCTCCCCGCGTCTCGTTGTAGACCCCGTTGGCCCCGTCGGCGACGGTGTGGAGCACGCCGTTCGAGACCTGACTGGCGAGGCCGTTGAGCGTGACGGCGTAGGCACTGTTGGCGTTCACCGAGACGGTGTAGGTCGTGTTCGCCTGCAGCAGGAGTGGATTCGGTAGCGCCTGCTGCTGCCAGCCGGAGGCGCTCTCGGAGGTGAAGGCCACGTGCGCGAGCGCAGCGCCGGTCGCCGACCAGATCGTGCCGGTGTGGCTCCCTGTCTCGCCCGACGGCTTGTAGAAGCGGATCGTGGTCAGAAGCTGCGGCTGGTCGACCCGAATCTTCACGCCGAGCTCGTACGTGCCGGCCGGCTGAGCGGCGGGCTGCGCCTGGTCCCCGAAGAGCTGGCATGGACAGGCGGCGGTGGTGAAGCTCCAGCTGACGGGAGCGCCGAGCGGCGTGCCGTCCGAGGCGGAGACCGACCCGTCCAGCCGTGCCGTGTAGGCGGTGCCACCGGCGAGGGACGAGCTCGGCGTGAGCGTCGCCTTCAGGCTCCCGTCGTCGTAGGCGACGCTCGCCGGGACGACCGTTCCGTCCGGCTGGCGCAGCGTGAAGGTCGAGGAGTCGACGGTCGTCGGATCGAGCGAGCGCGAGAACGTCGCCGTGACGGTCGTCGTCTTGAGCGCACCGTCGCCCGGGCTCGTCGAGACCACGGTCGGCGGCGGGTAGCTCACCGCCGCCGTCGTGAAGCTCCACGAAACCGGTGCCGCGAGCGGCACTCCGTCGACCCCTGCGACGGTTGCCGCGATCGTCGCCGTGTAGGTCGTCGAGGCCGCCAGCGCCGCCGTCGGGGTCAGGGTCGCCGTCTGGGTGCCGGAGTCGTAGGAGACGCCGGCCGGCACGGAGGAACCGCCGGGCCCGGTCAGCGTGAAGCTCGACGCGGTCACGCTGGGCGCGTACATGGGCCGCGAGAAGGTCGCCTGCACAGGCGTGTTCGTGGCCACCCCGGTGCCGCCGGCGGGCGGATCGTGCCCGGTGACGACCGGCGCCGGCCCCGTCCCGACGACCGCGTCGACGAAGTAGTTGCTCGCGAGGTAGGTCTGGTTCGGGAAGCTTCCGCGGGCGACGTTGTAGACGCCGTTCATCCCGTCGACCACGGTGTGCAGCGGGCCGTTGGAGACCTGGGTCGTGAGCGCGTTCGCGGTGAGGGCGTAGGCGCTGTTCGCGTTGACCGAGATGACGTAGGTCGTGTTCGGCTGCAGCTGGAGGGGCGTCTGGAGCGCCTGCTGCTGCCAGCCGTACGCGCTCTCGTTCGTAAAGGCGACGCTCGCCAGCGCGAAGCCGTTGGCGGTCCAGATCGTGCCGGTGTGGCTCCCGGTCTCGCCGAACGCCTTGTAGAAGCGCACGGCCCGCACGCTCAGCGGCTGCGATACCTGAAGCTTGACGCCCAGCTCGTAGGTGCCGCTCGCCGACTGGTTGGCGGGCAGCGTCATGTCGGAGAAGAGCGCGCACGGGCAACCGGTCGTGGTGAACGTCCACGTGTACGGGTACGCGAGGGGGCGTCCCGACTGGTCTTCGACCGCCGTGGTCAGGCGCGCCGTGTAGCTCGTGCCGCCGGCGAGTTGCGCGGACGGCGTCAACGTCGCGGTCTTGGAAGCGCTGTTGTAGGACACGCTGCCGGGCACCTGGGCGCCGCTCGAGTCGGTCAGCGTGAAGGAACCGTTCGTGATCGTCGTGGGATCCATCCCGCCGGCGAAGGTCGCGCTCACCCCGGCGCCGATCGCGACGCCGCCCGCGGCGTCGGTCGGAAGGGTCGCTGCAACCGCCGGGGCGGAGGGATCGTCGAGCACGATTCCGGCTGCCGGGAGTCGTCGGAACGACGCCCATGTCCTCGAGCACGTTCGTGGTCGTCTGCTGGATTCGGAGATCCGGCTCACCCATCCCGTCGGCGTTGACGGCGAGCCCTCGCGCCCAGTGGTTCGAGCCGGTCGAGAAGACGAGCGCGCCGCTCGGAGCCGTGTACTTGGCGGCGTTCACGACTCCCAGCGCGGTCAGGTAGGAAGCACCGTTGCCCTGGATCATGTTGCCGCTCACGGCGCTCGCGCCCAGCGTCTTCACGCCGGCAGGCTCGGCGCCGTTGGCAACCCGGGCGTCCCACTCCCAGCCCACCATGGACGTTCCGAGGCTGGTGGTGGACCCGGCCGGCTGGTTCTGCAGGCTCGTGTAACGGAACACGCGGTCCGAGCCCTGGGCGGCGTTGATGCTGAGCGGGAAGAACTCGCCGCTGTTGTCGCCGATGTACATCACGCCGAGCAGGGCGTTCTCCGGCTTGTTCGCGCCTGCCGGGTCGCGCCACGTCCCCGTGGGCCCGCTCGGATCCTGAGCGCCGCTCGAGGTGGTCTTGTAGCAGACCTGTACGCGGTTCTGGCCGCCGTTCGGCCCCTTCTCGTAGCGGGTCTTCCAGTAGAGCGCGTCGGAGCCGACGTTGAAGAGATCGACGCCGGCGTCCCGCGCCTGCTCGAGCGAGGAGCGCATCCCGGCGGAGTAGTACTCGTCGTGGGCGCCCAGCATGTAGGCCTGGTGCGTCTTGACCCTCGCCCCGTTCAGCTCCAGGTCGGTGTCCGACTGGTAGCTGACGTCGTAGCCCGAGCGCTCCAGCCACGAGACCGCCTCGTAGTCGGTGTGCGTGTACCAGTCGAAGAAGTTCGTGTTGGTCGCCGTCCGCGCCTGCTCGAACGGGCGGTCGAAGGACACCTTGACCGCCTGCGGCGTCTTCGCGACGGTGTTCGGGCCCGTCGAGTTGTAGCCGTAGAGGGACTTGCCGCCGTAGTTGTTGTACGACTCGTAGGTCGCGAACGGGACGCCGTAGAGCAGCTTGCTCGCGCCGGCGTCGTCGCGCACCACGAACAGGATCTCGTTCTCGGCGCCGTTGTCCGTGCGGACGAGCCGTGCGATGTAGACGCCCGACGGCCACGCGCTGGTGGTGGTGACGGTGGCCGACACGGTCCACTTCGAGCAGTCGTAGAGCCCGGTCGTCGACGCGGCTGAGGTGCACGAAGGCTGCGCGGCGCCGGTCAGGCCCGTGAGGACGGAGTAGAGACGGCCGCCCGAGCCGCCGTAGTACCCGCTCCGGTAGACGTACACGCTGTAAGGGCGCGGCGGTGGCCGTCCTGATCTTGAGATTGATCGACTCCCCGCGATTGATGCTCTGCGTGGTGGCGTAGCCCTCGATCCCGCCGGCCGAGACCGCCGGGGTGTTCGCGAGCTTCCAGTCGTTCGTGCCTGGGTAGCAGTTCTCGAGCACGATCGCGTTCCCGCTCGAGCACGAGCGGGCCGCCGGCGTGCTCTGCGTGAGCAGGGAGTCTCCGGACTCCAGCCCCAGGGTCGCCGCGTGGACGGCGTAGTAGTAGCTGGTGCCGTTCTCCGCCGTGGCGTCCGTGAACGAGGTCGACGTGACGCCGCCGGCCGGAGTGACCGGCGTCGTGACCGCCGTCGGGGTCGTGCCCCGGTAGACCATGTAGTGGTCGGCGCCGGTGACCGGCTGCCAGGCGAGCCCGACGCTCCCGTCGAGCGCGATCCCGGTCACTCCCTTGGGAGCCGTCGGAGCCGTGGCACCGGCCGATGCGCCGGCGAGCAGTGTCGCGACGGCGAGGCCGACTAGGAGTGCTCGGATCACGCGGGCACGACCTGTCTTCCCTCGAGTCGCTGTTTCTCGTGCCAGTCGATCGTCGTCGCGAGCCCGTCGGCGAGCCTCACCTCGGCCTCGAAGCCCAGGAGCTCCCGGGCCTTGGTCGGGTCGGCGACACGGTGGCGCACGTCCTGGTACTTGCCGGGCAGGGTCTCGTAGGGAACGAACGTCGCCCGCAGCGGCGGCGAGGCTCCGAGCGCCGACTGGATCACCTCGGCCAGCTCGAGGATCGTGATCGCCTCGGTGCTGCCGACGTTGACGATCTCGCCCCGCGCCTCGGGTGTGACGAGCGCGCGGTAGATGCCGTCGACGGTGTCGGTCACGTAGGTGAACGAGCGCGTCTGCTGGCCGTCACCGTGGATCTCCATGGGCTCTCCGTCGAGCAGCGCCTCGATGAAGGTGACCATCGGGCCGCCCCACCAGCTGAGGTGGTTGCGCGGGCCGTAGGCGTTGAACAGCCGCAGGATCGTGACCTTCAGGCCGCGCTCCTCGGCGAGCGCGAGCGCGAAGTGCTCGTCGTAGAGCTTCGACGTCGCGTACGCCCAGCGGCGGCTGGTGGGCGGCCCGAGCACGAGCGGATCGTCTTCCGCGTACGGCGGCTCGCCGTTGCCGTAGACGTCGGAGGTCGAGGTGACCACCAGGTCGGCGCCGATCGCCAGCGCGGTGCCGAAGACGGCGTTGGCACCGGCGACGTTCACCTCCAGCGTCGAGAGCGCGCCGTGGTAGCGCGGGATCTTCTTCGCGGCCAGGTGCGCGATCGCGTCACAGCCGTCGAACGCCGAGCGCAGCTTCCTGCGGTGCAGGCAGTCGAGCGCCTCGAAATGGAACTTCGGATGATTCGACGCACGAGTGCAGGTTCGCCATCGACCCGTACGACAGGTCGTCGATGCCGACGACCTCGTAGCCCTCCGCGAGCAACCGGTCGCAGAGATGCGACCCGATAAAGCCCGCGGCCCCGGTGACTCCTACTCGGTTCACCCCGACCTCCTCAACCAGATATCGACTTGATCTGCTGCCGGTCCGGACGAACCGAGCAGGGCGGCGTGGCGGTAGTGGGTTCGGATCCACGCCGCGAGGTCGCGGTCGAAGGAACCGCCGAACGACGTGTGGCCGTAGCCCGTGAAGGGGCGCCGTTCGGTGACGATCAGCGGCACGTTCTCCCGGTCGAGCCGGCGAATCGCGGCCGACTCGGCGCCCGGGGAGGCCATCGCGCCGGGAAGCAGTGAGAGCTCCGCCAGGGGGTTCCTGCGCTCGCTGATCGCGTAGAGCCAGGTCAGTTGAGGGGCGAGCAGGACCTGAGCGTGAGGGGCGGTGTTGCGCTCGATCCAACCGAGCGCCTCCTGGTAGACGGCAGCTTGATCCGGCTTCGCGGCGATCGTCCCTCCCGGGCCATGGACGGTCGCAGACTCGACGCGCGCGTCGTTGACCGTCAGGCCGATCCCCGCCGCGGCGAGGAAGGCGAGCCAGGCGACGCCGAGCAGCGCCGTGCCACGGCTCGTCGCCAGGCGCCGCAGGTGGAGAGTCGCCAGGAAGACTGCCGCGAGCGGCAACGCGTAGACGGCCATCTGCGGGAAGTGGGAGTAGGCATAGAACGCGGCATACGTCGCCGCCGCGACGACGGCCAGCACCACGGTTCCGGCGAGCTCGAGATGCTCCGACCCGTCCCGAGAGCGCGACTTCCACGCCTGGCGCAGCAGGAGCACGGCCGCGACCGCAGCGCCGGCCGGTATCCAGCCGTACGCGAACTTGAGGCCATGACGGAGTGCTTCCGGATCGGCGAAGGCCACGACGGCGACGAGCAGGGCGCCGACACAGCAGGCCACGAGCGCGGGGACGTGCAGGCGCGGCCGCCGCTCGACCGCGCGAATGACCAGGATCGCGACGCCGAAGGCAGCGGCATAGACGACGAGCTTCGCGCCGAGCTGCACGAAGCTCGAGAGCGTGAGCGGTGCCCGCGCCTTGAGCATCGTGCTGGCGGCAGCGTGGTAGAAGTCGCGCGGGTAGAGGTTGTCGAAGAGCAGCCGGTGCGGTGAGACGGCCAGCAGGAACGCGCCGTAGACCGCCGCGGGGATCGCAAGCGCCGGGGCGGCGAAGACCAGCACCTCGCGAGGCCGCGCGGCGCCGCTGCGCCGGCGGGCCCAGAGCCAGACCGCGCCACCGAGCAGCACGGCGGCCGCGAACTCGGGTCGAGTCAGCAGCGCCAACCCGGCGCAGGCCCCGGCCGCTCCGAGCCAGCCTCGCGCGCCCGTCTCCGAGAAGCGGTTCAGCGCAAGCAGGAAGAGCAGCGAGAGCAGCACTGCCAGCGTCGCGGAGTGCGTATGGGGGTCGACGTAGCTGAACTGGTTCGGCGAGAAGGCGACCGGAAGCACGAGCGCGGCCGCCAGGAACGCGCCGAGTGGCCCGAGCCGCGTCCGGGCAAGCACATAGGTCGCGGCGAGGATCGCGGTCGCGATCAACAGCCCGAAGATGAGCGCGGGCACCATCCCGTCTCCGCCGAGGAGCGAGAAGAGCCCGAGGGCGAACGGCGCCAGCGGCCCGTAGTAGTAGACGTAGTCGACGTACGGCAGCTGTCCGTGCGCGACGCGCCAGCCGGCCAGGGTGTCGTAGCCCGTGTCGCTGTCGACGCTCCCCCAGCGGTTCCACGTGTACGCCAGGAGCACCGCGCCCAGCAGCGCGAGCGCGCCGACCGCCACGACATCTCCAGCGACCGCCACGCGCAGCCGCCGCGCGCGGACGCTCAGGTGGGCATAGGCGCTCACGCGGCCTCCTTCTGCTCGGCCGGAAGCCGCTCGAGGATGCCCGGCACCACGCGCTCGGAGACGCCGCTCACGGCCTGGCCGCTGACGATCTCCGGGTAGACGTGCGCGGTCGAGGCGAGCGAGAGCCCCGGCACCGGGAAGATCTCCGGCAGGCGAGAGGCGCCGCCGACGAGGTGCACGGGCTCGACGACCCGCGCACGCTGGACGACCGCACCGAGGATCTCCTCGTCGCGGAGGTCCGGGAAGATCGTCTTCACGTGTCGCCGGTAGGCGGACTCGATCTCTTCGACCGGCCGCTCCAGGTCGGGATGCGAGGGGTCGACGTACTTGGACGCGTAGACCAGGTGGCCGCCCACGTGCTCGGGATCGACCACGTGCGTGGTCTCGACGACGGTCGTCAGCGGCACACGCCGGTCGGTGATGTTCAGGTGGTAGTAGGGGCTGACGCTGCGCGAGACGCGCAGCAGCGTGCAGACGACGCCGAGGTAGCGGCAATGGTCGCCGGGCGCACGCTCGGCGAGCTCCGGTGCCAGCAGCCGACGCGCCATCGGCGGTGCGAGGGTGCAGAGCACGTGGTCGAAGGGGCGGAAGCGGCCGTCGACGACGAGACCGGTCGCCCGCCCGCCGTCGCCGGCGATCTGCTCGACGGACGTGGAGGCGTGAACCTCGCCGCCGAGCGCGCGGATGCGGTTCTCGAGCGCGTCGATCAGCGTCTGGTAGCCGCCCTCGAGCCAACCCATGACCTCACGGCCGGACTTGTCGCGCGTCGTCGACATCCGGCGCGAGCGCGCCCAGATGTAGGTCGCGGGCAGGTCGTCGTAGCGACCGTCGAACTTGGAGTCGAGCAGCGGGCGCCAGAGCTTGTCGAGGACCCGCCGGCCGCAGAGCCGCCGCAGCCAGTCCACGAGCGGAACCTGGTCGAGGTCGTCGTAGGTCGACTTCAGCTGGCAGCGCGCGACGAAGGCCGCGAGCCGCGCCCGCTCCCACGGCCGCAGGACCGGGAAGGTCAGAAACTCCTTCGGCGAGGTCATCGAGAAGAGCCGGCCGTCGTCGTAGAAGCCGACCTTCGTGGGCCGGAAGCGGAAGCGGTCGCCGAGGCCGAGCTCCTCCGCGAGGCCGATCACGCGGTCGTCGCTCGGGAGGATCACGTGGTAGAAGCGGTCGACGCGACGGCCGTCGAAGTCGAAGGAGCCGACGAGCCCGCCCAGGTCGCTTGCCCGCTCGAAGAGCGAGACCCGCACGCCGGCCTCGGCGAGCCGGTAGGCAGCGGTCATGCCGAGGATGCCGCCGCCGACGATGCCGACCGACGGGCGGCTCACGCGACCTCTCCCAGGAGCTCTTCCCCGCGCTCGCGCCGCTGGCGGGCGAGCATGCGGAAATAGGCAGACGACGGTCTTGAAGACCGGCATCTTGCTCTTGCCGACCCGGCGGTCGCTGTCGAGGTCGACCGGAACCTCGGCGATCTTCGCCCCGAGGCGCGCCAGCTTGGCCAGCAGCTCGGCCTTGCAGGCGAAGCCGCGCTCGCGCATCAGGCCGGCGCCGTAGTGGTCGAAGGCAGCGCCGAAGGACCGAGGCGCGGTAGACGCGGAAGAAGGACGAGACCGTGTGCGCCTCGATTCCGAGCGCGCGCCGGAAGACGTAGGCGGCACCGGCGCTCAGTACCCGCCGCTTGCGGCTGACGTTCACCATCGTCCAGGAGGCCAGGACGAGCTCTGCCCCGGCGGAAGCCTCGGCGAGCATCGGCCTGAGCGCGGCGAGGTCGCTCGTGGTGTCCGCCTCGAGCGTGACGACGAAGCCTTCCTCCGGCAGCGCCTCGAGCGCGCGCCCGAAGCCGGCGCGGAACGCGGCGCCCGGGCCCCTGGTTCTGCTCGAGCCGGACGAGCTCGACCGGCAGCGGGCCGGAGTAGCCCTCGACGAGCTCCGGCGTGGCGTCTGCCGACCCGTCGTCGACGATGAACAC
The DNA here is from genome assembly GCA_963736055.1 of uncultured Actinomycetes bacterium. Lineage (GTDB taxonomy): Bacteria > Actinomycetota > Thermoleophilia > Gaiellales > Gaiellaceae > AC-32. Next base: position 1,281,895 of record CAVTNM010000008.1, on the reverse strand, counting down.
GCGCGTCCCCGGATTGCCGAAGAGCCAGCGGCGGCCCTCGAGGTCGGCGAACAGCCGGGGCACGTTCTCGGCCTCGTTGTACGCCGGGATCACGAAGGCGATCGGGTAGTCGGCGATGAACGTCGGCGCGACACGCTCGTCGCCCGGCAGCTCGACCGTCAGCTCGGCGGGAACCGCGATCGAGGCCATCAGTAGGCCCCCCGCTTGCCGAGGACGACCGGGATCGTCTGGCAGAGGATCTTCAGGTCCCACCAGAGCGACCAGTTCGTCACGTAGAGGTAGTCGAGCTTGACCATCTCGTCGAACGGGATGTCGTTGCGGCCGAGCACCTGCCAGAGGCCGGTGATGCCCGGCGTGATGTCGAGCCGGCGGCTCGCCCAGCCGGTGATCTGGTCGGCCTCGTAGACCACGAACGGCCGCGGCCCGACGAGGCTCATGTCGCCCCGGAGGACGTTCCAGAGCTGAGGCAGCTCGTCGAGGCTGGTCCGCCGGAGGAAGCTGCCGATCCTGGTCACGCGCGGGTCGCCGGCCTTCGCCTTGAACAGAGGCCCGTCGACCTCGTTCAGGTGGCGCACGGCGTGGCGCTGCTCCTCGGCGCCGACGAACATCGTGCGGAACTTGACGATCTGGAACGTGCAGCCGTCGCGGCCGCGGCGCGGCTGGCGGTAGATGCGCCGGGCCCCGGCTGTCGAGGCGGATCGCGAGCGCGATCGCCGCGAGGAGCGGCGAGAGCAGGACGAGCGCCAGGCCGGAGACGCAGATGTCGAAGCCGCGCTTCAGCAGCCGGGAGCTCCGCCCGAGCCGCATCGGCGGCAAGCGTGACCACGGGCATGCCCTCGACGTCGTCGAGGGTCGCGTGCGAGGTGAAGATCTCGAAGTAGCGCGGCACGATCGAGACCTGGACGTCGGGGCGGCGCACCGTGCGCACCAGGTCGAGCATCTCCTCGTGGCTCGCGACCGAGGAGGCGAGCAGGACGCGGTCGATCTCGAGCTCGTCGACGACCTCTGCGACGTCGCTCGGCGCGCCGAGGATCGGGCCGAGCTCGCCGTCCCGCCGGCCGTTGAGGAAGCCGACGACCTCCAGCCCGTACTCGGGGTGGGCCTGAAGCTTGCGGTGCACGAGCTTCGCCTCCGCGCCGCTCCCGACGATGAGCGTGCGGCGCGACTGCATCAGACGCGGGAAGACCCAGCTGCGGATCGAGCCGCGTGCGAGGGGCACGAGCACCAGCGCGGAGATCAGGAACAGCGCCGCCTCGACCGCCGAGTACACCCACCAGCCGGCGAGGTGGCGCAGGCCCTGCGAGAGCACGAGGAAGATCAGCGAGCCGGCGAGCATGGCGTGGAAGATGTCCCGCACCTCGTCGAAGCTCGCGACCGAGATCTTCAGGCTGTCGTTCTCGTACAGGTGGTACGCGGTGAAGACGGCGATCCAGGCCGGGACGGCGACGATCGCCAGGGAGACCAGGAACCAGGAGGGCGCCGAGACCGGCGGAAGGTCACCGACCTGCGCGGCGACGGCGTACGTCGTCGCGTACGCGAGCACGAGAGCGAGGAGATCCCCGCCCGCAAGAATCCAGGTACGACCCCTCTTCAGCCCTGTCCGCGGTGCCGTTACCGGCGCCACGCGTTCCGCAGCAACGTTCAACTCTCCCTCTCCCCGGTCTGATGCACGTATGACCACAGCGCCCCTCGCGCCGTTTTCGCACCGACAGTAGGAGCCTCATGGGCACGCGTGAAGGCCAGAAACCAAAGACTGTTCGGGCGGCGAGGAGCTAGACGTTCGGGGGGTTGTCCGCCCGCGCGGGCCTGCGCGTTCTGGCCGTCTGGGGAATTGTTGGAGCCGGGATCGGGCGGGATGATGCTCGTGATGGGGCGGCTTCACGTCGTTCGTTTGCTGCCGGTGCTCGTCATCGCAGGGGTGATGCTGCTGGGCGGGGCACGGGCGGCCATTCAGCCTGCGGCACCGACAGGCCTGACCGGCCTTGCCCTGGACGGCCGGGTGGAGCTCGTGTGGCAGCCCGTGAGCGGGGCGGATCACTACACCCTCTATCGCGGGACGAGCCCGGCCTCGATCACGACGCTCGTGACGCCCGCGGGAGGCGTCACCGGCACGTCGTTCACGGACACGACGACCGTGAACGGGACTGCCTACTACTACCTCGCGCGTGCGGTGAACGCCGGCACCGAGTCCGCGAACTCGCTCACCGTCCAGTCCACGCCGGCGCCGCGATCCTGCGGGAGCGGCAACGCCGTCGTGCTCGAGAACTGCTATCCGGGCACGACCGACTGGAAGCTCGGCTTCACCCCGACCGTGGCCGCAGGAGGCATCGAGGGATTTGCCACCGCGCAGAGCATCAACCACGGCGAGTCGGTGGGCCTGAAGGTCAACACGGCGTCCGGGGTCTCGTACAACGCGTACGTCTACCGCAGCGGGTACTACGGCGGCTCGGGCGCACGCCTGTTCTCGACGTTGACCAACCTGTCGGGCACCGCGCAGCCCGCCTGCACCTCCGCCGCGAGCACGACGGGCCTGCTCGACTGCTCGAACTGGTCGGTCTCGGCCACGATCTCGACCACGGCCACCTGGCCGTCAGGCGTCTACCTCGTGCGGCTCCAGCGGAACGACAACGGCGCGGAGAACGAGATCATCTTCGTCGTCCGCGACGACAGCCGGGCGAGCCAGCTCCTCTACGGCGTCCCGATCGCGACCTACGAGTCGTACAACAACTACGGCGGCAAGTCGCTCTACACCTTCAACTCGACCGGCCCGGTGACTGTCTCGGGCACCGCTCGAGCGGTGAAGGTGTCGTTCGACCGCCCGTTCGAGCAGGCGCGCACCGCGGCGACGACCACGTTCAACGACTGGTACACGCGAACCGACTACGAGGCGGTCTCCTGGCTCGAGCGCTCGGGCTACGACGTCGCGTACCAGTCCAACACCGACATGGAGCTCAACGGCTCCCGGGTCAAGAACCACGAGGCCTACATGATGGGCGCGCACGACGAGTACTACACCCCCGCCATGCGCAGCGCCCTGGAGCAGGCGCGCGACGCCGGCGTGGGCCTCTTCGACCTCGGGGCAAACGGGATCTACTGGAAGACCCGGTTCGAGAACGGCCCCAACGGCGGCCAGAACCGCGTCCAGGTCTGTTACAAGACGATCGAGAGCGGCGGCCCCGACCCGAGCGGCATCGCGACCACGACCTGGCGCGACCCGGCGGGGCCGAACAACCCCGAGAACGCCCTCCTCGGCGCAATGTACGTCGGGGACAACAGCAGCACCTTCTTCCCACTGACGGTGAACGCAGCGCAGGGCACGGACCGCGTGTTCCGCTACACGTCCCTGCAGTCGCAGGCTGCGGGCTCGTCGACGAACGTCGGCTCGACGCTCGTCGGCTGGGAGTGGGACTCCCGGGTCGTGAACGGGTTCGAGCCGATCGGCGTGAAGACGCTATCGGCCTCGGCTGCGAACGGGAACCTGATCCAGGGCAACGGCGCCAGCTACACGACCGGGCCTGCGACCTCGAACGCGACCAAGTACACGGCCGCAAGCGGCGCGCTGGTCTTCGACACGGGCACCAACCAGTGGTCGCGCGGCCTGGCGCTGAACGCGGAGGGGACGGGCGAACCGGACGTGCGGATCCAGCAGACGACCACCAACGTCCTCGAGGACATGGGCGTCGTCCCGACGACCCCGGCCTCGAACATCCGCCTCGACGACCCTGCCGACCCGGTCGTGAGCGGGACGACCCCGTCTGACGCACAGACGAACGTCGCGGTCTCCACCACCGCCACCGCGACCTTCTCGACGACCATGGATGCGACGACGATCACCTCGTCGACCTTCACGCTGAAGCGCCCGGACGGCTCGTCGGTCCCGGCGACCGTGGCCTACGACTCGGCCACGCGAACGGCAACCCTCACCCCGTCTGCAGCTCTGGCGAACGGCGTGAGCTACACGGCACAGCTGAGCACCGCGGTCAAGTCCTCGGCCGGGCGCTCGCTCGCCTTCACGTACTCGTGGACCTTCTCGAGCATCCCGCCGCCGACCACCTTGCGTATCAACGCCGGCGGCGGCGCCTACACATCGGCCGGCGGGAACCCGTTCGTCGCGGACACCGACTTCATCGGCGGCAACACGAACTCGACGACGCACGCCATCACCGGCACGAGCGACCAGCCGCTGTACAAGGACGAGCGCTGGGGGAACTTCAGCTACGTGATCCCGGTCACACCGGGATACACGTACGACGTGAAGCTGCACTTCGTCGAGATGTACTACATCTCGGGGAGCTGCGTCGGCAAGCGGATCTTCAGCGTCGACATCCAGAACACGGCGGTCAACCCCGACCTCTCCAACCTCGACATCTGCGCGGGGGCAGGCACGTTCTACGCCGCGCTCGTGAAGACGTTCAGCAACGTCCAGGCGCCCGACGGCTTCCTCAGGATCAAGGCGATCTACGGCTCGGCAGACGATCCCGAGATCGCCGCGATCGAGGTCGTGCCGACGGGCGCGAGCGGCCCGCCCGGACCGCCGACGGTCGTCTCGACGAGCCCCGCGAGCGGCGCGACGGGAGTCTCGACCAACGCGCCGGTCAGCGCCACGTTCTCACGCGCGATGGACGCGACCACCATCAACGGCTCGAGCTTCTCGCTGAAGAAGGCCGACGGTACGAGCGTCGCGGCCACGGTGTCGTACGACAGCAACTCCCAGACGGCGACGTTGACCCCGTCGTCGGCTCTCGCGAGCTCGACGTCGTACACGGCGACCGTCGACCACCGCCGCGAAGGCGAACGACGGCACGGCGATGACGAACCCGGTCAGCTGGAGCTTCACGACGGCCGCGCCGGCGACGCCGGTGGCCGTGCGGATCAACGCCGGCGGGGGCGCCTACACCTCTTCGACCGGGAACGTCTTCCTCGCCGACCAGTACTTCGCGGGCGGGAACACGAACTCGACCTCGGCCGCGATCTCCGGGACCACCGACCAGGCGCTCTACAAGGACGAGCGCTGGGGCGCCTTCAGCTACAACATCCCGGTCGTCAACGGGACGTACGACGTCAAGCTTCATTTCGCGGAGCTCTACTACGGCACGGTCGTTCCCGGAAGCTGCATCGGGAAGCGGGTGTTCGGCATCGACGTCGGGGACACGGCAACGAACCCGGACGTGGCGAACCTCGACGTCTGCCTCGCGTCGGGCGGGCCGAACACCGCGTACGTGAGGACGATCAGCGGCGTCCAGGTCTCGGACGGCTTCCTGAACCTCCAGTCCGTCTACGGCTCGGCCGACGACCCGGAGCTGACCGCGATCGAGGTAGTCCCCTCCTCGGGGCCTCCACCCGGAACGCCCCCGACGGTGACCGCCCAGTCACCGAGCGACGGGAGCACCGGCGTGAGCACCTCGACGGCCGTCACCGCGACCTTCTCGCGCGGGATGGACGCGAGCACGATCACCTCCTCGAGCTTCACGCTCAAGGGGCCCGGCGGGAGCACGGTCGCAGCCGGCGTCGCGTATGACCCGGCGACGCTGAAAGCCACCCTGACGCCGAACGCGCAGCTCTCGCCGTCCACGAGCTACACGGCAAACCTCGCCGCCACCATCAAGGCCAGCGACGGGACGGCGCTCGCGAGCTCGGTCGGCTGGGGCTTCACGACGGGGACGGGCTCGACGCCGCTCAGCACGGTCCGGATCAATGCCGGCGGCGGCGCCTACACGAGCTCCACCGGCACGGCCTTCTCGGCCGACCAGTACTTCACCGGTGGGAACACCAACTCCACGACCGCCACCATCGGCGGAACGAACGACCAGGCCCTCTACCAGAACGAGCGCTGGGGCAGCTTCGGCTACGACATCCCGGTGGTCAACGGGACGTACGACGTCAAGCTTCACTTCGTCGAGATCTACTACGGAAACATCGTCTCGGGGAACTGCGTCGGCAAGCGCATCTTCAGCGTCGACCTGCCGGATACCGGGGCGAGCCCGGACATCTCGAATCTCGACATCTGCGCGCAGGCGGGAGCCACGAGAACCGCGCTGGTCAAGACCATCTCGGGAGTCCAGGTAACCGACGGTGTCCTGAACATCCAGTCGATCTACGGCTCGGCCGACGATCCCGAGATCGCGGCCATCGAAGTGGTGCCGTCGACGGGCCCGCCCGCTCCGCCGCCCGACCCGGCACAGGTCGGCCAGTGGTCGGCGCCGCAGGCCTGGCCGATCGTGGCCGTGCACATGTCGCTCCTGCCCACGGGAAACGTCGTCGCCTGGGACGGGTTCGCGGCGGCTCCGAACTCGCAGCGGATCTGGAACCCGGCAACGTCGTCGTTCACGCCGGTCCCGTACGGGGTCAACACCTTCTGCTCCGGCCACGTGCTGCTGGCCGACGGCCGAACCTTCGTCGCCGGCGGCCACCAGGCGGCCGACGTTGGCATCCCCGATGCCTCGATCTTCAACTCGAGCACGAACACGTGGAGCGCCGCGCCGAACATGAGCGTCGGCCGCTGGTACCCGACGGCGACGGAGCTCGGCGACGGCCGCGTGCTCGTGTTCTCGGGCGACAACATCGTGCAGGACCGGCCGGGGGCGGCGCCGCCGTTCTCCGACGCCTCCGTGAACTCGCTCCCGGAGATCTACGACCCGGTGAGCAACAGCTGGACGGACTTCGACGACGCGAAGCTGACCTCGCCGCTCTACCCCTTCATGTTCCTGCTCGCGGACGGCCGCGTCCTCGACGCCGGCCCGGACACGACGACGCGGATCTTCAACCCGTCGACGGGAACGTGGTCGTCGATCGGGACGAGCCCGTTCGACGGGATGAGCGCGGTCATGTACCGCCCGGGGAAGATCATGAAGGCCGGTACCTGGGCCGACCCGGACTTCGCCGGCTCCAAGACCTACAACACCAAGACCGACACGGCCGTGCTCGACATGAACCAGGCGAACCCGACGTGGCGCTCGACCGCGCCGATGGCGTTCCCGCGGGCGTACCAGAACCTGACGCTCCTGCCCGACGGGACGGTGTTCACGAGCGGCGGCATGACGACCTCCGACGGCGTCGACCTGAGCAAGGCCGTCAAGCCGGCGGAGATCTGGGATCCGACCACCGAGACCTGGCGCACGGTCGCCCCGCTCGAGGTAGGCCGCGAGTACCACTCCACGGCACTGCTCCTGCCCGACGGCCGCGTGCTGATGGCCGGCGGCGGCCAGCTACCGGGCTCGCCGGCGATCGACGAGACCAACGCCGAGATCTACTCCCCGCCGTACCTGTTCAAGGGCACGCGGCCGACCATCAGCTCGGCTCCGTCGACGGTCCAGTACGGGAGCTCGTTCACCGTCCAGACGCCCGACGCGGCGAGCATCCAGTCGGTCTCGCTGATCCGGACTCCGTCCGTCACGCACGCCTTCGACCAGAACCAGCGCTTCATCCCGCTCAGCTTCACCGCGGGCTCGGGCTCGCTCACGGTAACTCCGCCGGCGCAGGCGAACACCGCGCCGCCCGGCTACTACATGCTCTTCATCGTCAACGGCAACGGCGTCCCGTCGGTGGCCAGCTTCGTCCGCTTCCCGTCGCCGTCGGAGGATACGCAGGCGCCGAGCGCGCCGACCAACCTGACCGCTACCGGCGGCCTCGGCAAGGTGACGCTGGGTTGGACGGCCTCGAACGACAACGTCGGCGTGACGAAGTACAGCGTCTACCGGTCGACGACCTCGGGCTTCACGCCCGACGTCACGAACCGCATCGCGCAGACCGCCACGCCGGGCTACGTCGACAGCGGCCTCGCGACCGGCACCTACTACTACCGGGTCAAGGCCGAGGACGCCGCGGGCAACCTCAGCAGCGCCTCGAACGAGGCGAGCGGGGCCGCGACCTCGGATACCAGCCCGCCGACGGTGTCGATCACCGCGCCGGCAGCCGGCGCGACCGTCTCGGCGAGCGTCACCGTCTCCGCCAACGCGGGCGATGACGTCGGTGTCGCGGGGGTGCAGTTCAAGCTCGACGGCGCGAACCTGGGCGCCGAGGACACGAGCTCCCCCTACTCGATCACCTGGGACACGAGTACGTCCACGAACGGCCCGCATGCCTTGACGGCGGTCGCGCGCGACGCCTCCAACAACTCGACCACCTCGGCGCAGGTCGCGGTCACGGTGAACAACGTCGCACCTCCTCCACCGCCTCCACCCCCGCCACCGCCGCCTCCTCCGCCGCCTCCGTCCGGACTCGTGGTCTCGTTCAACTTCGACCAGGGCTCCGGCACGACGGTTCCCGACTCGTCGGGCAAGGCCAACAACGGCACGCTCAGCAACACGACCTGGAGCGCGACGGGCAAGTACGGCGGCGCCCTGAGCTTCAACGGGACGAGCAGCTGGGTGACGGTCGCGGACAACACGACGCTCGACCTGACCAACGGCATGACACTGGAGGGCTGGGTCAACCCGAGCGCCGCCGGCACCGTCTGGCGCACGGTGCTGATCAAGCAGAACACGAACGCGCTCGTCTACGCGCTCTACTCGAACACCGACACCCAGCGCCCGAGCGGCCACGCCTTCACCAGCACCGAGTTCGATACCCGTGGCACCGCTGCGGTGCCGCTGAACACCTGGACGTTCCTGACCGCCACCTACGACGGGGCGACGCTGCGGCTCTACGTCAACGGCACCCAGGTGAGCTCGAAGGCGGTCACCGGCTCGATGCCCAACTCGAGCGGGGTGCTCCGGATCGGCGGCAACTCGGTCTGGGGCGAGTACTTCGCCGGCCTGATCGACAACATCCGCGTCTACAACCGGGCGCTCTCGGCCACGGAGATTCAATCCGACATGAGCACGCGAGTGCCTTGAGCCCGAGGACGCGAGCCTCGACCTCTTTGCCGCCGTGCTGAACAATCTTGTCAACAGGCGGGATGCCACGGCGTTCGCGCGACGCCTTCACCGGAGCCCTCGCTGGCTGCTCCGACACCTGTCCACCGGGTCCAACGCCCGGGCGCGGGATGCCTGGGCCCACACGAAGGGGAAGCCGATCCACTGGTTCGACGTTCCTGCGATCCTGGAGCGCCAGAACGTCCTGGTCTCGGGGAGCCCCGATGTCGGCTACGTCGACTACGTGTGCCAGGTCCACCTCCAAGGCCGCAAGAACCTGCGCGCGCTCTCGCTCGGCTGCGGCACCGGAGAGAAGGAGGCGGCGTGGGCACGTACGGGCCTGTTCTCGAGCATCGTCGGTTTCGACTTCGCCCAGACGAGGATCGACGCCGCACGCGAGCTCGCCCGGCGCGAGCAGCTCGACCATGTCCTCCGTTTCGACGTCGCCGACGCGTACACGGTCGAGGTGCAGCCTGAGAGCCTCGACCTCGTGCTGTTCGACGACGCCCTCCATCACTTCACCCCGGTCGACAAGATCCTCCAGCGCACGCGCGAATGGCTGCGGGACGACGGCCTGCTGTTCGTCCGCGAGTTCGTGGGTCCGAGGGCCTTTCAGTGGACGGACCGCCAGCTCGATGCGGCGAATGCGCTTCTTGCCCTGTTGCCACCCCGCCTGCGAAGCGATTTCGCGACGGGCCACGCCTGCCAGCCCGTGGAGCGCCCGAGCAGGCTTCGGATGCGCATCACCGACCCGTCCGAGGCGGTCGAGTCCGACGCAATCCTGCCCAACGTGCGTGAGCTGTTCGAGGTGGTCGAGGAGCGCCCGCTCGGCGGGACGATCGTGCACCTGGCGATCGGCGACAACGCCGGGCACTTCATCAACGGCGACGCCGAGGCGGCGGGGTTCCTCAAGCTCATGTTCGACGTCGAGGATGCGCTGATCGCAGCAGGCGAGCTGCCGAGCGATCACACGCTGATCGTCGCGCGGCGCCGCTAGCCCGCCGAAGCCCCTACGAGCGGAGCAGAGCCCTCAGGTCGTGCGCCACCTGATCGGGGGTGGCTTTCGCCCCGTAGAAGACGCGGGCCTTCCCGGACCGGTCCAGCAAGAAGATGTAGCCGGAGTGGCCGACGGATTCAGGGTTTCGGTTCAGCACCAGCACGTTGTACGACTGCCACACCTTCGCCAGCTCTACACGCGTCCCGGTCAGGTAGTGGAACTCGGGCAGGAGGTGGTGCTCCGAGACGTAGCTGTGTACCGCCTTGGGCGTGTCCCCGACCGGGTCGACGCTGACAGCGAGCACCCGCACCGCCGATCGCTGGTGGGACATCCGGCCGAGCGCGGCATTGAGGTGGTCGGCGATGAGCGGGCAGATATCCGTGCAGTGCGTGTACAGGAAGGTGACGAGCACCAGCTTGCCCCGCTGTGCCGAGAGCCGAACGAGGCGGCCATGCTGGTCGTGGAGAGCGAAGTCGGCGGCGCTCACAGGGTCTTTGAGCTCGTGACCCCGAAAGGGCGACTTCGATGCCGCTGCGGCCTTCGGCTGCGGGGCCAGCGCCTCGCCGGCGCCGCAGGCGGATGCGCCGAGCGCGAGTGCCGCCGCCACAGCCACAAGGGCACCCGTCTTCACGACGGCGGATCCAGTGCCAGCGTCGGGGCCGGCCTGCGCGTCCGCCGCCGAAACGTCTTCAGCTCTGCGAAAGCGTCGCCGGCGCGCCACATCCAGCACGGCACGTACACCGCAATCCCGACCGATACCTCGAGCGCGAGCCGGAGCGCCTGCCCGACATCCGTCTGGAGGAGCGCCATGCGCACGGCCACAACGGCGAGAAGCATCAGCGCCGAGGCTTGCAGCACGCCCATGAGGCCGCGGACGATCACCAGCGGCGAGACGCCGAGCGCCCGCGCCGTCACCCAGGTGAAGAGCGGCTCGACCACGAGCGACGAGATGAGGTAGCCGACCGCGACGCCGACGACTCCCCACTGCAGGCCCACCGCGAACGCGGTCAGATGGAGCACGAAGAAGACGATCGTGTAGCGAAGCAGCGTCTGCGTCCGGTCGAGCGCCTGCAGGATCTGGGGGTTCAGCGTCTGCAGCGACTGCAGAAGCCCGACCCACGCGAGGATCTGAATGAGGATCGTCGTGTGCGCCCATTTCTGGCCGAGGACGACAGGCACGAAGTCGGGAGCCACCACGACCAGCCCGACGAGCGCGGGCACCGAGAACGACGCGACGAGTCGGACAGCCCGCACCCACACCTCGGTCATCCGCGGGCGATCGTCCTGCATCCGGCTGAAGGCCGGGAATAGGACCTCCGTCATCGGCCCGGCGATACGACTGAAAGGCACGAGCATCACGTTGTAGGCGAAGGCGTAGACACCCAGCGCCGCGGGGCCGAGGAAGCGCCCGATCAGGAGGTTGTCGACGTTGCGGTGCAGGTAGTACAGAAGCCGGTGCACGAAGACGTTGCCGCTGAAGCCGCCGAGGTCCCGCAGGCTCGCCCGCGAAAACCTGAAAGAGGGCTTCCACGGTGAGAAAAACCAGAGCAGCACGGTGGAGACTCCCGCAATCGCGAGCTGCTGGCCGATGATCGCCCAGGCTCCGTAACCCGCCGCTGCCAGATAGATGCCCGCGGCCGCGCCGGCGGCGGTGGCGATCATCATCCGGAGCTCGAGCCCGCGGAAGTTCATCTCCCTGACGAGCAGCGCCTCGTGAGTCGAGGCCAGCGAGGTGATGACGAAGCTCAGCGACAGCACGGCGAACAGCGGCCCCACCGCGGGATCGCCGTAGAGCCGCGCAAACGCACCCGACAGAGCCACGCCGAGCACGGTGCAGATCGCGCCCACCGCGACACTCGTCCAGAAGGCGGTCGAGCGGTCAGCCTCGGTCAGCTGGGGTCGCTGGACAAGGGCGGCTCCGAGCGCGACGTCGGAGAAGACGATCACCAGGCTGGCCAGGACGAGCGCCATCGCGGCGAGCCCGTAGTCCTGCGGCGAGAGCATCCGCGCGAGGAGCACGGCGACGACGAGCCGGGAGGCCTGGAGGAAGACCTGCGACGTCCCCTTCCAGGCGAGCCCGCGCAGCACGGGCGAGCGAAGGTTCTGCGTGTCCGCGCTCAACCGAGACCGCCGCCACGCGTCGTCGCGCGCAGCCCGCGGCCGTCCCACCAGCCGCGCACCTGCGCGATGCCCCCGAGCAGAGGCATCAGCAGGTAGATGATCGGCACGGCTCTCGCGTTGTCGCGCAAGCGGGGCGTCACGCCGTTCTGGTCGAGCCACCACCGGTCGAGGCCGAGCGACCGCCCCGACCTCCGGCGCCAGCGAATGTGGAGCGGCGGCAGCCACCAGCGAAGCTTCAAGCCGAGCGGCCGGCGGCCGGCGCGAACCTCACGGACCGCATAGGAGTGATGCATGCTCCAGAAGTTCTTCAGGAACGGCTTGGCCGTATCACGCGTGGGATGCCACACCACCACCTCAGGCGCGTACTCGAGACTGGCACCGGCCGCCACGGCCCGGAGAGCGAAATCGAAGTCTCCGTGCCCCGGGAGCGAGTCGTCGAATCCGCCCAGCTCCCCGAAGAACGCCCGGCGGACGAAGAGGTTCGCCGTCTCGGCGTTTCCGATCTCGACCTGGCGCCGGTGGTCCTTCGTGGTGTCCATGTCGACGAGCGCCCAGACGGTCGGCCGCTCCGGAACGAGGAAGCGGATTCGCCCCGCGGCCAGCGTCTCTCGTTCCGCGTTCTCGATGAACGAGATGCCCGCGTCGAGCCAGTCGGGCTCGGGCAGGCAGTCGGCGTCGCAGAAGGCGAGGATCACACCGCTAGCCGCAGCGGCGGCCCGGTTGCGAGCGGCGTATGAGCTTCGACGGGGCCCGGCGATCACCCGCACCCAGCCGTCCGCCGTCTCGAGCCCCTCCGTCGAGCCGTCGGTCGAGCCGTCGTCGCCGATCAGGATCTCGAAGCGCTCACGCGGAAGCGACTGCCGGTCCAGGGCAGCCAGGAGCTTCTCGAGATGGTCCCGCCCCTTCATGTTCCAGACCGGCACGATCACGCTCGCCGCGAGCTCAGCCACGCTCATCACCGTAGCCCTGCAGGGCGGTCGTTCCTATGAACGGAAAGCCAGATCGACCCGGCTGCCGCTAGCCGATCGGCTAGGAGCGAGGCCACAACGCTGGCCCTCTGTCGCGTAGCCGTTTCACGGACCCCGCTCTAGCATCGAAGTGATGCTCGATTCGGGCGCACAAGAGGCGGCTCCGCGCGATCCGACGGACGTGCTGTCGCCGCGCGAGACAGAGGTTCTCGATCTCGCCTCGCTCGGCCTGACCAACGCGCAGATCGCGCTTCGGCTCCGCGTGACGATTCACGCGGTCAAGTTCCACCTGGCGGCGATCTACCGGAAGCTCGGCGTGTCCAACAGGACGACCGCAGTCGGGCTCTACCTGCGAAATCATCGAAACGAGGTTGTGGAGTAGCGTGGATCTCGGGGTCTTCTTCAGGGTCATCTGGCGGTTCAAGATCGTCGTGGCGATCGGCTTCGTGCTGGCGTTGGCGCTGGCGACGCTGTCGCTGGCCCGCGTCGACTTCAAGGGCGGCTCGCCCTCGCTCGCGTACCGGCAGCAGGAGCAGTGGCAGAGCTACACGACGCTGATCATCAGCCCGCGCGGGTTCCCCTGGGGCCGCTCCGTCTTCTCGCTCGAGTTCGACCCGAGCCGGTACGCGACGCTCGCGACGATCTACTCGAACCTCGCCCAGAGCGACGCGGTCAAGCGGATCATGGCGCGCGACCGGAACGTCCGCCGGGGCGTGATCGAGGCGCAGCCGGTGCTCGCGAGCCCGAACAACTCGAGCGCGCCGCCGCTCCCGCTGATGACGATCGCAGCGACGACGAGCAGCGCGCGGAGCGCGGTGGAGGTCTCCGAGCGCGCGACGTCCGCGTTCTTGGACTTCCTGCGAGCAGAGCAGTCGACCAACGGCATCCCGCAGAACAAGCGCGTCGTCGTCCAGGAGATCAGGCACGCGACGCCGCCGCTGCTGCTGAAGGGCCGCTCCAAGACCACGCCGGTCGCGGTCTTCCTCGCGGTGATGATCGCCTTCGTCGGGCTTGCGTTCGTGCTCGAGAACCTTCGGCCTCGCGTCCGCGAGGTCTCGCAGAGCTCACTGGACGACCACCAGGAGCCCGTCGTGGTTCCCCCCGCGCGCCGCACCGCCTAGGCCGTGCGCGCAATCGCCGGCTCCACCGAACGCGGGCCGATCGTCGCCACCACGATCGTGCTCGGCGCGCTTGCGGTGCTCGTGCTCGCGACCTTCGCCGACGCGCCCCTGAAGAACGTCGCGCCGCTCACGGCGGCGATCGTGATCTGGACGGTCTGGTACCGCTCGCTGCTGGCCTGGCGGAACCTGCTCGCGCTCCTGATCCTGGTGATCCTGTTCATCCCGATCCGCCGCTACGCGCTGCCCGGGCACCTGCCCTTCCAGATGGAGCCCTACCGGCTTCTCGTCGTCCTGATCGTCGCGGGCTGGATCGCCTCATTGCTCAGCGACCAACGGGTGCGGTGGCGGCGAAGCGGCTTGGAGGGCCCGCTGGCGCTCCTGGTCGTCGCGATCGTCGGCTCGGTGCTCGCGAACCCGCATCGCATTCAGTCCGTCTCCAGCGACGCGGTCAAGCAGCTGTCCTTCTTCGCCTCGTTCCTGCTCGTCTTCTACCTGATCGTGAGCGTCGTGCGGACGGAGGCGACGATCGACTTCCTCCTGAAGATGCTCGTGGGCGGAGGCGCGGTCCTGGGCTTCCTGACGGTCGTGGAGGCGCGCACGCACTACAACGTCTTCGACCACCTCACGCGCGTCATGCCGATGCTGCGCGAGCAGGCGACGGTGTACGTCGGCCAGGACGGTCGTGGCGACCGGGCCTACGCGTCGGCCCAGCACCCGATCTCGCTCGGCGCGGCGCTCGTGATGCTGATCCCGCTCGCCGTCTACCTCGCGCAGCGAACCTCGCAGCGCCGCTGGTGGGTGGCCGCGGTCCTGCTAGGGATCGGCTCGCTGGCGACCTACTCGAGGACGAGCGTGCTCATGCTCGTGGCCGTTCTGATCGTGTACGTGGTGCTGCGGCCGCTCGAGGTCAAGAAGCTGTGGCCGGCCCTCATTCCGGCCCTCGTCGCAGTCCACCTGATGGTGCCCGGCACGATCGGCACGTTCAAGAAGTCGTTCTTCCCCTCGGGTGGGCTCGTCGCGCAGCAGCAGGCCGGCGCCGGCACGCGGGGAAGCGGGCGGCTCGCCGACCTCGGCCCGGGGCTGACGGAATGGTCACACCACCCCATCGTGGGGGAGGGATTCGGGACGCGCGTCGTGAACGGACCGCAGGCGAACTCGTTCATCCTCGACGACCAGTGGCTCGGAACGCTGCTCGAGACCGGCGCGCTGGGGGTGATCGCCTGGATCTGGCTGTTCGTAGCGTCCGTGGGCCGGCTCGGCCGCGTGGCGAAGGAGGATCGCTCGAGTCGCGGCTGGCTTGCGGCCGGCCTCGCGGCCTCGATCTCGGCCTACGCCGCGGGCATGCTCACGTACGACTCGTTCGCGTTCATCCAGGTCACGTTCATCCTGTTCTTCGTGCTCGGCTTCGCCGCGGCGCTGCTCTCGTTGCGCGAGCCCGGCCGCCGGCAGCTACGTCGCCGGGCGGCCTAGCGCCTCGCGCAGCCGCAGCGGCAGCTCCCTGAACCGCTGTCCGCGCCGAAGGTAGGCCCGAACGTCCGCAGGGCAGCGTGGCTCTCGCCGCAACGCCGCTGCGGCGTACCCGGACAGCATGGCGACGGCGGCTCGCTCGGTGCGGGCACGCCAGAGTGTCCGTGCGACCAGGTACGAGAAGCGATAGCCGAGGTAGTGCGCCATCCTCCCCTGCGCCTCCCACTCCCGGCGGGCTCCGTCGCGCTCTCCGAGCCGTCGGTGATGGTAGAAGGGCAGGTCCTGGATGCTGCGCGTGCTCCAGCCGCCGAGGTTCGCACGCATCTCGTCCACGGCGTCCCAGCCGATCCGCTCCTCGAGCGGAGAGACGTCGAGAAGGCATTGCCAACGGTACGCACGGGTCGCGCCACGAACATGCCCTCCGGTCACGTGGTAGGGCTGCCACGTCTCCCCGTCGCGCTCCCAGCACACGCCGCCGGTGATCCCGAGGCTCGGGTCGGCCTCGAACTCGCCCAGGAGCCGCTCGAAGAAGTCAGGCGCGAAGGAGACGTCTGCGTCCAGCTTGAGGACGATGTCCGGCTCGCTCTCGAGCGCCTCGAGGCCGGTCTTGAAGGCGATGATGTCGCGCCCGGCCTGGCGCCCGCTCTCGAGCGGACCCGCCTTTGTCCGTGCCCCGACCGAGGAGAGCACTCGTAGCCATGGGAGCTCGGCGCCGAGCTCGTGCGCGAGCTCGGCCGTGCCGTCGGTAGAGCCGTCGTCGACCACGAGCCAGGCCTGCGGCAGGATCGTCTGCTCGGCCAGGCAGCCGGCGAGTCGCCGCAGGTTGTCGGCCTCGTCCCGCGCCGGCGTGATCAGCGCGTAGGCAAGGCTCACGAGCCCTCCAGGCCAGGCTGATCGGACCGCCCGGTCCAGGCGTAGAGGATCCAGCCCAGGTGGTAGGACCGGCATTCGCGGTTGACGGCCAAGCCCCGTCCCGCCGTGAGCTGCCCCGGCCGGTCGAGGAACGCGCGAGCCAGGGAGCGCGCATAGCGCCGCTCGCGGAAGAGCGCCTGGTCGCGGCGGATCGAGCGGTAGGCGAAGAACCGGTCGCGCCCGTACATTGGCTCGCCGAGCTCGTTCTCGCCACGCGACCACGCGAGGCTGCTCGCGATCGCGCCCTCGACGTCCGCCACCCCGTCGTCGAGCGCCGGCAGCAGGAAGAGCATGGCCATGCTGTCCTGGTGCACCCCGAAGACCGGGTAGAAGTCCAGCGGAATCCCGGAGCGCACCGAGATCATCCAGGGCCACTCTCCCTGCGGGCCCTGGAGCTGCAGCATCGCCCTGACGCCGCTCTCGAACAGCCGCGCCGGGCGCGTGGCTCCAGACAGGATCCCGTACTCGTAGACCGACCGCAGGAAGTAGACCGTCCCTCCGAACGAGACGACGCGGCTGCGATGACGGCTCAGGTTGTGGCGGGCGAGCAGCGACTCGGGGTCGACGAAGCGCTCGTCCACGAGCCCGAAGACCCGATGCGCGAGCTCCTCGGACTTCGGTGCTCCGAGGCGCGCAGCGACGCTCGAGCCCCAGAGCATCCAGCCGAGCTCCTGGATCGTGAAAGCCCCGGCGGACCTGCTCTCGAGCGTCGCGGAGATCCGACTGGCGAGGTGGCCGAGGAGCTGCTCGTCGCGGCCGCCCTCGGCGAGCAGCAAGAGCAGCAGCCCCAGGTCGGCAGGGTTGGAGGTCTGTGCGAGGTGGAGCTCCACGAAGCGGTCGACCATCCAGGCGCTCCCCTGCAGAAGCGGATCCTCCGCGTCGCTCTGGGCGGCGCGCTGAAGGCCGAGCAGCGAGTTGATCGTGTAGCGGATCGTCTGCGGATGGTCGAACGTGTGTTCGACGCCCCGGCCGCCGAGACGGCTGGAAAAGGGGAAGAGCGCCGTCTCGGGGTCGTACATGCCGCGCAGCAGCCTCGCGGACGCCGAGCCGAGCCCGCCGAGTTGTCTCTGGCTAAGCACCGGCACCGACCGCCGGCCGCGGAGCGACCGCCTGCCGCAATGCTCGGGCGTGGCCGGCCCGCATCTCGATTCCGCCGCGGGCGACGACCATGTGCGTCAGCGCCCCGAGCGCGATCCCGAGCCGCTCCGCCGCGACCCCGGCACGCGAGCGGTGCTTCTTCGAGTAGCGGATCCGACTCGCCGCAAGCACGGGGACGAGCCCGGACCGCGCGCCGGAGGCGCCTCCGACGTGGACCGCGACCGCTTCCGGCTCGTACCGCACGTCCAGGCCGCGCAGCCGCAGCCGGCGGCACAGGTCGGTGTCCTCCCAGTACATGAAGAAACCCTCGTCCAGGCCGCCGAGCGCCTCCAGCTCCGCGCGCCTGACCATGAAGCATGCCCCCGAAACCCAGTCGGGCGAGCCGGGCGCTGCGTAGGCATCGGGCGTCCTGATCACCTCGTCGCTCCAGTCCGACTGCGGGAAGAGACGATGCAAGAACAGCGCCTGCGCGTAGAGCGAACGCAGGCGCGGGAAGCGCCGCAGCGAGTGGTGGAGCTCGCCGTCCGGGTCCACGATCTTCGGCGCCGCAGCCCCCACGGCGGGATCTTCGGTCACCTGCACCAGCCGGAGCACCGACGCGCGGTCGATCGCGGCGTCCGGGTTCAGGAAGAGGACGAACGGCGAATCGCCGGCGCGCCAGCCGAGGTTGCACCCGTGGGCGAACCCGAGGTTCGCCTCCGAGCGGATGATCGTCAGCGGGAGGTCGGAGATGCTTTCGATGCTGCCGTCGGAGGAGCCGTTGTCGACCACGATCCCGCGAATATTCGTGACATTCGCCACAGGCTCGACGGCCGCGCGCAGATGCTCGCGGCTGTTGTAGGACACGACAACGACGTCCACGAGGGGCACACATCCAGCGTAGACAGCGTGTTTTTCGGCGACAAGACCGGTCTTTGCCTAACCGAACGGCTAGGTGAAGGGTTCCGGTTAGGCGACATCCCTCATTGGATCCATCGAGCCGCCGGTTCCGCACGCCGATACCCCCGGCATGAGGGGAGCCGCCCCCCATCAGTGCCGCCATCTCACGCTGCTCGTTCTCCCGCTCCTCGCAGTCGCGGCTGCGGCGACCCTTGCGACGGGCGCTGAGGCGGCCGCACGAGCTTCGACGAATCTCCCCGAGCTCTGGGGCGTCGCGGGGAAGCCGTCCTTCACGGCCAAGACCTTCAAGCGCCTGCGGCGGGCCGGGGTCAACACGGTCATCCTGGACAGCAAGAGCCTCCGCCCGCGCCAGCTCGCACGGCTGAGCCGCAGGGCCAGGAGTGCACACCTCCGCGTTCTCCAGCCGCTCGTTCTCCCCCGGCGGAGCCCGACTGCCGACGCGCAGAAGGCGTGCGACAGCTTCCGCCACGCCCATCCGGGCCGGCCATGCGCGCTCTTCGCGCCGTCGTACGGAGCCGGTCTGTCGCTGGCGCAATCCGGTAACCCCGATCTCGTGGTCGTCCGCCTCTCCGGGCCGGGAGCCCTTCGCGTCCTGCGCGGGCCGCGTTCGGGCCGGATGGTCGCGCTGCTCGCGCTGCGGAAGCCGTTCGAGGCTCAGGCCTGGCGCGCTGCGATCAGGGCGGCGAGCGGGAGCAGCACGCTCGACCTCGCGATCGCGCCGCGGAGCAGCCAGCAGAAGACCTTCTCGCGGTACTTGGGCGTGCTCTCGACCAGCAGGGCGACGTCCGTCGACCGCCGGGCCCCGTCGACGCCGTCGGGGCTCACGCTCGTCGAGCAGACCCAGGTGCAGCTCGCCGCACGGTGGCGGGCATCGACCGATCAGCGAGGCGTGGCCGGCTACGACCTCTACGTCGACGGCGCACTCGTCTCCAAGACGACCACGACCTCGGGAAAGGCCTCGAATCTGACCTGCGGCACGTCGCACAAGCTCGCCGTGGATGCGTTCGACCTGGCCGGGAACCACTCTGGCAAGGCCACCATCACCGGCTCGACGAGCGCCTGCGTCCTCTCTCCGCCCAGCGACGTCCTGCCTCCGTCGCAGCCCCCGGGCCTGACCGTCGCCAACCGCGGCTCGTCGACAATCGCACTCGCGTGGGCCGCGTCCGTCGACAACTTCGGGGTCGCCGGTTATCGGATCTACCGGAACAACGTGCTCGTCGGGTCGACGCAGACCACGAGCTTCACGGTCATCGCCCTGGACTGCGCGACGCTCTACGACCTCGCGGTCGAGGCCTACGACTACTCCGGAAACTCGTCCGCGAAGACCTCGCTCGCCTCGCAGACCCTGGCGTGCCCGGAGCCCACAGGCCTGGTCGCTGCCTTCGCGTTCAACGAGGGCGCCGGCACGACCGCCGGCGACAGCTCCGGCAAGGGAAACGCCGGCGTCACCTCGGGGACGAACTGGTCGGCTCTGGGACACAGCTCCGGCGCGCTGTCCTTCAACGGCAGCACCAGCTGGGTCACCGTCGCGGATGCGCCGTCGCTCGACCTCTCCGGAGGGATGACGCTGGAGGCCTGGGTCTACCCGACCGCGCTCGGTACCTGGCGAACGGCCTTGATCAAGGAAGACACCTCAGGGCTCACCTCGGGCCAGACCTACGCCCTCTACGCGAGCGCAAACACCTCTGCCCCGCTGGGCATGGCCTACGGAAGCGCGGAGGCGCGAGCCTATGGCAGCTCCCAGGTGCCGCTCAACGCCTGGACGCATCTGGCGACGACGTATGACGGCTCGACGGTTCGCCTCTACGTCAACGGCTCGCTGGCGGGCACCCAGTCAGTGTCGGGCCCGATGCCGGCAACGCCCGATCCACTGCGAATAGGCGGGAACGCCAAGTGGGGCGAGTACTTCGCCGGCCGCATCGACGACGTACGTGTCTACAACCACGCGCTCACCGGCAGCGAGATCACCACCGACCTGGCGACCCCCGTCCCGACTGCGTCGGCGGCTCCTCCGCCTCCTCCTCCTCCACCGCCACCACCGCCTCCGCCTCCTCCGCCACCACCGCCTCCACCGCCACCACCACCGCCACCACCGCCACCTCCCCCGCCAGCGCCTCAGGGTGGAGCGCAATACCCCAATCTCTTTGCCAACTCGGCCGTTCGCCCCCCGTGGCAGGTAGCCGGCGTCGACTACGCGGTGGGGATTCCCTCAGGGACTGCGCTGACGCCGATTGCGAGCGCCTCGATCCCCGGAGCGAGCCTCTCGGGCAGCCTGCTGCGCTGCACCACGCCGGGCTCCACCGTCACGATCAACGGCGTGGAGTTCGGTGACAAGACGATCTACGACAACAGCGGCTGCAGCTGGAACGTCAGCAACAGCCACTTCGGCTGCCCGGTCAACTACACGAGCATCGCCGCCGACAACCTGACGATCGTCAACAACGAGTTCAATCAGGCCGGGTGTACCAATCCGTCCTCCTTCGTCACCGGGGACAACGTCGTGCTCAGATACAACTGGTTCCGCAACGGTTCGGCTCGCGTGCTCGAGTCGGGCGGCGGGGGCGGCGGCCGGATCGTCGAGCAGTTCAACCTGATCGACACGATGGTTCCCGGTGGTGCCGCCACGGGAGCGCACGAGAACTGGCTGCAGCTCTCCGGCACCAGCGCGGTCAACGGCCCCCTGATCTCCTACAACACCGCCTACCAGCCACGAGCGGGCAACGGGGAAGGGTGGCAGTTCTACTGCAACTCGGGGCCGTGCCAGGTCAACAACCCGACCCTGGCCAACAACGTGGTCGTCTCGCTGCCCGGCGCTGGCATGAGCTACGTCATGCACGGAGCTGAAAGTCGCTATGGCGGGACCATCGTCGGTGGCCTGAACCGCGACAACTACTATGACCTGCGGGGCGCGTATGGCGCCTACTACCCGTCCAGCTTCGTTGCAGGTTGGTCCAGCAGTGGTAACACGGATCTGAATACGGGCCAGACGATCATCCCCGGGTAGATCGGGGGGCCAGGACGCCTCGATGGCTATTGGTACTCCCACCTCGAGCGGTTCGGCGCATCTGCCGGACGCGGGGACGGACGAAGCGGGCTGAGCAGGCGCCGACACCTCTGTTACCCTCCGGCACTTCGGTCCGGGCGACACCCCCGAAGCACCCCCTGCGGCCACAAACGCCTTGCCGAGACGTTCCCGAAGTCCAGCCCTCTCTGTTGCGGCCTGTGTGTCGGCCGTTCTTACCTGTGCGGCCATGAGCGCCGGCGCGGCGCCGCTTCGCTCGGCGCCGCTGGCGAAGCTGACCGCCAAGCCGCCCCATGCCGGCGCCGGCCGCGCGGTCGTCTTCGCGTGGAAGGCCAAGCGGGGCGTGCGTACGAGCTGCCGCATGCGTTACCGGCATTCGTATGGACGCAAGACTTGGACTGCCCCGCGTTTCACCCGCTGCTCGTCGCCCAAGCGTTGGAGGGGCCTCGGAGCGAGCAGCTACCGCTTCGAGCTCCGCGCAGTCTCCAAGAGCGGCCGGCGCCTCGTGTTGCACTACACGTTCGCAGTCCAGCGCAGTAGCGGCGCACCGGGCGCTCCGCCCCCACCACCGGGCGCACCCCCGCCTCCTCCGGGCCCTCCCCACCCGCCGCCACCACCACCGCCTCCGTTCGATCCACCGCCACCGCCGCCTCCGCCCTCAGGCCCGGCCAGCTACTTCCTCTCGCCCTCAGGCTCGGACGGCAACCCCTGCAGCCTGGCAGCGCCCTGCCGCAGCTTCGACCGCGGCTACCACGTCGCCTCACCCGGGCAGGTGGTCGAAGCGGCGGCCGGCAGCTACGGCGACCAGACCGTGCTCTACGACGCGAGCAAGGAAGGCGCGCCCGCCAACGTGCTCATCCGCCCGGCCTCCGGGGCAACGGTGACGATCGGCGACCTCAACCTGAGCGACAACCGCAAGGTCAAGGGCGCCACCCACCTGAGCGTGCAGAGCATGGTGCTGACGGGCAGCATCATCATCAACGGCTGCGGCCAGCCCTCAGACGGGCAGCAGTGCCCGTCGAACTCAGGCGGCAACTACCTGCAGCTCTCCAACCTCGATGTGCGCGGCAACGTCGGCTTCGTCTGCGCCAGCTGCGACCACGTCTCGCTCCTGAACAGCCGCATCGGCCCGACGAGCTACGGCAACCCCTGCAACGGCTCCAACCACCCGGAGGTGCAGAACGCCTACGACTCGAGCATGGGCTCGAAGCTGAAGCGCTCGCACGACCTGCTCTTCGACGGCGATACCTTCGAGAACTTCTCCCGCTGCTCGAGCTCCGACCACACCGAGTGCCTGCAGGTCGAGCCGGCCGACAACGTCACCATCCGCAACTCGGTCTTCCGCCGCTGCGACACGATCGTGATCAACTTCGCCAACGACCTGGCCGGCGACTCCAAGTCGGCGGCCGGCTACGCCGCTCCCAACAACGTCCTGATCGAGAACAACTTCCTCGACGAGGCGATGGACCACACCGGCGGGCCGACCTACTACGCCCTGAACATCCGCGAGTGCACCAACTGCACGATCCGCTACAACAGCTGGCTGCAGGAGCCGCGGATGCCCAACGGCGAAGTCTCCCTGAACAACCGCTTCATCGGCAACCTCGGCCCGATGAGCCCCTGGAACTGCTACGACAACGGGGTCAGCTACTCCTACAACGTCTGGAAGGGCGCCGCCTGTGGCTCGACCGACCTGAACGTCTCCAGCCTCGGCTTCCTCAACTCGAGCCCGGGCAGCTTCGACCTCCACCTCGCCCCCGGCTCGCCGGCGCTCAACCACGGTGACCCGGGCAACTACCCCTCGCGCGACTTCGACGGGCAGAGCCGGCCGCAGGGCTCGGGGCCGGATGCGGGGGCGGACGAATCCGGGTAGCCGCTTTCAAGAAAAGTGCCTATTCGGCCGTAGTGGCGATCGGCTGCTGCCTGGCGCTCCTGGCCAGCTCTGCGGCGACGAGCGCCAACCCCACCGCCGCCCGGAAAGCGAGCGTCTTCCTCTCGCCGAGGGGATCCGACGCCGGTCCCTGCACGAAGCGCGCACCGTGCCGCACGTTCAACCGGGGCTACCACGTGGCCCGTGCGGGCCAGGTGATCCAGGCGGCGGGCGGAACCTACGGCGACCAGACCGTTCTCTACGACGCCTCGAAGGCGAACGCGAGGAGAAACGTCGTGATCAGACCGGCGAAGCGTGCCCGCGTCACGATCGGCGACCTCAACCTGAGCGACAACCGCAAGGTCAAGGGCGCCACCCACCTGAGCGTGCAGAGCATGGTGCTGACGGGCAGCATCATCATCAACGGCTGCGGCCAGCCCTCAGACGGGCAGCAGTGCCCGTCGAACTCAGGCGGCAACTACCTGCAGCTCTCCAACCTCGATGTGCGCGGCAACGTCGGCTTCGTCTGCGCCAGCTGCGACCACGTCTCGCTCCTGAACAGCCGCATCGGCCCGACGAGCTACGGCAACCCCTGCAACGGCTCCAACCACCCGGAGGTGCAGAACGCCTACGACTCGAGCATGGGCTCGAAGCTGAAGCGCTCGCACGACCTGCTCTTCGACGGCGATACCTTCGAGAACTTCTCCCGCTGCTCGAGCTCCGACCACACCGAGTGCCTGCAGGTCGAGCCGGCCGACAACGTCACCATCCGCAACTCGGTCTTCCGCCGCTGCGACACGATCGTGATCAACTTCGCCAACGACCTGGCCGGCGACTCCAAGTCGGCGGCCGGCTACGCCGCTCCCAACAACGTCCTGATCGAGAACAACTTCCTCGACGAGGCGATGGACCACACCGGCGGGCCGACCTACTACGCCCTGAACATCCGCGAGTGCACCAACTGCACGATCCGCTACAACAGCTGGCTGCAGGAGCCGCGGATGCCCAACGGCGAAGTCTCCCTGAACAACCGCTTCATCGGCAACCTCGGCCCGATGAGCCCCTGGAACTGCTACGACAACGGGGTCAGCTACTCCTACAACGTCTGGAAGGGCGCCAAGTGCGGGCGGACCGACCGGAGAGTCCGGGATCTTGGCTTCATCAGGTCGACACCCGGGCCATTTCAACCTCCATCTGCGGAGAAACTCCCCCGCCATCAATCACGCAGGGAAGACCGGGTACCCGCGGCGCGACATCGACGGCCAGCGCAGGCCGCGAGGCTCTCGAGCGGACGCCGGAGCCGACGAGCGGCGCTGAGGGTTAGGCCGACCGGGCGAGCTCGACGCCGAGCGTGCGCTCGATCTCGACTGCAGCCCGCTCCCCGGCGGCGCCGTCCCACAGTGGCGGGCGACGCGGCACGCGCGGGCCGTTGAGCAGGCTCGGGATCTCCGCGAGCCGGTTCGGGTCGAGGCCGAGGACGACGTTGGTGCCGTCGGTGACCGTCACCGGCCGCTCCGTGTTGTCGCGGAGCGTGAAGCACGGAACGCCGAGCGCAGTGGTCTCCTCCTGCACACCCCCAGAGTCGGTCGCGACTGCGGCCGCGCCCAGCTCGAGCGAGAGGAACGTCGTGTAGGAGAGCGGCGGCGTGATGTGGACTCGCCCGGGAACCTCGATCCCCGCCTCCTCCATCCTCGCCTTCGTCCGCGGATGCATCGGGAACACCACCGGGAACACCCGAGACACCTCCTCCAGCGCCCCGATCGTCCGCCGCAGCAGCTCGAGGTCGTCGACCAGAGCGGGCCGATGGAGGGTAACCAGCACGTAGTGCCCGCGCCGAAGGCCGTACTCCGCCCAGGAGGCGAGGCGCTGCGCAGAGGCCAGGTTCGTGAACAGCGAGTCGATCATCGTGTTGCCGATGAGCACGACGTGGTCGCCCGCGATGCCCTCGATTGCGAGGTTCCGGACCGCGTCCTGCGAGGGCGCGAGCAGCAGGCTCGAGAGGTGATCGGCGACCTTCCGGTTGTGCTCCTCCGGCATGTCCCAGTCGAAGCTCCGCAACCCGGCCTCGAGATGGCAGATCGGGATCTTGAGCTTCACCGCCGCGAGCGCCCCCGCGAGGGTCGAGTTGACGTCGCCCGGCACGACGACGAGATCCGGCTTGATCCGGAGGAAGGTCTCCTCGAGCCCGACCAGCGCGCGGGCGGTCTGCTCGGCATGGGAGCCGGAGCCGACCTCGAGCATCACGTCGGGCTCGGGCAGCGGCAGCTCGGCGAAGAAGACGTCGTTCAGCTGCACGTCGTAGTGCTGGCCAGTGTGGACGAGGTACTGATCGACGAGGCCTCGCTGCGCGAGCGCCGCGTAGACCGGCGCCATCTTCATGTAGTTGGGTCGTGCCCCGACGACGTGCGCGACGACCTTGCTCATCGGCCCACCCGCTTGCGCACGAGCTCGCGCGCGACCAGCCAGGTGAAGCGCGTGTTGCCGACCACGTAGCGGCCGGCAAGCCGGCGCGGATCCTGGGCCAGCCGGAACGCCCACTCCAGGCCCAGCCGCTGCATCCAGCGAGGAGCTCGTCGGCGGACGCCGCCGAGGATGTCGACGGCGCCGCCAACTCCCATCACGAACGGCACCTGGAGCCGGTCGCGGTGCCTCGCGAGAAAGAGCTCCTTCGCCGGTGTCTCGAGCGCGACGAACAGGATGTCTGGCGCTGCTTCGCGAATGCTCTCGACGATCGCCGCTTCCTCGTCCGCCTGGAAATAGCCGTGGCGGGCGCCGACGAGCCTCAGGTGAGGAAACTCCGTCTGGACGGCCACGAGCGCGCGCTCGAGCACCTCGGACCTCGCACCCAGAACGTAGACCCCGTAGCCGAGCTCGCTCGACCGCTCGAGGACTGCGTGCATCAGGTCGATGCCGGTCACGCGCTCCGGCAGCGGCTCGCCTAGGACCTTCCCGGCCCAGACGATCGCCTGGCCGTCGGCAGTCGCGAGCTGGCACCCACGAATCACGCGCCGCAGCTCTTCGTCATGCTGGAAGCGCACGAGCTTCGCCGCGTTGATCGCGACGTGCTGGCAGGGCCTGCGCTGCTCGATCGCCTCCTCGGCGATCGCCACGGCCTCCTCGAGCGTGACGGCGTCGATCCGGCAGCCGAGGACGTTGGCGCGCCGATGCGCACCATCCGTGCCGGACGGTCCCTCGCGCACGCGCTCGGCAATTGCTCCGCTCAACGTCTGTTCCTCCCCATGACCTTCAGGCCAATGCCCGACCGCTCCGGATGCTAGGAAGGAAGCCGCTTTAGGACGACCCGCGTCCGGCTAGTCTGGGCTTACCGAACGGGGAGGAAACGCCCTCGAGGCGGACTGCAACGCACTGGCTGTGGATCGTCCGTGTGCGGGAGGCGCCTGCGGAGGCCGCCATCGGCGGCACCCTGTACCTCCGGCGGGCGGAGCGCGAGAGCAGGCTTTCTACACTGGGGCCGTGGGTCGGGTTCGGGCGACTATCGGACGAGCAACGGTGGAGACCGGCCGGTTCTCTGTGCTCGCGGGCGTGCGAGGGGCGACCGGGTGAGAAAGATCCTGTGCCTCGCCTACCACTTCCCGCCGATCGGCGGCGCCGGCGTGCAGCGCTACCGGCGCTTCGCCGACTACCTGCCGCAGTTCGGTTACGAGCCGGTGATCGTCACCGGACCCGGAACCACCGACGGCCGCTGGACTCCAACCGACACATCGCTCGTTCGGGAAGGGCTCACGATCCACCGTGTTCCCGGCCCGGAGCCTGCGCCGAGCTCGACGTGGCGCGACCGTGGGAAGCGCTGGCTCGACCTCCGCACGCCGCAGCTGAAGTGGTGGCTGCACGGCTCCTACGAGCTGGCGAGTGAGGTCGCGGGCGACTCGGAGCTGATCCTGGCCGATGTGGCCCCGTACGAGACCGCGGAGACAGCTGCGCGGCTCTCGAAAGCCCTCGGCACGCCATGGGTAGCCGATCTCCAGGATCCCTGGGCGCTGGACGAGATGTGGGTGTACCCCACGCGCGTCCACCGCGCCGTCGACCTTCGCCGCATGCGCCGGCTGCTCGGAACCGCCGAGGCGATCGTCATGAACACACCCGAGTCGGCGGCCAAGCTCCTGCGCGCATTCCCGGAGCTCGGCAGCCGGATCGTCGTCTCGATCACCAACGGCTTCGACGCCTCCGACTTCGCGGGCCCGCCGCCGCCGCGGACAGACCAGACGTTCCGAATCGTTCACACCGGCTCCATGCACACCGGGCGGGGCGAGCGGCAGCGCCGGACGTCCCTTGCCAAGAAGATCCTCGGCGGCACCGCCGAAGAGGTCGACTTCCTCACGCGCTCGCACGTCTACCTGACAAAAGCCCTCGACCAGCTGTTCGACGAGGAGCCGGAGCTCGCGGGGCTGATCGAGCTCCACCTCGCGGGCGTGCTGTCGGACAGCGACAGAGCGGTGGCGGCCCATCAGCCCGCGGTCAAGCTGCGGGGCTTCCTGCCGCATGCCGACACGATCGGCCTGATCCGGTCGGCCGACCTGCTCTTCCTGCCGATGCAGGATCTCCAGCCGGGCACGCGCGCAAGCATCACTCCTGCCAAAACCTACGAGTACGTGGCCTCGGGCCGGCCGATCCTGGCCGGCGTTCCGGACGGAGATGCACGGGACCTCCTCGAGGAGATCGGAACCGCGCATCTATGCCGACCCTCCGATTCCGACGGGATGAAGCGGGTGGTTCGGGGGCAAGTCGAGCGGTTTCGACGGGGCGATTCCCCGCCTCAGGCCGACGCATCCGTTCTCGCGCGGTATGAGCGCCGAGCGCTGACCCAGGAGCTCGCGTCCGTGCTCGACCGGATCCTGGGCACCGAGGCGTCGGTGCCGTCTACACCCGTCGGAGCAGAAACCTAGCCATTCGGTGAGTTGCCCCTCTCTCGGGCGCTTCGCATCATGGTCCCAAGGGAGGTTCGCTGGGCACAAACGAGGCCATTCGCCCGTCGCCCGCGCTCGCGCTGGAGAGCGTCACGCGCGCGTACGGGAACAAGATCGCACTGCGCGACGTCTCGCTGGCAGTCTCCCCCGGGGAGATCCACGCGCTCCTTGGCCCGAACGGCTCCGGCAAGACGACGCTGATTCGCACCCTGACGGGGCTGCTGACCCCGACGAGCGGCGACGTGACCGTGCTCTCGATGGACGCCTCGCGCTCGCCCCAGGAGCTGCGTCGGCTGATCGGCTTCATTCCCTCCGGCGACCGCAGCTTCTACCTCCGGATCTCCGGCCTGGAGAACCTCGTGTTCTTCGCGCGCCTGCACGGACTGCGCCGCACGGCGGCCATCGCCCGGGCAAAGACGCTCCTGGCC
The DNA here is from genome assembly GCA_963736055.1 of uncultured Actinomycetes bacterium. Taxonomy (GTDB): domain Bacteria; phylum Actinomycetota; class Thermoleophilia; order Gaiellales; family Gaiellaceae; genus AC-32. The sequence goes on along the minus strand of CAVTNM010000008.1, from coordinate 1,253,214 downwards.
CAGGTCGGGCTCGCCGAGGCGGGCTCGAGGAAGGTCGGCCTCTACTCCCACGGCATGCAGAAGCGGCTCTCGGTCGCGCGCGCTCTCCTGAGCGAGCCGCCGATCCTGCTCGTCGACGAGGCGACGCACGACCTTGACCCGGAGGGCGCACGGCGCGTCAGGCGCCTCGTCGCCCTCGCCGCCTCCCGCGGGGCTGCGGTCGTGTGGGCCACACAGCGCCTGGAGGAGATCGCAGGCTTCGCGACCCAGGTGACGGTCCTGGGCGACGGGCGCGTGACCTTCGCGGGCACGGTCCCCGAGCTGATCGCCCGCGCTCAGCCGGACCGGTACGTGCTCCAGCTTCAGAACGGCACCCACGGCGAGGAGCTGCTGGGGACCCTGGAACGTGCGCTCGGGCCGCTGGGCTCGATCGAGGCGTCCGGCGATGCCTTCGTGCTCGGGCTCTCCGAGGCGGCGATTCTCGGCGACGCCCTCACGCGCTTCGCCGGGGCCGGGGTCGAGATCGTGTCCTGCCATCTCGAGAGCTCGGCGATCGAGGAAGCGTTCGTCTCGCTCGCGAGGAGCAACGGATGACCGCGGCCGCCGCAACCGCACGCCTGCACGTCGTCACCGGCGAGATCGTGAAGCTGCCGGCGTTCCTGCGCCGCGACTTCCTCGTCGCCTGGAGCTACCGCTTCGCGTTCGTGAGCGACCTGCTCAACCTGGCTCTCCAGACGATCACGTTCTACTTCGTGGGCCTGATGATTCTGCCGGCCTCGCTCCCGACCTTCGACGGGACGCGGGCCTCGTACATGGAGTTCACGGCCGTCGGAATCGGCGTCAGCGCATTCCTGCTCCTGGGGCTCGGCCGCGTTGCGCTCGCCGTCCGGGGAGAGCAGCTGATGGGGACGCTCGAGTCGATCCTGATGACGCCGACGGCACCGTCCACCATCCAGCTCGGCTCGGTCTTCTTCGACCTCCTGTACGTGCCGGTGCGGACGTTTCTCTTCCTGCTCGTCGTGGCGGTGGCCTTCGGGCTCGACTTCCACGCTGCAGGTGTCGCGCCCGCCATGCTGACGCTGCTGGTCTTCATCCCGTTCGTGTGGGGGCTCGGGATCTTCAGTGCCGCCTTGACGCTCACCTTCCGCCGCGGAACCGGCCTGGTGGGGCTCGGCGCCGTCACTCTCGGCATCTTCTCCGGCGCGTACTTCCCGCTCACGCTCGTTCCGGCCTGGCTCGAGCGACTCTCGACCTACAACCCGATCGCCCGCGCGATGGACGGCATCAGGACGGCTCTGATCGGGAGCTCCCCCTGGGCCGGGTTCGCCTCCGACATGGCGCTCTTGATCCCGCTCTCGGTCGTGTCGCTCGTGGTCGGCCTCGGCGCATTCCGGTGGGCCCTGGCCAGGGAGCGCCGCAACGGAACCCTGGGGCTCTACTGACGATGAGAGGCCTGGCGACCGCACCCAAGCCCGCCTCCGACGACCGGGCCGAGTGCATCTGGCTGGGAGTCGACCGGCTGATCGACCGGGCGCCGACCATCCAGGACCTGCGCAGGCACGGCCTGCAGCTGCTCGCGGCCCAGCGATGGCGTGAGCTCGGAAGGCCGATCCCCGAGCAGCTGCGCCACGACGACCAGCTGGCGGCGGCGGTCACCTTGACGGCACCGCTCGTGCTGGAGCGCGTGCGCACAGCCTGGCCCGGCCGGGTCGCGGTGATGAAGGGACCGGAGCTCGCTGCCCTCTACCCGTCGCCGCAGACGCGTGCCTACAGCGACCTCGACCTGCTCGTGGACAACGCTGCCGAGGCGCAGAAGGCGCTGCTCGCCGCCGGTTTCCGGCCGGTCGGCGACCCGCGGCTCTATGTCGACATCCACCATTTGCGCCCGCTGGTGGCACCGGGGCTCGCCGTCGCCGTCGAGGTGCACGACCGGCCGAAGTGGATCGACGGCCTCGAGCCGCCGCCCACCGACGAGCTCCTGTCAAGCGCCGTGCCCTCGGCGACCGGGCTGAGCGGAATCCTCGCTCTGGGCCCGCACGAGCACGCGCTGCTGCTGGCAGTCCATTCCTGGGCCCACGAGCCGCTTGCCCGGATCTCCCACCTGCTCGACGTCGCGCTGATGGCGGATGGAGTAGAGCCGAGCGAGCTGAGCTCACTCGCACGCGGTTGGGGCGTCGAGCGGGTGTGGACGACCACACGAAAGGCCGCCGACGGCGTGCTGCTCGGCGGCGGCGGCTCGTTCCCGATGCACACCTGGGCGCGGAACCTGGCCCGCGCGCGCGAGCGGACGGTGCTCGAATCCCACCTCGAGCGCTGGCTCGCGGCCTTCTCGGCGCTGCCTCCGCGCAAGGCGCTCGCGGCGAGCGCGCGCGCCGTCGCCCGGGGAGCGCGACCCGCGCCGGGCGAGTCCTGGCGCGTGAAGCTCCGTCGCGTCCGGCACGCTCTGCGCAGTCCGTTCGTCGGGCTCTCCGACCACCGGCACGAGCTCGCGATCCGGGACGCTGCCGCGGACTGGACGCCCACCGGCGAGGAGCCGGAGTCGTGAAGACGCTCCGCCTTCGGAGCGAGGGCGTGACCTGGCTGGAGACCGACGGCGAGGTCGTCGCCCTGGACGCCGCCTCCTCGAAGTACCTCTCGGCGAACACGAGCGGAGCGGTGCTCTGGCAAGCGCTGTCCAAGGGAGCAACGCGTGGGGAGCTCGTGCAGGCGCTCACCTCGACCTTCGACGTCGACGAGGCGAGCGCGGCGGCGGACGTCGACGCCTTCGTCGCCGAGCTCGAGGCGCGACAGTTGCTCGAGGAGGCCTGATGCGAAGCCGAATTCCCGCGCTCCGAGCGGCGGCCTGGTCGCTCAGAGCGCGAAGCCAGGCACGCCGGCAGCTCCGCAGGAGCGGGATCGAGCACCTCGAGCTCCCACCGCCGCCGGCGGTCCCGGAGAGCGCCGTCCGCGGAGTGCTGACCGCGTTGGACCGCTGGCCCACGAGCTGCCTCGAGCGGGCTCTCGTCCTGCAGCGCTGGCACGCCGCGCACGGACGGTCTCAGGACGTCGTGATCGGCGTTTCCGGCTCGGCGGCGAACTTCCGCGCCCACGCCTGGCTCGACGGCGACTCCGCAGAGCCCTGGCGAACCTATCGAGAGCTGAGCAGGGTTCCCGCGCCGTGATCGAGCTCCTGACGCAACTCGAAGTGGCATCCGGGCTCGTCCTCGGCCTCGATCCCGAGCGACTTCCACCCGCGGGGCGGCGGGAGGAGACAAGCCCCCTGGAGGCCCTCGAGGGCGCCGTGCGGCGCGCCCTCGAGCGGCCACCGTGCCTCGTCAGCTTCTCGGGCGGGCGCGACTCGTCGGCCGTCCTGGCGGTCGCCGCTGCCGTCGCGCGCCGCGAGGGCTTGCCGCTGCCCGTCCCCGCCACGAACCGTTTCCCCGACGTGCCCGAGAGCGAGGAATCCGACTGGCAGGAGCGGGTCGTCCGAGCCCTCGACCTCGACGACTGGCTGCGGCTCGAGTTCGGCGACGAGCTCGACTGCGTCGGGCCGGTCGCCACGGCGGCGCTGCGCCGGCACGGTCTGCTCTGGCCCTGCAACGTCCACTTCCATAGCCCGCTGCTCGAGGCTGCCCACGGCGGGTCGCTCCTGACCGGGATCGGCGGCGACGAGGCATTCGGCACCTCACGGCGGCGCCGGACCGCGCTGCTGCTCTCGGGCTCGGTCAACCCGGTTCCTCGCGACGTGCTGCGGCTCGGCTTCGGACTGGCGCCGCGGACGGTCCGGCGCAGAGTCCTGCGCAGAGGAGTGCCGCTCGACGGATGGCTGCGGCCGCGGGCACAGGCCGCGGTGGTCCGCGAGTGGGCCTCCTTCGCGGCCGGAGAGCCTCTCCGCTGGCGCGATCACGTCCGCTGGTGCAGCCGCCTGCGTTACCTCAGGGTCGGCCTCGACAACCTCGAGTTGCTGGCCGCCGACGAGGACGCGCTCCTCGTCCATCCCTTCACGGACGTCGGCTTCCTCTCGGCCTTCGCCGAGGCGCACCCGGCCGACGCCGACCGGGAGAGCTCCCTGCGAGCGGTCGTCGGCGCGCTGCTGCCCGACGAGGTCCTGGCGCGCCCGACGAAGAGCAGCTTCGACGGCGCGTTCTTCAGCACCCACAGCCGCGCGTTCGCCGCGTCGTGGGCTGGTGAGGGCGCCGACGAGGAGGTCGTCGACATCCCTCGGCTCCGCAGGCACTGGCGCTCGCCGCAGCCGATAGGGCGCACGTTCACGCAGCTGCAGTCGAGCTGGCTAGCCCTCGAGCGTGGCGAGCAGGAGGTCCAGCGCGCCAGGGAGCCAATCCCAGTCGCGAACGCGCCGGAGCTCCCACGCAGGTAGCGCTGCGAGCTCCACCAGCACCTCGGGCTGCTCTGTCGCGATCCTGAGGACGCGGCTGCCTGCAAGGCGCACGAGACGGTCGCGCGGAGGAACCGGCTCGAGCGTAGGGGGCCCCTCGGCCCAGGCCGGAAAGATCCAACCGAGGATCGGCAGCGACGGCTCCGCAGCAGAGAGGGCCATGCGCCACCGCTCACGGCCGTGCGCGACGGCCATATTCTCCCCCACGCCGAGCGCCTCTGCGGTGTCGGCGCGCAGATCGATGCTCCGAGGGCCGGCCAGCGCCTGCCCGCGGTCGACGACGACGATGTCGTCGGCCAGGACGGACTGGCCGCGGAGTGCGAGCGAGGCGAGGAGTGCGCTCTTTCCGGCGCCCTTGTCGCCCGCGACGATCCAGGCGCCGCCGGCCGCCTCGAAGGCTCCCGCGTGAAAGCTTTCGCGGCCGACCCACCGGGAGATCACCGCCGCCGCGAGGCCGAGGTAGGGGTGCACGAGCTCGTCGTCGCTCAACGGCCCGCTCGTCGTGAACGTGGCCCGTCCCGGGACGCGGTCGATCACGACCTCGCCGCCCTCGACCAGGCGGAACGAGGCGCGGTCTGGCCCTAGGCTGTCGTGGTCGGCGCCCGGGAGGCCGACACGCCGCACCAGCTCGAGGGTTGGCCAATCGCCCCCGGCCGGCCCGAGCAGCGCTTCGGCACCGCCGATTCCCGTGATTTGCAGCCCATAGGCGCCGATTCGGGAGCTAGCCAAAGAGTTAGTAGACGGGGACATGTGCACTGCCTAAAGTTAAGCGCGACAGCAGTACGTATCAGGAAGGACGAACCGTTCCATGAGCAAGTCGCCACCAACGCTTCGCTACGAGCCGCCCAAGCTGGTCGAGCTCGGCACGGTTCACGAGCTCACCCAGACGTGCGAGAAGGCGTTCGGTCCCACGGACGGCTTCACCATGAATGGCCAGGGCTTGGCCACCGCCTCCTGCACCCGGTAGGCACTCGGAGCGAACAGACCGTCGTTGCCTACGGGCAGCTTCGCTGAGCTTGCTGGTTCGACCTCGTCGTACGGCGCGCGATCTCATCTGAGCTTCGCCGGTCCCGTGGAAGGGCACCGGCGGCGAGGCCCGAACGAGACGGGGAGCCGGGTGCCTTGATCTCCCTCTCCCGTGGGTGCTAGGGCCGCCTAGTGCCCCGATATGAGCCGCAGAGAAGGGTCGCCCGGCTCGCTCGAATCGCGCCGGCGCCTCGTGAGTAGGCGAGCAAGAGCGGCCGGGAGGTTGGAGAGCACTCGGCGACCGCTCTCGCCGCACGCGCACTGTAGGAGCCGGGCGATTGGGCCGAAACGGCCGAAGGGACGGTCTGGACGTCCGGGGTTTCCACAGATCCCCCCAAATGGGGTAGCAGTCACGATCGCCGGCAGGCGGTCGCGGCGCCGGGCGGCCCCGGTGCTAGGCTGGATTGGCCCAATAGAGCGCGTACCTGGGTGGCTCGATGCCTTCCATCTACCCGTTCAGCTCCGACAAGGACACCCCGGCGGGAAGGCAAGCGATGCGAGGAACGATGCTCTGGTTCAACGAAGTCAAGGATCTCGGGTTCATCGAGACCGACGAGGGCGAGCGTCTCTCCGTGCTCGGTCCCGGTTTCGCGGACGGGAAGCGGCCCAAGGGCCGCTGTGCCACTGCGATCGTCAGCTTCGACATCGTCGTCACCGACACGGGGCGAGAAGCCCAGAACGTCGTGTTCGTCCCGGACGAGGCTCCGCGACGAGCTCGCCTGCGCCACCGTGGCGGTCGTTAGCGACGTACGGCCCCGCTTTCGGGGCGTCTCCCATCGCATCGCATTCTTCCTGGCGCTTCCGCTGGCTGTCGTGCTGGCCTTCGAGGTCGACACGGGCGCGGGCAGGGTCGCCGCCATTGCCTTTGGAACCAGCGCCGCGGCCATGTTCGGCGCGAGCGCCCTCTACCACGGCGTCCACTGGCCGGACGCGAAGCGCCGCTGGCTGAGGCGCCTCGACCACGCCGGGATCTATGGGCTGATCGCCGGCACCTACACTGCCGTAGGCCTGCTGGTGCTCGAAGGGAGCTGGCGGACGATTGTGCTGGGAATCGTCTGGGTCGGAGCCGCGGCGGGGATCGCGCTCAAGTTCCTCTGGGTGGACGGTCCCAAGTGGCTATCGGCGGCGATCGGGATCGCGCTCGGCTGGGTCGCGGTCGTGGCGTTCCCCCAGATCGTCGCCGGAGTCGGAGTCGCCGGCTCCGTGCTGGTCGTCGTGGGAGGGATCGCCTACACGGCGGGCGCGCTCGTGTACGCCCTCCGCAGGCCCGACCCGATCCCAGCCGTATTCGGCTATCACGAGGTCTTCCATGCGCTCGTGATCGTCGCGGTCGCCTGCCAGTACTCGGCGATCGCCTTCTACGTGCTACCCAAGCATTAGGGCGGGCTTAGGTGACGGAAACGATGCGCGCGCGCCACGCGCCCTTCGGCGCCTCGATCACGACCTCGTCGCCGGGCTTCGCGCCCATCAGGGCCTTCCCCATCGGCGAGTCGGGCGAGACCCCGCCCACGCTCGAGATCTCGATGTCCATCGTCGCGCCCTGCTCGTCCTCGACCTCGACCTTCGAGCCGACTCCGACGACGCCGCCCGTCGCAGCGGTCTCGTCCACGATCACGGCGCGGTCGAGCCGGTCGCGCAGGATCGTGATCCGGCGCTCCAGCAGGCCCTGCTCGTTCTTGGCGGCGTGGTACTCGAAGTTCTCGGAGAGGTCGCCGAAGCTGCGGGCCGTGGCGATCGCCTCGACCATCGCGGCCCGCCTGGGGCCCTCGAGCTCCGCCAGCTCCGATTCGAGCTGGGTCTTCTGGGCGCGCGTGAGCGGCTCGGGCTTGTCTTTCGCCATCACCCCAGGGTATCGCTGCTACCGTGTGTGCACGGTTGGCAATCCCGCCGGCCGGTGAGATGAGCTTCTCGTTCCTCCTTCGGGTGTTTCGAGGTAGGCAAGTCTCGAACCCGTAAGGAGTCGAACTTCATGTCGAACCAGTCTTTCCGCGAGCTCGGCGTGTCCACGCCCGTCGTGGCAGCGCTCGCAGCCCGCGCGATCCACCATCCCTTCAGCATCCAGGAGCTCGTCCTGCCGGACGCGCTCGAGGGGCTGGACGTCCTCGTCCGCTCCCCCACCGGCTCGGGCAAGACCCTGGCCTTCGCGCTCCCGATCGTCGAGCGGACGACGCCCGCCGACGGGCGCCCCTCGGCGCTCGTGCTCGTGCCCACGCGCGAGCTCGCCGCCCAGGTGACCGAGGCCTTCGAGGCGCTCGCGGTGGCCAAGGGCCTTCGCGTCGCGGCCGCCTACGGCGGCATCCCGATCCGCTCCCAGGCCAAGCGCATCAAGGACGCGCACATCCTCGTCGCCACCCCGGGTCGCCTAGAGGACCTGGCGACACGCCGGCTCGTCGACCTGAGCAAGGTGCGCTCGTTCGTCCTCGACGAAGCCGACCGCATGCTCGACATGGGCTTCCAGCCACAGGTCGACAAGCTCGTGCGCCGGCTCCCGCGCAACCGCCAGACGATGTTCTTCTCGGCCACGCTCGACGGCACGGTCGGGGAGCTGGCGCGTGCCTATACGAACAGCCCTTCGCACATCGAAGGCGAGCTCTCCACGACGCGGCAGCCCGGTGAGATCGCGCACCACTTCGTTCCGGTGACAGCCGACACCAAGGTCGAGACGCTCGTCGAGCACATCCGATCGTCAGGCTCGACCCTCGTCTTCGTCCGCACGAAGCGCGGCGCCGACCGGCTCGTTCAGAAGCTCGCCCGTCACGACGTGCGGGCGGTCGCGATGCACGGGGACATGTCCCAGAGCGCCCGCGAGCGCGCGCTCTCACGCTTCGAGAGCGGCAAGGTCGAGACCCTGGTCGCCACCGACGTCGCCGCGCGGGGCCTCGACCTCGACGACGTGACGCACGTGATCAACTTCGACCCACCCGAGGAGGACAAGGGGTACGTCCACCGCACCGGCCGCACGGGACGCGCAGGCCGAAGCGGCACCGCGGTCACGTTCGTGCTTCCCGAGCAGCAGGCGGAGACGAGCCGAGTCGCCCGCCGCCTCGGCCACCGCGAGCAGTTCGAGCAGGCCGGCATGCGCTCGGCTCCCGCGAAGCTCGTCTACACGAGCCGCCGCGGGCGCCGCTCGAAGTGGTAACCGGCTAGGAGGGTTTGGCGGATTAGCGCTCGTCGCCGGGGTGCGCTGATCGTTCCGAGGCAAGGACGCAGGGAGCGTTCGTACCTGGAAGGTACGGGCGCGACTGCGTAACCAGGGCGGAGCCGGTGGCGAGCAGCGCGGCCCGGCGACACAGTCGGTATTTCGTCAAGCCCTCCCAACTAGGGGGTCCCGCCGCTCAGGATCGTCGCGAGCTTCGCCGCGTCGATGTTCCCGCCGGAGACGATGCAGACCACGGTCTCGGCCTCGACGCGGCGGGTGAGCGCCGCCGCGAGCGCAAGCGCGCCGGCTCCCTCGGCGACCACCCGCGCCTGCCGGGCGAGCACGCGCACGGCCTCCGCGGTGTCGTCGAGCGAGATCGCGAACGCCCCGTCGAGCACTTCCCGCACGAGCGGCCACATCGCGGGCAGGACAGCGGGCCCGCCCGCGCCGTCCACGAACGAGGCGCGGAAGTCGATCTCCTGCGGCTCCCCGGCTGCGAACGCCGCGGTCAGCGGCGCTCCGGTCTCCGGCTCGACCGCGTAGACCTTCGTCTGCGGCCGCAGCGCCTTGACCGCGCTCGCGATGCCGGAGCTGAGGCCGCCGCCTCCGAACGGCACGACCACGACGTCCGGCTCGGGCAGATCCTCCAGCAGCTCGAGCCCGATCGTCCCGTTGCCGGCCATCACCCGCTGGTCCTGCACCGGGTGGACGAAGAAGCCGGCGAGCTCGGGGTAGGCGGAGTCCGTCAGCGTCTGCCACCAGCGCTCGTACGGCACCTTCACGATCCGGCCGCCCAGCCTCTCGATCGCGGCCAGCTTCGCCTCCGGGGCGTTGTCGGGCACGACCACCGTGCACGGCAGGCCCAGCTCGCGCGCGGCCCACGCGACACCCTGGCCCATGTTCCCCGCGCTCCCCGTGATCACGCCCGCGCGCAGCTCCTCGGGCGAAGCGGCGCTGATCGCGTTCAGCGCCCCGCGCAGCTTGAAGGAGCCGATCGGCTGCAGGTTCTCGAGCTTCAGGTAGATCCCGTCGTCGAGCCGGACGAGGGGCGTGCGCAGGACTCTTCCGGCCAGCGTCTCCCGGGCCTGCCGGATCTCCTCGAGCGGGATCACGGCGAAGAGCCCCGCCAGATCGTCGCGCTCGCCGGGCGAGAGCGGCAGCGACAGGGCCTCGAGCGCCGAGTCGAGCTGCTTCGAGTTGCGTGGGCCGACCACGAGGGCCGTCACGCGCGGATCGGAGAGCACCCAGGCGGTCGCGAGGACCGCCGGCTCGACCCCGCGCTCTGCGGCCGCCGCCTCGAACGCCTCGAGCGCGTCGAAGGTCTCGTCGCTCGCCAGGGCCTCGTAGGGGCCCGGGCGCAGGGTCATCCGCGAGCCCGCCGGGTAGCCCTCTCCTCGCCGGTACTTTCCGGTCAGCCAGCCCCCGGCGAGCGGGCTGAACGGCGTAAAGCCGAGGCCCTCGCGCTCGCAGACCGACAGCACGCCGTTCGCGTCCTGCTGGAGCAGGCTGTACTCGTTCTGGGCCCAGCCGAAGCGGGCCAGGCCGAGGCGGTCGCTCGTCTCGAGCGCCTCCTCGAGCTGCGCCGCCGAGAGATTGCTCGCCCCGATCGCCCGCACCTTGCCGGCGCGGACGAGCTCGTCGAGAGCGCGCAGGGTCTCCTCGATGGGCGTCTCCGGGTCGGGCTCGTGGGTCAGGTAGAGATCGAGCCTCTCGACGCCCAGCCGTTCGAGGCTGCCCTCGATCTCGCGCAGGATTCGCTCCCGCGAGAGCCCTCGATCGCCGGGATCGCCGCTGACCGACCAGTAGACCTTGGAGCTCAGCAGCACGGGCGCGCCGCGCTCGCTGCGCCACTTGCCGACCCAGCGCTCGCTGCGGCCGCCGCCGTAGGAGGCGGCGGTGTCGAAGAACGTGATCCCCGCCGACCAGGCAGCGTCCATCAGCGCGAGCGCCTCGGCCTCGCTCTCCCCCTGGCCGAACAGCTCCGGCGCCGAGCCGACCCCGCCGAAGTTTCCGCAGCCGAGCCCGATCCGGGAGATCTCGAGGCCTGCCCGGCCCAGCTGGCGATAGTCCACGTTCGTGAGCGTACTTTGGAGCGGAGGCGCCGAACGTGTGAGAATGCCTAGATGCGGGGCCATTCCATCGCGCCAGAAGACCTCCAGCCGACGCGCGCGGAGGGCGACTACGGCCGAACGCGCCGTGGCTATCGACTCGAACCTCGGCTCGGAACGGCTCGAGCTCCATGTCACGCGCTACGACCCGGGGCGCTCCCAGGCACGAGCGCTCGGAGACGTGCAGGAGATCATCTACACCGTCTCCGGGCATGGGTTGCTGCACGTGGGCGGCGAGGCGCACGAGCTCGAGCCCATGACGGGCGCCTACGTGGCGGCGGGCGAGTCGTACGAGGTGGAGAACCCGGGGCCGGAGCAGCTGCTGCTCGTCTCGGCGACGGCGCCGAACGAGAACGGCGCTCCTCCCACCGGCCCCCGGACCGTTCGCTACGCCGACCAGCCGTCACTGCCGGCCAGCGGCGACCGCGAGTTCCGCTACCTCGTCACCGACGAGGTCGGCTGCCGCGACCTGACGCAGTTCTTCGGCGTGATCGCTCCGGGGCGCGCCCCGGATCACAGCCACGTCTACGACGAGGTGATCTACGTCCTCGAGGGGGTGGGGACGCTGCACATCGACGGAGAGCACGAGCCCGTTTCCGCCGGCACGTGCATCCATCTGCCGCCGCTCCGCGAGCACTCGCTCGAGAACGGCGGCAACACGCCGATGAAGGTCGTCGCGGTGTTCCATCCCGCCGGCGATCCCGCTTCGCGCGCGTACGAGGCAAACGAATGACCGGGGTTGGAGTCTCAATCAGGGCACGGGCAATCAACAGGAGGGCAACAGCATGAGGAAATTCGTAGTCGCCGCGGTTCTCGCGGCAGGAGTGGCCGCGCTGGCGACGGCCGCTCTGGGGTCGACCAAATCTCCCAGTAGAGCGGCCGCACCGGCAAAGGCCGGCAGTGCGCTCATCAAGTGCGGCAAGACCCGTTCGATCGGCCTGATGGCGCCGTTTACCGGCCCGGCCGCGTCGATCGGTATCAACCAGGTCCATTGGGCCAACTTCTACAAGAATCAGTACAACCGCACGCACAAGACCAAGATCAAGTTCGTCAACGAGGACACGCAGCTCGGCGCCGCGAACGGAACGGCCGAGGCGGTCAAGGGCGCACAGGCGCTCGGCTCTAACTCCAGCGTCCTCGGCGTCGTCGGCCCAGCCGGCTCCAACGAGGTCAAGGCGACGACCGGCGCGCTCAAGGGAGCAGGCCTCGGTTTCGTCTCCGGCTCGGCGACGAACACGACGATCACGACGGACGGCGCGCGGAAGGGGTACTTCTTCCGCACCGTGCCGCCCGACTCGGCGCAGAGCAAGACGGTTTCCGGCTACATCGTCAGCAAGCTGAAGCTGAAGCGCGTCTACATCGTGGACGACCAGGAGGCCTACAGCATCGGCCTCGCCGACGAGGTCCAGGCACAGCTGAAGGCGAAGGGTGTCAGCGTCTCCCGCGACGGCGTCAGCCAGCAGCAGTCGGACTTCTCGGCGATCATCAACAAGATCCCGCGGAACACCCAGCTCGTGTACCTCCCCTGGCAGCTGCCGCCCAAGGGCAGGGCTTTCGGGCAGCAGATGAAGAGCCTGGGTCGGGCCAACATCAAGCTGATGGGATCCGACGGCCTCTTCGATCCTCTGTTCTCGAGCCTCGGGTCGAACGTGTACGACTCGTTCTTCCCGGTCAACCCGACCGACGCGAGAGTCAAGGCCTTCAAGAAGACCCACAAGACCCCCGAGCTCTTCGGCGCTCCGACCTACGTGGCGACTCAGGTCGTCGTGGGAGCGATCGATCGGGCATGCAAGGACGGCAAGGCTTCCCGGGCTGAGGTTCGCGCTCAGCTGAAGAAGACGAACATCCAGGTGAAGACGTCACTGCTGGGCCTGCCGGTGAAATTCAACGGTAACGGCGACATGATCAAGCGTCCGTTCGGCATGTACCAGTCGAAGAAGGGAGTTTTCGTCCGGATCGCGTAATCCGGTCGATCTGACTCGACGAGTGCGGCCCACCAACCGGTGGGCCGCACTCGTTTGTGCGATCTTCTTCCCCCGTGGACTGGAGTCTCTTCTTCGGCGAGCTGGTGAGCGGTCTGACCCTCGGAAGCATCTACGCGCTGATCGCGCTCGGCTACACGATGGTCTACGGGATCCTGAAGCTTCTGAACTTCGCCCACGGCGACGTGTACATGGTGGGGGCGTTCATCGGCTTCTTCGTGCTCCAGTGGCTGGGAGGGCCGTTGGAGCCTGTGGTGAACGGCTGGGTGGCGATCGCCCTCATGTTCGCGGTGGCGATGCTGGGCTGCGGCGCGCTCGGGGTCGGAATCGAGCGCTTCGCCTACCGGCCGCTTCGTACCGCGCCTCGAATCGCGCCGCTGATCAGCGCCCTCGGAGTCTCGATCTTCCTGCAGAACAGCGCGCTCCTGCTTTGGGGACCGCAGTTCAGGGACTACGGCACCTTCGACCTGATCGGGGTCAAGAGCTACAGCATCGGCGCGAACTTCTTCATCTCGAACATCCAGATCTTCACGATCGCCACCTCGATCGGCCTGATGATCGTGCTCGCCCTGCTCGTCTCCCGCACGCGGGCCGGTAAGGCGATGCGCGCGACGTCATTTGACCGTGAAGCGGCCGAGATGATGGGGATCAGCGTCGACCGCGTGATCTCGTTCACCTTCTTCGTCGGTTCGGCACTCGCGGCCGCAGGAGGGGTCATGTTCGGGATCGTCTTCGGGCAGATCTTCTCTCTGATGGGCTTCACCGCCGGCCTGAAGGGATTCACGGCGGCCGTCGTCGGCGGCATCGGGAGCATTCCCGGCGCGATGCTCGGAGGGTTCCTGATCGGGCTGACGGAGGCGTTCGCGACCGGCTACCTTCCCGGCGGTTCGGTGTACGCCAACCTGTACGTCTTCGCCCTGCTCATCATCATGTTCCTCATCCGGCCGAGCGGGCTGCTGGGCTCGCCCGTGATCCAGAAGGTGTGATGCCCATGGGCGACGGACATGCCGGCGAGAGCGGCATGCCAGCCGGTGTGCCGGACGCAGTCGACGGGCCGCAGGTCGGTGCCGACGAATGGGTCGCTCAGTCTGAGGAGCGCCGCGAAGCCCAGGCCGGCTTCACCGGCGCGGTCGCGCGCGCCTGGGACCGAATCCCGGCGGCAGGGCGCCTCGTCGTGTTGCTCGGCCCGTTCGCGGTCTTCCCGTTCTTCGCGAACGAGGGCAACCTCTACCGCTACGGCCTGATCACTCTCATTTACGCCTTGCTGGCGCTGGGACTGAACGTCGTGGTCGGCTTCGCCGGGCTGCTCGATCTCGGGTACGTGGCCTTCTTCGGCTTCGGCGCCTACCTCTACGGAATCATGGCCTCAGGCCACTCCGGTCACCACCTGCAGGCCGAGATCGCGATCCCGATCGTAACGGTGTCGACCGCGCTGCTCGGGCTCCTTCTCGGGCTGGTGTCGTGGCGGCTGCTCGGCGACTACCTCGCCATCGTGACCCTGTTCTTCCTGCAGGCGTTCGTGATCTTCGTCAACAACGCAAACGGGGGCCCCAGCGACTGGTCGTATCCGTTCGTGGGCAAAGTCGACCTGACCGGGGGCGCAAACGGGCTCGACCGCATAGACCCGCTCAACTTCTTCGGCTACGAGATCACGACGACGAAGCAGTACTACTTCTACACGCTGATCTCGCTGGCCCTGTTGATGACCATGCTCTATTTCGTCAACGCCTCGCGGACCGGCCGCGCCTGGCGCGCTCTCCGCGAAGACCCGCTTGCCGCCGAGGCCATGAGCATCCCGGTCAACCGGCTGAAGCTGCTCGCATTCATGTTCGGAGCGGCTACGGCCGGTTTCAGCGGGTCGATCTTCGGCGCCGTCCAGTCTGGCGCGTTTCCAGGCGACTACGACGTCGGATTGTTGATCACGATCTACGCAATCGTGATCCTCGGTGGCCTCGGCAGCATCGGAGGCGTGGTTGTCGGCGCACTGATCATCAACGGCGCACCGGAGCTGCTCCGCTCATCTTCCAACGCGCGCTTCCTCTTCTACGGAGTGCTCTTGCTCGCGCTCTTCATCGCCCTGCGACCGTGGTACAAGCCGGTCATCGTCCTCCTGGGAACGATTGCCTTCGGCTTCGCAGTCCACGGGATCGCCGACGCCGTCTGGTCACGTGGGACCGCCGGCCACATCGACGGCGGCGGCGCGTTCGGGCGAGGGCTCGAGCACTGGGTGCTGCTCCCGGCGCATGCGAGCAAGCTCGCCGGCTGGGCCTACTTCGCGTTGATCGTCGCGGCGCTCGTTCTCACCCTCTTACATGGGTGGTGGCGCACGATCGCACTGATCCCAACGCTCTACCTGGCGGCGTTCGTGTGGGAGAACAAGCTCGTTCAGCAGGTGTCTGGAGCGACGCGGCTGATCCTCCTCGGGGCGCTGCTCGTGGTGATCATGAACGTGCGGCCCGCGGGGATCTTCGGCACGTCCCGCGTGGAGATCATCTGACCGTGGCTCTCCTCGAGCTTCGCGGCGTCACCAAGGCCTTCGGAGGCCTGCAGGTAGTCGACCGCCTGAACTTGGAGGTCGCAGAGGGCGAGGTCGTCAGCATGATCGGCCCGAACGGCGCCGGCAAGACCACCGTCTTCAATCTCATTACCGGGATCTTCCATCCCGACTCGGGCGAGATCCTCTTCGAGGACCGCAAGCTCTCCGGCCTCGCGCCGCACAAGATCACGGATCGCGGCATCGCCCGGACGTTCCAAACCCTGCGCTTGTTCCTGAACATGACGGTGCTGGAAAACGTCATGGCCGCGGAGTACGGGCACACGAAGGCAACCGCGATCGAGTCGATGCTCCAGCTCCCGCGCTCGCGAAGGGAAGAGAAGCAGATCCGAAAGCTGGCGGAAGAGAAGCTCGCGTTCTTCGGCCAGCGGCTCGCCGGGTACCGCCACGACCAGTTCGCCTACAGCCTCTCCTACGCGAACCGGCGCCGGCTCGAAATCGCCCGCGCCATGGCCACGAACGCGCGTCTGCTCCTCCTCGACGAGCCGGCCGCGGGAATGAACCCTCACGAGACGCACGAGATCACAGAGCTGATCGGCAAGCTCCGCGATCAGGCCGGCTACTCGATTCTCGTGATCGAGCACGACATGCACGTCGTCGAGGGGATCTCGGACCGTGTGGTCGCCCTCGATCACGGGGTCAAGATCGCCGAGGGCTCGTTCGACGAGGTCGCCACACACCCGCTCGTAATCGAGGCCTACCTGGGAGCGCGGGCACAGGAGGAGACGGCCTGATGCTCCTCCGGCTCGACAACGTCGACACCTACTACGGGCCGATCCACATCCTGCAAGGTGTTTCACTCGAAGTAGACGAGGGCGAGCTCGTCTGCCTCTTGGGCGGAAATGCCTCGGGCAAGTCGACGACCCTGAAGACCACTCTCGGCACCGTGCGGCCCCGACGCGGGCGCGTTCTCTTCTCGGGCGAAGACGTGACCGGGCGAGTCACGAGTTACCGGATCGCAAAGGGAATGGCGATCGTCCCGGAGAACCGGCGCCTGTTCGCTCCGATGACCGTCTACGAGAACCTCGAGATGGGCTCGTACCTGAACCGGAGCGGGTTCAAAGACAACCTCGCACGTGTCTACGATCTCTTCCCGCTGCTGAAGGAGCGACGTAGACAGCTTGCCGGGACGTTGTCCGGCGGCGAGCAGCAGATGGTCGCCATGGGCCGGGCGCTAATCTCGGAACCGAAGTTGCTCTTGATGGACGAGCCCTCGATGGGCCTCGCGCCGATCCTCGTCGAGCGCAACTTCGAGATCATCCAGCAGGTTCACCAGTCCGGGGTGGCGATCCTCGTCGTCGAGCAGAACGCGAACGTCTCGCTCTCGATCGCCGACCGGGGCTACGTCCTCCAGACCGGCCGCATCGTCCTCTCCGGCGCCGCCTCCTCGCTGCTCCAGCACGAGGACCTGCGAAAGGCCTACCTTGGCCGTTGATGTCGCCTCCCTACCGGGAAGGGTCCGGCACCGCTTCCCACTCTTCGAGCGCCGTGTCTACATCAACAGCTGCTCGCAGGGCGCACTCTCCGATTCCGTGCGCGACGCCTACTCCCGCTATCTCGCCGACTGGGACGAGCACGGCGCGCCGTGGGAGTACTGGGTCGACCAGCTCGAAGGAGCCCGCCGCAGCATCGCCGGGCTGATCGGCGCCGACGAGGACGAGGTGGCGGTGACGACCTCGGTCTCGGCCGGCGTGAGCGCGCTCGCCAGCGGGCTCCGGTTCGGGGAGGGGCGCGACAAGGTCGTCGTGAGCGACTTCGAGTTCCCGACGATCGGCCAGATCTGGCACGCACAGGAACGCCGCGGCGTGCGGGTCGAGCACGTGCCCGCCGAGGCCGACGGGACGATCCCCCTCGAGCGGTTCGAGGCGGCGATCGACGAGCAGACGGCGCTCGTCGCGGTGACGTACATCTGTTTTCGCAACGGAAGCAAGCTCGACGTCGAGGCCGTGGCCCGGCTCGCCCACGAGCGGGGAGCGCTCGTCCTCGTGGACGCCTACCAGGCGGTGGGCTCGCTCCCAGTCGACGTGCGCGCGCTCGGGTGCGACTTCCTCGCCGCGGGGGTGCTCAAGTACCTGCTCGGGTCCGCCGGCCTCGGCTTCCTCTTCTGCCGCCGCGAGCTCGTGCAGGGGATCGCGCCCACTGCGACAGGCTGGTTCGCCGACCGCGACATCTTCGAGATGGACATCCACGACTACTCGCCCGCTCCGAACGCGCGCCGCTTCGAGGCCGGCACGCCGCCGATCCCGCCCATCTATGCCGCCATCGCGGGGATCGAGCTGATGCAGGAGATCGGGATCGAGGAGACCGAGGCCCACGTCCGGGAGCTGAACGCGCTCCTGCACGACGGCCTCGAGGAGCTCGGCACGCGTGCGGTCACCTCACGGGAGCCGGAGCGGAGCGGCGCGCTCGTCTGTGTGCCCTCCACCGACGTCAACGCGCTCGTCGCCGCGCTCGCGGCCGAGGGCAGTCGTCACCTCGTCACGCGACGACAACCTGCGGATCTCGGCGCACTGCTACAACACCGCGGACGACGTGCGCGCCGTGCTCGACGTGCTCGGGCGCAACCGGGCCCTGCTGAAGCCGGCCTGACGCCGCGCGCTACGGGGCGGGCATGGTCGCCCTCAGGGTGCGGCCACCGACCCGGCCGTCGAGGCTCGCGGTCGCGCGAGCGACGCCGAGGGACCAGCGCAGCCGAAGCGAGGCCGTGCCGCGAACCCGCACGGCTGCCCGCACCGGCCCCCGGCGCGACCAGCGCGCCGTTCCGGAGACCGGCACGCCGGGCACGAGCTGGACCGCGTCGAGCTTGAAGACGACGGTCTCGTCACCCTCGTACCGCCAGGTGCCCCCGTGCAGGCCGACGCCCGTTCCGTCGTAGTTGATCCACCAGCGCACGAGCACATCGGCGACCGTCGCCGCCGCGGCGGCGGCAAGCCGGCGGTCGCCCGAGGTGGAGAGGTCGCCGCGCAACGGTCGCGCAGCGGTCACGTTTGCAACCGAACGCGCGAAGGCGCCGACCACGTGCGTCTCGGGCACGCGTCGCGCGCAGGAGGCGTCCCCGGCGGAAAGCGTGCGCACGAACCGGCGGTAGAGCCCCGAGCCGCAGCCGCCGTGGTCGTAGAGGGCGATCACGTGGGAGGAGTTCGCGAACTCGACGAACGTCGACTCGGGGAAGCGTCGCGCGACTTCCCGCGCTCCGGACGAGGCCGTGATCGAGTCCAGGTCGCCGTTGAGGACGAGCGTCGGAACGGCCGGGTACGCGCTACCCGGAGGTATCGGAGGATCCGGGGCGACGGCCGCCGGCCACCGCAGGCAGGCGAGCACGCCCTCGTAGTCCGTCCCGGCCCAGGCCGCCCGGCCGAGCGGAGCGAAGGTCCCCGGCGGGTAGGCGGCCAGCCGCGCCTGGGCCTCCGCCGGGCGCGCCGCGACCGGCGTCGGCGGGTCCCACAGCTGGGGGTAGTCGTGACAGGTGACCGCGGCGTAGAGCGCCTCGGAGTAGGAGGAAGGAGCAGCCGGGCCGGCGTCGACGGTGACCGTTTCCGCGGCGAGCCTCAGGATCGGCGCCGCGTAGCCCTGCTTCGCCGCGAGCACGGCGGCAACGAGCTCCCGCCACATGCCCGGGTAGTAGTAGCCCGAGCCGACGAGCTGAGCCAGCGAATCCTCGTCGAGCTTGACCCGGATCAGGTTTCCGTCGCCGTCGGGCGCCAGGCCGACGATCGGCTTCGCCCGCACCCGTGTCGCGAAGGCAGTGACCAACCGAACCGGGTCCCGGCCGTGGGCGGGGCAGAGCGGCCACCGCGCGCACGCAAGCCGCAGCCCGCGCCGGGCGGCCGCGATCAGGTCGGCCCAGGCAGGGTCGGTGCCCGGCAGCGGGTACGTGCTGTCCAGGACGATCGACCGCAGCCGGCTCGCGTGGCGGACGGCGAACGCCTCGGCGGCATACGACCCGTAGGAGTCGCCGTAGAGATCGACTCGCCCCAGGCCCAGCGCGCGCAGCACGGCCTCGAGGTCCTCGACCGAGTCGGCCGTCGAGTAGTGGTCGCGCCTGCGCCCGAGCTGCGTCGCGCAGCGTCCGACGCGGGCGACGTACCCGCGTGAGGAGCGGGCGAATGCGCGGCAGGCGAGCGCGCCGCTGCGGCCGGTCCCGCGCAGGTCGACGAGCAAGAGCGGGCGCCGGGCTGCGAGGGGCCGCCACAGCGCGACCCGAGCAGCACGGTCTGCGGTGGTCGAGAAACCGGGGCCCCCTTCGATCGAGAGCACCGTCGCGACGCGGCGAGCGGCCGTGCTGCGTGGGTAGCGCTCGAAGTAGATCCTGATCGTCGAGCTCGAAGCGTCGGACCGGTCGAGCAGCACGCGCACGAACCCGCACCTCACGCGGGAGTCGAGCGAGCGCGCTTCCACCGGACAGCGCACCGGCTCCAGCTCGGGCAGGACTGGAGGGGCCAGGCTCAGCACGCTCGCTCCTCAGCCCTTCCGCGGCAACGCGCCCGCGTACGTGCCGAGGAGGCGCGTGAAGGTGGCGTGCCGGCTGAGCTCGCCGAGCGCCTCGACCATCTCCGGCAGGTGGGCCGGCGCCTGGACGTCGGCGTAGAAGACGTACTCCCAGGGTCGCCCGGCCCGCGGGCGCGACTCGAGCTTCGTCAGGTTCAGGTGCCGCTCGGCGAAGGCGCCGAGGCAGCGGTACAGCGATCCGGCGACGTGGCCGACACCGAACACGAGCGACGAGCGGTCGGGCTCGGCCAGCGGCTTGGCGTCGCGCGAGAGCACGCCGAAGCGTGTGTAGTTGTCCGGGTAGGTCTGGATCTTCTCGGCGAGCACCTCGAGCCCGTACAGCTCGGCCGCGCGCCTGGAAGCGATCGCCGCCGTCCGCTCGAGCCGCTTCTCGGCGATCTGCTTCGCCGCGCCTGCGGTGTTGTACTCCGCGCGGACGCTCACCTCGAGTGCGCTCAGGAACTCCTCGCACTGAGCGAGCGCCTGCGGGTGCGAGACCACCTCGGCGAGGTCGTCGATGGCCGAGCCGGGGAGCGCGAGCAGGCAGTGGTCGACCCGCACGACGGTCTCGCCCACGAGGTGGAGGCCGTGCCGCAGGAAGAGGTCGTACGTCTCGTTGATGCTGCCTGCCTGCGAGTTGTCCATCGGCACCAGCCCGAGAGCCGCGCTGCCGACCTCGACCGACTCGAAGACCGTTCGGATCGAGGGCAAGGCTCGATGCTCGGCCTCCGGGAAGAGCGCGACCACGCCCTGCTCGGAGTAGGCACCCGGCTCGCCCTGGTACGCGACGGTGTCCAAGTGTCAGGTCGCGTCGAAGATTCGCGACGGCAGGCCCGAGAGCGGGATGCCGCCGTCCGCGCCGACGAGCCAGGTCTCCTGCATGTAGAGGCAGTCGCGCCCGTTCTCGGCGATCGCATGCGGATGCATCGAGAAGACCATGTTCTCCTCGAGCTCGGTCTCGACGCCCTCGCCGATCTTTGGGAACTCGATCATCGTCATCCCGATCGAGTGGCCGGTGACGTGGCCGAGGTGGTAGCCGCGCTCGGTGAAGCCCTTCGAGACCGCGCGATGCGCGTCGTGCGCCGTCGCGCCGGGCCGCAGCGCGCTCCTCGGCCGCCTCGAAGTACTCGTCGTAGGCCTCGTTCATGCGCAGGACCTCGTCGTTCGGCGACCCGATCGCCCTGGAGACCTCGACCCAGTGCCCGCCCGGCCCGGCCACCTCCAGCGACGGGATGCAGAACTCGCCGAGGAGCGTCTCGGCGCGGGCGATCGCGAACTCGGCGCCGACGAGCACCATGTTCATCGTCAGCCGTCCGCAGCCGCGCTCGACGAACAGGCTCTCCGCCGGAGCGAGCACCTCGGCCGCGCTCCGGCCGGGCGCGTAGGCCTCGAGGAAGGCGTGGAAGCCGTCGGTGTTGATCCGCACGCTCTCGCGCACCGACTCGAGCTCCTCGTCGCTCTTGACCGCGCGCGCGTGGTCGAAGGCGACGTCCCAGTTCACGAGCTCGCAGTGGTCCTCGAGCGCCTCGTGGTCGCGCGTCGCCATCACGTAGTCGAGCCCGTAGACACCGACCCGCTGCCCGCCCAGCCGCTCGGCGAGCCAGTCGCCCGGCCGGTCGGCGAACACCTGGTCCTCGATCCAGCTCGTGCCGTGCTCGCCCACGTACCGGGCCTCGGTCGGGAAGACGATCGCCGGCTCGCCGTCGCGCGGCAGGACGACGTACGCGTAGCGGTGGACGATCTGGAAGCCCGAGAGGTACGTGACGGCGCCCTCGAAGCCCGTGTACTCGCTGCCGCAGACGAGCGCGGCGTCCAGCTCGTCCCGCTCGAGCGCCGCGCGCACATTCGCGTAGCGGCGCTCGATGTCGCCGGCGGTCATCTGCCGACGCTCCTCGCACAAGCGGTTCGACCGGTCATTGCCGACGGTCGCACGGGCAAAGCCCGTGCGACCTGAGTGAGACGACGCAAGCGTCGTCTCAGGACCAAGACGCCTCCACTCCCTTCACCAGCGCGAGTATCGCCTCGTTCAGCGGTGTCGGCACGCCGAGCTCGCTCCCGAAGCGGGCGATGCCGCCGTTCAGGTAGTCGATCTCCGTCTCGCGGCGTGCCTCGACGTCCTGGAGCATGCTCGCCTTGTGGTCGTAGGCGACGTCCGGCCTGGCCGCGTGGTCGATCAGCTCCTCCGGGTCGACGCCGAGCTCGATCTCCTGCGCGCCCGCGACCGCCTTGCCCTCGTCGACGAGGCCGGAGACGAGGCGCCGCAGGGCAGGCTGCTCGCAGACGCGCCCGTGGGTGAGCCCGGTCAGCGCGCCGACGGGGTTCGTCGCCGCGTTGAAGATCACCTTCCGCCACTGCGGGCCGCGCGCGTCGGCGACCGCCTCGGTCGGAAGCCCGGCGCGCGTGCAGGCCTCGGCGAGCCTCGCCGCCTCCTCGAGCGGCGCCGGGCTCGGCTCGAACGGCCCGATCGTGGTGTCGCCCTTGACGTCCCACTGAACGTGGCCCGGCTCGAGGATCCGGCCGGCGGGGAAGGTCGTGCCCCGAATCACCCTCGCGACGTGCTCCGCGATCGCCTCCTCGTTCCCGAGGCCGTTCTGGACCGAGCAGACGCACCCCTCTGCGAAGGCTGCCGCCGTGGCCTCGATCGCCGGGCTCGTGTGCATCGCCTTCGTCGCCACGATCCCGAAGTCGCACGCCGGGAGCTCGTTCGCGTCGCTCGTGGCGCGGAGGCTCCCGACGACCTCGCCCGCTCCCGAGAGCCGCAGGCCGTCCGCGTTGATCGCGTCCACGTGCTCGCGCGCGAGGTCGTACGCCCAGACCTCGACATCCTCGAGCTGCGCGAGGTTCGCCGCGAAGATCGACCCGACCGCGCCACAGCCGACGACGCACACCCTCACGCGCCCGCCTCCGCCGCGCGCCGCCGCCGCAGGCGCGGCAGCCGAAGCTCGCGCCCGCCGGTGAGGCCCGAGGGCCGCAGGATCAGCACGAGCGCCATGATCGCCGCCAGGAAGACCAGCCGCGAGCCCGAGGGAAGGTCGAGCTTGAAGCCGAGGACGTGCACTCCCTGCTCGGCCTGGCTGAGGAACGAGTCGAGGCCGCTGATCGCCAGCGCGCCGACGACCGCGCCCCAGAGGCTCGTGACGCCTCCGACCACGAGCATGGCCAGGGTCAGGAAGGTCAGCTCGAGGTAGACCTGCTCGGTCGTGATCGAGCCGAGCTGGTGCACCAGCAGCCCACCGGCGAATCCAGCCAGCGCCCCTGAGAGCGTGAAAGCCCACAGGCGCTGCCGGTGCACGTCCACGCCCACCCCGCGCGCGGCCGCCGGATCCTCCCGCGACGCCCGCAGCTGTCGCCCCAGCCGGCTTCGCTGGTAGGCGAACGCGACCACGATCACCACCACCGCCCCGACTGTCCCCTGCAGCAACCCGGTCGACTCCGGCACGAGCGACAGCGTCGTCGCGCCGGGGCCGATCCTCGTCCACTGCTGAAGGATGTTGTGCGTGATCGCGAGCACCGCGAAGGTGGCGATGCCCGCTGAGAGACCGGAGAGGCGCATCAGCGGCAGGCCGACAAGGAACGCGAAGAGGCCGCCGAGGCCGGCCGCGAGCAGGAGCGAGGGCACGTTGCCGATCGAGTGGTCGCGCAGGAGCGGGAAGAGGGTCGTGAGCACCCCCTTCTTCGATTCGAGCGGAACGGTCATCACGCCGGAGGCGAAGGCCCCGATCGCGACGAAGCTGATCTGCCCGAACGAGAGGACCCCCGAGTTCCCGACGAAGACGTAGATCGCGACGACGATCGCCACCGAGATGAGCGCGTTCAGGAAGTAGACCTGGTTGGCGAGAGAGGCAGTTGTCGCCAGGAGGCCCACCGCGACCACGAGCGCACAGGGCCCGGCCAGCTCGACGAGAGCGTAGGCCTGCCTCCTCATACGCGGTCTACCGCCACCCGGCGGCCCCAGGCGAAGAGACCTGCCGGCCGGAGCAGCAGGACGAGGATCACGAGCGCGAACAGCACGGACGGCAGGTAGACCGTGCTCTCGGTCGGCAGCACGCCGTTGATCACGCCGGAGGCGAAGCCGATCGAGAAGCCGCCGAGGGTCGCCGTCCAGAGGCGGTCGATCCCGCCGACGACCACGCCGACGAGCACGATGATCGTGTCTTGCAGCGCGTAGTCCGGGGTGACCAGCGGGAACTGGACCGTCATCATCACCGCAACCGCTGCGGCCAGCAGGCCGGAGAGCACGACCGCGAAGGCGATCACGCGGTTCGCACGCACGCCGAGCAGTCTGGCCGTGCTGAAGTCGCTCGCGGCCGCCCGAGTGTGCAGCCCGATCGTCGTCCGTGTGAGCAGCAGGGCGAGCACGAGCAGCGAGAACGCGGCGACGGCAATCGAGACGAGCGTGATCTTGCGGATGTCGACGCCCCAGACCGTGATGGGCTGGCTCAGCGAGGTGATCGAGGCCGCGATCTCGCCGAGGGTGTTGTCGCGGAGGTCGACGATCAGCGCGATCGACTGCAGCAGGAACGCGATCGCGAAGGTGGTCACGAGCATCACCGCCGGCGACTGACCGCGCAGCGGGCGGAAGACGACCGTGTCCATCACGAGCGAGAGCACGACGACGACGGCGAAGCACGTCAGGATGCTGAGCCAGACCGACCAGCTGGACGTGAACGCGAGCGTGTAGGCGCCCACCATGATCAGCTGGCCGTAGGCGAAGTTGACCAGCCGCAGCACTCCGAAGACGAGGCCGATCCCGACGGCCATCAACGCGTAGACCGCCCCGAGCCCGACAGCGTCGGAGAGCGTCTGGAAGCTGGGGAAATGGAGGGCGAGGAGGATCACGAGGCGAGGTAGGCGGCGACGATCTTGTCGGGATCCTTGGCGTCGGCGGGGCCGAGCGTCAGGCCCAGCTCCCCCGCCACGAGCACGTGCGTCCGGTCGGCCAGCGCGACGGTGTGGAGAGCGCGCTGCTCGACGAGCAGGATGGTCACGCCCCGCTCGCGGATCCGCCGCAAGGCCTGGAACACGTCGTCGACGGCGAGCGGCGCGAGGCCGAGCGACGGCTCGTCGAGCAGCAGCAGCTCCGGATCGGCCACGAGCGCCCTGCCGATCGCGAGCTGCTGTTGCTGGCCGCCCGAGAGCGCGCCGGCGGAGCGCCGCCGGAACTCCTTCAGCATCGGGAAGAGGTCGTAGGCCCGGGTAAGCGGGTAGCCGGCCTTGCGCTCCCGGTGGGCCGCGAGGCCGAGGCGCAGGTTCTCCTCGACGGTGAAGTCGGCGAAGATGCGGCGACCCTCGGGCACGAGCGCGACGCCGCGCCGGGCGATCGACTCGGGCGCGCGGCCGCGGATCGAGCGCCCGTGGAGGCGGATCTGGCCGCTGTGCGCCGGAATCGCGCCCATGATCGCGTGCAACGTGGTCGACTTGCCGGCGCCGTTCGGGCCGATGAGTCCGAGGATCTCCCCTTTGGCGACCTGGAACGACACGTCCCGCACGGCGGCGACGCTGCCGTAGCGCACCTCGAGCGCATCCAGCTCCAGCACCGGCTCAGCCATCGCCCGCCGGGACTGCGGTCTCGCCGAGGTAGGCGGCCGCCACGTCGAGATTCTTCCGGATCTCCTGCGGGGTGCCCGCCGCGAGGGTGCGGCCCTGGTCGAGCACCTGGACCCGATCGCAGACGCCCATCACGAGCGCCATGTTGTGGTCGATCAGGAGGACCCCGGCGCCGTGCTCGTCCCGCACGGAGCGCACGACCTCGGCGAATTCGGGCACCTCCGCCTCGGGGAGCCCGGCCGCGGGCTCGTCCATCAGCACGAAGGCAGGCGAGGTCGCGAGCACCCGGGCCACCCCGAGCCGCCGCTCGTCGCCCTGGGCGAGAGCGCCCGCCAGGGACTCCGAGACCCCGGCAAGGCCGAGCAGGCCGAGTAGGTCGTCCGCGCGCCGGCGTCCTTCGCGCGAGCCCACGCCCGAGCCGAGGGCGGCCACCTCCACGTTCTCGCGCACCGTCAGCCCCCGGAAGGAACGGCTGTGCTGGAAGCTCCGGGCGATCCCGGCACGCGCGCGCCGGTGCGAGGTCCAGCGCGTGATCCTACGATCACCGAGCTCGATCGAGCCCTGGTCCGGGAAGTCGAAGCCGGTGATGACGTTCACGAGCGTCGACTTGCCCGCGCCGTTGGGCCCGATCAGTCCGACGACCTCGTGCCGGTGCAGCTCGAGCGAGACCTCTTGCAGGGCCTGGACGCCCTCGAAGGACCGTGAGACGGAGGAGGCCCGGAGGGTTTCTCCGGGCCTCCTCTCGCGTGCTACGGCCGGTGCCGGCTCTGGCACGCCCGCCGCTAGAGCTTGGGGACGACCTTCGCCGTCACCGTACCGACGAGCTTCGCCTTGTTGTCCTGGATCTTGATCACGCGGTACTCGCGGCCGAACACCGTGTGCAGCTTCGACGAGAAGCCGATATGCCCGCCCAGCACAGGCACGTGCTTGAACTTCTCCAATTGCGCCGCGAGCACGGAGCCCTTCAGCGATCCATGAGCCCGCTTGATCGCGATCGAGAGGCCGTCGATCGTGTCTGCGCCGCCGAGGAAACCGCCGGTGCCCGGTCCCGCCCCGGCCTTCTTCATGGCGCCGATCATCTGCCTGACGCCCTTGCTCGGATCGTCTCCGAAGATCGAGGCGTAGGTGACGAAGTAGTAGTTGGTCACCTTGGGGCTCTTGGGGAGCCAGTACGTGCCGTCACCGGCCCACGAGTTGATGATCGGCGTGTTGTTGTGCAGCGAGCGGAGGCCCGACACGAAGGCCGGCAGCTCGCCGAACGCCGTCGAGGTCACATAGACCTTGGCCTTGTGAGAGCTCAGACGAGAGACGGCGGTGTTGACGTTGTTCGCGCCGGTCGCGTAGCTCTCCCGGTCGACGATCTTGCCGCCAAGCTGCTTGTACCGCTTCTCGAACGCCTGCACGACGTTCTTGAAGTAGACGAGCAGCGTGTTCGTCGCCAGGCCGGCCGTCTTCCAGCCGCGCTTGATGGCGTACTGCGCCATCGCGGACCCCTCGTCTTGCGCGACGTTGCCGAAGCTGAAGGCCAGCTTGCCCTGCTTGCCGAAGCGCTTCGGGCCCATCTGGTCGGTACCGATGCACGTCGAGATCGCGAGCTTGCCGCGCTTGATCGCCTCCTGGACGACCGGCGTCGCAAAATCGACGTCGCACGTGGTGAAGAGCACTGTCGCGCCTTGGCCGAGCAGGTCCAGCGCACACGACTTCGCTCTCGATGGGTTGTTGTTCTGGGTGTCGCAGGTCTTGATCACGAACTTATGACCGGCCGCGCCGCCGCGGGCATTGAGCTGCTTTACGCGGATCTTCGCCGCAGCCAGCGCGGGGTTGTCGAAGGGCGCCATCTGGCCCGTCTGGTCATAAGCCCAGCCGATCACGACCGGCTTTGCTGTCCCCTGTGCGGAGGCACTCCCACCCAGGGTGGCCGCCAGCGCCGCTGCCGCAACGAGAGCGACCCCTGCCGCGACGACCACGATCCTCGAACGTCTCATCGAACTCCCTTCCGTGAATGGGGAAGCCCCGTCTGAGCATTCTCTCACGCTCTCCTACGAATACGAGGCTTCCTTGGCTTTCACGAGCCTGTAGATCGCCGTCTGCAGCGGCACTACGACGCCGTGGCGCGCCGCGTTGCGGATCACCGAGCCGTTGATCGACTCCACCTCGGTGGGCCGGTGCGCCTCGACGTCCTCGAGCATCGAGGGGTAGTGCCTGCTGCCGCGCTGCGTCGCGTGGACGTTCATCTCCCAGGGGTCCTCGTACAGCTCGACCCCGGCCGCGGCCGCCACGCGCTTTCCCTCGTCCATCAGGTCGTGGACGAGGTGGCCCAGGTCGCCGTCGTGCTCCCGCGCGGAAAAGTGGGCGTCGTGTGGCAGGCCGGTCAGCGCGGCGACCCCGTTCACCGTCGCGTTGAAGATCAGCTTCGACCACTGGGCCGGGCGCAGGTCGCGGAACGGTCGCGCCTTCAGTTCGGCCTCGACGATTAGCTCTGCTGTTTCCTCGACGAGCTCGTACGGGGTCTCGCCGTAGGGCCCGAGCCAGGTCTCGGTGTCGAGGATGTACTCGACCTCGGTGTCCGAGTGGCGCGTGCCGCTCATGAACGTGACTGCGGAGATCACCCGGCGGCCAGGGAAGGCCTCCTCGAAGCCGAGGCCGTTCTGGACGGTCATGACCGCGGCTCCGGGCCAGTGTCCTTCGAGCCGCGCGGCCGCCGAGGCGAGCTCCGTTCCCTTCGTCGCCACGATCGCGAGATCGGGCTCGGGGAGCTCGGCCGGGTCGGTCGCCGCCTGGACGCGCGCGACGAAGTCGTGGCGGCCGGTCACGCGCAGGCCCTGCTCGTTCAGCGCGCGGGCGTGCTCTTCGCGCCGGCAGAGCACCGTCACCTCGCAGACGCGGCCGAGGTGGCCGGCGTAGAGGCTGCCGATCACGCCGGCCCCGACTACGCAGACCCGGTCGATACCACCCTCCGCAACTGCTCGAGCCCCCGCGAGGCGAGCTCGCGCGGATCCTCCAGCCAGAGCGAGCCCGGCAGCTCGGGGTCGGAGAAGATCTCGAGGTCGTAGAGGCCCTCCCAGCGCAGCGCCTCGAAGATCGGCGACGAAGTCGAGCACGCCGTCGCCTGGCAGGACGCGGTCGTTCGTGTTCCGCGTCGGGTCGCGAACGTCGGCGACGTGAACGGCCAGGATGCGGTCGCGGTAGCGCTCGATCTCCTCGAGCGGCTCTCCCCCGAGCTGCCACGTGTCGTACATCAGCCCGACCTCCGAGGCGCCGGCCTCGTCGATAAGGGCCTGGGCCTCGCTCAGCGAGGCCGCGACCGACCAGAAATGGACGAACTCCCGTCGGAAAGCCTCGAGCGCCACGGGCACTCCCTGCGCCCGGCCCTCGTCGGCGATCGCGCGGATGCCCTCCAGGATCGCCTCGCGGTCGTCGCCCGGCCCGGAGAGGAAGAGCACGCATTCGGGCTCGAAGGGCGCGAGGCGCCGCACCGCGCTCCGGATCGCCTCGACCCGCTCCCCAGGGTCGTCGGGGCCGTCCATCAACGGCAGCGGCAGGATCGACGGGATCTCCGGGACGGCTGAAGCGGCCTGGAGCCCGCTGGCGCGGAAGCGCTCGAGCGAGTCGTCGCCCAGCTTCATCTCCCAGATCCCGACCCCGTCGGCTCCCGCGGCGCGGTAGGCGTCGAGGTCGTCCGCGAACGACTGGCCGACCGTGGTGATCTGGGAGATCGAGAAGCGGCTCACCGGCGCAGCATCCTGGTCGCCCGCGCCAGCCGCCCGTCGCCGCCGAGCAGCTTCTTGGCGACCATCGTGCCCGAGCCCGCTCCGAGCCCAGGGCCCGGGTGGGTGCTCGCGCCGATCTGCCAGAGGCGCTTGACCGGCGTCGAGTGGCCGGGGTCGGCCGGGAACGGGCGCCAGAGCAGGTTCTGGTCGAGCGCGAGCGAGCCCGAGTAGGGATCGCCGTGATGGAGGTTGATGTTGGCCTCCTGCAGGTCGGCGGGCGAGAGCGTCACCCGCTTGCGAAGCGCCGACTCCAGGTTCGGCACGTGCCTGGCGATCCTCGCCTGGATGCGGTCGGCGTAGCGCTCCCGCAGCTCCTCCGTCCAGCTGCCGTCGCCCGGGTCGAGCTCGCCGGCCGCGTCTCCTTTCACGTGCCAGGGCAGCTCCTGAAGCTGGATCCACAGGAGCCCGGCGCCCTCGGGCGCCCGCGAGTCGTCCATCGTCAGCGGCTGGCCGACGACGACCGTCGCCTCGGCCGGGAGCAGGCCGCGCTCGGCCTCGTTGACGGCGCGCGAGACCCCGTCGAGCCCCGGCGTCAGGTGCACGATCGCCGTTCGGCCGAGCCGGTCGTCACCGTCCCAGCGAGGCGGCTCGGCCAGCGCGAAATGGACCTGCATCTCCGAGCGGCCGTAGCGGAAGCGGCGCCCGCGCTCGGCGACCGGCCCCTGGAGCTCCCCGTCGAGCAGGCGGCCGTAGAGCTGCGTCGGCGTGACGTTCACGATCACCGCGCGGCCGGCGCCTATCTCCTCGCCGCCTGCGACGCGGACCCCGGTCGCCTGCCCGTCCCGGACGACGACGCGCTCGACGTCGACACCGGTCTCGCAGGAGCCACCGTGATCCTCGATCAACCGCACGAGCGCGTCCACGAGGCGGGCGCCGCCGCCGCGGGGAATCGGCATCCCGCCCTCCTGCACGGCGACCCCGATCACCTGCGTCATGAAGCCGGAAGCCGCAGCGTCCGGGCCGAGGCCGGTGTGCAGCACCCACGGAGCGAGGAGGCCGTGCGCATGCTCGGAGGCGAAGGTCGTGGTGAGCCAGTCGCGGCTCGAGACGAGCACGTTGCCCGTGAACTCGACGGCGCCCTTGCGGCCGAGCCGCCGATAGCCGCGCATCGCGAGCCCGAGGCCGTCCGTCGACCACAGCTCGGTGCCCAAGACGCCGAAGGCGAGGTCGGCGTTCGGGAAGAACTCCGCGAGCGCGCCGCGCCACGCGTCCCCGTCTCCCGGCGCGTGCCGGTCGAGCTCCTCGGCGTTGGCGTCGGCGCTTCGGAGCAGGAACGCAGCCTCGCCGTCCGGGAAGAGCGTCGCGGTCGGGAAGTCGGTGTTCAGGTACTCGAGCCCTCGCGCCGCGAGCTCGTCGCCCAGCTCCGCGTGGGCCGCACCCCCCACCCAGAGCGGGTGCCAGGCGCTGAAGACGTCGTGCAGGAACCCGGGCTCGGTGATCTCGGCGGTGCGGATCGCCCCACCCAGCTCCCCTTCGCGCTCCAGCACCCGCACCAGCCAGCCGGCGCGCGCGAGCAGGGCAGCGCACGCGAGCGAGTTGATGCCGCTCCCGACGACGACCGCGTCGGGGTCAGCCACCGGCAAGCTCACGGAACTCCTCGTCGGTGACCAGCCCGCGCTTGCTGGTACCCAGCTCCTTGACCTTCGCCAGCACGTCCGCGCACCGCTCCTCGGGGACGTCCACCCCGAGCTCCTCCGCCTTGATCCGGATCGAGTCGAGCCCGCTCTTCTTGCCGAGCACGACCCCGCGCTCGGCGCGCACGAGCTCGGAGGAGTACGGCTCGATCGAGGGCGGATCGTGGAACTGGCTCGCGACGGCACCGCTCTCGCGTCGGAAGAGCGTCTCGCCGACGACCGGCTTCCAGGGCTCGAGCGCGTAGCCAGAGAGCTCGCGCACGCGGTCGGAGACCTCGCGGATCCGTTCGAGGCGCAGGTTCGACTCTACGCCGTAGAGCGCGCGCAGGGTCAGCGCCACCTCGCCGAGATTCGCGTTGCCGGCGCGCTCTCCCATGCCGTTGATCGTCCCGTGCACCCAGCGCGCTCCCGCCCGCACCGCGGCAACGGCGGAGGCGGTGGCCAGGCCGAAGTCGTTGTGCCCGTGGAAGTGGACCGGAACGTCAGGCCCGACCCACTCGACCGTGCGGCCCACGAGGTCGGCGACCGCCTCGGGTGACGCGATCCCGAGCGTGTCGACGACGGCCACTTCCTTCGCTCCCGCCTCGACCGCGGCCCGGTAGACCTGCTCGTAGAAGGCCGGGTCGGCGCGGGTGGAGTCGACGCCGAAGAACGCCGCGTGGATCCCGTGCTCCGCCGCGAAGCGCATCGCATCCGTGATCCGCCCCAGCATCTTCTCGCGCGGAACGCCGATCGCCTCGAGCTTGAAGTCGGAGATCGGCGACTCGATCACGGACGCCCCGACACCGAGCTCCACGAGGGCCTCCAGGTCGGCCGGCACAGCGCGCGAGAACCCCCAAATCTCAGCCCTCAGGCCTGCGTCCGAGATCAACTGGACCGCGTCCCAGTCGTCCTGCGAAACCCGGGGGAACCCGGCCTCGATGCGGTCGATGCCGAGCTCGTCGAGCAGGCGCGCGATCTCGAGCTTCTGCTCCGGGTCGAGCACGACGCCGACCGTCTGCTCGCCGTCGCGGAGCGTCGTGTCGTAGAGGCCGACCGAGCCGCCGAGCCCGTAAGGGTCGTTGAGCTCGCCCGTCCAGATCATCCGCAGACCACCCCATCGGGGAACGGCGAGAGCTTCTCGGCACCGTCCTTTCCGACGAGGAAGTTGTCCTCGACGCGGAGCCCGCCGCCGCCATCCCAGTACATCCCCGGCTCGATCGCGAGCACCATGCCCTCCTCGATCGTGCCTCCCCCGGCCTGGTGGGCGTAGGGCGGCTCGTGCGCGCGGGCGCCGATGCCGTGGCAGATCGGATGGCTGGGCTGGCCGGGGTAACCCGCGGCGGCGATCCCCTCCCGCACGAGCCGGTCGAGCTCCGCGAGGCTCGCCCCGGGGCGGCAGTGGTCGACCGCACGGCCGTAGACCTCGAGGAGCGCGCGCTCGAGCTCCGCGTACTCGGCCCGCAGCTCGCCGGGGCAAAGGTTCTTGGTGTGGTCGGCCCAGTAGCCGTCGGCACAGACCCAGATCTCGAAGAGCGTCGGCTCGTCCTCGAGCACCGGCAGGTCGCCTGTGGCGGTGAAGGTCTTGATCCCGGGCCCCGACCACACGAGCGAGTAGGCAAGCGCCAGCTCGACGCGTCCCTTCCAACCGGTGCCTTCGCCGTGCACGAACCCCGCCCACAGCGCGGCCGCCTCCGACTCCTTCATCCCTGGGCGGAGGTGCTCGCGCGTGTGCTCCATGGCCGCAGCCGCGATCTCGTTCGCAAGCCGCATGCGCTCGACCTCCTGGCCGGTCTTGATCGCGCGCGCCCTCGCGAGCAGGGGAGTTGCGTCGGCGGCGTCGCCGAAGCCCTCGAACCACGCGGCCGTGAAGGTGGTCGGCTCGCCCACCATGCGGTCCGACGCCTGCGTGCCCAGGGAGAGCTCGAGGCCGACCCGCTCGAAGTCGCTCGCCGCGGCCTGCGCCAGCTCGAGGGTACGCGCGGTCGGGGGCCGTCGGGTCGTCGTCCGCGTACCCGCGCAGGAAGCGGACGTCGTCCACCCAGGCGTCGCGCTCTGCGTCATCCGCCGACGCCTCGAGGCAGATCAGCGTGGGCTCGCCCTCGCGCGGGAAGACGGCGGCGTCGTAGCCCTTCATCGGCCAGAAGTTGGTCAGGTAGAGCACGTTGTCGGGGGCGCGCACGACCAGCGCGTCGAGCGCCTCCTCCTCCATGAGCGCGCGCACCCGGTCGAGCTTGACGTCGTCGCGCGGCCAGCTCACGAGCCCGTCACGCTTCCGGCGCACTCCAGTCACAGACACGCGCGCCCGTCATGGGTACCGTCGACTTCGAGGGAGGCGGGTAAACAACCCCACCCTGGGTGGGGGAATGGGGCGCTTTCGGTCGCGTCACCAGCGGACACGCTCCGGGGCCGGTTCTCCGTGCGCCTCCTGCCACGAGATCACCGGGTTGCGCAGGACGCCGATCCGCTCGATCTCCGCCTCCATCACGTCCCCGGGCTTGAGGTAGAGCGAGGCGGGGTCGTCGCTGAATCCGGCCACGCCGCTGACGGTGCCCGTCGAGACCACGTCTCCCGGCGAATACCCCAGCGCCGAATAGTGGCTGAGGATCTCCGGGATCGTGACCGACATGTTCCTCGAGTGCGAGACCTGCCGCGGCTCGCCGTTCACGCGCAGCTCCATCGCGAGGTCGTGCGGGTCGGGAATCTCGTCAGGAGTGACGATCCAGGGCCCGAGCGGGCAGAAGGTGTCGATCGCCTTGCAGAACGAGAAAACGCCGGAGCGCATCTCGCGCCGCTGGATGTCGCGGGCCGTGATGTCGTTGAAGATCACGTAGCCGCCGATGTAGTCGGCAGCTTCCTCCGGCGAGAACCACTTGCCCGCCTTGCGGATCACCACCGCCAGCTCGAGCTCGTAGTCGAGCTCCTCCGTCAGATGCTCCGGGTAGACGACCGGCTCGTCCGGCCCGACGATCGCGTCCACGTTCTGGAAGAACACGATCCACGGCGCGATCTCGTGCGACCACGCCACGTTCTTCGACTCGTCCTCGTGCTCGCGGAAGTTCCCTGCCGTGTGGAAGAACTTCTTCGGCACGATCGGCGCCCGCAGCCGAACCTCTTCCAGCCCGACCTCCCGACCGGTCGCCCGGGGCACGTCTCCCCGCTCGAAGTACTCCCGCATCGACGGCACGTCGAGCTCGACCACGCGGTCGTCCCGGATCTCGCCGACCAGCCCGTCGTCGAAGGTGGCGAGCCTCATGCGACCCCGCAAACGCGTTGCGCGGACAGCGCGTAGACGTTCGCCATCCGCACCAGGCCCTCGATCTCGAGGTTCTCGCCGTACTCCGTGTCGAGGAGCCCCGTCGAGGTGCCGTAGTTGACGGTCGGCACGCCGTAGCGGGTCAGCGCCGAGGCATCCGAGAACCAGCGGGTCACGTCGCGCTCCGGCGGGGAGCCGAAGACCTCGGCATGGCTCTCGTCGATGGCGGCCACGAGTGGATGATCCTCCGCGATCTCCGCTCCCGGCGCAGTGACATAGACCTCGCCCTCGACGCCGTAGTCGGGGAACCGCTTCGCAAGCTCTCGAACCAGGTCCAGCACTTCCCGCCGCGCGACCGGCATCGGCTTCGTCGGCGGCACGCGCACGTCGAGGAACAGGTCGGTTCGATGCGGGGTGCGCGAGACCCGCCAGCCGAAGCCCCCCTGCAGCGCGCCCACGTTGACGATCGCCTTCGCGCCCCGGTACGAGTTCTCGGGATCGTCCTCCCAGGACGGGATCCACTCCAGCACCGCGTCGAGCACCTCGCGCATGCGCAGGATCGAGTTCTGGTCGCGCTTGCCCTCGCTGAACGCCGTGTGGATGAAATTGCCCTGCGTCGAGACCCGCAGCCAGAGCGAGCCGAAGTGGCCGAGCACGACCTTCTCCTCCGTCGGCTCGCCCAGGATGCACATGTCCGCGAGCCCGCCGTGTGTGACGAGGTGGCGCGTTCCGGCCGCGTAGCCACGGTACTCGGCGCCCTGAGCCTCGCCCTGCTGCGCCTTCTCGATCTCGCCGCAGACCGCCGCCACCAGCAGGTCGCCCTTGAGCGGCGCGTCACGCAGCGAGCGCACCGCGGCGAGGTAGGCGCAGAGCGCACCCTTCATGTTGGAGATCCCGAGCCCGTAGATCCGCCCGTCCTTGACGAATCCCTGCGGCTGGAAGCCGGGCACGCCGGCGAGCCACGGCTCGCGGCCCGAGTAGGAGGTGTCCATGTGCCCGTTGAACATCAGCGTCGGCCCTCCGCCCGTGCCTGCGCGCAGCCCGACGACGTTCGCGCGCCCCTCCTCCACCTGCTGCCACTGGACCCCGAGTCCCAGCTCCCGGAAGCGCTCAGCCATCCACTCGCCCATCGCCTGCTCGCTCCCGGTGAAGCTCGGGACCGAGACGGCGTCGAGCGCGTCCTGGACGAGCCGATCGGAATCGATCGGGATCAGCTGGAGCGCCTCCCCGACGCCACCTTGGCGGATACCGGCAACTCCACTCCTTCTGGCCCCGCGTACTGGGCGACGTTGCGGTCGAACGCCTCGCGGATCCGACGCTGCGTCTCGGCGTCCTGGCCGCTTACGAGTGCCGCCATGCGCACGGTTGCGCCGGTCAGACCGTCCCAGAGCTCGTCGGAGCTCGTCGCGTGGTGTGCGAAGGAAACCTCTTGTACCGCGACCTCCTCGAAACCGGCCCCGCTGAGCAGACCGCGAAATTCATCGTCGTCCGAGAAGCGGAAGAATGGAGGCCCTTCCGGGACGTGGGCCGGTGGGCCGGCTCCCACCTCGGCCACAGCGTCGACGAGGACTCCGATGAGACGCGTTCGGGCCGGCACGTCCCACACCGAGAGCGCGACTCCTCCGCCCGGGGCCAGCACGCGGTGAGCCTCTGCCGCGGCGCGCTCGGGCTTCGCCACGTGAAGGATCATGAAGTTGGCGACCACCGCATCGAAGGATCCATCGCGAAACGGGAGCTCCTCGGCGTCTCCCCGAACGAACTCCATTCCCGGTTGGCGTGTCCGAGCTAGCGCGACCATCTCCTCCGCGACGTCCAGGCCGACGACCGAGGCGCCCCGCTCGGCGGCGCGGGCGGCGACATATCCAGGGCCGGTGGCCACATCCAGGGTGCGCGTTCCCGGGCCGACGCGTGCTGCGTCGAGGAGTAGCCCGCAGACGTTGGCCGTGACCGTGCCCCAGAACCGGTGGTAACCGCCTGCCACACTCTCCCACCCCTCGGCCTCGAACGTGTTGAAGGCATCGGCGTCGATCATCGGACCCGAGGTAGCACATGCTCGCCGAAGAGCCGAATCTGCTCGTGCCTCCGCTCACCCCAGAGCTCGAGCATCACGTGGGTACAGCCGGCCTCCTTGTACTCCTCGATCGCCGCGATGCAGTCCTCGGGCGTGCCGGCGATCGGCTTGCACTTGTCGAGGAGCGCATCGGTCACCACCGCCTTGGCGGCGAGGCGGCCACCCCGCTCCATCGCCTCGGCGACCGGCCTGATCTCGTCCTGCTCGATCCCGGCCAAGTCGAGCAGCGTGTCCGCCGAGCCCTGGATGTTCTGCACCTTGTTCGCCAGGTACATGCCTGCGATCTCCCGGGCCCCGTCGCGGCCGGCCTCGCGGTCGGACTCGTGGATCGAGGCGACGATCGTGCAGCCGATGTCGATGTCGCGGCCGACGTTCTCGCGCGTGTAGCCGACGAAGGCCGGGGTGGTGATCGACGGCGTCAGGCAGCCGTCGCCGATCTCGCCCGCGAGCGCCTGCATCTTCGGCGCCGTGGCGGCCACGTACACCGGCGGCACCTCGCGCGGCGACTCGGCCTCGGGGTCGAGCGCCGGCACCGAGGCGCTCCAGGTCGAGCCGCTGTACTCGAAGGCCGCTCCACCCAGCACGCCCCGGACGATCTCGACGGCGTCGCGCATCGGACCGAGCGTCTTGTTCGTCTGCATCTGGGCGTTGTTGAGGAAGATCTTCGAGGTCCCGAAGCCGAGCAGGAACCGGCCCGGCCCGGCAGCCTCCTGCACCACCCGCGCGTCCATCGCGGCCTGGACGGGGTGTCGCGTGAACGGCGAGATGATCCCCCAGCCGATCGTCAGGCGCTCCGTCTCGCGTGCCAGCACGGCCGAGGTGACCGTGGAGGAGCGCGCCTCCATCTGATGCTTGCGCCACCAGGGGTAGGCCTCGGCCAGCCAGATCGTGTCCATCCCTGCCTCGTCCATGGCGCGCGCCGACGCAACCATCTCGTCGAGCGGCTCCATGGTCAGCTGCATGACCCCGATGCGGAACGGCTGCGGCACGGGCCTTTAGCCGGCTGCCGCCGAGCCGTCGGCCTGTGCCTTCTGCACCTGCTCGTCGAGCGCGGCCAGGACCTGCTGAACCTGCTGATTGACGATCGGCTGCAGCACCCGTTGGCCCATCGAGCCGACGGGGCCCGCGATGCGCACCTCCGCCTCCCAGTCCATCTTCGTCCCGCCGCCGTCCTCGCTCAGGTTGAACGCGGTGTCCATGCTCAGGATCGCGCCCACCCCGTTGCCCTTGATCGCCAGGCGCGCGAACTCGGGCTCCCGTTCCTCGGTCTTCTCCATGTTCATGCTCATGCCGAGCGCGCCGAGCCCGAGCGGGATCTTCACGTTCGCGCGCCAATGGCGCTCGTCCTGGACATCGAAGCTCTCGACCCCAGGCATCATCGCGGCCATCGCGGCCGGGTCGTTGAGCACGCGCCAGACCGCTTCGCGCGGGGCGGTGAACGCCCGCTCCCCCGCGACCTTCATCGAGCCTCCACGCTGACCCGCTGCCGGCTCGCCTCGGGGTCGGACAACAGCTCCCAGACCCGGTGATAGGGATTGCAGCTGTCGTACACGACCGGCTTGCCGCGGGAACTGAGAGCGTCCTGCAACGCGGCGCAGACTGCGTGGATCCCGGCCCCGCCGCCTTCGCCCATCCCCTTCGTGCCCAAGGCCGTGAACGGTGAGGGGCTCTCGATGTTGCCGGTCTCGAGCGGCGGCATGTCGAGCGCATGCGGCACGTGGTAGTCGTAGAAGTTGGGCGTGAGCAGGTTCCCGTCCTCGTCGTAGGTGAAGGTCTCGTGCGTCGCCGCGCCGAGCGCCTGGGCCGTCGCACCCATCACCTGGCCCTCGACCACCTGCGGGTTGATCCGCTTGCCACAGTCGTCCACGGCCGCGTAGGCGACGATCTCGTAGACACCTGTCTCCGGGTCGATCTCGACCAGAGCGGCGTGGATCTGCGCGGCGTAGGTCAGCGTGAGGTTCCCGAACTTGCGCTCCACATCCGGCGGGTCGAACGGCGGCCGGTAGACGTAGCGGCAGTTCAGCGTGACGCCGAGGTCCTCCGGGAGGCCCGCATTGTTGGCGTTGATGATCGCGCCGAGCGCCATGAACGGCAGGGCTGCCTCCGGGTTGTCCTTCATCCGCGCAAAGCCCTCGGCCAGCTCGATGTCGTCCTCCGCACAGCCGAGGACGACCGAGGCGAGCTTGCGCATCTCGGCCGCCAGCATGTCCGTCGCCCCCTTGACCGCGCCCAGCCCGGTGACCGCGAACTGGCTTGCGTAGGTGCCGGAGAAACCGGCGTGCGTGTTCCAGTAGGAATCGTGGCCCGCGCGCACGTTCACGTCGTCCACCGAGCAGCCGAGGATGTCGGCGACGACCTGCGAGGCGGTCGTCTCGTGGCCCTGGCCTTGCGGCGTCGTCCCGAGGGTGACGACGATCTCGCCGAAGATGTCGAGCTTCACGGTCGCGACCTCGTTGTTGCCCGAGAACTGGAGCTCCGGGTTGATCAGCCGTGACTGGCCGAAGTTGTTCGTGCCCGAGTCGAGCGTCGAGCCGATCCCGAAGCCGAGCAGCCGGCCGCGGCTCTCGGCGTCGGCGCGCTTCTCGGCAAGCTCGCCGTAGCCGATCAGCTCGAGCGCCACGTCCAGCATCTGTGCGTAGTCGCCCGAGTCGTAGACGCAGCCGTTCGGCGTCTCGTAGGGCATCTCGTCGGCCTTGATGTAGTTGCGCTTGCGCACCTCCACCGGATCGAGCCCGAGCTCGTGCGCCACGAGGTCGATCACCCGCTCGGTGAACCAGAGGTGCTGCATTCGCGAGTAGCCGCGGTTCGGCGAGACGGGCGCCTTGTTCGTGACGACCTGCCTGAAATCGAGCCGGATGTTTCGCCAGCGGTACATCCCGGGCGTGACCTGCGCCCAGATCACGCCGCCGAGCGGCTCGTAGCGCAGCCAGGCTCCGGCGTCGTCGAGGGCGATGGTGCGGAACCCGAGCAGCGTGCCGTCGTTCTTGACCGCCACCTCGGTGTCCTGGAACCAGCGCTCGTTCCCGTGCGACATCGAGAGGTGGAAGTCGGTCCGCCATTCCGTCCACTGCACGGGACGCTTGAGCTTGCGAGCGAGCAGGCAGCAGGCGACGAGCTGCGGGTGCGAGGTGATCTTGTTGCCGAAGCCGCCCCCGATGTCCTGTGTGACGAAGCGGAGCTTGTCGATCCCCACCCGCATCGCCGGCCCCATCATGATCGCCGCGAACCCGGGGAACTGGTTGTTCGTGATGATCGTCCACTGGCTCGTGCCGCGGTTGTACTCGACGAGCGCCCCGTTGCATTCAAGCGGGGTCGAGTTGAAGCGGTCGAAATGCAGCTCGGAGATCTTCACCACGCGGTCTGCCTCGGCGAAGGCGCCGTCGAGGTCGCCCCACTCGTAGACGCCCTCCCAGGTCAGGTTCGTGCCGGCCTCGTCGTGGAGGATCGGGGCCTCGTCGGCGAGGGCCTCGCGGGCGTCGGTGATCACCGGCAGCGGCTCGTAGTCCACCTCGACGAGCTCCGCCGCGTCGCGCGCCGTCTCACGCGTGCTCGCCACCACCGCGGCGACCGGCTCGCCGACGAAGCGCGCCTTCCCGACGGCGAGGCAGAAGTCCCTCAGGTGGGCGCCGGGAGGCGAGGAGATCTGGAAGAACGGGTCGGTCAGGAGCGCCACCTCGTCGCCGGTCAGCGTCCCGTAGACGCCCGGGTGCTCGAGCGCCCTGGAGACGTCGACCGAGCGGATCTTTGCGTGCGCGTAGGGCGAGCGGACGAAGTGGACGTAGCCCATGTTGTGCCGCTTGACGTCGTCGAAGAAGAGACCCTCGCCCTGGACGAGCCGCCGGTCCTCCTTGCGCGGGACGCTCTGCCCCGCGTAGCCCGGCTTCGCCTCGTGCTTTTCCACGACGATCGGCTCGGTCACGGTGGTGGTCTCGCTCACGAATCCACCTCCTGGCCGGACGCGGCCTTGATCGCCTTGACGATGTTCCAGTAGCCGGTGCAGCGGCAGATGTTCCCCTGGATCGCCCTCGTGATCTCCTCGTCCGACGGGCTCGAGCTCTGCCGGAGCAGCGCGGTCGCGCTCATCAGCATCCCGGGGGTGCAGTAGCCGCACTGCAGCGCGTGGTGGTCGGTGAATGCCTGCTGGAGCTCGTTCAGCTGGTCTTCCTCGGCCAGGCCCTCGACCGTCTCGATCGACGCGCCGTCGGCCTGGACCGCCAGCAGCATGCAGCTCTTCACGAGCGTGCCGTCGAGGATGACACTGCAGGCGCCGCAGTTGCCGGTGTCGCAGCCGACGTGGGTCCCGGTGAGGTCGAGGTCGTCGCGAAGCAGGTGCACGAGCAGGCGCCGCGACTCCACCTCGCGCTCGTAGGTCGTGCCGTTGACCTCGACCGTGATCGTCTTCGACGTCTCGACGGCCCGCTGCGCCCCGTTGCCGGTCACTACTCCCTCGCTCTCTTCGCCGCCTGCTCGACGGCCCTCGCCGCGACCACCTCGGCAAGGTGGCGGCGGTAGTCGGCCGAGGCGTGGACGTCTCCCGGCGGATCGATCCCGGCGCCGCGCACAGCTTCCCGCACCGTCTCGGCGTCGTCCGAGGCCGGCTTGACGAGCTCCGGGACCGCCCCCACGCAGCCGAGCGCGACCCTGACCTCGCCGTTGGCCGAGGCGGCGGCGTTGACGATGCACGTGCCGTCCACCCCGATCGGGACCGAGGCGAAACCGTCGCTGCGGCCGGGCGGGATCGTGATCTTCGTCAACAGCTCGCCGGGCGAGACCGCGGTCATGTAGACGCCGAGAAAGAACTCCTCCGCTGGGATGCTGCGCTCGCCGTCCGGGCCCGCGATGGTCATTTGCGCGCCTATCGCGACCATCAGCGGCGGTAGGTGGTTCGTCGGGTCGCTGGAGCAGACGTTGCCCCCGATCGTGCCCCGGTTCCGTACCTGGACGTCCGCGATCTGGGCGCAGACCTCGCCGAGAATCGGCCTCGCGCGCGCTTCGGACGAGGCGATGAGCTCGCTGTAGGTCGTCATCGGGCCGACCTCGAGCGTCCCGTCTGAGCCGAGCTCGATCCCCTTCAGCTGTGAGATCCCGGCCAGGTCGACGAGCACGTCGGGCGCGGCCGCGCGGGCCTTCATGACGTTGATCAGCGTCTGGCCGCCGGCCAGGGCGCGGGCGCCGCTGTGTTCCCCGAGGACGCCGAGAGCCTGCTCGAGCGTCGCCGGCCGCGCGTACCCCACCTCGCTCAGCAGCATGGCGGCAATCGTATGCCGGAGCCCTCCGCGGCTGCAAACGCCCTCGGCGGGCGTTCGATTCGGACCCGCGGCGAGCCGAAAGCGAAGGCCGCGA
This sequence comes from uncultured Actinomycetes bacterium, assembly GCA_963736055.1. Classification (GTDB taxonomy): domain Bacteria; phylum Actinomycetota; class Thermoleophilia; order Gaiellales; family Gaiellaceae; genus AC-32. The sequence goes on along the minus strand of CAVTNM010000008.1, from coordinate 1,211,963 downwards.
CGCTCGAGCCGCCCACCGGACGGCGGAGACCGGCCGAGGCGGGTTTACGCCGCCTCGGCCAGCTCGTCCTCGAGCTTCTCGAGCGCGTCCCGCTCGAGCTGGCGAACACGCTCGCGCGTGATGCCGAGCTCCTTGCCGATCGCCTCGAGGGCCACCGGCTCGCCGCCCACGCCGAAGCGGAGCTCGATGATCCGCCGCTCGCGCTCGGGGAGCGTTGCGATCGCGCGCCGCACCTCGCCGCGGCGCAGCGCGTCCACCGCCTCCTCCTCCGGGCTGTCCGCGGCCGGATCGTTGAACAGATCGCCCAGCTCGCCGTCGTCCTCCGAGCCGATCGGCCTGTTCAGGGAAACGTTGGCCTCGACCGCGTCGAGCGCCTCGTCGACGTGCACGAGCGACAGCTCCGTTGCGTCCGCCAGCTCCTCACGGGTCGGCTTGCGGCCGAGCGTCGTCTCCAGCCGGTTGGCCTCGCGAGCGAGCTTCACCCGCCGCTCGTTGACATGGGTCGGGATGCGGATCGTCGCGGACTGGTTCGAGATCGCACGCTGGCAGGCCTGGCGGATCCACCAGGTGGCGTACGTCGAGAACTTGTAGCCCCGCCGCCAGTCGAACTTCTCGACGGCGCGGTTCAGCCCGATGACGCCCTCCTGGACGAGATCCAGCAGCGGCAGGTCCTTGCGCTGGTAGCGCTTGGCGATCGAGATCACCAGGCGCAGGTTCGAGTTGATCATGCGCTCCTTCGCGGCGGAGTCGCCGCGCTCGACGCGCTTGGCCAGGGCGACCTCTTCCGCGGCGGTGAGCAGCGGAAAACGGCCGGCCCGGTGCATGAAGAGCGACAGGGCGTCGGTCGGGGCCGGGGCCTCGACCCGTGCCGGCTGCGGCTCGCTCTGCTCCTCGGGAACCGGAATCACGATCTCGACCTCACGGGCCTCGAGCTCGGCGCGGAGCTCAGCGAGCTCCTCGTCGTCGAGATCGTGCTCGTGGGCGAACGCCTCGAGGGCGTTCTCCTCGATCGAACCGTGCTCCTCGGCGTTCTCGAGAAACTCCGGTACAGAAAATTCAAGCGTGGTGCTCAGTTTCGTCCTCACTTCCTTCGAGTAGGGAGGTGCCGGCTCGGCAAGCCACCGCTTCTCCGCCGGCACTGTCTACAACGACCTCCGCGCTCGTCGTATTCCGAAATCTCCCGGTGTTTGCGAACTTCCTTCTGCGGCCCTCTTGCATTCGGTCTCGCCGGTCCCTAGGTTCCCGCCTGCACCGAGCACGGGACGCGAGTAGGTTGAAGCCGTCAGCGAAGGTCGTACGCGGAGGTCGCAAGACCGAGGCGGAAAGTCAGCGGAGACGGTGGACGAAAGCGAGACCGGCTCGGTGAACCTTTTTATGGGCCGCCTAGGACCCCTGTGCGCGCCGGTGAGCGGCGCGCACGGCTGCCGTCAACGTCTCGAGATCGTAGGCGCCCTGGTGGCGCATGCCGTTGACGAAGAAGGTCGGCGTCCCCGAGACACCGCTCAGGTCGGCGTCGTCCACGTCCGAGGCGACGCGGCCGGCGAACTCGTGCCGCCGTAGCTGGTCGGTGAAGCGGTCGACGTCGAGACCGAGCTGCCGAGCGTACTCGACCAGGTTTTTCGGCTCGAGCGCGTCCTGCCGCTCGAAGAGCAGGTCGTGCATCTCCCAGAACGCGCCCTGATCGTCTGCTGCCTCTGCCGCCTCGGCCGCCAGCTGGGCGCGTGGATGAACGTCCGAGAGCGGCAGGTGCCGGAAGACGTAGCGCAGGTCGTTCCCGAACTCGTTCAGGAGCTGACGCACGACCGGCTCCGCGCGGCCGCAGAACGGGCACTCGAAGTCCCCGTACTCGACGAGCGTGACCGGGGCGTCGTCGTCTCCCCGGATGTGGTCGCGCTCGGGATCGACCGGCGCGGCGAGGTCCACGATCGATTCGGCCGTCCTGGAGAACTGGCGGGTCATGACGTCAGGGGGCAGGAGCGCGATCACCCGAAAGACAAGCCACCCCAGCACCGCCGCGCAGACGCCCGCCGCGAGAACCGCGAGCTTCGCCTCCTCCAGCTCCCGGCCGTCGAAGGCCAGCGTTGAGATCAGGATCGCGACCGTGAAGCCGATCCCCGCCACGACTCCGGCCGCGGCCAGACCGGGCCAGGTCACCGGCAACCGCAGTCCGGTGCGCGTTGCCAACCACGAGGCGCTGACGATTCCGACCGGCTTCCCGACGACGTAGGCGAAGAAGATGCCGAGCGCGATGGGTGAGGTGAGCGCGTCCCCGATCAGCCCGCCATCTATCGCGATCCCGATGTTGGCGAGCGCGAACACCGGCACGATCACGTAGCTCGTCCACGGGTGCAACATGCGCTGGAGACGCTCGTTGGGCGAGATGGCGAGATCTACGCCGAGCCGCGCCTCGCGCGCCAGCTCCGGGGTCGGCTGCTCGCGAAAGGCCCGGAAGAGCTCGGTCGCACGGTCTAGGTCGAGCCGCATCGCCGGGTAGGCGTAGGCGAGCAGGCCCATCGCCAGCCCGACGATCACGGGGTCGATCCCTGACTTGAGCACGGCGACCCACATGGCCGCGCCGAAGATGGAGTAGATCGCGGCGCGCTGCACGCCCGCCGCGCGAATCGTCAGGACGCCCCCGAGGATCGCGATCGCCGCAACCAGCGCGATCACCTTCACGTGGTCCGTGTAGACGATGGCGATCACGACCAGCGCGACGAGATCGTCGACTACCGCGATCGAGAGTAGAAACAGCCGCAGCCGCTGTGTCGAAGCCGGCGCCACCAGCGCGAGCACGCCGAGGGCGAAGGCCGTGTCGGTCGACATGGCGGCACCCCAGCCGTGAGAGCTCGAGTGGTCTGCGTTGAACGCCAGGTAGATCGCGACCGGCACGGCCATACCGCCGAGAGCGGCAACCACCGGCAGCGCGATCCGGCGCCGCTCGCGGAGCTCGCCGAGATCGAACTCCCGCCGTGCCTCGAGCCCGACCACGAAGAAGAAGAGCGCCATCAGGCCCTCGTTCACCCATTGGCGGAGGTCGAGCGAGACGCCCGCGCCGCCCAGCTGGACCGAGAGGTTCGTCGTCCAGACGGACTCGTATGAGCCGTAGTCGACGTTGGCCCAGACAAGCGCCGCGAGCGTCGCGGCCAAGAGGAACAGCGCGCCGCCGGTCTCGGTGCGCAGGTAGTCGCGCACCGGAGCGGCCAGATGACGCGCCCACGCTGTGCGGCCTGCGAGTGGGGCAGCTGCCTCTACCACGGCCGTATCGGACCAAAAAAATTCGCCGAGCCGGTTTCGCTTTCGTCCACCTCACCGACTGACCTTCCGCTTCCGCGTACGGCCTTCCGGCTGGGCTTCGACCTACTCGCGCTCCGTGCTCGGCGCAAGCGGCAACCTAGCGAGTAGGGACACTGCCGACAAGACCTCCGGAAACGCGTTCACGCTCTTTGCGAGCTTTTTCTTTTCGGGCTTCAAGCCGCGCAGTCGTCGCTCTCGACCCCGTCGAGCGGGAGGCGGGCCAGCAGTTCGGCCAGCGTCGCCAACTCCTCCGGCGAGAAGCGCCCGGCGAAGTGGCTCCGGATGCCCTCGACGTGTGTGGAAGATGCCTCGCGCAGCTTCTCGTAGCCCTCGTCCGTGAGCAGTGCGTAGGTGACACGAGCGTCGCTCGAGCACGAAGCCCGCTTGACGTAGCCGCAGGCCTCGAGCCCCTCGAGCAGCCGCGTGATCCCCGACGGCGTCAGCAGCACACTCTTCGCCAGGTCGACGCGGCGCATCATCCGCTCCGGCGCTCCGGCGAGATGCAGCAGAACCTCGTAGTCGTTGAGCGTCAGCGCGTGGGCCGACATGAGCTCACCGTTGAAGCGGCGCATGGCGGACGCGTACGCGCGCGCCAAGCCCACCCATGCCCGCTGGTCCGGCGTGGTTGGGGCGATTCTGGGGCTTGATGCTTGCGTGCTCATTAGTTGACAGCTCAACTTTCTTTGCTACGATAGTTGACGACTCAAGTATACCGCAAGGAAAGGACTACACCGATGTCAGCTACTCAAACCGCAACCATCATCCCCACCGGCACCTGGGCAATCGACCCGGTTCACACCAGCGTCGGCTTCCAGGTCACCGATACGACCGAGGGCTTCAGCACCGCCAGCGGCCGCTTCACCGATGTCGAGGGCCGCTTCGAAGGCGGCGAGACGCCGTCGATCGCGGGCACGATCCGCGTCGTCGGCCTCCGCACCGACAACGAGCAGCGCGACGCACACCTTCTCTCGCCCGACTTCCTCGAGGCCGACAAGTACCCCGAGATCCATTTCGTCTCGGAGTCCGTCGAGCCGCTCGACACCGAGCGCTTCCTCGTCCGTGGCGACCTGATCGTCAAGGATGCGCCGGTCGAAGTCGAGCTCGAGGGCAAGGTCCGCGGCGTTGGCCTCCGCGTCCAGACCGGCACCGAGCAGCTCGTCGTGGATGCACGCGGCGCATTCGCCTGGGGCCCGTTCACGGTCGAGGTCACCGCTGCCGTGACGGCCGTGAAGGAGGAGGCGTAACCGAGATGCGTCTCCTGGGAATCGCCGGCAGCCTGCGTGAAGGCTCGTACAACCGAGGTCTCCTGCGCGCCGCCCGCGAGCTCGCGCCCGACGGCGTCGAGCTCGAGGAGCACGACCTCGGCGGTCTGCCGTTCTACGACGGCGACGTCGAGGCTGCCGGCGATCCCGAGTCCGTCACGGAGCTGAAGGACGCGATCCGTCGCGCGGATGCGCTCGTGATCGCCACTCCCGAGTACAACCGGGGTATTCCGGGCGTGCTCAAGAACGCGATCGACTGGGCCTCCCGTCCCGCGCTCGCCTCGCCGCTCGCCAACAAGCCCGTGGCGATCATGGGCGCCACGACCGGCTTCGCCGGTACGGCCCGCGCCCAGCAGCAGCTGCGGGACGCGCTGGAGTTCCCCGGCGCGCTCGTGCTCCAACAGCCCGAGGTGCTCGTCTCCGAGGCCTACCTCCGCTTCGACGAGCACGGCGACCTCGTGGACGAGGCTGTTCGCGAGCAGATCGCCGAGTTGCTCGCCGCACTCTCTGCAGCCACGGTTCTAGGAGGCGCTGCCCCGCAGGCGGATCCACGGGTCGAGGAACCCGTAGGCGAGGTCGACGATCAGCGTCAAGACGACGATCGTCGCCGCGACCACGAAGACCACGGCCACGAGCGCGACCTTCAGCACGTGCTTGCGCTGGACGCGTAGCTCCGTAAAGCCGCGCGGCGTAGTACGCTCGCGGCGTGAGCACCGTTGGCGAATTGATGACCAGTGACGTCCTCACGGTCGCGCCGGAGGACACCATCGGCGAGACCGCTCAGCGCATGGTCGAGCTGGGTGTCAGCTCGGCCGTCGTCTCCGACTACGGCCGACTGATCGGGATCGTGACCGAGCGCGACCTCACGCGCGCGGTCGCCGGCAGGGTGCACACGAGCGAGGCCCGTGTCCGCGAGTGGATGACGGCCGAGCCCGTGACCCTGACCAAGGACTCTTCACCCGGCGAGGCGGCGCGGATCATGCTGGAGCACGGCTTCCGCCACATCCCGATCGTCGAGGACGAGCGCACGATCGGGATCGTCAGCATTCGCGACGTCGCCCGCTGGAGCACCGAAGACGCCTAGCTACTTAGACCAGTTCCAGCTGGCGATGGGCCTCCAGCCCGGAGACGCCGACGCCGACGAGGCGCAGCGCCCCCGGCCGGTCGGCGAGCGCCCGGTCGAGACAGCCGCAGGCGAGCTCCCAGATTCGGGTCGCGTCGTCGGTGCCCACCGGCAGGGACGTCGAGCGCGAGCGAATCGAGAAGTCGGTGTAGCGCACCTTCGTCGTCACGGTCCGGCCGGTCTGCCCCGCCGCCTCCAGCCGCTCCGCGACGAGCTCTGCCAGGCGCTGCAGCTCCTCCTGGAGCCGCTCGATCTCGGCCACGTCGCGGGGGAACGTCTCCTCGGCGCTGATCGAGACGGTCTCGGAGGTGAGGTCGAGGCGTCGAGGGTCGATTCCGCGGGCCCGGTCGCGCAGAAGGGGGCCGAGCTTGCCGGGAAGCAGCCCGCGCAGGCGCTCGTCGTCGAGAGCGGCGAGCGCTCCGATCGTGTCGACGCCGGCGCGGCGGAGCCGGTCCTCCGCGCGTGGGCCGACGCCGGGCAGGCGCCGTACCGCGAACGGCGCGAGGAACGCCGCCTCCTTCCCGGCCGGCACGACCGTGATCCCGCCGGGCTTGCGCCGGTCGCTCGCGATCTTCGAGACCACCTTGCAGGTGGCCACGCCGAGCGAGCACGACAGGCTGGTGGCGCCGCGCACGGCCGCCTGCACCGCCTCGGCCACCGCCCTGGCGCGCGCGAAGTCGGGAGCGACCTCCCCCACGTCCAGGTAGCCCTCGTCCATGCCGGTCCGCTCGACGGTGGGCACGACCTCCCGAACGGCAGTCCAGACGGCCTTGGAGTAGTCCGAGTAGAGCCGCTTGCGCGGCGTCACGAAGACCGCCTGGGGGCAGCGGCGAAGCGCCTCCGCGCAGGCCATCGCGGAGTGGATCCCGTAGGTGCGCGCGACGTAGTTGGCCGTGGCGACCACTCCGCGGCCGTGCGGGTCGCCGCCGACCACGAGGGGCCGTGTGCGCAGCTCGGGCGCCTCGAGCTCCTCCACAGCCGCGAAGAACGCGTCCAGGTCGAGGTGCGCGACGATCACGTGTCCTCCCGATACACGGTTCGCATCGGCACGCCGAGCCGCCTGGCCACGAACGGGACCGTCACTCCCTGGGCGATCACCGAGAACGCGACCACCACGAAGACGATCCCGTAGATCCGGTCGGCACCTCCGACCGCCGCGAGAAGGGCGAACGCGGCGAGCAGAATCGGCACGGCGCCCTTGAGGCCGCTCCACATCACGAACACCCTTTCGCCGCGCGCGCAGCTCTGTCCCCAGGAGCAAGCGGCCCGGTCGCGAGCGGGCGCGCGACGAACGCGAGGATCAGCGCGATCAGGATCGCGTCGCCCCAGACCGGCTCGAGGTCGACCTTGTTCACGCTCAGCCCCAGCGCGACGAAGACGACGACCTCGGCGAGGCTCGCGAGCGAGGTGTGGAAGCGCTCGACGTCGTCGCGGCGCGGGTAGTTCGCGTCCCCGATCAGGATCCCGGCGACGAAGACGGCCAGGAAGCCGGAGCCGTGCGCAACGGCCGCGACGCCGTAGATCACCCCCGCGGCAGCGAGGCTCCGGAGCGGGTACAGCGCCGGGTTCGCCAGGTGGATCCTCCGGAACGACTCGAGGATGACCAGCGCGCCCGCAACTCCGATCGCCAGCCCGACGGACATCTCGACGGCGAACTCCCTCACGACGACCCAGAACGTCGAGTTGGCATGGGTGGCGAATTCGAGCATTCCGACCATGAGAGCGATCCCGACCGGGTCGTTCACCCCGGACTCGCCTTCGAGGATGGTGCCGGTACGTCCGGCCACCTCCTTGCGGCCGAGCACCGAGAACATCACCGCGGGGTCGGTGGGCGCGAGCGCCGCGCCCAGGATGCCGGCTCCGGTCCAGCTGAAATCGAACAGGTAGCGGCCGGCGAGGGTCATCAGCCCGGCGGTCAGGAAGGTGCCGACAACGCCCAGCAGCGAGATCGGCACGATCGCCTGCCGGAACCGCTTCCAGCCGACGCGCATGCCCCCGTCGAAGAGGATCACGATCAGAGCGAGCACCGCGACGCGCTCGACGTCCTTGATCGAGAGCTCGCGACCTAGGCGCGGGATGAAGTGCGCGGCCACGGCCGCGGCGAGCAGGAAGATCGCAGGCGCCGGAACCGGGATCCGCTCGCTCAGCTTGTTCGACAGGACCGCAAGCGCGAAGACCGCCGAGACCACGAGGACGATCAGGCCGAAGTGCGTGATCTCGTGCATCGAGGCCGAGCCTAGAGCACCGAGTTGCTGCTAGATCTCGGCGGCCAGGGCGCGCTGGGCCGCTTCGAAGGCGGCTTCCGCCGCTCGGCGCGCACGCTCCAGGCGTTCGTCGTCGGCCACGGTCGACAGGTTGATCTCCACGAGGCGGGATGCGGCCTGGGCGGCACCGGCCGCCAGGCAGGCGGCGGCCGCGGCGTCTGCCCGGGCGGAGCCGTCTGCGCGCTCGGCTGCCTCGGCCGCGAGGAACGAGGCGTCGGCCGCGGTCTCGACGATCGCAAGCGGAACCTCGGCAGCCTTCGCGAGCGCGCGCGCGAGCCCCGAGTCGCGCCGCTCCAGCGACGTCAGCGCCCGCTCGTACGCCAGCGCGTCCTGCTGGGCGAGCGCGAGCAGGCGGTCGCGCAGGTCGATCGCTTGCACCCTCGCTCCTTCGGCGCCGGTCCAGCCCTCCGAGCGGGCGGCGCTCTTGACGACCAGCGAGGCGGCCAGCGCGGCGGAGATGCCCGCGACCCACCCCGAGCCCGGCACCGCCTCCTCCGAGGAGACCTTCTCGACGAGCTCGCGGGCGAGTGAGGACTCCGTCATCAGCGCCTCAGAAGAAGAACTGCTTCCACGCCGTCCACCAGTCGTCGGCCCGGGAGACGAGCGTGCGCGAATCGATGAGCTCGACGCCGGCGCGGTACCGGAGCTTGTCGGGCGGCCCCGTCCACTTGTACTCGACCTTGATCTCGCAGGGCTTGCCCGGGTCGTAGGGCCGAACCGCCTTCAGGTCGGAGAGCGCCTGCTTCGCGCCCGCCTCGACGAGCTCGCGGGCCCGCTTGGGCGCGAGCATCCTCGCGCTCTTCACTGCGAGGCCCTGCTTCACCTGAACCGTCGTGACCCCGTCGCCGAGCAGCTCTTTGCCCTCGCGGCAGGCCGCGCCGTCGCCGGTGACCAGCAGCACCGGGCAGCCCCAGGTGCCGCAAAGAGCCGCGTTGATGCCCGTCTCCCCTACCTGGGTGCCGTTGAACCAGAGGTTCTGGAAGTCGGAGCCGGAGACGGTGTGGTTCAGGAGGCCGTCACGCGCCCCCGCCATGGCGTGCATGCCGACGAAGAGGGCAGCGTCCACGCCGTCCTCGAGGAACCCGGTGTACTCGGTCCACTCCTCCTGGACGACGAACTCGCAGAAGGGGTCGAGCTCCTCGGCGATCAGCGAGTTGAAGTCGTAGCCCTTGCCGGCGCCGTGGCAGTCCATCACGACGACCTCGGTCGCGCCCGCGGACTTGGCGCCCCGGACGGCGGCGTTGATCTCCTCGGTGTAGAGCCGGCGTCCCTCCTCGTACAGCCCCTCGCCTGCATTGGTCTGGAAGGGAGTGGCGATCCCGGACACGCCCTCCATGTCGCTGATGACGAAGACCCTCACGCTTGTAGCCTCTCACGTCGTGGAGAGCGGGCTCGAAGGCAAGCGCGTGCTCGTCACCGGGGCTTCCGGCGGGATCGGCTCGGCCTGCGCCCGCGCTTTCGCGGCCGAGGGCTGTGAGGTCGTCGTCCACTACCACCGAGGTCGGGAGCGGGCCGAAGCCGTGGCGAAGGAGCTCGGCGGCGCGCTCTCGCTCGGCGCCGACCTCACCGACGAGGCGGAGGCGGAGCGGCTCTTCGAGGTCGCCGGCCCTCTGGACGTCTGTGCGGCTGTGGCCGGTGTCTGGCCGGAGGAGGACGTGCCGGTCTGGCAGCTCCCGCTCGAGCGCTGGGAGGCGACCGTGCGGGCGAACCTCACGGCCACCTTCCTGACCGTGCGGGGTTTCCTGCGCGGCGTGGAGCGCAGCGGCCACGGCAGCCTCGTGCTCGTCGGCTCGACTGCCGGGCTCTTCGGCGAGGCCGGTCACGCCGACTACGCTGCGGCCAAGTCGGCCATCGTCCACGGCCTCCTGTTGAGCCTGAAGAACGAGGTCGTTCGGGTCGCCCCCCGCGCGCGCGTGAACACGGTGGCGCCCGGCTGGACGCAATCACCCATGACGCGCTCCTCGCTGACCCCGGAGACACTCGAACGGGTGACGCGCACGATGCCGCTGCGAAAGGTCGCGCAACCGGAGGATGTCGCCCGGGTGGTGGTCACGCTCGCCTCGGACGAGCTCTCCGGCCACATCACCGGCCAGGTCGTGACGGTCGCCGGCGGGATGGAAGGCCGCGTCGTCCACGACTGAGGAGAAGCCGACGGCGGGCCGAGACCCGCCGTCTGAAAACTCCGAACGCCGCAGGATGATTGCCGTCAGTCCCCGGCAGAAGGAGTCCTAGCCGGGATCGGCACTTCCGGGCCGCTGCTTGAGTCCCAGCAGAACTACAGGCGGGCCCGCCGCCCGGGCCCGCCTGAGTCTCCCGTGAGAGAGAGCCGCATACATCTCCGGAGGGCCCCGCCGCATCGGGCCCACTCCGTAGCTTGGTCGGAGGGCCCCGCCGCATCGGGCCCGCTCCGTTTCGATGAGCTGCCCCCGCCGCATCGGGGCGCTCTGTCGCTTGCAGATGGAGTATCGATGACCGGGGTCGCTTGATCTATCCCTCGTTCACGGTTGACTAGCTCACTTCACTCGCAAGTAGAGTCGAACCCGCATGGAAAGCCGTTTTCAGGACCGTCTCGCCGCTGGTCCCATCGTCGTGGGGGACGGCGGCATGGGTGTGCTGATCTCGAGCGCGGTGCCACGGCTCCGCTGCCCCGAGGAGGCCAACATCCGCTCGCCGGAGAGCGTCGTGACATTGCACACGAGCTTCATCCGCGCGGGCGCGAGCCTGATCGAGACGAACACCTTCGGCGCCAACCGGCGCAAGCTGGCCCAGCACTACCTCGAGGACGAGTTCGAGCGCATCAACGGCGCGGGCGTCAAGCTCGCGCGCGAGGCTCGCGAGGTCTCGGGCCGCGAGGTCTTCATCGCCGGCTCGATCGGCCCCCTGGGCGATCTCGCCGGAGTTCCTCCGGAGGAACGAGGCGAGATCTTCGCCGAGCAGGCCCAGCTGCTGGACGGGCGCGGCGTCGACCTGTTCATGATCGAGACCTTCTACGAGCTCGAGGAGCTCGAGACCGCGATCGAGGCTGTGCGCGGGGTTTCGTCCCTGCCGATCGTCGCCACCCTGACCTTCGACGAGGGAGCCGAGACGCTGGCAGGCGTCACCGCAGCCGATGCCGCCCAGCGCCTGCGGCCGCTCGAGCTGGCCGCGATCGGCGCGAACCACGGCGCCGGGCTCCACGCGGCGCTGGCCGCGCTCGAGGCGATGGGCGGGGACGACGGGCCTCCGCTTGCAGCGCTCCCCAACGTCGGGCTCGCCAGCCTGAGCGGAGGCCGGGTCATCTACCCGCACGCGACGCCTGAGTACTTCGCCGAGTTCGCGGCCCACGCGCGGCGGCTCGGCGCGCGCCTGATCGGCGGCTGCTGCGGCACGACACCGCTCGAGATCGCCGCGATCGCCTCGGCGGTCGAAGAGGAGCGCGAGCCCAGCGCGCCGCTCGACGTGCTGGAGCGCGAGCTGCCGGAGCCGCGGCTCGGCAGAGGGCCGGAGGAGACCGGCCTCGCGCGCATGCTGCGAGCCGGCGAGTGGGTCACCTGCGTCGAGCTCGACCCACCCAAGGGCGGCACCTACGACTCGATGCTGAGCGTCGCCCGCACGCTCAAGGCGTCCGGGAAGGTCGGCTTCGTCGACATCAACGACAACCCCATGGCCCGCGCCCGGGCGAACGCGCTCATGGCCGCTGTGGCGATCGAGCGCGACTGCGAGCTGGAGACGATCCCGCACCTCACACCGCGCGACACGTCGATCATGGGGCTCGAGTCGCAGCTCCTCGGCGCCCACGCGGAGGGAGTGCGGAACGTTCTCTCGGTCACGGGCGACCCGCCCGAGATCGGGGACTACCCGGGCTCGCGCGGCGTGTACGAGGTGGACTCCATCGGCCTCTCGCACGTGGTCACGAAGTTGAACAACGGCGAGGACTACAACGGCAAGGGGATCGACGCGCCGACCTCGTTCTTCCTGGGCGTCGCGGTGAACCCGTCCGCGGACGACCTCGAGACCGAGGCCGAGCGGTTCAGCCTCAAGATCGAGGCCGGAGCGCAGTTCGCGATGACCCAGGCGCTCTTCGACCTCTCGTACCTCGACAGCTTCGAGGAGCTGATCGGCGGCTGGCCCGTGCCCGTGCTGCTCGGGATCTTCTACGTGCGCACCTACCAGCTCGCGGTTCGGCTGCACAACGAGGTGCCCGGGATCGTCGTGCCGGAGGAGGTGCAGCGGCGGCTGGAGCGGGCAGGCGCGAACGCAGGCGCAGAAGGGCTCGCGCTCGCGCGGGAGCTCTACGCGCAGGCGCGCGAGAAGGTCGCGGGCGTCTACGTGATCCCGCCGTTCAAGCAGCCCGAGGCGGCGCTCGACCTTCTCGCGTAGCGAAGAGGCCGCCGGAGCGGCCTCTTCGATCCCTGAAGTGGCGGGCCTAGTGCGGGAGCGGGTGGTGCCGGTGGCGAACCGCCGCAGCGGCGCCGAGCCCGACGAGAATCCCAGCCGCCACGATGCCGGCTCCGATCCCGGCGTCGCTCCAGTTGAAGTTGCCGCCGCTCGAGGCGACGACGCTTGGCTCGCTCTGCGCCGGCTGCTGCAGACCGGCCGTCTTCTCGCTCACGACGACCGCGGGCAGCTTGTACTGGCCGAGGCCGTACTTCTGATTGAGCGCCTCGCTCCGGAGCAGCAGCGCTCGCAGCTCGGCGCTGGTGGGGCCGACCTGCGGCGGCGAGGACTGGCCGGAGAATGCACTGCCGTCGCTCACCTGCATCGCGAGGGCGGTTCCGGTGGGAACGACGAGAACGAGTGTCAGGGCGATCAACAGGCTCTTGAGGGTCCGGGTGATCATCGCTTCCTCCTTCGATGCGTGCTCATGGCGTGACGGTACGACCGGGCGACCGGGAAGGAAATCGGAGAAATCCCTACCGTTTGCCCACGACGAAGAGGCCGCCGGAGCGGCCTCTTCGCAGGTGACGACGTTCCCTAATGGGCGATCGGGTAGCCGCGCCGCCGAACCGTCAGCAGCAGCCCGGCGCCAAGAAGCATCGTTCCGAAGACGACGCCGGCTCCGATCCCGGCATCGCCCCAGTCGAAATCGCTCCCGGAGGTCGCGACTTGCGTCGTCGACGGCGGCGGCAGCTCCAGCCCGCCGATCTTCTCGCTCACGATCGGCCTCGACTGCACGACGCCGTACTTTTGGTTGAGTGCTTCGCTTCTGATCATCAGGGCGTGGAACTCGGCGTTGTTCATGCCCGAGGGTGCCTGGGACGGCTCCTGCTGCGAGCTCATGGGCTGGATGCCCGGGATCGGCTTGGCCGAGCCGGCCTGTACGAAGATCGCCAGGCTGAACGCGACGATGACGGTCATCGAGATGAGGAATCGCTTGTACATGGCTCTTCCTTTCCTCTGGCGTGTCATGCCTCGACGCTACGGGCCCGGAAGGCCGAAAGAAATCGGGGGAATCCCTACGGTTTCGCGGCAGGGTTGCCCGCTGCGATGTGCCGTGCGAGGTCGGCGCGCGACCGGAGCCCCAGCTTGGCGTAAACGCGCGAGAGGTTCGCCTCGACCGTCTTCACCGTCACGAACAGTGCCGCTGCGACCTCCTTGTTCGAGCGGCCCTCGGCGACCAGCTCGGCGATCTGGCGCTCGGTGGCGGTGAGACCGCCTTCCGACCGGCGGCGCCCGCCGGTGCGCGCCAGCTCGTCGCGCGCTCGCTTGGCGAACGCTGTTGCGGAGAGCTCGTCGAACGCGGCCACGGCCTGCTCGAGCGTGTCGCGGGCGTCGGCCTTGCGCTTGGCGCGGCGCAGCGCGGCGCCCTGGACGAGCAGGGTCCTGGCCCGGTCGAAGGGCAGCGGCGCCGCGTCGTGCTCGGCGACGGCCCGCTCGAAGGCTCCGAGCGCGTCGTCCAGCCTTCCCTCCGCCGCCGCCAGCAGCCCCCGGCAGCGGTAGGCGGAGGCCTTCGCGCCGCGGCGGCCGAGCCGTTCGGCGTTGCCTTCGTGCCAGTCCAGCAGGCCGCGCGCCTCCTCGAGGCGTCCCAGCTCGACGAGCGCCTCGACCTGGTCTGGCACGTAGCGGGTCAAGCCGGGCTCGTCGATCCCTTCGGCGCGGGCCAGCGCCACGATCGGTGCGAGCTCCTCCGCCGCCTCGGCCGGGTGGCCGAGCGAAAGCTCGAGCAACCCGAGCGCCGCGCCCGCGAACTGCGTGACCGGCGTGAACTCGGTCGCCCGGCCGAGCTCGCGCGCCCGGCCGGCGGCCTCTCGGGCGGCATCCTCGCGGCCGCGGTGCGCGTCCGCGAGCGCCCGGACGGCGAGCCCGTAGCCGACCACCGCCTCCTGCCCCGCCTGCTCGGCGATCTCGCGGGCTGCCTCGGCGTTCCGCCACCCTTGCTCGAAGTCACCGAGGAGGCATTCCGCCTGGGCGAGCATCACGTACACGTAGGCGAGCGAGCCCTCGTCCCCGGTCGCCAGGCCGCGCTCGATCAGCTTCTCCGCGGCCGGCCCGACGCCGCCGGGCTGCTCCCACCACATCCACGCGATCGCGGCCGCAAACTCGGGCTGGGCCAGGATGCGTTCGTTCTCGACCTCGGGCTGCAGCTCGAGCGCGGCCTCGAGCGTCGCGCCGGCCTCGGGTCGCCCGAGCGTCGCCTCCGCCAACACCTGCGAGCTCAGGGCCAGCGCCAGCAGGGCGTCGTCGCCGCACGCCCGCGCCAGCTCGGCAGCGCGACGTGCGTGCTCGACCGCCTCGTCGAGCCGCGTCCGCTGCCTGAAGAGCAGCGCCGCGGCGCCCTCGTGCGCCCGGGCCAGCAGCGCCTGGTCGGCGCCGGCCTCCGAAGCCGCCTGCAGGAAGAGGTCGGTGGCCGCGCTCAGGTCGTCGGAGTAGGAGCGCACGCGCGCCAGCCGTATTCGAAGGCCCGCTCGCTCGGCCCCCGCCGGGAGCTCTGCCGCGACGTCCTCGAGCAGGACGAGCGCCCGCCGGCTGTCGCCAGACTCGAAGTGGAAGTAGCCGGCGTCGGCGAGCCTGCGTCTCCGGTCGACTCCACGATCCGGCGGCGTGAGCTGCGCCGCCTCCTCGCTCAGATCGGCGGCGGCCGCGGGCGCACCACGGGCGCGCGCGCGTTGGGCGCCGCGCTCGAGCGCGTTCGCCACCTTCGGGTCCGGGCCGGTAGCAGCCGCAGCCAGGTGGCGCGCGCGCTCCTCCGGATCCCGGACGATTCGACCGAGCTGGCCGTGCACCTCGCGGCGGCGAGCTGGGTCGGCCGCGGTGTAGGCGCCCGAGGCAAGCAGGGGGTGCGTGAAGCTGACGTCGCCGTGGTCGAGCTCGACGATGCCCCCGGCCTCCGCGGGCGCGAGCGCGTCCGGGTCACCCAAGACCTGCTCGACCAGCTTCGCCGACGGCTGCGAGGCAGCCGCGACCACGAGCAGGGCGAGCTGCGCCTGCTCTGGGAGCGCCGCCAGCCGTCCGCGGACGATCGAGTCGAGGGTCGGCGGCAGTGTTCCCTCCTCGAGCAGGCCGGGCGACTGCGCCAGCTCCAACGCGTAGAACGGGTTGCCGCCGAGAGCTCGTGGATGCGGCGCAGCAGGGGCCGCGAGAGGATGGAGTCGAGGCGCTCGTGCAAGACCGCGTTCAGCGCGACGAACTCGAGCGGGCCGACCGGCACGCGCAGGAGCCGCTCCGGCGGAAGCGCCTGCTCGACGCCGCTCGGCCCGTCTAGACGGCGTGCCAGGAGCAGCGCAACGGGCTCCTCGCGCAGACGGCGTAAGGCGAACTGGAGGGCGGCCTTCGACGACGGGTCGAGCCATTGATCGTCGTCGATCGCGACGAGCACGGGCCTCTCCGCAGCCAGCGCCCGCAGCGCACTCAGCAGCCCTGCGGCGACTGCCCTCCGGTCTGCGCGCCCTCCGCCCGAGTCGTCGAGCAGGAGCGCGGCCTCGAGCGCGCGGCGCTGCGGGGCCGGCAACGCGGCGGCGACCGCCTCGAGGGTCGGGCCCAGGAGGTCTGCGAGGCTCGAGAACGCGAGCCTGGCCTCGCTCTCGGCCGGCCTCGCGCGGAGGACGCCGAGCCCGGCGGCCTCCGCGCGGGCGACCGCGGCCCGCCAGACCGTCGTCTTCCCGATCCCCGGGTCGCCTTCCACGACGACAGCGCAGGGAGCCCCTTCCGCCTCGAGAAACTCCGAGATGGCGGCGAGCTCCTGTTGTCTGCCGACGACGTCGGCGGCCGTGGTGGCCATCAGCTTCGTGGTAAATGCTACGAGGCGAGCCAAGCCGCGTCCACCTAGCGCGCGCATGGCCCGGTCGAGACCGGGCCATGCGCGCCGTCGAGCTCCCGCCGCACGATCGAGGACGGCACTCCGTAGCCGCCCGGGCCCCCGAGCCGGGCGGCGAAGACCGTCACCTGAACCGCTCCCGAGGCATCCACGGCCGGTCCGCCCGAATCGCCGTGGCGAACTTCTCCGCCGATGCTCGTCACCGTCCGGGTCGTTCGGCGGCCGTAGGCATCCTCGGCCAGAACGGTCGCGGTGCTGCCGATCCGCCCCGGCACGGCATCCAGAGGGCCGTTCTCCGGATAGCCGACGATCGCCACGGGCGTACCGGGACGCGGATCGACGAGACGGAGCGGATCGGAGCTCAGTCCCGGCACATGCAGCACCGCGATGTCGTTCTGCGGGTCGAACCGGACCGCCTCGGCGCGGAACGTCCCTGCCGCCGAGGTGACGGTCGTGTCGTCCTCGCCGGCCACGACATGGGCGGCGGTCACGACCAGGCCAGGACGCGCGACCCAGCCGCTCCCCTCGATGCCGAGGCCGCACGCGGTGCCGAGAATCCGCACGACGCTCGGGGCCGCGGCCCGCACCCCTGGCCGGCCGAGCACCCGCGGGTCGGGCGGGGTCGCAGGCACAGGCGGCCCGGCCAGCAACGGAAACGGGTCGATCCGCGCAAGGGCGTTCAGGAGCGTCCGCGGGGGCACGATCGAGTTCAGGCGCTGGAGCACCACCGAGCGCTGGGCGGCCCGGCGCAGCTGAACCTGCCCCGGAAGCTGGAGGGCCATCGCTCCGAGCACCCAGACCACGCCGAGACCGATCAGGGCTCCCGCCACGACGCCGCCGCCGGAGTCCAGGAGCTGCAGGCTCCGCGCACGCTCTCGTCCGCGAATGAATGCGCCGAGCGTGCTGCCGATCAGCTCGAACGTGACCCCGAACACGACGGCGGCGACCAGCGCCACCAGCGGCGCGTAGGGCGAATGCGAGCCGTTGGTCAAGACGAGCGAGGCCAGTCGCGAGCCGAGGAACGCGCCTCCGATCAGCCCTGCGAGTGAGAGACCGCTCCAGACGAGGCCCTGCACCGCTCCGCCGAGCGCTGCGAGCACGACCAGGGCGAGCGCCAGCCAGTCGACGATCGTCACGAGCGGGTTAGGCTAGCCGCCGTGAACGGATCCGAGCTACAGGAGTTCATCGACCGCTACAACGCGGCCTGGGGTGCGCACGACGTCGACGCGATCGTGGCGATGCACACCGAGGACTCGGTCTTCGAGAACCACGTCACGGGAGACATGAACGTCGGACGAGAGCAGATCGGCCGCGCGATCACGGGCATCTTCTCGGTCTTCCCGGACCTCTCGTTCGAGACACGCCGCGCCTACATCCGTGAAGACCTCGTCGTCCAGGAGTGGACCGCGCGCGGGACGCACGAGGGCACGATGACCCGCTCGGGGATCGAGGTCGCCCCGACCGGCAAGAAGGTCGAGTACCGCGGCATGGACGTGATCCCGATCCGCGACGGCCTCGTGGCACGCAAGGACGTCTACTCGGACTCGATCACGATGCTGCGTCAGCTCGGTCTGACCGAGATCGGCTAGCGCTAGACTGTCCCCCGCTCCCGGGGGCGTAGTTCAGTTGGTTAGAACGCCGGCCTGTCACGCCGGAGGTCGCGGGTTCGAGTCCCGTCGCTCCCGTATTCCCCGACGTCGACGGCAAGGGTGAAACGGTGGGGTAAGAACCCACCAGCGCCATGGCGACACGGCTGCTAGCCAAACGCGTCCGGTGCAAGGCGAACAGGCTCCGTTGACGCGGCCGCCGAGGAGCCGAGGTGAGCCGCAAAGAAGGATGGTCATCCTCGTCAGAATCCGGCTTACAGGCCTGCGACGGAAAGAGCCCCGGAGACGGGGCTCTTTCCATTGACCCTGTCCGCCGTCCTCAGGAAGTGCAGTTGCCGGGGTCGGGCTTGTCGGTCCGCCGATCGGCGCCGGTCGGCAGGAACTGCACGGCGATCGTCTCCGCCGGGACCGAGCCCTCGTTGCGGAGCATGTGCACGTCGCTTCCGCCCGCGTCCGTAAACCCGCTTCCGGCGCTGTAGGCGTGACCCGTGCAGGTCGGGTCGTCGCCTTCGTAGTTGGTCACCGTCCCTGCAACCACGAAGATCATGCTCGGGCCGGGGTGGGAGTGCCAGCCGGTCGTCCCGCCTGGCGCGATCTTGTTGTCGACCACGTAGGCGTCGGTCAGCCCGTGCGTCTTGAGCCGGACGCTCCAGTACTTGGGCCAGTGGAAGCGGCCCGTCTTCTGCGCATCCGGCAACAGCGCAAAGCCCTTCAGCTTGACCGGCTCGAAGAGCGACTTCGCGTAGATCGTAGATGTCAGGCCCGAGCTCGACGTCGCCAGGACGTGCCCCGCGTAGAGGCCGGCGCCCATGACGCCGACGAGAACGGCCAGTACCCACTTCCTCCTCATGTCTCCTCCTTTCGGGACGAGACGGCCTCGACGACACGGATCGCATCGAGCTCGGCGAGCTGCGCGGCGAGCACAGCCTCCCGGCCCGAAGGGGCGTCGAAGACGAAGAAGCAGATCTCGTCCTCGGGAACGTAGATCGAGCGTTGGAGGCGGACGCTTGGCCCCTCATGCGTCAGCTGCTCCGCGGCCGTTTGTGCCCGCCGCTCGCGGGCGGCACGCTCTCCCGCCTGGCTACGAGCGAGGTAGGTTTCGACGAGGTAGCTCGGCACGCCCTCGACGCTAGGCGGCCGCCGCCACGCTCGGTAGGTGGAAACCCCCTGACTTTGCTCTGGCTAGCTCTTCAGGGCGAAGCGGGCGGCAAGCTCGGCACGCGAGCGGAGCCCGAGCTTTGCGTAGATGCGCGAGAGGTGGCCCTCGACGGTGCGATCGGTGACGAAGAGCCTGCCCGCTACTTGCTTGTTCGTCAGGCCTTCGGCGACGAGGGCGGCCACGCGCTCCTCGCTGGCGGTCAGCGCGGTGCCGGCTGCTGTGCGCCCGCCGATCCGGGCCAGTTCACGGCGCGCCTTCTCGGACCAAAGCCGCGCGCCAAGCTCGTCGAACGCTGCGAGGGCTTCGCTCAGCGCCGTCCGGGCGTCGCGCATCTGTAGCGCCCGCCTGCGAACTACGCCTAGAACAAGCCGAGTTCGCGCGCGCTCGAACGTCATCTCGAGTCGGTCCTGCAGGCCAAGCGCGCGCTCGACGGCAGCGAGCGAACCGGCCACGTCTCCTTCGGTCAAGGCGATCAACGCCCGACAGCGGCCGGCAGCAGCCAGCGCCGAGAGACGCCGGGTCGCACGCGCACGCTCCTCGAGGAACTCGAGGTGCCTTGCTGCGTCCTCGATCAATCCAAGGGCGATGAGCGTCTCTATCAGGTCAGGAAGGAATCGCAGCTCACCTGGCTCGCCGATCGAGGCGGCGCGGGTCTGCGCTACCAACGGGGTGAGAGTGGTCTCCGCTTCGGCCCATCGATCGAGCGACAGCTCGAGGAAGCCGAGCGCCGTAATCGCGATCCACCGTGGGATGGCAGCGCCCGTACGATCTGCAAGCTCGAGCGCGGCGACGCCGGCCGTCCGGGCGGACGGGACATGGCCGAGGTGGGCCTCCAGGAGAGCCCGCGTCGCGAGTGCCAGGGCGTGGTTTGCCGACTGGCCGGTCTGAACGACGATTTCCTCGGCCTCTGCGATTCTGTGCTCGGCCTGCTGCCATGCTCCAGTCGAGACCTCGACGAGCGCGGCGCGAAGCAACAGCCAGGCGAGGGAGCTCTCGTCCCCGTGCTCGTTGGCGCGCGCGCAGAGCTGATCGTAAGCGGCGAGCGCGCGAACGCGGCGATCCGCGAGCGCGTCCACGTAAGCGAAGAACGAGCTCGGCCGCACTACGGGGAACGTGTCGTCCATCGATTGCTCGAGTTCGAGGGCACGCTCGCGAACGGCGGGGGCGGGCGGGCGGCCGAGCAGGAACTCGCTTTCAGCCTGGATCGCCAGAGCCTCACCCAAGACCGCAAGTTCGCCGACCTGTTCTGCGAGCCCTGCGGCAGTCCGGGCGTGTGATGCAACGTCGTGCATGTCGGCTCGAAGGAGGAGAAGTGTGACTGCCAGCTCCAGCTCGCAGCGGGCACGCACGAGCGTGTCGGTGCCTGCCTCTCGAAGCGCGTCCCAGAGCACCTCCGCGGACTTACGCCAATCGATCCCGGACATGTAGTAACGGCCGAGGTAGGAAAGCGCCTCCGCCCGCGCCGAGCCGGGCGGTGACACGGCTAGCACGTCTTCGAGTACCTCCTGGACGCGTTCCGGATCTCCGGCCTGGAGCGCGTACTCCGCCTCGGCGAGGCTGCGGCGGCGCGCGCCCCCCGCCGCATCGGCCGGCGTCAGCCGGCGAGCGAGGGCGGACAAATCAGCTGCGGCGGTCGGAGCGCCGCGCTCGAAGGCTTGCCGTGCTCCCTTTTCAAGCACCTGCGCGACGTCCTCATCCGGAGCGTCTGCGACGAGCGCGAGGTGCCGAGCTCGCTCTTCGGGTTCGCCGACGAGCGATGCGAGACGCCGGTGAAGCTCTCGGCGTCTGCTTAGTGGGGCCATGAGGTACGCGGCGGACGCGAGCAACGGATGAGTGAAGGCGATCCGGTCTCCGCTAACCACAACGACATTCGCGTCAACCGCGGCCTCGAGGGCAGCCATACCGTCATCCACGACCGCGTTGATCAGACGCGTGGTTGGTTGTGAGACCGCCGCCACGGCAGTGAGAGCGGAACCCGTTTCATCTGGAAGCGCTGCGAGTCGGTCCGAGACGAGGGAGAGCAATTCCTCCGGAAGCGGCAGCGCTGCACCGGGATCGATCTCGCCGCCGCGACGCATGACGGCACGCCCCAACTCAAGGGCGAAAAACGGATTGCCACCGGACGTCTCATAGACGCGGCGCATCAGCGGGCGAGGGAGCGAAACCTCCAGTCCCGATTGGATCACCTTGTGCAGTGCGCCCATGCTGAGCGGCCCCACGGTCAAGCGTTCAATCCGGACGGGAGTAGATGCGCGGTCGAGGTCGAGCGGTCCCGGAGACCTTCCCTCCTGCAGTCGCCGGGTGAGCAGAAGAGCGATCGGCTCGTCACGCAGGCGGCGCACAGCGAATGTGAGCGCGGCTGCGGAAGCTCCGTCGAGCCACTGCACATCATCCACAGCGACAAGCAAGGGATCACCCGCGAGAACACGCAGCGCGCTCAGCAGCGCAGCGTCCAGAGCGCGCGCGTCCGGAAGCGACCCCTCGGGCTCGGCGAGCAGGAGAGCGACCTCGAGCGCCCGCCGCTGCGGCGCGGGCAGCGCCGGCAACACATCGGCGAGCACCGGAGCAAGCAGATCGACAACAGCCGAGAGCGAAAGCCGTGTCTCGGCCGACGCCGGAATCGCAGCGATGACCCGAAAGCCACGCGCGCGGGCAAGATCGAGGCCGGCGCGCCAGAGCACAGTCTTGCCGATGCCCGGCGACCCCTCGAGTACGAGCGCAGCCGGGAGCCTGTCAACGGCGTCGAGGAAGCGTCCAAGCTCTTCAAGCTCTTGCTCGCGGCCGATGACCTCCACAGCCATCCATCGCCATTCTTGCATCGTTCGGCACAAGAGTCCCGAAGCCAAGCCGCCACGAGCGCCGTCCCGGCAGTCAGGCTAAGGGCGCCGCCACGCTTCGGGCCTCAGCGTGTCGCGGCTAGTCGTCGCGTGCCCGAGGCTCTCTCACCTCGACGGTCGGGAACTGCGGGTTCGAGTCCCGTCGCTCCCGTCTTTCGAACTCCCCGTAACTCGCCTGAAGCTCGTTCTGCCGAGCCGCGACCAGCCGGGGAGACCGTGCCCCAGTAGTGCCTGAAGTCGAAGCGCGCGGGCTGCGTGTCGCTGGGCTCGGTGCTATTCCCTCGGGCAGACAGGAATATCGTCTGCCATGCATGGTCGTGCCGGAACTGCCGTTGCGCGAGACGAAGTTCGGCCTCGTCGCCGACGGCGACGGCTGGTTCGTGCTGAACGCGCGCGAGAGCCGCTGGCGCAACACCGGGCACTTCGGCCACTACTGCGACTTCGAGGGAAAGCGCCCCTTTCGCCAATTCGGGATCAACGTCAGCGTGCTCCAGCCCGGGCAGCCGATCGGCCTGTACCACCGCGAGCGTGCGCAGGAGGACTTTCTCGTGCTCGCCGGCGAGTGCCTGCTGCTCGTCGAGGGGCAGGAGCGCACGCTTCGAGCCTGGGACTTCTTCCACTGCCCCGGCGGGACGAGCCACATGATCGTCGGCGCGGGGAACAGCCCGTCGGTCGTACTCGCCGTCGGAGGTCGCGCCGGACGCAAGGGGATCGTCTACCCGATCGACGATCTGGCGCTCGCGCACAACGCGGGCGTCGAGCAGGAGACGACCAAGCCCCAGGAGGCGTACCGGCCGTTCCCGAGCTTCTCGCGCTGCCGCTACGAGGAAGGCTGGCTTCCGGAGGCGCCGGGTTAGCGTTCGCCATCGTCGTCGTGTGGGAGAGAACGCAGGCCCTGGTCAGTCGCATCGCCACATCCGAAGTCCGCTCCCCAAGCAGACGGCTTCGGCCGGTTCTTCTCTCTCTGGCCCCGCCCCGCCGCCGTGCCGCGGGCTCCCTCTCACGAAGCTGACGGCTCTCGCGAAGCCGTAGAGTGTCGCCAGTCCCGGGACGGGGAGGACAAACCATGAGCCGCGCTTGGAAAGGCCTCGTCGCGCTGTTCGTCGCGAGGCCGCTGGTCGGCGAGCCGCGGGGGACGATCGCGGTCAAGGGGAAGGGCGAGCTCGAGGCGTGGCACCTCATCGCTCGGCGGGGCGATCGCGCGTCAGCCGCCGAGACCGGTGCTCGCCTGGCTACACCGTCACGACGCGGCGGTAGCGCCACGCCGAGAGGGGCGCGAAGACCGCAATGATCGCGAGCGTCCAGACCAGCGCCAGCCAGACGTTGTCGCCGGCCGGAATCCCGAGGAACAGCGCGCGGGCGGCGTTCACCATGTAGGTGAACGGATTGTGCTCCGCGATCGGCTGGAGCCAGCTCGGCATCGAGTCGACGGGCACGAACGCCGACGAGACGAAGGTGACCGGGAAGAGGATCGTGAACCCGTACGCGTTCGACGCCTCCGGCGAGGACGACGAGAGGCCGATGAAGGCGAACACCCACGAGAACGCGTAGCCGATCAACAGGAGCAGCGCGATCCCGGCGATCACCTCACCGACGCTGCTCGAGAAGTTGAAGCCGATCAGCAGCCCGACGGTGAACATCACGACGAGCTGGAAGATGTTGGTGACGACGTCGCCGAGCGTCCGCCCGGTCAGCAGGGCCGAGCTGGTCATCGGCAGCGAGCGGAACCGGTCCATCAGCCCCTTCTTGAGGTCTTCCGCCAGCCCGAGCGCCGTCACGAAGCCACCGAAGGCGATCGACTGGACGATGATGCCGGGCATCAGGTAGTCGACGTAGTCGTAGCCCGGGGTCTGGATCGCCCCGCCCAGCACGTAGACGAACAGCAGGATGAAGAGGATCGGCTGAACCGTGAACCCGACCAGCAGGTCCGGCTGGCGCGGGATTCGGAGCAGGCTCCGCTTGGCCAGGACGAGAGTGTCGGAGATCCCGTAGCGAAGCGCCGTCACCCTGCACCTCCACCTCCACCTCCGCCTCGTCGGCCTCAGGCTCCGCGGGCCGCCCGGTCAGCTTGAGGAAGACGTCGTCCAGCGTCGGAGTGTTGACGGAGATGTCGTCGATCGCGATCCCGGCGTCGTCCAGGCGGCGGACCGCGTCGGCGATCGTCCCGCGGCGCTGTGCGACCGGCACTCGCACAGACCCGTTCTCGAGAAACGGGCGATCGCTGGCGATCAAGGAGAGCACGCCGAGGGCCTCTTCGCCCCGCCGGCCGTCGCAGAGGTGGATGTCGAGCCGTTCTCCCCCGATCTGAGCCTTGAGCTCCTCCGGAGTCCCTTCCGCGATCACCAGGCCGTGGTCGATCACGGCGATGCGATCGGCGAGCCGGTCGGCCTCGTCGAGGTCCTGCGTGGTCAAGAGCACGGTCGTCCCCTCCGAGACGAGAGCCTCGATGGCGTTCCACAGTTCGATGCGGCTCCGGATGTCCAGCCCGGTGGTCGGCTCGTCGAGGAACAGGACAGGCGGCCGGGCGACGAGCGCAGCCGCGAGGTCGAGGCGCCGGCGCATCCCGCCGGAATACGTGCGGACGAGGCGGTCACCGGCGTCAGAGAGCTCGAAGGAGGACAGGAGCTCACGCGCCCGGTCGCGCGGCCGCGGCCGGCCCAAGTGGTAGAGCCGGCCGACCATCTCGAGGTTCTCGAAGCCGGTCAGGTTCTCGTCGACGGCCGCGTACTGGCCCGCCAGCCCGATCCGCTCGCGGACCTTCGCCGGCTCGCGGACGACGTCGAAACCCGCCACGTACGCGGAGCCTTCGTCCGGGGAGAGCAGGGTGGTCAGGATTCGCACAGCCGTCGTCTTGCCGGCCCCGTTCGGGCCCAGCAGGCCGAAGACGCTTCCTGCCTCGGCGCGAAGGTCCACGCCGCGAAGCGCCTGAATCTTGCCGTATTTCTTGCGCAGGCTGGCTGTCTCGACGGCGGCCGGCACGCTTCCTACGCTAGCGGCTGCGCCCGCCTGGCCGCGCTGTCTACTGCACAGGCGTCGCCATGTCGGCCTGCAGCTGGGCCTGGGTGAGCGCGCGGTTGTACACGCGGACCTCGTCGATCCGACCCGCGAACCACTCGTTCCAGATCGCGTTGCCGCCGATGTGCAGAACACCGGTCGAGTTCGTGAGGGTGCCCGTCACCGCACGCGTGCCGGCGAGGACGCCGTTGACCCACATCTTCAGGGTCGTGCCGTCCCAGGTGCCGGCGATGTGCGACCACGTGTTGAGCGGGAGCTGCGTCGTGCTCCAGGCGCTCTGCTCCCCGCCGATGTTCAGCTGCGTCAGCGCGCGCTGGGTGCTGTCGTTGGCGTAGAGGGAGTAGACGATCCCGCCGGGCTTCTCCTTCATCAGGACCGTCCGCCAGCCGGTGCCGAGCGTCGTCGGGTACACCCAGGCCTCGACCGTCATTCCGGTGGTCAGGTCGAGCGAGTTCGCGTCGTTCACCGTCACCCAGCTCGACGTGCCGTCGAACGTCGCGGCTCCGCCGTACTTTCCGCCCGTCGTCCAGGTGACGCTTCTCGTCGTCCCGTTGTTCCCATTGCCGGAGAGGTCGTTGGCCCTCGTCCCGCTCGTCTCGTTGAGGCCATACGCGGCCACGAGCCCCGTGGGCGGTGGCGGCGGGGGTGGTGGCGGTGGTGGAGGTGGCGGCGGTGGAGGGGCGCCGTTCGAGACGGTGAAGGTGACGCCGGCCGAGCTCGCAGTGTTTCCGGCCGTGTCTCGGGCCAGGGCGGTGACCACGTGTGATCCGTTCGCCACGCCGGCCGAGTTCCAGGTCACCGAGTACGGCGAGGTCGTGTCCTCGGCGCCGACGTTCGCTCCGTCCACCTTGAACTGCACCCCGGCGACGCCGATGTTGTCGGTGGCCGTCGCGGTGAGCGTCGCGTTGCCCGTGACGGTCGAGCCGGCGGCCGGCGCGGTCACGGTTGCCGCCGGAGCCGTGTTGTCGACCGTGACCTGGACGTTGGGAGCGGTGGCCGGGTTGCCGGCGGCATCGTGGGCGACGGCCGTGAGCGTGTGCGTACCGGCGGACGCCGAGGAGGTATTCCACGTGACCGTGTACGGCGGCGCCGTCAGCTCCGAGCCGAGGTTCTGGCCGTCGAGCTTGAACTGGACTCCGGTCACCCCGACGTCGTCGGTCGCAGATGCGGTGACGGCGACGCTGCCGCTCAGCACCGCGCCGGCCGCCGGTGCGGTCAGCGTCACCGAAGGCGGCGTCGTGTCGGGCCCGCTGGGGCGGATCGGACGATTCATGTCGGACTGGATCTCCGCCTGGGTCAGCGCCCGGTTGTAGACGCGGGCCTCGTCGATTCGACCTGCGAACCACTCGCTCCAGATCGAGTTCCCGCCGATCCGCAAGACACCGGTGGAGTTCGTGAGAGTGCCGGTGACCGCCTGCGTCCCTGCGAGCACGCCGTTTACCCAGAGGCTGAGCGTGGACCCGTTCCAGGTCGCAGCGAGATGCGACCACGCATTGAGCGGGAGCGCCGCCGGGCCTTCGGCGTTCTTCTCGCCGCCGATGTTGACCTGAGCGACTGGATGCGCGGGAGTGCCGTTGTTCGCGTACAGCGAGTACACCAGCCCGGCGGTCTGCTCCTTGAAGAGGAGCGTGCGCCATGCCGTGCCGAGCGTGGTGGGATTCACCCACGCCTCGAGCGTCGCCGCGTTGGTGAGGTCGAGGGTGTTGTTGTCGGGAACCGTCACCCAGCTCGTCGGCCCGCCGCTGAAGGTCAGCGCACCTCCGTACTTCCCGGCCGCCCAGGTCGTTCCGGCCGCCGTCCCGGTGTTGCCCTTCCCGGAGGAGTCCGCGACGGACGTGCCCGCGGCATCGTCGAATGCCCAGGCGCCGACCATGCCGTTCGCGACGTAGACCGTGACGACGGCGGACTGGGTCGTGTGGCCGACGGCGTCGCGGGCAACCGCCGTGACCGTGTGCAACCCGTTGGGGAGCCCGGCCGCATTCCATTGCGTCGAGTACGGCGGGCTCTGGACCTCGGCCCCGACGTTCAGGCCGTCGACCCGGAACTGGACCCCGGTGACTCCCACGTCGTCGCTCGCGTTGGCCGTGAGCGCGACGTTGCCGGAGACGGTTGCGTTAGGCGCAGGCGCCGTCAGCGCCACGGTCGGCGGGCCGATGTCACCCTGGTTCGGGCTCACGACGTACGTCGCCGTGTAGCTCGCAGATGCGGCGCCCGCGACGATCAGGTGGGTCTGGGCGCCCCCGTCGGACCAGGACGAGAAGTCGTAGACGGTCCCTGCCAGGGCCTGGGGAGTCGTCGCGCTGATCGAGTTCTGCGAGCCGACGATCACCCTGCGCGTGAACGGCGTCGTCGAAGCTGTCGGGCCGACCGCGAGGTTGAGGCCGCTCGGAGCGGAGTTGAACGTGAGGTCGACCGTCTGCGGCTGCAGGTCGATGCTCGTGGTCGCACTCGCCCCGGTCGAGTCGGTCGCCGTGAGTTGCAGGGTCAGGTAGGAGGGGTAGTCATGGTCGGGCGCGATGAAGCTCCCACTCGCGACCCCGGGCATCGTCTTCAGAAGGTGTGTGTGGCAGTCCAAGGGGCAGTGCTGGATGATCACCGTCCACGACATCGCCGACGGCGGCAGGTTGCCGTCCTGGGCGTCCGTCGCGGCGCCCGAGAACGAGATCGGGTCGCCGACCTTCCACGTGAGCGTCGGGAGCGGCGCCTGGATCACCGGTACCGGCGGCGAGTTGCTGGCCGAGATCGTGATCGGGCTGGAGGTGGTCGACGCGAGGTGGTTGTCGGTGACCCGCAGGCGCACGTTGTACGAGCCGGGCGTCTGGTAGGTGAACGTCGGCTTGGGAATGGTCGAGTCGCCGAAGACGCCGTCCCCGTTCAGGTCCCATGAGTACGAGATCGTGTCGCCCGGGTCGGGATCGCTCGAGGTCGAGCCGTCGAACGAGACGGTGAGCGGGGCGTTGCCGCTCGTCGGCGTGGTGGCGGTTGCGTTGGCGATCGGGGCCCGGTTCCCGCCCAGGTACCTGATCTCCCGGATCGTCCCCTGGGCGATGTCCGCGTAGAACAGGTCGCCGTTCGGCCCGATCTCGAGGTCGACCGGCGTGGACGCCCCGGCCGCAAAGGTCGTGATCTTCGTCGGATCGGGCAGCCCGTTCGCACCCGCCCCCATCGCCCAGATGCAGCTGCGCGCGTAGTCGCCGAAGAACAGCGTTCCGTTGTACGAGGTCGGGTACTGACCGCCGGTGTAGAACGCCAGGCCGGAGATGGCCGAGCCGGGCGTCTCCGAGCAGCTCTCTCCGGGCACGACCTTGTCCGAGTGGTTGTACGTGTAGTACGGCGGAACGGCGATGCCGGAGCTGTAGAGGTTCTGGCAGAGGGTCAGGTTTGCCGACTGGTAGCCGCTCTGGCGGGCGTCGCCCTCGTAGCAGGGCCAGCCGAAGTCCTCGACGACGGAGTCGGTCGGGTTCGGCGCGCGGTCGATCTCCTCCCAGGTGGTCCAGCCGACGTCACCGATCCAGAGCTCGCTCGTGCCGGGGCGGAAGGTGAACCGGAACGGGTTGCGGAAGCCGTACGCGACGATCCGGCGGGCATTCGCATCGGAGCTGCCGGCGAGCGGATTGTCCGGGAGGGCGGCGCCGGTCGACGGGTTCACGCGCAGGATCGCGCCGTTGAGCAGGACCGGCTGGGGCGACGGCCGGCGGAGCGACTGCGCCCGCAGCGCGCCGCCCTCGGCGCCCGGGCGGCGTCTGGTTGCCGCCCACCGCCACGGGCGGGTCCCCGCACGGGTTTTTCGGCTGGCCTGTCTGGCCGTAGTCCGCGAACGTGTAGCTCGCTCCGTCCCCGCCGCTTACATAGAGGGCGCCGTCCGGCCCGAAGTGGAGGTCGCCGATCGAATGGCTCGGGAACTGCTGGCACCAGCCGTCGAGGAGCGTCTGCGTTCCGGTGGCGATGTTGCCGTTCGCGGTCAGGCGCACGAGGCGCCCGCTCACGACGCATCCGTCCGTTTCCGGCCCTGGCGGCGTCGGGCAGTCGTCTCCCCAGGTCGGCGGGTTTCCGCCGATCGGGGCGTCGCGCGTGTAGAGCGCGTAGACATACGGGGTGATTGGGAAGTTCGGGTCGAGCGCCAGCCCCAGGAGGCCGCGGTCGCCGGTCATGTGCACCTCGGCCGTCAGGTCGGCGAAGATCGTGGGCGTTCCGCCGAGCCCGGGGTAGACCTTGATGATGCCGCTCTGCTCGGCGACGAAGACGCGGCCGTCTGGGGCGAAACGCACCGCCGTCGGGAACGACAGGCCCGTGATCACGGTCGACTCCTGGAAGCTCGCCGGAAGCGTCGTCGTAGCGAGTCCAGTTGAGGGGACCACCAGTGCCGCAGAGGCGGCGGCGGCGAGTAGGCACCGGCGCACCCGGCGGGTCTAACAGCCTTCGCGTGGGGTTTCAAGCTAGCCGTTTGGCTAGTCGAGCCCCTGCGCGCTCACGTCGGTCGGGGTCGCCTTGACGCTTTCATCGGAAACTCTCTTCCGTTCTCCGACCACGGCAGGCTCCCGGCTGCGTCTGGGCCACGACGCGAGATTCCGGGCTACGTGGTGTCGAGTCCGCCGCGCCCACGTTCGGTAGACGCGACGAGCGTGATCCCGATCGCGGCCAGGGCGACGGCGACGAGGAACCGGACAATCCAACCGGCGTCGAAAAGGTCGGCGAGGATGCCCCCGAGGAGGCTCGCGGCGATGCCGACGAGCGCCGTCGTGAGCAGCGCGACCTCCTGTCTGCCCGGAAGCACGAGCCGCCCCAGAGCACCGATGACGATCCCCGTTATCGCGAGCCAGAAGAGCTCGAACGCGAGGCCGACCAGCGTGCCGGCGAGCAGCAGAGCCAGGATGATTCCGACCAGGACGACGATGACCGCCACGGCGCGGACGGTACCAGCGGAGGTAACTGCGGCTCGGCGACCATGCGGTCGCCACGCGGGCGTCGACCGGCTCGCTCTTTCCCCGTGCGCCGATGGGCCGATGGAACGCGGAGCTACGCCGAGATGCCCTCCTGCCGCGCCGCCGATCCCGACAGCACGCCGTCGATCCAGCCCTCGATCCGGGCGGCGATCTCGTCCCAGCCCTTGGCGATCATCATCAGGTGCGGGCGCCCCTCGAACTCGATGTAGTCCGTCTTGGCGTCGGACTTCTGGTACTTCTCGTACTGCTTGTGCGAGACCGAGGCCGGGACGGTGTGATCCTCCTTCGCACCGACGATCAGCAACGGCTGGCGATCGCCCATCTTGAAGTGCAGCTCCGTCGGCGGGTGCAGGTGGAAGTTGGCGAAGCCCGCCTCGTAGAAGATCTGGCCGGTCTCGGGAACCGCGTACTTCTCGTAGGCGGCCTTGGCGTCCTCGGGAGAGAACGTGTTGACGAACCCGTAGGTGAACTCCTCGAGCGTGAGTGGGACGACGCCGTGCCATTTCGACGGATGGGCAAGCGCCGGGGAAGCCACCTTGAGCGTCGAGAACGGCAGGACGAGGATCCCCTTGGGCGGAGCCGGGCTCATCGCGACGCCGGCGCGCCCGAGACCGCGGTCGAGCAGCAGCTCGACGATCAGGCCTCCATACGAGTGCCCGATCAGGACCGGGGGCTCGTCGAGCTCCGTGATCTCCTTCTCGTAGTGATCGACGATCTCCGTCAGGCCAAGGCCCTTGATCTCGTCGACGTCCGAACGTAGTTGCTCGACGTCTCCGCTCTTGCGTGGCCACTCGGGCGCGCTGACGGCGAAGCCGCGGTTGGCGAAGTAGTCGGCGAAGTTCTCCCAGCTCCCGGAAGAGAGCCAGGCTCCATGAATCAGCATCAGATGTGTCTGATCGGCGGCTGGTTCCACTGCGAGACCTCCCCAGGTCGTTTGGACACGGTCCACGCTACGCCGATGGGCCGGCTATGTGAAGCGGGATGCGGACCGTGTAACCGCACCGACCCATTCGGCCTCCTCCGAGTGGTCTGACACGTTTTTCGACTGGTTATCCTGGCCGCGTGACCCACGATCGCCGGCGCAGGGCGGTCACGTGACGAGCTCCGACTCGCCCGAGGGCTGAGCGTGCCGCAGAATCTCTCGTCGCTGCTCGTCATCGCCGCCGTCGCGGTGGCGGCACCGATCGTCGCCGACTACCTGCCGCGTGTCCGTGTCCCGGTGGTCGTGCTCGAGCTCGTGCTCGGCATCGTCGTCGGCCCCCAGGTGCTCGAGCTGGCCAAGACCGGCGGCATCGTCGACACGCTCGCGACGTTCGGGCTGGCGTTCCTCTTCTTCCTGGCCGGGCTGGAGATCGACTTCGAGCGCGTTCGCGGCCGCCCACTGGAGCTGGCCACCGTCGGTTGGCTCGCATCGGCGACGTTGGGCTTCGGGATCGCGGCGCTCCTCCAGGCCGAGGGCAAGGCGATCTCCACCCTGGTGATCGGACTGTGCCTCGTCACCACCTCGCTCGGGACCCTGGTGCCGATCCTCAAGGACGGCGGAGTGCTCGAGACCCGCTTCGGCACCTACGTGATGGGAGTCGGCACGATCGGCGAGTTCGGCCCCATCATCCTCATCTCGCTGCTGCTCGGAGTCGACCGCGCCGGCAAGGCCGCGCTGCTGCTCGGCGTCTTCACGGCGATCGCCTTGGCCGCAGCCGTGCTCGCGTTGCGTTGGCGTCCCACCCGGATCATCGTCCTGATCGAGCGGACGATGAGGCAGAGCGCGCAGCTCGCGGTCCGATTGTCGTGGCTGGTGCTCGTCCTGCTGCTCTATGTCACGGACCGGTTCGGGCTCGACGTGATCCTCGGAGCGTTCGCCGCCGGCCTCGTCGTGGGGCTCGTGGCCCAGGGGCCACTCGGAGATCCGCTGAGAACGAGGCTGGATGCGATCGGGTTCGGAGTCTTCATCCCGATCTTCTTCGTCACGAGCGGGATGAAGCTCGACGTCGACGCCTTGTTCGACCACACCTCGACCGCCGTCCGGCTGCCGGTCTTCCTGGGCCTGTTCCTGCTCGTTCGCGGCCTGCCGGCGCTGCTGTACTCGCGTGACCTGCCGAAAAGCGACCTGTTGCCGCTCGCCCTCCTGTCGGCCACCGCACTGCCGCTCATCGTCGCGGTCACGGCGATCGCGCTCGACACCGGCCGGATCAGGCCCGCGAACGCGGCCGCGCTCGTCGGGGCGGGCATGCTGTCGGTGCTCGTCTTCCCCATGACCGCGCTGGCCTTACGCCGCCGCACGGCCGAGTCGGGCGCGATGCCGGCGACCCAGCCAACCCCGCCCTGAGGAAACACCGCCACACTTCCGGCACTCTTGACCCTTGACATAAATCGGTGTCTGACACCGATTTTGAGAATCCGCGCCAGGGCGCGAATCGATGCCGCGGTCGCAGACACTTGGCGCCACTCAGCGCCCCGGTCTGACGCCTCAGTGGAGCCGGGCGGTCAGGGTACACCTGGCGTGAGCGCCTCACGGCGCGGCTCGCCCTTCTGCACGAGCCGGAAGCCGAGGAAGGCGAACCACACGAACACGACCACGGTTCCGGCGCGCGTGGCCGCGCCGTCTCCCAGCGTCCCGAAGACGACGTTGGCCACGATGATCGCCGGCACCGTGGCGAGGCTCACGATCCAGGAGTCCCGCCACTCCGGGATACGCCTGAAGGCGAACCCGAGGATGAGCGGAGCAAGCAGCGTCGCGGCCCCGGTGATGCCGGACTCGATCTTGTGCGCGTGCGAGTGCCATGAGTGGTTCGTGCAGCCGGCATCGATCCCGCGGCAGTCGAGCCGAAAGAGACCGTCGAGGAACGAGCCCACTCCAGCCACGATGACCGCCAGCGATCCGATCCTCCCGAGGACGTCGGGGCTCAGCGCGCGCCAGAGGCCGAGGCCGAGCGCCACGATCAGGGCACCGGTGAGATTCGCGCCGATCTGGTTGTAGAGCCAGGCGCTGTTGGCCGTGAGCGCGCCGAGGTCGGAGATGTCGTCGTTGGCGGTGCTGAAGGCATCGGGCTGCGCGAGCCCGCCCAGGATCCACCCGAGATTGACCGTGACGAAGGCGAGGAGGCCGCAGATCCCGGCAGCACGCGCTGGCACGGGCCGACTCTCGCAGATCTCCCGCCGAGGTTTGACCTCTCGTCAGTCGATCAGCTTGCGCTCCATCGCGTAGATCGCGATACGCCACATCGCCAGGCCGAAGCCCACCAGGAAGCCGACGCGAAACAGGTCGGTCCAGTCGTGGAAGCCGAAGACCGCGTGGCGGACGAGGACGACGCACTGGTGCAGCGGGTTGAACTCTGCGAGGACCTGTGCCCACCCCGGGAGATTGCTGATCGGGAAGAAGGTCCCGGCGACGAGGAAGAGCGGGGTCAGCACCGCGCTCACGATGTAGTTGAAGTTCTCGAACGACGACGCGAAGCCGGCGACCATGATCCCGAAGTTCGCCCAGCCGTAGCCGGACACCCAGGCGATGAACGGGACGAGCAGCATCCCCCACGACGGATCGAGCCCGAACGCGATCGCGACCACCATCGGCACGCAGCCGTAGACGCCCGGCCCGCGTGGCGATCCAGAGCGCCTCGGCGGTGACGAGCTCCTCGGTGTCGACCGGGGCCGCCAGGATCGCGTCGTAGGTGCGCTGGAACTGGTACTTGACGAAAGTCCCGAACATCGCGGGGAAGGCCGACGAGAACAGCACCGCGGTCGCGACCGTGCCCGTGCCGACGAACTCGACGTAGGAGAAGCCCCCTACACGGCTGACCAGGGAGCCGAACCCGAACCCGAACGCGAGCAGGTAGATCGTCGGCTCGACCGTCGACGAGAAGGTGCTCGAGCGCCAGAAGGAGGAGAAGTTGACGACCTCGCGGACGAGCACGCCGGTGATCGCCGGCCGCTCGAGCCGGCCGATCCGGCGGGGCGCCGTCGAGGCCGACATCACTCGATCTCCTCGCCCGTGAGGAGCACGAAGACGTCCTCGAGGTTCGCCGGGCGGCGCTCGCCCTCGACCCGGTAGCCGTTGCGGTCGACGCCGAGGATCGAGACGCTCGTCCCGGTGCGTCTCGTCTGCAGCCCGGCCGCGCCCGCCTCCTCCTCGACCTCGGCCAGCCGCGCAGGCGGGCCGTAGACCTCCAGAACCTCTCTGCCTGCGTACTCGGCCACGAGCTCGGCCGGCGGGCCCGAGGCGACAGCGCTGCCGTGGGACATGATCAGGACGGTGTCCGAGAGGCGCTGCGCCTCCTCGATGTAGTGGGTCGACATCAAGATCGTCGTGCCCTCGGCGCGCAGAGCGTCGATCAGCGCCCAGAGCTCCTGCCGAACCTGCGGATCGAGCCCGACGGTCGGCTCGTCGAGCAGCACCAGCCGTGGGCGGTGAACGAGGCCGCGTGCGATCAGCAGGCGCCGCCGCATGCCTCCCGAGAGCTTGTTCACCTTCGTGTCGCGCCGGTCGACGAGGTTCGCCATCTTCAGCGCGCGCTCGATGGCCTCGCGCCGGTCGGGCCGGCCGATCCGGTACAGGTGCGTGAAGACGAGGAGGTTCTGCTCCACCGTCAGCGTCACGTCGAGGTTGTCCAGCTGCGGCACGACGCCGCACTCGGCCCGCGCCGCCTTCGATTCCTCCGGAAGCCGGTAGCCGAGCACCTCGAGCTCGCCCTCGTCGGCGATCGACTGCGCCGTCAGCAGCCGCATGGTGGTCGACTTTCCGGCGCCGTTCGGGCCGAGCAGGCCGACGCACGTGCCCTCGGGCACCTCGAGGTCGAGCCCGTTGACGGCCGTGATCGGTCCGTACCGCTTCACGACCCCGCGCAGCCGGATGGCGAGCTCCCCGCTCACGCGGTCAGCATGCCAGCCGCAGCCCCGGCGAAGCGCGCTCGGTCTCGGGCTTGATTTTGTAGCGGCATCGAAACTAATCTTTAGCTATGCCTAAACACCGGGTAACCCGCCGCCGGCTTCTCGCAGCTGCAGCCCCTGTCGTGGCAGCCACCCCCTTCGCGAAGCTCGCCTTCGCGGCGGGCGATCACGCCGAGCACGCGGGCATGTCAATGGCGGCGATGGACCACGCGACGATGGAGCACGCGGCGATGGGCCACGCCGCGATGATCGGGAGCGACGCTCTAGCGCCCGGCGGCCCCCACGAGCTTGATGCGCTGCTGTACCCGCCGGCCGCGCTCGGGCATCGGCCGGGGCGCGTCCGCGAGTATGCGGTCGCCGCCGTCGACCGTCGGATCGAGGTCGCCAAGGGCGTGTTCTTCTCGGCCTGGACCTACAACGGAACAGTTCCAGGGCCGGTGATCCGAGCGACCGAGGGCGACCTGCTCCGGGTGCGGTTCACCAACGGGGGATCGCATCCGCACACGATCCACTTCCACGGGATCCACCCCGCGGACATGGACGGCGTGTTCCAGATCGTCGAGCCCGGCGCCGCCTTCACCTACGAGTTTCGGGCTCGCCCCTACGGGATGCACCTCTACCACTGTCACTCGACCCCGCTCAAGAAACACATCGCCAAGGGGCTCTACGGGGCCTTCATCATCGACCCGCCGGAGCCACGCCCACCCGCGCAAGAGCTCGTGATGGTGCTGAGCGGCTTCGACACCGACGGCGACGGTGAGAACAACTTCTACGGCGTCAACGGGCCTGCCTTTTACTACGCCAGGTACCCGATCAGGGTCCGGCGCTCGCAGACGGTGCGGATCTACCTCGCCAACCTGACCGAGTTCGACCTCGTCAACTCGTTCCACCTCCACGGCGACTTCTTCCGCTACTACCCGACCGGCTCGAGCGACCACTTCGAGTACACCGACACCGTGATGCTCTGCCAGGGGCAGCGCGGGATCATCGAGATCGACTTCTCGCACACCGGCAGATTCATGTTCCACGCCCACCAGTCGGAGTTCACCGAGCTCGGCTGGATGGGCTTCTTCGAGGTGGTCGACTGATGGAAGCCGGGTCGGCCGCCCGCTGGAGCCCAGGCCGGCCCCGGGCATGGCGCTTGTGGGCGCTCCTGCCGATTCTCCTCCTCGTCGGGACGGTGGCGATCTTCGTCTCGACCGGCTCCTCGTTGCTCGATCTCGTCGGCCGGGCCCCTCCGCCCCGCGACGAGTTCGACATTCGCCGCGTGGAGTTCAAGCCGGGACAGATCAGGATCCGCGTGACCAACCCGCAGCGGCAGAAGCTGACCGTCGGCACGGTGACCGTCGACGACGCGATCGTGCCCTTCCGGCTTGACGGCCCGTCGAGCCTCGGCCGGCTTCGCTCGAGCACGATCGTCGTCCCGTTCCAGTGGGTCGAGGACGATCCGTACACCGTCGGCGTCACGAGCTCGAGCGGGATCGAGACGAGCTTCGACGTGCCGGCTGCGGTCGAAGCGCGCGGTGCGTCGCCGCGAGGATTCCTCGGCTACGCGCTGATCGGCTTCCTGGTCGGCGTCGTGCCCGTTGCACTCGGGCTCGCCTGGCTGCCCTCGCTCAGACGAGCGGACGCGCGGTGGCTCGCGTCGTTCATGGCTCTGACCGCAGGGCTCCTCAGCTTCCTGGCACTCGACGCGCTCGGAGAGGCGCTGACGCTCCAGGCGGCGCTTCCCAACGGCTTCCAGGGCACCGGGCTGATCCTGCTCGGGGTTGCGGCCAGCTATCTCGGCTTGACCTTCGTCGCGCAGCGTGCCTCGGCCGCCCGGCCCGGTGTGCCGCTCGAGGGAGCGGCCCTCGCGGCACTGATCGCCGCGGGGATCGGGCTGCACAACCTGGGTGAAGGACTCGCGATCGGCACCTCGATCGCGCTCGGCGAGCTCGCGCTCGGCACCTTCTTCATCGTCGGATTCATGGTGCACAACGTCACGGAGGGGCTGGGCATCGCCACTCCGTTGGCGAGCGGCGGCCGGGTGCGGCTTTCCCGCCTCGGAGCTCTGGCGCTCATCGCCGGTGCGCCCGCGATCGCAGGCGCCTGGATCGGAGGCTTCATCACGAGCGACCTGCTCGGCGTCCTCTTCTTCGCTCTCGCCACCGGCGCGGCGCTGCAGGTGGTGGTCGAGATCGGCCGCTACGTTGCGCGCAAGGCCCCCGGCGGTCTCGCGTCCGGTCACGTCGTCGGCGGCTACCTCGCCGGAATCCTGGTCATGTACACAACCGGGCTCCTGGTCGCGTAGCGATGAGCGACGGCCTGGCGAATCTTAGCGATGCGGTTCAGGACTACCTGCGCGAGATCTACAAGCTGCAGCTCGACACTGGCCGTGTGCGAACCTCGACGCTCGCGACGCGCATGGGCGTCGCGGCGCCGTCCGCGACGGCGATGGTGAAGAAGCTCGACTCGCTGGGCCTCGCCGATCATCAGCCCTATCGCGGCGTCCGGCTCACCCGTGCCGGCGAGCGCCTCGCGCTCGAGGTTCTGCGGCGCCACCGCCTCCTCGAGCTGTACCTGGCGGAGACGCTGGAAGTCGGCCTTCACGCAGTGCATGCAGAGGCTGACCGCCTCGAGCACGCACTCTCACGGGAGCTGGAGGTCCGCATCGACGAGGCGCTCGGCTCGCCGACGCAGGATCCGCACGGCGACCCGATTCCGGACATCCGGCTCCGGTTGTCCCGGTCGCCGGCCCGACCTCTGTCGCAGCTGGCCGTCGGCGAGCGGGCGACGGTGCAGCGCGTTCCCGATCGTGACGGGGAGCTCCTGCGCTATCTGGATACGCTCGGGCTCGTCCCAGGCCGACGGATCGAGCTGGTCGAGGTTGCGCCCTTCGGCGGGCCGCTGACGCTTCACGCGGAAGGTCGCGAAATTGCGATCTCCCCGCAGCTGGCCGCGGAGATCCAGGTTGCCTGACGTCTACCGCGGCTGCGGCACGATCCGGATGTAGGGCTTCGGCGACTCCCAGCCGTCCGGATAGGTCTCCTTCGCCTCGTCGTCCGAGACGGAGCCGGCGATGATCACGTCCTCGCCCTGCTGCCAGTTCACCGGGGTCGCCACCTTGTGCTCGGCCGTGAGCTGGAGCGAGTCGATCACGCGCAGCACCTCGTCGAAGTTGCGACCGGTCGTCATCGGGTAGACCAGGATCAGCTTCACCTTCTTGTCCGGCCCGATCACGAACACGTTGCGCACGGTCTGGTTGTCGGCCGGAGTCCGCTCGGCCGGGTCGCCCGACGTCTCCGACGGGAGCATTCCGTAGAGCTTCGAGACGCTGAAGTCGCTGTCGGCGATGATGGGGTAGTTCGGCGCCTGCCCCTGCGTCTCCTGAATATCGTCAAGCCACTTGGAGTGGTTCTCCATGGGGTCCACCGACAGCCCGATCACCTTGACGTTCCGGCGATCGAACTCGGGCTTGATCTTGGCCATGTAGCCGAGCTCCGTCGTGCAGACGGGAGTGAAGTCCTTCGGGTGCGAGAAGAGAATCGCCCAGGAGTCACCGATCCAATCGTGGAAGCGGATCGGCCCCTCGGTGGTCTGCGCCTCGAAGTCGGGCGCGGTGTCGCCAAGCTTGATCGCCATAGTCGTCCTCCTTTTCGTAGCTCAACGCTTCCGGTCGCTTTGAGCTTCCCGGTCCCTGGAGCAGGCCAAGTAAAGCGAACCCGACGCCTCAGATCGAAGGCTTACGTGCTCGGAACGAGCGTGACGGGCACCCGCACGACGTGCGGCGGAGTGCCCGTTCCGGCGGCGTCGTCGTCATGGACGACGATCGTCCCCGGCTGCTCGCTCGCGACCTCGAAGCGCACGGGCACGGAGAACTTGCCGACACAGCCCGTGCCGCAGCTCGCGGTCGTGAACGTCTTCGCCAGCTCGTGGCCGCTCCGGTCGAGCACCTCCACGCCCACGTTCGCCTCGAAGACGTTCGCGGTTCCCGAGACGACCGCACCGCTCGAGACCCGAGCGCCCGAAGCCGGCTTCTCGACCACGATCGCCGGCAGCAGGTCCTGGTAGTCCGCGCGGCCGACCGGGTGGTTGAGCACGATCCCCTGGCCCGAGAAGACGTTGACCGGCGTGCCGTCGAGGTGGAAGCGGACCGCGTGCACCGTGGGGAACTGAGTGAGCGTGTAGACGACCTGCGCGAGACGCGCCTGCATGGAGCGGGAGCCGCCACCCGACTGGTACTCGGACGTGAGGTCGACGGTTGCGACGCCGTTCTTGATCGCGATCCCGAGCAAGCGGGTTCCGGGCGGAATCGCCGTGCGAATGCCCGACGTGACCTCCCCCGGGCTCGGGCCTGCGAGCAGCGCCTGCATGGCCGCGGTCGCCACCAGACGGGTGGCGACGTGGGTTCGCACTGCCTTGACGAGCTGCTCGCCTCGGAGGAACCACGTCTCGAGCGCGACCGAGGTCGGCGCGGTGCCGGTCGGCTCGGTGGCCACGGTCGAGGTCGTTCCGGCGGGCTTCCCCAGCGAAACGGCCTTCTCCGAGCCGCACCCCGCGGCGGCGAGGCCGAGCGCGACGGCGAGAGTGGCAAGACCGGCGAGTGCGAGCAGCTTCTTCAAGGATCGCCTCCTACGGCTGGTACTGCTGGTCGAGGGAGAGGACACGGTCGAGCGAGATCCGGAGCCAGTAGCCCGCCTTCGGCTCGAAGAGCTGCCGGTGCTTCGGGTTCTTCCCCTGGACGATCTGCGCCAGCTCTGCGACGGAGATCCCCGTCGTCGGGATCGGGCCGGTGCCGTTGCGGGTCAGGATCGTGACGCGTGCATTCGCGGGGACACGGTAGGTCAAGAGACGATGATCGTTGTCGCGGATGTAGTAGTCGTTCGGAACCGCATCGCCTGCCCGAATGGCCTTGTCCTCGACGGCCGCGTAGTAGGCGGTTACGCCGCTCAGCCACAACGCCGGGTCGACCCGCATCAGGTACTTGCCGCCGACGCGCCTCAACGACTTGACGTGCGCGTACTGGACGACCACCC
Organism: uncultured Actinomycetes bacterium; assembly: GCA_963736055.1. Lineage (GTDB taxonomy): Bacteria > Actinomycetota > Thermoleophilia > Gaiellales > Gaiellaceae > AC-32. The sequence goes on along the minus strand of CAVTNM010000008.1, from coordinate 1,172,324 downwards.
GAGGGGGCGTCTTCGCGAGCTGCGCCGCCGGCGCCGCCGGGGCGGGCGACAGACGGGCAAGCGCCGTGACGGCTGCCATGGACAGTGCGACGACGGCGAGAAGTGCGAGGGACGGTTTCACGGTGGGCCTCCTTCTGGTCGTGACCCCGCACCCATCCTGCGTCTCGCCCGCAACGTGCCGGTCACGGCTCCGTAACGATCACGTCACAGGTACGTGAAGCGTGAACCGGGTGCCGGCACCCGGCTCGCTCCAGACCTCGATCTCGCCGCCCAGCAGCCGGGCGTTCTCCTGCGCGATCGCAAGGCCGAGGCCGGTGCCGCCGCCGCTGCGGGCCGCGTCGGCCTTGTAGAAGCGCTCGAAGACGTGCGGGCGGTGCTCGGCCGGGATCCCCGGCCCGTCGTCGGCGACCTCGACCTCGGCCGTGTCCCCCTGGCGACCGATGCGAACGGCCACCTCCGACCCACCGTGCTGGAACGCATTGTCGACGAGGTTGGCGACGATTCGCTCCAGCCGGCGGGGGTCACTCGTCACCGAGAGGTCGTCTCCGTCGAGGCCGACTCGCCCGTTCCAGCCCCTCGTGGCGATCGTGGCCGCAACGAGCGAGCGGAGGGCGACGGGCTCGCTGTGCACGCCCTCCGCGCCGGCGTCGAACCGGGAGATCTCCATCAGGTCCTCGACCAGGCGGCGCAGGCGGCCGACGTCGGCGATCAGGAGCTCCGCCGGCCGGCGCGAGTCGCCGGGCATCCGGTCGAGGTGCTCGGCGAGGAGCGAGGCCTCGCCGACCAGAGCGGTCAGCGGTGTGCGCAGCTCGTGCGCGACGTCGGCTGTGAAGCGGCGCTCACGGGCCTGAGCGGCCGAGAGGTCCGCGATCTTCGTCTCGAGCGCGGCTGCCATCTCGTTGAACGACTGCGCCCAGCTGCCGAACTCGTCCCGGCCCTCGACCGGAAGACGAGTCTCGAGCAGGCCTTCCGCCAGCGACCGCGCCGCCTCGCTCGCCTGCCCCACCGGACGCAGCGCCCTGCGCGCCAGCACCGTCCCGACGAGCCCGGCCAGCAGGACGAGGATGGCGACGCCTGCGGCGAGAATGTTCCTGAGCACCGCGAGCTCGTGGCGCAGGTCGTCCTCGGAGAAGAAGAAGTAGAGCTGCGTGTCGCCTACGGGGCCGCCCGTAACGAGGTAATGCTTGCCCGCGACGGACGCCCGCTGATAGCCGAGATCCCCTCGGCTCACGACCCCGCGAAGCCCGGCGGGAACCTGCCGCAGACCGACGAAGGCCGACGAGAACGTGCGCCCGCGGCGCGTACCAACCGTCAGGAAGTCTCCACGCTGGTAGGCGGCGAGCAACCGTGCCGTGCGAGGCAGGTAGGCGGGTGCGAGATCGAGGTTGCGCCGCGTCTGGCTCACGCTCGCGTCGACCGAATCGGCGAGCAGGTTGTGGCGGACGACGAAGTACGAGCCGACCGCGAGCGCCGCGGCCGAGATGCCGGCGGCGAGCATGAACGCGATCGTGAGCCGGCGACGCAGCGACACTAGCCCTGGCCGAGCCGGTAGCCGACGCTGCGCACGGTCTGGATCAGCCTGGGATGCGCCGGGTCGTCCTCGATCTTCGCGCGCAGCCGCTGGATCGCCGCGTCGACGAGCCGCGAGTCGCCGAGGTAGTCGTAGTTCCAGACCAGCTCGAGCAGCAGGTCTCGGGTGAAGACCTGTTTGGGCCGACGGGCAAGCTCGAGCAGCAGGCGGAACTCGGTGGCCGTGAGCGCGATCTCGTCTCCACCCTTGCGCACGACGAACGCGGCCGGGTCGATCTCGAGCTCACCGACCGTGATCGCGGCGTCCGGTGGGCCGGGGACGGAGCGGCGAAGCACGGCCTTGATCCGAGCGACGAGCTCGGGCAGCTCGAAGGGCTTGGTGACGTAGTCGTCGGCGCCGAGCTCGAGCCCGACGACCACGTCGTGAAGGTCGCCTCGAGCCGAGAGCATCACGATCGGCGTTCTGCTGTCGCGACGGATCTCGCGGCACACCTCGAGCCCGTCGACCGACGGCAGCATGACGTCGAGCACGACGAGATCGAACGGCCCCTGTCGGAAACGGGCGAGCGCATCGCCGCCGTCGCCGGTCGCCGTGACGCGGAATCCTGCCTGCTCGAGGCCGAGCGTCGCGATTTCCCGGATGGACGGGTCGTCCTCCACGAGCAACACGTGCTCGTTCACCGGCTCAAGCCTACTGCCGCTTCAGGCCAGCAGCTGGTTCAGGTTCGGCGGCTCCGTCGCCGGCGCAAGGCGCTCGTAGGTGCCGGACGTGAAGAGCTCCTCCGCGATCGCTCCGACGAGCGCGTACGCCGCGCGGGCGGCGCCGGTGGCGACGGTGACCCGCGCCACGCCCAGCCGTTCCAGCTCTGAGACCGTCGGCCACCCCGGCCAGGCGAACACGCTGACGGGTCCTCGAATCTCGCTCGTCAGCCGCGCGATCGCAACCGGGTCGCGGGCCCCGATCGCGTACCCGCAGTCGGCACCGGCCTCGAGGTAGGCGTTCAGGCGCTCGATCGTCGTCTCGAGCTGCTCCTCCGGCGTGCCGGCTTCGAGCAGAAAGGAGTCGGTGCGCGCGTTCACCACGAGCGGCACGCCCGCCTCCGCTCCCGCGGCGACGACCGACCGGATCGCGTCGACCTGCTCGGCGACCGGGCGAAGCTCCTCGTGGCCGATCCCGTCCTCGAGGTTGAGCCCGACGGCGCCGGCCTCCACGGCCAGTCGGGCCGTCTCGGCCGGGTCGCCGTACCCGCCCTCGAGGTCGGCGGTCACGGGGAGCTCGACCGCGGCGGCGATTCGGCGCACTTCCTCCAGCATCTCGTCGCGCGAGATGACCTCGCCGTCCGGGTACCCGCGTGACCAGGCGACGCCGGCGCTCGTGGTCGCGATCGCCCGAGCTCCCGGGGTGCGGGCAACGACGACCGCGCTGGCGACGTCCCACACGTTGGGGAGCACCAGCACCGGCGGCGACCGGTGGTAGGAGCGGAACAGCTCTGCCTGCTCGCGCTGGGTCACTTCTACGGCAGCTCGATGACCATGCCCTCGCGGGCCAGGGCCGGTGTGGGCTCGTCCGGTCCGGCCAGCGACTGCGCATGGGCCTCGAGCTGCTCCAGCGAGGCATCGGAGTGCTGCGGCTCGTGGTGGAAGAGGAGCAGGCGCCGGGCGCCGACCGCGCGGCGGAACGCCACGGCATCCGAGACGCTCGAGTGGCCCCAGCCGACCCGGGTCTCGTACTGCTCCTCGAAGTACTGCGCATCGTGGAACAGCAGGTCGACGTCCTCGGCGAGGGCAGCCCCGGAGATCCAGTCGCTCGACCGGTCCACGACTCCGACCAGCGCCGGTTCGTGATCAGGCAGATAGGCGAAGCTCGAGCTCGCGGTCTCGAGGCGAAAGCCGACCGTCGGCCCGGGGTGCACGACCAGGTCTGCGGAGAGGGACACGCCCTCGAGCGTCCAGGGCTCCCGTGGGACGTCGCGGAACGTCACGCTCGCCGGGACGTCGCGCAGCTCGATCGGGAAGAGCGGCGGCGAGAACGCCCGCGCGATGCGCTCGTCGAGGCCGACCATCGGCGATGGCGGCCCCCAGATGTCCAGCGTCACCCGCTCGTCCCAGAGCGGAGCGAAGAAACGGAGACCCTCGAGGTGGTCGAGGTGGAGATGCGTCAAGAGGAGGTGGAGGCGGCGAACGCCGCGCTCGGCGAGGTCGAGGCCGAGGTCGATGATCCCGGTTCCCGCGTCGAGGATGAGAACGGCGCCGTCCTTCAGGCCGACCTCGACGCACGACGTGTTCCCGCCGAACGCCACGGTGCCGGGGCCCGGAGTCGGCACCGACCCCCGGCAGCCCCAGACGGTCAGGCGCAGGGACGCCATCGTCAGCAGCGCCAGAAGATCGCCACGACACCGACGAACTCGTCCGCGTGCGCGAACAGCGGGAACGAGGTCACGGCGACGTCTCGGTCGACGTCGTCCCTGCTGGTGATTCGAAAGCGCTCGTGCGCCGCCCGCCGCTCGTCGAGCGCGATGCGCACGGGCCGCCGCTCGGGCGGCAGAGGCTCTCCCTCCTGGTCCCGCGGGTCGAAGCTCGTCGTCCACTCGTCGACCGGCATCTCGCCGCTCTCCGCGAACGAGCGTCCGACGACCTCCTCGGCAGCCTCGTTGTAGTAGACGAGCGTCCCGTCGGCGTCTGCGATCAGGGTCGGAGTGGCGAGGTTCGACGCGAACTCGCGGGCGAGGATGAGCACGAGGTGCTTCTGACGGCGCCTACCCACTCGCGAAGCCTACGACGACACGGGCCTAGCGACTAGAGCGGCCACCATGCTCGATCCTTGCTTCCTCGGCAGCCACCCCCGGAGACTAATAGGCTCGGATCACCGGCCGTGGCGCTCATCAGGTACCTCGTGGACGACGTGGACGCGGCGATCGCGTTCTACACAGGCCACCTCGGGTTCGCACTGGAACAGCAGATGGGCCCGGCCTTCGCGATCGTCTCCCGCGACGACCTCGCTCTCTGGCTGAGCGGGCCGCAGAGCTCGGCGGCCCGCCCGATGCCCGACGGCCGTAGGCCGGAGCCCGGCGGCTGGAACCGGCTCGTCCTGGAGGTCGACGATCTCCAGGCGACTGCTGAGCGTCTCCAGCAGGCGGGGCTCACCTTCAGAAACCAGATCGTGACCGGCCCGGGCGGCCGGCAGATCCTGTTGGAGGACAGCGCGGGCAACCCGATCGAGCTTTTTCAGCCTGCTTAGCGCGGATCGGCTCGGTCGATGTTCCAGTGCCGACCTGCGTTCGGGATCCAGAGGCCGTCCTAGCGCGGCGAGAGCAGGTACCGGGGCGTCGATCTTTGCTCGGGCCGCGAACTCCACAGAGTCGCGGTCACTTGCGTCGGTAGTGCGCCGCTTAGCCGACTGGTTGGCGATACTGCGTGTGACCCGCGGGCGTCAGCGGGAATCTTCACTCGGCGATTTGGACTCCGTGAAGCTCAATCACCCGCTCGTGACCGCGGCTGCCGTGATCGCCGGTATCGCGCTCATCGTCCTTGCGATCGTCTACTGGGCCGAGCCGGCCGGTTCGCTCCCGTCCTGGATCCCCGGACACGAGGCCGGCTCGAGCCACCATCACGTCAAGCACGGGATCGCCTCGTTCCTCGTCGGCGTCGCGCTGCTCGTCTTCGCCTGGTTCCAGACGGGCAAGAAGTCCCGTCCGCGCGACGAGACTGCTTGATCGCGGCCTCACTGATTAGCTATTGGCAGGCGATCGTGCTTGGTCTCGTGCAGGGCGTGACCGAGCTCTTTCCGATCTCGAGCCTCGGCCACAGCGTCATCCTGCCGCAGCTTCTCGGCTGGAACATCCACCAGAACGACCCTTACTTCATCACCTTCCTGGTAGCGACCCACCTCGCAACCGCGATCGTGTTGCTCCTCTTCTTCTGGCGCGATTGGGTACGTATCGTCAAGGGCATAGGACGCAGCCTTCGCGACCGCGGCATTGGCGCCGACGATGCGGATGCCAAGCTCGGCTGGCTGCTGGTCGTGGGCACGATCCCCGCCGGCATCCTCGGCCTGCTGCTCGAACATGCGCTCCGCGGCGTCTTCGCCTCGGCCGCCTCTGCCTCGTTCTTCCTGATGCTCAACGGCCTGCTGCTCTTCGGCGCCGAGGCGCTGCGCAGGCGCGCCCCGGAGACCGCCGACGACGACGATGCACGGATCGCCACTACGGTTGGCTTTCCGCAGGCCTTCTTGGTCGGCGCGGTGCAGGCAATCGCGCTCATCCCCGGCTTTTCTCGCTCCGGTGCAACCATGGGTGGAGGCCTGCTCGTCGGCCTCTCGCACCGGGATGCGGCCCGGTTCGCGTTCTTGCTCGCCACGCCGATCATCGGCGCCGCCGCCATCCTCAAGCTGCCGGAGTTGTTCGGCTCCCAGGGCGATGGCATCCGTGGCCAGGCGCTTGTGGCGTCACTCTGCTCGGCCGCAACCGCCTACCTTGCGGTCCGCTTCCTGCTGCGCTACTTCGAGACGCGGACGCTGATCCCATTCGCCGTCTGGTGTCTCGCGTTCGGCGCTGCGTGCTCGCTCTACTTCCTGGCCACCTGAGCTAGGACGATCCCGCTCGTGGTTGTGATCGCCAGCGGCTGGCGCAGCGCGCACTTCTAGTCCGAACCGTGTCGAAAGCGTGTCGAAGGGCGCGCGCCGCGTGGCTCGGGCTCTTCGCCGCCGGTATCCGTGGGCGAAACCGAGCGAGAGGAGAGTCACATGCGCCTTCCCCGAAGACGCCTGCTGCTGGGCGCGTTGCCGCTGGTGCTGGTCGCCGGCGTCGCGCTGGCCGCGCAGCCCGTCGGCCGGAAGCCCAGCAACGCCTTGATCAACGCGTGCGTGAAGAAGAAGGATGGACGCCTCCGGATCGTCTCGGCGGCCGCCTCGTGCCGCCGGAACGAGGTCCCGTTGGCCTGGAACGCCCACGGTGCGGCCGGCCGGCCCGGCGCGACGGGGCCGGCGGGCCCGGCCGGCGCGAAGGGCGAGCCCGGTAATCGGGGCGCTACCGGGGCGGCCGGAGCGGCAGGGCCTGTGGGACCCAGCGGGCCGCAGGGCCCTGCAGGAGCGGGGCTGACCTCGCTCGAGGGTCTGAACGGCCTTCCCTGTCACGCGGGTGCAGAGACGGGAACGGTCGCCCTTACCTACGACGCGAACGGCGTTGCGACGTTCACGTGCGGGACCGGCGGCGGAGGCGGCGGCACCGGGGCCGCTCTGCGAGTCAACGAGCTGATGACGGGCTCCACCGGCGCTGCTTCGAACGAGTTCGTCGAGATCGTGAACTCGGGCGCGGCGGCGGCAGACATCGGCGGCTTCAAGCTCGCGTACCGCTCGGCGTCGGGAACCAGCGACGTCACGCTGGCGACGGTGCCGACGGGGACGACCCTGTCCGCCGGCGGCTTCTATCTGCTCGCAGGAAGCGGGTACGTCGGAACGCGGGCGCCCGACCAGAGCTTCTCCGCGGCGATCGCGGCGACCGGCGGCGGAGTGGCGCTCCGCGACAGCGGGGGCGCGATCGTCGACTCCGTCGGCTACGGGGACGCGGTCAACGCCTTCGTGGAGGGCCATCCGGCCACCGCCCCGCCCGCCACGGCTGCCCCGGGCAGCAGCGCGGCGCGGCTTCCCGACGGTCACGACACGAACGACAACGCGGCCGATTTCTCAATCAGCGCAAGCCCCACTCCGGGCAGCTCCAACCACTAGGACGACCAGGCCGGCGGGCGCCGCCGCCGCCCGCCGCGCCAATCACTCGCCTGGGTGATGCCTGGATCGAAACGGCTCACCGATACTGCGTACGCGGGTCTCCCCCGCATGGCGTTTTACGAAAAATCTGCGGCTATTGGTCTCATCGATCACCACTCTGTCGTTCGCTCCCTCTCCCCCGAGCTCATGCTCGTGGACCCGGAGCTGGCCGAACGCGCTCGCGAGCTCCTGCGGGAGCCCTGTGAGACCAATGGAAAGGGTTGGCACATGTCTGCACTAGGCACGCACGAGATCACTGCGGGGATCGGCCTAGGCCTGGAGCCTCCGTTGAGCCCCCCAGTTGTGCGAGGGCCCAGCGCGTCCATGCCGATGCCGGCCGGCGACGGCCTGTCCGAGCTCCCCACTCCTCCCCCGGCCATCCGGCCTCCCGAGAGCGCGATCGCGGCTCCCGAGCCTGCGCCCGCGCCCCAGGCCGAAGTTCCCCAGCAGCCCGAGCCCGAGCAGGTGCCGGCGGCCCAGCCCGAGCCGGCCGTGGCGCCCGAGCCCGTCGCGGCACCCGAGCCCGTCCAGCTCCAGCCGGAGCCTCCGGCGGCCGCTCCCGAGCCGGAGCTGCCGACGATGGCGCCGGCCGAGGAGCCGGTGCTCGACTACTTCGCTCCCCCCGAGCCGGCCGCCGAGGCGGTTCCGGCGATCGCATCTGTCGAGGAGATCCAGGACTCGCCCGCCGAGGAGACCCCGGCCGAGCCGGTGCAGCTGACCGAGGTCGCACCGATCGTCGATCAGGCTCCCGAGGTCGTTGCCCAGGCTCCCGAGGTCGTTGCCCAGGCTCCCGCGGTCGAAGAGGCGGCGGCAGAGCTGCCGACGATGGCACCGCCCGAGCCGGTGGTCGAGCCCGAGCCGGTGGTCGAGGCCGAGCCGGTCGCGTTCATCGCTCCCCAGCCCGTCGAAGTCATGCCCGAGGCTGAGGCCCAGCCCGAGGCCGAGGTCGAGGCTCAGCCGGAGCCCGAGGCCGAGCTCACTCCGGAGCCCGAGCTGGTCGTCGAGCCTGTCGAGGCCGCGTTGCCGGCACTCGAGCCGATCGCCGAGCTCGAGCCGATCGCCGAGCTCGAGCCGATCGCAGAGCCCGAGCCGGTCTCCACGAGCGACCTCGAGGAGCTCTTCGCCCCGAAGCGCAGCGGTCAGTTTTGTGTCGTCGTGCGCCTGAAGGAGGGCGACGGCGTCGAAGTCGGCTCGTTCCGAGACTTCGGCACCGCGATGGAGGGCGCCCAGGAAGTGATCGAGCAGTTCTCGACCGCGAGCGAGGGCCAGTGGCCCTTCTACGCCGGCCGATTCATCCGCCCCGACCTGATCGTCTCAGTGGACGTGGTCGAGGGCGACCAGCACTAGCCTCTCGCGGCGCACCCGACAGAGATCGTCACCCTCGAGCCGGTGGGCCAGCGCCCGCCGGCTGCGGGCCTCCGGTCGATCACGGTTGCTGCGGCGGAGGCGGCTCTGCCGGCGTCTTCCCGGCGGAAACGTAGAGCCGGATCTTGGTGCCGCCGGGGACACGGCCGCCACCCGACGGGCTCTGCGCGACCACCTTTCCCTTCGTCTCTGCCGACGGCACCTTGAAGGCCACAACCTTGAACCCCGCGGCCTCGAGCGTCGCGATCGCCGCATTCTGCGTCTGTCCGACGACGAGCGGTACAGCGCCCGTCCCTCTCGAGACCCGGAGCACGACCGACGATCCCTTCGCCACCTTCGCTCCGCCCGCCGGACGCTGCCCCAGCACCGTGCCGCGCGCCTTGTCGGAGAGCACGCCGGAGTACTGCACCGAGAGGCCGCGCGCGTGCAGCTTGGCAGTCGCTCCGGGAGCACGCTGGCCCACCACGGACGGCACCGTCACCGACGCCTGCTCTGCCACGGAGAGCGTGACGACCGACTTGCGGGAGACCCGGGAGCCGGCCTCCGGCGCCTCGGCGAAGACATTGCCGGGCGGCACGTCGCCACTCAGCTTGTGGGCGATCCGGACCACGAGGCCGCTCCGGCCGATGGTGGCCGTCGCCTCCGCCTGTGGACGGCCGACGACGTTCGGAACGGCAACCGTCCCCGCCGAGGTGCCGCTTGCGCTGCCGTTGTCGCCGTCGCCGCGGGAGAGCAGCCACCACGCAACCAGGCCGCCGGCGACGAGCGCCAGCACGAGCAGGAGCCATGGCCTGAACCGAGAGGCGAACCTCATCGCGCCACTATCTCCGTTCGGCAGGGGCCCCAACCGTGTGAGCTGTCCCAAACCCGAACCGAGTGCTCAAAGAATCTTTCCAATTCGCCTACGGCGTCCTAACCCGCGACGCCTTTACTGCGCTCACGCAGGCTCTTCTACGGAGGTAACCGTCAAATGGCACGCAAGCTGATTCTTCTCGCGCTCGCCGCCGCTCTCGGCCTCGCCGTGACGGGTGTCGCGAGCGCACGCTGGTTCAACGTCATCCGAGGCACCAAGGCTGACGACGTGATCGCCGGCACGGCGCACCGCGACCTCATCCTCGCCTTCGGCGGCAACGACCAGGTCACGAGCGCCGAAGGGCGCGACATCGTCTACGCCGGCCGCGGGAACGACAACGTGGACGGCGGCCCGCAGTTCGACCGCATCTTCGGCGGGCCCGGCGACGACATGCTCAGCGCCGGCGACGACGGCGCCCTGATCTACGGCGGCTATGGAAACGACACCATCACCGCCGGCAACACCGGCCGCAACCGCCTCCACGGCGGGCCGGGCAACGACACCGTCAACGGCGGTCCCCAGCGCGACTACCTCTGGGGCGGCCGCGGCGTCGACAGCGAGAACGGGGGCGACGGCAACGACGTCCTGCACTCCCTCGCAGCCGACGGCCAGGTCGACAGCCTCGACTGCGGCCCCGGCGATCACGACGTCGCCTGGATTCGCGCCGGCGAGGCGGACACGACCGTCAACTGCGAGGTCGTGAAGACCGTCACGGTGGGCTCGGACTAGCCCTCCCCACCGCCCAGTCAGCGCCAGCACGAGGCCCGCCGTCCGGCGGGCCTCGCTCGTTGCGGAGCTAAGGCTCGACACGATCGAGGAACGTCCCGACCACCCCGAGATACCGCTCCGTCTCCTCCAGCAGCGCCGTGTGCGAGCTCTCCTCGAAGAGAACCCACTCCGCATCCGGGATCCCGTTGCGCAGGGGCTCGACCAGCGCAGGCGTGCACTCGTCGTAGCGGCCGGAGGTGATCAACGTCGGGACCTCGATCTCGCCGAGCCGCCCGATCACGTCCCAGTCCTTGAGCGTCCCGGTGACCGTGAACTCGTTCGGCCCCCACATGGTCTCGTAGACCTGTTTCCCGAACTTCGCCCGCGAACGGCCGAGCGCCTCCGGCTCGGGCACCACGCGGCAGATGTGCCGGCGCCAGAACTCCTTCTCCGCCGCGTTCTCGTCGAGACCGGGTGGAAGCTCCGCGTGCAGGCGCCGGGTCTCCTCGGCCCACCGCGGCGCACTCGTAGGGGTCGAGTTGAGCACGAGGCTCGCCAGGCCGGCAGGTCGTGTCAGCGCGTACTCGAGCGCCAGCATTCCGCCCCAGGAGGAGCCGAACAGGTGCAGCTGCTCCAGCCCGAGCCCCTCGCGCACCGAGGACAGCTGGTCGAGGAACGTCTGCACGGTCCAGAGCGAGGGGTCGTCCGGCGTGCTCGAGTCGCCGCTGCCGAGCTGGTCGTAGAAGACGACACGCCGCCCCTGCCCGGCCAGAGCGCCGAGGCCCTCGAGCGGATCGTGCGACGAGCCGGGCCCTCCGTGGAGGGCGAGCAACGGCAGCCGTCCCGGCTCTTCCCCGGCCCCGACCACGCGGTACCACGTCTCGAACTCACGGAACGGGAGACGGCCTTCCACGCGGCCATTCTCACGACTAAGCTCGGCCTGTGATCGACTCGTGGCGTAGGTACAAACGCGACTTGACCGAGGCCGTGGACCGGCCCGCCGCGCGCTGGAGGGTCCTCAGCCCGAGGCAGGTCGAGCAGCGCGATCTGCTGATCCCCGCGGGGGCGAACCGCCTGAAGCTTCTGGGCGCCTGCCTTCTCTGCGGCGGAGGCCTCTCGATCCTGTGGGTCTACTTCCCGATGCTGATGCTCTCGATCGAGCTCGACCGCGACTTCGGCTTCTGGAAGTGGACGGCGGTGGGGGGCTTCGCCGTCCTCGCCGGGCTCGTGCTCTTCGGCTACGCGGTCGCCGACGAGGAGAGGTACTGGGACTCGCTCGGCTGAGCCCGGCGAGGCTCTAGCCGGAGATCGTCCAGGTGTCGCCGGCATGCAGGAGCGCGGCGAGGTCTCCCTCGCCCTGCTCGCTGCGCGCGGTCTCGAGCTGCTCGCTCATCAGCCGGTCGTAGACCGGACGCTCGACGTCGCGGAAGACGCCGATCGGCGTCGGGCCGTGCGGTGTGTGCGAGAGCCGGGCGAGCGCCGAGGCCAGGCTGGGCGATTCCAGGTGCTCGTCGTGCACGAGGAGCCCCTCCTCCTCGGCGACCTCGACGAGCTCCGCGGAGCCGTCGGACCGCAGTGCCACGCCGCGCTCGTTGTCCGCCCCGAAGCGGATCGGGCTCCCGTGCTCGAGCCTGATCCGGTTCTCCTTGTCCTCGCGCACCGCGTCGAAGGCCCCGTCGTTGTAGACGTTGCAGTTCTGGTAGATCTCAACGAAAGCCACGCCCGGGTGCATCGCCGCTCGCCGCAGTGTCTCCGTGAGGTGCGGCCGGTCGGTGTCGATCGAGCGGGCGACGAAGCTCGCCTCGGCGCCGAGCGCCAGCGCCACCGGGTTGAACGGCCAGTCCACCGAGCCCATCGGCGTCGTCTTGTTGACCGTGCCGAGCGGCGAGGTCGGTGAGTACTGGCCCTTCGTGAGGCCGTAGATCTGGTTGTTGAACATGAGGATCTTCACGTTCACGTTGCGGCGCAGCGCGTGGATCAGGTGGTTGCCCCCGATCGACAGCGCGTCGCCGTCGCCGGTCACGACCCAGACGGAGAGATCGGGCCGCGCGAGCGCGAGCCCGGTCGCGATCGCGGGCGCCCGCCCGTGGATCGAGTGGATCCCGTAGGTCTGCATGTAGTACGGGAACCGCGCGGCGCACCCGATCCCCGAGACGAAGACCGTGCGCTCGCGCGGCACATCGAGCTCCGGGAGGAACCCCTGCACGGCCGCCAGGATCGCGTAGTCCCCGCAGCCCGGGCACCAGCGCACCTCCTGGTCGGTCTTGAAGTCCTTGGCGGTCAGGCCGCCGCCGTTGCCGTCGCTCATGCCATCGTCTCCATCGCGGCCGCAAGCTCGTCGGAGCGGAACGGCTGCCCTCGGAGCTGGTTGTAGCCCACGGCGTCGACCAGGAACTCGGCGCGGATCAGCTTCAGCAGCTGGCCGAGGTTCATCTCCGGCACGAGCACCTTGTCGTAGCTCGCGAGCACCTCGCCCAGGTTGCGCGGGAACGGGTTCAGGTGCGTCAGGTGAGCCTGGGCGACCTGCTTTCCCTCCTTGCGCAGCCGCCGCACCGCCGAGGCGATCGAGCCGTACGTGCCGCCCCAGCCGAGCACGAGCAGGGAGGCCCCGTCGGGATCGTCCACCTCCAGCTCCGGAATGTCGGCCGCGATCCCGGCCACCTTCCGGGCGCGCAGGCGCACCATCAGGTCGTGGTTGTCGGGGTCGTAGGAGACGTTGCCGGTCTCGTCCTGCTTCTCGAGCCCGCCGAGACGGTGCTCGAGGCCCGGAGTGCCGGGAATCGCCCACGCGCGCGCGAGCGTGTCCGGGTCGCGCACGTACGGCCAGAACTCGCCCTCGTGATTCGGCTCGGTCGTGAACTCGACCGGGATCTCAGGCAACGAGTCGACGTCGGGCAGGAGCCAGGGCTCGGAGCCGTTCGCGAGGTAGGCGTCCGAGAGCAGGTACACCGGGGTGCGGTACTTGAGCGCGATCCGCGCCGCCTCGAGCGCAGCGTCGAAGCAACCGCCCGGAGTGGAGGCTGCCACCACGGGCACGGGCGACTCGGCGTTGCGCCCGAAGAGCACCATCAGCAGGTCGGCCTGCTCCGGCTTCGTCGGCATCCCGGTCGAGGGCCCCGCCCGCTGGATGTCCAGGATCAGCAGGGGCAGCTCGAGCGCCACCGCCAGCCCGACGGTCTCGCTCTTCAGGACGACCCCCGGCCCACTCGAGGTGCAGACCCCCAACGCGCCGCCGAAGCTCGCGCCGAGCGCGGCGCCGACGGCCGCGATCTCGTCCTCGGCCTGGAAGGTGCGCACGCCGAAGCGCTTGTGCCGCGACAGGTCCTCGAGGATCCCCGAGGCAGGCGTGATCGGGTAGGCGCCGAGGAAGAGCTCGAGGCCGCTCTTCACGCTCGCGGCGATGAGGCCCATCCCGAGCGCCTGGTTGCCGGTGATGTTGCGGTAGGTGCCGGGCGCCATCTGCGCGGGCGCCACCTCGTAGGAGACGACGAAGTCCTCCGAGGTCTCGCCGTACGCCCAGCCGGCCTTGAAGGCCTTGACGTTGGCCGCCGCGATCTCCGGCTTCGAGGCGAACTTGCGCTCCAGGAAGGCGATGGTGCCTTCGGTCGGCCGGTGGTAGAGCCAGGACATGAGGCCGAGCGCGAACATGTTCTTCGAGCGCTCCGCCTCGCGCTTGGTGACGTCCACCTCCTTCAGCGCCTCGAGCGTCAGCGTCGTGAGCGGCACCTCGTGGACGTGGTACTCGGAGAGCGACCCGTCGTCGAGCGGGTTGGCCTCATAGCCCGCCTTGTCGAGATTCCGGTCGGTGAAGGCATCGCGGTTGACGATCAGCGTGCCGGCCTTGGGCAGGTCGCGCAGGTTCGTCTTCAGCGCCGCGGGGTTCATCGCCACGAGCACGTCGGGCGCGTCGCCGGGGGTGAGGATGTCGTGGTCGGCGAAGTGGAGCTGGAATCCCGAGACGCCGGGCAGCGAGCCGGCCGGGGCGCGGATCTCTGCGGGAAAGTCCGGGAGGGTCGAGAGGTCGTTGCCGAGCAGTGCGGTCTCGCTCGTGAACCGTCCTCCCGTCAGCTGCATCCCGTCGCCCGAGTCCCCGGCGAACCGGATCGTCACCTGCTCGAGCTGCTCGACCTGCTTGCTCACTGCCTAAACCGTAGCGCGGACGACGGTGAGGCCCCACGCCTTGCCGGAGGCGAAGAGCTCGTCCGGGTCGACCTCGTCGCGCCAGCCGATGAAGTGGCGCTCCGGCTCGTCGGGAGTGGAGCCGTACACGGCCGGCCGCTGCTCGCGCTCGGGCGCGTCACCGCCGCGCTCGAGCTCCTCGCGCCGGCGCTCCGCCTCCTCGGCCGCGGGCCCCTCTGCGTATCCCTTCGCCATCAGCCGGCCTCCGCCAGGAGCGACTGCAGGTCGAGCGGGGCGTTGTGCATCGCGACGTCGCCGCTCTCGGATCGCGGCCACTCCTCCTCCGGCCGGTCGCGGTAGAGCTCCACGCCGTTCCCGTCCGGGTCGTGCAGGTAGATGGCCTCGGAGACGCCGTGGTCGGTGGCGCCGTCGATCGGCCAGCTCGCATCGACCAGCCGGCGCAGCGCGTCGCCGAGAGAGCGGCGGTCCGGGTAGCGGATGGCGAAGTGATAGAGCCCGGTCGATCCCGGCGGCGGGGGCGACCCGCCGAGCGATTCCCATGTGTTCAGCCCGATGTGGTGGTGATATCCGCCGGCTGCGATGAAGGCCGCCTGCTCGCCGTAGCGCTGTTTCTCGTCGAAGCCGAGGACTCCCGAGTAGAAGGCGAGCGAGCGGTCGATGTCCGCCACCTTCAGGTGGACATGCCCGATGTCGACGCGAGGGTCGATGCTCACGACCCCGACCATACCGACCCGGGCCTCCCCGCGAACGTGCCCGTTTGACGGTGTCCACGGCGGTGGTCAACATGGATTCGGTGGCGCGCGAAGCACACGAGGGGCAGGTCGAGACGATCGGCCGGCGATTGAGGCGCCTGCGCCACGAGCGTGGCCTCTCCCAGCGGGAGCTGGCCGGCCCAGGCGTTTCCTATGCATACATCTCACGGATCGAGGCGGGTGCGCGCCGCCCTTCGGTGAAGGCACTGCGAATGCTCGCGCGCAAGCTCGGCGTCTCGGCCGACTACCTGGAGACGGGGTCGGAGCTGAGCGAGACCGACGAGCGTGAGCTCGAGATCGCCGACGCCGAGCTGGAGCTGCGCCTGGCCGAGCAACCGCAGGAGGCCGAGACGAGGCTCGCGAGCCTGCGCGACGAGGCGGTCGCCGCCGGGGATGCCGTCGCCGCGTCCCGTGCCGAGCTCGCCCTCGGTCTCGCCGCCGCGGGAAACGGCGATGCGATGGCTGCGATCGAGCGGCTGGAGGCGGCCCTGGAGACCTTCGACGTCTCCCCGAGCGCGCGTCCCGACGTCTTCGAGGCTCTGGGCAGGGTCTACTCGGAGAGCGGCAGCCCGGAGAGGGCGGTCGAGCTCTTCGAGCGCTGCCTCGAGGAGGTGGCTTCGAGCGCGCCGGAAGATCTGGCGGCCCAGGTGCGCTACACGAGCTATCTGAGCCACGCGCTCACCGGCCGGGGCGAGCTGGACCGGGCGCAACGCGTCCTCGACGGCGCGCTCGAGCAAGCGGAGCCGATGACCGACGCCTACTCGCGGGCGCGGCTGTACTGGTCGCTCGCGCGGCTCGCCGAGCTCCAGGGGAAGGCGGCGGCCGCCCTCGATTACATCCGTCGCGCCACCGCGCTCCTCGACGTCATCGACGACACACTTCACCTGGCCCGCGCGCACCTGCTCTGCGGGTCGATCATGCTCTCGCAGGGCCGCGTTGAAGGAGCTGCGCACCACTTCGATCTGGCGGAGAGCCTGTTCGGGCCGAATCCGGAGCCCGAAGACCGCGCCAACCTCTGCACCGACCAGGCCAGGCTCGCGATCAGACTCGGACGAGCCGACGAGGCTGTCGCGCACGCCCGGGCCGCGCTGGCTGCCGCGGGTGACGACTACCCGACCGGGAGAGGGAATGCCTTGTGGGCGTTGGCCGAGGGCCTGTCGCTGACCGACGACCACGACGCGGCCGACGCCGCGTACCGCGAGGCAGCGGACACGCTGGGAGAAGATGGCCCACGGCGCGACCACGTCGAGGCGTACCGCTCGTGGGGGACGTTTCTCCGCCGTGTGGGCCGCGAGGATGAAGCCCTCGAGGTGCTCGAGCGGGCGGCCGACCTTGCCGCAGAGCCGGCCGGGGAGCCACAGTCCCCCCACGTGCGACTGTGATCTCCGCCGCGGTCAGGCCGCGGGGCCCGTTCTCCCTTCGGCTCTCCGCACGGCTCGCGGGCGACGCGACGCGCACAGTCACCGACGGCGTGCTCGTCGCCGCACTCGCGTCCGGTGGAGCCGGCCGGGCGTGGCAGCAGTCGAACGGCACGGTCCAGCTGCGTGCGCCGAGCGAGGCCGGGATCGAGGAGCTGCGGTTCGTGCTCGCGCTCGACGACGACCACTCGGAGTTTCTGACGCGGTTCGCGCGTGACCCCTTGATCGGCGCGGCGACCCGGCGGGTGCGAGGCCTGCGCCCGGTGCGAACGCCGACGGTGGCGCACGCGCTCCTCCGAGCCGTCTGCGGCCAGCTGATCCAGGCCAAGCGCGCCCGGGCGATCGAGCGGGCCGTCATCAGGGCCTCGACGCCCGGGTTGCAAGGCACCACCTTTCATGCGCCCCCCGACTGCGCGAGCCTCGGACGCCTCGCGCCCGCAGAGCTTCGCCGTCTCGGGCTCGGGATGCGCCGGGGCGCGACGCTTGTCCGGCTCTGCCGTTCGCTCGAGCTGGAGCGGCTTCGCTCCCAGCCGAGCGACGCGGCCGCCGGCCGCCTGGCGCGCGAGCGCGGCCTGGGACCGTGGTCGGTCGGAGTCGTCTTCCTGGAGGGCCTGGGCCGCTACGACCGCGGGCTCGTCGCCGACCTGGGGCTGATCAAGCTCCTCTCGGCGATGCGCGGACGCTGGGTCGAGGGCTGGGAGACGGCCGAGCTGCTCGAGCCCTACGGCGAGTGGGCGGGTCTCGCGAGCATCTATCTCCTGGCGGCCGTCCGCCTCGGGCTCGTGCCGCTCCCGGACACCGAGGCCGCTTAGACTCGAGTTCATGGCTGTGGAGGAGCGGCGTGTAGCGATCCTCGGCGCGGGGACGATCGGCGAGTCGCTCCTGCGGGGGCTCCTGAGCGGCGGCTGGCGAAAGCCCGAGGAGATCGTCGTCACCGTCCGGGACGAGGAGCGGGCCACCGAGCTGTCCGAGCGCCACGGCGTGCGGGCGACGCTCGCGAACCCGGAGGCCGTCTCGGGGGCGAAGCTGGTCGTGATCGCGGTGAAGCCGCAGGACTTCGACGTCCTGCTCGGAGAGATCGGCGGGTTGCTCACCCCGGAGCAGACGGTCCTCTCGGTCGCCGCTGCCATCACGACGGCGAGCATCGAGAGCAAGATCGCGTCGGGGGTCCCGGTCGTGCGCTCCATGCCCAACCGGCCCGCGACCGTGCACGAGGGGATCGCGGGCATCTGCGCAGGCGCCCACGCGGGAGAGGAGCACCTGCGCCTCGCCGAGGAGGCCCTCAGCCACCTCGGCGCGGTCGTCCAGGTGCCCGAGCGCTACATGGACGCCGTCACCGCGGTCTCGGGCTCGGGCCCCGCCTACTTCGCCCTGCTGGCCGAAGCGATGATCGAGGCAGGCATCCTGCTCGGCCTCTCACGCGAGATCTCGACCCAGCTCGTCGTCCAGACGATGCTCGGCACCGCGCGGCTGCTCCGTGACGAGAACATCCATCCGGTCGAGCTCCGCGAGCAGGTGACCTCACCGGGCGGCACCACGATCCGTGCGATCCGGGAGCTGGAAGTGGCCGGGGTTCGCGCCGCCTTCCTGAACGCGATCCAGGCGGCCATGGAGCGCTCCCGCGAGCTGGCGGCCGGCGAGGAATGACCCTGTACGGCGTCGAGCTGATCGTCGCCGATGATCTGGAGGAGGCCGCATCGATCCTCGCCGACACGCTGGTCGAGGCCGCCCGCGCGGGGCGGAGCATCGCCCTCACCGGCGGCCACTCGCCGGGGCGGGCCTACGAGCTGGCGGCCGAGCGGGAGCCCGACTGGAGCAAGTCGTCGGTGTGGTGGGGCGACGAGCGCTGCGTCCCGCCCGACGACGAGCGCTCGAACTACCTGCTCGCGCGCGAGACCCTGCTCGACCGGCTCGAGGCCCAGCCTGCCGAGACGCACCGGATCCGCGGCGAGCTCGGGGCCGCCGAGGCGGCCGAGGAGTACGACCGGCTGCTGGAAGGCGTCAGCCTGGGGCTCGTCCTGCTCGGACATCGGGCCGGACGGCCACACCGCGTCCCTGTATCCGAACGCGCCCGCGCTCGAGGAGCGCGAGCGCCGGGCCGTTCCTGCGGAGGCGAAGCTCGAGCCGTTCGTCGACCGCGTCACGATGACGGTGCCGGTGCTCGCCTCGGCGCCCGAGATGGTCTACATCGTCACGGGCGAGGACAAGGCGGACGCCGCCGAACGAGCGTTCGGACGACCGCCGGACCCGGCGACTCCCGCGAGCCTGATCCGGTCAAATGCAGGAACCACGCGGGTTGTGGCCGATCGCGCCGCCGCCGCGAGGTTGCTCGACTAGACAATGCGCGCCGACCTCGCAAGTATGGGCAGCACAGATGTCAGCGGCTCAGTCCAGAACGCTGCTGGACGTGCTCACACTCGAGCGGCCCGAGCAGCTGAAAGCGCTAGGCCACCCTCTCCGGCTTCGCGTCCTCGAAACGCTAGGCACCGGTAGCGAGGAGCATCTGACCAATCGCGAGCTCGCCAACAAGCTCGGGGTCGATCCTGGACACCTCCACTTCCACGTGCGCATGCTCCTGAAGGCGGGCCTGATCGAGCTCGCCGAAGGTGGCCAGGGACGCGAGAAGCCCTACCGCGCGGTCGCCCGGACCGTGCGGGTCGCGCCGGAGCTCCTGGCGTCCGGCTACACGAGCGACCTGCGGGCCGCGATGCTGGAGGAGGTTCAGCGCGGCTGGGCCGAGCATGGGAGCGCAGGGACGTTCCGTTCCGCCCAGATCACCGCGCGGCTCCAGCCGGAACGGGCGCTGGAGCTGATCACCGAGCTCGCCGAGCGAGCGCGCGAGCTCGAGGAGCCCGACGTCGCGCCGCTCATGATCACGACCGTGTTTCACCCGCCCACCAGCGGCTAGGGGAGAAGCGGAGAGCTCAGCTCGACGGCCAGGTCGCGCCGGGCGGCGAGCGCCTGCAGCACGAGCACGGTGTCCGCGACCGGGATGTCCTCCAGGTATTCCTCGCGCGCCTCGAAGGACTCGAGCACGGCCTCGACCGCTTCGGTGTAGCCGATCACGTCCTTGGCCGAGATGAGGGCGAGCGCGTCTGCGACGTCGTGCGGAAAGTCGTCGCGGAGGCGGATCCCGTCGGCCTGCACGCGGGCCTCCCGGTCGCGGCCGAGGACGAGCAGTGCCAGCGCGGCGGCGTACCGCCCGATCGACGACTGCGCCTCGGCGGCGCCCTGCTCGAGCGCCCAGCGGGCTGCGTCCTCGGCCGCCGGCCAGTGGCCTGCGAGCACGAGGGACTTGATCGCTCCGATCGGGCGGCCCCAGCTGCCGGGCGGCGCGTCGGCGAAGCTCTCGCGATAGCGGGACGCGGCGAGCTCGAACCACTCTGCGGCCTCCTCGGTTCTGCCCTGCATCAGGAGCGCGAGACCCGCCCCGCAGGCCGTGTTGCCGAGCCGCGTCAGCTGGCGTTGGCGCGCACCGGCGTCGGGGGCATTGCCGAGCCGAGCCTCGCCGTCCCGGTAGCGAGCCTCCTCGCGTTCGAGGTGGGCCGCCCAGTCCTCACGTGCACTTCCCTCTGGTTCAGGCACGCCCAACCTCCTCCCCGCGTCGATCGTATCGGGCACCGGCGCGCCGATGGCCAACGGAAAGGTCGCGAGAGTGTGACGATTGACTAGGGTCCAGCGCGTGCGCGAGCTGCGCGAGGTGTACTTCGTCGACGGCGTCCGCACGGCGTTCGGACGGGCCGGACCGCACGGAATGTTCTGGCGGACGCGGGCGGACGACCTGGGCGTCAAGGTCGTGCGCGAGCTGCTGCGGCGCAATCCGAAGCTGGCCCCGGAGCGGATCGACGACGTCGTCATGGCGGCGACGGCCCAGGTCGGCGACCAGGGCCTGACCCTGGGCCGAGACGTCGCGCTCCTGGCCGGCCTGCCGCAGAGCGTCCCGGGCTTCGCCGTCGACCGCATGTGCGCGGGCGCACTCACCGCGGTCACCGCCGGCGCGGGCGAGATCGCGATGGGGGCGGCCGACGTCGTCCTCGCCGGCGGTGTCGAGCACATGGGCCACCATCCGATGGGCGAAGACGTCGATTTCAACCCGCGCTTCGTGTCCGAGCGGCTCGTCGACCCCTCGGCCGTGACGATGGGCGCGACTGCCGAGAACCTGCACGACCGCTTTCCGCAGCTGACCAGAGAGGACGCCGACGCATACGCGATGCGCTCTCAGCAACGGGCGTCCGCCGCGTGGGAGAACGGCGTCATGCGCGAGACCGTCGTCCCGATGTCGGTGTTCACCGACGAAGGGTGGCGCCTCGCCGAGCGCGACGAGTTCCTCCGCCCGGACACGACGATGGAAGGCCTGGCCGGGCTGCCGACGCCGTTCCGTCTCGGTGGCCGGGTCACCGCCGGCAACTCGGCCGGCCTGACCGACGGCGCGACCGTGTGCCTGCTCGCCTCCGAGCAGGCGCGCGCAAGAGCACGGGCTCGAGCCGAGCATGCGGCTCGTCTCCTACGCCTTCGCGGGCGTCGAGCCGGAGTTGATGGGGCTGGGCCCGATCCCGGCGACGAGGAAGGCGCTCGGGCTCGCCGGCCTCGAGCTCGACGAGATCGGGCTCTTCGAGCTGAACGAGCCGTTCGCCGTGCAGGTTCTGAGCTGGTGCGAGGAGTTGGGCGTCGAGGCCGAGGACGAACGCCTCAACCCGTACGGCGGCGCGATCGCCTGCGGACACCCCCTGGCGGCGACCGGCGTCCGGCTGTTGGCGCAGCTGGCCTACGGCTTCCGCGAACGCCCCCAGGCCCGCTACGGGCTCACGGGCCTCTGCGTCGGGATGGGAATGGGCGCAGCTCTCGTCTGGGAGAACGTCGCTGCCTGACACCGAGTTCAAGCTGGCCCGGGTCGAGACCGGAGCGGAGCCGCTGGCCCTCGTCACGATCGACAACGGTGAGGACCACACCAAGCCGACCTTCTTCGGCCGTGCGGCGCTGCAGTCGCTCGAGCGGCTGCTCCCCGAGCTCGAGTCAGGCAGCTGGGCCGCGCTCGTGCTGACCGGGAAGCCGTACGTCTTCGCTGCGGGCGCGGACATCACGGAGTTCCCCGGCGCGACGCGCGAGCTGGCGATCGAGGGAAGCCGGGCCGGTCACGAGCTGTTCGGCCGCCTACGCGCCTTGCCGTTTCCCACCCTTGCGGCGATCAACGGCGCCTGCCTCGGCGGTGGGGTCGAGCTTGCCCTGCACTGCGACGTCCGCACGATCTCGACGGCGGTTCGCCACTTCGCCTGCCCCGAGTGCTTCCTCGGGATCGTCCCCGCCTGGGGCGGGACGCAGCTCGTCCCGCGCCTGGTCGGAGTGGAGACGGCGGTCAAGGTCCTGGTCGCGAACCCGATGCGTCAGAACCGGATGCTGACCGGCCCGCAGGCCCACGAGCTCGGCCTCGCCGACCGGCTGTTCGATCCGGCGGAGTTCCTGGACGAGTCCATCGCCCTCGCTCTCGAGCTCTGACGCCGAAGAACAGTGACAGTCACAGTGACAGTCACTGTGCGACGGAAGTGATACGGAAGGCGCGCGCCCGGCTCGACGGCCAGGTGCACGGAGCCGCGCCCGCTCCTTACGCGGCGCTCGACCTGATCGAGGGCGCCTGCTCGGGCTGGTCGCTCGAGGAGGGCTACCGCGCCGAGGAGGAGGCGGTCGGCGAGCTGTTGCCCGGACGCCAGGCGCAGGCCTCGCTCTACGCGTTCGACCTCGTCGACCGGCGGGCGAAGCGCCAACCCGGCCGGCCGAACGCCGAACCGCGGCCGCTCCGCAAGGTCGGGCTCGTCGGCGCCGGCCTGATGGCGGCCCAGCTGGCGGCACTCTTCCTCCGCCGGCTGGAGGCCCCGGTCACCCTGCGCGACCTCAGCGAGGAGGCGCTCTCGGCCGCACGCGAAAGCATCGAGGCCGAGCTGAGCGAGCAGGTCGCGAAGGGCCGCTACGACGAGGGCAAGGCTCGCTTCCTCGCCTCGCTCGTCTCGACCTCGACCGGCTACGAGGGCTTCGCCGACTGCGATCTCGTGCTCGAGGCCGTCTTCGAGGAGCCCCAGCTCAAGCGGCAGGTCTTCGCCGAGCTGCGCGAGCACGTGCGGCCCGACTGCGTCCTCGCCACCAACACGTCGAGCCTCTCGGTCACCGAGATGGGCGCCGATGTCGGGATCCACTTCTTCAACCCCGTCGCGGTGCTGCCGCTGGTCGAGCTGGTCCGGACGCCGCCACACCGACGACGAGACGCTCGCGACGGCGTGGGAGCTCGCGGCGAGGCTGCGCAAGACTCCGGTGCTCGTCCGAGACGCGCCGGGCTTCGTCGTCAACCGCGTCCTCACCCGCCTGATGTCCGTCGTGCTGGACGCCGTCGAGCACGACACGAGCCCGGACGAGGCCGACGAGGCGATCCTCCGACTGGGGCTACCGATGGCCCCGTCGGTGCTGCTCCAGATGGTGGGGCCCCGCGTCGCCGGCCACGTGCTGGAGACGTTGCACGCCGCCTACCCGGATCGTTTCCCCCTCTCGCCGACCCTGGCCAACTACGCCGAAGGGAAGGACGAGATCGTCATCCGTGCCCACGACCCGCGCACCCAGGACGAGATCCTCGAGTCCGCGCTCGAGGCGGTCGCCGACGAGATCGGGCACCTGCTCGAGGAGGGCGTGGTCGGAGAAGCGAAGGACGTCGACACCGCGCTCCTCCTGGGCGCCGGCTGGCCCTTCTGGCTGGGCGGGATCACGAAGCACCTCGACCAGGTCGGCATTTCGGAGAAGATGTTCGGGCGCCCGCTCTCGGAAGCCGGAGCGGGGGCGCCGACGACATGAGCGACAACTGGCGCATCCAGATCAAGCTTCCCGAGGAGCACCACGCGGGCGCCCTGCTCGACCGCCTCGGGCTCGACCTCGGCTCCGACGAGGCGAAGCGGCTGGCGAAGGAGCTCGAAGGGCACCGGCTCGCTGTCTCCCGCGACGACGACGACGTCTTCGTCTACGCCGAGTCCCAGGCCCAGGCCGAGCAGGCTCGTCGAATCGTCGACGCCGAGCTCGCCGACGAGGGAATCGACGCGAAGGCGCAGGTCGAGCGCTGGATCGCGGACGAGGAGCGCTGGTCGGGCGAGCCGCCCCAGGAGACGTGGGAAGAGGACGAGGTCCGCGCGCGGATACGCCCCGTGGGAGGTGCGAGTGGAGCTCGACTCGCACCCGGAGGCCGAGACGCTCGCGGACACGCTCGAGCAGGAGGGATTCGACGTGGTGCGCCGGTGGCGCTACCTGATCGTCGGCGCAGGCACCGAGGAGGAGGCGCGAGAGCTGGCGCGGCGCCTGCACGGCGAGGCCGAGCCGGGCGGCGAGGTGGTCTGGGAAGTGGCTCCGCAGAACCCGTTTGCGCTCTTCGGCGGCCTCGGAAGCTAGGTAACACCCCCGGAATCGGCTATCATTCCGGGTGCGACGCTCGCCACTGGGGTTCCACGCGAGCGCGCTCTCTCACTTGAGAATCGCAGCACGAGAAGTGCTGCAGACATGCAGGAAACCACCGAGCAGCCGACGCTGGCGCCGGAGGCTACGGACGGCCTCGCTGCCGCCGCCCTCCACGCCGAATCCTGGGCCGGAGAGCCCTTTCTCCACCCGGACGAAGATCCGGCGGTCGCGCTGGCCCCTGAAACCGCCCGCCGCCGCGCGCTCGACGACGCCCTGGCGGAGATGGAAGCGGGCCAAAGAGAGCCTTCGTACGACTGGAAGATTCGCTACGCGCTCATGCTGGGGCTCGAGCGGGTGCTCAGCGAGCGGCCGCCCCGGCTCGCCTCGGGGACGGAGCTCCGCCGCCACCAGATCGACGCGCTCGCGGGGATGCTCACCGAGCTGATCGCCGCGACCCAGGTCGAGCCCGAGCTGAACGGCAACGGCACAGCAGAAGCAGTCTCCGAGGTCGAGGAGGAAGAGGAAGACGATCTCGGCGTCCACCTCGAGGAGCCCGGCGAGGAGCTCGAGCTTCCCGCAGAGCACCGCGGCAAGGACCCGGGCGCCGGGCCGTCGTTACCGCTTCCGTCATCCGACCGCGTCCGGCAAGACGATCGCGGCCGCCGGCTTCGTCGAGGCCGCACGAACCCTCGGCGTGCTCATCCTGACCCACCGCCGCCTCCTCGTCACGCAGTTCCACCGCGAGCTCACCAGCGAGGGCTACGGCGACCGCTTCGAGGACGCCATCCTGAAGGGCAAGGCGCCCAAGCGACCCAACCCGGTCACCGTCCAGACCTACGCCTGGTTCGCGCGCCACTGGCAGGACCTCGACCCGGAGGCCTACAACCTCGTGATCGCCGACGAGGCGCACACTGCGCTCGGCGAGAAGACGAGCATGGCGATCCGCAGCTTCTCCGACCCGATCTACATCGGCATGACGGCGACCGAGCAGCTGATCGCCAAGCAGGTCTCCGACGTCTTCCCGGCCTCGATCGACGAGCTGCCGCTCGGCCGACGCCGCCCGGCGCGGCCTGATCGCCCCGCTGCGCTGCCTGCGCGTTCCGCCGGCCGCGGCGATCTCGTCCGTGCCGATCGTCGGAGGCGACTTCGAGGAACGCGCGCTGGCCGCCGTCCTCGACCACAAGGCGCTCAACCAGGCGGCCGCGAGCCTCTACCGCGAACGGTTCGAGCACACGCCCGGGATCGTCTATGCGGCCGGAGTCGAGCACGCCTACAACCTCGCCAAGGAGTTCAGGGCCGTCGGGCTGAAGGCCGAGGCCGTCAGCGGTCGCACGCCGCCGGTGCAGCTCGCCGAGACGCTCGCCGCCTACGAGCGCGGCGAGATCAACGTCCTCATCAACGCGATGCTGCTCGCCGAGGGCTGGAACTCGCCCCGCGCGACCGTCTGCATGCACCTGGCGCCGACGGCGTCGCGCCGCGTCTACCAGCAGCGGATCGGGCGGATCATGCGCATGCACCCCCGCAAGGAGGCGGGCGTGGTGATCGACTTCGTTCCCAAGGGCGCGACCCACAACGAGCGCGTCGTCTCGCTGCACAGCCTGCTGGACGCCGACTTCTACCGCGAGGGTGCCCGTGTCACTCCGGCTCCCCGGCGCCGCATTCAGCGCCGTGCGCGGCGGAAGCTCTCGCCGGCGCCGTGGCTCGTGCCGGTCACCCCGGACGTCAAACGCCGCCTCGCCGTGATCACGCGCGAGTGGCAGAGGACCGACCCGCGTTTCCTGGACGACGACGAGCAGCTCTACTGGGCCACGATCGCCGGCCGCAACGTCCGCTTCGACGAGCGGGTCGAGTTCGTGAAGAAGTTCACCGAGGGCAAGGCCAATCGGGGCGCGCTCGAGCAGTTCCTGAACGCGTGCGCGGCCGAGAACCCGAACCGGCGCCTCCGCCTAACCGCCCTCGCCGATCGCGTCTCGATGATGGTCGACCGCGCGAGCTTCGACGATCTCGTGACGCTCGTGACCCAGGCCCCGACCTGGGAGAAGGATCGCGGCCAGGGCGTGCGAACCCTGCTCCGCGCCCTCGGCGACGGCAAGGTCGACGCGCCGGAGCAGATCCTCGCGCGCTGGACGTGGCGCCTCGCGCGGGCGACGCGCAAGGTGCAGGACCGCCGGGCCAGCGCGGAGTTTCCCGAGGCGAAGCGCCTCCTCGGCGCCCTCGCCAACTCGCGAGGCCACCGTCACGAGGAGAACGCCGCCAAGCTCGTGAACGCGGCGCTCGACCAGCCGCGCGAGGTCGGGGCGGCGCTGCTCGCGTCCGCCGAGGGCTACACGCCGCGCGCGAACCAGCTGATCGACGCGGCTCGGGAGCGCCTCGGGACGATCCAGGAGGTCGCGAACGCGCTCGCCGAGAACCTGCCCGCACCGAAGGCGGCCTCGGGCCGCTCGCGACGGCGCAGGCGCAAGCGCAAGAAGAAGGGGCAGGCGCAGGGCCAGCAACAGCAACACCCGGGTCAGAGCCAGAAGCAGCAGCGGGACGGCGCCAAGTCGAAGCCGGAGCAGGAGCCGAAGCCCGACCGCGCTCCCGCTGCCGAGGCGTAACGCCGGTCGCCTTCCCGCGACTACCCTGAAAGCAAATGCTCCTCTACGCGATCGCCTTCCTGGCAGGGGTCGTCACGGCGATCTCTCCATGCGTCTACCCCGTGCTGCCGATCATCTTCGCCGGCGGCGCGAGCGGCGGGCGGCGCCGGCCGTACGCGATCATCGCCGGGCTCGTCGTCACCTTCGTGCTGTCGCTGCTCTTCGTCGGCTGGGTGCTCGACAAGCTCGGGCTGCCGCAGGACTTCCTGCGCAAGGTCTCGATCGGCTTCCTGCTGCTGTTTGCGGCCACGCTCGTGTTTCCGCCTCTCGCACGAGCGGTCGAACGGCCGTTGCTCCGCTTCACGAGGCGGCCGGCGGGGGATCTCGGCGGAGGCTTCCTGCTCGGAGCCAGCCTCGGGCTTCTCTTCATTCCCTGTGGTGGGCCGGTGCTCGGCTTCATCACCACGCAGACGGCCAGCCTTGCGGGCGGCAAGCGCGTCGGGCTCGCGATCGCCTACGCGCTCGGCGCTGCGCTCCCGATGCTGCTGCTCGCGCTCGGCGGCCAGCGGGCTGCGGGCCGGATCCGGGCGCTGAACCTCCAGCGGCCGGCCGTGCGGCTGGCGCTCGGCGGCGTGCTGGCCGCCTCTGCGCTGCTGATCGCCTTCAACGTCGACAAGTCGCTCCAGACCAGGATCGGCGACTACACGCCGTTCCTCCAGAAGGCCGAGCGGAGCTGTTACACGCGCAAGCAGCTGGGACAGCGGTGCCTGGCCTCGCAGCCCGCGTCGAGCTCGGCGTTGAAGAACTTCGGCCCGGCGCCGCCCTTCACCGGAATCTCGACGTGGATCAACTCGAAGCCGCTGACCACCGCCTCGCTGCGGGGCAGGGTCGTGCTCGTCGACTTCTGGACCTACTCGTGCATCAACTGCCTGCGCACGCTGCCCCACCTCAAGGCCTGGGATGCGGCCTACCGCAAGGCGGGGCTCACGATCGTGGGCGTCCACACGCCTGAGTTCGCGTTCGAGCACGTCCCGTCGAACGTCCGCAAGGCGACGCGCGAGCTCGGGGTTCGCTATCCCGTCGCGGTCGACGACGACTACAAGACCTGGGACGCGTACCAGAACGGCGCGTGGCCGACCGAGTACCTGATCGACCGCAAGGGCGACATTCGCGAGATCAAGGAGGGCGAGGGCGACTACGACGGGACCGAGCGCACCATCAGGAAGCTGCTCGGCGAGCCCGCCACGGCCCAGCTCGCCTCGGTCAAGGACACGACCCCGGAGCACCCGACGACACCCGAGTCCTACCTCGGCTGGGAGCGACTCCAGCGCTACGCGGGCTCGGAGCTCGTTCCCGATCGCATCGTCCCCTACAAGTTCCCACGCACCGTGCCGCTGAACACGCTCGCCTACGACGGCCTCTGGCGCGTCGAGCGCCAGCGCATCGTCGCCATCGACCGCTCCCGTCTGCGGCTGCATTTCCTCGCGCAGGCCGTCTACCTCGTGCTGGGTGGGCACGGCAAGATCAAGGTGCTCGTGAACGGGACCCCCGTCCGCACGGTTCGTGTCGACGGGCTGAGCAGGCTCTACACGCTGCTGCGCTACCCCAAGGTGCGCGAGGGCGAGCTCGAGCTCCAGTTCACCCCGGGCGTCACGGCCTACGCGTTCACCTTCGGCTAGCCCGAGCGCCCAAGCAAGTAACAGTCTGTTACTTGACGAATCTGGTTCTTGAAGAGCTCGCGCGGGGTGGTGTCGTTCGCGGCGTTACTGCTCTCGGGCTGCGTCCTCGCCGTCCTCTTCGTCGCGCTCGCGCAGGAAGCGCGTCAGCTCGGCCGCGAGCGCGTCGCCGGAAGGAAGGTCGGTGCTCTCCTCGATCGAGTCGGAGCGCCGCTCGAGCTCCTCGACGTACGAGGCAGTCTCCTCGTCGGAGGCCACGGCCTCGCTGACCTGCTCCTCGTACGACTGAGCAGCCTCCTCCAGCTCCTCCACGTCGACCTCCACGCCGATCAGGCTGCCCAACCGCTCGCAGAGCGCCACCGCGGCGCGCGGGCTCGGCGTCAGCGAGACGTAGTGCGGGACGGCCGCCCAGAGGCTCGCCGACGGAATGCCCGCCTGGCGGCACGCGTCGTGGAGCACCCCGACGATCCCGGTCGGCCCTTCGTACCGCGAGGCCGACAGCCCCAGCCGCCTGACGAGCTCCTCGTCGCTCGCGCTCCCGGTAACCGGGGCCGGCCGCGTGTGCGGCACGTCGGCGAGGAGCGCGCCGAGCGTGATCATCAGCTCGATCTCCAGGTCTTTGGCGAGCCCCACGACGAGCTCCGTGAACCTCCGCCAGCGGAGGTTCGGCTCGATCCCGAGCAGGAGCACCACGTCGCGGTCGAGCCCGTCCGGTCTGGCGTGGTAGAAGCCGGTCTCGGGCCAGTCGATCCGCCTCGTCAGCCCGTCCTCCAGCGACACGTGCGGACGGGTCGCCTGGAAGTCGAAGAAATCCTCCGGATCGAGGTCCGCGAACTGCTCGGCCCCCCAGGTCTTCGCCAGGTAGCCGGCCGCGAGCGACGCCGCCTGCGCGCCGTCGTTCCAGCCGCGGAATGCGGCGAGCAGAACAGGCTCCTCCAGCTCGGGCCGCCCATGGATGCGGAGCTCGTCGGCCATAGCCGCAGTCTACGTGCGGCCTTGCGCGAAGGCCGACGGCGGACGCCACAGGACCGTGACGAAGCCGACGAGCACCGCCCAGACCGCCGCCGCAAAGCCGACGTGCACGAGCACGAGCGGCCAGGGAAGGTGCGTCCGGTACTGGATCTCTCCCAGCGCCATCTGGATCAGGAGCAGGCCGAGAACGGCCAGCCCGAGCCAGAACAGGCGCGGCCACTCCGCCCGGCGCGAGGCCAGGTACCCGAGCACGAAGACGAGACAGAGCCCGAAGACTCCGACCGAGAAGGCATGCGCGTAGACGAGCGGCTGCAGCCGCCAGAGCCGGTCGACGTGCTCGGCGCCTCCACCGGAGTGCGGCCCCGCGGCCGTCGCGAGCGTTCCGCTGACCAGCAGCACGAGGCAGGAGACCGCCGCGAACACCCCGAGCCGCCGCAGCTCCAGAGGCACGAACGGCTCCGAGCGGCCGATACGGGCGGCCAGCGCCTCCAGTGCCAGCACCACCGCCCCGGCCAGCACCACCATCGAGAGCAGCAGGTGCGACGCAACCACCGGCCAACGCAGGTCGGTCTTCACGGCCAGGTAGCCGAGCGGAGCCTGCGCAAGCGTGCCGAGGAAGATCGCCAGGGCGAGGCGCCGACCCCAGCGGGGCAGCGACGGCGCCCGGGTCGCGGCGAGCGCGACCAAGAGCGTGACGACGATCGTGAGGCCTCCGATCAGGCGGTTCCCGAACTCGATGTAGGCGTGGTAGTCCTTGGCCGGCAGCGGGTGGCCCTTCTCGCACCCCGGCCAGTGCCGGCATCCGAGCCCTGAGCTCGTCAGTCGCACCGCCGCGCCCGTGACGACGATCAGCCACAGCATTCCCACGTTCAGGAGCGCCAGGCGGAAGAACTGCACCGGCGCGAGCTCGAACCGTCGCAGCCGCCCGAGGGTCGTGGCCTCGACGTGCATGCGCGGAATGCTAGAGAAGGGGCTCTAGCACGGCCGGGTATCCGTCCGCCCCGTCCACCGGGGTCGGTCGGGAACCAAGAAAGAGCGGCCGGTCGGCCGCGTTCAGCAGCACCGGCAACAGATCCGGTCCGCGCAACTGCCCGAGAATTCCCGCGGCGCAGTCGAGCTCTCCGAACCGCTCCACGGCGTCGGCCCGGACGCCCGGCCCGGCCACGAGCAGAGGCACGGGGTCGCCGGAATGAATCACGTCCGGCGAGGCAGGCGTTGCGTGATCACCGGTGATGCAGACGATCGCCCGGTCGGTCGGCAGCTCGCCCAGCGCCGCGTCCAGCTGCTCGATCGTGTCGCGCTTGACGTTCGGGTCCTTCGTGTGGCCCGCCGCGTCGGTCGTCTTCTGGTGGCAGAAGACGAAGGTGTCGCCAGAGTCGAGCCGCTGCCCGGCGAGCTCGACGCGGCCACGAAGGTCGGCGACCGGGTCGTCCGTCTCCGGCGCATCGAGCGCCTCGAGCCCGAGCGCGAGCCCGAGGCCCCGGAGGAAGGCCGACTCGGCGGCGAAGGCACCCGTAACGCCGTGCCGCTCGAGGAACGTCGGCACCGGGCTCGCCCGCCCGAACCACTTCAGCGTGATCACGTTGAACCGTTCTCCCTCCAGGCGGCGCAGGACCTCGCGCGTCCACTCCTCACAGGCGCGGGCCGTGCGCTCCGCCTCCGCCACGACGGGTTGAGGGCGCAGCAGCGGGTGCCGGTCGCGGAAGAACGCGTCCGTGTCGGTGACCCGTTCGTCGGCGCCGCCCGAGATTCGGAGCACCGCCTCGCCCCGCCAGACGTGCGCCAGCGAGAACTCCAGGCCGTCCACGGCGATCCCGTCGCAGCGCTCTACCAGCCGCTGCGCCTCCTCGGCGTCCCGGTCGGGGTCGGGCCGGCCGGTCAGCCACCAGCCGTCCTGGCGCCGC
This sequence comes from uncultured Actinomycetes bacterium, assembly GCA_963736055.1. Lineage (GTDB taxonomy): Bacteria > Actinomycetota > Thermoleophilia > Gaiellales > Gaiellaceae > AC-32. The sequence goes on along the minus strand of CAVTNM010000008.1, from coordinate 1,141,247 downwards.
TCGGCGGGCCGCAGCGCCGCGTACGCGAGCACGTCGGCCTGGTCGACCTCCTGCCCACGTCCGAGCGCCTCGAAGACCGCCCGCCCTGGGAACTCGTCCGGCCGGTAGCCGAGCAGCGACCAGTGTGCGACCTCGCTGGACGGCGCGCGCCCGGGCCCGACCGCATAGAGCAGCCCGCACGAGCCACGCGCCGCGAGCGCGTCCAGGTTCGGCGTCTCGGCGGCCTCGTTGCCGGTGAGTCCGCCCAGTGCTTCGTGGGCGCGGTCGGCGAGGCCGTCGAGCAGGAAGACGACGATGGGATACACCGCGCGGAGGCTAACGCTGCCGGCCTTTGCCGGCTCCTCTAGCGACGGAAGGACGCCTCCAGGAGTGAAGGAGGGGGCTCGCGGGGGAACCAGGGGTTCCCCCGCGTTCCACGGCGCGGAGGCTAACCCGCGCCGCGCTCCCCCAGCACTACTTGCGCCTGAAGATGATGGTGCGGCTGAAGCCGTCGAGGTACCCGGCTCCGACCTGGTTGTACGACATGAAGACCCGCAGCGTGTACTTCCCTCGCGGGAGTCGCAGGTAGAACAGCTTCTGCGAGCTCCGGCCGAGGATCACGCGCTTCATCTTCAACCACTGCCCGAAGCGCGTGAGGCGCTGGATGTAGACCTTTCGGCCCTGCAGCGAGTGGTTCGACTTGACCTTCACAAAGCCCATCCCCTTCGACGCGGAGAAGAGGACGTTCGGCCGCATCTGGAGGCTGATCTTCGAGCTGACCAGGGTCTTCCAGTGAGCCTCGTAGGTGGTGAGGAGCGTCGGCTTGACGACGAAGTCCCAGACGCCGCCCGTGCCGGTGAGCAGGCTCGCGATCTGTACCGGCGAGACCTGGCCGTAGGGCTGCGCCCAGAGCGTCACCGTCTCGCCCGACCGCTTGTTCGACACGGTGCCCGCGATGTGGGTGGCGTCCCCGTAGGTCAGGAGCGGCGCGGTCGCGCCGATCGTCACTGCCGGCTTCGGGCCCTTCACGACGATCTTGCCCGTCAGGCTCGGGTGGAGGGCGTCGTGGTAGTTGAACGTGCCCGCCGTGTTGAACGTGTGCGAGTAGGTCTTCTTCGCACCGATCGTCCCCGAGGCAAAGGCGCCGTTGTTCGCGATCACCTGGTGGTTCTTGGTATCGCTGTTCGTCCATTTGACCACGTCGCCCGCGTTGATGGTCACGTTCTTCGGCGAGAACGCGGTTGCGGTGATCTTGACCGCCTTGGTAGCGGTTGAGGCCGGTTGCGAGGCCCCCGTGATCGCCAGCGCCAGCACGGCGACCGTCGAGAGTACGAAAATTCGCATGCGAAACCCCCTGGGTTCTTTGCGGCTGTAACGGTTCAAACGCGGTCGCCGGGGAAAAGTTTCTCGGCCTTACACGACCCGTTTCCCGGCTTTACACGACCCTTACACGAGCGAAGGCTCCAGTCCTCTCAGTACCGCCGCCACACCGGGCGGCACCATGGCCTCCCAGGCGCCCCCCTCGCGGATCGCCAGACGCACGTCCGCCCCCGATACCTCCTTCTCCACGCCCTCGTCGAGGACGACCACCTCGTAGCCGGCGTCGCGCAGCCGGTCGAGCTTCGTGCCGCCCCAGTCGGAGAAGAGCCGGATGAACTGGGTGACGTCCTCGGGCACGTACGCCCGCCAGAGCTCCGGCTCGTTGACGGGAAACGGGATCACGTGGACGCGCTCGAGCTCGAGCCCGGCGTCGAGCGCCGCCGCCTTCACCATCAACAGCCGCTCGACGTAGCTGTACGGATTCGACTCCGGCAGGTGCCGCAGCGGGTCGGACTCCTCTGGCTTGATCCGCTGCGGGTCGGGGTTCGTGATCCCGACGAACAGCTCGTCGCATTGTTCCGAGGCGCCCTTGAGGTACTCCTGGTGACCATTGTGAAAGGGCTGAAAGCGCCCGTGGATCATCCCGCGGGAGCTCACTCGACGACGACGCCCTGGTCCTCCTCGACCCGGCCGACCCGGCGAATGAAGAGCTTCCGTGAGGCGAACTCGGCCTCGAGCGCCGGTCCGCGCTCACCCGGAATCGAGACCAGGAGGCCGCCGGCGGTCTGCGGGTCGTATCCGAGTGAGACAAGCGTGTCCGGGACGCCGTCGTGCGAGACGTGCGGCCCGGCGAAGTCGCGATTGCGCGGGTCGCCGCTCGTGCGGACTCCGTGCCGCGCGACGTCGAGCGCCCCGTCGATCGCGGGGAAGCGGGCCGACTCCAGGCACAACCTCACGCCGCTGCGCTCGGCGACCTCGTGCGCGTGACCGAAGAGCCCGAAGCCGGTCACGTCGGTGACGGCGTTCGGCTCGAGCCCCCGTAGCACGTCCGCGGCGTCGTTGTTCAGCGTCCGCATCCAGCGGATCGCCCGCTCCAGCTGCTGCGAGCCGACATCACCGCGCTTGTGGGCGCTCATGATCAACCCCGTGCCGAGCGGCTTCGTCAGGAAGAGCACGTCGCCGGGGCGAGCGCCGTTCTTCGGCCAGATCCCCTTCGGGTGAACCGTCCCCACAACGGCCAGCCCGTACTTCGGCTCGGCGTCGCGGATCGTGTGGCCGCCGGCGAGGAGACCACCCGCAGCACGCACCTGCGCGTCGGCGGCCGCGAAGATCTCGGCGAGCATCTCCATCGGCAGCTCCTCCGGGAACGCCGCGATCGAGAGCGCGAGCAGCGGCGTGCCGCCCATCGCGAAGACGTCGTTGAGCGCGTTCGTCGCCGCGATTGCGCCGTAGTCGCCGGGGTCGTCGACCACGGGCGGGAAGAAGTCGAGCGTGAAGATCAGGGCGCGCTCGTCGTCGAGCCGATACACGGCCGCGTCGTCCGCGGGCGCGAGCCCGACGAGCAGGTCCTCCGCCTCGGCCGGGACGAAGCCTGCGAGCAGCTGCTCGAGCCGGGCAGCCGAGTACTTCGCGGCGCAGCCGCCGCAAGAGGCGAGGTCGGTGAGTTTCACAGTGCCGGTGTTCAGGTTCACGGCGGCGTCTCCCTGAATTCGGTTGCGGGAACTGTAGGGATCGATGCGACTCTCGTCCATTTACGTTCGGGCCTATGCCCGTATTCCCGGAAAGGGCAACGGCGGCCGAAGCCGCCGTTGCGAGGGGAGAGGAGGAGCTTTGAGTTGCTCCCCCGATTTCGTGACGATCGGCGCGAGTCCTTTAGACGCCCAATCCTTTTAGGCACCCTTCTCGATCGGGACGTCGACGACGTTCCCCAAGTCCGTCCAGGACCCGTCGTAGTCGACCTCGGCGACCACGATCCCCAGGTCATCGAGATGCTCAGCGAGCCACTCGGTGGTCACGAGAACCGACTTCGCGTAGCCGTCCTCAGCCATCGGCGACGACCGTACTACAGCAGCAGGCGGCGAACGCCCGCCGCCAGCTCGCCGGTGGAGACGGAGCCCTCGAACTTGGCCTTCACGCGCCCGTCCCGGCCGATCAGGAACGTCCACGGCTCGGAGAGAAGGCCCCACTGGCGCATCCAGCGGTTGTAGCCCTTGGCCGGATCGTTGTCCCGGTACACCTCGACGTGGATGAACCTGACCGGGCTGCCGGCGAACTGCCTGCGCACGGCGTCGACCACGTCGACGACAGGCCCGCAGGTTCGGCTGGTGCAGAACTTCGGAGTGGCGAAGGTGACGACGAACGGCCGGTGCGCCGCCAGCGACCCGGCCACCGAGTACCGCAGCAAGCCGACATCGGGCGGCCGCCTCGTGGTGAGGCTGGCCGCGCTCGCCGTGGCAAGCGTCGGAGTCGCCGAGCGGGGCGCGTTGGCGCCGACGGCCGGGCTCGAGGAGCGGGCGGCCACGTCGAGGGTGCCGAGCGCCTGGATCCTCGCGCCGGACGGCTGGGCGACCAGCCAGTAGCGGCCTGGACGCGGCACGCTGAGGTGGGCCACGTAGATGCGGGTGACGCCGCCGAAGGCGGGCGCCGAGCGGCCGGGCACGCCGATGGGCTCGAGCCGGGCGATCGTCTGCTGGAACGGCCGCTTGTCCCGGCCCGCAGCGACCCAGACGTTCGCCGTCTCGCGGTCGACCGGCCGCGCATCCTGCCTGATGACCAGGAAGGGGTAGCGCACCGGGCCCGGCACGAAGTCGGAGGCCCCCGGCGTGATCGACACGTCGGGGCCGGGTCGCTTCAGCAGCCCGTCGAGCGTTCCCGACGACGACGAGGCTGAACCGCCGCAACCGGCGGAGAGAGCCGCTGCGAGAACGACCACAGCGGTGAGACGACCCACGCGCCGAGTCTAGCTAGCTCGAAGAACCCCGAACGCCGGTGGGTGTGACGCCGCTGAGCAGGAGCGCGGCCGCACCGCGGTCGAGCGTGCGCGCCGGGGAGATTCACTCGAGACCCCGCGCCCGTGCGCACGCTCGCGGTCGTTTAATGACCGTCGAACCAGCTACCGGGGATGCCGAGGAAGCGGAGGCCCCTGGCGAAGCCTTCGAGGTAGAAAGCCACGAGCGACAGGGAGACCATCAGGGAGATAAGGCGTGCCTTGTTCATCGTCACCTCCTTTCTCGGCTTAGAAGCGGACATCCTGTAGAGCCTCTGCGGCCTTGCGATACAGGCGCGCAGCAGTACCGTCCTCGCCGCGGCGAGCGGCGAGATCGCCTTGTGCCATCCACGCGGCGGCGCGATGGCTGATCGATTCGAGCTGTTCTGCGCTCGCCTCGGCGGTGCGCAGCATGTCCTGCGCCTCGTCGAGCCGGCCCTGCTCCATGAGCGAGCGGCCGAGAACGAGCTGGGTCGGTGCGATGTCGAGGAGGAAATCTTCGCGGCCCTCGAGGAGCTCCAGCGCATGGCGCGCTTCCTCTTCGGCCGAGTCCACCTGACCGGTCATCAGGTGCACGTGCGCGAGGGAGGAGACGACGTTCGCCGCCTCGGCCTCGCTGCCCTTGTCGAGCAGGACGCGGTAGGCGCTCTTCAGGTCCTCGACTGCCTTCTCGGGCTTGCCGAGCTGGAAGTTCAGCCCGCCGAGGTTGTTGAGGAGGCGGCCGACGTTGCGCTCGTCGTTCAGCTGCTCGTAGTACGCCTTCGCGCGCTCGGCGTAGCTGCGAGCGAGCACCCAGTGCCCCATCCGCTCGGAGACGAGCGAGGCCTGGAAGTAGACGTTCGCCATCGTGCGGTGGTCGTCGAGCGACTGCGCGAGCTCGAGCGCGCGCTCGACGTCCTCGCGCGCGGCCTCGAGGTCCCGCTGGCGCCGGTAGCAGCGCGAGCGCCATCCGAGGATCTCGGAGCGGAGAAGGTCGCACGGAAGGCCGGAGCCCTCCGCGAGCTTCAGCGCCTCGCTGAACAACGCGACGGCCGACGCGATGCTCGAAAGGTGGTAGCGGCAGACGGCCATCCGGAAGAGCACCTGCGCCCGGTCGACGTCCGAGAAGCCGGGGCCTTCGTTGATCGACCGGCAGCGCTCCAGGAGCTGGAGAGCCGGCTTCACCTCGCCCCGCTCCATTCGCGCCCACGCCTCGGTCGAGAGCGCGCGGGCCTCGAGCTCGATCGACCCCGTCGCCAGGACGGCGGTGCGGGAGTTCTCGAGCTCCTCGACCGACTCGTCGTAGCGATGCGCGTTCGCGAGCGCCTCGGCCCGTGCCAGCATCGCCTCGACCCGGCTTCGCTCGTCGGCGGAGACTCCGCGCTCGAGGAAACCGGCGTCGACGCCGAGCTTGGCGGCGAGCCACTCGATCGTCTCGCGCGTGGGTCGGGTCTTGCCCCGCTCGATCTGGCTGACGTACTCCTTCGAGAAACGCTCGCCGGCGAGATCGGTCTGGGTCAGGCCCGCAGCCACCCGCAACTGACGCACACGCTCGCCCAGGCGGGAGCCCGGGGTGGTCGTGCGAGTGCGGTCGCTGAGGGATACACGCGGCATGGGGCCTACACCCGCAGTGAAACGCATACTTGACTCGGACGCAAGTAGGTCATCTGGAATATCCCCCAAAAAGGGCATGGCAGCTACATAAATCGGGTGAACTGGCCAATCTCAAAATCACTTGATTTAGCTACTTGACTACCGGTAGGGCCAGGTCTATAGTCCGTCCACCTTGCACCCAGCCGGACGCCAGGCTTATGGGATGCAAGGGGCGCGCCAAAGATGGCGACGATAGCCCGGAGGTTGTGGCTGGGCCGCAGAGCCAAGGCCTCCGGGTCGTCGCCCTCTAAACAAGGCGGGCACAAAATGATGAAGCCCCCGGAGCCGCAGCCGGGGGCTTTTTTTTGCCCGGGGGAACCCCTGGTTCCCCCGGGAGCCCCCTCCTTTCGCTACGGGAGCGGGGCTCACGCGCTGACCATGCCGACAGCTGGACGCTTTGGCCGGCGTTTCTTGTCGTTCTGTGCCTCCCGCCGGGCCAAGCCCGGCTCCGGCGGCCAAGCGCAGCGAGCCAAGGACGTGCTGAACGCTCTCAAGACAACCGGTGACTACGGAGAGCCGGTCATCCAAGCTCGACGCGAGGCTTTGATGCGCTCGAACTCTTCGCCGACCAGGCCGCTCAGCCGGTGGTCGATCGTGGAGAGCAGGCCCAGGGAGATGAAGATCCAGGCCTCGGCGTCGGCGTCGCGATCGGCCAGGATCCCGCCGGCTTTCTGGGAGCGGCGCATCACGTCTGCAACGAAGTGGTGCACCTCGCGCACCTGCTCGCGCAGGCCGCGGCGGATCTCCGGGTCGTCAGCGGCCTCCGTGAGCGCCTGGATCCAGAGGTCGATCAGGATGATCCGGTCCGCAGCGCGGGCCTCGAGGTACGTCTTGCCGAGCGTGGTCACCCACATCCCAGGCTCCTCTTCCTGCTCGAGCGCTCTGTCCCACAGCACGCGCAGCCGCTCCCACGCTTCGTCGAGGCACGCCAGGTACAGCTCGCGCTTCGACGCGAAGTGCCGGTAGAGCACGGGCTCGGTGACGCCGGTCTCGCGCGCGATCTGTGCTGTCGTCGAGCCGCGGTAGCTGCTCTTGGCGAAGACGCGACACGCGGTGTCCACGACCGCCGCGCGGCGCTCCGTCGCGGTGAGACGGATCCGGGCCTCGGTCACGCTGCCACCTCGGTGATCTCGTGCGCCGCCTCGTCGACGTGCTCGGGCTTGCGCAGCGTGACGACTGCAACCAGCGCGGCTGCGAAGGCGATTCCGGCGGCGACGAGCAGCGCGTGCTGGAAGCCCTGCACGAACTGGTCGACGGCCTGGGGCGCCGGCGGCCGGACGTGCACGTACGAGGCCACGATCGCGCCCATGATGGCAATCCCGAGCGAGCCGCCGACCTGGCGGGCGCTGTTCAGCACCGCCGAGCCGACCCCGGCCTTGTCGACCGGGACGGCGTGCATCGCGGTCGCGGTGGTCGGCGCCATGGACATCGCCATGCCGGCGCCGCCGACAAGCAGGCCCGGGAAGATGTCCCAGAAGTTCGAGCTCTGGTCGAGCTGGGCGAAGATCACGAGCGAGCCGGCGACCAGCGTCATCCCCGACGCGATCAGCCACCGAGGGCCGAAGCGGTCGCTCAGCTTCCCGGCGATCGGCGCGAGGAACACGATGCAGAGCGTCATCGGGAGGAAGGTCGCTCCGGCCTGCGTCGGCGAGTAGTGGAGCACGTTCTGCACGTAGAGGGAGACGTAGAAGAAGACGCCGAACATCGCGAGCGCGACGAGCAGCATGATCGTGTTCGCCCCCGCGAAGGTCGGGTTGCGGAAGAGCGAGAGGTCGAGCATCGGCACGCGCTGGTGCAGCTCGAGCAACACGAACGCGGTCAGGCCGATCGCGGCGACCGCGAAGAGCGCGAGGATCCGCGCCGAGGTCCACCCGTACTTGTTCGCCTCGATCAGGGCGTAGGTGAGCGCGAAGAGCCCGATCGCCGAGGTGAGAAGGCCGGGAAGGTCGAGCCGCTGCTCGGCCGAGGTGTCGCGCGATTCCCTGATCACGAGCCGGGCGACGACGATCGCGAGGAGCCCGACCGGGACGTTGATGAAGAAGACCCAGTTCCAGCTGATGTGCTGGGTGATCAGGCCGCCGACGAGCGGGCCGATCGCGAGCGCGAGCGCCGAGACTCCCGCCCAGATCCCGATGGCCATCCCGCGCTGACGCGGCGCGAAGGTGGCCGTGATGATCGAGAGCGTGGCCGGGTTCATCATCGCTGCGCCGACGCCCTGAACCGCGCGGGCAGCGATGAGCATGTTGGCGTCGGGCGCTAGGCCGCAGGCGAGTGAGGCGCCGGTGAAGATGGCCAGGCCGACGATGAAGAGCAGCCGCCGGCCGAACAGGTCAGCGAGCTTCCCGCCGGTCAGCATCAGCACCGCGAAGGTGAGCGCGTACGCGTTGACGACCCACTCGAGCTCGGAGATGCCGATGTCGAGATCGCGCTGGATAGACGGCAGCGCGACGTTCACGATCGTGTTGTCGAGCATGATCATGAACAGCCCGAACGAGACCGCGCCGAGCGTCCACCATTTCTTGTTCTCGTCCGCAAAGATCCGTGCGCGCACGCGCCCCTCCCTCGCCTCGTCAGTAAGTTAGTATCCACTAGGTTAGCCGCCGCTAGCTAGGCGGTCAAGCTGGTTAGGCTTGGCGCCCGTGGACGCGATCTGGACGCCGAGCGAGGAGGTGCGCGAGCACTCGAACGTGCTCCGGCTCGCACGCGCGCTCGGCCTCGACGACTACCCCGCTCTCCTGCGCCTCTCCCAGGACGAGCCGGAGCGATTCTGGCCGGCGGTGATCGATGACCTCCGCCTCGAGTTCTCACAGCGGTGGGAGACGGTGGTCGACACCTCGAGCGGGCCCGAGTGGGCGACCTGGTTCGTCGGCGGCAGGCTCAACCTCGCCGAGAACTGTGTCCATCGCTGGGCGCGAGGCGAACGCGCAGAAACGGAGGCGGCCGTGTGGCAGAGCGAGGACGGCGAGCGACGCGCGCTCACCTACCGCGAGCTCTCCGACGAGGTCACCCGCTTTGCAGAGGGCCTGGCCGCGCTCGGCGTCGGCCCCGGCGACCGCGTCGCGATCTTCCTGCCGATGTCGCCCCAGGTTGCCGTCGCCTCACACGCCTGCGCGCACCTCGGAGCGATCCAGGTGCTCCTCTTCTCGGGCTTTGCGGCACCCGCGATCGCAGCGCGCCTCCAGCACTCGGAGGCGAAGGTGGTTGTTACCGCCGACGGCTCGATGCGACGCGGGCGCGAGGTGCCGATGAAGGCGCTGGTCGACGAGGCGCTCGCGGAGTCGCCGTCGGTCGAGCACGTCGTCGTCTGGCGACGGCTCGACCGGGAGGACACGCCGATGCAGGCCGGTCGAGACGTTTTCTGGGAGGACGCCGTCGCCGACTCGCCCGGCCGCCTCGAGCCACTCGACGTCGACTCGGAGCACCCGTATCTGCTCACCTACACCTCCGGGACGACCGGGCCGCCCAAGGGAGTCCTGCACGTCCAGGGCGGCTTTCTCGTCTCGATCGCACGCGAGGTCGCGTACCAGGCGGACGCCCGGCCCGGCGACGTGATCCATTTCGTCACCGACATGGGCTGGATCATGGGCCCGTGGGAGGTGGTCGGCGGGATGGCGCTCGGGTGCACCGTCGTCTTCGCCGAGGGAGCGCCGGACTGGCCCGAGCCCGACCGGCTGTGGGGCCTCGTCGAGAGCGAGCGCGTCTCGATCCTGGGCCTTTCGCCCACTCTCACGCGCGCCCTCATCCCGCACGGCGAGGAGCTCGTCGCGCGCCACGACCTTTCGTCCCTGCGCGTGCTCGTCACGACCGGCGAGCCGTGGAACCCGGCGCCGTACCACTGGTTGTTCGAGCACGTCGGCGGCGGCCGTTGCGCGATCATCAACTGCTCGGGCGGGACGGAGGTCGCGGCCTGCTTCCTGTCACCCACGGTCGCGGCGCCGATCAAGGCCTGCTCGCTCGGCGGCCCCGCGCTCGGAATGGCGATGGACGTCGTCGACGCCGAGGGCCGCTCGGTGCGCGGCGAGGTCGGAGAGCTCGTCTGCCGCAAGCCCTTCCCGGGCATGACGCGAGGCTTCTGGCGCGATCCCGAGCGCTATCTGGACACCTACTGGCGGCGCCTGCCCGGGATCTGGGTGCACGGCGACTGGGCCTCCGTGGACGAGGACGGCTACTGGTTCCTGCACGGGCGCTCCGACGACACGCTCAACATCGCGGGCAAGCGCCTGGGCCCGGCCGAGCTCGAGTCCGCCGTCATGGCGCACCCCGCCGTCGCCGAGGCGGCCGCCGTCGGCGTGCCCGACGAGGTGAAGGGCGAGGTCGCGTGGGTGTTCTGCGCGCTCGTCCCGGGAGCACGAGTCGAGCGACGAGCTGGCCGCGGAGATCCGCGCCGCTGCGGCCGGCGAGCTCGGCAAGGCATTCGCGCCCGCGCGCGTGCTATTCGTGTCCGCGCTCCCGAAGACCCGCAGCGCGAAGATCGTCAGGCGGGCAGTGCGCGCAACCGCGCTCGGCTCGGACCCCGGCGATCTCTCGTCGCTGGAGAACCCGGAGACGCTGGACGAGGTCGACGCGCGCAGCCGGCTGACCGACTCGGCGGACAGATCGCGCTCGTCACCGGTGGCGGGCGCGGAATCGGCGCCGACATCGCGCGTGAGCTCGCCTCGGCGGGCGCCAGCGTCGCGGTGGCCGCGCGAACCCGCGAGCAGGTGGAGGCGAGTGCGGACGAGCTCGGCGCGCTCGCGATCATGGCCGACGTGTCCGACCGCGAGGAGGTCGAGCACATGGTGCGCGAGGCGGAGACGGTGCTCGGGCCCATCGACCTGCTCGTCGCCAACGCCGGGATCGCGAGCGGCTCGGGCCCGCTCTGGGAGAGCGACCCCGACGAGTGGTGGCATGTCTTCGAAGTGAACGTCCTCGGCGTCTACCTCTGCTGTCGGGCCGTGCTGCCCGGGATGCTCGAGAGAGGTGGAGGCCGGATCGTGATCACCGCGAGCGGTGCGGCCTACCTACCTGGGTCGACGAGCACCGCCTATTCGGCGAGCAAAGCCGCGGTCGCTCGCTTCGGCGAGACGCTGGCCGAGTCGCTGAAGGACTCGCCCGTGCGCGTCTTCTTCTACAGCCCGGGGCTCGTGCGGACGGAGATGACCGGCAACTTCTCCGACGACGCGCCCTGGACGCCGCCCGAGCTGGCGCCGCGCCTCGTGCACGTGCTCGCCTCAGGGCGGGCGGACGCCCTCGCCGGGCGCTACCTCCACGCCGAGCACGACGACATCGAGGAGCTGATCGGCCGGGCGGACGAGATCAAGCGCGACGACCTGAACGCGATCCGGCTGCGCCGGTGAACGCTCTCGAGGTTTTCGACTGTTAGTCTAAAACCCATGAGACTGGCGCTCGCACAGATCAACACGACGGTCGGGGACCTCGACGGGAACCGTGATCGGATCCTGCGGGGCCTCCAGGAAGCCGAGGCAGCCGGCGCCGACCTCGTCCTCTTCCCCGAGCTCGCGGTCACCGGCTACCCGCCCGAGGACCTGCTGCTGCGGCCAGGCTTCTTGCGGGCCGCCGAGAAGTCTCTCGCCGAGATCGCGCGTGCCACGCGCGGGATCGTCGCGCTCGTCGGCGTCCCCCACTTCGACCGCGACCTCTACAACGCCTGTGCGGTCTGCGCGGGCGGTGAGCTGAAGGCGCTGTACCGAAAGCGCTTCCTGCCGAACTACGGCGTCTTCGACGAGGACCGCTACTTCGCGCCCGCCCGCGACCTGCTGCTCCTGAAGCACGGAGGCACGCTGATCGGCCCGACGATCTGCGAGGACATGTGGCAGCCGGGGCCGCCGGCGACCGACCTCGCGCTCGCAGGGGCTCAGCTGCTGACGAACATCTCCGCCTCGCCGTTCCACGTCGGGCGTGACCGGGAGCGCGAGGAGATGTTCGTCACGCGTGCGCGAGACAACGCGTGCTTCGTCGCCTTCTGCAACTGCGTGGGAGGCCAGGACGAGCTGATCTTCGACGGGCACTCCCTCGTGCTCGACGAGGAGGGCCACGTGCTGGCGCGGGCGCCGGGCTTCGAGGAGGCGCTGCTCGTGGTCGACATCGAGCCGGCCGACGCCGTCGGGCGCCGCCTGCGCGACCTGCGCCGGCGAGCCCTCCTGCGCGAACGTGGGTCGGTGCCCGACGCGCAGGTCATCCACGTCGGCGTCCCCCGAGCTGCCGGCAAACCGCTCGAGCGACAGCTGGCAGAGCCGCTCGGCGAGCTCGAGCAGATGCGGCTCGCGCTCGGGCTCGGGCTGCGCGACTACGTCCGGAAGAACGGGTTCCGCGAAATCGTCGTCGGCGTCTCGGGCGGGATCGACTCGGCCCTGACAGCCGCCCTCGCGGTCGAGGCGCTGGGGGCCGAGCACGTGCATTGCGTCTCGATGCCCTCGCGCTACTCGTCGGAGGAGACGCAGCGGGACGCGCGCCTGCTCGCCGAAAGCCTGGGTGCCGACTTTCGGGAGCTGCCCATCGGGGAGATCGTCCAGGCCTTCGACGCGACGCTTGCCGCGAGTTTCGCGGGGCGCACGCCCGATCTCGCCGAGGAGAACCTCCAGGCCCGGGTCCGCGGAGTGCTCCTGATGGCGCTCTCGAACAAGTTCGGCTGGCTGGTGGTCGCGACGGGGAACAAGTCCGAGCTCTCGGTCGGGTACGCGACGCTCTACGGGGACATGGCCGGCGGCTTCGCGCTCCTGAAGGACGTCTTCAAGACCGACGTGTTCCGGCTGGCCAGGCACCTCAACGAGCGGGCGGAGCGCGAGCTCATCCCGGCGTCGATCGTCGAGCGCGCGCCGAGTGCCGAGCTCCGCCACAACCAGCTGGACGAGGATTCCCTTCCGCCCTATCCCGCGCTCGACCGCGTGCTCGAGGCGTACGTCGAGCAGGATCGCTCGCGTGAAGAGCTGTCAGCAGACGGATTCGACCGGGAGGTGGTCGAGCGGGCCCTCGCGCTCATCGACCGGGCCGAGTACAAGCGTCGCCAGGCCCCGCCCGGTGTGCGGCTCACGCCGAAGGCTTTCGGCCGCGACCGCCGCACGCCGATCACCAACCGTTGGCGCGGCTAACGCGTCGCGCGCCTACGGCGCGCTCGCTTCACGGGGGAAACCCGGTTTCCCCCGTGTGCCCCCTCGCCAGGTTGACGCGCTCCACGCGCAGTTGAGGCTCCGGCGGGCAAGAGCCCGCCTCCGCCGATACCAACCACTCACCCGAGCAACTTCCGCAGTTCGCGGAACCAGTGCAGTCGCTCCTCCCACGGCACGGCCGCGTTCGCCGGGGAAGTGGACGGCAGCACGAACAGGAGCGTCTCTGCAAGAGGACGCTCCTGGAGCCCGTGCTCGGGCCGCTCGCCGAATGTGCCGCGATAGGCCTCCTTGCCGACGAAGCCGATCGCTCTGGGAGCCAGATCCAGGGCCAGCCTCTCGAGCCGCTCGGCGGCGCCGGAGAAGTCCGCTCGACGCAGGTCCCCGGAACCACGCGTCGTGCGCGGCGCCGCGTTCGTGAGGCCGATCCCGTAGTCGAGCGCCTCGAACTGCTCGTCCGGGCTCAGCAGCCGAGGCGTGAAGCCGGCAGCGTGCAGAAGGCGCCAGAAGTCGTTGCGGGGATTGGCGAAGTGCGCGGCCGCCGCCGCGGAGACGAAGCCCGGGTTGATCCCGCAGAAGACGACCTTGAGGCCGGGCCCGAGGACGTCCGGGACGGCGCTAGGCGCAGCGCCGGTGCCGGCGCGCCCGCGGCGCGCACGGGCGCTCACTGCCGAACGGCTTCGGCCGGCGCCGCCGCGTCCAGGAGCGCCATGCCCCGCGGGTGCCGGGGCGACTCCAGCTCGGGCAGGTCCTCACGCGGCGAGCTCCGCCTCACGAGAGTCGAGCCGGACCTCGAAGAGCCGGCGCAGCTCCTCGCCGGTTATCCGCGCGAGCGCGCGAGGACGCCGCTGCTCGATCCGAATGAGGCGCACCATCGCGTCGCCGGACCCGTAGCAGCGGAGGTAGCACTCTTCCTCGCTCAGCGGTCGCAGGCGTCGCACGACCGGAGCCTATGTACGGCCCCGGACGGATCGGTCACTCGTACTGCAGAGCCCTGAGCACGTTCAGCCGGGCGGCTCGCCGCGCCGGGATCACCGCGGCCAGGATGCCGACCAAGATCGCGGCCAGCACGAAGTAGACGAGCTGCACCCATGGGATCGCGAACACGATTCCTTGATCGGAGAGGGCGTGCGTCACGAGCGCTGCTAGGAACACACCGACCGCTATCCCGAGCGCCGCGCCCATCAGTGCCGTGACGATGCTCTCGTAGCGGATCATCATCCGCACCTGCCGTCTGGTCATTCCGACGGCGCGCAGCATGCCGAGCTCGCGCGTCCGCTCGTAGACCGTCAACACGAGTGTGTTGATGATCCCGACGAGGCTCACGATCACGGAGAGCGCGAGCAGTGCGTAGAGCAGATTGAGGATCTTCTTGATCGGCTTGAGGAAGTTCGTCTTGAACTCGTCGCGGGTCTGCACCTTCGCGTCGGCGAACCCCGCCACGTCGTCGTTCAGCGTCTGCGTGTTGGCGTCGCTGACGCCGTCGGGAGTGTTGACCAGGACCATCTCGTCCCTCGGCCGCGGGATGTACCGGTCGAACAGCGTGGTCGAGATCGTCGCGTCGCCGAAGGGCGAGCCGCCGTTCGGCTTGTCGTAGATCCCGATCAGCCGCAGGTTCACTCGCTTGCCGCTCGGGAACTCCAGGCTCACCGGTGAGCCGATGTGCAGGTGTTGGGCCTTCGCGTAGTCGCTGTCGGTGAAGAAGCCGTCCGTGCCGAGCCGGCCGGGAACGGAGCTGCCACCCGCCTTCCAGTCGATGCGGATCCCGGTCTGGACGTTCGGAGCGACCGCCGTCAGGTCATGGTCGCTGCCGAGGAAGTGGGCCGATCCCGCGCGGATCGGGGTTACGTCGCTGACGCCCGGCTTGCCGACGAGGGACTTCCCCGCCGCGACGTCGATCGGGTTGAACGTGTTTGTCGCCGTCACGGCGTAGTCGGCGATGAACAGCTGGTCGACGGCGTCCTCGAACGACTTGAACACGCCCTGGCCGAAGATCGCCACGAACGTGACGAGCGCGAGGCCGATCATCAGGGCCGATGCCGTCGAGGCCGTCCGCGCGGGGTTCCGCGTGGCGTTGTCGCGCGCCAGGATCCCCGGCGCACCGCCGATCGCGCGGGTGGGGGCCCCGAGCACGGCCGCGAGCGGCCGTACGACCCGCGCCGCGTTCATCGAGACGCCGAAGAAGAGCAGGAGCACACCCACGCCGATCATCAGCAGCCGGGGCCCGGTGGCGATGCCGCTGGCCAGGGTCCCGATGGCCACGAGCGCGATCGCTGCCGCGAGGATGCTGAACGCCGTGACGGGGCCGTACTTGGCGAACCGCGAGACGGGGAGCACCGAGCCCTCGCGCACTGCGGCGATCGGCGGCACGCGCGTCGCGCGCCTGCGCCGGTCGGACGCTGGCGATCAGCGTCACGACCGTGCCCACGACCAGCGAGACGATGACGGTGCGCGTGGCGAAGATCGTCTGGCCCTGCGGCAGGTCGATTCCGAAGGTGACGAAGAGCTTGTTCAGGATCTTGGCCAGCCCGAGCCCGAGGAAGAGCCCGACGAGCGAGCCGAGGATGCCGATGACGAACGCCTCGATCACCACCGACCAGAGCACCTGGCGCCGCGAGGCGCCCAACGTCCGAAGCGTCGCGAACTCGCGCATCCGCTGGGCGATCGTGATCGAGAGCGTGTTGGCGATCACGAACGCGCCGACGAAGAGGGCGATCCCCGCGAACGCGAGCAGGATGTACTTGAAGAACGAGACGAAGCTCAGGTCCTTCTTGTCCTCCTTGACCTGGGCGTTCGTGTCGCGGACAGTCGCGGTCGGCGGCAGCAGCGGCTTGATCTGCGAGATGAGCGTCGCGTTGCTGACGCCCGCCTTCGACTGGACTCGGATCACATCGAGCTGGCCGGGCTTGGCAAAGATCTTCTGAGCCGTCGGCAGGTCGAAGAGCGCGAAGGTCGCCCCGCCGATCGAGCCGACGCCTGAGAGCTCCGCGATTCCCGACAGCCGGAACGACCGCTGCGGCCCGACCGCCTGCAGGCTGATCCTGTCGCCGACGTCGAAGTGCTCCTTGGAGGCCGTCGCCTTGTCGATCGCGACCTCGTCGGGCCCGCTCGGCCACGCGCCGTCGGTCAGCTTCGTCGGGTTGAACTGCTGTTCCTTGGGATCGACCGAGAAGCCCAGCGACGGGGCGCCCCCGGTGTTGATCACCTTCCCGTCCTTGCCGATCAGCTTGACGTCGTCGCTGGTCACCGACCCGGCGGCGGCGGCCACGTCGGGCAGAGCACGCACCTTCGTGAGCACGGAGGCCGGGAACGTGGGCGTCTCGACGCCGTTGCCGTTGGTGTTCTTGAAAGCGGCCTGGCCGCTGACGACGACGTCGGCGTTCTTGTACGAGTTGACGACGATCGTGTTGAAGCCGTTGTTGATCGTGTCCGTGAGGATGTAGGTGCCGCTGATCATCGCGACGCCGACCACGATCGCGACAGCGGTCAGCGACGCGCGGACCTTGCGGCCGGCGAGGCCTTTCAGCGCGACGGTGAGCATCAGACCTGGGTGAGCTCGTCCATGGCCGCGATCACGGCGCCCGTGTCGGATCGCGGCATGTCCCGCACGATCAGGCCGTCCGCGAGGAACAGGATCCGGTCGGCGATCGTCGCCGCGTGCGCGTCGTGCGTGACCATCACCGTGGTCTGCCCGAGCGAGTCGACCGAGTCGCGCATCAGCTCGAGGATCTCACCGCTCGTCTTCGAGTCGAGGTTGCCCGTCGGCTCGTCCGCGAACACGACGGTCGGCCGCGAGACGAGCGCCCGTGCGATGGCGACCCGCTGCTGCTGGCCGCCCGAGAGCTCCGCGGGGCGGTGCGTGCGCCGATCGTCGAGACCGACCTTCTTCAGCAGCTCCTCACGCCACTCCTTGTCCGGCTTCTCGCCGGCGATCGTGAGCGGGAGGACGACGTTCTCCTCGGCCGTCAGCATCGGCAGCAGGTTGAAGAACTGGAAGACGAATCCGATGTGCTCGCGCCGGAGCTTCGTGGTCTGTGTGTCGTTCAGCTCGCCGAGCTCGGTGCCCGCGATCCAGACCGTGCCTGAGGTCGGCTTGTCGAGCGCCGCCAGGATGTGCATCAGCGTGGACTTGCCGGAGCCTGACGGCCCCATCACTGCAGTGAGCTTCCCTTGCTCGACCTCGAGGCTGACTCCGCGCAGCGCGTCGACAGCCGTGTCACCCTCGCCGTAGCGACGGGTTACGTCACGGGCGGCTACTACTGCGCTCGGCGCGCGCTGATCTGCATCCACGGCGTGGTGCTGCGGCGGTTTCCATAGCCCTCCCTCTGTTAGACCCCTTCGGTCGGGCCGTCAGTCTGCCATCCCTCCACCCTGGCGACAAACAAGCATCGGATAGCGTCTGTCCGGTGAGCGCTGTCGCACTCGACATTTCGGCAGTCCGCAACGCGGTTTTCGGCCCTCGACCGGCCGCTCGCCTTCTTCGACGGGCCGGGCGGCACGCAGGTCCCGGACGAGGTGATCGACGCGATCTCCGCGTATCTGCGCGAGTCGAACGCGAACGTCAGCGGGCCCTACGACACGAGCCGGCGCACCGAGGAGCTGGTCGAGGAGTCGCGGCGCGCGGCGGCCGCCTTCCTGGGCTGCCAGGCCGAGGAGGTCGTCTTCGGCGCGAACATGACCACGCTGAACTTCGCGCTCACGCGCACGCTGGGCCGGGAGCTCGCAGGCCGGGGACGAGATCGTCGTCACGCGGCTCGACCACGACGCCGACGTCGCACCGTGGCTCGAGCTGGCTCGCGACCTCGACCTCGTCGTCCGGTTCGCCGACCTGCGAGACGACACGACGCTCGACCTGGACGACCTCGCGGCGCAGCTCTCGGAGCGAACCCGAGTGGTCGCCTATCCCTGGGCCTCGAACGCCCTCGGGACGCTCGTCGACGTGGCGCGGGTGGCCGAGCTCGCGCACGAGGTGGGCGCGCTGGCGTGGGTCGACGCCGTGCACTACGCGCCGCACGGCCCGATCGACGTCGCCGCGGCCGGCCTGGACGTGCTGATCTGCTCGCCGTACAAGTTCTTCGGGCCGCACCTCGGCATGGCGTTCGCCAGGCCCGAGCTGCTCGAGCGCTGGCGGCCCTACAAGGTGCGCCCTGCCCCGGAAGTCCCGCTCGGGCACCGCTTCGAGACCGGAACGCTCCCACACGAGCTCCTTGCCGGCTTCGTCGCGGCCTGCAAGTACGTGGACTGGGTCGGGATGGACGCGATCGTCGCCTACGAGCGGGAGCTGGGCACGCGCTTCCTCGATGGCCTGCCGGAGTCGTGCCGGCTCTACGGACTGCCGACCATGGAGGGTCGCGTCCCAACGTTCTGCTTCACCGTCGAGGGCTCGACCCCGGCCGAGATCGCGACGACGCTGGGCGAGCGCGGCTTCGCGGTCTGGCACGGCAACTACTACGCGGTCGAGGCGATGGACCGGCTCGGCCTCGCCGACGGCGGCGTGCGCGCGGGGATCGTCCACTACAACACCGCCGGCGAGGTCGACCGGCTGCTGGAGGAGCTGCGCGCCCTTTGAGGCTGCTCGTGCTCGGCGGGACGAAGTTCCTCGGCCGCGCGGCGGTCGACTCAGCGCTCGATCGGGGCCACGAGGTGACGCTCTTCAATCGCGGCGAGACCAACCCCGAGCTCTTCCCCGAGGCCGAGAAGCTCCGCGGCGACCGCGACGGCGACCTCTCCGCTCTGGAGGGGCGCGATTGGGACGCGGTGATCGACCCCTCGGGCTTCGTCCCGCGCCTCGTGCGTGACTCCGCGGAGCTGCTGCGCGGATCGGTCGGCCACTACGTGTTCGTCTCGTCGATCTCCGTCTACCGCGAGCCCTACGAGCCCGACTTCGACGAGAGCGCTCCCGTGTTCGAGGACGAGCCGCGCACGGAGGAGGTGCTGGAGGAGTACCCGCAGCTCAAGGCCGCCTGCGAGCGCGTGCTCGACGAGGTCTTGCCGAACGAGCATGCGAGCGTCCGTGCAGGGCTGATCGTTGGCCCGCACGATCCGACGGGCAGGTTCACCTACTGGCCGCTGCGAGTCGCCGAGGGCGGCGACGTGCTCGCCCCGGGGCCGGCAGAGCGGCGGGTCCAGTTCGTCGACGTGCGCGACCTCGGCGAGTGGCTCGTGCACGCGGCGGAAGAGCGGGTCGTAGGGACGTTCAACGCCGTCCGGCCGGCCGAGCCGTTCGGCGAGCTGCTCGAGATCTGCCGCGACGTCTCTGGAAGCGGTGCTCGCATCGTCTGGGTCGACGAGTCGTTTCTGCTCGAGCGGGAGGTCGGCCAGTGGATGGAGCTGCCGCTCTGGCTCGCGGGTGAGGAAGCTGCCTTCATCCAGGCCGACGTTTCACGCGCGGTTGCGGCGGGCCTGCGCTTCCGTCCGGTCGCCGAGACGGTCGCGGCGACGCTTGCCTGGGCGCGCGAGACGAACGCGCCGCTCGTCGCCGAGACGGACCGGCTCGGCGCTGCCGGAATGCAGCCCGCACGCGAGACCGAGCTGCTCGGCGCCTGGCAGAGCCGCTAGTCACTGTTCCGGCACGAAGCGGGCACACACGCGTGCGCTGGAGGCCGCTAGCGTTGTTCACGGGGGAACAACCGGCGGGGTCCCCGGGGGAAAACGCCTCACTCGTAGGCGGCGCGGGCTCGTTCCCAGCGCTCGTCGTCGCGGCGGATCTTGTCCGGGTCGACTCCCCTGGCCTCCGCGAGGTCGAGCGTCAGCAGCTGGAAGCGCACGATGTCGACCACCGGGTGCACGCTGGGGACGAGCGTCGTCTCGCAGCCCAGCTCCTCGAGCGCCCGAACCGCACCCGCGGCCCGCTCCGCGGCCCGGCCCTCTCCCTCGAGCACGAACGCCCGCACCGTCTCGTCGATCGCGGCCAGGTGGCCGTGAAGGAGCTGTTCGGTCTGGTGCGCCTCCGCAGCCACGAACGCGCCCTCGCGCAGCTTGAGCGCGGCCTCCTGCGCCGTCGGCCAGTCGCGGCCTGCGCCCGCGATCAGGTACCGCTCCTGCCCGCCCACGGGCTCACGTTCCTGGAGCGCCTTCTCGACCGCCGCCGGCAGTCCGGTCACGTCGTCGCCGCGCAACGCGCCGAGCGTCGCGACCGCGCACGTGTAGCTGGCCGTGTGGCACCAGCTGCGCTCGACCTCGGGCGTCGCCACGAGCACTTCGTCCGCGAGCTCGCCCAGCGGGCTGTCCGGCTTCGCCGTCACGAGCCAGACCGGGCCGGAGAACGCACGTGCCGCTTCCACCGTGAGCGGCGTGTCGCCCTCGTGGCTCACGGCGACAAGCAGGTCGGCCTCCTGCTCCGGAGCGAGTACGACCTCCAGCGCCTGGAGTGCCTGGCCGCCGGTCTGCGCTGCATGGAAGGAGGTCCCGCAGCCGGTGTAGAGCACCCGAGCCTGCGGCAGGCGCCGTTCTGTCGGCACTCCGCGCAGCCAGTCGGGCTGGGCAAAGATCGCTCGGCGCATGTCCTCTCCCGCCACGCGTGCAGCATCTCGCATCCCGTAGCGTCCGTGGCGAGATGACCGATTACTCGGCGACGCCGCTCTCGAAGAAGCTCGGGGCCAAGCCCGGCTCGGCGGTCCTGGTCTTCTTCACCACGGCCCGTGACGACCTCGAGTGCCGCTTTGCGACGCTCTGCGACACTCTCGAGCCCGCCGACGGCCTCTGGGTCGCCTGGCCCAAGAAGAGCGCCGAGATCGACACGGACCTCGACTTCGACGCGGTGCAGCAGACCGGCCTCGACGCAGGGCTCGTCGACAACAAGAGCTGCGCCATCGACGGGGAATGGCAGGCCGTCCGCTTCGTCTGGCGCCGGGAGGACCGCCCTCGCCGCTAGCATCGCGCCGATGTTCGTCCACCGTGAGCGCGTGCGCTTCCGTGACCTCGATGCCCTCGGCCACGTTAACAACGCGGTGTTCTTGACCTACATCGAGTCTGCCCGGGTCGCCTTTCTGGTCGATCTCGGCGCCGCTTCCACCTTCGCGGAGATGTCGATCATCGTCGCCCGGATCGAGATCGACTACCGCGCGCCGGTGGGCTTCGGCGACGAGGTCGAGGTCGGCGTGCGCGCAAGCCGCTTCGGCGGAAAGAGCTTCGACCTCGACTACGAGCTGCGTGTGGGCGATGCGCTCGTCGCAGAGGCCAAGAGCGTCCTGGTGGGCTACGACTACGACAAGGGAGAGACCGTGACGATCCCCGACGAATGGCGCGAGAGGCTGGCGGCGTGATGAGCGTGTTCGAACGACACGAGCTCTCCAACGGCCTACGCGTGATCACCGCCGACATGCCCCAGGTGCAGTCGGTCACCTGCATGATCATGCTCGCCGCCGGTTCCCGCTACGAGACCCCGGAGACGAACGGGATCGCGCATTTCGCGGAGCACATGTTCTTCAAGGGCACCGAGCGCCGGCCGACCGCGCGCGAGATCGGGATGGAGGTCGACTCGCTCGGCGCCGAGTTCAATGCCTTCACCAGCAAGGAGTACACGGGCTACTACGTCAAGTGCGCCGCCGACTACCGCGACCGGGCGCTGGACGTCCTCGTCGACATGCTGCGCAACTCGAAGTTCGAGACCGAGGAGATCGAGCGCGAGAAGGGCGTGATCGTCGAGGAGATGAACATGTACTACGACACGCCGCGCGACTTCATCGGCGGTGTCTACGACCACCTTCTCTACGGCGACCAGCCGCTCGGCTGGGACATCATCGGGCGCAAGGAGACGGTCCGCGCCGCCGAGCGCGAGACCTTCCTCGACTACATCGGGCGCTGGTACAAGCCGGTGCGCATGGTGGTCGGCCTCGGCGGGCGGCTCGACGGGAATCCTCTCGAGACCGTCGAGAGCTTGCTCGGCGACCTGGCGGCGGCGCAGACGCCCGCCCCCGAGCCGGTGCAACTGAACGGCGAGGGCGGGCCTCGCGTCATGATCCATCACAAGGATTCCGACCAGGCGCACCTCTGCCTTGGAGTACGCAGCTACCCGTACGTCCACCCGGACCGGTACGCGCTCCAACTGCTCGCGACGGTGCTCGGGACCGGGATGTCGTCGCGGCTCTTCAGCGAGGTGCGGGAGCGGCGTGGCCTCGCCTACTACGTCTTCGCGGCCAACAACAGCTACACGGACGCCGGCTCGCTCTACTCACAGGCCGGTGTGGACATCAATCGCTGCGACGAGGCAGTCGAGACGATCGCCCGCGAGTTCCGGCGGATCGCCGCCGAGCCGGTGCCGTCCGACGAGCTCGAGAAGGCCCGTGCGCTCGCGAAGGGGCGCTTCGTCCTGAGGCTCGAGAACCCGCAGGGAATGACGGTATTCGGGCTCAGCCGGGAGGTCCTCGAGGGCCAGGCGGTCGAGCCGCAGGAGGTGCTCGACGGGCTCGACGCCGTCACGGCCGAGGACGTGCAGCGGGTGGCGCAGGACGTGATCGGCTCGAACGCGATCAATCTCGCGCTGATCGGCCCGTTCGAGGACGAGGGCCGCTTCGCCGAGCTACTGAGCCAGGGCTAGTCCTCGCCGGCCTCCGCGTCCGCCCGGTCCTTGATCTCCTCGACGACCGCCGGGTCGGCGAGCGTCGTCGTGTCCCCGAGCGCGCGGTTCTCGGCGACGTCGCGCAGCAGGCGGCGCATGATCTTCCCGCTGCGGGTCTTCGGCAGCTCGGGCGTGAAGACGATGTTCGCCGGCTTGGCGATCGGGCCGATCTTGGCCGCGACGTGGTTGCGTAGCTCCTCGAGCTTCTCGACAGAGCCCTCCTCGCCGCCCTTGAGCGTGACGTAGGCGACGATCGCCTGTCCCGTGCGCTCGTCGGCACGCCCGCAGACGGCTGCTTCCGCGACCTCTCGGTGGTCGACGAGCGCGCTCTCGACCTCGATCGTCGAGATCCGGTGGCCGGAGACGTTCATCACGTCGTCGACACGGCCGAGCAGCCAGAAGTCGCCGTCCTCGTCGATCCGGGCGCCGTCGCCTGCGAAGTAGACGTCCGAGTACTTCGACCAGTACGTCTCCCGATAGCGCCCGTCGTCCTTGTAGATGCCGCGCAGCATGGCCGGCCACGGACGCCGCAGCACGAGGTAGCCGCCTCCGCCGGGACCGACCTCGTTGCCCTGCTCGTCGTAGACCGCGGCATCGACGCCCGGGAACGGCCGCGTCGCCGAGCCCGGCTTCAGGGTCGTGATCCCCGGCAGCGGCGTGATCATGATCATCCCGGTCTCCGTCTGCCACCAGGTGTCCACGACCGGCGTGCGGTCACCGCCGATGTGCTCCCGGTACCAGACCCAGGCCTCCGGGTTGATCGGCTCGCCGACCGAGCCCAGCAGGCGCAGCGAGGTGAGGTCGTGCTTGGCGGCGTACTCCGGGCCCCACTTCATGTGGGTACGGATCGCGGTCGGCGCCGTGTAGAGGATGTCCACCTTGTAGCGCTCGACGATCGCCCACCAGCGGTCCTTGTCCGGGTAATTCGGGACGCCCTCGTAGATGACGCCGGTGGTGCCGTTGCAGAGCGGGCCGTAGACGATGTAGCTGTGCCCGGTGACCCAGCCGATGTCGGCCGCGCACCAGTACACCGAGTCGGGCTTGACGTCGAAGATGTAGTGGTGAGTCGTCGCGGTGCCGACGAGGTAGCCGGCGGTCGTGTGAACGATCCCCTTCGGCTTTGCGGTGGTACCGCTCGTGTACAGCAGGTAGAGCAGGTCCTCCGCGTCCATCGGCTCGCACGGGCACGACTCGGGGTCCGACGCCTTGCCCTCGACGAGCTCGTGCCACCAGAGGTCGCGGCCCTCGGTCCAGCCGACATCGCCACCGGTCCGGCGGAAGACGATCGCGTGCTCGACGCCCGGCGATTCGTCGAGCGCGGCGTCCGCGTTCGCCTTCAACGGGACCTTGCCGCCGTTGCGGAGCCCCTCGTCCTGGGTGATCAGTAGCTCGCAGCCCATGTCGTTCAGGCGGTCCGAGAGCGCGTCGGCGGAGAAGCCCCCGAACACGACCGTGTGCGGCGCCCCGAGCCGGGCGCACGCGAGCATCGCGACCGGCAGCTCCGGGACCATCCCCATGTAGATGCCGACCGGCGTGCCCTTCTGGACGCCGAGCTCCTTGAGCGCGTTCGCGAAGCGGACGACCTCGCCCTGGAGGTCGGCGAACGTGATCGCTCGCCGCTCCTCCTCCGGCTCGCCTTCCCAGTAGTAGGCGACCTTGTCGCCGCGGCCGGCCTCGACGTGCCGGTCGACGCAGTTGTAGGCGACATTCAGCGTGCCGCCGACATACCACTTCGCGTACGGCGCCTCCCAGTCGCAGAGGGTGTCGAAATCCTCGAACCACGAGACCCGCTCCCGGCCCTCGGTCTCCCAGAACTCCTCGAAGTCACGCTCGTAGATCTCCGGCTGCGCGTTGGCCTGAGCGGCGAACTCCGGAGACGGCGCATAGCGCCGCTCCTCCAGCAGGATGGTCTCGATTGCCGGACCGGTGGACGTCAACTGCGCCATCCTAGGCCGCGCATGCCACCGTGGGCATCTTCGAACCGCCTAGGGCTCGAGGTCGTACGGGTACTCGGTCAGGACCTCGGCGCCCTTCTCGGTCACGAGCACGAGATCCTCGAGCCGGCAGCCGCCGTAACCGTTGCGGTAGAGCCCCGGCTCCATGGCGATCACGTCGCCCGCCACGAGCTCGCCCGGGCCTCGTCCGAGCGTCGGCTGTTCGTGCACCTCGAGCCCCACGCCGTGACCGAGCGAGTGGTAGAAGCCGTCCTTCAGCACCTCGCCCGGCCGCTTCGAGAGGAGCGTCGGGAAGCCGTGCTCCTCGAACACCTCGCAGCAAAGGCGGTTGAGCTCGCTCCCCGCGACGCCCGGCTTCACCGCGGCCACCGAGCGGTCGAGCGCCTCGCGGCACAGACGGTGGTACTCGAGCAGCTCGTCCGACGGCTCGCCCACGACGAACGTCCTCGTCATGTCCGCGAAGCAGCCGGACTCGCGGTCGCGCGGGAAGAGATCGAGGCAGACCGGCTCGTCCGGCGCGATCGGGCCGGAGCCCATGTCGTGGCCGACGGCGGTCTGTGCGCCGTGCGAGACGATGAACTCGTCGGCGAAGGCCCCGTTCGCGGTGAACTCCTGCTCGACCGCGAGCTTGATGCGCTCGCACGTGAGCGGCTCCCCGTCGAGGACGAGGTTGCCGTTGTCGCGCTCGGCCGACCGCAGGAGGTCGCGCGCCGCGGTCATCGCCGCCTCGGCTGCTCGTTGGGCCCGCCGGATCCCGGCCAGCTCGGCGTCGTTCTTCACCCGCCGCCGAGCGACGAAGCCCTCGCGGTCCGCGGACAGCTGGATCCCGTTTGCGCGCAGGTGGTCGGCGAGCTCGAGCGGGAAGGTGGCCGGCACGACCGCCTCCTCGATCCCGAACCTGCGGGCCGCCCGCAGCACGACCTCGAGCTCGATCTCGTCGCGAGTCAGGCCCTGCGCGTAGAGGTCGTCGACGCCGAACTCCTCGAGCGGCATGACCTGAAGCTCGGGAGCGACCTGCGAGACCCGGTCCAGCTCGAACGAGCTCGCGACCACATGCCGCTCGCCGCCCCGCTCGGCATAGAGGAACGGGTCCGGCACCGCGACCGGCACCTCGTGCCGCATCTCCGGCGAGCGGAGCGAATCTGCATAGATCAATACATCTGACACGACGGCAGCTTGATGCTACTCCGTGCTACTGGGTTTACCAACACGGCGAGCCGGTGACGAAGCGCGGCGGCCATCGCGGCAGACGTAGACTCACTCGGATGGACGACGTGCTCCGGCGGGCGCAGGCGCTGATCGCCGGCTACGACGAGGAGCTGGAGCGCGAGGTTCCCGGCGGCGCCGAGATCTTCGATGCCCACGTGCACCTCGGCAACGACATCGACGGCTTCAGCGGGGTCTACGAGGATCTCGAACAGATCCATGAGCGCTACGGCATCTCGCGGGCGTTCATGTTCTGCATGGACGAGCGCGACAGGCACCCGGCCTTCCGGGCGGCGAACGACCGCACGCTTGCCTTCGCCGAGCGCTCCGGCGGCCGGCTGATCCCCTTCGTGCGGCTCGATCTGGCCGAGGAGCCGATCGAGGAGGCCAACCGCGCCCTCGACGCGGGGGCACGGGGGATCAAGCTGCACCCGCGCGCCCAGCGCTTCCTGCTCAACGACGAGCGCCTGGCGCCGGTCTTCGAGCTGGCCGCCGAGCGCCGCGTGCCGATCCTCATCCACGGCGGGCGCGGCCTGCCGCCGATCGCCGACCACCTGGCTCGTCTCGTCGAGCGGTACACCGAGGCGCAGCTGATCATCGCCCACGCCGGGATCGCCGACCTCGCCGAGCTGGCCGCGCACTTCGGCGGCAAGGCGGGCGTCTTCTTCGACACCTCGGTCTGGAGCCCGAT
Source organism: uncultured Actinomycetes bacterium (assembly GCA_963736055.1). Classification (GTDB taxonomy): domain Bacteria; phylum Actinomycetota; class Thermoleophilia; order Gaiellales; family Gaiellaceae; genus AC-32. The sequence continues at coordinate 1,114,816 of CAVTNM010000008.1, read as the reverse complement.
CGACCTGCTCAGCCTCTACCACCTCGTCTCGCCCGAGCAGATCGTCTACGCCTCGGACTACCCATATGGGCAGCAGCCGAGCTCGCTGCTGATCGCGCTGCGCACGGCGATGGTGGCGGGCTTCGACGAGGAGCAGCTCCGGGCGATGCTGTCCGGAAACGCGAGCCGGATCGCGGACGGAGAGCCGCCGCTCGAGCCGACCTCGCCGCGCGGCAGCAAGATGTTCGAGCAGCCCATCGCGTTCGCGCGGATCCACCAGTACCTGTCGATGGCGACACCTCTGCTCTGGACCCGGCAGCCGGACACGATCGGCGTGCTCGGGCTCGCGCTGAACGCCTGCGCCGACCGCGACGGCCACGCGGACGAGCGTGAGCGGATCCGCGAGCTCGTGACGGCGGCTCGCGACCTCTGGCGGACGCTGACGGAGGTGGAGGACGAGGGCGAGCAGCGCGTCGTCACCCGCACGACGTTTCGGCTGGTGCACCTGGCGGACATCCTTGCGGTGACGTCAGGTGTTTAGGCTGAAAGTCAACGGTGCCGTGCGCGAGGTCGACCCGGCCGTCGGGCGCACCCTGGCCGAGACGCTGCGCGAGGACCTCGGGCTGACCGGCACGAAGATCGCCTGCGGCGAGGGCCATTGCGGTGCCTGCACCGTCCAGCTCGACGGGACGCCGGTGCTCTCGTGCATCACGCTCGTGCACGTCGTCGGGGACCGCGAGGTGACGACGATCGAGGGCCTGCGCGACCACCCGCTCGTCGACGCATTCGTCCGCACCGACGCGCTCCAGTGCGGCTTCTGCACGCCCGGGCAGATCGTCTCTGCCGCGGCGCTCGTGGAGGCGGAGCCGGAGCCGGATCTCGAACGCATCCGACACGCCATGGCCGGCAATCTCTGCCGCTGCGGCGCGTATCCCAGAATCGAGGAGGCCGTACTGACGTGGCGCGACTGATCAAGACCGAGAAGGAGGTCGAGGGCCGCTACACCGAGCAGTGGGTGGTCGTGGAGGGCGACGACGTGCTCGACCAGTGGCCACAGGGAGCCCGGAGCGTGGTGGGCCGGCCGGCGCCGAGGCAGGACGGGCATCAGCGCGCCCGCGGGCAGGCGATCTACACGGCCGACGTCACCCTGCCGGGAATGCTTCACGCGGCGGTGCTGCGCAGCCCTTACGCGCGCGCGCGCGTGAAGAAAATAGATCTGAGCCGCACGCTGACGGCTCCCGGCGTCCTCGGTGCCGTCGGCCCCGACGACTGCCACGTGCTCACGCTCGAGCCGAGCTTTCACGGCGCGCCGGTTGCGGCGGTCGCCGCAGACACGCTCGAAGGCGCGCGCGCCGCGCTCGACCTGATCGACGTCGAATGGGAGGAGCTCGAGCCGCTGCTCGACCCCGAGGAGGCGATCCGCCGCGAGTCCTTCCTGGAAGACCCGCGGCGCTACGAGCGCGGCGAGCTCGAGGCCGGCCTGGCGGAGGCAGACGTGGTCGTCGAGGCTGAGTACCGCACCCAGACGGTCACGCACAACTCGCTCGAGACCCACCAGGCGGTCTGCCGCTGGGAGGGCGACACGCTCGAGATCCACATCTCGACGCAGTACATCTGGGGCATCCGCGACTCGGTGTCGGAGAAGCTCGGCCTGCCGCCCGACCGGGTGCGCGTGGTGTGCAACTTCATGGGCGGCGGCTTCGGCGCCAAGAACGGCCCTGGCGACTACACGTACATCGCGGTCGCTCTCGCGAGCAAGACCGGCGCGCCGGTGCGCTGCGCGCTGACCCGCAGGGAAGAGAACATCGCCGCCGGCAACCGCAACTCGACGATTCAGCGCTTGCGAGCAGGTGCGCGCTCAGACGGCACGCTCGTCGCCCTCGAGGGCGAGTTCGTCAACGCCGTCGGGTGGACGGGCTTCTCCGGGCCGACCTACGGACCGATGGAGATGCTCTACGCCTGCGAAAACGTGCGCACGCTCACCTACGGGACGAAGCTCAACCTGCCGCCCAACGCGGCCTTCCGGGCGCCCGGCTTCGTCGAAGGGACGTTCGGGCTGGAGTGCATGCTCGACGAGCTCGCGGCGCGGCTCGAGCTCGACCCGCTCGAGCTGCGGCGGCGAAACCACGCCGACCACGACCTCGCCGACGGCCGGCCGTTCTCGGGGAAGAACCTGCTCGAGTGCTACCGGCGGGCGGAGCCGCACTGGGCCCGGCGCGCCGAGGTGCGCGCGAGCTCCAAGGGCCCCGTCCAGCGCGGGACCGGGCTGGCAAGCCAGATCTGGTACGGCGGCGGGGGGCCGCCGTCGTACGCCTGGGTTCGTGTCGGCTCGGACGGTCGCGCGACGGTGGTCACGGCGATGCAGGACATCGGCACGGGCACGCGGACCGCGATGGCGCAGATCGCCGCGGAGGAGCTCGGCCTGCCGCTCGAACGCGTCCGCGTGGAGCTCGGGGACACCGCACGGGGGCCGTACGCCTCGATCTCGGCCGGCTCGTCGACCACGCCCTCGATGGGCCCCGCGGTCCGCGCGGCCGCGGCCGACGCCGCGCGGCAGATCCTCGAGATCGCGGCGCAGCGCTACCACCTCGAGGAGCGCGTGCTCTCCCTCGAGGGCGGAAACGTCGTCTCCGCCGACGGCGGCTCCTGGCCGCTCGAGGAGGTGACCGGGCTGCTCGAGGATGCGCAGATCCTCGGCAAGGGCGCGCGCGGGCCGAACCCGGCGGGCATGCGCGTGCTCACGTTCGGCATCCAGGTCGCCGACGTCTCCGTCGACGTCGAGACCGGCGAGGTGCGGGTCGACAGGATCGCTGCCATCCACGACATCGGGCGCGTGATCAACCCGCTCGGAGCGCAGAGCCAGGTCGAGGGCGGGATCATCCAGGGCGTCGGCCACACGCTCTCGGAGGAGCGGCTCGTCGACCCGGCGACCGGGACCGTGCTGACCCAGACGCTCGACGCCTACAAGCTGCCGACGATCGCCGACGTGCCGGAGATGGTGGTCGAGCTGCTCGACATTCCGGACGAGCACCTCACGAACCTCGGCTCGAAGGGCCTCGGCGAGCCGCCGATCGTCCCGACTGCCGCTGCGATCGTGAACGCGATCAGGGACGCGACCGGGGCAGACGTGCGCTCGCTGCCGGTCAGCCGGGAGGAGATGCTGCGCGCGCTGGCCGAGGCGCGGGAGCGCGAGAAGAAGCTTGCAGCTGCTCCGGCCTGATTCGGTCGAGGCCGCGGCCGCCGAGCTCGGGAACGGCTCGGTCGCGCTCGCGGGTGGCACCGACCTCGTCCCGCTCCTGCGCGACCGGATCGTGGAGGCCGAGACCCTGGTCGACCTGTCGGGGGTGGTGCCACGCGGCGTGGACGGGACGACGATCGGCGCGGGCACGACGCTCGCCGAGCTCGAGGCCGACGCGGACATCCCTCAGGCGCTCCGGGAGGCGTGCTCCCTGGCTGCTTCGCCGCAGCTGCGCTCGATGGGGACGATCGGCGGCAACCTCCTCCAGGCGACGCGCTGCTGGTACTGGCGTCTGCAGTACCCCTGCTTCCTGCACGGCGGCGACCGCTGCCATGCCCGCCAGGGAGAGCACCGCGAGCACGCGATCTTCGGCAACCAGCACTGCGCCTCCGCCCATCCGTCCGACCCGGCGGCGGCGCTCCTTGCGCTCGGCACGACGTTGCGGACCGACCGCCGCGAGCTGCCGCTCGAGGAGCTCTACCGCCTTCCCACCGAGGACGATCGCCGGCTGACCGCGCTCGAGCCCGGCGAGCTGATCCTCGAGCTGGACGTGCCCCGCCCGGAGGCGAGCACGTACCTGAAGTCGATGGACCGGGCGCGGTTCACGTTCGCCCTCGTCGGGGTGGGGGCGGCGCGCTCGTCCGGCGGCGTCCGGCTGGCGCTCGCCGGCGTGGCCCCGATCCCTTGGCTGCTGGATTCGCCGGACGACCTGGACCGCGCCACGCCCCTCCCGGGCACGGCATTCAAGGTCGACCTCGCCCGCCCGCTGATCCGGCGAGCCCTCGAAGCCATCGGAGCCTGACGCCCGTCAACCGGAGACGAGCCCCGAAGGGACCTGACCCGGGGTCAGACCCTGTTAGGACCGCCTAAATTACCTGCACCTGCCGGATTTGTGGAGTGTTCGTCAGACTTCTGTGAGGGTGTCGAGGGGCAGCGTCTGGGTGATCGTGCTCGCGGCGGGGGCGGCGAAACGGTTCGGCTCGCCCAAGCAGCGGCTGATGCTCGAGCCGGTGCTCGAGCGGGTCCGCCGTAGCTCGGCCGACGACGTCCTGGTCGTGCTCGGCGCACACGAGCTCGAGACGAGCGCCCGAACTGTCCACTGTCCCAACTGGAAACGGGGGCCGGGCGCGTCCTTGCGCTGCGGGCTCCAAGCCCTGCCGCCCGAAGCCGTGGCCGCGGTGGTCGTTCTCACGGACGGCCCCGACCTCGCCCCGGAGGCGATCGACCGCGTGATCGAGACCTGGCGAAACACCGACGCACCGGTCGTTGCCGCGACCTACGGCGGTGTCCGCCTCCACCCGGTGCTCCTCGCGCGCCTCACCTGGGAGGAGATTCCAGACGAGGGCGCGAAGACCCTCGACGCCGTCCTCGTTCCCTGCGACGATCTAGACCCTCCAGGAGACGTCGACTTCGCCGATGAGATGCCCGAGAGATTGAAGCCATGGAGCTCGCCAGACCGCTAGAAGCCGCCCCTGCCGAGAAGAGCCCGGCGCTGACGTCGCTGCGCCTACAGCGCAAGCTGACCGTCGAGCAGGCGGCGAAGCGGGCCGCGCTCTGGCCCGAGCAGGTGGAGTGGCTCGAGGAGGGGCGGCTCTACCGCTTCCCCGGCTACGAGGCGGCAGTCATGGCGCTGCTCCGCTACGCGACCGCACTCGGCGTCGACCACCGGGAGGCCCGCAAGCTCTCCGGGATGCCGGTCGAGCCGCCGCCCCCGAGGAGGCTCGGCCGCTGGGCAGCCGCCGGCGCCGCTGGGGCGCTCGTGGCGGCGGTCTCGCTCGCGCTCGTGCTCGCGTTCGGCCGAGGTGGAGGCACCTCGGCGACCGAGCGCCAGGCGGCCCAGCTGGCACCGCCCTGGATTGTGGCCGTCGATGTCCTGAACGGTGGCGGCGACATCAACTACACGCGTCGAGTGGCCAGCCGAATCGGCTCCTTCGGCTACAAGATCGAGCACGTCACGAAGGCCAACCGCTTCGACTACAAGGACACGTCCGTCTACTTCGAGCCGGGCGGCGCGGCGCTGGCCCAGCGGCTCGCCACGCAGATCGGCTGCGGGAGGACAAGCCCGCTCCCCGGCGGACGAGACCCGCATCGTCTCGTCGTGATCGTGGGCCCGGCCCACGCGACCTGCTAGTAGTTCCGCCTCCTCGTGCTGGCTCTCCTCGTCGCATTCGCGCTCGCCCATAGGCCGTTGCCTGCCCAACCGGCCGGCCCTGCGTGGTCCAGCGTGGCCGGCGACCGGGACGGTCACGTCACCCTTCGGCGACGACGCGGGCCGTTGGCATCCGGGCATCGACATCGGCATCCTCCGCTCGCTCGCGGTGCGGGCCGCCGAGCCCGGTCGCGTGGTCGCCGTCGGCGAGCAGCGTGGATACGAGGGCTACGGGAACGTAGTCGAGATCGCGCTCGGCCGAGGCTTCACCGCGCTCTACGCGCACCTGGCCGGCTGGCGGGTGCGCGTCGGCGACTCGGTACACGCCGGGCAGCGGGTCGGGACCGCCGGCTGCACCGGATCGTGCTCGGGTACCCACCTGCACTTCGAGCTCCGGCTGCGGGGCCGGGCCGTGAACCCGCTGCGCTTCCGTCAGTACAGGGGCGTGCGCAGGTCGGCGAGCTTGCGCTTCAGGTCCGGTGGCATCTCCTCGGACACCGCCTGGCGCACGAACCGCCTCAGCTCCGCCTCGAAGCGGTAGCGCTTCCTGCAGTAGCTGCACCCGTCGAGGTGGACCTCAGCTTCTGCGCGTTCGGCGTCGGTCAGGTCGCGGTCGAGGTAGGGCTGGAGCATCTCCTCGCACTTGTCGCACGGATCGACGTCGAACCCGGTCGCCATCAGGCGGTTACCGCCTGCTCCGCGAGCTGGCTCTTCAGTATGCGCCGGCCGCGGTGTAGCCGCGACATGACAGTGCCGATCGGGATTTCCAGGATCTGGGCCGCGTCGGCGTAGCTGAAGTCGCCGATGTCGACCAGCAGGATCACGTCGCGGAAGTCGTGGGGCACCTCCGACAGCGCCGTGACGACGTCGTCCTGCGAGAGGCGCTCGTCCACGCGCTCCTGCTCGACGTTCGACTCGCGACCGGCTTCCTCGAGCCTGTTGTAGAGGAAGTAGTCGCCCTCCTCGAGCGGCTGCATGTCGGGCGAGCGCTGCTGCCGGCGGCCCCGGTCGATGTTCAGGTTCGTCAAGATCCGGAGAAGCCACGCGCGGAGGTTCGTGCCCGGCGTATACGAGCGCCAGGCCCTGAATGCGCGCGAATAGGTCTCTTGCATCAAGTCTTCCGCCTCTTCCCGGGTGGACACGAGTCTCCTTGCGACCCGGTAGACCTGGTCGGCCAACTCGAGTGCCTCCTCCTCGAAGCGGACTCGGTCGCGGGCCTCTTCCGCCAGCCTCCTTGGGTCCGCTTCTGGAGTGGTCTCGCTCATCGCGGCCACCCTAGCAATTGCCGGTTTTGACCTGGAACGTGGGCAAGCGGCTCTCCATTCCCGTTTACTTGGAGCGACACGGAGAGAGGAGAAAGCCATGAAGGGGTATGAAGTCTTCGCCAACGACGACGACGAGCCGCTCGGTCAGGTCACCGACGCCGACCAGGATTTCCTGATCGTCGAGCACAAGCACCTGCTCAAGGAGCACCGCTACGCCATCCCGACGGCGTTCGCCCATGCCGACGAGGCGGAGCACGTCGTGCACCTGTCCGTGGCCAGGGAGCTCGTCGAGGCGGCGCCGGAGATCCAGGACGGCGAGTTCGACCGCCGGGCGATCGCCATCCACTATGGCCTTGTCGAGGAGCCGAGCGACGTCGACCCCGACGACCCCGATTCGACCGAGGAGGCCGAAGAGTTGCGGCTGGGCCGCGAACCCTCGGCCGAGCGCCGCGCGAGGATGCTGAGGCACGAGGAGTCGTCCGGCCCGCGCGGCCGTCAGATCATCCCGAGCGACTCACACGAGGGGCCCTAGACGGGCTCGAAGGGCCGGAACCCGGCCTTGGCCATCGCCGCGAGGATCGCGTCGCGGTCGGTTCGCTCGTCGTCCCACTCGAGCTGAACCTGGCCCATCAGGTTCGCGTTCGCGAACTCGAGGCCCTCGTGGCCGCGCAGCGCCCCGGCGAGGCGGCCTACGCAACGCTCGCAGCGGATCCCGCTGATCTGGATCGTCTCCGACCGGGTCGCCATCTAGGCCGATCGTAGCGTCCGCTCGGACACATCCGCGGCCACCGCCTTCAGGCCATGCTCGCGCCCGACCTCGAGCTGCCGGTCGCCCTCGCAGCGCGAGGGGCTGAGCGGAGACAGCAGCTCCTCGGTCCCGAGCTCGCGCAACGCGGGCTCGACCAGCTCGAGCAGCTCGGCCGTCAGCTCCTGCACCGAGACGAGCCGATCCCCTTTGGGGTGGACGAGCTGCGCGCGCGGGCCGAAGCGCAGCGCCGCCCACCGGTTCTGCGCGTAGTCGCCGCGGTCGGCCGGCGCAGGGGGCGGTCCTTCGACAGCCGTCTTGCAGAGCGCCTGAAGCAGGGTGGCGAACGCCGCGGTGAGGGTGAGGGCGGTCGGCTGGTCGGGGCTGCGGACCTCGAGCGTCCCGAACTTCGGGTGCGGCCGAGCATCCCACCAGAACCTCGTGTAGCCGTCCGCAAGGTCGATCCGCACGTAGCGCTCGACGAACGCCTCCCAGTTCGCATACGAAGGGAAGACCGGCGGTGCGGCAGCCCGCGGCAGCAGCGAGAGCAGCTCGGCCCGCGCCGAGGCGAGGCCGGTCTCCTCACCGGCGAGGTAGGGCGAGTTCGCGGAGAGCGCGAGCATGAGCGGCAGCCACGGCAGGACTCCCTCGAGCGCCCGCATGCACTCCTCGGGACCGGGCATCCCCACGTGGACGTGAAGTCCGCAGACCGCCTGCCGGCGGGCGGAGATTCCGGCGTACTTGACGAACTCCTGGTAGCGGGGGTCGGGCGCGACGTGCTGCTGCTCCGGAACGCTGAAGGGGTGAGTGCCGGCGGCTGCAACGCGGAGGCCGTTCGCGGCCGCGGCTTCCACTGCCGCCTGCCGGAGCTCTCCCAGGGCTGCGAGCGCCTCCTGCGGAGACCCGCAGACACCGGTAGCGAGCTCGACCATCGAGGCGAGGAGCTCCATCTTGAGGACACCCGGCAGCGAGCGGCTCTCGGTCCATCCGACGAGGTGCTCGACCCCGGGCGAGAGCGCGTACGTCTCCGCGTCGAGGATCATCACCTCCTCCTCGACGCCGAGCGACCACGGGGCGCTCTCTCCGAAATGCTGCTCGATCAAGCCGCGTAACGTACCCGCGCGCGGCTCAGGCGGAGTGCCAGCCGCGAAAGGCGTCGAGCAGCTCGGCCTGCGCGCCGGCCGGCAGAGCCTCGACGGGAAGGCTTCCGACCAGGCGGATCGTCATGCGCATCTGCTCGAGGTAGAGGCTGCATCCGTCACAGGTTCCGATGTGCTCCTCGAAGCGCGAATGTTCGTCCGACGGAAGCGCTCCCTCGAGGTAGTCGGTCACGAGCTCCACGAGCTCCTGGCAACTCAGCATTTCGGTCGGTCGGGTCATTCGTTCTCACCGAAGTAGGTCTCGAGCGCTCGCCGCACCTTCGAGCGGGCGCGATGGAGCAGTACGCGTTGATTGGTCTCGCTGAGCTCGAGAGCGTTACGCACCTCTTCGCTGCTCCAACCCTCGAGATCGCGCAGCGAGATCACCGCCCGCTGGGTCGCCGGAAGCGCCTCGATCGCCCCCGCGATCACCGCCTGTGTCTCTGCAGAGAGGAGCGCGTCCTCGGGCCAGGGCTCGGGCCGCGCCGCCCAGTGGCCCGGCCAGCGCGGGTGCTCGGGGTCGAGGAAGCGGTCGGCGTCGACTGCCGCCTCGGGGACACGCCCGGGATCCTGCAAAGCCGAGAACGGAAGCGTGCGGCCGTCGCGCTGGCCTCGGGTCTTCGCGATGTTCGTCAGGATCCGGAAGATCCAGGTGCGCAGCGAGGAGCGGCCTTCGAAGCGATCGAGTCCATTGAGCACGCCGAGCCAGGTCTCCTGGGCGACCTCCTCGGCGGCCGCCTGCGTAGGGACGTAGATCCGTGCCACGCGCACGAGGGAAGGCTGGTATTCGCGGACGAGCTGGGTGAACGCCTCCTCATCTCCGGCACGGAGCGCGTCTACGAGCGCTGACTCGGCTGCCCCGGCCAAAGCCATCGGGCGACTGTAACGAAGGCCTTCGAAGCGACACAATCAAGCACCACCGAGAGGAGACGCGATGAGTGACCGGTTCGACTTGATCGTGATCGGAGGAGGATCAGCCGCACGCGACGGCGCCAACATGGCCGCGCGCCAGCACGACGCGCACGTCGCGCTGATCGAGAAGGAGCGCTGGGGCGGCAGCTGCCCGAACATCGCGTGCACGCCGACGAAGGCCTACGTCGTGGCCGCCGAGCTGGCGCACGACGTGAACGAGCTGGCACCGAAGATCGGGATCGAGACCGGACCTGCGAAGGTCGACCTCGCGCGGGTGTACGCGCGGAAGGAGTCCCTGAAGAAGCCACAGGAGAAGTGGGTCGAGGACCTCCGCGCCCAGGGTTTCAGCACCTACACCGACGAAGCGACGATCGTCGACGCGCACACGGTCCGAGTCGGGGACGCGGAGCTCGAGGCCGATCGGATCCTGATCGCCACCGGCTCGCGCACGGCCGTGCCTCCGATCGAGGGCATCGACGAGGTCGATTGGATCGACCACATCTCGGCGCTCGAGCTGCAGGAGCTGCCGGTGTCGCTGCTCGTTGTCGGCGCGGGCGCGGTCGGTCTCGAGTTCGGCCAGATCTTCTCGCGCCTCGGCTCGAAGGTGACGATCGTCGACGCTGCGGATCGAATCTGTCCGGCCTCCGATGCCGAGGCCTCGGGCACCCTTGCCGCGTCGCTCGAGGAGGAGGGAATCGACATCGCCGTGTCGGTGTTCGTCAAGAGCGTGCGCCGGGACGGCGACGAGATCGTCGCGGTGATCGCGCCGCGCGGCGGCGCGGACCGCTACGAAGTGCGTGCGGCTCGGATCCTGCTCGCCTCCGGCCGGGTGCCCAACATCGAGGGCCTGAACCTCGCAGCGGTCGGCATCGAGACCTCGAAGGCCGGGATCGTCGTGGACGACCACCTGCGCACCTCGGTACCGGGGATCTGGGCGGCCGGAGACGTCAACGCGGTCGCCCAGTTCACGCCGATCGCGCAGTATCAGGCGCGGGTCGCCGTGGCCGACATGTTCGGCGAGGACGCTTCGGCTGCCGACTACACCGTGCTGCCGACCGCGGTCTTCACCGATCCGGAGCTCGCCGGCGTCGGCCTGACGGAGGAGCAGGCGAAAGAAGAGGGCTTCGACGTCGAGACGGTCACGAACCAGTACGTCAAGCGCTTCTCGTACATCGACGCGAAGCATGGGCTCTTCAAGATCGTGTTCGACCGCGGGAGCCGGCGTGTGCTCGGCCTGCACGTCACATCCCGGAACGCGGGAGACGTCGTCCAGGGCTTCTCGTTAGGCCTCCGGCTCGGCGCGACCGTCGACGACCTGGCGGCGATGCATCACGTCTTCCCGACCTTCGGCGAGGGAGTCAAGGCCGCGGCCGAGCAAGCCGCCGCACCCGTGCCGGCTTAGGACCGACAGCTCTCAGGCGAGAGGACGCTCGCGCATGCGAGGTTTCGCGACATCCGAGCGCTAAGTCGCGCCGCTCAGTCAGAGCCTGCCGATCAGTCTTCGAAGCTGACGATATGATCGCCGCGTTGAGACCGACCGAAGTCCGGCCAGCGGCTGCAGATGAGGTGCCGAAGGTGGCGGCGGCGCTGGCGGATGCGTTCATCACCGACCCCGTGTTCACGTTCCTTCGGCCGGGCCGTCTGCGGCACGAGGCGCGGCTCCGAAAGATGCTTTCGGTTGAGATGGAGCTGTACGTGCTGGCGAACGGGGGGACCCTGTGGACGACGTCCGGGTACGACGGCGCGGTGGCCGAGCTGCCACCCGGTGCCTCGGACATGCCGAAGTCCATGACGGGGAGGGAGGCACTCAGGTGGGTGTGGGCGTACAGGACGCGATTCCCGCGCGCGATAAGAGTGCAGCGCGCGATGGAGAAGCGACACCCACGTGAGCCTCACTTCTACGTGCGAACGGTCGGGGTGCGCACCGCTCTGCAGGGACAGGGCGTTGGACCGATGCTCATGCAGCCGACGCTGGAGAGAGCCGATTCGGCTGGACTACCGACGTACATCGAGGCCAGCAGCGAGCGTAGCGCGGCACTGTACGAGCGGCTCGGCTTCCTGCACATGGGTGTGTTTGAGCTGCCAGAAGGCGGCCCGCCGGTTTGGCCGATGCGTAGGCCTCCGGCAGGGCCCGATGTCGGTCCTAACGGTTGAGGAGATCCGCGCTCGGGTGACATTCCCGAACACCGGCGCACGCCAAGCTCCCCAGCACCTGAGTGGTTAGTGAAAGAAACGCAGAACGATCAGTTGCTTGGCCTCAAGCGGCTGCTGTCCGGTCCCTCACCAGGTAGGCAACGATCAGCGCAGCGGGAAAGAACACGAGGCTGAAGAGGAAGTAGAGGAAGAAGCTGTGCCCTTTACGGGCAGCGACACGGGCCGGCCAAAAGGCGATCGCGATCCAGACGATGATCGCGAGGATTGTCCAGATCCAGACACCGTTGGCAGCGAGAAGCACGTCGACCTCCTTGTGGCGGGCTCTCTAGGGTATTGCGATTGCGAAGTCTCGCCTAGGCCGGATCGGCGTGATCTGGCCGCGACACCGCGTGGGGGCTCGAAGCGTCGCAGCCCGATTCTTTTACCCGGCGCCGGCTGACATTCCAGAACTCCGGCCCATGCGACGGTCGATCGCGCTAGCCCAACACCTTGACCATGATGAGACACGGGTTCGCCTCGCCCCAGAACGCAGTCGTCTCCTCCAGGCCGATGAAGCCGAGCGCCTCGTAGAAGGACCGCGTCCGAGCGTAGTTGGCGTCCGGATGAGATGGGCCAAGCGTCTTCACCTGCAGGAGTCGGGTCTTGTTGGCCGTAACCTGGGCTGCCGCAGCCTCAAGTAACTCTCGTCCAACTCCGCGACGGTGCCTGTCGGGAAGCACGCCCATGGCCAGGATCTCCGCCGAGCCGGCCGTGTGCTGCTTGATCGTGAGAAAGCCAACATCGCGCGTCGCCTCCGAAGCGATCAGCGTCGGCAGCGTCCTCGCTGCCTCCACGTACTGGAGCAGCGGCTCTTCAAGGCCGAACCACTCCGGCAGGGCACGCATCACCGCCTCGGCAACACGAGCCGCGCGTTCACCACAAGCCTGCTCGATCACACCACTGATGGTACGGCCGGTCGTACAGGCCTCAGGTGACATTCCCGAACACTGGCCCACGCGACGCCACTTGTTCGGCCTCGGTCGAGACCGCAGACCCTGCAGTCGAGTCGTAGAGTCCCCGGATGGCGATCGTCGGGTTCCCCGACGGAACGCGAGTCCGCGCTTCGTCGATCTCCGACCGTTGCGTCCACGATCCTGAGCGCACGTTCGGCCTCTATCTAGATGCGCGCTGGGAGCCGACTTGGCCCGCCACCGTGATCGACTGGAAGGACTTCGGACTACCTGAGAATCCAGAGCTTGCGGCGCAACAGATCGCGGAGGCCTTCGGCCGTGCGCGACGCGGTGGGCTCGTCGAGGTCGGCTGCCTGGGCGGGAGCGGTCGCACCGGAACCGTGCTGGCGTGCATGGCCGTCCTCGCAGGCGTGCCGCCGGCGCAGGCCGTTGAGTGGGTCCGCGCCTCGTATCGCCCGGAAGCCGTGGAGACCGCCGACCAGGAGGCGTGGGTGCAGTGGTTTGCCGAGTGGGTGGACGCCCATCCCGAGGCGAGTGCGAGTCATGCCGGCCTCGGGTGACATTCCCGAACGGCGGTCCAGGCGAAGGTGCTCGCTGGGGCCTTCATGCCGTGGCGGGACGAGCACACCGGAGGCCCATACTTCCGCCTGTGGGTGAGGCGAGTACGCCTGACTCGATGCGCGACTACTACGCGCAGCGCGCGGAGTACTACGAGCGTGTCTATCTCCAGCCCGAGCGCCAGCCGGATCTCCGAGCGATGGAGCGGTGGCTGCCGGTGATGTTCGAGGGGCGGCGCGTGCTGGAGATTGCGTGCGGCACCGGATGGTGGACGCAGCACGGGGCACGACGCGCCCTGGACTGGCTCGCCACCGACCTGATTCCGGGGCCGATGGAGGTGGCTCGTCGGAAGCCGATGCCCGCGTGCGTGCGGTTCGCCACCGTGGACGCGTACACGCTCGCGGGCCTTGACGAGGGCCCCTTCAACGGCGCCTTCGCCGGTTGCTGGTGGAGCCATGTGCCGCTGGGACGGCTGGCGGGCTGGCTCGATGCGTTCCACGCAGTACTCGACAGCGGCGCGCAGGTGGTGATGCTGGACAACGGGTACGTCCAGACGAGCAGCACGCCGATCAGCCGGCGTGACGTCGACGGCAACACGTACCAGCTCCGCACCCTGGACGACGGCACTGTGCACGAGGTGCTCAAGAACTTCCCCACCCGCGGGCAGGCGCTGGAGATACTCGGCCCGCGAGCGGTCGAGCCGTCGTGGGTCGAGTACGACAACTACTGGACCCTCGCCTACCGACTCGCCTGAGTGCAGCCGGTCGCGAAGCCCGTCGGGCGTCAGGATAATGAGCCCATGGAAGCGGTCAACATCTTCAGCGCCGAGAACCTCGAGGGCAGGATCGACGTGGCTCGTGCCGTGGGATCGAACGCCACCCTCATGTTCATCTACGACCTCGAGCCCGGACGGAGCTCCTCGCCGTATCACTACGAGTACGAAGAGGAATGGCTGTTGGTCGTCGACGGCACCGTCGTCGTGCGCGCGCCCGAAGGGGAGCACACCCTGAAGCGCGGCGACCTCGTCTGCTTTCCGGCTGGTCCCGCCGGGGCGCACAAGCTGATGAACCGGAGCGAGTCGCCGGCGAGGGCGCTGCTGTTCTCGAGCTCGCGAGCGCCCGCCGTCTCCGTATATCCCGACAGCGACACGATCGGCGTGTGGCCCGGCGACGAGGAGAACGATCTGGTCTTCAAGCGCGGAACCGCTGTGCCGTGGTCGACCGGAGAGGAAGGCTGGGAGAAAGCCCTCTGAGGTGATCGGGAGGTAAGGCCCGGCCAGACGACGACCATGCCGTCAGGAGCGCGCGCGTTCGAGCGCAGCACGGTCTGTCGGCCCACCGTGCGTCGCGAGCACCTGTTCGACCGGGAGCTCCAGCAGCGGACGCAGGCCGGCGGCGACCTGCTCGCGGGTTACGCCCTCTCGGAGCCAGCGGACCGAGATCTCGAGGCCCTGGGCGAGGTCTTTGAGCGTGTCACCCGAGCTGACCGCGGCCTTGCTCTCGATCCAGAGCACCATGTCGTTCTGCTCCCGTCCGGGGAACGCCTCGATCCCGATGGGCAGCCGATCGCCGGGCGAGTACGGGCGTGCCTCGCCCTTGTTCTCGCGGAGCAGCCAGACGAGGTCGGGGCTTCCGTCGCCGGCCTGCTCGGCCGTGATGCCGTACTTCTCCATGAGGTCCCGCGCGCTGTCGGGAAGAGGCGTGAACACCGGCACGCCGAGTCGCTCGACGAGGCTCTGTGTGTCGCGCTCGTGCCACGGCGCCGTCAGGACCACCGCCGTCTCGCGCTCGGCCGCGAGCGCATGGATCTCGCTCGGCGGAGCGATCGGGTCGAACAGCAGGAGGCGGCTGCCGTCGTCGACCGCGTAGGACGAGACGATCTGGTTCCAGCGCTCGTTCGGCTGCCACTGCGGGTGTGGCGCCTGCCAGTGCCAGAGCCCAGCCTGTAGCTCGCGCACGGCGCGATACTAGGGCGCGCCGACCCTGCGGGACGCTAGTTGCGATTGAACAGAGACAGCAGGAGCAGGAAGACGTTCAGGACGTCGAGGAAAATCGAGGCGGCGAGCAGCGGTGCGGCACGAATGTCCTGCGTCCGCCTCAGTCGCTGGAAGTCGTACATCGTGAATCCGGCGAAGATCACCAGGCCGGCGATCGCGTAGATCAGCGCGCCGTTCGGGATCCGCACGAAGATGGTCACGATCCCGAAGACGATCAGCGCGAGGAGCGCCCAGAAGCACACTCGGGCGAGTCCCGAGAGGTCGCGGCGGGTGGCGTAACCAGCCGCGCCGAAGCCGGCGATGAAAAGCGCGGTCGCCCCGCCCGCCTGCCACACAGATTGCGGGTTCGTCGAGGCGTAGTAGGCGATCGTCGGCGCGGTTCCTACCCCGATCAGGACGCCAAAACCGAAGAGCAGGCCGATCGCGAGCTGCTCGGAGCGCGATGCGGCGACGTTGAGTCCGATCAGGACGCCGAAGCTCGCGATGAACGCGACGAGGCCCCATCCGTAGGACAGATCGCGACCGAGGTAGGCACCGAGCGCGAAGAGACCCGCGGTGACCGCCACGAGCCCCATCGTCTGGCCGAAGAGCGCGCGCGCCTGGTCGCGCGCGACAGCAGGCTGAAGAGCTGTGTCGACGGAGCTCACGAGCCCGAGCCGGTGTCGCGCGCCGCCGCGTCTCCGTCGCGGTACGGGGAGGTCATTGGGCGATCCTACGGCGCCCGGGAGGGCCCAGGCAACAAGCGTCTGCAAAGACGGGATGCGTTCTCAGGAGGGACCCAGCCGGGGGCTCTCACCTCGGATCGGGAGCCAGTAATAGGCGTTGAAGGCGGCGATCACGACCACGCCCAGAACGGGGAGCAAGAGCGGGGGTCCGCGCCCGCCTTGCCTCCCGGAGCCCGCGCCACCGAGAGCCAGCGCATCGAGCGGATCACGGAGAGGCACCCGTGCTAGCCCCTATCGGACCAGTTCCTTGAAAGCGGGCTCGTTCCGGATCGGATCGAAGTCGGAGTCCTCCTTCGCCAGGTCGCGACAGCCCTCCCACATGCCGATCGCCTGGCGCAGGTGCTCGACGGCGTCGGCTGTCCGGCCCGCGAGGCTCTCGCAGCAGGCCACGTTGTAGTAGAGGTACCCCTGGTCGGGGTGGGCCTCGATGAGCTCGAGACCCTTGTCCGCTGCGTCCGCGTACCTGCCGGCGTCGTAAACAGGTCGCACCGAGTCCCACAGCTCGGGGAGGTGACGCCGGATCGATTCGGGCATCCCCACCCAGTGATGACGGAGAGAGTCGTAGCCCGACTCCGTCGGCGGCGGGAACGACGGGTCGGCGAACGAGCCGACCGAGACGACGATCAGGTCTGGTTCCGTCGGTTCCGTGTAGAAGACCTGCGACCCGCAGTCAGGGCAGAAATGGAAGACATGCTCCTTCCTGTCCGCCTCGTCCGAGATTCGCGCGAAGTCGCTGAAGCGACCGACGACCTGTACCTGATCCGGCTTGAACGCCGCCTGCATCCCGAAGGCGCTTCCGGTCCGACGCTGGCAGGCAAGGCAGTTGCAGATGGAGACGGCGAACGGATCGCCGGCGACTTCCAGACGGAGCTGCCCGCAGTGGCACGCGGCTTCTCGGGTGGCCATCGCCGCGGAACCTAGCCAACCGTCGTCGCCGCTGCCCCCGAGGCATCCGAGTAGTCGGGTGCAGGATCAGATCTCGGTGAGCGCGCGAACGTGAAACTCGATGTCGTCTTCGTGGTTGAAGAAGTGAATCGCCACGCGAAGGTTGCCGTCGCGTGCGGCGCAGACGATCCGCCGTTCCCTGAGCGCGGCAGCGACCTCCGAGGCATCTCGATCGCGCAGCGGAACTCTGGCCAAGTACCCTCCGTCTCGCGCGTGAAAGGAGGACAACATGGCCGAAGTACTGCTTTTCCACCATGCACAAGGCCAGACACCGGGATTCCACGCCTTCGCCGACGAGCTGCGAGCTGCCGGGCACGTCGTCCACACCCCTGACCTCTACGACAGCAAGACCTTCACCGATCTCGACGACGGCGTTGGCTATGCCAAGCAGGTCGGCTTCGACACGATCCTCGAGCGCGGTCGACTCGCCGCCGAGGGCTTGCCGAGCGACCTCGTCTACGGGGGATTCTCGCTCGGAGTCATGCCGGCACAGATGCTGGCCCAGACGCGTCCCGGCGCGAAAGGAGCCTTGCTGTTCTCCGCCGCCCTCCCGACCTCGGAGTTCGGAGGCCCGTGGCCGTCCGGAGTCCCGCTGCAGATCCACATGATGGAGGACGACGAATGGGTCGCCGAAGACCTCCCCGCCGCGCGTGAGCTAGTCGAGGCGATCGAGGGCGCGGAGCTGTTCCTGTACCCCGGCGACCGACACCTGTTCGCCGACAACAGCCTCCCGGACTACGACGAAGACGCCGCCGCCATGCTCAACGAACGCGTGCTCGCGTTCTTGAAGGCAATCGGTTAGCGGACGGCTGTCGCGCCGCTTGCCGGGCGCCCTGGCCTGAACAGAAAGGATGCTCAGTGTCCACGAGTGAAGAGATCAGGATCGGGCCGCTCGCAATCCGGTTCCTCGTCGAGGGTGAGACGTCCGGCGGAACTGTCGCCGTCTTCGAGTTCGACGTCCCGGCGGGCGCGAGGCTGCCGGCGGCACACAGCCACGACGGCTACGAAGAGACGATCTACGGCCTCGAGGGCGTGCTGACCTGGACGATCGAGGGCGCACCGATCGACGTCGGGCCCGGAGAAGTCGTCTCCATCCGCCGCGGAGCCGTCCATCGCTTCGACAACAACGGCGACGCCGGCGCCACCGCCCTTGCGATCGTCAGCCCAGGAGTCCTCGGGCCGGACTACTTCCGCGAGATCGCGGCGGTCGGCGAGGCCGGCGCCGGCCCTCCCGATCCCGCCGAGATCGCAGCGGTCATGCGCCGCCACGGGCTGACGCCGGCTCCCTGAGAGCGTCCTGCCTAGTCCGCGGAGAGCTGGAAGTGCCAGATGATCGCCGCGGGCTTCCCCTGCCAGGCCGCATTCGTTGCGGCAGTGGCCAGCGCGTGCAACGACCAGATGTTCGGAGGCTCCCCGGGGACGTGGTCCGGCGGTCGGACGCCGTCGTAGAGATCGGTCCCGTCGTCGCCGACCATCGGTGACGGCCGCCTCGGCTCCTTGCACTGGCGAAGCCGGAGGCCGAGCGGGAGCGCCGCCGCGAGGTAGTCGCTTGCGAGCCGCGCGTAGATCGGCATGTACCCGAATTCTCCCTCGGGCCCGACCCTCAGCAGGGGCACCCCGATGTCTCCGATCAGACCGCGCGAGTCGGAGATCACCAGGTGCCCGTTCGGTCGAAGGACACGAACCAACTCCGCCAGTGCCTGCCCGAGGTCAGCCACGTGAGACAGCGCGATCGCGCAGACGACAACATCGACGGAGTCGTCGGCGAAAGGCACGTCGAGCAGGTCCGCCTCGTGGAACTCGCCCTCGGGCACCTTCTCTCGGGCGAGCGCAAGCATCTCGGGGGAGGTGTCAACGCCGATCACGCTGTGGCCGAGCGACGCCAAGTACGCGGCGTGGCGCCCGGTGCCGCAGGCGGCGTCCAGAGCCACCCCCACAGGGAGGCTCGCGAGGATCTCGCGCACGACGGGCTGTTCGATCTCGAGGAGCTCGTTCCCAGGCTCGTCGTAGGACGGCGCCCAGCGGGCGTAGCCTTCACGCGTCGTGATGGCGCGCGCCTCCACCCCGTCGCCCAACTCCTCGGCCGAGTCGAGGAGCGCCTGGATCTCGTGCAACCGCGCGTAGGTGAAGTCCCGGTCGTAGACGCCGGAGAACGCCCGAAGCAGCGCCACGCCTTCGAGGCCGAGGAGATACGCCAGCGGGTGCTGGTAGATCACCGGAGCGTCCATGCGAGAATCCTCGTCGATCTCGCCGGCGCCGCGGATGAAGCTTGTTGACGCCCATCGCGCCGAGACGGAGAATCCACCCTTCCATACCTGGATGGAGGTCGAATGTCCTGGAACCTGACGGGTAGCTACATCGAGACGTGCTCGTGCGAGCTGATGTGCCCTTGCAACCTGTCGTTCGACCACGGCGCCACCTACGACTTCTGTCGCGTGACGCTCGTGTTCAACATCCGTGAGGGCGAGATCGAAGGCACGGACATCGGCGGGCTCAAGGTCGCAGCGATCGCGGACACGCCGAAGGTCATGACCGACGGGAACTGGAAGCTCGGGGTGTTCATCGACGAGAACGCGACGGACGAGCAGGCCGACAAGCTCATCCAGGTCTTCAGCGGTCAGCTCGGAGGCCCGATGGGGGCGCTGGCGCCGCTCGTGGGCGAGATGCTCGGTGTCGAGCGAGCGGCGATCGAGGTCCACGACGACGGGCTGCACCACAGCGTTCGCGTGGGGGACGCGATCGACTTCGAGATCGAGGACATCGTGCCCTTCGGCGTCGAGACCGGCGAGCCGGTTCGGTTCGCGGGCATGTTCCACCCGGTCGCGTCGGATCTGACGATGGCGGAGGCCAAGCGCTCGAGGATCAGCGCCTTCGGCATCGAGTACGAGGGCAAGACCGGTCTCTCCACGTCGGAGTTCTCCTGGGCCGCCTGAACGCGTGATCGCCTCTGCGGAATCCGTTCCCGGCGGCGCGGGCCTTGCTCCCGCGTTCGCGGCCGTCCGCACGCGGCTCGGTCTCGTCGCACTGCTCTTCGCTCTCGCCGGAATCGGCTGGTGGTGGACGGTCAACGAGATGCACGACATGGACGAGGGGCCGTGGACCGGTCTCGGAACGTTCGGCTGGTTCCTCGGGGTCTGGGTCGTGATGATGGCGGCGATGATGCTCCCGTCGGTCTCGCCGACGGTTGCGCTGTATTCACGGATGACGCAGAGAGCGGTCGCGGATCTCGCCGCTCCTCTTCACGTCCGGCTATGTCCTGACCTGGGCAGGCGGCCGGAGCGGTCGCATTCGCCATCGCGGCAGGCGGGGGAGGGATCGCAGGCAACGTGCTCGCGTGGGATCGCGCAGGTCGCTGGGTCGCCGGCGTAACGCTCGTCGTAGCGGCCGTCTACGAGCTGACACCGCTCAAGGAGGCCTGCCTGGGGAGGTGCCGCAGTCCGCTCGGCTTCTTGCTGGGCTCCTGGCGCGACGGACGGTCGGGCGCGGTCGAGATGGGAGCCAAGCACGGCGCCTGGTGCGTGGGCTGCTGCTGGGCGCTGATGGCGTCGCTCTTCGCGCTGGGCGTGATGAGCATCGTCTGGATGGCCTTCGTCGCCGGGCTGATCGCCGTCGAGAAGACCGTGCCGTGGCGTCGCGTCGCGACCTACGGGACTGCCGGGCTCCTGCTCGTGCTGGGCGTGCTGTTGCTCTCCGCGCCCGACGCGGTCCCGGCCCTCACGATCCCCGGAAGCAGCCCCATGCCTCAGATGGGATCGATGCAGCCCTAGCGCGGATCGCTCGATTGCAGGGTCATGCCAGGACCCAGAAACGGTCGCCGCGTTCCGCCTCGAGCTTCGCCAGCTGCTCCCCGTGGATCTCCCGAACTCGCGACGGCGTGATCGCGTCCGAGTCGCTCACTTCCTCGATCTCGAGGCTCGTCTTGTCCTCGTAGAGATGCTCGCCGGCGAGGCGCGCCTGGCTGTCGTAGGGCCAGATGAACGACTGCCGGCTGGAGACGTGGTAGAGCCTCTCCGGGTCGGCGACGTCGTAGCCGACGGCTCTCAGGTCGGCGCCGCGGGCGAGCTGGTGGAAGGTGATCTCGTCGGAGATCCCCCAGTCGCCGACGGCGAGGCGGTCGTCGGAGTGCCACAGCACCGAGTCGCCCACGCTGTTGTAGAAGGCCAGCACGCCGTCCTTGCCCGTGATGACGGCCGGGTTCGCTCCCCAGGTGATCCGGTAGACGGGCTCGTCGACCATCATGTCCGGCGCCACGATCTCGTCGTACCTTCCCGCGCCCTCGAGGTGCACGTGGCGCCAGAAGTTGAGCAGGATCGCGCGGTGCAGCGGCTTCGTCGTCTCCTCCAGGAGCTCGGCGGTCGGGATCATGCAGTCGTAGACGGCCTGCTCGAACCTGTTCATGCGATCGGGCTCCTCGATCGACTGACGAGCGAAGCTACACGATCGCGGCGAGTAGATTCCCGCCCGTGGGCGAGGACGGCTACTTCGACGAGCCCGTCGCCGCGAGGTACGACGAATCGGCGGCCGAGATGTTCGATCCGGCGGTCGTCGACCCGGTGGTCGACTTCCTGGCAGCGCTCGCCGGGGACGGACGCGCGCTCGAGCTCGGGATCGGGACCGGCCGGATCGCGCTCCCGCTGGCCCAGCGCGGCGTGCCCGTGCACGGGATCGAGCTCTCGAAGGCGATGGCCGCGAGGCTGCGCGCGAAGCCGGGCGGCGACGAGATCGGCGTCACGATCGGCGACTTCGCGACCACCACCGTCGAGGGGACGTTCTCGGTCGCGTACGTCGTCTTCAACACGATCGGGAACCTGACGACGCAAGACGCGCAGGTCGCCTGCTTCCGGAACGTGGCCGCGCACCTCGAGCCCGGCGGCTGCTTCGTGGTCGAGGTCGGGACCCCGGAGCTTCGGCGGCTACCGCCCGGGGAGACCATGTGCGTGTTCGACGCGAGCACGGAGCACTGGGGCATCGACGAGTACGACGTCGCCAACCAGGGGCTCATCTCGCACCACTTCAACCTCGTGGACGGGCGCTACGAGCTCTTGTCGATGCCGTTCCGCTATGTGTGGCCGGCCGAGCTTGACCTGATGGCCCAGCTGGCCGGGATGAAGCTGCGAGAGCGCTGGAGCGGCTGGAAGCGCGAGCCGTTCACGAGCGAGAGCCGCAAGCACGTATCGGTCTGGGAGAAGCCCACCGAATGAAGGGTCTGCAACCCGCCGCCGACGCCGAAGCAGCCGCGTGGGTTGTGGCCGGATTGCGACGGTTCGCCGAGTCGGTGCTCTCGGTGGTGCCGGCGGGCTTTCCTGCGTACGTCCGCGTCTTTCATCCCGCGTACTGCATGGTCGAGCGGCAGATGACTCCAATGCGGTGGTCCGACATCGCCGCGGCGACCGGGATCGACTGCCGAAGCGATCTCGTGAACCCGTTCGTGGAGCGCCCGAGCTAGGACCCGGGTGCTGGGCGCGACTCGGCGACGCGGACGCGCTCGGCGAGCGCTTCGAGGAGCGCCCACGCCATCTCGGGGTGACTCTCCACCAGCGGGCGGAAGCTCCACACAGGCAACTGGTAGCCGTGCACCTCGGTCTCGGCCTTGACGGTCGCGCTCCGCGCGGACTTGTCGATCAGCGCCATCTCGCCGAAGGAATCGCCGGGGCCAAGCCTGGCAACCTCCTGGCCGTGCACCGCAACGGTCACCTCGCCCTTCTCGATCACGATGAACGTGCGCCCGACCTCGCCCTCCTCGGCGAGCGTCTCGCCGGCTGCGAACGTCCGTTCCATGAACTCGCCGACGAGCTGCTCGAGGAACCCGTCGTCGGCCTCGGCGAAGAGGGGAACTCCGCGGATCAGGTCGAGGCTCGGCGCAGGCACGGGCGGATCGTATCCCCAGCCGAAGTAGACGCGCCGGCCGTGCGGCTGAATACTTCCCGGCGCTTGTCGCCGCTCACGGACGGATACCGGCTAGTCGACGGGCCGCCGAAGGTCGAGGACTACCTCGAGCTGCGCCTGCGCTCCGGGCTGACGCCGAAGCGCGAGGAGCAAGCCGCCGCGGCCTTGCCAGGGAGCTGGGCCGCCTGCCACGTGCTCCACGACGCCGAGGATCGCTCGGTCGCGATGGGGCGCGTGCTCGGGGACGGAGGCTGGTACTTCCACGTCGCCGACATGGCCGTGCTGCCCGAGCACCAGCGCCGCGGTCTCGGCAGCGCGGTGCTCGACTACCTCCTGGCGCAGATCCGGGCGCGTGCGCCCGAAGGCGCCTTTGTCACCCTCTTCGCCGACCCGCCCGGCAGGCCGCTGTACGCGCGCCACGGCTTCGTCGAGAGCGCGCCGGGCTCGATCGGCATGACGCTGCTGCTGGGGCCGTAGCGGTGCTTATGTCGTAGCGTGCTCCTCGAACTGCGGCAGGTCGTCCGTGATTTCGAACCAGGGTGCCTTGGAGCCCACGAAGATGTGCTTCGTCGGCCGCACGCTCGGCGGGTCGACAAGCGAGCCCAGGGCGACGTGCACGACCTCCCCGTCCGCCACAACCGAGTAGAGCAGGGACCCGCAGGCCGCACACCGCGTGTCGTTGAGCCCCTCCTCACCGACTACGAGGAGCGCATCCCGGCCGTCCGTGAGCTCGAGCTTCTCCCGCTCGATCCCCGCGAACGGCTTGAACGCGGAGCCCGTCGCCGCACGGCAGCGCGAGCAATGGCAGTTCGAGGCGTACACGAACTCGTCGGCGACCCGGTAGCGAACCACGCCGCATTCACACTTTCCGCCAAGCGCTTCCATCTCCACTCCTTCCCGCGGACATCACCGCTCAGACTGCCGCGGTGCCGCGAACTCATCGCTACGCCGCGCGGACGGACCGTAGCGATCTGCTGCTGAAATATCGTGGGGCTCATGAGCGACACCCGCACCCAGCGAGAGCGGATGCTCGACGGTGACCTCTACCTCGCCGACGATCCCCAGCTCGTACAGGAGAGCCTCCGGGCCGAGGCGCTCGCGAGGGAGTACAACGAGTCGTCCCCCCACGACCCGGCGAGGCGCCTGCGGATCCTCGGCGACCTGCTCGGATCGCTCGGCGAGGGAACCGAGATCAGGCCGCCGCTCTACTGCGACTACGGCTCGAACATCCACATCGGAGCCAGAACGTTCGTCAACTTCGGCCTCATGGCACTCGACGTCGCGCCAATCACCATCGGCGACGACGTGCAGATCGGCCCGTACGTTCAGCTCCTCACGCCGACTCACCCGCTGGAGCCGGAGCCGAGGCGGGCGAAATGGGAGGCGGCGAAGCCGATCGCGATCGGCGACAACGCCTGGCTCGGCGGAGGCGTGATCGTCTGCCCGGGCGTCACGATCGGCACGGACACCGTCGTGGGCGCCGGCGCGGTCGTGACCCGCGACCTGCCTCCCGGTGTCCTGGCGGTCGGAAACCCAGCCCGTGTCGTGCGCTCGCTCGAGTGATCCCGCACGGTCGGTGGGGTTAGGCTCGCTCGTGGTGGAACGAGAGCGGTTCGAGGGCATCGTCGACGCAACGCGCCGGACCCGGCTGGCGAGCGAGCGCACCTACCTCGCCTGGTGGCGCAGCGCGCTCGCGGCCTTCGCCGTCAGCCTCGGGGTAGGCAAGATCGTGCCGCAGCTCGCCGGCGGCTCCTCGGCCGGCTACGAGATCGTCGGCGTCGGCTACGCGCTTCTCGGCATCGCCTTCATCGCGTACGGGCTGCTCCGCCACCGCCAGCAGGAGGCGGCGCTCCTCGAAGGCCGGTTCGTTCCGTTCGGAAACCGCGCCGCGATCGGCTTCACGGTCGCGGGCATCCTGCTCGGCGCTGCGACCGTCGTCGTCGTGCTCGCCTGATCCGTCCCTGAAAAGACAAGAGAGGCCCGGGCAGGCTGCGGGCCTCTCTCGCGTGATCCCAGCCGGCCATGCTGGCGAACGGCCTCTGCCGGGAACCGGGCCCCAGGGGGTGGGGCCGGACTGGGCGGTCAGCTACGGGGAGATGGCTGCCGCCCCAACTTGACTGTGATGGTCGTGTGCTGGTCTCCGCGGTACACGCCGAGCTTGACCTTGTCGCCCGGCTTCTTGTTCGCGATCGCGTCGCGAAGCTGATCGATCGAATAGACGGGGATGCCCTCCACGCTGTCGATCAGGTCGCCGCCGAGCGGGTACGTGGTGCCTGCGACGATCGCCTTCTGCTTGCCCGCGCGCAGGCCGGCCTTGGCGGCCGCGCTGCCGGGCTGCACGGTCTCGACGAGCAGGCCGTGCGCGGCGTGGAGACGGAAGAGCTTGTGGGCCGATGCGGTGACGGGCTGGGCGGTGATGCCCAGGAACGCGTGCTCGGCGTGGCCGGTCCTGATGATCTGCGCGGCAACGCTCTTGACGGTGTTGATCGGAACGGCGAAGCCGACGCCGACGTTGCCCTCGGCGGCCGTGCCCGTCTGGATCTGGGAGTTGACGCCGATCACGTCGCCGCGCGCGTCGAGCAGCGGCCCGCCGGAGTTGCCCTTGTTCAATGCGGCGTCGGTCTGGATCACATGGTCGATCGAGTAGTCGTCCGGCGCCTGGATCACGCGCTGCAGGGCGCTCACGATGCCGGTCGTCACCGTGCGGTCGAGGCCGAACGGGTTGCCGATCGCGACGACCGAATCGCCAACGTGGACGACGTCGGAGTTCCCGAGCATCAGCGGGGTGAGCGCGCGCGAGTGCGCGTCGACCTTGAGGACGGCGATGTCGGTCGACGGATCGGAGCCGACGATCCGGGCCTTGAGGCTCTCGTTGTTCGAGAAGCTGACGTCGACGGAGCGAGCGCCTTCGACCACGTGGTAGTTCGTGACGATGTGGCCGGCCTTGTCGATCACGAAGCCTGAGCCGAGCGCCTTGGCCTGCTGCGTCTGCGGGAACGGCGAGCCGAAGAACGGGTCGACCGACGGCGTGCTCACCACCTGCGTCGCCGTCACCTGAACCACTCCGGGGGCGGCCCGGCGGTAGATCTGGTTGATCGTCAGGCCCTTGCTCGAGCTGCTCGCGGCCTGGACGGGCTCGGCAGCGACCGGAACCACCTCACGCACGATCGTCGTCGACGTGCCGATTCCCCCGAGTAACGCCGCGCCGCCGAGCGCGAGACCTCCACCGAGAATGGCGGCGATCACGAGCCCGGCGGCGTACATCAGGCGCAAGCGTCCAGCCACAGTTCGTAGTTCTAGCCGGGCGATGTTCAGCCCCTGTTGCGGCGCATTAAGACTGCGTTAAGCTCGCCGGGTTGACTGTGGCCGTTGGCATCCTCGGCGCGATCGTGGGGTTCGCGATCGGGATCCTCTTCACCGAGGTCATCTTCAGCAACGACCAGAGCTGGCCGGACGTCGTTCCCTTTGCGCTCGCGATCCTGGGCTACCTCGCCGGCTCGCAGCTCGCGCGTCGCCGAAGGACCAAGGTTTCCTCGCCGTAACCGCGTCGGCCGCGGGAGCGTTGTCTCTCGAACACGACGCCGTCGACGAAGGGAGCTCCCTCCGTGTCGATTCTCTGGATCATCCTGATCATCGTGCTGGTGCTCCTCCTGCTGGGCTCCTTCTCGCGCGGGCGCTTGTAGGTCTCGCCTGGGCGATGCTCTAGGCGCTTTTTTGCCGGTATTTCCGCCGCTTGGCAGGGAACCGGCCGCCTAGCCCGAACGAGCGTTCAACCCATCGGCGTAACGGCCGATAAGGAAACCATGCCGCCTCCCGTATACCGGGGACATTTCGGCAAGCCGCAGGCAGAACGCCTCCTTTGGCGTGCCGGTTTCGGCCCACGCCCGGGAGAGGCCGAGAAGCTCGCCAGGCTCGGTCTCCACGGAGCGGTGCACTCGCTGACCCACCCGCGCAGCGGGCGGCTGCGCGGCCCGAGGCCGCACGACGGCGACGGCCGGAGCCTCGCGCCCTACGACCGGTGGGGCCACGACCAGCTCTGGTGGCTCGACCGGATGGTCCGGACGACGGCGCCGCTCGTCGAGCGGATGACGCTGGTCTGGCACGACTGGTTCGCCACCTCGCGCGAGGGGGTCGACTCGGCCCGGCTGATGCTGCGCCAGAACCGGCTCTTCCGGGAGCACGGGCTCGGCTCCTTCTCGGACCTGCTGACCCGCGTGACGAAGGACCCGGCGATGCTGCTCTGGCTCTCGGGCACCGAGAACACCCGCTGGTCGCCCAACGAGAACTACGCGCGCGAGCTGATGGAGCTCTTCACCCTCGGCGCCGATCGCGGCTACACCGAGCACGACGTGCGCCAGCAGGCGCGCGCCTTGACCGGTTGGCGGAACGACTGGAGCAACAATCTCGGACCGGTCCGCTTCCGCTTCGACAAGGACCGCCACGACACCGGCATGAAGACCATCTTCGGCCACCGCGGCCACTTCGACTGGCGCGACTCGGCCCGGCTGTGCGTCCACCACCGGCTGCACGCGTCCTTCTTCGTCACGAAGCTCTGGAGCTACTTCGTCCCGGTGCCCCCGAAAAGGGGGACGAAGCGGGCGCTCGAGCACATCTACGTGAGCAGCGGCCACCAGATCCGCCCGGTGGTCGAGGCGATCCTTCGCCACCCGGCCCTGTACGAGGGCCCGCGAATGGTCAAGTCGCCGGCGCTCTACACCGCCGGGCTTCTGCGCGGCCTCAAGCGCGGGATCGACACCGACTCCTGGACGTGGCTCATGAGTCTGGCCGGCCAGCAGCTCTTCTACCCGCCGAACGTCTCGGGCTGGGACGACAGCCGCTGGCTCGACACCGCCACCTTCCGCGCGCGCTGGTACATCGCCTCGTACGCGATCCGGCCTCATGCGCTCGACAGCGGCAAGGTGAAGCTGCCGAACAACGCGGCCAAGCTGGTCCATCGCGCCGAGAACTTCCTGGGCGGCCCCTCGGTCACCGCCCGCACCCACACGGAGCTGAAGCACTTCGCCCATCGAGCGCTCTCCGACGCCCACTCATCGTGGAAGAAGGAGCAGTACCCGGCGCTCGTCGAGAACGCGCTCCGGCAGCTGCTCGCCTCGTCCCCCGACCTCCAGACCTGCTGATGGCCTCTTCCTGCCACCACTGCGACGAGTTCACCCGGGCCTCGCTCGTCCGCAGGGCGGCCGCCGAAGCGGGCCGCGGGCTCCCGGCGATCGAGCCGGGAATGCCGATGCCGGCGGGAACGGGGCTCGACCGCCGGTCGTTCGTCTCGGGAGCCTTCGGCCTCGCGCTCTCGGTCTACGGCCTCGGCAAGCTCGGGCTCTTCGAGGAGGGCATCGCCCAGGCCGCCTCCGGGCCCGCCAAGCCCGTCCTCGTCTCGGTCTTCCTGCCGGGCGGCACCGACTCGCTCTCGGTCCTGTACCCGGCCCTCGACGACACCTACCGGAAGCTGCGCCCGAAGCTCAAGCTCGACGCGGCCGACGGGACCCCGTTCACCGAGGACAGCCGGCTCTACTGGCACCCGTCGATGAAACCGCTGGCCACGCTCCACGCGGAGAAGAAGGTGAGCGTCCTGCCGGCGGTCGGCTACACGCACCCGGATCAGTCCCACTTCACCTCGCGCCACTTCTGGGAGGTCGGCGCAACCGACGCGAGGCTCGCCAGCGGCTGGATGGGCCGCTACCTCGATCACGCCGGCAGCCGGGACAACCCGCTTCAGGGACTCTCCCTCGACTACCAGCTGCAGCCTTCGCTCGCCTCGACGCGAGTGCCCGTGGCCTCCCTGGCGGCACCGAACGAGTACACGTTCGGAGCGCCCGGGGTCTGGGGCGAGGTGGAGAGCCGGATGCTCGGAGCGATGGCGCATCTCGGGGCCCGGCGCAAGGATCCGTTCCTGAACCAGGCGGCGAAGGCAACCGCGCAGTCCGACCGGCTGCGCCGCCAGCTCGCGCCTTTCGCAAAGAGCAGCGACCACGGCTACGGCAGCCCGGTCGCGTACCCGGACGTCGACGACTCGTTCCCGCGCCAGCTTGCCGGCCTGGCCGCGATGCTGGCCGCCAACCTCCCGCTTCGCTGTGTCGCGATCACCGCCCCCGGCTCGTACGACACCCATTCCGACCAGCCGAAGGCGCTGGCGGACGGTCTGGACGTGACCGCGAGGAGCCTGCTGGCCTTCCAGCGCGACCTCGAGGCGCGCGGCCTCGCCAACCGCGTCCTGACGCTCGTCTGGTCGGAGTTCGGGCGCCGGGCGGAGGAGAACGGCAGCGACGGCACCGACCACGGCGCCGCCGGCACGGCGTTCCTGATCGGCGCACGCGCGCGCGGACAGATGGTCGGCGAGTTCCCGGGCGTCAACAACCTCGACCCGGACGGGAACCTCCGTCCCACGGCCGATTTCCGCGGGGTCTACTCCGCGCTCCTGGAACAGTGGTTCGGAACGGACGCCGCCGCGGTCATCCCGCATGCGCGCTCGTTCGCCAGGCCCTCGCTCGTGGCATGAACAGGCTGATCGGGATCGTCGGCCTCGCCACCGCGCTGAGCTGGCATCCCTCCCCTGCCCGGCTCGGCGTGAGCGCGCAGGAGTTCCACCTGGTGCTCTCGCGGCCCTCGGTGAAGGCTGGGAAGGTCGAGATCGAGCTGCAGAACGACGGCGAGGACGTGCACGACCTCCGCCTGCGCCGCCTCGGCGGCACCCGCACCTACCGGATGCCGCTGACGAAGCCCGGCCGGCGCACGACGATCGAGGTCGCGCTTCTGCCCGGCCGCTACAGGCTCTGGTGCTCGGTCGCCGACCACCGCTCGCTCGGCATGCAAGCCGTCTTGCGCGTGCGGCGCCGCTAGCGCCACAATCGGCGCATGCGCGAGCCCGTCACCGTCGCGTGCGCCCAGCTCGAGCCGGTCGTCTTCGACCGCGACGCGACGATCGAGAAGCTCGCCGCCGGCGCGGCTGAGGCTGCGGGCAAGGGAGCCGGGCTGGCGGTCTTCCCCGAGGCGTTCGTTCCCGTCTACCCCTCGTCGGCCTGGGCGAAGGCCCTGGCCGGCTGGGGCGACGAGAGGGCCAAGGAGGCGTTCGCGCTGCTCGCGCGCGAGGCGGTCGACATCCCCGGGCCCGCCGAGCGGCGGCTCGGCGAGATCGCACGTGAGAACGAGCTCTGGCTCGTGACGGGCGTGACCGAGCGGGACCCGGCTCGGCCCGGCACGCTCTACAACACGCTCCTCTACCACTCTCCCGACGGGGAGCTCGCGCTCAAGCACCGCAAGCTCGTGCCCACGAACCACGAGCGGCTCGTCTGGGGACCCGGAGACGGCGGCGGGCTCGAGGCCGTCGACACCCCGCTCGGCCGCATCGGCGGTCTCATCTGCTGGGAGAACTACAT
Organism: uncultured Actinomycetes bacterium; assembly: GCA_963736055.1. Classification (GTDB taxonomy): domain Bacteria; phylum Actinomycetota; class Thermoleophilia; order Gaiellales; family Gaiellaceae; genus AC-32. Next base: position 1,084,784 of record CAVTNM010000008.1, on the reverse strand, counting down.
GCCGCTCGCGCGCTTCGCCCTCTACGAGTCCGGGGTCGAGCTGTACATCGCCTCGACCGCAGACGACGGCGACGCGTGGCAGTCGACGCTCGTCCACATCGCGCGCGAGTCCCGCGCGTTCGTGATCGCGCCCTCGCACTTCCAGCGCGCCGCCAGCTACCCCGACGACTTCCCGCTGCGCTCGCTCCTGGACGGAATCGACGTGATCGGCCGGGGCGGCTCGGCCATCCTCGGGCCCGACGGCGCCTACCTCGCAGGGCCGCTCTACGACGAGGAGGGGATCCTCTACGCCGAGCTCGACCCCCAGCGGCTCGCGGAGGAGCGGCAGCGCTTCGACCCGGTCGGGCACTACCACCGGCCCGACGTGCTCGGGCTGGAGCGGCGGGCCTAGCCGACCGCGGTGCGCTCGGGCTCGCGCACCTCGCCCGGGCTCAGGTGGCGCTCGAAGAACTCGAGGATCACGTCGAAGCGCATCTGGCGGTGGACCGGCGAGCCCGACCGTGTCAGCTCGTGCGACTCCACCGGAAAGCGCACGAGCTCGACCTCACGCCGCAGGATGCGCAGGATCGCGAACAGGTCCTCCGCGTTCCCGATCGGGCAGCGGAGGTCGTCCTCCGAGTGCAGGATCAGGAGCGGCGTAGTGATGTCCGCCGCATAGCTCGAGGGCGAGAGCTTGAGGTAAGCCTCGGGCGCCTCGAACCAGTGGGCGCCGACGAAGCTCTTCGTCGCGTGGCTGATGTCGCTCGAGCCGCCCTCGAGCACGAAGTTGTTCACCGCCCGTTCCGAGCAGGCCGCGCGGAAGCGGTCGGTGTGCCCCACGATCCACGAGGTCATGTAGCCGCCGTAGGAGCCGCCGAGCACGCCCAGGCGCTCGGGGTCGCAGAAGTCGAACCGCTGGAGCGCCTCGTCGACGACCGCCATGACGTCCTCGTAGTCGACGGTGCCCCAGCCGGGCCCGTCCTCGACCGGCCCGCGGATCGCCCTGCCCCACTCCTCGCTGTACCCGGACGAGCCGCGCGGGTTCGAGTAGACGACGACGTAGCCCGCCTCGGAGTAGACCTGGAACTCGTCGAAGAACGTGTTCCCGTACTGCGAGAAGGGGCCGCCGTGGACGTTCAGCAGGACCGGGTAGCGGCGCGAGGCGTCGAAGCCGAGCGGCCGCATCAGCCAGGCCTCGACCTCCGAGCCGTCGGCCGAGACCGCCGTGAACCGCTCGGGCTCTGCGAGCTCGCGTCCGCTCGTGAACGGCGTCGTGACCTCGGTCAGCCGCGTGTCGCCCAGGTACAGCTCCGAGGGAGTCGTCGGCAGAGACGCGGCATGCACGATCTGCCCGCCGACGCAGTCGAACCCCGCGATGCTCAGCTCGCCGTCCACCACGGGCTCGGGCGGGGCGCTTCCGTCGGCGCGCACCCGGTACAGGGGCCTGTTGCCGCTGTCCTCCAGCACGAACAGCACCGAGTCGCCGTCCCACACCGGCTCGCGCACCTCGGGGTACGGGGCGCAGTTCCGGTCGAGCGAGGTCGTCAGGAGCCGCGGCTCGCCGGTCCCCGCGTCGAGCACGGCGATCTGGCCGTGGCGCGGAAAGTCGAAGCCGCCCGGGCCGAAGCGGCAGGCGATCGAGGATCCGTCCGGCGACCAGGCCGGAGCCTCGTACCACGCGTCCCCCTTCGTGAGCGCCACCGGCTCACCGCCCTCGACGCCGACGAGGTGAAGGTCCTTGAACATCTCGACGTCCCAGTCGTCCTGGCGCGCAGACGCGAACACGATGCGCCGGCCGTCCGGAGACCACTGCGGGTTGACGTCCTCGTAGTCGCCGTGCGTGACCTGCGTGGGCGGCTCCGAGCCGTCGGCGGGAACGGTGAAGACGTGACGGCGGCGATCACCGATCCAGCCTTCGCTGTCGAGCTTGAACTGCAGTCGCGTGAACCGCCGGGGGCGCCGTCGCTTCTCGTCCTCCTCGTCGTACTCGGGGTCACGGACGCGGACGGTGAAAGCCAGTCGCGTCCCGTCGGGCGACCAGACCGGCTCGGTAACGTCCTCGGCGAGATCGGTGAGCCGGCGTGCCTCGCCGCCCGTCACCGGGATCACGTACAGCTGCTTGGTCTTGCCGGCCCGGTTCGACACGAAGGCCAGACGGTTGCCGTCCGGAGACCAGCGAGGAGCGGCGTCCTGCTTCCCGCTCGACGTGAACGGCTGCGCCGGCTCGGAGCCGTCGAGGGGAGCGAGCCAGATCGAGCTCGAGTAATCGTTCTCCTCCCGATCGACGGCCCAGGCGACGTAGGCGACAGTCGTCCCGTCGGGCGCGATCCGCGGATCGGCGGCCCAGCGGAGCTCGTAGACGTCCTCCGGTCGCATCGGCCGGCGAAGTAAACCAGCTTCTGTCGCGCCGGCGAACGACCGTCGGCGACCGACGGCGAGTGATCCTCTAGGCTGCGCCCCGGCCGGCGACCAACACCGGCCCGACGTGCCTCCACCGGGACGTCGCAACGCCAACCGATGGAGCAGACCCCATGGCGAACATCCTCTGTGTGCTCTACGACGATCCCGTGACCGGTTACCCGCCGGAGTACGCGCGAGACGGCATTCCGAAGATCGAGGGCTACTACGGCGGCCAGACGACGCCGACTCCCGAGGCGATCGACTTCACTCCGGGCGACCTGCTCGGAAGCGTGTCCGGCGAGCTCGGCCTGCGGAGCTTCGTCGAGGAGCGCGGCCACGAGCTGATCGTCACCGCCGACAAGGACGGGCCCGACTCCGTCTTCGAGCGGGAGCTCCCATCGGCCGAGATCGTGATCTCGCAGCCGTTCTGGCCCGCGTACCTGACCGCCGAGCGGATCGCGAAGGCGCCCGACCTCAAGCTCGCCGTGACCGCGGGAATCGGCTCGGACCACGTCGATCTCCAGGCGGCGATCGACAGCGGCATCACCGTCGCCGAGGTGACCTACTGCAACAGCATCAGCGTCTCCGAGCACGTGGTGATGGCGATCCTGGCCCTCGTGCGCAACTACATCCCGTCGTACCAGTGGGTCGTCGACGGGGGCTGGAACATCGCCGACTGCGTGTCCCGCTCGTACGACCTGGAAGGCATGCAGGTGGGAACCGTTGGAGCAGGGCGCATCGGCTCGGCGGTCATGCGCCGGCTGAAGCCGTTCGAGGTCGGTCTCCACTACACCGACCGGCACCGGCTCCCGAAGGAGACGGAAGAGGAGCTGGGCGTCACCTACCACCCGGACGTCGAGTCGCTCGTGGAGGTCTGCGACGTGGTCACGATCAACGCGCCGCTCCATCCCGAGACGGAGCACCTCTTCGACGCGGAGCTGATCGGCCGGATGAAGCGCGGCGCGTATCTCGTCAACACCGCCCGCGGGAAGATCTGCGATCGGGACGCCGTCGCGGCCGCCTGCGAGTCGGGTCAGCTGGCCGCCTATGCGGGCGACGTCTGGTTCCCGCAGCCGGCGCCGGCCGATCACCCCTGGCGGACGATGCCCCACCACGGGATGACGCCGCACATCTCCGGTTCGAGCCTCTCGGCCCAGACGCGCTACGCAGCGGGCACTCGCGAGATTCTCGAGTGCTGGTTCGACGGGAGGCCGATCCGCGAGGAGTACCTGATCGTCGACGCGGGCCAGCTCGCCGGCGCCGGAGCCCACTCCTACAGCGCGGGTGATGCGACCGGCGGCTCCGAGGAGGCGACGCGGTTCAAGGCCCGCTGAGGAGACGGGGCTCGATGGGCTCTTCGCCCTCCGCGCCGACGCGGTAGGCGCGGGCGTTGGGCCGAACGCTGACCGCCTCGGCCAGGTCCGTGCTCTCGAACCGCAGGGCGACGCCGTCGTCTGCGGCCAGGCCGGGCGGGAAGCCCTCGGCGACGAGCTTCGTGTAGACGGGACGCCGCTCCGCCTCGCCGTCGTAGTGGGGGCATGCACTCCCGGGCAGAAAGCCGAGCCCGTCGCGCATCCCTTCCAGCTGCGGCCCGAACGAGTCGGTCACCCCGGCCTCGAACCAGCAGATCATGCCCGCGCTCCACCCGGCCAGGACCACGCCTGCCTCCCAGGCCTCGCGCAGGATCGCGTCGAACCCGTGCACGCGCCAGATCGCGAGCGCGTTTGCCGTGTTGCCGCCGGAGACGTAGATCACGTCCTGCTCGAGCACGAGCTCGCGCAGGCCGGAGGGCGGCCACGGGAAAAAGGGCACGTGTGAGACCCGGGCGCGGTCGCCCAGCTGGGTGTATGCCCACAGCGTGTGCTCGGCGCCGTCGCCGACCGCGGTCGGGACGAAGAGCATGCGCGGCTGCTCGCGGCCGGCGAGGCCGAGGAAGTAGTCCTCGAGCAGGCGGAGCTCGGCGTCCTCCCAGCTCAGCCCGCCCATCGCGACGATCGTGGGAGCTCTCTCGGGCACGGGTGCGAACGGTATCGTCGTTCCATGGTCGACCCGTCTCGGCTCGCGCTCTTCGTCGGGGCGGCCCTGCTGCTCCTGATCGTCCCAGGCCCCTCGGTGCTCTACATCGTCACGCAGAGCGTCTCGTACGGGCGCAGGGCCGGTCTGGCCTCGGTGGCCGGTATCACGACCGGGACGTTCGTCCACATCGCGGCGGCGACGATCGGGCTCTCGGCGCTGCTCGCCTCCTCGGCGCTGGCGTTCAACGTCGTCAAGTACCTGGGCGCGGCCTACCTGATCGTCGTCGGGATCAGGCGGCTGGCAGGGCTCGAGCCCGCGACCGAGGAGGGGGCCCGCGTGGCGCGGAGCCACGGCAGCCTCTACCGCCAGGGGATCGTGGTCAACGTGCTCAACCCGAAGACGGCCCTCTTCTTCCTGGCATTCCTGCCCCAGTTCGTCGATTCCGCGCAGGGAGCCGTCTGGGCCCAGATCCTCGTCCTCGGCCTCATCTTCGCCTGCCTCGGAGCCCTCAGCGACGGGTGCTGGGCCCTGGTGGCCGGCACCCTCGGCGAGCGGCTGCGCGGCAGCACGCGCTTCCCGAAGGTTCAGCGCTACGTGTCCGGCTCGGTGTTCGTCGGGCTCGGCGCGGTCGCGGCGCTTTCGGCTCCCGCGAAGCAGAGCTAGCCACCCGATTCGCGCGCCGTGCCCGGCGCGCGCTAGCCTCGCCGCGGTGGACGAGCGCACGCCTTCCTGGGGAATCACGCCCGGTGCCCGAGCGCCTGCGGGTGCTCGGTCTGTTCGACCTGACCGCTGCTCTGGGGCAACCTCTCGGTGAGCCTGCTCGTGATCGTCGCGGCGGCCGGGCTCGTGCCGATGCTCTCGCTCGAGCAGGCGCTGGTGGCGATCGTGATCGGGGCGGTCGCCGGCAGCATCCTCCTCGGGCTCGCGGCGATGATCGGCGCCGACGGGCGGGTGCCGGGGATGGTGCTGCTGCGAGCGCCGCTGGGACGCCGCGGGTCGTATGCGCCGACGGTGCTGAACGTCGCCCAGAACCTCGGCTGGTCGACCTTCGAGCTGATCATCATCTCGACCGCGGCCGCGGCGCTGTCCGAGCGCGTCTTCGGCTTCGAGGCCCGCTGGCTCTGGGCGCTGGTCTTCGGCGCGATCTCACTGGCGCTCGGCCTGCTCGGCCCGATCGGCTTCGTCCGCCGCTATCTGAAGAAGTTCGCCGTCTGGGCCGTCGCGGCCTCGATCGCCTACCTGACCTGGTGGGCACTCGACAAGGCGAACCTGCACGGGCTCTGGCGGGCCGACGGCACCGGCGGAGTCTCGCTCGGCCAGGGCATCGACCTCGTGATCGCGAACATCATCTCCTGGACGCCGCTCGCGGCCGACTACACGCGCTTCGCGCGCGACCGCCGCGGTGCGTTCTTCGGGGCCGGGAGTCGGCTACTTCGTGCCGACCCTCTGGTGCTTCGGGCTCGGCTCGCTGCTCGTGCTCTCGCGCGACCTGAGCGAGCCGTCGCAGATTCCGGCCGCAGTGGCGAGCGGCAGCGCGCTCGCGGTGGTCGCGCTGCTGATGCTGACCGTGGACGAGAGCGACGAAGCGTTTGCGGACATCTACTCCACCGCGGTCTCGCTGCAGAACGTGATGCCGCGCGTCTCGCAGCGGCTCCTGATCGTGATCGTCGCCGTGACCGCGACCGGCGGGGCGATCCTCATCGACCTCGGGAACTACCTGACCTTCCTCTACCTGCTCGGGTCGGTCTTCGTGCCGCTCTTCGCGGTGCTGCTCGCGGACTGGCTCGTGCGCGGGGCGCACTACTCCGAGCAGGACATCTTCGAGGCGCCGGCGGTGCGGGTCGAGCGGCTCGCCGCCTGGGTGATCGGCTTCGGGCTCTACCAGTGGCTCTCGCCCCAGGGCCCGAGTTGGTGGACCGACCTCGTGCAGCACCTGAATCCTGGGCACGCGCGGCTGACGGCCTCGCTGCCGAGCTTCGCGGTCGCCTTTTGCCTGACGCTGCTCGCGGCCTGGGTAGATTCGCTCCGTGCGGCCGCTCGCAGTCGTCGGGAACCTCTCGCGCGACCTCGTTGACGGGGGGCCGCCCCGCGCGGGCGGCGCGCCCTTCCATGCGGCCCGGGCCCTGCGCGTGCTCGGCCGGCCGGCGCTCGTCGGGGCCAAGTGCGCCGATTCCGACCGCGACTCGCTGCTGACCCCGCTGGTGCGGCTCGGCCTGCCGGTGCTCTGGCGGGGCGGCTCCTCGACGGCCACGTTCTCGTTCCGCTACGAAGGCGACCGGCGCGTGATGAGCGTGGAGGCGCTCGGCGATCCCTGGGGCGCGGCCGACCTCTACGGGCTCGAGCGTGCGAACTGGGTGCACGTCGGCGCACTGGCGCGATCCGACTTCCCGGCCGAGACGCTGGCCGAGCTGGCCCGCGACCGGCATGTCTCGTTCGACGGGCAGGGTCTCGTGAGGCCGGCGCGGACGGGGCCGCTCGAGCTCGACGCGGACTACGACCCGGAGGTGCTGACGAACGTCTCGATCCTCAAGCTGGCCGAGGAGGAGGCGCGGGTGCTCGTGGGCGAGCCGGACGCGGCGGCCTTGCGCGCGCTCGGAGTGCCGGAGGTCGTGGTCACGCTCGGCTCACGTGGGTCGCTCGTGCTGGCGGACGGAAAGCTCGAGCGCGTGCCGGCGCAATCGGCAGGCGGCGAGGTCGACCCGACCGGCGCCGGCGACGCGTTCTCGGCCGCCTACCTGCTCTCGCGCTCGACGGGGCACGCGCCCGTGCCCGCCGCCCGGAGGGCGACGGCGCTCGTGGCGGGCCTGCTCGCGCGCCGGGTGCCGTGAGAGCCCTTGTGCAGACGATCGACGGCGTCTTCGAGGTCGACCTCGACGAGGAGATGGTGCTCGGCCTCGTCAACTGCGATGTTCGACCGCAGGGCGTCGAGGTCTCGCTGCCGCTGCTCGTCGCGGCTGCAGCCACCGGGTCGACGGTGGTCGCCGTCGTGGAGCGGCGGCCGCCGCTCGTGGTCTCGAACGACGCCGGCCGCACCTGGCGCGAATCCGGCGGCGGCCTGCCGGCAGGCCGTGCGGTCGCGGTCGCCGAGGACGATCCCGACCTGATGCTCTACGCGGCCCGCAACCGCCTCTACCTCTCCGAGGACGGCGGCCGATTCTGGCGAGCCCTGGTGGTCGAGCTACCGGAAATCCAAGCCGTCGCCTTCGCCTGAAATCCAAGTAACAGTCTGTTACTTGAAGGTCTGAACCGCACTTGGAAAGCCGTTTCGGCGGGCCCGAGTGCTTGTAACAGTCTGTTACTTGTCGATCAGGGCAGGCGGAACTCGCCTCGGGCGACTATCACCGCCGAGCCGCCCACCTCGACCTGCTCCACCGCCTCCGCCGAGCCGGCGACGCGGGCGTGGAGCGTGGAGGGGCGCCCTACCTCGGCGCCCTGAGAGATCTCGACCTCTTCGCCGAACCCGATCTTCCCGTGGCGCGCCAGGTGTACCGCGAGCGGGCCGGCTGCCGAGCCGGTCGCCGGATCCTCGGGAACGCCGTCTGCGGGAGCGAACATCCGCGACTTCCAGCGCCCGCCGGCGCCGGAGAAGCAATCCGTGTGCAAGACGGGCAGCTCCGCGAGAGTCGCAAGGTCGGGCCGCAACGCGGCTACCTCGTCCTCGGACCCGAGCATCACGTAGAGCGTGCGGATGCCGTTGTCGTAGACCTCGACGGGAAGCTCCGAGCGTTCGACTCCGAGAGCCTCCAGGTACACCGCAGCGTCGTCGACGACCTCCCAGGTCGGGATCGGCTGCTTCATCCAGCCGAAGACGATCCGGTTCCCGTCCCGCTCCAGCGTGACCTCCACCGTCCCGATCCCCATCTCGAGCCGGATCTCCGGGAGCTGCATCGGCCCGGCGAGGACGAACGCCGTCCCGAGCGTCGGATGCCCCGCGAACGGGAGCTCCGCGACGGGGGTGAAGATGCGTACCTTCGCGTGCCCGTCAGCCTCGGCCGGCAGCACGAACACGGTCTCGGACAGGTTGAACTCGCGGGCAAGGAGCTGCATCTCGTCCTCGGCAACCTCCCGCGCGTCGGTGAACACGGCGAGCTGGTTCCCGGCCAGCGGACGGTCGGTGAACACGTCCGCGACGACGTAACGCAGGGTGCGCACAGGCCGACGATAGCCTTCCCGCCCATGCCCAAGAAGTCCGTCCAGCTGTCCGGGGTGATCGTCGCCGAGTCGGCGATCTGCTCGATCGACCCCGACGAGGGCGTGCTGATGTACCGCGGCTACGACATCGCCGACCTGGCGGAGCGCTCGACCTACGAGGAGACGGCGCTGCTGCTGCTCGAGGGCGACGCGCCCTCGACCGAGGCACTGGAGGCGTTCCGGCGCGAGCTGGCCGAGCTCCGGGGGCTGCCTGCCGCGACCGAGGAGGCGATCGACCGCCAGGCGGCCGACGCGCCGCCGATGGACGTGCTCCGGACCGCGGTCTCGACGCTGCAGGACGCCACGCCGGCGCAGCTGATCGGCCAGCTGCCGACGATCGTGGCCCGCTACCAGCGCCGGCGCGAGGGCCTCGAGCCCGTCGCGCCCGACCCCGGGCTCTCCTACTCCGAGAACTTCCTCGCGATGCTGCGCGGCGAGCGGCCGAGCGAGCGCGACGCTCGAGCCTTCGACGTCGCGATGATCCTGCACGCCGAGCACGAGCTGAACGCGTCCACGTTCGCCGCCCGCGTCGTCGCGGGCACCGGCGCCGATCTCACCGCGGCCGTGGTCGCCGCGATCGCCGCGCTCAGCGGCCCGCTCCACGGCGGAGCGAACGAGGCGGCGATGAGGCTCTTCGAGCGGATCGGGTCAGCCGACCGCGCCCCCGGCGAGGTCCAGGCGGCCCTCGAGCGCAAGGAGAAGCTGTTCGGCTTCGGCCACCCGCTCTATCGCGCCTACGACCCGCGCGCGACGATCCTCAAGCGGATCTCGCAGGAGCTGTCCGAGGAGGCAGGCGAGCCGAACTGGTACGCGATCACCGAGGCGACCGAGCGCACCGTCTTCGAGGAAAAGGGCCTCTACCCGAACGTCGACCTCTACTCGGGCTCGGTCTACCGCTACCTCGGCGTCCCGAACGACCTCTTCACGCCGTTGTTCGCGGCGAGCCGTGTCGCAGGCTGGTCGGCGCACGTGCTCGAGCAGCAGGCGGACGACAAGATCATCCGGCCCTCGGCCGAGTACGTCGGCGAGCCGCGCCGCGAGTTCCGCTCCTAGCAGCACGCCGCGCGGCCACTATGCTCCGGCGCGTGCAGCTCTACCTCGTACGCCACGCGGAGGCTGCCGACGGCGAGCCGGACGAGCTGCGGCCGCTGACAGCCGACGGCCGCGAGACCGCGCGGGCGCTGGGCAAGCGCCTCGCGGACGACGGGCGTGAGGCCGGACGCGGTGCTCACGAGCCCGCTGCTCCGAGCGCGGGAGACGGGACAGGAGCTGGCCCGGCCGGCGGGCCTCGAGGCCGAGCCCGACGAGCGGCTTGCCCCGGGGGCCACCGCAGACGCCGTCCGCGCCGCGGCCGGCGAGCGCGGTGAGACGGTGGTCGTCGTGGCCCACCAGCCCGACTGCTCGCAGATCGCCGCCGCGCTCACCGGCGGCCCTGAGCCCGCGTTCCCGCCGGGCGCCATGGTCGCGATCGACCTCCCCGAATGAGCGCGATCGCCGTCCGCGACCTGCGCAGATCGTACGGCGCGCTCGAAGCGGTGCGCGGGATCAGCTTCGAGGTCGCCCGCGGCGAGGTCTTCGGGCTGCTGGGGCCCAACGGCGCGGGCAAGACGACCACGGTCGAGATCCTCGAGGGCTACCGCAAGCGGGACGGCGGAGAGGTCGAGGTGCTCGGCGTCGACCCGGCGACTGCCGGCGGCGACTGGCGCGAGCAGATCGGCGTCGTCCTGCAGTCGTCGGCGATGTACGAGACGCTCACGGTCGCGGAGATGCTCGCGCGTCTTCGCCGGCTACTACGAACAGCCCCGGCCGCTGGACGAGGTGGTGACGCTCGTCGGCCTGGAGGAGCAGCGGGACACCCGCGTGCGTCGGCTCTCCGGCGGTCAGCGCCGCCGCCTGGATCTCGGCCTGGCGCTCGTCGGCGACCCCGAGCTGATCTTCCTGGACGAGCCCACCACCGGCTTCGACCCCGCCGCGAGGCGCCGCGCCTGGGAGACGATCCGCGGCCTGCGCAGCCTCGGCAAGACGATCCTGCTCACCACGCACTACCTCGACGAGGCCGAGCAGCTGGCCGACCGCGTCGCCGTGCTGCGGCAGGGCGAGATCGTCGCCTCGGGCACGCCCGCCGAGCTGACCGGCGCCGTGCACCAGACGGAGATCCGCTACCGCGACAACGGCCGCGAGGTGGTGCTCCACACCGACGAGCCCACGAGGCTTCTGCACGAGCTGACCGAGCAGGCGCTGGGCCAGGGGAGGGAGCTCGACGGCCTCGTCGTCCGCCGTCCCACCCTCGAGGAGGTCTACCTCTCGCTGACGGAGGAGGCCGAGACGCGATGAGAGTGCTCTGGCACGAGATCAAGACCGAGCTGCTGCTCTACACGCGCAGCCGCGAGCTCGCCTTCTTCACCTTCCTGCTGCCGATGATCTTCTTCGTCCTGCTCGGCTCCACGTACGGCGACGACACGGTCGACGGCGTCAAGGGGTCGAGATTCCTGGAGGCGGGGATGATCGGCTACGGCGCGATCTCGATCGCGTTCGCCGGCCTTGCGATCGTGCTCGTGATCCGGCGCGAGAACGGGATCCTGAAGCGGCTGCGGGCCACTCCCCTTCCTGCCTGGACCTACGTCTCCGCGCTGCTCTCGGCCTTCCTGCTCGCCTTCGCGCTCGAGGTCGTCGGGATCATCTTCCTGGGACGGGTGCTCTTCGGGATCCCCGTCCCGGACCGCCTCGGGTCGCTGGTGCTCGCCCTGCTGCTCGGCGCGATCGCGTTCTGTGGCCTCGGAGTCGGCATTACGGCGCTGATCCGCAGCGCCGAGGGCGCCTCCGCGGTCGTGAATGCGATCTACCTGCCGACGGCGTTCATCGCGGGAGCCTTCTTCTCGCCGCGCCACTTCCCCTCCGTGCTGCGCGGGATCGCCGACGTGCTGCCGCTGACCTACTTCCTCCGGCTGACGCGCAACGTGATGCTGCACGGCGAGGCGATCTGGACCCAGGGGACGAATGTCGCCGTCGTCGCGGCATGGGGCGCGCTGGGCGTGATCGTGGCGCTGCGCTACTTCCGCTGGGAGCCGACCGAGGGGTAGAACTAGACGCGCGCGACTCGCCGCCGCGGCGTCCGCCCGGCCCGGGCCGCGCCGAGGGCGAAGCGGACGAGCGCTCGGGGCATGCGCTCGGCCCGTGTGATCGTGTCCTCGAGAGCAGAAACGAACCAGTCGAGGTCGTCCTCGGTGACCACGAGTGGCGGCAGCGCCTTCACGACGTTCAGCCCGTGCCCGGCCACCTGGCTGAGGATGCGGTGGTCGCGGAAGAGCGGCACCACCACGAGCTGCGAGAAGAGCCCGGGCTGGATCCGCTCGAGCAGCTTCCAGGTGCGGGAGCCGCCCGGCGGCTCCTCGAACTCGATCGCCCACATCAGGCCGAGACCGCGCACGTCGCGCACCACCTCGGAGCGCTCGACCAGCGGCCTCGTGCGGTCGAGCAGCTCCGCGCCGAGCTCAGCCGAGCGCTCGACCAGGCCCTGCTCGTCCAGCTCGCGCAGCGTCGCCAGGCCGGCCACCATCGCGAGGTCGTTCGGGGCGAAGGTCGAGCCGTGGCTGACTGCGTTCGGCAGCGAGTCGAAGACCCCGTCGTAGACCCGTGAGCTCATCAGCAGCGCGCCCACGGGCACGTAGCCGCCCGAGAGCGACTTCGCGACGGTGACCAGGTCGGGCTCGAGCCCCCAGTGCTCGAGGGCAAACATGCGCCCGGTGCGGCCGAAGCCCGTCTGCACCTCGTCGACGCAGAAGAGTGTCCCGTAGCGGCGGCACAGCTCCTGAGCCCCTTCGAGGTACCCGTCCGGCGCGACGTTGACCCCCTTGCCCTGAACCGGCTCGACGATCAACAGGGCCACGTCCTCCGAACCGAGCTTGTGCTCCAGTGCACGAAGATCGTTCCAGGGCACGCGCTCGAAGCCGGGAACCAGCGGCCCGAAACGGGAGGTGAACTCCGGGCTCGCGTTCGCCGATAGCGCGCCGAGCGTCAGCCCGTGGAAACCGTGCTCGACGGAGAGAACGCGCGAACGGCCCGTCGCGGCGCGGCCGAGCTTGAGCGCCGCCTCGACCGCCTCGGTGCCCGAGCTCGTGAAGAGCACCCGCTCGAGGCTCGCCGGGACGCGTCGCAGCAACTCCTCGGCCAGCAGAGCCGGAAGCACATCGACGCCGAGCTGCACCGAGCCCGGGCGCCGAAGCTCCAGCGCCTCGACCAGCGCCTCGCGGATCCGCGGGTTGTTGCGGCCGACGTTGAACATCCCGAAGCCGCCGAGCACGTCGAGGTAGCGGTTGCCGTCGGAGTCCCAGAGGTAGGCGCCCTCGGCGCGGGCCCACTGCCGGTCGAAGCCGATCGTCCGCAGCAGCCGGACGAACTGCGGATTGATCGTCTGCGCGTGGAGGTCGAGCGCCTCGGCGCCCCGCTGCTCGACGAGCTCGCTCAGCCAACCCACGCGGGAATTATCGCCACGAGCCGATCAGCACGCCGCCCGCCACGATCAGCGCCGCGCCGACCACCAGCCGGCGCCCCACGAGCTCGCTTCGCCTCAGGAGCAGCGCCGCGAAGAGGACGCCCCAGAGCGACTCGGTCGCGACGAGCGGCGCGACGACCGTCACGCGCCCGCGGTAGTACGCCTCGAAGAGCGCCGTATACGAGAGGCCGAAGAGCAGCCCCGACGGCAGGAACACCCGCACGGTCTGCCCGAAGCCGCTCGCCCACCCTCGACCGCGAGTCGCAACGAGGTAGAGCGCGATCGTCGACGCCCCCGCGAGCAGCGTCACCGGTGCCGTCACGAGCGCGTGGGCGTCGGTGTGTCCCGCGAGCCAGCGAAGCAGGTTGTCGCGGATCGCGAACATCACCGTCGCCGCCACGGCGTAGAGCATCCCCAGGCGCCGGAAATCCGCAGGCCGCACGCGCTCCCCGGCCAGAGCGACTCCGCCGGCGACGATCAGCGCCGCGCCGATCAGGAGCGGCGCCCGCAGAGGCTCGCCGAGCACGATCAGCGCGATCGCGACGGAGGCGAGCGGCGCCGTTCCCATCAGCACGGCGGTCCGGGCGGCGCCCGACTGCCGCACCGCCTGCGTGAACAGCACCTGCGAAAGACCCGGCGCGATGGCGCCTGCGAGCAAGAACGGCCAGAGGTCGGAGGCATGGAGGCCTTCGCCCGTGGCGGAGACGAGGCCGATCGCGACGGTCACCGCGAGTGCGACCGTCGTGGTCGAGAGCGCGCCGAGCACGGGGTCGTCCGTGCGGCGCAGCGCGAAGCGAATCGCGACCGCCATGGCACCGAACAGCGCCGCCGAGGCGCACGCGAGCAGGACGGCGAGCACTCAGGCCGTGCTGTGAATGCGCCCGCTGCCCTCGCGGAGCCGGCCGCCGGAGCGGCCGCCGCGCACCGCCACGATCTCGGCCAGGATGGAAAGCGCCGTCTCCGCCGGAGTGTGCGCACCGAGATCGAGGCCGGCCGGGCCGGAGAGCCGCTCGAGCTCCTCCTCGCCCACTCCCGCCTCGAGGAGCCGCTCGCGCCGTTTCGCCTGCGTGCGCCGCGACCCGATCGCGCCGATGTAGAACGCCCCGCTCTCCAGCGCCGCGCTGAGCGCCGGGACGTCGATCCGCTCCTCGTGGGTGAGCACCACGATCGCGGTGTCACGGTCCGGCGCAAGCCGCTCCAGCGCCTCGTCGGGCCAGGCGACGACGAGCTCGTCCGGGCTCGGCAGCCGTTCGCGGGTGGTGAGCGCGGGCCGGTGGTCGGTGACGACGGTGCGCCAGCCCAGCCGGCTCGCCGCCCGGCAGAGCTCCTCGGCGGTGTCGATCGCGCCGATCGCGACGATCCGAGGCGGCGGGCCCAGCACTTCGGCGAAGACCGTCTCGCCGTCGAGCTCGAGCACGCGGCTCGGTCCCGGCTCGATCGCGTCGGGACCGAGAAGCCGCCGCTCGCCTGCCCGGTCGCCCTCCAGCACGGTCACCTGCACCGCGGGCTCCGACGAGTCCGGCAGCTCGTCCTCGAAACGCTCGACGAACACGTCGATCTCGCCGCCGCAGGGCAATCCGACCTCCAGGGCCATGTCGTCCGTGATCCCGTAGGTCAGGAGGCGGGGCTTGCCGTCGGCGAGCACATCGGCCGCCTGGACGGCGACGTCGCTCTCGACGCAGCCGCCGGAGACCGAACCCAGCAGCTCACCGCGCTCGGAGACGGCGAGCTTCGCCCCCACCGGACGCGGGGCGGAGCGCCTGGTCGCAACCACGGTCGCCAGCGCCACCCGGTCGCCCCGGGCGCGCCAGCGGCGGATGGACTCGGCGAGGTCACGCACGCGCCCAGCGTACCGGGCGCGTGCGTGAGAACCGCTTGATCAGGCGGCGGTGTCGCTGCCGGTGCCGGTATCGACGCCGCCGGGCATGAACGGTGGGGGACCAGCGTGGTCGAACCGGCGGTCGAATCCGCGGTTACGGAAGCCGAAGCCGCGGTGATCGCGGAACTGCATCCGGAGCTGGGCGTTGACGAGGTCGTCGATCCGGCTCTGCAGATCCTCGAGCACCCGCGTCTCGTCCTCCTTGGAGAGCCGCCCCGCCTTGACCGCGGCGTCGAGCTTCTCCTTGGCGTCCTTCTGCATCGCGGTCTCGAGGCCGGCGACGGACTTGCTCTGCGCCTTCGCGATCTGGGCCAGGGTCTTGCCGTTGTTGAGCCGTGTGCGCAACTGGGCCTCGGTCAGCCCGAGGTAGTCGGCGGCCGCGTGGAGCCCGCGGAAGAACGGGTGCGGCGCCCCGAAGTGCGGGCCGAATGCAGGCGGACCGAAGAGCGGAAACTCGTCGGCGGCGATGCGCTTCTTCAGCTCGGCGCCCTGCTCCTTGGTCAGGCGGCCCGCGGCGACAGCTTTGTCGACCCGATCGCTGAGCGCCTTCTTGATCGCGTCGCTCAACGCCTGCGGTTTCACGCCGAGCTGGTTGGCGGCGTCCTCGACTATCGCCTTGCTCTCCGCGCTCGGCGAGTCGCTGAGCTTCGTCGCCGCGATTCCTGCACCGGCGCCGCCGACCGCGAGCGCAGCCGCAGCCCCGGCGATCACCTTGCGCTTGACGTCCATCGAGCTCTCCTTTCGCTGCGTTGTCCATCCTCAGCTAACACCGGAGCCCTGAGATTGGGGTGAAAACGAGGTAAGAAGTGCCTAAGAGACGCGCGCCGCCGGCCGGGCGGAGTGCATGGTCGCTCGGTGCACGGTCAAGCTCAGGACGATCCACGCCGAACCGGCGTAGAGCACGAGGTCCCAGGTCGTGAATCTGTCGGTTCCCGCAGTCAGCCCGTGCGCGAGCGCGAGCACCCAGACCGCGAAGTTGAGGTAGTGCGCGCGGCGCCAGAACCCGTACGAGAGCCGGGTGCGGTAGCGATTGGTGAGCGCGAGCGCGGCGAGCAGCTCGGCCGCTACCACCCCGAGCGAGACCGCAAGCGGCCGGTACGGAGCGGTGCCGGGCACGAGCAGCTGGGCGAGCGAGAACGGCATGTACCCGTCGAGTAGGAGCGCCCCGCCGTGCACGAGGATGAAGATGCCCGTGAGCAGCCCCAGGAAGCGGTGCACGTCTTCGAGCGCGAACCGCGGCCAGCGCTTCCCGTGCGCCTTCCCCGAGAGCAACAGGCCCACCACGACGGACGAGCTGAGCAGGAGGTACGCGAGCGTTCCGCCTGCGCGTGCGACATACCAGGTCATGCCGCCCTCACCTTCTGGGAGCGAAGAGCTTCGCACCACGCTCGGTTCTCGACGATCTCGTCTCCGGCCACGAATCGGCCCGGGAGCCCTCGCTCGTCGAGCCAGTTGGGGCCTTCGTGGGAGAGGAGGAAGGCGGCCTTGGCCGCGATATCGGCAGCAACGCAGCTGGCAGCCACCACCGTCACCTCATCCCAGCGCGACCGGGCAGGACGGCCGGTGCGCGGGTCGATCAGGTGATGCTGCCAGGTGCCGCCGCGTCGCCAGCGCCTGTGCGTACGTCCGCTCGTGGCGACGCCGCCTGAGAGGAGACTCAGCGCGCCGCCGCGCGGCAGCCCGACGACAGCGCCTCCGCGGGCGGCGACATCGCCCCCCGCAACGACGAAGCCGTCGCCGCGAATCAGGTCGAGCGAGGCGTCGACGGCCAGACCCTTCACGACGCCGTTGAGGTCGATCTGCATGCCGACGGGCCGTGAGAGCAGCCGCCCGTGAAGGCGCAGGGCCGACCAACGCCCGGGCGCGGTCGGTCCGAGCGGATGCTCGTGGCCGGCCGGGAGGAGGGAGAAATCGCGGTCGTAGCCTGCTGCCTCGATCGCCTGTCCGAGCGTCGGGTCGACGAGACCGCCTGTGGCGGAGGCAGCACCGAGTGCGGCGCGCACGACCGAGGCAAAGAGCCTCGAGGTCGTCAGCACCGCCGCAGGGGCGCTGTTGACGCGGTTCAGCTCGCTCTCGGGCCGGAAGCGCGAAAAGACACGCTCCCAGGCTTCGAACAAGCCGACGATCTCGCGCTGCTCGGGATCGGTCGCCCCGCCGACGAACACGTCGACGCCCATCGCGCGAAACGAGAGCGGCTCAGGAAACGCTCGACTGGACATCGGGAGTGGCGGTGGAGGGGGCGACCGACCCCGAGTCGAAACCGAAGTCGTCGGTGCTCTGTTCGGAGGTCGAGCTCAGGCTGGGCTGACCGCCTGACGACGAGCTGTTCGCCTGGCCCGGATGGCTCTCGCGCGCGAGCAGCGCGACGGCAATGAAGGCCAGGGCGGCCGCGGCGACCGCCCCCTTCTTCGCGGCAGCCGCGCGGCGACGTGCGGACTCGATCCTGGTGGGCGCGGTCTTCGCTGTCATCCATGCCTCCTTGCTCGTGTCTTCGAGCTCCAAGGAGAGCAGCGCGGACTGAGAACGAGCTGAAAACGGGGTGAGAAGTGCCTAAGAGCCGTTGCTGCCGTTGAGGCGGAGCCGCATGCGCGTGCCCCCGCCCTCGGCGCGCTCGACGACCACCTGGCCGCCGTGCGTGTCCGCCACCTGCTTCACGATCGCCAGGCCCAACCCGGATCCCGGCTGGCCGCGGGCAGAGCGGGCTCGGTAGAAGCGGTCGAAGATGTACGGCAGGTCCTCCTCCTCGATCCCGGGGCCGTGGTCGCGCACCGAGACCTCGCCGTCGCGCACGCCGACCTCGACCTCGCCGCCGGGCGGGCTCCACTTCGCGGCGTTGTCGAGCAGGTTCGCGACGGCGCGCTCGATCGTCGAAGGCGCGCCGTGGACGAGCGATTCCTCGAAATCGGTGGAGAAGGCGACGTTGGGCAGGTTCCGCCGGGCGCGCTCGACAGCGTCGGCGGCGATCAGGTCGAGCCGCACGTCCTCGGGCCGCTCCTCCTGCCGCTGGCCGCGGGCGAGCTCCATCAACTCGCCGATCAGCGCGGTCATCTCGCCGATCTGCTCGACCACGTCGTCGAGCAGCTGCTCGCGGTCGACCTGCGACAGCTCGTTCCCGCGCGCGAGGACCTCGATGTTCGTCCGCAGGCTGGTCAGCGGCGTGCGCAGCTCGTGCGAGGCGTCGGCCACGAGCTGCCGCTGTGCGCGGCTCGAGTCCTCGAGCGCGGCGAGCATGGTGTTGAAGCTGGTCGCGAGCCGGCCGAGCTCGTCCTCGCTGGTCACCTCGATCCGCTCGGAAAGGTCTCCCGTCTCGGTCACCGACTCGGTCGTCTGGGTCAGGCGCTTCACAGGCGCGAGCGCCGCCCGCGCGACGACGAGACCGAGCGAGAGCCGCCACCGCGATGCCGGCGATCGCGATCAGGACCAGGAAGAGCGTGATCCGGTGCAGCGTGCGGTTCACCTCCGTCAGCGGCCGCGCGACCTGCAGCGCGTATGGCCTCGCGGAGATGGTGAGCACGCGCCAGTCGACGTCTCCGACGCGCTTGTTGCTGTACCGGATGCCGCCTTCGCCGGCCGCGGCCTGGCGATCCCGCGCGTCCACCGGGAGCGACCGCGTGTATCCCTCCTGGATGATCACAGGCCCCTGTCGCGGAACGGCCTGGACGAAGTCGCGCTCGGTGCCGAACGGCGCAGGCGGGATGTCGAGATACCCCTCGCCGTTGAGATGGAGGCCGCCCGGCTCCTCTGAGATCGCCACCGCCCGGCTATCGAGCGCCCGGTCGACCTGCCCGAACAGCTGCCCCCGGACGACGAGAAACACGGCGACCGACGCGATCACCACGGCAAGGCCGACCGCCGCCGCGGACACCAGGGCCAGACGGGTCCGGAAGCTCATTCCTCGCGCAGCGCGTACCCGACGCCGCGGACCGTGTGGATCAGCCGCGGCTTGCCGCCGGCCTCGGTCTTGCGCCGCAGGTAGCCGATGTAGACGTCGAGGGAGTTCGAGGCGAAGCCGAAGTCGTACCCCCAGACGCGCTCGAAGATGACCGACCGCGTCAGGACCTGGCGCGGGTTGAGGAGGAAGAGCTCCAGGAGCGAGAACTCGGTGCGCGTCAGCTCGATCCGCTCGCCGTCGCGCCGAACCTCGCGGGTGCCCGGGTCCAGCTCGAGGTCGGCGAAGCGAAGGATCTCGCCGTCGGAGTCGTCGTCACCGGAGCGGCGCAGGAGAGCACGTACGCGGGCGAACAGCTCTTCGAGCGCAAAAGGCTTCGTCAGGTAGTCGTCCGCGCCGGCGTCGAGCCCTTCGACCCGGTCCTCGACCTGGGTGCGCGCGGTCAGCATCAACACCGGCAGCCGGCTGCCCTGGCGGCGGAGCGTGCGGCAGACCTCCAGCCCATCCATGCCGGGCATGAGCACGTCGAGGATGACCGCGTCCGGCTGCGCCT
The DNA here is from genome assembly GCA_963736055.1 of uncultured Actinomycetes bacterium. Lineage (GTDB taxonomy): Bacteria > Actinomycetota > Thermoleophilia > Gaiellales > Gaiellaceae > AC-32. The sequence continues at coordinate 1,065,385 of CAVTNM010000008.1, read as the reverse complement.
CGGCCTCGAGGCGCTCGAGCGCCTGGCTGCCGTCCTCGGCCAGGTCGATCTGGTAGCCCTCCAGCTCGAGGGCCCGCCGCAGCGACTCTCGTACTGCGCGCTCGTCGTCGACGACCAGGATCTTCACGTGCGCATTGTGCGTGTTCAGCGTGAGAACTTCCTGAGATTCAAGGCCGCGAGCGGCCTCTTAGAGTCTTCTTAGGAAACCTTCACATGGCTCTTAGGCGGGACTGTTCTGATGGACCCGTCATCGAATAAGGGATCCCCACCCTTGTGCGATTCGACCCCGCTGCCTGCGACGACCAGCCCGCAGTCAGCGGGGTCTTTTTTTCACGAAGTTCTTATCCTTGTCTCAGCACGGTCTTAGAACCGATTGCTCTCATAGAGGCTATTCCCAACCGAAAGCGACTGAAAGGAACCCCTCTCCCATGCCCCGCCGTCCAAGCACCCCGCTTCTCATCTCCCTCGTAGCAGCAGCCTGCATCGGTGCCGGCGGCGGGGCAGTCGCTTACTCGACGCTCTCCAGCGGAGACACGGTCGTGCGACAGGTCACCGTCCAGAACGCCGAGCCGACTGCCAGCACCTCCGCTCTCTCCGTGAACGCGATCTACCGGCGCGCGTACCGCGGCGTCGTCGAGATCACGGTCCGCACGGACTCGGGGACGGCCGAAGGCTCCGGCTTCGTCTACGACTCGAGCGGACACATCGTCACGAACGACCACGTCGTGAACGGCGCCCAGGCCGTCTCGGTGAAGTTCTGGAACGGCAAGACCTACGACGCCCAGGTCGTCGGCAGCGACAGCTCCACCGATCTCGCGGTGATCAAGGTCGACGCGCCGGACTCCCAGCTCTACCCCCTTTCTCTCGGTCTCTCGCGCGAGCTCGAGGTCGGCGACTCGGTCGTCGCGATCGGAAGCCCGTTCGGCCTCGAGGAGACCGTGACTTCCGGCATCGTCAGCGCGCTGCACCGCTCGATCGACTCGCTCAACGAAGGCTTCCGCATCATCGACTCGATCCAGACGGACGCTGCGATCAACCACGGCAACTCCGGCGGCCCGCTGCTGAGCTCAGGTGGCCAGGTGATCGGGGTCAACGCCCAGATCAGGAGCGACTCGGGCGGCAGCGACGGCATCGGCTTCGCGATCCCGTCCGACACGGTGCGCTCGATCGCGAACCAGCTGATCTCGAACGGCCACGCCGTGCACGCGTACCTCGGCGTCTCCCTCGACTCCTCCTCGACCGCCGCGCGCGTCGCAGGCGTCAGGCCCGGCACGGCGGCCGCGCAGGCCGACCTGCGCTCGGGCGACGTGATCATCGCGGTCGACGGAACGAGCATCGACAGCGCCGACGGAGTCAGCCAGGCGATCGACTCCCACCAGCCCGGCGACACCGTGACGCTGAAGATCCGCCGGGACGGCAAGACGCTCACAGTCGACGTGAAGCTCGGCAGCCGCCCCTCCTGACCGCTTCTAGACTTGAGGTAGCGCCCCCGTAGCTCAGTGGAAGAGCAGTGGTTTCCTAAACCACGTGCGCAAGTTCGATTCTTGCCGGGGGCACTACCGTCAGCCAAGCCAAAACCCGATTGCGTAGGCGGGTTTGTCATCTCCCAGCCTGCGTCGCTAATCCGCCCGAGGGGTGCCCAAAAGGGCTGTCTGTGGCGCACAGACTGGCGCGTACTTTGTGGCCCTGGCGGCGCCAACACTCGGGACGACAAGGCGGTCCCCGGGCGTGGCTGTGAGACAATCGCTGCATGCTGACCTGGCCCGCTCGCCCGCTCATCCTCACCTTCGGCGCGTTGCTGGCGCTGTTCGACCTCGTCGTCCTGCTCCCTGGGAATCCCGACTTCACGAGCGCTGGCGGATTCCTCATCGCCGTCGTCGTTCAAGCGCTCATCGTCTGGCGGCTCTTGCACCGATCGGCAATCGCCTGGTCCCTCGCGATGCTCGGTTCACTCCTCTACACGGCCTCGTTCGTGCTCATCGGGGGGCCGTATGAGACGGCGTTCATGATCAGCTGCGTGCTCGTATTGATTCAGGCCGGTTTCCTCTTCACCCCGCCTGTCCTCTCGTACGTCTTCGGCGACGACGACGCCGTGGCTTCGCACTAGAAGGGGGTCGCCCGGGCCCTAGTTGTGCCCGGCCCCGGGTGTCCGCCTAGCAGGCCACCATTGCCCGTGTAAGCCAGGCCACCATTGCCCGTGTAGGCCGGTCGTAAAACTCTGGAGATCACGGGGGGTCTTCGTGGTAGGGCGCGCGTAGCCCGTACCTAGGCCGGGGCGGAAAACATCGGCCCGGGGGCGCACCTGACCCTTTGCTGAGGAGGATCCGCGTCGCTTGCACCCGGGGTCATCCCCGAGGAGAGCAGCCCGCTTCCGTCGCGGCCCGTTACGGACTTCGCGGGCCAGCCCTGTTTGGAGTTGAACGGTGTGGTGCTCACGAGGGTCACCGCCGGAATAGTCACTCCGAGCGGGCAGGTCAAACTGACCTGCAGGAGCTAAGGTCGAAGGCTCGCTCCGGCGGGCCTTCTTCTTACCCAGTCATTTCGTCGGAGCGCCCAGGACGGAAGTCCACGAGCTCACGAAAGTCCTCCGTCACCGCAGCGCCCGCGAATGAGTCGGAGGCGGCGCAGAATAGGCCGAACGGCCTATGGACACACTGGCGAGCCTTGTGTGTCCTTGTTCATGGCTCCGCTGCGGCAGGAGCCACTTCGTGCGTGGGCGCCGTCCGGCGTCGGATGGCGCCCACAGCACATGCTCTCGGTCACCCCGACTTCAACCGCGCCCTTCCTCGCCTAGCTCGACGCCATGACGACCGGCCGCCCTTCGGGGCTCGGCGCTTGCAGTGGTGGTCCCGGGCGTGAGGTGCGATACTCCCGTCCGGAAGGAACAGGCCATCGTGAGGAGAGAGCGGTGTTGAGGGGAGATGGGTCGTCGTTCTGAGCAGTCGGCTGCCTCGTAGCCGACGGCGCCGAGCGCCCCGGGTCCTGATGGGAACTCTGGCCCTGGTGGGGGTCTTCGTCTGCGCGTCCGCGTTCGTCGGAACGGCCAAGGCCGATGATCCGCCGCCAGCCGGCCGCGGGTGGCACCGGCCTGACGGCCAGCCCACTCCGCCAGGACGTCCAATCCACTTCGCAGGACACCACTGACCACTCCCCGACAACAGGGGACCGCCACTCCTCCGACAACACGGGGACCGCCACTCCGCCGGACAACACGGGACCGCCACTCCTCCGGACAACACGGGGACCGCCACTCCTCCGGACAACACGGGGACCGCCACTCCTCCGGACAACACGGGACCGCCACTCCTGCCGGACAACACGGGACCGCCACTACGCCGGACAACACGGGGACCGCCACTCCGCCGGACAACACGGGGACAGGATCCGAGACGAAGACGTCTGATAGCGCGCCACCGACCCAGGTCTCTCCGGCGACTCCAGGCCCGGGTCCGGTGTCTACGTCTCCCGACAGCGATTACCTGTCTCCGCCGTACACAGCGCCGCCGATCGGCCCGGAAAGAGTTGCCCTCGTCGCCATGAAGGCGGCCGGGCGCGCGCGCAAGACCGGCGCCACGCACGCGATTCGCTGGATGACCGAGTGTCGAGTCGGCGGTGTCTGCAGCCTGGCCCCGCTGGCTATGGCGCCTGCAGCCTTCGACTCCGCACGCGCCTCTCGTCGATCCGTGGTCGATCCGCGAGTCTTCGCCGACGCAGCCGGGCTCCAGGTCCGGCGGTGACAGCAGCAGCACCAGCCGGCAGGGTGGCGCGCAGCAGCCGCCGCCCATCCCGCCCGCTCCGAATCATCAGCCCCAGGGTCCCGGCACTCCCGGCGCCCTCGTGGGGTTCAGCAGCTCCGCAGGCTCTCACGGCGCGGGCATCTTCGGCTTCGTTGCAATCCTGCTCGGTTTCGCTCTCGTTCAGAGCACACGTCTGATCACGCCTCCCAAGCAGCGCCGGCACGGGCTGTTTGTCGTTCTTTCGCTCGAGCGTCCTGGCTAAGGCCTAACGGCCCGCCAGCCCGCTGATGCGGGACCGCCCCGGCTACCCCCGTGGCGGGACGAGCTCAAATGCGAAAGGAGGCTTTCAATGAGTATCGACTGTGCAGATCGACAGCTCGATCGAACTACCGCCAACACAGCAGTCGCCAACGGTGCAGAGCTAGAGGACTCGCTCGCCCTCTACGCACGCGGCGTCGGGCGGGTGCCGCTTCTCACGCCGGCGGAGGAGCGCGAGCTCTTCCGTCGCAGGGACGCCGGCGACGAACAGGCGAAGCAGCTCCTGATCGAGGCCAACCTGCGTCTCGTCATCTGGATAGCCCGTCCGTACGCGCATCGCGGCGTACCGCTGCTCGACCTGATCCAGGAGGGGAACCTGGCGCTGACACGAGCGGTCGAGAGGTTCGACGCTCGCCTCGGTTTCAGGTTCTCGACGTACGCCACCCAGTCGATCCGCTGGGCCGTCGAGAACGCCGCGGAGCGTCACGCTCGCGTCGTTCCGGTGCCGATCCACATCTGGAGGCAGATGCGGGCGGTTCGGAGGTCGCGCCAGGCTCTAGTCCAGCGCCTGAATCGCGAGCCGCTGCTGAGCGAGATCGCCGTCGAGACCGGGCTCGGCGTCGACCGCGTCTCGGAGCTCCTCGACTACGAGCAGTATCCGATCAGCCTGGAGTCTCCTCCGGAGGAGGGGCGACGGGCTCAGAACGAGCTGCTCGAGGACACGAAGGCGGCTCATCCCGAGTCGACCATGTCCGAGCGCCTCCAGCGAGAGGCGGTCGCGACCACGCTCAACTCGCTCGACGAACGGCTCCGCCGAGTGCTCGAGCTGCGCTTCGGACTCTCGGGCCAGGTCCCGCGCTCGCTCGTCGAGATCGGGAAGGAGCTGGGCGTGACGGGCGAACGGGCTCGCCAGCTCGAGGCAAGGGCGCTCGAGAAGATGCGGACGCTTGCGCCCGAGCTCCGCGACTATCTCGAGGTTGCCTGAGGGGAGGCCGACAGGTGGCGGACATGACTACAAAGAAACCGGGCAAACTTAAGCTGCGCCCAGAAGCTCCCCCTCTCCCTCCGCTTCTGGGCGCAGCCTTGTCCCTATTGAGGTCACGATCCGTGAGAACACAACCCCTCGTGCAAAGAGATCTCAAAATCGGTGTCAGACACCGTTTTCTGTCAAGCGCTCGATGTGTCGAGAGTGTGCCGAGTCGTCCACGGATTAGGGCTCTCGCCTGAGAGATACGCGCGACTACGATCGGCGGCGGTGGGGATTCACAAGGAGATCGAGGTGAACCTGCGGGCGACGGGGTTCGAATCACGTACATCGTCGACTTCCACCACAATGGGCTGTACCGCCCGGCCGGACCGCTCCTGGCCCCCGTCATGAGACGGATGGGTGACGACGCGCTCGCAAGCCTCAAGGCCGTCCTCGACCGGCCGCACTAGACGAGCTCCGTGCACCGACTCTCGACAGGCGCCGAGCTGCGCGTCACCGGCCCGACCGGCGGCGCGGCGGTCGTCTGCGTGAACGGCGGCCAGGGCGCGGAGGTGGAGGGGACCTGGAGCGCCTCGCTCGAGTGGCTCGTCGACCGGCTGGCGCCGGCCTTCCCCGAGCTGGGGTTCGCCGAGGTGCGCTACCGGATCAAGTCCTGGAAGCGCCTGGACTGGTGCGTCGCGGACGCGCGGGCGGCAATCAGGGAGACAGCGGCGCAGCGCGCGCTCCTGATCGGCTTCTCCATGGGCGGTGCGGTTGCGATCCAGGCCGCGGCGGAGCCGGGGGTCGAGGCCGTTCTGGGACTCGCCCCCTGGATCCCCGACCGGCTGCCGCTCGAGACGCTCCGCGGCCGGCGGCTCGACGTCCTGCACGGGTCGCTCGACCGCTGGCTGCCTGGAATCCCGGGCGTCAGCGCGAAGGCATCCCGCCACGGCTTCGAGCGTGCGCAGGCACTGGGCGTCCCCGGCGACTACACCCTGATCCCGGGTGCCCTGCACGGGATCGCCTTCCGCTCGGGCTCGAAGGCGCGACCGCTGCCGCGAGCGAGCACCTGGGCGAGGCTCGTCGCCGCCGAGCTCTCGCGCTTTCAGGCCGGCGCCGACTGAACCCTGCGCCGCGCGAGCTGCTCGGCCTCGGGCACCTTCACGTCCCAGACCAGCCGGAGCTTCTCGAGGCCCCGGATCACCCACCAGGAGAGGTCGACCTGCCATCGCTGCAGCCCGTGACGGGCCGACGCTGGGAAGGCGTGGTGGTTGTTGTGCCAGCCCTCGCCGAAGACGAGCAGCGCGACGACCCAGTTGTTGCGCGCCTCGTCCCGCGAGCGGAAGTCCTGCCGGCCGAACATGTGGCAGATCGAGTTCACGCTGAAGGTCGCGTGCTGGTAGAGGAAGATCCGGATCAGGCCGCCCCAGACCATGGCCTCGAGGCCCGTGCCGACCGTCCCGCCCACCGCGTAGCCGAACAGGAACGGCAGGCCGAGCGTGAGCACGACCCAGAGCAGGTAGAGGCGGTCGATCGTCCGAACGAGCCGGTTCTCGTACAGATCCTTGCCGTACTCCCGGCCCTGCTCCATCCCGAGGTTGTCGAAGAGCCAGCCGACGTGTGCGTGCACGAAGCCGCGGACCGCCCCCCAGGCGCTGTCGTCGTGGCCGACGTGGGGTGAATGCGGATCGCCCGGGCGGTCCGACAGCGCGTGGTGCTTGCGGTGGTCGGTCACCCACTGGGTGAGCGGGCCCTGCATCGTCATGCAGCCGAGGATCGCGAGCGTCGCCTCGACCGGCCTACGCGTGGTGAAGCCGCGATGCGTGAAGTAGCGGTGGAAGCCGATCGTCGTGCCGAACGCGCACAGGACGTAGAAGCCCGCCAGCAGCAGCAGGTCGAACCAGTGGAACGCCACTCCCCAGAGGATGCCCATGGCGGAGAGGATCCCGATCGGCGGGACGATGACCGCGATCAGCGTGACGACCTGGCTGATGCGGCTCGTCCTCGGCCGAACTGTCGCGATCGACACCTGCGTCATCGTCTGCTCGCTCACGGGTCTCCCTCCGCTGTTTTCTGAACCGGTCTTCGCGTGCGGGCGAATACCGGTTCGTTGAGGACCTCCGGCTCGTGAAGATCGCAATCGTCGGCAGCGGTATCTCCGGGCTCGGGGCCGCGTATCTCCTCGCGCGCACGCATGATGTCACCGTATTCGAACGAGACGACCGAGCAGGCGGCCACACGCATACCGTCGTGCACGAAGGTCGGGCCCTCGACACCGGCTTTCTCGTCCACAACGAGCGCAACTACCCCTTGCTGCTGCGGCTTTTCGACGAGCTCGGCGTCGAGACACAGGCGTCGGAGATGTCGTTCTCGGTCAGCTGCGACGGCTGTGGGCTCGAGTACTCGGGTCGCAGGCCGCTCGCGCAGCTGCGCAACGCGGCCAGCGCGCGCTTCGCAGCGCTCCTCTGGGAGATCGGCCGCTGGCTGCGCACGGCGAGGCGCTCCCTCGACGAGGCCGACTACGAGCGCCACTCGCTTGCCGCCTATCTCGACGAGCGCAGGTACTCGCAGCGCTTCCGGCGTCACTTCCTGGTGCCGCTGACCTCGGCGCTCTGGTCGACGGCCCCGGGGCGTGCGCTCGAGTTCCCCGCCGCCTACGCGATCCGCTTCTTCGACAACCACGGGATGCTGGGATTCGACCGTTTCGGCTGGCGGGCGGTGACCGGCGGCTCGCAGACGTACGTCCAGGCGATCGCGGCGCGACTCGGGCCCGGCCTTCGGCTCGGGCTCGGCGCTCGCTCGCTGAGGCGCGACCTCGGCGGGGTCGAGGTGACGACCGACGACGGCATCACCCACCGGTTCGACGACGTGGTGATCGCGACGCATGCGGACCAGGCGCTGGCTCTGCTCGAGGACCCGAGCGAGGAGGAGCGCCGCGTGCTCGGCGCGTTCCGGTACACGAGGAACGAGGCCGTCCTGCACACGGACGAGAGCCGTCTGCCCAAGGCCCGCGCGGCCCGAGCGTCCTGGAACTACCGGCTCGGCGACGACGGGCGGCCGACCATCACCTACTACCTGAACAAGCTCCAGGCCGCTCGAGGACGAGACCGCCTTCTGCGTGACGCTGAACGAAGAGATCGCCGAGAAGCACGTGATCCGGCGCATCGCCTACGACCATCCGCTCTACACGCTCGACTCGCTGCAGGCCCAGCGCGAGCTGCCGGCGCTCTCGGGCCGCCGGCACACTCACTACGCCGGTGCGCACCACGGCAACGGATTCCACGAGGACGGCCTGGCGTCCGGCGTGCGTGCGGCGGCTGCCCTGGGGGTGAGCTGGTGAGGTCCGCCCTCTACACCGGGACGCTCGTGCACGCGCGCCGGACCCCGACGCGGAACGTCTTCCGCTACCCGGTCTCGTACTGGCTTGCTCGACCTGGACGAGCTCCCCGAGCTCGAGCGCCGCCTGTCGCTCGTGTCGGTCAATGCGCCGAACGTGCTCTCGTTCCGCGACGCCGACCACTTCGACGGTGACCAGCCGCTGAAGCAGGCCGCAGTCGAGTTCGCGGGCGACCCGCACGATCGAGCGCGTGCTCGTGCTGACGCAGCTCCGTGTGCTGGGCTACGTCTTCAACCCGGTCAGCTTCTACTGGTGCTACCGGGGCGACGGCTCGCTCGCCTGCATGATCGCCGAGCTGAACAACACGTTCGGCGAGCGGCTGCCCGAGCTCCTCCACGGGCCTTCGCTCGAGTACGAGCACGAGAAGCGCCTTCACGTCTCGCCCTTCTTCGGGCTCGACGGTTCCTACGAGTACGCCTTTTCGGAGCCCGCGAGGAGGTCTTCGCACGCATCCACCTGCGCGAGAACGGCGACCGGCCGCTGACTGCGGTCCTGCACGGCCGGCGGACCGAGCTGACGAACGCCTCGGTCGCCCGCCTCTTGCTTCGGTACCCGCTGATGCCCGTGCAGGTGATCTCGCTCATCCACTGGCAAGCGCTTCGCCTCTGGCTCAAGCGCGTGCCGTTCCACCACAAGCCCGCATTCGTTCCCGGCAAGGGCTCGGAGCGCGTGTGAGCAGCACGCCGTACGAGCGCACGCTGCGCAGGCCACCCGGCGCCCGCCGGATACGCCTGCTCGAGCGGACGGCATTCAGCATCCTCGAGCATGCTCTCGCGGATCTGGACGGAGGGACGCTCGTGGTACGGCTTCCGGGCGGAGCCGAGCGCCGGTTCGGCTCGGGACCGCCGGTCACGATGGCGATCGACGACCCGCGGTTCTTCCGCCGCATCGCGACGCGCGGGAAGGTCGGGGTCGGCGAGTCGTACACGGCAGGCGAATGGCACAGTGACGACCTGGTGGCGCTCTTCGAGCTGCTGCTCCGCAACTCGGCCGGCGCGGCCCTGCGCCACCGGCGCGTGCGCCGGATGCTCGAGGCGCGCCCGCGGCTGAACCGGCGCAACGGCCTCCCCGGCGCGCGGCGCAACATCGCCTACCACTACGACCTCGGCAACGAGCTCTTCGCGCCTGATGCTGGACGAGACGATGACCTATTCGTGCGCGATCTTCGAGCACCCCGGCGAGCCGCTCGCCGAGGCGCAGCGCCGCAAGTACCGGCGGATCTGCGACCGCCTCCGCCTCGGGCCCGGCGACCGCGTGCTGGAGATCGGCTGCGGCTGGGGTGGCTTCGCGCGGCTCGCAGCCGAGGAGTACGGCTGCGGCGTGACGGGGCTCACGATCTCGTCCGAGCAGGCAGCGCGCGGCGCGTGAGCGCACGGCCGGGCTCGACGTCCGCATCCTCGAGGAGGACTACCGGGTGCATCGCGGCAGCTACACCAAGGTGGCCTCGATCGAGATGCTCGAGGCGATCGGCGAGCGCCAGTTCCCGACCTACTTCGCCTCGATCGACCGGCTGCTGGAGCCCGGCGGCGTCGCCTGCGTCCAGACGATCCTCGTGCCGGACGAGCGCTGGGACCGCTACCGCCGCTCGCCGGACTGGATCGAGCGCTACGTCTTCCCGGGCTGCCTGATCCCCTCCCTGAGCGCGCTCACGACCGCGATGGCGAGGAGCTCGCGGCTGATGGTGCACGAGCTCGACGAGATCGGCGGCCATTACGCCGAGACGCTCCGGCGCTGGCGCGAGAGCTTCTACGCACACCTCCCCGAGGTGCGCGGGCTCGGGTACGACGAGCGCTTCGAGCGGACCTGGGACTTCTATCTCGCCTTCTGCGAGGCCGCCTTCAGGACCCGCGCCCTGCGCGACGTCCAGCTCACCCTCACGCGACCCTTCAACGAGACGCTCGCGTGAACGCCTACGAGCTGCTCGAGCGGAGCCGCTTCCGCGAGCTCGTGCAGCGCCTCTACCGCGTTCGGATCGCCGGCGCCGAGCACGTGCCTGCGTCCGGCCCGGTGATCCTCGTCGCGAACCACGAGTCGATGTTCGACCCCTGGCTGCTCGCGCTCGTCACGCCGAGGCCGGTGCGCTACATGGCGAAGGCCGAGCTCTGGCGCTACCGGCCCGTGGCCCGCGTCCTCGATTCGTTCGGGGCGTTCCCGGTCGAGCGCGGCGCCGGCGACGCGACGGCGATCTCCCGCGCGGCCGATCTCCTCCGCGAGGGCGAAGTGCTCGGAATGTTCCCCCAGGGCACCTCCAAGCCGCGGCCTAGCCGGCCGTTCCACCGCGGCGCCGCGCGGCTCGCGCTCGCGACCGGCGCGCCGCTCGTGCCGGTCCGGCTGGTCGGGACGCGTGGTTTCCCCCGTCCCGGCCGACCGCCTGCGCACATCGTCGTGGGCGAGCCGATCGCGGTCGCCCCGGCGAAGCCGACGGTCGCCGCGGCGAAGGCGCTGACCCAGCGCCTCGAGCAGACGATCTCCGAGGGCGCCGGATGATCGAGCAGCGCTGGGCCCTGTGGCTGCTCGGCTGGGCGCTCGCGGCGGCGCTCCTGGGCGTGCTCTACCTCGTCCAGCGGCGCACCCGCGACGCGACCGCCGTGGACGCGGGCTGGGCGCTCAGCCTCGTCCTGATCGCGGTGCTCTACGCCGTCCTCGGCCCGGGCGACCTCAGCCACCGGGTGCTGATCGCGACCATGGTCGGGCTCGAGAACCTGCGCATCGCGGCGCTCGTGATCGCGCGCGCCGGCCCGAGCGAGGACTCGCGCTACCGGGAGCTTCGCGCCCGCTGGCGGGCCCGCGGCCGCGAGCAGTCGACCTTCGCGATCTTCTACCAGGCCCAGGCCTTCCTGGCCGCGGCCCTCTCGCTGCCGGTCCTGCTGACGGTCTTCAACCGCCACCGCGGCCTGGAGCCGATCGAGTGGGCGGGCGCCGCGCTGTGGCTCGCCGCCGCGCCGCTCGAGGCGCTCGCCGACCGCCAGCTGCGGCGCTTCAAGTCCGACCCCGCGAACACGGGGCAAGACGATGCGCGACGGCCTCTGGCGCTACTCCCGCCACCCGAACTACTTCTTCCAGTGGCTGACCTGGGTCGCCTACGCGCTCGTCGCGCTCGCGGCGCCCTGGGGCTGGCTCGGCGTCCTCGCCCCCGCACTGATCCTGTACCTGATCCTGTTCGTCACCGGCGTGAAGCCCTCGGAGGAGGCCGCGCTCGAGAGCCGGGGCGACGACTTCCGCCGCTACCAGCGCGAGACGAGCGCCTTCATCCCATGGTTTCCCAGGTCCTCGACGGCCTGATCGAGTCCGGGCGCGTCCCGGACCCGGTCCTGCGGCTCGGCATTCGGGCGAACCTCGGCCTGCGCCTGGCGCGCGAGCGCCGGAAGGGCGCGGGCGCCAAGCGGGAGTTCGTCGAGCGGCTGCGCGGCTCTGCGATCGCGGAGCAGGTCGAGAAGCCGAACGAGCAGCACTACGAGCTGCCGGCCGCGTTCTTCGAGCTCGTGCTCGGCCCGCGGCTCAAGTACAGCTCGTGTCTCTGGGAGGAGGGCACCGAGACGCTCGCCGAGGCCGAGGAGGCGATGCTCGCCCTCACCTGTGAGCGCGCTCGGGTCGAGGACGGGATGACGCTGCTCGACCTCGGCTGCGGGTGGGGCTCGCTGACCCTCTGGCTGGCGGAGCGCTACCCGGCCTCCGAGATCGTGGCGGTCTCGAACTCGAAGGTCCAGCGGGAGTTCCTCGAGCCGCGGTCGCCGGCGAATGTCCGGATCGTGACCGCGGACGTGAACCGCTGGCAGCCGCAGGAGCGCTTCGACCGGATCCTCTCGGTCGAGATGCTGGAGCACGTGCGCAACTACGAGCGCCTGTTCGGCCGCATCGCGAGCTGGCTCGAGCCGGACGGCAAGTTCTTCGCCCACGTCTTCAGCCACCGCACCTACGCCTACCCGTACGACCGCACCTGGATGGCGCGGAAGTTCTTCACCGCCGGGAACATGCCCTCGGACGACCTGCTGCTCCAGTTCCAGCGCGACCTCGCCTGCCGGGGCCACTGGCGGGTGAGCGGCCGGCACTACTCGCGGACGGCCGAGGCGTGGCTCGAGCGGCTCGACGCCAACGAGGAGGCGGTCAGGGCCGTGCTCGCGGAGGCGCACGGCTCACATGCTGCGCGCGCCGCGTTTGAGAACTGGCGCGTGTTCTTCCTCGCCTGCGCAGAGCTGTGGGGCTTCCGCCAGGGCACCGAGTGGCTCGTCTCGCACTACCTGTTCGAGCCGCGCGCCTGGATCCGATAGACCACACTCACCTCGTGACCTACGTCCCCGCAGCCGGACCGCTACGAGCGGATGATCTACAACCGCTCGGGCCGCAGCGGCCTTCTGCTCCCGGCCGTCTCGCTCGGCCTCTGGAACAACTTCGGGCACGACCACCCGTTCGAGACGAGCCGTGCGATCGTCCGCCGCGCCTTCGACCTCGGCATCACGCACTTCGACCTCGCCAACAACTACGGCCCTCCGTACGGGTCGGCCGAGGAGAACTTCGGCCGCCTGCTCGCGACCGACCTCGCGCCCTACCGGGACGAGCTCGTCGTCTCGACGAAGGCCGGCTACGACATGTGGCCCGGCCCCTACGGCGAGTGGGGCTCCCGGAAGTACCTGCTGGCGAGCCTCGACCAGAGCCTCGCGCGAATGGGGCTCGACTACGTCGACCTCTTCTACTCGCATCGGTTCGATCCCGAGACGCCGCTGGAGGAGACCATGGGCGCGCTGGACACCGCGGTGCGGCAGGGGAAGGCGCTCTACGTCGGCATCTCCTCGTACTCGGCGGAGAAGACGCGAGAGGCCGCGGGGATCTTGCGCGAGCTCGGGACGCCCTTCGTGATCCATCAGCCGTCCTACTCCCTGCTCAACCGGTGGATCGAGCCGGAGCTGCTCGACACGCTCGGGGAGCTCGGCCTGGGCTGCATCGTCTTCTCCCCGCTCGCTCAGGGGATGCTGACCGACAAGTACCTCGACGGGATCCCCGCCGGGTCGCGCGCGAGCCGGGAGAGCTCCCTCTCTCCCGACCTCCTCACGCCGGAGGCGCTCGAGAAGATCCGCGCGTTGAACGAGATCGCGAAGCGTCGGGGCCAGAGCCTCGCCCAGATGGCGATCGCCTGGGCGCTGCGCGACCCACGCGTCACCTCGGCGCTCGTCGGAGCGAGCAGCGTCGAGCAGCTCGAAGACAACGTCGCCGCGCTCGAGAAGCTCGAGTTCGCCCAGGACGAGCTGGACGAGATCGACCGCTTCGCCTCCGACAGCGGGATCAACCTCTGGGCCGGCTCTAGCGGGGAGTAGCGGAGAGCTCCGCGGCCGCCTCGTCGAAGACCTTCGGTGTGCAGGTCGACGTCCGCCTCGGTGGTCGCCGGCGACATCAGCGCCATGTTGTGGAACGGCGTCAGCAGGATCCCGCGGTTGAGCGCGTAGAGATGGATGAAGCGGTCGAGCTCGGCGTCGCCGCCGGCCGCGGCCTCGCTCCCGGTCCTGGGGCGATCCGGGCGGAAGAGGTACTCGACGCGGCAGCCGAGCCTCGTCACGTGCCACGGCAACCCGTGGCGCTCGATCACCTCCGCGACGCCCGCCTCGAAGCGCTCGCCCAGCGCGATCATGTGCTCGAACGCCTCGTCGGTGAGGACCTCGGCCAGGGTGGCCCGCGTGACGGCGAGGGAGAGCACGTTGGCCGCGACGGTGCCGCCGATCCCGCCCACGTCTGCCCGCTCGTCGCGGGGCAGCAGCTCCTCGATGCCCCGCGCGACCTCGGCCGAGAACCCGTACGCCGCGGCGGGAACGCCGCCGGCGATCGGCTTGCCGATCGTCAGCAGGTCCGGCTCGAGGCCGTGGGCGGCCGTGTAGCCGCCCGGGCCGGCGCAGATCGTGTGCGTCTCGTCGATGATCAGCAGCGTCCCGTGGCGGCGCGTCGCCTCCCGCATGGCCTCGTGGAAGCCCGGCTCGGGCAGGACGATCCCGATGTTCGTCAGCGCGGGCTCGGCCAGGACGCAGGCAACGTCGCCGTGGGCGAGCTCGCGCTCCAGCGCCTCGGGGTCGTTCCACTCGACCACGCGGGTCGTCTCGTCCAGCGGGACGGGCGGGCCGACGTTGCCCTCACGCGCCACCACCGAGCCACCCTCCAGCGCGGCAACCGTCTCGTCGACGCTGCCGTGGTAGCACCAGTTGAAGACGAGGATCTTCGGCCGACCCGTGAGCTCGCGCGCCAGCCGGATCGCGAACCGGTTGGCGTCGGTGGCGGTAAGCGCGAACTGCCAGCGCGGGAGCCCGAACCGCCTCGCCAGCTCTCCGCCGACCCAGATCGCGTCCTCGCTCGGGAGCATCAACGTGATCCCGCGACGCCCTTGCTCCGCGAGCGCCCGCGCGGTCGGCTCCGGCGAGTGGCCCGTCATCGCGGCCGTGTCGCCGAGACAGAAGTCGACGTACTCGTGCCCGTCGACGTCCCGGAACCGCGCACCTGCGGCATCCGCTGCAAAGACGGGGAAGCCGCCGGCCCAGCGGATCATCCACGGCATGGGTACCCCGGAAAGCAGCGAGCCCTCGGCCTGACGGGCGAGCTCGTGCGAGCGCGGATGCTCGCGCTCGAAGCGCTCCAGCTCCCTCGGCAGCAGCTCCGCGGCCCTCACAGGGCTAGTCAATCACCTGCAAACAGGCGTAGGTAACCTTTGTTCATCCTGCTCGCCGCCTCACGCTGAACACGGTTGCGCGCCGCCGCCAGGCCGCGTCCGGACGCTGACCAGCGCGATCACGCTCAGAAGCGTCCACCTGCGAGGCTGCGATTCAGCCTGCGAGGATGCACGCCGCCCGGTGCCCGGCCCCTTCGCCATGGGCCTCGAGCGCGGGGTCGATCTCGCGGCAGTCCGCGATGGCCGCCGGGCAGCGCGGGTGGAAGCGGCAGCCGGGCGGGATCCGGACCGCGTCGGGCGCCTCGCCGGTCAGGATCTGTGGCCGCATGCGCTCGCGGGGGTCGCGCCGTGGGACTACCGAGAGGAGCGCCTTGGTGTACGGATGCTGCGGGTCGCGGACGACCGCCTCGGCGGGGCCTTCCTCGACGATCCGGCCCAGGTACATGACCGCGATCCGGTCGGCGAAGCGCGCCGCGGTGGACAGGTCGTGCGTGATCATCAGGATCCCGAGCCCGCCCTGCCGCAGCCGGTCGAGCAGCGAGAGCACGCCCGCCCGCACCGAGACGTCCAGCATCGACACGGGCTCGTCGGCGACGAGCAGCTCCGGCCCGAGCACGATGCTCGCCGCGATCGCGACCCGCTGACGCTGGCCGCCCGAGAGCTCGTGCGGGTAGCGGTCGAGGAAGAGCTCGGGTGGAGTCAGCTCGACGCGCTCGAGAGCGTCGTGGACCAGCTGCGCACGCTGCTCCTTCGAGCCGCCCTCGCGATGGATCAGAAGGGGCTCCTCGACCGTAGCTCGCACCTTGAGGCGCGGGTCCAGCGACTCGTACGGGTCCTGGTAGATGATCTGCATCCGCTTGCGCAGCGGCCTCAGCGTCTTGTTCGAGAGGGTGGTGATGTCTCGACCGTCGAAGGCGATGCGCCCTCCGGCCGGGTCGATCAGGCGGAGCACGGTCTGCGCCGTCGTCGTCTTGCCGCAGCCCGACTCGCCGACCAGCGCGAGCAGCTCGCCCCGCTCGACCGTGAAGCTGATTCCCTCGACGGCGCGGACAAGCGTCTCCGGGCGGCGCGCGATCGTGGCGACGAGCCCGCGCGGGACCGGGTAGTGGACGACGAGGTCCTCGACCTCGAGCAGCCGTCCGTTCTGGCTCACCCGACCTCCGCCGGGACGTCGTTCAGATGACAGGCGGCCGCGCGGCCGCCGTCGAGCCTGCGCAGCAGGGGGCGCTCGTCGGCGCAGCGGGAGAAGGCGCTGTCGCAGCGGTCTCGGAACGGGCATCCGGTCAGCGGCCGGTCGAGCCGCGGCGGCGAGCCTGGGATCGAGATGGGCACGCCGTTGCCCTGCAGATCAGGCGTTGCCGCGAAGAGCAGCCGGGTGTAGGGGTGGCGCGGGTCGTGGTAGAGGGCGTCGACCGAGCCGCTCTCGACGATCTCGCCCGCGTACATGACCGCCGCGCGGTCGCAGAGCTGGGCGACCACGGGCAGATCGTGAGTGACGAGCAGGAGCGCGAGCCCGAAGTCGCGGCACAGCGAGTCGAGGAGCTCCAGGATCTGCGCCTGCACCATCACATCGAGCGCCGTCGTCGGCTCGTCGGCGATCAGGACGCGGGGCTGGCACGAGAGAGCCATCGCGATCGCGGCACGCTGGCGCATCCCGCCGGAGAGCTCGTGCGGGTAACGCTCGGCTCTCGAGGCCGGGATCCCGACGGCCTCGAGCAGCTCGCCTGTCTGCGCTCTGGCCGACGAGCTGCGCCCCTTCCCGTGGAGCTCGAGCGCCTCGACGATCTGCCTGCCGACGGTCTGCACCGGATTGAGCGCGTTCATCGCTCCCTGGAAGACGATCGCGACGTCCACCCAGCGGTGCGGGAGCATCGTGTCCTCGCCGCCGGCGAGAAGGTCTTCCCCGTCCAGCAGCACGCGCCCCGCAGCGCTCGCGTTCGAGGGCAGGAGGCCCATCAGGGCCAGGGCGGTGGTCGTCTTGCCACAGCCCGACTCGCCCACGAGCCCGAGCCGCCCGCCCGCGTCGAGCGCGAGGTTGACGCCCTGGACCGCGTGCAGCTCGCGGCCGCTCGGGAGGTCGAACCAGACGTGAAGATCCTCGATCTCGAGGAGCGAGCTCACAGCGCCTCGGGGCCGCGGCCGACGAGCGGGCGCAGCCGGAAGGTGCGAGCCGAGAGGTGCGCGACCTTCAGCCGCGGGTTGAGCGAGTCCTCGAGCGCCTGCCCGAGCAGGCTGCAGGAGAGGATCAGGAGCGCGACCACGATCCCGGGAGGCACGATCGCCCACCAGGCGCCCGTCGAGATGGCCGCCCGCTCGAAGGCGTTCTCGATCATCTTCCCCAGCGACACGCGGGCCGGGTCGCCGAGCCCGAGGAAGGCGAGCGCCGTCTCGTCGAACACGGCGACGGCGATCGTCAGCACCGTGTTCGCGATCAGGAGCGGCGCCACCTGGGGGAGCACGTGCTTGAGCACCAGGCGCGTGTGTCCAGCGCCGAGCGCCCGCGACCGCTTGACGTAGACCCGCTCGCGGACGCTCTTCACCTGGGCGCGGATCACCCGGGCCGTGCTCGCCCAGAGCAGGATCCCGACCACGATCACGATGTGGAACAAGCTCGGTCCCCAGATCGCCGCGATCACGATCATCAGCGGCACGTCCGGGATGACCAGGAAGTAGTCGGTGAAGCGCATCAGCGCCGTGTCGGTCTTGCCGCCGAAGTAGCCCGACAGCACGCCGATCGTCCCGCCGATCAGCATCGAGACGAAGGTCGCCGCGAGACCCACGACGAGCGAGATCCGCGCGCCCCACATGAGCAGCGTGACCATGTCGATGCCGCCGTCGTCGAGCCCGAGCGGGTGCGACCAGGACGGATGGCCGAACACCGGGCCGACCTGCTCGTGCTGGTCGTACGGGGCGATCCACGGCGCCAGCACCGCCGCCAGGACGATCACGGTGAGGATGACCGCGCCCACGGCGGCCGACGGCCGGCTCCTGATCGTCTGCCAGACGAACCCGCGGCGCGTCTGGACCGAATCCGGCTCGGCGACCGCGCCCGGCTCGTGCAGGACGACGCTCACTCGGTGATCCTCGGGTCGAGCTTGAAGTAGAGGAGGTCGGCGACGAGGTTGAAGAAGACGACCGAGAACGTCAACACGAGGAACGCGCCCTGCAGCATCGGATAGTCGCGCTGGAGGACCGCTTCGTAGACCGCGCGCCCGATGCCCGGCCACGAGAAGACCGTCTCGATCAGGATCGCGCCGGCGACGATGTACCCCAGGGAGAGCGCGATCAGGGTCACGATCGGGAGCATCGCGTTCGGCAGGGCATGCCGCCGCACGATCGCCCAGGGTTTGAGCCCTTTGGCCCGGGCGGTGAGGATGTAGTCCTCGCCCAGGGTCTCCAGCATCGCCGAGCGCGCGATCAGCGTGTACTCGCCGAAGAGGACAAGTCCCAGCGTCAGCGAGGGCAGGATCATGTGCTCGCCGATGTCCTTCACGTGTGTGAAGAAGGAGGGGTTGATCAGGAAGTCGTTCGTCATCCCTCCGGTGGGCAGGGTCCCGGCGAACAGGATGACGAGCATCAGCCCGAGCCAGTGCGTGGGCATCGAGTAGAAGCCGAGCGCCGTCGTCACGGTCGCCCCCTCCACTCCTGTCCCGCGCCGCCAGGCGGAGATCACCCCCGTCAGCGTGCCGAGGATGATCGCGAACAGCGTCCCGAGCAGCACCATCGGGATCGTGTTCACGAGCGCCGAACGCAGGTTGTGCGCGACGGGCTGCTGGTTCGCGAACGAGATCCCCATGTTCCCGTGCGCGAGCTGCTTGAGGTAGATGACGTACTGCTGGAACCTCGACTTGTCGAGGCCGAACTCGCGCCTCAAGGCCTGGCGAGTCTGCGGAGTCGCGTGCGGGACGCGCGAGAGATTCGAGATCGCGTCCCCGGGCGCAAGCCTGAAGAGGACGAAGTTGAGCGTGATCGCGATGAAGATCGTGACCAGCGCGAAGAGGATCCGCTTGACGACGTAATCGGTGCCTCTCACCCCGCCGCCTCTGACGCGCGAGCCCGACTCAGCTCTTGTGGACCTCGGTCAGGCTGATCTTCGAGAGGGAGTTGAACGGCCCCTGCGGCGAGTAGACGAGCCCCGTCCACTTGGGGCTGACGGCGTCGACGTGGTTCAGCGCGGCCAGCCAGATGTACGGGTGCTGCTTCTGGAGGAAGTCCTGCATCTGCCACACGACCTCTTTCCGCTGCGACTGGTTCGGGGTCAGCTGCTGCTTCGAGTACATCGCGTCGTAGCTCTTGCTGCAGTAGCCGCTGTCGCTCCAGCCGCCGTACTGGGCGCACGTCACGACCGAGAGCATGAAGTCGGGGTCGATCAGTCCCACCCAGTCCCACAGCGCTAGGTCGAAGTTGAGGTACTTGTTGTCAGGCGCGGTGATCGTGTCGAACGCGGCACTCGAATCGAGCGAGCGCTGGCTCAGCTGCACGCCGATCTTGCGAAAGTCGGGCTGGAGGATCTGGAACGTCCGGAAGGTGCTCGGGACGTCGGTCGGCGTGATCACCGAATAGGCCATCTTGTGCCCGTCCGCGACGCGGATCCCGTCGCTGCCGCGCTTGTACCCGAGCTTGTCGAGGATCTTGTTGGCCGCGGCGATGTCGAACGTCTCCGGCTCGAGGTTCGGGTTGTACCAGGCCCCCGTGGCCGCAGGGATGATCGAGTCAGCCGGCTTGGCGTGGCCGAGGAAGACGACCTGGATGATGTGCTTCCGGTCGACCGCGTGCATGAACGCGTCCTTCACCTGCGGGTTGAGGAGCTCGCGGTGATTCGTCTTGTTCGGGGTCGAGTTGATGATGAAGTCGGTCTGGTCGACACCGGGCACGTCGGAGACGTCGAAGCCCGCTTTGCGCAGGGTCTCGATCCCCGTCGCCGGCACATCCTCGATCGCGTCGATCTCGTTCGCCTTGAGCGCCGCGATGAGCGCGTCCACGTTCGAGAACATGCGCAGCCCGAACGCGTCGACCTTCGGCTTCGGCCCGTAGAAGGTCGGGTTGCGCTCGAACAGCGCGATCTCGTCCTTCTTGAACTTCGTCAGCTTGAAGGGCCCGCCGCTGACGATCGGCGCCGGGTTCGCGAACGTCTTCAGGTCGTTGCCCTTGTTGCCTGTGTGCTGGCTCCAGATGTGCTTCGGCAGGATGGGGTACTGCTGGAACTGCCCGAGCACGTTCCCCGCAGCCGCTTCGTAGTGGATCACCAGGGTGGTCGGGTTCGGCGCCTGGGCGTCCTTGATGTGTGCGATCAGCCCGGCCACGTTCGCGGCGCCGCCGTCCTTGTACTTGACGTCGGTGTTGATCGCCCAGGCCGCGTCCTCGGCCGTCATCGGCTTGCCGTCCGACCACTTCGCGTTCGCCTGGGTCTTGAACGTCCAGGTCTTGCCGCCGTCGGACGCCTTCCACGAGGTGGCGAAATCCGGCACGAACTTCGCGTTCTTCCGGTCGTACTGGACCAGCGTCGGGTAGATGTACTCGAACGCCGAGTAGGCGTCCTGGTTGAAGGCGACGTAGGGGTTGGTGGAGTCGATCCGGGAGCTCGTCCCCATTCGGAACGTTCCCCCGCTGCCGCCCGAGCTGCTGCTGCCGCACCCGGCCAGCACGGCCACGATGCCGAGAAGCGCTGCTGCCTGCCACCCTTGCTCATCTACGCCTCCTCGTCGAGCTCATTCGTCGAACGGCGACTCGTCGACCGCCAGCGAGCGCAGAGTCGGCGTCGAGCGTATACCGAACGCCGAGCGGGAGGGCAGCGAGGTGCTTGCCGTGCCCGAGCGGCAGGCGGTAGAGCACGGGCACGCCGAGCGGCTCGAGATGCTCCTCCAGGACGTCCTCGATCGAGCGCGAGCGGGCCCAGTCCGAGGCCTGGCGCTGGTCGCCCCAGTCGCAGCCCTCCATCTCGCCGACGACCACGCCGACAACGCCTTCCAGCTTCCCCGCGTGGCCGAGCTGCGTGAGCATCCCGTCGACGTAGTAGGGCGGGGCCTTGTAGTCCTCGAAGAAGAGGATCGCGCCGTCGAGCTCGAGCTCCCAGGGCGTGCCCATCGTGTGCTGAAGCAGCCAGAGGCATCCCCCGACGAGCGGTGCCGTCACCTTGCCGCCGTGAAGGGCTCGCACGTACGGGTCGTCGGGATTGCGCGGGACCTCACCAGTCGCGTCGCCGTCCAGCACCTGGAGCAGCCGCTTCCGAGTGAACTCCGTCGTCTCGGGATCGCCCACGCCGACGAGGCCGTTGCCGTAGAACGTCGGCATCCCGGTGCGCCGGCCGATCGCGACGTGGAGCGCCGTGATGTCGGAGAAGCCGACGAGCGGCTTCGGGTTCGCGCCGATCGCGTCGAAGTCCAGGTACGGAATCGTCTGCGCCGAGCCGTAGCCGCCCTGCAATGCCTGCACGACGTCGACCTCGGGGTCGGCGAAGAGCGCGTTCAGGTCGGCCGCCCGCTGCTCCGCGCCGCCTGCGACGTAGTCGTCGCGCGCGTACGTGCCATCGGCGAGCTTGACCCGGTACCCACGTGCCTCCCACCACTCGACGCCGCGCAGCACCTCGGAGCGCGCATCGTAGGGACTGGCGGGAGCGGCGACGCCGATCGTCCCGCCTTTGGGGAGGGGCCTCATCCGCGCGTTTGTACAGGAAGATCGACGGGGCGCGGACGGCGAAGCGGGTAGACGCGGCCGGCGGCGGCCTCCGCCATTCGATCGAGCCGCCGGGCGAGCTCGCGGCGAGAGCGCTCGAGGTGGCGCCGCAGGCTCCGCTCGAGCCAGGGCCCCGGAGGCCGCGCACCCGACTCGCCCCGAAGCGACGCGAGCTCGCGCCAGAGGTCGGGGCCCGGGTCGGCGTCGCCCTGACCGCCCCAGCAGGCACGCGGCGCGTTGCGGCTGCGGCGCGCCCGCTCCAGCCTGAATGCCTCGTGCGAGAGATCCGAGCAGAGCCAGTTGAGCCCGACGCGGGCCAGCGGCGTGGCCCCCTTCTCCAGATCAGCCAACGCCTCCTCGAGCCGCTCGATGTCGCCTGCAGTCTGCTCGTGCGGGTAGCGCGGAGCGTCGACTGCGTCGATCCCGTGCAGCCCTCGGCCGACTGCCGTGAAGCGCTTCCGCCCTTCGGCCCGGGCGAGCCCGTCGAGAGCGCGCTCGAGCTTCCTCGGAGCCTTGCCGTGCAGCGAGCGGCGGACGTCGCTCGCCCTCGCGGCGAAGTCGAGCTCCGGCGACTCGAGCACGAGCCGGGCGCACACCTCCGTCAGGCGTGCGAGGTAGTCGAAGTCGACGCCGTCGGTGGTGTCGTACTGGGTGTGGTACTCGGTGCGCTCGAACTCGGTGGTGAACGTGGAGACGTTGATCGCCGGGATCCCGGCGGCGAGGAACGGCCACACCTCGGTCCAGGTGGTCGGCGGCGCGAGGCGGTAGCCGTGCGGCAGCAGGCCGTCGCGGCTCGCCTGCCTGCAGGCCCGCCTCACCCAGCCGGTCAGCTCGGGCGGCACGTCGAGGGTGAAGAGCTCGGGGCGGCCGGAGCCCTCGACGTTGAGGTAGAACGGCGAGCCGGTCGACCACTCCCGGTGCTGCGCGACGACCTGGTACCAGGCGCCGTAGCACCAGTCGTAGGCCGACTCGGCGATGCCGTACTCCTCCGCGGTGTGCGAGACGAAGGCGATCGTGCGCCGCGGCCGGATCCCGGCCTCGACGAAGGCGCGGGCGAGCTCGAGGGTGACCGCGACGCCGGTGGCGTCGTCGAAGGCCGCCCGGAACCAGCCGTCGTGATGGCCGGCGACGACCGTGGGTGCGCCGGCGCGGCGGCCCGGCAGCTCGCCGACCACGTTCGCGGCCTCGGCTCCCCGGGCCAGCGGCGCCGACAGGACGACGCGAGCCTCCTCGCCGGCCCGCGCGGCCAGCCTCGCGCCGTCCTCCTTGGTCGCCGTCACGCAGGGCGGCCCCTCGGCGTGCCAGATGCCGTCGAAGGTGCCGAGCGCTCCCGGCGCCTGGTAGAAGGGCCCGCCGGGCGGCGAGTAGACGATCATCGCCGCCGCTCCGCGCAGGCCGAGCTCGAGCCCGACGTGGTAGGGCCAGAGCCGCGCCACCTGCCACTCGACGAGCGCGACCTTGCCGCGGACGTCGAGGCGGTCGAGCTGCCTCCGTCCGCCGCGTCCGACCGCGACGAGCTCGCCTCTCACCCCCTCGCGCCCGGTCTCGGGAACGCCGCCGAACGATGCGCATTCGAACCGGGCTCCGTCGGGGAGCTCCACGAACGCCTCCTGCAGCCGCCACCCGTCGACCGGCACCGGCTCCTCGGTCACGTTCTGCAGGCCGAGATCGCGCATCTCCGCGGCCACGAAGGCAGTCGCCTCGCGTTCCTCGGGCGTGCCGGCGACGCGGAAGCCGAGCGGGTGCGAGCCGAGCGACGCCAGCCGCTCGACGACGTGCCGCAGGTACTCGGGCGAGATCGCGATCACGCGCGCCCCTCCTCGAGCCCGAGCAGCGCCTCGCGCACCAGCGGCCCGATCCGCTCCAGGTCGTAGCCGCCCTCCTGGACGACGACCGTCGGCAGGCCGAGGCCGCCGAGCAGCGCGCCCGCGGCGCGGAAGGCGGGCTCGGTCACCTGGAGCGGGCTCTCGGGATCACCGGCCGCCGCGTCCACCCCGAGCGCGACGACGATCCCGGCGAGGCCGCGCGCCCACTCGGCAAGCTCGGCCACGGCCTCCAGCCAGGCCTCGTCTCCGGCCCCCGGCGGCAGCGGCAGGTTGCGGTTCGTGCCGTCGCCCGTCTCGTCCGCGAAGCCGAGGAAGTGCGGGAACCAGCCCGCGCCCGGGATCGACGTGGACCGAGCCCACGAGCACGTCGGGCCGCTCGTAGAAGATCTCCTGCGTGCCGTTGCCGTGGTGGGCGTCGACGTCCAGCACCCCCACGGGGCCCTCAAGCCCGGCGAGGAGCGCTCCCGCGGCGACCGCCGCGTTGTTCAGGTAGCAGGAGCCGCCGTAGCAGGCGCGGCCGGCGTGGTGGCCCGGTGGCCTCGTGCAGGCGTAGGCGACCGGCTCCCCACCGAGCACGAGGTCGACCGCGGTCAGGGCGCAGTCGACGGCCGCCCGCGCCGCCTCCCAGGTTCCGGGGCCGACCAGGGTCATCGTGTCGTAGGCGTAGTAGCCGGGCCTCGCCCAGGCCGCGGCCGGAACGCGGCGAACGCCGAGCGACGAGTGGGCGAACACGTACGGGACGACGCGATCCTGGCCCGGATCGGCCGGCAGGCCCGCGGCCTCCCAGTCCGCCCAGGCCGAGGCGAGGTAGGCGAGCAGCTCCGGGTCGTGCACCTCGTGGAGCGCCTCGTCGGGATGCGGCTCCGCCTCGACGACGCGCGCTCCCAGAGCCTCACGGATCGCCGTGATCCGGGCCGGAACCTCGGTGGCGTCGGTGCGAACGCCCACCCAGATCTCCGCATCCGGCTCGTGGAGAAGGCAGCGATCGCTCCAGACGACCGGCATCGAGAGCTCCACCGGCCGACTCTACACTCCTCCCGTGAGCGAGCCTCCCGAGCCGCGCGGGCCACGACCGAGAGAGCTCGGGCCTTCGCCTCGGCGGCCTGGAGCCGGGGCAGACGAACTCGATCGCAGACGTCCCCGGCGTGACGGTCGGGCACGTGACCGTATGGCGGGACGAGCCCGACCCTCCAGCCGGTCGAGGGGTGGCCCGTACAGGCGTGACCGCGGTCGTCCCGGAGGGGCTGCCGCTGCCCGCGGGGGTGGCGGTGCTGAACGGGGCGGGCGAGCTGACCGCCTCGCACGAGATCCGAGAGTGGGGCGAGATCCACACGCCCGTCTACCTGACCGCGACGATGGCCGTCGGCCGGATCTACGACGGGGCCGTCTCGGTGGCGCTGGCCGCCGACCCCCGTGTCGGCGTGGACGACGTCGTGATCCCGGTCGTCGGCGAGTGCGACGACAGCCATCTCAGCGATGCCCGCACGGTGCAGGTCGAGGCCGGGGACGCGGCGCTCGCGGTCGAGGCGGCCTCGGGATGGCCCATCGCCGAGGGCGCCGTCGGCGCGGGCACGGGCATGAGCTGCCTCGGCTGGAAGGGCGGTATCGGGACGGCGAGCCGGACGGCCGCAGGTCACGCGCTCGGCGCGCTCGTCCTCGCCAACTTCGGCTCGTCCCACGAGCTGCAGGTCGCCGGCGTGCCGGTGGGCCGCCTGCTGGCCGAAGGAGCCGGGCCCGTGACGCCCGCGGGCAGCTGCATCGTGGTGATCGCCACCGACGCCCCGCTTGCGCCCGCCGGGCTCGAGCGGGTGGCGCGCCGTGCAGGCCTCGGCCTCGGGCGGATGGGGTCGGTCGCCCACCACGGCAGCGGTGAGATCTTCATGGCGTTCTCGACGTCCCGCGCCGGGGCAAACGTCGAATCCGACGTGCTCGACGAGCTCTTCGCCGCCGCCGTCGAGGCGACCGAGGAAGCCGTGCTGAACGCCCTCTGGGCGGCGCCGGACGTGAAGGGGCGGGAGGGGCGGCTCGTGCGCGGCCTGCCGCACGACCAGGTGCTCGAGCTCCTCCGCGAGCGGCGCGTGATAAGAACACGCCGATGAAGATCCTCGTCGTCGGCACGGGTGGGGTCGGCGCGGCCGTCGGGGCGGTGGCCAGGCAGCGCGACTTCTTCGAGCGGATGACGTTCGCCGACCTCGATCCCGCCCGTCCCGAGAGCCTCGTCGCGCGGCTCGACGACCCCCGCTTCTCCGCGGCCGAGGTGGACGCCTCCGACTCGGCCGGGGTGGCTGCCCTGGCCCGCGGCGCCGACGCCGTCCTCAACGCGACCGATCCCCGCTTCAACCCCGGCATCTTCGCGGGGGCCTTCGAAGCTGGGTGCACCTACCTGGACATGGCGATGACGCTCTCCGAGCCGCACCCGCAGGAGCCCTATTCGAAGACCGGCGTGATGCTGGGCGACGCGCAGTTCGCCGAGCACGAGCGCTGGGTGGAGGCAGGCCTGCTGGCGCTCTGCGGGATCGGGGTCGAGCCGGGGCTTTCGGACGTCTTCGCCCGCTACGCCTCCGATCACCTGTTCTCCGAGATCGACGAGGTCGCGGTGCGCGACGGCGCCGACCTCGCCGTCGAGGGCTACGACTTCGCCCCGACGTTCTCGATCTGGACCACCATCGAGGAGTGCCTGAACCCGCCGCTCGTCTGGGAGCGCGAGCGGGGCTTCTTCACTACCGAGCCGTTCTCGGAGCCGGAGGTGTTCGACTTCCCGGAGGGGATCGGGCCGATCGAGTGCGTCAACGTCGAGCACGAGGAGGTGGTGCTCGTGCCACGCGAGATCGAGTGCAAGCGCGTCACCTTCAAGTACGGGCTCGGCGAGGAGTTCATCGACGTGCTCAGGACCCTGCACAAGCTGGGGCTCGACTCCAAGGAGCCGGTCTCGGTGCGTGGCACAGAGGTTTCTCCGCGCGACGTCGTCGCGGCCGCGCTGCCCGATCCGGCGACGCTGGGCGACCGGATGCACGGCAAGACCTGCGCCGGCACGCTCGTGACCGGCCGCGGGCAGGACGGCGAGGAGCGCGCGACCTACCTCTACCACGTCTCCGACAACGAAGACACGATGCAGAAGTACGGCTCGCAGGCCGTCGTGCTGCAGACGGCGCTGAACCCCGTCGTGGCCCTCGAGCTGCTCGCGAACGGCACGTGGACCGGAGCCGGAGTGCTCGGCCCGGAGGCGTTCGACGCCGTGCCGTTCCTCGACCTCCTCGGCGACTACGGGGAGGCGCACGGCCAAGTCGAGCTGCGATGAGCGGCACCGCTCGCCCCGCGGTCGAGGCCGCTGCGGCGCGAGCACCGAGGCTCTGGCCGGGACTCGCGCTCCTCGTTGGGGCGGGGATGCTCGCGCTCCTGCTCCTGCACCCCGGGATCGACGAGGCCTGGGAGAACCATCCGGCGCACTTCTGGCTGGTGCTCGGCGCGGCGTCACTGAGCGTCGGCCTCGGCTACGCGGTCGGGGTCGCCGCGAGGCGCCGCCGGGACGCGCGCCTCTTCCTGGTCTCGCTCGCCTTCGTCTCGGCTGCCGGCTTCCTCGGGCTGCACGCGCTCGCGACGCCGGGAGTCCTGCTCGGCAAGAACGGAGGGTTCGAGCTGGCGACGCCGTTCGGGCTTGCGGTCGCGGGAGTGTTCGCGGCCGCCTCGGGCCTGCCGCTCAGGCCCGCGGCGGCCGAGCGCGTGCTGCGCTGGGCGGTGCCGCTGGTCGTGGCGCTATCGGTGCTGCTCGCCGGCTGGGCCGCGGTCTCCGTGTCGGGGATCGAGCCGCTTGCGGGCGAACTGGGCGCAGAGGAGCTCAACGGCTGGCAGATCACGCTCGCCGCGGTAGGGGTCGTCCTGTATTCGACCGCCGCCTTCGGCTACTTCCGCCTCTACCGGGCCCGCCGCGCGCCGTTCCTGCTCGGGGTCGCGCTCGCGTTCTCGCTGCTGGCGGAGGCGATGCTGGTAATTGCGTGGGCGCGGAACTGGCGGGTCTCGTGGTGGGAATGGCACCTGCTGATGCTGATCGCCTTCGTCACGATCGCCGTCAGCGCCCGAGGCGAGTGGCACGAGGAGCGGTTCAGCCCGCTCTACCTCGACGAGACGCTCGCCAACACGCGTGAGGCGAGCATCCTCTTCGCCGACCTCCAGGGCTTCACCTCGTTCTCCGAGCGGATGCCGCCCGCGCAGGTGGCGGCGATGCTGAACGGGTACTTCGGCCGGCTCGTGCCGCTGCTCGAAGGGGAAGGCGGTGTCGTCCATCAGATCATCGGCGATGCCGTGATGGTGATCTTCAACCAGAACGGCGACCTCCCCGACCACGCCGAACGCGCAGCCAGGACGGCGCTGGAGTTCCAGGAGGCGGCCGCCGAGGTGGCGGCGAGCCATCCCGACTGGCCGCGCTTCCGCGCCGCCGTGAACAGCGGCGAGGTGCTCGCCGGCCTCGTCGGCGGCCCGACCGGGCATCGCAAGCACGGCGTCGTCGGCGACACCGTCAATCTCGCCGCCCGTCTCGAGGCCGAGGCGCCGGTGGGGAAGGTCGTCGTCGGCGCCGAGACCGCGGCGGCCCTACCGCCCGGAGCCGTGCTCGAGCGCTTGCCGCCCCTCCAGGTCAAGGGGAAGGGCGACCCGATCGAGGCCTACATCCTGCACTCGCTGTGAGCCGCACCCAGCCGTCTCGCGCACCGCCCGCGCGAGCCGAGCGACGGCCCGGGCCGGCAGCCGCCCGGCAGGGAGCTCGACCACGAAGGCCGTCGTCCCGGCAAAGGTCGCGTTCGACCAGCCGGTCGCCGTGCCCGGGTAACTGGGCAGCCGCCCGGCCCTCAGACCGGCAAGGCGGGCGAAGCGGCGCTGCAGGCCGAGGTTCCCGGCGGTGAGGACGACCATGTTCAGGTGCTGGTGGAACCAGATCGTGACCTTCGGGTGCAGCCGCCGGATCAGGCGCATGGCGATGCGCGTCTCGCGCTCCGAGGCGGGGCCGGCGCCTGAGTAGTTGACGCCGCCGAGCGGACGCCAGCGCCAGGGGAAGTTCCGGTTCAGGTCGACGCCGCGCGAGTTGCCGCGCACCCCCGCCGCCCGGCCGTCGGGGTTCGCGTCCGGCACGAGCCAGAGGTCGACTCCCGGAATCGGGCCGAGGCCGCGGAGCCGGTCGAGGACGGCGATCCCGGCGCACTCGTTGCCGTGGACGCAGCCGACGACGAGCACCTTGCGCGGGCTCTTCGGAGCTCCGAGCTCGTAGGCGACGATCCTCCGGCCCTGGAGCGACCGGCCGAGGGCCGCGGCCCGCACTCCGACGCTCGAGCTCGCCGCCCCGACGAGGAGCAGCGAGAGCGAAAGAAGGGCCAGTGGGCGCATGGGCGCTATGTATCCTCCCGCCCGCTTGACCGTCGTGGGTCTTCTCCGGTTCCTGCTGGCCGCCGTGCTGCTCGTCTCCGCGGCGGCGAAGCTCGCCTCGGGCCGTTCCGGCCGCGATGCACTGCGCTCCTACGGGATCGGATCCGTCCGCTCGCGTGCCACTCTGTGGACCGCGACGATCGTCGCCGAGATCGGGATCGCGGTCGCCCTCGCCGCCGATGTTCCCGGCGCGGCCGGGGCGGCTGCCGTCCTGTTCGGCGTCTTTGCCTCGGCACTCGCGCTCGCGATCCTCCGTGGACGAGCGGGCGCGCCCTGCGGGTGCTTCGGCGGCCGCTCGCGGATCGGGTGGCCGGCCTTCACGCGCACCGCGCTCCTGGCAGCCGGAGCCGCGGCGGTCGCCTTCCTTCCGGACACGAAGCCGTCGACCGAGGCCTGGCTGGGCGCGGGCCTCGTCCTGTCGCTCCTCGGCCTGGTCGCGGTCGCAGTCGCGGTGCTCGCGCTCGCCCGCGAGCTCGGGGAGCTGCGTCTCGCCGTCGCCCCGCAGGCCGCCCTGTCGCTCGACCACGAGGGGCCGGAGCTCGGGGGGCGAGTCGGGCTGATCGACCGCTTCGAGGGCCGCGCGCCGCTCGCGGTCGCGGTCTTCACCTCCGCGGGTTGCGCCCTCTGCCGCGCGCTCGAGCCCTCGTTGCGACTCGTCGCCACCGATCCCGAGGTGGAGCTCGAGCTCTTCGACGAGGAGGCCGATGCGGAGGCCTGGTCGTCGCTGGGCGTGCCGGGAAGCCCCTACGGCGTCGTGCTCGGCCGCGACGGCGAGGTGCTCGCGAAGGGCACGTTCAACTCGCTCTTCCAGCTGGAGAGCCTCATCGCACACGCGACCAGACCCGTGGGTGCCTGACCTCAGGCTCAGCGAGGCCGTCGCCGGCTCGACCTCGCGGCGAGGGTTCATCGCCCGGGCGGGGCGACTGCTCCTCGGCGTGACCGGCGGAGGCTTCCTCGCAGCGGCCCTGCGCGCCCAGAAGGCCGAGGCCTACCACTTCTGCGGCCACATCTACACGACCGGCTCCTGCCCGCACCCGGTCGGCCTGCCCCGGATCGACCGCAACGGCTTCCCGCTGCGCGCCGCCGACGGGAAGCCGGTCGACGACCTCGGTCGCCCGATCGACGCTCGCGGCCGGCCCGTCGCGCCCGGCGGCGGCCTCCTGCGCGATCCCGACGGCAATCCGCTCCCACCGGCGGCGCGGACACGCGTCTGCACGGCCGCCGGACGGGAGTTCGGCTTCCGCCCGCAGATCGACGGAGCGTGGTACCGCTGCTGCGGCGGCCACGTACGCAAGCTCGTCGACTGCTGTGGCGCGGTCCGCCACCGGATCAACGGCGACGCCGCGCTCACGGGCTACTGCTACAGCGGCCGCAGGGTCTTCTGCGTCATGTACTACGACACGAAGATCAAGTGCTGACCGCGGCGCTCTCGCTGACCGGGCTGCTCGTCGGGCTGGCGGGCGCCTGGTCGCCCTGAAGCCTCTCGATGGTCGGCACCGTGAGTGCCGCACGCCAGGACGGACGACGAGCCTTTGCGCTGACCGCGGCCGCCTTCGCCGTCGGCCTTGCGCTCGGCGCGGCGCTGGTCTTCGGCGTGCTCGGCCTGCTCGGCGAGGCGGTGCAGTCACGTGCCATCGTCGTCGTGGCCTTGGCGGTCGCGGCGGCGGCGATCCTGAGCGACGCGGCCGGGCTACGCGTGCGCCCGCAGATCCACTTCCAGGTGCCGGAGCCCTGGCGGCGGACGATGCCGCTCCCGCTCGCGCTCCTTCTCTACGGGCTGCTGCTCGGGACCGGTCTCTCCACCTACGTGCCCGCGACCGCCGCCTGGGCGCTCCCGGCACTCGGGCTGGCGCTCGGCAGCGTGACCGGCTCGCTCGCGATCGGGCTCGGGTTCGCGCTCGGCCGCGCGGTGCCGGTGCTCGTGCTCGCCGCGCGGGGCGAAGAGACCGTCCTCGCCGAGCGGCCCATGGGGCTGCGGGCACTACGTGCGTTGATCGCGGCCTCGCTCCTGCTGGCGCTCGCCGCAGGCGAGGTCAAGGCCGCCGGAACCGTCGCGGCGCACGGGGGCGACCCGAGCGCAGCGGGCGCCGATCTCGCCTGGCAGCAGCCGGGTGTCGGGGGCTTCCTCTCGCGCAGCGGCCTTCGAGCGCAGCTCCCCGGGAACGACCCGGCGATCGGCGGGGCTCTCGTCGCCTGGCGCTCCGGCCCGACCGTCACGGTGGCCTCGCGGGACACCCTCGCCCCGGTCGTCCAGGAGTCGATCCCCGGAGCGCAGAAGCTGGCGGTCTCCGACCGCTGGCTCGTCTGGCGCAGCGGCCGCCAGATCCGCGTGCAGGCGCTGAGCGACACGAGCCGGAGCGCGCTCGTGGTCGAGGCGAAGCGGGTCGCGGAGCTCGGCAGGCCGGCCCTCGACGGCGACCTCGTCGTCTACCACTACTCCACGGCGGGCGGCAGCTGGCTGACGGCGGTGAACGTCGCCGACGGAACGAGACGGCGTGTGCGGTTCTCACGCGACGCCCAGCTCCTCAACCCGTCCCTGCTCGGGTCGAGCCTCCTCTACGTCCGCGTCTCCCGCTGCGCCCAGGAGCTGCGGCTCGGCCCGCTGCGCGGCGGAAAGGATCGCGTCCTCTACGAGCTGCCACCCCTGGCCGGCCAGGACCGGGGCCACGAGGAAGGCCACACGAGCCAGGGCGAGCGCGTCCCGTGCCCGCACCGGCCGAGGCCGACGGCGCGGATCCTCTGGACGACCGCGCTCTCGGACACGACCGCCTACGTGACGATCCTGCGACCCCGCAGCGGCGGCAGGACGACGCCGACGCTGATCGCCGTCGCCCGGAGATAAGAGATGGAGGGCCGCTGCGGCGTGCGGCCCTCCACGCTTGACCTACCCGATCAGAGCAGCTGGTCCTCCCACTGGTTCTGGTCGGTCTTGCCCTTGTTCTTGACGTCAGTCTTACCAGTCGACGTCGCTGTCTGCGTCGCGTTGCTCCCGCCGTCGTAGATGTTCCCTCCGGCTACGGAGTGCGGCGCGTTGCCGTTGACCGCGTTCTGGTCGCTGATGCCGAACCCGAGCGCGAGCTGTTCCGTCTTGGACAGCTGGACCCCGGCCTGGAACCCACCCGCACCGCCGCAGCCGGCCACGCAGCCGGAGTCGCCGATGTTCTGGTGGAGGTCCTGGTCCTGGTCCGTCTTCGCCTTGTTCTTGACGTCCGCGTTCGCGGACGACGTCGCCGTCTGCGTCGCACTGCTCGGGGCGCGGCCGGAGTCGATGTCCTTCCCGGCTACCGAGCTGGGTGCGTTCGAGTTGACGGCGTTCTGGTGGCTCTTCGCGATGCCGAGCGCACCCTGCTTGGTCTCGGCGCCCTGGATCCCGAGCTGGAACCCACCCGCGCCGCCGCAACCGACGACGCAGCCGCCCTTGCGGCTAGCCCTCTGGGCGTCCGGGATGCCGCCGGACCCGCTGTTGTTGCCGCTGCCCTTGTCGTTCGGGCTGCCCTTGCTGGCCTCGTTGCCGAGCGTCCCGCTCCGGCGCGCGTTGTTGCCGAGCGGGTAGGCGGTGCGGCTGTTGCCGGTCGGGCTGACCGAGTTGTTGCTGCCGGTCGGGCTGACCGAGCTGTTGTTGCCGGTCGGGCTGACCGAGCTGTTGTTGCCGATCGGGCTGACCGAGCTGTTGTTGCCGATCGGGCTGGCAGTGCGGCTGGGCGAGCCGTTCTTGCGGCCCTTCTTGCCGTACTTGCCGTTCTTCCGATGATCCTGACGGCCGACCTTGTCCTTGTTTCTCCCCTCGCAGGAGCACAGGACCGGGGCCTTCATGTCGCTGTTGCCGATGTTCTGGTTCAGCCCCTGATCCTGGTCGGTCTTGGCGTTGTTCTCGACGTCGGTGTCCGCGGTGGACGTCGCCGTCTGCGTCGCCGAGCTCGGCCCGGAGTTGATGTCACCTCCGGCGATGTTGACCGGCGAGTTGCCGTTGACCGCGTTCTGGTCGCTCTTTGAGAATCCGAGCGCCAGCTGCTGGGTGTCGGCCTTCTGGACACCGAGCTGGAAGCCGCCTGGACCACCGCAACCCGCGTAGCAGCCTGAGCCGCCGATGTTCTGGGTGAGGTGCTGGTCCTGGTCGGTCTTCGACTTGTTCTTCACGTTCGTGGTGGCCGTCGAGTTCGCCGTCTGCGTCGCCGAGCTCGGGCCGGAGTTGATGTCGCCGCCCGCGATGTTCACGGGCACGTTGGCATTCACTGCGTTCTGGTGGCTGTCGGAGATCCCCAGCGCGGCCTGCTTCGTGTCGGCTGCCTGGACGCCGGCCTGGAAGCCGCCGGCACCGCCGCAACCGAGCTTGCAGGAGCCGCTACCACCGATGTTCTGATCCTGCGTCTGATGCTGGTCGGTCTTGGACTTGTTCTTGACGTTCGTGTTGGCCGTCGAGTTCGCCGTCTGCGTCGCCGAGCTCGGGCCGGAGTTGACGTTTCCGCCCGCGATGTTCACGGGCACGTTCGCGTTCACTGCGTTCTGGTCGCTCTTGGCGGCCCCGACGGCAATCTGCTTGGTGTCGGCTGCTTGGACCCCGGCCTGGAATCCTCCCGCACCGCCGCATCCGGCCACACAGCCGGAGCCGCCGATGTTCTGAGTGAGGTGTTGGTCCTGATCGGTCTTGGCCTTGTTCGAGACGTCCGCGTTGGCGCTCGAAGTGGCCATCTGGGTGGCCGTGCTCGGACCGGCGGCGGTGATGTTGCCGCCGGCGATGTTCACGGGCACGTTGGCGTTGACCGCGTTCTGGTGGCTCAGCGCCACGCCTAAGGCTCCCTGGACGGTCGACGCGGCCTGGATCCCGGCTTGCGCACCACCGGGACCACCGGAGCCGTCGGCGAACGCCGCGGGAGCAATGGCGAGTGCGGCAAGCACCACGGCCACGCTCATCACTATGGCTTTCATCCCTTCTCCTTGGTCGTAGGGGCTACGCGCTGTCGCAGAACAGCGCGCGTACGTCGGCGCGCCGTCGCAGAACGGCACGCTCCGTATGGCCGGAGAAGGGCGTCAGCCCGGGTGCCAGGAGGGGAGAACGATGCGCCTCGGCTTCCGGAAGGCCAATAACGGAAGCAGGCGAGGCAGAAATTGGAATCCAAAGACGAGCAACACACCAAGCACCACCGCAAGTAACAGCGGCACCGGCGCGTTCTGGCCCCCGCTCTGGCCGGCCGACGAGGCATCCGGTCTCGGAGGCATCGGCCCCGGCGGCCGCGGATGCTCGGGCGGCGCCGAGCGCTCCGGGCGCGGCGAGGTCTTCGCCGCTCGCTTCGGCGAGAACGACAAAGACCTCGCCGTGGGGGGAGAGGTTGAGAGCGCGGAGCCGTGAGAGGGGGCGAAGCCCGGAATCGTCCGAGCCTGGGTCTTTGGGCGAGGCGCCGGCGCATGGGCGTGTTTCCTCGCGCGCGCGTGACGCGACCGCGCAGGCGGCGTGCGCGCAGGCGTGCCGAGCTCGTTCGAGGCCGCGGTCGAGACCGGCACCTCCGCGCCGGCGCTCTGGGGCACCAGCGGCGCTGCCCTCGCTGTCGCCTCCGCAGCGGCGTTGTTGGCGAGCGCCATGGCCTGGTTGACGAGATTCGTCGCCCTGGCCGGCGCCTCGCTCGAGGGTGCCTGCGCCGTGGCGAGCGCCGACGAGACGATTTCGTCGACCTGTGCGGAAAGGTCGGTCGGGACCGCCTCGCCGGCCGCCCGCGCGGAGCCGACATGCAGGCTGGCCGCGGCCAGGACTGCGACGGCTACCGCGCAGCCCTTCAGAAGCGTGTTGCAACGGGGGCCGAGATCGGCTTGGGTGCTGCGGTTTCGTCCGTAATCGTCCAATCGACCGCCGCTATTCGTCCGGTTCCTCATGCCCGCCGTCCCCGGGCGGTGCGAAGCGGTCCCACCCGCGACGAAACGAGCCACACGAGCAGTGCTCCGAGCAACGCGACGGCACTGAGGGTCAGCAGGCCGGCCCCCTCGGCCCGCTGACCGGCCGGCGGGGTCACCGCCGGGAGCCGCACGCGCTCGACCGGCCCGAGAACGGTCGCCGCCGCGCGCCGAAGCGCGCCGGCCTGTGCAGCGTGCCGTGGCGCTTGTTCGTTACCGGACGCCCGGGCGGCCGCCGCCGGAAAACCGGCGGTTTGAGCGGCTGCGGCTCCGCTGACCGGCCGCCCGAGCGACTTTTCCGCCTGGCTTACGGCGGGATGGGGTGCGGGAGCGCTCCGCCGAGGCGCCGGCTGACTGCTGCGTGCCTCTGCAGCGGTCTTCGTGCCGCGAGCTGCCTCGGCGGGCGCTGCTCCGTGCCGCAAGGGGTGCGCTCGAGGCACTGCTGTCCTGGGCGTCTCCCCGGCGGGCTTTCCGCCCGCTTGATCGGTGGCACTTCCGTTGATCGCATCAACGCCCACGCCCGCGATGTTCGTCTGCGCGATCGGTCCGTTGTTGCCCGGGCTGTTGACTCGAACGGAAATGACGACATTTTTCGGTTGGGACTGCGAAACCTCGCCCGTTGCACCTGCTTCTTGCCCGGTCGCGGCCTGCTGGCTGCCGCCCGGCTGGGCTCCGCCGGCCTGCGACGTGCCGCTGCCGTTTCCGGCTCCGACCGCGCCCGTCGCGAGATTCGACTGGGAGATCGGGCCGTCGTTGCCCGGGCTGTCGATGCGGATCGAGATCACCAGGTTGTCGGCTCCAGACTGCGTAACCACGCCGTTTGCGGCCGATCCCTGATCCGTCGTGGCGCTCTGCGTGAGCGGCGGGAGCGTCGGCACCACATCGTCCGCCATCGCAGTGCCTGCCGCCGCCAGCGGATACAGCGCACACAGCGCGGCCGCGAGGCACAGGCGAGCTCGCCATCCGAGGAGGCGCGGGCGGGGCGAAGAGGTCACGGTCTCCATTTTCACGCGCGTAAGAAACTCGACTGCCGTAATTGAGGCTACCAGAGTGACTCCGTGATTTCCACTAATCTTTTGCGAATTCACGACTCTAGCGCTTACGTTTACAATCAAATCCAGAGGCGTAAAACATTTCTAACAACATTTCATTGGACGAATAGCTCAGGCGGTTGGACGAAAGCCTCCAGAGCCCTGAGAATGCGACGTTTCGCGGCCTGGAGCGGTGAAAATCGCGATTTCAACCGGCCGGCGATGGCTCGGATCTATCGTTTCGCCGAAACTGCGCTACAGTTGGACCTGCACGGCTTCTGCGTGACCTGGGGAGGGCACGATGCCGCACAGGGCCGGTCGAAACGAGTTGAAGCCCGCACAGCGGGACGCGTTGGCCGCCCTGAACGAGGGAACGGCCGAAGAGCTCACGCGCGGGGAGTACCAGCAGCTCACCGGGGTGAGCCGCTCGCAGGCTGCCTACGATCTCGCGGAGCTCGTCCAGGCCGGCCTGGTCGAGCGGCTCGGCGGCGGACGTTCGACCCGTTACCGCCTGCCGCGCCGGTCGCAGCCCTCCCAGCGCCACTGGACGAACAAGCGCATTCGTGCGGCTCTCGTCGAGTTCTGCGGCAGCCGGACGACGTGGCCTTCGGCCGGCGACTTCAAGGCGGCCGGCCATACCGACCTCTACGTGGCAGCCAGCCGCTACGGCGGAATCGGCTTCTGGGCTGCGGACCTCGGGTTCTCCCGGCCCGCCCGAGCGGCGCCGCGCCGTCGGCCAACACCCTCCTTCCGGCCGCTCTTGCGCTGGGCAGCTGTCGCGACCGTCTCCGCGGCAGTGCTCCTCGGAGTCGCCGGTGCCGTCTTCCAGCACAACCGGCACACACCGGCCGGACGCGCCGTCGCGGCTCCGGACAACCGAACGGCCGCCCGCGACGCGGTCAGCACGCCCAGGCCCAGCGTCACCCGTGCGAAAACGAAGCCTGCGCGGCCGATCCGGCGGAGGGTTCGCCGCGTCTCGCCGCCCGTCCGCCCGAACACGTCCCAGTCCGGCCGCGACCTGGCGGTTCAGGTCGTTCGCACCACCACCGCGCCCGCGACATCGACCGCGACCCAGCGTCCGAGCACTCCGTCACCCAGCGGGGGCGGCCCGGCGCCGC
Organism: uncultured Actinomycetes bacterium; assembly: GCA_963736055.1. Taxonomy (GTDB): domain Bacteria; phylum Actinomycetota; class Thermoleophilia; order Gaiellales; family Gaiellaceae; genus AC-32. Next base: position 1,028,441 of record CAVTNM010000008.1, on the reverse strand, counting down.
TTCCCGCACCGAGCAGCCATAGCGCTCCGCCGGCGCCGCTCGCGTATCCGAGGCAGCAATGACAACCCGATTTGCAGCGAGTTATGCTTTCAAGAGAGCACTCGGGAGGGGCCATGCGTAGGAATCCGACTCCGTTGCTGCGGCGGATCGGGACACGAGTCCCGCTTGCGCTCGCCCTAATCGTGGTCTCCGGTGTCGTTGTCTCCGCAGCCGCCGCCGCGGGACCCGACATCTCGTACACGCTGACCGCCACCCAGGGGGACAACGGCTGGTATCGCTCCACCGTGCGCATCGTCTGGGTGACAGACGGGATGGCCACGAGCGGCTGCGTGTCGACAACGCTGTTCAACGACACAGCCGGGAGCGTGCAGTCGTGCGCGGCCGTCGACATCAACGGAGTGCCCGCGTCGCGTTCGGTCACGATCAAGATCGACAAGACAGCCCCGCTCGTCACGACCGCCAAGCCGCAGCGGGCCCCTGACGCGAACGGCTGGTACAACCACCCGGTCGCCGTGACGTTCGCCGGGACCGACGGAGGCTCGGGGATCGCGTCGTGCTCCCAGATGACCTACAAAGGCCCGGACAGCGCGAACGCGGCCGTCGCCGGCGTCTGCCGGGACAAGGCCGGGAACACCGGAGCGAACGCCTTCGGCCTGCACTACGACGCGACGGCTCCGGCCCTGAGCAAGGTCGGGGTAACGAGCCGCGCCGGCTCCGAGCTCCTGCACTGGGCCTCGACGAGCCCGTCGGACACGGTGCTCGTCCGCCGGTCGGCACGAGGAAACAAGGCGCAGGCGACCGTGTTCAAGGGAACCGCCGTGAGCTACGCCGACACCAAGATCCAGAGAGGCCTCGAGTACGTCTACTCGCTCCAGGCTTACGACCAGGCGGGGAATGCCTCGAAGGCGGTCTCGGCGGTCGCGCTCCCCAAGGTCCTGACGCTCCGCAAGACGCCGTACACCCCGCGGGCTGCGGCCAACCCGGTGCTCCGCTGGCCGGCTGCGCGCGGCGCCACCTACTACCACGTACAGCTCTTCCGGGGCGCAAAGCGTGTGCTGGCGGCCTGGCCGAACCGGCCCGAGCTGGTGCTCCCGGACACCTGGCGCTGGGCCGGCCACCGCTACCGCCTCACACATGCGAAGTACCGCTGGTACGTCTGGGAGGGCATCGGAAGGCGCTCGTTCGCCAACTACCGGAGCATCGGGAGCGCGGCCTTCATCGTCCCGCGTCGCTAGCGCCGCGTAACGCTGAGGCTCCAGCCGTGACGTAGTTGGCAATCACGGGGTCGCGAAAGGAACGAGATGACCGAACGGATCTACGTACAGACGAACGACGCGAAGCGAAACGAGATCGTCGCGTTCGACCGCTCGGCCGACGGCCGGCTCGAGCAGCTGGGCACCTTTGACACCGGCGGGCGCGGGACCGGCAAGCCGCATCTGCCGTCGCAGAGCTCGGTGGTGCTGAACGACGACGGCACGCTGCTGCTGGTCACGAACACCGGCAGCGACGAGATCTCATTGTTCGAAGTCGAGCCCGACGGGCTGCTGCTCGTGGCAACGGCACCTTCCGGCGGGAGGACGCCGACCAGCATCGCGGCGCACGGCGAGATCGCTTACGTCCTCAACAACGGCGAGCCCGGGATCAGCGGCTTCTCGCTCGCGGGCGGCGCCCTAACTCCGTTGGTCGGCTCGTCGAGGAAACTCGAGGACGGCGCCGATCCGGCGCAGATCGCATTCAGCCCAGACGGACGGACGATCGTCGTCACCGAGCGGGGCACGAACAGCATCAGCACGTTCACCATCGACGAGCGCGGGAAGGCGGACGGCCCGGCCACGATCGCCTCCTCGGGCGCCACGCCCTACGGCTTCGGCTTCGCGGAGGGCGCCGTGATCGTGACGGAGGCCTTCGGCGGCGAGGTCGGCGCTGCCGCGGCATCCTCCTACTCGATCGACGAGCCCGGCCGGCTGGCACCGGTCAGCGCCTCGATCGGCGACACGCGGAGCGAGGTCTGCTGGGCCGCCATCACGAACGACGGGCGCTTTGCCTACGTGACGAACTTCGGCGACGGGACGATCTCGAGCTACGCGATCGGCGGCGACGGCAGCATCGAGTTGCTCGAGCCGGTCGCCGCTTCGACCCGGCTCGGCGAGAAGGGCATCCGCGACGAGGCGATCAGCCGAGACGGCCGTCACCTCTACGCGATCGACGCGGACGCGCAGCGGGTGTTCGGCTGGACGGTCGGCGACGACGGCAGCCTCGCGCCCGTGGGCGAGTTCGAAGGTGTCCCCGCTACGGTCGCCGGGCTCGCGGCGAGTTGAGCGGATGATCATCTCGCGAGGGTTCAGAGGGCGGCGACAAGACGGCCCGCCCGACCGCGTCCCGCCCGGCCAGTACCTGACAGACGACTTCCCCGTGCTTTCCGCCGGGCCGACGCCGCACACGCCGCTCGAAGAGTGGACATTCTCGATCGAGGGCGGCGCCGAGCCGGTGAGCTGGAGCTGGGACGAGTTCCGCCGGCTCCCGACCGAGACGGTCACGAAGGACATCCACTGCGTCACCAAATGGTCGAAGCTCGACACGGTCTGGGAGGGCGTCTCGGTCGACACCCTCCTGGACCAGGTCGAGCACGACGCCGAGTACGTGCTCGCCTTCAGCGACGGCGGCTACACGACCAACCTGCCGCTCGAGGACGTGACCGACGGCAAGGCCTGGGTGGCATTCCGCTACGGCGGCGAACCGCTCGAGGCCGAACACGGCGGGCCCGCCAGGCTGCTCGTGCCGCACCTCTACTTCTGGAAGAGCGCCAAGTGGGTCCGCGGGCTCACCTTGCGAGACAACGACGAGCCGGGCTTCTGGGAGACCAACGGCTACCACCTGCGGGGGGATCCGTGGCTAGAACAGCGGTACTGGGGCGACTGACCTGGCTCACCGCCGAGGTGGCGGGAGGAAGCTGGGAGACGCCGCGGGTCAAGACGCTCGAGCTCGAGGCCTCCGGCTGGCCGGGCCACGTCGCCGGCCAGCACCTCGACGTGCGCCTGACCGCGGAGGACGGCTACCAGGCCGAGCGGAGCTACTCGATCGCCTCCGCGCCCGGTGAGCCGCTCGCCCTGACCGTCGAGCGGCTCGACGACGGCGAGGTCTCGCCGTACCTCGTGGACGAAGCCCGGGGAGGCGACTCGTTCGAGGTGCGCGGCCCGATCGGCGGCTACTTCGTCTGGGAGCCGGGAGACTCCTCGCCGGTGCTGCTGGTCGCGGGAGGTTCGGGTGTCGTGCCGCTGATGTCGATGGCGCGCAACCGCGCGCGTCGAGGGAGGCAGCACGCCGATGCGGCTGCTCTTCTCCTCGCGCACACTGGAGGACGTGATCTACCGGGACGAGCTCGAGGCGCGTGCCGGAAACGGCTTCGAGGTGGTGCACACGCTCACCCGCGAGCAGCCGCCCGGCTGGACCGGCTACGGCCGGCGAATCGACGACGAGCTCCTCCGTGACGTCGCCTGGCCCGTGGAGGACGAGCCGAAGGTCTTCGTCTGCGGCTCGACCCGGTTCGTCGACGCTGCAGCCGACGGGCTCGTGCGCCTCGGCTACGACCCGCGCTGGATTCGGACCGAGCGTTTCGGAGCGACGGGCTGATGGAGACCCGCGACCTGCTCCTCGACGGAAACGCGATCGGCGGGCTCCTGTACGAGCTCCTCGGCGCCGACCTGACCGCCGCGCCCTGCGTGTGCGGCGGTTGCGGCGCGCGCGAGGAGATGGCGCGCCTCGACGTCTATCTGCATGCCCCGGGCGTCGTCGTCCGCTGCCGTCACTGCGAGAACGTGATGATCAGGATCGTCCGGAGCCCGACCCGCACGTGGATCGACCTCGGCGGGACCAGCGGCCTCGAGCTCGGCTAGGGTCGCCAGCATGCGGAGACGGTTCGAGCGGGCGATCCTGGGGGTGCTGATGAGCGCGGTCGCGTTCCTGGTGGAGCGCCGGATCGTCAAGGCGATGGCGAAGCGGCGCTAGCCCTTCCGGCCCCGGAACAGGTCGAGGAGCAGGAGCAGCGTCAGACCTCCGGCGAGCGCCCCGAGGCTCGACGGCACCCAGCGCTCGACGTTTTGCGCTGCGGCGGTCGTCCCGGTGGCAACGAGGGCGGAGCCGGCGGTGATCGCGAGCGCCAGTCGTCGAGCCGCGACCGTCACCGTGTGCTCCAGCGGCCTGATCCCGCGCACGTCGACCTGAAGGCGCTGACCGGGCCGTGCGCCCGAGATCCGCTCGAACGACTCGACCAGCCGCTCTCCGCGCACCTTCAGCTTCTGCACGTCGTAGAAGAGCCGCTTTGGGTCGGCGCCTGCCTGGGCGCGGGCGACGAGATTCTTCATCAGGAAGCGCCCGACGACCGAGAACGGGTCGAGCTCCGGGTCGAGCTCGGTTGCGGCCAGCTGCATCTGCGCGAGCGCCTTGCCGGTCAGCACCAGCGAGGCCGGCAGCCGCACGCCGTGCTGGGTCGAGGTGTGCGCGACCTCCTGGAGCAGCGGACCGAGGGAGATTTCGCCCAGCGAGGCGTGGCGGTAGCGGCGCAGCAGCTGCGTCAGGTCGGCCTCGAGCCCGGTCGCGTCGGCGTCCTCGCCCTCGGGGCCGGCCATGATCAGCACGACCTCGGTCATGAATGGCACGTCCTCCTGCCAGAACGCGAGCAGCAGGAGCAGCAATTGGCCGCGCATCTCGGGCGAGAGCTCGCCGACCATGCCGAAGTCGAGGAAGTAGATCCGCTCGTTCCACCAGAGCATGTTCCCGGGGTGGGGGTCGGCGTGGAAGAACCCCTCGACGAGGATCTGGCGGTAGTAGCACTCGAGCAGCTGCCGGGCCGACTCTGTGCGCTCGGGCCCGTCGGGGATGTCGCGGACCGCCACGCCGGGGATCTCCTCGAGCACGAGCAGGCGGCTGGTCGAGAGCTCCTCGTAGACGCGCGGCGCGCCGAGCCGCGGGAAGGCGCCCAGCGCAGCGCGCAGGCGCTCGACGTTCGAGGCCTCGAGCTCGAAGTCGAGCTCGCGGCGCAGCGACTCCGAGAGGTGCTCGATCGCTGCAGGCAGGTCCACGATCTGGCGCAGCGCCTGGCGATTCGCGGTCTTCTGGGCGAAGAGCTCGAGCAGGCTGAGGTCGCGCATGATGTCGTTCTCCGCGGTCGGCCGCTGCACCTTGACGACCACACGCTCGCCGTTGTCGAGCACGGCCCGGTGGACCTGGCCGATCGTTCCGGCGGCGAGCGGCTCCGCCTCGATCGACGCGAAGACGTCCTCCCACGGCACGCCCAGCTCCTGCTCCATCACGATCACGACCTCGTGCTCGTCGAGCGGCGTGACCTGGTCCTGGAGCGCCGCGAGCTCGGCCACCGCCTCGGGCGGGATCAGGTCCGGGCGCGTCGAGAGGATCTGGCCGAGCTTGGCGAAGGTCGGGCCCAGCTCCTCGAGGGCCTGTCGCAGCCGCCGCGCGCGGGCCTCCGGCGGGTCGGAGTCGCGACGGGCCTCGTTGAACCCGTACTTGCCGAGAACCTTCGCGATCCGCGCGGCCCGCCCGAGCAGGCGCTCGTCGGCAGCCGCGCTCACGTCGACTCTCGCTGCGTCTGCACGATCACGACAGTGCAAGGAGCGTTGTGGGAGACCCGGTTCGGGACGTTGCGAAGCAGGAACTCCCGGCGGCCGCTCATGCCGACGCTGCCGACCACGAGCACGTCCGCCTGCTCCCGGCGGGCCGCCTCGACGATCGCCTCGGCCGGGTCCTCGCCGATGACCACCGAGGATCGTCCCCGCTCGCCGGCCAGCTCGGCCGCGTACTCGGAGAGCTCACGCGCAGCCTCGGCGCGCGTCCCGTCGTCGGAGAGCAGGACGCGCAGCACGAACAGCTCAGCCTCGTAGCGCGCTGCCATGTCGGTTGCGAACCGCACCGCGCGCTCGGCGGTCTCGGACCGGTCGGTCGCCACCAGGACGCGCCGCACCGAGAGCCCGTCGTCGTTCTTGCGGCGCAGGCGCACTAGGTTCCCAGAGCCTGCGGGAGCTCGTTCCTCGAGCCGATCCCGAGCTTGCGGTAGACGTTGCTGAGGTGCACCTCGACGGTCTTCGTCGTGACGAAGAGCGTCTGCGCGATGTCCTTGTTCGAAAGGCCCTTCGCGGCGAAGTCGGCGACCCGGCGCTCGCTCGCTGTCAGAGACTCGACCCCGGAGAGCAGGAGCCGGCGAGGTCGCGCGCCGGTGGCGGCCAGCTCCGCCTCGGCCTGGTCGACGAGAGGCTGCGAGCCGGAGCGGACGGCCTGGTCGAGGCCCTCCTTCAACAGCTCGCGCGCCTCGGCTCGCTTGTTCGCACGGCGAAGCGCCGCCCCGAGCTCGACCAGCGTGCGTGCACGCTCGAGCTTCGCGGACGAGCGGCCGAGCACCTCGAGCGACTCGCGCAGGGTCGCGATGCCCTCCTCGCCGCCCTGCGCGAGGCCGAGGGCCCGGAGCGCGACGCCGATCGGCCTGGGCGCGCCCCAATCGCGGGCCAGCTCGACTTCCTCCCGCGCCAGCTCGAGTGCCTCGTCGCGGCGGTCGAGAGCGATGAGCGCCAGCGCGAGATGCGTGCGCCAGGCCACCAAAGCCGGGTTGCGCAGCCCGAAGGCCTCCATGCACCGGCCCAGGCGCTCGAAGTCGTCGCGTGCGCCGGCAGCGTTGCCGCTTGCGAGCCGCAGCCAGCCGCGCGCGCCGAGGAAGAAGATCAGGTGCCCGCTCTCGGCCACCTCCTCCGGCAGGCCGAGCTTGGCCAGGGTGCGCTCGGCCTCGTCGAGCTCGCCGCGGTTCGTGAGGACGTCGGCCAGGTAGGAGTGGAAGTAGATCGCGCCTTGCTGGGTCGGCAGATACGGGACCAGCTCGTCGGACTCGCGCAGGTCGCACATCGCCGAATCGAGGTCGCCGCGCTGGGCGAGCGTGAGCCCGCGGAAGCAGAGCATGTTCGAGAGCGTGACGAGCTCGCCGCGTTCCTTCGCCGCCTTCATGACCGCGTCGAAGAAGCGATCGACGGCCACCGGATCCTCCGCGTACATGAGGGCGGCCGCGGCACAGGAGATGGCCACGGACGGCATGCTGTCGACCAGGGCGGCGATCACCCTCGGCTCCGCGAGCCCCCAGACGGCATCGCGGTTGGTGCCGGACCGAGCGTCGAAGTAGCGCAGGGTCGCCCTCATCACGGCGCTCCCGACCTCCCCGACGAGGGCCTCCTCGTCGATGCGGAGGATCCGCTCGCGCGAGACGTCGATCACGGCGGTGTCGAAGCCCGCGGAGTTGATCAGCTCGGCCTCGAGCATCTCCCGGAGCTCCGGCTCCGAGTCGCTCAGCCGCGTGATCGCGTCCTCGAACACCCACACGGCCTCGGGGCCGCGGTTGAGGCGGAAGAGCGAGCGGCCGAGCTCGAGAGCGACTCGCGCGCGCCGCAACGGCTCTTCGATCGCCTCGAGCGCCTCGGCCAGATGCTCGGACGCGCTGGCGATATCGACGCGCTGCTCGGCGAGGCCGAGCTCCAGCAGCGTGTCCACGCGCACTTCCTCGAGCGGCGGCTCGGCCAGCGCGCGCCGCAGATAACGGACCGCCGCCTCCGGGGCGCCGCGAACGAGCGCCCGGTCGGCCGCGACGCGAAGCGTCTCGACCACGAAGGGGTCGACCGCCGGGTGCACCAGGTCGAGGTGAGCGGCAACGTGCTCCGGCTCGGCGCCGCCTTCGTCGAGGAGCTGAGCGGCGCGCCGATGCGCCGTCAGTCGCTGCCCCGGGTCGATCGACTCGTACACGGCGGCGCGAACGACAGGGTGGACGAACTCGATGTTCAGGCTCGACACGCGCATCAGGTCGGTGCGGGCTAGAGCGGTCGCAGCAAGCGAGGCGAGGTGCCGGTCGTCGAGCTCCGCGAGCGCGGCGGCGTCACCGATCTCGGCGTCGCCGCCGAGGACGGCGACCGCCGCGGCCAGCCGCCTCGCCTCCGTAGGAAGCCGCGAAAGCCGCAGCGTCACGGCGCGCGTGACCGACTCGGGCCCGATCTGGCGCACCCGGTGCGCGTTCTCGGCCGTCGGCGAGAAGCCCTCACCGTGGAGTGCGTCGAGGATCGCGCGCAGGAAGAGCGGGTTGCCGCCGGTGGCCGAGTGGCAGGCGACGACGAACGGCTCCTCCGGCTCGACCCCGAACTCCTCGAGGGCCAGTGAGGCGACCGACGTCACCCCGAGGGCGGTCGGCCTGATCACGAGCGCCGACGGGTCCGAGATCAGCTCGGTCAAGAGGTCTGCCTCGACGGCCTGTTCGGGCGGTCGCAGCCCGAGGACGACGAGCAGCGGAAGGCCCTCGAGCCGCCGGCCCAGGTACGTGAGCCACCGCAGCGTGGGAGCGTCGGTCCAGTGCAGGTCGTCGATCACGATCGCGGTCGGCTGACGTGCGGCCAGGTTCGCGGCGAGCCAGTAGAGACCGTGCAGCACGGCGAACGAGACGTCGCCCGAGGCCGACCCCGTCAGCTCCTCGTCGCCGAAGAGCCGGTCGGCGAGGCCCGCGGTGCCGGCCATCACCTCGTCGCGCTCGTCTTGCGAGAGCGAGGCCAGGTACGGCTCGAAGAGCTGCCGCACGACGCCGTAGGCGAACTCCTGCTCCAGGTCGGCGCTCCGCGCGACCAGCACCTCGAACCCGACGTCGTCCGCGAGGGCCCGCGCTTCGGCCACGAGCCGGGTCTTCCCCATCCCGGCACGCCCTTCGATCGCGATCACCCGGCCGTCTCCGGTGTGCGCCGCGTCCACGACCGCGTGCATTGCGGCGAGCTCGGCCTCTCGCTCGAGCAGCGGCACCCGCGAGACCTGGACGTCCGGTCGCCTGCGAGGGGCACGTGGCCGGACCTTCTCGCGCGCCGAGAGCGGCGGGAACTCTTCCGGGAGGCCGGGGACCACGAGCTGGTAGAGCCGCTCCGGGCGGTCGATGTCGGGAAGTGCGACCTCGCCCAGGTCGCGCAGCTCGAGCTGGCTGGGCAGATCGTGGCGGACGAGGCCGGCGGTCGTGCTCGAGATGAGCACCTGGCCGCCGTGCCCCGCGTCCCCGATGCGTGCGGCCTGGTGCACCGCGTAGCCCACGTACCCGTCGCTGCCGACGTTCGCCTCGCCGGTGTGGAGGCCCATGCGAACACTCACCTCCGCGCCCTCGGGCCAGTCGTGCTCTGCCAGCGCGGCCTGAGCGGCCCCGGCGGCGGCGACCCCCGCGCCGGCGCTGCCGAAGACGACGAAGAACGAATCCCCTTTGGTGTCGATCTCGATCCCGCCACCCTCGGTGAACGCCGTGCGAAGCAGCTTGTTGTGAGTGGACAGCAGCTCGCCGTAGCGGTCGCGGCCCAGGCTCTTGAGCAGCCGGGTAGAGCCTTCGATATCGGTGAACAGGAAGGTCACCGTGCCCGTGGGCAGGCCTGTCGAAGCCTCGCGAATTGCTGGAACGCTCACGTCTTGATCCCCGATCGACGACCCGGAAATGCCAATTGTAGAGCCAAGCTAACGAAACCTTAGGGGCGGGTTTAGGGGTGCCCCCAATGCGAATGGCACCCACGCGCGCGGACACTGCGGGCAGTCCACACGGCACAAAGCAGGAGGAGATGCCATGTCCACTGTCGCCATTCCCGCCGAAGTCATTCCGGACGCCTACGCCGAGCGGCCGGTAGTAGTTTCAGCCACGAACCTCGTCCGTCGCTACGGCGAAGGCGGAACGTGTGTCGAAGCCCTCCGCGGCGTCTCGCTCGACGTTGCCGACGGCAAGCTGACCGCGATCATGGGGCCCTCGGGCTCCGGCAAGTCGACGCTGATGCACATCCTCGCCGGGCTCGACCGGCCGACGAGCGGCAGCGTGCTGCTCGACGGGGTCGAGATCACGAATCTCTCCGACAAGAAGCTGACCAGGCTCCGGCGGGAGAAGATCGGCTTCGTCTTCCAGTTCTTCAACCTCCTTCCGATGCTGAACGCGGAGGAGAACGTCGTCCTGCCGCTCACGATCGCCGGCCGCAAGCCGGAGCGGGAGTGGCTCGACAGCCTGCTCGACAGCTTCGGCCTCGCCGCGCGCCGCTCGCACCGGCCGGCGCAGCTCTCCGGCGGTCAGCAGCAGCGGGTCGCACTCGCCCGGGCGCTGGTCACGAGGCCGAAGGTGATCTTCGCCGACGAGCCGACCGGCAACCTCGACTCGGCGTCGAGCGGCGAGGTGCTCGATCTCCTGCGCCGCTCGGTCGACGAGCTCGGCCAGACGACGGTGATGGTGACGCACGACCCGCGCGCAGCAGCGATGGCCGACCGCATCCTCTTCATCGCCGACGGTCTGATCGTCAAGGACATCTCCGAGTCGACGGCGGTCGAGGTCCTCGCCGCGATGCAGGAGGTGACGGGGCGATGATCCGGGTCTCGCTCAAGGGCCTCGCGGCCCGCCCTGTCCGCGCCGTCCTGACGGCGCTCGCGATCGTGCTCGGCGTGGCGATGGTGAGCGGCAGCTTCGTCGTCACCGACACGATCACCAAGGCGTTCGACACGATCTTCACCAGCTCGTACGCGCACACGGACGCCGTAGTCAGCAAGAAGTCGCTCGTCGACTACTCGAACAGCGGCAACGGCACGGTCTCGAACAAGTTGCTCGTGAAGGTCCGCTCGCTTCCCGAGGTCGGAGCCGCCGCCGGCTCGATCATCGACCTCAACAACGACACCACCAACACGAAGCTGATCGACCGCGACGGGAACGCGATCGACTCGGGCGGCAACCCGACCTTCGGCTTCGGGATCGATCCCTCGCAGCCGCGCTTCAACCCGCTGCACCTCGTGGCCGGGAGCTGGGCGCACGGCCGCCACGACGTCGTGATCGACTCGAACACGGCCAAGAAGCACCACTTCACGGTCGGCGACTACATCGACGCCGCGGCGAAGGGCCCGAAGCAGCGCTTCCGGATCAGCGGCATCGCGAAGTACGGCGACGTCGACAGCCTCGGCGGCGCCACGATCGCGGTGTTCACGATCCCGACGGCCCAGGCCATGCTGGAGCTGAACGGCTTCACGGCCATCTCGGTAGCGGCAAGGCCCGGGGTCTCGACCGACCGCCTCATGCGCGAGCTGCGCTCGGCCATCCCCGGCGGCGTCCAGGTCAAGACCGCGGACGAGCAGGCCAAGGCGGATCAGAAGAACGTGAACGCGTTCCTCTCGTTCATCCGCGGGTTCCTGCTCGGCTTCGGCGGAATCGCCCTCTTCGTCGGCGCGTTCGTGATCTTCAACACGCTCTCGATCACGATCGCCCAGCGCACGCGCGAGCTGGCCACCCTACGGACGCTCGGCGCCAGCCGACGGCAGGTGCTCCGCTCGGTCGTCGTCGAGTCGCTTGCGATCGGCGTGCTCGCATCGGCAATCGGGATCGCGGCCGGGATCGGGCTCGCCCGCGGGCTCACGGCGCTCTTCGACGCACTTGGCCTGTCGCTGCCGCAGAGCTCGCCCGTCTACGCGACCAGGACGTTCGTCGTCTCGATCCTGCTCGGCGTGCTCGTCACGCTCTTCGCAGGACTGTGGCCGGCGATCCGCGCGACGCGCGTGCCCCCGATCGCGGCCGTTCGCGAGGGAGCGGTGCCCGAGCGGCCGCAAGCGCGTGGGCCCGATCGCCGGGCTCGTACTGTTCGGGATCGCGACGGCCCTGATCGGCTACGCGACCCTGGGCGGGAACGTCGGCGCCGGCAAGAGCCTGCTCGCGCTGGCGGCCGGCACGCTGATCGGCCTGCTCGGAGTGGCCGGGTTCGCACCGGCTCTCGTCTCCGGGCTCGCGAAGCTGGTCGGCTTCCCGGCGCGGTCGCTCGGCGGCCCGGCCGGACAGCTGGCCTCCAGCAACGCGGTCCGCAACCCGGCCCGCACTGCCTCGACCGCGGCGGCGCTGATGATCGGCCTCGCGCTGGTCTCGTTCGTGGCCGTCCTCGGCAAGGGCCTGCACGGCTCGGTCGACCGGGCGCTACACGAGCAGGTCAGCGCTGACTGGGTAATCAGCTCGAAGAACGGCTGGTCGGCCTTCACGGCCGCAGCCGGCACGGCTGCCGAGAAGGCGCCCGGGATCGCCCGCTCGACGAGCATCCGCTCCGATCGCGGCCGGGTGAGAAACACGAACGCGACGGTGAACGGCGTCGATCCGAAGACGGTCTCCGGGCTCTACAACTTCACCTGGAAGCAGGGCTCGTCGAACGCCAGCCTCGTCGCCCTTGGCGAGAACGGCGCCCTCGTGAAGCAGTCGTTCGCGAGCAAGCACGACCTGCACCTCGGCGACGCCTTCACGCTCCGGACGCCCGCCGGCAGGCCCATGCACATGAAGGTGGTGGGCCTCTTCCAGCCGCCGCGCCTGTACGAGCTGCTGGGCGGGATCGTGATCTCGAAGCAGGCCTTCGACCGCGACTTCGCCCGGCCGGGGAACCAGCTCACGCTGATCGACGGCAACGTCTCCCGGTCGTCGCTCGAGCGCTCACTGGCCTCGTTCCCGGACACGAAGATCGAGACCGAGGCGCAGTTCGTGAAGAGCCAGTCGTCGTGGATCTCCACCATGACGAACCTGCTCTACGTGCTGCTCGCGCTCTCGGTGGTCGTGAGCCTCTTCGGGATGGTCAACACGCTCGTCCTCTCGGTGTTCGAGCGGACACGCGAGCTCGGGATGCTGCGGGCGGTCGGCCTGACCAGGCGGCAGGCTCGCCGGATGGTGCGGCACGAGAGCGTGATCACGGCGTTGATCGGCGCCGCGCTCGGGCTGCCGCTCGGGATCCTGCTCGCGGCCTCGGTCACGCATGCCGTCGGGAAGTACGGCGTCGCGTTCTCGTTCCCGCTCGTCTCGATCGCAGCCTTCACGCTGACGGCGATCGTGGCCGGGATTCTCGCGGCGGTCGCGCCCGCGCGGCGCGCCTCCCGGCTCGACGTGCTCTCGGCGCTGCAGTACGAGTAGCGACAGGCTCGTGGACGGCAAGCGAGGGGCGGCTCGGCGGCCGCCCCTCGTCTGGCTTATCGTCACCGCGTGGCGACGGTCGTCGTGGGAACCGGGTTCGCGGGCACCCTGCACGTCGAGGCGCTGCGGCGCCTGGACATCGAGGTGGCCGCGGCCTTCGGCTCCTCGGGCGACCTCGACGCCGCGCTGGCCGACCCGGCCGTGGACTTCGTCCACCTGGCAACGCCGAACCACCTGCACCTCGCGCAGGCCCGGGCGGCGCTCGAGGCTGGGAAGAACGTCGTCTGCGAGAAGCCGCTCGCGCGCACCTCGGCCGAGTCGGCGGAGCTCTCTCGGCTCGCAGACGAGACGGGCCTCGTCGCTGCGACCTGCTTCAACCTCCGCTTCTACCCGCAGTGTCACGAAGCCCGCGCGACGGATCTCGGGGAGATCCGGCACGTGCACGGCTCCTACCTCCAGGACTGGCTCGCCTTCCCGGATGACACGAACTGGCGCGTGGACCCCGAGCTCGGCGGCGCGCTTCGCGTGATCGGCGACATCGGCTCGCACTGGCTCGACCTCGTTCAGTTCGTCACGGGCCTGCGGATCGAGTCCGTCTGCGCCGACCTCGCGACCTTCGTGCCCGGGCGGGACACGGAGGACGCCGCGAACGTGCTCCTTCGCTTCGAGGGCGGCGCACGCGGGTCGATGGTCGTGTCACAGGTGAGCCAGGGCCGCAAGAACTCGCTCTCGTTTCAGGTCGACGGCTCGACGGGCTCGGCCGCGTGGAGCTCGGAGCGCCCGGACGAGCTCTGGCTCGGGCACCGTGAGCGCCCGGCCGAGGTGCGGCCGCGCGAGCGCGGGTTCCTCCCGCCCGGCCACGTCGAGGGCTTCGCCGACACCTTCAGGCACTGCTTCGAGGCGGTCTACGGCGGAGGCGAGTACCCGACCTTCGCCGACGGGCACGCGGCGATGCTGATCGGGGACGCAATCGCCGCCAGCCATCGAGAGCGTCGGTGGGTGGTTGTAGGATCGTGAGGACGAGGTCGCTCGACGGGAGGAGACACATGAACGTGATCGCCGGGATCGACGCGGCTCGAGAGCGCTGGGACGTCCTCGAGCATCCTTTCTACGTCCGCTGGGAGCGGGGTGAGCTGACCCGCGACGAGCTGGCCCACTACGCCGGCGAGTACCGCCACGCGGTCGTCGCGCTCGCGCGGGCCGCGCGGACGGCTGACCTGCACGCGGACGAAGAGGCAGCTCATATCGGGCTCTGGGACGACTTCGCGTCGGCCCTGGGCACCGAGGCCGCCGAGCCTCTGCCGGAGACACGCTGCTGCGCGTCGGCCTGGGCAGCCGCCGAGGACGAGCTCGGCGCGGCCGCGATCCTGTACGCGATCGAGTCGGGCCAGCCGGCGATCTCGGAGACGAAGCTGCGCGGCCTCGTCGAGCACTACGGCTTCGCCGAGGGCTCGGAGGCGGTCGAGTACTTCGTCCTCCACGGCGAGCGCGACCACGAGCACGCCGCGGAAGCCCGCGCACAGCTCGCGGAGCAGGAGGACGGACGCCTGGTCGGCCTCGCCGAGGCTGCCCTGGCCGCAAACTGGGCGCTGCTCGACGGCGTCTCCGCCGCGTCCGCGAACTAGCTCACGGGCTCAACCGAAACGGGGGGTATTCGTCCGTGACGAGGACGAACGCGTATGCGATCACGCGGTTCCCCCAGCGCAGCACGCCGGCGACGAAGTCGAACAGCCCGCGTGGATAGCGCCCCGTGAACAGGATCGCGAACCACGCGATCACGACCGAGACGAACGCGGCCAGCCAGAGGAAGAGCAGCACGATGTAGTGCGGGATCGCCAGGAACCACTTCACGAGCGGCAGCCAGCGGTTGAGGTCGCGCTCGGCGTCGGGGTACGGGAACTCGAGCTGCACCGACTGCTGCTCGTCGGTGGACGGGTAGCGGTCATCCATCAGCGCCAGGTAGGCGGCGATCCGGTTCTCGAACCTCAGGACCTGGAGATTCCAGTCGAACCACCAGCGCGGGTACTTCTGCCTGAACAGGATCATCAGCAGCGGGCCCAGGAAAAGGAAGGCCGCCGCTCCGCCACCGCCCCAGGCCCAGTTCTCGTTGCCCGCGCCGCCGTAGTAGCTCGACCCCTCGCCCCCGAGCGTGGCGGCGACGATCAGGATCGGGATTGCGGCGAAGATCCGGAACGCTGTCGAGACCCGGTTGAGAACGCGCTCCGGGTAGTCGACCGAGAATTCCACCGGGTAGTTCTGCGAAGCGCCTGCCTCCATCATGCACCTCCCACTCGATGTCGTTTGCGCTACTCGATGTCGTCTGTGCCGAGCGGGCGCTGCTGCTTGAGGACCTCCTGCGCCTCGGCCAGGTTCTGCTCGTGCACGACGATCTCCCGCGGCCCGCCGATGACGGACATCCCGTCGCCGACCCCCGCGGCGTAGTTCGTGCGCTGCTGGATGCACGGGATCCCCGCGCTCCGCAGGAACGAGCAGATCAGCTCGGCCTCCGGCTCGGAACCGACAACTTCCAACACGACGAGCTCGGCCACACCGGAAGCTTAGAGGCGACCGGCCTCGATGATCCGCTCGAGGAACTGCTGTGTCCGCTGCTCCTTCGGGTGCGAGAAGATCTCGCGGGGCGGGCCTTGCTCCAGGATCCGCCCGGCGTCGAGGAAACACACGCGGTTGGCGATGTCCCGCGCGAAGCTCATCTCGTGGGTCGCGATCAGCATCGTCATGCCGCCCTCGGCGAGCTCGCGGATCACGTTCAGCACCTCGGCGACGAGCTCCGGATCGAGCGCGCTCGTCACCTCGTCCAGGAGCATCAGCTCCGGTTTCATCGCCAGGGCGCGCACGATCGCGACCCGCTGCTGCTGGCCGCCCGAGAGCCGGTCGGGATACTCGTCCCTCCTCTCGGCGAGCCCGAATCGGCCGAGCAGGGCCGTTGCGTCCGCCTCGGCCTGGGCCTTCGACACCCCCAGGACGCGGCGCGGCGCGAGCGTGACGTTGCCCAGCACGCTCATGTGCGGGAAGAGGTTGTAGGACTGGAAGACGATCCCGATCCGCCGCCGGACCTCGTTCAGCTTGACGCCGCGGTCGGTGATCTCCTCGCCGAGGAGGACGATCCTCCCCGCGTCGAGTGGCTCGAGCAGGTTGACGCAGCGAAGGAGCGTCGACTTGCCCGAGCCTGACGCGCCGATCAGGCAGACGACCTCGTGCTCGGCGACGGCTAAATCGATGCCCTTCAACACCTCGGCCTTGCCGAAGGACTTGCGGACGCCCTCGAGCCGAAGCGCCTCGCCGTTCGCGCTCACGCCGCCCCGGCGAGCTGGCGCCTGCGATCGCGCGCGATAAGCCAGTCGGTCAGGCGCGCCATCGGGATGGTGAGGAGCACGAAGAGCAGAGCCGTGCAGAGGTACGGCGTGTAGTTGAAGGTCGCGGCGACGTCGATCTGCGACTGGCGGAACGCCTCGATCGGGCCGATCAGGGCGACGAGCGCCGTGTCCTTCTGCAGCCCGATGAAGTCGTTCAGCAGCGGCGGGATGACCCGCCGGACAGCCTGCGGGACGATCACGAAGCGCAGCGTCTGCGGCCGCGAGAGCCCAAGCGAGCGCGCCGCGGCTTCCTGGCTCTGGTGGACCGACTCGATCCCGGCGCGGTAGACCTCGGCGACGTAGGCCGAGTAGACGAGCACGAGCGCGACGATGCCCCAGAAGAGGGGCGTGAACCGCTCCAGCCAGGAGAGCTGAAGGGCCGGCGCGCCGAAGCCGAGGATGTAGATGACGAGGATCGTCGGGATGCCGCGGAAGAGATCCGTGTAGACGACCGCGAGCCCGCGGATCGGGAAGAAGACCGGTCCAGGCAGGCCGCGCAGGATCGCGATCAGGAGCGCGAAGACGAGGATGATCGCCTCTGCGATCAGGAAGATCCGGATGTTGAGCAGGAAGGCGCGCGCGATCTCCGGGAACGAGTCGACGAAGATCTCGCGGTTGAAGAACGCCTTCTTGACCGCCGGCCAGCCCGGCGAGGTGACCACGACGGCGACCACGATCGCGGCGAACACGACCGTGCTCGCGAGCGCGATCCAGACGCTGCCCTGACCGCTGCCCCGTAGGTCTCCCAGGATCCTGGACCCGCGGCCCGGGTCCGCGCCGGCGCTCACTCGGCTTTCGCTACCTCAGGACGGGAGCGCCGCCGGACGAGATCCACTTGTCCTGGAGCTGGTTGAGCGTGCCGTCGGCCTTGAGCTCCGAGAGCGCCTTGTTCACGCACGTGACGAGACTGTTGCCCTTCGAGAAGACCATGCCGAAGTGGTCGCCGCCGCCGATCGCCGGGAACCGGCCGACGACGACGCTGTTCGGCACCTCCTCGGCGCCGGTGATGATGAACGCGGTCGGCAGGTCGACCACGATCCCGTCGATGGCGTGCGTCTTCAGTCCGGAGTTGACGTCGTTGGAGTTGTTGTAGACCGCCGGTTGCTGGTCCGGCTTGATGTTCTTGACGATGTAGTCGTAGCTCGTCGTCCCGATCTGTGCGCCCAGCTTGTACTTCTTCAGGTCGGCGGTGGTCTTGGCCTTCGTGATCGGCGTCCCCTTGATCGCGACGAGCGCCTGGTTGGTGTTGTAGTAGGAGTCGCTGAAGCTCACGCTCTGTTTGCGCTGCGGGGTGACCGAAACCTGGTTGATGTCGAAGTCGTAGGCCGCCTTGCCCGGCTTGAACAGCTGCTCGAAGGGGACGACGACCCACTTGACCGCGCCCCGCTGGAAGCCGAGCTTCTTCGCCACCGCGTAGGCGACGGCGCTTTCGTAGCCCTTGCCCGTGGTCGGGTCGTTGAACTTCCAGGTCGAGCCTTTCGGCGTGCCTCCGCCGAACCACGGTGGGAAGGCCGGGTTGTCCGTCGCGACCGTCAGCTGGCCCGTCTTGACGAGGTTGAGCTGGTCGGGCGTGCATGAGCTCGCGCTGGCCGTGCCGGTCGTGGTCGACGAGGAGCTCTTGTTCGACGAGCCGCAGGCCGCGGCCAGGACGACGACGAGCGCGGCAGCTGCGACGAGCGCCGGGACCCTCACGCCGCCACCCCCGTAAACTGCGGGATGACGTCCTTGCCGTAGGCGGCCAGGGTTTCGTCGGCCCCCTTGGTCATCAGGTAGATGTCGAACTGGTCGACACCCACCGACTCGAGCTCCCGCAGCTTCTCGGTCACCTGCTGGGTGTTGCCGAGGACGCAGAAGCGGTCGCAGATCTCGTCGGTGACGAACTCGCCGTGCTTTGCCCCGACGCGGCTGTGATCCTTGTAGTCGTAGAACTTCCGCGCCTTGACGAAATCGGTCAGCGCCGACGGGATCTCGTCCGAGTCGGCGCCGTACTTCTCGACCAGGTCCATGACGTGATTGGAGACCATCGCAGGAAACCAGCGCACCTGCTCGCGCGCCTCGGCGAGGTCGTCCGAGACATGGCTCGGAGCGCAGACGATGCACTGGAGCGCGTCCGGGTCGCGGCCTTCCGCCTCGGCCGCTTCGCGGGCGGTGTCCATGATCCATTGGATGATCTGCGGGTCGGCGAGCTGGATGATCACTCCGTCGCCCACCCGGCCGGCGACGCCGAGCGCCCTGGGCCCGTAGCCGGCGACGTGCATGGGCACGTCGGGGAGCTCGTCGCGCACCCACGTCAGCTCGAGCTCCTTGTCGTTCCAGTCGACCTTGCGGCCGTTCATCAGGTCCTTGATCATCCGCAGCCGGCGCTCGAACTCGTCCACCTTGACCGGCTTGAGCCCGACCACCCGGCGGGAGGAGTCGCCCCGGCCGATGCCCATCACCATCCGGCCGTTCGAGATGTCCTGCATCGTCGCGTACCAGCTGGCGGTGATCGTCGGGTCGCGGATCCCGGGGTTCGTCACGCAGTGCCCGAGCTTGATCTTCTGCGTCTGCGTCGCGGCGATCGCGAGCAGCGCGTAGCTCTCCTGCCAGAGGATGTGGGAGTCGTAGGTCCAGCCGTACTCGAAGCCCTGCTTCTCGGCGTTCTGGAGCACCTCGACGAGCCGCGTGTACGGCGGATCGGGCAGCACGGTTACCCCGAAGCTCAGCATCTGCGCCTTCCCGGTCGGTGGCAGGGGAACGAGCATATCGCCCCGAAAACCGCCCGCAATGGCCTTGGCGTTCCTCGCGCTCGCGTTCGCCGCCGGCGCCGCGTTCCCCATTCAGGCGGGCCTGAACGCACGGCTCGCGACGTGGGTGGGCGGGCCGATCCGGGCCTCGCTCGTCTCCTTCAGCGTCGGCACGGTCGTCCTGCTCGTCATCGCGCTGGTCGCGACCCGTGGCCTGATCGACACGAGCCGGGTCGACGAGGTCCCGTGGTGGGCGTGGCTCGGCGGCGCAGTCGGCGCGGGCTACGTGGTCAGCACCGTCGCCGCCGCCCCGCGCCTCGGCGCGCTCAACCTGTTTGCGGCAGTCATCTTCGGCCAGCTCGCCTGCGCCGTGCTGCTCGACCACTTCGGCGTGCTCTACCGGGAGCACGACCTGAGCGCCGGCCGCCTCGCCGGCGTGGTACTGCTCGGCGCCGGCGTCGCCATGGTGCGCTTCTTCTAACGCACAGTGACAGTCACTGTGACTGTCACTGTGGCCTGTCACTGTTGAGCTGAACGTCCCGCGTGCGGCTGGCGTGGGCTACGGGCCGCAGGCCTCGCCCTCGTGCGTTTCGTCTAAGCCCAGCGATCCACTAAGTAACAGACTGTTACTTATGGTCGCCAAGCCACGTATCCGCGCCGATCTTGTCGCTCCGAATCAAGTAACAGACTGTTACTAAGTCGCGGCGACCCGGGCGATCGTCTTGTCCGCCAGGCGGTCGAGCGCCTGGACGGCCAGCTCCAGATGGGCTTCCTTCGTGTCCTCGAGCTTCGTGTGCGAGAGGCCGCGCAAGCTCTGGACGAACACCATCACGGTCGGAATGCCCGCGCGCGAGACCTCGGCGGCGTCATGGAGAGGCCCGCTCGGCAGCCGGTGCGAGGTGCCCGCGACCTCGCGGATCGACTCGTCGGCGAGCTCGATCAGCGCCTCGTCGAACAGGATCGGCTCGATGCTCCAGATCCGCTCCCAGGCAACCTCGACGCCTTCCTCCTGCGCGAAGCGCCGGGAAGCGGCCTCGGCGTTGCTCAGCATCTCCGCCAGCTTCGTCGCGTCGAGGTGGCGCTGATCGAGCAGGCACTCCGCGGTCTCGACCACGGAGGTGACGATCCCGGGCTTCGTCACGACGCCGCCCATGGTGCAGACCGCGCCCTCGCCGGTGCGCCTGGCGATCTCCCTGATCTCGAGCTCGAGCTTCGCCGCCCCGGCGAGCGCGTCGCGGCGCTTGTCCATCGGGGTCGAGCCCGCGTGCGCCGCCTGCCCGGTGAACGTCACCTGGTGGCGCTCGACGCCGAACGTCCCGAGCACGACTCCGAGCGGAAGATCCATCGACTCCAGCACCGGCCCCTGCTCGATGTGCAGCTCGAGGTAGGCGGCCGCGTGCTCGAGCTGCTTCCGAGCATCGAGCGCCCGGTCGAGGTCGACTCCGTGCTCCGCCAGGGCGTCCGGCAGCAGCGTCCCCTCGGTATCCCGGCGCTTGCGCAACTCGTCCTGGTCGTCCATCGAGCCGGCGGCCGCCGAAGAGCCGAACAGCGAGCGGCCGAAGCGCGCACCTTCCTCGTCGGCCCAGTTGACCAGGCGCACGGTCACCGCCGGCTCGCCGTCCTCGGCGAGGCGACGCATCACCTCGACGCCCGCGACCACGTTCAGCGCCCCGTCGAGCCAGCCGCCGTTCGGCACCGAGTCGATGTGGCCGCCGATCAGCACCTCGCGCTCGCTCGCCCCACGGAGCGTCCACCACTGGTTGCCGGCCTCGTCGATCTCCTCCTCGAGGGAAAGCCCACCCAGCTTGTCGCGCAGCCAGCCGCGCGCCGTCTCCCACGTCTCCGTCCAGGCGACCCGCTGGGCGCCGTTCGCGTCGCCGGTCAGCTCCCGCAGCTCCTTCAGCTCGGCGACGGTTCGGGCAGGATCGAGGGGCACGGCGCGACTCTAACCCCGTCCGCCGGAGTGTGGTAAGCATCGCCGATGGCCACGATCGCCCTCGAGCAGCCGAGGCAGACGAGGGGCGCGGTCGCCGTCAGGGGAGCGAAGCGCGTGGCGCTCGTACTCGTCGGACTGGCCGTCTTCTGGGGCCTCTGGGAGGGCTACCGATGGATCGGCGAGCGCCTAGGGATCACCTGGCCCTTCACTGTCGACGAGGTCAACATGCCGCACATCCACGAGATGCTGCGGGCGTTCACCCAGCCGCTGCAGCCCAACGGGCCGATTCTGCTGCACTACGAATGGCACTGGGCGCTCTTCACGGCGAAAGAGGCGCTCGTGGGGTTCCTGCTCGGCGGCGCGATCGGGTTCGGGCTCGCCGTTCTCCTCGCCCACTCGCGCATCCTGCGCCGCGGGCTCCTCCCCTACATCGTCATCTCGCAGACGATCCCGATCCTGGCCGTCGCGCCGATGGTGGTCGTCGGGCTCGGCACCAAGGGCGTCTCGCCCTGGCTCTCGGTCGCCGTGATCGCCGCCTACCTCACCTTCTTCCCCGTAGCAGTGAACACACTGCGCGGGCTGCTCTCGCCCGACCCCCGCTCGCTCGAGCTGATGCGCTCCTACGCGGCCGGCAGGAACGCGGTGCTCTGGAAGCTGCGCCTGCCCTCGTCGCTGCCGTTCGTGTTCTCCGCGCTCAAGATCTCCGC
The DNA here is from genome assembly GCA_963736055.1 of uncultured Actinomycetes bacterium. Taxonomy (GTDB): domain Bacteria; phylum Actinomycetota; class Thermoleophilia; order Gaiellales; family Gaiellaceae; genus AC-32. The sequence continues at coordinate 1,006,749 of CAVTNM010000008.1, read as the reverse complement.
CACCGCCTGCGTGATCGGCGCGATCATCGGCGAGACGCCGGCCTCGATCCAGGACGGCCTCGGCGGCGCGATCGTCAACTTCAATCAGTACTACTCCACCGGCCCCGAGCGCCTGTGGGCTACCAACATGATCTGCGCCGCGCTCGGGCTCGTGTTCTTCGCGGTCATCGTCCTGGTCGAGCACCTGGTGCTGCGCCGAGCTCCGGAGCACATCGCGTGAACTCGACCCAGCCGGCCGTCTCGATCTCGGGCGTATCGAAGCAGTTCAAGGCCGGCGTGACTGCGCTGACCGGAATCGACCTCGACGTCCAGCCGCGCGAGTTCGTCTCCCTGATCGGCCCTTCGGGCTGCGGGAAGTCGACGCTGCTGCGGATCATCGGCGACCTGATCGAGCCGAGCGAGGGCACGGTCGAGGTGAACGGCAAGCCCGCCCACCGCGCGCGGCTCGACCACGACTACGGGATCGTGTTCCAGGAAGCGGTCCTCTACGACTGGCGCACGGTCTCGAAGAACATCGCGCTGCCGCTCGAGCTGCTCAAATGGAACCGCGAGAAACGCTCCGCGCGCGTGAAGGAGATGGTCGACCTCGTCGAGCTCGAAGGCTTCGAGGACAACCACCCGTGGCAGCTCTCGGGCGGCATGCAGCAGCGGGTCGCGATCGCCCGCGCGCTCTCGTTCGACCCGGCCCTCCTCCTGATGGACGAGCCGTTCGGCGCGCTCGACGAGATGACGCGCGAGCGGCTGAACCTGGAGCTCCTGCGGATCTGGGACGCAAGCGGCTCGACGATCGTCTTCGTCACGCACTCGATCCCGGAGGCGGTCTTCCTCTCCACGCGGGTCGTGGTGATGTCGGCTCGCCCGGGCCGGGTCGCCGCCATCGTCGAGGTCGACCTGCCGCAGCCCCGCACCGGGCGGACGCGTGAGGAGCCGCGCTTCTTCGAGCTCGTGACCGAGGTGCGCGAGCAGCTGGCCGCGGGCGGAGCGGACATCGTCGGCGCCGAGAGGCAGGCCTCGTGAGCTCCGCGGCCCTGCAGCGGCGCGCCGTCGAATGGGCCCCGGCGCTCGCCGTCTTCGTGCTCGGCATCGTCGCCTGGCAGGGCCTCGTCGCCGCCTTCCACGTGCAGGAGTTCCTGCTCCCGAAGCCGACGGTGATCGCGCGCACCTTCTGGGACGAGCGCGGGATGCTCTGGGACGCCGGCATCTACACGTTCAAGGAGGCGCTCGGCGGGTTCGCGCTCGGCTCCGGCCTGGGGATTCTCGTCGCCCTGCTCTTCGCCGCCTACGCCCCCCTCGGCACGGCCTTCATGCCCTTCGCGGTCGCGGCCAACGCGATCCCGATCATCGCCTTCGCGCCGATCATGAACGACTGGTTCGGCCTCTTGAACCCGTTCTCGAAGATGGCGATCGCGGCGGTGCTCTGCTTCTTCCCGGTGATGATCACCACGCTGCGGGGCCTGACCTCGGTCGACCCGCGCGCAATCGAGCTGATGCGCTCCTACGCCACCGGCCGCGCGACGGTCTTCAGGCGGGTGCGCATTCCCGCCTCGCTGCCGCACATGTTCTCCGGCCTCAAGATCGCGAGCGTGCTCTCGATGATCGGCGCGATCGTCGGCGAGTACTTCGGCGGCCCGACGACCGCGCTCGGCGTGACGATCCTGAACGCGTCCGCATACACGAACTTCCCGGTCGCCTGGGCCGGGATCGTGCCTCGCGAGCGCGTTCGGGATCCTCTTCTACGGCGCCGTCGCGGCGGTCGAGCGGCTGACGACCTCCTGGGATCCTTCTAGACGGGACTTCCACACGGAGTGACCAGGCGTCAGAATGGCCCGGTTCGGACCGAGGTCGTCAATTGAAAAGGGGAGCGGATGAAGAGCAGAAGGTTCCTGCTCGCGGGGCTGGCGGTGCTCGTGAGCGTCCTCGTCGCCGGCTGCGGCGGCGGAGGCAGCAAGTCGTCGGAGACCGAGGGCGGCAGCGGTGGCGCGAAGAAGAAGGTGACACTCCAGCTGAAATGGGTCACCCAGGCCCAGTTCGCCGGCTACTACGCCGCGAAGGCAAAGGGGTACTACGACGAGGAGGGCCTCGACGTCAACCTCAAGGTCGGCGGGCCGAGCATCACGCCCGAGCAGGTCGTGCTCGGCAAGCAGGCCGAGTTCGGAATCGACTGGCTCCCGAGCCTGCTCGCGTCGCGCGACAAGGGCCAGGACCTGGTCAACATCGCGCAGGTCTTCACGCGCAGCGGCATGACCGAGCTGACGTGGAAGGACTCTGGCATCACGACGATCGGGCAGATGGCGGGCAAGAAGGTCGGCGTCTGGTGCTGCGGGAACGAGAACGAGCTCTACGCGGCGCTGAACAAGAACAACATCGACCCGAAGACCGGCGTCACGATCGTCAACCAGCCGTTCAACATGAACCTGTTCCTGAACAAGGACGTGGAGGCTGCGGCGGCGATGACGTACAACGAGCTCGCCCAGGTGCTGGAGACCAAGAACCCGTCCACCGGCCAGCTCTACAAGCCGAGCGACCTGAACGTGATCAAGATGGAGGACGTCGGCACCGGGATGCTTGAGGACGGCGTCTTCGTCCGCGGCGACTGGATCAGCGACAAGGACAACCAGGCGACGGCCAAGAAGTTCCTGGCCGCGAGCTTCAAGGGTTGGGCCTACTGCCGCGACCACCTCAAGGAGTGCGTCCAGATCGTCCTCAACAACGGGCCGACTCTCGGCAAGGGACACCAGACGTGGCAGATGAACGAGATCAACGCGCTCGTCTGGCCGGCCCCCGACGGAATCGGCGTGATGAACAAGGCGGCGTTCAACCGCACGGCGAAGATCGCCCAGGACTTCAAGGTGATCACGAAGGCGCCGAGCCCGGACGCCTACCGGACCGACATCGCGCAGAACGCTGTAGACGAGCTCGACTCCGAGGGAGTCGACGTCAACGGCAACGACTGGAAGAAGGAAACGATCAAGGTGACCCCCGGCGGGTCATGAGCCGAACACGACGGTGAGTTCGACGAGGCCTCCCACGCGGGAGGCCTCGTTTTCTTCTACGCTCGCTCCGATCGCCAGAGGAGGGCCGCGATGTCTGTATTGATCAAGGGCGGCAGGATCATCACCGCCGCCGACGACTACGTCGCCGACATCTACGTCGAGGACGACGCCGTGACGCTGATCGGCGAGTCGCTCGACATGCCCGCGGACAAGGTCGTCGATGCGACCGGCAAGTACGTGCTTCCGGGGTTGGTCGACCCGCACACCCACCTGGACATGCCGTTCGGGGGCACGACCACGATCGACGACGTCCAGTCGGGCCAGACCGCGGCGGCCTTCGGGGGAACGACGTGCCACGTCGACTTCATCATCCAGCCGCCGGGCTCGACCTTCGGCGACGCGATCGCAGAGTGGCGCGCGAAGGCCGACGGCAAGCAGGTGATCGACATGGGCTACCACATGGCGGTCACCGATCTCGACGAGGGCGGCACCCTCGAGGAGCTCGCGTCGCTGCCGGACGAGGGAATCACCTCGTACAAGCTCTTCATGGCCTACAAGGGCGCCCTGATGGTCGACGACGAGACGCTCTTCCGGACGATGGAGGTCGCGGCCCAGACCGGCGCGCTCGTGATGGTTCACGCCGAGAACGGCGACGTGATCGACGTGCTCGTCAAGCAGGCCCTTGCGGACGGCAAGACCGAGCCCAAGTACCACGCGCTCACCCGGCCCCCCGAGACCGAGGGCGAGGCGACGAACCGCGCCATCCAGCTCGCCCGCGTGGCCGGCTCTCCGCTCTACGTCGTGCACGTCTCGTGCACGGAGGCGATCGAGCCGATCGAGCTCGCCCGCGACAAGGGCTGGAACGTGTGGGGCGAGACGTGCACCCAGTACTTCTTCATCGACTACTCGTTCCTCGAGAAGCCGAACTTCGAGGGCGCGAAGTACGTCTACACGCCGCCGCCGCGGCCGAAGGAGAACCAGGAGCACCTCTGGAACGCGGTCCGCACGGACAAGCTCTCGGTGATCTCGACCGACCACTGCGCCTTCCTCTGGGACGGCCAGAAGACCCTCGGCAAGGACGACTTCTCGAAGATCCCGAACGGCGGCCCGGGGCTCGAGAACCGGCTCCACATGATCCACGAGTTCGGCGTGCGCGCCGGGCGAATCTCCCTCAACCGGATGGTCGAGCTGCTGGCCACGAGCCCCGCGAAGCTGTTCGGGCTCTACCCGCGCAAGGGCACGATCGCGGTCGGCTCGGACGCCGACATCGTCGTCTTCGACCCCGAGAAGAAGCTGACGATCACGGCGGCGAACCAGCACTCGAAGACGGACTACAACCTGTACGAGGGCACCGAGGTGAACGGGTCGCCCGAGGTAGTGCTGCTGCGCGGGAACGTGCTCGTCGAGGGCGACGAGCTCGTCGCATCCCCTGGGATCGGCCAGTACGTGGCGAGGGCGCGCTTCGGAGAGGAGCTGAAGTCCAAAACCGCGGTCGCCTAGCGCGGGTCTCACTCGGGGCTGCGGTGGCCGTGGCTGCGCTCGTCGCGGCCTCTCCTGCAGCTGCGAAGGAGCACTACTGCAGCCCGTCGGGCGACGTCTGCACGTCCGTCGCGAAGCTGAAGGGCGTGCGGTACCTGCGAGTCGGCACCTTCAGCTTCACGGGCCGGGTGCGCATCTGCGTCAAGGATCCCAGCGCCGGCGCGCGTCTGCCACAGCTTCAAGCTGCGCAAGGCGGGCCCGATCTACCAGGCGAAGGTGCTCTGGAAGCGCAATTACCCGAACCGTGGCCCCGGCACCTACCGCGTGACGTTCTTCTACGGCGCGACGAAGCTCGGGCCGGCGCTCTCGTTCACGCAGCCCTAGCGCGTCTGCGGGAAGCCCAGATCGACCTTCGACGTGGCCGGGTCGGGCCAGCGCGAGGTGACGACCTTCCCGCGCGTGTAGAACTGGATCCCCTCGGGGCCGTAGATGTGCAGGTCGCCGAAGAGCGAGTTCTTCCAGCCGCCGAACGAGTAATAGGCGACCGGCACCGGGATCGGAACGTTGACTCCGACCATGCCGGCCTTGACGTCGAACTGGAACTGGCGCGCAACCCCGCCGTCGCGCGTGAACAACGCGACGCCGTTGCCGTACGGGTTCTCGTTCACGAGCTCGACCGCCTGGTCGTACGTCTCCACGCGCGTCACTCCTAGCACGGGGCCGAAGATCTCGTCCTTGTACACGTCCATCTCCGGCTTGACGTCGTCCAGAAGCGTCACGCCGAGGAAGAAGCCGCCGTTGTCCGGAGCGCTCTCGCGCCCGTCGGTGACGATCGTGGCGCCTTCCTCGCGCCCCTTCTCGATGTAGGAGGCGACCTTGTCGCGGTGCTCGCGCGTGACCAGCGGGCCCATCTCGGAGTCGGGGTCCATCCCGTCGCCCACCTTCACCTTCGGCAGGCGCTCCTTGATCGCCTCGACCAGGTCGTCGGCTGCGTGGCCCACGGCGACGAGCATCGAGACCGCCATGCAGCGCTCGCCCGCTGAGCCGTATCCGGCGCTGACCGCGGCGTCCGCGGCCATGTCGATGTCGGCGTCGGGCAGGACGATCATGTGGTTCTTCGCCCCGCCGAGCGCCTGGACCCGCTTGCCGTGCTTCGTCCCCGTCTCGTAGACGTAGCGGGCGATCGGGGTCGAGCCGACGAAGCTGACCGCGGCGATGTCCGCGTGCTCGAGGACGGCGTCGACGGCCGACCTTGTCACCGTGGACGACGTTGAACACGCCGTCCGGAAGCCCGGCCTCCTTCAGCAGCTCGGCCGTGTACATCGAGGCCGAGGGATCCTTCTCGGACGGCTTGAGCACGAACGTGTTCCCGCAGGCGATCGCCGGCGCCCACATCCACATGGGCACCATCGCCGGGAAGTTGAACGGCGTGATCCCGGCCACGATCCCGAGCGGCTGGCGGATCGAGTAGACGTCGATCCCGGTCGAGGCCTGCTCGGAGTAGCCGCCCTTCAGGAGCTCCGGGATCCCGCAGCAGAACTCGATCACCTCGAGCCCGCGCGCGACCTCGCCCTGCGCGTCGGAGAAGACCTTGCCGTGCTCGAGCGTGAGCAGCCTGGCGATGTCGTCGGAGTGCTCGTGGACCAGCTCGCGGATGCGGAAGAACAGCTCGGTGCGGCGCGAGAGCGACATGGTGCGCCAGCCTTCCAGCGCGCGCTTCGCCGCCTGAACGGCCAGGTCGACCTCCTCGGCGCTCGCGAAGTCGACCTCGCCGCTCTGGACGCCGGTCGCAGGGTTGTAGACGGCGCCGCTTGCGGCCCGAGGCTCCCTCGACCCGCGCGCCGTCGATCCAGTGCGTGATGCGGGTCAGATCGCCGCCCGCCTTCTCCTCCGTGAACTGCTCGGCAACCTCGGTCATCCCAGCCTCCTTCGGTCGGGTGCAGACTAGCGAGGGACCGTCCAACACAGCTTCTTGCAAGGCGAGACAAGCGTCGCGCCGGGCACAACAGGCTAGGATCGTTGCATGGCCGTCGAAGCGGGCCTCGACGCGAAGCGGATCCAGGAGCTGGACAAGCGCCACGTCCTGCATTCCTGGTCGGTGCAGGACCAGATCACCCCTCTGCCGGTGGCGGGAGCCGAGGGACGCTACTTCTGGGACTACGACGGCAACCGCTACCTCGACTTCGCCTCGCAGCTCGTCAACGTCTCGATCGGCCACCAGCATCCGAAGGTGGTCGCCGCGATCGTGGAGCAGGCGCAAAAGCTCACGACCATCGGCCCCCCGATGGCGCACGAGACGCGCTCCGAGCTCGCGCGCCTGCTCGCCGAGGTCACGCCCGGCGACCTGACGATGTCGTTCTTCACGAACGGCGGGGCGGAGGCGAACGAGAACGCGATCAAGCTCGCGCGCTGGTACACCGGGCGCCACAAGGTGATCGCCCGCTACCGCTCGTACCATGGCGCCACCGGCGGCGCGATCACGCTCACCGGAGACCCGCGGCGCTGGCCCGCCGAGCCCGGCATCCCCGGTGTCGTGCGGATGCTCGATCCGTACACCTACCGCTGCCCCGCGGGCCATCCGGATCCCTGCCCGGTCTGCTCGGGCGCGCCGCACTTCGAGGAGATCCTCCAGTACGAGGGCCCGCAGAACGTCGCCGCGGTGATCATGGAGACGATCGTCGGGACGAACGGGATCATCGTCCCGCCCGACGGATACCTTGAGTCGATCCGCGAGGCCTGCGACCGTCACGGGATCGTGCTGATCCTCGACGAGGTGATGGCCGGCTTCGGCCGCACCGGCAAGTGGTTCGGCTGTGAGAACTGGGGCGTCGTCCCGGACATCCTCACGCTCGCGAAGGGGATCAACTCCGGCTACGTGCCGCTCGGGGCGATGGTGATCAACCAGAAGATCGCGGACTGGGTGCAGGACAAGTACTTCGCCGGCGGCCTCACCTACTCGGGCCACGTGCTCGCCTGCGCCGCGGCGATCGCCTCGATCGAGGCGTTCCAGGAGGAGGGCATCGTCGAGAACTCGGCCGCCCTCGGCGCGGTGCTCGGGGAGCAGCTCGCAGGCCTGGCCGAGCGCCACCCGTCGATCGGCGAGGTGCGCGGCAAGGGGCTCTTCTGGGGAATCGAGCTCGTGCGCGACCGCGAGAGCCGCGAGCCGCTCGTCCCGTTCAACGCCACGGGCGAGGCGGCGGCACCGATCGGGAAGATCATGAAGGCCGGCATGGACCGCGGCCTCTACCTGATGACGCACTGGAACGTGATCATCGTCGCACCGCCGCTGACAATCACCCGCGAGGAGCTCGACGAGGGCCTGGGCGCCCTCGACGAGGTGCTCGCGATCGCCGACGAGCACGCGCTGTAGCGCGCGCCGGAGAAACAGGAGCCGCCAATCCGCAAGATCCGCATCGAGGCGCCGACCACGAGCACCGCCGACCAGCTCGTCCGCGACCTCGTTCCGTTTGCCCGCACCGATCTGGTGCCGCTCCCGGACGAGCGCTGGGAGGTCCTCGTGGCCGAGAGCTCCCGAGAGGAGCTCGACGCCGTCCTCCACGCCGTTGCGCGCTGGGCGGCCGACTGCGGGCTCGAGGGCGCGAGCGTGCTCGTCGACGGCCGACCCGTCGAGCTGCCGAGCCCCGACTAGTCCTCGGGAACCGGGGTCAGACCGCTCGCGACGATCCGCCGGCCGGCGTGCTCGTAGATCACGTCGACGCTGTCGTTCTGCCGGTAGGTGCCCGCGACGCCGAGAAAGAGCGAGAGCCAGCGCCAGAAGCCGAGCCGTCCTTCGCGGGCCAGGCGCCGGTCGAAGACGAGCTGATTCCCCTCCCGTCGGAAGTCATGGCCCGGCTGCTGTGCGACGCCGTTGACGAAGACTTCGAAGCGCTCGCCCACGGCCGCCGGGAGTTCCACGCGCGTACTCCCAGTCACGTTCATAGAATGCCACCGCCTGTGCGCCGCTTCGCCCCCGTCCTCGCCGCCGCCACGCTGCTCGCGTGCGTGCTCGCGGCGACGGCCGCAGCGGGAAACGGCGGTGTCGCTCCTCCGGGCCCCGCCTCGCAGGACGCGGCCGACATCCGCAGCATCTACTGGCTGATCCTCGCGATCACGGGCGGGATCTTCTTGCTCGTCGAGGGCGCACTCTTGCTTTTCGTGATCAGGTACCGCAGCCGGGGCCGCCCGCGCGAGGACGAGGGACTGCAGGTGCGCGGCCACACGAACCTCGAGCTCGCGTGGACAGCAGGGCCCGTCGTGATCCTCGCGATCATCGCCGGCTTCGTCTTCTACAAGATCGCCGGGATCGACAACACGAGCGCACAGGGCGCGACCTCGGGCGAGCAGATCCGGGTCGAGGGCCACCAGTTCTACTGGCAGTTCGTCTATCCGAACGGAGCGATCTCGATCGACACGCTTCGGCTTCCGTACGGGCGCAACGTCCGACTGAAGATCGTCAGCGACGACGTCAACCACAGCTGGTGGGTCCCGGCGCTGAACGGGAAGAGGGACGCGATTCCCGGCAAGGTGAACTACCTGTCCTTCCGGCCGGACAAGCTCGGCACCTTCGTCGGCCAGTGCGCCGAGTTCTGCGGGGTCCAGCACGCCGCGATGCTGGCGAAGGTGGAGGTGGTGCCCAGAGCCCAGTACGAGACCTTCGTGCGCACCCGGCGCAGCGCGCTGCTCGCGCTGGGCAAGGAGACATTCACGGGCGTGTGCGCCAAATGCCACGGCCTCGCGGGGCAGGGCGACATCGGCCCGCCCATCGCACAGAGCCCGCTGCTCCAGGAGCGAGCCGGCCTGACCACCCTTCTGCGCAACGGCGTCGGTCTGATGCCGGCCGTGGGCAAGGACTGGAACGACACGCAGCTGAACGCGCTCTTCCAGTACCTGCACCAGCGCTTCGGAGGCGGCAGTGGCAGCTAGAGCGGAGCGGCCGCCGGTCTCGATCGTCGTCTCCCGCGGCCCGATCTCGAGCTGGCTGACGACGGTCGACCACAAGCGGATCGGGATTCTCTACATCGTCACGAGCCTGGCCTTCTTCGGGCTCGGCGGGATCCTGGCGCTGCTGATGCGCGCGCAGCTCGCCACGCCGAACGAGGACTTCGTCACCAAGAACTCCTACAACGAGCTCTTCACCATGCACGGCACGACGATGATCTTCCTCGTCGTCGTCCCGATCCTCGCCGGCTTCGGCAACTACCTCGTGCCGCTGATGATCGGCGCCCGCGACATGGCCTTCCCGCGCCTGAACGCCCTTTCGTACTGGCTCTTCCTGCTGGGCGGGGTGATCCTCTACTCGAGCTGGTTCGCGTCGGGAGGCGCACCGAAGGGCGGCTGGACGGGCTACGCGCCGCTGACCGAGGCGCCGTTCACGCCGGGCCACGGAATCGACCTGTGGATCCTCTCGCTGCACGTCCTGACGATCGCCTCGCTCGCCGGCGCGATCAACTTCCTCGTCACCATCCACAACATGCGCGCGCCCGGGATGTCCTGGATGCGCATGCCCCTGTTCGTCTGGTCGATGGAGGTCTATGCGGCGCTGCTCGTGGTGGTGCTGCCGGCGCTCTCGGCCGGGCTGACGATGCTCCTGCTCGACCGCCAGGTCGGGACGCACTTCTTCTTCCCGCAGAAGGGCGGCAACGCCGTGCTCTTCCAGCACGTGTTCTGGTTCTTCGGGCACCCCGAGGTGTACATCATGATCCTGCCGGCGATGGGGATCATCTCCGAGGTGATCCCGGTCTTCTCGCGCAAGCCGATCTTCGGCTACACGGCGATCGCGCTCTCCACGGTGGCGATCGGCTTCTACTCGATGCTCGTCTGGGCCCACCACATGTTCGCGGTCGGCCTACCCGGCTATTTGCAGGGCTTCTTCATGATCTCCTCGTTGATCATCGCTGTCCCGACCGGGATCAAGATCTTCAACTGGCTCGCCACCACGTGGCGCGGGAACATCCACTTCGACACGCCCATGCTGTTCGCGCTCGGCTTCATCGCCGTGTTCACGATCGGAGGGCTCTCAGGGATCTTCGTCGCTGCGTACCCGTTCGACTGGCAGGCCACCGACACGTACTTCGTGGTCGCGCACCTGCACTACGTGCTCTTCGGAGGCTCGCTCTTCGGGATCTTCGCCGGGCTCTCCTACTGGTGGCCGAAGATGTTCGGGCGCATGCTCGACGAACGGCTGGGCAAGATCAGCTTCTGGCTGATCTTCGCCGGCATGAACCTCACCTTCTTCCCGATGCACATGCTCGGGCTGCTCGGGATGCCGCGCCGCATCTATACGTACACCGAGGGCGGGCTCTGGGAGTGGTACAACCTCACCTCGACTATCGGCTCGGGCGTGATGACCCTCGGGATCCTCGTCTTCGGCTGGAACATCGTCAGGACCACACGCAAGGGGCCGCGCGCCGTCAACGACCCGTGGCTCGCGGACACGCTCGAGTGGTACACGACCTCGCCGCCTCCGCCACACAACTTCGACACGGTTCCCTACGTCTCGAGCCCGAGACCGCTGCGCGATCTCAGGCGCCGGATCGCCGAGGCCCGTGCCTGACGTGATGCCCGGGCCCTGGCTGCGGCTGACCGCCTTCGCCGCGGCTGCCGCCTGCGCCGCAGCCGTGGTCAGCGGCGCGCTCGAGCTCGGCGCCGCGCACCGCGGGCTCGCCGCGCTCGCGTTGCCGCCCCTGGCCGCGCTCGTCGCCGCCGCGTGGGTCGCGCACCGCAAGCTCCTCGTCCCGGCCGTCGCTGCGCTGGGTTCGTTCCTCGCCGCCGCAATCGTCATCTCGCGCCCTGCCCACCTCACCCTGGCAGGGCTCTCGCTCGCCTCGGCACTCGTGGCCACCGCCTGGTGCTTTCGCGGCGAGCCCGTACCGCCCGCCTCCTGGCGCGACTACGTCACCCTCACGAAGCCGCGGATCATGACGCTGCTCCTCCTGACCGGAGCAGCGGGGATGTTCGTCGGAGCCGGCGGGGTGCCGCCGCTCTCGACGTTTCTGGTCACGATGGCCGGCCTGGCCCTGGCCTGCGGCGGCGCGAGCGCGCTCAACCACGTGCTCGACCGGGACCTCGACCGATTGATGCGCCGCACCGGCCACAGGCCCGTCGCCGAGGATCGCGTGGCGCCCGCGCGCGCACTCGAGTTCGGCCTTGCGCTGATGGCCTTCTCGTTCGTCCTGCTCGCCTCGCTCGTGAACGTGCTGACGGCGGTGCTCGCGCTCGTAGGCGGCCTCTTCTACGTCCTCGTCTACACCCGCTGGCTGAAACGGACGACCCCGCAGAACATCGTCATCGGCGGCGCCGCGGGCGCCGTACCACCGCTGGTCGGCTGGGCTGCGGCAACCGGGAACCTCACGCTGCCCGCGTTGTTCCTGTTCCTGATCGTCTTCTTCTGGACGCCACCCCACTTCTGGGCGCTCGCACTCGTGATCAAGCGCGACTACGAGGCCGCCCGCGTGCCGATGCTGCCGGTCGTGCGCGGAGACCGCGAGACCGCGCGGCAGATCCTCTGGTACTCGCTCGTGCTCGTGGGCGTGACGCTGCTGCCCTTCGCCTGGCGCACGGCCGGCGTCCTCTACCTGGCGACGGCGCTGCTGCTCGGAGCGATCTTCCTCCGCCTGGCCTGGAAGCTCCGGGCCGAGACGACCACCGCGCGGGCGGGCGTGCTCTTCAAGTTCTCGCTCCTCTACCTCGCGCTGCTCTTCGTGGCGCTGGCGGTGGACCCGCTGATCGGATGAGCGACCACGAGCTCGAGCGCAAGAACATGCGCCTCGGCTGGGCGCTGTTCGGGCTGTTCGTGGTCCTCTTCGGCCTGACCGTCGTGATCGCGCTGATCTACCTCGCCGTAGACTGATAGCACGGGGAAACCCTGGTTCCCCCGTGAGCCCCCTCCTTGCCAGCGGCCAGAACTCCACACGTGGACAGAGCCGGCCATGCACCGGAACCGGCCATTGTCTTTTGTCTGTGTGCCTCCCGCCGGGCAAAGCCCGGCTCCGGCGGCGCAATCGCGAGATTGCATCTCGCGCGGTTCACCCTTCTTTGAGGCGCCCGGGGCGGGAAGGAGGCATAACGGAGCTCGACGGCATCTTCCTCGCTCGGCCGGACGAGATCGGAGAGGGTATTCCGCTCGCGGTCAAGGACCTGTTCGACACGGCCGGGCTCGTCACGACCTACGGCTCGATCCTCTTCGCCGAGCACGTGCCCACGGAGACGGCCGAGGCGGTGCGCAGGCTCGAGGCCGCCGGCTACGTCGACATCGGCAAGACAAACCTGCACGAGTTCGCGTACGGGACGACCTCCGAAAACCCCCACTTCGGGACGGTTCCCAACCCGGTCGCGCCGAGCCGTGTCGCAGGCGGCTCCAGCGGCGGCTCGGCAGCAGCGCTCGCCGCAGGGCTTGCCGCCGCAGCGCTGGGCACCGACTCCGGAGGCTCGATCCGGATTCCGGCGGCCTGCTGCGGCGTGGTCGGCTTCAAGCCCTCGTACGGCCTCGTGCCGATGCTCGGCTGCTTCCCGCTCGCCCCGAGCTTCGACCACGCCGGGCCGATGGCGCTGGACGTCGCCGGCTGCGGCGAGATGATGGAGGCGCTGGCTCCCGGCTTCGGGCCTGCGGAGCTCGAGCTCGGGGACGTCGAGGTCGGAGTCGCCTGGCTCGAGCTCGCCAACCCCGGGGTGCGCGAGCAGGTCCAGGCCGCTGCGGCGCGGTTTCCACATGCGCGCAGCCTCGAGCTGCCCCTCGCCCACAAGGTCGGAGCCGCCTTCATGGGCGAGGTGGCGGACGTGCACCGCGAGCTCTTCCTCGAGCACGCCGAGTCGTACGGCGAAAACGTCCGCACGAAGGTCGAGCGCTGCCTCGCGCTGAGTGACGCCGAGTACGAGTCCTCGGCAGCCGAGCGAGAGCGCTACCGCGAGCGGCTTCAGCAGGCTGCGGCGGGGGTCGACCTGGTGCTCACGCCGACGCTCGTCTGTGTCGCTCCGCCTGTTCCCACCGACGAGCTCGCGATTCGCGATCGGCTGACCTCTCTGACGCTGCCTTTCAACGCCACCGGCTGGCCGGCGCTTGCGCTGCCGTGCGGGCCCGCCGAGGACGGCCTCCCCGCATCCGTGCAGCTGGCCGCTCCGCCGGGCGAGGATGCCAGGGTGCTGGCGGTGGGGGCAGCGCTGGAGCGCGCACTGTCCCTCGATTGACGTCACTCGAACGAGTGAGTGAGCACGGCCTCGAGGTGCCGACAACTTCTCGTGATGGACTGCGCCCGTCTCGCTGCTGCCGTGGCCGCTGCTCTCGCAGTGGCCCTGCCCGCTGCACCCGCGCTCGGCGCGAGCGCGCCGGCGGGCCTGCACGGCTTCACGCTCCGCACCAGCGAGCCCGTCGTGCACACCTTCTCGCGCACGCCGTCCTTCGCGTGGAACCCGGTCCCGGGCGCGAAGAGCTACCAGTTCGAGCTCTCGACGAGCAAGCGGTTCTCCGACAGCGGCTCGGTGTGGTCGACGAAGGGCCTGACGAGCCCCGCCGTCGCGGTGCCGATCTCGCTGCCCTGGATGACCGGCAAGCCGTACTCGCTCTACGCGCACGTGCGCGCAATCACGCGGAAAGGCGCGACCAACTGGAGCGTTCCGTTCGGGTTCAACATGCGCTGGCCGGCGGTGCCCGCGCCGATCACACCCGCCTACCCCGGCCTGCTCCGCTGGAGCACCGTGCCGGGCGCGAACGGCTACATGATCTGGCTCGTCGACACAGGGAAGATCTTCTCGACCAACACGAACATGGCGGACGAGCGCGAGTACTACACCTTCCACCAGAACCCGGCCTTCTCGAGCACGGTTCACTGGCGCGTGCGGCCGGTCCGCTGGCTCTACGGCCAAACCGACAACGGCATCCCGTCCGTGTCCTACGGCCCGTGGAGCCCGATCTACACGAACTACAACCCGCCTTTCACGACCGGGCCGCTGACGGACGTGGCAACCGTCTCGAACGTCGTCTCCAACGCCGCTCACACGGTCACGCACGAGATCACGCCCGCGTTCATCTACCGCGGGAACACCTCCATCTGGAACACGCCCGCCGAGCTCTACCGGGTCGAGGTCTTCACGGACGAGGACTGCATCAACCCCGTCTTCATCGGCGCGCTCACCGGCGCCCCGGCCTACGTCCCCCGGTCGATCGGGCCGCTCGGGCTGCCGACCGACGTCCTGGGCGTGACCGCTGCCCGCACGATCTTCCTCAAGAACGGCAGCGAGCCCACTTCCATCACGGCGGACGGCGTCGAGGTGAAGACCAACGAGCTGGACAAGTCCACCGGGCCGCTGGCCGAGAACCACACCAGCCTCCCGGCGGGGCAGACCGTGAGCGGCGCGAAGGTCGACCTCTGGGACAGCAGCTGGTCGGGCGGCCGCTACTACTGGACGGTGATGCCCGTGAACATCGTCCCACAGGACGAGCTGACGACGACGCTCACGCTCCCGGCGTTCGGCGGCGACACCACGATCAACGTCGTCGACAGCACCGGCATCGTCGCAGGCGACGCGGTACGAATCGGCTCGCCCGGCGAGCTCGGGGTGGTGAAGAGCGTCACGGGCAGCCAGATCACGCTCGTGGCTGCGATCGGCAACTCGTATCTCCCCGGTGACCTCGTCGACCGGCTCTCCGGCGGCGTCAGCTACGAGGACGCCGAGCTCACGCAGGACGCCTGTGCTTCCGGCCGCGTGCTCACTTTCGCCAAGGAGAGCGACCCCGTCGTGACCGGCAGCGCCGCTCCGTATGCCTCGGGGCTCTCGCCCGAAGGCAAGCTCGTGGCGGCGGCGAGCTCGAAGCCGCGGTTCTACGGTCAGCCCCTGATCGCGTGGCAGCCGGTCGCCGGCGCCGACCAGTACGAGGTGCAGTGGAGCAGGAAGCTCTATCCGTGGCGAGCATCCGGCTCGAAGCTGACCTGGGGCACTTCGCTGACCCTTCCGCTCACCCCGGGCAATTGGTACTACCGGGTCCGTGGCCTCGACTACCTGATGACCGGCTCGAAGCCGCAGATGACGTGGTCGAACCCGGTGCGGGTCGCGGTCACGAAGCCGCGCTTCCGGGTCGTCCGCTAGCTAGCTCCGCTCGAGAAGCCGGCGATCCGAGCGGCTGCGCTGCATCCGCGCGGCGACGAGGGCCAGCCCACCGAGCAGTAGCAGCGGGCCGACAACGATCAGCGCGTAGAGCAGAACTTGCAGTTCCCTCACGAGCACTGAGCCGGCGTCGTCGAACGTCTTCGAGAAACGCCCGGCCCCGCTCTCGGCCTCCGTCGTGAGCCTGAGGTTGAGCTTCGCTAGGCGCGCCCGTTTCAACAGCGCCTTCTGCTGGGACCGAACGGTCGCAAGGGCCCGGCGCTCGACGGTCAGGCGGTGTTGGAGCGTGGCCTGATTCGCGCGCGGCAGTGCCGAGGCGGTGAGCAGGTCCTCGAGCTCGGAGACATCCGCGGCCAGGCGCGCGATCTCACTCGTCTGACGGTCGGCGCGCCGCTGGACGTCGAGAATCGCGACGTGTTGGCCGAGAATCGTGCCGAGGGCGCTGAGTTGTTCGAGGGCGAGGGTGACGTTCGCAGACGGCACTCGCAGCACGAGGTTCGCGCCCCCGTGGCGACCGGCCTTGGTCGAGTACTGGACCGCCGCCACGTAGCCTCCCACGCCGCGGGCCACGCGCATCGCCCTCCGGGTCGCACTC
The DNA here is from genome assembly GCA_963736055.1 of uncultured Actinomycetes bacterium. Taxonomy (GTDB): domain Bacteria; phylum Actinomycetota; class Thermoleophilia; order Gaiellales; family Gaiellaceae; genus AC-32. Next base: position 990,585 of record CAVTNM010000008.1, on the reverse strand, counting down.
GAGAGTGCGTCCACATCCTTGACCCGCACCCGGAGAGTCGCGTCGTACTGCTGAAGCCTGCGCGCGGTCGCCGGGACGCCGTCGTCCAGCGCTCTTGGGGAGGACCGCTCAGCCTGGCCGAGCGTTTCCGTTGCCTGAGGACCAGGATTCTTCCCTACCCCTGCATGCAATCGTGGAGTCGGCTTGAACGCGTCGTGCAAACCCTGAACGCCCGCACCGACGAGCGGGATCGCAACAGCGACCACCGCGCAGACGACGGCCAGCCGCTTCGCCGAGCGACCCCAAAGGATCCGCGGCCGGAACTGCTGTTTACGCTCCTGCCGGTCCACGCGCGCCAGCACCTCGACCCGGTGGCGGAGCCGCTCCGAGGCGCGGGGGCGGGATTCCCGCATCTCGCGAGCGAGCTCTCCGAAGCGGTCATCCACGAGCTCAAGCGGCGACACCGGCGCTCACCTCCTTCTCGAGCTTCTGCAAAGCGCGGCTCAAACGGGTCGAGCAGGCGCTGGCGCTGATCCCGAGCACGCGCGCGGCGGCATCGCCGTCCAGTTCGAGGACAACCCGCAGCGCGATCACCTCACGCTCGGCGGCCGAGAGCCGCTCCAGCGCGCCTTCGAGCGCCGGCGACAGCCCTTCGCCGAACACCGGCTCCGCGCTCTCGCGCACCTCGGCGACCGCGTAGCGTCCCTCGCGCCTGCGGCGGCGTTCCTCGCTCCGGAAGTGGTCGAGCGCCGTCGAGCGCGCCAGCTGGCAGAGCCAGGTGCGCGGCCCGCCGCGGCGCGGGTCGAACCGGTGCCAGCGCTCCAGCGCCCTCGCGAACGTCTCGGCTGTCAGGTCTTCGGCCACGGCTCGGTCTCCGGTCAGGTACACGAGGAAGGCGTGCACGTCGTCGAGGTGGCGCCTCGCCGCCTCGGCGAAGTCCTCCGCGCTCGTCCTCGCCTTCACGAGACCTATACGCCGCCGCGGCCTCGCGGCGTCACATCACCAGGCCGCAGCGGGGACGGCTTGCTCGTAGATGCGGTCGCGAGCGAAGCGGTCGAGCTCGTCGCTGAGAAGGTCGGCCGGATCAGGCGGATCACCCGGTGGGAACGGCGCCGGCTCGCCATCGACCTCGACGCTGACGAGGCGGTCGGACGACTCGTGCTCGAGCGCGATCTCACGATCGAGCCGCGAACGCAGCCACCCGGCCAGCAGATAGGCCTGCGCCTCGGTGCCCGTGACCTTGATCCGCTCCACCTCGGCGATCCCCGGCCAGAGCGAGGCGAGCTGCGGGCGCCACCGGCTGGTCCGGGCCCAGGCGATGTCGGAGACCATGACGCGGTCGAAGACCCCGGCCAGGTCGGCGTAGGGCCCGGGCAGCCCCGGCCACTCGGTGCTGTCCACGATCAGCCGGTCGACGACGTCCAGGAGCTCCTCGAACGGCCCTTCGCCGAAGGGCGGCACCCCGCGCCAGCGCAGGAACACCGGCAGGTCCGGGAGCAGCAGCGGCTGGACGATGCTGGCCGGCACGGAGGCCCGGTTGCCGCAGAGCTCGATCCTGATCGTCTCGGTGCAGACCTGCCTGCCGACACCGGACTGAAAGCACTCCACCTCGGCCCTCGCCTCGATGCCATCGTCCTCGTCCGGCCTCGGGAAGAGCGCGATCGTGCGAGACGGATGCCGCTCGGCGAGGCCGGCGAGAACGTCTTCGGCAGCCTCGACCCAGGCCTCCGGAACCCAGGCGAGGTGCGTCATCACGCTCGTCCGCTGGTACGGCTCGCCGGACTCGGCGTCGAACCGTCTCGACGCGAGCTCGCGGTCGATCTCGGCGATCGACCCTAGTGCCGTCGCCACTGTCTCCCGTCCCGTCGCATCAGCTCGTTCGCGGCCGCCGGCCCCCATGTGCCTGCCGCGTAGTTCGGGAACGCGGGCTGGTCGCGCTTCCAGAGCGCGACGATCGCATCGACGAGCGACCACTGCTCCTCGACCTCGTCGGCGCGCGTGAACAGCGTGGCGTCGCCGCGCAGGCAGTCGAGGATGAGCCGCTCGTAGGCCTCGGGGATCCCCGTGCGGAAGGTCCCGCCGTAGAGGAAGTCCATGTGGACCGTGCGCAGCATTATCCCCTGGCCTGGAACCTTGGCCGCGAACTCGAGCGACACGCCCTCGTCGGGCTGGATGTGGACGACGAGGACATTCGGCCGCACGCCTTCCGAGTCCGCCTGCTCGAACGGCGGATGCGGAGCCCGCTTGAACTCGATCGCGATCGTCGTCTCCCGCCGGGCCAGCCGCTTGCCCGCGCGGACGTAGACCGGCGTGTCCGCCCAGCGCCAGTTGTCGATGTACAGCTTGGCCGCGACGTAGGTCTCGGTCAGCGAATTCGGGTCGACGCCGGGCTCCTCGCGGTAGCCGGGGACCTCCTCGCCCTCGATGTAGCCGCGCCCGTACTGACCGCGGACGACGTGCTTCGGCCCAGGCGTCTGCAGGGCGCGAAGGACCTTCACCTTCTCGTTGCGAACCGACTCGGCGGTGAAGTCGATCGGCGGCTCCATCGCGGTCAAGGCGACCAGTTGGAGCAGGTGATTCTGGAAGACGTCGCGGATCGCGCCGGCCTGCTCGTAGAAAGCGGAGCGGCCCTCGATGCCGAGCGTCTCCGCGACCGTGATCTGAATGTGGTCGACGAACTGGCGATTCCAGATCGGCTCGAAGATGCCGTTTGCGAAGCGGAGCGCGAGCAGGTTCTGGACCGTCTCCTTGCCGAGGTAGTGGTCGATCCTGAAGATCTCCGCCTCGTCGAAGTGCTGGAGCAGCTCTGCGTTGAGCTCCCGGGCGGAAGCCAGGTCACGGCCGAACGGCTTCTCGACGACCACGCGCGTCCAGCCGTCGGTGGAGCGGCGCTGGCCGAGGGCATGCACGAGGACCGGCAGCGCATCCGGAGGAACGGCGAGGTAGTAGACGCGGTTCCCGGCGGTGCCGTGGCTATGGTCGAGCTCGTTCAGCGCCGCCACCAGCCGGGCCTGGCCGTCATCGTCGGCGAAGTCGGTGGCGACGTAGCGCATCCCCTCGGCGAGCCAGTCCCAGACCTCCTGGTTGAACTCGTCGCGGCCGAACTCCTGGACGGCGTGCTTCATGCGCTCGCGGAACTCGTCGTCGCTCTCCTCGGAGCGGGCGACGCCGACGACGGCGAAACGCTCCGGCAGCATCCGCCGCAGCGCGAGCGAGTAGAGCGCCGGGAAGAGCTTGCGCCGCGTGAGATCTCCCGAGGCGCCGAAGATCACGAACACGCACGGGTCGGCCATGCGCTGAAGCGTGAGCCCCTCGAGGAGCGGGTTGTCCTGCGTCGCCGGCTGGGCGGTCTCGGTCACTCGGCCTTCTCCAGATGGCCGCCGAAGGCCTGCCGCATCGCCGAGAGGATGCGGTTGCCGAACTCGGCCTCGCCGCGCGAGGAGAAGCGGTCGAAGAGCGAGGCCGCGAGGACCGGGACGGGGACACCCTCGTCGACCGCCGCTCGAATCGTCCAGCGGCCCTCCCCGGAATCGCTCACGCGGCCGGCATACGAGTCGAGCATGGGCGACTGGTGCAGCGCCTGCGCGGTCAGATCGAGCAGCCAGGACGAGATCACCGAGCCGCGGCGCCAGAGCTCCGTCACGGCGGCGAGATCGAGCTCGTAGCGGTAGTGGTCGGGATCGCGGAGCGGGGTCGTCTCGGCATCGGACTCCTGTTCGTGCATCCCGACGTCCGCGTGCTTGAGCACGTTCAACCCTTCCGAGTACGCCTGCATGATCCCGTACTCGATCCCGTTGTGGACCATCTTGACGAAGTGGCCCGCCCCAGACGGACCGCAGTGGAGCCAGCCCTGCTCCTCGGGGGTCGGATCGCCTTTGCGGCCGGGCGTCCGCTCCGCCGCCTCGACGCCGGGCGCGAGAGCCTCCAGGACCGGAGTGAGGCGAGCGACCGCCTCGTCGTCGCCGCCGACCATCAGGCAGTAGCCGCGGCGAAGCCCAAAGACGCCGCCGCTCGTGCCGACGTCGACGAAGTGGATCCCGCGCTCACGTAGCTCGGCCGACCGGCGCAGGTCGTCGACGTAGTACGAGTTGCCGCCGTCGACGATCGTGTCGCCCTCCTCCAGGTGGGGCGCCAGCTCCGAGACGACCGAGTCGACGATCCCCGCCGGCACCATCAGCCAGACGGAGCGCGGCGCGTCGAGCTGCTGCACCAGCTCCTCGAGCGAGGACGCGGTCGCCTCGACGTGCGGGTCGAACGTCTTCACGTCGTGGCCCGCCGCGCGCAGCCGCTCGGTCATGTTCCCGCCCATGCGGCCGAGGCCGACCATTCCGAGTTGCACTAGAGGTCCTCCAATCTGACTCGCACGATTCTCCGCCCCCGCTCCTCGAGCGACGCGAAGTCGCCCGCAGCCTGGGCCTGGATCAGCCGCCGGAAGCCGAGCTTGCGGCCGGGAATCGAGACCTCGTCGCCCGGGTCGTCGACGACCTGGACGAAGAGCCCGGTGTTCGGCCCGCCCTTGTGCAGCTGGCCGGTCGAGTGCAGGTAGCGCGGGCCGAGGCCGTGGGTCACGACACAGCCGGTCTCGGCCCGGGCGCGCTCGACGAGCGGCTCCAGCTCGGCCTCGCGCGCCGGGTCGACGAACGCCTGGACCGCCACGTAGTCTCCCGGCTGCGCCTGCGCGAGCAGTTCCTCGAGCGAGCCTTTGGGCTCCACGTCCGGCTGGCCACCCGCGGCGAGGACCTCGTTCGTCTTGTCCTTCGCCGCCTGCACGTTGGGCTGGTCGAACGGGTTGATCCCGAGGATCGAGCCCGCCACGGCCGTCGCGAATTCCCAGCGGTAGAACTCCTGGCCGAGCTCGTAGGGCGAGGGCAGCCGCACCTCGGGGGCCTGGCGGTCCGGGCCGTCCGGCGGCTCTCCCGGCGCCGGGATGAGGCCCTTCCCCTGCTTGCCGGTCGACTCCGCCAGCAGCTGCTCGGCCCAGAGGCCGAATCCGCCCGCGTTCGGGTTGATGGTCACCTTGTCTCGCCCGTCCTGCCAGCCGTGGCCGAGCTCGAGCCCCAGCTCCAGGCCCGGGTTGCCGTCTTCGGCGTGACAGGCCTCCGCCATCTCTTCGACGCGCTCGAGCAGCCGCTCGAGGTCGACCCCCATCACCGCCGCAGGTACCAGGCCGAAGACCGACAGCGCCGAATACCGGCCGCCGATCGTCGGCTCGCCTTCGAAGATGCCGATGAAGTTCCGCTCCCTGGCGAGCGACTCGAGCTCGGACCCCGGATCGGTGATCGCGGCGAAGAGCTCGCCCCGCTTGCCGGCCTTCTCCCAGAAGTAGTCCAGGTGGCAGCGCGTCTCCAGCGTCGTGCCCGACTTGGAGGCTGCGATGAACAGCGTCGCGTCGAAGTCGAGCGTCTCGGTCGCGCGACGGAGGGCGGCCGGGTGGGTCGTGTCGAGGACGTGGAAGCTCTCCGATTCGAAAGTGCGCCGGATCACCTCGGGGGCGAGGCTCGACCCGCCCATCCCGAGTAGCACGAAGGTGTCGACGATCCCGGGGGCGGCGAGCTCTTCGACGAAGCGGAGCAGGTCGCCGATGCGACTGCGCATGCGCATCGGCTCGTCGAGCCAGCCGAGCCACTTGGCCTCGTCGCTCCCCGTCCAGACCGTCGGATCGCGGGCCCAGATCCGCTCGACCAGCTCTGCGGGGGCGATGGTGCTCACTGGTCGATGAACCCCAGGACGAGCTCGTCGAACTCGCGCGGCCTCTCCATGCTCGGCACGTGCGCGGCGCCGGCGATGGACGCGCGCCGGGTGTCGGGGATCTCACGCTCGAGACGATCCGCGATCTGGTGGATGTCGGGCACGTCCTCCTCGCCCACCAGGACGAGCGTCGGCGCGGTGACGTCGCCGAGGCGCTCGGGTAGACCATCCACCAGCAGCTCTTCCTCGATCGCATCCAGGACCGGGAGCTGGAGCTCGTAGGCGCGCCGCTGCATCTCGGCGACCTTCGCCCGCACCGACGGATCCACCTGGGCGGGACTGCGCCGCGGCCCGTCCACCCAGGTGCGGAGGGTCACTTCAACGGCGGCGTCGAGGTCGCCGCGCTCGAGCGCCGCCTCCTCCTCGGCGTCGGCAGCGCTCATATCGTCCGACCAGTCGTGCCCCGGCAGGCCCGACCCGACGAGCACCAGTGCATCGACGAGCTCCGGCCGCGCGACCGCGACCTCGAGCGCGATCCGGCCGCCCACGGAGACGCCGACGAGCGAGGCGCTCTCGAGCCCGTGCTGCTCCATCAGCTCGACGAGATCGCGTCCGTCCGAGTAGGGGCCGCCCGGTTCGAGCGGCGAGCGGCCGAAGCCGCGCTGGTCGTACCGCATCACGCGGTGGGCGCGCGTGAACGTCTCCCACTGCGGGTCCCACATCCGGCTGTCGCAGATGCCCTCGTGGATCAGCACGACGGCCGGACCGTCGCCCGCGACCTCCGAATACAGATCCGAGCCCGCGGCGCTCAGGCCGAGACCAGCTCTCCTCGCTTGGATCGCACCCCGTCGAGCAGCTCCCGGAACGAGTCGGAGAACTTCTCGACGCCTTCGCGCTCCAGGACGGCGACCACGTCGTCGTAGTCGACCCCGGCGGCCGCGAGCCGCTCGAGGACGCCCTTCGCCTCGTCCAGGTCGCGCTCCAGCGTGAGCGCAACCTCGCCGTGATCCTGGAAGGCGCGGATCGTCTCCTCCGGCATCGTGTTCACCGTCTCCGGGCCGATCAGGTCCTCGACGTACAACACGTCCCGGTAGGCCGGGTTCTTCGTCGAGGTGGAGGCCCAGAGGCAGCGCTGCTTGCGAGCGCCCTTCGCCGCCAGGGCATCCCAGCGGTCGCCCGAATGGAGCTCCTTGTACCGCTGGTAGGCGAGCTTCGCGTTGGCGACCGCGAGCTTGCCCTTCAGCTCGTCCGGCGCGCCGATCTCCTCGAGCCGCCTGTCGGCCTCCGTGTCCACCCGGGAGACGAAGAAGCTCGCCACCGAGGCCACCGGTCCGGGATCGCCACCGCTCTCGACGAGCCGCTCGAGCCCGCGCTGGAAGGCCTCGACGACCTCCGTGTAGCGCTGCAGCGAGAAGATCAGCGTGACGTTGATCGAGCGGCCGCGGGCCATCATCTCCTCGATCGCGGGCAACCCAGGCTCGGTGGCGGGAATCTTGACGAAGGCGTTCGGCCGGTCGACGAGCTCATGGAGGCGCTGCGCCTCGGCGATCGTCCCTTCGGTGTCGTACGCGAGGTTCGGGTCGACTTCGATGGAGACGTACCCGTCCTGCCCGCCGCCCCCGTCCCAGACGGGCCGCAGCAGGTCGCACGCATCCTGGACATCCCTGACCGCGAGCTTGAGGAAGACCTCCTTGGCGTCGTCCTCCTCGGACAACACCTCGCGCAGCTGATCGTCGTAGAGGTCGCCCTCGGAGATCGCCTTCTGAAAGATGGTCGGGTTGGAGGTCACGCCCACGACGGCGTCGTCCTCCATCATCCGCGCCAGCTCTCCGCTCTGGAGCATGTGGCGAGAGAGGAAGTCGATCCAGACGCTCTGCCCGAGCTCGGAAAGCTGATGCAGCCTCGATTTAGCCATAGCTCTTCTCCCTTTCCATCTCTTCGATCTTTTCAAGCCGGCGCACGTACCGCTCACCGCCGTCGAACTGGGCGGCCAGAAAAGTCCGCGTGAGCTCGGCAGCCAGTTCGGGGCCCACGACCTCCGACCCCAGGCAGAGCACGTTCATGGCGTCGTGCTCGACACCTTGGTGCGCCGAATACGTGTCGTGACAGATCGCAGCGCGGATGCCGCCGAGCTTGTTCGCAGCGACTGAGGCGCCTACTCCGGAGCCGCACACGAACACAGCTCGCTCTGCCTCGCCGCTCCGGATCGCCTCGCCGATCTCACGCGCCTTGTCGGGGTAGTCGATCCTCGGCTCGGGCTTGTCGGTGCCCAGATCGACCGTCTCGTGCCCGAGGGCAGCCAGCTCGGCCAACAGCTTCTCGCGCAGCTTGACGCCGCGGTGGTCGAAGGCGACCGCGACTCTCATCAGGACCGTTACGTTACCCGGGCATCGTCGTCCAAGGAGGTCTGGCATGAACGGGACCGAGCTCTGGCGGGAACTGGGACAGCAGCTGCGCGTCGATTCGATCCGCAGCAGCAACGTGACCAAGTCGGGCCACCCGACCTCCTCGATGTCGGCCGCCGACCTCATGGCGGTCCTGCTGGCGAAGTACCTCCACTACGACTTCGACGCGCCGGACGACCCGCGCAACGACCACCTCGTCTTCTCGAAAGGGCACGCCTCGCCGCTGCTCTACTCGATGTTCAAGGCGGCCGGCGCGATCACCGACGAGGAGCTCCTCACCTTCCGCGTCTTCGGCAGCCGGCTCCAGGGCCACCCGACACCGGCGATCCCCTGGGTCGACGTCGCCACCGGCTCCCTCGGCCAGGGGCTGCCGTACGGCGTCGGCATCGCGCTCGCGGGCAAGAAGCTCGACCGGCTCCCGTACCGCACCTGGGTGCTATGCGGCGACAGCGAGATCGCGGAAGGGTCCGTGTGGGAGGCCTTCGAACATGCGTCCTTCAACGGGCTGGACAACCTGACCGCGATCATCGACGTCAACCGCCTCGGGCAGCGCGGCGAGACGATGCACGGCTGGGACCTCGACTCCTACGCCGAGCGCGCGCGCGCCTTCGGTTGGAACGCGCTCGAGATCGACGGTCACGACGTCGAGGCGATCGACCGGGCCTACGCGGAGGCGGTCGAGACGAAAGGCGTTCCGACGGTGATCGTCGCCAAGACGATCAAGGGCAAGGGCGTCAAGGAGGTCGAGAACAAGCCGGGCTGGCACGGCAAGGCGCTAGACAACCCGGAGCAGGCGATCGAGGAGCTCGGCGGCGAGCGGAACATCGTCGTCGACGTGGCCAAGCCGGACTTCGAAGGAGAGCCACACGTGTTCGCGTCGGGCCCGCTCGAGCTGCCGGCCTGGGAACTCGGCGAGGAGGTCGCGACGCGGCTGGCCTACGGCGAAGCGCTCGTCGCAGTCGGGGCTGCCGATGGCAAGGTCGTCGCGCTCGACGGCGAGGTCGGCAACTCGACCTACGCGGAGCTGTTCACGAAGGCGTATCCCGAGCGCTACTTCGAGATGTTCATCGCGGAGCAGCAGCTCGTCGCGGCCGCGGTCGGCCTCCAGGTGCGAGGCTGGGTCCCGTTCGCCTCGACGTTCGCCGCCTTCTTCTCCCGAGCCTACGACTTCATCCGCATGGCGGCGATCAGCCAGGCGAACATCCGGCTGGTCGGCTCGCATGCAGGAGTCTCGATCGGCGAGGACGGGCCGTCGCAGATGGCGCTCGAAGACCTTGCGATGATGCGCGCTGTCCACGGCTCGACGGTGCTCTACCCGTGCGACGCGAACCAGACCGCGAAGCTCGTGGCCCAGATGGCCGAGCGCGAGGGAATCGTCTTCCTGCGCACGACCCGCGCCGCCACCCAGGTGGTGTACGGCGCGGACGAGGAATTCCCGATCGGGGGCGCCCGCGTGCTGCGCGAAGGCGACGACCTGGCGATCGTCGGCGCGGGGATCACGCTCCACGAGTCGCTGAAGGCCGCCGAGCAGCTCGAGGTAGAAGGCATCTCGACGCGCGTGATCGACCTCTACTCGGTCAAGCCCGTCGACGGCGAGACCTTGCGCGCGGCCGCCGAGGCGACCGGGGGCCGGATCCTCACCGTCGAGGACCACTGGTCGGAGGGCGGCATCGGCGACGCGGTGCTCGAGGCGCTCTCCGACGGCGAGACGCCTGCCCGGGTGGTCCGGCTCGCGGTGCACGACCTGCCCGGCTCGGGCAAGCCGGCCGAGCTGCTCGCGGCTGCCGGAATCGACGCGGAACACATCGTCGAGGCGGCCCGCGCCCTGGTCGAGGCCCCGGTAAGCGCCTAGTAGAGGCGCTCGTAGAGCTCGCGCTGCCGCGCGCGGGCGGCCGCGTAGATCTCCGCATGTGCGGCGTTCGGCTCGAAGACCCGGCCGAGCGCCGCCTGTTCCGGCTTTGTCCCGAGCCGTTCGAGACCGTAGACGGCGGCCCCGCGCGCCGAGCCCTCGGGCACACCCGACGCCGTGACCGGCCGTCCCAGAACGTCGGCGCAGAGCTGGATCCACTTGGGGCTTGCGAGGAGCGCGTGCCCGGTGGCGACGATCTCTCGCACCTCGGGAAGGAGCGCGGCGAGCTCGGCGAAGCGGTAGGCGACGCCCTCGAGCGCGGCCTGCAGCAGATCGCCGGGCCTCACGTCGAAGGTCAGCCCGGTCACGGCTCCTCGCGCAGCCGTGTTCCAGCCGGGGCTCCGCTCGCCGCCGAGCAACGGCAGGAAGGTGAGGCCGTGGCCGTCGGGCTCGCCTGGGCCTGCTTCGTCGAGCCGGATCGTCCGTTCGAGCCAGGCGTAGAGGCTGCCTCCGTCCGAGACCGCCCCGCCCTCCACCGTGTGCGCATCGTCGAGCAAGTAGCAGAAGAGGCCGGGACGGGGCTCGAGGTCGCGCACCCCGCGGATGACGCGGTAGGCGCCGGAGGTTCCGATCATCAGCGCCGCCCGGTCCGGCTCCACGCAGCCGGCACCGAGGTTCGAGCAGGCCCCGTCACCGATGGGCGGGAAGACCGGCTCGGGGCCGGGCGCTTGTTCATCCGAGATCGGCGGCAGCCGCTCGGCGTCGAGCTCGAGAGCCTCGAGCAGCTCCGGGTCCCACCCCCGGGCCCGAAGGTCGAGCAACCCGGTGCCGGAGGCGGTCGAGAGGGTCGTGCGGAGCTCGCCGGTGAGACGAAGGAGGAGGTAATCCCCGAACGAGACGAAACGTGCGGCCTTCGCGGTCACCTCCGGCTGCTCGGCGGCCAGCCAGGCGAGCTTGGCCGGCCAGTAGCTCGTGTGCAGAACGCAGCCCGTGCGGCGGTGCACCGCCTCCGGGTCGAGCCTGCTCGCCAGGTAGGCGGCCTCACGCGCGGAACGGCGGTCCTGCCAGAGCAGCACCGGTGTCAGCGGGCGATCGTTCCGGTCGAGCACGAGCAGCGTGTGCCAGAAGCAGGAGATCGCGACGGCGTCGACACCCTCCGTCTGGTCCCGTGCTTCGCCCAGCACCGCGAGACAGGCGTCGACGAGGTGGTCGGGATCGAGCACGGCCGATCCATCCCGACCGTAGTCGGCGCCGTAGGCCCGCCGGGCGGAAGCGTCGAGCTCGCGGCCGAGCCCGTCGTAGACGCACGCCCGGACCGAGGAGCTGCCCACGTCGAGCGCCAGGACGCGCATGGCTGGCCACCTTACGCGGGCGGGGAGGGCAGCGGCGCCCCGACTAGGCTTCGACGCATGGCCGTCGTCACAGCCTCCAACCTCCGCAAGGAGCTCGCCGGCTCCCTGCTCTTCGAGGGCGTCTCGTTCTCGGTCGAGCGTCGCGACCGGCTGGCGCTCTCCGGGCCGAACGGCGCCGGCAAGACGACGCTGCTGCGCATGCTCACCGGCGAGAGCGAGCGCCACGGCGGCGAGCTCTCGTTCGCGAAGGGGACACGGATCGCGCTCCACGACCAGCGGCCGCCGCTCCAGCACGGCTTGAGCCTGCGCGAGTACGCCCTGAGCGGCGCGCGCGACCTCATCGACACCGAAGAGGAGCTGCGCACCCTGGAGAAGGCGATGGCCTCGGGCGATCACGGCCCGGCCACGCTGCGGCGGTACGCCGATGCCCAGGCCCGACTCGAGCACGCGGGCGGCTACACCTGGCGCGAGCGGGCCGCCGGGACGCTGCGGGGCCTCGGCTTCGCCGACCGGGAGCTCGACCGGCCGCTCGAGACGTTCTCGGGAGGCGAGCTGACCCGTGCCTCCCTGGCTCGAGCCCTGGCCGGCGACCCCGATCTCCTGCTCCTGGACGAGCCCACCAACCACCTCGACGTGGAGAACCTCGAGTGGCTCGAGCAGGAGCTGCAGTCGCTCGACGCCGCCGTCATCCTCGTCGCACACGATCGCTGGTTCCTCGAGGCGGTCACGACCGGCGTGCTCGAGCTCGAGGCCGGCCGCTCGCTCTTCTTCGCTGGGCCCTGGCACACCTGGCGGCTCGAGAAAGCGGCGCGCGCGGCAGCCGCGGCGAAGAACGCGGAGCGGGTAGGCGTCGACATCGCACGCCTCGAGCGCTTCGTCGAGCGCTTCCGTTACAAGAAGAGCAAGGCGAAGCAGGCTCAGGCGAAGCTCACGCAGATCGACCGACTGCAGAAAGAGCGGGCGGGTGCGGCCGGCGAGCTCGAGCTGCTGACCCGCCGGAGCCGCTCGCTGGGCTTCGACTTCCTCAAGCCTGCCCGCAGCGGTCGCACGGTGGTCGAGGCGGAGGGGCTCGAGGTGAGCGCCGGCGACAAGCAGCTGCTGACCGGAGCGACCTTCGTGCTCGAACGGGGCGAGCACGTCGTTCTCGTCGGCCCGAACGGGTCGGGCAAGACCACGCTCCTCGAGACGATCCTCGGTGGACGCGAGGCGTTGAGCGGGAAAGTCCGGCTGGGCCACGGCGTCGTGCCTGCGTACTTCTCGCAGCACGAGGTCGAGCTGGATGAGCGTGGCAGCGTGCTCGACTGCGCGCAGCGGGCGACCGGATTGACGCGGCCGCAGGCACAGAACTTGCTCGGGCGCTTCCTCTTCTCCGGCTGGGAACAGCACGAGAAGCCCGTGACCGCCCTCTCGGGGGGCGAGCGGCGGCGACTCGCGCTCGCGCTCGTCGTCGCCTCGGGTGCGAACTTCCTCGTGCTCGACGAGCCGACCAACCACCTCGACCTCGAGAGCCGGGAGGCGCTGGAGGCGGCGCTCGAGGCGTTTCCCGGAACGGTGCTGCTCGTCTCGCACGACCGAGCGCTGCTCGATGCCGTGGCGCGGCGGCTCCTGGCGATCGAAGAGAAGTCGATCAATTCCTACGACGGCGGCTGGGCCGAGTACGCGGAGCGGCGCGCCGCCCCAAGCGCGCCGGTTGAGCAAGAGCGTCCACGAAAGGAGAAGCCGAAGCCGGAGCGTCCGAAAGCTGTCCGGCCCTCCGAGCTCGAGCGCCTCGAGGGCGAGATCTCGCGCAAGGAGGAGACGGTCGCCGAGCTGGAGCGCCGCCTGTCCGAGGACTGGTCGGACGTCGGCACCCTGGCCGCGCACCGAAGCGCCCGTGAAGAGCTGCAGGGGCTGATCTCCCGCTGGGAGCGTCTGTTCGAGGAAGCGCAGGCCTGAGCCTGCGGCTAGAGATCGCCGTCGGCGAAGGTCGCGAGCAACGCCTCGGCGACCACGCGGATCGGCCGCCCCGAAACCTGGCTTGCCTTGCGCAGGCGGCCGAAGGCCTCGTCCTCGCTCAGGCCTTCGCGCTCCATCAGGAGCCCCTTCGCCCGCTCGATCGACTTGCGCGCGGCGAGCGCCTCGGCCAGCGAGTCGGCCTGTTCGCGCAGCGCGCTGAGCTCCTCGTGGCGGGCACGCGCGGTGCGGATCGCGGGCAGCAGGTCCTGCTCGCGGAAAGGCTTGACGAGATACCCGAAGACGCCGGCTTCGATCGCGCGCGAGACCAGCTCGTCCTGGCCGTACGCGGTCAGCATCACGATCGGGATCGGGCGCTCGTCCAGGATGCGCCGAGCAGCCTCGATTCCGTCCAGCCGGGGCATCTTCACGTCGAGCACTGCGAGGTCAGGCTGCTCGCTGCGAGCCAGCTCGACGGCTTCGAGGCCGTCCTTGGCCTCTGCGCAGACCTCGAAGCCCGAGCGTTCCAGCAGCTCGCGCAGATCCAGGCGAATGATCGTCTCGTCCTCGGCGACCAGGATCCTCATCCGGCGGATCGTAGACTCCTCGGCCGTGGGCACCTGTTGCGCGCGCGGGTACGAGAAGTTCTTCGGGCAGAAGACGGCGAGACGCGACGCTCGCCGCTACCGGCGCAAGGGCCTCGACGACACAGCGCAGCGGTTGGTCGACGAGATCGTGGCGCGGGGTGCCGGGACCAGCGCGCTCGAGATCGGCGGCGGCGTCGGGGCGATCGAGCTCGAACTGCTCCGACGAGGCGTCGAGCGCGCGACGAACGTCGAGCTCTCGCACGGCTACGACGACGAAGCGAGGGCCCTCGCGCGTGAGGCCGGCGTGGAAGACCGCATCGAGCGGCGCTACGGCGACTTCGTCGAGCAGGAGGCGCAGGTCGACCCGGCGGACGTCGTGGTCATGCATCGGGTCGTCTGCTGCTACCCGGACCCCGAACTACTGGGCGGAACCGCCTCGCGACACGCCCGGCGCCTGCTGGCGCTGAGCTTCCCGCGCGACACCTGGTGGCTCCGGTTCGGCTCCCGTCTGGCGAACGTCTGGTTCCGGCTCAGCGGCGGGATCGAGACATTCGTGCACCCGCCGGCCCGCGTCGTGCGCGCAGCCGAGCAAGACGGCCTGATCCTCGTGGTGCACGAGCGCGTGAGCCGCGTCTGGCGCGTCGCAGTGTTCGAGCGCGGCTAGACGACCGCGCGAAGGGCCTCCTTACGACAGACCGTGGGGCGGATAGATGTTCACGCGCGAGAACATGCGGGTCCCGACCCGCCCCCCTGCCATGGCGGTCAGCCTAGCCCTCGACCTCGCACGCGTGTGTGACGCGAGTGCGTCGAGAGTGCGCCAACGCGCACAGCGCCGTCACCGGGGGAAGACGACCTCGGCCCGCAGCCCGCCGTCGGACTCGAGCTTGAGCGTCCCGTCGAGCTCGTCCCGCACGAGCGCGCGCACGATCGAGAGCCCCGTGCCGGACACCGGCTCGCCGTCCACTCCGAGGCCGTCGTCCGCGATCGCAAGCACGACGTCGCCGTCCCGGCGCGCGAGCTCGACCCGCACGGACTGCCCGCCGTGCTCGAGCGCGTTCTGGAACAGCTCCGAGAAGACGAGCGCCAGGGCCGTCGCGCGATTGCCGGCCAACGAGACCGGCTCGAGCTCCGCCTCGACCGACTTGGCGGGCCCAAGCCCCTGCACCAGCATCGCCCTCAGACGATCGAGCAGCTCGTCGAGCTTCACGTCTTCGTCACGCCGTTCCGTCAGCACCTCATGCACGGCCGCGATGGCGAGGATCCGGTTGACGGAGTCGTCGAGCGCCTTGCGCGGATCGACCTCCTCGGCCCGCGCCTGGAGCCGCAGCAACGAGGCCACCGTCTGCAGATTGTTCTTCACCCGGTGGTGGATCTCCTGAGCCAGCACGCCACGCAGCACAGCCCGGCCGTGCTCGAGAGCAACCGCGGCGTGGCTCGCGATCGACGCCAGCAGCGCGTGGTCGTCTGCGGTGAAGGGACGGTCGCGGTCGCAGACGAGCTCGCCGACCTGGCGGCCCTTCCAGCGCAACGGCACGCGCACGGCGTACGCGCCCGCCCGTCCGTCCGGCCATACGACCTCACCGTCCTCGAGCACGAGCGCCGCCCCGGTCGCGTCCAGCGCATCGACCGTCGCCGCCACGATTCCCTCCAGCGACTCCTCGAGGTAGAGCGACTCCGTCACTGCCTCGGAGATCCGCGCCAGCGCCTCCAGCTCGACGACCCGCCGCTGGGCCTGCGCGTAGAGCTTCGCGTGCTCGATCGTCTGCGCGACCTGTGCGGCGATCGCCAGCAGGAGGTCGATCTCCGCACCCGAGAACTCGCGTGGCTCCTTGGTGCGCACGTTCAGCGCTCCCGCCAGCTTCTCGCGAGCCAGGACCGGCACGGCCAGGATCGACTCGTACTGATCCTCCGGCAGGTTCGGGAACGCCTTGAACCGCTCGTCGAGGTGCGCCTGCGACGGAATCATCACCGGCTCGCGCGAAGAGGCCGCGGTGCCGGTGATCCCCTCGCCCGGCCGCATCCGCGGACGGCCGGTCATCTCCTCGACCCGCGATCCGTGCGTCGCGCGCAGGACGAGCTCGTCCGCCTGCTCGTCGTAGAGGTAGACGAAGCAGGCGTCGGCCCCGAGCGCATCCGCCACCTGCCGGGCCACGAGCGACAGCACCTCCTCGAGATCGAGCGTCGAGTTGACGACGGCGATCGTCTCGGTCAGCAGGCGCAGGTGCCGCGCGGTCTCGTCCACGCGCCGATTGTAGGTAGCCGCCCGACGCCGTAGTCTTCGCGCCTTGACTACGTACGAGTGGCTGCTGTTTCTGCACGTCACCGGCGCGTTTCTGCTGCTCGGCGGCGGCGTCGTGGCCGCATCGCTGAACCTCGCTGCGCTGCGTAGCGACCGCCCGAGCGAGATCGTCGTGCTCTTCGGGCTGATCAGGATCGCCGTCGCCTCGATCGTGATCGGCACGGTGTTCCTGTTCGTCTTCGGGCTCTGGCTCGTGCACGAGGCCGGCTACAGCTACGGCGACGGCTGGGTGGTGAGCGCGATCGTGCTGCTGATCCTGGCCAACGCGATGGGCGGGATCGGCGGGCGGCGGGACGAGGCGACGGCGAAGCTCGCCGCCGACCTGGCGGCGCAAGGCGACCAGCCGAGCCCCGAGCTCCGCAGACGCGTCCACGATCCGCTCTCGCTGGCGCTCAGCTACGGGAGCGGTCTCGTGCTCGTCGGGATCCTCGCGATCATGATCTGGAAGCCAGGCGCCTGATGCTGGCCGTGATTCGCCCGGACAGCTGGGACCTGCCGCTCTTCCTGCACGTTCTCGGCGCGACGATCCTGTTCGGCGCGACCGCAACCGTGGCGATCGTCGGCTTCGCCGGGCGAACACACGCGCAACAGGCGCCGATGCTCGCCCGCGTGGGGCTGAAGACCTTCCTGCTCGGGATCATCCCCGGCTTCATCCTGATGCGCGCCGGAGCGGGGTGGATCGTCGACAAGGAGTTCCCCGACAAGACGCCGGGGTGGGTGGATGTCGGCTTCGCGGTCTCCGAGCCCGGAGCGATCCTTCTGATCGTCCTCGGCATCCTTGCGTGGCTGTCGGTTCGCCGGCAGGGCAGCGGCCGGATAGCGGTCGTCGTACCGGTGCTCGCGAGCATCTACCTGGTCGCGCTCGGCATCGCGTGGTGGGCGATGTCCGCCAAGCCCTGAACTACGCGCAGATCAGGTGCAGCCGTCGGTCACGACGGATGTCGGCACGCCGGTGGAACGGTGCCCGTTCCGGTCGTAGTTCACGATCGTGTAACGGTAGGCGGTGCACGGCCGCGGCGACGTGTCGCGGTAGTTCGAAGCCCGGCCCTCGTAGACGACCACGCTCCCTGTGCGCGCCGTGAGTGAGCGAAGCACGACCACCCGGTCCGACCCTGCGGGCCGTTGCCAGACGAGGGTGACGCCTGGACGGTCGACCTGCGCCGCTACTCCAAGGACGTTCGCCGCCCACGTGACGCGCGACCGGCGCTCGTCCTTGACCTCGAGAGGCCGCTCGGGTGCTTTGTCGGCAGAGCTCGGCGGCCTGGGCTGCTGCGCGGGGACGGAATGGGCTCCGGTCGAAGCCCCGGACCGAATGCCGAGGGTGGCTCCCGGAGATGTCGCACGCTTCCCGGCGAGAAAGCCACCGGAAACCGCGCCGATGGCGAGGATGGCTCCCGCGAGCAACACCGTTCTTCGCCAGCGGCGTCGCCGAGGCGGCGTCTCCGGCGCGGTCTTCTCAGCCTGCGCGGTGGTCGGCCGAGGGACACTTGCCGCTGCCACGGGCCGCAGAACAGGTCTGGGCCGCTCACGCGGATCGGGGAGGAGCCGCCGCGCCCGCTCCGCGAGAAATGGGTCGACCAGCGCCAGCTCGGGACTGAGCGGACCGAGCTCTCCACCCTCGGTGAGCACCGCTCCGAGCCGTGGCTCGTCCTCGAGTTGCTCTAGCCGGCTGTCGTCCTGGCTCGCGGGCATCGAGACAGTCTTACAGGCTCCGCGGCCCGTACGCCATGCGCCTGCCTCCGCCCGAAATTGTCGCTCTTTGCGGAGATTTTGATCACTCATCGCCAGGTACCGGCCGCGCGATCTTGTAAAAAGCCGCGCTAGACCCGGAGCCAGTGGCCAGCTGGCGGATGGAAACGATCGTGCCAAGCGACCGCCCACACCCTCGTGGAGCGATGTCGCGCCGCCCAGCTCGTCCGGAAATGGAGGGATGCGGAGATGCGGCAATCTTCAGTCTCGCCGATCGATGGAGAGAGGCCTTTGCGTCGCCGGAGGGTGGCGTTGAGCAGGATCGGTCGACTCCGCCGTCACCTCCCGTTCGCCGTGCTTGCGTTCGTGCTCGGCGTGACGATCTCCGGCTCGGGCCCTGCGCTGAGCGCGCTGCCGTCCGCAGGTGCCGTCGTGACCAGCACGACCTCCGGCTCGACGCTCACGGTTCCCCGCCCTGCGACGACAGCTGCCGGCGATGTCCTTCTCGCCTCCGTGCACGCCCGCCTTGGCGGGAGCGCTTCGATCACTCCGCCGAGCGGCTGGAGCCTGATCCGGCGCGACAGCAGCACCCCCGGCTACTCCTCCCTGACGCAGGCGCTCTACTACAAGGTCGCCGGTGCCTCCGAACCTGCGAACTACAGCTGGTCGTGGTCTTCGGCGGCCACCGCTGCGGGAGCGGTTCTCGATTTCAAGGGGATCGCGCAAACGACTCCGGTGGATTCGCACAGCGGCGCGTTCACGCCCAAGAACTGGTTCGCCGTCGCACCATCGGTAACGACGACAGCGAAGAGCGACATCGTCGTCGGCTTCTTCGGGATGGCCGAGGGCAGAGCCCTGAGATCGCCCTCGAGCATGACCCAGGAGTTCTCCGTTCGCTACTCGGCTCTCGCCGCCAAGGGCCTGGCGTACATCCAGGCGAATGCCGGGGCAACCGGCAGCAAGGCGGCCTGGGCGTGGGGACACCAAGGCGGCGGAATCGGCCAGCTCGTCGCGCTGCGAACGGCGTCGTCGAGCGCCCCATCCAATCCTCCGCCTCCTCCTCCGCCACCACCACCGCCTCCTCCACCACCACCGCCTCCTCCGCCTCCACCGCCTCCACCTCCGCCACCACCTCCACCGCCACCACCACCGCCACCACCACCACCTCCCCCGCCAGCGCCTCAGGGTGGAGCGCAATACCCCAATCTCTTTGCCAACTCGGCCGTTCGCCCCCCGTGGCAGGTAGCCGGCGTCGACTACGCGGTGGGGATTCCCTCAGGGACTGCGCTGACGCCGATTGCGAGCGCCTCGATCCCCGGAGCGAGCCTCTCGGGCAGCCTGCTGCGCTGCACCACGCCGGGCTCCACCGTCACGATCAACGGCGTGGAGTTCGGTGACAAGACGATCTACGACAACAGCGGCTGCAGCTGGAACGTCAGCAACAGCCACTTCGGCTGCCCGGTCAACTACACGAGCATCGCCGCCGACAACCTGACGATCGTCAACAACGAGTTCAATCAGGCCGGGTGTACCAATCCGTCCTCCTTCGTCACCGGGGACAACGTCGTGCTCAGATACAACTGGTTCCGCAACGGTTCGGCTCGCGTGCTCGAGTCGGGCGGCGGGGGCGGCGGCCGGATCGTCGAGCAGTTCAACCTGATCGACACGATGGTTCCCGGTGGTGCCGCCACGGGAGCGCACGAGAACTGGCTGCAGCTCTCCGGCACCAGCGCGGTCAACGGCCCCCTGATCTCCTACAACACCGCCTACCAGCCACGAGCGGGCAACGGGGAAGGTTGGCAGTTCTACTGCAACTCGGGGCCGTGCCAGGTCAACAACCCGACCCTGGCGAACAACACGGTCGTCACGCTGCCCGGCGCTGGCATGAGCTACGTGGTCAACGGCGGTGACGCTTCTCATCCGACCTTCCCCGTGTCCAACGGCATCAACCGAGACAACTACTTCGACCTGCGCGGGGCCTACGGCGCCCACTACCCCGGCACGATGACTGCGGCTCGCGGCTGGACGAGCTCGGGAAACATCGACCTCACCACCGGTCGACCGATCACTGCGGGCTGAGCTCGGCGCCGCCGCCGCACCTGACGGTGGCTTAACAAAGGTTTTACGGGCGGCGTCCTCGACGGTCGCTAAGGTCGCCTCGATGTCGGTGCCGGCCTCGGCCCTCCTGAAGACCTCGGGTTTCCTGGTCGCCGATGCCCGCGGGCGACTCGTCGGGCGCGTCGAGTGCCCGATGTACGGCACCGAGCCCGACCTGCCTGACGCGCTCTCCGTGCGCAAGGGCTTCTTCGCGCGTCGACGCCGGCTCGTCCCGGCCAACGCGATCGATCAGATCGACGGCACCAGCGGCGTGATCGGCCTGCGGGTCGAGCGAGACTCGCTGCAGAGCTTCCTCTAAACCGGCGCTGAAACGACCACGAGCTGCGGGAAACCCAGCAGCTCGCAGTCGGCCGTCAGTTGGGCTCCGCCAGCCGCAGGGCGGCGGAACCGCCATCGATTGTCCACCTTTTCGTGCGATCGGTCTAGAGCACCGCCAGGTACCTCTCGCGCTCCCAGTCGGTGAGCTGGACGCGGTACTCGTCCCATTCCTTCCGCTTCAGCTCGACGTAGCGGTCGAAGATGTGCGGGCCGAGCGCCTTCTTCACCAGCTCTGACTGGGCGAGCTCGTCGATCGCCTCGCCCAGGGTCTCGGGCAGGGAGACGATCCCGCGCTCGCGACGCTGCTCGGGCGTGAGGTGGTAGAGGTTGGTCTCCATCGGATCGGGCAGCTCGTAGCCGTTCTCGATCCCCTCCAGGCCCGCGTGCAACAGCGTGGCGAAGGTGAGGTACGGGTTGCAGGCGGGATCCGGACAGCGGATCTCGGCCCGCGTCGCCTGTTCCGAGCCCGGC
Source organism: uncultured Actinomycetes bacterium (assembly GCA_963736055.1). GTDB lineage: Bacteria > Actinomycetota > Thermoleophilia > Gaiellales > Gaiellaceae > AC-32. The sequence goes on along the minus strand of CAVTNM010000008.1, from coordinate 969,898 downwards.
TTGTAGAGCGGGATCCTGATCAGCGCTGAGCGGTTTCGCCGCGACCAGGCGACGTACACGGGCGCCTCGTAGCCGGGCACGAGCCGCTTGTACGAGTTCACCCACTGGGCGAAGACCGCCGCGATCTCTCGGGCGTGGCGCAGCTGGCCGGCGATGAACGCCTTCCCGGTCTCGGACAGGTGCCACTCGTCGTCCCCATCGAAGAACGCGTTGCGCCCGGCGGAGAAGAGCGACTGGTGCGTGTGCATCCCAGAGCCGTTCTCCCCGAAGATCGGCTTCGGCATGAAGGTGGCGTGGTAGCCGGCCTTCTTCGCGATCTCCTTGACGATCAGCCGGTAGGTGACGGTGTGGTCGGCCATCGTCAGCGCCGGGGCGAAGCGCATGTCGATCTCGTGCTGCGACGGCCCCACCTCGTGGTGGACGTACTCGATCGGGATGCCGACGCTCTCCAGCGCGCGCACGGTCTCCTGGCGCAGCTCGCTGGCAGCGTCCATGGTCGTCATCGCGAAGTAGCCGCCCTCGTCGAGCGTCTCGGTGCCGCGATCGTCCTTGAAGAGGAAGTACTCGAGCTCGGGCCCGACGTTGAAGGTGTCGAAGCCCATCTCGGCCATGCGATCGAGGGCCCGGCGCAGCACGTAGCGCGGATCGCCCTCGTACGGCTTTCCGTCCGGCGTGACGACGTCGCAGATCATCCGGGCGACCTTGGTCTCGCCCTCCTTCCACGGCATCGGCGTGAAGGTCTCCGGGTCGGGAATCGCCACCATGTCCGACTCCTCGATCGCGTTGAAGCCCGTGATCGAAGAGCCGTCGAAGCCCATGCCGTCGTCGAGCGCCGCCTCGATCTCGCTCGGTGTCACCGCAAAGCTCTTCAGGTGGCCCTCGATGTCGGTGAACCACAGCAGCAGGAACTCGATCCCCTCGTCCTCGATCCGCTTCAGCACCTGCTTGCGCACCTGCGGCTCGCTCGTCGCTCTCGCCTTGCTCTCGACCTGCGCCACTCGTCCTCCCTTCAAAAACACAAAAGCCCCGGACGCTGTCTGCGCCCGAGGCCCCGTCGCCTCACGAACGGTCGGAGTCTAGCGGGAGGGGCAGCGGCGCGCACATGGTCACGCTGACCGCGCGGTACGCGTAGCCGAGCTGCTCGTTCAGGCGCCGCATCCCCTCGTTGCCCCGCTGCGTCCAGGTGACCACCTCGCGCAGCCCGTTCTCCGCAGCCCAGGCGAGCTCGAGGCGCTTGAGCGCGAGAGCGAGGCCGCGTCGGCGCCAGTCTCGCCGCACGACGGTGAGACCGTCCTCGGCGACCCCCGGGTTGTCGTGGCGCATCAAGCCCGAGTAGCCGACGATCTCGCCGTCCGCGAGAGCGACGAACGAGCCGGCAGGGAGCGTCGCCTCCTCGCGCAGCCACTCCTCGAGCGAGACCTCGACCAGGCCGTCGGTCGCGAGGTCGGCGTAGCCCTCGGTGGCGAGCGGGAACGCCTCGCGTAAGAGCTCCGGCCGCTCGGCGACCGTCGCGACCTCGATCCCGTCCGGCAGCACTCCTTCGGCTCTCCTCGACGAGCGTCTTGACCTGCTCGACCTGACGATCGACCTCCACGAAGCCGAAGCGCTCTGCGAAGGCTCTCGAGCCCTCGTCGTCCACGAGCGCCGAGATCTCGGCGACGTCGAATCGCTCGGCGTGGGCTGCGAGCTCGCGCAGGATCGCCGTCCCGACTCCCTGCCGCCGAAACTCCGGCAGCACGCGGGGGGCCAGCCCGAAGCGGGTGCGGATCTGGGAACGATCGACGTAGCCGCTGCCCGCGAGCTCGCCGTCGAGCTCGGCGAGAACCACGAGGCGCTCCTCGCTCTCCTGCGCGCGCAGGTCGGTCACGGTGCCGCCGGACTCCTCCGGGAGCACAGCCCGGCGGACCCGGATCCAGGCCTCCAGGTCGGCGTCCGTGGTTGCCGGGCGGATCGCGATCATCCCGACCGCTTCAGCTTCCCGTGCCTCTTCGCGTAGCGCTCGCCGGTGCGGAAGACCCAGAGCCCGAGCGGAATCGACACGGCCCCGATCACGAGCAGCGGCCAGATGTCGCCCCAGAGCTCAGTCAGGCCCGCGCCCTCGAGGATGGCCGCCCGGCAGCCCCGCAGCGCGTAGGTCGCGGGCGAGATCTTCGCGAGCCATTGCATCCACTCCGGCAGCACCGAGACCGGGTAGTAGACGCCGGAGACGACGAGCAGCAGGCCCTGCGCGACGAACCCGAGCTGCGTGCCCTTCTCGGGCGAGATCAGCGGCAGGACCGCCGTCATCATCCCGATCCCGATGAACGAGATCGAGGCCACGATCAGCAGCACGACCGCTGCGCCGTAGTCGGCGTCCGGCAGGTGCAGGCTGAAGAATGCCGCGACGACCCCGAAGAGCAGCACCGCGCGGACGACTCCGTAGCCGACCGCGAACAACCCCATCCCGAGCAGGTGCACGGGACGCGAGAGCGGGGCCATGAACGTGTACTCGATCGTGCCCTCCCAGCGCTCCCACGCGACGGTCTCGGTGAGGATCTCGAAGATGATCCCGAGGTAGGCCCAGATGACGGCGCCAACGAGCAGGATCGTGGTCACGCGGTCGACGTCGATCGTCCCGCCCACCGCCGGGATGCCCTTGGCGATGAAGACGATCGTGAGCGTGTTCGCGACCGTCCAGAGGAAGAACGCGATGTCCCACCAGATGTAGCGCTTGACGAGGTAGACGTTGCGCTCGATCACGCCGCCGAGGCCGACGAGCTCGTGGCGCAGCGCCGGGCTTGCGGTTCTCATGAGTGCGCTCCGTTCTCGCCGTTCTCGAAGGTATGGCCGCTCGCGGAGAAGAAGGCCTCCTCGAGCGTCTCGGCGCTGTAGCGCGCCTTCAGCTCGGGCGTCGGCTCGAGGCAGAGCAGCGCCCCGCCGTCGAGAATCCCGACGCGGTCGGCGAGGCCCTCCGCCTCGGCCAGGTCGTGGGTGCAGAGCAGCACGGTCGCGTCGTGCTCGGCTCGCACCTCGCGGATGAACTCCTGCACCTCCTGCTTCGAACGCGGGTCGAGGCCGGTCGTCGGCTCGTCGAGCAGGAGCAGGATCGGCGCCGTCAACAGGGCGCGGGCGAGCGCCACCTTCTGCTGCATGCCACGCGAGAGGTTCTCCATCGGCTCTGCCCGCCGGTCCCCGGGGAACCCGACCCGGCTGAGGATCTCCGGGATCCGGTCGCGGGTCTGTGCCGGGCGCAGGCCGTAGAACCGGGCGGCATAACTCAGGTTCTCGACGGCGGACATCTTCTTGAAGAACGAGGCCTCGACCGAGACCCGGTTCACCAGCCGCCGCACCGCGCGGGTGTCACGGACGGCGTCGTGCCCGAACACGCTGGCACTGCCGCCGTCCGGCAGCAACAGCGTCGAGAGCAGCCGGACGAGCGTCGACTTTCCGGATCCGTTCGGACCGAGAACGGCGACGCACTCGCCGCGATCGATGTCGAAGCTGACGCCACCGAGCGCGGCCACGCGCTTGCGCGAGCGCCCCTCACGGCGGACGAACTCCTTGCGCAGATTCTGAACTTCGAGGGCTTTCATGTGCTGCTCCGACGACTCGCAGGGACACGGACAGGACGCGACCGCCGAGTGGGCGGCGCGCGCGGGAACCGGTGTCAGCTGACGGGCAGCACGTCGCAACCGTACCTACCGCCGTGGCGATCCGCAATTTCGAAATCGGCTCTGGCGATCATCCGCCCTCCGCGCTAAGGTGCGATCCAGTGTCCGCCGCGGAAGGTGGGCACGGAGGCATTGGGGCCTCAGGACTTCAGGAGTCCTGGGCCCTTTTTCTTTGGTCCGGAAAGGAGCGGCATGGCGGCGGAAGAGACAAAGCACTACCTCACGAACGGGGCGGCGGAGAAGCCGGCGCCCAAGAAGACATTGGAGTGGGCCGGCGAGACGCAGGCGCAGATGGTCGACCTCAAGTTCTGCGACCTGCTCGGGACGTGGCAGCACGTCACCCTCCCGATCACCGCGTTCGACGAGTCCGCCTTCGACGAGGGGCTCGGCTTCGACGGCTCCTCGATCCGCGGCTGGCAGGGGATCGCCGAGTCGGACATGTTGCTGATGCCCGATGCGGCGAGCGCCGTGCTCGATCCCTTCACGGAGGCGCCGACGCTCTCGCTGATCTGCGAGATCGCCGACCCGCTCACGCGCGAGGGATACGGCAAGGACCCGAGGCGGATCGCCCGCCGGGCCGAGGAGTACCTGAACGAGACCGGCATCGCCGACACGGCCTACATCGGGCCCGAATGCGAGTTCTTCGTGCTCGACTCGGTGTCGTACGAGCTGGCCGACCACCGCTCGCACTACGAGATCGACTCCGCGGAAGGCCACTGGAACTCCGGCGAGCCGGGCCTCGGCTACACCGTGCGCCCGAAGGAAGGCTACTTCCCGCCGGCACCTCACGACACGCTGCACGACCTGCGCAGCTCGATGGTCCTGGCGCTCGAGCGCCTCGGCATCCCCTGCGAGTTCCACCACCACGAAGTGGCCTCCGGCGGACAGTGCGAGATCGACCTGCGCTACCAGCCGCTCACGCGAATGGGCGACCAGGTGATGACCTACAAGTACGTGGTCAAGAACATCGCCCGAGCCGCGGGCAAGACGGTCACCTTCATGCCGAAGCCGCTCTTCGGCGACAACGGCTCGGGCATGCACACCCATCAGTCCCTCTGGAAGGAGGGCGCACCGCTGATGGCCGACAAGTCAGGCTACGCGGGGCTCTCGCAGCTCGCGCGCTCGTACGTCGGCGGGCTACTTGCCCACGCGCCTGCGCTGCTCGCCTTCTGCGCCCCGACCACGAACTCGTACCGCAGGCTGGTACCGGGCTACGAGGCCCCGGTCAACCTCGTCTACTCGCAGCGGAACCGCTCGGCCTGCATCCGGATCCCGATGTACTCCGACTCGCCGAAGGCGAAGCGGATCGAGTTCCGCTGCCCGGACGCGGCGGCGAACCCGTACCTCGCCTTCTCCGCGATGTTGATGGCGGGCATCGACGGGATCCAGAAGGGCCTGGACGCCGGGGCGCCGGCCGACTACGACCTGTTCGAGGACGCGGACGCATCCGTGCCGCAGGTGCCGGGCTCGCTGGCCGAGGCGCTCGACGCGCTCGAGGCCGACCACGAGTTCCTGCTCGCGGGCGGTGTCTTCTCGGAGGAGCTGATCCGCACCTGGATCGACTACAAGCGGGAGAACGAGGTCGACGTGGTCCGCCTGCGGCCGCACCCGGCCGAGTTCGCCCTCTACTACGACTGCTAGATGCTCGCGACCGCCGCCGCCGTGCGAGACCTCGGGCCGGACGACTGGCCCGAGGTCTCGCGGATCTACGCCGATGGGATCGCGACCGGGAACGCGACCTTCGAGACCGAGGTGCCGTCGTGGGAGGCGTGGGACACGGCGCACCTTCCCGAGCACCGGTTCGTGGCCGCGCGTGACGACCGTGTGCTCGGCTGGATCGCGCTTGCGCCGGTCTCGGCACGCGCCTGTTACGCCGGCGTCGCCGAGGTCAGCGCCTATGTGGCGGCCGAGGCGCGTGGAACGGGGATCGGCAAGGAGCTGCTGGCGGCGGCGATCTCGAGCTCCGAGCGCGACGGCATCTGGACGCTGCAGACCGGCGTTTTTCCCGAGAACGAGGCGAGCCTCGGGCTCTTGCGGCGATTCGGCTTCCGGATCGTCGGCACGCACGAACGGATCGGGCGCCTGCACGGCGTCTGGCGAGACGTTGTCCTGGTGGAACGACGAAGCGAGGTGGTCACATGACGAAGGTGGAGGCCGTCGTCCTCCGTGAGCGCGTGGAGACGGTGATCGACGCAGTCGAGGAGCAGACCGGCCATGTTGGCGTGACCGTCGTGGAGGCGGTCGGGCACGGTCGCCAGCGCGGGATCACGCACGAGTACCGCGGACGGGTGTTCGAGTCCCGCTTCCTGCCCAAGGCCCTGCTGACCTTCGTCGTCGCGGACGAGCTCGCCACCGCGATCGCCTCGACGATCGCCGACGCCGCGCGTAGCGGCAACGAATGCGGAGACGGCCTGGTCTGGACGACACGGGTCGACCGCGTGATCCACAACCGCACGGGCCTGCCGCTCGAGCGCGCGGAGGAGGCGGCGTGAAGAACAGCGACCTCCTCCTGGCCGCGAACACCCTCTGGGTCATCGTCGCGGCGGTGCTCGTGATGTTCATGCAGGCCGGCTTCGCCTTCCTCGAGGCAGGGCTGACGCGGATGAAGAACGCCGCGCACATCGCCGGCAAGAACGTGCTCATCTTCGCCGTCTGCTCGCTCGTCTACTGGGCCGTCGGCTTCGGGATCGCCTTCGGCGACGGCAACCGCTTCGTCGGCACGCACGGGTTCATGCCGTCGGTCGACTCTCTGCTCGCCGTCGGCTCCGCGCCGTACTCGTTCTTCACCACCGTCCCGGGCGCGGCCGGCTACATGTTCGAGGTCGTGTTCGCCGGCGTCTCGCTCGCGATCGTCTGGGGCGCGATGGCCGAGCGCGCGAAGCTCTGGGTCTACTTCGTCTTCGGTGCGCTCTTCACCCTGATCTACTCCGTCACCTCGCACTGGGTCTGGGGCGGCGGCTGGCTCTTCGGGCTCGGCATGCAGGACTTCGCCGGCTCCACGGTCGTGCACTACCAGGGTGCTCTGGCAGCGCTTGCCGGGGCGCTGCTGCTCGGGCCGCGGATCGGGAAGTTCGACGGAGGGCGTGGCAACGCGATTCCCGGCCACAACATCCCGTACGCCGTTCTCGGCACGCTCATCCTCTGGTTCGGCTGGTTCGGCTTCAACCCCGGCTCCACCCTCGGGGTGATCACGGGCGACAAGATCGGATTCTTCGCCTACGTCGCGCTGACGACGAACCTGGCGGCTGCGGCGGGCGCGGTCAGCGGGGCGATCACGGCCTGGCTCGTGCTCCGCAAGCCCGACATCTCGATGATGCTGAACGGCGTGCTCGCCGCCCTCGTCGCCGTGACGGCGGCGTCGGGCTTCGTCGCGCCGTGGGCGGCCGTCGTGATCGGGCTCGTCTCCGGCGTGATCGCGGTCGTGGGCGTCCTCGCAGTCGAGCGGATCGGGATCGACGACCCGATCGGAGCAGTCGCGGTGCACGGCGTGTCCGGCGTCTGGGGCACGGTCGCCACCGGCCTCTTCGCGGTCCCGGCGCTTGCGGCCACGCTCAAGACCGGGCAGGGCGGCTTCGTCTACACCGGCTCGCTGCACCAGGTCTGGGTGCAGCTGCTCGGGCTCGCCGCCGTCGGCGCCTTCACGTTCTCGGCCTCGTTCGGCTGCCTCTGGACGATGAAGCGCCTCTGGGGCATCCGGGTCGAGGAGGAGACCGAGACCGCCGGCCTGGACGTCTCCGAGCACGGCATGTGGGGCTACCCCGAGTTCTACATCCCGGTTCCGGGCGGCTACGGCACCGAGTCTCACGGCCACCTCGTGAGCCAGGGCCACCCGCATCGCCCGCCGGCCGTCCCGGTGACGGAGGCAGAGCCGGAGGCCGCCTGAGCGGACTAGATTGTCGCGCCGAAGTGAACGAAGGGTTACGAAGTGGGAGCGAAGATGGCGCAGAATGGCGCACCGCAGTAGCGTCACAGCGTGGTCGACCAGGCACTCCTCGAATCGGTGCCGTGTTTGTCGGGGCTTTCTCCCGCAGCTCGCGCCGCGGCTGCAGATGCGTTCAACGAGGTCAGCGTCCCCGCAGGCGAGCGAGTCACGAGCCAGGGCGACTATGCGTACGAGCTCTTCGTGATCCTCGAGGGAACCGCGCGCGTCGAGCAGGACGGCGCGGTCCTGGCCACGTTCGGTCCAGGCGAGCTGTGCGGCGAGATCGGCCTTCTCCTGACGGGACGCCGGACGGCCACGATCGTCGCGGAGACGCCGATGGTGCTGCTCGCGATGTTCGACCAGACCTTCCGGCGTCTCAGCAAGGAGTATCCGGAGTTCGCCGAGGCCGTTCACACTCAGAGCCGCGGACGGTTCACGCGACCGACCACGGTCTAGGTCGCCTCGAACACCCCACCGTTCGACCGGGCCGCCGGCGGGCTCGCTGGCCGGGCCCCGCACTGCTGTCCGGTGCGCTCCGCAAAGTGAATCTCGATGAGCAAGCGCGAGAAGTGCCGCTGCGACAAGCCGCTCCTGGAGGAGCGTTCGACGCAGAAGGGCTCGAGCGAGAGCCGGTGCGGGCGCTGCAAGCGCCCGATCGCGCTGCCGCCGGCCGTGTTCCGCAGCGCGTTCGCCTAGTACGCGACCCCTCGCGTGACCACGGGATAAGGTCTTCCGCCCCCCGACCTAGGAGGATCGACCCCGATGAGCATCCTTGTCCGATTCGTAGGTGCGCCCAGCATGACCCAGCAGGTGTACGACGAGACCCTTCCCCGTGTCGAGGCGTCCGGCCAGTTTCCGCCGGACGGACTCGAGTACCACGTCGCGTTCAGCGCCGACGGCGCCTTCCGCGTCAGTGAGATCTGGGACTCGCTAGAGCAGTTCCAGGCGTTCGGCGAGCGGCTGATGCCGATCCTGACGGAAGGCGGAGTCGAGCTCGCCGGCGAGCCGGAGATCATCGAAGTCCACAACATCGTCAAGCGCTAGCCGCTCCACCAGGGCCGGCAGAAGCGTCTTAGTAACAGTCTGTTACTTGGATTCGACGCGAGGGCGGCAGATGGGAGGTCGAGATGGTTCCTGAAGCAACCGTGGAACAGACCGACACGGGCCTCGTCCCGAAGGGCGAGGGCTGGTTCGTCATCAACGCGAAGGAAGCCCGCTGGTTTGAGCACGAGAAATTCGGCTCGGGGACGGTCTTCGAGGGCGAGCCTGAGTTCAAGGAGCTTGGGATCAACATCGGCGTCCTTCAGCCCGGGCAGCCGGCGTGTCTCTACCACCGCGAGAGCGCGCAGGAGGACTTCCTCGTCCTCTGGGGCGAGTGCGTGCTGGTCATCGAGGGCGAAGAGCGTCCGTTGAAGACGTGGGACTTCGTCCACTGCCCGCCCGAGACGGATCACGTGTTCGTCGGCGCGGGGAGCGGGCCCTGTGCCATCCTCGCGGTCGGCTCACGCGCCAGTCAGGACATCGTCTATCCCGTCTCGGACGTGGCAGCACGCCACGGTGCGAGTGTCGAGACGGAGACGCCGAATCCAAAGGAGGCGTACGCGCCGTTCGGGAGGTCGGCAGAGGCTCCGTACCGCAGCCAGCTCGACGTCTCAGGCTAGCCCCTTTTCGTGTCCAATCCCCGCTTCCAGTTCGTGGACTGCCGCTGGGAGCTGGGCAGCCCTGGCCGCGGGCATGAGCTCTACCTCGCCGGCCACGTTCCGGGGGCTTCGTTCCTGGACGTCGACGACGACCTCTCGGCCCCGCCCGGCCGGGCCGGCCGGCACCCACTGCCTAGCGCCGGCGATTTTGCCCGCGCCGCCTCGAGGGCCGGCATCGAGGCGGGTGTCTTCGTGGTGGCCTACGGAAACATGGGCGGCCCGGAGCGGCTCTGGTGGCTGCTGCGCCACTTCGGCCACGACGACTGCGCCGTGCTCGACCTCGCCGGCTGGCTGGGACCGCTGAGAAGCGGCGAGGAGGCGATCGAGCCGACTCGCTTCGAGCCACGGGAGCGCGACGACGACACGATCCTCGCCGAGGAGCTCTCCGCCCGCCACGAGGAGCTCGTGGTGATCGACGCGCGCCTCCCCGAGCGCTTCCGCGGCGAGCCGAACCCGGTCGACCGCGTCCCCGGGCGCATCCCCGGTTCAGTCAACGCCCCCTGGAACGAGGCCCTGCCGGAGCTTCCGAACGGCGAGCTCGTGGCGTACTGCGGCTCGGGCGTCACCGCCTGCGTGATCCTCCACCGGCTCGCGCTCGGCGGGCGGGACGCGAAGCTCTACCCGGGCTCGTGGAGCGAGTGGGAGCAGCTCGGCCTGGCCGTCACCCGAGGCTGAACCGCACGGTGACCGTCGCCCGCAGCTCTTCGCTGCCCGGCTCGACAGGGGTCTCCGAAGACCTGAGCGCGGCCTCGGCCGCATATGCGACCGGCGCCTGCGGCTCCACCGCCGTCTCGTCGATGCTGAGCACCCGCCCGAGGCTCGCCCCTGCCTCGCCGGCGAGCGTCGTGGCCTTGCTGCGGGCGTCGGCGAACGCCCGGCGCAGCGCGCTCCGATAGAGCTCGTCCCGGTCGGAGCGGTCAAAGGACGGGCCTGACGTCTCGGTCGCTCCCGCGGCGACGGCCGCGTCGATGACTGCGCCCGCCCGCGCAACGTCTCGCACCTTCGCAGCCACAGAGCTGTGCGCAACGAAGCCGTCCGGGTGGCCCTCGTCGTTCCAGCTCGGCCCGACCGTGACGTCCTGCGTCTGCACGTCCGCCCTCGCGAGACCCGCCTCGAGCAGGGCCGCGATGACCTGCCGCGCCTTCCGGGCGTTTTCGGAGGTCGCCTGGTGCGCCGTCGTGGCGTTCGTGCTGACGCCGAACGAGAAGCTCGCCTGGTTCGGGACCGAGCTGACCGAGGCTGTCCCGGTCACGGTCACGCCGCGGCCCGAAGGCGTTGCCGTGCCGTGGGCGGAGCCGGGTCTTCCCAGCCCGACGAACGCGACTGCCAGTGCGACCAGCCCCGCGACCATGCCTATCTGGACGATCTTCATCGTGCCCTCCTGGTTTGCGTACGGGAGGTACGCCGCCGGGAGGGCCCGGCGTCACATCAGGCGGTCGCGGTCGCCGTCGAGCCTTCGGCCAGGCCGTTCAGGTAGGGCTGCCAGCCGTGCGGGATCCTCGGCGTCGCCAGGTGGATGAAGAGCACCGGCGCCGGGGGGCGAGGCGGCTTGCGCAGCGTCATCGAGACCTCGTCGGGCAAACGGTTGCCCTTGCGCATGTTGCAGGGCGCGCACGAGGTGACGACGTTCTCCCAGACGGAGTCGCCCCCGCGACTCCGCGGGACGACGTGGTCGAGGGTCAGCCGGCCGCTCGTCGTGCCGCAGTACATGCAGCGCCAGCCGTCGCGCGCGAAGAGCGCCCGGCGGGAAATCTTGCGCTGCAGCGTCCGCGGCACGCGCACGTACTGCACGAGCCTGATCACGTGCGGCCACGGATACGTGTCGGCCGCGGATCTGAGGGGTTGCTCGAGCTCCTCGATCACCTCGGCCTTGCCCTTGAACACGAGCACGTGCGCACGGCGAACGGTGGTGACGTTCAGCGGCTCGTAACTCGCATTGAGGACTAGAACCTGCTGCACACGCCTGAATTTAGCAACCAGCGTGCAGGACTCGGCCGAAGGCCGAGTGCTCCGCACCCGTTCAGTTCAGCGAGACATCGCCCTCTCGACTGCCTCCGCTTCCTCGGGCGAAAGCGCGACCGAGGCCCGCCCGCGGTCGAGCTCTTTCATGTAGATCCGCGCGTAGTCGCGCCCCTGGATGGCGGTAACCACGACGCCGCTTCGCGCCGAGTCGAGCACGGCGAGAGAGGCCGATTGGTGCCCGCCCGTGCCCTCGTAGGCGTCGTAGCGCACGATCGACGTGTTCGTCACCGACCTGTCCACGCGCCTGTCGACCCGGACGAGGCCGGCGGCGATCTCGTCCACCGCTCGGTGCAGGTCGTCGATGCGTCCCTGCAGCGAGACCGCGAAGTCGACCAGGTCGGTCTTGCCTTCGCCGAGCAGGACCGCCTGCCCTGCCCGCAGCCGGCGGATGCGCAAGACCACCCACAGCGCCGCGATCAGCGCCAGCACGGCCGCCACCGCTGCGCCGATCGCGATCCAGGCGGCGGTCGCGCTCGAGACGTTCATGCGGCGCCCATCCTAGGCCTTGCGGCCGACACAGAACATGCCTCGAGCGCTAGGCCGAGAAGATGACCGGGTAGTCCGCGGAGTTGTTGTCGGTGTTGCTCTCGTTCGTCACCGGCTGAACCTCGACCTTCACGGTCGCGGGGGTGCTGAAGTTGACCGCCGGGATGTTCGTGAAGGTCACGGCCTTTTGCTCACCGGGGTTGATGAAGGAGATCTTCTTGGTCTTCGTGATGTTGCCGCCGTGCGTCTGGGTGATCGTGAGCGTGACCGGAATGCTCGTCTCCTGCGAGTCGCCCGAGTCCTCCACGGTGACGCGGAAAGCCAGGTTCGTGCGCACGGTGATCGGCGTCTGCGTGCTCGTGCTGAGCTCCGTCCCGGCCGGGAGCACCTCGGTCTTGACGATGTTCGTCCCGCGCAGGCCGCCCTGGCTGGGCGTCACCGCGCCGCCGCGGATCTTGCTTAGCACGTTCACCATCGAGGTCGTGGTGGCGAAGTCGGCGGTCTGGAGGAAGTTCGAGTCGGGAACCAGGGGGCCGCCGGTCTCGCTCGTCCCGGTCACTCCCTGCCGCTTGAGCTCGGCGCTCGAGGGATCCTTGAACTCGTCGTCGTAGACGACGTCGCTCGCGAGCAGGCGCTGCATCTGCGAGGCGAGCACCGCGCCCGCGCGCGAGACGTCCCTGGTACTGGCAGTGGCCGCGAGCGCGTTGGCGAGCCCGTTCAGGCCGCTGACCCGGAACTGGAGCGCCTCGACCAGCGCGTCCTGCTCGTCGCGCAGCGTCCCCGGAGGCGTGATCTCGCGCGCCCGATCGACGTTGAGCTGCTCCTGGCGCGCCAGCCCGGAGATGCGCTGCTCGACCTCGGCCTGCTTGACGCCCTGGGCCAGCAGCGCCGTGCTGAGCTGCCGCCCGATCTGCTGAGACGAGCTCGCCACCTCGGTGACCTTCGCCATATAGCTCTTGTATGTCTTGGTCTTGCTGGCCTCGCGACAGCTCTGAACCCAGAAGACGAGCAGCACGATGATCAGGATCGCGAAGGCGACCAGCCCGATCAGCCGCAGCAGCGGAGTCAGGTTCGTCGGTCCCCGGGGTGGACGCTTGGGGCCGTTCGGGCCGCCGGGCCGCCGGTCCACGCGGTCGGTCCGGGTGGCCTCCTCGGTCGCAGCCTCATCCTCGAAGAAGTCGAAGTCGATGTCGGTGTTTTCGCGTTCAGTCATCAGGAATTGCAGGAAAAATCCGGGTCACTTTACCTAGTTCGTCGGCCGGGGCCCCGCCCGGGGCAGGAGTCTTCTCGAGTGCGCGAAAACAGGGTGTCGTGGCCGAGGCGGCACTTGCGCTCTCACCGAGCGAGCTCGTTGCAGAGCGCTATCGGCCCCTGCGCCCGCTCGGGAGCGGTGGCTCGGGCTCGGTCTGGCTCGCCCGCGACGAGCGAACGGGGCTCGAGGTGGCGCTCAAGATCGTCCCCCGCGAAGGCAAGGCGGCGACCCGCGCCGAGCGCGAGGCTCTCGCGGCGGCGCGTCTCCGGCACGAGCGGTGCCTGCGGGCCTACGGCCTCGAGCGGGACGCGCGCAACGTCTACATCGCCTACGAGTACGTGCCCGGCCAGACGCTGCGCCAGGCTCTGCGCGCCGGCGAGCTGAACGACGCAGCCGCGATCGAGGCGGGAGCCCAGATCCTGGAGGCGCTCGCGCACGCCCACGGCCGCGGCATCGTCCATCGCGACGTCAAGCCGTCGAACGTGCTGGTGGCCGAGGGTAGCGAGCTCTCGATCCGCCTCCTGGACTTCGGGCTCGCCCAGCTGGCCGAGGAAGAGCCGCTGACGGCGACCGGGGACGTTCCCGGGACGCTCGCCTACGTGCCGCCGGAGCGGCTCGTGCACGGCGAATCCGGCGGTCCGCCCGCCGACGTCTGGGCTGTCGGCGTCCTCCTCTGGGAATCGCTCGCAGGCTGGCACCCGTTCTGGAACGGCTCGCTCCTGGAGACGGCGAAGCGGATCGAGGCCGGCGCGACCCCGCTCGCCCAGGTTCGGCCCGATCTGCCGAAGCCACTGACGGCGCTCATCGACCACATGCTCGCGGTCGATCCTGCCGCCCGGCCGTCCGCGGCCAGGCTCGTCGGCGACCTGCGCGACGCCTTCGCCGAGCGGCTCCGCCGCCGCAAGACGCGCACGACCCTTCCGCCGGTCAGGCTCCCGGTGCGGCTCGCGGCTCCCGCGGCCGCGGGGATCTTCGCCGGCTGGACCGCCGCCGCGGTGCCGTTCTTCCCGCCCCTGATGGCGCCTCTTCTGGCGCTGATCGCGTTCGGGCTCACGTTCCTCCGCCCGCGGCTGGGCCTGGCCTTCGCGCTGGCCGTCCCCGTGTTTCCGCTCGGGAACATCTCGTCGGGGCTCGCTCTCGTCTACGCCGCGGTGGCCCTCTGCTGGCTCGCGCTCTGCTGGCGGACGCCGCGCGAGGGGCTCTTCCTCGCGCTCGGCCCGCTGTTCGCGCCGCTACTCGCGCTCGGACTGCTGCCCCTGGCGTCCCAGGCCGTGAACAGCCGCAAACGCCGGGCGATCCAGGTCGGTGCCGCGGTTCTGCTCGCCGGAATCGTCGCCGGCCTGCGCCATGCTCCGCTGCCCTTCACGGGAGCAGCGCCACCGAGAGGGCTGGGAATCGCCGGCAGCGAAGATCCGTTCGCGGTCGCCGAGGCCCTCTGGCGCTCGCTGTTCGCCCATCCCGTCCTCCTCTTCGAGGCGTTCGCGCTCGCTGCGGCCGCCGTCGTGCTCCCGTTCGCACGCGAGCGTGGGCTCTGGGCGATTGCCGGCCTCGGCGCGGCCCTGATCGCGGTCACGCTGCTCCCGGCACCCTCGGTTGCGGCAGCCCCACTCGTCCTGGCCGCCTGGGCGACTTGCTCTGTCCTGGCGCTCATACCCCGGAGTTAGAGTTCCGAGGCGGGGCATAACCGCCTGAAATGAGCGTCCTCAGGAACATCGAGCACAAGATCGAAGGCCTGTTCGAGGGGGTCTTCGGCCGCGCCTTCCGGACACACGCCCAGCCGGTCGAGCTCGCGCGCAAGCTCGTCAAGGAGATGGAGGACCATCGCGTCGTCTCGGTCTCGCGCGTGTACGCGCCCAACGAGTACTCCGTCTACCTGGCGCCGGCCGACCGCGAGCAGTTCTCGGGCTACGAGGACTCGCTGCGCAGCGAGCTCCAGGAGTACCTCGCCGAGAACGCCCGGCGCGAGCGCTACGAGCTGCTCTCCCCGCCCGTGGTCAAGCTCGAGACCGACTCCGACCTGGAGATGGGCGAGTTCGGGATCGCCACCAGGATGGTGCAGGGACCGGCGCCCCAGCCGGGGGAGCCGCCCGCGCAGCCGCAGCCGGCCGCGACCATGGTCTACCGCAAGCCGGTCGAGACCGAGGCGGTTTCCGTCGAGGAGCTCGGGCTCGACCGCGAGACCGTGAGCCTGACCGTGAACGGGACGAAGCACGAGCTCGACAAACGGCAGATGACGATCGGGCGCTCCAAGGACTGCGACATCCAGCTCAGCGACCCCAACGTCTCCAGGAAGCATGCGGAGGTGCGACAGGAGGGCGCCGCCTACTGGGCCGTCGATCTCGATTCGACCAACGGGATGGAGGTGAACGGACGCCGCCAGAAGCGGGCGAAGCTGCGACAGGGCGATCGGATCACCCTCGGCTCGACCGAGCTCGTCTTCCGGCGCGAGACGGAGCCGGCCTCGTGACGCTTGCGTCGATCGCGGTCGAGGAGGCCCTCCTCGTCCTCAAGATCCTGTTCCTCGTCCTGCTCTACCTGTTCATCTGGAGGATCGTGCGCTCCGCCGCACGCGACGTCCGACTGCCGCAGGAGAGCTTCGTCCTCGCGCCCGGGTCGGTCCCGGGCCTCGGCGAGGAGCCGCAGATCGAGGCAGGACGCCTCATCGTGGTCAAGAGCCCGGCACTCGAGCATGGCGAGGAGCTCGTGCTCGACTCGGCGCCGCTGAGGGTCGGCCGCGGCACGCGCAACGACGTCGACCTGGGCCGCGACGAATACGCCTCTTCCGAGCATGCCCGCCTCGAGCCGCGGCGGGACGGCGTGTGGGTCGAGGACATCGGGTCGACCAACGGCACGTACCTGAACGGCAAGCGCCTGACCGGCCCGAAACGGCTCAGCGCCGGCGACGTCGTCCGCGTCGGAGAGACGGAATTGCGGTACGACGTATGACCGCGCGCCTCGGGCAGACGGCGAGCATGACCGACACCGGCCGCAAGCGCCGGCACAACGAGGACGCCTTCGTCGTCGAGCCGCCGCTGTTCGCGGTCGCCGACGGCATGGGCGGCGCGCAGGCGGGCGAGCTCGCCTCGGGGCTGGCCGCTGCGGCGCTGAAGGACGTGCAGGAGCCCGGTAGCGGCGAGGAGCGGGTGGACGAGCTGATCCAGCAGGCGAACCGCCGTGTGTACGAACGGCAGTCTCAGGACGCATCCGCTTCGGGGATGGGCACGACCATGACGGTCGCGCTGGTCGAGGACGGCCGCGTCGTGATCGGCCACGTCGGCGACTCCCGTGCCTACCTGCTCCGCGGGCGCAGCCTCGAGCAGCTGACCGAGGACCACTCGCTGGTTGCGGAGCTCGTGCGCAGCGGCAAGCTCTCTCCGGAGGAAGCGGAGGATCACCCGCAGCGCTCCGTCATCACGCGCGCGCTCGGAACCGATCCGGACGTCGACGTGGACACGTTCTCCGTCGAGACCGAGCCAGGCGACCTGTTCCTGATCTGCTCAGACGGCCTCACCTCGATGGTCGACGACGAGACGATCAGGGCCGAGCTCACCCGCAACCGCAGCGATCTGAAGAGCGCCGCGAAGGCGCTCGTGCGCGCGGCGAACAACGGCGGCGGCGAGGACAACATCACCGTCGTCTTCTTCGAGATCGGCGGCCCCGTCGAGCACACCGTGGAGCTTCCGCCGCGCGAGGACGGAGCAGAGGCCGAGCCGGACGAGGAGGCGACGCTCGACGAGCTCGACCGGGTGCCCGCCATCCAGGCCACGAACGGCCGCGCCGGCCCGGAGGCGCCGCGCGGGGCGGGCCGACGGCTGCTGGTGGCGGCGCTCTTCCTGACGTTGCTCGTCTGCGCCTCCGGCTTCGTCGTGTGGGGCCTCTGGCGCTCGCACTTCGTCGGCACGGACGCCAACGGCCACGTCGCCGTATACCAGGGCGTGCCCTGGAACGTGGTCGGGAACGTGCGCCTGTACCGCGCGGTCTACGTCAGCCCGCTGCTCGCAGCGCAGCTGAGTCAGCCCGAGCGCCAGAAGCTCTTCGACCACAGCCTGCGGAGCGACTCCTCGGCACGAGCGGCGGTGCGGCGCTACGAGCAGCAGATCGGGGCGAGATGAGCGCGAGGAACCGCGAGCTCGCCAACCTGATCGTCGTCGGCGTCCTCACGGCGCTCGGCTTCGCCAGCGTCTACATCGCCAGGCAGGAGGTCGTCTCGGCGGCGTCGCTCTCCTACGCCGCCCTCTTCTTCGGCCTCTACCTCGCAGCCCATCTGGTCGGACGGCTGACCGTGCCCTGGGCCGACCCCTACCTCCTGCCGATGGCCGCGCTGCTGACCGCGATCGGCGTGACCGAGATCTACCGCCTCGACCCGACCGACGCCTTCCGCCAGGGCCTCTGGATCGTCGTCGCGCTCGGCGCCTTCAGCGCGACCCTGCTGCTGCTGCACCGCGACTACCGCAGGCTCGAGAGCTACAAGTACCTCTTCGGGCTGACCGCGATCGGGCTGCTCGTGCTGCCGGCCGTGCCCGGCCTGGGAACCTCGGTCAACGGCGCCCGGCTCTGGATCCACTTCGGCTCGCTGCAGTTCCAGCCGGGCGAGCTCGCGAAGATCATGCTGATCGTCTTCCTCGCGGGCTACCTGCGCGAGAAGCGCGAGGTGCTGGCGCAGGGCCGGCTGAAGGACTTCGGCCCGCTGCTCCTGATCTGGGGCGGCGCGATGCTCGTCCTGGTCGAGACGAACGACCTCGGCAGCGCCCTTCTCTACTTCGGGATCTTCCTGGCGATGCTCTACGTCGCCACGGCGCGGCTGCTCTACGTCGGCCTTGGCGCGGCCCTCTTCCTCGGCGGAGCGATCGGCGTGTACCACTACGTCGCGCACGTGCGCGAGCGCGTCACGATCTGGCTCCACCCGTGGACCGACCACGCGGTCTACTGCCCGATCAACGGCAAGCTGCTGCCGCGCCAGGACTGCGCCAGCTACCAGCTCGTGAAGTCGCTCTACTCGGTGGCGCACGGCAACTGGGCCGGCACGGGGCTCGGCAAGGGCACGTTCGAGACCACTGAGGGCCATCAGCTGATCCCGTACCTGAACACCGACTTCATCTACTCGGCGCTCGCGCAGGAGCTCGGGCTCGTCGGCGTCGCCGCCCTGCTGCTCGTCTACATGCTCTTCGTCGCGCGCGGGATGAAGATCGCGATGCTCGCCGACGACGGCTTCTCGAAGCTGCTCGCGGTCGGGCTCACGTTCGCGTTCGCGCTGCAGACCTTCATCATCGTCGGCGGGATCCTGCGCCTGATCCCGCTCACCGGGATCACGCTTCCCTTCATCAGCTACGGCGGGTCGAGCGTGGTCGCGAACTTCGTCCTGCTCGCGGGCCTGTTGCTCGTCTCCAACCGCGCGAACGCGGTGCGCCGGTGAACCGCCAGATCGCACGGCTCGCGCTCGTCGGCGTCGGCCTGGTCGCCGCGCTGATCGTCGCGACCACGTACTGGCAGACCTGGGCGACGGCCAGCCTGGCCGACCGGCAGGACAACGAGATCCAGCGGGTGGCCCAGTTCTCGATCAAGCGCGGGCTCATCCGCGCCGCCGACGGGACGATCCTGGCCACGAACCGCAAGAAGCGCGTCGCCGGGCAGACGCTGTACTTCCGCCGCTACCCGCAGCGCGGCCTCTTCGCGCACGTCGTCGGCTACTCGACGCAGTCCCGCTCCCGCTCCGGGCTCGAGGCCTCGGAGAACGACTTCCTGACCGGCTCGAACACGAACCTGAAGACCGTCCTCAACACCACGCTCGACCGGATCCGTGGCGCGACGATCGAGGGCAACGACCTCTGGCTGACGCTTCGTCCCGGGGCCCAGCGGCTCGCGATGGACCAGCTGGCCGGGAAGTGCGGCTCGGTGGTCGCGCTCGACATCCACACCGGCGCCGTGCTCGTGATGGCCTCCCGGCCCACGTACGACCCCAATCTCGTCGAGCGGAACTTCTCGGCGATCAACAACATCCGCTCGTCATGCCGGCCGGCGGCGCCGCTGCTGAACCGGGCGACCGACGGGCTCTTCACTCCCGGCTCGACCTTCAAGGTCGTCACCGCCAGCGCAGCCCTCGACACCGGCCGCTTCACGCCCGAGTCGCGCTTCGACGACCCGGGCTACTGCATCGAGTACGGCCAGAAGGTCCGGAACGCCGGCAACCCGGAGGCGCCGGAGTCGTTCGGCTCGGTCGATCTCACCACCGGCCTCGAGCACTCGATCAACTCGGTCTTCTGCAACATCGGCAAGACGATCGGCGCGGGCCGCATTCTCGGCTACGCCAAGCGCTACGGCTTCTACGAGGATCCGCCGCTCGAGACCCCGGCGAACGAGCGCGCTCCCAGTGGCCTCTACCACGGCGCGAGGCTGTTCCGTCCGAGCGACCCGGCCACGCAGGTCGACCCCGGCCGGCTGGCATTCGGGCAGGAGGCACTGCTCGCGACGCCGCTGCAGATGGCGATGGTCGCCGCAGGCGTCGCCAACCGCGGGGTGGTGATGAAGCCGCATGTCGTCGGCCGGGTGACCGGGCCCGGCGGCGGAGTCGTCAGCCGCACGCACCCGCGCAGGCTCGGGCGGGCGATCAGCCCGCGCACCGCGCAGGAGCTCACGTCGATGATGGTCGGCGCCGTGCAGAGCGGCACGGGGACCGCGGCGCAGATCCCCGGCATCCAGGTCGCCGGCAAGACGGGCACCGCCGAGACGGGGGTCGAGGGCCGGTACACGTCGTGGTTCATCTGCTTCGCCCCGGCGGATCACCCTCGCTATGCGATCGCCGTCGTGCTCGAGAACCAGACCGGCTTCGGCGGCCAGGTGTCCGCGCCGATCGCCAAGGCCGTCATGCAGGCGCTACTGGCAGGAAGGTCGAATCCCTAACCTCTGATGGAGCCATGGCCGTCTCAGACACACTGATCGGGACCGTTTTCGACGGCCGCTACCGGATCATCCGGAAGCTCGGCGCGGGCGGGATGGCGGACGTCTACCTCGCCGAGGACCAGGAGCTCGGCCGCCGGGTCGCGATCAAGATCCTCAACGACCGCCACGCGGCCGACGACTCGTTCGTCGAGCGTTTCCGGCGCGAGGCGAAGAACGCGGCCGGGCTCTCGCACCCGAACATCGTCTCGATCTACGACCGCGGCGAGGCCGAGGGCACCTACTACATCGCGATGGAGTTCCTCGACGGGCGCTCGCTCAAGGAGCTGATCGTCGCCCGGGGGTCGGCCCCGATCAAGATCGCGATCGAGTACGCACGGCAGATCCTGGCCGCCCTCGGCGCCGCGCACCAGCACGGGATCGTCCATCGCGACATCAAGCCGCACAACGTGCTCGTCGGCGGCGAAGGGCGGCTGAAGGTGACCGACTTCGGCATCGCCCGCTCCGGTGCGAGCCAGATGACCGAGGTCGGCTCGATCATCGGCACCGCCCAGTACCTCTCGCCCGAGCAGGCGCGCGGGGCGCCCGTCGACCAGACCTCCGACCTCTACTCGGTCGGAGTCGTGCTCTACGAGATGCTGACCGGGCAGGTTCCCTTCACGGGCGACACGCCGCTCGAGATCGCGATGAAGCACCTATCGGAAGTGCCGAAGCCGCCGTCCGAGCTGCGGCCCGACGTGCCGCACGACCTCGACTCGGTCGTGCTGCGGGCCCTGGCCAAGGAGCCCGGCGAGCGCTACCAGAGCGCCGAGGAGATGGACGCCGACCTGGCGCGCGTCGCGCAGGGCCTGCCGGTCGACCCGGAGACCGAGGAGGCTGCGACCGCCGTGCTCGCCGGCGCCGGGCTGATGGCGGCGGCACCGACCTCCGTGATTGCGCGCCCGCCGGCCGAAGGCCGGTCGGCACCGCCCGGGAGCACGCCGCCGGCGGGTTACTACGGCTATGAGGGGCCGCCGCGCCGTCGCCGGCCCGTCTGGCCGTGGGTGCTCTCGATCCTGTTGCTGCTTGCCGCCGCGGCCGCAGCCTGGTTCGCCTACACGAAGATCCAGGACCAGCTGAGCGCGAACAAGCCGGTCGCGGTGCCGCTCGCCGAGGGCCTGAGGGAGTCACTGGCGGTGAACAAGATCCGCGATGCAGGCCTCATCCCGGTCGTGCACCGTCGAACCAGCACGACTGTCGAGAAGGGGCGCGTAATCGACCAGAGCCCCCAGGCCGGCACCAAGGTGCAGAAGGATCAAACGGTCGATCTGTTTGTCTCGCGCGGGCCGCCGACCGTGGCCGTGCCCAGCGTCGTCGGCAAGTCGCAGGCCGATGCGGTGAGCACGCTCACCAACGCGGGCCTGATCGCGAAGGTGTTCTCCGTCGCCTCGAGCAGGCCTCCGGACACCGTCACGGGTCAGGATCCGCTGCCCGGAAAGACCGTCGTCAAGGGCAGCAAGGTCCGGATCAACGTCTCCAGCGGCCCGGCCGACGTCGGCGTGCCGTCGGTGGTCGGGCTGCCGTTCGACCAGGCGAGCGCGCGCGCTCCAGAGCCAGGGCTTCGCGGTCAGCCGGGTGGACGTGGACAGCGACCAGCCGGCGGAGACGGTCGTCGACCAGAGCCCGAGCGGCTCCGCGCCGCGCGGCTCGACGATCAAGCTCAGCGTCTCGAAGGGCCCGAAGACCTCGCAGGTGCCGGACGTCACGAGCCAGGACGAGACCTCGGCGCGCGACACGCTCACGAGCGCGGGCTTCAAGGTGCAGGTGCAGCACCAGGACGTGACCGACCCCGGCCTGGAGGGAATCGTGCTCGACGAGACCCCGAGCGGCGGTCAGCAGGCCCCGCAGGGCTCGACCGTAAGGATCACGGTCGGGCGCTTCACGCAGCCCGAGAATCCGACGCCGGTCCCGTGAGCCGCCGCGTGCGCGTGGCCGTGCTCATGGGCGGCCGCACCTCCGAGCACGAGATCTCCATCGCCTCCGCTCGCTCAGTCCTCGACGCCCTGGATCCCGAGCGCTACGACGCGGTCACCGTCGAGATCGGGCGCGACGGGCGCTGGGAGCTCGGCACCGGTGACGGCACCGTCGCGGAGACGCTGCCCGTGCCTGCCGCCCAGGTGCCGGCCACCCTCGGTGACGTCGACGTCGTCTTCCCGGTTCTCCACGGGCCCTTCGGCGAGGACGGCACCGTCCAGGGCCTGCTCGAGCTGGCCGGGGTCCCGTACGTCGGCGCCGGGGTGCTCGGGTCGGCGCTCGCGATGGACAAGGACGTCTTCAAGGCGGTGATGCGCGACCGCGGCGTCCCGGTCACCCGCAACATCACGCTGCGGCAGGGCCAGGGGCCGGAGAACCCGTTCGGTTACCCCGTCTTCGTCAAGCCCGCTCGTCTCGGCTCGTCGGTCGGGATCTCCAAGGCAAGCACGGAGGACGAGCTCGGGGCCGCCGTCGAGCTGGCCTTCGAGCACGACGACAAGGTCCTCGTCGAGGAGTTCGTCGAGGGGATCGAGGTGGAGTGCGGAGTGCTCGGCAACGACCGCCCGGTGGCGTCGTTGCCGGGCGAGATCGTCTCGCACGGCTTCAGCGGCGCCGACTGGTACGACTACTCGGCCAAGTACGACGAGGACGGCATGGACCTGCTCGTGCCCGCGCGCCTCGAGCAGGAGACCCTCGAGCGGGTGCAGGAGCTCGCGGTGCGGTCGTTCGTGGCGGGCGAGTGCGAGGGGATGGCGCGGGTGGACTTCTTCGTCCGCGCCGACGGGGAGGTGCTCCTGAACGAGCTGAACACGATCCCCGGCTTCACCGCGACGAGCGTCTACGCCAAGCTCTTCGAGGCCTCGGGCGTTCCCTATCCGGAGCTCGTCGACCGGCTCGTCCAGCTGGCGCTCGAACGCCACGAGCGCAGGTCACGCCTGCGCTACTAGGAGGGTTTGGCGGCATAGCGCTCGTCGCCGGGGTGCGATGGTCGTTCCGAGGCAAGGACCAGCGTTCGTACCGGGAAGGTAGGCGCGACTGAGGACGCCGACTCGGGCGAGCAGCGCGGCCCGGCGGCACAGTCGATATTTCGTCAAGCCCTCCTAGCGGCTGCCGCGAGCGGTCACCTCGTTCACGTGCGCGGTGTGGTTCGTGCCCAGGCTTGTGATCCAGATCACGTAGTACCTGGCCGGGTCGCCGTTGAGTGAGAACGTCGTGCGTTCGCCGACCGTCTGCGACTTCGACACGGGAGTGAAGCTACCGCTGGGCGAGGAGCCTGCCTCGATCTCGGCCGTGAATCCCGGCGTGTCGCTCGCGACGGTGAGCTTCGAGAGCTTGGTGGCGGAGCCTGCGTCCAGCACGAGGCCGACGCCGCTCTTCTGCAGGCCGCTGCTGTACTGCTCGGTCGTCCAGTACGTGCCGCCGCTGCCGTCCGTGGCCAGGCCGACGACCTCGTTGTGCTCGGCGTGGTTGTCGCCCTCCGGGTCGTAGGACGTCAGCCCCCTGAGACGGACCGGCTTGCCCGCAACCCCGGCGCTGCTGCCGCCGCCGCCGACCGCCTTCTTGATCCTCTCGCCCGAGTCGGTGAACGTGAAGAGCGCCGCGAGGATGCCCGCCAGGACCGTCAGCCCCGCGAGGAGCAGGATCAGCGGCCAGACGCTGGGACGCTCGGCCGGCGGACGGGAGCGCTTGCGCCGCTCGGGCGCGACCACGATCGTCTCCGCGCCGAGGCCGTCCAGCTGAGCCAGGCAGCCGCTCAGCTCCGCGCACAGCTCGTCCATCGAGTGGAACCGGTCGCCCGGCTCCTTCGCCATCGCCTGCCGCACGACCGCATCGACGCACGGCGAGAGCTCGGGGCGCCGCTCGCGCACGCTCGGCGGCGGCTCGTTGATGTGGCGCATCGCGACCGCGACGAAGTTGTCGCCTCGAAACGGCACCTCCCCGGTCAGAAGCTCGTAGAGCACGGCCCCGAGCGAGTAGACGTCGCTCTGCGCATCCACGCGCGAACCGCGCGCCTGCTCCGGCGCGATGTAGTCGCTCGTCCCCATCACCGTCCCGGTCTGGGTCAGGCCCGCCTGTACCCCGAGGGAGCGCGCGATCCCGAAATCGGTCACCTTCGCGCCGCCTCCATCACCCAGGAGGACGTTCTGCGGTTTGACGTCCCTGTGGACGAGGCCCTGGTCGTGCGCGAACCCGAGCGCGCGGGCGACCTGGAGCGCGAGCTCGATCGCATCGCCCTCCGGCAACGGGCCTACGCGGTCGACGAGCGCCTTCAGATTCTCGCCGTCGACGTACTCGAAGACGATGTACTGACGACCGTCCTGCTCGCCGCGGTCGATCACCGTGACGATGTTCGGGTGCGAGAGCTGGGCGACGGCACGGGCCTCGCGCCGGAAGCGCTCGACGTACTCGCCGTCGGCGGTGTACTGCTCGTGCAGCACCTTCATCGCCACGTCACGCTCGAGCAGCCGGTCGTGCGCCCGGTAGACGCTCGACATGCCGCCGGCTCCCACGAGCTCTTCCAGCTCGTATCGCCCCGCGATCAGCTCGCCGACCACGACCTGCATTGTGCCCGCTGCGGCGCGCTAAGCCAGGGAAGCGTCCAGGGCCTGCTCCCAGACGTCCAGAGCCTCGTCGAGCTCGGCGTCCGTGATCACGAGCGGGCACAGCACGCGAATGCAGTTCGAGTAGATCCCCGACTTCAGCAGGAGCAGACCGCGCTCCGCGGCGGCCTCGACGACGGCGCTCGCGACCTCGGGAGCCGGGTCCTTCGTCTCCCGGTCGTGCACGAGCTCGATCGCCAGCATCGCACCCAGGCCGCGGACGTCGCCGACCGCGTCCCAGCGCTCGTGCCAGGAGCTCATCCGGGAGCCGATCGTCTCGCCGATCGCCACGGCGCGCTCGCTGAGACCCTCCTCCTCGAAGATGTCCAGCACGGCCAGGGCGGCCGCCTGGGCAACCGGGTTGCCGACGTACGTCCCGCCGATCGCCGAGTCGCCGGGGGCGTCCATGATCTCGGCCTTGCCCACCACGGCCGAAAGCGGAAGACCGGCGGCGATCGACTTCGCGATCGTGATGAGGTCGGGCTCGACATCAGCGTGCTCGATCCCCCAGAGGCGGCCGGTGCGCCCGAACCCCGTTTGCACCTCGTCGACGACCATCACGATCCCGTTGTCGTCGCAGATCCGGCGGATGCCCTGCAGGAACTCGGACGGTGCGACCACGAAGCCGCCCTCGCCCTGAACCGGCTCGACCACGATCGCGGCGACGCTCTCCGCGGCGACCTGCGTGACCAGCGCGCGCTCGAGCGACTCGATCGCGTGGGCCGCGCTCGGCCCCCGGTAGGAGTTCGGAAACGGCACGCGGTAGACCTCCGGCGCGAACGGGCCGAGGCCCGCCTTGTACGGGTGCGTCTTCGAGGTGAGGCTCATCGACAGCAGCGTGCGGCCGTGGAAGGCGCCCTCGAACCCGATCACCGCCGGCCGCTTCGTGAACGAGCGGGCGAACTTGACCGCGTTCTCGACCGCCTCAGTGCCGGCGTTGAAGAACGCCGCCTTGGCGGGCTTGCGCACCGGCGCGAGCGCACAGATGCGCTCGGCGAGGGTGATGTAGGCCTCGTAGGGAACGATCGTGAAATCCGTGTGCGAGAAGCGGGCCAGCTGCTCCTGCGCTGCGGCGACTACCTGCGGGTGCGAGTGCCCGACGTTGAGGCACCCGACGCCGCCGGTGAAGTCGATGAAGGTGTTGCCGTCGACGTCGGTCAGCGTTGCGCCGCGGGCCTCGTCGACGACGACCGGCAGGAAGATCGAGAGCGGGTCCGCGACGACACGCTCCTTCCGCTCCAGGATCGCCTTCGACTTGGGCCCCGGAATCGCCGTCCGGAGCTCGATCGCACGCGTCACCGCCATTGTGCTGACGATAGCGCAGCGGCCGGTCGATTGCATACATGCATAACGGTCATTCAGTCACGGCTGGAGGACGGGCTCGGTGTACAGGCCCTCCGGATTCCAGAGCAGGAAGCCGTTGGCGTGCTCCGCCCGCGCAGCTGCCACCTGGGCGAGCACGTCGTCGAGGGTGTACGTCCGCCCGAGCGAGAAGTCCTGCAGCCAGGGAGTCAGCCTGGCCTTCCGGCCCTCCAGCGCACGCTGGAAGTCCTGCAGCGCGCGGGTGACCGTCTCGCCCGGGAAGCCGTTCGGGTCGGAGATCCCGTACTCCCCGGAATTGAAGTGCGAGGGGTAGACCATCGGGTAGACGGCGTCGACGTAGCGCGAGACGCGCCGCGGCAGCTGCCCGATGCCGAGGTCGCGCGTCGCCGAGAGTCCGAAGACGTCGACCGACACGCGCGCGCCGAGCGGGTGCAGCCGCCTCGCTGCGTACTGCACGAAGGCGGGGATCGTCCAGCGCATCGGCTGGGTGTGCTTCCCCGGATAGCGGATCAGCGAGATGTCGCCGTCGCTCGGGAAGCGCACGTAGTCGAACTGGATCTCGTCGAAACCGGCCTTCGCCGCCGCCGCGGCCAGGTCGACGTTGTACTGCCAGACCCTGCGGTCGTACGGATTCGTCCAGGCGAGACCGCCGTTCGTGTGCCAGATCGAGCCGTCGCTCGAGCGGATCGCGAGATCGGGACGCTTCTCGGCGAGGACCGGATCCTCGAAGGTGACGATTCGCCCGATCAGGTAGACGCCGTGAGCGTGGGCCTGGCGGGCGACCTGCTTCGCCCTGTAGTACGGGCCCGCAGCGCCGGTCTGGCGGGCGAGCGGCACGGAGGACGGGACGAAGCCGACCCGGCCGTTCTCGTCCTTGACGTCGAGCTCGACGGCGTTCAGGCCGGGAAGCGTCAGGTACTCGGCGAGCTTGCCCGGGAGCGACGCCAGCCCCATCGTCACGTGGACGCCGCGCACCTGGTCGGGCACCGCGCGCCGCGGGTCCACCGGCCCGGTCCGTGCGACCCCGGCGCCGGCGGCGTCGCTCCTGCTCGCCGAGTCGTGCCCGCCGCCGACCGCGCGTGCGCCGAGCGTGATTCCCGCCGCGATCGCGAGCACGATCGCTCCAGCCACCGTGCGCCTCAGCCTTACCTGTCGCCGGCGCCGCTGCCGGCGGCGCTCGCGCGCACGAGCGTTCTGAGCGGATTCGGCCATCGAAAGGAGGACAAGCATAGGCCGTAAGCGGGAAACAGGCCGCTCGAGACCTGCCGATCGGCGTGGCGGGCAAGCGCCGTAGAATCGCCGGGTGGTCCTCTCCGACCGGACGATCAGACGCCTCCTCGAGGAGGGTCACATCGGCATCGATCCCTACGACGAGGCGCTCCTCCAACCGTCGAGCGTCGACGTGCGCGTCGATCGCTTCTTTCGCGTCTTCCACAACGCCCGCTACCCGTACATCGACGTCAAGCAGCCGCAGGAGGAGTTGACCGAGCTCGTCGAGATCGAGGACGAGCGGCCGTTCATCCTGCATCCGGGCGAATTCGTGCTGGGCTCGACACTCGAACGCGTACGGCTTCCCGACGATCTCGTGGCGCGGCTCGAAGGGAAGAGCTCGCTCGGGCGACTCGGCCTGCTGATCCACTCGACCGCCGGCTTCATCGACCCGGGCTGGGACGGACACGTCACGCTCGAGCTCTCGAACGTGGCGAATCTCCCGATCACGATCTACGTCGGCATGAAGATCGGCCAGCTCTCGTTCGTCCAGCTCACCGAGCCGGCGGAGACCCCGTACGGCTCGGGAGCGCTCGGCTCCAAGTACCAGGGGCAGCAGGGGCCGACGCCGAGCCGCTACTGGCAGAACTTCTAGCGCCTAGCGGCGCAGGGCCCCGCACACGAGCTGGAGGTCGACCGTCGCGGCCGCTCGGCCGTCGTTCTGGACCGACCATCGCCCTCCGGACGCGATCGCAGCCGCACCCACGACCGTGTGCAGCGGAGAGCGCACGGCGTATCCGGCCGCGAGGGAGATCCAGCCCTTCGGGCACGCATGGACGATCCGTCGCGTGCCCGGAGCGGTCGAGTCCCGGAAGGTCGTGACCTTGACGGCGAGCCGCTCCGGCAGCGTGTCGGAAGGACGAACGACGGTCAGGCAGTTGCCGTAGAGAACGACCTCGCGCGCCTTCGAGCCGCCGTTGGACACCACGAAGGAGAAACCGTCGAGGTTCATCGCCGCCTTGCGAATGTTGATCGCGGCCGCGGCGCCGGGCCTGTAACCCTGGCCACGCGACGGGGGCGCCAGGTCGAAGCCGGTTCCCGCCGGCGCCGTGCTCGACGGACAGACGAACTCGAACGAACTCGTCTTCCCAGGCGCCACCTTGGCCCTGAAGCGGACCGGCCTCTGCTTGAGCGTCAGCCGCGGCTTCCCGGCAGGCGAGTTGATCCTCCGGCAGGCGACGACGACCGTCACCCGCTGGTCTTCGTTCGTGGCCGGATTCCCGAACCTGAACGTGTAGGCGCGGATTCCGTTGGGGCGGATGCCGAGCACGGTCACGCCCGGCGCGGGGTCTGCTATCCCGGCACTCGTCGCGACGTAGCCCGGAGCACACGTCGCCGAGAAGGTGGTGATCGCGTTCGACGGCACGTCGTGCGACCGGAAGAGCGACGGGGCGAGCACAACCTGGGCAGGCGAAGACGGCGCAGCCAAACCCGCTACGACCGCAACCGGCCCGATCACCCATCTACCCATTTGCCGCAGTTCCTCGTAACGAAGCGTACAACAGCAGGGTCGTAGAATCGAGCGTGTGATCCTGGTCACCGGTGGCACCGGATTCGTCGGCTCCGAGATCGTGCGAGCGTTGCGCGAGCGGGACCTTCCCGTCCGTGCGCTCGTGCGGCGGCCCGAGGCCCGCTCGGCCACGACCGTGGCGGCATGGGGAGCCGAGCTGGCCCAGGGCGACATGGGCGACGCGGAGAGTCTTCGCAGGGCGGTGGAGGGAGCCGAAGTCGTCGTCCACCTCGTCGCGATCCGCCAGGGCTCCGACGAGGAGTTCCGCCGCGTCATGGAACTGGGAACACGCAACCTGGTCGGAGCGGCGAAGGAGGCGGCAGTACGGCGCTTCGTCCTCATGAGCGCCCTCGGGACGAGCGAAGAGTCGAAGGATCTCGTGCCCTACTACCACGCCAAGTGGGAGATGGAGCAGACGGTGCAGAGCTCGGGCATCGAGCACGTCGTCTTCCGCCCGAGCTTCGTCTTCTCTGGTGAGGGCGGCATCCTGCCGACCTTCACGAAGCTCGCACGCGTGGCGCCCGTGACCCCGATCATCGGCTCCGGCCGGCAGCGCATTCAGCCGATCTGGATCGACGATGTGGCGGCGTACTTCGCCGCCGGGGTGGACAAGCCCGAGGCCGCAAACCGGACGTTCGAGCTCGGCGGCCCCGACGCGGTGTCCTGGAACGAGTTCTGGCAGCGTCTGAAACACCAGCTCGGCCAGCGGCGCCCGAGCGTGCACGTGCCGATGGGACTGATGCGGCTGAACGCCATGGTGACCGAGCGCCTACCGGGAAACGTGCCGCTGACGCGCGACCTGCTCAAGATGCTCGAGCACGGTGACAACGTCGTCTCGAACGACGACGCGATCCGGACGTTCGGCCTGCCGCTCGTGCCGCTCGACGAGCAGCTCCGCCGCGCGACCTGAAAAAAGAACGAGGGCCGCACGAAGGCGGCCCTCGATTCCGGTTACCAGCGCTGAAGTGGTAGAGGCGCTTCCCACCGGCTGGTTCTACTGCCGGCGGCGCGAGATCGCGAGCCCCCTACGCTGGCTAGGCGGTTCCCCGTAGGTCCCGGGGACAGCACCTCTACCCGCTGGTACCTCCACTGCCCGTACTTGAAGAATTCACTCTCGGACCACCTCCTTTCCGCGGTAGCCGAACTCTAGCTACTGCGGAGGACTACCGAGAGCTCGAGCCCGCGATCGAGCGGCACGGTCACGCTTTCGAGGGTCGGGTCGGCTTGCCGCGAACGCGAGTAGGCGCCGAGCACCTCCTGGTGCGAGAGAACGTTGTCGGCGATCACGACGGCTCCGGGCTCGAGCTTCGTGCGAGCCGCGTCGAACAGTTGCTCGTACTGCTCCTTCTCGGCGTCGAGGAACACGAGGTCGAAGACGTCGTCGAGCTCCGGGATCACCTCGAGCGCGTCGCCCGCGATCAAGTCGACCCAGTCCTCGAGGCCGGCCTCGGCTACGTTGGCACGCCAGGCCTCGACCTTCGCCGGATCGTTTTCCAGCGAGAGAACATGACCGCCGAGGTGGCGCGCCCCGGCCCCGAGCCAGATCGAGGAGTACCCGCGCGAGCCGCCGATCTCGAGCACCTCACAGTCGGTCTGGGGCGCGACGAAGGCGAACAGGAACTGACCGGTCGTGCGGGCCACCGACCGAGCCCGGTGTTCGCTGGGGACTCCGCGAGCACGCTCGTCGGCGTCTTCCGCTTCGAGGCGGGCGAGCACGGCCCGGACACGGTCGTCGAGCACGGCCGGAGCCTACTGGGCGGCGGTAGATGTGTTCACGTGCGTGTACATCCGGGTCCCGACCCGCCCCCCTGCCATGGCGTTCAGCCTACGCCCGGCGGCCGCACGTGTCAGTGACTCGATCGTGCCGACTTCGTGTCTTCGGTCCCGACCGGCAAGCGCGCACCCGCAAGTGCGCGCTCGGCAGCCTCGCGTGACGGGCAGGTGACCAAGTGGTCGTTCACGACGCCGCAGGCCTGCATCGCCGCATAGACCGTCGTCGGCCCGACGAAGCGAAAGCCCGCTCCGCGAAGCGCCTTGGCGAGCGCGACCGACTCGGCGGTCGTCGAGCGCCAGTCCGCGATGCTGCGCGGGGCGCGGCGACTCGAAACGTGCTGAGACCAGACGAGCGCAGGCAGCGGGGCGCTCGTCTCCCGCAACGCGAGCGTTGCACGAGCATTCGCGATCGCGGCTTCGATCTTGCCGCGGTGCCGCACGATTTCCGAGTCGGCGAGCAGTCGTCTGACGTCGCGGGCCCCGAAGCGGGCCACCTGCTCGGGATCGAAGCCGGCAAAGGCGGCCCGGAACCCCTCGCGCTTGCGCAGGATCGTCAGCCAGGAGAGGCCAGACTGGAACCCCTCGAGGCAGAGCCGCTCGTAGAGGCCCCGCTCGTCGAGGACCGGGCGGCCCCACTCCTCGTCGTGGTACGCGTTGTAGAGCGGGTCGGAGCTTTCCCAGCAGCGGTCTCCCACCGCCCCGACCATACCGCCCGAGCGCCGGCTAGTAGCCTCCTCCTCCGCCCCCGCCGGTCGTGTTCATGTTGGTCGTGCCGGTGGAGCCTCCACCGCTGCCCCCTCCGCCGCTGTTGCCGGTGGAGCCACAGCCGGCCAGGAAGAGTGCGCCGAGCAGCAAGCCGAGAGTGAGCTTTCGCATCCAACCTCCTTTCGGAGGTGCCTACGCTACCGCCGCACAACCGGTTTCTCAGGCGATGACGACCTTGACCATCCCGTCCTCGACGGTCACCGGGAAAGTGTCCACCGGCTCGACCGCCGGCAGGGACAGCGGCCGGCCCGTGCAGATCTCGATCCGGGCGCCATGCCGCGGACACACCGCATATCCCTCTTCGGGGTCGAAGTCGCCCTCGCACAGCGGGCCGTCGTCGTGCGAGCAGCGGTCCTCGATCGCGCAGAACCGCCCGCTCAGGTTGTAGACCCCGACCGAGATCTCGCCCGCGTGGACGATCTTGACCGTGCCGGGCGGCAGCTCCTCGACCGGAGCGACGTCGATCGCCGCCATGCCTTACTTCAGCTCGAGCTCATCGAGGCCGGCCCACTCGTCGGGCAGCGGTGTTCCCTTCGCGCGGTGGAGGGCGACCTTCAGGACACCGAGGCCGAGTAGGGCGCACTTGAGGCGAATCGGAGTGAGCGGGATCCCGATCTCCTCGAGCAGGTCTTCCTTGGGCAGCCCCGCGATCTCGGTCGCCGTCCGCCCCTTGGCCATCTCCATCAGCATCGACGTGGAGGCCTGGCTGATCGCGCAGCCACGGCCGGAAAACTTGACCTCGTCGATCGTCTCGCCGTCGTCCTCGAACTGGACGTAGATCGTGACCTCGTCGCCACAGAGCGGGTTGAGGCCCTCTGCCTCCGCGTCGGCATCCTCGATCACCCCGTGCCCGCGCGGGTTCTTGTAGTGGTCGAGGATGACCTCGCGATACAGGTCGTCGACCATCGCTAGCCGAGAATCTTCCGCGTCTTGTGCAGGCCCTCGACCAGCCGGTCGATCTCTTCCGGCAGCGTGTAGAGGTAGAAGCTCGCCCTGTTCGTCGCGGCCACGCCGAGCCGCTCCATCAGCGGCTGACAGCAGTGATGGCCGGCCCTGATCGCGACTCCCTCCGAGTCGAGCACCTGCGCGACGTCGTGGGGGTGGATGTCGCCGACGTTGAACGAGACGATGCCCGCTCGATGCTCGGGCGGCGGCCCGTAGCTCGTGATCCCGCCGAGCTCCTCGAAACGGCCCAGCGTGTACGCAACGAGCTCGCTCTCGTACTGCTCGATCGCCTCCAGCCCGACCTCGCTCACGTAGTCCATCGCGGCACCGAACCCGACGGCCTCGGCGATCGGCATCGTCCCGGCCTCGAACTTGTACGGCAGGTCGCCCCACGTCGTCTTCTCGAGCCGGACCGAGCGGATCATGTGCCCGCCGAGGTTGAACGGCGCCATCTCCTCGAGCAGGTCGGCGCGGCCCCAGAGGGCGCCTACGCCGCTCGGGCCGCAGAGCTTGTGGGACGAGAAGGCCAGGAAGTCGCAGTGCAGCGCCTGCACGTCGATGCGGTGGTGCGGAGCGCCCTGCGCGGCGTCGACGACCATGATCGCCCCGCGCTCGTGCGCCCATCCCGCCAGTTGCTCGACCTGGTTGATCGTGCCCAGCGAGTTGGAGACGAGGTTCGTCGCGACGACCTTCACGCTCGCGCCGGCCGCGAGCTCGTCGAGCCCGTCCAGTCGAAGCTCGCCGTGGTCGTCGATCGGCAGCATCCGGAAGTCGGCCCCGGTCCGCTTGGCGATGTACTGCCAGGGGACGAAGTTCGAGTGATGCTCGAGCTCGGTGACGAGAACCAGGTCGCCGGGGCCGAGATTGTCGAGCCCCCAGGCGTAGGCGACCAGGTTCAGCGACTCGGTCGCGCTGCGGGTGAAGATCACCTCGCGTGCCGAGGGAGCGTTCACGAACGCGCGGGCCTTTTCGCGCGCGCCCTCATAGCCGGCCGTGGCACGCTCCGAGAGCGTGTACACGCCTCGATGGACGTTTGCGTACGAGGTCTCGTAGAACTCGCGGATCGTGTCGAGCACCTGCCGCGGCTTCTGCGAGCTCGCCGCGGAATCGAGGTACGCGAGCGGTTTTCCGTGGATCTTCTCCCCGAAGATCGGGAAGTCGGCGCGCAGCGCCTGCGCATCGAGCGTGGATCGAGTCGTCACGGCCACAGGGCTATCGTACCGAGGCATCGGGTCATGAAGTTCCGCGCCACAGCCCTCTTTCTGCTTGCAACCATCCCGCTCGCCGCGGGGTGCGGAGGCGCGGGTGGGAGCTCGAGCTCGCCCGGCGGGAAGGTTTTTGCCAGCGCGGGGTGCGGAAGCTGTCACACGCTCAAGGCGGCGGACGCGAAAGGTCAGATCGGACCGAACCTCGACGAGCTGAAGCCGGACGCGTCGACGGTGGAGCACCAGGTGCGGGTGGGTGGCAACGGCATGCCCTCCTTCGGCAAGAGGCTGAGCACGCGGCAGATCGGGCTCGTGGCGGACTTCGTGGCCGAGTCGTCTCGCAGCTCGGGGAAGGTGGCCGCCTTCAAGCCCGACGACAAGACGGTGGCCGGCTGCGAGCACCAGGGCGGCCCCGCGTGCTTCCGGCAGGCGTTCGCGAACATCGCCTACCGCGACGGCCCGGAGAAGGCGCTGGCGCTACTCGCCGCGGACGACCGCTCGATCCCGGCGGTGCACGCCGACTGCCATCAGATCTCGCACGCGGTCGGCCACGGGGCGCTGGCCCATTTCAAGAACAACCCGGCCGCGGCGCTGGCGCACGGAGCGATGACCTGCAACTCGGGCTACTACCACGGCGTGATCGAGCGGGCGTTCGCCGGCGTCCCGCGCGAGAAGGTCGTCCGGATCGCTCGCGGCCTCTGCACGGGACATGCGGTCACGAAGGAGTCGTTCCTCCTCTACCAGTGCGTCCACGGGCTCGGGCACGGGCTGATGATCTACAGCGGGCTCGACCTGCCTTGGTCGCTCAGCACCTGCGACCGCCTGCAGACCGACTTCGACCGCGTCTCCTGCACCGGGGGCGTCTTCATGCAGAACCTGATGCCGGGCATGGGCACGTCGCGCTACCTGCGGAAGAACGATCCGATCTACCCCTGTAACGCTGTAGCCCAGCACCACAAGATCTACTGCTACCTGATGGTCACCTCCCGGATCCTGACCCTCGACGGCTACAACTGGCACAAGACAGCCGCCTGGTGCAGGCGCAGCGAGAAGGGCTGGGTGGCGACGTGCTTCCAGTCGTTCGGGCGGGACGCCTCCGGCTTCACCCAGTACCAGCCCCGCCGCACGATCCGCCTCTGCCTCGAGGCGGGCAAGGATGCGGGGGAGTGCCTGTACGGCGCCGCCCGGGACTACGGCAACAACTACGCGGGCGGCCCGCAGGCGGCAAGGCTCTGCAACCTCTCTCCGAAGGTGCACCGCGGCTATTGCTTCGAAGGTGTCGGAACGATTCTCGGCGCGCTGCACCGCTACGGAGACGAGCGGCGAGCCGCCTGCGACGCGGTCACGCCGCGCACGTACCGCCCCGACTGCTACCGCGGCGCCGCGATCACCTAGCGATGCTCACGGGTCTCGCCGCCCGCGCATCGCTCTGGAACCGGCAGCGCAAGCTCACGTTGTTCTTCGACGAGCTCCGCCCGGGGCCGGAGACGACCATCGTCGACGTCGGCGTCGGGGACACCGGCTTCGACACCGAGCCCGGGGTTGCGCTCAGCCACAACTTCTTCGAGGCGCTGTATCCGTGGCCGGAGCGGATCACGGCGGTGAGCGATGTGCCGCTGCCGAACTTCGCCCGAGAGTTCCCTGCGATCTCGTGCGTCACCGCCAACGGCACCGATCTCCCGTTCGAGGACGACGCTTTCGACATCGCATTCTCGAATGCGGTCGTAGAGCACGTCGGCGGCCGGGACCAGCAACGACGGTTCGTGGGCGAGTTGTGCCGCGTGGCCCCTCGAGTGTTCATGTCGACGCCGAACCGGCGCTTCCCGATCGAGGTGCACACGCTGGTGCCCTTCGTGCACTGGCTCCCGCGCAGCACCCGCGACCGCGTCTTCGGCGCCCTTCGCCGAGACGCGTGGGACGGGGTCGAGCTCTTGACCCGAAAGGAGCTGCTGGCGCTGTTCCCGCCGGACGCCGCCACCCGGGTCATCGAGTCGAGGATCACGATCACCGTGGTGGCAACCCGCCCCGCCCGTGATCCCAGTCGCTCAAGCTCCAAGTAACAGTCTGTTACTTGGACACGGTTTCGGCGCAGGTTCGTCTCAGACGCGTATGGGGTTGCCCGGCACCCTGGACGGCGATGGGCTTCTTTGCGCCACGCATCTCCGCTCGTCTCGTGCGCGAGATCGAGCTTCTCGCTGATAGGCCGTATCGCTCGGCCGAGATCTGCCGGCTCGTCGGAGAAACGGCTGTGGAGCTCGGATATCGCCGCCCGAGCTACGAGCAGGTTCGTCGTCTGGTGAGGCAAAGGCGGCGCGAGCCAAAGAGGGTCTCGACGCCGGAGGTCCTAATCGACATCGGGTTGAGAGCACGTCATCCGAACGCCCTCGTCGAGCACCTCTCCGGCGTGAACACTCTTTACCGAAGAAAGTAACAGTCTGTTACTTGGACGCTCAGGCCTGGGGGATACGAGCCTCTAGGGCGCTCGTCATCGCTGCTCGGACCGGCTCGAGCTCGATCCGGTCGAGCACGTCCTGGAAGAAGCCGCGCACGATCAGGCGCTCCGCTTCCGCGCGCGGCAGCCCGCGGGCCATCAGGTAGAACAGCTGCTCTCGGTCGACCCGGCTGACCGTCGCGCCGTGCGTGCAGCGCACGTCGTTGGCGAGGATCTCCAGACCCGGAATCGGCACGGCGTGCGTCGTCGGCGAGAGCATCAGGTTGCGGCACTCCTGGTACGCGTTGGTCTTCTGCGCGTCCCGCTCGACCCGGATCATCCCGCGCCAGACCGCGGTCGCCGTGTCGCGCAGCGCTCCCTTGAAGGCGAAGTCCGACTCGGTGTCGGGCGCCATGTGCTCCTGGAACGTGTCGTAGTCCAGGTGCTGGTCCGAATCGGCGAAGTAGGCGCCGGTCACCCGCGAGGTCGCACCCGGGCCGGCGAGATCGTTCTGGATCCGGACCTTCCCCTTCTTCGAGCCGAAGCCGCCGCTGACCCAGTCCAGCTCGCCGTCGCGCTCGACCCGCGCGTGGTGCGAGGCGAAGTGCCAGGTCTCGCGCGAAAGGTTCTGCAGCGACACGTACTCCAGCTTCGCCGCCTGCTCGACAAAGAGCTCCACCACGGCGTTCGAGTAGCCGGACAGCGAGGGGGAGCTCGACGAGTACTCCTCGACCAGCGAGAAGCGCGAGCCCTCCTCGGCGATCACGACCAGGCGCCAGAAGAGCGACCCGCCCTCGATCGAGTTGACGACGCGCACGTACAGGGGCCGTTCGAGCTCCAGCCCGCCGGGAACGTGGACGAGCAGCCCGTTCCTCCAGGCGGCCGCGTTGTGGGCGGCGAACTTGTCCTCCTGCCAGCCGACGAGCGAGCCGAGCCGCTCGTGCGCCTCGTCCAGCGGCTCGAAGCGGATTTCCTCCGGCGCGCGCGTGATCTCGATCCCGTTCTCGGTGACCACCGCCTCCGCGGTGACCTCCAGCTCGAGCATCGAGCCCGGCGCAGCGCCGGCCTCCTGAGCCTGCTCGCCGAACGCGTCGGGGTCGAACCCGCGCAGGTCGGTGAAACGCCAGTGCTCCTCGTTCGTGTCCGGAAGCGGGATGCTCCGGTATGCCTCGAGGGCCTGCGCCCTAGCCGACACTGCCCTCCATTTGCAGCTGGATCAGGCGGTTCATCTCGACCGCGTACTCCAGCGGCAGCTCCTTCGTGATCGGCTCCACGAAGCCGGACACGATCATGGCCGACGCCTCTGACTCCGAGAGCCCGCGCGACATCAGGTAGAAGAGCTGCTCCTCCCCGATCTTCGAGACCGTCGCCTCGTGGCCGATGTCCACCTCGTCCTCGTCGATCTTGATGTACGGGTAGGTGTCGGAGCGCGACTTCTCGTCGAGGATCAGCGCGTCGCAGACGACCTTCGACTTCGCGTGCGTGGCGCCCTTGGCGACCTCGAGCAGCCCGCGGTAGCCGGCGCGTCCCCCGTCCTTCGAGATCGACTTCGAGGTGATGACGGAGGTCGTGTTCGGCGCGATGTGGACGCACTTCCCGCCCGCGTCCTGATGCTGGCCCTTGCCGCCGAATGCGATCGAGAGCACCTCGCCGTGGGCACGCTCGCCGAGCAGCCAGATCGCCGGGTACTTCATCGTCAGCTTCGAGCCGAGGTTGCCGTCGACCCACTCCATGGTTGCGTCCTCGTACGCGACGGCACGCTTCGTGACGAGGTTGTAGACGTTGTTCGACCAGTTCTGGATCGTGGTGTAGCGGCAGCGCGCCTTCGGCTTGACGATGATTTCGACCACCGCCGAGTGGAGGGAGTCGCTCGAGTAGATCGGCGCCGTACAGCCCTCGACGTAGTGCACGTACGCGCCCTCGTCGACGATGATCAGCGTGCGCTCGAACTGGCCCATGTTCTCGGCGTTGATACGGAAGTAGGCCTGGAGTGGCATCTCGACCTTCACGCCGGGCGGGACGTAGATGAACGATCCGCCCGACCAGACGGCGGAGTTCAGCGCCGCGAACTTGTTGTCGTTCTGCGGGATGATCGTGCCGAAGTACTGCTTGACGAGCTCCTCGTGCTCGCGCAGGGCGGTGTCCATGTCGAGGAAGATCACGCCCTTCTTTTCGAGATCCTCCTGCAGCTTGTGGTAGACGACCTCGGACTCGTACTGCGCGCCGACGCCGGCGAGGTACTTCTTCTCCGCCTCTGGGATCCCGAGCTTGTCCCAGGTGTCCTTGATCTCGGAGGGCAAATCCTCCCAGGAATTAGCCTGCTTCTCGGTCGGGCGGATGTAGTAGAAGATGTTCTCGAAGTCGATCCCGGAGAGGTCGCCGCCCCACTCGGGCAGGGGACGCGCCCGGAAGTACTCCAGCGACTTGAGGCGGAACTTGCGCATCCACTCCGGCTCGTTCTTGTGCTCGGAGATCGATGCGACGAGCTCAGGCGAGAGACCGCGGCCCGACTTGAAGAAGTAGTTCTCCTCGTCGTGGAAGCCGTACTTGTAGTCGTTGCCGATCCCGGCGACGACTTCGGTTTCAGGAGTTGCTGCCATTGCTCCTTCCGTTTGCGGCGCCGAAGCTCTCGTAGCCCTCGGCTTCCAGCCTGTGGGCAAGTTCTGCCCCGCCTTCCTCAACGATACGCCCATCGACGAAGACGTGGACGAAATCCGGCTTCACGTAGTTGAGGATGCGTTGGTAATGAGTGATGACGAGGGCGCCGGTCTCGGTGCCGACCAGGTCGCCTACGCCTTCCGCGACGATCTTGAGCGCGTCGATGTCCAGGCCCGAGTCGGTTTCGTCGAGAACCGCGATGCGCGGCTTGAGCATGGCCATCTGGAGGATCTCGACCCGCTTCTTCTCGCCGCCGGAGAAGCCGTCGTTCAGGTAGCGCTGCGCGAGCTCTCGCGGGACCTTCA
The DNA here is from genome assembly GCA_963736055.1 of uncultured Actinomycetes bacterium. GTDB lineage: Bacteria > Actinomycetota > Thermoleophilia > Gaiellales > Gaiellaceae > AC-32. Next base: position 931,175 of record CAVTNM010000008.1, on the reverse strand, counting down.
GCTTCTCCATTGCCGCGAGCAGCTCCGTACGGAACTCCGGGATCTTGACCGGGTCGTCCTCGCCGCCGTTGCGGGCCTTGCGGATCGCGTTGATCGCCGAGCGCAGGAAGCTCGTCACGGTCACGCCCGGAATCGCGTGCGGGTACTGGAAGGCGAGGAAGAGCCCCTTCTGCGCACGCTCGTCGGCCCCGGCCGCGGTCACATCCTCGCCGTCGAAGAGAATCTGGCCCTCGGTGACCTCATAGGCGGGGTGGCCCATGAGGGCGTAGGCGAGCGTCGACTTGCCGGAGCCGTTCGGGCCCATGATCGCGTGGATCTGGTTCGTGTCCACGGCGAGGTCGACGCCCTTGACGATCTCGGTGCCGTCCTCGAGCGCGACATGCAGATTTTTCAGTTCGAGCAAAGCCATCAGAGTGGTGAGCGCGTGGTCATCGCGCCCGTCGAGACATGCTAGCGGTCATCCCCTCGCCGGGAGCGCGCCAGAGCCCTCTTTTCGTGTGCCCCATGGCGGGTGGCCGAAACCACCGCTAACCTAGGTCCATGCCAGAGATCGGCATCACCGGGCTCATCGTCATCCTCGTCGTCGCGCTGCTCATCTTCGGGCCGAAGCGTCTGCCCGAGATCGGCCGCTCGCTCGGCCGCGGGATGCGCGAGTTCAAGGACTCGGTCACCGGCAACCACGAGAAGGCGGAGTTGCCTCCTCGGTCCGGCGACGAGCCCCCGCCCCCGTCGTAGGGTCGTGAACGTGCTCCCGCGGCGCCTTCGCCACGGCGAGGAGGCCACGCTCGTCGAGCACCTCGGGGAGCTGCGCACGCGGCTCATCGTGTGCCTCGTTGCGCTGGCCGTGGCGTTCGCGGTCACGTTCGCATTCCATGGCCACATCCTCGACTGGCTGAACCGGCCGCTGCCCGAGCAGTTCCAGAAGCCGGTCACGTTCAGCCCGATCGAGCCGTTCACGACCTCCGTCTGGGTGAGCCTCTACGCGGCGCTCCTACTCGCGCTCCCCGTGATCTTCTGGCAGGTGTGGGCCTTCCTGGCGCCTGCGTTCGAGGAGCACAACCAGCGCTCGATGGCCGCGATGGTGGCCTTCGCGGCCGTGCTCGGAGTCGGCGGAGTCGCCTTCGGCTACTTCGTCATCCTCCCGCCCGCGATTCACTTCCTGACGAACTACGACTCGGCCCACTTCACGATCCTCATCAGGGCTCGCGACTACTACAAGTTCGCGACGTTCGTCCTGCTCGGGGTGGCAATCGCCTTCGAGGTGCCGGTCTTCGTGCTCGGGCTCGTACGCCTGCGCATCCTGAGCGCCGCGAAGCTCCGCAGCACCTGGCGCTTCGGAGTCTTCGCGATGGTGGTGCTCGGCGTCATCCTCCCCGGCGTCGACCCGGTCTCGACGATCCTTTCCGTCATACCGCTCGTCGCGCTCTACCTGCTGTCGATTGCGCTTGCGACGTTCCTGGAGCCACGCTGGCGCTCCCAGGCGGACGCCGCGCCGCTGCCCGAATGAGCTACCCGAAGATCGAGCTTCACGTCCACCTCGAAGGGACGGTGCGGCCGAAGACGCTTCTCGAGATCGCAGGTCGCAACGACTACGCTCTTCCGGCGGAGACCGAGGAGGGCCTGGCGACGCTGTACGACTTTCGCGACTTCGCGGACTTCATCGACGTCTGGGTGCTGACCACCAACGCCCTCCGCACTTCCGACGACTTCCACCAGGTGGTCGTCGACTACGCCGCCGAGGCCGTCTCGCACGGCGCTGTCTACATCGAGGCGATCTTCTCGCCGGCCGAGCGCGTCCGGCGCGGCGTCGGCTGGGACGAGATCTTCAGCGGCTACTGCGACGGCGCACAGGAGGCGCGGGAGCTGCACGGCGTGGAGATACGCCTTACCCCCGACATCGTCCGTGGCTTCCCGCTCGACGAGGCCGAACAGGTGGTGCGCTACTCCGCCAAGTACCGAGACCGCGGGATCGTCGGGGTCGGCCTCGGGGGCCTCGAGGCCGATTTTCCGCCGGAGCCGTACGAGCCCGTGTTCACGCTCGCGCGCGAGGAGGGCCTCGCCTCGGTTCCACATGCGGGCGAGGTCGCAGGACCTCCGTCGGTCCGCGGCGCGCTCGAAGAGCTCGGTGCCCACCGCCTCCGCCACGGAATCCGCGCCGCCGAGGACCCCGGGCTCCTGCGCGAGATCGTAGGACGGCGCATCGTCCTCGACGTCTGCCCGATCTCGAACCTGCGCACCGGCGCCGTCTCCTCCCTCGAGGAGCACCCGCTGCCACAGCTGGTGGCGGCAGGCGCGCTCTGCTCGATCTCGACCGACGACCCGGCGATGTTCGACACCGACCTCAGCCGGGACTACGAGGCGGCGACGTCCTTCGGCCTCGACCCACGCGACTTCTTCGAGGCAGGCGTCGAGGGGGCGCTCTGCGACAACGGGATGAAGTCAAGGCTGCGGGCGATCGCCGAGACCCATCAATGGGACGGCCTCGGTGTCCGCGAGGGGCAGGTACCCTAGAGCGTCCGGAATGAGTTCAACACAGTCGATCGGTCAATTCAGACGGACGCGCGGGCAAAGCCCGGACGTCCTGACGCCGGCACCGCAAGCGGTGCCTTAGGACGCCAATGGCGCGAGGAGCGACACAAGCGCAGCGAAAGCAGCGCCCGAAACAGGAGCAGCCGAAGCGCAAACGCTCGGCGCCGACCTACGAGCAGACGATGTTCTTCCCGCGCCTGCGGCGACAGGCGAAGTGGGTGTTCGTCTTCCTCGCTCTGGTGTTCGCGATCGGTTTCGTCGCCTTCGGGGTCGGCTCGGGCTCGACGGGCATCAGCGACATCCTGCGCGGCAACTTCTTCGGCGGCGGCACCTCCACGAGCTCGCAGGTGAAGGACAAGCAGAAGGCGATCGAGCAGAATCCGAAGAACATCAGCGCCTACCTCGACCTCGCCGGGATCTACCAGCAGGATCAGAAGGTGGACAAGGCGCTCGCGACGCTCCGCAGGGCACAGCTGGTCGCACCCAAGAACTTCGATGTGCTGAACCGCATCGCCGGCATCTACGGCGGCCGTGCCGAGACGGCGCGCACCGCAGCGCAGAACGCCCAGATCGCGTACTTCTCGAGCACCGTCGCGCCGCCCGGCGTCGACCCGACCTCGACGCTCGGCGGAGCGATCACCAGCGATCCCTACAGCAACGTCCTCAAGGAAAAGGCGAACACGGCCTACACCACGATGGTGGCCGCCTTCCGGAAGGCCGAGGGCGCCTACGGGACGCTCGCGACCGCCGCGGCCGGAACCTCGGAGGAGGCGAACGCCCAGCTCCAGCTGGCCGGGTCGGCGCAGCTCGCAGGAGACACGCCGACCGCGATCAACGCATACACGCGCTTCCTGAGGATCGCCCCCGACAGCCCGAACGCCCAGGCCGTCCGCCAGACCGTCGCGCAGCTCAAGGCCTCGCAGCCGCAGAGCCAGGGTTAAACTCCCCCACCACGGGGACGGCTGGGATGAACTTCGACATCAACACCGAGCAGCTTGGCGACGACGCCTACGTGATCTCGCTCTCGGGCGAGGTCGACCTCTACACGGCGCCGGAGTTCAAGCAGCAGCTCCTGGACGTGATCGGGAAGGGCGCCAGGGAGGTCGTCGTGGACTTCTCGGACACGACCTTCATCGACTCGACCACCCTCGGAGTGCTCGTCGGCGGCGTCAAGCGCCTGCGGACGAACGAGGGGCAGCTCTCGCTCGTCTGCGACGACCGCAACATCACGAAGATCTTCGAGATCACCGGGCTCGACCGCGTGTTCACGATCTACCCGACGCGCGACGAGGCGGTCTCGAAGGCCACCTCCTCGGGGCAGCCCTCAACCTAGTGCGGGGCGGCGCCGCCGTCTTCCTCCTCGCGGCCGCGCTCCTGGCGGGGGGTTGCGGCACCGGCGGAATCTCGAAGTCGGGCGACGCCGACCGCGGCAAGCAGCTCTTCCTCGACAAGTGCGGCGGCTGCCACACGCTCGCGGCGGCCGGCACGCACGGCACCGTGGGCCCGAACCTCGACGACGCGTTCGCCTCCTCGCGGACGCAGGGGTTCAAGCCGGTGACGATCGAGCAGGTCGTGCGCGACCAGATCGAGCTCGCGACGGGGCAGATGCCCCCGAACCTCGTCACCGGGGCCGACGCCGACGCCGTCGCAGCCTACGTGGCGGGCGTGGCAGGCAACCCGAGCGCCGCGACCCCGAAGAACCCGACCAGCGGCAAGGACATCTTCCTCGCCAACTGCGGCAGCTGCCACACGCTCGCCGACGCGGGCACGAGCGGCAACGTCGGCCCGAACCTCGACCAGCTGAAGCCGTCCCAGAGCATCGTGCAGCACCAGGTGATCAACGGCGGCAGCGCGATGCCGGCCTTCAAGGGCCAGCTGACCCCGGCTCAGATCACTGCTGTGGCGAAGTACGTCTCGTCGGTCGCCGGCAAGGGCTAGCCCTCAGCTTCGAGATCGACGATCACGTGGGTGATCGGGACCGCGAAACGTTCGCGGGCCCCGGTGACGACGCCTCGCTCGAGCCAGTGCGACCGCCCTTCCGGATGGGTCGAGATGATGATCTCGTCGGGGCCGAAGGTACGGACTGCGTCCTCGATCGCCTGCAGGGGATCTGCGTCCCCGACCTCGCCGCGAGCCTCGATACCGCTTTCGCGGAACCGCTGGAGGCTTGCCTCGAGGCGCTGCTGAGCCTCGGCCCTCGCCGGGTCCTCGTCCGAGGCCCAGTGCCGAAGCGGCGAGTTCAGCGCCGGGCTGACCACCAGCACGTCCGAACGGAGGCCCTTGCCACGCTGCTCGATCTGATCGCGCAGCGCCTCGCCGCCGACGGTCTCGTTGGCGATCACGAGGATCCGGCGCTCGCCCGAGTCGGCCTTGTGCGTTGAGGTCGTCTGCAGAGGCGCCTCGGTCCGTCGCGACCGGAGCCACCACCAGACCACGCCGGCCGTCAGGACGATGAACACCCCGAGCCCGGCCCACGGGTTGATCAGCCCGGCGATCACGATCAGCGCGAAGTACACGACCGAGCCGAGGAGGAACTGGAACGCCTCGGCCTCGCTGCGCAGCGGATTCTTCAAGAGGCCGAGGCACCGCTCGCGGTGCCGATCTCAGGCCGCGCGGGCTTTGCGCGTGCGGCCGTCTGAAATGACCGGTCGACTCGATTGAGGTGACCGATAGGCAATGTGCCCTAGAGGATGTAGACGGTCGCGTAGACCACGATCCACATTACGTCCACGAAATGCCAGTAGATCCCGGGGATCTCGACTCCGAGGTGCGCCTCGCTCGAGTAGTGCCCCCGGTACGACCGGATCGTCGCCGCGAGCAGGAGCGTCAGGCCGACGAAGACGTGCGCTCCGTGGAGGCCGGTGAGGCAGTAGAAGACCGTGCCGAACGCGTTGGTGTACGGGGCGAAGCCGATCCGCGAGTACTCCAGGATCTGCGTCAGCAGGAAGCTCAGGCCGAGCAGGAAGGTGAGGGTCAGCCCGGCCTTCAGGCCCGAGTGGTTGCCGCGCTTGATCGACTGGAGGGCCCAGTGCATGGTGAAGCTCGACGTGACGAGGACAGTCGTGTTGATCCCGGCGACGAAGACCGGGAGGTGGAGGCCTGGAGTAGGCCACGGCGTCCCGGCCGCCACCCGCACGAAGAAGTACGCGGTGAAGAAGGAGCCGAAGAGCATGATCTCCGACGCGATGAAGAGGAACATCCCGAGCGTGCGCGCATCGACGCGCGAGCTCTGGTTGGCCTGAGGCGGATGGGCCGAGTGGGCCTCGGCGTGCGCGCTCACTGCGGTACCGCCTCCTGCTCGAGCGCCACTTCGACATGCTCCACGGGCAGCCCGGTCTGCTTCCGCAGCCGGTTGACGAGGTCCCCGCGCAGCCAGCGCGACGTCTTCTCGCCCGGGAAGGTCGAGACGATGATCTCGTCGATCCGCTCGTCCTGAACCGCCTGCGCCGCGGCGGTGAACGGGTCGGGGTGCGCAATCTGACCGTGAGCCTCGATCCCTTCGCCGCGCAGGACGGTGAGCGCCCGCCGCAGGCGCCGCTCGGCCTCCGGATGCTCGTTGCTGGACACATCGCTCTGAGGAGAGACGAGCAAGAACGCCGCCGGGCCCTGAGCGGCGCGCTCGCGGATCTTGTCCAGCAGCGGCTCGCCGACGATCGTCTGGTTGGCGATGACGAGCACGTTCGCCTCGGCGTCCGCTCCCTGTTCGTCGAGATCGACGACCACGTGCTCGAGCGGGAGGCCCCCTGCCGCGCGCTCCATCCGCTCGACCACGTTCCTCCGCAGCCACCCTGACTTCTGGCGTGGATGCGTCGAGACCACGATCTCGTCCGGCGGAGGCTCGAGCTGGACGAGCGCGTCCTTGAGCGCCGCGACCGGGTCGGCCTCGACCACGTGCCCGGAGGCCGGAATGCCCGCCTCGCGCAGTGCCGCGAGCGTGCCTTCGAGCCTGCGGCCCGCAGCCGCGCGGCGTGTGTTCTCGTAGACGACGTAGCCCTCACGCGGCTGGTTGACCGGCGTGATCACCGTCACGCGCAGAGGCCCGTCCTGCGCCCGCCGCTTCAGGCTGTCGATCAGGCTCTTGCCCGCGACCGTCTCGTTCGCGATCACGAGGACGTGGCGCTCCGCGCTCACCGGATCGGCACCTGCTCGACCTCGTGCGTGCGGTCGCCGTTGAAGACCGCGTGGCGCGCGCCCGGCACGCCGTACTCGTACGGGGTCCCGACCACCTGCGGGATCTCGTCGAAGTTGAAGACCGGAGGCGGAGAGCTCACCTGCCACTCGAGCGTCATGGAGCGCCACGGGTTCGCGGCGGCAACCGGGCCGAAGCGCCAGCTCGTGATCATGTTGTAGAGGAACACCAGCGTCGAGGCGCCCAGCCCGAAGGAGGCGATCGAGATGAACAGGTTCAGGTCGGCGAAGCGCGGCGCGTAGTCGGCGACGCGGCGGGGCATGCCCTGGATCCCGAGCCAGTGCATCGGGAAGAAGGTGAGGTTGAAGCCCACGAACGTGAGCCAGAAGTGCAGCTTCCCGAGCCGCTCGTTGTACATGCGCCCGGTCATCTTCGGGAACCAGAAGTAGATCCCGGCAAAGATCGTGAAGAGCGAGCCGCCGAAGAGCACGTAGTGGATGTGCGCGACGACGAAGTAGGTGTCGGAGGTGTGGATATCGATCGGGACCGCCGCGAGGTAGATCCCGGAGAGGCCGCCGATCACGAACATCGAGACGAAGCCGAGCGCGAACAGCATCGGGGTCTCGAAGTGGATGCGCCCGTCCCATAACGTGGCTAACCAGGAGAACACCTTGATCCCGGTGGGCACTGCGATGATCATCGAGGTGACCATCATCGGGACGCGGAGCCACGGCGCCATGCCGGCAACGAACATGTGGTGCGCCCAGACGGAGAAGCCGAGCACCAGGATGGCCATCAGCGAGAGGGCCATCAGCCGGTAGCCGAAGATCGGCTTCCGCGCCATCACGGAGATCACCTCCGAGGCGATGCCGAAGCCGGGCAGCATCATGATGTAGACGGCCGGGTGCGAGTAGAACCAGAAGATGTGCTGGTACCCCAGTGGGTAGCCGCCGGACAGGGGCTCGAAGAACTTCGTGTGCATCACCCGGTCGAACATGACGAAGAACTGGGAGCCGGCGATGAACGGCGTCGCGATCACCACCAGCAGCGACGTGGTGAAGTTCGCCCAGACGAGCAGCGGCATCCGCCAGAAGGTCATCCCCGGCGCACGCATGGTGATGATGGTGACCAGGAAGTTGAGGGCGGTCATGATCGAGCTGGCCCCCGCCCACTGGACCGCCATCGAGAAGAACGTGTTGCCGAGAGGCTGGTGCACCGACAGCGTGGCGTAGTTCGTCCAGCCAGCGGCAAAGGGGCCGCCCGGCACGAGGAAGCTCGAGACCATCATGAGTCCCGCGATCGGCAACAGCCAGAACGAGAGCGCGTTCAGGCGCGGGAAGGCCATATCCGGGGCGCCGATCATCAGCGGGATCACGTAGTTCCCGATCCCCGCGAAGGCGGGGATGACGAAGAGGAAGATCATCAGCGCCGCGTGGACCGAGAAGAGCCCGTTGAAGGTCTGGTTGTCGACGAACTGCATCCCCGGCCGCGCCAGCTCGGCCCGCATGAACATCGCCAGCAGCCCGGCGATCACGAAGAAGACGACCGTGGTGACCAGGTACTGGATCCCGATCACCTTGTGGTCGGTGTTGATCCGGAAGTAGTCGCGCCAGCTCTTCGCCCCATGGCCGGAATGGTCTTCCGGCAGGGTCGGCGCGCCCGAGGCGTAGCGCGCCCAGTAGTCGAATCCGCCAAGGCCGGCGAGGAAGCCAAACGGCACCGCTGCGAGCTCGACCGTCGTGATGACCGAGCCGTCCCAGATCGGGTGCCAGCCTTCGAGCCAGCGGACGAGCACGACGATGCCGGCGCCGATGCCGAAGAAGAGCGCCGTCATCCACGGGACTCGCAGCCACCCTGGCGCGAGCAGCCGGTGCCAGCCGGTCGGCGGCGGCTTCACGGCGTGCTCCTCGTGGCCCAGGTGGTCGATCGTCGCCTCGGTCACTGCGAGCCTCCGGAGAGGAACTTCACTAGCGCCTCGATCTGCGCCGGAGGCAGGCTCTTGAAGGTCTCCGGCATGACCCCCTTCGGGTAGCGAGGCGCGACGTAGGCGTTCGGGTCGACGATCGACTCCCGGATGAAGTCCTCCAGGGGCTTGCCCGCCTGCTTTGCCTCAGCGGTGAGATCGTCGAGGTCCGGGCCGACGGTTCCCGTCGAGCCGGCCGGCTTGAACGTGTGGCAGCCGTTGCAGCCGTTCGAGACGAACAGCGCCTTGCCGGACGGCCCTCCGGAAGCCGAGCCGCTGCCGCCGGCGGGCTGCTGGCTCGCGGCCCAGGCCCGGAACTTCGACGTCGACGTCACCTCCGACTGCGACCGCATCAACGCGTGGCCGAGACCGCAGAGCTCGGTGCAGATCACGGGATACGTGCCGAGGCGCTTCGGCGTGATCACGAGCCGCGTGATGAGACCCGGGACCGCGTCCTGCTTCTGGCTGAACTCGGGCACCCAGAACGAGTGGATCACATCGAGCGAAGTCAGCCGCAGAACGACGGTCTTGTTGACCGGGAGGCGTAATGTCGACGAGGTCGCGTTGTGGTACCCCGGGTACTTGAAGAGCCAGGCGAACTGTTGGGCGACGACGTCGACGACGAGCGGCCGGAGCGGGTCGCGGGGGACACCCGCCGCCGCGTGCGGAACCCGCTCGTTCTCGGTGAGGATGACCGCGCTCGCGATCGAGATCGCAGTGACGAGGACCGCCGGCACCGCTGTCCAGGCGATCTCGAGACCCGTATTGCCGTGCACCGGCGGGCCGTCCGAGTCGTCGTCGGGCCGGACACGGAACTTCAGGACCGCGTACACGATCACCGCCGCGACGAGCGCGAAGATCGCGATGCAGATCACGGTCACGAACCAGAAGAGGAAGTCGATCCGGTCGGCCTGCTTGCTTGCGGGATCGGGAAGCCATGGCACCAGGAGCGCGACCGCGGCGGCACATGCGCCGAACACGACTCCGAGCCCGACCAGCTGGAAGATCGATCCCCTGCGCACCGCGCCCGAGACTACTCGACGCGGAGGCGGAGTAGGGAGGGAAGCGAACGCCGCTTCCGAGCCGCTCGAAACTCCTGCAACGAGCGAGGTTCAGGCTTGACCGATCTGGGTAGGCGGGGTTCCGCAAACACAAGGAGGTTTGATGGGACTCGGAGCAAGCATTCTGCTGATCGCCGGCGGCGCGATCCTGGCCTTCGCGGTGAACAAGGAGGTCTCGGGCGTCGACATTCAGACGATCGGCTGGATCCTGTTGATCGTGGGGATCGTCGGGGGCGTGATCTCGATGGTCTACTGGTCGACGTGGGCGGGCCCCGGCTACTGGTCACGCCGTCGGAGCGGCTACGTCGAGGAAGCGCCGCCACCCGGCTTCTAAGAGCAGTTCGAACGAGCGAATCCGAAGCGGCCGAAAGGCCGCTTCGGCGTTTCGATCGCCCCGAGCGGGGAGACAACCGTCGGCGGGGACATGTCTGCTCGCCTGGAATCCGAGGAACGGGCTCTTGACCTGCTCGAGCAGATCCTGCGCGGGCTGGCCGACGCCGAGGCACGGAACAACGAGTTCGTCGCGCTCGCTTCGCACGAGCTGCGCACTCCGATCTCGGTGGTCCACGGGATCGCGGCCACGCTCCACCTGCGCGGCGACGAGCTCCAGCGCGGCCAGGTGCACGAGCTTCGCGCGACCCTGTTCGAGCAGACCGGCCGGCTGCGAGACCTCGCCGACCAGCTACTCGACCTGTCGCGCCTCGACGCCGAGCCGCTGTTGCTCGCGCTGGAGCCGTTCCGGCCGAGAGAGCGGCTCGACGCGCTGCTGCCGCGGATCGCGGCGGGCCGGCTCGACGACATCGAGGTCAAGGTCGACCCGGAGCACGAGGTGACAACGGACGTGCTCGCCTTCGAGCGCGTGACCGCGAACCTGATCCTGAACGCGCTCCGGTACGGACAGCCGCCGGTCGAGGTCAAGGCCGTGCGCTCGGAGGTGTACAGCCTCGTCGTCGAGGATCACGGCGACGGGGTCGCGCCCGAGTTCGTCCCGCGCCTCTTCGAGCGCTTCAGTCGCGGCGAGGTAGCTCGACAGCTGGGAGCACCGGGAGCGGGCCTCGGGCTGGCGATCGCGTTCGCATACGCCAGGGCGGTCGGCGGCGCCTTGCGCTACGAAAAGGTGCGCCCGCGCGGCGCCCGCTTCACGTTCACGCTACCGGCAGCTCGAAGGTGAAGCGGGAGCCCTCGAGCTCCCTCGACTCGACCCAGATCGTCCCGTTCATCCGCCGCACGAGCTCCTGGCAGATGTAGAGGCCGAGCCCGGTGCCGCCCACGCCGCGGGTGAGGTTCGGGTCGACGCGGTAGAACTTCTCGAAGATCCGCCGCTGTTCGGCCTGCGCGATCCCGAGCCCCCGGTCGCTGATGCTGAAGCGCAGGGTGTGGTCGCGCTTCGTGACCTCGATGTCGACGGACCCGCCGTCGGGCGAGTACTTGATCGCGTTGTCCACGAGGTTCGTCAGCACCTGGCTCACCTTGTCCGGATCGGCCGCCACCGGCGGGAGGTCCGGTTCGAGCTTGAGCGAGAGCTCGATCTTCGACGGCAGGTGGAGCCGGGCGACGTCCACCACTGTGCGCGTTAGCTCCTCGGCGTCGTAGCTCCCGATCGTGATCGGCAGGCGGTCGGCGTCGAGCTTGCTCGCCCAGAGGATGTCGTTGACCGTTCGCGCGAGCCGGTCCGACTCGCCGGAGATCATGGACAGCAGCTTCTCGCGCTGGGTGTCCTCCAGGCGCAGGTCCTCACGCTGAAGCGTCAACGCCGCGCCGTAGATTGCGGCGAGCGGAGTTCGCAGCTCGTGCGAGACCGTCGAGACGAAGTCCGCCCTCAGCTCCTCGAGCACCCGCTCCTCGGTCAGGTCCCGGAAGGCATAGACGGTTCCTTCGCCGAAATCGGCGCCGACGATCGACAGCCAGAGCTCACGGTCCGGCAGCTGGATCGGCAGCGTCTCCGCCCGCACCGCGGCCGCCGGCGCGCCCGTGACGGGCACGCGCTCGACGATCTGGGCCCAGCCCGGGATCGCCTCCATGGCCGGGCGCCCGACGACCTCCCTGGCCGACAGGAGCGTGATCGACTCGGCCGCGCGGTTCCAGAGCCGAACGAGGCCGTCCGAGTCGAGCAGGAAGACGCCGTCGGCGACATGCTCGAGAACTCGAGCCGCGTCGCCGCGCCGCTCGGCCTCGTCGAAGAGCCGGGCGTTGTCGACGGCGATGGCGACCCGTCGGCCCAGCTCCTCCGCGGTTGCCAGGTCGTCGGCGCCGAAGAGGCGCTCGGGCCGGTCGGACAGCAGGGTCAGCGCACCGAGCACGCGCCCACGTGCGAGCAGCGGCAGCGAGATGGACGAGGTCATCCCGATCTTCTGCAGCGACTCGAGCCTGCCGCTGTCCCCTCGGCTTGCCTCCCGCAGATGATCGTCGGTGACCTGGCGGATCAGCTCGGGCCGCCCGGTGCGGATCACATGGCCGGGACCGTGCGGAGCGCCGAGGTTCGGCGGGAAGCCTTCGTGGAACCCGCTGCCCTCGTCGATCTGCCCAGGGTCGGAGTGCGCGACGGCCAGGCGCTCGAGCCGGCCCGACGGGTCGACGATGTCGATCAGGCACCAGTTGCCCAGGTACCGCACCGCCAGCGTGCTCAGGCGCCGAAGCGCCGTGGTGTGGTCGAGCGTGGACCCGAGCAACTCGCTCGCCTCGGCAAGGAACTCGAGCCTGCGGGTGGCCGCGCGTTCCTCCTCGTAGAGGCGCGACTGCTCGATCGCGAGAGAAACCCGGTCGGCGAGCAGCTGCAGCGTGCGCTCGTCGTGCTCGCTGAAGATCCGCGGCTCCATCGTCCCGACGTGGAGGACCCCCAGCAGCTGGCCCTCGGCGAGCAGCGGCACCCCGAGCAGGGACTGCAGCCCCTTCTCGGCGAGGAGCGGGTTGACCAGCTCGGCCTCGCTCACGTCGGGGATGAAGACCGGCCGGCGCTCCTCGGCGACGCGGCCGGCAAAGCCGTGACCGAGGGAGACGCGTTCGCCGGCTTCGACCTCCTGCTCGAGGCCCGTCGACCAGCGGGCGACCAGCTCCTCGCTTTCCTCCTCGAGCAACAGGGCGACCGCGGTATCCGCACGCATCACGGTGCGGATCTTGTCGAGCAGGTTCGCCAGCAGACTGTCGAGATCGAGGTGCGCGAGCGCTGCCTGCGAGATCACCTCGAGGTCGCGCAGTCGCGCGACCGCGTCCTCCGCGTCCGCGCGTGCCTCCCGCTCCCGCGCGAAGAGCATCGCATTGTCCACGGCGAGGGCGGCGCGGCTCGCAAGACCTTCCGCGAGGGCGACCTCGGCGGCGCCGTACTCGCGGTCCGACTCGGACCAGGAGAGGGTCAGCGCGCCGAGCGTGTGCCCGCGCGCGACAAGCGGCACGGCCATCGCGGCCCGTGGCGCCAGCTTCGTGATCAGCTCGAGGTGCCGGTCGTCCCGGACGGTCGAGGCCAGGGACTCGGGGCTGAACTCACGGAAGACGACGGCCTTGCCTGCCCGCAGTGCCCTGGCGGCCGGCTGAGGCGAGTCCATCGACGGCGGATAGAGCATCCGCATCTCGCGCAGGAGGTCCTCCTTCGCGGGATCGACGGCCGCCACCGCCACCTGATGGATCGTCGCGCCGTCGCTCTCGAGGACGTCGACGATGCACCAGTCGGCGAGAGTCGGGATCGCCAGATGGGCCACGCGCACGAGCGTCGCCTCGCGGTCGAGCGAGGCCGCGAGCGCCTCGCCCGCCTCGGCCAGGAACCTGACCCCCGCGTCCGCGGCCTCCACCTGCAGGCGCGCGTGCGCGAAAACGTCGTCGCCCTCCGGTGAGATCTGGTGGCTCGTGGACATGGCAGGGAGACCCGTGAGACCTCCGACTGGACGGAAAGACTCTACCCCGCTCGGGCGTCGTCACAAGAGGCGCCGAAGCTACTCGCGGTCGACTTGCCCGGCACGTCGCGCACCACCTAGTCCCGGCGTGTCCCGCGCCAGGGCCCGGGCACGAAGTCGAGCACGACGTTGACGACCCAGACGATGATCGTCGCCCAGACGAGGGTCATGAAACCGTCGATGTCGAAGCCGTCGATGAACAGCGACGTGAGCCACAGCATCACCATCGCCACGCCGAACCAGATCAGGCCCAGCGTGATGACAGCGAGTGGCAGCGTGAGCAGCCGCAAGACGGGCTTGACGATCGTGTTCAGGATCCCGAAGAGCGCGGCCGCCTTGATCAGCGACCCGGCCGAGTCGGCCGTCACGCCGCTGAGGACTCCCGTGACCACGGCGAGGACGACGGCGTTCGCCAGCCAGGAGAGCAGGAGCTGTTTCGAGGTCTGGATCATCGGGTTGCCTGCGGCCTGCGCGGGATTCTGTCCTCGTCCCCGTCCTGCGGCAAGGCAGACGGATGCAAGAGCGGCACCACGGGCGTCCAGTCGGCGCGCAGGACCGAGACGAGCGAGGGCGGCGTGAGAAGGACCGCATCGCCTCCGGCCGGACGGCGGCGGTGCCGCCTGTAACCCGCCGGCGTCCAGCGCAGAAGCGCGTCACCGACCACGACGGACGCCTCACCGTCGAGCAGCACGTAGGCACCGTCGGGCAGCTCGTCGAACCGCGCTGCGTGCTGGCGGCGGGCCCACGTGCCGGGCTCGAGCCGCTCGCGGTGGAGCTGCACGTCGATCGCGTCGGCGCCGACCTGGCCGGGGTGGAGCTCGCTCCAGAAGGCGGTCAGCCGGACGTAGTCCTCGCGGCGGCACAGCGCGCAGGCCCGGTGACCGGCCGCGAGCGCGGTCGCTTCGTCGAGGAAGAAGAGCTCCGTGAAGCGCCCGGGCTGCATCAGCGGCTGCCGGTGCCAGCCGCGAAACTCGAGGCGGCACGCGATCCAGCGCTTGCCATTGTGGCCGCGCCGGATCCTTCCCTCGGCGTCGTGCAGGCAGCCGCGGTTCCCGTAGACGAGCCCGCGCTCGGGAGTCGCGATCAGCCGGCCGAGCGGCGAAACCCGGTTCTGCAGCGGCATCGCGCCCAACCTACCCCCTGCGTTAGCCTGAGCTCGTGGCCGAGCCGTCGGACACGACCGCCGCCCCGACCGACGACGAAAGGGCGGAGCAGGACGAGAACGAGGCCCTAACCGACCTGCTCGTCCAGCTCGGGCGCGACCTGAGCGTCCTCGTCTTCTGCGAGGCGCAGCTTGCCGCCTCCAGAAACATGCCCCAGGTCCGCCGAGCGGCGCGCGACATCGCCGCGGCCCTCGTAGCAGCAGTCGCCTTTCTGACCGCCTTCGCCTTCGTAAACGTGGGCGCGATGCTCGGGCTGACCTCCGTCCTCTCCCCGTGGCTGGCGGCGCTCGTCCTAGCCGTCGCCTGGATTGTGGTCGGGGTGGTGCTCGCGGTCGCGCTGTCGGTTCGCGCCGGGAAGGTGTCGGGCTGGAAGTGGTGGAGGGTCTTCTCGGCCGGGCCAGAAGAAGCCGCGAAGGACCTCGAGCGCGCCCGAGCCGAGGCCGAAGAGGACGTCCGTAGGACCCTCGAGCGGCTCGCGCCCGCGGTCACGGTCGAGATCGCGGCGGCGGCCGTGCCAATGGCGACCGGCATGGCCGGCGGTGTGGTCGATGCCGGCGGGGACATCCTCGAGGCCTCCGACGACATGGTCGAGACGCTCGCGGAAGACCTGCCCGGCGGCGGCGTCGTCAATCAGGTGTGGGACGTCGTGCTGATGCCCGGACGCTACGGCCTCAGGGTCGCGACGACCGTGCTCAAGCGCGGGGAGCCGGACAGCTAGGGAACGCTGCTCAGCTGGTCGCCTGTCCCGCCGACTCCTCGAGGACGTTCAGGACATCCTTGGAGTGGGTGATCGGGAGCCTGTTCCCCTCGAGCTCGATTCGCGAGCCCGTCTCCTCGTCGATCAGCTCGAGCACGCGGACGTTGACCCGCTGGTGCACCTTGGCGGTGAGCCCCTCGCGTGGAACAGTGAACAGGATGTCGCCCGGCTCCTCGCGCCGGCTACGGCCTTCCAGGCCGTACACCTTTGTCTCGGAGACGCCCACCATCACCTCTGCCGGCAGCCCGCTCGCCGTCCTGCCGGCCTTCCTTCCTGCGAGCACGCCCACACCGAACCCGACCGATCCGCCGACCTCGTCGCCGATCATGGCCCCGGCGAACATCGACCCGGACACGCCGCGCGGCTCGAACTGCCCCACCGCCAGGATCGTGTCCTGAATACCGTGGTGCGCGAGCGCCGCCTGAAACAGCTCGACCATCTTCTGCTCAGACATGCCCCGACTCTAGCTCCATGGGCTCCCTCCCTACGGTTGTGGCTTCCTCAGGTCGTGGCTTGTCCCGCTCTCTGACGGCGCTTCATCGCCCAGCCGACGATCGCGAGCACGATGAACACCCCGATGATCGCGCTGAGGATTCCGCCCCAGTCGAACGCGTCGGTATCGCCGATGCCGAGGCCGACCGTGAAGATCACATACCCGACCAACGCTCCGGCAAGCCCGACGAGGACGGACACACCCCAAGAGGCGGGACCGCTCATGTGCCGGAACGGATCCCCCGGCATCAGCGCCCGTCCCACCACGCCGGCGACGAGCCCGACGAGCAGCGCCCCGATCATGACGCCCTCCTTCCTTCCGGACGAGATCTGCACCCGAGAGTCTTGCACCTCATCGGCCGCGTCGGCAGATTCCCGCAGATCGCGGCGGTGTTGCCGACGTCTGCCGAGGGTCGCCGGTAGCGGCCCTGCCGCCCAGGGATCGCGCCTCTGAGACGCTCCGCCTGATGGCGCTCGATTTTCCGACGCGTGCCGAGCGGCCCGGCCGGCTTCCACACGCAGCCAGCCTCAGGGAGAGGGTCTGGCCCGAGTTCATGTACCACGACCCAGTTCTCGAGCGCCTCTTCGACCGCGTGATCGGCGAATACGCCGAGTTTCAGTTCTACGCCTGGGATGACGAGCGCGAGGAAGTCGTCGGTGTGGGGATGGCGGTTCCCGCGTGGTGGGACGGAGAGGCTGCGAGCCTGCCCAGCGGAGGCCTCGACGCCGTCGTCGAAGCGCGCTTCGCAGAGGGAGCTCCGGAGCCGACCGCGCTCTGCGCGCTGCAGATCTTGATTGCGCCCGAGTGCCGGGGCGAGGGTCTCAGCAGTCGCATGATCCGGCGGATGGCCGAGATCGGTCGCGACCACGGGCTCGACGCGCTGATCGCTCCGGTCCGGCCGACCCTCAAGCATCTGTACCCGCTCACTCCGATGGAGCGATACATCGGTTGGCGCCGCGCGGACGGGACTCACTTCGACCCGTGGCTGAGGACGCACGAGCGTCTCGGAGCCGAGATCGTGAAGGTCGCGCCGCAATCGACGAGCGCCCCAGGCTCGGTCGGGGAGTGGGAGGAATGGGCGCAGATGGCGTTTCCCGAGACCGGCGCATACGTCGTGCCGGGCGCGCTCGTTCCGGTAGAGATCGACCGCGAACGCGACGAAGGGCTCTACCTCGAGCCGAATGTCTGGATGGTGCACCCGGCGGACTAGGCGCCGGTGGCGGCGGCGATCCAGCCACCGAGGAGTCCGCCGGCCGCCCACAACCACCCTGGCGGAGCGAGCGGGCTTCGCCCTTCCCCTGAGCTCGTCGGTCAGGCAGGATGGTCGGAAAGAGGGAAGGAGCCTGCGATGGCGGTAAAGGCGACCGGGCGCTCGGAGATGGTGACGGAGCTACTCGAGCGAATCGGAGAGGCAGTTGGGCAGCGGGCGCAGGTGTCGACCATCTTCGGCGAACCTGTTCAGCGAGAAGCTGTGACCGTGATTCCAGTTGCAAAGGCGCGCTTCGCGTTCGGCGGCGGCGGCGGCTCGGGGGCAGTGGAGAGCAACGAAGGCTCGGGCGGTGGTGGTGGTGGCGGCGTGGCGGTCAGCCCGGTCGGCTACATCGAGCTGCGGGAGAGCGGCGCCGAGTTCAAGCGAATCCTTACCGCGAGGGATCTGGCCGCGCTCCTAACCGCAGCTTCGTTCGCGGCGCTCGCACTCAGACGGCTGCTCACCTGAGCGAAGCACACGATCGAGCGGTCAACTTCGCGGTAATCGGTGAGCGCGTAAATGTAGTGATCCGCCGCGACCTCGCTAACGCCTGGGCGGTCGCGACGCACGCCGGGTGCAGAGGGGCGGCGCGAGCTTCTCCGCGAGGCCTCACAGGCGTGCGCTTCGTGTCCTAGTCCGCGGTCGGGCCGGGTATGACGACTCGTACGCGACAAGGCTCCAATCAGGGCTTCGACAGCCGAGCCCAAACGTTGTCCAGCACCTGCCCGTATGGGCTGTGGTAAGCAGTGCTCGGGAAGTTCAGGATGCCGGCCGCGAAGACTTTCGCGCGTCCGTGCTCGTAGTAGGTCATCTGCCCGCGCAGTCCTCGGTCGCGCATGTGCGGATTGACCTGCGCGAGCACGTGGATCCCGCGCGGTGACGCGGACGTTGTCTTGTCGAACTCGATCCCGAACCATCGCCAGGGCCTCAGGAGGCTCTCGTCGGCGCCCGCGAACTCCCACGATCTGCGCCCGTACGGCGTCAGCTCGTACGGCCCGCGATGCTCGCCTTCGTCGTTGCCACGGTACTGGACGCCGACGATGCTCGACTCGGGCCGGCCAAGCTGCCGCCATTGCGCAACGCGCGTGATGGTGTTGCCGTAGCGATCGATGCGCC
The DNA here is from genome assembly GCA_963736055.1 of uncultured Actinomycetes bacterium. Lineage (GTDB taxonomy): Bacteria > Actinomycetota > Thermoleophilia > Gaiellales > Gaiellaceae > AC-32. Next base: position 912,831 of record CAVTNM010000008.1, on the reverse strand, counting down.
AGAGAAGGTTGGTCGCGGAGAGGAACATCAGGTTTCCGCCCAGATTGCGGTAGCCGGCGATCAGGTTGTACTCGTGCGTCGTCACGTATTCCTCGTGGCCCGGGAAGACGATCAGGTCGTAGAGTCGGGCGAGGCGTCGAGCGCTCGTGAAGCGCTCGAAGTCGTCGTCGCTGACGAAGTCGACCTTCTTGCCAGTCCGGTAGATCCAGTGCAGAGGAGTGACGTCGTAGATACGCCATTTCGGAGGGGCCCCGAGCCGGATGTACGGGCGCTCGAGGTCGACCCTCCGGTCCTCGTCGTTCGCATACCACGTGTCGCCCCAGCCGTCGCCGTCGGCGTCCTGGTGGTTGTAGGCCTCCCAGGTGTTGGTGTGGACGACGTAGGCGATCCGGTTCGCCCCGTAGCGGCCGGGTCGCACGACGAACGGCGCGAATCCGACGCGGTCGTCGTCGGCCGTGAGCTTCGCGAAGTAGATCCCGTTCGGCCAGTGGCCGATCCGCAGCACGAGCGTTCCCGGCGTGTCTCGGTGGGCCGACCAGCGGAAGAGCCGGCCGTCGCTGACCGGCACCCCGTTCATCTCGTCGCCGACCGTCGCCTCCCACTCGGTGCCGGCCTGGAAGAACTGCAGGGTGAAGGCTGAGGCGTCGGTCGTGACGCGCAGCCGGGCCGCTGCCCCCGGTGGGTAGCTCCTGGCGGTGAACGCGGCGCTCACGCCCTCTACGCGCACTACCGGCGCCGGGTTCATTTCCGCGAGCCTGTAGTCCTCGTTGCCGTAGGCCCGCGTGGCACCGTGCGCGCTTGCTCGCAGAAGCAGGAGGTAGGTGCGCGGAGAGGTATTCGCTGGCGGTGCCCAGACGATGCGCTGGTTGCCTGCCCGCAAGTGAGCCTTCTGCACTGCAACGACCTTGCCGTGCTTCGAGCAGGCCATCACGGTCATGGTCACGGTCGTCGGCTGGTCGAGCTTGAAGAGGACCACGGCCTTGTCGCGAACGCCGTCCCCGTCCGGGCTGATGGTCGTGAGAAGCCGACGGTTGCCGGTATCGCGCGGACTGCTGGTCACGCGCAGATCTTTGAGCTCGGGGCCGCTGATCGTTGCGCGAATGGCGTTGGCCACCTGCATGAAGGCCAGGGGCGGCAGATCTTCGTTCTTGTACACACGCGCCCAGTCCGCAACCCGCGGGCGCGCGAAGGCTCGGCGCGCGCGCGAACCGGCCGCGGTTGTGGTGAGCGTCAGGAGAAGGAGGAGCGTGAGAAAGGCGAAGCTTGAGGCTTGCCGTTTCATGCCTTCCAGCCTCTCGGCCGAACGCGCTTCCGACATCGTCGGAGCGCCGCAGCTTCGTCACGGGAAAGCCGCCGTTGTCGCTACGGAAAACTCCGGAAGTCCCAAAGGCCGCCCCGCAGGGCGTTTCTCGTGTACCGCGTGGGATGCGTTCTCGTGGAGTTCCTCCCCGACGCGCGCGACGAGCTCGGACCCCGACACTTGCGCTCACGACGCTCGCGCTCCTCGGCATGCGACAGCGAGATCTACGCAAGTAGGCCATCTCTCGTCCGCTGCGGTCGAACGCGCCCATGGCGAGTGGCGCTACTCCCTCAGCCGCGGACGAGGGAGGAGTCCGCTAATGCAGGCGACCCCGATCCGCGCGCCGATCGCCCACCTCGGCCTGCACCTCACTGCGGTGACGCACAGCTACGACACCCCGACGTTCCTGCTTCCGCACCCATGATGGCGGGAGAGCCCTCGCGCCGGCTGCTGCTCAGGTCGTCTCGCCGGTGTCGTGGGGGACTGAGAGAAGCGGCACGCGGGAATGGAAATGGAGGTAGCCGTTCACGCTTCCGAGGAGTCCCTCCTGCGCTCGCCCACGGCCACGCGAGCCGAGCACGACCAGGTCGTAGCCGCCGCCATCTAGTTCCTTCAGGATCTTTTCGCCGGCATGGCCCCTGCGCTGGACCCGGTGAGCGATCACGTCGTCGGGAAGCGTCTCGGCCGCGTCGCGCAGAACGTCTTCCGCCCAATTCTCGAGCTCTCTACGCATCGTCTCGCTGCTGACGCCGGCGAGTGTGACGTAACTCGACAGCGGTGGCGCGACGGTGATCAGCGTGAGCTTCGAATTCATAGCACGCGCGATGTCGATCGCTTGCTCGAGCGCTCGGAGCGATGAGGGGGAGCCGTCGACGGCGGCGAGGATATTGAGGAACACAAGGCGTGGAGCGTAACCTGGCGCGTCCTCGCCGAAACGGTCTCCGGGGCACCGTCAACGTATCGCGGCACCAGGCTCCACCGCTCCGGTGGAAATCGGCTGTCCGAAAACCCGGCTGAACTCGAAAATCATTCTGCGTCGAATCAACCGATCTGCAATGAACCCACCCTGCCATGCGCAGCCGTCCTGTTGGCACCCTCGGCGACGGGGACAGCACCCGGGTAAGCACGAGGCGACCATTTCTGGCCTCTCCGTCACCTGACCGACCTAACAACGCGGTTTGGCCGTAGCCAGGAGGTTCGAGATGGGCCGTGAAGGGATCGAACCTTCGACCTTGGGATTAAGAGTCCCCTGCTCTACCAGCTGAGCTAACGGCCCGAAGCGCCGCGTAGTCTAGCCGCGCGATGAAGGTGTTCTCGGTCGTAGGAAACCGGCCTCAGTTCATCAAGGCGGCACCCACTTCGGCCGCTTTGCGCGAGCGTGGAATCGACGAGGTCGTGCTCCATACGGGACAGCACTACGACCCGGAGCTCTCCCAGGTGTTCTTCGAGGAGCTCGGGCTGGCAGAGCCGCAATACGAGCTCGGCCTGCGGACGGCCGACACCGAGGCGATGCGCGTGGCTCTCACCCCGCCGATGCGCGACGAGCGGCCTGACTGGGTGCTCGTCTACGGCGACACCAACTCGACCCTTGCCGGCGCGCTTGCGGCTTCCCAGCTGGGCGTGGCGCTCGCCCACGTCGAGGCGGGGCTGCGCAGCGGCGACCTGTCGATGCCGGAGGAGCGCAACCGGATCGAGACCGACCGGCTTGCTCAGCTGCTCCTGTGCCCCGACGAGCGCTCACGGGAGCAGCTTGCGAGCGAGGGCGTGCCCGGGCGGGCCGAGGTGGTCGGAGACGTGATGGCGGACGCCTGCCTGAGGCTGACTCCGGTTGCGCAGCAGCGATCGCACGCGCTCCAAGAGCTGGGGCTCGAGCCGGGCCGCTACCTCCTGCTCACCATGCATCGCGAGGCCAATACCCGCGCCCCTCGGCTAGGCAGGCTCGTCGAGGGGATCCGCAGGCTCGACGAGCCGGTCGTCTTCCCGGTTCACCCGCGCACGCGCGTGGCCCTCGAAGCCGAGGGGCTCGAGCTCGGCCCGCACGTCCTGACCCGCCCGCCGCTCGGCTACCTCGACCTGACCGCCCTGGCCTCGCAGGCGCGCGTGATCCTGACGGACTCGGGCGGTCTCCAGAAGGAGGCCTACTGGCACGGCGTCCCGTGCGTGACGATGCGCCCGTCGACCGAATGGGTCGACACCGTCGAGGCGGGCGCGAACGTGCTCGTCGACGACGATCCGGACCGGCTGGTCGAGGCCGTCGCCGAGGCCCGGATGCCGCGCGAGCCCCCACAGCTCTACGGCGACGGCCGCGCGGCGGCGAGGATCGCGGACGCCCTCTATACGCTTAGCGGCCATCCGTTCAGGAGGGCTAGGTGGCAGGAACCAAGAAAACGGCGTTAGACGGCCGCACCGGCAAAGCCGGTACGACCTCCATGGTCGGCGCCGCCGAGTCGGCGTTAGACGGCCGCACCGGCAAAGCCGGTACGACCTCCATGGTCGGCGCCGCCGAGTCGGCGTTAGACGGCCGCACCGGCAAAGCCGGTACGACCTCCATGGTCGGCGCCGCCGAGTCGGCGCCTTGGCCCGCATGAAGCCCGAGATCGCGATCGTCGGCGCCGGCTACGTCGGCGTCCCGCTCGCCCAGGTGTTCGCCGACGCCGGGCGAGGGGTTCTGCTCGTGGACGTCCAGGCCGACCGGGTCGAGCAGCTGAACCGCGGCGAGAGCTACATCGAGGACGTTCCGTCGGAGGTCCTGAAACGGCACGTCGACGAAGGCCGGCTCGCCGCGACGACCGACTACGACGCCCTACGGGACGTCGATGCGATCCTGATCGCCCTTCCGACCCCCCTCTCGGCGCAGCGCGAGCCCGATCTCACCATCCTTCTGGAGGCGACCGCGGAGATCGCGCCGCGGCTCCAGAAGGGCCAGCTCGTCGTGGTCGAGTCGACCACGTATCCGGGCACCACCCGCGAGCGGGTCAGGCCGCTGCTCGAGCAGAGCGGGCTGACGGCAGGGAAGGACTTCCACCTCGCGTTCTCGCCCGAGCGGGTCGATCCCGGCCGCGAGGACTGGACGACCCAGAACACGCCGAAGGTCGTCGGCGGCCTCACCGAGGAATGCACGAAGAAGGCGGGCGCGCTCTACGAGAGCGCCGTCGAGAGGATCGTGCCTGTCTCGTCGCCCGAGGCGGCCGAGCTGACGAAGCTGCTCGAGAACATCTTCCGCTCGGTCAACATCGCCCTCGTCAACGAGCTTGCGCAGCTCTGCGAGCGGATGGACCTCGACGTCTGGGAGATCGTCGATGCGGCCTCGACGAAGCCGTTCGGCTTCATGCGCTTCGAGCCCGGCCCCGGGCTCGGCGGCCACTGTCTCCCGGTCGACCCCTTCTACCTCTCGTGGAAGGCGCGCCAGTACGACTTCTACACCGAGTTCATCGAGCTCGCGGGGAAGGTCAACGCCAACATGCCCTACTTCTGCCGCTCGCTGGTCTCGCAGGCCCTGAACCACGGCGCGCAGCGCTCCCTCAACGGCTCGAAGGTGCTCGTGCTGGGCGTGAGTTACAAGGCCGACACGTCCGACTCGCGGGAGTCACCGGCGCTGAAGCTGATCGAGCTGCTTCGCAACGGGGGCGCCCAGGTCGCCTACCACGACCCCCACGTGCCCGAGCTGCCGGCCTTCGGCCTCTCCTCGCAGGCGCTCGACCCCGGTGCCTACGACTGCGTCGCAATCGTGACGGCCCACTCGTCCCTCGACTACGAGCAGCTGGTCGAGGACGCGAAGCTGGTGGTCGACTTCCGCAACGCCACCGGCAGGAACGGCCACGAGCAAGGGAAAGTCTGGAAGTTGTGACCCGGGCGGCCACCATCGGCCTCGCCGGCCTCGGGTACTGGGGCCCGAACCTCGCGCGGAACTTCGACGAGCTCGCCCAGCTGCGCTGGCTCTGCGATCTCGACGTCGAGCTGCTGGAGCGCCTCGGCGCGCGCTACCCGAACGCGCGCGCGACCGCCGACTTCGACGACCTGCTGGCCGACCCGGAGCTCGACGCCGTGGTGATTGCGACCCCGGCGGTCACGCACTACGACCTCGCGAAGCGGGCGCTCGAGGCGGGCAAGCACGTGCTCGTGGAGAAGCCGCCGGCGATGAACGCGGCCGAGGCCGAGGAGCTCGTCGCCACGGCTGAGGCCCACGGGCTCGTGCTGATGCCCGGCCATCTGCTGCTCTACCACCCTGCCGTCCGGGCGATGAAGACACTGATCGACGCGGGCGAGCTCGGCGACGTGCTCTGCGTGTACTCGAACCGCCAGAACCTCGGCAAGATTCGGGCGGACGAGAACGCGCTCTGGTCGCTCGGCGTCCACGACCTGTCGGTGATCCTGCACCTGCTCGACGAGGAGCCCTCGGAGATGTGGGCCCACGGCAACTCGTTCCTCACGCCCGGGGTCGAGGACATCGTCTTCTGCTACCTCCGCTTCCCGTCGGGGAAGATCGCGCACATGCACCTGTCCTGGCTCGACCCGCACAAGATGCGCAAGCTGACCGTGGTCGGGAAGGAGAAGATGGTGGTCTTCGACGACATGGAGCTCGAGCGCAAGGTGACGATCTACGAGAAGGGGCCGTGGCAGCCGACGCACACCTACGGCGAGTGGCAGACGCGCACCGGCGACATCTCCAGCCCGAAGATCCCGAGCGACGAGCCGCTGCGGCTCGAGTGCCGCCACTTCCTCGACCTCGTCGACGGCCAGGGCGACGCACAGCGCGCGGCGCAGGACGGGCTCGCGGTCGTCCGCGTGCTCGAGCAGCTGCAGGCCTCCCTGGTCGCCGCGCCAGCGTGACACGCTACGCGTCTGGTCACGTCCTCGGAGCCGCAGACAGGCCAGCGGCCGGCGAAGGCAACACAAAGCAGGTGCGCGGAGCGTGACGGAGATCGCCCAGACCGCCGTCGTCTATCCCGGGACGGTGGTCGGCGAGGGCTGCAAGATCCTCGACTACGCGGTCGTCGGCAAACAGCCGACGCTCTCACCGCGCTCGACGGCCAAGCGTGAGGAGCTGCGGCCGCTCGAGCTCGGGCCCGGCACGATCGTCTCCACCGGCGCCGTCGTGTTCGCCGGGACGACGGTCGGCGAGCGGGTGATCGTCGGCGACCAGGCCTGCGTGCGCGAGCGCTGCGCGATCGGCGACGACGTCGTGATCGGCCGCGGCTCGCTGGTCGAGAACGACACGTCCGTCGGCGCCCTGACCAAGATTCAGGCGCACGCCTACATCACGGCCTACTCGCTGCTCGAGGACAGCGTCTTCATCGCGCCGTGCGTGATCACGACCAACGACAACTTCATGGGCCGCACCGAGAGGCGGCACGAGCTGATCAAGGGCCCGACCATCCGTCGCGGGGCTCGGATCGGCGGCGGCGCGGTGCTCCTGCCGGGGATCGAGATCGGCGAGGAGGCGTTCGTCGGCGCGGGCGCGGTCGTGCTCGGGGACGTCCCGCCGCGCGCGCTCGTGGTGGGCAATCCGGCGCGGCAGATCCGCGAGGTGCCCGAGGACGAGCTGCTATGAGGCGATTCGGATCGAGTAGCGGCCCGCGCCGGGCTTGGCCAGCTTGACCTGGAGGTAGTACGTACCGGTCGACCGGGCGCGGTAGACGATTCGCTCAAGCGCACCGGCGGGGTGGATCGAGCGCCGAGCCCGGAGCGCGTCGGTGGCGAGCGCCAGGGACTGCAGCGCAGGCTTCCAGAGCACGATCGAGGTGTCGAGATCGCCCGAGCGGACGACCACGGAGACGCCCTGGCCCCGGCGGAGCTTGATGGCGTAGACGTCGTTCGGGTCGTCCCAGCTGTCGAGTGTCGCCTGGCCGTGAAGCGACCGGCCGTACACGACCTGAGCCTCGCGGCCGGTGTCGTCGTTCGGCTCGAAGCGGTCCGGCGCGGGGAGCGGCCCGTGCAGCGCGTGAATCGCGGCAGTGACGTCGAGCCGCCCGTTGCCGGTCAGATCGTCCCGGCCGACAGTGCAGGCGCCGCAGCCGTCGGCCGGCGTCGCGTCGTCGGCGCTGCGCTCGAGGAGCGCCGACACCTGGTCGGGCCGCAGGCTCGGGTTGAGCGCCAGCAGCATGGCGGCCGCCGCCGTGACCTGCGGGGATGAGAACGAGGTGCCGTCTGCACCGCGGTACTCCGCGGGCCCGCAGCTCGAGTAGCCCTGTTCCTTGCAGCCCGAGAACCCCTTCGTCAGCGAGCGCGGGAAGAGCGAGAGCATGTCCTGGCCCGGCGCGGCGAGGTCGACGTAGACCGCGTCCCGGTTCGAGAAGCCCGGCACGTCGCCCGAACGGCCGTAGGCCGCGACGCCGAGCACGTGCGGCAGGGCGGCCGGGTAGCCCGCGAACCGCCACGGCTTGCTCGGCGCGTCGGCGCCGTTGCCGACGGCCGCCACCACGAGAACCGAGTTGCGGACGGCGAAGTCGATCGCCCGGCGCTCCTGGAACGAGAAGCCGTCGACGTTCGGGTCGCCGGGGTCACGGGTGCCGGCGAGGCTCAGGTTGATCACCTTCGCTCCGGAGCGGACCGCCCAGCGGATCGCCCGTGCCTCGGCGTGAGGCGAAATCGAACCGTCGTCACGGACGACCTTCGCCACGAGCAGGCGCGCCGGAGGGGCGAGTCCCGCGATCCCGAGTCGATTGTCGGTCAGCGCCGCGATCTCGCCGGCGACGAATGTGCCGTGCCCCTGCGTGTCGTTCACGCTTCCGCCGACGAACGTGCGCGCCTCGGCGATCCGGCCTTTCAGCTCCGGATGGCTCAGGTCGACACCCGAATCGATCACGGCCACACGCACGGTCAGCAGCTGGGGCAGGACGCTGAACGAGTCGAACGAGTTGAAGACCCGGTCCTTCTCGATGTACCACTGGCGCTGCGCCAGAGGGTCGTTCGGGCTGAAGCCGGCGTATGCGGCGGCCGGTGCCGCGAGGGCGACCAGCGCTGAGGCAACCGCCAACGCACGCCTCACGGGGCCACCACCGTCAGCACCTTGGAGAGCCCGATCGCAAAGCCCTTCCCGGCGACCACACGCGCACGATACGCCCCCGGAGTGAGCTCCACATCCCCTGAGAAGGTGCCGTCTGCCCCGACCGTCGTTCGCGCCACGGTCGTCCACGAGCTCCCGTCGAGTCGTTGCAGCTGTACCGCGGCGTTCGGCAGGAGCGGCCGCGCGAGCCCGCTGAGCGAGAGGCGGTCCGCCGCGGGCGTGATCCGCACGAACGGCGCCACGGAGAGCCGCGCGACGCCGCTGCGGATCTGGCCGGTCGAGAGCCGGTAGTCGGTGGAGACCTTGGGCGAGAGCGTCGCCGCGACCACCCCCTTCCTCGAGATCAGAGGCGTGAGCGGCTTCCACTGCCCACCGTAGGGTCGCGACTCGAGCGTCACCTTTCCCACGCCCCGTGCGACCCCGGCCAGCCGTGCACTGGCGCCGAAGACGACCGGCGCGGCCGGAGGCGTGAGGTTCAGCATCCCGATGGTGAACCAGGTCGAGCGCATCCCGAGCGCGGCTCGGGCGGCCGAGCCGGTGATCGTTCGTACGCCTTTCGTCCCGATGACCGTCAGAGTGCGCACCCGGCCGGACGCAGCGCGATCGGCCTTGACGTCGATCAACCGTCCTCGTGCGCCGAGCCGCCGGCCAAGCACACCCGGCGTGAAGCGCAGCGGGCCCCAGTCGTGGTACGGCGAGAGCGTGTCGTAGGGGTCCGGGACCGAGACGAGGTAGGGCAGCGGCGGCGACGTCGGCCAAACGTCCTGGACGTTGGCGGTCCGACCCCCGGAGCTCGAGGAGAAGAAGGTGTCGGCGGGCTGGCCCTGGTAGAGCACGACCTGGCCGGCGGTCTTCGTGACCGCGTCGCTGGCCGTGTCGGCCTCCGCAGCGATCCCGCCGTAGACCTGGCTGCGCGTGTCCGCGTAGAGATCGAAGTCGCCGCCTTTCTGCAGGTGGCTGAGCGCGTAGCTGCGCGCCACGACCGCCTGCGCCTGCAGCGCCTCGGCAGGCCAGCGATCCGGCATCTCCGACGGAACGACGCCCCACAGGTACGGCTCGAGGCCGACGGTGTTGACCACGCGAAGGGAGCCGGAGACGCTCACCCGGAGCGTGCCGCGGTAGGAGCGGCGCCCGAGTGAGAGCGGATCGGCGCCGGGCGAGAAGACGAGCGGCCCACGCAGAGCCTTGAGCTTGGGCGCGGCCGCGAGCTTCAGCTTCAGGCCGGGGCCGAGAGCCTGCCGGCCGGCCGAGAGCTTGCGCACCTTGCCGGACGCGTCGCGAACCGTGAAGGGCGAGGTCGACGAGATCACCACACGCTTGGTGCCGCCGGTGAGCAGCACCCGCACCCGCTTCAGCGGAGCCTGTCCGAGGCTCGTGCCGGGGTAGTAGTGCGCGACGATCTGGTCGTAGGTCCAGCCGTGCAGGGCGTAGCCGTAGGCGCCGTACTGCGCGAGGCCGACGCCGTGCCCCCAGCCGTGGCCGGCCGCGAAGAAGGCGGGCGAAGACGGCGCGGCGTGCCCCGCCGAGGGGGTGCCTGTGAGCCCCAGCGCGGCGAGGACGACCGCTGCGAATGTGCTGACCATCGCGCTGACCCCGGAGTGCCCGGCTCACGGCGGGTAGTTGCTCGTGCCGGACGCCGCGGCAGGACCAGCCTGAGGGTAGCGCACCTTTCGACCGATTTACGGCGTGTTTACATCTTCAGGCGAGCCGGCTGGCGTACTGCTTCTCGTAGTACGCGCGGTAGTCGCCCGACTTGATCGGCTCCCACCAGTCCCGGTTGTCCCGGTACCAGGCGACGGTCTCGGGCAATCCGTCGGCCAGCGAGCGCGCAGGGGACCAGCCGAGGGCCCGGAGCTTCGAGGCGTCCAGCGAGTAGCGGCGGTCGTGGCCCGGCCGGTCCTCGACATGGCGGACGAGCGATTCGTCGGCCCCCGTCAGCGCGAGGATCGTCCGGGTGAGGTCGCGGTTCTCGACCTCCTCGCCGCCGCCGACGTTGTAGACCTCACCGCTCGCTCCCTGCCTCAGCACGAGCTCGACCGCCGTGCAGTGATCCTCCACATGGAGCCAGTCACGCGTCTGGCGGCCGTCGCCGTAGAGCGGCAGCGGCTCGCCGTCGAGCGCGTTCGTGACGAAGAGCGGGATGATCTTCTCCGGGTACTGGTTCGGCCCATAGGTGTTCGAGCCTCGTGTGATGCACGCGTCGACGCCGTACGTCCGTACCGCGGCGATCACCTGGAGGTCGCCGCCGGCCTTCGAGGCGGAGTACGGGCTCGAGGGACGGAGCTGGTCCTCCTCGCGCGACGACGCGCCCTCCGCTACGTCCCCGTAGACCTCGTCGGTCGAGACCTGCACGAGCCGTGTGCCGTTCTCGCGCGCCCAGTGGAGGAGGACGTAGGTGCCCAGCACGTCCGTCTCGATGAACTCCGAGGCCCCGTGAATCGAGCGGTCGACATGCGTCTCGGCCGCGAAGTTGACCACGGCCTCGCAGCCCTTGCCCGCGGCGGCCACGGCAGCGGGGTCGCAGATGTCCGCCTCGACGAGCTCGACCTTCGCGCCGGCGAGGTTCGCGGGGTTGCCGGAGTACGTCAGCTTGTCGAGCACGACGACGTCGTCACCGGCCGCGGCGAGGCGCTTGGCGAAGTGAGAGCCGATGAAGCCGGCTCCTCCGGTGACGAGCACACGCATCGCACCCAACCCTAGAGCAGCCGCTCCACGCAGGCACGCAACCCTTCGCGCCAGTGCGGCAAGACCGGTGCACCCGCGCGCTCGCTGCGCAGGACCGAGTAGGCGGGACGCGGCGCCGGCCGCGCCAGCTCGGCGCTCGTGATCGGCACGACCCGGCAGTCGAGGCCGGCCTCCTCGAAGATCGCCCCCGCGAACTCGAACCAGGTGCACTCCCCTTCGGCGGCCACGTGCCACGTTCCCTGCGGCAGCTCGAGCAGCTCGCGCGTCGCCTCTGCCAGGTGGGCGACGTAGGTGGGTGAGCCCAGCTGGTCGTCGACGACACGCACCTCGTCCTTCTCCTTGCCGAGCTCGAGCATCGTCCGAAGGAAGTTCTTTCCGGTGGCGCCGAAGAGCCACGAGCTGCGCACGATCCAGCCCTCGTGCACCTCGCGCTCGCCGTCGAGCTTGGTGCGCCCGTAGGCGGAGAGCGGGTTCGGCGCGTCCGACTCGAGGTACGGCTCCCGCTTCGAGCCGTCGAAGACGTAGTCGGTCGAGTAGTAGACGACCGGCGCTCCGAGAGCGACCACGTTGCGCGTGCCCCGGACGTTGACGGCGGCCGCGAGCGCCTCTCGCGTCTCGGCGCCGTCGACGTCGGTCCACGCGGCCGCGTGGAGCACGAGGTCGGGAGCAGTCTCGAGCGGGGGCGGCGCGACCACGTTGTACTCGGAGCTCGTGCGCGCGTCCGCGTCGGGGAAGGCCTCCCGGAGAGCGGCGCCCAGCTGGCCGCCGGCGCCCGTTACGAGCACGCGGCGAGGTCGCGCTCCGAGAGGATCGGAGAGCGTGTGCTCCAGAGGTGCTTCACGCGCGGATCGGCCCAGCACACACCCTGCTCGTCGGGATGGCCGGGATCGTACTCCTCGGTCACGTGGTAGCAGAAGAGGAGATCAGTCAGGGCCTCGAAGCCGTGGGCGTGGTGGCCGGGGATGTAGACGGCGACCGGGTTCTCGTCCCCGATGTCCTCGGTGAACGTCTCGCCGCTCTCCCGGTCGAGAACGACCACGCGGGCCATGCCCTGCAGGCAGGTGAAAAGGTCGTCCTGTCCGCGCTCGTGGTAGTGGAGCCCGCGGATCACGCCCTGGCGCGAGAAGGAGACGTTGGTCTGCCTCGTCGCCTTGGGCAGCGCGCTCTCGCGGCGTAGCTCGTAGAACCAGCCCCGCTCGTCCTCGACCCGCCGCAGAGGGATCAGCTGGACGCCGTCGACCATTTCTCATTCTTGTTCGCGCCGTTCCCGCGGACGAAGTCGTTCACCTCGTAGTACGAGTCGATCGACTCGCCGGCGTCGCCCCAGAAGCCCTCGAGCACGTCGTACTCCATCGCATCCTGCCCCACGTACCAGTTGTTGACGTCCGTGATCTCGAGCTCGCCTCGCCCGGAGGGCTCCAGCGTCGGCAGCACGTCCCAGACCCGCTCGTCGTAGAAGTAGATGCCGGTGACGGCGTACTCGCTCGGCGGCCGGTCGGGCTTCTCGACGATGTTCACGACCCGCCCGTCCTGCAGCTCCGGTACGCCGAGGTGCTGCAGGTGCTCCGGCTCGGCGACGCGCGCGAGCAGGATCCGGGCGCCGCTCTCCTGTGCCCGGAAGTTCTCGACCGCAGGCGCGAGGGAGCGCTCGACCACGTTGTCGCCGAGCATGACGACGGTACGGCCGTCGCGGGCGAACCGCTCGGCCAGCCCGAGCGCCTCGGCGATGCCGCCGGGCTTCTCCTGGTACGCGTAGAAGAGCCTGTCGACGCCGTGCTCGTGGCCGTTGCCGAGCAGGCGGAAGAACTCGCCGGCGTGCGTCCCGCCCGTGACGAGCATCAGCTCCTGGACGCCCGCGTTCACGAGCGCCTCGATCGCCCAGCTGATCATCGGCCGGTCGTAGATCGGAAGCAGGTGCTTGTTCGTGATCTGCGTCAGGGGGTGCAGGCGCGAGCCCGTGCCCCCCGCCAGGATCACGCCTCTGAGAGGCATCGCCATGGGCGGGGATGCTACGAGGTCGTGGCCTCGAGCGGCAAAGGGCGACCCGCTCTATGTGCCGCGGGCTCCCCGACAGCCGGCGCTAAGCTAGCGGTTGCTAACTTAGGCCAGGACATTCTGACCCGCGGGTATCTGCGGGGCATCACTAACGTTCACCCGAAGGACGCATGAGACAGCGCACCGACATCGACCGACTGCACGACGAGATCCAGGAGCTGATCGACGAGCTCTGGCAGGTCCCGCGCTTCGCGGGAGGCCGCCGCGGCTTCAGGCCGCAGGTCGACTGCGTGCGCAGCGAGGACCCCCCGGCGCTGCACGTCGTCGTGGAGCTGCCGGGCGTCGAGGCTTCCGAGCTCCAGCTGGTGGCAGCCGACCGCGTCCTCGTAGTCGCAGGTGTCAGGCGGCGCCCGCCTCTGAGTGGCCGCTACCAGCAGATGGAGGTCGAGTACGGCCCGTTCCAGCGCCGGATCCCGCTCGACGAGCCCGTCGACACGAGCGCAGCCACGGCGCGCTACGAGCAGGGGATGCTGACGGTCGTGCTCCCGATCGCCGCCAGGCCGGCGACGGTCGAGCGCGTCCTGATCACGATCGGAGGCCGAGCTTGAGCGAGCTCAACCTCGAAGAGGCCTTCGAGCCGACCGACGTCGAGATCCCGGCGGCACTGCCGGTCCTGCCGCTCAAGGAGACGGTCATCTTCCCGCAATCGGTCTCACCGCTCGCGATCGGCCAGGAGCGCTCGATCAAGCTCGTCGACGACGTGCTCGCCGGAGAGCGCGTGCTCGCGCTGGTCTCGGTCAAGAACCCGGACGTCGAGCAACCGGGCTGGGACGACCTCAACGAGGTCGGCACCGCGGCGATCGTCCACAAGATGCTCCGCGTCCCCGACGGAACGTTGCGGATCCTCGTCCAGGGCATCGGGCGCATCAAGCTCGAGCGCCGGATTCAGGACGAGCCGTACCTCGTCGCCGAGTTCGCCGAGTTGCCGGACGTGATCGAGGAGACGCCCGAGCTCGAGGCGCTGACCCGCACCGTCCAGAACGAGTTCGGCCGCCTGATCTCGCTCGTCCCGTACCTGCCGGCCGAGCTCGAGCTCGCTGCGGCCAACGTGGACGACCCGAGCGCCCTCTCGCACCTCGTGGCCTCGACGCTCCGGCTCAAGACCGAGGAGAAGCAGTCGCTCCTCGAGCAGGTCGACGTCACCGAGCGCCTCCGCGACGTCCTCCGCATCCTCAAGCGCGAGCTCGAGGTCGTCGAGCTCGGGACGAAGATCCAGTCGCAGGTCCAGTCGGAGCTGGACAAGGGCCAGCGCGAGTACTTCCTGCGCCAGCAGCTGAAGGCGATCCAGGACGAGCTCGGCGAGGGTGACGAGCAGCAGGCCGAGCTGGCCGAGCTGCGTGAGCAGATCGAGGCGAAGAAGCTCCCCGACGACATTCGCAAGGCCGCCGACCGCGAGCTGTCGCGCCTGGAGAAGCTCCCGCCGGCCTCGGCCGAGTACGGCGTCATCCGCACCTACCTGGACTGGATCCTCTCGCTGCCGTGGAACGAGACGACCGAGGACAACCTCGAGCTCGACCACGCGCGCACGATCCTCGACGAGGACCACTACGACCTCGAGAAGGTCAAGGAGCGGATCATCGAGTACCTCGCGGTCTCGAAGCTGAAAAACGACCTCTCCGGCCCGATCCTCTGCTTCGTCGGCCCACCCGGGGTCGGCAAGACCTCGCTCGGCCAGTCGATCGCCCGCACCCTCGGGCGCAAGTTCGTCCGCATCTCCGTCGGCGGCGTGCGGGACGAGGCCGAGATCCGCGGGCACAGGCGCACCTACATCGGGGCGATGCCGGGCACGATCATCCGCTCGCTGCGCGACGCCGAGTCGAAGAACCCGGTGCTGCTGATCGACGAGATCGACAAGATGGGCGCCGACTTCCGCGGCGACCCGGCGAGCGCGATGCTCGAGGTGCTCGACCCGGAGCAGAACTCGCACTTCCGCGACCACTACCTCGACCTGCCGTTCGACCTCTCGAAGGTGCTGTTCATCTGCACCGCCAACCAGCTGGACACGATCCCCGGCCCGCTCCTCGACCGGATGGACGTGATCAACCTCTCGGGCTATACCGAGGACGAGAAGCTCGGGATCGCGCGCAAGTACCTCGTGCCGAAGCAGCTGGAGGCCCACGGCCTCACGACGAAGGACGTGACGATCAGCGAGGGCGCCCTCCGGGTGGTCATCCGCGAGTACACGCGCGAGGCGGGCGTCCGCAACCTCGAGCGGCGCATCGCCGACCTCCTGCGCAAGGCGGCCCGCGAGATCGCCGAGGGCAAGACGGAGAAGATTCGCGTCGACGCGCGCAAGGCGCGCTCCTGGCTCGGCCCGCGCCGCGTACCGTCGGACCCGCGCAAGCGCACCGCCGACCCGGGCGTGGCCACCGGGCTCGCCTTCACGCCTGTCGGCGGCGACGTGCTCTTCATCGAGGCGACCGCGTACTCGGGCAAGGGCCGGCTCACGATCACCGGCCAGCTCGGCGAGGTGATGCAGGAGTCCGCGCAGGCCGCCCTCTCGTGGGTGCGCTCGCACACGGAGGACCTCGGACTGCCGGAGAACTGGTTCGCCGAGCACGACGTCCACATCCACGTGCCGGCCGGCGCGGTGCCGAAGGACGGCCCCTCCGCCGGGATCACGATCGCGACGGCGATCGCCTCTCTCGTGCGCAGCGTGCCGGTCGCCGACGACCTGGCGATGACCGGCGAGATCACGCTCACCGGGCAGGTGCTCCCGATCGGCGGCGTGCGCGAGAAGGTGCTCGCAGCACAGCGCTACGGGCTCAAGCGAGTAGTGCTCCCGCGGGAGAACAAGCCCGACCTCGAGGAGCTGCCCCCCGAGACGCGCAAGGAGCTCCACTTCATCCTCGTCGACTCGATCGAGGAGGTGCTCGCGGTCGCGTTCGAGCAGCCCGAGCCTCTCCGGGCAGAGCCCGCTCCACGGCCGGAGCGGCAGGCCGCGCTGCCCGCCTAGCGCCGACGGTTTAGCACGGCGCGCGCCGAGGGTAGAGAATCCCCTCACACGCGACTGAAAGGACGGCCTTCCTTATGGCCAAAGCTGCAAAAGACAGGGTTGCCGACGTCAAGCCCTACGTGCAGCGGGCGATCCAGGACGAGGAGCTGCGCGAGAACCTCCGCAGCGCTTTCGAGACTGCCCGTGACGTCTACGCACGAGCTGATCGGCAAGCGCGGGATGACCGGCGTCGCGGCGAAGGTCGCGACCGACACGGAGATCCAGGACCAGCTCCGCTCCGCGATCGACGACCTCCGCTCGGCCGCCAACCGGGTCCAGGGCGGCACGGACGGCCACAAGAGCCGGAACGGCACGCTGCTGTTCGTCGGAATCGCCATCGGAATCCTCTTCAATCCGCTGACCGGCCCGGAGACGCGGCGCTGGCTGAAGAACAGGATCTTCGGCGACGAGGAGGAGTTCGGCTACGGCGGGGGATCCGGCGGGAACTCCTCTTAGATGAGCCGGTGCACTACGGACGCCCGGTGGCGCCCTGCTGACGTAGAGACCTGATCACCTGTCCCTCGGCGCCCTTTGCGCCGCGGGTCTCCATCGCGCGCTGGAGCGAGCCCGGATCGAGCCCGCTCGCCTCCGAGATGTCCGTCACCTGGAGCAGGATCGCGGCCGGCCGTGGAGCGGGATCGGTCACGATCGTCGGCACCCAGCCCTCGACGTTCGGCAGGAACCGCACGTCCTGCAGGTGCTGCCAGGCTCGCAGGTAGGCCGTCGGGTCGACCGCCCCGTCGTAGCCCATGAAGAGCAGCGACTGCGGGTGCACCTCGAAGTGGAGGTGCGGCGGCGTCCCCTGGGCGTCGCCGGTGTTGCCGACGAAGCCGACGACCTCTCCGGCCTTCACGTGCCGGCCGTTCTTGGCCAGCGGCGAGAAGGCCGAGAGGTGCGCGTAGTAGAACTCGTTCCCCTGCGAGTCGCGCAGCCAGAGGCGGTTCCCGCCCACGTCGTTCCAGCCGACCGAGAAGACGATGCCGTCGGCGCAGGCGAGCAGCGGTGCCCCGAGGGGCGCGAAGATGTCGTCTCCGTGATGCCAGTTGCCGGAGACGTCGCCGCGGAAGGCGCCGTAGCTGTCGCCGAACGAGACGAGGGGCCCGTAGACCGGGAAGACGTAGCCGCCCGCCGTCAGCTGCGGCTGGAGGCCCGAGGGAATGGGGAGGAGCGGCGTCCGCGACCGTTCGCGGTTCGTGGGCTCGGGCGCCTTCGGCGTCTTCGCGGCCTTGCGCTTTGTCGCCTGCCCCGGCACGACCGGCTTGGACGCCGCCGCCACGCCGGCCTGCACGCTTGCCTCCGCGTACCCGACCTGGATCTCGGAGCCGGCCGGGAGGTCGCCGTGCGGCGCGGTGAGGTGGATGTCGAGGGCGGTGACGAACCCGTGGAAGCCCTGGGCACCGCCGGCCTCGGAGCTCCTGTCGGTGCCCTGCTCGAGGGTGATGAGATAGCCCCAGTCGGCCAGCGACACCCGGCCGTTCGGCCCGACCGGCGCGCCCTGGCCCAGCACGGTCAGCCCGGCCACGCCGGCGCCCGAGAAGTCGCCGCTCGCGGTGCGCTCCTTCGTCGAGCCCCTCGCGTCGCCCTTGACCGAGGAGGCGATGATCTCCCCGCCGAAGAGGATCAGCGACTGCACCTCGCTGGAGGCGCCCGCGGCGGCAGAGGCGCCCGCGTCGCTGGAGGCCGAAGCCGTCAGCGAGCCGGTCGTGACGATCGAGCCGTCGGCCGGGTAGGCGAAGCTCGAGCCTGAGGCGATGTGATCGGGCGGCGCGGAGACCGAGCCGAACTCGGCGTCGGGCTGGCCGGGCACGACCACCCGGATCGCGTACGCGCGGGCCGAAGCGCCCGCGGTCGCGCGCGCGCCGCCGGCCCCCGACGAGCCGGCGGCAAGCAGCAGCACACCCGCGAGGAGAACCGTGTAGCCAAGCCGCTTCCCCACCGTCCTGCATTATCAGCAAAGAATCGCGGCCGTTGCGAAAAAGGGCCCCGCCCGCGTTATGAGTCCGCGCCCAGGCGGCGCTTCGCGAACTCGACGAAGCGCGCCCGCTCGGCCTCGTCCGGGCCGACGGGAAGATCCTCTGCATACGCGGGGTCGGCGGCGATCTCCGTGGCGACCGCCATGACCTCTCTGACGACCTCTTCATGGTGCTCCGGCTCCTGCAGCAACTGCTCGGCCCACGTCACGGAGCCTCCTGGCTCGACGTCGTGCTCGACCAGCAGGCTGCCGAGCAGGATCCCGACGCGAATGTAGGCGAACGTGCGGAATGCAAGCAGCTTGCGGGGGGAGTCCACCAGGGCGTCGATCTCCGGGTGCTCGCGCTGGATTGCTCCGACGATCGAGCCGATCGGCTCGTCGACGAGGGGAAGCCAGATCTCCTCGTGAGTCGCCACGTCAGGAAGGATAGGCCGGTTTGCGCCACGCGCGCACCGCGATCTGGGCCGCGACCAGGAGCATGAGCACCGCGAACAGCCGTCGCAGCGCGTGCTCCGGCAGCAGCTCGGCGACCTGCACACCCGCCTCGACCCCGGCCACGGCGGCGAGCCCGAGGAGCAGCGCGGCGCGCCGGTTCACGTTTCCGTAGTGGCGTTGCCGCCACGCGCCCGCGACCGCCGTCGGGAGGATCGCGAGCAGCGAGGTCGCCTCGGCGTGCAGCTGTGTCAGGCCGAGGACGAGCGCGAGCGTGGGCACGAACAGCGTCCCGCCGCCGATGCCGAAGAGCCCCGCGAGCACGCCCGCGCAGAGGCCGAGAAACCCCGCCAGGAGCAGCGCCCACATCAGACGAGCAGCCAGACGGCGACGGCGGCGAGCAGCGCCGCGAAGGCGAGCGAGAGGGTTCGGTTGGCGAGTCGCTGCTGAAGCGACGCACCGGCCACAGCTCCGACAGCGCCCGGCAGGCCGACGATCGCGGCGGCGCCCGGCTTCACCTCGCCGTGCAGCGCATAGCTGACCGCTCCGACGAGGGCGATCAGGGCCGACCGCGGCCAGGGACGTCGCCATCGCGGGCCGCTCCGAATAGTGCGCGTACAGGAGCAAGAGCGGAACGACCACGATTCCGCCGCCGACGCCGAAGAGCGCGCTGAAGAAGCCGGCGACCAGTCCGATGGCGAGGAGCCGCACCGCCGTATTCTGCGGGCTGTGGAGGATGCGCTGGCCCGGTTGAGCGACGATCCCGGCCGGGCTGCGGTGCTTCTGGACGTGGACGGGACCCTCGCCCCGATCGTCGCCAGGCCGGAGCTGGCCCGGGTTCCGGACGAAACCCGAGCGGAGTTGCGCCGGCTCGCCTCGCGCTACGCGCTCGTGGCGTGCATCAGCGGCCGGACGGGCGACGAGGCCAGGCGCCTCGTGGGTGTCGACGGGATCGTCTACGCGGGTGTGCACGGGCTGGAGCTGGCGCCGGAAGCGGACGCCTGGCGGGCTCCCCTGAGGGAGTTCGCGGCCCTCGACTGGCCGTGGCTCGAGGACAAGGGCCTCACCGTGGCGCTCCACTGGCGGGAGGCAGAGGACGAGGATGCTGCACGGGCCTCGCTCGAGGAGGTGGCGGAACGTGCGCAGGCCGTGGGCCTGGAGGCCCGCTGGGGCCGCAAGGTGCTCGAGCTGCGTCCGCCGGTGGATGCGGACAAAGGCACGGCGGTCTCGTCCCTACTCTCCGAGCGAGGGCTCCGGAGGGCGCTCTACGCCGGCGACGACACGACCGATCTCGACGCCTTCCGCGGCCTCGACGGTCTCGAAGTGGCGATCAGAGTCGCCGTTGCCTCGCCCGAGGCGCCGCCTGGCCTGCGCGAGGCAGCCGACGTCGTGGTCGACTCGCCTGCGCAGCTGCTCGACCTGCTGCGGCTCCTCTAGGAGGGCTTGGCGGAACGGCGCTCGTCGCCGGAGTGCGATGGTCGTTCCGAGGCAGGGACGCAGGGAGTGCTCGTAGCCGGAGGCTACGGGTGCGACTGAGGACGCCGCCTCGGGGCGAGCAGCGTGCTCCTGCGGCACAGCCGGCGTTTCGTCAAGCCCTCCGCTAGGAGAGCGCCAGCAGGGCTACGCCGACGGCGACGAGGATTGCTCCCGCGAGCCGCGGCGGCCCGACGCGCTCCCCCAGCACGACCGCCGCGAGCCCCGTCGCGATCACGACGCTCGTCTCGCGCACCGCGGCGACCGCCGGCGCGCTCGCCAGCCGGAGCGCGAGCAGCACCAGAAGGTACGCGCTCCCGGCCAGCAGCCCGAGCGCAGCGGTCGCAGGGCGCAGGGTCCTGGCCAGCCTGCGACGGCCGATCGCCGAGGCGTAGAGCAGCGCGGGGGCGACGAGCACGAGCAGCAGGTACGGCAGCGCCGCCGCGTGGTGAATGCCGTGCCGGTCGAGCACCGTGTACCCCGCGATCGTGGCCGCGATCAGCGTGCCGAGCGCGAGCCCCCGAAGGCTTCCCCGCAGGCCCCGGATCAACAAGACGCCGGCGGCGATCACCAAGACGCCCACGATCCCGGCCGTGGCGGGCGCCGCGCCGCCTCCGGCGAGCACGAGCACGAGGGCGAGCACCGGCGCGAGGCCGCGCGCGACCGGATAGACGAGGCTCAGCTCGTAGCGCCTGTACGCCCCGGCGAGGAGGGCGAAGTAGGCGAGCTCGAGCGCCGCCGAGCCCACCACGTACGGCACCGCGGCCGCCTCGACCCGCCACGTCAGCGCCGCCGGCAGAGCCAGCACCACCACCACCGTCAGCAGGGCGACGGCGGTCGCCGCCTCCGTGTCGACCTCACGCGCGAGGAACAGGTTCCAGAGCGCGTGGAGAAAGGCGGCCCCCAGCGCGAGGGCCAGCGCGGCGGGCGGCACTCTCTACACCCTCAGTCGCTCGCGGACGGCCTTGCTCTGCCGGCGGGCGACGTCGACCTCGGTCCGCTCCGCGTCGTCGAGCGTGAGGCGGAGCCGGTCGGAGCCCAGACGCCTGACCGCGGCGATCTTGCCGAGGTTGACCAGGTAGGAGCGGTGGATGCGGGCGAAGCGGTCGACTGGAAGCGTCTCCTCGAGCGCCCGCAGCGACCTGGTGCAGAGATAGGAGCGATCGTAGGTGTGCACGCGGCAGTAGTCGCCGTCGGCCCGGGCGAAATGCAGGTCGTCCCAGTCGAGCAGGATGGTCTCCCCTCCGCTCATGACCGGGATCCTCTCGACGGGTGCGGCCGCCGCTGTGCGGCTGTCGAGCCGGCGCACCACCTGGGCGAGGCGTTCGGGATCGACCGGCTTGAGCAGGTAGTCGAGCGCCTCGACCGCGAAGGCATCGACCGCGTACTGCTCGTGCGCGGTCACGAAGACGAGCTGCGGCGTGCCGTCCCCGCCGCGACCGTGCACGAGCCGCGCCGCGTCGATCCCCGAGAGCCCGGGCATCTCGACGTCGATGAAGACCACGTCGTACGGGACCGCCGCCGCCAGCTTCAGAGCCTCCGCGGCGCTCGCCGCCTCCCCGACGACCTCGACCTGCGGGTGGCTCGCGAGCAGGTAGCGCAACTCGGAGCGGGCGGGAGCCTCGTCATCGACGAGCAGCGCGCGGATCACGCAGCCTCCGCTCCGTCCGTCCGGCCCACGAGCCCCCTTCTTCGAGATCGCCTCGGCTCCGCCGAGGAGGGCACTCGGGGGCACCTCCCGGTTCCCCGCTTCCCCCTCCACCTGGCCGCTCACGCGGCCGGGACCTGGAGGCGCACGACCGTGCCGAAGACACCTGACTTCAGGCGCACTCCTTCACCGTAGAAGGCGGTGAGGCGCCCGTGGACGTTTGCCAGCCCGAGGCCGTCGCTCTCGCTCGTGCCCGGCTCGAGCACCCGCTCCAGCGCCTCGCGGGCGATCCCCCGCCCGTCGTCCCTCACGGTCACGCGCAGCCGCCCGCGCCTGACGCGCGCGCGGACGATCAGGTCGAGCGGCCGCTCGGTCTTGCCGTGCTTGACCGCGTTCTCGACGAGCGGCTGCACGAGGAACGGCGGCAACCGGACCGCCAGCGCCTCCGGGGTCGCGTCGATCCTCACCTGGAGCTGCGGGCCGAAGCGCGCCTGCTCGAGCGCGAGATAGCTGCGCACGTGACGGAGCTCCTCCTCCAGGGAGATGAACTCGCCCGGCCGCGCCAGCGTCCAGCGGCAGTAGTCGGCGAAGGCAAGGATCAGCTCACGCGCCCGCTCCGGCTCGGTGCGCGTGAAGCTCGCGATCGTGTTCAGGCAGTTGAAGAGGAAGTGCGGCTCGATCTGCGCCTGGAGCGCCTGGAGCTCGGCCGAGGCGACCGCGCGGGCCGACCCGGCGAGCTCGGAGAGCTGCAGCTGCGCCGAGAGCTGCTCGCCGAGCTGTGCGAGCAGGTCGACGTCGTCCTCGTCGAGCGGCGCCCCGTCGGTGGCGTAGACGACCAGCGCTCCGACCGGGCCGTCCGATCGCCGGAGCGGCACGACCGCCGCCGCACCGAGCGGGCACTCGGGGTGGCCGCAGGCGACCCGCAGGGCAAGCGGCGCGACCAGCGGCTTCTGCGCCGCCAGGGCGTCGAAGACCGGCCGGATGGGCTCGTCGCCGGGCCCGTGGTGATCGGCGCCCGCCCCGGTGAAGGCGAGCACGCGGGCGGTGTCGGTGACGGCGACCGCGCCGAAGCCGAGCTTTTCGAAGACCTCGTAGGCGACCGTGCGCGCGGCGGGCTCGGAGAGACCGAGCCGCAGCTCCGGCAGGGTCGCGGCGAGGAGCTCGAGCGCGGGCGCCTCTCGTCGGAGGCGGCGGACTCTGGCCACGCGCTGACCGTACCATCGGTCGGATGCACGTCACCGAGGCCGTGCTGACTCAGCTAGAGGCGCGCTACGGCGAGCCATGCCCGCTGGTCTGGGACGGAGAGGTCTCTGCAGACGAGCTCGCGCTTGCGGGCCGCTCGCCCTCGCGCCGGCACGACGTCACCTTCTTCGTCTTCAACGGCGACCGTTTGGCGTTGATTCGCAAGCCGCACTACACCGCCAACCTCTGGCGGCCCCCCGGCGGCGGGACCCGGCCAGACGAGCGGTTCGAGGACGGCGTCGGCCGCGAGGCTCTCGAGGAGCTCGGCGTCGAGATCGAGCTCGAGCGGTTCCTCGTGGCGACGACCGCGCGCTTCCGGCATGGCCGCGACACCATCGACTGGCGCACCCTCGTCTTCTCCGCTCGCACCGCAGCCGAGGAGCTGGACCCGCTCGACCGCCACGAGATCGCCGAGGCGCGCTGGGGCACCGCCGACGAGCTCGCCGGCCCGATCCGCACGGCCCTGCTCGCGACGCGGCGAGCGCTGTGGCGCTACCGGGTGGCGCTCCACGACGAGGCGCTCGCGGCGCTTCGCGGCTAGGACGCGGCGGCCGGAAGGTTCTTCGAGAAGTACCTGAGTGCGGTCTTGGTCTTCGTCTGCTGCTCGCCGGAGAGGTCGACCCCGCGGTTGCGCAGGAACTCCCTGGCGTCGAGCGACGTCTGGAAGGCCTCGGCCGGCGCGCACTTGGTCGACAGCTCGAGGATCCGCGTGCTGTCGGGGTAGAACCAGAGCTCGGCGACGATCCGGCCGTCGTAGTCCTCGGGCTTGAACTTCAGTTTGAGCACGAAGATCGGACCGAGCACCGCCAGATCGTCGAGCTCGATGCCTTCCGGCGCATGCTCGGCGAAGAAGGCCCGCTGCTCCTTCGAGAAGAGCTTCCGCAAAGGGCGCCCTTCTTGAATGGTCTTCCGAACCGCGACGGGCCCCAGCGAGGCCTTGAGCGAGGCCGAGCAGACGTAGCCGCCGGGCATCGCGTCGACCTCGACGCCGAGGTTGGGCGAGGCGCGCAGCTTGTCGGACAGCTCGTTCGGGACGACCGGGCGCAGCTTGACGACCGAGTCGTCCCCCTTGCGCTGGACCCGGCGGGCCCGGACGACGACGCCGTGCTTGTCGAGCAGCAGGTCGGGCGTGTCGAAGAAGAACACCTGGCGGATCTCCGCGTCGAGCGGGTCCATGCCGAGGGCCGACACGGTCGACCGGTGGTCGGCGTCCGGCACCGTCAGCTTCAGCTCGACGCTGTCGGCGCCCTTGATCAACCCGAACATCTGCTCGAGCTCTTCGCCGATGAGGGGCTTCGTAGCGGTAGCCATGTGTCGATGTTACGCCTCGCCCGGCCCCGGCAGCCCTTCCATCGCGAGGCGAGGGTTCGAGTAGCGCGCGTCGCCGGTGAGCTCGCGGGAGAACCAGGCGGGCGGGGAGAACGCCTCGGCGGCCTCGACATCGTCGAACTCGACCTCGACCGTCGTCAACCCGGCGAGCGGCCCCTTGTAGACGTCGATCTCGGCCATGCGGCCGCCGACGTCGGTGGTGAGCCTCCTCTTCTCGACCCGCCGGCCCTCTGTCGCCGGCCAGAGCTCCTCGAACGACTCCCGTCCCAGCGGAACCTCGATCTCGTCCCGGATCAAGCCGTGCCCGCGCTTTGCCGTGATCAGGAAGCGGTCGCCCCGCCGGCGCAGCCGCACCTCGTCCTCGCCGGTGGCCAGGTAGCCCTGCGCGATCTCGTCCTCGGAGTCGACCTCGAGCCCGGGCGGCAGCTGCTCGACGAGGAACTTCCGCTCGATCTCGGCCGTCAGCTCCCGGCCTCCCTGCGCAGGACGTCCCACGCCAGCTGCACGTCCTCCTGCGTCGTCCGCTCGTTCCCGATCGCCAGACGCAGGACGAAGCGGCCGTCGAGGCGGGTGCCCGAGAGGAACACCTCGCCGCTCGCGTTGACGCGCTCCAGCAACGCCTCGTTCTCCTCGTCGGACGCCTCGCGCCGGAAGCAGACGACCGAGAACGGCCGCGGAGCGCACAGCTCCCAGCCGGGCTCGTCGCGAACCCAGCCCTCGAAGCGCTCGGCCAGCTCGATCCCGCTCCGGATCAGGGCCTGCACGCCTTCTCGCCCGTAGCAGCGGAGCACCGCCCAGAGCTTCAAGGCCCGGAAGCTGCGCCCGAGCTCGATCCCGTACTCGCTGAAGCTGACCACGTCGTCCGAGGTCCGCAGGTAGTCCGGCACGAGGCTGAAAGCGGCCCGCAGATCGTCGCCGCGCCGCGTCCAGAGAGCCGAGCAGCCCTGCGACGTGAGCAGCCACTTGTGCGGGTTGACGACGACCGAGTCGGCGCCCTCGATCCCCTCGAACGCCCAGCGCAGCTCCGGGCACACCATCGCGGAGCCGGCGTAGGCCGCGTCGACGTGCACCCACGTCCCGGTCCCTGCGCACGCGGCGACGACTTCCGCGACCGGGTCGACCGAGGTGGTCGACGTGGTTCCGACGGTGGCAACCACCGCGCAAGCGCCGTCAGGCTCCAGCATCTCGGGGCGCAAGCGGAACTCCGCATCCACCGGGACCTTGCGGAGCTCGAGGCCGAGCAGCTTGCACGCTCGCTCGACCGAGGAGTGCGCGTGCTCCGAGGCGAGCACGAGCCCCGGCTTGGCCTCGCGCGCCGCCGCAAGTGCGGTCAGCGTCGCGGGCGAGGCGCCCTGCTCGAGGTGCCCGTGCCAGTTCTCCGGCAGGCCGATCAGCTCCGCCAGCCAGGCGAGAGTCACCTCCTCGAGCTCCTGCAGCGCCGGCGAGGTCCGCCACAGGATCCCGATCTGGTTCAGGCCGGCCGCGAGCAGGTCGGCGAGCACGGCCGGCTCCGACGCGGTGGGCGCGAAGTACGCGAAGAACCGCGGGCTCTGCCAGTGGGTCAGTCCCGGAAGGAGCACCTCTTCCAGATCGCGCAGCACGGCCGAGAACTCCTCGCCGCGCTCTGGCGCGGCGGCCGGCAGCGCCGCGCGCACGTCGCCGGGCGAGACCTGCGCGAGCACCGGGAGCTCGCCGACACGCCCGAGGTATGCCTCGAGCCATTCGACCGCAGCGACACCATCCTCGCTCAGGCTCACTTCTTCATCAGCTTCCTCAGCTGCGCCCAGGTCCGGGTGTTGGCGACCTGGTCCGCGGTCAGCCAGGCGCGCCGGGCCTGGGCAACTCCGAACTGGACGTAGTCGAGCGCCTTCACCTGGTGCGCGTCGCTCGAGACGACGATCGGCACGCCCGCCTCGCCGACCACCCGCGCGCTCACGTCGCGGAGGTCGAGCCGGTCCGGTTGCGAGTTGATCTCCAGGAGCGTCCGGGTCTCGAGCGCCTTCTCGATCACGCGCTCGAGATCGATCTCCATCGGCTCGCGGCGGCTCAGCTTCCTTCCGGTCAGGTGGCCGATGCAGTGGACGTGCGGGTTCTCCATCGTGGCGAGGACGCGCTCGGTCGGGTCGCGATCGAAGGCCGTGTGGATCGAGGCCACCACCCAGTCGCGCTCCGCGAGCACGTCGTCGGGAACGTCGAGCGTCCCGTCCGCCTTGATGTTCGCCTCGACGCCCTTCAGGAGCCGCATCGGGGCCACCTGCTTCGCAGCCTTGTCGATCTCCTTCGCCTGCAGCTCCATCCGGCCCTCGCGCAGGTAGTGCGAGTGGTCGGTGATCGCGTAGTAGGCGTAGCCCCTCGCCCGTGCGGCCTCGACCATCTCGGTCAGCGTGTTCTTTCCGTCCGCCGACCAGTGCGTGTGCGTGTGCAGGTCGCCGCGCAGCTGCGAGGGCTCGACGAGAACGGGCAGCTCGCCCTTCCGCGCCGCCTCGAGCTCGCCGGCGTTCTCGCGCAGCTCGGGCGGGATGAACTGGTAGCCGAGCCGTTGGTAGAGCTCTTCCTCGCCCTCGGCCGTGAACACCTCACCGGTCTCGACCTCGGTCACGCCGTACTCCGAGACCGAGAGGCCACGCCGCACGGCGTCCTCCCGGAGGGCAACGTTGTGGGCCTTCGAGCCGGTGAAGTGCTGGAGCAGGTTGCCGTAGCACTCCGGGGGCACCACCCGCAGGTCGAAGCGAAAGCCCTCGTGCGAGACCACAGTCGCCTTCGTCGGCCCCTTGGCCGCCACCTCCGAGACCCACGAGAGGCCGGTGAAGTACTCGGTCAGCGCGGCCGGGTCGCTGGCCGTCGCGATGATGTCGAGGTCGCGCACCGTCTCCCTGCGACGACGAGCGCTCCCAGCCTCCGAGACCCGCTCGGCTGACGGGTGCTCTCGCAGCACCTCCACCACCGCGAGCAGCGCCGGCAGCGCCTGCCCGAGCAGCGTCCGCAAAGGCCCGGACGCCTTCTTCTTGCGGCCGACCGCCTTCAGCACGTTCTCCTCGAGCTTCGCGCCGAGCCCCGGCAGCGTCCGCAGGCGCTGCGCCCGCGCCGCCTCCTTGAGCTCGGCCAGCGTGGTGACGCCGAGCTCCTGCCAGATCTTGCGCACGGTCTTCGGGCCGAGCCCCGGGATGTTCAGGAACTCGACCACCTCCGGCGGGATCGTCTTGCGTCGCTTCGTGAGCGCCTCGATCTCGCCGGTGTCGACGATCTGGACGATCTTCTCCTGGATCGTCGCCCCGATCCCCTGCAATTCCTTGGCCTTGCCGTCGAGCGCTAGCTGCGCGACCGGAGTCCCGCTCTCGCGGATGCGCGTCGCGGCGCGCCTGTAGGCGAGCACGCGGAACGGCGGCTGGCCCTCGATCTCGAGCAGGTCGGACAAGAGCTCGAGCTGCTCCGCCACGTCCGCGTTGCGGGGAAGCGTCTTCGCGTTCGCCACTGCACGCGATCATATGGACGTGCGCGCAACCGTCTGCCTGCCCACCTACAACGAGCGCGAGAACCTCGAGGGGATCGTCCGCGCTCTGGGCGAGCACGAGGTCGCGGTGCTCGTGATCGACGACAACTCGCCTGACGGAACCGGCGAGCTCGCGGATCGGCTCGCGGCCGAGCTCGACTACGTCGAGGTCCTGCATCGGGCGACCAAGGAGGGCCTCGGGCCCGCCTACCTGGCGGGCTTCAGACACGCCCTCACCGACGGCGCCGAGCTGATTCTCGAGATGGACGCCGACTTCTCGCACGATCCCGGCGACGTGCCGCGCCTGATCCGCGAAGCCCGCGAGGCGGACGTCGTGCTCGGCTCCCGCTACGTTCCCGGCGGCTCGATCCGCAACTGGGGGCGGTGGCGCCGCTTCGTCTCGGCCGGGGGCTCCACCTATGCCCGCCACGTGCTCGGCGTGGACGTCCACGATCTCACCGGCGGCTTCAAGTGCTTCCGCCGCGACGTGCTCGAGACACTCGACCTGGACGCCATCTCCTCGCGCGGATACGCCTTCCAGATCGAGACCACGTACCGCGCGCTTCGCGCCGGCTTCCGCGTCGTCGAGGTGCCGATCGCATTCGCCGACCGGGAGCGCGGAGGCTCGAAGATGAGCAGGAGCATCGTCCTCGAGGCGATCTGGAAGGTGCCGCTGCTGCGCCTCCGGGCAGCGGCGAGGCGCCTATAGCATTGGCCGCGTGAACGAGCTCACCGACGCGACCTTCGAGCAGGAGGTCCTGCAGGCCGAGACCCCGGTGATCGTCGACTTCTGGGCACCCTGGTGCGGCCCCTGTCGCGCGGTCGAGCCGGTGCTCCGGCAGCTCGAGGAGGAGTACGGCGCGCGGGTCAAGTTCACGAAGCTGGACATCGACGAGAACCTGCAGACGGCCTCACGCTACTCGGTGCTCTCGATCCCGACGACGATCCTGTTCGAAGGCGGAGAGCCGCGCGAGACGGTCGTCGGCGCCCGTCCCCGCTCGCACTACGAGCAGGCGTGGGCGCAGTGGCTCACGCCCGCCTGAGGCAGCGCTTGCGCTGCCGTCCTCAGCACGCGCGGGCTCTTCCCGTGCGGGCGTCTGAAATGACCGGTCGATTCGTCCGGGATTTCACGCCCTCATAGGCTTCGCCGCGGGCTCCGCCCGCGCCTTCCGCAGCTGGGCGCGGTCGTCCTCGTCCAGGCCGCGCGGCGAGGTCCCGATACGCGGGTCGAGCCACGCGTACAGCAGGTCCACGACGAGGTTGAAGATCAGGATCGCCACCGTCACGAGCACGATGATCCCCATCAGCGGTGGCAGGTCCTGCCGCTGCAGGCTGCGAACCGCGAGCCTCCCGATCCCGGGGAGACCGAAGACCGTCTCGACGAAGACCGAGCCCCCGAAGGCGATGCCGATGTCCATTCCCAGCATCGTGATCACGGGCAGGAACGCGTTCCTGAGCACGTGGCTGCGCACCACCCGCAGCTCGGACGCACCCTTCGCCCGTGCCGTGGTGACGTAGTCGTTCTCGAGCGTCTCGAGCACGCTCGCGCGGATCATGCGGACGTAGAGCGCGGCGAACAGCATCCCGAAGGTGATCCAGGGCAGGATCAGGTGGTAGGCCCACTGGCGAGGGCCGCCGCAGACCTCGCTGGCGCCCGCATAGAAGAAGTCGCAGTACCCTCCGAGCGGGAACATCTGCAGCCTGTAGCCGAAGACGTAGACGAGGATCAGCCCGAGCCAGATCGGGTGCACGGAGATCCCGATCAGGACGAAGATCATCGTCGCCCTGTCTAAGAGCGAGCGCGGCCGCAGCGCCGAGAGGATCCCGACCGGGATCGAGACGAGCATCCAGAACACCGCTCCTCCGAAGAGCAGCGATGCCGTGATCGGCGCCGCCCGCTTGAGCTGGGCGTTGACGGACTCGCGGCTCGAGGTCGAGCGGCCCAGGCTCTGGACGGTCACGATCCGCCACAGGAACTCGCCGTACTGGTGCCAGACCGGACCGTGGATGCCGGTCGCCTGGGTGATGCTGGCCGTGATGTCACGGCCCTGGACGTTGCTGCTGGTGCTGGGCCGGTTCGTCGGGATGACGAAGAAGAGGATGTACGTGGCGAAGGTGACCGCGACAAAGACGACTACCGCCCACGCAAGCCTCTTCAGCACATATGGAAGCACTGCCGCCCAGTACGTTGCCTGCTGGGAGTCGGTTCAGCAAGCGGTCCATTCGCCGCAAGCAACGCCTCAGCCGAAGTGCTCCCAGCCGCCGAGCTCGACCCGCTCGCCATCCAGCAGGAGCTCCACGCCCTCGCCTTCGGTGCAGCGGCCGATCTTCGCGAAGCCGAGCGAGGTGGGCGTCGCCGCGAGGAGCTCGTAGTCCTCGCCGAAGCCGAGATCGGCGACTGTTGCGCCTGGCGCGAGGGGGACCATCTCGAGATCGACCACGAGCCGGCACGCGGAGCGCCGGGCGATGTGGCCGGCGTCGCGCCCGAGCCCGTCGGAGATGTCGATCAACGCGTGTGCGTGCTCGGCGAGCCGCCTGCCCTCCGCCAGCCGCAACGGCGGGCGGGCATGCCGCGACGCTCGGAACGCCGCCCCTGCCGCGCCAAGCGGCCCGGTCACGACCAGGAGGTCTCCCGGGCGCGCTCCCGCCCGCCCTGGGACCCGCTCCGAGCGCCCGAGCGCCGTCACGGTCAGGAACAGGCGCTCTGCGGCCGTGGTGTCGCCGCCCAGGACCGGCACGCCCGGCTCGTTGAGGCCTTCGTAGAGCTCGAGCACGTCCTCGAGCACAGTCTCCGGCGGCGCCCCGAGAGTGACGATCAGCCCCTCGGGCTCGGCTCCCGAGGCGGCAAGGTCGCTGAGGTTGACGGCGGCGGCCCGGAACCCGAGCTCGCGGTGGCCCGTCCACGCGAGGCGAAAGTGCACCTCCTCGACCAGCGTGTCCTGGGTGACGACGCGTCCTCCGGAGAGCTGGGCGGCGTCGTGCTCGATCCCGCGCGCGAGGCCGCGGCGCTCCAGCTCTGCGAGCAACCCGAGCTCGCCCAGCTCAGAAAGCCGCGTCAACCGCCGCCAGCACCTTTGCCGCGTCGCGTGCCGCGCGCACGACCGCGACTCCGGCCGCTCCGGCCATGATGCAGGTTGCCGCGTTGAGAGCGTTGACGCCGCCGATCGCGACCACCGGCACCGCGACGGCCTGGCAGATCTCACTCAGGCCGTCCACCCCGATCGGCGGGCCGGCGTCCGGCTTGGTCGGCGTCGGCCAGACCGGCCCGGCGCCGATGTAGGCCGCTCCTAGCGCCTCGGCGTCACGGGCCGCGGCGACCGATGCGGCCGATGCGCCCAGGAGCAGGCCTGCCGCGAGCGCGCGCTCGGCCCCGGGGTCGTCGCGTCCGAGGTGAACGCCGTCGGCGTCGAGCTGCAGGGCCGCCTCGACGTCGTCGTTGACCACGAAGGTCGCCGGGAGCTCGCGGAAGCCACGGCCCGCCTCGACGATCTCATCGGTCGACGCCTTCAAGCGCAGCTGGACGACCGTCGCGCCCCCCGTGACCGCCGCGCGGGCGGTCTCGAGGTCGCTCACGACCGCGTGGAGTCTCATCCCACTCTCGCTCGGGAGTCCAGGGTCGCCGGGTCCAGGTCGTACAGCCGCGTCGTAGAGGGCGACGTGGAACGAACCGGGCTTGGCGGCGTGGCTCGCCGCGTCCTCGGCGGCAACGCCGAAGGCGACGAGCGCCTCGGCAGCCGCCTCGAGCGGGTCGTTCGGGCGGACAGCGAGGAAGCAGCCGGTGATCGCAGTCGACATGCACCCCGTCCCGGTCACGCTCGCCAGCAGCTCGTGCCCGTTGGCGATCGCGAGCACGCGGCTTCCGTCGGAGACGTGGTCGACAGGCCCGGTGGCTGCCACGACACAGCCGAGCGCCTGTGCGGCCTGGAGTGCAAGCTCCGGGCCCGCGTCTCCGCCGACGGCTTCCACGCCGCGGATCTCGGCCTCGCGCCCCGCCAGCGTCGCGATCTCGGCGGAGTTGCCCCGCACCACCGCGAGCTCGAGGTCCTCGACGAGCGTGCGTGCCGTCTCCGTGCGGTAGGTCGTCGCACCCGCACCGACCGGGTCGAGCACGACCGGCACCCCGGCCTCGTTCGCGGCGAGCCCGGCCCGCGTCATCGAGTCGATCCACTCGTCCGAGAGGGTGCCGATGTTGAGCACGAGCGCGGAAGCGGCCTGCGCCATCTCCTCGACCTCCTGGACGGCGTGAGCCATCACGGGCAGAGCACCCAGCGCGAGCGTCGCGTTGGCGGTCTCGTTCATGACCACGTAGTTCGTGATCTGGTGCACAAGGGGCTTGCGCTCGCGGATCGCGGCCAGGTCGGCGCCGGCGTTCATGCTGCTCCCGTCAGGCCGAGAACGTCGACCGGGCCGTCGCCGGCGCCGAGCTCCGGATGGCCCTGCGCCACCGCCCGCGAGGCCGCCTCCGCCGCGCCGCGCGCCGCGTCTTCGAGACTCTCTCCCCGGGCGAGCAGCGCGGCCAGCGTGGCCGAGTGGGTGCAGCCGGCCCCGTGCGTCGCCGCAACGTCGTGGCGCTCGACCGGGATCTCGACGTGGCGCGACCCGTCGAAGAGGTGGTCGACCGGCTCGCCGTGCCCGCCGGTGACGACCACCGCCCTGGCGCCCAGAGCGTGGATTCGCTCGGCGAGCTCGGCCTTCGAGCCGCTCCCGGCGAGCACCTCTGCCTCGGCCAGGTTCGGCGTGACCACCGTCGCCAGGGGGAAAAGCCGCTCGACGAGGGTCTCGACCGCGTCCTCCTCGAGCAGCCTCGCTCCCGAGCTCGCCACCATCACCGGGTCGACGACGAGCGAGGACGGGGCTCACCTCGAGGTGATCGGCCACCGTCTCGATCAGGGGCGCGGAGAAGAGCATTCCCGTCTTGGCGGCGTCCACACCGACATCGTCGAACACCGCCTCCAGCTGCGCGAGGACGAACGTCGGCGGCAGCTCGTGCACCGCCAACACACCGACGGTGTTCTGCGCGGTCAGCGCGACGATCGCGCTCAGCCCGTACGTGCCTGCGGCCGCGAAGGCCTTGAGGTCGGCCTGGACGCCGGCGCCTCCGCCGGAATCCGAGCCGGCAATGGTGAGACATCGTGGAACCATGCGCTCCCTCCGCCGGTTAGCACGGGGGAACCCAGGGTTCCCCCGTGGGCCCCCTCCTTCGCCCCATCGCCAACGCCACGCTTCGCGTGCTGCGGCCGGGCAAAGCCCGGCCTCCGCGGCACGTGAACGTGTTGTCCAAGTCTCTCCTCCCTCCGCCGGTGCGAGCCGGATCAGGTTCGACGGGTGTGATCTCAGCCCCTGACTGGGGCACCCCGGTTCGCGAACGCTAACGCACAGCCGCCACGTCGTAGTGCAAGACCGACCAGTCGCGATCGACCAGGAACCTGTCGTCCTCTGGGTAGAACACGGCGCGAGCGACGTCGGGGCCGGCGAAGGCGCGGACGTGCTCGAGCGACTCCCAGAGCGACATGACGACGATCTCGGCGCGGTCGCCGTCGACGCGGGTGAGGATGTAGACGCCGAGGTTTCCCGGCGTGCTCGCAAGTGCACGGACGCCGGTGTCGGTCACGTACTCGACGTAGTGCTCGATCTCGTCCGCGCGAGTCCAGCCACGCCACCAGCGCGCGATCATGGACGGGACAACGCGCGGGAAGCGAGCCGTATGCCCGCGTCGGCAAGATGGGCTGGTGGCTGTCGAGCTCGCCTCCTGGAACGGTCTCCTGGAAGGG
Organism: uncultured Actinomycetes bacterium; assembly: GCA_963736055.1. Taxonomy (GTDB): domain Bacteria; phylum Actinomycetota; class Thermoleophilia; order Gaiellales; family Gaiellaceae; genus AC-32. Next base: position 879,433 of record CAVTNM010000008.1, on the reverse strand, counting down.
GACGAGCTCGCCTACCTCGGATCCGAACCGGCGCGCGAAGCGCGGGTCGCCCCTTTCCCCGACGAACTCGACTCACGCGTGCGCACCGCGCTCGAGGCGCAAGGGGTCGACTCGCTCTACGCCCATCAGGCGGCGGCATGGGAGGCGGCGGGTCGCGGCGAGCATCTCGTCGTCACGACCGGCACAGCAAGCGGGAAGAGCCTCGCGTTCAATCTGCCGGTCCTGGACGCTCTCGCGCGCGAGCCGAAGCGGCGGGCTCTCTACCTGTACCCGACGAAGGCGCTGGCGCAGGATCAGCTGCGGTCGCTCGGCGAGCTCAAGCTCCCGAAGCTGCGGGCGGCGATCTACGACGGAGACACGGCCTCGGAGCGCCGCTGGCAGGTCCGCAAGTGGGCCAACCTGATCCTCTCGAACCCGGACATGCTCCACGTGGGCGTCCTCCCCCATCACGATCGCTGGGGCGACGTGCTCTCGAATCTCGCCTACGTGATCGTGGACGAGGCGCACGTCTACCGGGGCGTGTTCGGGTCGCACGTCGCGAACGTGCTACGCCGGCTGCGGCGGCTCGCCCGGGTCTACGGAGCCGAGCCGCAATTCCTGCTCGCATCCGCCACGATCGCCAACCCGGGAGAGCTGGGTGCGCGCCTGCTCGGAGCCGAGACCACGGTGATCGGCGACGACGCCGCCCCCCGCGCCGAGCGCACGGTCGCGCTCTGGAACCCGCCACTCACCGACGAGGAGCTGGGACTGCGCGCGAGCCCGCTCGGCGAGGCTTCGAGGCTGATGGCCGACCTCGTCTCGCGCGGCCTGCGCACGCTCTGCTTCGCCAAGAGCCGCCGCGCGGCCGAGCTGATCCACCGCTTCACCGCCGACCGGCTGGGAGACGCCTCGGCGCTCTCGCCCTATCGCGCCGGCTACACGCCCGTCCAGCGGCGCGAGATCGAGCGGCGGCTCCTCGAGGGCGAGCTGCTCGGCGTCTCGGCGACGAACGCGCTCGAGCTGGGGATCGACGTCGGCCTGCTCGACTGCGTCATCTCGGTCGGCTTTCCCGGGACGGTCGCGTCGCTCCGGCAGCAATGGGGCCGCGCGGGGCGTCGAGGCCATGGGCTCGCGCTTCTCGTCGCAAGCGAGGACGCGCTCGACCAGTACTTCATGCGCGAGCCACAGGCACTGCTCGGGCGCCGGGTCGAAGCGGCCATCCTCGACCACGAGAACCCGCGCGTGCTCGACGGGCACGTGCGTGCGGCGGCCTTCGAGGCGCCGCTCGACGACCGGGACCGCGCCTTGCTCGGAGACGCTGCGCTCGAACGGGCGTCCGCGCTTCCGGAGCTGCGCAAGACCAGGGCGGGCTACGTCTGGGCCGGCCGGGACTACCCGGCGGCACGGGTCTCTCTCCGCTCGACCTCGCCGGAGGCCTTCTCGATCGTCGACGGCGCCAGCGGGACGCTGCTCGGGATCAGCGAGCTGGAGCGGGCGTACTCGACCGTGCACGAGGGCGCGATCTACCTGCATCTCGGCGAGAGCTACCGTGTCCAGGCGCTCGACCTCGGCGCTCGCATCGCAGTCGTCGAGCCGTTTGCCGGCGACTACTACACGCAGGCCAAGAAGGAGACGACGACCGCCATCGTCGAGCCGCTGCGAGAGGAGGAGCGGCTCGGGCTGCAGCTCGCCTTCGGCCGTGTGGTCGTGACCGAGCAGGTGGTCGGCTACCAGAAGCGCTCGATCCAGACGCAGGAGAGCATCGAGCTCGTCGCCCTCGACCTGCCGCAGACCGCGTTCGAGACCGAGGCGATCTGGTTTCTCCCGGAGCCGTGGATGCTGGAGGAGCTCGAAGAGATGCCGAGGCTCCTTGGCTCGCTGCACGCGGCGGAGCACTCGCTGATCGCCCTGCTGCCGCTCTGGGCGATGTGCGACCGCTGGGACATCGGCGGGCTCTCGACGAACCTCCACTTCCAGACCGGCCGGCCGACGATCTTCGTCTACGACGGCCACTCGGGCGGCGTGGGCATCACGGAGCGGGGCTTCGAGGCCTTCGAGGGCTGGGTCGACGACACCGCCAAGCTCCTCGCCGGATGTCCCTGCGAGCGGGGCTGTCCCTCCTGTGTGCAGAGCCCGAAGTGCGGAAACCTGAACGAGCCGCTCGACAAGCCGGGCGCCCTCGCATTGCTGGGGCGAATGCTCGAGCGGGCGTAGAATTCGCTCGTGGTCGCCCTGCTGTTCCTGCTGGTCGGGCTCTTCGTGACGTCGGGGACGTCGGAGGTCCAGACGGGGGTGACCAGCGCTCAGGCGACCCGGGTGCCCAACGTCACCGGCCTGACCGCGGCCAGGGCAGTGCGGCGCGTGCGGCGGGCCGGGCTCGTCGCGACGCAGACCCGGTGCGCCGCATCTGCGACCGTCTGGTCGGTGAAGAGCCAGCGCCCTGCCGCCGGCCGGATGGTTCCGCGCGGCAGCCGGGTGCAGCTCCGGCTCGTGCCGGCCCAGCGGCATACGCCCTGCAACGCCTACAGCGGCCCGCAGCCCGAGCCGCCGTCAGCGTAAGCAAGAGCCACTCGGGCACAGCAACCCCTCGAGCCTCGACGCTCATCGCCGTGCGATCATCGCAGCGAGTCCCGAGGCGGAGAGAGGCACGCCAACCTGGAGGTGTGATGGAGACGATCGTGGTCGGAGTCGATGGTTCAGCTGGCGCCGGCGCGGCGCTCGAGTTCGCAGCCCGCGAAGCCGCACTGCGGCACGCGCGGCTGCGGGTCGTCTGCGCCTGGGAGATCCCACCCGGCGTATACGCCAGCGGCTTCGCCCCCACGCTCGACCAAACAACCCTCGACGGCTTCCGCGACGGCGCCGAGACCATCGTGAACAAGGCGATTGAAGCAGCAAAGGAGCTGCAGTCAACGATCGAGTGCGAGGGCAAGGCGGTGCAAGAGCAGCCGGCCGAGGCACTGCTCCAGGAGGCACGAAACGCCGACCTGGTAGTGGTTGGCAACCGAGGACGCGGCGGCTTCGCCAGCCTCCTGCTCGGCTCGGTCAGCCACCAGGTCGTCCAGCACGCGCCCTGTCCGGTCACCGTCGTTCGCGAGGCCAACAGCTAGAGAGGCTGCGCTGGACGGGGTCGAAAGGCTCGCAGTCGGCACTCGGCCTACTGAGGCTGTGCTCGAGTGAGCGCGCCCCCGACCCACTCGCGGTCCATGCGCTCGAGACGCTTCTTGCGAAGGTTCTCCCGGACGACCCAGCGAACGTCGGGGTCCTCACTTTCGAGCAGACGCTCGAAGAGCGGCTTGCCCTCCTCGGGAAAGGCGACGACCGCGACGCTCCAGGCGTAGCCGAGCGTCTTCCGGAGCGTCCGCGACTCGTCGCTACGGCGATCGCCGACCTCGGGAAGCTCCGCCGTCACGCGGTCGAGAAGGGCGAGGACGTTCCGGACGCGATCTTGCTCCTCGAGCAGCCTGGGCTCGCAGAGCGTGGCGATCGCGGCCCGCCGCTCGAGTGCGGTTCCGCGAGCCCAGCGGCGCATCTCGTGGAGGAGCGCACCGTAATCGGCGTCGCCGAACCGCTGCAGCGCGATCGCGACAGCCTCCCGGATCCGCCACCGCGGATCGGCGGCAAGCCGACGGAGATCCGCGAGCACCGCACCGTCACCTGTGGCGAGCAGCCGCCCGAAACCCACGACGCCGCACACGGGGAGGAACTCTTCGGCGCTACCGAACGGCGCCTCCGTTGGTCCTAAAGCAGCCCACCGCCGCAAGGTCGCCTCGTCCGCCTCCTCGGCGACGGCAGCGGCAAGCGCCAGGTTCCCCCTGGGCCCGGGAAGTCCGGAATGCTCGAGAAGAAATGGCTCCCACTCGTCCAGTTCCCGCAACGCCTGCCGGTATTCCTCGACCTTGCCCAAACTCTCTCGACGCTACCGCCTCCAGCCGCGACAGACAGCGAGTGGGAAGCGCTTGAAGACCGCCGTGAAGACTCCGATCGTCGCGTGAGCGGTCGCTTCGCACATCGCGTTTGGGCTTCTGATCACCGCGTGTCCATGAAGGTGGTCTGTCGAGCGCGACGTACGGCGAGCGCGGCTGCGTGGAAAGCGTCGACCGGCAGGGTCGAGGTGGTCGATCGGCACGCGTCGATTCTGGGCCGGGGGTCGATTCGCGCCCGCCTCGTTCGTCGTACTCTCACAACGACCAAGGAGGACGCAATGCAGTACATGCTGCTCATCTACGGCGACCAGGGCTCGTGGGACACCCGCACCGAGGAGGAGCGGGGTCAAATCTTCCAGGCCTACGGAGCCTTCACGCAGGAGCTTCAGGACAGCGGCGCCATGGTCGCGGGCGACGCGCTCGAGCCGACCGACACGGCCACGACCGTCCGCGTCCAGAACGACGAGGTGCTGACGACGGACGGCCCCTTCGCCGAGACCAAGGAGCAGCTCGGTGGCTACTACCTGATCGAGGCCGACTCGCTCGACGACGCGATCGGCTGGGCGGCCAAGATTCCCGGCGCGCGCCACGGCTCCGTCGAGGTGAGGCCGGTGATGGTCTTCGAGGAGGACGGCTCGTAGTCGAAGACGTCTTCCGGGAGGAGTGGGGGCGCACGCTCGCGATCCTGGCCCGCCTCCTCGGCGACGTCGATCTGGCCGAGGACGCGGTGCAGGAGGCGTTCGCGACGGCGCTCGAGCGCTGGCCGCGCGAGGGCGCCCCCGCCAACCCCGGCGCGTGGCTGCTGACGACGGCGCGCAACCGGGCTATCGACCGCATCAGGCGCGAGCGCACGCTCGCGCGCAAGACCGAGCTGCTCGCAGCGCTCGAGCCCACTGAGAGCAAGGAGACGGACCCGATCCCCGACGAGCGACTGAGCCTCATCTTCGCGTGCTGCCACCCCGCGCTCTCGACCGATGCCCAGGTGGCGCTGACCCTCCGCGCCCTGGGCGGGCTCAGCACCGAGGAGATCGCGCGAGCCTTCCTCGTCCCGGAGCCGACGATGGCCCAGCGCCTCGTTCGCGCGAAGCGGAAGATCCGCGCAGCGGGGATCCCGTTCCGAGTCCCGCCCGATCACCTGCTCCCGGAGCGCCTCGGCGCCGTGCTCGCCGTGCTCTATCTGATCTTCAACGAGGGCTACGGGCCTCCGCCCCGCGCAGACCTCTGCGAGGAGGCGATCAGGCTGGCCAAGGTCCTCGTGCTCCTGATGCCCGACGAGCCGGAGGCGCTCGGGCTCCTGTCGCTGATGCTGCTGCACGACGCGCGCCGCAACGCGCGGCTGGACGAGCGCGGCCGGCTGGTGCTGCTGGCCGACCAGGACCGCGGCCTCTGGGACGAGGACCGCATCGAAGAGGGCCGGCACGTGCTCGAGCGCGCTCTTCCTCTCCGTAAGCCGGGCCCCTACCAGCTGCAGGCGGCGATCGCCTCGCTCCACCTCGACGACGAGGCCGACTGGCCGCAGATCGCCGCGCTCTACGACCGGCTGGCCTGCTTCACGCCGACCCCGGTCGTCCAGCTCAACCGGGCGGTCGCAGTGGCCATGGCGGAGGGGCCGGAACGAGGACTGGCGCTGATCGACGGGATCGACGGGCTCGATCGGTACCGCCACCTGCACTCGGCCCGTGCCGACCTCCTGCGCAGGCTCGGGCGAAGCGACGAGGCGGCCGAGGCCTACGGACGGGCGTTGGAGCTTGCGGCTCGCCCCGAGGAGCGGGCGTTCCTGGAGGGGAGGCTGGCAGAAGTACGATCCTCGGCGTGAGCGTCGAGCCGAAGCTCTACGGCTGCCAGTCCATGACCGGCGAGCTGCGCCGGGTGCTCGTGCGCGCGCCTCGGGCGGAGGATCTCCACGCCTGGAGGGCGTACGGCTGGCGCGCCGAGCCCGACGCGGCCCGGATCGCGGCCGAGCACGAGGCCTTCTGCGAGCTGCTCGCGGGTGCGGGCGCGGAGGTCGTGCTCGCGGAGTCGGGCGCGGAGAGCAACCCGGACGCGATCTACACCTACGACCCGGCGCTGGTCGCCGACGGCGGCGCGCTCCTGCTCCACCCGGGCAAGGAGCTGCGCCGAGGAGAGGTCGCCGCGCTGGCCGAGGACTTCGAGCGCGCGGGCGTCCCGGTCGCCGGACGGCTGGAAGAGCCCGAGTGGGCCGAGGGCGGCGACTGCTGCTGGCTCGACGAGCGCACGCTCCTCGTCGGGTGCGGCTACCGGACGAACGAGGCCGGGATCGCCAGGCTGCGGATGCTCCTCCCCGGCGTCGAGGTGCTCGCCTTCGACGTGCCGCACTGGCACGGTCGAGACGAGGTCATGCACCTGATGTCGCTGATCAGCCCGCTCGCGCCCGACCTGGCGGTTGTCCACCCACCGCTCCTACCGACCCGGCTGGCGCAGCTGCTCGAGGAGCGTGAAGTCCAGCTCGTGGAGGTGCCGGACGAGGAGTTCGACTCGATGGGCACCAACGTGCTTGCACTCGCCCCGCGGATCGCACTCGCGGTCGAGGGAAACCCGGAGACGCGCCGGCGGATGGAGTCGGCAGGCGTCGAGGTGCTCGTCTACGAGGGCGCCGAGCTTTCGAAAGGCGACGGCGGCCCGACCTGCCTCACGAGGCCGCTGCTGCGCGCCTGACCAAACCACCAAGTAACAGACTGTTACAAGCATCCCTACGACCCACGCCGCGCTGCATGCGGCTCTCGTTCAGGCCTTGCGAGCTCCGAGGGCCGATCAAGTAACAGACTGTTACTTGAAGGGTCATGGCTCGAAGGGGTGCGGCGCGCCGTGGATCGCGCTGGTCCGGCGTGCGTCAGGTCGTGCGCCGCGGGCGCCGGACCAGCTCGCCGCCGCAGTTCGGGCAGCGCTCCTCGAGCGCCGCCGTGCACTCCCCGCAGAACGTGCACTCGTGGGAGCAGATGTACGCCTCGCCGTCCGCCGCCAGGGCAGCGCCGCAGCGTTCGCACGAGCTCCGCATCTCGAGGCCCATTGCGGCGATAGTAGCCCTCGATGCGTGAGGAGCTCGCACGCGCCTACGCCTTCCTGGCCCGCGGCGACATGGGCGGCAGCCGCACGGTCACCTCACCGTGCGGCACGGCGGTCTACACCGACGAGCTGCCACGACGGCTGGACGGCAACTACCTCCGGGTGGAGCGTTCGGCAGAGCCCGAGGAGCTCGTGGCGGAAGCGAAGCGGCTCGAGCGGCGCCTGCTCTTCGTTCCCGACCCCGCCCTCGGAGAGCCCCTCGAGCCCTGGTTCGCGGAACACGGCTGGCGGCTCGACCGGCACCTTGTGATGGCGCAGCTACGCGAGCCGGAGCGAACCGCCGACGTTTCACTGGTGCACGAGCTGGAGGAAGAAGCCCTGCGCCCGGCCCGGCGGCGCCTGTTGGAGAACGAGCCCTGGGCCAAGCCGGAGGTGGTCGAACAGCTCTTCAAGGCAAAGGCGCTGATCGGCAAGCGCGTCACTGCCCGGTTCCTCGGCGTCGAGGTCGACGGCGAGGTCGTCAGCTACACCGACCTCTACACGGGCGGCACCGATGCCCAGATCGAGGACCTCGGCACGCTGCCGGAGCATCGCGGCCGCGGCTATGCCTCCGCGGTCGTCCTCTCGGCGATCGAGACAGCCCGTGGCGCCGGAGCCGACTTCGTCTTCCTCGTAGCCGACGCGGAGGACTGGCCCAAGGAGCTCTACCGCCGGCTCGGCTTCGACGAGCTCGGCCACTACACGAAGTTCTTCGCCCCAGGCACGTGACGGCGGCGCTCGACGTCCGGGGCCTGGAGAAGCGCTACGGAGCGACGGTCGCGCTCGCGGGAGTCGACCTCCAGGTCGGTGAGGGCGAGCTGGTCGGACTGCTCGGGCCCAACGGCGCCGGCAAGTCGACGCTGGTCAAGATCGCCTGCGGGCTCATCCGCGCGTCGAGAGGAACGGCGCTCGTGCGCGAGGCGCCCGCAGGCTCCCGTGAGGCCCGCCGCCGGCTCGGCTACCTCGCCGAGCTCTTCCGCTTCCCGGGCTGGTACTCGGCGGACGAGCTGCTGCAGCTGCACCAGGGCCTCGCCGGCTCCTCGGGTGGAGCGGCCGAGCGCGGCGAGCTCCTGGAGCTCGTCGGGCTCACCGATGCCCGCTCCCGCCGGATCGAGCAGATGTCGAAGGGCATGCAGCAACGACTCGGCCTGGCGCAGGCGCTCGTGGGCGCTCCGCCCCTGCTGCTCCTCGACGAGCCCACGAGCGCTCTCGACCCCGTCGGGCGCAGAACGGTCCGCGAGCTGCTGGAGGAGCTCCGCCAACGTGGCACCTCGGTCCTGCTGAACTCGCACTTGCTGAGCGAGGTCGAGCTCGTGTGCGACCGCGTCGCGATCCTGCTGCACGGTCGGCTCGTGGCGGAAGGCTCGCCGGCCGAGCTCGCCCGCGCACGCGGAGTCGAGATCGAGACCGACCAGGGGATCCAGGTCGTCGAAGGCGCGTCGCGCGATGACGCACCGAGGCTCGTCGCCGAGCTTGTGGCAGCGGGGCGGCGGGTGTACGGCGTCCGCGTGCTCACGTCGACGCTCGAAGAGACCTACCTCGAGGCCGTGGGCGGCGAGACGTCGTGAGCTCGATCCCGATCCTCGCCGGCTACGGGCTGCGGGAGGCCCTGCGGCGGAAGGTGTTCGCCGTCGTCCTCCTGCTGACCCTCGGCTTCCTCGGGCTGTACTGGCTCGCGAACCACTACGTCTTCCGTGACGTCGAGAACATCTCGCCGCCGGCAGGCATCGACGCACGGGCCTTCGCCGGGGCGTTCATGTTCGGCCTGGCGATGTTCGCCACGCTCTTCCTGGGAGTCGTGCTGGCGGTGTTCCTGACACTCGGCGTCGTGCGCGGTGACGCGGAGCGAGGGCTGCTCCAGCCGTTGATCGTCCGGCCCGTAGGGCGCTCGACGGTACTCTTCGCGCGCTGGCTCGGCGCGGTCGCCGTGTGCGCGCCGTACGTCGCCGCCGTGTACGCAGCCGCGATGGTGATCACCGGCCTGACGGGGCACTGGTGGCCCGATCGCATCGTCGTCCCGGGCGTCGAGCTCGCCGGCAGGAGTCGCCATCGTCGCCGCGCTCTCGCTGCTCGGCTCGGTCTTCCTGACCTCGACGGCAAACGGGATCGCGATCTTCATGATCTTCGGCGCCGGTCTCGTCGCCGGCCTCCTCGGGTCGATCGGGCACGCGCTCAACTCCCACACGCTCCAGCACTCGGCCAAGATCGCCGCCTGGGCGATCCCCTTCGAGGCGCTCTACCAGGACGGGCTGCGGCAGATCACGGCCAATACCACGGGGCTCACCGGCTACCTGCTGCAGCTCGGGCCGTTCGGCGGCGCCTACACGGGTGGCCCGCTCCTGCGCCTGTGGGCGCTTGCCTACCTGGGAATCGTCGGCCTCGTCGCCGCGGCCGGCTTCGCCCGCAAGGACCTCTAGCTCACCACGACGTCTTTCTCATGCTGCGGGCAAAGGCGGCCCGCTGCTTGCGTGCCTCCGAGCGCAGGCGGGCATCCTGCTTCATGGCCAGCCGCGTGAGCTCTCGCTGGAGCTGGCGGTAGCTCTGGAGCCGCTCGCGCGGGAGTTGGCCCTCGTCGATCGCCGCCTGTACAGCGCAGCCCGGCTCGCTCTGGTGTGCACAGTCGCTGAAGCGGCAGTCGGCGGCGAGCTCGTCCACGTCCGCGAAGGCCTCCTGGATTCCGTCGTCTGCGTCCCAGAGCTGGATCTCGCGCAGGCCCGGGGTGTCCACCAGCAGGGCACCACCCGGCAGCCGGATCAGCTGACGGCTCGTCGTCGTGTGCCGCCCGCGGCCGTCCTCCGCGATCTCGTGCGTCACCTGCCGCTCCTCGCCGGCCAGGCGGTTGGCGAGAGTCGACTTGCCGACTCCCGACGAGCCGAGCAGCGCCACGGTCCTGGCCGGAGCGAGATACGGCGAGAGCTCGTCGAGCCCCGCGCCGCTGAGGTTGCTGACGGCGTGGGTGGCGACGCCCAACGCGACCTGCTCGACCTCGAGCAGCGCTGCGCCGACGTCGTCGCACAGGTCGGCCTTGGTGAGAACGAGCACGGGCGTCGCCCCGCTCTCCCAGGCGAGCGTGAGGTAGCGCTCGAGGCGGCGCAGGTTGAAGTCGCCGTTCAGGGCGCTGACGACGAAGACCGCGTCGAGGTTCGCGGCCAGTACCTGCTCCTCCGTCGCCGACCACGCGGCCTTGCGCGAGAAGGCCGAACGCCGCGGCAATACCGCCTGGATCGTGTCGTCGCGAAGCACGACCCAGTCGCCGACAGCGGGCAGCTCCGCGGCCGAGGCGGCCTCGTGGCGCAGGCGGCCGGTCAGGCGAACGCGCCGCTCGCCGGCCTCGGTGAGCACGTCGTACCCGCCCCGGTGCTGCGCGGCAACCCGGGCGGGCTCACATTCGTCTTTGTGTGGCTCGAACGAGGCGGCGAAGCCCTCGTCCCAGCCGAGGTGGTTCAGGTTCAAGCGAGTCTCCTTCAAGGATCGAGTGACGGACCGGACACGGCCCGAGGCTCGAAACTCGCTGCTACAAAGGTGTGCTGCGGCTAGTCGGGAGCCTCAGGCTCTGCGACCGGAGAGTGCAATCGTCGTCATCGCGCACCTCCTTTTGCCGAACAGCAACGCGGCAGAGCCTAGCAGCAGCTAGCGCAGAGTACGAAGCGCCGCTCCGAGCGACTGCTTCACCTTGAGGACGCCTTCGAAGAGATCGCCGTGCTGCTTCGACCCGCCTGCGCACGGCGTCCATCGTGAACGCAGCAGGGTCGAGCGACTCGTCCACCTCGTCCCAGCGCAGCGGCGTCGAGACGGGCGCGCCTGCCTTCGGGCGGACCGAGTAGACCGAGGCGATCGTCTTGCCCTCGCCGTTCTGGTTCGCGTCGATCAGCACGCCCTTCCGCTTCGCCCTGGCCCATTCGGTCGTGACGAGACCGCGATGCGTCGAGGCCAGCGCGCCCGCGACGATCTCGGCGAACTGGCGCGTGTCCTCGTACGTGTGCCGTCGCTCGACGGGCACGAGCACGTGAATCCCATCCGCGCCGCTCGTCTTGCAGAACGACTCGAGCCCGAGGGCGTCGAGCGCCTGCTTCACGAGCAGCGCGACCTGCACCGTCTCGGGGAAGCCGGCGTCGTCCGAGGGATCGAGATCGAAGAGCACGAAGTCCGGCCGCTCGAGCCTGTCGACCCGCGAGTACCAGGTGTTCAGGTCGATGCAGCCCATGTTCACCATCCAGAGCAGCGCGAGCTCGTCGTTCACGAGCGGTGCCTGGATGGTCCGGCGGCGGCGCGGCTTCTCTCGCGTCGAGACCTCGATCTCGACCGTCGGGATCCACTCGGGTATCCCCTTCGGCGCGTCCTTCTGGAAGAAGTGCTGTCCCTGCCAGCCGTCGGGGTAGCGCTTGAGCGTGAACGGGCGGTCCTTCAGATGCGGCACGAGCACCGGAGCCACGTCGCGGTAGAACGCGAGCAGGTCGCCCTTGGTGATCCCCTCCTCGGGCCAGAACGGCTTGTCGAGGTTGGACAGACGCAGGACGCGCTTGCCCTTCTTGATCACCGACGGGATCGCCGCGACCGACTCCGGCTCCTCGCCCGGCAGCTCGCGCCGAACCTCCTCCGCGCTCTTGTCCTCCCGCAGGCCCTGGTAGACCGGCGCGCGCAGCCGGCCGTCGTGCGTCCACTCCGCGAACGAGACCTCGGCGACGAGCTTCGGCTCGACCCAGACGACGTCGTCCTTGCGCACGCGCGGCAGCTTCGGCACCTCCGGGAACGGCGGTTTCTTCCGCTCGAGCGGACGCAGCTTCTCGAGCAGCCGGTCGATCTCGGCGTCGTCGAACCCGGTGCCGACGTTGCCGACGTACTCGAGCCCGTCGTGCGCCGTAGACGGCCAGGACGAGCGAGCCGAACCCTCCTTCTCGCCGCCCCTTGCCGCGCGTGTAGCCGGCGATCACGAACTCCTGCTCGAAGTGCGCCTTGAACTTCAGCCAGTCGCGCGAACGCCTCCCGGGCAGGTACCGCGAGTCGAGCCGTTTGCCCATGATCCCCTCGAGCCGCCGCTCGCGGGCCGCTCGCATCAGTCCGGGACCGTCGTCGAAGGCGTCCGAGAACTGGACCGTGCGGTTGCGTCTGTCGAGCAGCTTCTCGAGGCGCGCGCGCCGCTCCGCGAGCGACAGGTCGACGGTCGGCTCGCCGTCCACCTCGAGCAGGTCGAAGACGTAGTAGACGATCGGCGTGCCCGCCTTCCCCTGCTGCATCGCCGAGAAGCTCGGCCGGCCCTCCTCGTCGAGCGCACAGACTTCCCCGTCGACGACGCAGTCCGGTGTCTTCAGCGCCTTTGCGAGCTCTTTCGCGACGTTGGCGAAGCGCGCCGTGTAGTCCTGGTCCTTGCGCGTCCGCAGCTCTGCTTCGCCGCCCGAGAGGTACGCGACGATCCGGTAGCCGTCCCACTTGATCTCGAACTCCCAGCCCTCGCCGCGGGGGAGGCTCTTCTCGTCCGCGAGCGTGGCGAGCATCGGCGCGTACCTGCGCCCGGGTGCCGATTCGCCGCGTCCGTCCTCGCTCTTGCGGATCAGCAGCCAGTTCTTCGGGTCGCCGTCGAGCTTGGCCGGCACGAGCGTCCATACACCCTCGAGCCGCTCACCGTGCAGACGGAAGGTGAGCCCGCCGTCGCGCTTCTCCTCGACGAGCTCGTACTCCCCGCGGTCCCAGATCTCGACCGTGCCGGCGCCGTACTCCCCCTTCGGGATCTCGCCCTCGAAGGCCGCGTAGTCGAGCGGGTGGTCCTCGACGTGCACGGCGAGATGCCGTTGTCCCGTCTCGAGCGGCATGCCCTTGGGCACCGCCCAGCTGGCGAGCGCGCCGTCGCGCTCGAGGCGGAGGTCGTAGTGGAGCCGGCGCGCGTCGTGGCGCTGGATGACGAAGATCGGGCCCTTCGTCTTGCGCTTGCCGGTGAACGGCTCCGGGGTCTTCTTCGGATCCCGCTTGCGCCGGTACTCGCGGAGCTTGGGCTCGGGCACCCGCCTAGCTTGCCTTGCGCGCGCGCTTCCGGCCGGACGAACGCTTCTTCGTCTGCTTCCCGGTCCGTTCGACCGACTCGCGCAGGGCGGCCATCAGGTCGACCACCTCGCCTTCCTCGTCCGGCTCCGGCTCGGGCAGCGGCTTGCCCTTCGCCTTCGCGCGCAGCAGCTGGAGCAGCTCCTTGCGGTAGGTGTCGTCGTACTTCTCCGGATCGAAGGACGCGCTCAGGTTCTCGACCAGCGACTTGGCCATCTCGACCTCGGGCTTGCGCAGCCTCGTGCTGCCGTCGACCGACTCCGGCGTCCGCACCTCGTCCGCGTAGTACATCGTCTCGAGCACGAGCGTTCCGTCCCACGGGCGCAGCGCGGCGAGGTGCTGCTTGTTGCGGATCACGATCTTCGCGATCGCGACCTTGCCGGTCTCCTCGAGGGCACGCACCAGCAGCCGGTACGGCTTCTCCGCGCCCTCCTGGGGGAGCAGGTAGTAGCTCTTGCGGAAATAGATCGGATCGATCTCGTCCAGGTCGACGAAGTCGCAGATGTCGATCGTCTTCGTCAGCTCGATGTCGAGCCGGTCGAGGTCCTCGTCCTCGAGGGGGACGAATTGACCCTTCGCGACCTCGAAGCCGCGCACGATGTCGTCGTCGTCGACGTGCTTGCCGCTGTCACGGCGCACCTTGTCGTAACCGATCGGAGCCAGGTCGTGCTTGTCGAGGAAGTGGAAGCGGAGCTCCTTCGACTCGGTCGCGCTGAACATGCGCACCGGCACGCTGACGAGGCCGAAGGAGATCGTCCCGGTCCAGAGCGAGCGTGGCATGGGTCAGTGCTACCCAGCTCGGGGCGAGCTCGAAAACGCCGGCGTGTTTCGGATTTCGGGAGGCGCGGTAGTACGACTCACAACCAGGGGTCGTACTTTTCACAAAGCTTCTCCACCCAACGGGGGGTTAGGGTCGAGGCCGCCTTCAAGGCGGCCTCGGCATGTGTACGGTCAGGGGATAAGCCTGTGGAAGATGTGGAAAAGCGCCGCTTTCCCGTGCTTTTCAGCGGGTTACGGGGACCTGCCCGATTGTGCGGAAACGCACACGGCGGCGCTGCCGCAGATCGTCACCCGATTGACCGTCGAGCCGATCGAGCGAGTCCGCGATCGCGTCCCCGAGCAGGCGGGCGGCCTCGTCGTGATCGGTGTGCGCGCCCTCGCCCGGCTCCGACACGATCGCGTCGATCACGCCCAGGTCGAGGCAGTGCGAGGCATCCGGCTTGAAGGCCGCGGCGGCCTTCCTGGCCTCGCCTGCATCACGCCAGAGGATGGCGGCACACCCCTCCGGCGAGATCACGGTGTAGATCGCGTTCTCCTGCATCAGGACCCGGTCGGCGAGCGCCGTCGCGATCGCGCCACCGGACCCGCCCTCGCCGATCACGCACGTGACGGCCGGCACGCCCAGGCGGGCCATCATGGCTTGCGAACGGGCGATCGCGCCGCCCTGCCCGTGCTGCTCGGCCGTCACGCCCGGGTAGGCACCGGGGATGTCGACGAGGCTCACAACCGGGAAGCCCTGCCGGTCGGCCAGCTCCATCGCACGCATGGCCTTGCCGTAGCCCTCCGGATAGGCCATGCCGAAGTTACGGCGGGTGCGCTCCTTGACGTCGCGGCCCTTCTGGTTGCCGATCAGCACGACCGTGCGGCCCCGGAAGCGGCCGAGCCCGGCGACGAGCGCCGCGTCGTCGCCGTGCTGGCGGTCTCCGTGCAGCTCGAACCAGTCGTCGAGCAGGCGTCCCACGTAGTCGAGCGTGTACGGCCGGTCGGGGTGCCGGGCCAGCTCGACCGAGCGCCAGATCTCCTCGTCGCTCGGCTCGCTGACGATCCGGTCGAGCTGCTTCTGCAGCCGCTGCAGCTCCCCCGAAAGCTTCGCGCCACGCAAGAGCGGCAGGCCTTTCAGCCTGCTCAGCTGCTCCCGCAGACGCAGCTCGGCCTCACCTGCCATCGGCGAAGAGGCGGAGTAGCCGCCCCAGTGTGGGGCGCAGCTCGGGTCGAGGAACGATCGCGTCGACGTGGCCGTGGCGGTAGTTGGACTCGGCGAGCCCGAAGTCGTCGGGCAGCTTCTCCCGCGTGGTCTGCTGCACGACACGAGGGCCCGTGAACGAGAGGAGCGCGCCCGGCTCGGCGACGAGAACATCGCCGAGGCTGGCGAAGCTCGCGAGCACGCCGGCCGTGGTCGGATGCGCCATCACGCTGATCAGAACCCCGCCGGCGTCATGGAGCTCCTCCACGGCGCAGACCGTCTTCGGCAGCTGCATCAGCGAGAGAATCCCTTCCTGCATGCGCGCACCGCCGGTGGTCGTGACCGAGACGAGCGGCACGTCGCGCTCGGCTGCCCCCTCGCAGGCCCGTGCGAACTTCTCGCCCACGACGCGGCCCATCGAGCCGCCCATGAAGCCGAACTCCATCACGGCCAGCTGGCACGGCCGCTGCTCGATCGCCGCCTGGCCGATGACCATCGCCTCGCCCAACCCGGTGGCCAGCTCGGCTTCCGCAAGGCGCTCCGTGTATGGGCGGAGGTCGAAGAAGTCGAGCGGGTCGTCGGAGCGCAGCTCGGCCGCCTCCTCCCCGAAGCTGTCCTCGTCGACGAGCTGGCGAATGCGCTCCCGTGCGTGCACCGGGAAGTGATGTCCGCAGTGGGGGCAGACGTTCAGGTGCTCCGCGAGCTCGTCGTCGCGGTAGTGCGAGTCGCACTGTGGGCACGTGTTGGGATGCGGACGCCCGCCGTCCTCGGGAGGGGCGTAGTTGTGCTCGATGGAGACGTCGATCCGTTCGGACACTCGCTTGCGAGTTTAGACCCGGCGCCCCGGCCGAGAGTTACAGCCCCAGGGCCGCGCAGAACCGTCCGAGCGGCTCGAGGTTCCCGGGCTCCGGCGCAAGCGCGCTGAAACCGGCCCCGAGAATCGCGGAGCGTTCGCGCACCCGCCGCAGAACGTCCTCGACCTCCGCGGCCGTGAGCCCTCCCGGCTCGGGCATGAACGGGGTGATCTCGGCGGGATCGAGCGAGTCCACGTCGAGCGCGACGTACACGCCCTCGGTCCCTTCCAGTGTGCGCTCGAGCTCGCTCGGATCGGTGCGGAGGCCGATCGAGGCCACGTACTCGCGCTCCGGCGGGTCGAGGTTCCTCGAGCCGAGCAGGATCGCGTCCTGCGGATCGACGGCTCCCGAGTCGAGCAGCATGCGCAGCGGCATGCCCCAGAGGTTCCCGGAGGGCGAGCTCTCGGGCGTGTTCAGGTCGCCGTGGGCGTCGAGCCAGACGAGCGCAAGGCGGCCGTTGCGGGCGGCGAGCCCCTCGATCGCGCCGATGTGCGCGCAACAGCAGCCGCCCAGCACCAGCGGGCGCTCGGGAAGGTCCATCGCGATCGCGAGGTTCTGCTCGCCGAGCGAGTCTTCCTCGACAACCGCGGCCTCGGGATACGGAAGAGGCAGTCGCGCCGCCTCGGCCATCGCCTCGCCGCCCTCGCCCCAGGCGCGGGGGACGCGCACGAGGCCGGCGGCAAACTCGCGGCCGCAGGCGTGGCACTCGTAGCCCGGACCGAGCGCAACCGCGGTGTAGGTACGGCAATCCGGACAGCGGGCACGGAGACGGCTCATACCGGCACCAGCTCGTCGAGAGTCGCGGGCAGCTTCTCCAGGTCGGCAAGCTCCCTGGTCGGCACGGGATCGGCCGCCTCTCCCAGGCGGTTGATCCAGATCGAGGGCAACCCGAGCGCGTTTGCAGGCGCGACGTCGTGGAACAAGCTGGCCGCGACGTGCACGTCCGGCATGCGACCGACCTCGCGTTCGAAAGTGCTCCAGTGCACAAGCTCGGGCTTGTACGAGCCGATCTCCGACGCCACGATCGCGAGCTCGAACGGCACTTCGAGCCGTCGCATCGACGCCTCGATGAAGTCGCGGTCGGTGTTGGAGAGGATGGCGAGCTTCCAGCCACGCTCGCCGGCCCGAGCGAGCGCTTCCCGCACCTCGGGGAACGGCCGCCAGTCGGGCAGCGATTCTGCGAGCCCGTCCTCCTCGCCCGACGGCGCGCCGAGCCGGCGCATCGCCTCGGTCAAGACCTCCCGGTACGACGCGCGCGGCGTCGGCCTCCAGCTCGGGCTCGAGCTCGTGGTAGCGCTGGAGCCGCTCGTCCGCTCGCTGCTCCCCGAAGACCCGCGCCAGCTCACCGCGAATCCCGGCGTTCCAGTCGATCAGGGTGCCGTAGCAGTCGAAGGTAGCCCAGCGCTCGCCCGCCACTCGACGAGCTTACCCGCTCGTAGACTCGGCTCAGCATGGCGCACGGGGAGCTCGCTCTCGACAGCACGCTCCTGTCGCTGATCGTTCTCGGCGGCGGGTGTGTCGCGCTCGCCGCCTACATCGCCTACGTCCGGCTTCGCGGGCCGCGCCTGGTCGACTATCACTACTCGACAGTCGTCTCCGAGAGCCCCGTCACGGCGATCGACCGGATCGAGCACGTGGTGGCCGACGTGCCCCACTACAGCTACCGCCGCGTCGGGCTGGACACGCTCGAGATCATCCGCGGTGACGAGGAGCCCGACGAAGACGCGGAACGGGCGCTGCCCGAGATCGCCGGGGCCGTGCTCGACCTCCTGCACGCCACCGCCCGCCGGATCGACACCGGTACCGAGGTCGTGCTCCGCGGCCGCGCCGAACGGCGACTGATCCGGGCGACTCAGGGTCAGCGCTGAACCGCGCCCAGAGCTAGCTGACCTTGGGAAGCTCCAGTCGAAGCCTGCAGAGTGGTCGCTCGGCATCCCCAGCGTGCAGCGGAGCCGCAGGCGGAGTCTGCGCGGGCTAGGCCGGAGGCCGTCTCAGTCCTCGAACCGCCGGACGACGATCGTCGCGTTGTGGCCGCCGAAGCCGAACGAGTTCGAGACCGCAGTGCGCACGTCCGCCTCGCGAGCCTCGTTCGGGATGTAGTCGAGGTCGCACTCGGGATCCGGCTCGTCGTAGTTGATCGTCGGCGGCAGCGCGCCACGGTTGACCGCGAGGATCGAGAACATCGCCTCCACCGCGCCGGCCGCGCCCAGGCAGTGCCCGGTCGCCCCCTTCGTCGAGGAGACGGGGGTCTTGCGGGCGTTCTCCTCGCCGAGCGCGAGCTTGATCACCCGCGTCTCGGCCGAGTCGCCCAGCGGCGTCGATGTCCCGTGGGCGTTGATGTAGTCGATCTCGTCCGGCGAGACGCTCGCATCGCCGAAAGCCATCGTCATCGCGCGGGCCGGGTTCACGCCAGAGGGATCCGGCTCGGTGATGTGCTGGGCGTCCGAGGAGACGCCGTAACCGAGCAGCTCGGCGTAGATCTTCGCGCCGCGCGCCTTCGCATGCTCGAGCTCTTCGAGGACGACCATCGCGCCTGCCTCGCCCATCACGAAGCCGTCCCGGCCCGCATCGAAGGGGCGGCTCGCCGCCTCAGGATCGTCGTTGCGGCGGGAGAGCGCTCGCATCGCGCTGAAGCCGGCGATCCCGACCTCGGTCACCGGCGCCTCGGTGCCGCCGCACAGCATCACGTCGGCCCGACCGAGACGGATCGCGTCGAGCCCGTCGCCGATCGCCATGTTGGAGGCGGCGCAGGCGGTGCACTGCGAGGTCAACGGTCCCTGCGTCCCGAGCTGCATCGAGACCCAGGCGGCGCCCATGTTCGGGATGATCTCGGGGATCGAGAACGGGTTCACCCGGTCGGGCCCGCGCTCCAAGAGCTCGTCGTAGCAGTCCTGAAACGCCTTCAACCCGCCGATCCCGGTCGCGACGGCGGCGCCGATCCGGTCGGACTCCGACTCGATCTCGAGCCCGGAGTCGGCTTCCGCCTGCCGCGCCGCGGCGACGATCAGGTGGGCGAAGCGGTCCATGCGGCGGGCCTGCTTGCGGTCGATGTAGTCGGTCGGCTCGAAGCCCTTCACCTCGCAGGCGAAGTGCACCGTGAACCGAGTCGAGTCGAACTGCGTGATCTCGCCCGCTCCGGAGCGGCCGGCAAGCAGGCCCTCCCACGTCGACTCCACGTCCACGCCGAGCGGGGTCACCGCGCCGAGGCCGGTGATCACGACCCTGCGCCTCCCGTTGAGACTTCCTCCGTTACTCACGTCACATTCCCAGACCGCCGTCGACGAGAAGCACTTCGCCCGTGATGAACGAGGCCTCGTCGGAGCAGAGAAAGCGTACCGCCCCGGCCACGTCTTCAGGCTCGCCGAGCCGGCCGAGCGGCGTGTTGGTCAGCATCGCCTGCTGGGCCTCCTCGGGAAGGACGTCGGTGAGGCGGGTGTTGACGTAGCCCGGCGCCACGACGTTGGCGCGCACGTTCCGGCTGCCGAGCTCGCGCGCAAGCGACTTCGTGAAGCCGATGATGCCCGCCTTCGCGGCGCCGTAGTTCGTCTGCCCCGGATTGCCGTGGACGCCGACGATGCTGGACACGTTCACGATCGACCCCGCCCGCCGCTTCATCATCCCGCGTACCGCGGCGCGGCAGGTGTAGAAGACCGACGAGAGGTCGGTCTCGATCACCGCGCGCCAGTCGTCGTCGGGCATGCGAGCCAGCAGCCCGTCGCGCGTGAGGCCCGCGTTGTTCACAAGCAGGTCGAGGTCGCCGGCCTCCTCCACGAGCCGCCGCGCCTGCTCGGGATCGGACACGTCGGCTTGAACCACACGTCCGCCGCAATCCCTCGCCACGTCCTCGGCCTCGTCGGCGCCCGACTTGAAGCCGAGCACTACGGAGGCGCCGGCCTGGCCCAGCTCGAGCGCGATCGCACGCCCGATGCCGCGGGAGCCGCCGGTGACAAGCGCGGTCTTGCCCTCGAGAGAGCAGAACGCGTCAGGCAGGTTTGAGGGTCTCCTTGAGCTTCTCCAGCGAGGCCATGTCCGCGACCGGGATCGCCTTCACGTTTCTGTCGATCCTCTTCAGTAAACCGCTGAGCACGTTGCCGGGCCCGACCTCGACGAACACCTTGACGCCCTGGCGCATCAGCTCTCGCGCGGCCTGGGTGAAGCGCACCGGCGCGGTCAACTGCTCCACGAGGAGCGCGGCCATCCGCTGCGCGGGCTCGATCTTCGCGGTCACGGTCGACATGAACGGCGCAATCGGGTCGTTGATCTTCGCCTTCTCGATCGCCGGGCGCAGCCGTTCGGCCGCGCGGGCGATCAGCGGGCTGTGGAAGGCACCGGAGACGCGCAGCTTCACCGTCCGGGCGGCTCCGTGGAGCTGGGCCTCGGTGCAGCACTCGTCCACGGCCGGGTCCTGGCCGGAGATGACGATCTGGCCCGGGCAGTTGTAGTTCGCCGGCCAGACGCCCGCGATCTGCTTGCACAGGTCCTCGACGACCGCGTCCTCGAGACCGAGGATGGCTGCCATCGAGCCCGGGTTCTCCCGGGCCGCCTCGGCCATCGCCAGGCCGCGCTCGCGTACGAGAGCGATTGCATCCTCGACCGACAGTGCTTGCGCGGCGGCAAGCGCAGCAAACTCACCCACCGAGTGGCCTACGACGACATCCGGCTCGTAGCCGTCGGCGCGGAGCGCCGCGAGAACTGCCAGGCTCGTCGCCACGAGCGCCGGCTGCTGCACCTCGGTCTGTACGAGCTCCGCCTCGGGCGCCTCGAAGCAGATTCGGACGAGATCGAGCCCGGAGGCCTCGCTCGCGCGCCGGTACACGTCCATCGCTTCGGGCACCGCGAGGGCGATCTCCCGCCCCATCCCCACGGCCAGCGACCCCTGGCCGGGGAAGCAAAATGCGACTTTCTGCCTGCTCATCCCATTCCTCCGTCAGTCCATTCGATCAAACCGGAGCCCCACGTGAGCCCGGCACCCATTCCGGTCATCAGCACGAGCTTGCCTTTCGAGAGCCGCCCGTCGGCCTTCGCGTCCGCCAGAGCAAGCGGAATCGAGCCCGAAGACGTGTTCCCGTAGCGGTCGACGTCGATGACCGTCTTCTCCTCCGGGATCCCGAGCCTCTGCCTCGCATGCTCGATGATCCGCACGTTCGCCTGGTGTGGCACATAGACGTCCACGTCGTCGATGGTGAGACCGCACTCGGTCAGCACGGACTCGGCCGACGACACCAGGACGCGCGTCGCGAACTTGAACACCTCACGACCGTTCATCTTCACGAAGTGGAGCCGCTCGGCCACCGACTCCTCCGTGGCCGGTGATCGCGAGCCGCCGCCGGGGATGTAGAGCTGCGGCCCGCCCGAGCCGTCCGCGCCGAGCTCGAAGCCGAGGAAGCCGCCGTCCGCGACGCGCTCGAGCACGACCGCCCCGGCGCCGTCGCCGAACAGCACGGCGGTGCCGCGGTCCCCCCAGTCGAGGATCTTCGAGAGCACGTCGCCCCCGACGATCAGCGCTCGCTGCGCCAGGCCCCCGGCGAGCATGCCGTATCCCTGCGCGACCGCGTACATGAAGCCGGTGCAACCGGCCGAGAGATCGTAGGCGGCCGCCTGCTCGGCCCCGAGGAGGTCGGCCAGGATCGCCGCCGTCGACGGGAACGCCATGTCCGGCGTGACCGTGGCGACGATGATCAGGTCGATCTGGGAGCCCTCCAGCCCCGCGTCCTCGAGCGCCTGTCTCGCGGCGGGCAGACAGAGGTCGGAGAGCGCTTCCTCGGGCGCCGCAATCCGGCGCTCGCGGATACCGGTTCGCTCCTGGATCCACTCGTCCGAGGTGTCCATCATGGTCGAGAGCTCGTCGTTGGTGACTACGCGCTCGGGCACGTGGCTGCCGAGCCCGGTGATCGAGATCGCGACGCCGTTCCCTGTTCCGATCATCGCTCCACCGCGAATGTCAAAGTGCCGCGGGCCGCGAGTTCCTCGCCCACGTGCGCCGTCGCCTTGCCCTTGCCGATCGGGCCGCGCACGGCCTCGAGCCGGCACTCGAACACCAGCTCGTCCCCCGGCTCGACGATCCGCTTGAAACGCACGTCGTCGATGCCTGCGAAGAGCGCGAGACGGCCGCGGTTCTCGTCCTGCGAGAGGACTGCCACTGCCCCGGTCTGGGCCATGCCCTCGACGATCAGCACGCCTGGCATGACGGGCCTACCCGGGAAGTGCCCGCTCAGATACCACTCGTCGGGCCTGACGGTCTTGCGCGCGAGCACGCGCTCGCCGGGCTCGAGCTCCAGCACCTCGTCGATCAGGAGGAACGGCTCCCGGTGAGGCAAGATCGCCTCGATCTCCTCACGGCCTAGAGTCATTGCAGCCGTAGCTTCTTGTGACTGGCGTGTCGACCGGTCATTGCAGACGGCCGCCCGGGCAAAGCCCGCCCGACCTGGAAACGGCAACGCAAGCGTTGCCTCACGCGGCCGTGTCGCTCGAAAGCCGTGCGCGCAGCCCGGCCCGGGCGCGGTGCGCGTAGCACTTGGCGGTCCCGACGGGCATGCCTTCCCGCACCGAGATCTCGGCGAAGGAGAACCCCAGCGCGTCCTTCAGGACGACCACGCTCGCCTGCTCCTGCGAAAGACCTGCGAGGCCCGCGCCGAGCTCGTGCCGAAGCTCCGCGAGATCGGCCTCCCGGGCAGGGTCACCCTCGCCCGAGACGCGCTGGTCGTCGAGCAGCGGCTCGCAGCGGCGCACACGCTGCCGGTCGGCGACGTCCCAGCAGGTGTTGACCACCAGCCGGTGGAGCCAGGTCGCGAACTGCGACTCGCCGCGAAACTGGCGCAACCGGATACACAGCTTGGCGAGGGCCTCCTGAGCGGCGTCACGCGCGTCCTCTGGATCGGCGAGCACCTGCGCGGCAAGACGCTCGACCCGCGGGGCATGCCGCTCGCAGAGCGCCGCCAGCGCCTGGCGGTCACCGTCCTTCGCTCGCTTGACCAGGATCGGATCACTGAGCCTCTCGTAGACGAGCGGCCCTTCGGGCCGCGGGTCTTGCCGAATCTGACGGCCCTTGCGCAGAGGAGGTTGCACGGCGACCCTAGTCTACGTCCCGTGCCCGACTCGCTCGCGCCCGAGACGGTCCTGCCAAGGCTGCGGGGACGCTTCGGCCGGGAGTATGCGCACGTGCAATCGACCCCGTCCACGCAGCTGCTCCTGGACCCGGACGCACCGGAGGGGGCGCTCGTCGTCGCCGAGGAGCAAACTGCCGGCCGAGGGCGCCTCGGGCGCCGTTGGTTCGCGCCCGCCGGGACGAGCCTCCTCTGCTCGCTTCAGCTCAGGCCGAGCGTCGCGCCGGAGCGGCTCCCGGAGCTGACCGGGGTCGCCGCACGCGCGTGTGCGGAGGCGATCGCGGCGGTGTCGGGTCTCGAGCCCGAGCTGAAGTTTCCGAACGACGTGCTCATCGGCGGCCGCAAGGTGGCGGGCATCCTGGCCGAGGCGCGCGAGGGCCGCGTCGTGCTCGGAGTCGGGATCAACGTGAACGTCGCTGCGGCCGATCTGCCGACGGAGGTCGACCGGCCCGCAACCTCGCTCCTCGTCGAGACCGAACCGCGAAATCGACCGGGCCGAGCTGCTGGCCGAGCTGCTCGACCGGCTCGAGCGCAGCTACGACGCCTGGGTCTAGGACGCCGCGGACCTGCCGGCTCTGGTTGCCGGCGGCGTCACGCGCATAGGCGCGTAGCGCACGGATCGGGCCGACATGCCCGATACGGACGAAGCCGGCCCGTTTGACCGCGACCACATGGGCGCGCCCGTTCAGGACGACGGTCAGCCGTCCCGGTTCGCTGAGCCAGAACCGCAGCAGCCGGAACGAGACGAGCCGCAACGTCGGCGCTTTCGTGTCGAGTCGGACGAAGACGGACTGCTTCACCGTCATCAGCGAATCCGTCGCGACGACCACTGCCGTGTAGCGCCCGTCCTGCAGGCCGCCTCCATCCCAGGACAACCGCTGCGGACCGGCCTGAAGATCGCCTTCGAACGGGGTCGCGACCAGCGCGCCGGCCCGAAGAATCCGGAGTTGGACGTGTGCGGCGGCATTGAGCCGGAACGTGAAGTCGAGCCCGTCGAGGCGCCCGTCTCCGTTCGGCGAGATCGCAGGCGTGCTCCCAACGAACGAAGCGAGCGTCCGGTCCACGGACACCGGGCGATTCGCCTGCACCTGTGCACCACGGTCGTCCCTGGCGGCCAGCACGAGCCGATAGCGGCCGTCGGGAAGCGACACACCGCTCCACACGAAGGTCTGTGCTCCGGCCGGCTTGCGCTGCGAGAAGAGCGTCTGCACCGTGTCCCCGAGGCTGTCGAGCACGGTCACGGTCACCAGTGCCGGCGCCGTCAGGCGGTAGCTCAGCGTGGCCGCGTCCCCGCGGCCGTCGCCGTTGGGGGTCACCAGCGCAGGCGCCAGCTTGAGCTTCTGCAGCGCCAGCGGAGCCGGCGCGGTCCCGATCGTTCCCGTCGCAGCGCGCATCTGCGGAGCGCTGATCGTCCAGCTGTAGAGGCCGGATGGCGCACTCGCGGCGTCCCACGTCCAGTCAACCGCACCGCCGGTTCCGCTGCCGCTCGCGACCACGACCTTGTTCTGGTCCTTGACGGTCACCACCCACGCGGCCCGCTCGGAGAGCCTCGCTGTGAAATGGACCAGGCCGCCGAGCGTTCCCGTCACGGCCGGGGCGTAGAGCTTGGGCAGGCCGCTCTTGGCGACCGCAGCGCGGATCGACGCCAGCTGCGCGTAGAGGCCCTGGCCCGGACAGGTCGTCGGGTAGACGTCGCGGTGCCCGGAGATCGCCTTCAGCGTCACCGCCTTCCCGGCCGGGTAGCGCGGGTTGCCCGACGAGACCCGAACGAGGCTGGAGGCCGGGTCGACGTGCTGGAGGTCGAGACGCCAGGCGAGCAGCGAGACCAGTGCGGCCCGCGCGGCCGGGGAGATTCCGGTCGAGCTGTAGTCCCCGATCACCGCGACCCCGACCGAGCCGGTGTTGAAGCCCTGGGCGTGCGCACCGATCACAGGCCTCGTCATGCCGCCGTACCGGCCTTCGAAGATCTGGCCGTACTTGTCGACGAGAAAGTTGTAGCCGATGTCGTTCCAGCCGTTCGCGTTCACGTGGTACAGCTCGATCGCGCGGACGATCGAGGCGGACTGCGCCTTCGTATAGGAGTTCGACCCGGCGGTGTGGTGGACGATCGCGAAGTGGACCGAGTCCGCGTAGAACGGCGCCCCGCGCCGAATCGCCTCGTTCGCGTGCCAGCCCGCGCGGGTGACGATCGGCGGCGCTCCCGCGAGCTCGGCGTGCTTGGTCGACGGTCGCTCCCTGGGGCTGCTCACGAAGTACGCCCGGAGCCGCTGGACACGGCCGACCGTCCGGTACTGGATGCCGTTCGACGGGCCGGTCCAGAACGGGCTTGCGACGCGCCATCCACGTGTCGCCCTCCGCTCTGGCCCGTTGTCGGGAAGCGCGTCCTCGGACGCGAAGGTACGCCAGGCGCTCCAGCGGCCGGCCAGGTTCCTCGTCCGGTACTTGACCACCCCTGGGCCGCGCCAGTGCACCCCGACGAGCTCGTACACGCCCGTCGAAATCGCCCGGCCCGCAGGCTGAGGCGCGAGATCTCGCGCCACGAGACCGGCGCCGAAGGCGGAGCCGGGGAATGCGGCAGCGAGGACGGCTGCGGCGAGAAGCCTCACCGAGGCGTCGCTTGCGATGCCGATCTCAGGACGCGCGAGCTCCGCTCGTGCGTCCGTCGGAACTGACCGGTCAACGCGATCGAACTGAAAAACCGAACCATCATGAGAGGTGGACCCGCTTCGAGAGTCGCACACACCTTCCTGGCCCGCAAGGGAAAATCGAGCCCGTTGATAGAATTCTTACGACTGTGAAAAAGCCGTTTCTGCGGGCATTTTTGGCCTCGCTGGCCGCGGCGCTGGCCGTCCCGGCGCTCGCTCTGGCCACCGCCTCCGCGCAGCCGCGCGTTCTGGCGATCCACTACAACCTCGAGGTCAATCCGGTCACTTCCAGCTACCTCGACCACCAGCTCCACCGCGCCCAGAAGGACGGCTACGACGCCGCCGTGATCGTGCTCGACACCCCCGGCGGCCTGTCCGAGTCGATGCGAACGATCGTCAAGACCGAGCTCGGCTCGAAGATCCCGGTGATCGTCTACGTGTCGCCCCCCGGCGCCCGAGCAGCCTCGGCAGGCGTCTGGATCGGTCAGGCAGCAGACGTGCTCGCGATGGCGCCGGCGACGAACATCGGCTCCTCGACGCCGATCAACGGGAACGGCGCCAACCTCGGCAGCGACCTCCGGCGCAAGGTGCTGAACGACGCGGCCGCATCGCTACGAGGTCTGGCCAAGTTCCACGGGCGGAACCAGCGCTGGGCCGACCTGGCCGTGCGCAAGGCGTCGAACCTGACCGCGGAGCAGGCTCTCCGGATGAACGTGATCGACGACATCGCGCCGAGCCTGCCCGCGCTCCTGAGCAAGATCGACGGGCGCAAGACGGTGGGCAAGGGCTTCGTCCTCCACACGGCCGGCGCGCAGATCGTGGACGTGAACCCGGGCTTCTTCACGCGACTCCTGAACGCCCTGATCGACCCGAACCTGATCCCCCTCCTCTTCCTGGCCGGGATTGCCGGAATCGGCTTCGAGATCTTCCACCCCGGGGTGGTACTTCCCGGCGCGCTAGGCGCCGTCGCACTCCTCACCGCACTCTTCGGCTTCGCAGTGCTACCCATCAGCTGGTCGGGGCTCGCCCTCCTGATCCTGGGAGCCGCCCTGCTCGTGATCGACGCGCACGTCGTCAGCCACGGTGCACTCACCGTCTCGGGCCTGATCAGCCTCGTGGTCGGCTCGTTGATGCTCTTCCACAACGCGCCGGCGCCCTACAACGACGTGAACACGCCGTTGCTGGTGGTCTTCGCAGCGCTGCTGGGAAGCGTGTGGGTCTTCGCGCTGACGAAGGCGGTTCAGGTGCGCAGGAGACCGGTGGCGGTCGGGCCGGAGACGATCGTGGGCGAGGTCGGCGAAGCGCGGCGAGACGACATGGTCTTCGTCCACGGCGAGCTCTGGCGCGCGAGGCCGAGCTCGGGAGGCCCGCTGCGGCCCGGCCAACAGGTCCGCGTGGCCGCAGTCGGCGCCGGCCCCGAGCTCGTCCTCGAAGTGGAACCGCTCGCCTCCGAGTAGGATCGCGCTATGACCGCCGCACTCGTCGCAGTCGTCGTCGTCCTGTTCCTCATCGTCCTGTTCCTCATCTCGGCGATCAAGGTCGCCCGCGAGTACGAACGCGGGATCATCTTCCGGCTCGGCCGCCTGCTGCCGGAGCCGAAGGGGCCGGGGCTCTTCATCCTGATCCCCATCGTCGACCGGATGGTCAAGGTCGACCTCCGCACGATCACGCTGAACATCCCGCCGCAGGAGGTCATCACCAAGGACAACGTGCCGGTGCGGGTGAATGCCGTCGCGTACTTCCGGATCGTCGAGCCGAAGAACGCGATCGTCCAGGTCGAGAACTTCATGGTCGCGACCTCGCAGATCGCGCAGACCACGCTGCGCTCCGTGCTCGGCCAGCATCTTCTGGACGAGCTGCTCTCCGAGCGCGACAAGATCAACTCGATCCTGCAGGAGATCATCGACGAGGCCACGGCGCCCTGGGGGATCAAGGTCTCGATCGTCGAGGTGAAGGACGTGGAGATCCCCTCGGGGATGCAGCGCGCGATGGCACGACAGGCGGAGGCCGAGCGTGAGCGGCGTGCCAAGGTGATTGCAGCCGAGGGTGAGTTCCAGGCCTCGGAGCGGCTGAAGGACGCGGCGCTCGTGATCGAGGACCACCCGATCGGCCTGCAGCTGCGCTACCTCCAGACGCTCGTCGAGCTCGGCTCCTCGGCATCGACGACGATCGTCTTCCCGGCGCCGATCGACCTGCTGACACCGTTCCTCGAAAAGCTCAAGAGCTGAGCATCGACCTGCGGGTCGACCCGCTGTCCGGGCGCCGGGTGGCGATCGCCCCGGGCCGGTCCGGGCGGCCGGGCGCCGGCGCGCCGGAACTGGAGCCGTCGAGCCCGGAGGAGCTCGAGCAGTGCCCGTTCTGCGAGGGCCGTGAGGACCGCACCCCGCCCGAGGTGCTGGCCCTTCCCGCTGACGGCCGTCGGCCGGACTCGCCCGGTTGGCAGGTGCGCGTCGTCCCGAACAAGTACCCGGCCTTCGACCACCAGGAGGTGGTCGTGCACACACCCGACCACGTGCGCTCGATCGCCGAGCTCGGCGACGATCGCCTGGAGCTCGTGGCCGAGGCCTGGCGGCGGCGTGCCGGGGCCGCGCGCCAATCGGGTTTCCCGCACGTCTTCGCCGGCATCAACGAAGGCCGGGCCGCCGGCGCGAGCCTCCAGCACACCCACTCGCAGCTCGTGTGGCTACGCAGTGAGCCGCCGGCAGCGGAGGCCGAGCGCGCCGAAGGCGCTTGCCGGGTCTGCGACTACCTGCGCTGGGAGCAGGACGAAGGTGCGCGCGTCGTGGAGGAGCGGAACGGGCTGCTGCTGCTCTGCCCCTACGCAGGCCGCTCGCCCTACGAATGCCTGGTCGCGCCCCTCGAGCACGAGCCGAGCGGCTTCGACAGCGATCGCCTGGGCGCGGGCCTGGCCTTCGTTGCGGAGGCGCTCAGGCGGCTCCGCATGCTGGACGAACCGCGACCGGCCAACCTCTGGCTGCACGAGGCAGGCCACTGGCACCTCGAGCTGCTGCCGCGCCTGTCGGTCTTCGCGACGCTCGAGCTGGGAGCCGGGCTCTACGTGAACACCGTGGCGCCCGAAGAAGCGGCGCGGGCCTTGCGCGGCTAGTCGACCGCTACGCGATTCGACGCACGAAAGCTGCGCGCGGCTTCGATCGCCGCGCCGAGGTTCAGCCCTTTGTCCTTCGCCTGCTTGATCAGCATCACGGTCTCGAGGGCGTCGATGTCGTAGATCCGCTGCTTCTTGCCCTTGGTGGGAATCTGGGCCTTGTTCGTCCAGTAGTCGAGCTGCATCTTCGAGATGCCGGCGATCTGGCAGACCTGGCCGAGGTAGAGCTCGATCTTGTCGAGGTGCTCGGAGATGTCGATCGGCTCGAGAAAGTCAGCTGCCTTGTCGTATCCCATGTCGCCCTCCGCCAGCGAAGCTTGTCCCTCGAAAGTTATAGCGACCTGCTTCGTGTTTGAGAAGAGGCGGCCGGAAATTACTTCAAGTTGCCGTTTTCTGCTGTTCCAGGCGCCTCGTCGGGCGTGGGCTCGCCGCTCGGCTCGTCAACCGCAGCGGCCTCCTCGGACTCGGCCACGAGCGCGATGCTCGAGACCTGCTCGTCCCCGCGCAGCCGCATCACGATCACTCCCTGGGTCGAGCGCCCCAGTCGCTTGATCTCGGCGACCGGCATGCGGATCACCGTGCCGCCGTTGGAGATCAGCATCACCTGGAAGTCGTCGCGCACGGGCATGGCGCCTGCCAACTGCCCTCTCGCCTCGGTCAGCTGAACCGTCTTCACGCCGAGGCCGCCACGCCCCTTGACCGGGTAGTCCTTGATGCGCGTGCGCTTGCCGTAGCCCTGGTCGGTCACGACCAGCATGTCGAGCTCGTCGTCGGCGATTCCGGCGGAGATGACCTCGTCCCCCTTGCGCAGGCCCATCCCCTTCACCCCCGAGGTCGCGCGTCCCATCGAGCGCACCTGGGACTCGTGGAACCGGATCGCCTGGCCCTTGCGCGAGACGAGGATGATGTCCTCCTCGCCGGTCGAGTGGAGCACGTCCACCAGCGCGTCGTCCTCCCGGAGCTTGATCGCGATGATGCCGTCGGCCTTGAGCGGGGTGTTGTACTCCTCGAAGCGGGTCTTCTTGACGATCCCCCGCTGGGTCGCGAGCACCAGGTACTCGGCCTCCTTGAATTCCCGCGTCGCGATTACGGCGCGCACCTGCTCGCCCTGCGCGAACGGGAGCAGGTTCACGATCGCGCGTCCCTTCGACTGGCGCGTGCCGAGCGGCAGCTCGTGCACCTTCAGCCGGTAGACCTTGCCGACCGAGGTGAAGAAGAGCAGGTAGTCGTGGGTCGAGGCGACGAAGAGGTGCTCGATGTAATCCTCGTCCTTCAGGTCCATGCCCATCACGCCGATCCCGCCGCGGCGCTGCTCGCGGTAGGTGGTGACCGGCAGCCGCTTCACGTAGCCGGAGCGCGTGATCGCGATCACCATGTCCTCCTCGGCGATCAGGTCCTCGAGGTCGAGCTCGCCCTCGGCAGCGACGATCTCGGTCCGGCGGTCGTCGGCCTTGCCGTAGACCTGCTTGATCTCGAGCAGCTCTTCGCGGATCAGAGCATCGATGCGCGACTCGTCGCCGAGGATCGCGCGCAGCTCGGCGATCTGCTCCTGCAGATCTGCGAACTCGTCCTCGATCCGCTTGCGCTCGAGCCCGGTCAGCCGCTGCAGGCGGAGGTCGAGGATCGCCTGTGCCTGGATCTCGGAGAGCTCGAAGGTCTCCATCAGGCCCGCGCGTGCGGCGTTCGGGTCGTCCGAAGCGCGGATCAGCGCGATGACCGCGTCGAGGTTGTCGAGCGCGATCAGGTAGCCCTGGAGGACGTGCGCCCGGGCCTCGGCCTTGCGCAGCTCGAACTTCGAGCGGCGGGTGATGACCTCGCGCTGGAAGTCGAGGTAGTGCTGGAGCATGTCCCGCAGAGGGAGCGTCCGCGGCACGCCGTCGACCAGCGCCACGGCGTTGTAGCCGAACGTCGTCTGGAGCGACGTGTGCTTGAACACCTTGTTCTGGATCACCTGCGGCACGGCCTCGCGCTTGAGCTCGATCTGGATGCGCATGCCCGTCTTGTCCGAGAGGTCCTTGACGTCGTGGATCTCGGGGATGACCTTGTCGTTGACGAGGTCGGCGATCTTCTTGATCACACCCTCGTCGCCGCCCTTCTTCACTCCGTAGGGAAGCTCGCTGACGATGATCGCGGTGCGGCCGCCCCGCAGCTCCTCGATGTGGGTTCGCGCGCGCTGGACGACGCGCCCCCGGCCCGAGCGGTAGGCCTCGCGGATCCCCTCGCGGCCCAGGATGATTCCGCCGGTCGGAAAGTCGGGGCCCTTGATGTGCTTCGTGAGCCGGTCGACGTCGATTGTCGGCTCGTCGATCAGCGCGACGAGCGCGTCCACCACTTCGCCGAGATTGTGCGGCGGAATGTTGGTCGCCATGCCGACCGCGATACCCGACGAGCCGTTGAGCAGCAGGTTCGGCAGGCGCGCAGGCAGCACCGAGGGCTCGCGCCGCGTCTCGTCGTAGTTGGCCTGGAAGTCGACGGTGTCCGCGTCGATGTCGCGGAGCATCTCGGTGGCCAGGCGCGCGAGCCGAGCTTCCGTGTAGCGCATGGCAGCGGCCGGATAGCCGTCGATGTTGCCGAAGTTCCCCTGGCCGTCCACGAGTGGGTAGCGCATCGAGAACGGCTGCGCCAGGCGGACGAGCGTGTCGTAGATCGACTGGTCGCCGTGCGGGTGGTAGTGGCCCATCACGTCACCGACGATGCTGGCCGACTTGACCCGCGCATGGGTCGGCTGGAGGCCGGCCTCGAACATGGCGTAGAGCACGCGGCGGTGCACCGGCTTGAGGCCGTCGCGGACGTCGGGAAGCGCACGCGAGACGATCACGCTCATCGCGTAGTCGAGGAAGCTCGAGCGCATCTCCTGCTCGAGCTCGCGCGACTCGATCCGGCCCGGCCCCAGAGGTTCTACAGTCGCCATCTAGCCGGTCCTACACGTCAAGGAATCTGACGTCCTTCGCGTTCTGCTCGATGAACTCCCGCCGAGGCTCGACCTGGTCGCCCATCAGGATCGAGAAGACCCGGTCGGCGGCTGCGGCGTCTTCGACCTCGACCCGGATCAGCATCCGGCGGCTCGGATCCATGGTGGTCTGCGCGAGCTCTTCGGGATCCATCTCGCCGAGGCCCTTGAAGCGCCGCGGCTTGAGACCGTCCTTGGCCAGTCCGAGCGCCTCGTCGCGCAGCTCCTCGAACCCTTCGGCCATGGCCTTCTTGCTCCCCAACTCGAGCCGGAAAGGCGGCGGGCCGACGATCTCGACCAGCCGCGCGTAGGTCTTGCGCAGGTTGGCGTAGACCGGCGAGGCCAACAGCTCGGCCGGGACGACGACGTGGGTGGCGGCGCTCGTCTCGCGCTCGGTGACCTTGATGCGGGCCCCCTCGCCCGTGGTCTCGACCACGGCCACCTCGTAGCCGTTCGGCTCGAGGCTCGAGAGGGCGCCCTCGACGTCCCCGGTGGCCGCAGCCTCGGTCTCGACCAGCCGGTGCGTCGTGACGAACCCGGCCGGGCCGTTGCCGAAGTCGGCCCGCAGGCGCGAGGCCCAGCCCTCGAACTCGTGCAGCGCGCGGCTGAAGCGCATGTATCGCGCTTCGGTCAGCTTCTGCGTCGTGCCGGCTCGGTCGGTGACGTCGATGTCCTTGACGCGCTCGCGCACGAGCAGCTCCTCGAAGTGCGACTCCTTCTCGACGTACTGCTCGCGGCCGCCGATCTTCACCGCGTAGAGCGGCGGGACGGCGATGTAGACGTAGCCCTGGTCGACGAGCTCCGGCATCTGCCGGTAGAGGAACGTGAGGATCAGCGTGCGGATGTGCGAGCCGTCCACATCTGCGTCGGTCATGACGATCACCCGGTGGTAACGCAGCTTTTCGAGGTCGAACTCGTCGCCGATGCCGGTCCCGATCGCGGTGATCATCGACTGGATCTCGGTGTTCGAGAGCACCTTGTTGATCCGGTTCTTCTCGGAGTTGATCACCTTGCCCCGCAGCGGGAGGATCGCCTGGAAGGTGCGGTCGCGCGCGTCGACAGCCGAGCCGCCGGCCGAGTTGCCCTCGACCAGGAAGAGCTCGGCCGAGGCCGGGTCGCTGATCTGGCAGTCGGCGAGCTTGCCCGGCAGCGAGCCGCTCTCGAGTGCGCTCTTGCGCCGAGTCAGCTCACGCGCCTTGCGCGCGGCCTGCCGCGCGCGGGAAGCGGAGATCGCCTTGTCGATGATCCGGCGAGCCTCGGTCGGGTTCTCCTCGAGGTACTCGGCCAGGCGCTGGTTGACCGTCTGCTCCACGAGCCCGCGCACCCAGGGGTTGCCGAGCTTCGTCTTGGTCTGACCCTCGAACTGCGGGTCGCGCAGCTTCACGGAGAGCACGGCGGCGAGCCCCTCGCGCACGTCCTCGCCCTCGAGGTTGTCCTCTTTCTCCTTGAGCAGCCCCTTTGCGCGCGCGTAGTCGTTGAGCGTGCGTGTCAGCGCGCCCTTGAAGCCGGAGAGGTGCGTTCCGCCCTCGGTCGTGTTGATGTTGTTGGCGAACGAGAAGACCGACTCCTGGTACGAGCTGTTCCACTGCATCGCCACCTCGACCTGGCCGTCGCCGTTGTCGCCTTCGAAGTAGACGATCCCCTTGTGCACGGGGTCCTTCGCCTTGTTGACGTACGAGACGAAGTCGCGAATCCCGCCCTCGTAGTGAAACTCGTGCTTCTCGTCGCCCGAGCGCTCGTCGTAGAGGACGATCCGCAGCCCCTTGGTGAGGAACGCGGTCTCGCGCAGGCGCTGGACCAGCGTCTCGGTCGACCACTCGATCTCTTCGAAGACGTCGCCGTCGGGCAGGAACGTGATCGTCGTGCCGGTGTCCTTCGCGACGCCGAGCTTCTTCAGGTCGGTGGTGGCCTCGCCGCGCGCGAACTCCTGGCGCCAGATCTTGCCGTCGCGGTGCACCTCGGCCGTCAGCCATTCGGAGAGGGCGTTCACGACCGAGACTCCGACGCCGTGAAGGCCGCCTGAGACCTTGTAGCCCTCGCCGCCGAACTTCCCGCCGGCGTGCAGCTTCGTCAGCACCACCGTGAGCGCCGGCAGGCCCTGCTCCGGCATGACGTCGACCGGGATCCCCGAGCCGTTGTCCGTGACGGTGACCGAGTCGTCCGGATGGATGGTCACGTCGATCGTGTCGGCCCGCCCCGCGAGGGCCTCGTCGACCGCGTTGTCGACGACCTCGTAGACGAGGTGATGGAGGCCTCGTGCGCCTGTCGAGCCGATGTACATGCCCGGTCGCAGCCGAACGGGCTCGAGACCCTCGAGAACCGTGATGTCCTTGGCGGTATATGTAGCCTTACTCATAAAAAAAGCCCTGCAAGTGAAGCATTTCCGGGCTTCAAGAAGTGTATCAGACCGAACGGTCGTCAGAGGCCCTTGCGAGGCCGGCTCGCGCAGCTTTTTCTACCGTTTTGCGTAGATCTTCCGAGTCGATCCCGGCAGCCCAGCTGCAGGCGTCGCGAACCTGCTCGAGCGTCGCCTCCGGAAGCGGCCTCGCGCGGCGCTCCTCGGACGGTGTCTGTGGCTCCGGAAGAGGCCCTGGAGCGAAGCGCAGACGGCGGGGCGCAGAGGCTCCCAGGACGTCCCGCAGGCGATCGGAGATCTCTGCCTCGAGCTGCTGCAGCTCGAACGCCCAGGCGGAGGAGCTCGCATTGACGTGCAGCGTGCCGTCGCGTGCCACCCTGGCCGGCCATGCGTTGCGAGCCACCGTCTCGCCCACCGCCTCCGGCCAGGCAGTCACCAGGTCGGCCATCTCTCCCGCGCTCCCGAAGCGCGCCAGCTCCTGCCTGACTGCGTCCCCGATCCGGTCCATCACGCGGCCTTCACGGCACTCGTGCCGTCGGATGATTGCGCCACCTCGAGCGTCTGCGCCGGCTCGCCCGGAAGGGAGTTGCGACTCGCGCTCGTGACGAGCGCCTGCCCTCCTGCACGGAGACGATCGGCGAGGATCCGCCGGCGGCCTGGATCGAGCTCCGACAGGACATCGTCGAGCAGGAGGAGGGGCCGGGCCCCGCGCCGCTCCTCCAGCAGCTCGGCTTCGGCGAGGAGCAGTGCCAACACCGCCAGGCGCTGCTCGCCCTGCGAGCCGAACGCCCGGAGATCGCGGTCGGCAGAGAGCACGCCGAGATCGTCCAGGTGCGGGCCCAGGCCGGTGGTGCCCCGCTCGAGGTCCCGCTCGAGTCGCGCCTCCAGCTGTTCGGCGCTCGGCGGCTCGCCCTCGTAGCGCAGCTCCGCGTCGACGAGACCGAGCTCGCCCGCCTGGTCGGCGAAGTGCGGCTGCAGTGCCTCCACGGCCTCGTGCCGCCCGGCGACCAGGTCGGCGCCGAGGCGGGCGACCTGTTCGTTCCAGGGCGCTACCGCCTCGCGTGTCGAGTGACCCTGGGCGACACGCCTGAGCGCTGCGTTGCGCTGTCCGACAGCCGCGCCGTACTCGGCCGAGAGGCCCGCGCGGGCCGGGGCGAGCCGCCCGAGCGCTCGGTCGAAGTACGCCCGCCTGGCTGCAGGCCCCCCTTTTACGATCACCAGCCGGTCGGGGGTGAAGACGAGCGTCGTCACCTCACCGCGCAGCTGCTCCGCAGCCCGCAGGCGCGCGCCGTTCAGCGTTGCCCGCTTCCCCGTCCCGACCTCCAGCGTCACTTCCACGTCGAGTGAGACCCCGGCGCGCTGGCCGCGAAGGGCCACACGGGCCGCGTCACGCCCGAAGCGCACGAGCTGCGCATCGACACGCGTCCGAGGCGAGAAGCCCTGTGTGCCGACGTGCAGCGACTCGAGCAGGTTGGTCTTCCCGGCTCCGTTCGGCCCGGTCACGAGCACGAGGCCCGGCTCCAAGCGCAGACCGAGCTTCGAGTAGGAGCGGAAGTCCCGGAGCGTGAGCTCGCCGACGATCAGCCGGCCAGCGTGCCCGTCTGAACTGACCGGTCGAAGCCTTGAACCACCGGCTACCCCGCCAGACGGATCGGCATGATCAGGTACAGGAAGTCGTCGCTCTCGCCCTGCACCAGGCCGGGTCGCAGGGGGCTGATCAGCTTCAGTCGCGCCTGCTCTCCGACCACCGACTCGATCCCATCGCGCAGAAACTCTGCGTTGAAGCCGATCTCGAGGGGCTCGCCGCTGAAGGCCACCGGCATCGACTCCCGGGCCTCGCCCACATCCTGCGTCTGGGCCGAGACGCTGAGCTCGCCGTCGGCGAACCGAAGCCGCAGCGGTGAGTTGCGCTGGGCCATGACCGCGACACGGCGGACCACTTCCAGCGCCTCCTCGCGAGGCAAGGAGATCTCGTGATCGAAGGTCTCCGGCACGAGCTGCTTGTAGTTCGGGAACTGCCCGTCGATCCGGCGGGTGGTTAGCAGCGCGTCGCCGGTCGCGAAGACGACCTGGTTCTCGTGCACGCCCAGCTCGATCGACTCTCCGGCCTGGGCAATCCGTGTCAGCTCGCCGAGAGCACGCGCCGGGACGATCGCCTCGAGCTCCGGCAACGTCCCTTCGAGCGGCGTCTCTTTGACCGACAGGCGATAGGAATCCGTCGCGGCCATCACGAGCTTGCCCGGCTCGAAGCGCATCAGCACCCCCGTCAGCACCGGGCGCGACTCGTCGCGGGAAGCCGAGCGGCTGACACGGGCCACGGTCTCGAGGAAGCTCTCCCGCTCGATCTGGTGGCGCTCCGCAGCCTCCGCCTCGGGCAGCCGGGGAAAGTCCTCGGCGTTGTAGGTGTGCAGCCGGTACGTGGCCGAGCCGCAGCGAATCTCGACCACTGCTTCCTCGAGCTTGTGCTCCAGCGTCACCTCGGCGTCCGGGAGAAGACGCGACAGCTCGAGCAGCAACCTTCCCGGCACGACCACCGACCCGTTCGACTCGACCTGGGCTTCGAGCGACGTGCGCAGCGAAAGCTCCATGTCGGTCGCCGCGAGGTTGAGCTTTCCGTCCTCGGCCTCCAGCAGGATCCCGGCCAGGATCTGCACGGTGGTGCGCGTCGAGACCCCGCGAGACACGATTCCGAGCGCACGGACGAGCTCGTCTCGCGAGCAGACCGCTTTGAAGGTTCCCTGTGCGACCACAGCTTCTGTTTCCATCATTTATGAAATTCCTTTGTCGTAGTCATAGAGAGTGTGGAGACCGGGGATGACACCCCGATTCGGCTGCGGGAGCGGGTTTGCGCTGTGGGCGCGTTCTGGGGGCAAAGAAGGCTTGTCTACAGGGGACGAGGCCGCCGGCGAATCGCTCCACAGTTTCACCGCGCTTGTTTGATCCGGGCGGTCAGTTCTTGCACCAGGTTGTACACAGACCGATCCTCGCGAATCATCCGCGCGATCTTCGAGGTCGCATGGATTACCGTCGTGTGGTCGCGCCCGCCGAACTGCTTCCCGATCTTGGGCAGCGACGAGTCGGTCAGCTCGCGCGAGAGGTACATCGCGACCTGGCGTGGATAGACGATGTTCTGCGATCGCTTGTCGCCGCAGAGCTCCTCGAGCGAGAGGCTGAACCGCTCGGAGACGAGCTCCTGGATCCGCTCGATCGTCACCTGGCGAACCTCGCCCTGGGGGAAGACGTCCTTGAGCACGTCCTGGGCGAGATCCTCGGTCATCGGACGGCCTGTCAGCGACGAGAAGGCCACCACGCGCGTGAGCGCGCCCTCGAGCTCGCGGATGTTCGAGGAGATCCGCCCGGCGATGAACTCGAGCACCTTCGGATCGCGGACGTCGATGCCGTCTGTCTTGACCTTCTTGCGCAGGATGGCGATGCGTGTTTCGAGGTCCGGCGGCTGGATGTCGGTGATCAGGCCCCATTCGAAACGCGATCGCAGCCGCTCCTCCAGGGTCGAGATCTCTTTCGGCGGCCGGTCCGACGAGATCACGATCTGCCCGCCGGCCTCGTAGATCGAGTTGAAGGTGTGGAAGAACTCCTCCTGGATCCGCTCCTTGTGCTCGAAGAACTGAATGTCGTCGATCAGGAGTAGGTCGTAGGCGCGGTAGCGCTGTTTGAACCCCTCGATGCGCTTGTCGCGGAGTGCATTGATGAAGTCGTTCATGAAGGTCTCGCTCGTCACGTAGCGCACGGAGAGCTCGCTCTGATGCTCGGCCACGTACTGGGCGATCGCCTGCAGGAGGTGTGTCTTGCCGAGGCCCGTGCCGCCGTAGATGAAGAGCGGGTTGTAGGCCTGCGCCGGCGCCTCGGCGACGGCGAGGGCAGCCGCGTGGGCGAAGCGGTTCGACGAGCCGATCACGAACGAGTCGAAGGTGTACTTCGGGTTGAGCCCCACGCCGAGCGACTCCCGGCGGTGCCCTTCGACGGGCGCCGGCAGCTCTCCGGCGATCTCCCTCACGGCCAGCTGAATCTGCCGCTCGTGACCGGTCGCGTCGCCCACCGCGGCGCGGATCAGGCCGATGAAATGGCCCTCGATCCAGTCGCGCGTGAAGTCGTTCGGAACGGCGAGCACGAACTCGTCGTCGTTGAGCGCGAGTCCCTCCACGTGGTCGAACCACGTGCGGTACGTCGTCTCGTTGAGGGCACCTCTGAGCCGACCAGAAACCTCGCTCCAAAGCCCTTCCGCAGTCAGCTCGATTGAGGGCTCCACGCCGCCGGCCGTACTCCTTGTCGAGGAACGAGCGAGCAGCGAGCATAGCAGCGTCCGCGCAGGGTCACAATAGCAGGCCAGAAGTTGTCAGCGTGGACAAAAACTAGCCTATTTGCAGGTAATTCATTACCCTCCACACCCTCATCCACAGGTGTGGACGGCCTTGCCGATCAAGGCGGCCCTCGCATCGGTTCGAGCGGCCTCGGGCCCCGGTCTGCGGGCTCGGCTGTGACGCCTCGCCCCTCGTCTATACTGGCCGGACGCCGCCCTCGGACGGGCGGTCTTTTCTACCCTCTTCGGCTTGTGAAACGGACCTATCAGCCCAACGTGCGTCGGCGGAAGCGAAGGCACGGCTTCCGTGCCCGCATGTCCACGCGGGCGGGCCGCGCGATCCTCAAGCGGCGCCGCGCGAGGGGCCGCAAGCGCCTGTCGGCCTGACCTCGCTGGACCCGCGAGTGCAACGTCGCCATCGCCTCTCGCGCTCTCGCGACTTCGATGCGGTCTACCGTCACGGCCGCTCCGTCTCGACGCGCTTCCTCGTTCTCTACTGGTTCCCGCGGGAGGACGGCGCCGAGGATGCGCGGCTCGGCCTGGCCGTCCCCAAGGCCGTCGGCTCGGCGGTCGTCCGCAACCGCATGAAGCGCCGCCTGCGCGAGGTCTTCAGGGCTCGCCTGCCCGAGCTCCCGCAGGATCAGGACTACGTTCTCGTCGTGCGGCCCGGCCTCGCCGAGGCCGTCGAGACGCGGGGGTTCGACTGGCTCGGGGAACGGGTCGAAGAGATTCTCGGGAAGGCCGCAGCGTGAGGTACGCGCTCAGGGCTCCCGCGTACGCGGGCATGGCGCTCGTCCACGCCTACCGCTGGACCTTCGGGATCCTCTGGGGCGGCTCGTGCAAGTACCACCCGAGCTGCTCCCAGTACGCGCTCGACGCGATGCGCCACTACGGGCTGCTCCGCGGCTCGATTCTCGCCGGCTGGCGCCTGCTCCGCTGTAATCCCTGGAGCCACGGCGGCGTCGACTACGCACAGGACCAGAGGCTGTTCCGGTGATCCTCCTCTTGATCCTCCTCTCGCCGCTCTCGCCGCTCGAGGACATCCTCCGGCACATCCTCGACTGGTTCCACGGGTCGGTCGGGCTGCCCTGGTCCTGGTCGATCGTCGCGCTGACGATCATGGTGCGGCTCCTGCTCGTGCCGCTGACCGTCCGGCAGATCCATTCGATGCAGAACCTGCAGCGCCACGCGCCGCAGATGAAAGAGATTCAGAAGAAGTACAAGAACGACAAGAAGCGGCAGCAGGAAGAGCTGATGAAGTTCTACCGGGAGAACCAGATCAACCCGGCCGCCTCGTGTCTGCCGCTCCTGGCCCAGTTCCCCGTCTTCATCGCGCTCTACTTCGTGCTGCGCCAGTTCGCGAGGCACCCTCCCGGCGGCGACCTCTCGTGGCTGGGCCACAGCTTCGTCCCGGACATCACGGCCCACGCGAACCAGCACTGGTCGGGCTACGTCTTGCTCGCCGTCTACGTGGCGAGCCAGCTCGTGTCGACGATGCTGATGTCGAGCACGATGGACAAGACGCAGCGGATCATGCTCATGGTCCTGCCGATCGTCTTCGTCACGTTCCTGCTCAAGTTCCCGGTGGGCCTCGTCATCTACTGGGTGACCACGAACCTCTGGACGGTCGGGCAGGGGCTCATCACCAGGCGGCTGATGCCCAAGCCCCAGGCGCCCGAGCGCCGCTCCTCGCGCACGCCGCCGAAGGAGACCCCGCCCGAGGAGGCGGAGGCTCCTGCCGAGCCGATTGAGCCTGCGCCGGCTCCCGCGGTCGCTGCGCAACCTCGTAGGGTGAAGCGCAAGAAGCGGAAGGCGAGGCGATGAGCGAGGGAATCCAGGTCGAGGCGACCGGCGAGACGGTCGGTGAGGCCAAATGGTCGGCTCTGCGCGAGCTCGAGAAGCTCCAGCCCGGGATCGACAAGGCCGCGGTCCGCTTCCAGGTCGTGTCCGAGGGCGAGCGAGGCCTGCTCGGCGTCGGCTACGCGCCGGCACGGGTAGTCGCAAGCGTCGAGGGGTCGGTCGCCGCTGCACCAGAGCCGAAGCCGGCGGTCGACGGCGAGACCGGCGAGGCAGCCGATGTGCGCGAGGTGCTCGAGCAGATTCTCGGAGCGATCGGGGTGCGCGCGCAGATCGAGATCGAGGACGACGACGAGACGCTGACTGCCACGGTCGTCGGGCGTGAGCTCGGCCTCGTGATCGGAAAGCACGGTCAGACGATCGACGCGATCCAGTACCTCGCGAACGCGATCGTCTGGCGGAACCGCGGCGACGAACGGAAACCCGTGGTCGTGGACGCGGCCGGCTACAGGGCGCGGCGCCAGTCGAGCCTGGACGCGCTCGCCACCCGCAGCGCCGACCGGGCGGTCTCGTCCGGCGAGCCGGTGGAGCTCGACCCGATGACCGCGGTCGAGCGCAAGGTCGTGCACGTCTGCCTGCAGGACCACCCGGGCGTGACCACGCGGAGCGAGGGCACCGAGCCCAACCGCTTCGTCGTGATCGACCCCGCTTGACCGACCCGCGGCTCGAGCGCTGGCTCGAGGCGCTCGTGGCCACCCCCGGCCTGACCTCGGTGCGGGAGCCCGGCGAGGCAAGGCGCGTGCATCTCGAAGAGAGCCTGGCGGCCCTGCCCGTCGTGGAGCGCTTCGACGGGCCTATCGTGGACGTCGGCTCGGGAGGAGGCGCACCGGGAATCCCCCTCGCGGCGGCGCTGCCGCTCCGCGAGGTGACGCTGCTGGAGTCGCACCGCCGAAAGTGCGACTTCCTCGAGCGCTGGGCGGGGGAGTTCTCGAACCTGCGCGTGATCTGCGGTCGTGCCGAAGAGCAGCCGGTCGATGTCTACGGAGTTGCGATCGCGAAGGCGCTCGCGCCGCCTCCGGTCGCTGCCGAATGGTGCCTGCCCCTGGTGGCTCCGGGGGGCGCTGCCGTGCTCTTCGTAGGGCCGAGCGCGGAAACAGAGCGGGTGGTGGCCGTCGCCGAGCGCTTGGCGGCGAAGCCGGCAGAATCTTCACCGGGGCTGCTCGTCCTGCACAAGCTGGCGCCGACGCCTGCAGGCTTTCCGCGCCGGCCCGGGATGGCGCGAAAACGTCCGCTCGCCTAGCTAGCGTGGCCGTGTGTCCGGCAGGGTCTATGCGCTTGCGAACCAGAAGGGCGGCGTCGGCAAGACCACGACTGCGATCAACCTCGCGGCCTGTCTCGCCGAGGCGGGCGAGAAGACCCTCGTGGTGGATCTCGACCCGCAGGCAAACGCCACCTCTGGCCTGGGCGAGCGCGCCAACGGGACCTCGTCGCTCGATCTGCTCGACGGGATTCCGCTGCCGAAGCTCGCCAAGCCGACGCGTTTCGCGCGCCTCGATCTCGTGCCCTCACGGCCCGAGCTCGCCGGCGCCGCGGTCGAGCTGGCGCGGCGCTCGGACGGCGAGCGCTACCTCGCCGAGGCACTGAGCCAGGCGGGCGAGCGCTACGCCTTCGTCTTCGTCGACTGCCCGCCCTCGCTCGGGCCCCTGACGGTCAACGCGCTTGCGGCGGCAGACCGGGTGCTCGTCCCGGTGCAGGCCGAGTACTACGCGCTGGAGGGGCTCGCGCAGCTGGTCGGCTCGGTCGACCTCGTCCGCGCCCGCCTCAACCCGAAGCTGAGCCTCGGCGGCGTCATCCTGACCATGGTCGACCGGCGGACGCGCCTGGCCTCCGACGTCTCTGCCGAGGTGCGCCGGCATTTCGGCGAGCTCGTCTTCAAGACCTCCGTCCCGCGCTCGGTGCGTGTCGCGGAGGCGCCGAGCCACGGGCTGCCCGTGACCGCCTACGACCGCGGCTCGGCCGGCGCCGACGCGTACTGGAAGGTGGCGATGGAACTTGTCGGCCGTTCCTGACAAGCGCCGCGGTCTCGGCCGGGGCTTCGAGCTACTCGTCGGGGGCTCCGGCCAGCCGGAGCTGCTCCATCTTCCCGTGGAGACCATCCATCCCAACCCGCGCCAGCCGCGGAAGCGGTTCGACCACGAGGCGACGAGCGCGCTTGCCGACTCGATTCGCGCGCAGGGGCTCGTGCAGCCGGTCGTCGTCCGTCCTCGTGAGGCCGGCGGCTTCGAGCTCATCGCCGGCGAGCGCCGCTGGCGCGCGGCCCGCGAGGCGGCGCTGCCGACCGTTCCGGCGCTCGTGCGCGAAGCAGACGATCGAGACACGCTTCTGCTCGGCCTCGTCGAGAACGTCGCCCGAGAGCAGCTCTCGGCCGTCGAGGAGGCCCGGGCCTACGCGGTCCTGCTCGATGAGTTCGAGCTCTCCCTCGGCGATCTGGCCGAGCGGGTGGGCAAGGCGAAGCCGACGGTCTCGAACCGGCTGCGACTGCTCGAGCTCCCCGACGACGTGCTCGCGCTCGTCGAGCGGGGCGAGCTGACCGAGGGTCATGCCCGCGCGGTCCTCGCGGTTCCCGACCACGACGGCCGCCGCCGCCTCGCACGGCAGATCATTCGCCGCGGGATGTCGGTGCGGGCAGCCGAGCGCGCGGCGCGCTGGGCGGGCGCGAAGACGAAGCCGCGCAGGACGCCGAGGGTCGACCCGGCCCTCGCTGACCGCGCTCGCAAGGCGGCCGAGCGCGCAACCGGGTTCCCGGCTCGCATCGTCTCGGGCCGCCTCGAGGTTCCCTTCAGCGACGAGACCGAGCTCGCCGAGCTCACCGAAGCGCTCGAACGCCTGACCTAGCCCTAGGCCGCAGGCCGTATCTACGGCTGTCCGTCCGCCGTTGAGCCTCTGATCATGCTGCTGACCTGGCACGAGAGTCTCGAGTCGCTGGAGGCGATCAAGCAGGACGAGCTCACCTGCGATCTCGTCCTGCGCATGTCCGCTCTCTCCCAGGCCGGCAAGCTGGGACCGTTCCTGTTCGAGGTGGCGCGTGACGCGGAGCTCGACGAGCCGACGAAGGGGGCGCTGGCCGAGATCGCGCAGGACCCGGCGTTCCTGCTGACGGTGGAGGACTACCTCCACCGCACCGCGATCGTCCACTGAGGCTTGGAGCGGCGGCTGCCGCGATGTAGAACAGCGGCGTGCCGCCTTTCCCGAAGCCGCGGTTCGCCTACGACTACGACCTGACTCGTGAGATCGCCGCGCTGCGGGCCTACCGAAAGGAGAAGGCCGGTCGCCAGATTCCCGCAAAGGCGAAGGACAGGCTCTTGCTTGCGACCTGGAACATCGCCAACCTCGGCGTCCAGGAACGCCTCGACAGCGACTACGCGCTGATCGCCGAGCTGATCGGCTGGTTCGACCTCGTCGCCGTCCAGGAGGTGAACGACGACCTGCGCGGGATCGATGCGATCCACGCCAGGTTGCCGGCACGCTACGACCTGCTCTTCTCCGACGCTTCGGGAAACCAGGAGCGGCAGGCGTTCCTCTTCGAC
The DNA here is from genome assembly GCA_963736055.1 of uncultured Actinomycetes bacterium. Classification (GTDB taxonomy): domain Bacteria; phylum Actinomycetota; class Thermoleophilia; order Gaiellales; family Gaiellaceae; genus AC-32. The sequence goes on along the minus strand of CAVTNM010000008.1, from coordinate 835,756 downwards.
ACGCGCAGGGTCACGAAGCTCAGAGAGGTCGGGCGTCTCTCGATCCCTCCGAGCCAGCTCGGCCGGATCAAGCTGCCGGGCACCAGCACCCCCTTCCCCGGCTTCGACCGAGGCCCCTACCTGGCGAGCTTCGCCTCAGGGAGCTTCCGGTTCTCGCTCCTGAACGTCCATCTCTTCTTCGGCTCGCAGAAGCCTGCCGACCTGGACCGGCGCACCCTCGAGACGTTCGCGGTCGCCTGGTGGGCCGACAGCCGCCACCGCGACTCCCGGTCCTACCTCACCGACATCGTGCCCCTGGGCGACTTCAACCTGCCCAAGGCTGCCCCGGGCGACCGGATCTTCGACGCGCTCGTCTCGCTCGGCCTCGAGGTTCCGCCGCACAGCTCGCAGATCGGCTCGGCGATCGCATCGGACAGCTACTACGACCAGATCGCCTTCTTCCCCGGCACCACCCAGGCCCGGTTCACCGGCGCAAGCAACGTCTTCGACTTCGACGGCGCGCTGTTCCAGGATCTCTGGCAGGCCCGCCCGGGGAAGCCGTTCCTGAGCTACCTGCGCTACCACCTCTCGGATCATCGCCCTCTGTGGGCGGAGTTTCGGACGAGCTGAGAGGTGATGGGCGATCGTGGATTCGAACCACGGACCTCCGCCTTATCAGAGCGGCGCTCTAACCAACTGAGCTAATCGCCCGGGCGGCGCAGTGTAGCCGCCCTCGCTCTAGGGATGTAGAGCCGTCGAGCGGCGCCGATGAGGGTCTCGAGCACTGCGGCTATGAAGATCGGCGACCTCGTCCTCTACCAGGGTCGGCACTACTACTTGCGTGGCCTCGACCCCATGAGCGTGCCCAATCGGCAGGCCTTCCTCGAGGATGCCGTGAACGGGAAAGAGCGGACCGCGCCAATCGAGAAAATCGAGCCGGGGCCGCCGGACGCAAGCCTCCGGCCGGGCGGAGTTTGACCGGGTACCCTCTGGCTATGACCGACGCGGGGACGACCGCCTGATGCACGAGATGGTCATCTACGGCGTGAGCTTCGACCTCGTCGGCAAGCAGCCGATCGTGCTGCTCAAGACCGCCGACGGGAACAAGTTCCTCCCGATCTGGATCGGTCATCCCGAGGCAGCGGCGATCCTGATGAAGCTGCAGGGAGCGAGCACCCCGCGGCCGATGACGCACGACCTCGTCACCGAGATGCTCAGCCAGCTCGACGCGCAGGTCGTCCGCATCACGGTGACCGAGCTGAAGGAGAACACCTTCTACGCGAGCATCACCGTCCAGCAGAACGGGTCGGAGATCGAGATCGACTCGCGACCCTCCGACGCCATCGCGCTCGCGGTGCGCGCGGAGGCGCCGATCTTCGCGGCCGAAGAGGTGATCGAGGAGTCGGCGATCGAGTTCGAGGGCGAGGACGTGAACGAGGAGGAGATCGTCTCCGAGTTCAAGCAGTTCCTCGAGAGCGTCACTCCGGACGAGTTCGCCGAGGCCTCGGAGGAAGAGGACTAGCTCTCGCCGCGCTCGACCTCGCGCTTCGTCAGGCCGAGGATCTCCTCGAACAGCTCCTTCAATCCCTCCGACGAGAGCGGGCCGCGGTTCGCGCGCGCGAGGTACTGCAGCATCCACTCCTCGCGCTCCGGGTCGAGGAACGACATCCCGCGCGACTCCTTGTAGCCCTTCAGGCGGGCGACGAGCTTCAGGCGCGCGTTCATCGCTTCGACGATCGCGCGGTCGTTGTCCGAGATCTGCTCGCGCAGCTGGCGGATCAGCGGATCGGGCTCGGTGGCACTCATGGTCTGCCCGCAAGCTTGACGTAAACGGGCTTCGCGCTGCCGTGCATGCTGAGCACGCGGTACGGATACGTGACGCGGGCCTGTACCGGTTGGCCGAGCGAAGGCGTCTGCTCGCGCACGTAGACGTAGATGCCGCGCCGCCGCTCGACCACGCGCAGGATCCGGAGCGAGTACCCGGTCGAGGACCGCGGGCCGAGCGCGATCACGACCACCTGGTCGCGGGCCCAGTTGTGGGGCGGGAGCTTCGGCGCGCGCCCGGGCATGGTCGCGTCGAGGAGGTTTTCGAACGGTCGCCGCGAGTGGTAGACGGCCGTGACCTTGCGAGTGAACTCGATCGTGCCGAGCTGCCTCGTCATGTCGGTGTACGGGACCGGCTCGGTCTTGCCGGTCCAGACCTGTGTGTAGAGGAGCCAGCCCCCGGCGGCCAGAACGACAGCCACCACGGCGACCGCGCTACCAGTAGATGTAGACCGGAGTGCCGTAATCGATCAGTGAGTACACCCGAGGCGCGACCCAGAGCGGGATGCGCACGCAGCCGTGGCTGGCGGGGTATGGCGGGACACTGTGATAGCCGTGGATCGCGAAGGCTCCGACGAAGAACGACGAGTAGTACATCGCAAGGGCGTTGAAGCCCGGCACCCTGCTGTACACGCGCCAGTGGCCGAGCGGGGTGTTGCCCGTTGCGCCGGTCGAGACGGGCACGATCAGCGCGACCTCGCCGTTGCGGACCAGGAAGAGCACCTGCCGGCCCTTGCTCACCTCGACGTGGTCGCCGTGCGGGTAGCGGGCCCGTGGAACTCCGGCGCGCTGCAGCTCGGCCCAGAATCGTGAGTCGACGGCGCCGGTCCGGGGCAGGCCGTGGAGCTTCTGGAAGGCGATCACCGCGTCGACGTCGTCCTGGCCGAAGTAGCCGTCGACCTGTCCGAGCGCGTAGTGGAGCTCGTTCAGCCGGCGGTCGAGCTCGTACACGCTCGGGCCCGCGGAGCCGACGGAGAGCGAGGGCATGAAGACGATGCGCTCGAGTGCACGGCGAGCCCGGAGATACCCGGCGGCCGGCTGCACGGAGACGGCGATGCGATACGCGCCCGCGCCGCTGTGTGCTGAGTGGGATCAGAATGCGCCCGCGTCCGCTGCGGATCTTCACCACGCGCTTGCCGCGCCAGACGCGGACCGTGAGCGTGCCTGCGGTAGCGGGACGGGCCCGCGTGAGGAACGAGAGCCGGTGACGGAGCTGCCCCGAGCCGCGGAAGGCCGTGTCGAGCCCGGGCCGCACCGCCAGCGCGACCGCGTTCGAGATCGCACCCGCGTAGCGGACGGTGTAGCGCTTGTCGGGCGTGCCGACCCGTCCGCGGACGAAGAAGCCGCCGTCCTTGCCCGTTCGAACGGTCGCCAGGCGGCGCTCGCCGCTGTACAGGCCGATTCTCACTCCCTTGACGGCGGGAACGACTCGTCCGTGGAAGCGGAGCTTCTGTTGATAGCGCCCGACACGCGGGGCCGTCAGCGAAAGGCCGATCGAGGTCACCGCCACCGTTGCCTGTGCGGTCTCGCCCGTCGCTCCGGTCGCGGTGACGCGAGCGGTGAACGCGCCGGCTGCGTAGACGTGCTGGACGGACGCCCCGTCCGCGGTGGTCCCGTCACCGAGATCCCAGTGGTACGAGGCCGCGTCGCCGCTTGCGGTCAGGGTGACCTGAAGGGGAGCCGGCCCGCTTGCGGGGCTCGCCGTAGCACTCACCGCAGGCGGTGCCGCGTGCGCCGCGGGAGCGAACGCCATGGCCGCCACGAAGATCGCTGCGCGCCGCACTGTTCGGAGAATACTGACCTACCTGGCGAACGCCACGGCCAGCGCGAGGGCGTTGAACGTCCCGTGCAGGAGCATCCCCGGATAGATGCTCCCGGTCCGCACCCGCAAGAAGGCAACTGCCGCGCCGAACAGGAAGAGGGCAGCGAATCCGTTGACCAGCCCGTGCGCCGCCGCGAATGCGATCGAGGTGCCGACGAACGCGACCGCGGTGCCGATACGGGCCAGCAGCGCGAAGCCGACGCCGCGGAACGTCAGCTCCTCCACCACCGGCGCGATCAGGACGACGACCGCGGCGTTGAGCGCGAACGGCACGGCCTTGTCGGACTCCCAGCGCGGCGGCTCGAGCCCCTGCTCGCGGGTCGCGTGGAGGATCGACTCGAGCAGTGCCTCGGCGATCAGCAGCCCGATCAGGACCGCGAGGGCGAGCCCGAGCGCGCGCGGCCATGAGTCCGGCCGGCGGAGGCCCAGCTCCCGGCGCGGCACGCCGTTTCCGATCCAGAGCACCAGCGCGAGCGTGATCGCGTAGAAGACGACGCCGCTGATCGCCGTGCCGTACTGGTAGAGGGTGTCTGCCGGCGGCTTTCCCTCGGTGAAACGGCTGGCGTAGTTGAGCGCCGCGAGGCTCCCAACGAGCACTAGCCAGCCGATCAGCTTGCCGCTCACGGCGCGAGCGCCGCCGCCAGCGGAGCGGGCGCGAAACGGAGCCCCGCCGCCCTGGCGCCTTTCTCGTCTGCATCGCTGTCGCCCACGTGGAGAGTGCGCTCGGGCCGCACTCCGAGCCGCTCGAGCGCGCGCCGGAACGGGGCCGGATCAGGCTTCGGAGCGCCTGCCTCTGCCGACGTCACGACCGTCAAGTCGCCGAGCCCGATCCGGGCCAGGTGGTCGTGCAGGCCCACATCCCAGTTGGAGACGACCGCGAGCGCGAGCCCTCGCCGGCGCAAGGCCGCGCAGCGCGGCTCTCGTTCCCGGCAGCGCCTCGAAGCGGATCGAGCCGACGAACGAGTCCACGAACTCCTCGGGCACGAGCTCGACGCCGAGCGCGCCGAGGAACACCCTCGTGCATTCGAGGCGCAGCTGCGCGAGCGTCTCCGCGTCGCGCCCCTCGTGGGCGTGCTCGCGGTAGTAGCCGACCTCGGTTGCGAAGGCCCGCGCGATCTCGCGGCCGTCTCGCTCGATCCGATGCTTCCGCAGGCTGCGGTCGAGCTCGGGCACAGGATCGGCCAGCTCGACGAGGGTGCCGTGAGCGTCGAGCGTCACCGCGTCGAGCTCAGCGAAACGCATCCGGGTGCAGGATCCGGGCGACCTGGACGAGGGCGTTGCCGACTTCGGGCCCGGGTGCCGCGACCCTCGTCGAGACGACGCCGAACCGCCCGTTCTTGATCGCTCGCAGGCGCTTCGTTCCCGCTTGCGCCCGGAGCGCAGCGAGCGTCCGGCCGCTGTCCGAGGTCACGAGATAGACCATGGGGTCGAGCTGCTGCAGCCGACGGAGCGAGAACGGTCCCGGCTCGGGGCTCGGTCCAGCGATGTTCTCGCCGTGTGCCTCGGCGATCAGACTGCCGAGCAGGCTCCGGCTGGGCACCGTCGAGAAGTCGCCCGTGTCGACGAACACCGACTCGGTGGGTTCTCCGGCCAGCTTCGCGGCCACCGCGCGTCTCGTTCGCTCGATTGCGGCCGTGACTCGCCGAGCGGCAACCGGCTGGTTGGTCAGCAAGCCGATGTCGCCGGTCGCCTGGACGACGTCGTCCAGCGAGCTGCCGGGCTCGACGTAGACGGAGGCGTGGGTCGCCGTTCGCGCTCTCGCCAGGTCGAGCGGGTCGGTGTCGCTCGAGGCGATGATCAGATCCGGGTGGGCCCGGCGGATCTCACCGACGAGCGGCAGCCCGACGAGCGAGTCGTTCACCGTCACCGTGCGCGATTGGAGGCCGAGCGCCTTGAGGAGCTGGCGGGGCCCGGCGCCCAGCGGGACGATCCGTCTCGGGACGGCCTTCACGACCGCAGGCTTGTCTCCCGCGCCCTGGACGGTGACGGGGTAGACCTGCACGAGTGGGCCGGTCGGCTCCGCTCGTTCGCCGCAGGCCGTCCCGCCCAGGAGCAGCAGCAGGCAGGCAAGGACGAGCGCCGGCCTCATGCGACCCATTGCCACAGGGCCCATTGCACCACCGATACGCCGAGCAGGAGCGAGCTGACGGCGACGATCGCCGTGTGCGCGCGCGGCCGGCCTCCCAGCGAGGCCAGCGCGAGAAAGAGCGGAAAGATCGTCAGGCCGAAGCGCGGCATCGAGAGAAGGGGCCAGCGCTCGCTCGGCACGCTCAACGGGATCGCGAGGCTGATCGCCGCGAACAGCCCGTACGGTGCGCCGAAACGTCGCCAGGCGATCACGGTCAGCACCGCGAACAAGCCGAGGAACGCCAGGCACTCGAGGTTGAGGGTCGCGGCCCGGATCGGGTCCGTGTCCCGAACCGCGGTCCAGTAGATGCGCGTGTGCGAGCCGGACGCAAGCTGCTCGATCCCGGCCCAGCCGGCCCGGAGCCCGTCCCAGATGCCTCCGAAGGGGCCCGCGGGCGAGAGATGCCGGCTCCAGAGGCGCTGCGCGCGAAGAAAGGCCCAGGGGTCGCCGTCGGCCTGCCACAGGTAGAGCGGATAGGCGGCGAAGAGCAGCGGCGCGAGCGCGAGCCACGCCAGTGCCCGGACGCGGTCGCGCTCCCGCCAGGCGAGCAGCGCGAGTGCCGGGAGCAGCGCCACACCCGTCGGTCGCGTGAGGAGCGCGAGGCCGGCCACGGCGCCGGCCGCAGGGAAGCGCCGGCGCTCGGCGAGCACGAAGGCAGCCAGCGTCAGCAGGAGGTACAGCGACTCGCTGTAGACGGCCTGGAGGAAGAGCGCGAACGGAAAGAGGGCGAGGTAGAGCACCGCCCGCCGGGCCCCGTCCGCACCGAGGCGCTCCTCGGCGATTCGGTGCAGGAGGAAGAAGGCGCCGAGCGTCGCCGAGAGCGAGACGAGGATCCCGGCCAGCACGTAGTGGCCGAAGAGCGCTCGCCCGAGCAGTGCCACGGTGGACGGGTAGAGCGGATAGAAGGCCGACGCCGCGCCCGAGGCGGCGTTGTAGCCGTGCTCGGCGATGCGGAGGAACCAGACGCTGTCCCAGCGGGCCCAGACGTCGGTGACCGCGCCCAGGTCGTGGGTCAGCGTCGGGTCGTCCCAGCGCGCTGCGCGGGGGTGCCGGTTCGGGACGAAGACGAACAGCGAGAAGAGCGCGGCCGCCCAGATCGCCGCCCGTGTCCAGAGGAAGATCTCGGGCACGGGGTTCCAGGCCCGGGGCAGCCGCACCTCGCGGCGCGCCGTCCGCGGCTCGCGAACTCGTTGACCGGCGGACACGGCGCGCGATGATACTCGGATGGCCCGGCGCTACTTCACCCCGGACGAGGCGAATGCGCTGCTGCCTGAGGTGCGGGAGGCGGCCGAGGCGCTCGTCGAGCACAGGCGCGCGCTGAGCGAGGCGACCGTCAAGCGCGCCGAGCTGGCGTCCCAGATTGCAGGCAACGGCGGTGACTTCGACCCGCAGGAGCCGCGCGAGCTGGAGGAGGAGCTCGAGCGCGAGTCGGACGCGGTCGGAGAGGCCGTCCGGAGGCTCGAGACGCTGGGTGTCCTCGTCAAGGACCTCGACCGGGGCCTCGTCGACTTCCCGGCGTTGCGTTCGAACGGCGAAGAGGTCCTGCTCTGCTGGCAAGTCGGAGAGGACGAAGTCGCCTTCTGGCACGGCCTCGAAGAGGGCTTCGCGGGCAGGAAACCCCTGCCACTCGACTAAGAGGTTCGGCGTGAGGTCTCCCGTCTCGATCGGTCATTTCAGACGGGCGCACAGGCAGAGCCCGCGCGCCCTGGCGACGGCACCGCAAGCGGTGCCCTAAACCCGGCCCATGCCGTTCTGGGAGCGCATGGCCGTGTTCGGCGGAGTGCTGCTCGCGACGCTGATCGTCGCGCGCCTCGTCGACCGCTGGTTCGGACGCCGTGATCTCCCCCCGGAGACGGTCACGCGCTACCGCGTCCTGCGCCGCAGCGTTGTCACGCTGATCTTCTTCATCGGCGTGTTCTCGGCGCTGCTCGTGATCCCGCAGGTGCGGGCGGTCGCGGCCGGGATCCTCGCCTCGTCGGCCGTGATCGGGATCGTCGTCGGCTTTGCGGCCCAGCGGACGATCGGAAACTTCATCGCCGGCCTCCTGATCGCCATCGCGCAGCCCATCCGGCTGGGGGACCATGTCGAGACCGAGGGAGGGTCCGGCGTGGTCGAGGAGATAGGCCTCACCTACACGTTCATCCGGACTGCCGAGAACGACAGGGTCGTGATCCCGAACGAGAAGATCGCCTCGGATACGATTCGAAACTCCTCCATTCGCAGCCGAAAGACGCTTGCCCAGGTGACCGTTCCCGTCCCTCTCGACCGTGATCTCGACGCCGTGATCGATCTTCTCAGGGAGGCCGCGGACGCGGACGGGACCACGGCGCAGGTTCGAGTCTCCGGGCTCGACGACCATGCGCACCTCATGCTGAGCGTCTGGGCCCCGGACGAGCCGACCGCGGAGCGGCTGGCGAGCGAGCTGCGCCTGAAGGCTCACGCCCGGCTGCGCGAGGCCGGGGTGTTCGCGTGAGCCCACCACCCCCGCCGTCACGGGGCCGGCGCCGCCCCGACGACAACGAGCTCGAGAGCATCCTGCGCCGGACCCGACGCCGCCGTGCCGGCGGAAAGGCCAAGCGCAAGCGGCGCACCACGTTGATCCTCGCGGCCCTCCTGATCGTCGTCCTCGCGCTGATCGCCTCGGGCGTGGGCGCGGTGGCCGCGTTCCGCTCGAGCTGCAACCTCGACACTCTCCGCCCCGTCGAGATCGGCCAGAACTCGTTCGTCTTCGCGGCGAATGGGGCGTTGCTTGGCTCGATCCCCGCCGAGCGAAACCGCACCCCGGTCGCGCTCTGGCGCGTCAGCCCGTGGATGCGCAAGGGCACCGTGGCGATCGAGGACCATCGCTTCTACAGCCACGGCGGGGTCGACTACGAGGGGATCGCCCGTGCCGCCTGGAAGGACATCAGCGCCGGCGAGGTGGTCCAGGGCGGCTCGACGATCACGCAACAGCTCGTCCGCAACCTCTACATCTCGAAGGAGCGGACGTTCAAGCGGAAGGTCAAGGAGGCCTGCCTCGCGATCAAGCTGAGCCGTCGCTGGTCGAAGGACCGGATCCTCAGCGAGTACATGAACCAGGTCTACTACGGCAACCACGCCTACGGGATCGAGGCGGCGGCGCAGACGTACTTCTCCAAGCATGCTCGGAACCTGACACTCGACCAGTCGGCGCTCCTGGCCGGCCTGCCGCAGGCGCCGTCGTTGTACGACCCGCTGCACCGTCCCGCCGCCGCGCTCGCGCGCCGTGACGCCGTGCTACGGGCGATGCACGACTACGGCTACATCAGCACCGGGCAGTTCCGGCGCGCGGCTGCCTCGCGCTCGCTCGGCCTCCGGCCCGGAAGGCTCTACACGCAGATCCGCGAGCCGTACTTCTTCAGCTACGTGCGCGACCAGCTGATCGCCGAGTACGGCTCCAACACCGTCCGCTCGGGCGGGCTGCGGGTCTACACGACCATCAACCCCCGGCTCCAGGCGGTTGCCGCGAAGGCGATCAGAGACACGCTCTACCTGCGGAACGACCCGGCCGCGGCGATCGTCTCGATCAACCCGGCGAACGGCGCGATCCGCGCGATGACCGCGGTAACTCCCGGCCGCACCGGCAACCAGTTCAACCTGGTGGCCCAGGCGCGCCGGCAGCCGGGCTCCACGTTCAAGACCTTTGTCCTGACGGCCGCGATCGAGCAGGGCATGAACCCGGACTCGACCTACTACACCTCGGCCCCGTTCCACTACCAGCCCGACCCGTACACGCCTGCGTGGGACGTCTCCACCTACGACCACTCGTACTCGGGGACGATCTCCGTCACGAGCGCCACCCTGGCCTCGGACAACACGGTCTACGCGCAGCTGACGCTCGACGTCGGCCCCGAGGCCGTGGCGGACATGGCGCATCGGCTCGGGGTCCAGTCGGCGCTCGACGTCGTGCCCGCGATGGGCCTCGGCGCCGACGCGATCTCGCCGCTGGAGGAGGCCTCCGCCTACGCGACGCTGGCGGCGGGCGGGATCTACTCGAAGCCGATGGCGATCCGCAAGGTCGTGCTCGCGAACGACAAGATCGACACCGATGCGGGCTGGGGGCAGCCCGACCGGCGGCGGGCGATCTCCGACGGCGTCGCCTACGAGGTGACCCAGATCCTCCAGGACAACATCCTCGAGGGCACGGGCGTGGGCGCGTACTTCGGCCGGCCTGCCGCGGGCAAGACGGGCACGACGGACAACCACGCCGACGCCTGGTTCTCCGGTTACGTGCCGCAGCTCGAGACGACGGTCTGGGTCGGGTACCCGCAGGGCGAGATTCCCATGGAGGACGTCCACGGGATCGCGGTCGCCGGCGGCACATTCCCGGCAACGATCTGGAAGCTGTTCATGGAGTCCGCGCTGCAGAGCTCGCCGGAGCGCGACTGGCGGCAGCCGCTCGACCCGGTCACCTGGCGGCCCTTCACGCAGGGCCAGTACGGGTCGAGCTTCTCGGCGCCCCCGCCTTCGTACTACTACTCGCCGTCGAGCACGACTACGGCGACCACGACCAAGCCGGCGATTCCCGCGCACACGCCCCCGCCTCCTCCGCCGCCGGCCGCAACGACCGTGCCGGTGGCGCCCCCGCCTCCTGAGGTTCCGCCGCCGCCGACCGATCCCCCGCCCCCGCCACCGGAGTAACGGCGTGCGGGTGGCGCTTCGCGCCGCGGTTGTCGCGATCCCGGTCTACCTGGGCGCCTGCGCGGTTCCGGATGGCGGCCTGTTCCGGGCGGCGAGGTTCCGCGACCTGCACATCTACCAGGGGTACGCCGAGAAGCTCCTGCACGGAGCGCTCCCCTACCGGGACGTCTTCGTCGAGTACCCGCCTGGAGCCTTCGCGGTCTTCCTTCCCCCGACTGCGTTCGGGGCGGACCACTACAACGCGACGTTCAAGACGCTGATGGCGCTCTGCGGCGTAGCGACGATCGTGCTCGTCGCGCTGGTGCTGGCGGAACTCGGAGCCTCGCGGCGGCGCCTCTACGCCGGTGTCGGGCTCCTGGCGCTCTCGCCGCTCGCGCTCGGGCCGATCTCGCTCAACACCTACGACGCATGGCCGGCTCTCCTTACCGTTCTCTCGCTCTGGCTCTTCTTGCGCGGACGCGACGTTCTCGGCTTTGCGGTGCTCGGGCTCGCGGTCAGCGCCAAGGTCTATCCGCTCGTGCTCGTTCCGTTGGCCTGTGTCTTCGTCTGGAGACGCGCAGGCCCTCGCCGGGTGGCGCTCGGGCTGGCCGCGCTCCTCGCCGTCGCCGCGGCGGTGATCGCGCCGTTCGCCGCGTACGCGCCACACGGGGTGTACGAGAGCTTCCGCTCGCAGGCCGAGCGCGGCCTGCAGGTCGAGAGCCTCGGAGCCTCGTTCCTGCTCCTCTTCGATCGCCTGGGCCTCTACGACGCGCAGATCGTGCGCACGACGGGGGTCGCCGGGCGAAATGTGACCGGCGGCGCTGCGGGCTCGGTGGCCGCGATCAGCCTCGTGCTCGAGGCGGCCGCCGTCGCTGCGGTCTGGATCCTCTACGCACGTGTGCAAGAGGCCCGGGACCGCCTTCCGCTCGCCTTCGCGGCCGCTGTGGCGGGGTTCATCGCGTTCACGAAGGTCTTCTCGCCGCAATACCTCGTCTGGCTCGTGCCGCTCGTGGTGCTCGTCGACGGCGCGGCCGCTGTGGCGGCCGTCTCGCTGACCGCGGCGGCGCTGGTTCTGGCCCAGGTCTGGTTCTTCCACTACGGCGCGCTCTTCCGAATCGAGTGGCCGGTGTGGCTGCTGCTCGTGCGCGACCTCGTGCTGGTGGCGCTCTACGCGGTGCTGGCGGGAGCGCTGAGCCGGTGGAAGATCAGGATGCCGTCGCGCTCGAAGACGAGTCGCCACTCCGGGTTGCGCCGCAGCCAGGACAGCTGGACGGCTGTGGGCAAGGGTGCGAGCCGGTCGGCGTAGCCCGGCGCCGTCTCGTCCGCGGCGACCCACTGCGCGTCCTGGAGGTACGGAAAGCTCAGGATGCGCCGGCGCGCGGATAGATGCGCGCCGAGCGAGTTCGTAGCGCTGACGACTGCCGAGGACGGAATCAGCTTCAGCGCCTGTGCGGTGATCCGGTCGTGCTCGGTCACCTCCGCTGCGTACGCCTGATGCTGCTCGCCCTTCGGGAAGTAGCGCCAGAGCGGGATCGGTCCCAGCGCGTAGTTCGAGACTAGGCCGAAAGCGACCGCGGCGGTCGCGAGGGGAAGCGCCGCACTAGGCCGGTTGCGCACGAGGCGCGCTGCTCCGAGCACGGCGCCGACGATCAGGATCGGTATCAAGCCTGCCGTGTAGTGGAAACGGATCGAGGTCTGCGTGGTCGCGGCCGAGAGCAGGTTGATGGCGAGCTCCGGAATCGCCGCGACCAGCACGAGCGGCGCGAAGACCACAAGGAGGCCGAGCGGCAGGACGAGGCGTGCGAGATAGCCGAGGCCGCGGCCGGTGAGCGCCGTCGTGACGATCTTCCAGGGGTCGGTGAGTGCCGTGTGGACGATGCCGCCCGGCGTGCTGCCGACCTCGCTGTACCGCGTGAAGAAGCTGGACGTTCCGGCCCGGTTGAAGTGCGGGATGACCACCTCGATCGCCAGGAGCGCGACCACGGTCCCCGTGACGAAGATCGCCGTCCCCTCCAGGCGGCGCCGGTGCGAGATCGCGTACCAGATCCCAAGCCCGGCCACCACGAGCGCGACCTCCTCCTTCGTGGTCGCGGCCAGCAGCCCGAAGGCGGCGAAGGGCACGAGCCGGTCCTCGTCGAGGTACCAGAAGGCGAAGAGCAGCAGCGGGCAGGCGAGCGCAACCGGATGGAACTCGTTCAGCGTCAGCCACTGGGTCGGTGGGTACAGCAGGTACGCCAGTGCGAAGCCGAGCGCTGCGCGTTCCGAGCCGAGATGCTTGCCGGCGAGCCAGTACACCGGGAGCGCGCCGAGTGCCACCGCGAGCGCCTGAACGACGAGCAGCATGTCGGGGCTTGGCCAGAGGAGCCAGAGCGGAGCGAAGGCGGCGAGGATCGGGTCGAAGTGCGCGCCCAGGCGGGAGATCTGGTCGCCGCGGAGGCCGGTGATCTGCAGCGGGTGGCCGTGGGCGGTCGACCAGACCGCCTGCACCATGTTCCCGAGGTCGAACCGTCCCGTCGAGAAGGCCCTGTGTCGCAGGATCGAGAGCGCGGACAGCCCGGCTGCGTAGGCCGCGATCGCGACCCAGAGCAGGACGCGCGGCCTGGACGCTGCTCCGAGGGTGCGCATGGAGCTGAGGATGCTAGAGCGGCGGGCCTAGCCGAGTGCCTCGAGGAGACCGCGCCAGCGGGCGCCGAGGACCTCCTCGCTCGCGGCTTCGCGGTAGGCGGCGAGACCGCCCGCGCCGAGGGCCTCCGCGAGAGCCGGGTCAGCGGCCAGCCGGCGAAGCGCCGCAGCGAGGGCGCCGGGGTCCGCGGGTGGGACGAGCAGCGCGCTCCGCTCGTGCACGAGCAGCTCTCGCGCCGCGGGCGTGTCGGCGGTGACGAGCGGCGTCCCGCACGCGAGCGCCTGGAAGGCTTTGTTGGGGATCACCCGCTGCGCCTTGTCGGAGTCGCCGAAGATCCCGAGCGCACAGCTCGCCCGGTGCAGCTCCTCGGGCAGCCGCTCGTACTCGACCCAGGGGACCCATTCGACGTTGTCAGGGCGCTGCGCGAGCTGCGACTCCAGTTGGCCGCTCCCGACGAGCCGCAGCCGTAGCTCGGGGGCCATGCGGGCCGCGGCGAGGATCGTCTCGAGGCCGTGGAGCGGAATCAGCTTCCCGACGAAGAGCGCCGTGAACGGCTGCTCGGGCGCCCAGTGCGGCCTGAAGAGCCGCTCCTCCGCGCCGACGAAGGCGACCGCGATCCGGTCCGGCTGAAGGTGTGCGAGCGAGGCGAGGTGGTCGGCGTTCGCCTGGGTGTCGGCCACGACGAGGTCGGCGGCGCGCAGCGCGTGGCGGTCGATCGCCCCGAGCGCTCGGGCCGGGAGCGAGCCGTCACGAAAGCGCCCGCGATCGGCGACGAACGTGTCCGACAGCGATACGAGCGGGTTGAAGACGACCGGCCGTCCGCGGGCAGCCCGCCGGGCAGCCGCCAGGTCCAGGTGGCCCGGGTAGCCGACGACTACGACGTCGAACTCGCAGTCGGGCCGCCGGAGGAGCCGGAGCTCGGCGAGCGCGAGGCGCGCGGCGGCGCTCGGCCCGGCGCTCCAGCTGTCCCGCCTTCCTTCCCAGACGCCGAAGTGGTGCTCCTCCACCTCGACCCCCGCCCGGCGGAGACACGAGATCACCTGCGCATTGCGCGGATAGTCGCGCTCGTAGGTCCCGAAGTAGAGGACGCGCATCAGGCGAGGGGCCCAGCTACCCGTAGTTCAGGCGCGCCCGGCCTCCTCCCCGCCGAGAGCGTATCGAGCGCGGACGCGCGTGTCTGTGTCGATCTCGTGTCGAACGTGCGACCGCTACGAGAGGATTTCCTCGACGTGCAGCTCCGTCCGCTCGCGGGCGTCTGCACGCTCCTCGTGCTGGCTCGTGATCAACTCGCTGATCAGGCCGAGCGAGAAAAACTGGAGGCCCACCACCACGAGCAGCACGCCGAGGATGAGCAGGGGCCGCTGCCCGATCGCGTGCCCGTCGAGCTTGAGGACCGTGAGGTAGAGCAGCACCGCGAAGCCCGCCGCGCCGAGCAAGAGCCCCAGCCCGCCGAAGAGGTGCAGCGGCCGGTAGCGGTAACGGCCGATGAACGAGACCGTCAACAGGTCGAGAAAGCCTCGGACATATCGCTCCATGCCGTAGCGCGAGCGGCCGTGCTCTCGCGGGCGGTGGTTGACCGGCAGCTCGGCGATCCGGTGCCCGCGATAGTGGGCCAGCACCGGGATGAAGCGGTGAAGCTCGCCGTAGAGGCGCAGGTTGCGGACGACCTCGGCGCGATACGCCTTGAGCCCGCAGTTCAGGTCGTGGAGGCGCAGCCCGGACACCCGCCCCGTGACCCAGTTGAAGATCTTCGAAGGTACGCGGCGGCTCAGCGGGTCGCGGCGGTGGGACTTCCAGCCGGTGACGAGGTCGAAGCCCTCGTCGAGCTTTGCGAGCAGGCGGGGGATCTCGGCCGGGTCGTCCTGGAGATCGGCGTCGATCGTGACGACGATCTCACCCTCCGCACTGGCGAATCCGGTTGCGAGGGCGGTCGCCTTGCCGAAGTTCCGCCGCAGGCGGATCACACGCACGTTGTCCTTCGCGTCGTGGAGGCGGGTGAGAGCCGAGAACGAGCCGTCGGTCGAGCCGTCGTCAACGAACACCGCTTCCCAGGGCTGACCCAGCGGCTGGAGCGCGGAGTCGAGCTCCTCGTAGAGGAGCGCCACCGTCCGCTCCTCGTCGTGCACGGGGACGACGACCGAGATCACGGCGGCTGAGCCTATCCGCCGCGCGTACGGTATGCGGCGGTCGTGGCCGAGCTCTTGACGATCGACGAGGCGCAGCGCCTGATTCTCGAGCGCGTGCGCCCTCTGCGTGCGGAGCGCGTTCCCCTCGAGGAGGCAGCGGGCCGCGTGCTGGCCGAGCAGGCGCGTGCTCTCGTCGACCTTCCGCCGTTCACAAGCTCGGCGATGGACGGTTTCGCGCTCCGTGCGACGGACGCGCCGGGAAGCCTTCCCGTCGTCGGGCGCATCGCAGCCGGACGTCCGGCCGAGCGTGAGCTGCGTGCCGGTGAGGCGATGGCGATCGCGACCGGCGGCGCGGTTCCGGACGGAGCCGATGCCGTCGTCCCGATCGAGTATGTTGTCGAGCATGACAACGCGATCGACATCGGCGAGCCGCTCGATGCCGCTGCGAACGTCCGGCCTCGTGGCGGCGACGTCCGTGCCGGCGAGGTCGTGGCCGAGGCCGGCGTCCGCCTGGGCCCCGCGCAGCTGGGAGCGCTCGCCGCGGCCGGCGTGCCAGAAGTACTGTGCGGAGCGCAACCGCGGGCCGCCGTGCTCGCCACGGGAACCGAGCTTCGCCGGCCGGGCGAGCCGCTTGGGCCGGGCGAGGTCTACGAAGCCAACGGGCTGATCCTCGTGTCGCAGCTCGCCTCGGCAGGCGCTCGCGCCGAACGCCTCCCGGCAGTGGCCGATACCGAGGATGCTCATCGCGAGGCGCTCACGCGGGGGCTCGAGCGGGACGTGCTCGTGACCTCGGGCGGCGTCTCGGTCGGGCCGCATGACCTCGTTCGGCGGGTGGAGGCCGAGCTCGGCGTCGAAGAGGTCTTCTGGCGGGTGGCGGTCAAGCCGGGCAAACCGGTCTCGTTCGGCGTGCGCGGCTCCACGCTCGTCTTCGGGCTGCCCGGGAATCCCGTCTCGTCGCTGGTGGGCTTCGAGCTGTTCGTGCGCCCCGCCGTGCTCGCGCTTCAGGGCCACGGCCGGCCGCTGCCGCGGTACATGCCCGGGAAGCTCGGGTCGGAGACAAAACTGAATCCGCATCGCGACGAGCTCGTGCGGGCACGGGCGCTGCTCGACGGTGACGAGGCGGTCGTGCTCGAGCCGCTGAGCGGACAGGAGTCGCACATGATCGCCAGGGCATCGGGAGCCGACGCGCTCCTTCACTTGCCGCGAGGCGAGGGCGTCCTGCCGGCCGGCTCGCCGGTCCGTTACCTCAGGCTCGCCTGAGGCCGGTCAACCCTGCTGTGCGGCCAACGGTGCGGCTGCGAGCGCCGTCGCGGGCGGCTCGAAGGCCGAGCCTCCTCGCGGCTCGACCCGAACGAGCCGCGCGTAGGCGATGTACCGCTGCGTCGCGAAGAAGCGCGGGTGGCAGGCCTGCAGCTCGACGACCTCGCGGCCGTGTGAGCGCAGGACCGCCAGGTCGTTGGCGTCCACGACCTCGTGCTTGAAGACGCGGTAGCGGAACGTCCCGTAGGGCACTTCCAGGGTCACCGGGTCGCCGCTCCGTAGGCGCTCGATGTGCGCGAAGGGAGCGAGGTAGGTCGTGCGGTGGCCCGCGATGTACACGAGCTGGCCCTCGCCCGGCATGTAGCTTCTGCGATCGCGGCCTGGCCCCTTGGTGAGCGAGTCGTGGTCGGTCCCGTTCACGAGGACCATGTTCAGGCCCAGCCGCGGGACCTGGATGCGGCCGATCGCCTGACCGCGCTCAGAGTGAATCCGGTACCGACGCGCCTCCTGCGCGATCGTCTTGCGGACCGTTGCGACCGGGACCGAGACGGTGGCTGCCCGGGCAGCCGGTACGGGGCGGTACTCGGCGAACCGGTGCTTGTAGCTCTCGGACAGCTGGTGCTGCTTCCAGTGCGTGTAGGCGGCGGTGAAGGGGTCCTGCCAGCGCCAGACCACGAGCACCCAGGCGAGGACAGCCACCCCGGCCAGGAGCATCACAGTGCCCGCGATTCTCGTCAGTCGTCTCACGCTCAAGCCTCCAGAGCCTTTCGTTCGCTTTCGGGTGTGCGCTTCCTGGTGTCCCTAACTGTAAGCACGACTCGCCGAATTGCTTCCCGCAGAGGCCCCCGAGGGGGTCGTTCCGAAGCGCTGGGATACGGCGCATACCGGCCGGCGGCGAGAGCGGCGACCTGGCCGGCCGCCGCCAGCCAGCCGACGGCGATCACGACGGCGGGGAGCTTCACATAGCCGGCGGCAGTCAGCTCGGCGAGGTACCACGGTGCGTCCAGGCCGAGGTCGTAGCGCAGCCCCAGCGATCCCAGCAGCAGCAACGGCCCGAGAAACCCCGCCGCCAGGAGCGCGGCGCGTGCCCACAGAGGCCTGCTCCGGTAGTGAGGCAGCCACAGCCAGGCATGCAGCGACGGCAGCAGGAAGACGAGCGCGAATGGGTTGGTCGCCAGGACGAGCAAGGCGATGACGCCGAGCGAGAGCAGGGCCGCGGTGGTCCCCGCCAGCTCCTCGGACGCCGTCACCGCTCTCCGCGGGACGAGCCGGGCGCGGGCGACCAGCCAGCCGAGCACGCTGAGGATCACGAGCCCGATGAGGGCGAGAACCGGCCAGTCCGTGGCGGGGGCTGCGTCGAGAGGCAGCGGCACGGATGGGGCCGCAGGCCAGAAGCCAAGGAGCGCGAAGAGCTCGAACACGATCGCGACCCAGAGCCAGAAGCCGAACCGGCTGCGGTAGCTCCGCAGGGCCGGTGCGAGTTGGATGTGCCGCCGCCGGCAGCGCGCGAAGAGATCCACGGTTGCGACCATGAACGGCACGAGTGCGGCGATCAGGACGAGCTCGATCGCCCACCCGGGTAGGACGCGCGGGCCGAAGTAGACGTAGGCGGCCGTCCCCGGGGCGAGCTCGGCTCCGGAGTCGAACCAGCGCAAGGTCTGTTGTGCGGCGCGCCCCAGCTGTGCAAGGCGGACACCGTTGAGCCGGGACGGCTGGTCGGGAAACGAGGCCGGCGGCCGCTCGCTCCCGCTCGTCAGGGTCAGCGCCGGGAGGCCGTGCGCGAGCAGCGGGCCCTGCTCGTAGAGGGTGAACGGGAAGGCGAGATCGATCAACTGGCCGAGCCAACCAGGGTGTGCCGGCCTGCGGCCCGCCTGCTCGAGCACGCGTTCGGCCGCAGTCTCGACGAGCCCCGGGGATGCCAGCCGCGGCTCCGTTCCCGCGAGCACCACGCGTGGAGGCCCGCGCGAGGCGAGGGCCGTGAGGTCGAGCGCCGCGACCACCTTTCCGCGATGCCGCTCGGCAAACCGCTTCGCGCCGAGCGCTCCGAAGGCCCCGCCGTCGGTCGCGACGAACACCAGCGTGTGCAGCGGGCTCACGGGCCGTGACCCTTCCGGTGAGCCGTACGAACGCGCCAGCTGGATCAGCGCCGCGATTCCCGATGCGTTGTCGTTGGCGCCGGGGCCGGTTCCGTCGTCGTCCCGGTGCGCCATCACCACGATCTCGTCCGGAGAGCGGCCGGGCACCGTCACCGTCTGGTTCTCCAGCGTCTGCTCCCCGTGTCCCGGGAGGTCGGCGCGGAAGCGGTCCGACACCACCTTGAGGCCGTACGGCGCGAGCTGCTGGCGCACGAAGTCCGCGGCTCCGGCCGCGCCTGCGGTGCCCGGCATCCGGTCCGGATAGAGGTGCGCGAGCTGGGATGCGACCTCCACCGCCGCGAAGCGGTCGAACGACGCAGGCAGCACATCCTGCGGAGCCGGCAAGGGCTCGACCTTGTGCACGCTGAAGGCCGCCGCGAGCAGCGGGATCCCCACGAGCAGCCATGTGCCGCGGTAGAGACGTCCGCTGACCGGGCGCTCGAGCGAGCCTGGGCGCGGGCGTCGCCGCGCGGAACGGGGCGGGAGCGCCGCCATACGCTGGCTATAGTAGGACGAAGACCGACGTGCGCCGGCAGGCGCTGCCGATGCCCGACTCCTCCACCATCCTGCTCGTCGACGACGAGGACTCCGTTCAGAAGCTCCTCGCGTACCCGCTCGAACGAGACGGGTTCACGGTGGTTCAGGCGCGTGACGGGCAGGAGGCACTCGACCGCTTCGCCGAGCAGCACGTCGATCTCGTCGTCCTCGACCTGATGCTCCCGAAGCTGGACGGGCTCGAGGTGTGCAAGCGCCTTCGCGCCTCCAGCACCGTGCCGATCATCATGCTGACCGCCCGCGACGACGAGCTCGACAAGGTGGTCGGCCTGGAGCTCGGCGCCGACGACTACATCACGAAGCCGTTCTCGATCCGGGAGTTCCGAAGCCGGGTCAGGGCACTCCTGCGACGCGCGGCCACCGCCACACCCGCTCAGGACGAGCAGGCAATCGAGGTCGACGGCCTGCGGATCGACCTCGGCAGGCGGGACGTCGAGGTCCACGACAAGCCTGTTCAGCTCACCTATGTCGAGTTCGAGCTGTTGCGGACGCTCGCCGCGCACCCCGGCCGCGTCTACACCCGCGAGATGCTGCTGCAGGCGCTCTGGGGCGGCTCCGAGTATCGCGAGCCTCGGACGATCGACGTCCACGTGCGGCACTTGCGCGAGAAGCTCGAGCGTGATCCCCGCGCCCCCGAGTTCATCCTCACCGTCCGCGGCGTCGGCTACCGATTCCGTCGATGAGCAATCCGTTCCGGAGCGTCGGCGCCCAGCTCAGCCTTGCGCTGCTGGCGGTTGTCGCGATCGCGCTGGCGATCGTCTACGTGGCGGTCGTGCCCTCGCTCGAGAGCCGGCTGGTCAACACCCGCGTCTCGCAGCTCGAGCGTGCGGCGGCGCGTGCCGGCTCGCATCTCCCAGCGAGTGCGATCAACGACCCCGACGTGGCGGAGGCGATCGCGACGAGGACGGGAGCGCGTGTGATCCTGATGGCGCAGCTGCCGGACATCCCGCTCGTCATCCAGGACACGGCGGGAGGGCAGGACTCGAGCGACGTCGAGAACGACCCGGTGGCGGTCCAGGCGACGATGACGGGTCGCGCGAAACACGGGACCGTGCGAGAGGGAGACGACCACTACGCGGAGGCCGCGGTGCCGGTCCTCGGATCGCAGGGGCAGTACTCGCTGGTGCTCCGCGACTCGGTGCAGAACCAGTTCGGGAGCGTCCACCTGGTACAAAAGCGCCTGCTCCTGGCTGCCGGCGCCGGCCTGCTGATCGCTCTGCTGCTGGGGTACGGCGGCGCCTGGATGTTCGCGCGGCGCGTCCGCAAGCTCGAGCGGGCGGCCGATCGGATCGCGAGCGGTCGCTTCGACGAGCCCGTGCACGACTCGGGCGGAGGCGAGCTTCGAAGGCTCGCCGACGCGTTCGAGCGCATGCGCGTGCGCCTGGCCCAGCTGGACGACGCGCGCCGTGAGTTCGTCGCCAACGCCTCACACGAGCTGCGCACGCCGTTGTTCTCGCTGGGCGGCTTCCTCGAGCTCCTTGACGACGAGGAGCTCGACGAGCCCACACGGCGCTCGTTCCTGGCCTCGATGCGCGAGCAGGTCGACCGGTTGACGAAGCTCGCGTCCGACCTGCTCGACCTGACCCGTCTCGATGCGGGTCGCCTCACCGTGGACCGCGAGCCGGTCGACCTCGCGGCGCTCGCCGAGGAGGTCGCCGAGGAGTTCAGGCC
The DNA here is from genome assembly GCA_963736055.1 of uncultured Actinomycetes bacterium. Taxonomy (GTDB): domain Bacteria; phylum Actinomycetota; class Thermoleophilia; order Gaiellales; family Gaiellaceae; genus AC-32. Next base: position 814,995 of record CAVTNM010000008.1, on the reverse strand, counting down.
CGTCGCCCAGGGAACGGAGCACTCGCTCGAGGTGGCGTCCTCCGAGCCGGTCTCGGCGGACGCCGACGAGCTGCGCGCCCTCCAGATCGGGCGGATTCTGGTCGAGAATGCCCTCCTGCACACCTCGCCGGGCACAGCAGTCCGGCTGCGGGCGGAGCTGCGCGAGGGGCGTGCGGTTCTGGAGGTCGAGGACGACGGTGCCGAGATCCCCGCCGAGCGCCGCGATCAGCTCTTCGAGCGCTTCTACAGGCTCGAGGGCACGAGAGCGTCCGGCAGCGGGCTCGGCCTGGCGATCGCGAAGGAGCTGGCCGAGCTGATGGACGGCACGATCGACCTGGCCTCACCGCCGGGACGAACGGTCTTCACGCTGTCGCTCCCGGCGGCGAGCGTCGCCGCGCCACGACCGTTTCCACGGGAAAAGGCCCTTCCGACAGGCACCTAGTAGCTAGCTACAGTTCGACGGCCTTGCGAACCGCACCGCTCGTCGCTCTTGCATTGGCCTGCGCCCTCACCGGGGCGCTGCTCGCGCTGGGGCTCGCGCGTGCGGTCGGGTGGGCCGGATCCGACTCCACGACCACGATCTTCCGCGCCTCGCCGCTGCCGGCTGTCGCCGAGGCCAGCACGGCCGCCGTGAGCCCCGCGGCCAAGCCCCTGCTGGGCAACGGCTTCGACCCGACGGCGATCTACGCCCGCCGGTCGCCCGGGGTGGTGACGATCGTGTCCGTCTACGGCAGCGACGCGGCCACCGCGCAGAAGGCGCAGGGCTCCGGCTTCGTGATCTCGCCGAAGGGCTACATCCTCACCAATTCGCACGTGATCACGACCGCGGGGGACGACACGGTCGCCAAGCCGGCCGACCGGGTCTTCGTCGAGTTCCAGGATCACGACCGCGCGGAGGCGAAGATCGTCGGCTGGGACGTGTTCGACGACGTCGGCCTCCTTCGCGTGCAGCCGTCCGCGCACGCGCTCGCGCCGGTCCCGCTGGGCAACTCCGCTGCGGTCGTCGTCGGCGAGCCGGTCGCGGCGATCGGGAGCCCGTTCGGGAACGAGAACTCCCTCGGCGTCGGCGTCGTCTCCGCGACCAAGCGCTCGATCGACTCGCTGACCTCCGATTTCAACCTCGTCGATGCGATCCAGACCGACGCGCCGATCAACCACGGCAACTCGGGCGGGCCGCTCTTCGACGCCCGCGGGCGCGTGATCGGCATCAACGCCCAGATTCGCAGCACGAGCGGGAGCGCCGAAGGGGTCGGCTTCGCGGTCCCGATCAACTCGGCGAAGCGCTCGATGGAGCAGCTGATCGCGACCGGCTCCGTCTCCTACCCCTTCGTCGGCGTGGAGACCGAGGACCTGACGCCCGCGCTCGCAAAGCGGTTCCATTACCCGGTCCGCCGAGGCGCGGTGATCACCGGCGTCGTCAAGGGCAGCCCTGCCGCGAAAGCGGGCTTGCGCGGCGGCTCCGACACCGAGGATGCGTTGGGGATCGAGTTCGTCCGCGGCGGTGACCTGGTTGTCGCGATCAACGGCCACACCGTTCAGAGCTCGGAGGACATCGTGCGGATCGTCACATCAACGCTCTCGCCGGGGCAGATCGCCCGCTTCACCGTCAGGCGCGGCGGCGCGCGCCGCGAGATCTCGGTGCGGCTCGGCGAACGCGCCCAGAGCTCGGGATGAGCGCCGAACCCTCACCCTTCGCGCTCGGTACGCCCGGTCCTTCCGGGTTACAGCGGGAGGCGCGACGGGAACAGGAGCGGGGATGAGCGACGAGGGCCGCTCGGTGCGGCTGACCATTCCGGCCCGGCCGGAGTACATCACCCTCGGGCGCCTCGCCCTGACGGCGATCGCCGGGGTGCGGCCGTTGTCCGACGAGACCCTGCACGATCTCAAGCTCGCCTTGACCGAGGCCTGCACCAACTCCGTCAAGCACGCCTACGCGGAAGGCGGGGAGGGCACCGTCGACATCGTCTACGAGCTCGGGCCCGACCGGCTCGCGGTCGAGGTCGGAGACGCCGGGCCGGGGTTCGAGCCGCACGACGGGGACGGCGCCGGCGGGGATGAGCTCTCCGAGGGCGGGCTCGGGATCGAGATCATCCGTGCCGTCACCGACGAGGTCGAGATCACCGAGCGCGACGGCGGAGGCTCCCGCCTGCGCTTCGTCAAGTTCCTCGCCGGCTAGTCCGACCGTTATCCTCGGCCCGGTTCCGCCACACCATGCTCCAGCTCGTCAACGTCGGACAGAAATCGCTCGTCGACTACGCGACGATTGCGACACGCGGCCTGATGGAGGAGATCCGCCGTCTGGCGGAGCCCCTCGAGGGCAAGCGGCTCGTGCACCTGTCCGCGACCGCGTTCGGGGGCGGAGTGGCCGAGATCAACTACGCCCTGGTGCCTTTGATGCGCGACGCCGGCCTCGATGCGGAGTGGCGGATCATCAACGGCGGCGACGAGTTCTTCGCCGCGACGAAGACGATCCACAACGCTCTCCAGGGCGATCCCCAGACGCTGACGAAGACCCAGCAGGAGGTCTTCCGCCGCTATCAGGCCCTGAACGCGGAAGAGTTCGAGGACGACTACGACTTCGTGCTCGTCCACGACCCGCAGCCGGCCGGGATGATCGAGCACTTCCCGGAGAGCCGCGCGCACTGGATCTGGCGCTGCCACATCGACCTCTCGCAGCCGAACCCGGACGTGCTCGGCTTCCTGCTCCCCTGGCTGGCGCGCTACGACGCCGCGATCTTCCACATGCCCGAGTACGTCCCGCGAGCGGTCGGGATGCCGCCTGCATACATCTGGCCGCCCGCGATCGACCCGCTCACCCCCAAGAACATGGCGCTCTCGCCCGAGGACGCCGCGTACGTCGTCGACCAGTTCGGCATCGACGTGGATCGGCCGCTCCTGACGCAGGTCTCGCGTTTTGATCCGTGGAAGGACCCGCTCGGCGTTATCGACGCCTACCGCGAGGTGAAGGCCGAGCACCCGGAGGTGCAGCTGGCGCTGGTCGGCTCGATGGCACACGACGACCCGGAGGGCTGGGACTACTACAACCGAACGGTCGCGCACGCCGGAGGCGACCCGGACGTCTACATCCTGTCCAACCTGAACAACATCGGCTCGGTGGAGGTCAACGCCTTCCAGGTCCACTCCGCGGCCGTGATCCAGAAGTCGATCAAGGAGGGCTTCGGGCTCACCGTGACCGAGGCGCTCTGGAAGACCCGGCCTGTCGTGGCGGGCCGTGTGGGCGGGATCGTCGCCCAGATCCAGGACGGGGAGACCGGTTGGCTGGTCGATCCCGAGGACCCGGCGCAGTGCGCGCAGGCGTGTCTCCAGATCCTGGCCGATCCCGCAGCCGCGAGGCAGACGGCCCTGCGGGGCAAGGAGTTCGTCAGGCGCAACTTCCTCATGCCGCGTCTCCTCCGAGACTGGCTCGTCCTCTTGAACAAGCTTTCCGGGAACGACACGGCCGGCGCCGAGGTGGCGATGGTCGGCGCATCCGCCACCGGCTAGGCCCCGGGTAGGGTGGACCCCGCCATGGCGGGCCGGAGGAAGCTCATCGTCGTTTCGAACCGTGGTCCTGTCACGTTCGGGCGCGGCCCGGACGGGGAGCGAGTGGCCAGGCGCGGCGGCGGCGGGCTAGTGACGGCGCTACGCAGCCTCGTCTCGCATCACGACGTCACCTGGATCGCCAGCGCGATGACCGACGAGGACCGGGCCGTCGTCGAGGAGAGCGGCGGGGCCGCGGTCGAGGAGACCGCCCGCGACGGGTCGCCGTTCCGCCTGCGGCTGGTCGCGCACGACCAGGCGGCCTACGACTGGTTCTACAACGTGGTCTCCAACCCGATGCTCTGGTTTCTGCAGCACTACCTGTGGGAGCTCGCCTACACGCCCTCGCTGGACGCGGCCTTCCAGAACGCCTGGGAGGAGGGCTACGCCCGGGTCAACGAGGGCTTCGCGGACGCAGTGCTGGAGGAGCTCGAGCTCGAGCCGAACGCAGCCGTCTTCTTCCACGACTACCAGCTCTACCTCGCGCCGCGGCTCGTGCGCGAGCGCGCCCCGCAGGCGCTGTTGGCCCACTTCATCCACATCCCGTGGCCCCAGACCGACTACTGGCACGTGCTGCCGGGGCGGACTCGCCGCGAGATCCACGAGGGCCTGCTCGCGAACGACGTGATCGGCTTCCACACGCAGCGCTGGCGGCTGAACTTCCTCCGCGCCTCGAGTGACCTGGCGGGAGCGGCGTGCGACTTCGCCGAGGGAACGGCGGCTCTGGACGGCCACAGCTCGCTCGTCACCGTGCATCCGATCTCGGTCGACCCGGCGGAGTTCGACGAGCTGGCGAGCAGCGAGGAGGTCCTCGCCGCGGAGCGCGAGCTCGTCGCGCGGCGGCCGGAGAAGCTGGTGCTGCGCGTCGACCGGACCGATCCCTCCAAGAACATCGTGCGCGGCTTCCGCGCCTTCGAGGTCTACCTCGACGCGCACACGGAGATGCATCGGAAGGTCGGGATGCTCGCGCTGCTCGACCCCTCACGGCAGGACATTCCCGAGTACGCCGAGTACCTCGGTGCGATCCAGCGGGAGGCGCGCCGGGTGAACGACCGCTTCCAGCAGGAGGGCTGGACGCCGATCGAGCTCGTGATCGAGGACAACTTCGCGAGCTCGGTCGCTGCGTACAAGCAGTTCGACGTCCTGTTCGTGAACGCCATCTTCGACGGGATGAACCTGATCGCGAAGGAGGGGCCGCTCGTGAACGAGCGCGACGGCGTCCTGATCCTCTCGGAGAATGCGGGCGCCCATTCGGAGCTCGGCGACGCGGCGCTGACGGTCAATCCGTTCGACGTGGCGGGCCAGGCCGAGGCCCTCGACCGCGCGCTCACGATGCCGGCGGCCGAGCGCAGCCGAAGGCTTGCGGCGATTTGCGAGCACGTCCGCGAGCACGACGTCGCGCTCTGGATCGAGGGGCAGCTGGGCGACCTGGACCGCTGCGCCGCCGGCGTCCTGCGCTAGAGATCTTCCTTCTCGACGACCCAGTAGCCGTCGCGCCTGCTGACGATCCGTTCGACCTCGGTCTTCTCGTGGCCGGGGACGATCAGGAACCAGTTGTCGTGCGAGCGGACCTCGTGGTACTCGCGTAACGGGACGGTCAGCCGCTCGAAGCAGGTTTCGTCGCCGCATTCGCAGACCCAGTGCTGCTCCGTCCCGTGCGAGCCGTCCTGGACCTCTTCGACCCGCTCGTTGACCTCGCGGAACAGCTTCTCGTTCTCTTCCAGTCTCGTTTTCCGGTCCATGCGGCTGACGATGCTATCCCCGCGACGAAGATCGCCGAACGGCCCGGGCGGCGGTACGGTTGGAGGCGTGAGCGAGCTCTCGCACGTGGACGAGGCCGGCGGGGTCCGGATGGTGGACGTCGGCGCCAAGCCCGTGTCGCGACGGCGCGCGACGGCGCAGGCGACCCTCCGGGTGGCGCCGGAGACCGCTGCGAGGCTCTCCGAGCTGCCGAAGGGCGACGCGGTTGCAGCCGCCAAGATCGCCGGGATCATGGCCGCGAAGCGCACGAGCGAGCTGATCCCGCTCTGCCATCCGCTCCCGCTGACCCACGTCGAGGTCAGGGTCGAGGTTGCCGCCGACGTGGTCGGGATCGTCGCCTCCGCCGAGACCACCGCCCAGACCGGGGTCGAGATGGAGGCGCTCGTCGCGGCGACGGTCGCCGCGCTGACGGTCTACGACATGGCGAAGGCGATCGACTCCACGATGGAGCTCTCCGAGGTGCGGCTGGTGGAGAAGACGAAAGAACCGGTCTCGTGAAGGCGGCCGTTCTCACGGTCTCGGACGGCGTGGCCGAGGGAACGCGCGAGGACACGAGCGGGGACCTTCTCGCCGGTCTCCTGGCCTCGGAGGGCTACGAGGTCGAGCGCCGGATCGTGCCCGACGACCGTGACGCGATCGCCGAGTCGATCGCCGAGCTGGCCGAAGAGTCGGCTCTCGTCCTGACCACGGGTGGAACCGGGCTCGCGGCCCGAGACGTCACCCCGGAGGCAACCGCCGAGGTGCTCGAGCGCGCAGCGCCCGGGATCGCGGAGGCGATCCGGGCCGACTCGCTCGCCAAGACCCCGCATGCGCTGCTCTCCCGAGGGGTCGCGGGCGTTCGGGGCGAGACCCTGGTGGTCAACCTGCCCGGCTCGCCGGGCGGCTGCCGCGACGGCTTCGAGGTGCTCCGGCCGGCGCTGGCCCACGCGGTCTCGCTGCTCGCAGGCAAGCCGACAGCACATAGGCAGACGTGACCGCGATCGCCTACCCGCGGCGGTTCTACTCCCTCGTCAAGTTCGAGCACACGGTCTTTGCGCTCCCGTTCGCCTACGTCGGCGCATTCCTCGCGGTCGACGGCGTCCCGAGCGCGCACGACCTGCTCTGGATCACGGTCGCGATGATCGGCGCGCGCTCGCTGGCGATGGGGCTGAACCGGCTGATCGACGCCGGCCTGGACGCGCGCAACCCGCGCACGGCACGGCGCGAGCTGCCGGCGGGACTGCTCTCGAAGGCTCAGGTCGTTTTCTTCTGCGTCGGCTCCTTCGTCGTCTTTCTGGTGGCGGTCTACCAGCTCGACCCGCTCGTCCACTGGCTCTGGCCGATACCGGTCGCCGGCTTTGTGATCTACCCGTACCTGAAGCGCTGGACGTGGCTCTGCCATTTCTGGCTCGGCGCGGTCGACGGGCTCGCGCCGCTCGGCGCCTGGGCCGCGATCACCGGCAAGCTGCCCTGGGAGGCGTGGGCCCTCGGCGGCGCGGTCGCGCTCTGGGTGGCGGGCTTCGACCTCTTCTACTCGCTGCTCGACCTCGAGGTCGACCGCGCCCAGGGGCTCCAGTCGATCGCGGTCCGCTTCGGCGAGCGGGGAGTGTTCTGGGGCGCGCGGCTTTGCCACCTCGGCACCGTGGTGCTACTAGCGGCAGCGGGCCTCGGCCTCGACGTGAACGCGTTCTACTGGCTCGGAGTGGCCGCGGTCGCGGGGCTCCTCGGCTACGAACACTCGCTCGTCCGCCCGGGCGACCTGCGTCGGCTCGACACGGCGTTCTTCACGATGAACGGGGTCATCTCGGTTACGTTCTTCCTCTTCGTGCTCGCGGACGCGGTCACATGATCCGGGCGGCGCGGCTCGAGAAGCGCTACGGCGTGAAGCGCGTGCTGCGCGGCCTCGACTTCGAGCTCCGGCGCGGGGGGTTCCTCGTCGTGACCGGGCCGAACGGCGCCGGCAAGACGACGCTGCTTCGTCTCTGCGCCGGGCTGGCCGTGCCCACCGGTGGCACGCTCGAGGTCGAGCCCGAGCGCGGGCGCATCGGCTATCTCGGGCACGAGCCGCTCGTCTACCGCGAGCTGACGGCGCTCGAGAACCTCGATCTCTACGGGCGCCTGTACCACGTGCCCGAACGACGCGAGCGGATCGGGATGCTGCTCGAGCGCTTCGGCCTCTGGGACTCCCGCAGCGTCCGCGCCTCGGCGCTGTCGCGAGGCCAGCTGCAGCGGCTGGCGCTCTGCCGCTCCCTGCTGCACAGGCCGGAGCTGCTGATCCTCGACGAGCCGTTCGCCGGGCTGGACGCCGAGGCGTCGGAGCTGCTCGACCGGGAGCTCGCGGGCATGCGCGAGCACCGGACCATGCTGGTCGCCACGCACGATCCCGACCGGGTCGCGCCCCTCGCCAGCGCGAGGCTGGCGCTCCGGTGATCCGCTACTTCGAGGACGCGGCCGTGCTGGCGCGCAAGGACCTGCGCCTCGAGCTGCGGGGGCGCGACACGCTGCCGGCGATGCTGCTCTTCGTGATCGCGATCCTCGTCGTCTTCCATTTCGCGCTGCCCTCGGGCTCCTCGCGGCTTGCGGAGCTCGGCCTGCTCTGGGTGGCGATTCTCTTCACCGCCCTGCTCGGCCTCGGGCGGGCCTTCGTCGCCGAGCGGGAGCAGGGCCTGCTGGACGGGCTGGTGCTCGCGCCCGTCGACCGGAGCGCGATCTGGCTCGCCAAGGGGATCGCGACGCTCGCGTTCCTCGTGCTCGCGGAGGTCGTGGCCCTGCCGGCCTTCGCGCTCTTCTTCGAGCCGGTCGGCTGGGCAACGGTCGCGGGGGTGGCGCTGGCCGACCTCGGCATCTGCGCGGTCGGGACCATCCTGGCCGCCATGGCCGCCGCGGGGCGCGCGCGAGAGCTGCTTCTGCCCTTGCTCTTCCTGCCGCTGGCGCTGCCGATCGTGATCGGTGGAGTCGGGGCGAGCGTCGCCGGCGAGCCGGGCCGCTACCTCGCCTTCCTGGCGCTCTACGACGCGATCTTCGCGCTGCTCGCCTGGGCCTCGTTCGAGTACGTCGTCACGGAGTGACGGGAACGGCACCCGTGCGGCGCGCCAGCCGGCGCTGCTCGAGCTCGTCCGGCCACATCGCGATCAGCGACCCGAACAGGAAGACGAAGCCGGCAAGCCAGATCAGGTCGACGAGCGGGTTGACGAGCACCTTGAGCACGACCGACCCGTTGGCGTCGAACTCCTCTCCGATCACGAACAGATCCTCTGCCCGGAGCCAGTCGGAGCGGATGGCGACCTCGTTCGAGTCCTGGCCCTCGGCCGGGTAGCGGTTCTTGCCGGCCTCGTAGATGCCGAGGCTCTTGCCGTGGCGCGAGACCGCCAGGCGCGCGCGCACCTCGGTTCGATTCGCCTCCTGACGTGCGACCGTGCCCAGGTACCTGAGGTCGTAGCCGCGGATGTTCATCGACTCGCCCGGGCGCAGCCGCTGCACCTTGGTCGAGCCGTACGCGCCGCCGGCTATGCCGAGGGCGAGCAGGACGATCGCGGCATGGACGACGTAGCCGCCGTAGCGGCGCCGGTTGCGCCCGACCAGCGACGAGAACGCGCTCGGCCAGCCGGACGAGCCCAGGGCCTTGCGCGCGCGGGTGCCCTGGACGAACTCGAGGGTGATCGCCGCGAGCACGAATGCGCAGAAGGTGTAGGCGACGAGCCCCGGGATGCTCGAGCCGGCGCCGAGCGCCAGCAGGAGAGCGCCGGCTGTGAGCGCGACCACCGCGGGCCAGAGCAGGCTCGCGCCGAGGGCTCGCAGCGAGCTCCGGCGCCACGCGACGAGCGGCCCGATCCCCATCAGTAAGAGCAGCGGCAGGCCGAGCACCCGCAGGAAGAAGTTGAAGTAGGGCGGCCCGACCGTGATCGGCTCTCCGCGCACGGCCTCCGAAAGCAGCGGGAACGCGACCCCCCAGAGCACGATCAGCGTGAAGGCGACGAGCAGCAGGTTGTTGTAGAGGAAGGCAGCCTCGCGCGACGCGAGGGACTCGAGCCGGGTCGTCGTCCGCAGGAGCGGGAGGCGCCAGAAGATCAGCGCGACACAGAAGGCCGCGACGAGCGCGATGAATCCGAGGAACCAGGGCCCGATCGACGACTGCGTGAAGCTGTGGATCGAGCTGATCACGCCGCTTCGCGTCAGGAAGGTGCCGAAGAGCGACAGGCAGAAGGCGAGCGAGACGAGGACCGCGTTCCAGACGCGCAGCATGTTCTTCTTCTCCTGGACCATCACCGAATGGAGGAACGCCGTGGCGGCGAGCCACGGCATCAACGCGGCGTTCTCGACCGGGTCCCACGCGTAGTAGCCGCCCCACCCGACCTCCTCGTAGGCCCACTTTGCGCCGAGGAGGATCCCGATCCCGAGTGCGGTCCAGGCGAGCAGTGTCCAGCGCCGGGTGACGATGATCCAGCGCTCGTCGACCCGGCCCGAGAGGAGGGCCGCGGCCGCGAAGGCGAAGGGAATCGTCAGGCCGACGTAGCCGAGGTAGAGCAGTGGCGGATGGATCATCATGTACGGGTTCTGCAAGCTCGGAGCGAGCCCGGCGCCGTCGGCCGGTGCGGCCTGGCGGGTGAAGGGGCTCGCGACGAAGACGAGGATCAGCGCGAAGAAGCTCGCGACGCCGCCGAGCACGGGCACCGTCCACGGCAGGAGCCGCCGGATCAGGTCGCGGTTGAGGGCGACCGCGAGCGAGCCCAGCCCGGTGAGAACGAGCAACCAGAGCAGGAGCGAGCCTTCCTGGCCGCCCCAGAAGGCGCTGAAGGAGTACGGGAACGGGAGCTTGCGGCTCGAGTGGTCGGCCACGTAGGTGAACGTGAAGTCGCGGGCATGGAGCGCCTCCAGCAGCACGAGCGCCGCGACCGCCGTCGCTCCGAACGCCCCGAAGAGCGCGTTCCGTGCCGATTCGTGCAGTCGGCGCCGTCCCTGGTGGGCGGCGAAACCGCCGGCGAGCGCCGCGTAGAGCGCGAGCCCGAAGGCGACGATCAGGGCGGCGCGCCCGAGGTCGGCCACGGGCCGAGTGTATCGGCCGGGAGTTGCGCTCGTTCTGCGATGATTCCAGCGGTTTCGAGTGGCCGCCCGCCTACGTGACATCCCGTTGCCCGTGCTCGCCTGGAGCGCCGCCGCGCTCATGGCGACGGCGTTCGCCCTCGTCTTCTTCTACGCGCCGATCGACGCGGACCAGGGGCTCTCGCAGAAGATCTTCTACATCCACGTTCCGATCGCGCTCACGTCCTATGCCTGCTTCGGCTGGGGCGCCTGGAAGGCGTTCGTGCACTTGCGCACGCGGAGCCCCGGCGCCGACCTCGAGAGTTACGCGGCGATCCACCAGGGCGTGATCTTCGGCGCCCTCACGCTCCTGACGGGCTCGATCTGGGCCCGCATCTCCTGGGGCGTCTGGTGGACCTGGAGCTCGAACCAGCTCGTCACGTTCCTGATCCTGTTCCTCTTCTACTCGGCCTACTTCATGCTGCGCTACTCGGTCGAGCCAGGGCCGGCGAGGGCGAACATGTGCGCGGTCTACGCGCTGTTCGGAGTCGTCCTGATTCCCGTCAGTTGGCTCTCCATCCGCCTCGCGAACGACTTCATCCACCCGACGGTCTTCACGAGGGACGGGCCGCAGATGTCCGGGTCGATGTTCCTCGCGTTCTGCGTCTCCTGGCTCGGGCTGCTGACCCTGGCGGGGACGATGTACCGGGTCGAGCTGGCAGGGAAGCGGCTCGACGAACGGCTGCGCGAGCTGCGGGAAATCCTCGCGTGAGCACCGGCGAGAAGTACGTCGCGGCCGCCTACCTGGTCGTGTTCGTCGCATTGCTGGTGTGGGTGGCGATCATCGCGTCGAAGCTGTCTCGGCTCTCGCATGAGGTTGACGAGCTCGCGGAGCTGGCCCGGCGGCGGCTCGAACGCGAGCACGAGCCGGAGCAGGATCGCGTCGAGGTCGGCTAGGTGCTGATCCGCGTCGGCTCGCGCGGGTCGCGGCTCGCGCTGACGCAGGCGGAGCTGGCTGCCTCGCGATTGCGCCGGGCCGGAGTCGAGATCGCGCTCGTGCCGATCACGACCGCGGGCGATCGCGACCGGACGAAGCCGTTCGGCGAGATCGGCTCCCGCGGCGTGTTCGTCAAGGAGATCGAGGAGGCGCTGCTCGACGGCAGGATCGACGTCGCGGTGCACTCCGCCAAGGACATGACCTCTTCGGACACGGCGGGCCTGGTGGTGGGCGCGTACCTCGAGCGGGAGGATCCCCGCGACGCGCTGTGCGGGGCCGGCGAGCTGCGTCCGGGCATGCGGGTGGGCACGGCGTCGGTTCGTCGCCGGGCACAGCTGCTGGCGCTCGAGCCGGAGCTGTCGATCGAGCCCTTGCGCGGGAACGTCGACACGCGGCTGCGCAAGCGCGTGGAACGCAAGCTGGACGCGGTGGTTCTGGCGGCCTGTGGGCTCGACCGTCTCGGGCTCTCGGAGGAGATCGGGCTTCGGCTCGAGCCCGAGCAGGTGCTGCCCGAGGCGGGCCAGGGGGCGCTTGCCCTGCAGGTGCGCGCGAACGAGGAGGAGCTCGTCGCGGAGACGGACGATCCGGAGACTCGGCGCCGGGTCGAGGCGGAGCGCGCCTGCGTCTTCGAGGTGGGGGGAGGCTGCCTCGCGCCGATCGCGGCATTCCACGACGGCAAGACGCTCACCGCGCTGGTCGCCGCCGAGGACGGCAGCTGGGTCGAGCGGCGAAGCGGCGACGACCCGGCAGCGCTGGCCGGGGAGCTCGCGGCCTTCGCCCCCGCGTGACGGAATCGGCACTCTTCCGTCACACACCCGCGCGCCGCGGAGCGCTAGCGTGAGTAACCCCCGGGTGGGTGGGGGCTAGGGATGGGTCCCGGCCTCAGGGTGATCGTGACGCGGGCGCGGGACCAGATCGAGCCCCTGGCGACGCGGCTCGAGGCGCTCGGGCACGAGGTCGTTCGCTGTCCGCTGATCGAGCTCGAGGCGACCGGGCCGGAGGAGATCGACGTCGAAGGCTACGACTGGGTGGTGGTCACCAGCCCGTTCGGCGCCGAGGAGCTCGTGCGACGGGCGCGCGGGCAGCTGCCTCCTGTGGCCGCGATCGGGCCCGGGACCGCCGCCGCCCTGCGCGCAGGGGGTGTGGAGCCGGCGTTCGTGCCCGCCGTCTCGACACAGGAGGGGTTGGCGGACGAGCTGCCGCGTCCGGCGGGTCGCGTGCTCTTCGCCGGCGCGGAGCGCGCGCGCGGTCACCTCGCCGACGCGCTCGACGCCGATTTCGTGCCGCTCTACCGGACGCACAGCCTCCGGCCCGATGCGCAGCCGCAGGGCGATCTCGTGGTGCTCGCCTCGGCCTCGGCCGGGGAGGCGTTCGGCGCGCTCGGGGTCGACGTCCCGGCGGTGTCGATCGGGCCCGAGACGACGCGGGCCGCGCGGGCAGCGGGCGTTCGAGTCGTCGCAGAGGCGGCCTCCCACGACCTGGACGGGCTCGTCGCGGCCGTCGGTCGAGCCGCGGTTTAGGCTCCCGCCGTGGTCATCACGTTTCTGTCCGACTTCGGCCTCCAGGACGACTTCGTCGGCACATGCCACGGCGTCATGAAACGGCTCGCGCCCCAGGTCGAGATCATCGACATCACCCACGGGATCCCGCCGCAGCACGTGCTCCAGGGGGCGCTCGTCCTCTGCAACACCCTCCCCTACATGCCCGAGGGCGTCCACCTCGCCGTTGTCGACCCGGGAGTCGGAGGCCACCGCCGTCCGCTCGCGCTGCGTACCCGGGACGGCCGGCTGCTCGTCGGCCCGGACAACGGGCTCCTGCTTCCTGCCGCCGAGCGGCTGGGCGGGGTCGAGGAGGCGCACGAGCTGGCGAACCCGGAATACGCGCTGGACACCGTCTCGCGCACGTTCCACGGCCGCGACCTGTTCTCGCCGGCGGCGGCGCACCTCGCGCTCGGCGTGGAGCTGACGGACCTGGGGCCGCCGGTCGACCCGCAGGCCCTCGTGCGGCTCGACGTGCCCGAGCCCGAGGTCGGCCAGAACCGGATCAGGTCCGTCGTCCTCTACGTCGACCACTTCGGGAACGTGCAGCTCAATCTCAAACGCGAGCACCTCGAGCAGGCGGCCGTCCTTCCCGGCGTGACCGTCGAGCTCGAGATCGCGCTCGACCGCTACTACGCGGTCGCTGCCCGCACGTACGCGGACGCCGGCGCGGGAGACGTCATCCTCTACGAGGACTCCTACGGCAACGTGGCGATCGCGATCAGCGGCGGGAGCGCAGCCGAGCTGTTCGGCGTCGGCGCGGGGCAGGAAGTCCGGATCCACCTGAGGACGCCCTGAGAGGAGCGCTGGCACAGAAGTTCGGCCGTCGCTTCGCGCGCCTGGCCACCGACGTCGTCGTCCGGCGGCCGCGGCTCTGGCGGCTCTTCAGGGGCCCGATGCGCCGGCAGTTCGACGTCATGGCCCCCAGGTGGGACACGATGCGCTCACCTGACCACCTGGCGTCGCACGAGCGCGCGCTCGAGGCCATCGAGGGCTCTCCTCGACACATCCTCGATCTCGGGACGGGAACCGGCAGCGCAGCGCTCGTCGCGGCGCGGCGGTTTCCGGACGCCGAGGTCGTCGGCGCGGACCTCTCGGCGGAGATGCTGGCCGAGGCGCGCCGCAAGACGCCTCCGGAGCTGGCGGGCCGCGTCCGCTTCGACCAGGCCGACGGCGCCCACCTTCCCTACCCGGACGGCGCGTTCGAGCTCGTGACGCTCGCGAACATGATCCCGTTCTTCGACGAGCTGGCGAGGGTGACCGCTCCTGCCGGCTGGGCGCTCTTCTCGTTCTCCGTCGGCCCGGAGACGCCGATCTGGGTGCCTCCTGAGCGCTTGCGCGCCGAGCTTTCCCGGCGAGGATTTTCGGACTTTGCGGATTTCCAGGCCGGTACCGGCACCGCGCTCCTTGCCCGCAAGCAGGCGCCGGTCTAGGCTTGCGGACAAAGGACGTTCGCGGCGCGGTCACACCGGCCCGGACGTCCTTCTTTTGCGCACCGCGCGGCTAGACTAGGCCACCGCGGCGAGGTAGCTCAGTTGGTAGAGCACACGGCTGAAAACCGTGGTGTCGCCGGTTCGATTCCGGCCCTCGCCACTTCCTCCTAGGAGCGGGCGCGGGCCGCCGAGAGCCGATCGAGGAGGCCGTCGACCAGCTCGCTCTTCAGGAGCACCTCGTCGGCTCCGGCCTCCCGGACCGCACGGTGCAGAGCAGGCGCCTCGTCGCCGGTCAGCGCGATCAGGCAGATGTTCGGATGATCCCGGCGCAGGCGCGTTGCCGCGCTGACCCCGTCGAGCAGGGGCATGTGCAGATCGAGGAGCACCGCGTCGGGATCGAGCTCCTCGGCGAGCTCGATCGCCTGGAGCCCGTCGAGCGCGGTTCCGACGACGGCCAACTCGGGCTGCCCGTCGATCAGGCCCTGGAGCGCCTCGAGGAACGCGCCGTCGTCGTCGGCGATCAAGACGCGGATGGGCGGCTCATCCGGTCGTATGTGGTTCACGCACTGGCAACGCTAGCCTTGCCGCGATGGATGCTCAAGGGTCCACGGCTCCCGTCGCGGTGATCGGCGCGCCGCTGGACCTCGGCGCGGGTCGGCGCGGGGTCGACATGGGGCCGTCCGCGATCCGTTACGCGGGTCTCGATGCGCGGATCGTGGAGCTCGGGCGCCGCTGTGTCGACTGGGGCGACGTTGTCACGGCAGTTGCCGAAGCGAGCGCGGTCGGAGACGAGCGAGTTCGCTTCCTGCCGGAGATCAAGGAGACGTGCGAGCGCATCGCGGACCTCGTGGCGCGGGCAGTGGAGGAGGGCTTCTTCCCGCTCGTGCTGGGAGGCGACCACTCGGTCGCGCTCGGGACCCTGGGCGGGCTCGCGCGTGCGTCGGGGCCGGGCGGAGTGCTATGGCTCGATGCGCACGGCGACCTGAATCGACCCACAACCTCGCCGACCGGGAACGTCCACGGCATGCCGCTCGCGGCCGCTCTCGGCCTCGGCGGGCCGGCGTTCGAAAGCGAGTCCTATCCGCTGCCCGCTCTGGATGCGCGTCGCGTTGCCTTGTTCGGCGTGCGCTCGCTCGACCCGGCGGAGCGCGACCTGCTCGCCGAGCTCGATGCGCTCGTGTTCACCATGAGCGATCTCGACCGGGTCGGCATTCAGCCGGCGATGCGAGATGCGCTCGCGCACGTGGCCGGGCCCGGGTTCGTGCACGTGAGCCTCGACCTGGACGTGCTCGACCCCGAGGTGGCGCCCGGTGTCGGCACTCCGGTCCGCGGCGGGCTCTCCTACCGCGAGGCGCACCTCGCGCTGGAGCTCGTCTCCGAGTCGGGGCTGGTCGGCTCGATCGAGGTGGTAGAGGTCAACCCGATCCTCGACCGGGAGAACCAGACCGGGGAGCTGGCGGTCGAGCTGGTCGCGAGCGCCCTCGGCGCGCGCATTCTGTAACACCCGAGACTTCAGCCCCCGGGGGTCCCCCGTGTGTTCCCCCCTGGGATCACCGTAGCGGCCCCGGCGTCACGTGTGGGAAACGGGACTGTGCCGCAAGAGGAACTCCTCGACCACCGCCGCGGTCTCCTCGTAGGCGTCCCAGTAGACGACGTGGCCTCCGGGGACGCCGGCAACCTCGAGCCGTCCGCCCAGCACGCTGACGTACTCCTCGAGCTGCTCGTCGCGGACGAGGCCGAACTGCGCGGCATGCACGAGCAGGGTCGGCACGGAGATGACGGACGGTGAAGGCGGGTCCGTGCACATCTCGCTGTAGGCGGTCACGACCGCCGGGCGGCAGAAGCGCCAACGCAGGCGGCCGTCCGGGGACGCAACGAGATGCTCGTTCGCCTCCTCTTCCAGGAACTCCCTCGGCGTCGGCGCTCCGCTCACGAGCCGCGCCTCGATCGCCTCGTCGACCGAGGCGAAAGACTGGTCGAGAGCGGCGTCCTGTGCGAAATCCTGGCCGACGTGCGGGAGGATCTGGATGGCCGGGTCGAGCAGAACCGCCGAGGACAGGCGCTCCGGAGCCTGCTCGGCGAGATGAAGCACCAGACGGCCGCCGAAGCTGTGACCGACCCAGGCGGCCTGTTCGACGCCGGCGGCGGCGGTGCTCTCGAGAACGTCGCCGAGATGCGTCGCGATGTCCCACGGCGGCTCATAGCCGGAACGTCCGTGCCCGCGCAGATCGGGCGCCAGGACGCGAAAGTGGCGTGCCAACCGCTCCTCGGCGAGCTTGCGAAAACGGCGTCCGTGCGTCGAGACCCCATGCAGGCAGACCACGGCCGGAGCACCTGCGTCACCCCATTCGTGCACGTGCAGCCGCATTCGCGCGACACTACCCGCGGTGCTGGGCCTGCTGTACGACATCCACGGGAACCTGCCGGCCCTCGAGGAGGTGCTCTCGGACGCTGATGCGGCAGGAGTCGACCGCTGGCTGCTCGGCGGCGACTACGGCACCCCGAGCCCGTGGGCGCTGCAGACGCTCGAGCGGCTGCGGCAACTGGAGAACGCCACCTGGATCCGCGGGAACGGCGAGCGCTGGCTGCGGGAGCCGCCCGAGGACCGTCCCGAGGTGATGAAGGTGTACGAGCACTTCACCGGCGGGCTCCCCGAGGAGGAGATCGACGTCCTCTACCGGCTGCCGCCGCGCGCAGAGCTCGACGGCGTTCTCTACGTCCACGGCTCGCCGGTCTCCGACGTCGAGAGCTTCGCGCCGGAGCCGCAGGCCGACGAAGCGCGGATGCTCGGCGGCGAGCACGACCGCACGATCGTCTTCGGTCACAGCCACCAGCAGTTCCGCCGGCCGGGCCCGGAGAACACCGTGCTGCTCAACCCGGGCAGCGTGGGGATGCCGCTCGACGGCGACACGCGCTCTGCCTGGGCCGTTCGCGCCGACGACGGCGAGTTCGCGTTCAGGCGGACCGAGTACGACGTCGAGCGCGCGGCTGCCGCCTACCGGGCGATGGGCGGCGACTTCGGCGAGTTCGCCGCACGCCGGATCGAGCGCGGCTCCGACTAGGCGAGGGAGGCGTCGAGCGTGATCTCGACGTTTCCGGTCAGGGCGTTCGAGACCGGACAGCCTTCCTTGGCCTGTGCGGCCGCAGTCCGGAAGGCCTCCTCGTCGACCCCGTCCACCGTTCCGCGGATGGAGAGGCGCATCGACGTGATGCGGAACCCACCCTCGGCCTGCTCGAGGGTCGCGACCGCGTCCGTCTCGAGCCGGGTGGGTGGGTGGCCGGCCTGAGCGAGCCCGTTCGCCAGCGCCATCGAGACGCAGGTGGCGTGGGCGGCCGCGATGAGCTCCTCGGGGCTGGTCTTGCCGCCGGAGTCCTCGAACCGCGACGCGAACGTCACCTCCTGGCCCGTGATCGCTCCGCTGCCCACGTCGAAGCGCCCTGTGCCGCTCCGGAGATCGCCCTCCCACGTCGCGTGGGCGTGTCGCTCAATCGCCATCGTCTGCCTCCTCCTCGCCCGATCCGGACGGCCGATAGTACGTCCTGCCGCTCAACTCTTCCGGAAGGTAGTCGACCTCAAACCCGCTCGGATCGTCGTGTGGGTACACGTACCCGGCGCCCCGGCCGAGCTTGCGCGCTCCGGGGTAGTGCGAATCCCGCAGTGCGTCCGGGGGACGCACGTGCCCGTGCTCCCGGACGTCGGCCGCAGCCTCCTTGAGCGCGACGTACGACGCATTCGACTTCGGCGCTCGCGCGAGGTAGATCGCGGCCTGTGCCAGGTTGAGCCGCGCCTCCGGGAGGCCGACGTGCTCGACCGCCTGCGCCGCGGCCACCGCCACCAGCAGCGCCCGCGGGTCGGCGTTGCCGATGTCCTCGGAGGCCAGCACGATCATGCGCCGGGCGATGAACCGAGCGTCCTCGCCTCCCTCGAGCATCGCCGCGAGGTAGTAGACGGACGCGTCCGGGTCCGAGCCGCGCATCGACTTGATGAAGGCCGAGACGAAGTCGTAGTGAGCGTCGCCGCCCTTGTCGTAGACGAGCGGCCGCTTTCGGGAGGCGTCCTCGACGTGCTTCTCGGCGACGGCGTTTCCCTCCGCTCGTGCGGTCTGGGCGGCGAGCTCGAGGATGTTGAGCGCGTTGCGCGCGTCACCGCCGGCCCGGCGGGCGATCAGCTCGACCATGTCCGGCGGCAGCTCCGTCCCGAGCGCCTCGGCCCCGCGGCGGACGATGAGCGTGAGCTGCTCCTCGCCGAGCGGCACGAGCTCGTAGATCTGGCAACGGGAGAGCAGCGCTGAGTTGACCTCGAAGTACGGGTTCTCGGTCGTTGCTCCGATCAGCGTCAGCAGGCCCTCTTCCACCGCCGGGAGCAGCGCGTCCTGCTGCGCCTTGTTGAAGCGATGGATCTCGTCGAGGAAGAGGATCGTCCGCTGGCCAGAGCCGCCGAGCCGGTCGCGCGCCCGCGCGAGGGCCTCGCGAACGTCGGCGACCGAGGCCGAGACCGCCGACAGCTCCTCGAAGGCGGCGCCGGTGGTGACCGCGACGATGCGGGCCAGCGTGGTCTTCCCGGTTCCCGGCGGCCCGTAGAGGATCATCGAGCCCACGCGGTCCTCGGCAATGGCCGACCGCAGCGCCGAGCCCTCGCCGAGCACCTGCTCCTGGCCGACGAACTCCTCGAGCCTCCGCGGGCGGAGCCGCAGAGCGAGCGGAGCCGCCTCGTCCAGCCGCTCGCGGGCCGCGTCGGAGAAGAGGTCGCTCACGCGGGAAGTATGCTCCCGCCGTGGCGACCGGCGGAGCCGAGGACTACACGCAGCCCGTCCTTCCCGGGGAGGGGGCGAGCGACTACGAGCGCTACCTCCGCACCGACGACCTGCTGGCGCTCCAGAAGCGCCCGGACGAGCGCGTCCATCGCGACGAGCTGCTGTTCCAGACCGTGCATCAAGCCTCGGAGCTGTGGCTGAAGCTGGCCTGGAACGAGGTGGAGGAGGCAACCGCTCTGCTCGGGCGCGGAGAGCTGGCCCCCGCCGAGCGGCTGCTGCGCCGCGCGATCGAGTGCGTGGAGTACGTGATCGCGCAGCTCGACATGCTCGAGAACATGTCGCCGTGGGAGTACCAGGAGATCCGCAAGGTGCTCGGGCACGGGAGCGGCTTCGACTCGCCGGGGTTCCGCGAGATCAGGCGGTTGACGCCGCAGCTCGGCCAGGCGTTCTCGCAGCTGCTTCGAGACGAGGGGCTCAACGTCGTCGAGCTCTACCGGCAGGGGCGTGAGCACGAGGACCTCTACCAGCTCGCCGAGCAGCTGATTGCCTGGGACGAGCGGGTTGCCCTCTGGCGGATGCGCCACTACCTGGTGGTGGCACGCGTGATCGGCGACGAGGTGGTCGGCACCCAGGGCACGCCGGTCGAGCTCCTGGGCGGCCTGATCAAGTACCGCTTCTTCCCGGAGCTGTGGGCGGCGCGCAACCGTTTGACCCAGCTCTCGATCGAAGAGGGCTGATGGCGACACTCTCGCTGCGCGACGAGGCCACGAGCCTCCTCCAGGAGCTGATCCGGCTCGACACGGTCAATCCGCCCGGGAACGAGACCCAGGCCGCCGAGCTTCTGCGCGACTACCTGGCCGAGAGCGGGGTCGAGTGCGAGCTGTACGCGCGGGTGCCGGAGCGGGCGAACCTCGTCGCGCGGCTTCCGGGCAGCGGCGAGGGGCCCAGCTTGATGCTGCTCTCGCACACCGACACCGTGGTTGCCGACGCCGCCGACTGGCAGCTCGACCCCTGGAGCGGCGAGCTTCGCGACGGTGAGATCTGGGGCCGCGGCGCCCTCGACATGAAGGGTCAGGCGGCGGCGAGCGCCGTCGCGCTGGCGACGCTCGCGCGCGAGGGGTTTCACCCGGCGGGCGACCTCGTGTTCGTCGCGGTCGCCGACGAGGAGGTGGGCGACGGGTTCGGCCTGCCCTGGCTCTGCGAGGCCCATCCCGAGGCCGTCCGCACCGACTACGCGATCAACGAGGGCGCCGGCGAGCGGATCGAGCTGCTCGGCCGGCCGTACTACATCTGCGCGCCCGCGGAGAAGATGAGCTCGCCGTTTCGGCTCCGCGTCATGGGGCGCGCCGGCCACGCGTCGGTGCCGGGGATCGCCGACAACGCGCTGGTCAACGCGGCGCCTCTGATCGAACGGC
The DNA here is from genome assembly GCA_963736055.1 of uncultured Actinomycetes bacterium. GTDB lineage: Bacteria > Actinomycetota > Thermoleophilia > Gaiellales > Gaiellaceae > AC-32. Next base: position 794,559 of record CAVTNM010000008.1, on the reverse strand, counting down.
TGGCCGCCTATGAGCCCGAGCTCCAGCTCGGGCCCGAGACGAGCCTGTTGATCGAGGCGGTCGCGGGCAGGCCGCTCGGCCCCGCCGAGGCGCTCGAGCTCGCGCGCGAGGTCGACCCGGCCGCGGCCGAGCTGCTCGAGCCGCTGCTCTCGCTGACGCTCTCGCCGACGATGATCTCCGCCTCGAAGCGCCGGAACGTGATTCCGCACGTGTGCGAGGTCCAGGTCGACTGCCGCCTGCTTCCCGGCCAGGCCCAGGAGGAGGTCGAGCCCGTCCTGCGCCACGTGCTGGGCGACGGCGACTACGACTTCGAGTGGATCGAGGGCCGCGGTGGAACCCGATCCGCCCTGGACACGCCGCTCTGGGACGCGGTCGAGAGCTTCGTGGCCGAGATCGAGCCCGAGGCGGCCCTGCTGCCGATCTCCGTGGCGGGCTTCACCGACAGCCACTGGCTGCGCGAGGCGTTCGGCACGGTCGCGTACGGGTTCTGCCCGATGCGCACGATGGATCCCCAGCTCGCGGCTCGGCTTGTCCACTCGGTCGACGAGCGGATCGCCGTCGACGACCTCGAGCTGGCCGTCCGCTGCTTCCGCCACGTGGCCGGCGAGGTGACGGGCGCCCGCTAGGCTCTGCCCGATGGACGAGAAGATCCGCCTCGGCGGGATGGCGCTGGTCAACGGCGTGCTCGTGCACGGCCCGAGCTCGTGGGCGTGCGCGATCCGGACGCCCGGCGGCGAGCTGAAGGTCGCGTCCGACTACAAGCGGCTTCGCGCCTCGAAGGTGCGCAACCCGCTCCTCCGCGGCCCCGCCAAGATGGCCGAGGTCTTCGCGCTCATGCCGCAGATGCGGCGCCGCCTTCCCGAGGCGCGGCTTCCCTTCCAGCGCCCGCAGGTGCTGGCGGCGATGCTGGGCACCGCGCTCGTCGTTCGGGCAGTCAGGGACGCTCGGGGCCTGAGCCCGCTTGCGCGCGAGCTGGTGGGCGGGTTCCTCTCGCTCGCGCCGGCCGTGCTCGCCATGCGCGGCTCCGAGCTGGCGGCCTACCACGGCGCCGAGCACATCTCGATCGGCACGTACGAGCACGACGAGCCGCGGGCACGCGAGCACGAGCGCTGCGGCTCGCACATGCTGGGCCCGCTGATAGCGAGCTCGGCCGTCGGAGGGGTGCTCGCCTCGCGTGCTCCTGCACGTTTGCGCACCCCGGCCCGACTGACCGCCCAGCTCGGTGCCGTGGCGGTGTCCACCGAGATCTTCGCCTGGATGGCGCGCAACCCGGAGCATCCGCTCTCTCGAGCGCTGGCCAAGCCGGGCCACGAGCTCCAGCACCGGCTCGCCACGGCCGAGCCGACACCCCAGCAGCTCGAGGTGGCCGAGGCTGCGCTGGCAGCCTGTCTCGAGCTGGAGCGGACCGCCGATGGAGACGACAAGACCGAGAACTAAGCGGCTCCCGCCCGACATCTTCGAGCTTCCTGCCGAGAAGATGCGGGAGGGCTACTACACGGACGCGTACTTCAACCACACGCGGGAGGTGCTCCTCCGCGACGGGCGGCATCCTCGAGTCGTGATGCAGGTGTTCCAGAGGCGGGACTCGTACCTCGGCGGGATCGACGAGGCGATTGCTGTGCTGAAGCTCTGCGCCGACGACTGGGAGGGGCTGACGGTGCAGGCGCTCTACGACGGCGACCGGATCGAGCCGTTCGAGCCCGTGCTGACGATCGAGGGCGACTACACGTCCTTCGCCCACCTGGAGACGGTCTACCTGGGCGTGCTGGCGCGCCGGACGCTGATCACGAGCAACGTCGTTCGCGTCCTCGAGGCCGCGAACCGCAAGCCGATCATCTTCATGCCGGCGCGACACGACCATCACCGGGTGCAGACCGGCGACGGGTACGCGGCCTACGTGGCCGGCCAGGTGGTCGGAGCCGAGATCGGCGTGACCTCCGACGCGCAGGCCTCGTGGTGGGGCGGCCGCGGAGTCGGAACCGTCCCGCACGCGCTGATCGCCTCCTTCGGCGGGAACACGGTCCTCGCGGCGACGAAGTTCGTGGAGAACATCGAGCCCGGCATCAACGTCACCGTGCTGGTCGACTTCGAGAACGACTCGGTTCGGACCGCGCTCGAGGTCGCGCGGGCGCTCGGCCCCCGGCTCTGGGGCGTCCGCCTCGACACCTCCGGACAGCTCGTCGACCGGGCGCTCTGGAACGAGATGGGCGACTTCGACCCGCGCGGCGTCAACGAACGGCTCGTCTGGAAGGTGCGCGAAGCGCTCGACCGGGACGGCTTCGAGCACGTGAAGATCGTGGCTTCGGGCGGCTTCGACGCCGGGCGGATCAGTGCCTTCGAGAGCGCCGGCGTGCCGATCGACTCGTACGGCGTCGGCTCGGCGCTGATCCGCGGCGAGAACGACTTCACGGCCGACATCGTGATGACGGACGGGCGCCCGTCGGCGAAGGTCGGGCGCCGCTTCCGCGAGAACGCGCGGCTCGAGCTCGTCGAGTGACTCACGCCGCCTCGACGCTTGCCTGAGCTGCCGCCGCTCGTCGGGCGGGCCCTGGCGCTCGAGCGCAGCCTCGGCTTCGAGCACTCGTCGATCGCCGAGGTCGGCCGACTCCTGCACGCGCTCGCCGCGCAGCGCGGTCGCGTGCGCGTGGGCGAGATCGGGACCGGCGCCGGTGTGGGCGCCGCCTGGCTCGTCTCCGCCCTGCCGCCGCACGTGCCCTTCGTGACGGTCGAGCTGGACGCCGAGCTCGCCACCGCTGCCGCCGGCCTGTTCGCGGACGATGAGAACGTCACGGTGCTGAGCGGCGACTGGCACGAGCTCCTGCCGGGAGAGGCGCCGTTCGACCTCCTCTTCTACGACGGCGGCGGCAAGCAGCGCCCCGACCTCGACGGCGAGCAGGTCGTCGGCCTGCTCGCGCCGGGCGGAACCGTCGTCCTGGACGACCTCATCCCGGGCCGGCCGGGCCCCGATCCGGTGCGCGAGTTCTGGCTCGGGCACCCCCACCTGGCCGCGACCGAGCTGCTGACGACGCCCGAAACAGCTGCAATTCTGGCCGTTCGCGTCTAGCCGGGAGTTGACGCAGCGGCGAAAGCCGTCGATAACTCGACGTAGGGAATGGACTGGTTGGTCTTTTTGCGCGACGGGATCGCGGCCTGGCTGCCGCTGTTCTTCGCGGTCTTGCTCATCCTGATGGTGTACATCCTCTGGCGCACGCTCCAGGTGATGCCGAGGGTGACCGCTGCCAAGACGATCACCGCCAGCTCGAACGTCTCCTGGGACGACGTGGCGGGCCTGGACGAGGCGAAGGCGGAGCTTGGCGAAGTGGTCGACTTCCTGCGCCACCCGGAGCGTTTCGGGCGACTGGGGGCGCGCATCCCGAAGGGGATCCTCCTCTACGGCCCGCCGGGGACCGGGAAGACGCTGCTCGCGAAGGCGATCGCCAGCGAGGCGGGCGCGCGCTTCTACGCACAGAGCGCCTCCGCGTTCGTCGAGATGTTCGCCGGGCTCGGCGCCGCGCGAATCCGGAAGCTCTTCGAGGAGGCGCGCAAGAACGCGCCGGCGATCATCTTCATCGACGAGCTCGACGCCGTCGGTGCCCAGCGCACGGGCCACGGCTTCAGCCGCGAGCAGGACCAGACCTTGAACCAGCTGCTGGTGGAGCTGGACGGCTTCGAGTCGCGTGAGCAGATCGTGGTGATGGGGGCGTCGAACCGCCTGCAGGACCTCGACATCGCGCTCCTGCGCCCCGGACGCTTCGACCGTCAGGTGCTGGTGGCTGCCCCCGACCTCGCCGGCCGCGAGGAGATCCTGCTCGTCCACACGCGAGGCAAGCCGCTCAACGACGACGTCGATCTCAAGTCGATCGCGCGGCAGACCTCCGGCCTCACCGGAGCGGAGCTCGAGAACATCTCCAACGAGGCCGCGATCTTCGCCGGCCGGTCGAGCCAGCAGTCGATCCGGCAGTCGGACTTCGAGGACGCGATGGAGCGGGTCGTCGCGGGTCTGCAGCAGCGCAAGGTGGTGACCGAGAAGGAGCGCCGGATCCTCGCCTACCACGAGGCGGGTCACGCAGTCATGTCCCATTTGACCGGGGACCTGCTGCCGGTGCACAAGGTGACGATCGTCTCGCGCGGCCAGGCGCTCGGCTACACGCTCAACCTGCCGTCCGAGGAGCGCTACCTCCATACGACCGAGGAGTTCGAGGACCTGCTGAAGGTCTATCTCGCCGGCCGCGCTGCGGAGCAGATCGTCTTCGGGCGTGTTACGAACGGCGCCGCGAACGACCTCGAGCGCGTGACCGAGCTCGCTCGGGCGATGGTGTTCGAGTACGGCATGTCCGACGTCTCGTCGCGCACCATGCGCGCCGACAACTACGCGCTCTCGGAAGAGACGAAGCGCCTGCGCGACCACGAGCAGGCCCGGCTCACCGACGACGCCTTCCAGGAGGCTCTGCGTCTCCTCCAGAAACACCGGGCGCCGCTCGACCGGATCGCCAAGGAGCTCCTCGAGAAGGAGACGCTGGACAAGGCCGAGCTGGAGCAGCTGCTCGAAGGCGTCGAGCCGGAGTCCCGCTCCTCCGAGACGGTCGGCACCGTGAGGGTCGTCGCGTCCGACTGAGCACCGGGTAGCATCGGCGGCGTGGAGCCGCGTGGAATCCATCACCTCGGCGTCGCCGTCGACGATCTCGACGAGGCGCTTGCCACCTACGAGCGGCTCTTCGGCGCTCGGCTCGAGCATCGTGAGACCGTTCCCGACCAGGGCGTCGAGGCGGCGTCGCTCAGGATCGGCGGCGGCCGCGTTGAGCTACTGGCCTCGTTGGGCGAGGAGACGCCGGTCGGCAAGTTCCTCGCCGACCGCGGGCCCGGGATGCATCACGTCGCCTACGAGGTCGACGACGTCGGCACCGCGCTCAACGAGCTCGCAGCCGAGGGCGCCGAGCTGATCGACGAACGGCCCAGGCGCGGCCTGTTCGGCCTCGAGGTGGCGTTCATCCACCCCGACGCCGTGCACGGCGTCCTCGCGGAGGTGGTCAGCGTTGGCTGACGAGCGCGTTCGGATCGAGATCGGCTTCGACGGCGGCCAGATCATGGGCGCCCTCGTCGAGCTGGATGCGGCCGATGAGCTGGAACGCGCGCTCGGCCAGGCCAGCGACGGCGCGTTCGCGATCGAGGCGGAGGACGGCCGTTACTCGGTGTCACTGCGCCGGATCGTCTACGTCAAGCGCTTCACGCGCGAAGCTCGCGTCGGCTTCACCCCCGGTTAGCGGCCGGGCCTGCTGGGCATTCCCCTCCGGTGAGCTCGAACGCCGCAGCCCAGACGGCGGACCTGCGCCGCCTGGTCGAACTCGCCCAGCAGGGGGACCGGGAAGCGCTGGAGTCGCTCTACCTCCTGCATTTCGACCGCATCTACAGCTACCTGCACATGAGCGTCGGCAACCGGCACGACGCCGAGGACCTCACGACGCAGACGTTCCTCAAGATGCTCGAGGCGATCGGGCGCTTCCGCTGGCGCTCCGCACCCTTCTCCGCGTGGCTCTTCCGCATCGCGCACAACCTCGCGATGGACCACTTTCGCACCACCAAGCGCTGGCAGCCAGAGGAGGAGGTGCCGGAGCCCGCGGGCTCCGAGCAGTCCTCGGCAGAGGACGAGGCGCTGCAGTCGATCGGCAGGCGCAGCATGCTCGAGCTGATCGAGGATCTCTCGCACGATCAGCAGCAGGTGCTCACGCTCAAGTTCGTCTTCAATTTCTCGAACGGCGACGCGGCGACCATCCTGGACAAGACCGAAGGAGCGGTGAAATCGCTGCAACATCGCGCTCTCGCCTCCTTGCAGAAGCAAGTCACGCGAGACTAGGCACGTGCTCGAGGTCGGAATTGTCGGGCTCCCGGCGGCCGGGAAGACCACGCTCTTCAACGCGCTGACCAGTGCGGGGGTCGGCCCGGACTTCGGGAAGGAGCACGTGGGCATGGCGCCGATCGACGACGAGCGCCTGGAGCGGATCGCAGAGGTGGTCAGCGCTGCGAAGACGACTCCCGCCGCGGTACGGGTCGTCGATGTGCCGGGCACAGGCCCTCAGCTGCTCGGCAACCTGCGCCGCGTGGACGCGCTGCTCGCGGTCGTGGACGGCTTCTCCGCCGCCGCCGACCCGGACGGCGATCTCGAGCAGCTCGAACTCGAGCTGCTGGTCGCCGACCGGGATCACGTCGAGCGTCGTCTCGAGCGGGTCGCGAAGCAGGCGAAGTCGGGCGACCCGAAGCTTCGCGACGAGGCGGCCGCGCTCGAGCGCCTCCTGGCCCACGTGGATGCGGGCCAATCGGTTCGGGAATGGGACGAGCCGCTCCCATCGGAGCTCGCGCCCTTGACGACGAAGCCGGTCGTCGCGGTCGTCAACGGCCCCGCGGGGATCGACCTGAAGCTCGAGGCCGAGCTGAGCGAGCTCCCGGAGGAGGAAGCCGCCGCATACCGCGACGGCGAGTCAGCGCTCGACGAGATCGTGCGGCGGCTCTTCGAGGTGCTCGGGCTCGTCACGTTCTTCACCGCCGGCGACAAGGAGGCGCGCGGGTGGACGCTTCGCCGGGGCCAGACGGCTCTCGAGGCCGCGGGCACGATCCATTCCGACATCGCGCGCGGGTTCATCCGCTGCGAGGTCGTGCGCTGGGACGATCTCGTCGATTCGGGAAGCTACGCAGAGGCGGCGCGCCGGGGCCAGCAGCGGCTCGAGGGGAAGACCTACGAGGTCCGGGACGGCGACGTGCTGACCGTGCGGTTCAATGTCTAGGCGATGAGCAGCCGGCCTTCCCAGAGCGTTCTTCATCTGCATCGGCAACGCTCGTCCGTGTGGCCCGCTCCGCCGGCTCACACCCCGAGCACGAGGTTCATCCAGAGGTGGTCGGAGCTCGGCATCGGCTTCACGGGGCGACGGCCGCGCGGGATCGCGCTCGGGACGTCGAGTGGGCGGGGGTGATCGTGACCATGGGGGGTGGCGACGCCTGCCCGGTGCTCCCCGGCAAGCGCTACGTCGACTGGCAGATCACCGACCCCGTGGACGCGTCCCTCGAGCAGGTCCGGCCGACCCGGGACGAGATCGAGCGCCGGGTCGGCGAGCTCGGAAGCTAGTTCACGCCCGCGCGTGAACCCGTTTCCCCCGGGGCCTTCGGCCCTTGCCCCCGTTTCTGAGGGTAGCGCTGAAAAGCGCACGCGTGTGTGACCGGGGTGTGTCGAAATCGTGCCGGGCGCTGTGGGCTCGGGCGGGTGGCTACTCGACCGGGCGCGTTGCTGCGATCGCGTCGAGCTGGTTCGCGTGGTACAGCACCGCCGCCTCGGCCGTTCGTGCGGCCCGAGCCTCGTGGTGGACCGCCACGGCGTGGAGCAGCTCCGCGCGGACCTCGACCTCGAGCGCGGCTGCGCGCTCCTCGATCAGCCGCAGGCCGAGGTGAACGTGCCCCAGCAGCCGGCCTTCCTCCGTCGCCCGGAAGGCCGGGCCCCGCTGGAGCTCGAGGGTGCGTCCCACGTCATGCAACAGCGCCGCCGACAGTACGAGGTCCGACCGCAGGCGCGGATGCAGCTGGGCCGTCTCGCGGCAGAGCGTCGCGACGCCGACCGTGTGCTCGAGCAGGCCACCCGCATAGCTGTGGTGCGTCTCCGAGGCGGGAAGCGTCCGCAGCGCCTTTCGCAGGACTTCGTCCTGGACGAACCGACCGACGGTCGCGCGCAGGCCGGGATGCGCAACCTCGTCGGCGAGGAACTCGAGGAAGCCGTCGAGCTCGGCCGCGTCGCGTCGCAGCGCGGGTGCCAGGTCGGCCGGATCGGCCTCCTCGGCGGCCTCCAGCGAGCGAACCTCGAGCTGGAGCCGGTCGCGGAAACGCTCGACGCGACCGAGCACGCGGATCGCATCGCCCTCGCCGAAGCGGCCGTCCAGCAGCTCCACGTCCGACCAGACCCGCGCCTCGATGCGCCCGCTCGGGTCGACGAGCTCGAGCGCCAGGTACGGCGACCCCGATTTCGTCCGCCTGCGCTCCTTTCGGGCGACGGCGTACACCCCCTCTACGACGCGGTCCTCGGCGAGGGAAGCGATGGCGCTCACGAAGCGAGTCTAGGCTCGAACACGGATGGTACGCTCAGGCCCGATGGCCGAGGTCAAGCCGTTTCGCGCCGTCCGCTACGGTGAGCGCGCCGGCCCGCTCGAGTCGCTCGTCGCGCCTCCCTACGACGTCATCTCGCCGCCCGAGCGCGAGCGGCTCGCCGAGCTCGACCCGCACAACGTCGTCCACCTCACGCTTCCGGTCGACGAGCCCGAGGCCGGGCGTCTCTGGCGTGAGTGGCGCACCGGCGGCGAGCTCGTCGACGAGCACGAGCCCGGCTACTGGTGGCTCTCCCAGGAGTACGTCGGGCCCGACGGAGTGGCCCGCGTCCGGGAGGGCCTCGTCGCCGCGCTGCGGGCCGAGCCGTACGAGAGCCGCGTCGTGCTTCCGCACGAGCGCACGCACCGCGGCCCGAAGGAAGGGCGGCTGCGGCTCCTGCGCGAGGTCGGCGCCCAGCTCGAGCCGCTGTTCTTCCTCTACGAGGGCCTGCCGCCGGCGAGCCGTCCCGACCGCGATCCGGACCTCGAGGTGGAAGGAGCCCGTCTGTGGCGTCTGCCGCCGGACGGCATCTCGGAAGCGTTCGCCGACCGGGAGCTCCTGATCGCGGACGGCCATCACCGCTACGAGACGGCGCTCGCGTACCACGAGGAGGCGGGGACTCCCGAGAGCGCGTACGTGCTCGCCGTGCTCGTCAGCCTCCATGACCCGGGCCTGATGATCTTTCCCACCCACCGCGTGTTCGCCAACGAGCCCTCCGAGCGCCTGGCGCCGGTAGAGGAGCAGCAAGACGTCGAGGCCGCCCTCGGAGCCCTCGAAGAGGTTCCGCCCGACCGTGCCGCGGCGGTCGTGTACCGCGACGGACAGGCCGGCCTGGCGGTCGACGGCGAGGGGGAGCTCGACGTGGCGCTCGTCGACCGGCTCGGGCACGAGGGGATCACCTACACGCCGGACCGGCAAGAAGCGGTGCGCGCTGTGGACTCGGGGGAAGCGGAGGTGGCGGTGCTGATGCGCCCGACCCGGATCGAGGACGTCTTCGCGGTCGCCCAGCGCGGCGAGACGATGCCTCAGAAGAGCACCTACTTCTACCCGAAGCTCGTCAGCGGCCTGCTCTTCCTGGACCTCGGCGCCGAATGAGCCGCAACCGGATCGACCGGTCGGTTTGACCGACTGGCTGGCGCTCTGCCGCGGAGCGGTCGAGGACGTGCGCGGTGTCCTCGTCGAGCTCCCGACGAGGGACGAGCGCGAGCCGGTCGTCGGCGAAGGCGAAGGCGGGGACGAGACGACGGCGGTCGACGCCGCGGCCGAGCGCGTGATCCTCGAGCGGCTGCGTGCGGTCGACGGCGCGACGATCGTCTCCGAGGAGGTCGGAATCGTCCCCGGGGAGGGCCCGTGGCGGATCGTGGTCGACCCGATCGACGGCTCGCTGAACGCCAAGCGCGGGATCCCCTTCTTCTCCGTCTCGATCGCGGTGGCGGACGGTGACACCATGGACGACGTCCTCTTCGGCTACGTCTACGACTTCGGGACCGGCGAGGAGTGGACCGCCGAGCGCGGCCAAGGCGCGCTGGTGAACGGCGCCGACCTCGGCCACGTGCGGCCCAAGGAGCGCATCGAGATCCTCTCCTTCGAGGCGACGTTGACCTCGAGCGTTGCCGAGAAGGCCTCGGCGGTGGTCGGCCTCGCCCATCGGCTGCGGATCATGGGCTCGCTCGCCTTGTCGCTCTGCCACCTGGCCGCAGGGCGGGTCGACGCGGTCTGCTCGCTCAAGAATGCCCGCGCGGTCGACATCGCCGCCGCACAGCTGCTCGTGCGCGAGCGAGGTCTCGCAATCGACCTGCCCGAAGCACCGCCGTTCGGCGCCGCGCCGCTCGACGTCGAGGGCCGCAGCCGCTGTGTCGCCGCTGCCACGCCCGGGGTCTGCGCCGAGCTCTACGCCGCGCTTTCGCGGTGAAGTCGGCTCGCAGGGGCTCCTCCGTAGGTACGCTCCGAGGCGAGATGGAAGCCTCGCGTGACGAGATCCTGAAGGCGCTCGAGCAGGTCATCGACCCGGAGCTCAAGCGCAACGTGATCGAGCTCGACATGGTGCGCGACGTTCGGATCGAGGGCGGGAAGGTGACCGTCGGAATCGCTCTGACGGTAGCCGGCTGCCCGCTTCGGGCGAGCTTCGAGGAGCAGGTCGCGGCGGCCCTGGCGCCGGTCGCCGGAGTCGACGCCGTCGCGCTCGAGTTCGGCGTGATGACGCCGGAGGAGCGCTCGGCGCTGACCGCGCGGCTCCGCGGCAGCGTCACAGAGCGCACGAAGGGGATCCGGCTCGACCGTTCGACGCGGGTGATCGCTGTCGCGAGCGGCAAGGGCGGCGTCGGAAAGTCCTCCCTCGCCGCCAATCTAGCCGCAGCCTTCGAGCGGCTCGGCCAGCGCACCGGGATCCTGGATGCGGACATCTACGGCCACTCGATCCCGCATCTGCTCGGCATCCGGCAGAAGCCGGTCGTGGTCGACCAGATGATCGTGCCGCCGGTGCGCGGGGAGTTGAAGCTGATGTCGATCGGGTTCTTCCTGGACGACAACGAGCCGGTCATGTGGCGCGGCCCGATGCTGCATCGCGCGCTCGAGCAGTTCCTCACCGACGTCCACTGGGGCGAGCTCGACACGCTCGTAGTGGACATGCCTCCCGGGACGGGTGACGTCTCCATCTCCCTCGGTCAGCTCCTGCCGCGCGCAGAGGCCGTGATCGTGACGACCCCGCAGCCGCTCGCCCAGGAGGTCGCCGCCCGCGCCGCCCTGATGGCACAGAAGACGAACATGCGCCTCCTGGGCGTGGTGGAGAACATGAGCGGGGAGACGTTCGGCAGCGGCGGGGGAGACAGGCTCGCGGACGAGCTCGGCGTGCCGCTGCTCGGTCGGGTGCCCCTTGACCCGCGGGTGCGCCAGGCGGGCGACGAGGGCGTGCCGCTCGTGGAGAGCGACCCCACCTCCGAGCCGGCCCGCGCGATCACCGAGGTCGCCGAGGCGATCGCCGCCTCGAAGCGCGAGCAGGGCGTCGGGATCGTCAAGGCCCTGCCGGTTCTCTCCTAGCCGCGAGGGCGGGGCTCGCGATGATCGAGGCGGTCCGGGGCGACATCACCGAGCAGCGGGTCGACGCGATCGTGAACGCAGCCAACTCGTCCCTGCTCGGTGGAGGCGGCGTGGATGGGGCCATCCACCGCGCCGCAGGCCCCGAGCTGCTCGCCGAGTGCCGCACGCTGGGCGGCTGCGATCCGGGTGAGGCGAAGGCGACGGGCGGCTACGAGCTGCCGGCGAGGCACGTGATCCATACGGTCGGCCCGGTCTGGCAGGGCGGCGAGGCCGGGGAGCCGGCGACGCTCGCCTCCTGCCACGGGAGCGCGATCGCCGTGGCCGCGGAGCTCGGCTGCCGGACAGTTGCGTTCCCGGCGATCTCGACGGGCATCTTCGGCTACCCGGTCGAACGAGCCGCCGAGGTCGCCGTGGCGGCGACGCGGGAGGCGCTTGCAGGCCGGCACGGCGTGAACCAGGTCAGGTTCGTCCTCTTCGACGAGGAGACCCATCGGGTCTACGCGGCTGCCCTCGAGGCCTGAACTCACCCCCACCCATCCCATAAGGCGCTCGCTTGCGACACGGACCAGAAGAAGCCGCGTCGGCTTGTTGGCCGATGCGGCTGTCTAAGTCGCTCGCTTGCGACGCCGACCAGAGGCCGTGCCAGCTCGGCTGGTGGGGCCGTCTTAGTCCGAAGGGCGCCCCTAGGAAGCGCCCTCCGCCTGTTCCAGCGGACCCGGGGCTTCCGCTTGTGGAGCCCCGCTGAAACTAGGAGATAAGACGTCGACAACCTCGCGGCGGCTGTTCGAGTCCGTAAGGATTTCGTGAAATGAGGGCCGAAGACGTGATTCCTACGCTGTCTGCGCTTGGTTTCGGGGAAGCCGACGCGAAGACTCTGGCCGACCATTTCATCGACTGCGAGGCCCGTGGGAAGCGCGGTCACGGGTTCTCGCGGGTGGAATGGCTCACCACCCGGCCGGTCGAGCTCGATCCGGCTGCGAAGCCGGAGCGCCTCGTCGACGAGCCGGGATTCGAGCGCTGGGACGGCAACGGCGCGCTCGGCTACCTGACGCTGGCGGCGATCGTCGCAGCCCAGCTGGCGGCTCCGCCCGTCCATGCCAGGCTCGTCGTGGCTCAGCGCTGCTTCCCGACCGGTGCGCTCGGCTACTGGGCTCGCAAGCTGGCCGAGGGCGGCCTGGTCACTGCGCTGACCGCGACCTCGCCGCCGCGGCTCGGGCACCCCGAGGGCGGCCCGAAGCTGACCGGCACCAATCCGCTCGCGATCGCCATTCCAGCCTCGCAGGGTCCGCCGCTCGTGAGCGATGTCTCGATGGGGCGGGTCACCTACGGCGAGGTGCTCGCCGGTGAGGCGAGTGAGGACGAGCTCGTCCCCTTCGGCGGAGAGCACGCGCACAAGGCCTTTGCGCTCGCCGTCGGGCTCCAGCTGCTCGTGGACTCGCTCGTCGGCGAGCCCGGCCACGGGGCCGTGCTGCTGGTGGCTCGGCCCGAGGCCGACCCGCTCCCCGCGCTACGAGCTCGAGCCGGCGGTGTCCGGCTGCCCGGCGATCGCTGAGACCTCTTCCCGGATCGAGTCGAGGTCGCTGTCGCCCGGCGCCCACTCGGCCACGCGCTTCGGATCGAGCTCGTAGGCCTGGCGGAACGCCTCGACGGCTTCCTCGCGCTTCCCGGCCAGAGCTCGGAAGCACGCAAGGTTGTACCGGTATCCGGCGGTGTCCGCGTTGTAGCCGTCGCTGTCCTCGACCAGCGCCAGCGCCTCCTGCGGGGGCAGCTTCGAAGCGCGGAAGAACAGCTCCCAGGCGGAGGGCCGGAAGGCCTCGCCGGGCTTGCCGCCCACCGCCAGCACCCGCGTGTCGGAGTCGACCGCGACCGCGCTGCGCCGCACGCTCGGATCCGGCAGGTGGACGATCGTGCCCATCGGCGCGTCGACCTGGTCGCCGTCGATGGTGAAGCGGGCGTGCCCGGCGACCACGATGTAGACCTCCTCGTGCCCGTAGGTCTCCTCGGTGTGATCCTCGACGATCTCGCTCCCGACCTCGGCGGCCGTGTACGAGTTCATGCCGAACGGACGGATGCCGAGTCGGCTGCGGATCGGATGCCAAACAAGCCCGTGTTTGCCCACCGGAAACGACTCGAGCTCCGAGAAGCTCGTGACCTCGTAGCTCATGCGCTCTGCCTCCTCAGCTCTTCGAGCACGACGGGATCGACGCGCTCGACCCCGTCAACTCGCTCCTCGAGATTCTCGTTCGCGGCCCACGTGAAGAAGGCCTGGGCGAGCTCGTCCTCGTAGCCGACGCGTGCCAGCCGTTCGTGCAGCTCGGCGGCGAGTTCGTCGTCGACGTCGACCCAGTCCTCGCGAGGTGTCTTGCCGAAGATCGCCTGGTGCATGACGTAGATGCGGCGAAGTTCCTCGAGCGGCCGATCGTGCTCGTCGACCCGCAGGTCGACGATCTCGTCGGAGAGGCCCGCGTAGCCGCCGTCGCGCTCGACCACCAGCAGCGCGGCCGATTGCTGGCCGCGCCGGTCGCCGCCGGCCGCCTGGGCCGCGTCGAGGCAGTCGAGCAGGCGTTCGGCGAGCGTCCCCTTCGCGCTCTCGAAGGTCTCTGCGATCGCGTCGACGGTTTCGGCCGAGACGAGGATGTTCCCCTGCGCGGCATAGCCCTCGCCGGTCCTGCCGCCGGCCCACTCCATGCACTCGGCGCCGGTGAAGCTCGCTCCGACGCCGTTTCCGTCGACGACGCCGAGCTGCCGGTGGTCGCGGCCGTCGTCCGCTGCGGTCAGGCGCTCGACGACCTCCTGGGCGCTGAGCCCCTCGCGTAGGAGCGCGAGGCCGTCCGGGCCGTAGCGTGGGTTCGCGTAGGCCTGCGTCGCGATCGCGCCGACGCCCGGAACCGCCCACGGCACGACCGAGCCGACCCCGAGGAACTTCGACTGCGTCGCCACGCCCCACTGGCCCGCGTCGAGGTCGCACGCCGCGATCGAGTAGGTCGCGACCAGGGGCGCTCTAGCCATAGGTGAGCTCGGTCAGGTCGAGGTCGACCAGGCCGCGTTCGGCCTCCGGCACGACGACGCACGCGACCTCGGGCCGAGCGAGCGCCTCCTTGACGGCCTGAGCGCTCGCCGCACGCACGACCACCGGTCTCCCCTCCTCGTGGGCCCGCTTCAGAGCCGCCTCGTCGGCCACGTCGTCCAGCACGAGAGCATCGTCGAGCTCGAGCTCGCCCTCGACGGCGATCTCGGGCACCCGGCGGCCGGTGGCACCGAACCAGCGCTCTCTCAAACCGTCGTCGTCTCCCCGGGCTCGAGGGCGATCACGTCCACCCCGGGCGCATGCCGGCGCAGCTCATCCGGGGTCCCCTTCAGCAGGGGGAACGTGCCGTAGTGGCACGGAATGCAGCGCTTCGCGCCGAGCAGCTCCAGCGCGACCCCGGCTTCCCGGGGGTCCATCGTGAAGTGGCCTCCGATCGGCAGTACCACGAGGTCGGGCGAGTAGATCCGGCCGATCAGCTGCATGTCCCCGAAGACGCACGTGTCGCCGGCGAAGTAGATGGAGGTCCCGTTCTCGAAGCCGACGACGATGCCGGCGGCCTCCCCGGCGTAGGAGCCGTCGTCGGTGCCGCTCGAGTGAAAGGCGTTCGTGAGGGTGAAGGTCGCTCCCGCCGCCTCGACGGTGCCGCCCTTGTTGGGCCCCGGCATCTCGTCGAGCTCGGCTCCCTGCTGCCCGAGCCACCCCTTCAGCTCGACCATCGCCACGACCTCCGGCTTGAACGTCTTCGTCAGCTCGACGGTCTCGCCGACGTGGTCACCGTGGCCGTGCGTGAGCGCGATCACGTCGATCCGCTCCGGCGCCTTCTCCGACTCGGGGCATTTCGGGTTGCCGAGCCAGGGATCGATATAGATCCGCTTGCCGCCTGGCGAGTCGAGGCGGAAGCTCGCGTGGCCCAGCCACGTCAGAGGCACATCGGCCATTCGGGCTCCTTTCTCACGGGTTCGGTGAGCGTAACGAAGGAGCCGAGGGCCGGACGCCGAACCCCCCGGCATGGGGCGCCGGGCGATTCCCGTGGGGCTCGTGGTCGCCGCCGCAGCGGCCGACGGCGCCGGCGCGCACGAGCTCGCGTTCTACGCGCTCCTCCTGGCGGTGCCGGCAGCGGCCGTCGTCGCGCTCGAGTGCTTCGGCAGCCTCCTGGACGGCGCGCGCGACCACCTGCACGCGCTGCTCTGGGCGGTCGTTCTCGCCCTGATCGTTGCCGGTGCGGCGGTGCGGGCGCCGGTCGTCACCGAGGGCGCGGTGCCGGGCCCGGCCCGCTCGGCGCTGCTCGGCTGCCTGGCGATCTTCTGCGTCCAGGCGGTCGTCTCGCTCACCGCCGAGCTCCGCCGCTAGAACGGCAGCGAGGCCGCGGCTTCCTTCGCGACGTGGATCAGCGGCTGCACGGCGAAGAACGAGCCGACCGTGACGAATAGAGCGACGGCGGTTGTGCACTGGAGCACAAGTTCCCGTGGGGGCGAGCCGCCGACGGGGGCGAGTTGGAGCTCCTCCGCCGGGCGCATGTACATCGCTCGGATCACGCCCAGGTAGTAGTAGAGGCTGACCGCGGTCGCGGCCACGCCGACGATCACGAGCCAGATCCAGCCGTGCTCGTAGGCGGCGGCGAAGACGTAGAACTTTCCGACGAAGCCGCCGGTGAGCGGGAAGCCCGCGAAGCCGAGCATGAAGGTCATCATCGAGATGCCGAGCAGCGGCCGCTCCCAGCCGAAGCCGGCCAGGTTGTCGAGCGTGACCGGCCGGTTCAGCTCCCGCTCGCGGGCGGCGACGACCGCGAAGGCGCCGACCGACATCGCCGAGTACGGGATCAGGTAGTAGAGAAGCGCCCGCCCGCCGAGGGCGTTGTCGGAGGCGATCGCGATCAGCATGAAGCCGGCGTGGGAGATCGAGGAGTACGCAAGCATTCGCTTCAAGCCCTTCTGCACGAGCGCGGCCAGGTTGCCGACCGCGAGCGAGGCACAGGCGATCACGGCGATGGTGATCGTCCAGAGGCGCGCCTCCTGGGGGAACGCCGTCACCAGCACGCGCATCATCAGCACGAGCGCGACCGCCTTCGTCGCGGCCGACATGAACGCGGTCACCGGCGTGGGCGCGCCCTCGTAGACGTCGGGCGTCCACATGTGGAACGGCGCCGCCGAGGCTTTGAAGCCGAGCCCGCCGATCATCAGGGCGAGCCCGGCGACGAGCAGCGCGTCGCCGGAGAGGCCCTGAGCCTGCACCGCGCGCGCGATCTCCTCGAGCTGGAGCTGCCCGGTCGCGCCGTAGACGAGCGCCGAGCCGAAGAGGAGCATTGCCGAGCCGAAGCCGCCGATGATCAAGTACTTCAGGCCCGCCTCGAGCGAGCCGGCGAGATCGCGGTCGATCGCGCAGAGGATGTACAGGCTGATCGAGAACCACTCGAGCCCGAGGAAGATCGTCAGCAGCGTGCTCGCGCTCGCGAGGAAGACCATTCCGGCGCCGGCCCAGGCCAGCAGCGCGTAGTACTCGGCGATGTGGTCGTCGGCCATCGGCTCGGAGTAGGAGGTCCCGATGGCGAGGAGGCCCGCGCCGGCGATGATGATCGCCGTCAGCGCGCCGAGGCGGTCGCGCTGGATCACGTCCGCGATCACTCCGTGCCCGTTCGCGCTGTGCGAGAAGAGCAGCGCCGCGGCGACGATCGCGCCGGCGAAACCGAGCGCGCACACGACCGCCGTGGTGGGCCGCTTCCAGCTCTTCGGCCAGAGGACGGCGAGGATCAGGTTGAGCGCACCGGCGGTCAGGAGCGCAAGCGTCGGCGCGAGCGCGAACCAGTCGATCGGCGGGGTGTCGAGCGCGAGGATCACTTAGGCGCTGTCCCCACCACGTTCGCGGCGCTCCCGGTGAAGGACCGCTCGGTGATCGCCGCGGGCCAGGCCGAGAGCACGAGCAGGATCGCCACGAGCGGGACCACTACTCCGAGCTCGGCCGGCCGCAGGTCCAGCGCGCCCTCCGGGACCGCCGACCCCACCCGGTCGTGGAGCACGGCCGAGATCAGCCGGAGCACGTACATCGCCGCGAGCACGATCGCGACCGCACCCACGACGGCGTAGCCCCAGCCGGTCTGGAAGACGCCCGCCAGGATCGCGAACTCGCCGGCGAACGCGGTCGAGCCCGGGACCGCGAGCGCGATCACGCCCGCGGTCAGCAGCACCGTCGCGAGCGCCGGCCTGCCTCTCGCCATCCCACCGAGCAGAGCGAGGTCACCCGTCGCGGTCCGGCGCTCGATTCCACCGGCGAGCAGGAAGAGCGTCGCCGAGATCAGGCCGTGGTTGACCATCTGCAGGACGGCTCCGTTCAGCCCGAGGTCGTTGACTGCGAACAGGCCGAGCGTGATCAGGCCCATCTGCGCGAGGCTCGAATAGGCGATAACGCCGCGCACGTCAGGGGCGCGGAACGCGAGCAGCGATCCGTAGACGAGGCCGCAGGCGGCGAGCACGAGGATCGGCGTGCGGAAGTCGGACACGGGCCCGGGGAACTTCGCGATCGCGATCCGCAGGAAGCCGTAGGCCGCCGCCTTCGAGACCACCCCCGAGAGCACGCCTGCCACCTCCGGCGAAGACTCGCGGTAGGCCTCGGGCAGCCAGGCATGCAGCGGGAAGAGCGGCGCCTTGACGGCGAAGGCCGCGACGAACCCGAGGAAGATCCAGTCGCTCCCGCTGGTGCCCGAGGTGACGAGGTCGAAGGTGCCCTGCGAGAGGCCGAGCACGATGATCGAGGCCAGCATCAGCAGCGACCCGGCCATCGTGTAGATGACGAACATCAACGTCGCCCGCAGGCGGCCCGCTCCGCCCCAGACGCCGACCAGCACGTAGAGCGGGACGAGCATCGCCTCCCAGAAGACGTAGAAGAGGAGCAGGTCCTGGGCGACGAAGACGCCCACGATCGCGCCGGTCAGCAGGAGCATGAGCCCGTAGTAGGCGCGCGGCCGCTCGCGCCCCGCCCAGAACGCGTAGCCGATCGCGGCCGCCAGCACGACCGCGGCCAGCCCGACGAGCCACACCGAGAAGCCGTAGAAGCCGACGTGGTAGGAGACGTTCAGGTCACTGAACCAGCTCGTCTGCTGGTCGAGCTGGAGCCCCGGCTTCGAGAAGTCGAACTGCGCGACCGTGTCGATCCACAGGCCCACCTCCACCAGCGCGAAGAGCAGCGCGGTCGAACCGACCGCGAAGGGCCGAAGCGGCAACAGCCAGACGACGAGCGCACCGGCGACGGGGAGCACGATCAGCGAGGTGGTGAGCCAGCCGCTGTTCATCTGACCGCCACGAAGACGACGGTGACGATCGCCAGGCTCGCCGCGATCGAGAGCGCATAGGTGCGGACGAGCCCCGTCTGGAGGCGCCCGGTCCCCTGGCCCGCCTCGCGCATCGCCCGGGCGAGCTCCCTGATCGAACCGAGCACGAGCGGCTGCTCGACGAGGCGGAAGAGCCCGGTCGCGAGCAGCACCGCGGGCCGGTAGAAGAGCAGGTCGTACAGCTCGTCGAAGTAGAACTTGTGCTCGAGCAGCGTTTGCAGCCGCGCGATCCGCGGGGCCCGGACGCGCCGCTCGGCGTAGATCGCCCAGGCGATCGAGATCCCGGCCAGGCCGAGCACGACGGCGAGGATCGAGGAGACGGCCTCCTGAGTCCCGGTCGCCTCGACGAGCGGCTCGGCCACGGGGTCGAGCCAGTTCGAGACCGGCGTCCAGAGGTCGGCGAACTGGATCCAACCGCCGAACAACGCGAGCACGGCGAGGATGCCGACGGTCCAGGTCATCGAGCGGGGGCCCTCGCCGGCGTGCACGTGGGTCTCGTGGCCGTTGTGCGAGAGATGCCCCTCCTGGCCGGAGGCGTGCGAGCCGAGCATCAGATGCTCGCGCACGAAGGCGGACGGCTCGCCCCAGAAGACGATGAATAAGAGGCGGGCCGCGTAGAGCCCGGTCAGGAACGTCCCGATCATCCCCGCGACCCAGAGCAGCTCGCCGTACCAGCCGTGGGCGAGCGCCGCCGCGAGGATCGAGTCCTTCGAGAAGAAGCCCGAGAACGGAGGGATCCCGGCCAGCGAGAGCGTGCCGATCAGGAACGCCACGAACGTGAACGGCATCAACCGCCGCAGCCCGCCCATCTTGCGGATGTCCTGCTCACCGGCGAGCGCGTGGATGACCAGGCCGGCGGCCATGAACAACAGCGCCTTGAAGAAGGCGTGCTCCAATCAGGTGGAACATCCCGTCCGCGTAGGCGCCCAGGCCGACGGCGAGGAACATGTAGCCGATCTGGGACATGGTCGAGTAGGCGATCACGCGCTTGATGTCCGTCTGCACGAGCGCGATCAGGCCGGCCAGCACGAGCGTGATCGCACCCAGGCCGCCGGCCAGCTCGAGCACCCGGGGAGCCGCCTCGAACAGCGGGCTCGTGCGGACGATCAGGTAGACGCCGGCGGTGACCATCGTCGCCGCGTGGATGAGGGCGCTGACCGGCGTCGGGCCCTCCATCGCGTCGGGAAGCCACGTCTGCAGCGGCAGCTGGGCCGACTTGGCGACCGCGCCGCCGAGCAGGCCGAGCGCGACGAGGTTGGCGGTCCAGGTGCCGAGGGAGCCGGCGTCGCCGAAGACGACATCGAAGTTCAGCGACCCGGTGCGCTGGATCAGCAGGAAGAGCGCCAGCGCCATCGTCGCGTCGCCGATCGCGTTCATCACGAACGCCTTCTTCGCCGCGGCGACCGCGCTCGGGCGGTCGTGCCAGAAGCCGATCAGCAGGTACGAGGAGAGGCCGACGAGCCCCCAGCCGATGAGCAGGATCAGCAGGTTGCCGCCCTCGACCAGCAGCAGCATCGAGAAGACGAACAGCGCCATGTAGGCGAAGTAGCGCCGCTCCTCGTCGTCGCCGTCCATGTAGCCGATCGAGTAGGCGACGATCAGCGCGCCGACCCCGGAGACGATCAGCATCATGAAGACCGAGAGCGGGTCGACCAGGATGCTCAGGCCGACGTCGAACTGGCCGGCCGTGAGCCAGGTCCAGAGCGTGGAGACGTGCTCGCGATCCCTGGCGGAGTCGCCGAGCAGCGACGCGAAGCTGACGACCGCGGCGACGAACGACACGGCGACCGAGCCCGTCGCGAGGTAGCCGGCGCCGCGCCTTGAGATCCGGTTCCCGGCGAGCGTGATCGCGAGCGCCGCGCCGAGCGGCACGAGCAGGCAGACCCAGCCGGCGGCGGTTGCCATCCCTCAGCCGCGGAGCGTGGAGAGCTTGTCCACGTCGAGGTCGAGGTGCTTGCGTGCTATCGCCACGATCAGGCCGAGGCCGACTACGACCTCGGAGGCCGCGACGGCCATCACGGCCAGCGCGAAGATCTGCCCATCGCCCTGGCCGTAGTGGCGCGCAAACGCGATCAGGGCGAGGTTGGCTCCGTTCAGCATGATCTCCAGCGAGAGGAGCACGATCAGCGGGCTGCGCCGGATCAGCACGCCCAGCGCGCCCGTGCAGAAGAGGAAGGCGGCCACGGCCAAATACCAGATGACATCGGGCCCTCTCACTGCTCGGGCTCCCGTGAATGGCTGCCGAGGATGACCCCTCCGACCGCGGCGATGAGCAGCACGATCGAGGTGATCTCGAACGCGAGCAGTTGATTCGTGAGGAAGAGCCGGCCGATCTCGTACGGGCTCCCGAAGGCGCTGCCGATCTGCGCCTCGTGCGAGAGGCGCCCGCTCGTCTTCAGCCCGATCACGACGATCACCTCGACGAAGAGCGCAGCGGACGCCGCCACGGCTCCGACCGCCTGCCAGCTGGGCCCGCCGGCCCAGGGCGCGTCGGCCCGCCCGCCGAGGTAGCCGATCACGAACAGGAACATCACCATCACCGCGCCGGCGTAGACGAGCACCTGCGCGGCGGCCACGAACTCGGCCGAGAGCAGCAGGTAGAGCACGGCCAGCGAGGCGAGGTTCCCGATCAGCGAGAGCGCCGAGTAGAACGGGTTCGAGAAGGAGACGACCGCGATCCCCGAGCTGATGCAGGCGAAGGCGGCGCCCACCCAGACCGCCCAGACGAGGACGTTCTCGACCGAGGCGACGATCACGGCGCCGCCGTCAAGAGTGCTCCTGGTAGTACGGGATCGGCGTGTCGTAGAGGTCGCGGTCGGCGACCGGCACCTTCTTGATCGGCTCGGCGAGCAGCATGTCCTTCGTGTAGATCAGGTCGTCGCGGGAGTACTCGGAGAGCTCGAACTCGTTGCCGAGCGTGATCGCGTCGAACGGGCAGGCCAGCTCGCAGTAGCCGCAGAAGATGCAGCGGCTCATGTTGATCTCGTAGATGCGCGCGTAGCGCTCGCCCGGGGAGACGCGGTTGTCGGCGGTGTTCTCGGCCGCGACTACGCGGATGCAGTCCGCCGGGCAGGCGGCCGCGCAAAGCGAGCAGCCGACGCACTTCTCGAGCCCGTTCTGGTGCCGGTGGAGCCGGTGGCGCCCGCGGAAGCGCGGATAGACCGGTCGCTTGTACTCGGGGTACTGCTGCGTGATCGGCTTGCGGAAGATCTGCCTGAACGTGACCCCGAAGCCCTTGATGCTCTCCAGCGGTTGCGGCATTAAAAGGCCACCACGCAGGCCGCCGTGATGAGCGCGTTGATCGTCGCGAGCGGCAACAGGATCTTCCAGCCGAACCGCATCAGCTGGTCGTAGCGCAGGCGCGGCAGCGTGGCGCGGATCCACATGAAGACCAAGATGACGATCAGCAGCTTGAGCAGGAACCAGAGCGGGCCGAGCGGTGCCCAGGGCCCGTACCAGCCGGCGAAGAAGAGCGTCACGGAGAGCGCCGAGAGCGTGATCATGTTCACGTACTCCGCCATCTGGAAGAGGCCGAAGCGCATGCCGCTGTACTCGGTGTGGTAGCCGGCGACGAGCTCGGTGTCGGCCTCGGGGAGGTCGAACGGCGGCCGGTTCGTCTCGGCGATCCCGCCGACGAAGAAGACGAGGAACCCGACGAACTGCGGCGCGATGAACCAGATCGTGGCGTGCTGCTTCTCGACGATGTCGACGAGCGAGAGCGAGTGGCTCATCAGCACGACCCCGAGCACGGCGAACGTGAGCGAGACCTCGTACGAGACCATCTGGGCACAGGTGCGCATCGATCCGAGCAGCGCGAACTTCGAGTGCGAGGCCCAGCCGCCGACGATGAAGCCGTAGATCCCGAGCGAGCTGAGCGCGAAGATCAGGATCAGCGAGATCGGCACGTTCACGACGGCGCCGGTCACGTCCCACTTCCAGATGTGCCAACCCGGCCCGAACGGGATGACGCTGAAGGCCGCAAGGGCGGTGAACGCCGAGAGCACGGGGGCTGCGATGTAGAGGACGTCGACGGCGGTGGCCGGGAAGAAGCTCTCCTTGCGGATCAGCTTGACGAGGTCGGCGATCGGCTGCAGCAGGCCGAAGGGGCCGGTGCGGTTCGGGCCGTAGCGCAGCTGCATGCGGCCGAGCACCTTGCGCTCGACCCAGGTCATGTAGGCGAACGTCAGGAGCAGCAGGTTGATGATCAGGAAGGCCTTGATCGCCGAGATCCACCAGGGCTCGGTCACGGCTTCGTCACCTCCACAAAGCCGCCGAGGTCGCCGGCGTGCTCGCTCGCGACGCGGGCGATCCCGGGCCTCAGTGCCGGGTTGATCCGGGCACGGAGCTGCCGGGCCGTTCCGATGTGGGTGACGCTCACAGGCTCGCCGTTCAGGATGTTGCGGGCCTCGGCCTCCTCGGGCGAGAGCTCCACCTCGGGCGGAGGCCGCTGGAACTGGAGCTCCGGAACGCGCTCGACGGCCGGGCCGGAGAACAGGGCGCGGTAGCGGACGAGCTTGAGCCCGCCGTCCGCCGCGGCTGCGGGCTGCTCCGGGAACCGGCCCTGCGGCGCCACGCTCCGGGTACGCAGCTCGGCGCGCTCGCCGACCTCGCCGAAGGGCAGGCCGTCGTAGATCAGCTCCGAGAGCTCCGCGAACACGGCCGAGGCGTACGGCGGCAGCTCCACGTCGAAGCGCTCGGCGAGCTTCGAGATCCAGGCGAGCTCGTCCGGCGCGGGCGGGATCGCGGCGCGCCGGAGACGCTGCAGCCGTCCCTCGAGGTTGACGTACGTGCCGTCGCGCTCGAGGTAGCTCGTGCCCGGGAGGACGAGGTCGGCCCAGCCGACCGCGAGGCCCTGGAACATCGAGGTGACGAGCACGTGCTCGGCCCGCTCGGCCAGCGCTCGAACGTTCGGGTCGGCGGCGGCCTCGTCGCCCGAGACGACCAGGAGCCCGATCTCCTCCGGCGAGTCGGCCTCCTCGTCGCAGCAGGCGGCCCAGGCGTCGGCGATGCCGCGGCCGTTCGGAGTCGTCGGCAGGTGGAAGGCGCCCGAGCCCGGCTTGTCGCCGAAGCCGAGCTTGGCGGCAAGCGCTGCGAGGTGCGAGCCGCCGCTGCCCTCCGAGTCCGACCAGATCAGGATCGCGCGCTCGCTCGCCCGCAGCTGCTTCCCGAGCGCGTCGCGGCCGTCGGCGAGGCGCCGGCAGCTCTCGGTCGCATCGCCTACGTGCTCGACCTGGGCGCCTGCCCGGCGAGCGGCCCGCAGCCAGAGGTCGACGATCGGCGCGCGCTCGGCGACCGGCTCGTCTCCGAGCACGACCACGAGCTCGGCGTCTTGGATCGCCGACAGGGGCAGGCGGTATGCGTCGAGGGCGCTGCTCGTCTCCTCCGGCAGCACCGCGGTGTGCGCGCCGAGCCCCCGGCGCAGAAGCTTGCCCAGCGCGTAGGCCTGCTCGACGGTCTCGGAGCCCGAGAGCGCGGTCACGATCCGCCCTCCGGCGTCGCGCAGCAGGCGCTCCGCCTCGTCGAGGGCGTCGTCCCAGGAGAGCTCCTCGAAGCCGCGCCGCCGGACGCGGCGGAGCGGGTCGGAGATCCGGTCGCGCGCGTACAGGTGGGTGAACGCGAAGCGGCCCTTGTCGCAGAGCCAGCCCTCGTCCACCTCCGGGTGGTTGCGGGAGAGCATCCGTCGGACCTTTCCCTCGCGCATCGTCGCGTGGACGTTGCAGCCGACGGGACAGAGGCCGCAGACCGTCGGCACGTTCTGGATCTCCCAGGGCCTGCCGGTGAAGCGGTACTGCGTCGAGGTGAGCGCTCCCACCGGGCAGAGCTCGATCACGTTGCCGGAGAACGGCGCGCGGTACGGCTGGTCCTCGAAGGTCGCGATCACCGATTGCACCCCGCGGTTCCGCGCGATCAGCTGGCCGTCCCCGGCGACGTCTTCCGAGAACCGCGTGCAGCGGTAGCAGAGGATGCAGCGCTCGCGGTCGAGGGCGATCGCCGGCGAGATCGGGATCGGCTTCTCGACCGTGAGCTTCTCGAACTCCATCCGGGTGTTGCCCGGGCCCCAGCGGAACGTCAGGTCCTGGAGCGGGCACTCGCCGCCCTTGTCGCAGACCGGGCAGTCGAGCGGGTGGTTGACGAGGATGAACTCGAGCGTGGCGTCCTGTCCCTCGGCGGCCTTGGCCGAGGTCTGCGCGGTGCGCACGACCATCCCGTCCTGCGCGGTCATCGTGCAAACGGCCTGGAGCTTCGGCATGCCCTCGACCTCGCAGAGGCACATGCGGCAGGCGCCGACCGCGGGCCCGAGCCGCGGCTCGTAGCAGAAGACCGGAATCTCGATCCCGGCCGCGAGCGCCGTCTCGACGATCCCCGTCCCCTTGGGCACCTGAACCTCGCGGTCGTCGACCGCTGATCGTGACCAGCTCGGGCGTGCTCACCGGCCCCGCCTTTCCAAGTAACAGACTGTTACTTGCGTTGTTCTTCGGCCCAACAGGGGCCATTCTTCGGGGCGGCTCTTCAAGTAACAGACTGTTACAAGCCCGCTCACGCCGGAACCTCCGCGACCGGGCTGTGCGCGTGCTGGTCGATCGGTGCGATCACGCCCTCGAGCGAGGACTCGCCGCCGAACGGGCAGCCGCCCTCGTCGATGTGCTGCCGGTACTCGTCGGCGAACTTCGTCACGTAGCTCGCGACGGGCATCGCCGCCGCGTCTCCGAGCGGGCAGAGGCACTTGCCGAGGATCCGGTCACAGACGTCGAGGAGCAGGTCGAGGTCGCGATGCTCCGCACGGCCCTCCTCGATCGCCCGCAGGATCTGCACCATCCAGCGCGTCCCCTCCCGGCACGGCGTGCACTTGCCGCACGACTCGTGCTCGTAGAACTGCGCCACCCGCAGGCCCAGCTGCACCATGCAGCAGCGGTCGTCGATCACGATCACCGCGCCCGAGCCGAGCATCGTCCCGCCCTCGGCCATCGAGTCGAAGTCCAGCGGGTACTGGATCTCGCCCGCCGTCAACACCGGCACCGACGAGCCCCCGGGGATGACGGCCTTGAGCTTCCTCCCGTCGGGGATCCCTCCACCGATGCGGTAGATCAGCTCGTAGAGCGAAGTGCCTAGCTCGAGCTCGTAGTTGCCGCCGTTGACCACGTTCCCCGAGAGCGAGAACACGCGCGTCCCGGCCGAGTTCTCGACCCCGAACGACGTGTACCAGGCGCCGCCGTGCTCGACGATCGCAGGCACGGTCGCGATCGTCTCGACGTTGTTGATCAGCGTGGGCGAGGCGTAGAGGCCCTGCACTGCCGGGAAGGGCGGCTTCGAGCGCGGCTGGCCGCGCTTGCCCTCGAGCGACTCCAGGAGCGCCGTCTCCTCGCCGCAGATGTAGGCGCCGGCGCCGCGGTGGATGACGATCGTGACGCTGCCGAGCAGCCCGGCCTCCCGCACCTCGTCCAGAGCCGAGCGCAGCACCTCGAACTCGTGCGAGTACTCGCCCCGCAGGTAGATGAAGACGTGCGTCGACTCGATCGCATGCGCCGTGATCAGGCAGCCCTCCAGCAGCCTGTGCGGCACCCGGAACATGATCTCCCGGTCCTTGAAGTCCCCAGGCTCCGATTCGTCGGCGTTGACGACCAGGTAGACCGGCTTGCCCGTGTCCTTGGCGAGGAAGCTTGCCTTGCGGCCCATGGGGAACCCCGCGCCGCCCCGCCCGCGCAGGCCAGACGCGAGCAGCTCGTCGACGATCGCCTGCGGCTCGAGCTTGCGGGCATTTGCGAGCGTCGTGTAGCCGCCCGCCTCGCGGTACTCCGCCAGCTTCGTGAGGTCGTGCTCGTCTGCACCCGCGAGCACGATCGGCACGCGCCCGCGGCTACTCACCGCGCAGCTCCTGCACGACAGCCGGCACGTCCTCGGGTGTCGTCGGCTCGCGGTAGCGGTGATCGACCACGACCACCGGCGCCCAGCCGCAGCCGCCTGCGCACTCCATCGTCTTCAGGGTCACCTGGCCGTCGGCAGTTGTCTCGCCGGGGCGTACCCCGAGCTCGCGCTGGAAGGCCTCGACCACCTGCTGTGCCCCGACGAGCGCGCACGAGACGTTGGTGCAGACCTCGACCAGGTGCCGCCCGACCGGCTCCAGGTGGAGCATGTCGTAGAACGAGGCGACCGACTGGACGTATGCCGGCGTGACCCCGAGCGCCGTGCCCACCTCCTCGAGCGCCTGCGGCGGAAGCCAGCCGTCGTTTCGCTCCTGCGCCAGGTGCAGCGCCGGCAGGATCGCCGAACGCGCCTCCGGGTACCGGCGCCGCGATCGCGCGGATCTCAACGATTAGGTCCGTCACCGGTCCACCTCTCCCATGACCGTGTCGAGCGAGCCGACGATCGCGATCAGATCGGCGACGAGCGCGTCGCTCATGCAGGTCGCGGTCGCCTCGAGCGCGACGAAGCTCGGTGCCCTGAACTTCACGCGCCACGGCTTCGGCCCGCCGTCGGAGACGACGTAGCAGCCGAGCTCTCCGCGCGGCGACTCGACGGGGACGTAGACCTCGCCCTCGGGCACGCGGAAGCCCTCGGTGACGATCTTGAAGTGGTGGATCAGCGACTCCATCGAGGTGTGGAGCTCCTCGCGCGGCGGTAGCACGACCTTGCGGTCGTCGGCGATCCACGGCTCGCCTTCCATCTCCTCGAGCCGGTCCAGGCATTGGGCGACGATGCGGGTCGACTCCCGCATCTCGTCCATGTGCACCTTGTACCGGTCCCAGACGTCCCCGTTCTCGTAGACGGGCACGTCGAAATCGACCTCGTCGTAGGCCAGGTACGGCTGCGCCTTGCGCAGGTCCCAGTCGACGCCTGAGCCGCGCAGCACCGGCCCGGTCTGGCCGAGCGCGATCGCGTCGTCGGCCGACAGCAGGCCGAGCCCCTTCGTCCGCTCGAGCCAGATCGCGTTCTGGTCGACGAGCGTCTCGTACTGGTCGACGGCCCTCGGCATCCAGCCGACGAACTTGCGAGCCTCGGGGAAGAAGCCGGCCGGGATCTCCTCGGCCAGCCCGCCGACCTGGTAGTAGCGCGTGTGCATGCGCTCCCCGGTGACCATCTCGAACAGGTCGAGGATCTGGTCGCGCTCGCGGAAGCAGTACCAGAACATCGAGATCGCCCCCAGCTCGAGCGCCGCGGTCGCGAGCCAGACGAGGTGCGAGTGGATCCGGTTGAGCTCGGCGAGGCACATCCGCATCCAGGTCGCCTTCGGAGGCACCTTCAGCGCGAGCAGCTTCTCGACCGCCAGGACGAACACGAGCTCGTTGTTCTGGAACGAGAGGTAGTCGATGCGCGGCGAGTAGGTGATCGCCTTCCACCAGCTCTTCTGCTCCATGTTCTTCTCGAAGCCGGTGTGCAGGTAGCCGACCACCGCGCGCAGGCCGACGACATGCTCGCCGTGCAGCTCGACCACGAGGCGGAGGACGCCGTGGGTCGACGGGTGGTTCGGGCCGAAGTTGACCTCGAGGATGTCGTCGGAGTCGCGGAGCTCCGGCGGGACCTGCAGGATCGTCGGGATCGGCGAGGGAACGCGCGAGCCCTCGTAGATCTTCGGGCGCTCCGGGGCGACGGCCACTATTCGTCTCCCGAGAAGCGGACCGGCTCGCCGCCGATCGGGTAGTCCTTGCGCAGCGGGTGCCCCTCCCAGTCGTCCTCCATCAGGATCCTGGAGAGGTTCGGGTGACCCTCGATCCGGATGCCCATCATGTCCCAGGCCTCCCGCTCGTGCCAGTCGGCCGTAGGCCAGACGGGAACGAGGCTCGGCACCGGCTCGTCCTCGTCGAGCCAGACCTGCACCCGCACGCGCGTGCCCCCCGGGATCGACAGCAGGTGGTAGTTCATCGCGAATCGCTTCGGCTTCGGGTCGGGCAGCCGGTCGTAGCCCTGGGAGCCCGGCGCGTTCAGGTCGCGGCCCGCCGAGGTGCCGATGTAGCCGGCGACTCCGCGCGTGCCCCAGCCGAGGTAGTCGGTCGGCGTGACGTCGGCGAGCATGTTGAAGCCGTCCTGGTCGCGCAGGTGCAGACAGGCGTCCTCGAGGCGAGAGGGGTCGACGACGAGCGTTGTCTCGCCGAGCGACTCGCGTCGTCTCGACGAGGCCCGGGACGCCCTCGAAGCTCAGGACGCCACTCCGCGGATCTCGTAGGCGGGCGGCACCCCGGCCTTGATCTTCTCCTGCAGGCGGACGATGCCCTCGAGCAGCGCCTCCGGGCGGGGTGGGCACCCGGGCACGTGCATGTCGACGGCCACGATCTTGTCCACGCCCTGGAGGACGGCGTAGTTGTTGAACATCCCGCCGGAGCTCGCGCAGGCGCCCATCGCGATCACCCACTTCGGCTCGAGCATCTGGTCGTAGATCTGGCGCAGCGGCGCGGCCATCTTGTGCGCGACGCGGCCCGAGACGATCAGCAGGTCGGCCTGGCGCGGCGACGAGCGGAAGACCTCGGCGCCGAAGCGGGCGACGTCGTAGCGCGCGGAGACGATCGACATCATCTCGATCGCGCAGCAGGCGAGGCCGAAGGTGTCGGGCCAGATCGAGCTCGACTGCGCCCAGGCGACCGCCTTGTCGACGGTGGTCAGCATCAGCTTCTGCTCCAGGTCGCCGAGCTCCTGCTCGAAGGTGCTCGGGCCCTTGCCGGTCCACATCACCCGCTCGCTGTGCAGGCCGTAGTCGGCGAGCCGCTTCTCGCGTTTCACCGCCACTCGAGAGCCCCCTTGCGCCAGATGTAGACATAGGCGACGCCGAGGATCACGAGGAAGAAGGCGAACTCGGCGAACCCGAACCACGCGAGCTGGTGGAGGATCACGGCGAGCGGATACAGGAAGACGATCTCGATGTCGAAGACGATGAAGAGCATCGCCGTGAGGTAGAAGCTGATCGTGAAGCGGGTCTCCTCGGGCGGTCCCTTCGAGACGCCCGACTCGAACGCCAGCGAGCGGGTGCGGACACGGCGGTGCGGCCGCGTCGCGAACAGGAACGACATGGCCATCATCGACGCCGGAATCGCGAGCGCGAAGAACCCGTAGATCAGGAAGGGCAACCAGCTGTCGAGCACGCGTTCCTCCCGGGGGTAGGGCGAGCCGGAAGTTAGCAGAGCGGGGGGAGGCTACGAGCGAGGAGGAAAACGGCTCAACCAAGCGTGAGGCGGTTGTTACAAACTTCCCCTTCGGGAACGCCCGGGAGGGTGATTCGGACGGCCGGGGCACGCTGCTACGATTGGCCGGTGGCGACCACCGAGCATGAGCTCTCGCTCGTCGCGCTGACCGAGAGCGCGGCGGCGAAGATCAAGGACCTGATGGCCGAGGAGCCCGAGGGCGAGGCCGCGGTCCTGCGCATCGCCGTCCAGGGCGGCGGTTGCTCGGGCTTCCAGTACGCGCTCGGGTTCGACCGAGGCGCGCAGGAGGGCGACAACGAGCTGATGAGCCACGGCATCTCCGTCGTGGTCGACCCGTTCAGCGCGCCGTATCTCTCCGGCACCGAGATCGACTGGGTCGAGGGCCTGCAGGCCGGGTTCGCGATCAACAACCCGAACGTCTCGGCCTCGTGCGGCTGCGGCCACTCTTTCCAGGTGGAAGAGGGCGAAGAAGCGCCCGAAGGCGCCGCGCGGCTGCGGCTCCGGCTGCTCGCACTAGACCGCAGCCCGCGCCGGAGGCCCGGCAACGCCTGCCGCCTAGGCGCGAGTAGCATTTCGGCGCCGTGAGCGAGAACGGCGTCACAGACATCACCATCCTCGGAGCCGGGCCGACCGGCCTCGCTGCCGCCTACTACGCGGGCCACCGCGACGCGTCCGTCCGGATCATCGAGAGCCTCGAGCAGCTGGGCGGCCAGGTGGCGGCGGTCTACCCGGAGAAACACGTCTACGACGTCGCCGGGCACCCGAAGATCATGGGCACGAAGCTGATCGAGCTCTGCGCCGAGCAGGGCCTCCAGTACGGGCCCGACGTGCGCCTCGGCGAGGAGGTGCAGACGCTCGAGCGACTCAGCCAGAACGGGGAGGAGCTGCTCGCGATCGGCACCGACAAGGGCGGCCCCTACGTGTCGCGGGCGCTGATCATCACCGCGGGTCACGGCGCCTTCGAGCCGCGCAAGCTCGGGATCGAGGGGATCGAGGAGTGGGAGGACAAGGGCGTCCACTACTTCGTCCGCGAGAAGGACGTCTTCCGCGACCGCACCTGCGTGATCGTCGGCGGCGGCGACTCGGCGCTCGACTGGACTCTCGGCCTGCAGGACACCGCGCGCGCCGCCGATCGCGCTCGTGCACCGGCGCGACAACTTCCGGGCGCTCGAGTCCTCGGTCAACGAGGCGCGCTCGCTCGAGGGCGAGGGCCGCGTGCGGATCTTCACGCCGTGCGAGGTGCGCGAGATCCACGGCGACGGCAGCATCCAGGCGGTCTCGATCGAGAACACGAAGACGGGCGAGGTCGAACAGGTGGACTGTGAGGCGCTGATCACGCTGCTCGGGTTCCACTCGCACCTCGGCGCGATCGCCGAGTGGGGGCTCGAGCTCGAGGGCAAGCGCCAGATCAAGATCGAGCCGACGACCTGCGAGACGACGCTGCCCGGCGTGTACGCCGCGGGCGACGTCGCCGGCTACCCGGGCAAGATCACGCTGATCACGATCGGCATGGGCGAGGCCGCGATCGCCGCGAACAACGCCGTCGCCCGCATCCGCGGCGAGAAGGTCCAGCCGAAGTACTCGACCGACTAGACGCTCGTCTAGACGTGGCCCTGATGGCCCGAACGGCAGAAGCGAGAGCTCTGGGGCGTGGAGACTCGCAAGGCGGTCGAGAACTTCCCCGTCTCCGGCGAGCCGATCCCGACGCCCGTCGCGCGCTGGCTCGGGCGGATCAAGGCCGCCGCCGCGCGCGTGAACGCCGAGCTCGGCCTGCTCGACGCCGACAAGGCCGAGCGGATCGCCGCCGCTGCCGACCGCGTGAGCGCCGGCGAGCTCGACGACCAGTTCCCGATCGACGTCTTCCAGACCGGCTCCGGCACCTCGTCGAACATGAACGCGAACGAGGTGATCGCGGCGCTCGCCGGAGACGACGTCCATGCGAACGACGACGTCAACATGGGCCAGTCGTCGAACGACGTCTTCCCGACGGCCGTTCACCTCGCCGCGCTGGACGAGATCGTGCGCGAGCTGCTGCCGGCGCTCGATCGGCTCGCCGAGGCGCTCGCGGCCAAGGCGGAGGAGTTCGACGACGTGGTCAAGTCGGGCAGGACGCACTGGATGGACGCCGTCCCGGTCACGCTCGGCCAGGAGTTCGGCGGGTACGCGGCCCAGGTTCGCGAGGGAGCCGCTCGCGTGCGCGACACGCTGCCGCGGCTCGGCAAGGTGCCGCTCGGGGGCACCGCGACCGGCACCGGCCTGAACACGCACCCGGAATTCGCCTCGCGCGTGCGCGCGCGACTGCATGAGGACACCGGCCTCGAGATCTCACCGCCTGCCGACGCGTTCGAGTCCCAGGCGGCGCGAGACGGCGATCGTCGAGGTCTCGGGCGCGCTCAAGGTGGTGGCCGTCTCGCTGACGAAGATCGCGAACGACATCCGCTTCATGGGCTCCGGCCCGCGCGCGGGCCTCGGCGAGATGGTCCTGCCCGAGCTCCAGAAAGGGAGCTCGATCATGCCCGGCAAGGTCAATCCCGGTCATCCCCGAGGTCGTGACCCAGGTCGCGCGCGCAGGTGATCGGCAACGACCAGGCGATCACCGTCGGCGGTCTGCAGGGGCACTTCGAGCTGAACGTCTTCGTGCCGCTGCTGGCGCGCAACCTCCTCGACTCGATCAAGCTCCTCGCGAGCGCGTCCCGCCTCTTCGCCGAGAAGTGCGTGCGACGGGCATCGAGGCCAACCGCGAGACGTGCGAGCGCTACGCCGAGCTGACGCTCTCCGCGGCGACCGCGCTCAACCCCTACATCGGCTACGACAAGGCGGCCGAGATCGTCAAGGAGGCCGCGAGCTCGGGCCGCTCCCTGCGCGAGGTCGCGCGCGACGCGGGAGTCGACGAGGCGACGCCTCGACGAGGCGCTCGACTACCGCCGGATGGCCAAGCCGCACGAGACCTAGTAGGTTCGCCGGGCTCCGCGGGAAAGGGCTCGATGCAGCATTCCTAGATCGCGTGATGCAGGTGCCGATGCCTGCGACCCGAACGGTGAAGCGGCCCACCCTGTCTCCTTGCGACGCTCGCCGCCGCGCTCGCAATCGCGGGATCTGCCACCGCCGCCGGCAATCCCTTCGGTGTCACGGTGGTCCGGTTCGCCCCGGACACGACTCCGGCACAGATGCGCGCTGCGGTCACCGTCTGCCGGTGGCGTCGTCGTCGCGCGACCTGAGCGCGATCGACGCGCTCGCGGTGGTGCCCCGCGCCAGTCGTCTTTCGGCGCGCGCGTCGCATCGAAGCGACGCCGTCACCGACCTCTTCCAGGATTCGCTGATCACCTCCGAGCGCGGCTCGACGAGCGCCATGCGACCGGACGGCGGCCGCGACGACGGTCCCGGGCGAACGGCCGTTCGGCCGCTTTCGCCGACCCGTGGCACGAGCTCTCCTCGTTCTTCGGGGTGACCAACCCCGAGGGAATCCTCCAGTGGGACGACGACCGCATGAACGTCCGGCGCGCTGGAGGCGGACGACCGGCGACCGACTCGATCGCCGTCGCCGTGCTCGACACCGGCGTGCAGGCAGACCACCGCGAGCTGCGCGGGCGTGCTCGACCCGTCAGCTCGGCGGCAACTTCATCCCCTGCGAGGACCTGAAGGCGCTCTACGGCCTCGGCGTGATCGACCGCCTCGGGCTGCGCGACTGCCGCGACGGCGACTTCGAGGGCCACGGCACCTGGGTCGCGAGCCGGATAGCCGGCGCCTCCAACGGCTTCGCCTCGAACGGCGTCGCACCCGGCGTGCGGATCGGCTCCTACAAGGTGCTCGCGGCCGGCCTCGGCGGGCTCTCGACCTGGATCCTCTCCGGGCTCGTCGCCGCGTGCTCCGACCCGCGCATCGACGTCGTGAACATGTCGATCGAGGGCTACATGAACCCCGACGACCCGCTTCGACGCCGACGACTACCTGCTCTTCACGGACGCGGTCGACTACTGCCTCTCGCACGGCGTCCCGGTCTTCGCGGCCGCCGGCAACGAGCACGTCCGGGTCGACCGCGTGCAACTCCGGCTCGACGGGCCGCAAGCTGAAGGGTGTCGGCCGGGTCTCGCCGGGCCCGGAGGGAATCGCGACGAGCCTCCCCCGGCAGCGACTCGCTCGACGACTACGACCTGCGTGGCTGGCTGCCCGTCCCCGGCGGGGTTCCCGGCGTGACGATGGTCTCGGCCACGGCGAACGCGATCGGCGCGGCGCCCGGCTGACGGTGCCCGCTGCGCTGGCGTGCCCACGTGGGCGCGCGCGACCAGCTCGCCTACTACTCGAACTACGGCTCGCGCGTCGACCTCGCCGCTCCCGGCGGAGCGCGCGCCGCTACCAGATCCCGGGCTACGACGGCGGCGACGGCGACATCCTCTACGGCGGCTGGGGCTCGTTCGGAGCGCTCTCGGACAGAGGGCTGATCTGCACCGACCCGTTCGCCTCCTCGATCTTCAACTCGGCCTGCTTCTCGTTCCGCGGGCAGTCCTTCGGCTGGCTCCAGGGCACGTCGATGTCCGCGCCGAACGCGGCAGGCGTCGCCGCGCTCGTGCTGTCGGCGCGCCCCGACCTGCGTCGGCCGGCCGCGAAGCGCTCGAGCGGCGCCTCGAACGGACGCGCGCAGGACGACCTCAGGAACTTCATGGGCCCGAACGACCCGAACAACACCGCGCCGGCGCTCGACGGCACGCCCTGCGACACGGGCTTCTGCCACGTCGAGCCAGTCCCACCCGATCGGCTTCGAGGACGCGTACGGCGCGGGCCTCGTCGATGCGGCCACGGCCGTCGGTCGCTAAGAGCGCACGAACGTCGCCGTTCTCGTTTGAAATCTGATCTGATAGGCATATAAGCGTGTCTCATAAGCACACGAGCGGTCATGGGGAGCGCCTCGTTCCGGTGGGGAGGCTCGAGGGGGAAGCGAACGGCGCGTAGTCCGACGTCTGCAGCGTCGCTGAGCCCGCACCGGTGTCGGCCAACAATCGCAAGGGGAGATTCGATGACACGAACACGCACGAGCGTCCTGGGGGCGACGTTCTTCCTGCTTGCCGGGGCACTCGCATTGACGCTGGTCGCTCCTGACGGGACGCTCCTCCAGCGCGAATCAGGTCAAGCTCAGGCTCGGCGCCGGCGTCGCCGG
Organism: uncultured Actinomycetes bacterium; assembly: GCA_963736055.1. Taxonomy (GTDB): domain Bacteria; phylum Actinomycetota; class Thermoleophilia; order Gaiellales; family Gaiellaceae; genus AC-32. Next base: position 759,775 of record CAVTNM010000008.1, on the reverse strand, counting down.
TGCGGCGAGCAAGGAGGCGCCGCCGGCGAAGGGCCGGTCGGCGGCTACGAGGCGTATCGTCTCGGCGATGCGCGGACGTATCCGGCCGCGGCGATCCCGCCGGCGATCGTCAAGCGCGCGCAGACCACGTTCGCGCGGATCGTCAAGCGCGACGCCCGCTTTGCCAAGCGGCACGGCCGGTCGCTTCCTCGAGCGACGGCGGCAAGTGGGAGCAGTACGGGCCGCAGGACATACGGCGTCCAGCCCGGCGTGACCGCGTTCTCGGGTGCGACCAACGTCACAGCGAGCCGTATCACCGCGATGCGTGGTCGACCCGAACTGCACGGCCGAGCAAGTGCCGCGTCTGGGTCGGACGCCTCCGGCGGCGGCGTCTGGATGACGACAACATGCTCGCGGCGCGGACCCGATCTGGAAGCAGCTGGAGCCCGGACGACCTCGACCAGAACTCGGTCGGCGTCCTGACGCTCGATCCCGACCGACAAGCACGCACAACACGCTCTACCTCGGCACCGGTGAGGGCAACCGCTGCTCGTCCGGCTGCGAGGCGGGCGTCGGCATCTACAAGACGACCGACGGCGGCGAGACACTGGAAGAAGCTCGCCGACACGTGCGTCAGCAACGCGACCTACGCCTGCGTCAACCCCGGCAAGGACGCGTTCCTCGGCCGCGGGATCAACGCGATCGTGGTCGACCCGCGCAACGGGAACCACATCTTCGTCGGCTCGGCGCAGGCCGTCCGCGGCCTCTCGCACGTGATCGGCAACGGCGGCACGACCGCGGCTCGAGCCGGGCGCGAACGCGCCCGGGCCTCTACGAGTCGTTCGACGGCGGCAAGACGTTCACCGAGGTCTGGAACGGAAACAGCCCGAGCTCGCTTCGGCGTCACCGACGTCGGCCTCGACCCGCTCAACCCTGGACACCGTCTACGCGGCGGCGTTCGACCAGGGCCTCTGGCGGCGTGACGCGGGCGCGGCCGCGACGGCGTTCAACGCAGGTCTTCGCCCCGCAGTTCGCCGGGCGGCGGGACCGACCGGATGATGTTCGCGCTGACCGTCAAGAACGGGCACACGCGCATCTACCTGACCGACGGCACGGCGAACGGCGGTGGCGTCAGCCGGCGAACGCGTCCAACTTCTGGCGGACGGACAACGCCAACCAGCCGGCGGCGACGCTGCTCGCGTCGCAGGCGCCGGCGCGACCGCCGCCGGCCGGCAACGGCAACCCGTTCCCGGCCACGTACAACGGCTGGCAGCGGCTGACGCTCGACGACGACGTCGAGCCCGTACTTCGCCACGAACGACTTCTGCACCGGCCAGTGCTGGTACGACCAGGACGTCTACACGCCCGCGGGCATGCCCGACACCGTCTACGTGATCGGGCTCGATACCAGTACGGCGAGCTGCCGTGCAACACGAAGGGCGTCGGCTGCGGCAACGGCCGCTCGAACGGCCGCGCGGTCCTGTACTCGACCACCGCCGGCGATCCCGACCCGGCGAGCAACAACCGCACGTTCACCGACCTGACCTACGACGCGCAGAACACGCCGGCGCCGTGGTGCGCGTTCGCGCCCTACTTCGCCGCAGGGCTGTCTGCGCGCGCCGAACGGGATCCATCCCGACCAGCACGTGATCGTCGATCAACCCGGGCAACCCGACCCAGATCTTCGAGGGCTCGGACGGCGGCGTGATCCGGACGAGCGGCGACGTTCGCCGACATCTCGTCCCAGTGCGACGACCCGTTCCGCAACGGCGGCGGCCCGCTGCCGACGACCTCCGGCAGCTACCTGGCGTGCAAGCGGCTCCTCTCGCGGGTGCCGACGGAGCTCGACCACATCGACAAGAACCTCAGCAGCACGCTCCAGTTCATCAACGTCGCGATCAACCCGTCCAACGTCTGCGAGGTGATGGGCGGCACGCAGGACAACGGCACGTGGTCGAACAACAACGGCTGCAGCCGCACCACGTTCAACCAGGTCATCTACGGCGACGGCGGCAACGCCGTGCTACGACGCGACCGAGCCGACGTGGCGGGCCAACGAGTTCACCAGCGGGTTCGGCGACTCGAACTTCGAGAACGGCGACCCGGAGCGGTGGGTGATCGCGACCGGCGCCGCTCGTGAACAGCGGCGAGCCGTTCGCCTTCTACTGGCCGCAGGTCGGCGACCCGAACCCGGTTCCGGGCACGCACCCGATCTACAACGGCGGCCAGCACGTCTGGCGGACGTGGGCGTTCGGCGCCGGCACGCCGGGCCGGTACCGCAGGACACGACCCCGAACATCGCCGGCTACGAGGCGAACTGCCCGGAGTTCGTGACCTCGGGCGCCAGACTGCGGACTGCGGCGACTACCGGCCGCTGGGCGGGCCGCTCTGCACCAGCGCGCGCGACGCTGCACGAACGCGCCCGGCGACCTGACCGGCACGGTGTACGGCGCCGACCGGACCGGCGGCTCGATCTCGTGGATCGCGCGTGACAGCGCCGACCACGGCACGCTCTGGGCGGCGACCTCGGCCGGCCGCATCTTCGTCACGCACAACGCGGATGCGTCAGACCCGGCCACGGTCACCTGGCACCGGATCGACAGCTCGACCTCGGGCAACTCGCCGACCCGGTTCCCGAGCGGCGATCTACGTCGATCCGACGACACCGGGCCATGCCTGGATCACGCTACTCCGGGTACAACGTCGCACGCCGACCACTCCCGGGCCACGTCTTCGAGGTGCGGGAGAACGGCAACGCTCCGGGCTCGGGCATCTTCACGAACCTGAACGTCGAGAGCACGGGCACGTCGAACTTCCCGACGCCGTTCTCCGACGGCGACCTGCCGGTGAGCGACGTCGTTCGCGACGACGACAGCCACACGCTGTACGTGGTCGACCGACTTCGGCGTCCTCGTCGGCGAGAACGACGGGCACTCCGGCTGGCACGTCACCAAGGGCATGCCCCGGTACGAGGTCATGCACCTCGAGATCCAGCCCTCGTCGCGGGTACCGACCTGCATCGAGGACTCGCAGCTGCGAGCGCGTGCTCTACGCGGCGACGCACTCGCAGGGCATCTGGAAGCTGAAGCTGGGCTCGCACTAGGGCTCCGGCCGAGCGTCGGTTGAAGAGGGCCGCCTTCGGGCGGCCCTCTTCGCGGTCCGGCTTGACACGTGCAAATAGAGGTCTGAAGATCGGCCCAGCACCAGTTGAGCCCAGTAGGGCAAAACGACCTGGGAGGGGAGAGCATGACGTTCAGACAGGTGCTGCTGCGTGCCCTTTTGGCGGCCGTAGCAGGCACGCTCGTCTTCGCCGGCCCGTCCTTCGGAGTTCGGCAGGCAACGCCGGGATCACACGGCACCCTGCGCGACTTCGTGAGGTCCGGAGCGGTTGCCAGGCCGACCGCCGCGCAGCTCGCGGCCGTTCGTGCCTTGCACGCGAAGGCGACGTGGAACAGCCACGGAACCCCGTCGACGCTGATGCGTCCCGGCCGGTTCCTGACCAAGCAGGCCAGCGGGGCGACGGCCGTCATCGCCGCTCGCGCCTGGCTCGCCAAGCACAAGGGCATCTTCCGCCTCGACTCGATCAAGGGGTTGAGGGTGATGTCCGACTCGAAGCTGAGCAGGGGCGCCGGCCACGCCGTCACGTTCCAGCAGGCGTTCAAGAGCCTGAAGGTGCTCGACGGCTCCGGTCTCATCACCATCTCGCTGAAGGCAGGCAAGGCGCATCGCTGGCGGATCGCCTACGTCTCGTCGACGGCGCTCGGCTCGCTGCAGCTGAGGGGCGCAGCCAAGCTGTCGCCGGCGCAGGCCTGGGTCCATGCAGCGGGCAACATCGGGATCAAGAGCTCCCTCGTGTACGTGAGGGCACAGAAGGCCGCGCGCGGCTGGGTGAACATCCGCGTCGGCGGCCTGCGTGATATCCAGCGCGTGAAGCTCGGCTCGTTCGGGATCGGCCGCTCGGCCGTGCCCGCCTACGAGTCGATCGTCCTGGACACGTCCGGCCAGACCGCCGCCTACCGGGTGATCGTGAACGCCCGCAACGGCATCGTGCTCGCCCGGACGAACCTGACCGACTACTTCTCGACCGCGAGGTCGAGCAGCAGGCGGTTCAACGCCATCCAGACGATTCCGTTCGACGGCCAGGTCGACGCAGTCGACGGGGCCTGCGACGTCCGCAAGGGCCCGTTCACCGTCGGTGCCGGCGTCCGTGCCCTCTCGGGCATCGCCACCGCGGCGGTCTCCCTGAACGACGTCGTCTTCAGGCTGTTCCTCGGGGCCAGCACGACGCCGATCCTGGAGGCGGACACCCTGTTCTCACCGGAGCAGTTCCGCTACGCACCGGCCGGAGGCGTGCCCCCGGGCGACTACTTCGTCCAGGTGTGCGACTTCGCCGGCGGTGGTCCCTGGACCGACCCGCGGACCTACACCGGCACCATCACGATCGACGACAGCCCCGCCCCGCCCGACTACTGGGCGCGGTGGAAGGCCTTCCCGTCCAGCCCGCCCCTCGCGACGAACGACCAGTTCCCGTGGGGCAACCCGAGCACCGACACGCGCAAGGTCTGGTGTTGGCGCCCGGCCGCCGGCTGCGACATCGTCGTCGGCAACCTCGCGTCGCGGTCCCCCTGGGACTACAACGCGCAGACGAACACCACCACCTACACGACGAGCGGCAACAACAACAAGGCCGCGACCTCGTGGGTGAACGACTCGGCACCCTCGCCGCCGCAGTTCATGCCGGTGAGCAACCCGGGCCGCGACTACTCCTTCCCGTGGACGAACGACTGGAACACGCGGCAGTGCGCTACCGCGACTCCGCCGGTTCCGGGCTCGACGTACGACGACTCGGCCGCGGCCGTGAACCTGTTCGTGATGCACAACCGCATGCACGACTTCTCGTACTACCTCGGGTTCACGGAGCAGAACTGGAACGCACAGGCCAGCAACTTCGGCAACACGGAGACGTGGCAGGAGGGCGACCCGCTGATCGGCGACGTTCAGTCGGGCGCGCAGACCACCACCCGCGACAACGCCAACATGTCCACGCTGCCCGACGGAGCCTCGTCGGTCACGAACATGTACCTCTGGCAGCCGCTGGCCGGATCGTTCTACTCACCCTGCGTCGACGGTGACTACGACCAGGGCGTGATCGGCCACGAGTTCACACACATGATCGAGAACCGCATGATCGGCAAGGGCTCGAACCGCACGGGCTTCCATGCCGGCGCGATGGGCGAAGGTGTCGCCGATCTGGTCTCGATCGAGTACCTGCGGGAGAACGGCTACACGCCGGTCGACGGCGAGGATCCGTTCGCGACGGGCACGTACGCGACGGGCAACAAGGAGCACGGGATCCGCAACTACGTCATGAACTACCCGCGGACCGGCGACTTCCCGATGCCCTCGACGTACCCTCACGTCAACCCGCTGAACTTCAGCGACATCGGCTACGACACGCCGGGCAACGAAGTTCACTCGGACGGTGAGATCTGGGTCGCGGTGAACAACTCGGTCCGGCAGGCGCTGATCGACAAGTACAACGGCGCCTTCCCGGCCAACAACGCCGCGCTCCAGGCGAAGTGTGCCGCCGGCGCGCTTCCGTCGGACAACTGCCCGGGCAACCGGCGCTGGGTCCAGCTCCTGATCGACTCGTTCCTGCTCGATCCGACCGCACCGACGATGGTGGACGCACGAAACTCAATGATCGCCGCTGACGTGATGCGGTATGGCGGGGCCAATCAGAGCGTGATCTGGAAGGCGTTCGCGGAGCGTGGCCTCGGCGAAGCGGCTGCCATCCACCCGGCGACCGGTGTCAACGACACCAACCCGGTGCCGGACTTCGGCTCGCCGCTCGGCGGCAACACGAACGTGACGTTCGACATCGAGGCCAAGACCTCCGGCAACCCGGACGTGGTCGGCAAGGTCTACGTCGGTCACTACGAGAAGCAGGTAAACCCGATCGCGGACACCGATCCCGCGACGGTCAACTCGGGGATCGATGTCAACCTCGACGCGTCCGCCTCCTTCGTCTCCGGCGAGTACGACTTCCTCGTCGTGGCGAAGGGGTACGGCGCCTTCCGGTTCAGCGCCGACCTCAAGGGAACCAACAAGGTGATCAAGGTGAAGCTGCCCGTGAACTGGGCCTCCTCGGCGCAGGGAGCGACGGCGACCGGTGACGGCACCACCCCGGAAGCGGCGATCGACGAGACCGAGGCGACCAACTGGTCGGCCGACGGCCGCGCCGCCGACGGGTCGCTGTCAGGGATCGCCGGCAAGCAGATCACGATCGACCTCGCGGGCACGGACGCACGCGAGATCAAGCACGTGCAGGTCAGCGCCATGATCGCGCCGGGACAGGGCCGCTTTGCGGCGCTCCGGTCGTTCGAGCTCTGGGCCTGCAACGCCGCCAAGGGAGCGGACTGCTCGAACCCCGCTGCGTACGCGAAGGTGTACACCAGCGCGGCGAACGCGTTCCCAGGCGACGCGCCGCGGCCGATCGGGCCGCAGCTCATCCTGCGGGACTTCCAGGTGCCGAAGTTCAAGGCGACGCACCTGCAGCTCCGCGTGCTGACCAACCAGTGCACCGGTGGCCCTGCCTACCAGGGCGACCAGGACGCTGGACACGCCTAACTCGGACTGCGACACGAACGTCTCGGCGTCGACGGCTGTCTCCAGCCGCCGGTTCGTCAGGACGGCCGAGATCCAGGCGTTCAGCGACGACCCGACGAAGGACTAGCCCTTCGTCTCAGGAGGTACGGAGGGGGCCGGCGAGAGCCGGCCCCCTCATGTTCAGGGGCAGACGTACGACGACACGTTGAGCGAGGCGCGACTGCCCTGCGACCCCGTCGCCGTCACGGTGAGGCTGTCGCAGGCATTCACACGGCGAAAGACGACTCGAAATGCACCGCGCGAATCGGCGCGCGCGCGCTTCCTCGCGGACGGTCCCGCGCGTTTCACGACCACGCGGACCCGTTCCTTGCTTCGGAACCCTGTGCCTGAGACGGTGAGTGGGTTCTGCATCGAGGCCATCAGCAGAGCGGGCGAGCCCTTGCCCGCCGAGGACTGCGACGAGTCGTTCTGCGCGAGCACCACGGCGACCACGGCGCCCGCCGCGACGAGCACGAGGGCGCCGAGGAGCGCCCTAGTACGCCACCGCTCCACGACCGGTCGCCGCGGCGTGCCGCTGCTCGTCGGCGCGATAGCTCGAGCGAACGAGTGGCCCTGAGAAGACGGAGCCGAAGCCGAGTGCCTCGCCCTGCTCGCGGAACCAGCGGAACTCGTCCGGGTGGACCCAGCGGTCGATCTTCGCGTGCTTCGAGCTCGGCTGCAGGTACTGGCCGATCGTGACCACGTCCACCCCGTGCCTGCGCAGGTCGGCCATCGTCTCGACCACCTCGTCGTTCGTCTCGCCGAGGCCGACGATGATCCCGGACTTCGTCAGCACCGGATAGTCGGCCAGCTCCTTCGCGCGCTCGAGCAGCCAGAGCGCCTTGTCGTAGGAGGCCTTGGCGCCGCGCATGCGCGCATGCAGCCGGCGGACGGTCTCGATGTTGTGGTTGAACACGTCAGGCCGCTCGGCCAGCACCGTGCGCAGGGCGTCCTCCTCGACGCCGAGAAAGTCCGGCGTCAGCACCTCGACCGTCGCCTCGGGCAGCTTGTGCTTCAGTGCACGAATCGTCGCCGCGTAGTGACCCGCGCCGCGATCCTCGACGTCATCCCGGTCGACAGACGTGACCACCACGTGCTTGAGGTTCATCTTGGCCGCGGTCGCGGCCAGCCGCAGCGGCTCGAGCGGGTCCGGTGGATGCTCGGGGCGGCCGGAGTTCACGTAGCAGTAGCGGCACGCGCGCGTGCAGGTGTCCCCGAGGATCTGGAACGTCGCGGTGCCGCGGCCCCAGCACTCGGAGATGTTCGGGCAGCGCGCCTCCTCGCAGATCGTGTTCAGGCTCGCGCCGTGAATCAGCTTGCGCACGTCGAAGTACGCGGAATCCGCGCTCGGCGCGCGTACCTTCATCCACTCGGGCCGGCGTGGCCGCTCGGCTACGGGCAGCGAGCGCTGCATGCCGTGGAGTCTAGAGGCTGGTCGGGCCGCCCCGGAGCTGCGCTAGGTGCACTTCCAGGGATCCAGATAGACGTCGTCGATCTGGAAGGCCGCGCCGCTTCCGACGGGCGTGAAGCGAAAGGCGACGGCCTTGGTGCCGAGTAGGTTCGTCACGTTGCTGAGCAGGAGCGCGAGCCGGGGCGAGGGCGCCCACGAGGCGCCGGCCTTCACGGTTCCGCCGTCGAGCACGGTCAGGAGGCCGCCGACGAGGCTCGGGACGATCACCGAGACCCGCAGTGAGCCCTTCGCCGAGCCGACGTTGCGCATCAGGAAGCGAAGATGCCAGTCGGCCAGGGCGAAGCACATCGTCGCGCTGTAGGCGGAGCTCCCTTCCGGGAGATAGAGCGAGTGCCGATCGCCCTTTTGATGCAGGAAGAACGGCTCGTTGCCGTCGACGACTCGCGCGCCGCCGGCCAGTCCCCAGGCCGCGGAGCCGTTCTCGAACCCGCCGTTCGGCAGCAGCGTGTAGCGGGACGAGTCGCCCCACTGCCAGAAGGCCTGGGTCGAGCTGGGATCGCAGTACGAGGCCGTTCCGGTCGAGATCAGCCCCGCCTTCGCAGTCGAGCCGGCCGCCAGCGCCGCCACGACGATCGCCCCCAGTGCCACTCGCAATGCCGCCCTGCCCGCAGATGCCGCCACGCCGTCCCTCCTAGCCGAGTCCTGCTCTCAGCTTCCACGTCGACGGAGGCGCTGCATCACCCTTCCGGGTGGCCGAGAAGCGCTCTGCATCCCTCGATCGAGTGAATCGTCGTCTCGGCGCGTCAAGAGAGCGCCTGCCGAAGACGATGTTCTCTCACCGTGTCCACTGCGGCTGACACTCCACGCTCCGCCCTCTTCGACCCCGACGAGCAGCGGGTCATCGAGGAGCGGCGCGCCAGGCGCCTTCACCGCCTCGCGCGGAGGGAGCTCCTGTCCTTCGTCGTCTTCGCCGGAGGTTTTGTCGCCGTCGCGGTGCTGATGGCGCTGCTCATCCCCTCGCAGCGAAGTCCCGGCATTCTCGCGATCGTCGTCCTGATCGGCGCGTACGCGGCAGCGTTCCGGCTCGACTTCGAGGTCGGCAGCGGCTCTGCGGTCCCGACCGAGCTGATCCTCGTGCCGATGCTGTTCGTGCTCCCGGTAGGGCTCGTTCCGCTGGCCGTCGCCGCCGGCATCGTGATCGGCAGCCTCGACGAGTACGCGCGCGGCTCGCTTCGCCTCGGGCGGGTCGCCCTGCGAGTCGTCACGGCTTGGCACGCGGTCGGGCCGGCGCTAGTGCTCGGGCTCGCGGGAGAGCGTCCGCCGAGCCTGTCCGACTGGCCGCTCTACCTCGCGGCGCTGCTCTCCCAGTTCGTCGTCGACGCGGTGTGCTCGATGGGCCGGGAATGGCTGGCGCTCGGCGTCCGCCCCAGCGTCCAGCTGCGCGCGATGGGCTGGGTCTACGCGATCGACGCCGGGCTCGCGCCCATCGGGCTCGCGATCGCCTTCGCTAGCGAGTCCTCGCCCTACGGCGTCGTGCTGGCGCTGCCGCTCATCGGCCTGCTCTCGACCTTTGCTCGCGAGCGGCGCGTCCGGATCGACCACGAGCTCGAGCTCCGCGACGCGTACCGTGGCACCGCCTTCCTGCTCGGCGACGTGGTCGAGGCCGACGACTCGTACACCGGAGCGCACAGCCGGGACGTGGTCGACCTGACGCTGAAGGTCGTCGACGAGCTCGGGCTCACCTCGCGCGAGCGGCGCGACGCCGAATTCGCGGCGCTGCTCCACGACGTCGGGAAGGTGCGCGTTCCCAACTCGATCATCACCAAGCCCGGGCCGCTGACGCCCGAAGAGCGGACGATCATCGAGCGCCACACGATCGAGGGCGAGCGGCTGCTGCTGCGCGTCGGGGGCCTGCTGGGCGAGATCGGGCACATCGTTCGCTCATGCCACGAACGCTATGACGGGAAGGGCTACCCCGACGGGCTCGCAGGCGAGCAGATCCCGCTCCCGGCACGGATCGTGGCCTGCTGCGACGCGTTCAACGCGATGACGAGCGATCGTCCGTACCGGGCGGCCCTACCGGAGGCCGAGGCGGTCGACGAGCTCCGCCACGGGCGAGGGTCGCAGTTCGACCCGCTCGTCGTGGACGCGCTGATCGCGACGCTCGAGCCCTAGGCCGCGCTCTTGACGCTGCCGAGGATCGCGCTCTCGATCACATAGAAGAGGGCGATCGCCATGAACAGCACGACGCTCGTCGTCGGGCTTGCGAACGCGACCACCGTCGCCGCGAGGTAGATCCACGGGCCGGGCAGGTAGCTGCGGCTGATTCCGGTCACGATCGCGGGATCGGCGTCGGCGCGGAGGAGCCTCTTGCCACGGGAGGCGTAGAACCACGTGATGTTGAACATGATCGCCGTCGCAACCATCGTGAAGCCGTAGGCGAGCGCTGCGTCTTGCGCGCCCTCGCCGCGGATGTGCTCGGCGACCAGCCGCGTCGGGAAGGGCACGAACGCGATGCACAGGAGCAGACCGACGGTGGCGACCAGGAAGCGCCGGTCGGTCCGGTCGATCTGCGACATGACCGTGTGGTGGTTGATCCACATGATCCCGATCGTGACGAAGCTGACCGCGTAGGCCAGGTACGACGGCCAGATGTGCAGGAGGTCCGCGCCGAGATCGTGGACGTTCTCGGAGATCTGGCTGTCGACGTTCAGGATCAGCAGCGTCGCCGCGATCGCGAACACGCCGTCGGCGAAGGTCTCGATCCGGGAGGTGTTCAACGAGCGGCGAGCTGCTCGCGCACGGGCCGATGCTCGGCCGGGAGAGCCTCGAACGCGAGCGCGAAGACCTCTTCGAGCGCCGCGACTGCATGCGGGCGGACTTCGTCGAGCGACACGGGACGGCCGAGCTCGCGGGCGATCGTCGTGAAGGAAGCGCTCTCGAGCCCACAGGCGGTGATCCAATCGGTGAACGGGGCCGGGTCGAGGTCGACGTTGAGCGCGTAGCCGTGCGTCGTCACCCACTTGGAGACGTGGATCCCGATCGACGCGATCTTTCGCGGCGGGCTCTCGACCCAGATCCCGGTCAGACCGTCGATCCGCGTCGCCTCCACGCCGAGCGGCGCCAGCGTGCGGATCAGCGCCTCCTCGAGGTCGCGGCAGTAGCGCTTCACGTCCTGGCCGTGGCGCGTCAGGTCGAGGATCGGGTAGCAGACCAGCTGCCCGGGCCCGTGGTAGGTGGACTTGCCGCCGCGGTCGGTCTCGACGATCTCGACTTGCGCGTCTTCGGGGACGTGCAGCTCGCCCTCCTCGGTGCGCCGGCCGAGCGTGATCACCGGCGGGTGCTCGAGCAGGATCACGGTGTCGGGAAGCTCGCCGCTACTGACACTGGTCGCGATCGACCGCTGCAGCTCCCACGACTCGAGGTACGGGAGCGGCTCGTGGAATTGGATGACGTGAGCGGGACGAGCCACGCGCGGAGCGTAGCGACCCATGCGGTCGAGGAGAGGCCGGCTTCGCCGGCCTCGTTCTACTTGTGGTGCCTAACGAGGGGGCACACGGGGGAAACCGGGTTTCCCCCGTGAAGGCCACGTCAGTAGGCCGATTCGTCCCAGCTCTCGAGCCGCTCGCGCAGGTCGCGCAGGAAGCGGCCGGCGAGCGCGCCGTCGACCAGCCGGTGGTCGTAGGTGAGCGTGAGGTTCATGATCGGGCGGATCGCGATCACGTCCTGTCCAAGCTCGTCCTGGACGACCCAGGCGCGTTTCACGACGGCGTAGGTGCCGAGGATCGCGGCCTGCGGCTGGCTGATCACCGGCGTGCCGTGGAACGTGCCGTAGCCGCCCGGGTTGGTGATCGTGAACGTGCCGCCCTGGACGTCGTCGGGAAGCAGCTTCTTCTCGCGGGCCCGCGCGGCGATCTCGGAGATTGCCCTTGCCATGCCGAGCAGGTTGTAGCCCTCCGCGTTGCGGATCACGGGGACGATCAGGCCCTTGCCGTCGGCCAGCTCGACCGCGAAACCGAGGTTGACGTAGCTGCGGGTGACGATCTGGTCGCCACGCAGCTCGCCGTTGATCCACGGGTAGTCGCGCAGCGTCTCCACGACCGCGCGGGCGACGAAGGCCAGGTACGTGGGGTTGACGCCGTAGCTCTGCTCGTACTCCTGCTTCAGCTTCTTTCGGATTCCGACCACGTTCGACATGTCGACCTCGATCGCGCTCGTCACGTGGGCGGAGGTGTCGAGCGAGCGGCGCATGTGCTCCGCGATCCCGCGCCGCATCGCGTTCATCGGCTCGAAGTTCTCGCCGACCGGCGGCTGGCCGGCCTCGGCGACAGGTGCCGGCTGCGGCGGGCGCGCCGGAGGCGGAGGCGGAGCTGCCGCAGGAGTCGGAGCGGGCGCGGGAGGCGGAGGCGCGGGCACGGCCGCCGGCTCCGGCGCGGGTGCCTCGGCGGGAGCAGGCGGCGGCGCTACGGCGGGAGCGGCGGCCTCCTCGGCCGGCGCCGGAGCTGTCGCCGGCGCGCCGGCCTCGACGAAGGCGAGGATGTCCTTCTTGGTCACTCGGCCTCCGCGGCCGGTGCCCTCCACCTGGCCAACGTCCACCCCGTGCTGAGAGGCGATTCGCGCCACCACCGGCGAGACGAAGGTCTTCTCTCCTGCGCCGTCGGTCTCCGCCGGCGCGACGGTGCTCGCCGGGACGGCTTCAGGCTCGGGCGCCTCCGCCGTCGGTGTCGCGCCTTCGGAGCTCGAATGCGCCTCGGCCGCGACCGCAGCCTGCGCCGTGGCAGGCTCGGGTGGCGCCTCCTGAGCTTGCGGCTCTTCCGCCGCGGCCGGCGGGGCCTCGGCAGGCGCCGGCTCGGCAGGTGGAGCTTCCGCGGGCGGAGCTGCCGCAACCGCGCCCTCCGGCGCGATCACCGCGAGCTTCGTGCCCACGTCGACCGTCTCGCCTTCCTGGACGAGGATCTGCTGGAGCACGCCTTCGCCCGGGCTCGGCACCTCGGTGTCCACCTTGTCGGTCGAGATCTCGAGCAGCGACTCGTCGGCGGCGACCGGCTCGCCCTCCTGCTTGAGCCACTTCGTGATCGTGCCCTCGGAGACGGAGACGCCCATCTGGGGCATCACCACGTCGACTGCGGACGTCGTCGCCACCTCTACTAGTACTCCGCCAGCTCCCGAATCCCCGCCGCGACGTCTTCGACCTGCGGGAGAAACGCCTTCTCGAGCGCCGGCGAGAACGGCACGGGCGTGTCGGGAGCGGCGATCCGCCTCAGCGGCGCATCCAGGTCCTCGAACGCCTCCTCGGCGATCGTCGCCGCGATCTCACCGCCGAAGCCGCCTGTGTGCGTGTCCTCGTGGAGAACGATCACCTTGGATGTCTTGGCGACGCTTTCGAGCACCGCCTGCTTGTCCCACGGGATCAGCGTGCGCAGGTCGAGGATCTCGACGGAGATGCCGTCCTCCTCGAGCTGCTGGGCCGCCTCGTCGGCGGTGTAGACCATCGCGCCCCAGGTGATCACGGACACATCGTCGCCCTCGCGGTGGACGCGCGCCTTCCCGAAGGGAGTCGAGTAGCGCTCCTCCGGCACCTCGGCCTTGATCCGGCGGTAGAGGTGCTTGTGCTCGAAGTAGAGCACCGGGTTCGGGTCCTCGATCGCCGTCACGAGCAGGCCCTTCGCGTCCTCGGGCGTCGCCGGGCAGACGATCTTCAGGCCCGGGATGTGCGCGAACGAGCTCTCGGGGTTCTGCGAGTGAAACGGCCCGCCCGAGAAGCCTCCGCCGGACGGGAGCCGGACGACGATCGGCACGGGAGTTCCCGCGCGGTAGCGCTGTTTGGCGGCGACGGTGACGAGGTGGTCCCAGGCGCAGGAGATGAAGTCGGCGAACTGCATCTCGGCGACGGGGCGCATCCCCATGATCGCCGCGCCGGTGCAGCCGCCGACGATCGCAGTCTCGGAGAGCGGGGCGTCCAACACCCGCCAGGGACCGAACTCCTCCTGGAAGCCGAGCGTGACCTTGAACGCGCCGCCGTAGACGCCGACGTCCTCGCCGATCACGAACACGCGCTTGTCGCGCCGCATCTCCTGGCGGAGGCCGTCGCTGATCGCCTGGAGGTAGGTCTGCTCAGCCAATGGAAGCCATTACTTGTGGTGCGGGGTGTCCAGGTCCTCGGGCGTCGCGAAGACGCCCTCGGTGAGAGTCGACGGATCCGGCAGCGGCGACTCCTCCGCGCGCTGCAACGCCTCGTTCAGCAGTTTCTTGACCCCGGCCGAGAGCTCGTCCTCCTGCTCGTCGCCGAGCTCGGCGTGCTCGCGCAGCCAGGTGCGGAAGCGCTCGATCGGGTCGTTCGCGGCCCAGCGCTCGAACAGGTCCTTCGGGACGTAGAACGCGTCGTCGTGGACCGCGTGGCCTTCCATGCGCAGGGTGAGGCACTCGACCAGCGTCGGGCCTCCGCCCGCCCGCGCCTTCTCGATCGCCCGCTTGGCCTCGCGGTACACGGCCAGCACGTCGCTCCCGTCCACGACCACGCCGTCGAAGCCGTAGGCCTCGGCGCGATCGGCCACGTGCTCGGTCGCGTACTCGAGGTAGGTCGGGGTCGAGTAGGCCCACTGGTTGTTGTCGCAGATGAACACGACCGGCAGCTTGCGCACGCCCGCGAGGTTCATCGCCTCGTGGGTGTCGCCGCGCGCGGATGCGCCTTCCCCGAACCAGCCGACCGCGACGCGCTTCTCCTCGCGGATCCGGAAGGCGAGCGCGCAGCCGACCGCGACCGGGAGCATCGCAGGCAGGTGGCTGACCATCGCGAGCAGCCCGAGCCGCGCATCCGCCATGTGGACGTTGCCGTCCCTGCCCTGGGTCGGGCCGTCCGCGCGGCCCATGTACTGGGCGAAGATCCGCCACGGCTCGACTCCGCGTGTGACGTGGACGCCCATGTCACGGTGGAGCGGGGTGCCGACGTCCTCGGCCCCCATCGCGGTCGCGACGCCGATGGCGGCCGCCTCGTTGCCCCGACCCGTGTAGAACGAGCCCGGGATCTTGCCCTGCTTGTAGAGGATGTGGCCGCGCTCCTCGATGCCGCGCGTGATCAGCATGCTGCGGTAGATCGCGAGCAGGTCTTCGCGGTCGAGTCCGGCTTCCTTGACTTCCTGCAGCGAGCCGACCGGCTCGGCTTCCCGGGCGATTGCCATCGCGCGGAACTCTAGCGATCGGTCTGGCTACAGTCCCCGCGTGGGGAAGGCCGCGGACTGGCTGCGCGAGGAACGGCGCAAGACGCTCGGCGACTGGGTCGCGTTTTGCCTCGGCTGCGGTTTCGTGCAGCGCTACTTCGAGGAGTTCGTGGACGAGCTTCCGGCCGCGTGCCCCCAGTGCGGCGGCGAGTTCCGCTCCCAGTGCCCTAGCTGTGGTGACCGCTTCAGCTCGGCATTTGCCGTTGAGTGCGAGACCTGCGGTGGCCAGCTCCGCCCCGCCGAGCAGTTCGGCGTCAGGATTAGACGGCCTACGGCCTAACCCGCGCAGTAGACGGCCTACGGCCTAACCCGCGCAGACTCCGCCTTCGGCTCCGCTGCACGCTGAGTGGTCGAGGCGAGCTGCGTGTCGTCAGCTTCGCGTCTTGCGCTCGCTCGAGCACGAGCGGCCGCCGCGGCTGCGTCCTCGACCGCGTGGCCCATCGACTTGTAGACCGTGATCTCGTCGTCCGACGTGCGTCCTGGGTGGGAGCCCGACAGCACCTCGCCTAGCTCGACCGCGTCGGCGGGATCGAGACCCTGCAGCTCGTGTGACCCCGCAGGTGGAGGCTGGAAGGCCACACGCGACTCGATCACCAGCAAACCGGCCGTGACCGTCTCCCTGTCGAGCTCGGGCCCCTCCATCGAGCTGCCGACCGAGGTGAGGTGCGTGCCGGGAGCGAGCCACTCGCGCTTCAGGATCGGCTCGGCAGCGCTGGTGCAGGCGCAGACGACATCCGCGCCGGCCACCGCCTCCTCGAAGGTGTCGAACGCCGTCGCGCCCGTCTCCTCCGCAAACGCCTGCGCGTGCTCGGGGTCGCGGCTGGCGATCCGCACCTCCTGGAAACCACGCACGCGGCCGACGGTCTCGAGGTGTGAGCGCCCCTGGACGCCGGCGCCGAGGATCGCGAGCACCCGTGAGTCCTCGCGGGCGAGCGCGCGCGTCGAGACCGCCGCGCCGCCGCCGGTCCGGATGGCCGTGATGTGCGTGCCGTCCATCACCGCCATCGGCGTCCCGGTCTCGGCGTCGAAGACCGCGATCAGCGCCTGGTGTGAGGGCTCGTGCTCGGGAAAGAGCGTCACCAGCTTCGCCGCGAGCACGCCGTCCACGTATCCAGGCATCGCACCCAGCAGGCCATGTGGCCCGAACGCGGCGATCCGAGGCGGCACGGAGGCGCGCCCCGCGCTCAGCTCCACGAACGCCCGCTCGAGCGCGTCGAGGAGCTCGTCGACATCGAGGAGCCGCTCCACCTCCTCCTGCGAGATGACGAGCATTCGCTGATCTTCGCATTGTCGAGCCCGGCGCAGACGCAGGGATCGATTCCCAGCGTGCAGCGGAGCCGAAGGCGGAGTCTGCGCGGGCCTAGGCCGTAGGCCGTATCTCAGAGAAGCGGATCACCGTGACGACCGCGTCATCCGCGACCTCACGGTTGTAGAGCTGGCCGAGGAAGCCGGCCATCTCCTCGACGCGGCGGATCTCGGGGTTGTCGTGCTCGATCTCGCGTGGAGAGAGGTCGGCGAGGGTCTTCACCTCGACCTTGTCGATCACCGCGTCGAAGATCCTCTGCCGCGGGCTGAAGCGCGTTCCGGCGAGCACCTGCACGATCATGCCCTTGCGGTACTTGCGCGACTTGTCGCCCAGACGGATGGTGGCGGTCTTGCGGCCGCTGCGGAGCTGGTCCGCGACCATGGGCGAGTAGAAGTTCAGGGCATACACGGCGTCGTCATCTCCTGGCACGGGAGGGCGGAATCATAGTGCGTGATCGCGCAAGGAAGCGAGCGTCCGCGCAGCCATGTCGCGCTCGCCCCCGTACGCGAGGAGCTTCGGGCCCTCTTCGACCGGCAGCCAGCGCACCTCCGCCACCTCGTGCGCGGTCTCCGGCGGCAGCTGCCCCAGCCGCCCCCTCGAGTAGCGCAGGAGGTAGAAGCTCACCACCTTGAAGATACGCTCGCCGCGCCAGGTGTAGACGTAGCGCACGTCGCCGAGCTTCTCGACGAGCCGCCCGTGCGCGCCGGTCTCCTCGGCGACCTCGCGAAGCGCCGTCTCGTCGGGTCTCTCGCCCTTGCCGATCAGCCCCTTCGGCAGCGCCCAGACACCCGGCTCCTTCCCCGCCGGCCGGATGGCGGCGAAAACCCAGCGCCCGCGCAGCCTCCGGACGAGCACGCCCCCGGCGGAGAACTCGCGTTTCACTCCGCGTTTGTAACAAACCAGGTCACGAGACCGTCGGTTCTCCGCGCGACCCGGCTGCAAGGCTATAAACTGCCCTGGCACTCGATACGCAAGAGTGCCAGCTACTGTCACAAAGTCCAAGGAACCGAAGGAGGGCTGGATGAATCTACAGCCACTGGGCGACCGCCTCATCGTCGAGGCCCTCGAGGACGAGGAAACGACGGCGAGCGGCATCGTCCTGCCCGATACCGCCAAGGAGAAGCCCCAGCGCGGCCGCGTGCTGGCGGTAGGCCCCGGCGGTCGCAACGACAAGGGCGAGATCGTCCCGATGGACGTCTCGGAGGGCGACGAGATCATCTTCTCGAAGTACGGCGGCACCGAGATCAAGCTCGGCGCCGACGACGTGCTCGTCCTGCGCGAGTCGGATGTCCTGGCGAAAGTCACCGGCACCGGCGCGAAGAAGTCCAAGAAGAAGGAGATGGCCGGCGCGTCCGCCTAATGAAACCCGCGCAGAGCACTCGGCCTCCGGCCGAGTCCTGCACGCTGAAGTTCGAAACGGAAAGACGGAGGAGAGACTGAATGGCACACAAGGAGTTGAAGTTCAACGAGGATGCGCGGCGCGCGCTCGAGCGCGGCGTGAACGTCCTCGCCGACGCGGTCAAGGTGACCCTTGGTCCCAAGGGCCGTTACGTCGTGCTCGACAAGAAGTTCGGCGCGCCCACGATCACGAACGACGGCGTCACCATCGCCCGTGAGATCGAGGTCGAGGACGTCTTCGAGAACCAGGGCGCACAGCTCGTCCGGGAGGTCGCGACCGCGACCAACGACGTGGCCGGCGACGGCACCACGACGGCGACCGTCCTGGCACAGGCCATCGTCCGCGAGGGCCTCAAGAACGTCGCCGCCGGCGCCAACCCGCTCGGCCTGAAGCGCGGCATCGAGGCCGCGGTCGACCAGGTCGTCGACAGCCTCAAGTCGCAGTCCAAGGAGATCTCGGGCAAAGAGGACATCGCCCGCGTCGCCACCATCTCCGCGCGTGAGCGCGAGATCGGCGACGTGATCGCAGACGCGATCGACAAGGTCGGCAAGGACGGCGTCGTGAACGTCGAGGAGGGCCAGACCTTCGGCCTCGAGCTCGAGTTCACCGAGGGCATGCAGTTCGACAAGGGCTACCTGTCGCCCTACATGATCACGGACGCCGAGCGCATGGAGGCCGTGATGGAGGATCCCTACATCCTCGTGGCCAACCAGAAGATCGGGGCCGTGAAGGACCTCCTGCCCGTCCTGGAGCAGGTCATCCAGGCCGGCCGCCCGCTGCTGATCGTGGCGGAGGACGTCGAGGGCGAGGCGCTCGCGACGATCGTCGTCAACAAGCTGCGTGGGACGTTCACCGCCGTCGCCGTCAAGGCGCCGGGCTTCGGTGACCGCCGCAAGCGCATGCTCGAGGACATCGCGATCCTCGCCGGCGCCGAGGTGATCACCGAGGAGATGGGGCTCAAGCTCGAGAACACCAAGCTCTCGCAGCTGGGCCGTGCCCGCCGGGTCGTGATCACGAAGGACACGACCACGATCATCGACGGCGGCGGCGATGCCGAGGCGATCAAGGCTCGGATCAAGCAGCTGAAGGCCGAGATCGAGAACACGGACTCCGACTTCGACCGCGAGAAGCTCCAGGAGCGCCTGGCGAAGCTCGCGGGCGGCGTGGCCGTCGTCAAGGTCGGCGCCGCGACGGAGACGGAGATGAAGGAGAAGAAGCACCGCGTCGAGGACGCGCTGCAGGCCACCCGGGCCGCCCTCGAGGAGGGCATCGTTCCGGGCGGCGGCGTCGCGCTCGTCAACGCGGCGGACTCGATCAAGCTCACGGGCCAGGGTGACGAGCGCACCGGCGCCGCCATCATCGTCCGGGCGCTCGAGGAGCCCCTCCGTCAGCTGGCCAACAATGCGGGCCTCGAGGGCTCGGTCGTGATCGACAAGGTCCGTCAGGCCGCCAAGGGCCAGGGCCTGAACGTCGAGACGGGCGAGATCGAGGACCTCGTCAAGGCGGGGATCATCGACCCGACGATGGTGACGCGCTCTGCGCTGCAGAACGCCGCCTCGATCGGCAAGAACATCCTGACCACCGAGGCGATCGTCGCCGAGCCGCCGGAGAAGCAGCCGGCGATGGCCGGCGCCGGAATGCCGGACATGGGCGGGATGATGTAAGGAACGTGGGGGAAACCCGGTTTCCCCCACGGGCCCCTCGTCGGGGTCCACAGCAGAAGGGCCGGCCAAGCCGGCCCTTCTGCTTTCGAGCGAGAATGACAAGTGAGAATGACGCTGGCCCAGGCCAAGGCGCTGCTCTTGCTCGCTGTGGCGTGGCGCATGAGCCGGTCAGATCGATGAGGCGGCCCGCATGTGCAGGTACTGCGTGACGCCGGCGATCCGCTGTTCGACGAAGCGGACAGGCGGTGGGGCGGGCCGAAGCTCAGGATCGGTGACGAGCTCGGGCTCGGCTGAGCTCCACGATCCGACCGCGTGTCTCGATCGAGCAGGACCCGCTGGCAAGGACGTTCTTCACCCACTGCGCGTCCGATCCGTAGGTGAGGAAGACGAAGTAGTCGTCACCTCGTCGGAAGACGTTGATCGGCGTTTGGTAGGTACGTCCGTCGTGCGTCCACGGTGCGTCAGGACGGCGAAGCCGGGAAGCCTCTTGGCCATGGGTCGCGTGAGCCGGTTGAGGTAACGGTTCACGAACGGCCGGAGACGCCACATCCGGGTCCTGCCATGCGTCCTCTCGGTGTGTTGGTTCATCTGGTCAGACGTTCTATTGCGGTGTCAGCCGGCGGTGCATCTGGACGAAGGTCGTTGTGAATCCTTCGCGCTCGTAGAACTTCCGGGCGACGTCGTTGTCGGCCACCATCTCCAGCGCCACCGTCTCCGCGCCGGCTTCCCGCATCGCCGCGTACGCCGCGTCCATCAGCAGCCGTCCGACACCACGACCCCGCATCTCAGGCAGGACGTAGAAGCTGTCCACGTGGCCGACACGGCCCGTCGCCCACATGAAATGGCGCGGCTCGTAGAAGCCGATGAGGTATCCGACAGGGCGGCTGTCCTCCTCGGCGAGGAACGCGAACGAATCGGGGCCAGACAGCCAGTCGCGATACATCTCGCGCGTGATCACCGCGCTCTCCTCCTCCGAAAGCACCTCCAACCCTTCGACCGGGGCGCAGACGGAGCCCTGGTGCTGGTGGAGAAGCTCCCAGAATCCCGTCAGGTCGTCCAGCCGGTCGAGCCCTGCGGAAACGATCACGATCTCGCTCACCGGGCGACCCTACGGCCCGCGCGTAGTGCTCAGCAACCCCCTCGCCTTCGGCTCTTCAGTCAGCTTCGCATCAGGAGCCCGGCTGCCAGCGCGCCCAAGGCGACCACGGCGCAGCTCACCAGCAGGACCGTGTTCAGGCCGGCGACAAAGCTGACGGTGGCCGGGTGCGCGAGCGACGGTCGCGTGGCGGCGACCCGGGTGCCGGTGGCGGCGACGGCCGAGGCGAGGCTCTCGCCGTGCGGGCCGAGGGACGCGCTCAGTGAGGTCGCGATCCGGCGCTCGAGGATCGCGCCGAGGCCCGCCACGCCGACTGCGACTCCCGTCAGGCGGCAGGCGTTGTTGATGCCTGAAGCCATGCCCGTGCGCGACGGGTCGACGGCGCGCAGCGCTGCCGCCGCGATGGCCGGGTTCGCGAGGCCGATGCCGATGCCCGAGACGATCAGGCCGGGCAGGAGCGCGGTCCACTTCGAGCTCGGCGTCAGCCCGTGCATCAGCAGCAGCGCGGCCGCGACGAGCACCAGCCCTCCGGCCAGCAGCCACCGCAGCGACGCGCCGGGCGCGAGCTTCCGTGACAGCAGCGGCACGATGAAGACGAAGACCGTCAGCGGCAGGAAGCGCAGGCCGGCGCCGAGTGGCGTGTTGCCGAGCACGTCCTGGAGGTAGATCGACAGGTACGGGAAGAGCGCGAACATTCCGGCGCCGATACAGAAGGTCGCCACCGAGACGCCGACGAACCCAGGGTGGCGGAAGAGGCTCAGGTCGAGCATCGGCCGTGTCTGCCTGCGCTCGACGGCCACGAAGACCGCCAGTAGGACGGCCCCGCCGACGAGCGAGCCGAGGATCAGGGCGCTGCTCCAACCGCTGGCGTTGCCGCGCAGCACTCCGAACACGATCAGGAAGAGCGCCGCCGAGAAGGTCAGTAGGCCCCAGACGTCGGTAGACGTGGCCTGCGGGTCGCGCGATTCCCTCATCCTGGTCACGGCGACCCATAGAGCGAAGGCGCCCACGGGGACGTTGACGAAGAACACCCAGCGCCAGTCGAGCGCGTCGGTGAGGATGCCGCCGACGAGGGGGCCCGACGCCACCGCCGCACCCACCGTCGCGCCCCAGATCGCGATCGCGCCGCCGAGCTCGGGCCCTCGGTACTCCGCCCCGATCAGCGCCAGCGCGGTCGCGAAGAGCGCCGCGCCACCGATGCCCTGCAGCGCGCGGGCGACGTCCAGAACGGCGATGTTCCAGGCGAGGCCGCAGAGGAGCGAAGCGCTGCTGAAGAGGAGCACGCCGATCATGAAGACGAGCCGCCGGCCGTAACGGTCTGCCAGCGCTCCCGCGGTCAGGATCAGCGCCGCCAGCGTGAGTGCGTAGGCGTCGACGACCCACTGAAGTCCCGTCAGGCCCGAATGGAGCTGCTCCTGGATGTTCGGCAGCGCCACGTTCACGACCGTGATGTCGAGCAGGAGCATGAACGTCGTCGTGCAGACGGCGACGAGCGTCCAGCGGCGATCGCGGGCGGCGGGGGGCTCCATCGGCGGCGGATCTTAGGGAAACCCAGAAACGGGGACAGTCACAGTGACAGTCACAGTGACTGTCACTGGGGTTCCTACCCCAAAACGCTAAAACGGCCCAAGGGCCGTTTGAGCGTGGGGGAACCCCTGATTCCCCCACGAGCCCCCTCCTTGCGTGGCGGCTCTGCCGTGCTTCTGCATTGTGGAGCCGTCCCAGGTGGATGGAGCTCCGACGAGTTGACCCTAGAACGACGAAACGGCCCAAGGGCCGTTTCGTACGAGGGGGATGGGGAGGTGGGTCGCGATGTGTATCGGCGCCTACGAGCCCGGCTTTCTCCCCCGATCGAGTGAACCGCGCTGCCTACACTTCGAAGGCGATGGCGACCGTGACTCCGACACTCGTCCGCCTGGCCCGTGGCTACGTGGAGGTACGTGGCCCGGAGGCGGCCGACTTCCTCGAGCGGATGGTCTCCAACGAGGTCGTCTCCCTGGAGCCGGGCGAGGTGCGACCGGCCCTTCTGCTGACGCCGAAGAGCCGGATCGTGGCGCCGCTCCGGGTTGTCCGAGAAGGACCGGAGACTTTTCTCCTCATCACCGAGGCGGATCTCGCCGAAGCCGTCTCCTCGACGCTGCTTCGCGCCCGATTCGCGGCGAAGTGCGAGATCGAGCTCAGGCCCTACCACGGCTACCTGCAACTGGGCGGGGGCGAGGGGGTCCGGAACGACGACTACGGCGTCGAGGCCTTCGAGAGCTGGGGCGAGGACGAGCGCGAGGCCGCGCCTGCCGACCAGCTGGAGTCGCTGCGCATCGAGGCGGCCACGCCTGTCTGGGGCAAGGAGCTCGACGAGACCGTGCTCCCGGCCGAGGCCGGGCTCGACGAGACGCATGTCTCGTTCACCAAGGGGTGCTACCCCGGCCAGGAGCCGATCGCGCGACTCCACTACCGCGGCCGCCCGAACCGGCGGCTCCGGGTGCTAGAGGTCGAGGCGGCGAGCCCGGGCGACGAGATCTTTCTCGGCGAGAAGGCGGTCGGACGCGTTACGAGCGCGGTCCCCGGCCGGGCGCTCGGCTACGTCAGGCGTGAAGTGCCGGATGACGCCGAGCTCCGGATAGGCGGCGCGGAAGCCCGGCTACACTTGACCTCCCCGCGCCCGTAGCTCAGGGGATAGGGCGCTTTATCGGAGAAAGTCCGGCCGCTTCGCGGCCATGACGACTTTCTCCGAATCAGTCGCCCAGCCTGCGTTCCTGAGCCGCAGCCGCGCATGTCGGCTGCGGCGGCGAGGTCGAGATCGGACCCGTGCGGCGCGGCTACACTGAGGCCCCCGCGCCCGTAGCTCAGGGGATAGAGCGCTAGATCGGACCCGTGCGGCGCGGCTACACTGAGGCCCCCGCGCCCGTAGCTCAGGGGATAGAGCGCTGCCCTGCGGAGGCAGAGGTCGCAAGTTCGAATCTTGCCGGGCGCACCTCGATTTCTTCGCTGCAAACCGAGGACTCTCCCTGGTCGCGCTCGCGCAGGCGGCGACGCGGATCGAATCGGCGCTGGATCCAGCAGCCTGAGCTAGCGGGAGTACGATGTGCGGAGGATGAACGTCTTCGGCAAGTTCGCAGCACGCCGACGCCGCAAGGCGCACGAGCGCTACCTCCAGGAGCGCGATTGGCAGCGCATGCTGGCCGAGAAAAACGCAGCAGAGACGATTCGGGACGCCGCCACCATGTGGGGTGTCGCCGGCCAGGCCACGTCAGGCCCCGGTAGCGGTCTCTAGCCGACGACCTGCGCGTCGCCTCCGCTGGGCGTACCACCGGGTCGATGCCGCCGGCCCGTTCGACGCGGCCGAGGCGCGAGGGTCAGTGGACGACGAAGGGGTACGAGAACAACGAGCTTCCCGGGCTAACGCTGTCCGCGGCGTACTCGACGAGCTCGCCGTCCGCCGTCTCGACGTCGACGTACTCCTCGGTCACCTCGGTCTCGTCGCCGATTCCGCCCGTGCGCTTGATGTCGTTCTCCAGGCTGATCCCGATGCGATCGAGCACCTGCACCTCTTCGGGTGAGAGGCTCGCAAGCACGTCGCGCGTCTCCGGCAGGAGGTCGAGCTTCCGCAGGTCCAGCCCGCGGTTGGTGAAGTACTTCTTCGTGTAGTCGGGGAGATCAGGTTTCGGTGTGTCGGTCTCTTCCGGCATCGCGTCCTCCCTGTCGACGCGGTCGAATATCCCGAGCGCGTCGAGCCGTGTCAAGACCGGGCGCAGACGAAGCCGAAGCAATATGTGAGGCTCCACGCGGATGACCATCGGGCTGCAGGTGCTCGTCAGCGGCCTGGCCGCCGGAGGGGTGTACGGGCTCTTCGCGGCCGGGTACTCGCTCATCTACCGGCTGACGGGCATCGTCCACTTCGCCTTCGGCGATCTCGTCGGGCTCGGGATCTTCGCCACGCTGCTCGTGCTCGCGGGGACGACGCCCGCCTCTCAGGCCGGCGCGACCGAGCCGCGGTTCGTTCTCGCGCTGCTCGTCGGGCTCGTGCTCTGCGTGCTGGCCGGGATCGCAACCTACGTCGGGATCGTGCAGCCCTACCTCTCGCGTGGCTCGACCATCGGCTGGGTCGCAGGCACCGTCGCCGTCGCCTTCGCGATCCGCGCGGTAATCGGGGCCACGTTCCAGCGCTCGAGCTATGTCTTCCCCGACCCGCTCCCGTTTCACGACGTGGGTCACTCGGGGTTCGTGCGGTTCGGCGGCGCCCAGGTGCAGGCCCGCGCGTTCTTCGTGATCGGCCTCGCCGTCGCCCTGGCGCTCGGCTCGGCGTGGTTTCTGGAGCATTCGCGCTACGGCCGCGCCCTGCGCGCGGTGGCAGACGACGCCGAGGGCGCGCGGTTCGTCGGCGTGCACGTCGAGCTGCTGGTCGCGCTGGCCTTCGGGCTCGTCGGCGCGCTGGCGATGATCGCGGTGATCGCGGCGGCCCCTGGTGAGGCGGTCAACGCGAACACCGGGACGCTGCTCGGGCTCAAGGGGCTCGTGGCGGCGCTGGCCGTGCGCTTCGGCCCGCCTCTGTGGGCCTTCGTGGCGGGGCTGGTGCTCGGGGTGGTCGAGGCGGCGATCGCCAACGTCCACCTGGGGAGCTGGCAGCTCGGGCCCTCGTATCGCGAAGTGCTGCCGATCGCGCTCGTTCTCCTGTTCGTCTCGCTCTGGCCCTCGCCCGAGGCGTTGGAGGAACGCGAGTGAGCGCGCTCCCCGAGACCGCGCTCGAGCTGCGGCGGGCCGTTGCCGAGGCCCGCGCGGGCTGGAACCGGAACGCATGGCTCGCCCTCGCCGCGCTCGCGCTCGTTGCCCTCGTGCCTTTCCTCTCGCTACCCGGTGTGCGCGTGGACGCGCTGGCGAACACGCTCTACCTAGCCCTGGCGGCGACGGCGCTCGGGCTGACCGTCGGCCCGGCGGGACTGCCGTCGCTCGGGACCGGCGCCTTCATGGGGATCGGGGCGTTCACGTCGGCCCTTCTCGTCGCCCGCTCGGGCTGGGCGGTCGAGCCGGCGGCGCTTGCGGGAGCGGCGGCGGCGCTCGTCGCGGGCCTTCTCTCGGGTGGCGTCGTGCGCCTGCGGCCGGCTTTCGTCGCCGTGAGCACGTGGCTGCTCGCCTGGCTGGTCTGGCTGTTCCTGCTCGCCTTCCCGTCCGTCTCGGGCGGCTCGCAAGGGTTGATCCTGCCGCAGAAGACGCTGCTCGGGCTCGATCCCACGCCGACCGTGCATTTCGAGGTGGCGCTCGCCCTGCTGGCGCTTGCAGCGCTGCTGGTCGCTGCCGCTCGTCGCGGCCCTCCGGGGCTCGAGCTGTCGGCGTTGCGGCAGGCGCCGTCGCTCGCCACGTCGCTGGGCGTGGGCCTCGCCGGACGGCGCCTCGCGGCCTTCACCGCCACCGCTGCGGTGGCCGGTCTCGCCGGAGCGCTCTCGGTGCAGCTCCAGGCCGTCGCCGACCCGCAGGCCTACGACCCGTTTCTCTCGTTCAAGCTGCTCGTCGCCGTCCTGCTCGGGGGAGCGGCGGCCACGCTCGGCCCCGCCGCCGGGATCGCCGTGCTCGGGCTCATCAGCCTCGTCTCCGGGCCGTTCTCACGGCTGCTCGACCTGCCTCTCGAGCGCTTCGACACCGCGGTCGCGGCGATCCTGCTCGTCTTCGTCCTGGCCCTCGGCGGCGACGGGATCGTTCCCTGGCTGCTAGCGCGAACGCGGAGCGCCGAGCAGCGCCGTCGCCGGCCGGCCGTGCCGCTCTCGCCTGGCGGGGCCCAGCCGCACGAGCCGGCGCTGCGGGCGGTTGGCCTCAGGAAGGCCTTCGGCGGCATCGTGGCGGTGGACGGGCTGACGCTCGAGCTCGCCCGCGGCGAGACGACCGCGCTCATCGGCCCGAACGGCTCGGGCAAGACGACGGCGCTGCGGCTGATCTCGGGCGCCTCCGGGGCCGACGCCGGCCTGATCGAGCTTCGTGGGAGCGACGTCACCGCGACGAGGACGAAGGATCGGGTGCGGCTCGGGATCGCCCGCACCCTGCAGAGCACGCCGGCGTTCAGCGAGCTGACCGCTCTCGAGAACGTGCTCGTGGGGCGTAGCGTCCTCCGTCGCTACGGCGGCCTCGTGCGCACTGCGCTCGCCACCCCGCGTGCTCGCCGTGAGGCCGGCGCCGAGGAGGAGGCGGCGCTGCGGGCGCTCGCGCTGGTCGGGCTCGAGGACGCCGCCGACACGCCGGCGCCCGAGCTGACGAGCTCCCAGCGGCGGCTGCTCGGCTTGGCCGCCGCCCTTGCAACCGAGCCGGACGTCCTCCTCGTCGACGAGCTCGCGGCGGGCGCGGGGATGGAGGAGCTGGAGGGCCTGGCCGCGGTCGTCGCGCGGATCCGCGAGCGCGGGGTCGCGCTGCTCGTCGTGGAGCACAATCTCCGGCTCGTGCGAAGGGTCGCCGACCGGGTCGTCGTCCTCGCGGCCGGAGCCACGGTCGCGGAGGGCTCGGTGGCCGAAGTGGCCGCCAGCAACGTCGTCCAGCAGGCGTATCTCGGCACGCAGCGCCTATAAGCTCGCGGTCGTGCGCCGGCTCGCATTGCTCCTCGCCGGTCTCGCGCTGATCGCTGCCGGATGCGGCAAGAGCTCCGGCGGCCAGGCGACCGGGCGCCTCGTCATCGCGGTCGACGTGCCCGTGACCGGCAGCCCGTACATCGCCCAGACGATCCACCACGGCGTCCAGCTGGCGGCGGACAGCCTCAACGGAGGCGGCGGCGTCCGCGTCGGCTCGCGGAACTACCGGCTGGTGGTGAAGCTCTACGACAACCATCTCTCGGCCCGCCGCGCGGTCGAGAACATGCGCCGGGCGCTCGACGCCGGCGCCGTGGCCGTGGTCACCGACGGCACCGGCGTCGACGCGACCTGGCAGCTCGCCAACCGCAAGAGCGTCCCGATCAACATCGCCTACGACGGAGCGACGGGCCTCGTCGACCCGGAAAAGCGGCCGAACGTCTTCCGCATCGCGCCGACCAACCGCGGCATCTCGTTCCGCTACGCCGAGTACCTGATCCCCAAGAAGCTGAAGGTCGCGCTTGTCTCCGACGACAGCGCCTACGGACGGCAGGGTGCCACCGACATGGCGCACGCCTTCTCGGGGAACCCGGAGTCGGTCGCGGTCAAGCTGACCGTGCCGGCGGAGGAGACCGACCTTTCCCCGCAGATTCTCCGCTTGCGGCGGTCCGGAGCGACCGCGCTGCTCGTCTGGGGCGAGCCTCCGGCGATCGCCGCCGTGCTCTCGGCCGCTCGCAGCATCGGCTGGAACGTGCCGGTCTACACGCCGCCGACGGGAGCGGACCCGTTCATCCGGCAGCAGCTCGCCGACCACCCGACCTGGGTCGACGGCCTCACCTTCGCGTCCGGCCGGATGACCGCCGAGGTCGGCCCGGCGCCCTTCCTGAGCTTCCAGTCTCAGTACGAGTCGACGTACGGCGTCGACCACGTCGGGGTCAAGAACTCGGCCGGCCAGCCGGTCTTCCAGCCGCCGGAGTTCGCGATGTACGCATCGGACTTCGTCCACGTGCTCGTCGCCGCGATCACGAAGGCCGGCTCCGTCGAGCCCGAGAAGGTGCTGCCCGCGCTGAACCAGGTCACGACGCAGGGCGCCAACGGGGACGAGCGCGGCTTCAACGAGCACAGCCACGAGGGTGTGGTCGATGACGACGTCTACTTCGCCCGCTTCCGGGACATGACGTACAGCCCGGTCAAGGACGACCCGCTCTCGGCGACGCTTCCGACGATCCTGCAGACTCCGAGCGGGTGAGCCTCCGGCGACGCGCGTGTCTCGCCGGCGCGGCCGCCGCGCTCGTTGCGCCCGCTACGGCCGTCGCTTCGGTGCAGCCGGTGCTGCTGCCCGGCCCGACGCCCTATCCGACCCAGAGCCCGCCGCTGCCCGTCGGCGGCACCTCGCAGAGCAAGCCGCTGGCGCTCACGATTCACGCGCGCGTCGCCGAGCGGGTCTTGGCCGGGGTCGGCCCCGATGGCGGGGTCGTCTCGCTCCGGGTAGTCCACCGCCTCCTCCTCACGGGGAGCGGCGACTATGTGATCGTGCTCGGGGCCCCGGCCGAGGACGTGCGGGCCGGCGCGGGCTCGCAGTCGGAGCCGGGCCTGCGGACCGGTCAGATCCTCTGGGCCGGGTTCGCGCCTGGGCGAAAGCTGCTTGTCGCGGACGCCGAGCTTCGTCCCGCCGAGGCGGCGCGTTTCCTGCCTCTCCGGCTCCACGTGAGGCGCGACGGCGGCCGGTACTCGCTGACGGTCGCGAACGCCACCGCCGTCCTGGAGGACGCGTTCGAGGGAGAGGGCCTCGCGGGGCAGCTCGCGACGCTGCTCGACCGCACGAGGAGCCAGTCGCTGGCGGGGACGCGGCTGGAGAGCGCGACCGTGTCCGTTCGGGGCGCCGTCGGACGCGGCCCGCGCCCGCTGCTCATCGCCGCTCCGCTCGAAGTCCAGGGCGTCCTCCGCTTCCCGCGCACGCCGGTTGCGGTGAGCGGAGCAACGCTTCGCGGGAGGACCGTCTCGTTCTCGACGGTGCTGGGCGATGCCGGTCCGTTGACGCACCGCGTCGTCGTGCAAGGCGGCGGGATGGCCCACTTGCGGCTGGTCGCCCGGCCGGCGAGGCTCGTCCGCGGGCTGGCTCCGCCCGGGGCATCGACCTGGAAGGCCGCCGTGCGACGACACTCGATTCCGGCCTCCCTGCTCCTCCGGAAGCTGATCGCCGCGCGCATGCAGCTCGTCCGTGCCGATCAGTACCAGACCTTCGTCGCGAACCCGGATCCGTTGGGGAAGAGCCGCACCGTCTACGTCTACGAGTCCAGCTCCGCGCCTGCTCCCAAGGCCGCGGCTTCCGCCGAGTCCGGCTCCGGCGGTAGCAGCGGGCTTGTGCTCGCGGCGGTGCTCGTAGGCACCGTGCTCGCGCTGGGCGCCGCTCTCGTGCTCTGGGCCCACGGCTAGCGAGGCCGAGTAGCCTGCGGCCCCGTGCCGCTCTACCTGACCGAGACGGAGGTCGGGGAGCTTCTCGCCCCGACGGACGCGCTCGACGCGGTCGAAGCCTGCTTCCACCGCCTCGCGGCCGGCGAGATCGACAACGTCCCGCGGCAGCGCACCCGGTTCGAGGACGGCTCCCTGGCGGTGATGTGGGCGGTCGACCGAGAACTGGGCCTCGCGGGGCTGAAGTCGTACGCGGCGGGCCACGAGAGCACCTCCTTCGTGGTCGTCCTCTTCGAGACCGAGACGACGAGCCTGGCGGCGGTGATCGAGGCGGACAAGCTGGGCCAGCTGCGCACCGGCGCCGCGAGCGGGGTGGCTGCGAAGCACCTCGCGCGCGACGACGCGGCATCGCTCGGGATCATCGGCTGTGGCTGGCAGGCGCGTACTCAGGTGGCGTGCATCCGCGAGGCGGTGCCGTCGATCGAGCGCGTTGTCGCCTTCTGCCGCAGCGCGGACCGGCTGGACGAGTTCTGCGCCGAGGTCGGAGCCGAGGCCGGCGAGAGCCACCGCGACCCCGCGGAACAGGACGTCGTCGTGACCGTGACCACATCGCGAGATCCGGTGCTGCGTGGCGAATGGCTGCGCCCGGGAGCGCTCGTCTGCGCGGTAGGGGCGAACGACCCACGCAGGCGCGAGCTCGACAACGCCGTGCTCGAGCGGGCGGCGTTCGTCTGCTGCGACTCGCTGGAGCAGGCGAAGCGCGAGTCGGGCGACCTGATCGAGCCGGTCGAGGCCGGGGTGCTCGACTGGCTCGAGGTACAGGAGCTCCAGGAGGTGGTGGCGGGCGAGCTGCCGGGGCGGCAACAGCCGGACGACATCGTCGTCTTCAAGTCGAACGGCCTCGCCGCCTGGGACGTGGCAGCCGGGTCGCTGGTGCTCGAGCGGGCGCGCGAGCGGGGAATCGGAACGACGGTCTAGATGCCGACCGTCTAGGAGAGGCTGTCTCGCTCGGCGACGACGTCGGCCTCGCCCAGCGCGTGGATCACCTCGGGCCGGTCGAGCAGGCGCGCCAGCTGCTGCGGCGTCGCCCGGTTGCGCACGTAGGGGTCGTCCAGGATCTCGGCGAGCGCCCGGCCGCGCTGGTGCTCTCGGATCACGTAGGCCGAGAGCCGATCCTCCTTCGAGGTGCGCGTGGACAGGAACGAGAACGGATTGCGCAGGAAGCGCGAGAAGTCGGGCACAACCGCGATCCTAGCGAGCGCCGGAGTATGGTCCCGGTGTGAGAAAGCCGTCGTCCGCCCGGTTTGCGGAGCGCGAGGTGCACGGTGTCGACGACCGGGGTGAGCCCGAGCGGATCGTGATCTGGATCGAGCGGCTGCCGGGGGCGCTCTGGGCCGTCGGCCGGGCGGTGAATCCCCAGCACCGGTCGAGCGAGGAGCCCCACCGGGACGACTACGTCTTCCAAGGCTACGAGCTGACGGACGCGCTCGAAGCCGCGAACGGAACGCTCAGCGACGACGCGCTCGTCTCGGCCCAGGATGGGCGCCAGGCACCGGTGAATCCGTTCGAGCGCAACGAGCTGCTGAAGCCGCTGGAACGCTGGTTCTTCGGCCGCTCCTAGTGGGGAGGGCTTGACGAACTCTTAGCCCTTCGAGCCCTGCGACTTCGGCCACTCGAGGTCGGCGTTAGGGATCGGGTCGCCGTGCGGGTCGTGGGTCGGAAACCCGAGCGCGCTGTCGATGCGCGCCTCGAGCTCCTCGGAAAGGACGTGCTCGAGCCGGTCGGCCTCGTCGTGGACGGCGTCGACGTGGAGCCCGAGCGTCTTCGCCAGGTAGAGCTCGAGCAGCCGGTGGTGCCGGATCACCTCGACCGCGACTTTCTCGCCGGCCGGGGTCAGGCGGACGCCCCGGTACGGCGCGTGCTCGACGAGCCGCAGCGCGGCCAGCTTCTTGACCATCTCGCTCGCCGAGGCGGGCGAGACCTTCTGCTCTCTCGCGAGGGCCGTCACCGAGACGCGGCCGTCGTCGGTCTGGAGGTGGTACAGCTCCTTGAGGTAGTCCTGGATCGCGTCGCTCAGCACCGGCTTCGACACGGGTCCAGTCTACGGCGCGGTTCACACGATCACGGCGCTGCGCCCCTGGTAGCCTCCGGCGCTTCATGCAGATCCGACTCGGCCACAGTCCGGACCCCGACGACGCGTTCATGTTCTGGGGCCTCGCCTCGGGCGAGGTCGATCCACGGCGCTTCGAGTTCGAGCACGTCCTGCGGGACATCCAGACGCTGAACGAGTGGGCGCTGAAGGGCGAGCTCGAGGTGAGTGCGATCTCGCTCGCGGCGTACCCGCTGGTGCAGGAGCGCTATGTCCTGCTCCCGCACGGGGCGTCGATGGGCTCGGGCTACGGGCCGATCGTCGTCGCGCGGGACGAGCTCTCGACGGCGGACCTGCGCGGGCTCGAGATCGCCGTGCCCGGCGAGCTGACGACGGCGTTCCTCGTCTTGCGGATGTGCCTGGGCGGGTTCCGCTACCGCGAGGTTCCGTTCGACCGGATCATCGAGGAGGTCCAGTCGGGACGCTCCGACGCCGGCCTGCTGATCCACGAGGGCCAGCTGACCTACGAGGCCGAAGGGCTGAAGAAGGTCGTCGACCTGGGCGAGTGGTGGCTCCTCGAGACGGGGCTGCCGCTGCCGCTCGGGGCCAACGTGGCCAGGCGCGACGTGGGCGCGGAAAACCTGTTCGAGCTCTCGGACGTGCTCCGCGACTCGATCCAGGCCGGGCTCGACAACCGCGAGGAGGCGATGGAGCACGCGCTCCAGTACGGCCGCGGCCTCGACACCGAGCTGGCCGACCGCTTCGTCGGCATGTACGTGAACGAGCTCACCTGCGACTACGGCGACGAAGGTCGCCAGGCGGTGCGCGAGCTGCTCGCGCGGGCGGAGGCGCTGGGGACGTACGACCAGCCGGTTCGCGTCGAGTTCGTCGGCTAGGTAGGAGCTCCGTCGGTGGCCGGCTCTCGCCGCTCGACGGTGCTGCTGCAGCTCTGGACCGCCGCCCACATGGCGGAGCGGCTCGTCGCCGAGCACATGGAGCGTGCCGGCGTCAGCGACGAGCAGTTCGCGCTTCTGAGCCGGATCGCGCTCGACGGGCCGGTGACGCCGACCGTCCTCGCCGCCGAGATGGGCGTGCCGCCGACGACGCTCGCCGACGCCGTCCGGAGACTCGACGAGCGCGGGGAGATCGAGCGCCTGCCGAACCCCGCGGACGGGCGCTCGCACCTGCTCACGCTCTCGCCCGCCGGCCGAAAACGCGTCGAGGCGGCCGCGCCGGCGGTCTGGAGCGCACTCGAGGAGATGCGCGGGCATCTCGGCGTCCCTTCGGAGGAGGTCGAGGCGGCGCTGGACGAGCTCCATCGCTCCCTCCGCGCGGCCACCGCGCAGACGCCCGAGCGCAACTAGTACGAGTTCCGTGCTAGTTTGCGCCGGTGCTCGCGGCCGCTCTCGTCGTCGCCCTCCTCGCCGGTCCCCATGCCTCGCTGAGCGCGCCGCCGTCCGCGCTCGTGGTCGGGCAGAAGTGGAAGGCGACGCTCGTCGTACGTCCGGCGCCGCGCGTTGCGCCGCTGGTGTTCGCCCGGCCGCCGGTGGGCAAGCGGCTCGCGTTCAAGGCGGCGCGGACGGGACTCGGCCGCTACCGGGTTCGCCTGGTGCTCCCGCGTGCCGGTATCTGGCGGCTCTCGGCGCGCGTCGGTACCCGTTCGCTCCCGCTTCGCGCCGTCAAGGTGCGACCGCAGCCGCCCCCGGTCTCGCCGCTTCCCGGCGCCCGGGCGTTCAGGGTCTGCGGAGGAGCCGCCATCCCGTATCCGCAGTACGCGCTCGCCGTCGGCTTCGGCTCGGCCTGGATCGCGTGCGTCCGGCAGAGCCAGGTTCAGCGGGTCTCGCTCGCGACCGGTCAGGTGACCGCGCGGATTCCAGTCCCGGCTCCCGTCTGGTCGATCGCGGCCGGGGAAGGCGGCGTCTGGGGCGTCGCGCTCCACGGCTCGGTCGTCTACCGGATCGCCCCTGCCTCGAACCGCGTCGTGGCCGAGATCGGGCTGGGCACGGACGTGCCGTACCTGTGGGCCGGCGCCGGCGCCCTCTGGGTAGCCGACGATCCGGGCCGTGCGCTCGTGCGCGTCGATCCCGGGACGAACCGGCCGGGCGCGCGCGTACCCGTCGGCGACGGGCCGGCCGGGTTCGTGGTCGACGGCGGCTACATCTGGGTGCTGAACCACCGCGAGAACTCGCTCGACCGGATCACCCCCGGAACCAACGCCGTGGTGCGGATGGCGAGCGGGCTCGGCCCGGCGGACAACTCGGCGGCCGAGCGGATCGCCTCTTTCGGCGGCTCACTCTGGGTGACGGGCCGCGGCCTCGACCTCCTGCGCGTCTCGCCGGCGACCGGCGCCGTGCTCGGGACGACCGAGATCGGCCCGGCCGGCGTGGACGTCCGTTCCGACGGCAGCAATCTCTGGGTGGTCTCCTACGAGGCCGCCGCCGAGCCTCGTGGAGACCCCGTCGCGGGAGCCGTCCTGCGCATCGCCGCGAACGGATCGGTGAGCTCGTCGGTCGTCCCCACCAGGCGGCTGTTCGCGAATGGGGTCGCCGCGGCCGACGGCCGGTTGTGGCTGCTCGACTCGGTCGCCGGGCTCCTGCTGCGGCTCCCGGCCTGAGCCGCAGCCTGTCGAATAGGCTGGCGGCATGGCTCGCCCGGTCGTCCTCTCGGCGGTGCGGACGCCTGTCGGGCGCTACGGCGGCCTGCTCTCCGGCGAGCGACCGGACGATCTCGCGGCAACCGTGATCGCGGCCGCTGTGGAACGCGCAGGCATTCCGGGTGAGGCGATCGAGGACGTCTATTTCGGCGCCGCCAACCAGGCCGGCGAGGACAATCGCAACGTCGCGCGGATGGGCGCGCTGCTCGCCGGCCTGCCGGAGTCGGTCGCGGGCGTGACGCTGAACCGGCTCTGTGCCTCCGGGCTCTCCGCGGTCGTGTCGGCGTGTCACGCCGTGGCCGCCGGTGACGGCGACCTCTTCGTCGCGGGCGGGGTCGAGTCGATGTCGCGCGCGCCGCTCGTGATGGCCAAGCCGGAGCACGCGTTCCCGCGCGGGAACCAGACGGTCTGGGACACCACACTCGGCTGGCGCTTCCCCAACCCTCGAATGGAGGCGATGTTCCCGCTCGAGACGATGGGCGAGACCGGCGAGAACGTGGCCGAGCGCTATGGCGTCACGCGCGAGGAGCAGGACGCGTTCGCACTGCAGTCGCAGCGACGCTGGGCCGAGGCCGACGCCGAGGGGCGGTTCGCGGACGAGCTGGTTCCGGTCGGCGAGGCGGTGCGCGACGAGCATCCGCGTCCCGACACCAGCAGCGAGAAGCTGGCCGCGCTCAAACCGGCGTTCCGCGAGGGCGGCTCGGTCACCGCCGGGAACTCGAGCGGCCTCAACGACGGGGCCGCCGCGCTGGTGATCGCGAGCGAGGAGCGGGCGCAGGAGCTCGGGGCCGAGCCGCTCGGCGCCTTCGTCGGCTCGGCCGTAGCGGGAGTCGATCCGCGCGTGATGGGCATCGGGCCGGTCCCGGCGGTCCGCAAGCTGCTCGAGCGAGCCGGAGTTGGCGTCGAGGAGCTGGATCTGGTCGAGCTCAACGAGGCGTTCGCCTCCCAGAGCCTGGTCGTGATCCGGGAGCTTGGGCTCGACCCGGAGAAGGTGAACGTGAGCGGCGGCGCGATCGCGCTCGGCCACCCCCTCGGGATGAGCGGCGCGCGTCTCGTGGTGACGCTGCTGCACGAGTTGCGCCGCCGCGGCGGGCGTTACGGGCTCGCCACCCTCTGCGTGGGGGTCGGCCAGGGCCAGGCGGCGCTCTTCGAGCGAGCCGCTACGTAAGCCCGCGGCTGTCGCAGAACCGTTACAGGCATGTGACCTGCGCGTTGCGCCCATCCGGGACGGTTGGCCCACCCGAGCAAGGAGGCCCACCGTGAAAGCAACGGCCGCAATCGCATTCGTCATCGCGTTCTTCGTCCTTCCGGCGGCCGCCGCCGCCAGTCCGCCCGGCAACGACAACCGGGCCAACGCAAACCAGGTTGGGAGCCTGCCTGCGTCGGTTTCCGGCACGACAGTCGAAGCGACCGACGACCCGACGGATCCTCGCTCCGGCTGCGGGCGGGCCCATGACACGGTCTGGTACCGGCTCACGGGCGTCGGCTCGGGGCGAATCGTCGTGCGGGTCGTGGCAGCCGGTGAGCTCGATGCCGTCGTATCCGTCTACCGCGCCGTTCGATCGCGGGTGACCCCGGCCGGCTGCGCGGCGACGGACGAAGCCGGCCGCGGTGCGTTGTCCTTCACCAGCACCGGTGGCGACTACCTGGTCATGGTCGGGCGGGAGCGAGCCTCGGAGGACGGCAGGTTCAGGCTGACCGTCTTTCGGCAGGAACCGTCGTCGAGGCCACCGGGACGCACGCTGCTCCGCAAAGGGGTCAGCTCCTGGGTCGAACCGATCAGCGACTACGACGACGCGTGGTCGCTGCGCATGAAGGCGGGCGTCCAATACCGGATCAATCTCTCGCCCGCCCGCGGGCGGTGCATCACGATGTCGCTCTTCAGGCCGGGGACACGCTCGTTCGCGGGCGCCCCGCTGCAGGTAGTCCCTTGCGGCGGCTACTTCACCTACACGCCGGGGTTCGGCGGCAGTGGCCTCTACACCCTGCTCGTGACCGCCTCCGACCAGAGGCCCAGTCGGCAGCGCTACCACCTCCAGGCTGCGGTCACCGGCGCTGACGACAGCGCTCCCGGGCTGCTGTTGCGGAACCTGCAGACTCGGCGAGGCTCAGTCGCCGGAACGCGCATCGACGTCGTCGATCTGTACCGCTTCCGTGTTGCGGAGCGTGCCGATGTGGCGCTCACGCTGCGGGGGCCGGCCTCCGCGCGGCTGATCGTCCTCAACGAGAACGGCCGCCGCCTGTCGTCGTCCAGCGGGGCAGGCCGGCTGACGGTCTCGCTGGGCCAGGGTACGTACTTCGTCGCCGTCCGGGCGGAGTCCGGGGCGACGGGGCGTTACCGCCTCTCGCTGCTCGAGCGGGGCGTCACGACTACGACGGTGCTGGCAAACGGCCTTCGTAGCGCGACCGTCTCGCCGGGCTCGTCCGTGGCGGTCTCTGTCGCGGTCGACTCCAGCTCCGGAGGTGCGGTGAGGCTCGAGATCGACCGCTTCGACCCGCTGACCGGTTGGCACTTCTACCGCCTCTACCGGTTGCGGCTCGGAGGGGACGGCCGAGCCGGGATCTCCTGGCGACCGCCGTCGATCGGCCACTGGCGAGTGCACGCCTCGTTCGGAGGAACGCGAACAGCGAGCCCGAGCGACGGCGGAACGGTGAGGATCGTCGTGACCGACTAGCGGCTCGAGGCCTAGCCGAGCGGCGGGCGGATGTAGATCGTGCCTTCGTGCTTCATCGGCACGAAGGGAGCGCCGATGCTCATGATGAGGTGCTCGGCGTGGCCGAGCACCTCGTCGACGGCCTCGTCGGTCTTCCCCTCGACGGGAACCTCGATGCCCACCTCGTCGACGGGCTGCGCGTCGAGGCCGGCCTCCCGCAGCTCTCGCAGCAAGCGGTCGCGGTCCGGGATCCGTGCCGCCTCGACCTGGACGTTCTCCGTCATGGCTCTCGATTATCCCTCGGCCTTCCGGGGTCCGAAACTCACCGTCCGGCCAGTTCTGGCCCTGCGCGATCGCCTACTTGCACCGCTGAGCCTGCAGCGAGGCCGAAGGCGGCGTCCGCGCGGGTTAGCCCCTAGGGCGTTGCTATGGTCAGCGCGATGGCGGTCGCGACCGGGCGGGAGTACGGGCTCTTCATCAACGGAGAATCCGCGGAGTCCGCGTCCGGTGAGCTGCGCGAGCTCGTCGAGCCCGCGACCGGGGAGCCCCTAGCCGAGGTGGCGATGGCCAACGAGGCGGATGTCGACCGCGCGGTGGACGCAGCCCGGTCCGCGCTCGCCGGGGACTGGGCGAAAACCCCTCCCACCGAGCGCTCCCGCCTCCTGCACGCGCTCGCCGATGCGCTCGTCGCCAACCGCAAGGAGCTCGCCGAGCTCGAGGCGCGCAACGTCGGCAAGGCGATCTCGTCGGTCAAGGCCGAGCTCGCGCAGGCGGTCGAGAACTTCCGCTTCTACGCCTCGGCGATCGCCTCGATCGCCGGCCGCTCGAATCCGATCGGCGGCTCGCTCCTCTTCTACTCGCTGAAGGAGCCCGTCGGCGTCTGCGGCCAGATCGTGCCCTGGAACTACCCGCTGATGATGACGACCTGGAAGCTCGCGCCCGCGCTCGCCGCAGGCTGCACCGTGGTGCTGAAGCCCGACTCGGCGACGCCGCTCTCGGCCCTGCGGATGGCCGAGCTTGCGAGCGAGGTCGGCTTCCCGCCCGGGACGATCAACGTCGTCCCCGGCCCCGGGCCGGTCGTCGGTGCGCACCTCGTGCGGCACCCCGGGGTCGAGAAGATCGCCTTCACCGGGTCGACCGCGACCGGGTCGGAGATCATGCGGCTCGCCTCCGACGGGATCAAGCGGCTGATCCTCGAGCTCGGCGGCAAGAGCCCGAACGTCGTCTTCGCCGACGCGAACCTCGAGGACGCGATCCCGAGCTCGGTGTGGTCGATCTACTACTCGGCGGGCCAGAGCTGCGAGGCGCGCTCCCGCGTGCTCGTGGAGAAGCCGGCCTACGACGACTTCGTCTCGCGCTTCAGCGAGGCCGCGGCAACGCTGAAGGTGGGCGATCCGCTCGACCCGGAGACCCAGGTCGGCTCGCTGATCTCCACCGAGCACCGCGACCGGGTGCACGGGTACGTCGAGACCGGCCGCGACGAGGGCGCCGAGGTCGTGACGGGGGGCGAGGCGAGCGAGGGCAAGGGCGCCTTCTACCCGCCGACCGTGCTGGCGAAGGTCGACAACTCGATGCGGGTCGCACAGGAGGAGATCTTCGGCCCGGTCGTGACGGTGATCCCGTTCGAGGACGAGAAAGACGCCGCCCGGATCGCGAACGACGTGCGCTACGGCCTGATGGCGACCGTCTGGACCGGCGATCCCGCCCGGGGCCACCGACTGGCGCGGCGGATCAAGGCAGGCACCGTGGGGATCAACATGCCGTACACCGCCTTCCCCGGCATCCCGTTCGGCGGCTACAAGCAGTCCGGCTTCGGCCGCGAGCTCGGGCTCGAGACGCTCGACGCCTACCTGGAGACGAAGAGCGTGATCGTCTCGACGAGCCCGAAGCCGTTCAACCCGTTCGGCCTGTAGCCCAGCAGGCCGACTCGCTACCGCTGGCTGGTGCTCGCGGCGGGGACCGCGGCCCAGACCTCGTTCGCGGCCGTCCTGATCGGCCTGCCCGTGCTCGCGCCGGCCATCCGCGACGCCTACGACCTCAGTCTCGTCCAGGTCGGCGTCGTGCTCGACAGCCTCTGGGTCGGCGCGCTGTTCACATTGCTGCCGTGGGGGCTCCTGGCCGACCGGGTCGGAGAGCGGCTGGTGCTCGCGGCCGGGCTGCTGATCTGCGGAGGCGCTCTCGTCGCTGCCGGATACGCGGGCGCATTCGTAGGCCTCGTGCTCCTGCTCGGGCTCGCGGGTGCCGCCGGAGCAAGCGTCAACTCGGCCAGTGGGCGTGCTGTCATGCAGTGGTTTCCGGCCGAGCGAGCGCGGTCTCGCGCTCGGGGTCCGGCAGACGGCGATCCCGCTCGGAGGTTTCTTGGCGGCGGTGGTGCTGCCGATGCTGGGGCTCCGCTCGGCGTTCGTCTTCCTCGCGCTGCTCTGCTTCTGCGGAGCGCTCTTCGGCGTGGTCGTGATCAGGGAGCGCGAGCCGGCGGCGGATGTGCTCGAGGCGCAGGGCCTCGGCGAGACCTTGCGCGATCCGCGGCTCGTGCTCCTTTGCAGCGCGAGCAGCCTCTACATCGTGGCGCAGGTGGCGATCACCGGGTTCGTCGTGCTGTTCCTGCACGACCAGCGCGGGTTCTCGGACGGGGAAGCCGCGGCCGTCCTGGCGGCAGTGCAGGTGTTGGCGGCCGGGCTGCGGATCGGCTGCGGCCGCTGGTCGGACGTGATTCGCTCGCGGATCGTGCCGTTGCGGCTCGTCGGCCTCGCGAGCAGCGCCTCGCTCGCGGTGGCGGTGGTCCTGCTCGACGCTCCCGCCGGGGTGCTCGTCGCCGCCTTCGTCGTCGCAGGCGGGCTGGCGATGTCCTGGAACGGGCTCTCGTTCACGGCGGCGGCCGAGCTCGCGGGGATGCGCAGGAGCGGCGCGGCGCTCGGGATGCAACAGACGGCCCTGTCCGCCGCCGGTGCGATCGTGCCGCCCGTGTTCGCGGCGATCGTTGCCGCTTCGTCGTGGCGCCTCGGATTCGGTCTCGCCGCGCTCTTTCCCTTGCTCGGGACGCGGCTTCTCCGGCCGCTGCGGTCGTAGAGTGTGTTGGTGCGTGTCCTCGAGCGTCTCGACGAGCTCTACGCAATCGGCGGGGGCACGCGGCTCGCGTACACACCCGAGGAGGACGCGGCCCATGCGTTGGCGGCGGAATGGATGCGCGACGCGGGTCTCGAGGTCTCCAGCGACGAGGTCGGCAATCTCTTCGGCCGCCGCGGCGAGGCGCGGGTCTGGTCGGGATCGCATCTCGACACCGTCCCCGACGGTGGCAGGTTCGACGGCGCGCTCGGCGTCGTCGCGGCGATCGAGGCGGCCGAACGACTCGCCGGCACGCCGCTTGCCGTCGTGGCGTTCCGGGCCGAGGAGTCGGGGCCGATGGGCAGTCGGCGGCTCGCGGAGCACCCAGACGCGTTCCTGGAGCTGCACATCGAGCAGGGGCCGATCCTGGAGCGCCTCGGGGAGCCGCTCGCCGTCGTCACGGCGATCGCGGGCCAGGCGCGAGGGAGCCTCACCTTCGAGGGGTATGCCGCTCATGCGGGGACGACGCCGATGGACGAGCGGGCGGATGCGCTCGTCGAGGCGGCCGAGTTCGTCCTCCGGGTGCGGGCCAGCGCCCGGGACGGCGCGCGGGCGACGGTCGGTGCACTCGAGATCGAGCCCGGGGTCGCAAACGTGGTACCGGCGCGGGTGACGGCATCTGTCGACGTTCGTGCACGGACCGCCGAGCAGCTGACGGCGGTCATTGAGGAAATCGGCTTCGAGCCTGCGTGGCGGCAGGACCCGATCGCGATGTCAGGGCCGCCGCTTGAGGTATTGCGCTCGGTCCTGCCGGGCGCTCCGGAGCTCGTCTCCGGTGCTGGACACGACGCGATGGTGCTCGCCGCGGCCGGTGTCCCGACCGGGATGCTGTTCGTGCGCAGCCTGAACGGCGGGATCAGTCATTCGCCGGACGAGCTCTCGTCCAGCGAAGACATCGCGCTCGCGGTCGACAGGCTCACGGGGGCGCTGGAGCGGCTGGTGGATGCTGTGGACGATTAGCTGCCGTTGCGGCGCAGCCCCGTCACAGACCGGTGGGCGTTTTCCGGCTACGCTCACGGCGGGTGGCGGGTGGAAGCTCTCATCCCCACCCAAGGGTGGGGTGTCGGGCTACTTCTCCTCGAAGCGGATCGGCTGCGCGCCCTCCCAGAGCGTTTTCTGCCCGAGCTCGCCCAGCTGCTCGTGGCCGGGCCCCAGCACTGTCGCGAGGTGGTTTCCGGCCAGCTTCCCGGCCTTGCTCGCGAATGCGGTCGGCCCGTACGGGAAGAGGATCTCCGTCTCGCTGACGCCGCCAGGGTAGAAGAGGATCTGTCCAGGCGCCGGATAGCAGGTCGCGTTCTCCGGGCCGAAGCCGACGTCGAGGTCGCCGAACGGGATCCAGCAGGCCTCGCCGCTCCAGCGGACGTGGATGATCCGGCTCTCGAGCGGCAGCAGCCGCCGGAACGCCGCGACTGTCGCCGGGGCAGCTCTCCTCCTCCAGTCGCGCCTCGAAGCGGTACCCGCCCGCGACGATCTCGAGCATCGGCGGAACCTACTTGATCTTCGCGCCCTGGCGGATCCAGGCGCCGAGCTCATCGCGCTCGGCCTGTGTCATCCCGGTCACGTTCCCGAGCGGCATCGCGTTCGAGTCGACCGCCACCTGCTCGATCAGGGCCGCCTGGGCGTGAATTTGCTCGGGGGTGTCGAAGGCGATCCCGAGCGGCGCCGAGTCCATCCTCGTCGGGTGCGCGGAGTGGCAGGGGACGCAGCGCTGCTGCACGATCGCGCGCGCCTGCGCGAACGAGACCGCCGACGCTCCCGTCGCAGCGGAGCTGGAGCCGTCGTCCGGGCGGATCGCGACCGCGACGGCCGCGATCCCGAGAGCCGCCGTGGCCGGAATCCACCACACCGTCCGCCCGGCGTGGCGCAGGTTGAAGAAGTGCCTGATCCAGGCGCCGATCGCCATCAGGACGACCAGGATCAGCCACGACCGGCTGTGGCCGTAGGCCACCGGGAAGTGGTTGCTGAGCATGGCGAAGACCACCGGCAGCGTCAGGTAGTTGTTGTGCACCGAGCGCTGCTTGGCGCGAAGCGCCGGCGCCGGATCGGGCTCCCGCCCCGCCTCCTTCGCCCGGATCAGATCCCAGTGCGCGGGGATGATCACGAAGAAGACGTTGCCGGCCATGATCGTCCCGAGCATGGCCCCGATCTGCATGTACTCGGCCCGGCCGCTGAAGAGCTCGCTCGCTCCCCACGCTGCGAGCGTCGTCAGCGCGAGCAGCACGACCGCAAGGACCAGCTCGCTGCGTACCACCCGGCAGAGCCCGTCGTAGACCACCCACGCGAGGACGAGGCCACCGATGCTGATCGCGATCGCCTCCGTCGTGCTCAGGTCGGCCACGCTCGGGTCGATCAGGTACGTGTCCGCGTTGAAGTAGTAGAGGATCACCATCAGCGCGAAGCCCGATAGCCAGGTCGTGTAGGCCTCCCACTTGAACCAGTAGAGGGGCTCGGGGATCCGCGGGGGCGTGAGCCGGTACTTCAGCACCTGGTAGAAGCCGCCCCCGTGGATCTCCCAGGCCTCTCCGCCGACGCCGCGATCCGCGTCCTTCGCGTCCGCCGGGGGTCGCAGGTGGTTGTCGAGCGCGATGAAGTAGAACGAGGCGCCGATCCATGCGATCCCGGCAATCACGTGGAGCCAGCGGGCGAGGAACTGCAGCCATTCGTTTGCGTACGGATCCATCAGCCGCGAGCCCAGCGATCGCGCGCGATCGCCACCAGCTCCGTGAGCGCGGTCTCGAGCTCGTCGTCGCGCGTGCGCTCGAGCCGCTGCCGGAGGACCTCGAGGATCTCGGCCTTCGACCGGCGGTCGACAAAGACCACGAAGCGGAAGCCGAACTTCTCCTCGTAAACCTGGTTGAGGTAGGCGAGCTCGGTCTGGACGACGGGGTCGGCGTCGGCGCCCTGCTCGGCGGCCGAGCGGGGCGAGAGGTTGCGCGACCCGATCGCCGGATGCGCGTTCAGGGCCTCCAGCTTCTCGGCCTCGGTCAGCTCGCCGATCACGTCCGGCGCCGCATCGAGCGGATCCTCGCGCTCCGCGAGGAGCTCGACGAAGCGCGTCCGTCCTTCGAAGAGCTCCGCGAGCTCCTCGGCGCTCAGCTGCCGCGGTAGGTTGCGCACGAGTAGGAGGAGACGAGCAGTGGGACGTGGTGGTGCCCGTCGTCGAGCTCGACCTCGAGCTCGACCCGCCGGAAGTACGGCGAGGGGGGGTGGAAGACGAGTCGGTATGACCCGGCCTCGAGCCCCTCGGCGAGCGCGGCGATGCGGCCCTCGCCGTCGGTCTCGCCGGCCGCCAGCTGCTCGCTTCCGCGAAAGAGCTCCACCCGCACGCCGCTCCCCGGTCGGCCGCGCTCGGTGTCGAGCACGTGGGTCGAGAGCGAGACGCTCATTCGGTGAACTTCTCCGCCTGGCGGCGGTGCTCCTGCGCGATCGCCCGCTCGTCGGCCCGTACGAGCCGGCCTTCGCGGACGACGTCCTCTCCCGTCACGACGAGGCGGTCGACACGGTGCGGCCCGCTCAGCACCAGCCCGGCGACGGGGTCGCACGCACCGCCCAGCTCCAGCCCGTCCGTCCGCCAGATCGCCAGGTCGGCGCTGCGGCCGGGCTCGAGCGAGCCGAGGTCGTCGCGGCCGAGCACGCCTGCGCTACCGCGGGTGCCGAGCCGCAGCGCCTCTCGGGCCGTTAGCGCCTCGGGCCCGTTCAGGCCGCGGGCGACAAGCAGCGCCTGCTTGACCTCCAGGCTGAGGTCTCCGCGCTCGTTCGAGGCGGAGCCGTCGACGCCGAGGCCGACCCGCACTCCGGCGTCCAGCATGCCCCGCACCGGCGCCACGCCCGCCCCGAGGCGGAGATTCGAGGTCGGACAGTGCGCGACGCCCGTGCCGGTCTTCGCGAAGCGCGCGATGTCGCCGTGGTCGAGGTGG
Organism: uncultured Actinomycetes bacterium; assembly: GCA_963736055.1. GTDB lineage: Bacteria > Actinomycetota > Thermoleophilia > Gaiellales > Gaiellaceae > AC-32. The sequence continues at coordinate 715,686 of CAVTNM010000008.1, read as the reverse complement.
ACGCAGTGCGCGCACCAGACGTCGCCGTCGAGCCAGCCGAGCTGCTCGAGGTACTCGACCGGCCGGCAGCCGTAGAGCTCGCGGCAGTACTCCTCTTCCTCGACCGTCTCGGCGAGGTGGGTGTGTAGCTGCAGGCCCAGCCGCCGGGCGAGCTCGGCAGACTCGCGCATCAGCCGGCCGGAGACGGAGAAGGGCGAGCAGGGGGCGACCACGAGCTCGGGGTAGCGCATGGCCAGCCGCTCGGTCTCGGCCAGCACCTCGTCGGGATCCTCGACGAGCGCGTCGGGCGGGAGCCCGCCCGCCGACTCGCCGAGGTCCATCGAGCCCCGGGAGGGGATCAGCCGTACGCCGAGCTCTCCCGCCGCCGACATCTCCGCCTCGATGAGGTCGCCGCCGCCACGCGGGAAGACGTAGTGGTGGTCGAAGACGGTCGTGCAGCCGGAGAGCGCGAGCTCGGCCAGGCCGGTCCTGGCCGCAGCGTGCTCCGCCTCGGCGTCGATTCGCGCCCAGACGGGATAGAGCGTCTTCAGCCAGGTGAAGAGGTCGGCCTCCTGCGCGCGGGCGCGCGTGAGCGTCTGGTACAGGTGGTGGTGGGTGTTGACGAGGCCTGGCGTGACGAGCGCGCCGCCGAGGTCGTCGCGGACGTCCGCCTCGGGCTCCGGCCCGCCGCCGTTCTCTGCCACCACGCCGTCTTCGACCAGCACCCAGCCGGAGCCGTGCTCGGTGCCGGCGTCGTCCATGACGACGACGTAGGCATTGGCGAAGAGACGCCTCACGCTTGGAGGGACACCAGCTCGAACCGGTCGACGTCGACCAATCCCTGGTCGGTGAGCTTCAGGCTCGGGATCACCGACAGCGCCAGGAATGCCATCGTCTGGAACGGAGAGGCGAGCGTGCAGCCGAGCTTGGCGGCTGCGTCGATGCAGCCGCGGCTGGCCTCGACGACCTCTGCAAGCGGTGCGTCGGAGATGATTCCGGCAATCGGGAGCGGCAGCTCGGCGCGGACGCCGCGGTCCTCGACCACGACCACCCCGCCGCCGATCTCGGTCAGCCGAGCGACGGCGCGCGCCATGTCCTGGTCCTCGACGCCGACGACGACGATGTTGTGCGCGTCGTGGGAGAAGGTCGAGGCGAGCGCGCCGGAGCGCAGGCCGAATCCGCGCACGAGCCCGAGACCCATCCGCCCGGTCCCGAGGTGGCGCTCGATCACGGCGATCTTGGCCAGATCGCGGCTGGGGTCGGCGACGACGTGACCGTCCTCGAGGGTCGGCTCCTCGACGAGCGAGTCGGTCACGATCTGGTCGGGGATCACCCCGATCACGCGCGCCTGACCTCCCTCCCACGGGATCGCGAAGTCGCGTGCGGCGACATGCCGAACGCGCACCGTGTGCTTGACCCACTCGGGCACGTCGACCCGCTCGATTTCGCTCACCGGCCGGCCGCGCTTGAGGACGGCCTCGGGGACGAAGCTCTCGAGCTCGGTCAGCAGGAGGAGATCGGCCTGATAGCCGGGCGCGACCGCGCCCAGGTGCGCCAGGCCATGCCAGGTAGCCGGGTTGAGGGTCGCCATCACGAGCGCGTCCTCGGGCGAGATCCCGGCTGCGACGGCGTCCCGCACCATCGAGTTGACGTGGCCGTCCTCGGCGATGTGCTCGGGCTCGCGATCGTCGGTGCAGAAGGCGATGCGGCTCGGCCCGTACTCCTTGGCCAACGGGAGCAGCGCGTGCAGGTTCTTGGCCGCGGAGGCCTCGCGGATCAGTAGCCACATCCCCGCCTGCAGTCGCTCCCGCCCCTCTTCGATCGTGAACGCCTCGTGGTCGGAGCGGATCCCGGCCGAGGCGTAGGCGTTCAGCGCCTTGCCCATCACGCCGGGTGCGTGGCCGTCCACGTGCTGGGCACCGGGGAGGGCGAGCTTGGCCAGCTCGTACGGGTCGCCCGAGACGACGCCCGGAAAGTTCATCATCTCGGCGAGCCCGATCACACGCCGCCGGCGCAGCAGGCCCTCGAGATCGCCGGGCGACAGCGGGCGCCGCGGCGACTCGAAACGAGAGGCGGGCACAGACGAGGAGGCCATGAAGTACACGTCGAGCGGCACGCCGCCGCAGACGTCGAGGAGCCAGTGGACCCCGTCGGTCCCGAGCACGTTCGCGATCTCGTGTGGGTCGACGACGACGGTGGTCGTGCCGAGCGGGAGCACGAGCCGCGCGAACTCCTCCACGAGGAGCTTCGTGGTCTCGAGATGCATGTGCGCGTCGACGAAGCCCGGCACCACGTAGCGGCCGGATGCGTCGATTGTCTCGGCGCCCTCGTAGTCGCCGAGGCCGGCGATGTAGCCCTCCACGACGGCGACGTCGGTGTCGAGCCACTCGCGCGTGAACACCGAGAAGACGCGCCCCCCACGCACCACGAGGTCGGCCGGCTCGTCTCCCCGCGCCACCGCCAGCCGTCGGCCAAGGTCGGGCATGGCGCGACGATACCCTTGCCGGAGCGTGGAGGTCCTCACCCCTCGGTCGCTGGACGAGGCGCTGCGGCTGAAGGCCGAACGCCCTGCCGCGCTGCCAATCCAGGGCGGCACCGACGTGATGGTGGAGCTCAACTTCGATCGGGGACGCCCGGAGGTGCTGCTGAATCTGAACGAGGTCCCGGAGCTGCGCGGCTGGTCGCGCGACAACGGGACGCTCCGCCTCGCCTCGGGGCTCACGTACACCCAGGCGATGGAGGCCCAGCTCGCCGAGGCGGTACCTGCGCTCGCGGAGGCCTCGCGTACCGTCGGCGGCCCGCAGATCCGCAACCGGGGCACGATCGGCGGGAACCTCGGCACCGCCTCCCCGGCCGGGGACGCCCTCCCTCCTCTCCTGGTCGCCGAAGCGGAGCTTGTGCTCCAGAGCACGACCGGCGAGCGACGCGTTTCGCTCAGGGACTTCCTGCTTGGCCCGAAGCGGAACGCGCTCGAGCCCGACGAGCTGATTGCGGCGGTGCATCTGCGACCGACCGGCCCGAGGCAGACGTTCATGAAGGTCGGCCCGCGCAACGCGATGGTGATCGCGGTCGTCTCCCTGGCGGTTGCGGTGGACGAGGAGCGCGGCGAGGTGCGGGCCTCCTTCGGCTCGGCCGGCCCTGTGCCGGGCCTCGTGACCGCCCCGCTCGAGGCGCGCGAGGAGCTCCCCGAGCGCGTCGCCGCCGCGGCGAGCCCGATCGACGACGTCCGCGGCACTGCGGAGTACCGCCGCCATGCCCTCCGTGTCCTGACCAAGCGAGCGCTGGAGCGCTGTCTGGCGTGAGGATCCGGCTGACCGTCAACGGCGAGCGTCGAGACGCCGAGGTCTGGGAAGGCGAGAGCCTGCTGTTCGCGCTGCGCGAGCGCCTGGGCCTGCCCGGCTCGAAGAATGCCTGCGAGCAGGGTGAGTGCGGCTCGTGCTCGGTGCTTCTCGACGGCACGCTCGTCTGTGCGTGCCTCGTGCTCGCCGCCCAGGCGGACGGCCACGATGTCGTGACGGTCGAGGGGCTCGCGCAGGACGGTCACCTGCACCGCGTGCAGGAGGCGTTCGCCGAGACCGGCGCCGTCCAGTGCGGCTTCTGTACGCCGGGCCTCGTCGTCGCGACCGCCGACCTCCTCGAGCGGACTCCGGAACCGACCGAGGACGAGATGCGAGAGGCGCTCTCGGGCAACCTCTGCCGCTGCACGGGCTACGCGAAGATCTTCGACGCAGTCAAGCTGGCTGCAACACGAGGCGCCTGATGCGTCCAAGTAACAGTCTGTTACAAGGGGGCGGCCCCGAGAATTCCCCGGCCGGAGCGCGACCCGAACCTTCAAGTAACAGACTGTTACAAGGATCGGGAGCGCAGCTCGAGGTCGGCCGGGTCGGGGAGAGCGTCAAGCGGATCGACGCGATCCCGAAGGTCACCGGCGAGTTCGCCTACGCGAGCGACCTGGTCGCCGCCGGGATGCTCTGGGGCCACACGGTGCGCAGCCCCCACGCGCACGCCCGCATCCTGGGGCTCGACATCTCGCAGGCGCTTGCGATGACCGGCGTCCACGCTGTGCTGACCCACGCCGACGTCCCCGGCGCGAAGACCTACGGGCTCGAGTTCGCCGACCAGCCCGTGCTGGCCATCGACCGCGTCCGCTATTTCGGCGAGCCGGTCGCCCTCGTCGCCGCCGAGCACCCGGAGCAGGCGCGGCGCGCGGCCGAGAAGATCGCGGTCGAATACGAGCCCCTCGAGCCGGTCGTCGACCCCGAGCACGCCACTGAGCAGGCGCCGATCCACGACGGGAGCCCGACCGCCGGCCACGGCTTCCGGGAGGACCCGCGGCCGAACGTGCTGCGCTCGATCGTCGTCCGGCACGGCGACCCCGACACAGAGGGCGACGTCTCGGTCAGCGGCGTCTACGAGCTCGGCATCCAGGACCAGGCGTTCCTCGGGCCGGAATCCGGCCTCGCGGTGCCGGACGGCGAGGGCGGGGTCGACGTCTACGTCGCGACGCAGTGGCTGCACGTCGACCGCGACCAGGTCGCCCCGTGCCTCGGGCTCGAGAAGGAGCAGGTTCGAATTCACCTCGCCGGCGTCGGTGGCGCCTTCGGCGGGCGCGAGGACCTGTCGATGCAGCTTCACGGCGCGATGCTCGCCCTGCACACGGGCCGGCCCGTGAAGATCGTCTACAGCCGCGAGGAGTCGTTCGTCGGCCACGTGCACCGGCACCCGGCGAAGATCTGGATGGAGCACCGTGCCACCCGCGAGGGCAAGCTCGTCTGCGTCCGCGCGCGGATCCTGCTCGACGGCGGGGCGTACGCCTCCAGCTCGGCGGCCGTCACCTCGAACGCCGCCTCGTTCGCCTGCGGCCCCTACAAGGTCGACAACGCGCTGATCGAGTCGACCTGCGTCTACTCGAACAACCCGCCCTGCGGAGCGATGCGCGGCTTCGGCGCCGTCCAGGGCTGCTTCGCGCACGAGGCGCAGATGGACAAGCTCGCCGCCGAGCTCGCGATCGATCCCGTGGAGCTGCGACTGCTGAACGCGCTCGAGCCCGGCGACACGATGCCCATGGGCCAGGTCGTGAAGGGCTCGCTCCCGGTGGCGGAGGTGATCCGGCGGGCGGCCGCACTGCGCGTGCCCGAGGCGGAAGAGCTCCCGCGGGACCCGATCCGGCTCCCGGGCGGCGCCGGCAACACGACTCGCGGGGAGGGCGTGCGCCGCGGCGTCGGCTTCGCGGTCGGCTTCAAGAACGTCTGCTACTCGGAAGGCTTCGACGACGCGTGCGCTGCGCGGGTGCGGCTCTGGCCCGGCGCCGACGAGGAGCTGGCCGCCGAGGTGCACTGTGCGGCCGCCGAGGTCGGCCAGGGCGTCACCAACGTGATCCTCCAGGTCGCGCGCACCGAGCTCGGGACCGAGAACGTCGTTCTCGCCCCGGGCTCGACCGACGGCGTCGACTCGGCCGGTTCCGCGTCGGCATCGCGGCTGACCTGGATGGCCGCGGGCGCTGTGCGCCTGGCCTGCCAGGAGGCGCTGGGCGAGTATCCGCCGTACCGGCGGCGAGGTCGACCTCGAGCGCAGCTACCACCATTCGCGCACGTTCCCGCTCGACCCCGAGACGGGGCAGGTCACCGGCGAGCGCGTCCACGTGGCTTACATCTGTGCTGCCATGCGCGTGGTCGCCGAGGTGGACGTCGACCTGGGTCTCACGCGCGTGGTCTGGATCGGCGCAGCCCAGGATGTCGGCAAGGCGCTCAACCCGCAGGCCGTGTACGGCCAGATCGAAGGTGGCACGGCGCAGGGCCTCGGGCTGGCGCTGATGGAGGAGATCCAGACCCGAGATGGCCTGATCACGAACGCGAGCTTCACCGACTACCTGATTCCGACCACGCTCGACATGCCGCCGGTCGAGTCCGAGCTGGTCGAGGAGGCGGAGCCCGACGCCCCGTACGGCGCAAAGGGGGTCGGCGAGCCGCCGACGGTCGTCTCGACGGCGGCGGTCGTCTCAGCGCTACGTGCGGCGAGCGGGCGCGAGCTCACCCGGGTCCCGGTCCGGCCGGACGACCTCGCCGGGCTCTAGCGGCGCCACCGCGGTCGACTCCCGGCGGAGGACGATCGCCACGGAGACGAGGATCAGGAGCGCGCCGGCGACGATTCGCACGGTCACCGACTCGTCGAGCACGATCACGCCCAGCGCGATCGCGACGACCGGGTTCACGTAAGCGTAGGTCGAGACCTTGGCGATCGGAGCGTTCGCGAGCAGCCAGACGTACGCGCTGTAGCCGAGCAGCGAGCCGAAGACGATCAGGTAGGCGAGCCCGAGGATCGAGCGGGTCGACCAGCTGCTCGGGTCGAGCTCGCTCGGGCTGTAGGCGATCGAGCCGATCGTCGTCAGGACGAGCCCACCGGCGAGCATCTCGTACCCGGTCGCAACGAGAGCGTCTCGCGGCACCGGAATCCGCGGCGAGATGAACGAGCCGAGCGCCCACATGAACGCTGCGAGGACGGTCAGCAGGAGGTAGCCGAGCGGCCCGGTGTCGCTGCCGGGGTGGACGAGCAGCACGATCCCGACGAATCCCAGCACCAGCCCGGCCGTCGAGACGCGATCCGGCTTCTCTCTCACGGCCAGCTGCATCAGTAGCACCCAGAGCGGGACCGAGGCGATGATCAGCGAGGTCAGCCCGATCGGGACCTTCTGCTCGGTGATGAAGAGCACCGAGTTCGCTCCCGGGAGCAGCAACCCGACGACCGCGGCCGACGCCAGCTGGGCCCGTCTCACCTTCAGGGTCGAAAGCCCGCGTCGCCAGGCGACGAACCCCAGCATGAGGAGGCCGGCGATCGTGAACCGCACGCCCGCTGCGAAGACCCCCGGCATCGTCTCGCCGGCGAGCTCGATCCCGAGGTACGTCGAGCCCCAGACGATGTAGACCACCCAGAGGCCGATCCAGACCTTCGCGCCGGTGCTCACGCCCCTCACAACGACGGACTAGCCGCCTGTCGTCCTGCGGCTACTTCTTCAGCGTGAGGCCGGCGCCGATCCCGAGCAGGACGATGCCGAAGACGCGCCACCACCCGACACCGATTCGATCCGCGCCGAGGAGGCCGTAGCGGTCGATCGCCGCACCGGCCGCGAACTGGCCCGCGAGGAGGATCGAGACGGTCGCGATCACGCCGATGCGCGAGCCTGCGACCGTGATCGCGAGCACGATGATCACGCTCATGATCGCGCCGCTCCAGAGCCAGACCGGTTGCCGTGCCGCGTCTGCGAAGGGGCCGAGGCTCTGCTTCGCCACGAGGAGCAGCGCGAGGGCGAGCAGCGCCGCGAGTGTCGTCGCCCACGCGAGGGCGCCGAAGACGCCGACCCGGTCGCCGAGCTTGGCCATCACCGCGACCTGCACGGAGCCCGCTACTCCGGCGAGGACGGCGAAGGCGACGACGAGGGCGTTCACGGCGGGGCGAGCATCGCAGGGCCTTCGGACACGAAAGAGGGTGTGGCCCAACTCGTCGCCGAACACGCCGAAGCCGTAGTCGCCGTCGACGCACGGCGCGTAGAACGAGCCGGCCAGCGACTGCCAGAGGAACACACTCCCCTCTTGTGGTTGCTTGCCGTTCGCAGCCACAGGGCCGCCGCATAGGTCGGAGGCTGCGGGCTGGCTGTACCAAAGGTCAGGCGAACGCCCTCGCCGGTCCTGGGCGCTAGGCTCCGCTCCGTCCGACGAAAGGGGAGTGCTGCATGGTCAGGGCCTTTGTGCTCTACGAAAGCGAGCCGGATCCGGAGCAGTACGAGCGGCACGGCGAACTCTGCAGGCAGGTGCCCGGAGGGACCTTCCGGCACGGGAAGGTGTTCGGAGCGCCGATGGGCGAGCCGCCGTACGCCTACTACGCCGAGTGGGAGTTCCCCGACCGCGAGGCCTTCAAGGAGGCTGCGCGAAGCGAGGAGTTCATGGCGACCGGCAAGGACGCGATGGAGATGGGCGGGCGCTTCCACGTCCTCTTCGCGGACCGTTTCGTGAGCGAGCGCCAGCCCGCCGCACCGACGGCCGCTGTCCGCCGGACGAGCTCGGTTTCGAGCGGATCGTGTACGAGAAGGCGCCGCCGCGGGCCACGATCACGCTCAACCGGCCCGAGGTCCTGAACGCCTTCGACTTCCAGATGTTGCGTGAGCTCGCGCGCGCCTGCGAGGACGCCTCCTGGGACGACGAGATTCGTGTCGTCGTCCTGACGGGAGCCGGGCGAGCCTTCTGCGTCGGCGCCGACCTCAAGTCGTGGGCCGACGACTACCTGGGCAAGCCGACCGAGTACTGGAAGTGGTTCGGGGCGTTCAAGGACGCCCACGACCGGCTGCGCGAGATCGGCAAGCCGACGCTCGCGCGGATCAACGGGATCGCGGTCGGCGGCGGGAACGAGCTGCAGATGGCCTGCGACCTCGCGGTGATGGTGGACGACGCCTTCATCCGGCATGTGGGGCCGGAGCACGGCTCGGTGCCGGCCGGCGGCGCCACGCAGTGGCTGACGATCATGGTCGGCGACCGGCGCGCCCGCGAGATCGTGCTCATGTGCGAGGAGCTTCCGGCGCGCAAGGCCGAGGAGTGGGGGCTCGTCAACTGGGCCGTTCCCGCGGCTGAGCTCGACGCGAAGGTGGACGCCGTGGTCGAGAACCTCGCGCGGAAGCTTCCGCAGACGACACGCTACGCGAAGCAGCATCTGAACTTCTGGAAGGACCTCGCGTGGCACGAGACGATCAACCACGCGCGCGACTGGCTCGCGCTCTCGATGGCGACCGAGGAGCCGCGGAAGGCGATCGAGCGCTTCCTGGAGCGTAAGTGACGGCCGCGCCCGTTTTCGCCGGGTCCCGGGGACAGTCACAGTGACAGTCACAGTGACTGTCACTGTTGAAGGGGCGGCGCCGAGGGGACATGGCTGATCCGGTCGTGCTCGTCGAGCGGGAGACGCCGGTCGCGGTCGTCCTGCTCAACCGGCCGGAGGCGCTGAACGCGCTCTCGGACGAGCTGATGGACCAGCTCGTGTCGGCGCTAGAGGAGCTCGACCGCGACGAGTCGGTGCGGGCGATCGTGCTCGGTGGGTCGGAGCGCGCCTTCGCCGCAGGGGCCGACATCGGCGAGCTGGCCCAGGTCTCTGCGATCGAGCTCTACTACCAGCGGCGAATCGAGCGCTGGGACGCGATCCGCGCGCTCTGGACGCCGCTCGTCGCGGCCGTCTCGGGCTACTGCCTCGGAGGTGGCTGCGAGCTCGCGATGTCCTGCGACCTGATCGTCGCCTCGGAGACCGCGCAGTTCGGCCAGCCGGAGACCGGGCTCGGGATCATCCCCGGGGCCGGCGGCACGCAACGTCTCACCCGTGCGGTCGGGAAGGCACTCGCGATGGACGTGATCCTGAGCGGCCGACGGCTCTCGGCGCGCGAGGCGCTTGCCGCAGGCCTCGTCGCGCGCGTGGTCGCGAAGGAGGCCTGGCTCGACGAGGCGAAGCGCGTCGCGCGCGAGATCGCCGCCAAGGGACCGGTGGCCACGCGGCTCGCGAAGGAGTCGGTCGACCGCGCCTTCGAGTCGACGCTAGCCACCGGTCTCGAGGCCGAGCGGCGGGCGCTCTACCTCGCCTTCGCGAGCGAGGACGCAAGAGAGGGGCTAACGGCCTTCACCGAGAAGCGCCCGCCCGAGTTCACGGGCCGCTGAGCCGGCTCGTGGGTAGCTGGCCGGACACGAGCGCCACGCGGGCGCTGGCCCGGGACCGGCCTAGTCGCCTAGCCCTCGAGCTCGGCCGGCACGAGCTCCAGCTCGAGCTCCCGGCCTTCGCGGAGCACCCGGACCGGCACCGTGGCACCGATCCGCTCCACCACCATCAGGCGCTGGATGTCGTCCACGCCCGTGACCGGCGCGCCGTCGAGCTCGACGATCAGGTCCTCGGGTCTCAGGCCCGCCGCGGCCGCCGGAGTGCCTTCGACCACCTGGACTACCTCGACGCCCGCCTCGCGGCCGAGCTGCCGGGCGAGTCGCGGCGGCAGTGGCCGGGCGCCACCTGCGATCCCTAGATAGGCGCGGCGGAAGCGGCCTTCGGTCATCAAGGCGCCGACGATCTGCCGGGTGGCTGCGTTCACCGGGACGGCGAGGCCGAGGCCGACTCCCGCGACCGCGGTGTTTACGCCGACCACGTTCCCGGCTCCGTCCGCGAGCGCGCCGCCGGAGTTTCCGGGGTTGAGCGCGGCGTCGGTCTGGATCACGTTGTCCACCACCCGCCCGCTCTGCGTCGGAAGCGAGCGGCCGAGCGCGGAGACGACCCCCGCCGTGACCGAGCCGGCGAAGCCGTTCGGGTTGCCGATCGCGACGACGAGCTGCCCCACGCGCAGGCGCTCCGCGTCGCCGAGCTCGGCGGCCACCAGGTCGTGGGCCTCGGCGCGCAGCACCGCCAGGTCCGAGTGAACGTCGGAGCCGACCACCTCGAAGCCGAGCTCGCGCCCGTCGACGAAGGAGGCGCGGCCGGTGCCCTCGCTCTGCGCGATCACGTGCGCCGAGGTGAGCATGAAGCCGTCGGGGGTGATCACGACGGCGCTGCCGCCTCCGTTGAGTCGCCTTCCTCCGCGGCCGCGGTGCGAGACGCGCAGATTTGCGACCGAGGGCGCGAGCCGGTCGGCCACGGAGATCACAGCACGCGAGTACGCATCGAGCGCCTCTGCCTCGCTCGGCGGGTCGGCGATGAAGGTCGGATCGGGCACGGCTCGAAGCTAGCAACTCGGTTGTAGGCTGCGTCGATGGCGGAGGTCGAGACGAGTCGCGCCGGCGCGGTCCTGACGATCACGCTCAACCGGCCCGACGTCCTCAATGCATTCAATGCTGACCTTCACCGCGCGCTCGGCGCCGCCTTGAAGGAGGCGCGCGGGGACGAGGTTCGCGCCGTGGTCGTCACCGGCGCGGGACGCGGCTTCTGCGTCGGCCAGGACTTGACGGAGTTCCGCGAGGACCCGGGCGACATCGGCGAGCGGCTCCGGGGGAACTACCACCCGAACGTCCTCGCGCTGCGCGCCCTCGAGAAGCCGGTGCTTGCCGCGGTGAACGGGCCCGCGGCGGGCGCGGGGCTCTCGCTCGCGTGCGCCTGCGACCTGCGCCTCGCGGCGGAGGGTGCGACCTTCGTCCCGGCCTTCATCAACATCGGCCTCGTGCCTGACTCCGGCGGCACCTACTTCGTGCGCCGACTGCTGGGGACCGCGCGCGCATTCGAGTGGATGACCTCGGGCCGCCGGCTGAGTGCGGCCGAGGCGCTCGAGTGGGGGCTCGTCTCGGAGGTCGTGCCGGACGAGCGCCTGGCCGAGCGCGCGGCGGAGAGGGCGGCCGAGCTTGCCGCCATGCCCACCCGGGGCGTGGGGCTGACGAAGCGCCTGTTCGACCACGCCGAGAACGCGACCCTCGAGGAGCAGCTCGAGCTCGAGGCGCAGCTCCAGTCGGCCGCAACCGCGACCGCCGATTTCCGCGAGGGTGTCGCCGCCTTCCTCGAGAAGCGCGAGCCGCGGTTCGAGGGCCGCTGACGCCCCGGCTACGATCGGAGCATGGAAACCACCGCCTCCACACCCGTCGCTCAGCACCCCGTCCGACTCGTCGTCAACGACGACCTCCAGCGGAATCGTCTCACCGTCTTCTTCCGCCTGATCCTCGCCATCCCGGGCCTGCTCTGGGCCTCGCTCTGGGGCGTGATCGCCATCCTCGCCTGGATCGTGAGCTGGTTCGCGACGCTCTTCATGGGCCGCACCCCGGACGGCCTGCACACGTTCCTCGCGACCTTCCTGCGGTACGTCACGCACCTGCGCGCCTACCTCCTGCTCATCGCCGACCCCTTCCCAGGGTTCGCCGGGCGGCCGGGCAGCTACCCGATCGACCTCGACGTCGACCCACCGGCACCGCAGAACCGGCTGACGGTCTTCTTCCGGATCATCCTCGCGATCCCGGCCCTGATCGTGACGAACATCCTCTCGAACCTGTCGGAGCTGCTGGCGATCTTCAGCTGGTTCGTCGCGCTCGTGACGGGGCGGGTGCCCGAGGGGTTGCGGAACTTCGCCGCGCTCGCGCTGCGGATCGAGACGCAGACCTACGCGTACGTGCTCCTGCTGACCGACCGCTACCCGAGCTTCAACGTCGGCGTCGAGTCCTAGCTGCCGCCCGAGCCGGAGGCGCACCCCTTCAGCCCCAGCTCCTCGCGGGCCAGCCGGTCCTGCGCCGCGTCGCTTTCCTGTAACTGCGCGAAGGCCGCCTGGACGGCCGGCTGGTCGTTCTTGCGCAGGGCGTCGTCGAGCTTCTTCGCCGCGTTCACCTCTGCGTCCGAGATCCGCATCCAGCGGTCGAAGCGGTCCTGCAGGTTCTCGGGCGGCTCGAGAGCGCGAAGCTCGTCGTTACCGGTGCGGATCACCGGCAGCACCCGCTCGATCGCGCTTGCCAGCTGCGTGGCGCTCCCGGCCTGGATGCCCTTCATCGCGGTGCGGACGCGCTGTTCGTACTTGGCGCAGATCGCATCCGCGCGCGTGATGAACTCGGACTTGGACAGGCGGTCGCTGCCACCGCCGCCGCAGCCGGCCGCGACCAGAGCCAGTCCGGCAACGAGCGGCGGCCCAAGGCACCACCTCATCAGATCGTCTTGAACTGCTCGAAGGGCTGCTTGCAGCTGCGGCAGTAGCGCAGCGAGCGGCACGGTGTCGGGCCGAAGATGTTCTCGAGCCCGGTGTCGCGCGAGCCGCAGTACGGGCAGCGGAACCCGTTCGACTCGAGCTGCACGAGGGTCGGCGGAGCCGCAGCGCGGGGTGCCGGCGGCGCGAAGCCGGACGCTCGCAGCTTCTCGTGGCCCTTGGGCGTGATGCGGTCGGTCGACCACGAGTCGTCGACGAGCACGCGAACCTCCGGCTCGGCTCCGAGGGCTCGGATCCGCTCGGCCATCGCGTCCCGCATCACCTCGAGCGCGGGGCAGCCGAGGAACGTCGGGGTGAAATCCACCTGCACTCGGCCGTCGACCACCTCCACGTCGCGGACGACTCCGAGGTCGACGAGCGAGATCACCGGGATCTCCGGATCCGGGATCTCGGCGAGCGCGGCCCAGACCTGCTCGGCGGTCACCATGTCGTCCCGGCCGGCTGGGAGCGCCGCACCATCGTCATCTCCTCCCAGAGCTCCGCGAGCTCCGGCGAATGCCCTTCCCGGTCCTCGCGATCGAGGACCGCCTCAGCGAGCGGCCGGAGCTCCTCCAGCGCCGCCGTGAAGCGGGGCTCGTGCTCGAGGCGGTCGAACCACATCTGCGCGTGCAGCCGGTGGTAGGCCTCCTCGCGGTCGATCTTGGCCGCCAGGCCCGCCAGCTCCGGGTCGTCCGATGCCTTCAGCCGCTCGAGCCGGATCGCATCGGCCTCTTCGTAGAGGTGGTGGCGCGCGATCGTGTGCTCCCAGGTCGGCAGCCGCAGCTCGACGAGGCGGGCGCAGCAGTACTCGTCAGGCGAGCGGTCGAACGCGAGCTCGTCCGCGGTAGTGCCGAGGTGGCGAGCGGCGAGCTCGTAGAGCGCCCGGGCGTGCCCGATCTCGTTCTGGGCGATCGAGGAGAACGCGACGTCCTCCTCCAGGAAGGGCGCGATTCCGGTCCACTCGGAGTCGCGCCAGCCGAGGACGAGCTCGTCGTCAGCGATCTCGAGCAGAAGTTGTCCCCGCTCGCTCACGTGCCTCCTTCAGCTTCTCCTTGAGCGGATAGCCGTCGACCCGGTGGTAGTTCCGGTTCAGCTCGTCGACGAAGTCCTCGATTCGGAGGATCGACGCGCGCGGGACCACCCAGAGCGCCTCCGACTCCCCGCGCCGCCCGTACTGCTCGCGGGCGTACCACTCGGCGAAACGGTCATCCGGCGCCTCGACCGCCCCCGCGTGCTGGAACGCCTGGCCCTTCCGCTCCTGCCGGAAGACCTCGTAGATCACGCGGGCGCCCCGTGCTCTTTGTGCTTCAGTGAACGATCTTCGAGCTTGTTCACTGGAGCACAAGCATGGTCAGGCGGCGTCGGGGAGCACGACGCTGCGGATCCAGGCCGAGCTCTCGCGCGCCCGGCGCCTGAGGTCGAGCCGCTCCTCGGTCATCGGGCCGTGGCCGGTCACGACCTGCTTGAGCTCGTCCCAGTCGGGCTCGGTGTAGTGCCAGCGGCCGGTCTCCTCGTCCTTGCGCAGCTTCGGGTCGGGCACGGTCAGGCCGAGCTCCCAGATCTGCGGGACGTAGCCGTCGAGGAACTGCTGCCGCGCCTCGTCGTTGCCCTGGCTCTTGATCCGCCAGACGACCATCGGGTCCTCCTCGGCGGCGATCGGGTTCCCGTGGAACTGCATCAGCGGGCCCCACCAGCGGGTGACGGCCTCCTGCACCAGCTCGCGCTGGTCGTCGGTGCCGTTCATCAGCGTCAGGATCACGTCGCGGCCGTGGAGGATGTGGAACGACTCCTCCCAGCAGATCTTCTTCATGATCCGCGCGTAGGGCGCGTACGAGCACTTGAGCAGCGCCTTCTGGCTGATGATCGCCGCGGCGTCCACGAGCCACGCGATCACCCCGACGTCGCCCCAGGTCTTGGTCGGGTAGTGGAAGACGTTGTGGAACTTCGACTTGCCGGAGATCAGGTCGTCGAGACACTGCTCGCGCGGCTTGCCGAGGTCTTCGACGACGCGGTAGATCAGCTGGGCGTGGCCGACCTCGTCCTGCACCTTCGCGGTGAGGGCGAGCTTCCGCTGCAGGGTCGGCGCGCGCAGGATCCACTCGCGCTCGGGCAGCACGCCCATGAGCTCCGAATTCCCGTGCATCTCGATGAACTTGCGCAGGCGGGCCCGGTACTCGTCGGGCATCCAGTCGTCGGTCTCGACCTGGCCGCCGCCCTGGACGTACTCGAGGAATTCGCGCTCTCGCGTCTCCATACCGAACGGTCGTTAGGCTACCAATCGTGTCCGAACGGCGTGCCGAGCTGACCCGCCAGGCCGCGCGGCTCTTCGCGGAGAAGGGCTACCACGGCACCTCGATCGGCGAGATCGCCGAGGCGCTCGGGGTGCAGAAGGGCTCGCTCTACGCCCACATCGACTCCAAGCAGGATCTGCTCTACGAGACGATGGTCGAGGGCGCGCGCGCCTTCCACGCCGGCCTCGACGCGCTTCCGGAAGACCTCGGGCCGGTGGAACGCATCCGCCTCGCGCTGCGCTCGCACCTGCGGGTGGTCGCCGACCAGCTCGACGTCGCGACGGTCTTCGTGCAGGAGTGGCGCTACCTGGAGGGCGCTCGGCGCGACGAGATCATCGGCGAGCGGCGCCGCTACGAGGAGCGGATCCGCACGCTCTTCCGCGAGGGTCGCGATTTCGGCGAGCTGCGCAGCGACCTCGACGACGCGACTGCCGCACTGCTTGCCCTGTCGGCGGCGAACTGGGCGTACACATGGCTGAAACCCGGCCGCGACACGGACGAGCTCGCCGACCGCTTCTTCGCGCTGCTCGTCGACGGGATGCGCGGCTACGCCACTCCGGCGCCCTGAGCATGGACGTCACGCTGATCGTGAACCCGTTCGCAAGCGCGGTCTCCGAGCCGCGGGTGCGGGCGGTCGAGGAAGAGCTCCGGCGCGCCGGGTCGGTCCGCACGCTGATGACCGAGCGGCCGTGGCATGGGGCCGAGCTCGCCGCCGGGGTGGGGCGAGACGAGGCCCTGGTCGTGTTCTCGGGGGACGGCGGCTTCAACGAGGTCTTGAACGGCGTGCCCGAGGGCGTCTCCGTCGGATTTCTCCCGGGCGGGGGGACGAGCGTTCTCCCCCGTGCGCTCGGGCTGCCGCATGAGCCGGTCGCCGCGGCGCGCCAGGTGGCGGACGCGCTCGAGCATGGGCGCGGGCGCCGGATTTCCCTGGGCCGGGTGAACGGGCGCCGCTTCGGCTTCTCGGCCGGGATCGGGCTCGACGCCGAGCTCGTTCGCCGTGTCGATGCGCTGGGCCGCAGGGACGACGGCAAGCGTCCGGGTGATCTCGCGTACCTGTTTGCGGCACTGCGGCTCGCCGGGGGTGCGCGTGGCCGCTTCGACCCGGAGCTCGAGGTGCGCGGGCTCGGGCGCGCGGCCTTCGCCCTGGTCGCGAACACCGATCCCTACACGTACGTGGGCCGGTTCGGGCTCCACGTGGCGCCCGAGGCGCGTTTCGAGCTCGGGCTCGACCTGGTCGCCCCGGAGCGGGTCGGGCCGGGAGGCCTTCCCCGCTTGCTGCGCTACGCCTTCGCAGGCAGCGGCCAGGACGAGGCGAAGGACGTGCTCTACGGCCACGACCTGGACCGGATCGAGATCGTCTGCGACCGCCCGCTCCCGCTCCAGGTCGACGGCGAGGATCTGGGCGACGTCGAGGAGGCGGTCTTCGAGGCCGAGCGGGACGCGATCGCCGTGCTCATCTAGGGTTCGATCGTGAGTGGGGCTCGAAAGCTCCTGCTGAGCGGTGCGGCGGTGACCGCGCTGCTCGCGTTCGTCGCGATCGCCAGCCACGCGCACAAGCCGGGCGGCGGCAGGGGCGGAGGCAGCGCCCAGGCGCCGTCGCTGGTCTCCGACTACCTCTCGACGATCGCGCTGGTGATCATGCCGATCGGCGCGCTCATCGTGATCTGGGGACTCGCCAACCACCGGCGCCAACGGGCGCTCTCCGGTCGGAACAACTGGCGCAGGCAGCTCGTCGCCGCGGCGGTCGTCTCGCTCTTCCTCGCGGCCGCGGTCTTCACGGCCGACAAGCACCAGCAGCGCGGCATCGCCCGGAGCGCCATCCCGCCGATCGGAATCCTCGGCGGAGTGACGGGCCGGTCCGGTCCACCGAAGCACACACCGGCCTCGGCGAAGCCGCACCGACCTCAGTGGAGTTGGCTCCCGGTGCTCGTTCTCGGGTCGATCCTGCTGGGGATCGTCGTCACCGCGGGGGTGGCGACCGCGCAGACGCGCCGCAACCGCGCGGCTCTCGAGGACGAGGCCGAGCTCGCGCGAGCGCTCGACGAGGTGCTCTCCGACTCCCTGGACGACCTGCGTTCCGAGCATGACCCCCGCAAGGCGGTGATCCGGGCCTATGCGCGGATGGAGAAGACCTTCGCCGCCTACGGCGTCCCGCGGGAAGAGCATGAGACTCCGGTCGAGTACGTGAGCCGCGTGCTCGACAGCCTGCGCGTGAGCTCGCACGCGGTGCGCCGGCTCGTGCAGCTGTTCGAGCGAGCGAAGTTCAGCCCGCACGAGGTCGGCCCGTCGATGAAGGACGACGCGATCGCGGCGCTCGCCGGCCTGCGCTTGGAGCTGGAGCTGGAGGGGACGGTGGCCGCGTGAAGCGGATGATCCAGACCTGGATCTTCCTCGCAGTCCTCGCGACGATCGCACTCGTCCTGGCCCGATTCGCTCAGCCGGGCCGCTTTGCGCTCGAATTGGACGTCTACATACTCGTGGTGGGCGGACTGGCCCTGCTCGAAGTCGTGATGGCTACGCGGGAGGCGTATCCCCGCGCCGGGCGATCGGCGCTGGCGGAGGCGCTCGACCGGCAGCCGCCCGGCCCGCTGCGGCCGCCCGAGCTGGAGCGGCTCGAGCGCGAGCTCACGCTCGGCGGCTCGACCGCGTTCGACCTCCACTTCCGGCTCCGGCCGACCCTGCGGGAGATCGCCGACGAGCGGCTCGCCGCCCGCGGGCTGCGGCTCGAGGCCGGCGGCCCAGAGGTCGAGAAGGCTCTCGGAGACGAGCTCTGGGAGCTCGTTCGCCCGGATCGCGCGCCGCCCGTCCGCCGTTTCGCGCCCGGGATCTCCCCGGACGCCGCCGAGCGGGTCGTCGAACGGCTGGAGGCGCTGTGACGGTCGACGAGCTCGCCCGGCAGGCCGATCGGATCCTCGACGAGGTCGAGCGCGCCGTCGTGGGAAAGCGAGAGGCGCTGGAGCTCGTCCTGCTCGGGATCCTCGCGGACGGGCACGTGCTGATCGAGGACTTTCCAGGCCTGGCGAAGACCCTGACGGCGCGGGCCTTCGCCCAGGTCACGAGCATCGGCTTCACGCGAGTCCAGTTCACGCCCGACCTGATGCCCTCGGACGTGACCGGCTCGTCGATCTACAACCAGCGCGAAGGCGACTTCGAGTTCCGGCCCGGCCCGATCTTCACCAACCTCCTGCTCGCGGACGAGATCAACCGCGCTCCTCCGAAGACGCAGGCCGCGCTGCTCGAGGCGATGCAGGAGCGGCAGGTCACGATCGAGGGGACGACGCACCCGCTGGCGCCGCCGTTCCTCGTGCTGGCCACCCAGAACCCGATCGAGTACGAGGGCACCTATCCGCTGCCGGAGGCGCAGCTCGACCGCTTCATGCTGCGGATCGGCGTCGGCTACCCCGAGCGCGAGGACGAATGGGAGGTGCTCGAGCGCAGGCTCGAGCGAAGCGCTGACGAGGTCGAGCTCGACCAGGTCGTCAGCCGCGACGAGCTGATCGAGATGCAGCGGGCGCTCGAGCAGGTGCACGTCGACCGCAGCGTCGGCCTCTACATGGTCGACCTCGTCGCAGCCACGCGCGACGCCCCGGGCGTCCAGGTCGGCGCGAGCCCTCGTGGCTCCCTCGCTTTGCTGAAGCTCTCACGCGGCCGGGCGGCGCTCAAGGGCCGCGACTTCGTCACGCCCGAGGACGTGAAGGCCGTCGCGGTCCCGGCGCTCGCGCACCGTCTCTCGCTGCGGCCGGAGCTCTGGGTGCAGCGCCTGCGTCCCGAGGACCTCGTGGTCGAGCTGCTCGGTCGCGTGCCGACGCCGAAGGCCGAGGCCGAGCCGGAGCCCGAACCGGCCGAGTGAACCGCGCGGCGACGGCGAAGCTCGGCGCGTACACCACGCTCACCGGTGCCGCCCTGCTGGCTGCGCTCGTGCTCGGCCGCCCGGAGCTGGCCGCCCTCGCGGCGCCCTTCGCCGTGCTGCTCGTGGTGGGGCTCTCGCTCGCCGAGAAGCCGCTGGTCTCGTCGGTGTACGAGCACGAGCCAGAGCGGCAGGTCCAGGGCGAGCCGGTGAAGGCCGAGCTCGAGGTGCGCTCCGAGACGCCGGTCGCGCGACTGGAGCTCCTGCTCGACCTTCCGGAGGGGCTCGTCGCCGAGACGCCGAACCCGCAGCTCCTGAGCCTCCAGCCGGGCGAGCGGCGCGAGCTGGAGTACGTCCTCCGCTGCGAGCGCTGGGGCGCCCATCTCGTCGGCGACCTCGTCATGCGCGCGCATGACACCTTCGGGCTGTTCGTCTTCGAGCAGACGGTCGAGGGACGGCGGCCGCTGAAGGTCTACCCGCGCGGCGAGGCGCTGAGGAAGCTCCTGCGGCCGCTCGAGACGCAGCCCTTCGCCGGCAATCAGCTCCCGCGCACGCGCGGTGAAGGAATCGAGTTCGCCGACCTGAGGCCGTTCGTCCCGGGCGACCGGGTCCGCCGCGTCAACTGGCGGGCCACGGCGCGTCGAGGCGAGCCGTGGGTGAACGAGACCCACCCGGAGCGGAACACCGATGTCGTCATCTTCCTCGACACCTTCGCCGAGGCCCGGGGCAACGGCGAGAGCACCCTCGACTTCGCCGTCCACGCCGCCGCCTCGCTGGCCGTCCACTACATGCGCGAGAAGGACCGCGTCGGTCTCGTCGCGTTCGGAGGCGTGCTCAACTGGCTGACCGCCTCGAGCGGGCTCGTCCAGCTCTACCGCGTGCTCGACTCGCTGCTCGACGCCGAGATCTTCCTCAGCTACGCGTGGAAGGACGTGAGCCTGCTGCCGGTGCGCACCTTGCCGCCGCACGCGCTCGTCCTCGCGCTGACGCCGCTGCTCGACGAGCGGTCGGTGCATGCGCTGCTCGACCTGCGTGCCCGCGGCTTCGACCTCGCCGTGGTGGAGATCTCGCCGGTGCCGTTCGCCACGGTGGGCGAGCAGGAGCTCGACGAGCTCGCGCATCGGCTCTGGCTCCTGCGCCGCGACGCCTTGCGCAAGCGCTACCTGCGGCTCGGAGTGCCGGTCGTCGAATGGCGCGACGGCGTCCCGCTCCAGGCCGTTCTGGAGGAGGTGAGGACATTCAGGCGCCACGCCCGCGTCACGCGCGTCTAGCCACGGGGGCAGGCGCCGTCGGCGTCGGCGTCGCGCTCGCGCTCTCGCCGCTCGTTCGGGGCTCCGACGATCGGGCCCTGCTGCTCGTGCTCGGGATCAGCGGCCTGCTTGCCCTCTGCCTCGGGCTCGCGGCGCGCTGGAGCGCCGCGATCGCGTTTGCCGTCGGCCTGCTGGGCGCCGAGCAGGCGGTTCGGCTCGCCGACGGCCCGGCGGCGCTCGACAGCTGGACGCCGCTCTACGCCGGCGCGTTCCTGTTGCTGGCGGAGCTGGCCTGGTGGTCCCTCGAGCCCCGCGTGCCCGCCTGGACCGAGCGGGACGCAGCGCTCCGCCGCCTGGCGACGGTCCTGCTCATGTGCGCAGCCGGGAGCCTCGTCTCCGCCCTCGTCGTGATTGCGGCGGGCGCGCCGATCCACGGCGGCTTCGGGCTCGAGCTCGGCGGCGTGCTCGCAGCAACGGCTGCGCTCGCCGTCGTGGCCGCCGTTGCCCGCGGGCGCGTCGGGTAGATTCGCGGCACATGGCCCAGGTGCTTCCGGCCGAGCGCGATCTTCGACGCGTGATCGGCGACGGCGAAGGTGTCCCGGACGGCGAGGTCGAGGGTCTCTCCGAGGAGGATCTGCTCGAGCTGCACCGCTGGCTCGTGCGCCTGCGGACCTACGACGAGCGCTCGGTGGTCTACCACCGCCAGGGGCGCATCGGCACCTACGCGATCTTCTGGAACCACGAGGCGATGCAGGCGGGATCGGTGTACGCGCTCGAGCGCGAGGACTGGATCTTCCCGAGCTACCGCGAGTCGGCGATCGGGCTCCTGCGCGGGATGCCTGCCTCGACCGTCCTCTCGTGGTGGCGCGGCCACCCCGCCGGCTGGTGGGATCCGCGCGAGTGGAACGTCGCTTCGATCTGCGTCCCGATCGCGACCCACGTTCCCCACGCCGCCGGCCTCGCGTGGGGCAAGAAGCTGCGCGGCGAGCGGGCCTGCGCGATCGCGTACTTCGGCGACGGCGCCACCTCGGAGGGCGCGTTTCACGAGGGCGCGAACTTCGCGGGGGTGATGCGCGCGCCGCTCGTCCTCTTCTGCAACAACAACCAGTGGGCGATCTCGACGCCGGTCTCGGCGCAGACTGCGGCGGAGACGCTGGCGGACAAGGCGGTTGGCTACGGGATTCCCGGGATGCGGGTTGACGGCGGCGACGTCCTCGCCGTGTACGAGGCGACCCGGGACGCAGTCGCACGGGCGCGCGCGGGCGAGGGGCCGACGATGATCGAGGCGCTGACCTACCGCGCCGCGCCGCATGCGACGGCCGACGACCCGAGTGCCTACATCGACCAGCAGCGGGTGGAGGAGGAGAAGGGCCGCGAGTGCCTCGGCCGCTACGAGGCGTACCTCCACCGGCTCGGGCTCCTCTCGGACGAGGCGGCCGCAGCGGTGCGCGCGGAGGCGGCGGAGCTGATGCGAGCCGCGATCGCCGCAGCCGAGTCGGAGCCGCCGCCCGACCCGGGCCTGGTCTTCGAGCATGCGTACGCCGACCCGCCCCCGGTGCTGGAAGCCGACCTCGCCGAGCTCCGCCGGATCCTGGGAGCCGGCGGTGCCTGACCCGCGCTCCCGACGCCCGAACCTTGCTTGTGCTCCAGTGAACAAGCGGGTCTTTTCGAACGGTTGTGCACTGGAGCACAAACGCAGGGGTGGCGCTGGTGCCTGAGCTGACGCTCGTCGAGGCGATCAACGACGCGTTTCACGTCGAGCTCCGGCGCGACCCTGACGTGATGGTCATGGGCGAGGACGTCGGCCGGGCGGGCGGAGTCTTCCGTGCGACCGCGGGGCTGCTCGACCGCTTCGGGCCCGAACGCTGCGTCGACACGCCGCTCGCGGAGGCGGGGATCCTCGGCAGCGCGGTCGGGCTCTGCATGGCGGGCTGGCGGCCCGTCTGCGAGATGCAGTACGACGCCTTCTCGTACCCGTGCCTCGACCAGCTGATCACGCACGTCGGGCGCTACCGCTGGCGGACCGGCGGCGCCATGGAGTTCCCGCTCGTCGTGCGCATGCCGTACGGCGGCGGCGTGCGTGCGCCTGAGCTGCACGACGACTCGCCCGAGGCCTACTACGTGCACACGCCGGGCGTGAAGGTCGCGATCCCGTCGACGCCGAGCGACGCGAAGGGCCTGCTCGCTGCCGCGATCCGCGACCCGGACCCAGTGGTCGTCCTCGAGCCGAAGCTCCACTACCGGACGTTGCGAGGCGACGTTCCCGAGGGCGAGCACGTCGTCCCGCTCGGAGAGGCTCGGCTCGCGCGCAAGGGCACCGACGTCACGCTCGTCGCCTACGGTGCGATGGTGCCGCTGGCCGAGCAGTCGGCCGACGCGCTCGACGGCGAGGCGAGCGTCGAGGTACTGGACATCCGGAGCTTGAAGCCGCTCGACGAGGACGCCCTGCTCGCCTCGGCGGCGAAGACCGGCCGCGTCGTGATCGTCCAGGAGGCGCCCCGAACCGCGGGCTACGGCGCCGAGCTCGCCGCGATCCTCGCCGAGAAGTCGATGCTCGACCTTCGGGCGCCGGTCCTGCGCGTGACGGGCTACGACGTGCCGTACCCGTACTGGCAGATCGAGGACGCGTACATGCCGTCCGTCGAGCGGGTCGTGGACGCTGTGCGCAAGCTGCTCGAGTTCTAGTGGCGCTCCACGAGCTGCCGCTCGACCCGCAGGTTCTCCACGGCCATTTCTCGTGGGAGCTAGAGCCGGTGCTGGAGGTCGAGCCGGGCGATTCGGTGCGGATCTCCGTGCCCAACCACGCGTGGTACGTCGAGCCGGAGGTACAGGTCGAGTCACCGAGGCCGGAGCTCGACACCGGCCACGCCCTCGCGGGGCCGATCGCCGTCTTCGGCGCGCGCGCCGGAGAGACCCTGGCGGTTCGCGTGGACGAGGTCGAGCCCGCGGCCTGGGGTGTCACGTACGGAGGCGAGCACCACGCGGTTCGCTGGGAGCTCGCGGGCGGGGTCGGCCGCGCGCTCGGCCGTGAGCTCGACCTGGCGCCGTTTCTCGGCGTGCTCGGGATGCCGCCGCCGGAGCCGGGCGTCCACTCGACGACCCCGCCGCGCCGCTCCGGCGGGAACATCGACTGCAAGGAGCTCGTCGCCGGTACGACGTTGTACCTTCCGATCCCGGTCGACGGGGCACTCCTCTCCGCTGGAGACGGCCACGCGGCCCAGGGCGACGGCGAGGTCTCGGGCACTGCGATCGAGACGCCGTGCAGCGCGCGGCTGACGCTCGACCTGCGGGACGACCTGCCGCTCGAGTGGCCGGCTGCCCGAATCGAGGGCGCCTGGCTGACCTTCGGCTTCGACACGGACCTCGGTCGCGCGGCGAGGATCGCGGTCGACGGGATGGTGGCGCTCATGGGGCGCGAGCTCGGCCTCGCGGACGGCGACGCTCTGGCCCTCGCCAGCGTGGTCGTCGATCTGCGGGTGACGCAGGTCGTGAACGAGACGCTGGGCGTCCACGCCGTGCTGCGGGACGACGCGCTCCGGTGAGCGTGCCCGAGGCCCGGTAGATTCCGCCGCCGTGGCGTACGAGTTCAAGCTCCCCGATCTCGGCGAGGGCCTGACCGAAGGCGAGATCGCGCGCTGGCTCGTGCAGGAGGGCCAGGAGATCGCCGAGGACGACCCGCTCGTCGAGATACAGACGGACAAGACGACCGTCGAGATTCCCTCGCCCGCGGCAGGGACCGTCGCGCGGATCCTCGTCGCCGAAGGTGCCGTCGTCCCGGTCGGGGCGGTCCTGGTCGTGATCGGCGCGGACGGCGAGAGGCCGCCCGAGCAGCCTCGACCCGAGCCGACCGACGCGTCCGAAACGGCCACGTCAGGGGGTCAGACCCCGGGACCGGTCCAGAAGGGACGCGTCCGCGCGACGCCGCTCGTCCGACGGCTTGCGCAGGAGCACGGCGTCGACCTCGAGGCGCTGGACGGGACGGGGCCGCAGGGTCGGGTGACCGAGGAGGACGTGCGCGGAGCGGCCATGTCCCGGGGTCAGACCCCGGGACAGGTCCCGGAGGGACGCCGGGAGCCGCTGCGCGGCGTGCGGCGGCTCGTGGCGGAGCACATGGCCCGTGCGCACGCGGAGGTTCCGCCCGTGACCTGGGTCGAGGAGGCAGATTTCGGCGCGGTCGACCTGAGACGCCTCGTGCCGATCGCGCTCGAGGCCGTCGCAGCGACCTTGAAGGAGTTCCCGGAGCTGAACGCGCGCCTGGAGGGCGACCAGATCGTCTACCTCGACCGCTACGACCTCGGCATCGCCGTGCAGACCGACCAGGGCCTCGTCGTTCCGGTGGTCCGCAACTGCGACGAAGCGTCTCTCGAGGAGCTGCAGGCCGAGGTCGAGCGGCTGGCCGAGGCGGCACGGCAGGGCTCGCTCAAGCCGGAGGAGCTGCGCGGCTCGACCTTCACGGTCACGAGCGCCGGCAAGCTCGGCGGCCTCCTGACGACCCCGATCGTCAACCATCCCGAGGTCGGGATCCTCAGCATCGGCCGCGTCGCCGAGCGGCCCGTGGTGCGCGACGGCGAGATCGTCGCCCGACCCATCGGGTACGTCTCGGTCACCTTCGACCACCGCGTGGTCGACGGCGCGCGGGCTGCCGAGTTCGGGCTCGCCGTGATCCGGCGACTCGAGAAGGGATAGGCGGAGGGGACCCGGCGGCGAGGGTCCGCCGGGCCCCGCCTCCTGGAGGACCTAAGTCCCCCGAACCAGCTGGCCGCGCATCGCGCCGGCCGGGTGCTTTGCGTTGTGCACGTTCACGTAATAGCGACCGGGGTTCTTGAGGATCGCCTTGACGAGGGACTTCGACGCTGTCGCGCAACCCTCGCGCTTGTACCCGGCGCCGAGCGGGACGACCACGTTGCCGGAGATGCCCTTGCCCCCCTTGTGGATATGCGACGCGTTCGGCTTGCCGTCGATCTTCGTGATCTTCGTCTCCCAGCAGACCTTGCCGGTGGACGGGGTGAGCCTGAGCTCGGTCTTGCCCTTGTTCGAGGCCGGTGCCCCTTCGTTGCTGCCCTTGAGATTCGCCACCAGCTTGGTGGTTTTGGCGTTCGGTGCCGCGATTGCGGTGAGTGCGATCGCCAGCGCTGCCGCTGCGACTCCGAGTCCGATGATTGCCTTGCGCATGCCTCTCCTCTCGGTCTTGACCGAGTAATACGCCCGAGGCTACGGGGCGGTTTTAGGCGGCACCGAGGTGCGGTTCGAGCATGCGCTCGATCCTGGGCGAGCTGACCCTGCCCTCGAGGCGCTCCACGACGCACTTGCCTTTTACGAGCGCGAGAGTCGGCACGGTCCGCACGCGGAAGTGTTCGGCCAGCTCGGGCTGCTCGTCGACGTCGACCTGCGTGACGCGGAGACGGGCGCGCTCCTTGCGCGCCAGGTGCGCCACGAGGCTCTCCATTCGCCGGGCGGGGCCGGAGTCGGCAGCGGCGAAGAACACGAGCAGCGGCAGGGAGTCAGAGACCATCAGCTCTCCTTTTCCCTGCAAACGGAGCCGTAAACCGCGAGCCGGGAACCGCGGTCTACACTCCGGGCGCGATGTGGGAGTGGTACCGGATCGGCCTCTCGCTGGGCCTCGGGATCGGGATCGGCGGCCTGCTGGCGGCGCTTGCCGCGCCCCGCCGGGCGCTCGTCGTCGTGGTGGCGGCGCTCGCCGCGGCAGCCGGCGCCGGAGCCGGCTACGCGATCGGCGGCTGGCACGAGGCGGTCGCCGGCGGCATCGGCGGAGCACTCGGCGCAGTCGTCATCGCGACGTTCGTGGCCGGCGCCCTCCGGCGCGGGGGAACCAGGGGCGGCACCGCGGTCCTGGTGGGGCTAGCCTCCCTCGTGCTGGCCGCGCTCGCGTTGATCCCCGTGGTGGGCTTCCTCGAGGCGATCGGGTTGCCGGCGCTCGGTGCTCGCGCTCGCAAGCACGAGGGCGAGCGGTACGCCGGCCTGCGCAGCCTGGCCCGCGACTGAGGTGGCCGAGCGCAAGAAGCTGATCCTCGTCGTGATCGACGGGCTCACGCCCGCGGTCTTCGAGGACGCGGTCGAGACCGGCAGCGCGCCCGCCCTCTCCTTTCTGGCCGCCAACGGCACCTACCGCCGCGGCGTCTCCACGTTTCCTTCGCTGACGCCCGTGTGCCTGTCGTCGATCGCAACCGGCGCCCACCCCGACGTGCACCGGATCCCGCACCTGGTCTGGTACCACCGCGGCGAGCGCCGGCTCGTCGAGTACGGCTCGTCGTTCGCAGCGATCCGGGCGGCGGGCGCGCGCCGTTCGATTCTCGACGCGATCTTCAACATGAACGAGCAGCACCTCGGTGCGGAGGCGGTGACGATCTACGAGGCGCTGGAGGACGCGGGCCTCACCGCGGCGGCCGTCAACGTCACCTGCTATCGCGGCAGAGCCCGGCACCTGCCCCTCATCCCCGGTCTCGTCCGGCCGGCCTACGGCCCCAAGCGGTTCTTCTTCTACAACCTCTTCGAGTCGGATGTGACCGGCGCGCCGGTATCGGTCTTTCGCCGCTCGACCGGCTCGATCGACGCATACGCAGGGTTCGTCGGGCGCTGGCTCGTGACCCGCGACGGCTTCGACTTCCTCCTCTACTACCTGCCCGACTACGACTTCGCCTCGCACGCGCTGGGCCCGCAGGAGACACAGGAGGCCCTCGCCCGCAGCGATGCGGCGATCGGCGCGCTCTTCGAGTCCGCAGGCGGCCCCGACGAGTTCCTGGAGCGCTACGCCGTGGTGGTCTGCGCCGATCACGGCCAGACCCGGGTCGACCGGGCGGTCGCGCTCGAGGCGTCCTTCGCCGGCGTGGGCGAGACCGTCATCGCCGCCTCGAACCGGGCGGGCATGGTCTACCGGCTCCCGGGCTGCCGGGAAGACGTGGACGAGCTCGCCCGCCGGCTCGACGGCTCGCCCGCCGCGGAGGTCGTGCTCTACCGGGAGGCCGAGGAAGCAGTCGCCAGGCGCGACGGCGAGGAGCTCCGGTTCTCGCCGGCCGAGGACGGCTGGCAGACGAGCGGCGACCGCAGCCTGCTCGACCAGCCCGACGCGCTCGAGCGGGCCTGGGCGGCACTTGCGAACCCAAATGCAGGCGAGCTGCTCGTCTCGCCGCCGGCCGGGGTCGAGCTCACCGACCTGGCCGGCCGGAGCCATCTCGGCGGCGGCAGCCACGGCTCGCTCGAGGCGGGCGACTCCGAGGTGCCGATTCTCACGGTGGGAATCGAGGGCGAGCCGAGGCGGATCGTCGACCTGGCCCCGCTCGCGCTGTCCCATTTCGGGATCGAGCCGCCCGCCTATGCACGCCGGCTTCCCGATGCCGCCTGATCCCGCCGAGGCGCGGCGACGCATGGTCGAGCTCCAGCTGCGCGGGCGCGACATCGTGGACGAGGCGGTGCTGCGGGCGATGGAGCGAGTGCCGCGCGAGCTGTTCGTGCCCGAGGCGGAGCGGGCCCGAGCCTACGACGACGCGGCGCTTCCGTTGCCCCACGGCCAGACGATCTCCCAGCCGTACATGGTCGCGCGGATCGCCGAGGCGCTGGCCATACGTCCCGGCGAGCGGGTGCTCGACGTCGGCACGGGCTCCGGCTACCAGGCCGCGGTGCTGGCCGAGCTGGGGACGGAGGTGATCACGATCGAGCGCATCCCCGAGCTGGCCGAGCGCGCGCGGGCGAGCCTCGCCGAGGCGGGCTACGAGACCGTCGAGGTCGTCGTCGGGGACGGCACGCTCGGTGTCCCGGAGCGTGCGCCGTTCGACGCCATCGCGGTCGCGGCCGCGGCGCCCGAGCTGCCGGAGACGCTGTACGAGCAGCTCCGTCCGCGTGGACGGCTCGTGGTACCGGTCGGTGGGCAGCGGGCGCAGCGGCTCGAGGTGATCATCCGCAGTCCCGAGGGCCCTGCGGTCGTGCACTCGGTCCCGTGCCGCTTCGTCCCTCTGCTCGGGGAGGAGGGCTTCCGCAGGTGAGCAGAGCTCGCGTACGCGTTCGCGGCCGCGTCCAGGGCGTCTTCTTCCGTTCCGAGACCCGGGCCCGGGCGGAGTCGCTCGGAGTCGCGGGGTGGGTCCGCAACGCCGACGACGGAAGCGTCGAGGCGGTCTTCGAAGGCCCCGACGAGCGGGTCGACTCGCTGGTCGAATGGTGCCGCCGCGGCCCCGCGGGGGCGGAGGTCGGCGCGGTCGAAGTGGTCGCCGAGCAGCCCATGGGCGAGACCGGCTTTCGAGTCCGCTAACCGACGGCCGGTCCTCAGGCCGTTGGTACGCTCGCGCGCCTGATGTCCTTCACGCCCGCAGCCAGCCTTGCGCGCACCCGCGCCGGCCGCGCCTTGAGCCGGCCGCACAACTGGGTGCAGCTGGCCAAGTTTGCGGCGGTCGGGGCGAGTGGCTACGTGATCAACCTCGTGGTCTACACCGCGTTGCTGAAGGGCGCGGGCCTCCACTACGCGGCGGCAGCGACTTGCTCGTTCCTCGTCGCGGTCACGAACAACTACACCTGGAACCGGCTCTGGACCTTCCATGCCCAGCGGGGCCACGTCGGCTGGCAGGGGCTTCGCTTCCTGGTCGTGGCTCTGGTGGCCTACGCGGCCAACCTCGCCCTGCTGGCCGGCTTCATCGCGCTCGGCCTGGACAAGGTGCTCGCCCAGGCGATCGCGGTCGTCCTGGTGACGCCGTTGAATTTCATCGGAAACAAGCTCTGGTCGTTCCGCGCACGCGGCTAGGCTGAGCGCCTGATGGGCCGCGCCCTCGTCACGGCCGTCCTCGTCGCCTTCGCGCTCGCGGGGCCGGCGCTCGCGGGCACGACGACCGCCGGGGTTCCTCCGGTGCTGCGCGGGCCGCTGTCCGGCCCGCCGGAGCCGCGCCTGACCGAGGCGCAGGTGAAGCGCATCTTCCTCGACGACCGCAAGGTCTCCGACTGGCTCGGCCACTACCCACCCCGGATTCGGGAGACGACCGCGACCTACGACAAGCAGGTCTGGACGATCGACGTCTGGGCGGGAGCCGCGGGCGAGGTGGCGACGGGCAAGGTCGACGACACGAGCGGCGCGGTCACCCAGGCCTGGACCGGCCCGCAGGTGGCCTGGAAGATGGCGCGCGGTTATCCCGGCGCCTTCGGCGGCAAGCAGATCAACAGCGCAGGGGTCTGGCTCGGCTTCTGCCTGCTCTTCCTGGTCGGCCTCGCCGACCTGCGCCGCCCGTTCAGCATGCGCAACCTCGACCTGCTCGTGCTGCTCTCGTTCAGTGGCTCGCTCTGGTTCTTCAACCGCGGCGACATCTTCACCAGCGTGCCGCTCGCCTACCCGCCGATGCTCTACCTGCTCGGGCGAATGGTCTGGAGCGCGTGGCGCGGGCGCCTCGCCACCGGCTCGGTCCCGGTCTGGCCGATCTGGGTGCTCGCGGCCGCGACGGTGTTCACGGCCGGCTTCCGCATCGGCCTGAACACCCGCACCTCGAACGTGATCGACGTCGGCTACTCGGGTGTGGTGGGCGCGAACCGGATCGCGAACGGCCAGTCGCCGTACGGGCACTTCCCGGTGGAGGACCAGCTCAAGGCCTGCGGCAAGGCCGACGCCGACGGCGAGATCCGGGAGCGGATCCAGACCAACGGGCGATGCGAGTCCGCCAACCCCCAGGGCGACACGTACGGGCCGGTCGCCTACGAGGCCTACCTGCCCGGCTACCTGATCCTCGGCTGGACGGGGAAGTGGGACGACCTTCCGGCGGCGCACCTGAGCTCGATCATGTTCGACCTGCTCTGCCTGCTGGGGGTGGCGCTCGTCGGCCTGCGCTTCGGCGGGACGCGACTGGCCGTCACGCTCGCCTTCGCCTGGGTCGCGTACCCCTTCACCCAGTACGTCTCGAACGCGAACACCAACGACGCGCTCCCGCCGCTCTTCCTGATCTGGGGCTTCTGGCTCGTCACCTCGCCGCTCGCCCGCGGGGCCGCGGTCGCCCTCGCCGGCTGGACGAAGTTCGCGCCGCTGCTGCTCGCGCCGCTCTGGGCCTCGTATCCCGAGCGCCGCTGGCGCCCGACGCGTACCTTCGTCGTCGGCTTCCTCGCCGCCACCGCCGTGGCCTTCTCGATCCTGCTGCTCGAGCCGAGCCCGATCCACGCCGCCCGCGTCTTCTGGGACCGCACCCTCGGCTGGCAGCTGGGCCGCGACTCGCCGTTCTCGATCTGGGACTGGCGCCAGTACCACGCCGGCCTGCCCGACCTGCACGTGCTCCAGTGGGTGCTCGAGGGCGTCCTCGTGGCCGGCGCGATCGCCGTCTGGTTCGTCCCGCGCCGGAAGTCGCCGCTCCAGCTCGCCGCGCTCACGGCGGCGCTCCTGCTCGGGTTCGAGCTCGTCCTGACCCACTGGTTCTACCTCTACCTGCCCTGGTTCTTCCCGTTCGCAGCCTTCGCGGTGCTCGCGCCGGTCGCCGAGCCGGTCAGGGCCCGCGTGCGAGAGCCCCTTGAACGTCCTCGCCAAGAGCTGGTCGGCGTCGAGTGAGCCGCGGCGGCTGATCTACGCCGCCGTCGCCGTCTTCCTCGTCTCCCTGACCGTCCTCCACTGGGGCTTCTACCAGCACAACCTGATCATCGACACGGTCGAGTACCACCGCTACGGCGTCGCGATCTTCAACGGCCACCTGCCCTACCGCGACTTCGGCGTCGAGTACCCGCCCGGCGCGCTGCCCGTCTTCGCGGCGCCGGCGCTCGGGCACGACGGGTTCAGCCTCTACAACCGCGAGTTCCAGGTCCTGATGGCGCTCTGCGGAGTCGGCGCCTTGCTCGCGATGGCCGTGGCCCTGCGCTCGCTCGGCGCCTCGATGGAGCGGACGGCCGCGGCGCTCGCTTTCGCGGCGCTCGCCCCGCTCGTCCTCGGCTCGGTGATCCTCTACCGCTACGACCTCTGGCCAGCCGCACTCACCGTCGCCGGCCTGGCGGCCGTCCTCGCCGGCCGCGAGCGCCTCGGGTTCGCGTCGTTCGGGCTCGGGATCGCAGCGAAGGTCTTCCCGGCCGTGCTGCTCCCGCCGGCGCTCGCCTACGTCTGGCGGACCCGCGGCAGGCGCGACGCCCTGATCTGCCTGGGCATCGCCGCCGCCGTCGTCGCGGTCGTGGTCGTTCCGTTTCTCGTCCTGGCGCCGCACGGCCTCTGGGTGAGCGTCCAGCGTCAGACCACGAGGCCGCTTCAGATCGAGAGCCTCGCGTCTGGGGTGCTGCTCGCGGCGCACCAGGCCGGCGGGCTTGCGATCACGATGGAGTCGAGTCACGGCTCGCAGAACCTCGTCGGCTCGCTGCCGCACGCGCTGGGGGTGGCTTCGACCGTCCTGCTCGTCGCCGTGCTGCTCGCGGTCTGGGTCGGGGCGGCCCGCGGGCCGGCGACCCCGGACCGGCTCGTGCGCTACTGCGCCGCCTCGCTCGTCGCGTTCGTCGCGCTGAGCAAGGTGCTCTCGCCGCAGTTCCTGATCTGGCTGATCCCGCTCGTGCCGCTGGTCCGCGGCCGCCGCGGTCTCGCCGCCTCGGCCCTCCTCGGCCTCGCGCTCCTGCTCACCCAGCTGTGGTTTCCGATCCGCTACTGGGACCTCGTGCTCGGGTTCGCAGCGTTCCCGTCCTGGCTCGTCCTGGCGCGCGACCTGACCCTGCTCGCGCTCCTCGCGGTGCTCCTTCTTCCTACGGGACGGGAACGCGCAGCGGCTCGCAGCTGAGCGCGCGGCCCTCGTCGTCGCACTCGACGATCGCGCCCTCGATCCTCACTCCTCCGGTCGCCGGCTCGAAGCGCACCCCGATGCCGGTCTGCATCCGCTGGATCGCGAGCTCGGCCTTCACGCCGATCACCGAGTCGTGCGGGCCCGTCATGCCGGCGTCGGTGATCGCAGCGGTCCCTCCGGGCTGAACGCGGGCGTCGCTCGTCTGCACGTGCGTGTGCGTCCCGAACACGGCCGTCACCAGGCCGTCGAGGAGCCGCGCCACGGCCACCTTCTCGCTCGTCGCCTCGGCGTGGAAGTCGACCAGGACGATCCGGGCCTGCGCGCGTGCCTCCTCGACGAGCGCGTCGAGCACCTCGAAGGGGCTGATCGGAGTGGGCATGAAGAGCTGCCCCTGGAGGTTCAGGACGGCCACCGGTTCGCCGTCCTCGGACGGCACGACCGCAAGACCGCGGCCCGGAGCGCGGGACGCCAGGTTCGCAGGCCGGACCACCCGGTCTGAGGTCTCGAGGTACGGGCCGATCTCCTTGCGCCGCCAGACGTGGTTGCCGAGCGTGAGCGCGTCGGCGCCGGCTGCCAGGAGCCGGTCGGCGAGGCGGGGCGTCACCCCGGCGCCGTCGGCCGCGTTCTCCGCGTTGACGACGCAGAAGCCGATTCCCAGCTCCTCCTTCAGGCCCGGGAGCCGCTCTTCGACGGCCGCCCGCCCGGGCGTGCCGAAGACGTCCGCGATGAAAAGGATCTTCAGGGACTCGAGAGCGTGGCGGCGGGGTGCACCTCGATCGCCACGTGGTTGCCCGCGTCCTGTGTCACGCGCGCGAGGGCCTGGCGCTCGACCTTGGCGAAGTCGAGGATCGTGCCGAGCTTCGAGGTGGTCGCGGAGACCGGCGAGCCGACGGTCAGGCTCGGGTCGCGCCGCAGGTGGGTCAACGAGACGATGATCGACGGGTTGCCGCTGGGCTGAACGTCGATCCGGGCCCCGTAGTGCTTGCCGTCCAGGATGTACGGGGTGATCCCGACGATCGTGCCGTCCACCGGCGCGTAGACGTCGGTGCCGGGAGCCGCGCCGACGTCGAGCGAGCCGGTCGTCGGGCCGCCGCTGCCGCCGAGCGCGTAGTAGCGGAGCCCGGACGTGCCGCCGCCGAAGAGGCTCTGTGCGACGCGAGTGACGAGACCCTGGTTCGCCTGCCGGCCGATCGGGTCGAGTGAGAGGGCGCCGTTGTCCGAGGCGTGGTAGCCGATCGCCGTCACGCGCCTCTGCGCGACCGGGAGCTGGAGCCGAAGAGTCGACTGGAGCGCCACCACCTGCGGCCGCGGAGGGCCGGCCGGGACGAGGCGGGTCGCCGGGGCGGGCGCAGCCGTCGGGACCGCGCTCGACCGGCCCGACCCGAAAGCGGTCAGGAGCAACGTGACGAGCGCGACGGCCGCGAGCAGCATGAGCCCCGCCAGTCGCCTCTTCCGGCGCGCAGCGGCTACTTCCGCCCGCCTCCGCATCACAAGCGCGTGCCCGGAGGCGCGTGGCATCCGCGGCACGCTAACGAAGGTCGACTGCTCCTGCAACGGGACCCGTCGCGGCTGAACCGCGAGCGACCCGTCGACCTCGAAGTCCCAGTCCCAGGGAGGCGGTCGAAGCTGTGTGACCCGGGAGGTACGATGCCTCGCATGGCCGGGCCTCCCGCCGGGGCCGCGAAGATTCAGATCCCGCGCTGGATTCAGCTCGTCGGCCTCCCCATCCTTCTGCTGTTGCTGTGGGTGGTTGCCGGCGCGGCGCGTCACGTCGTCTTTCTCTTCCTCGTGGCGGGACTGATCGCGTTCCTGCTCAACCCGATCGTGCGAACCCTGACCCGCGTCTGGATTCCCCGCGGATTCGGCGTCGCACTGGTGTACCTGACGTTCGTCGCCATATTGCTAGCCGCCGCAATCGCGATCGGCACCGTCGTCGTCGACCAGACCAAGTCGGGCGCGAACCGCGTGAACGACTACTTTACGGTCGAGCACGGACGAGGCTCAGGCCGGGAGACACATGCCGACCGCGACGTCGACCGTTTCCAGGTCTGGCTCAACACGCATCGCCTCGGCGGCATCAAGGTCCAGAAGCAGGGCCACGACCTGGTCCAGCGGATCGCCGACAAGGACGTCTCGAAGTACACGCGGCAGGTGATCGACTTCGTCGAGGGGGCGGCGATCAGCACGATCAAGTTCCTCTTCAGCCTCGTGCTCCTGATCGTGGTGTCGATCTACATGCTGCTCGACATGCCGAGGCTGGCGCGAGCCGTCGACCGGCGGTTCCCGCCCCATCCCGGATCCTTGCCGCTGCTCACCCGGATCGAGCGCTCGCTGGCGAGCTACGTGCGCGGCCAGTTCCTGCTCTCGCTGATCATCGGGACGAGCGCAGGCCTCGGCCTCTGGTTACTCGGAACGCTGGGCTGGGTGCCGGGCATGGACAAGTACGCGGTCCTGTTCGGCGCCTGGGTCGCGGTCACGGAGCTGATTCCGTACCTTGGGCCCTGGCTGGGCGCGGTGCCGCCCTTCATCTACGCCCTCGTCGTGCACCCGGTGTCGGCGCTCTGGGTCGCCCTTCTCTTCCTCGCGATCCACCAGATCGAGGGACACGTCGTCGTCCCCAACGTGATGGGCAGTGCGCTGCGCCTGCATCCGCTGCTCGTCATCTTCGGGCTGCTGGCCGGCGGGGAGATCTACGGCCTCCCGGGCGCGCTGGTCGCCTTGCCGCTGCTGGCCGCGGGGCGGGCGACCTGGGAGTTCTTCTCCGAGCGCGTGGCGCTCGAGTCGTGGCAGGAAAGCTCGGCGATTCCGGTCGAGGTCGAGATCGAGGGCACGCGGCCCGTTGCGCCCGTCCCTCCGTCCGACCCGCCCGCAGCAGCCAGCCGGTGACCCGGGACACAGCGCTCCTCACCGCTCGCGGAGCAGCACGCTCGTTCGGGCGCAAGGTCGCTCTGCGCACAGTCGACCTGGAGATCTGGGACGGCGAGGCAGTCGCCCTCGTCGGCCCGAACGGCGCGGGCAAGTCGACGCTGCTTTCGCTCCTGGCGGGAGCGGTCGAGCCGAGCGCGGGGACGATCGAGCGCCGCAAGGGCGTTCGGGTCGGGTGGGCACCCCAGCGTCCGGCCCAGTACGGCCGCCTCTCGGCTCGCGAGAACCTTGAGCTCTTCGCGCGGCTCGAGGGCGAGCCCGATCCGCCGGACGCGGCAGCGCGTCTGCTGGCCGACTTCGACCTTCCGGGTAAGCCGTCGCCGAGCGCCGAGCTCTCGGTCGGGAAACGGCAGGTCCTGAACCTCGCGATCGCCCTGCTCGGTGATCCCGAGGTCCTGCTCCTCGACGAGCCGACCGCCGAGCTCGACCCGGACCAGGGGCGGCGGCTCTGGGACCGCGCCACCGCGCTGCGGGAGGCCGGGGGAGCGCTCGTCTTTGCGACCCAGAATCTCGATGAGGTCGAGCGCTTTGCCGAACGGGTCGCCGCCCTGCGGGACGGCCGGCTCGTCTTCGCCGGCTCGGTGAGCGACTACGACCGCTCGCAATCCGACACGCTGTTCGCGTGAACCGGTTCGCCCTCCCTGCGCCGCTCGCCGTCTTCGCCGGGCTCGCCCGGATCGGAGCGCGTAAATTGTTGCCGTGAGCACGTTCCCTCTCACGCGTCTGCGCCGGTTGCGGCGCAGCGACCGCCTCCGCTCGCTCGTGCGCGAGACGCGGCTCGACCTGGACGACTTCGTCTTCCCGCTCTTCGTCGGCCCTGCCACCGAGCCGAACCCGGACCTGCCCGCGCTCGGCCGCCACTCGGTCGAGGATCTCGTGGCCGAGGCCGAGGAGGCCGCCCGGCTTGGCGTCCAGGCGCTGATCCTGTTCGGCATCCCCGAGGAGAAGGACGAGGACGGCTCCGGCGCCTGGGACGACGACGGGATCGTCCAGCGCGCGCTGCGGGCGCTGCGCGAGACCAGCCCGGGGCTCGTCCTGCTGACCGACGTCTGCCTGTGCGAGTACACCTCGCACGGTCACTGCGGCGTCCTCGAGGGCGAGGAGGTCGACAACGACGCGACGCTCGAGCTGCTCGCCCGGACGGCCGTCAGCCACGCCGCGGCGGGGGCCGACGCCGTGTGCCCGAGCGACATGATGGATGGCCGCGTCCGGGCGATCAGGGCCGCACTCGACGAGCACGGCTACGCCGAGACGCCGATCGTCTCCTACGCCGCCAAGTACGCCTCGGCGTTCTACGGCCCCTTCCGCGAGGCGGCCGACTCGACGCCTGCCTTCGGCGACCGGCGCGGCTACCAGCTGGACCCCGCCAACGTGCGCGAGGCGCTGCGGGAGTGCGAGCTGGACGTGGCCGAGGGCGCGGACGTCCTGCTCGTCAAGCCGGCGCTGCCGAACCTGGACGTGATCCGAGCCGCCCGCGAGCGCTTCGACCTCCCGGTCGGCGCCTACAACGTCTCGGGCGAGTACGCGATGCTCAAGGCAGCCGGCGCCCGCGGCTGGGTCGACGAGCGGCAGGCCGCGCTCGAGTCGCTGACGGCGATCGTCCGGGCCGGCGCCGACGTGGTCGTCTCCTACTGGACGAAGGAGCTCGCCGGCTGGCTGTAGCTGCGGGCCTCTGGGAGACGATCGCCCTCGAAGCCGCGCGCGAGAGCCGGCTGTGGGAGGCCGCGCTGCGCCCGGAGGCCGAGCGCGAGGCCAATCCCGTCTTCTCCCCGCTCGGCGAGGAGCGATACGCCCTCGGGCTGGAGACGATCTACGAGGGCTACCTGCTCCACTACGGCCGGCCGCGGCTGTTCGAGCCCGCGGACGCCGACACAGCCCTCCTGCTGGGGGACTACCTCTACGCGCACGGCCTCGTCCGGATAGCCGATGCGGGCACCGTCGACGCGGTCGCCGACCTCGCCGGTCTGATCTCGCTCTGCGCGCGGCTGCGCGCCGACGAGCTGCCGGGCGACGGCGAGGCCTGGGCGGCGACGGCCGCCACGCTCGGCGAGGGGGACGCGGCGCGCCAGGATTGGGATGGGCGCGGCAGCGAGCCCGTCGAGCGTGCGCTCGAGAATCACCGGCGCAGAGTCGGGTAAAGTCGCGCGGATGGCTCTGCTCGGATTCCTCCTGCCGCTGGCCGCGAAGACCGCCGCCGAGGAAGGCAAGTCCGTGATCACGGCGATGCTGATCGTCGGCCTGATCTTCCTGGGCGTGATCGTGCTCGGCGAGCTGACGCACTACCTCCGCCACCGCCGGCACTAGCCGTAGCCCCTCTTCGTGGCGGATCATCTCCCCATGCGGGAGCTACCGCGTGGCACCGTCACCTTCCTCTTCACCGACATCGAGGGCTCGACGCGTCTTCTGAACGAGCTCGGGGATCGATATCCGGACGCCCTTGCCGAACACCGCCGGGCCTTGCGCGAGGCGTTTGCCCAGCATCGAGGTGTCGAGGTGGACACCCAGGGTGACGCCTTCTTCTATGTCGTTCGCGCGATGCGACCGAAGCAGTCACGGCTGCTGCGCTCGGACAGGAAGTGCTCAACCCGGGGCCGATCCGCGTGCGAATGGGTCTGCACACCGGCAAGCCCCAGCTGACTGGTGAGGGGTACGTTGGCGTCGACCTGCACTTCGGCGCACGAGTGGCGGCGGCCGGGCACGGCGGGCAGGTGTTGCTCTCGTCTTCGACCCGCGAGCTCGTCGACGCTGAGGTGCTCGAGCTCGGAGAGCATCGGCTGAAGGACTTTGATGCGCCGGTCGCGATCTACCAGCTCGGCTCCAGCTCGTTTCCGCCGCTCAAGACGATTTCGAATACGAACCTGCCGAGGCCGGCCAGCACCTTCGTCGGGCGGGACTCGGAGCGCGCGGAGCTCGTCTCGCTCCTCCGTGACGCGCGCCTGGTGACGCTCACTGGGCCAGGCGGCTCGGGCAAGACACGACTGGCGATCGAATGCGCGTCCGAGCTAGTCCCGTCGGCGAGGGGCGGCGTCTTCTGGGTTGGGCTTGCGGGGCTTCGCGATCAGGCGCTCGTGCTTGAGGCGATCGCGTCGACACTCGGTGCCAAGGACGGCGTCGCCAAGTACATCGGGGAGCGCGAGATGATTCTGCTGCTCGACAACTTCGAGCAGGTGATCGACGCTGCGCCCGAGGTGGCCAACGCTCGTCGAGACGTGCCCTGGACTTGAAGGTCGTCGTCACCAGTCGTGAGCGCTTGCGAGTGAGAGGCGAGGTCGAGTACGCGGTTCTCCCGCTGTCAAGGTCAGATGCGGTCGAGCTCTTTGCCGCGCGGGCACGCGCCGGTCGCCACGAACTCGTCGAACAGTTGTGCGAGCGCCTTGACAACCTTCCGCTCGCCATCGAGCTCGCCGCCGCGCGGATGGGTGTCCTCTCACCGAGTCAGATTCTCGATCGGCTCGACGAGCGCCTCGACCTGCTCAAGGGAGGACGTGACGCCGATCCTCGTCAGCAAACCCTTCGGGCAGCAATCGAGTGGTCGCTACGGCCTGCTCACTCCCGCCGAGCAGCGACTCTTCCAGCGGCCTCTCGGTCTTTGTCGGGTGGTTGCGCGCTCGAGGCCGTCGAGGACGTCTGCGGCGCGGGTCCAGATCTCCTCGAATCTCTCTTGGACAAGAGCCTTGTCCGTCGCCAAGAGGCCCCTGGAGGCGCAGCTCGTTTCTGGATGCTCGAGACGATTCGGCAGTTCGCCGCCGAGTGCCTGGAGGTGACTGGTGATGCCGAGCGGACGGCACGCAGGCACGCCCAGTGGCATGTGGTGCTCGCCGAGCGCCTCGAGACGCTGGTCCGCTACGGAGACGCCGATTCAACGGCTCGCCTGACAGCCGAAATTGACAACATGCGAAGCGCGCTCGAGTGGCTCGCTCGCGAGCAGGAAGTCGGCCAGGCCATGCTTCTCATCGACGGGCTCTGGTACTTCTGGATCACGAGGGGCCTGGTTGCCGAGGGATTGCGCTGGGCGGACTGGGCGGTCGCCCAGGCGTCTCGGGCGCCGCATTGGGAACGAGTGCTCGGGCTCCTCGACGCCAGTGAGCTCTACCGCTTCTTCGGGAATCGCAAAAAGGCCCTTCGCATCAAGCGTGAGCTTCTTCCGCAACTCCGAGAGATGAGTCCGGAAAGGCTTTTTCCTGCGACGCTCGCGGACTTGGCGGACATGCTCGCCGAGGCCGGAGAATTCGAGGAGGCGCGTCAGCTGGGCAATGAGGCAGTGGCGTGGCAGCGCAGTCTTGGGGTGCCTTCAGGAGTCGGCCACGCCCTCTCGAACCTGGGCATGGTCGAGTTTCGGGCGGGTGAATTCGATCGGGCACGTGAGCTCAACGAGGAAGCGGCCGGGCTCTTCGAGGATCCCTTCGTGCCGACGAAGCTGGCGGTTGCCGCGCTGCTGGCCGGAGAGGCCGCGAGGCGCGCGGGAGACCCGGAGGGAGCGCGTCTCCATCTTCGGCAGGCGCTTCAACTGTGTCGGGAGCTCGATCAACGGGGAGCCTTTCCGGAGCTCCTTCAGGAGGTTGCGGCAGCGAGTCCGCCAGATAGTGACGCTGCGCGGCTCCTCGGGGCATCTGAGAGCCTGCAAGCAGACATGGGGGTACCTCGGTGGGAGCCCGAGGACTACGAACGTACGGCCACCACTTTGCGCGCAGAGCTTGGTGACTCACTGTACGAGGAGGCTAGGGACGAGGGCGCCTCATTGCCTGCGGATGAGGCCCTGTCCCTTGCCGCTCGCTGCCTAGACTGACCGCGATGTCCCCGCCTGCCGATCTGCGCGACTGGATCGCGCTCCTCGAGCGTGAAGGCGAGCTCGTGCGCGTTTCCACCGAGGTCGACCCGCACCTCGAGGTGACGGAGATCGTCGACCGCGTGGTCAAGGCCGGCGGGCCGGCGCTCCTGTTCGAGAGCCCGAAGGGTTCGAGCCACCCGCTTCTGATCAACCAGTTCGGCACCGAGCGCCGGATGTGCCTGGCGTTCGACGCCGAGAGCCTCGACGAGGTCGGCCGCCGGCTCGGTGACGTGCTGGAGATGCAGCCGCCACAGGGGCTGGCCGAGAAGGTCCGCGGCCTGAAGAAGCTCAAGTCGATCGCCGACTCGCAGCCGAAGACCGTTCGCAGCGGCCCGGCGCAGGAGGTCGTGCTGACCGGCGACGAGGTCGACCTCTCCACGCTGCCGGTCCAGACCTGCTGGCCGGGCGATGCGGCGCCGTTCATCACGCTGCCCGCGGTGATCACGGCCGACCCGCGCAGCGGCGGCCGCAACGTCGGCATGTACCGGATGCAGGTGCTCGACGAGCGCTCCACTGCGATGCACTGGCAGATCCACAAGGACGGCCGGGCCGACTACCTGCTCGCCGACGGCAAGCTCGAGGTCGCCGTGGCGCTCGGGCTCGACCCCGTGACGGCCTACGCCGCGAGCGCCCCTCTGCCCAAGCACGTCGACGAGCTGATGCTCGCGGGCTTCCTCAAGGGAGAGCCCGTCGAGCTCGTGCGCGGGAAGACGGTCGACCTCGAGGTCCCGGCCAACGCGGAGATCGTGCTGGAGGGCTACATCGCCAAGGACGACCTGACGATCGAGGGCCCGTTCGGCGACCACACCGGCTACTACTCGCCCGCCGAGCCGTTCCCGGTCTTCCACGTCACCGCGATCACGAAGCGG
The DNA here is from genome assembly GCA_963736055.1 of uncultured Actinomycetes bacterium. Classification (GTDB taxonomy): domain Bacteria; phylum Actinomycetota; class Thermoleophilia; order Gaiellales; family Gaiellaceae; genus AC-32. The sequence continues at coordinate 675,322 of CAVTNM010000008.1, read as the reverse complement.
CGGGACGCGATCTACCCCTCGATCGTCGTCGGCCGGCCGCCCGCGGAGGACGCGTGGCTCGGCAAGGCGACGGAGCGGATCTTCCTGCCGGCGATCCGGATGAGCGTGCCCGAGATCGTCGACTACGACCTCCCGGTCGCCGGCGCCTTCCACAACTGCTGCATCGTCGCGATCCGCAAGAGCTATCCCGGCCACGCGCAGAAGGTGATGCACGCGATCTGGGGCCTCGGGCTGCTGAGCCTCACGAAGGCCGTGGTCGTCGTGGACGAGTGGGTGGACGTGCACGACTACCAGGAGGTCTTCTTCCGCGTCGGCGCCAACGTCGACCCGAAGCGCGACGTCATGCTCTCCGAGGGGCCGCTCGACCACCTCGACCACGCGCCGTCGCTTCAGTTCTACGGCGGCAAGATCGGGATCGACGCGACGCACAAGGGGCCGGACGAGGGAGCCCGGCCGTGGCCCGAGGAGATCGTGATGAGCGAGGAGGTTCAACGGCTGGTGGACGAGCGCTGGAGCGAGTACGGCCTCGGCGCACCCGCCCCCGCCGACCCGAACGGCCGCCGGAGGTCGTTGCGCCAACTGTTACGTCGTTGACGCGGCCAACCTGCGACGATTGAATCCCGTCCGCTCAACAGAAGGGGAGGCGCACCGGGTGGAACAGCCCCCGGGGGAAGATCGACAGCCGCAGCTTCCGTCGCCGAGCCTCTGGCCGGTGGGCTTTGCCGTCGGCATCGTCTGCCTGCTGGTGGGCCTGGTGGTCAGCTGGTGGGTAGCCGCGCTCGGCGCCGCGCTCGCGCTCGTCTTCGGCTTCCTCTGGGCGCGCGAGGTCGCGTCCGGTCGTCCGTCCGCCGAGCCCGCGCCTGACACCGCTGCAATGCCGGCGCACGGCGGCGACGCGGCGATGGCGGAGCCCGCGGGTGAGCGCTTTCCACGCAACAAGTTCCTCGAGGGCGCGACGCTCGGCCTGGGCGCCGCGATCGGGGCGATCGTCACGCTCCCGGCGCTCGGCTTTGCGCTGATGCCGGCCTTCGTCGACCAGGGGGAGCCCGAGGTCGACATCGGGCCGATCGAGAACTTTCCGGAAAACAAGTTCATGGTCGCGACGTTCCAGCGCGATCCCAAGCAGGGCGAGATCTCCCGCCGCTCGGCCTTCATCCGCAACAACGGCTCCGTGGCCGGCAAGCCGAGCTTCACCACCATCTCGAACCGCTGCGCGCACCTCGGTTGCCCTGTCCAGGCCGGGGGACCGCTCTTCGAGGACCAGAAGAAGACCTTCGGTCATGTAACCCTGATCCCGGCTCTGCCGGCGGCGGGCTTCATCTGCCCATGTCACGGCGGCTCGTACGACCAGGAGGGCAACCGCATCGCAGGCCCGCCGGTCCGCGCACTCGACCGCTACGAGTTCTTCATCCGCAACGGCCACCTCTTCCTCGGCGACGTCTACAGCGTCGCGGAGGTCAAGGGCGCCGGAGCCACGGCGAGGATCTACCGCTACGAGAAGACGGGGCCCGGCCAGCACGTCGACGGCCCCGAGGCGTGGCTCTACCCCCTGCAGCCGCCGCACTGATGGCGACCACGCAGGCAAAGCAGAGCAAGAGCAAGCAGGCGGTCACGTATCCACTCGACTGGCTCGAGGAGCGCTCCGGGCTCGTCGGTGGGGTCAAGTACTTCCTCTTCCGCAAGGTCCCGGGCGACTCGAGCTGGTGGCACACGCTCGGCTCGGCGACGCTGACGGCGTTCCTCGTCCAGCTCGTCACCGGCGTGGTCCTCGCGATGTACTACAAGCCGGACCCGGAGCACGCGCACTCCTCGGTCGTGCACATCACGCACGACGTCTGGGGCGGCTGGCTCGTCCGCGGCATGCACCGCTGGGGCGCGAGCGTGTTCATCATCCTCATGTTCATGCACATGGGGCGCGTCTTCCTGTTCGGCGCGTACAAGTACCCGCGCGAGCTGAACTGGATCGTCGGCGTGCTCATCCTGGCCACGGGCCTGTTCGAGGGCCTGACCGGGTACCTGCTGCCCTTCGACCAGACCGCCTACTGGGCGACGGTCGTCGCGATCAACATCAACGGCACCGCGCCGTTCATCGGGCCCTGGCTGGCGAGCGTGTTACGCGGCGGCGCCGAGATCGGCCCGGACACGCTGGCCCGTTTCTACTCGATCCACATGCTGCTCATCCCCGGGGCCCTGATTGGCCTGATCGGGTTCCATCTGTACCTCGTCGTCCGCCTGGGCGTCAGCTCGCCGCCGTGGTCGAAGGAGGCCGCCGAGCTCGGGCCCGACACCGAGCCCGAGCCCCAGCCGCCCCGCTCGGGTCTCGTCCAGCCCGCCCCGCGGGCCGCCGGCGTGCGCAGGAGGCCTTCCGAATGAGCTCGCTCGACGAGCGCCGCGCGACCTTCCACCGTTACAAGGAGGGCGTCAAGAAGCGGGGCAAGCCGTTCTACCCGTTCGCGATGTTCCACGACACGGTGATGAGCCTCGTCGTCGTGTCCGTGATCACCGGGCTCGCGATCATCTGGCGCTACTCCGACGTGCTCGGGACGCTCATCGGCCCGAAGGCCGACCCCGGGACGACCTCGTTCGTGCCCAGGCCGGACTGGTACTTCTACTTCCTCTTCTACCTGCTCCGGATCTTCAAGTGGCCGAGCTCGGTGATCCTCGCAACCGTCGGTATCCCGACGATCCTGCTGATCATCCTCCTGATCCTGCCGTTCGTGGACACGCGGATGGAGCGGCGGCTCACGCGCCGGCCGGTTGCGGTCGTCGCGGCCGCGCTGACGATCATCTCGATGGGCGTGCTCACCTACAAGGGCGCGACCGCCCAGGAGGCGATCGCGAGCGAGGTCAAGGCGGCGATCCCGAGCTGGGCGAAGAAGCAGGGCTTCGAGGACAACAAGGAAGCGCTTGCCGGCGCGAACCTGTTCGCGGAGTCGGGCTGCACGAACTGCCACACCTACCTGGGCACCGGCAGCTCGAACCTCGGCGCGCCCGACCTGAGCGCGGAGGGTGCCAAGAACAAGGGCATCCAGTTCCAGATCGACCACCTCAAGTGCCCGAGCTGCGTCAACCCCGGCTCGCCGATGCCTCCGTTTGCGTCGCTCGGTGAAGACCGTCTGCATGCGCTCGCGACCTTCCTCGAGGCCTCGAAGGGCTCGGGCTAGCCGTGGCTGCCAAGCGCGTCTTCCTGGGCATCACGGGAGCCTCGGGAGCGCCGTATGCGGCCCGGTTGCTCGAGGCGCTCGCCGGCGCGGGCTGCGAGGTCGGCCTCTGCGCCTCGCGCGCGGGGCTCGAGGTGCTCGCGACCGAGCTCTACGGCGACGCCCGGCTCTCGCCCGACGAGACGCTGGCCCGGCTGACCGAGCACGTGCGCGAGGCGGTCACGCTCCACGACGAGCGCGATTGGCACGCGCCCTACGCGAGCGGCTCGGCCAAGGTGGACGCCTACGTCATCTGTCCGTGCTCGATGGGCACGCTCGGGACGATCGCCTCGGGCGCGATGTCGAACCTGATCCAGCGGGCGGCGAGCGTCGCGCTCAAGGAGGGCCGCAAGCTCGTGCTCTGCCCCCGCGAGACGCCGCTCTCCCTGATCCACCTGGAGAACATGCTGCGGGTGCGCCAGGCGGGCGCGGTCGTGCTCTTCCTCGCGCCGGGCTTCTACCACGGAGCCGAGTCCGTCGACGATCTCGTCGACTTCGTTGTCGGGCGTTGCCTGGACCAGCTCGGTCTCGAGCACGAGCTCGTGCGCCGCTGGGGGCAGGACTGACTTGAGCGTGGAGACCGGCAGGCTGGCGCCCGACGCGGTGCGCTCGATGTTCGACCGCATCTCGCCGGTCTACGACGCGATGAACCGGACGATGACGCTCGGCCTCGACCGGCACTGGCGTCAGGCCGCCGCCGGCGCGGTCGTCCGCCCCGGCGATCGCGTGCTCGACGCGTGCTGCGGCACGGGCGACCTCGCGCTCGCGGCCAAGGAGGCCGGAGGAGACGTGACCGGGCTCGACTTCTCCCCGCGGATGCTCGAGCGCGCCCGCGTCAAGTCGGGTGAGATCGAGTGGGTGCAGGGAGACCTTCTCGCCCTGCCCTTCGAGGACGCGGCCTTCGATGCCGCGACCGTCGGCTTCGGCGTGCGCAACCTCGACGACCTCGAGCGCGGGCTGGCCGAGCTGCGCCGCGTCCTGCGGCCCGGGGGGCGGCTGGCGATCTTGGAGATCACGCAACCGCGCGGCGTGCTTGCCCCCTTCTACAGGCTCTGGTTCGACCGGCTCGTGCCCCTGCTCGGGCGGGTGCTTCCGGGAGGCTCGGCGTACACGTACCTCCCCGCGAGCGTGCGGCGGTTTCCGGCGCCGGAGCAGCTCGGGGAGATGTTGAGTTCCGCCGGGTTCGAGGACGTCCGCTGGAAGCTCTTCGCCGGCGGGATCGTGGCGCTGCACATCGGGAAGGCGGCCGCGTGAGCCTCGCGACGATTCGCGAGAGCCCCGGGCTCGACGCCTATCTGGAGGATCTCGAGGAGCGGCTGACCTCGGCCGTGCACACCCAGCCCGGGCTGGTCTCGGTCGTCGGCGGCGAGGCGCTCGCCGCGGGCGGGAAGCGGCTGCGCCCCCTTGCTCGTCTTCCTCGCGGCACCTCGCGGTCAGGCGCCCCTCCCGGCCGGCGTCGCCGTCGAGCTCGTGCACATGGCGACGCTCGTGCACGACGACCTGATCGACCAGGCGCGCTACCGGCGCGGCCGCGCGTCCGCCTGGGCGAGCCACGGGCCGGACGCTGCGCGGGCGGCAGGCGACTACCTCTTCGCGCGGGCGTTCGCCGAGCTCGCGGCGACCGGCGACGACGAGGCGGTCGGCTGCCTCGCCGAGGCGACTCTCGCTCTGGCCCGCGGCGAGGCGCTCCAGCGGGCGCAGACGCATGATCCGGAGACGAGCGTCGAGAGCTATCTCGAGCGCTGCGGCCTCAAGACGGGGAAGCTCTTCGAGGCCGCGTGCCTGCTCGGGAGCGGCGGCGACGAGGGTCTCGGACGGTTCGGGCTCGCGCTCGGGATCGCGTTCCAGATCGCCGACGACATCCTCGACTGCTCCGGCGAGACGATCGAGACCGGCAAGATCGCCGGCACCGACCTGCGCGAGGGCACGCCGACGCTGCCGCTGATCCTCGCTGCGCGAGAGGACGCGACCGTCCGCCGCGCCCTGGCGGGCGGGCCTCTGGACGGAGCGCTGATCCGCGTCGCCGAGACCGGCGCGCTCGAGGTCTCGCGCGAGCTCGCACTCGGCTATGCCCGCCAGGCCCGAGAGTGCCTCGACGGCCACGTGCGCCGCGACGAGCTCGAGGCCCTGACCGACGCCGTGGTGGACCGGGAGTCGTGACGGCGTGATCCGTCTCGGGCGCATCTCGTACGTGAACATGGCGCCGGTCTTCTACCGGCTCGACGCCGACGTCGACGAGGCGCAGGGGGTGCCGACCGACCTGAACGCGCAGCTGCTGCGAGGCGAGCTCGACCTCGCCCCGATCTCATCGATCGAGTACGCGCGCCACGCCGACCGGCTGCGTCTGCTGCCACGGCTCTGCGTCTCCTCCGAAGGGGCGGTCGACTCGATCCAGCTCGTCGCGCGCAAGCCGCTCGAGCAGGTGCGAACCATCGCCGTCACGCCCGAGAGCGCGACCTCCGTCGTCCTGACCAAGGTGCTGCTGCCCGAGGCGCGGCATGTCCGCGCTCGGTGAGGAGGCCGACGCGAAGCTGCTGATCGGAGACGCCGCGCTGAAGAGCGCGTTCGAGGACCCGACGCCGCACCACGACCTCGGTCGCCTCTGGCTGGAGCGAACCGGGCTGCCGATGGTCTTCGCGGTCTGGGCGTGCCCCGAGCCCGTCCCGGCCGGCCTCGCCGAGCTGGAGCAGGCGTTGGTCGAGTCCGTGCTTACCGCCCGAGCCGAGCCCGAGCGCCTCGCCTACGAGGCGAGCGAGCGCTACGGCTATCCGGCCGGCTTCCTCGCACGCTACTTCGAGAAGCTGCGCTACCGCTTCGGCCCGCGCGAGCGCGCCGGCCTGCTCACGTTCCTCGAGCTGGCCCGAGATGTCGGTGAGCTGGACGAGGTACCGGAGCTTCGCTTCGTTGCGCGTGCCGAGGCCGCCGTCTGATCGACGTTCCGGCGAGAGGACACTGGCCCACGTCAGGCTCCCACCATCCGAGTAGGGTGGCGCGTTAGCACAGAACGGCTTTGGTCAGGAGGGAGGACGCTCGCCCAGGAAGGCGCCACGTCGCCTGAGCCTCTGAATCCTGCCGGCACCGCTCACGAGAGCACGCGCTCGAGCGCCGCGCGATCCGTCGGCTCGCCGTGCGCGGGCAGCACGAGCTCGACCGGCAGGTCGAGCAGCGGACGCAGCCGTTGGACGACATCGTCGCGCGTCACGTGCTTGCGACCGCCGAGCTGGATGTCCAGTCCATCGCCGAAGTCGGAGAGCGAGTCGCCGGTGACGATCGCGCCGATCGACGGGAGCCAGAGGATGAGATCGTTGTCCTCGCGGCCAGCGTACGCGGTGAAGCCGAACGGCCACGCTCCGGGACCGTGAAAGTGTCCCTCTCCTTCGCCGGCGCGCAACCAGGCAAGGTCATCACTCTCCATACCGCGCACGCGGTCGGGGTCGATGCCGAACTTCTCGACCCAGTCCTGCCAGGTGTCCGCCGGCGGCGTATGCACCGGGAGGCCAAGCCGACGGGCATCGCGCTCGTGATAGGGCGCCGTCAGGACGACGGCGGTCGCGCGCTCACGTAGCTCGTCGGGAACGGAGAGCGGGTCGAACAACAGGAAGTCGTCGCCGACCTCGATCGCGTACGACGATACGAGCGCGGGCCACCACTCCTCCTCGTTCCAGGCGGGATGCGACGATTGCCAATGCCAGACACCCGGCCGCAGCTCACGCATGGTCACAAGTCTGTCACGCCGGCCTCCGGTTCAAACAACGAAGGCCCTTCAGCCTTCGTGCTCCGCTACCGCCTGAGTAGGTAGTTGGGCCAGAACGTCGGGTGACATTCCCGCACACTGGCCCAAGACGCGTCCATCCCGCCTTTCTCAACGGTTGTACGTTATGAGCGTGAGCGCGGCACACATCGTTGTCCGTGAGCCAACCGATGTCATGCTCGTGCAAGTCGCAGACCAGCTGCCGGAAATCCAGCGTGCCTGGGCTTCGTTCGAAGCCGCCGTCGGCCTGCGCGGACGCAAGTTCTACGGGGCGTTCGATCCGGTGACAGATACCTACAGCGTCTGCGCGGTACTTCGCCCAGACGACGACCCGTCCCAGTACGGCGCGGAGCGTGGCACGCTTCCCGGTGGGCGGTACGCGTGCATCCGTCTCCACGGGGAGCCTCCGGGTGTCTATGCGGAGATCGGGCCGACTGCGGAGCGCCTGGCGCAGCGGTCTGACCACGATCAGACGCGACCGACGCTCGAGTATTACCGCCGCCGCGATCTAATCGACGTTCTTGTGCCGGTCGTCTAGCTGAGTCGACGACCTGCCGGTCAGGCGTCATAGCCGAACACGGGCGCAGTCCAGGATCACTGCACACGCGCGTCCCGAAGTCCGGACCGGACCCACCCGGCGGGCGACCCTCACCAAACCGCCGTCAGAGAGGGAGAAACAGTGAACTTCATCGGGTTATCGTGTGTCGCTCCGGTGCGATGAGCGTGGTGCGATGCTGATCTACTCGATGAGCGTCTCTGTGGACGGCTTTATCGCCGACCGCCAGGGCGCGTTCGGGTGGACGTTCCCTAACGAGGAGCAGTTTCGGTTCCACATCGCGCAGACACGCGAGCTCGGCGGCTGCCTACTCGGCCGCCGGCTTTACGAGACCATGCTGGTGTGGGAGACGGATCCGTCGATGCGCGACGACGAGCTCGGGGCCGCGTTCGCCGACGTCTGGTGCGCTATCCCGAAGGTCGTCTTCAGCCGCACGCTCGACAGCGTTCAGGGCAACGCCCGGCTCGCCGAAGGGTCGGTGGCCAAGGAGGCCGCTGCGGCGCTCGACACGACCGACAAGGACGTCGCGATCGGCGGCGCCGGCCTGGCCGCGGCCGCGATCGAACTCGGCCTCGTTGACGAGCTGCGCATGTTCCGCAATCCGGTCGTCGTCGGTGGCGGCACGCCGTTCCTACCGCCGGTCGCCGAAGAAGTTCCGCTAGACCTCGTCGAGACCAGGACGTTCGGCTCGCGCGTGATCTACGAGCGCTACCAGCGCGCTCGCGATGAGTCGGACTGAGACCGCCTCCGAGCAATCGGCACCGCGCCGGACTCAGGGGTCATTCGTGAACACTGGCGCAACCGATTGCACCCGGCTGCGGACGCTCTAGTGGACGCGGATCGTGACCGTGCGACTGCGCGCGCCGGTGCGCCGCTGACTCTTGGCCGTGATCGTCACGTTGTCACCGACTACGTGGATGCGTGTGCCGATGGAGCCCATGAGCTTGGGAAGCGCGTATCGGCGGAAGTGTCTTGCGCCATCGAGCGTGACGGTTAACGAGACCGTGCCGGCGCCGCAGGCCGGGCACCAGCCGACGAAGTAGGCTCGCTTCTCGCCGACGATCGTCCACGGGCCGGAGTACGAGTCGATCGTGAACGGCGCCTTGATGCCGAAGTAGGGCTCGGCCAGAAGACGTTTCCACGTCCGGCCTCCGTTGCCGGAGCGAACGCCCAAATACGCCTCCTTGCTCATCTCCCCGCCGCCATGGAAGAGCACCCAGACGGTGCGGCCACCGCACTTGACCTGCGCGACTGGGACGCCATAGCCCGGGTAGCGGTAGACGGTGTGACCTTGGCGGTCGACGAGTCGCTTGCCGGTGAGCTGGACAGGACATCCAGGACCTGGGGCCGCGTGACCGGGCGCACCGCCCCAAGCCAGTCCGGCCACGATCGTGATCAGCGTCACGGAAGCAGCTGCGTAAGTGACACCAGTCACGAGCCAATCCTACGCCGCCTCGAGTGACATTCCCGCAAGCCGGCCCAGGCGAGGTACCGGTGACTCAGGGCAAACAGGGTCGCAGGCTCGAGAGCGCCACGCTGATGATCCGGTTGTCGCCGCTTCTTGGGTGCGGCGAGTTGAACGGCCCCCGCAGGATGAAGAGGCGCTTCACGCCGGGCTTGAAGAACGCACCCGTGTCCGTCTTGTTCTTGGGCGTCGGTACCACCAGACACTCGGCGCCCGTCATCGACACGACTCCGACCCTGTCCGGGGTTTCCGGGCCGCCAGACACTGACCAGACAATCAAGCGCCTGTCGCTGTAGAGGGTGAAGCTGCTGGCGTCGGCGATCGTGTGGACTCGGCGCGTCCTCACGTCGATCGTGTTCACCTCGAAGGCGTCGCCGAAGGCGATCAGGGAGGGCGAGGCCCAGTAGACGTCGGTGGTGATGCCGCCGCCGTCGTCGGGGGTCGAGCGGTAGATCGTGCGCCTGTGGCCCCCACTCGCGGGGCCGACCTCGAGGGCGGTCCGGTTGTGGGTCACGACCGCGATCCGCTTGCCGTCTGGAGAGGTAACCGCCGTTGCGTACACGACGGGCTCCTGGGACGGCGTGTTCGCTTCATTGCTCGGCTTGGCCGCGTGGTGTCCGGAGCTGCAGCCAGCGGCAGCGAGGGCCACCCCGGCGGCGAGCATCCCAATGCCCGTGCGTCCCATCGCCACAGCGTAAAACGGTCGGCGCCTGTACCTCGTAACAGTTGCGCAACAGCTTCGCAATCGGCCGCGGAAATCGGGCGTGCGGCGTCAGGTGACATTCCCGCACGCTGGCCCAGGCAAGTGTCGGCCGCCCGTCTAGGGTGTAGTCGTGCTGAGAGGTCGCTGCGCATGCAATGCCGTCGCGTACGAGGTTTCGGACGAGTTCGTCGCCGCCTACAACTGCCACTGCTCGAATTGTCGTGCCCTGACCGGAGCGGCGTTCTTGCCCGTGGGCCGTATCGAGCGCGACAAACTAACGGTGACGAAGGGTGCGGAATCGTTGCTCGTGGAGGGCGATCCCGATTCAACCTACGAGGTGCGCTGCGGCGAGTGCTTCTCACTCCTGTATTGGACTTCCCGATACGGGTACTTCGGCGTTCCGTATGGAACGCTGATCGACGAGCCTACGCTCAAGCCGATGTACCACCAGTTCGTTGGCTCGAAGGCTCCGTGGTACGAGATCCTCGACGACCTTCCTCAGCACGACACGCGTCCTGCCGCTGATAACTAGTCAGCGACAGCGCTTCCGGTACCTGACTCCGACCAAGACGCTTAGTCGCTCTCAGGGGTCATTCCGGAACACTCGCCCACGCGAACGTGCGGCGCGTGTGACCATGTGGGCGTGATCGTCAGACCACAGGAGCCGCGCGACTACGCAGCAGCGAAGGTTGTCTACGCAGAAGCGTTCAAGCGACAAGATCACGGCGATCGTGTGCCACCCGAGGTGGGAATCTTTGCCGCACTTTGGGAGGCGAAGGACGTGATTGATGAGCTGTCGTTTACTGCGCTGGCTCAGAACGCGGTTGTCGGTCATGTGACCGCAAGTCGCGCGAAGGTCGGTTTCGACTCCGTGGTCGCAGTGGGTCCGATCGGCGTCCTTCCCGACCACCAAGCGAAAGGGATCGGAAGCGCCTTAATGAACGCGCTTCTCAGCGCCGCGGACGCGCAGGATGTCCCCTTGGTCGTCCTGCTCGGGTCTCCCCAGTACTACGGCCGCTTCGGGTTCCGTCCAGCCGTGGAACTTGGTGTGATGCCGCCGGAGCCAAGGTGGAGCAGCGCCTTCCAAGCTCGACCTCTACGCGCGTACACGCCGTCAGTGGCCGGACCATTCGAGTACGCACCCGCGTTCTCGTCCTAGGTCAGGTCAGGCGTCATTCCTGAACGCTGGCACGGGTCGCAGTCGTCGCGCTCGGCCCGAGGGCGAGACCGCTCTACCGCCGGAGCGGTGACCCGAAGCGGATGAGGTTCCCGTCAGGGTCTACATGGGAGCCCTCACGCTTGCCGTACTCGTAGTCCCGGGGTTCGACGAGGTCGACATCGGCGCCTCTCCACTCCTCGGCGAGCGCATCTGCGTCGTCCAGGTGCATATAGATGGATCCGCCGCCGACCCGCTCAGGATCGGCGCCTGGCCCGGCGAGATGGATCGTCAACTCGTCGCGATGGGCGAACGCATACCCCTCCTCGTGGTGCGAGGTGCTGAAGCCCAACTGCTCGTAGTGAGCAACCGCACGCGGTACATCCGAGACCACGAAGATCGGCTCGACACCGACGACGCGTTGCACAGCGAGATCATTGGGGGTCGCCTACCTGCATCCGTGTCCACCGCCGCCTCGGGCGACATTCCCGCACGCTGGCCCAGACCAGTCGTTTCACGCCGTCCCCGTGCACTACCTTCGATCCCTTCAGGACAGCTACTTGAGAGGAGTGACCTGTGAGCGACAACTTTGAGCACGAACACGCTCGCGCTGCCGACGAGGCGAGGCAGAGGGCTCGGGAGGCGGAAGCACGGGCCACGGCGGAGGCCGAGCGGATCACGGCGTTGACAGAGACCGGCGAGATGAAGGAGGAGGTGCTGCGGCAGATCGGGGTGATGTACGGGGGGCTGATCGCGATCGCGGTGGTCATGGTGCAGGGGTTCCTCGAGACGAGCTCGCTCGACGCCTCCGCCAGGGTCAGCACCATCGCGTTCGCGGTGGCCATCCCACTGCTGGCGGCGCTCGTGCTGGTCAACCGGCAGGAGGCGTTCCGAGGTCGGCGAACCACGTCGGTGTCGGTCACGCTCGCGCGGGCGATCGCCCAGCTGGCTGCCTTCGTCGGGCTCGTCGCCGGCTTCTGGGACATCACCTGGGTCGCGGGCGTGACGTTCCTCGTAGCGGCTGTCGTTGCCGTCGGGGTTCACTCGGCCGGCTTCTGGCGCGTGGAGAGCCCGCACCCGCCGGCGACCACCGAGTAATCGAGCGGGATGCGGCGGTCGAGGCGAGCTCGAGAGCCGTCGCGGGCGACCGTGGGTGCAAGCGGAACTTCTGGCCGCCGGTGGCAGGGTCAGCGTCGGCCGCCGAACTCCCAGTCGTGGATCTCGATACTCGGGAAGGCCGTGAGTCCCGCTCGCCCCTGATCGAGGAGTGTGTCGACGGCCTGCCTATCCCGGGCTTGGACAGCCACCGCGACGCCGACCAGTGCGGCGTCGTCCAGAGTCCTCAGCGCGCCATAGACGATCAGCTGCTTGCCCAACTCTGTCGAGAGGCTCGCCCGTGGCACCGGCCGGCCTCTCGCTGCGGTCTCCGGACTGCCCTGCGTCTGGGCGATGATCAGGAACCTCGGCTCGTCGGCTGCACCCGGGAACTCCCACATCGTGCGCCCGAGCAGGTTCTCGAAACGCCAGACCGAGTGCTCCGCGTAGACGCCGGCGCGGTTGTTCGGTTCGCGGGCGACGAACTCGTGCGCCGCATCCACGCTCGGCAGTCCCACGACGTGAAGGCTGCCGGTCACCGTCCCGCGATCAGTGCCGAACGTCGGCCCGCGGGCAATCATCGAGGCCGCGAACCGATCCATGTACGACCAGTGCTCCTCGAGCAACTCGTCATCATCTCGAAGCGCTTCCGTTCCTGGCGCGTCGCGGCTGTACACGAAGAAGTCCGACACGCGCCGAAGCCTAGGGGGACCACATCAACTCGCCGGCAAGATCGGGAACTCATGCTGCCGGGCGTGAGGTCTGCCGGGTGACATTCGCGCACGCCGGCGCACATCGGGAGACCGTCCCGAGGTGCAAGAATCGCGTCCGTGCCCGAAGCACAGCTCCAGGACTTCGGATCGGGGCTCACGCCCGTCACCCAGGGCTGGTTCGTCGTCAACGTGCGCGACGCCGAGTGGTGGAACTCGGAGAGGAGGGGTGCGAGGTGCGCCTTTGAGAACGAGTACGGCGATGCGCCGGTCGAGTTCGCCCAGATCGGGATCAACCTCACCGTCCTGGAGCCCGGCGAGACCGGCCTCTACCACGCCGAGGCGAACCAGGAGGCGTTCCTCGTCCTTTCAGGGGAGTGCGCGCTGCTCGTCGAGGACGAGGAGCGACGCCTGCGGCCCTGGGACTTCTTCCACTCTGCCCCGTGGGCCGAGCACGCCTTCGTAGGCGCGGGCGAGGGGCCGTGTGTGATCCTGATGGTCGGTTCGCGCTCGGGCCCGGAAGTGCACTACCCGGTGTCGCAGCTCGCGGCGCGCTACGGCGCGAGCGTGGCGGAGGAGACCTCCGACTGGAGGGAGGCGTACGCGACGATCGAGCCGTTCCGGCGAGAGCGCCCGCCGAACTGGGCTCGTCTGCCCTGGGCGTAGATTCCTTCAGGCGTCATTCGCGAACACTCGCCCAGCCGAGGGCGGCCGGGGTCATGCATCGAGTCGGAGGACGACCTCGTCCGTTTCCTCGTTGCGCCCATGAGCGAACCCGCGTCCCTCGCCCACGATGAGGAAACCGCACTTCGTCAACACGCGAATCGACGCGGCGTTGTCGCTCGCAGCGCGACCGTAAAGCGGACGGGTTGCCTCCAGCCGCAAGAACTCCTGTAGGGCACGCGTGGCAATGCCGCGGCCCCAATCTTCACGGCCGATCCAATAGGTGACCTCGCGTTGACCCTCCAGGTCGAAGCTCGCAATGTGGCCGACGACTCGACCGTCGATCTCGATGACCCTATTCGTCGTAGAGCTGTCGCTCCTCAGCCGCGCCCACCGTCGCTCGAAGGTCGTTCGATCATCTGCCTCCGGCGAAGTGAACGCGGCCATCCGTATCGCGTCGGGATCCCTCGAGTGCTCGAACAGCACGCCGAGATCACGATCTTCGACCTCGCGAAGGACAAGCTGTCCCGAGCCCTCCCGCACGGCCGTTAACGCTAACACCAGGTTGAGCGTAACTGCCGCAAACTCGGGTGACATTCCCGCACGGCGGCCCAGCCGGAAGTGCCGCGCTAAGACGAGCCGGAGGCGCTAGGGCAAGTCTTGCGCGATCCCCCAGGTGTAGCCGCCCGGATCGGCGAAGGTGAGCGTGCGCATGCCCCAGTCACGATCCGCCGGGCCGCTGATCACCGCCACTCCGTGCTCTTCCAACTCAGTGCGCACCGCATCCACGTCCTCAACGACGATGGCGAACTGCCCGACACCCTTCTGCGCCAGGCCGAGTACTTCGCCCGTCGGGGCGTTCTGGTGAGCCGGGTCGTACCGCAACGCGACGAACGTGTCCTTGAGGCGGAAGAGTGCCAAGTCCTCCTCCTCGTTCAGAGGAGCCAAGCCGAAGACCTCCCGGTAGAACGCCTTCGAGCGCTCAAGGTCCCCGACTATCAGATTGATCGCAAAGATCTGCTTCTCCCATTCAGCCATTTCGCGCCTCCCTCTACCTGCGTCGCCCGTTGATGGTGTTCTGAGGACTGGACCGCTCGGCGACCGTAAACCCATCGGTCGAGCCTTGACGAGATGGCAGATTCCGCGGGTGACATTCCCGCACGCCTGCCCAGGCGATGCTCTCTCCATAAGTCCCCTCGCGGAGCCAGGCACATGTGGCAGGGCATGCGAGCATGCATTGATGAGGCTGGCCGACCTCAGCCGCCTGGCCGCTCAGCTTGACGGCGTCGCCGAGCGTCGCCGCAACGGCCTGCTCGACTGGCGGTACCGGGGGCGTCTGGTCGCCCGGCAGCTCGACGACAGCCACGTCGTCATCCGAGCGTCGTTCGACCTTCGAGATTTCCTGCTCCAGTCGTTCCCGGACACGTTCTCGGTGCCAAAGCGCTTCGCCAAGCACATGATGATCGTCGCCGACCTCGAGAACGGGAATGCCGACGTCATAGAAGACGCCGTCATCGCCGCCTGGGAGCTGCAGTCCGGCAGGTGAGGCCGGCCGGTGGGAGGCCGACGTCGATCGACCTCGACGGCGAGCCCTGCGTACTAGACGGCTTCTTTCGGCCTTCCAGGTAACCGCCGCGTGAACCAGAACGCGATCACCGCCAGGAGCGCGACCGCGAGCATCGACGTCCTCAACGCATCGAGCTGCGCGTCGCCGTAGTCGGCCGTGACGGCGTCCGCCTCGGCCGTGGTCAACCCGGCGTCCCGCAGTGCCTGGTGCGCCTGGTCGGTCGTGACGATCGGGATCCCCTTCTCGGTTGCGGCCGCGATCTGGGTCTTCACATCGGCGGGCACCGCCGGGTTCTGCTCGATCCGCGAGCTGAACCCGTTCAGCAGCCCGAGTAGCAGCACCGAGCCGATCAACGCCGTGCCCAGGGACGCGCCGAGGTTCTGAGCCGTGCCCTGAAGCCCTCCGGCCTCGTTCGTCTCCTCCGGCGGGGCCGAGGACATGATCACGTTCCCGAGCTGCGACATCAGGAGCCCCGCGCCGATTCCGAAGAAGACGAGCGACACCGCGAAGGCCGTCCCGTTCAGAGTCACGTCGATCGTTCCGACCAGCACGAGCGCAGCGATCGCCATCGCGCCGAGGCCGACCTGGACGACCGTCCGCGGTCCGAACCGCACTGCCACCTTCGGCCCGGTGAGCGCAGCGACCAGCATCGAGATCGACATCGGGAAGAGGCGCTTGCCCGTCTCGAACGCGTCGAAGCCGAGCACGACCTGGAGGTACACCGGCAGGACGAAGAACGTGCCCATCACGATCAGCTGCTGCGCGCAGAGCGAGGAGAGCCCGGCGCGCAGCGTCTCGATCTTCAACAGCGCACGATTGAGAAGCGTGCTCTTGCCGAGCCGCTCGCGGCGCTCCTCCCACGCCAGGAAGCAGCCGAGGACGACGAAGCCGCCGACAATCAGGAACGGCACCAGCGAGAAGCCGAGCGGCGTGATCTCGTGCCCGCTGATCGTCGGCGCGTCGATCGGCCTGATCCAACCCCAGGTGCTGCTCTTCAGGATCCCGAACACGATCAAGCCGAGCGCGATGGCAGAGAGCGCCGCTCCGCCGGAGTCCAGCTTCGGCGGGTGATCGGGCTTCGGCGCGCGCTTCATGCGCCGGTGGACGGCGAGCACCACGATCACAACGACGACCTCGCCCACGAAGACGTACCGCCAGCTCCAGGTCGTCGTCACGTAGCCGCCGATCAGCGGACCGGCCGCGATCGCCGCGCCGGCAGCGCCGCCGATCATCGCGTAGGCGAACGCGCGCTCCTTGCCCTCGTAGTTCGCGGCGGTCAGCGCGGCGATCGCCGGGATCACCAACACCGCTCCAAGCCCCTCGACCCCCGACCAGCCGATCAGCAGCGTCGTGAGGTTCGGGCTAAGCGATGTGATCAGCGAGCCCAGCCCGTACACGGCCAGCCCCAGGCCGAACGCCCGGTCACGACCCAGGATGTCGCCGAGCTTCGCGCCGACGAGCATGAACGCCGCCATCACGAGCGTGTACATCGTGATCGCGCTCTGCACCCCGGTGACCGTCGTGTTCAGGTCGGCCACGATCTGCGAGATCGAGACGTTCATCACGCTCGAGTCGAGCACCATGATGAACTGGGCCGACGCAAGGATGATCAGGGGCAGCCACTTGCGCACCGCGCGACTCTATGTTGTCCAGCCTGGTTTGGGCATCCACTCGGGACGGCTGCTGGGGGGTTGCTTCGAGCCACCGCGGCCCGCTGCTTCGGATTTGATTCGCGCCATGCCTACGCCTGGATGGGAACGCTTCGAGGCTTTCCTTTGGAGAACGAGCTCTCTTCTGGTGCTCGCGGACGGTGAGTCGCTTGTCGTCGACCCTGCGATCTCGGTAGACGAAGTGGCCGGGATAGGTCGCAGGGCGCTGGAGCTTGCCGCTCCGGTCCGGCATGTGTTGATAACCCACGGGGACTGGGATCACGTCTGCGGTGTCGGCGGCTTTCCCGATGCGGTAGTCGCGATGGGCGAGGAGACGGCAGAAAAGGTGGCGAGTGGCGCGGCCGATCAGTCTGTCCGGCGAGCTGCCGAGCACTACGGCTTTGCCTTCGCGGGATCTCCGCGCGTCGACCAGACGTTCCAGCGCGGCTCGGCGCTCGAGCTTGGCGCGTTCGTGGTCGAGACGTTTCCACTCCTCGGCCACACCGCCGATGGCAGCGGCTTCCGGCTTCGTGCGCTCGGGCTACTCGTCGTCGGTGACTACTTGTCCGCTGTCGAGTTTCCATTTGCGACTTCGCCGGCCGCGTATCGGATGACGCTTGCCGGGTTGATCCAGATGCTCCGCGACGACCCCGTCGAAGCGGTGATTCCGGGACACGGTGCGCCGCTGACAGCCGAAGAAGCTCTCAGCGTTGCGGAGGCCGATCTTCGCTACCTCCGCTCCCTTCGTTCGGCCGTCGTCGACGCGCTGACTCGCGGCGGAACACGCGACGAAGCGCGCGCAGCCGGCTTGGCCGTTGCCCTGCCACGAGAGTGCCCGCCCGACCTCGACGAGATGCGCGGCTTCAACGTCGACCGGCAAATCGAGGAGATCGTCCCCGCAGCGTAAGTCTCGTACCCGATAGCTCCTCGTCACGTTTCTGGTGACATTCCCGACCGCTGGCCCACGCCGCGAACGAGTACCCTCGATGGCCCACGATGCCGAAGAACGTAAGAGCGCCCGGTGGCCAAGAGCAGCGCCAGCGATGACTGATCCTGTTTCGTGGTTGCAAATCGGGCAAGGGTGGAACGTGACCACCTCGGACGGCGTCGTCGTTGGCACGGTCGCGCAGGTTGAAGGCGATAAGCAGAGCGACATCTTCGACGGCCTGGCTGTCGAGTCCAAGCAACCCACACAGATGCGCTACGTGCCGGGCGAGCAGGTCGCGGCGATCTACCCGGGCGAGGTGACCTTGAAGATCGCGTCCGCGGACATCGGTGCGCTCGAGCCGTTTCAAGCGCCGCCTCCCGAGACGAAGTGGCTTCCGGGCAAGGTGCCTCTTACGACTCGGATGTCGAACTGGCTACGGGGAAAACGCTAGGGCACCCTTCGACGCGTCGCGTCACCTACCGGACGTCGGCCTCGAGCTTGTGCTCGAGCTCGCGGATCCGCCGACCCAGCGGCATCTTCGAGGCCCTGTCGGTGTGCAAGGTGTCGAGCGCACAGGCCAGGAAGCACGCAGCGCCCAGCGATGTGTTCCAGTTGGCCGCCGCCTGGTCGAGCATCGACCCGGTCGACGGAACGACGTAGCCGGCGACAGCCGAGATTCCGAAGAAGACGCAGCCGAGCAGGTTGACCGCCGGCTGCCACCATCCCGCGCCGCCGCGCACCGGTAGCCATCCGTGACGCGAGGAGGCGCGATAGGCGATCGCGCCTGAGACGAGGAAGCAGATCGACCCACGCCAATCGGGCCGCCAGACGAGCTTGTTGTACTCGGGGCTGGTCAGGGCGGTGTGCATCGCCTGGTAGGTCGTGACGTTGAAGAACAGCGTGCCGGCGGATTGGATGATCGCCGCCCACCACCCCGCGCCTCCGCCACCGGCGGAGTGCCGTTCGGACCAGGCCAGCCAGCTCTGTAGCCCTCCGCCGGCCGTGAACAGGATCGAGCCGACGAAGAAGGTGATGGCGTCAGCCGAGTCGCCGACGAGCTGCGCGTAGCCGGGGAACGGGCCAATGAGGAAGCACGCAGACCCGAGAGCAAAACAGAGGGCCATCCAACGCTCGCGACTCATGATCCGACGCCCGCTCTCTTCGATCCGTCGCATGGTCCCAGTGCGTTTCGGGCGTGGAATGGCGACAAGACTTCTACTGCAGACCTATGCCTGCCCGACGACCTCGCAAACGTCCACGCTGACGAATGTCGCCGGCGCATCGGGCATCTCGCGAAGCGTGTTGAAGGTTGCCTCTGCCGCTCGAGCCTCATCCTCCGTTTCGAAGAGCCAGAAGGAGTGTTGGACGAGTTCACCCTCGACGGTCCGGGCCCAGTACCCGCCCGCTCGAGCCGGACATGCCCTTCAGCATCGCCACGCCCCGTTCACCGATCATCGCGAGCGTCTCGTCTTCTCGGCCCGGCTTGATCGCGACCCGTCCGATGACTGCGTGCATCAGTCTCTCCTTCCAGTCGTACGAGGGTGACGTGACTGGGCGCATCTTGACGCGAGAGGCGCCTCCGGCCCATTCCGCTGGCCATCGCGAACGATCCTTCAGCCCGTAGAGTCGTTCCGTTCCGTGGGCGCCCGAGGCCTCGTTCACAACATCGCCCGTATCGCGTTTGCGGTGACAGGTGCTGTCGCAATGACGTATCAGTTCGCGAAGCTGAACGGGAACGCGAGTTTCAGTCCGGCGAACTTCTTCAGCTTCTTCACCATCCAGTCGAACATCCTCGCGGCGACGATGCTCGTCCTGACGGCGCTCATCCGCGGCGACGAGCGATCGCGTGTGTTCGACGCCCTGCGGGGAGCCGCGACCTTCTACATCACCATCACGGGTGTCGTCTTCGCCTTGTTGCTGTCCGGCCTCCAGGAGGACCTCGACACGCACATCGCCTTCGTCAACTTCGTCGTCCACTACTTGATCCCCGTTGTGCTCGTGGTCGACTGGTTCATCGACCCACCCCGTCACCGACTGGGACTGCGCATCGCGTTGACGTGGCTTGTGTATCCGCTCGCGTGGTTCGCCTACACGCTCGTGCGGGGGAGCTCGACTGACTGGTACCCGTACCCGTTCGTCGATGTCACTCGGCACGGCTACGGAGGCGTGCTCACACGAGGAGTCGTATTCGTTCTCGCCTTTGGCATCGGAGGCGCTGTGTTCGCGATGCTCAGTGACCGCCGGTCCGCAACGAGAGGCGCGCAGACCGCGTAGGCCGCGGAGGGTTCCGAAGAGCTTCGGTGTCGGGCGTCCGATCGCGCTCTTACCGGGGCGTCACCGTGATCCCGCCCCATTCCTCGGGCTCGACGTCACGCATCGTCTGCGTCAGCTCCCAGCGATGGCCGCCCGGGTCCTCGAGCAGGCACGAGCGCTCGCCGTACTCCCAGGTTCTCGGCTCCTCGAGCACGCCTGCGCCGAAGTCGCGGGCACGCTGGAAGGCCGCATCGACGTCGGGCACGCGGATCTTGACGACGTGCGTGACGACGCCGGCAGTGGGCGCCACCTGATCGGCGTGCACGTCGGCGACGACTACGGCGCCGTCCGTGCCGACACCCAGCTGAGCACGGTGTGCGTCGCCGATCCGCACCAGCTCCTCGAAGCCGAAGGCGGACTCCAGCCACTCGACCGCTGCTCGCACGTCCGGGTAGATGAGCACCGGAGTCACGGTCGCAGCCGGAGCGGAACGGTTCGTCAACATCGCCGAGACAGTAGCGGGGCCACCTGGCACCGGCGATGATCGTCAGCCCGCCGGAATCCTGACGTCGCGGCCCGGAAGAGCCATCCGGCACTAACGCCGCAGCGGTGATCCGAAGCGAATGAGGTTCCCGTCGGGGTCTTTATGGGAGCCCTCATGCTTGCCCCACTCGAAGTCCTTGGGCTCGACGAAGTCGACCCCGGCGCCTCTCCACTCCTCGGCGAGCGCGTCTGCGTCATCCACGTGCATGTAGATCGATCCGCGGCCCACCCGATCGGGATCGACGCCGGGCCCAGCGAGGTGGATCGTCAGCTCGTTGCGATGAGCGAACGCATACCCCTCGTCATGACGCGAGGTGGTGAATCCCAGTTGCTCGTAATGGGCAACCGCACGCGGTACATCCGACACCAAGAAGATCGGCTCGACCCCAACGACGCGTCGCACACGAGCATCATAGGAGCGGAGGCCTCGCCTGCGACGAGTGCGTCAGGTCTGCTCGTACGGCTTGTAGCGGTGGTGGAGCAGGATCGCGTTGCCGTCGGGATCGCGGAGCCCTGCGCCATGGCAGACGCCCGAGTCCCACATCTCGTTGACCTGCACGCCGGCCGCCTCCAGCTTCGCTTTCGCCTCGGCCACGTCGGGGACGCGCAAGGCGATCGTCCCGGGAGGCAGCGGCGAGGTGAACTCGTAGCCGTGGGTGTGCGGCGTCATCACCGCGAGTGTCACGTTGCCGGTCTCGTACTCGACCCAGTCGTCGCCCGGCGAGTTCGGGTTCCTCTCGAGCCCCAGCACCTCTCCGTAGAAGTGGTTCGCCTTCTCCATGTCCGTCACCGGGACGCGGATGAAGTCGACTCGCTGAACGTCAATCACGGGCGCGTACCTCCTGTGTGAGGTCGTTGGCTGAGCCTCCGACCACGGGTCGATCCGGTGCGTTACTGATCTGCGCGTGCAAGGCCGAGGCGCCGCAGCGAGCGCTCGAGCTCGGGCACCCGTGCTCGGATGTGCTCGAAGTCCTGGCCGGAGAGCGAGAGGAGGCGCATCGGCGTGCTCGCGACGACGGTGGCGGTGCGCTGTCCCGTCAGGAGGAGCGCGATCTCGCCGAACATGTCGCCCGGGCCGAGAGCCTGGGTCGCCTCGCCACCGTCGGTCAGGACATCCGCATGTCCTTGCTCGATGAAGTAAACGGCGGTTCCGTAGTCGTCGACCGTGACGACTTCGGCGCCCGCTTCGACCTCGACCTCGCTCAGTGCGCCCGCGATCTCGTGGAGCTCCGCCGGGGGCAGATCGGCGAAGGCCGAAAATGCCGCAATCCGAGTCGTATCCACGGCCCTGATCGTGCCACAGGCACCAACCGAGCGCGGAGCGCGATGATGGTGTCACGCAATCGGTCATCGAATCGAGGGAGGCGCCATGAGCTCGACCGCTTCAGATCCGGCCGGCGCCCATACGATCGTGCTGATCCACGGGATGTGGATGACGCCGCTCAGTTGGGAGCATTGGGCCAGCCGCTACACGGGTAGCGGTCACCGGGTGCTCGCGCCCGCCTGGCCCGGGCTGGAGGCCGAGCCGGAACAGCTGCGCCGAGACCCCTCGCCGCTCCGGAACCTCAGCATCACGGACGTGGTCGACCACTACGACACGATCATCAGAGGGCTCGACCAGCCGCCGATCATCATCGGCCACTCCTTCGGCGGCCTCTTCACGCAGCTCCTGCTCGATCGTGGTCTCGGCGCCGCGGGGGTCGCGCTCGGCACCGGCGCGCCCAAGGGCGTGCTGAGGCTGCCGTTCTCGACGCTCAGGGCCGCATGGCCAGCACTCGGCAATCCCGCAAACCTCAAGAAGGAAGCCCCGCTGACGCTCGAGCAGTTCCACTGGTGCTTCACCAATTCACTCAGCCGAGAAGAGTCGGATGCCGTCTATCAGCGCTACTACATCCCGGGCTCGTCGCGCCCGTTCTTCCAGGCCGGCTTCGCCAACTTCAACCCCAAGGCGGTCACGAAGGTGGACTATCGGAATCCGGCGCGGCCGCCGCTGCTGCTCATGACCGGGACCGAAGACCGCATCTGCCCGCCGGCGGTCAACCGGGCCAACTTCAAGAAGCAGCGCCACGCGCCGAGTGCGACGGAGTCCAGGGAGTTCCCGGGCCGCTGCCACTTCCCGGGGCAGGACGGCTGGGAGGAGGTCGCGGACTTCGCGCTCTCGTGGACCACCGAGCACGCGAACCGCACGACGCCCGGCCCTGCATGAGCGACATCCGCGTGACGCACATCGGCGGGCCGACGATGCTGCTCCAGGTCGGAGGCTGGCGGCTCCTGACCGATCCGACCTTCGACCCGCCGGGCCAGAAATACCGCTTCGGCTGGGGCACCAGCTCGGTCAAGCTGGCCGGCCCGGCGATCCCCGCCTCCGAGCTGGCGCCGATCGACGCCGTCCTCGTCACCCACGATCACCACGACGACAACCTCGACCCGGCCGGGCGCGTAGTGCTTCCCTCGGCAGACGTCGTCGTCACGACCGTCTCGGGCTCGCGTCGACTGGGCGGAGAAACACGGGGGCTCGAGCCCTGGGCGGCGACGGCGCTGGAGGCGCCGGGGCGGCCGTCGATCGAGATCACGGCCACTCCCTGTCGCCACGGCCCGCCGCTCAGCCGGCCGCTCGCCGGCGACGTGATCGGCTTCGCTCTCAGGTGGGACGGTCAGGAGCACGGCGTGCTCTGGATCTCGGGCGACACCGTCCTCTACGACGGCGTTCGGCAGGTGGCCGATCGTCTCGAGGTCGGCGTTGCGTTCCTGCACCTGGGAGGCGTCCAGTTTCCTGTCACCGGACCTGTGCGCTACACGCTGACCGCCAAGGACGCGGTCGAGCTGTGTCGCCTCATCCGGCCTCGAACGGCCATCCCGATCCACTACGAGGGCTGGAAGCACTTCAAGGAGGGTCGAGAGGCGGCCGAGCGGGAGTTCGCGCGGGGGCCCGAGGACATACGCCGATCCATTCGCTGGCTACCTCTCGGAACCGAGGTAGAGATCGCCGCCTGAGGCGCCACTCGTCCGGCTCGGGCGGGTAGGAACGCAGTAAGGCCAGCCCAATTGGACGTTGATATCGTCGGCCCGCTCAAGGGCATGGTCAACGACCAGCGGCCCGGGACGCGGGCTGACCCGAGCCCGGCGAGAGAGGAGACCGTGCAAGGCGGCACGTCGCGTTCGAGGAGGTCGTTTGCAACCGCTGCTGCAGGGCTGATCGCGGCACTGCTCATACTTGCGGCGGCACTCGGCGCGGCATCTGCACCGTCTGCGGCGCCGCAGGCCCGGGTCGCAGTCTTCTTCTTGCAGGGCGAGCAGCTCGTGCGGGTATCGCGCCCCGGGGCTACGCCCGCGGACGCCGTGAAGCGGCTCGTGGCCGGCCCGACGCGAACCGAGATCAAGCAGGGATTCCGCACGTACGTGCCCGCCGGCACTCCGGTTCGGAGCGTGAGCATCGCCGACGGAGTGGCGACGATCGACCTCGGCCATCGATTCGCTTCAGGACGTGACGCCGAGAGCCTGCTGGCGCGCCTGTCGCAGCTGGTGCGCACAGTGACTGCGCTCAAAGGGGCCGCCAAAGTCAGGCTGCTTATCGACGGTGGGACCGTCTACGGCCTGTTCCCCGGGGTTCCGACCACCTCGGC
This sequence comes from uncultured Actinomycetes bacterium, assembly GCA_963736055.1. GTDB lineage: Bacteria > Actinomycetota > Thermoleophilia > Gaiellales > Gaiellaceae > AC-32. The sequence goes on along the minus strand of CAVTNM010000008.1, from coordinate 651,460 downwards.
CATCACGTTCCGTCACCTCCAAACACCGGACGTCGCCGTGCCGAAGCCGCCGAGCACGACGCTCTCCCCGCCGGACGCTCGCATCAAGGGCGCTCAGCAACGGCTGATCGATCTCGGCTACCTGCTCGACGGGGATGCCGACGGCCGGTTCGGGCCCGTGACGCAGAACGGCATACTCGCGTTCCAGAAGTGGGAGCGGCTCGGCCGTACGGGAATGCTCGACACCCGGACCGAGTCGCGCCTTCTGACCGCATCCCACCCGGTGCCGGTAAGCCGAGGCCGGGCCGGAAGACGCGCCGAGATTCTTATCGACCGCCAGGTCACACTCTTGATTCAGGACAACCAGGTGGTACGGACGATCGCGGTTTCGAGCGGAAAGCCCTCGACGCCCACCCCGCCCGGCGACTACCACGTCTACGCGAAGATTCCGCGCTGGTGGTCGGTGCCGTTCCGCGAGTGGCTCCTGTGGGCGCTGCCGTTCGTTGGCGGCATCGCCTTCCACCAGTTCCAGGATGTCCCGACCTACCCGGCGTCCCACGGCTGCGTCCGCCAGTCCGTGACCGTAGCCCGCTGGACCTACGACTTCGCGCAGGTCGGCATGCCCGTGAAGGTGATCGCGCGGTCGTGATGCGAAGGGCGCTGCTTCTCGGTTCCATGCTGGCACTTGCGCTGATCGGAAGCGTCGACGCCGCGGCGCCGCCGACGACGCGGGTTCCCGGTGTGCTCACGGTCGGGGTCAACCTGCCGAGCGAAGGCTTCCAGGTGGGGGCGGCCAAGGGAAGCACGGTGGTGTTCGCGCAAGGCCTCGAGATCGACCTCGCGCGCGCACTGGCCGCGAAGCTCGGCCTGCGGCGGGCGGTCTTCGTGCAGTCACGCTTCGACCAGCTGCTCTCGCCCGGGCCGAAGCCGTTCGACATGGCAGTGGCCCAGATCACGGTCACCAAGGCGCGGAGAAGGGCACTCGATTTCTCCGTGCCCTACATGCGTGCGGACCAGGGTGTGCTCCTGTCGCAGACCGTGGCCACGGCCCCGCACACGATCGCGGCGCTGCGTCCGTTGCGCCTCTGCGCCCTGGCGCACTCGACAGGCGCCGCGCTGGTCAGGGAGCGAATCCGACCCGTGAAACCGCCGCGTGTGATCGGCAACGTCCCGACGCTGATGCTCTCGTTGCAGACCGGCCGCTGCCAGGCGGTCGTCTACGACGCACCATCCCTGGGCACGCTCAAGGCGCGCATCCCGACACGTTACGGCGCGTTTGCCGGAGTCATCCGGACGAGGGAGCAGTACGCCATCGCCTTCTCCAAGGGAAGCCCTCTGCTCCGTACCGTGAACGCGGGGCTGAAGCAGCTGCTGGCCGAGGGGCTCGTCCAAAAGCTCCAGCGGAAATGGCTCTCCGCCAACCTGCAGCGGCTTCCCGTTCTGAGGTAGAGATCGCCGCTTGAGAGGCCGTTAGCCCGGTTGGGGCGGATACGAACGGCCAATGCGGCCGGCGCCGTCGGAATTAGCTTGGGCTGAGACAGGCGTCAGGTCTGTGCGATCACGAGCACGATGGTCATCACGGCAACCGCGACTCCGCCGACGGTAAACAGCGCGACGGTGCGGAACCGGAGCGGTACGTGGCCACCGGTTCGCAGGGCATGCTCCAACTCGCGCTGGCGTTTTGCGCCGACGATCGAGAGCCCGACCGCGAGAGACGCGTAGCCGCAGCCGAGCAGAATGTACGGCCATGCGGCGACGTCGAGCAGTTGCGGAGCGAACCGGCCCACAGCGAGCGCCCCGGCGGTGGCGCCCAGCGCGGTGCGCCACCACGCCAGCCAGGTGCGCTCCGCAGCCATCGACGTCCGCCGCTCCTGATCGAGATCGGACGGCGACGTCGGAACTGGAGGGGCTTCTTCTGCGGCGTCGGTGTGCTCTGAACCCGGCTGGGGCTGGGTCATGCCTGCATCTAACACAGTTAGTCCGGTGGACGGTACGTTGCCGCCGCTTGCTCGACTGTCCACAGAGGCTCGAATCGGTAGCCGCTGTCTATAGGCGCGGGCGAGACTTTGAGTGCGGCGAGGCGCTGTGTCTTCGGCGCACCGGCATAGTCGGCGAAGTGCTCGCCGATCGCGTCGTAGCCGCGACCGACGAGCTCCGTACGCGGGTCGCTCACCAGGCCGTCACCTCGCTAGGCGGCCAGTCGATCCGCTACGGCGAGCATCTGCCGGCCGACCGGCTGCAAGCCCACCTTTGTGGCGAGCAGGCCGGTGGAGACGCGCTCGATCACGCCCCATTCCCAGATGGCGGTGGCGCCGAGGCCCGTGCGTGCTGCGAGCCACCGAGCGCGTTCATGGGGATCGTCGTCGAGGATGTCGAGCGGGTCCTCGCGCATGATGATCCCGAGGTCGTACTCCGGTTCCGCGAGGAGGCCGTCGGGGTCGACGAGCTTGAATCCATCCTGCGCTTCCAGCGCGTTCCACTGGTGAACGTCGCCGTGGACGAGAACGGCGCGTTCGTCGCGGTGCGCATCGGCGCGCCGCTCCGCGCACGCCACGGAGTGTTCGACCGCGCGCTCCGAGCACGGGTGATCGAGCTCCTCCCAGGTCGCCGTGATGAAGTCGGCGAGCCGGCGGCTCTTCTCGGCGCCGGTCGGCAGACCGCAGTCGGGCGCAGGTCGCCAGACGCGCATCGCCGTCGCGCAGAGGATCTCGTGGCGTCGCCGGATCGGCAGCTCGAGCTCGTAGAGCGACCGCCCCAGCCGCTCGAGCAGTAGCGCGCCGCGCTCGGCGTCAGCCCGCAGCAGCTGCACGCATCCTTCCCCGCGCGTGAGTCGCAACACCGCGATCTCGTTCTCGGCCGCATCGCCGTCACGCGGCACGATGAGCTTCAACACGGCAGCGGTGCCGTCTTCGCAGGCTGCTCGCGCGACGAAGGCCTCTGTCGAGTCGTCGTAGGGCTCGCCGACACTGATGCGCCACTCCTGCTCCACGCTTGCGACGAGCAGCGGCAGCTCTTCGAGCCACCGGCCCGCATCGGCCGCGAGCGCCTTCTGGCGGACCACCTCGGGAACACCGACCACGGATCACAGTGTCACAACGCCGCTTTGTCTTGCGCAGCCCCTGAAGACTCGTCGAGAATCGCGGCGAGTGAACGAAAGGAATCTCATGAGCGGTTACACGGTTGCTCGCCTCGACGAGATCGACGAGCTGGACGACGGGCGCGAGCCGTTTCGACCCGTACGGCACTACCTGGGCATCACGGCCTTCGGCGTGAACGCATGGACCGGCCATGGCCGGGGCGACCGGATCCTCAACGAGCACGACGAGGCGGACGACGAGAACGAGGAGCTCTACGTCGTCCAGCAGGGCCGCGCGACGTTCGAGCTCGACGGCGAGCGGGTGGACGCGCCGGCCGGAACGCTCGTCTTTGCCCGGCCCGGCGTCAAGCGAACTGCCTTCGCCGAGGAGCCCGAGACGACGATCCTCGCGCTCGGCGGCACCCCGGGGGAGGCCTACCAGCCCGACGGCTGGGAGCTCTGGGCCCCGCTCAGGCCGCTCTACGTCGCGGGCGAGTACGCCGAGGCGGCCGACCGTGGGCGCGAGCTGGCCGAGGCCAATCCGCAATACGCCGCCCTGTTCTACAACCTCGCGTGCTGCGAGAGCCTGGCCGGCCGGACGACCGAAGCGCTCGAGCATCTCCGCCGCTCGATCGAGATGTCGGAGAGGTCTCGCGCGTTCGCGAAGGACGACTCGGACTTCGACCCGATCCGGGGCGAGCCCGCGTTCACGGACCTGGTCAAACCCTAGGTAGCCGTCGTCGATGCCCGAGGAAGCGCGCCTGGAAGAGGTCGGCTCGGGGCTCGCGCCGGTGAGCCCGGGCTGGTTCGTGGTCAGTGCCGCCGAGGCGGCCTGGGTGCGCAACGACGCGTTCGGCGGGCGGTGCGTGTTCGAGAGCAGCCCTCGCGTGCTTGCGGAGCGGCCCGACGCCGAGCCTCAGCCGTTCGAGCAGATCGGGTTCACGCTGGCGGTGCTCGAGCCCGGCAAGCCGACGGGGATGTACCACGCCGAGTCGAGCCAGGAGGACTTTCTCGTGCTGGCCGGGGAGTGCCTGCTGCTGATCGAGGAGCAGGAGCGGCCGCTCCGGGCCTGGGACTTCGTGCACTGCCCGCCCGGGACGCGCCACTCGTTCGTCGGCACCGGCGAGGAGCCATGCGTGATCTTCATGGCGGGCGCGCGGCGCGACGACGGCACGATCGTCTACCCGGTCTCGGAGACCGCACGCGCCCGCGGCGCGGGCGTCGAGACCGAGACCGCCGTCCCGTCGGAGGCGTATTCGCCCTTCCCACACTGGCGGATCGGCCGTCCCGACGGGTGGCCCGACCTGCCCTGGACCTGAGCCCGCACCTACCGAGGAGAAGCCATGCAGATCACCCGGAACGGAATCGACACCAACCCGGGGCCGAGGGAGTGGTTCACCGGGGCGGTCCACATCGACGCGGTCGCGGCGCCTTCGGATGCCTCGCGCCTGAGCGCGAGCAGCGTTCACTTCACGCCCGGCGCACGAACGGCGTGGCACACGCACCCGAACGGCCAGACGATCTACGTCACCGAAGGCGTCGGCCTCGCGCAGCGCCGCGGCGGGCCGATCGAGGTGATCCGGCCAGGCGACCGGGTCTTTTTCGAGCCGGGCGAGGATCACTGGCACGGCGCGGCGCCGACCCGCTTCATGACCCACCTCGCGATGGTCGAGGTCGACGACGAGGGCAACCCGGCGACGTGGGGCGACCACGTCACCGACGAGGAGTATGCGGCGGCACCGTCCACCGGAGACCAGGCCGATGAGGACTGACTTCCGGTCACCCAGGGAAGGAGGTTGGCCGTGCGCGCAACCGTGATGCACGGAGCCGGCGACGTCCGCGTCGAGGACGCACCCGACGCCCGCCTGGTCGAGCCGAGTGACGCACTCGTCGCGATCACCCGTGCCGCCATCTGCGGGAGCGATCTCTGGCCCTACAAGTCGATGGAGCCGAGCGAGACCGGTCGCCGGATGGGACACGAGTTCATCGGTGTGGTCGAGGACGTCGGTGCCGACGTCCGCACGCTCGAGGCCGGCGACCTCGTCGTGACGCCGTTCCTCTGGTCCGACGGGACCTGCGTCTTCTGCCGGGAGGGACTGCACACCTCGTGCCTCCATGGTGGCCGGTACGGCGATGACGGCGTGGACGGCGGCCAGGGCGAAGCCGTGCGCGTCCCCCAGGCTGACGGCACGCTCGTCGTCCTCCCGGTCGAGAGAGACGACGCGCTGATGCCGTCGCTTCTCGCCCTGTCCGACGTGATGGCAACGGGCCACCATGCGGCACTCAGCGCCGACGTCGGCCCCGGCAAGAGCGTCGCGGTCGTCGGTGACGGCGCCGTCGGCTTGTGCGGTGTGATCGCCTCTCGACGCCTCGGCGCCGAGCAGATCATCCTCCTCGGCCGCCATCCCGACCGAATCGCCCTCGGAAGGGAGTTCGGCGCGACCAACGTCGTCAGCGAGCGGGGCGAGGAGGCAGTCGAGCGCGTCCGAGAGCTGACCGGCGGCTTCGGCGCCCACTCCGTGCTCGAGTGCGTCGGCCTTGGCCAGTCGACGATCACCGCGCTGTCGATCGTCCGTCCGGGCGGCTCCGTCGGGCGCGTCGGTGTGCCTCAGGAGGGATCGATCCCGGAAGCGGTGTCGACGTTCTTCGCGAACGTCACGATCGCCGGCGGGCCCGCACCGGCCCGCGCCTACGTCGAGGAGCTGCTCCCGGACGTCCTCGAAGGACGGATCGAGCCCGGCCGCGTCTTCGACCGTGCCATCGGGCTCGACGAGGTGCCCGACGGGTACCGGGCCATGAACGACCGGGAAGCGCTCAAGGTCCTGATCGAGCTCTGATCGGCCGGCGCGCTACCTAGGGGCCAGCGCGGCCGGACGCTCGGCCCGGCGGTACTCGACCTCGTAGCCCAGCCCTCGCGGGATCGCCAGCAGGGCCTCGAGGTCGAGGTCGATGCGCGCGCCCGCCTTCTGGGTGACCTCGTCCTCGATCGGCAGGTCGAAGTCGTCGGCCCCGTAGTCGAGTGCGCGGAAGGCGTCCTCGTTCAGCGTCAGCACCGAGGTGCGGATATGCCTGACGTTGTCGAGAAAGATCCGGCTGAGCGCGATGTGGCGCCAGTACTCCCGCGGCGTGATCTCGCGGCCGCCGAACGCCGTGCCGTACGGCTTGTACGTCCAGCAGAGGAACGAGAACAGCCCGCCGACCTCGTCCTGGAAGTCGCGCGTCCGCTGCAGGTGCTCGAGCCGCTCGTCGAGCGTCTCGTCGAAGCCGATCACCATCGTCGCGGTGGTCTGGAGCCCCGCCTCGACGATCGCGCGCTGCGCCTCGAAGTAGTCGGCCACGGTGTACTTCCACTTGGCGTGCCGCGAGCGGAAATCCTCGGTGAGGATCTCGCTCCCGCCGCCCGTGATCCAGTGGACCCCAGCCTCGCGCAGCCGGGCTGCCGCCTCGGCGTACGAGATCCTTGCGCGGTCGGCGAGGAACACGAACTCCGCGATCGTCAGCGCGTAGAACTCGACACGGTCGCCGTAACGCGCGCGGACCGAAGCGAAGAGGTCGCAGTAGAAGTCGAGCGGCAGGCGGGGGTTGAAGCCGCCGTTGAAGGCCACGAGGTCGCCCCCGAACTCGACAAGCTCGTCGATCTTCGCGAACACCTCTTCGCGCGAGAGCACGTAGCCGCCGTCCTGGTTCGGGAGCACGTAGAAGGCGCAGTAGTCGCACTGCGCGACGCAGACGTTCGTGTAGTTGACGATCCGCATGACCATGTAGGTCGCGCGGCTCGGCTCGTGGTAGCGGCCGCGCACCTCCTGCGCGAGCCGCCTCAGCTCCTCGTCGGGTGCGCTCTCCCAGAGGGTTCGCGCCTCGTCGACGGAAATGCGACTCATCCGAGCACGTCCATGAACGAGCTGACGGAGAAGACCGCGCGGCCGGCGCCCGCCTCGCCGTAACCGGGAGGCGGCCCGAGCCCGTGCCGGTCGAGCGCGTCCCTGTAGGCCCCGAGCAGCCGCACGTGGTACTCGAGCGGCGCGCCGTCGGGGTTGTCGCGCCCGAGAGGCGTCGTCGGCTCGGGGCACCACGTCGTGAATCGCGGCGTGACGCCGTGGCTCATGAAGTAGTCGAGGCCTTCCGTCGTCGACGCGATCGCCTCGTCGATCGTCTCGAAGCCGAACGGCCGGGCCAGCTCGACGCCGGCGACGAAGTTTGGGATCACGTTCGCGGGGCCGAAGATCTCCGCCGCGTCCAGGATCCGTCGGTGCCACTCCTCGCGGCCGACGTAGCGCTCCTTGCCCGGCGAGATCAGCGAGAAGAGCCGCTTGTCCCAGACCTCGTAGTTCGGGTGGTAGATCGAGATCCCGTAGTCCTTGAACCGCTGGGCGTCGGCTTTCGGCAATGCCTGCGCCACCACCTTGCCGATCCAGCGCCCCGGGAAGCGCTCCTCGATCGCCTGCGCGTAGCGCCCGTAGAAGTCGGCTTCGGCGAGACCGTCGACCGTGCTCGTGACCGAGCCGCCCGTGAGCGTGTACGCGTGGCTCGTTCCCTCGTCGTAGCGGTCGATCAGCTCCAGCGCCTCGAGCACGTCCTCGACCGGCTTCACGCCCGTGTACGGGCGGCCGGCCTTGCGGTGCTGGCGCCAGTTGTGGTTGATGTCGCAGAAGCCGCACTCCTCGTGCGCGCCGAAGTACTGGCAGAGGCGCAGCACGGTCAGGTAGATCAGGTAGCCCCACTCGATCGTCGGCGCCGTCTCCATCACCGTCTTGCCGTTGGCGAGCGTGTGGCGGTAGTACTCGGGCATCGGCGGCAGGGCCACCCCAGCCAGGTCCCGGCCCTCGAGCGAGAGGCGCAGCTCTCCGTCCTCGCGGCTCACGCGGTACGGCGAGTCCGGGTTCATCCGCACCGAGACGATCGTCCGGCGCAGGCCCCAGGGCCCGCCGGTGAGCGCTAGCTCCTCGGGCGGCCGCTGTGTGGCCGCGGCGCCGAGCTCGGCGAGAGGCTTCTGGTCGAACGAGAAGATGAAGTACGACTTCGGCTTGACCGTGCCGTCGAGGTTGTCGGTGAGGGCCGCGTCGTCGAAGGCCATGCCCGTGCGCAGCAGATCCTCCTTCAGCACCGCCTCCGGAGGGATCAGCGGGTAGCGCTCGACCAGCTCGTCGAGCAGGCCCGTGCGCGTGCCGACGGTTGCGCTCACCCCGTGGAACCTATCTAGCTGGAGTCGCGACCGGAGCGGGAGTCTTTACGAAAAGTTCATCGTCTACCGTTGGACTTCCCGTCGGGGCCTCCGCTACCGTGGCTAGGGGTCGTGCTCCGTCGAGTCCTCATCGGAGCCCTGTTGGCAGGTGTCGCCGCCGTCTTCGCAGCGCCGGCGTTCGCAGTCACACAGGTGCTGATGCCGAACGTGAGCTACTCACGCACGGTGCAGTTCACCGCGCACGGGCCCGTCGTGCTGCACGTGATCACCGCGCCGCGCCCGGGCGGCCTCTACCAGCTCAAGCCGCTGCTCTCGAACGGTTCGATCGTGGGCACCGAGCGCGTGACCTCGATGCAGAAGGACGTCTCGGGCTCGGCCACCGTCGCCGGGGTCAACGGCGACCTCTTCAACTTCAAGGACGGCCATCCGAGCGGGATGCTGATGCAGGGCGGGGTTCTGCAGAGCCCGCCCTACCGGTTCCGCTCGAGCATCGGCATCTCCTCGACGGGCGCGCTGTCGGTGGCCCGGGTCTCGTTCTTCGGCTACTGGCAGGGACTGGGCCAGCGCCGCCCGCTGACCGGGCTGAACCAGCCGCCCCGCGGCGACGGCACCTCGCTCTTCACGCCGGCCTGGGGGCCCGCGACCCCGAAGCTCGCCGGTGCGGTCGAGGCGGTGATCCGCCCGTTCCCGGCCGCCGTTCCCGGGCAGGACCTGAGCGGCACGGTCACGGTCCAGACCTCCGGCGGCGGCACGCCGATCCCGCGTGACGGCGCGGTGCTCGTCGCGCACGGCTCGCAGGTGGCGAAGCTCGTCGCGGAGGCGCCCCCGCCCGCGCACATCGTCACGCGCCTGATCCTGTCCCCCGACTGGCCGACGAGCGGGGTCACCGACGCGCTCGGAGGCGGTCCCGTGATCGTCCGGAACGGCAAGGCGGTGTGGACGGCCGGCGAGGACTTCCTGCCCTCCCAGCTCGGGCCGCGCAACCCCCGCACGGCGGTCGGGCAGCGGCGTGACGGAAAGATCGTGCTGCTCGCCACCGACGGCCGGCGGCGCGGCTACAGCGTCGGGATGACGAACTGGGAGCTGGCGCAGGCGATGGTGCGGCTCGGCGTCGTCACCGGCTCGGCGCTCGACGCCGGTGGCTCGACGACGATGGCCTTCGACGGCAAGCTCCTGAACCGGCCTTCCGACCCGGGCGGCGAGCGCCCCGTGGCGGAGAGCCTCTCCGTCCTCTACTCGGGCGTCTACGCGCCGCAGCCGACCTTGCCGGTGCTCTCGCCGAACGGCGACGGGATCGCCGAGCGGCAGCTTCTCTCGTTCAAGCTCGTTCGCCCCTCGACGGTGACGACGAGCCTGGTCGGGCCGGGCGGGGCAACCGCGCTGACGCAGACCGACCAGCGGCCGGCGGGCATCTACAAGGTCTCCTGGCCGAGCGCCGCGAACCAGCACCTGCAGGACGAGCCGCTCGGGCGCTGGCGCTGGGTGGTGACGGCGGTCGACGACCTGGGCCGCCAGTCCTCTGTCGAGCGGGCGTTCTGGCTGAACGACACGCTCGGCTACATGCGCGTCGCGCCGCGGGCGGTCAAGCTCCGAACGCGTAGGCGCAACGCCGTGGCCGCGAAGTTCCGCCTCTCGTACCAGGCGCGCGTCACGCCGTCGATCTGGACGTCGAGCGGCGTGCTCGTCCGGCGCCTGCCCTCCCGGTCGCTCGGCCCGGGCTCGCGCACGATCGTCTGGAACGGGCGGTTCTCGAACGGGCGGCTCGTCTACCGCGGGAGATACGTCTTCAGGGTCTTCGCCCAGAACGGCTACGGGCCGGTCGACCTCGCGCAGCCTTTCAGCATCCGGCGCTAGCTGGCTCTGGCACTAGACTCGCGCGGTGCTCGCGTCGGTCTCGGGCTCCATCACCTCGCTCGTCGGCGACCACGGGGTCTACGCGGTCTTCGCGCTGATGGCGCTCGACGCGGTCTTCCCGGCCGCGAGCGAGCTGGTGATGCTCTACGCGGGCGCGCTCGCCTCCGGCGCCTTCGCCGGACAGCACGTCGTCCTCTTCGGCCATCACATCACGACGCCCGGCTGGGCGTACGTGACCATGGCCCTGGCGGGCACGCTCGGGTACGTCGTCGGGGCGATCATCGGCTGGCTGATCGGGCGCTACGGGGGTCGCCCGTTCGTCGAGCGGCACGGGCGGCTGTTGCACCTGGGGCCGGACAGGCTCGCCCGGGCCGAGCGCTGGTTCGACCGCCACGACGACATGGCCGTCCTGTTCGGGCGTGTGATCCCGGTGATTCGCTCGTTCATCTCGATTCCGGCCGGCGTCTTCCGGATGCCGCTCGGCCGCTACACGCTCTTGACGATCCCCGGCTCGGCCGTCTGGGCGTTCGGGATCGCCGGCGATCGGGTGGGCGCTGGGAAGCCACTACGAGCGCTTCCACCGCGCATTCGACATCGCGCTCGTGGCAGGAGCCGTTCTCCTCGTGCTGTACATAGTGCTGCGCCGACGCTCGTCTAGACTCAAGCCCCATGCTTAAGAGCCCCTTTCAGACTGAAGCCTTGTGTCCCCAGACCGCGCTGTGCGGCACGTGGACAGCGTCCTCAGTCCCGCCCGTAGCCTCCGGCTACGCGCGCTCCCTGCGTCCTTGCCACGCACCGCCCATCGCGCCCTGGCGACGAAGCATCAATCTGAAATGAGCTCGAAAACCCCGCTCGTAGACGTCAAAAGCCAGTACGAGCGCCTGATTCCCGACATCCTCGCGCGGATCCGGGAGGTGCTCGACTCCGGCGTGTTCATCCTCGGTCCGAACGTCAAGGCGTTCGAGCAGGAGGCCGCCTCGTACCTGGGCGTCCCGCGGACGGTCGGCGTCGCGAACGGGACCGACGCGCTCGTGCTCGCGCTCGACGCGCTCGAGATCGGTCCGGGCGACGAGGTGATCTGCCCCGCCTTCACGTTCTATGCGACCGCCGAGTCGATCGCGCGGCGCGGCGCGACTCCCGTCTTCGCCGACATCGATCCCGTCACGCTGAACCTGGATCCCGAGGACGTGGCGGCGAAGGTGACCGGCCGGACGCGGGCCCTGATGCCCGTCCACCTCTTCGGGCGGGCCATGCCGCTCGGCGAGCTCGAGAAGCTGGAGATCCCGATCGTCGAGGACGCGGCCCAGGCCTTCGGCGCCGAAGGCGTCGCCACCACCGGCGTGCTCTCGACCTTCAGCTTCTTCCCGACGAAGAACCTGTTCGGGCTCGGAGACGGAGGCCTCGTGGCGGCGACCGACGAGGCGCTGGCGGACCGGGTCGCGCTCCTGCGCTTCCACGGCTCGCGCGAGAAGAAGGAGTTCGAGGCGGTCGGCTACAACTCGCGCCTCGACGAGCTCCAGGCCGCCGTGCTGCGGCTCTTCCTCGACGAGCTCGACGGCTGGAACCGCACCAGGCGCGAGGCAGCGGCGCGCTACGAGGAGCTCGGGCTCGGAGAGCTCTGCGAGCTCCCGGTGGACGAGCCCGGCCACGTCTACCACATGTACGTCGTGCGCTCCCCCGAGCGCGACCGGTTGCACGAGGCTCTCGCGGCGGCCGAGATCGGCCACGCCTCCTACTACGTCACGCCGCTCCATCTCCAGCCGGCGCTGCGCTACCTCGGCCAGAAGGAGGGCTCGCTGCCCGAGACCGAGAAGGCCGCGGCGGAGAACCTGGCCCTGCCGATGTGGGCCGGCATCCCGGCGGAGACGCAGGAGCGGGTGGTGGCGGTCATCCGCGAGGCCGCCGCGGTGCGCGCGTGATCCCGGTCAACAGACACCGGATCTGGCAGCTCGTCGCCGACGGGTGCCTGATCGCGCTCGCGTGGTACCTCGCCTTCGAGCTGCGCTTCGACCAGGGCGTGCCGCGCTACTACGACACGCTCTTCCGCCGCACGATCCTCATTGTCGTGGCGATCCAGCTCGTCGTGTTCGTGCTCTTCCGCTTCTACGACCGCTGGTGGAGGTACGTCTCGATCCGCGACATGTGGTCGGCGGTGCGCGGCGTCACAGCTGCCTGCGTGGTCGCGAGCCTGACGGTGTACTTCTTCTCGCCTGTCGCCCAGGTAAGGCTGCCGCGCTCGGTCGCCATCATGGACTGGCTGCTGCTGCTGGGCCTGATCTGCGGCTCGCGCCTGCTGGCCAGGAGCGTGATCGAGCGGCCGGGAATGGGTCTGGTCGCCCGGGGCAAGGAAGTGCTGATCGCAGGCGCCGGCGACGCCGGCCAGCTCGTGATCCGCGAGATGCAGCGGAACCGCCAGCTCGGCTACACGCCGATCGGGCTGATCGACGACGACCCGCGCAAGAAGAACCTGCGCATCCACGGGGTCCGGGTGCTGGGTGCCACCGACGAGCTCGCGCACATCCTGCGCGACAACCGCCCGGACGAGGTGCTGATCGCGATCCCGTCCGCCTCCGGTAAGGCCCGCCAGCGGATCGTCACCGTGACGCGCGAGAACAACGTGCCGGTGAAGACGCTTCCGGCGCTCTACGAGCTGATCTCGGGCGAGAGCGATCTCGCCACCCAGATCCGCCCGGTCCAGGTCGAGGACGTGCTCGGCCGCGAGCCCGTCGAGGTCGACCTCGAGACGAGCGCGGCCTACCTCAAGGGCAAGACCGTGCTCGTCACCGGCGCGGGCGGTTCGATCGGCTCGGAGCTCTGCCGGCAGATCGCCCGCGTGGGCCCGCAGCGGCTGATCCTCGTCGAGCAGGGCGAGACGGCGCTGTTCGAGATCGAGCGCGAGCTGGTGGACGAGCGCGGGTTCTCGGCGAGCGTGCCGGTGCTGGCGGACTGCAAGAGCCGGACGAAGATGCACCAGGTCTTCGACCGCTATCGCCCGGCGGTCGTCTTCCATGCCGCTGCCTACAAGCACGTGCCGTTGATGGAGGCGAACCCGCTCGAGTCGGTCCGGAACAACGCGCTCGGCACGAGGATCCTGGCCGAGACCGCGGTCGAGCTCGGCGCCGAGCGCTTCGTCCTCGTCTCGACGGACAAGGCGGTCAACCCGAAGACCGTGATGGGGCAGTCGAAGGCGCTGTGTGAGTGGATCGTCGAGGCCTACGGCGCGCGCGAGGACATCTCCACACGGTTCGTCGCGGTCCGCTTCGGCAACGTCCTCGGCTCCTCCGGCAGCGTGATCCCGATCTTCCGCCGCCAGATCGCGAAGGGCGGGCCGGTCACGGTCACCCACCCGGAGATGACGCGCTACTTCATGACCATCCCGGAGGCCTCGTCGCTCGTGATCCAGGCCGGCGCGATCGGCGGGCGGGGTGACGTGTTCGTGCTCGACATGGGCGAGCCGGTGCAGATCTTCGAGCTGGCCAAGCAGATGGTCCGGCTCTCCGGTAAGGAGCCCGACCGCGACATCGCGATCGAGATCGTCGGCACCCGGCCGGGCGAGAAGCTGCACGAGGAGCTCTGGGGCGAGGGCGAGAGCGCCGTCTCCACCTCGCATCCGAAGATCATGCGGGTGAGCGGCCCGATCGTCGACGCCGTTTGGCTGCAGGACGAGCTCGCCGAGCTGGAGCGGCTGGTCCGAGAGGGCGAGACGCTCGAGGTCGTCTCGCGCCTGGCGACCATGATGCGCGCGCCGCGCCTGGTCTCCGAGCCCGGTGTACGAGAAGACACGGTTTCGGAACAGACGCTGGGCTAGAACCGTCTGAGCCCACGGCTAGGGTGGCCCGGTGTCCGATCCGGCGATCCTCGACGGCCTGAACCCCGAGCAGCGGCGCGCCGCCGAGGCGGTGCGCGGCCCCGTCTGCATTCTCGCCGGTGCGGGATCGGGCAAGACGACCACGATCACCCGGCGGATCGCATGGCAGGTGTCGACCGGCGCGTTCCGCTCCGACGAGCTGCTGGCGGTCACCTTCACCGACAAGGCCGCGGGCGAGATGCGCACGCGGCTTGCCGGTCTCGGCGTGGAAGGCGTGGACGCGCGCACCTTCCACTCGGCCGCGCTGGCTCAGCTGCGCCAGGCGCGCGGCGAGGCACCGGGCCGGATCCTCTCGACGAAGGCGCTCCTCCTGCGCCAGATCGGCAACTCGCTGCCGCGCCCGTTCCGCTTCCGGCCCGCGGGTGACCTCGCGACCGAGGTCGAGTGGGCCAAGAACCGGCGCCTGACGCCGTCCAGCTACCGCTCGAGCCTCGGCGGCCACGAGCCGCCGATCCCGGACGACCTGATGGCCCGCGTCTTCCGCGACTACGAACGGCGCAAGGCGGATTCCGGGCTGATCGACTTCGAGGACCTGCTCGAGTTCACGGTGCGCTTGTTCGAGGCCGACCAAGGGGCGCTGAGCGCGGTGCGGGAGCGCTACCGCGCCTTCACCGTGGACGAGTACCAGGACGTGAACCTGCTCCAGCAGTCGCTGCTCGAGCTCTGGCTCGGCGACCGGGACGACCTCTGCGCGGTCGGCGACGACTACCAGTCGATCTACGGCTTCACCGGCGCCTCGCCCGAATGGCTGCTCGGGCTGGCCGGGCGCTTCCCGCAGGGGACCGTCGTGCGGCTCGAGGAGAACTACCGCTCGAGCCCCGAGGTGCTCGCGCTCGCGAACCGGCTGGTGCCCGAGCTCGGCGGCGCGGAGAAGACGCTGCGCCCGACGAAGCCGGCCGGCCCGGAGCCGGTTCTGCGCGGCCTGGGCTCGCCTGAGGATGAAGGGCGGTTCGTGCTGGAGCGGGTGCGGGCGCTCGCCGGCGAGGGGGTGCCCTACGAGGAGATGGCCGTGCTCATGCGCCTCAACTCGCGCTCCGTCGACTTCGAGGAGCTCTTCGGCGACGCGCGAATCCCCTTCCAGGGCGCTGCGCTGCTCTCGCGCGACGGGGCGCGACAGCTCTTGAAGGGGCTGCGCGGCGCGGGCTTCGGCTCGCTCGCTGAAGAGGTGCGCCGAATTGCGCGCGAGCAGGGGCTTGTAGATCCCGTGCCCGAGGGCGTGGGTGAGCGTGAGCTCGTGCGGCAGGCCGACCTCGGCCGCCTCTGCAAGCTCGCGGAGGAGTACGACGACGGCTCGCGCACAGTCTCCGAGTGGGTCGAATGGCTGCGGGCCCGGTTCGACCACGGAGCCGAGGGCGGAGTCCACCTGCTCACCCTGCACAAGGCGAAGGGGCTTGAGTTCGAGGCGGTCTTCCTGCCGAGGGTCGAGGAGAAGGAGCTTCCCTGCAAGCAGTCGCTGCGGGCGCCGGCGGGGATCGCCGAAGAGCGGCGGCTGCTCTACGTCGGCCTGACCCGCGCGAAGCGGCACCTGACGCTGACCTGGGCGGGCAAGCCGAGCCGCTTCCTCGCGGAGCTCGGCGTCGAGACCTCGGCACCGAAGCGTGCTCGTGCCGAGGAGTCGAGCGATCCCACCTATCTCGCGCTCAAGCGCTGGCGCCTGCAGCGCGCGAAGGCGGACGAGATCCCGGCCTACGTGGTGTTCCACAACTCGACGCTGGCGGAGATCGCCGCTCGGCGGCCGACGACGATCTCGGAGCTCGCGTCGGTGCCCGGGGTCGGCCCGGCGAAGCTCGAGCGCTACGGGAGCGACGTGCTACTCGCCCTGGAGGCGCCGCTGGCGGCGCCGGCCTGAGGACGCGTGGGCTCTGCCCGCGCGTCCGTCTGAAATGACCGGTCGATGCTGGCGGACCGGGGCGGTTCCGCTCTAAGCCGCTGAAAGAAGGAGCTCGAGCATCAGTTCCGGGTCGCGGCGCACCCGCTCCTGGTCGGCGTCGCGCTTGCGCAGGTCGAGTGCGCGCGGGTCGCTGAGCGGAATCAACCGGCCCTCGCGGATCAGCATCTCGTCCACTCCGCCGAGCCGCCCGCCGTAGGTCGTGTAGACGGGCACCCCGAGCGCGACCGCCTCACGGTTCATCGTCCCGCCGGCCGAGACGACGAGGTCGGAGTAGGCGATGAGGCTCTGCCCGTCGACCGCGCGGTCGGGCACGAGCACCGAGGGAAGGCCGAGCCCGCGTACGAAGTCGCGCTGCTCCGCGGTTCGCGGGAGGACGATCGCGTGCACCGAGTCGTCGCGCCCGAGATGGTCGAGCACCTGCGGGAAGAGCGGGTTCGACCGCCGGTGATAGAGCGAGACGTCGGGTGGGGTGCGCACGACGACCAGCGTGCGGGCCGGATCGAGCGCGAACTGCTTCAGCGCTCTCAGGTCGGGCTCGAAGTCGGCGAGGTAGTACTCCTCCTTCAGGCCGGGGTACTGGAGCAGCTTGGGCGGCTTGGCCCCGTAGCGCTCGAGACGCTCGGGCGGGATCGCCTCGGGCACGATCACGCGGGTAGCGGCGCGGCAGCCGAGCTGGTGCTGGAGCCAGGCGAACTCGTAGTCGAAGGTGGTCGAGCTCGGGATCCCGAGGCGGCGCGCGGTGATGGTCAGCTCGTGAGACCCGTGCGCGAGCGCGATGTCGAACTGCCGCCCTCGAGCCCACACCCGGAGCTCGTGCAGCCGTGACGTGAGCGATCGGGCCTTCCCCAGCGCGCGAGCGGCCGCCGTGGCGTCCGAGGATCTCTGCCTGGATCCCGTGCAGCTCGAGCAGCTGCACGCGTCTGCGCGTAGTCGCGCGAGGTGATCTCGATCTCGGCGCCGCGCTCCCGCAGCAGCGGGAGCAACGGCCGGAAGACGAGCACGTGGGCCGGAGCAGTGATGTCGATCCAGACCCTCACGTCGCGCTCCTGGCCGGCGGATGCTCACGCCGGGCGAAGCCCGGCTCCGCCCCCGCCTCGCCCCGCTGACGGCACGATCCTCTCCGGGGCCGTGCTATTCGCACTGTCCCCTCCGGGCTCGCACCGCCAGCGGCGCGCCAGAAGCCCGACGGGGCGACTCGCCGGCCTTCACAGTCTCTCCACTACGCGGAAGCGGACCGCCTCGATCAGGGTGTCCGGTTCGATCGTCCGCTCGAAGAACCGTTCGTGCGCCTCGTGCCAGTCCTGCACCGACTCGAAGCCTTCGCCCTCGTCCAGCGCGAACTGCAGGTCGATCTCGCCCGCGGGGATGACCCGGACCTCCGTCACCTCGACGATCGCCCGCGGCGTCCCGGTCTCGTCCTCGACCACGAAGCGGTTGCCCGGATCGGGAGTCGGCTCGTCCTCGAAGACGCCGTGCAGGCCCGCGGTTGCCGTCTTGTGGCCGGCCAGCACCGCTTCGACGAGCCGCCGCCGCAGGTCCGTTCCGGGGTAGCCGAGCCCGAACTCCGGCAGATCGGTCAGCGGACGAGCGCCTCCATGCGGTCGCTGGCGAGCGGCGCGGGCTCCCGCTCGACGTGCAGCTCGTGCCAGAGCGTGAACGCGAGCAGTCCCCAGAGCTGGCGCGAGAGGTCCTCCTTGCCCGCGACGTGGCGGTCGAGCAGCCCGCTCACCGTCTCGGGCCGGAAGAAGCCCTGTCGGCGGAGCGTCTCCGGGGCGAGCGTCTCGCGCGCGAACGGCTCGAGCTCGCCGCGCAGCCAGGCGGCGGCCGGGATCGAGAAGCCGCGCTTCTTGCCGCGGACGATCCGGTCAGGGACGAGCGGAGCCACCGCCTTGCGCAACAGCACCTTCTTGCGGAGGCCGCGGACCCGGTGCTTGGCCGGGAGCGCCGCAGCGAAGCTCGCCACGGCCGGGTCGAGGAACGGCACGCGGGCCTCGAGCGAATGGGCCATGGAGGCGCGGTCGGTCTTCACCAGCAGATCGTCCGCGAGGTAGATCCCGAGGTCGACGTCCTGCAGGCGGGCGAGGAGCTCGGCGTCCTCGGTCTCCGCGAAGCGGGCGCGGTGGAGGTCGACCGGGTCGAAGCCGTGGCGGCGCCCGGTCAGCTCGGCGCGTGCGTCGGCCGAGAAGATCTCCTTCCACGCGTGGTGGCGCTCGAGGGGGGGTAGGTGCGCCGCGCGGACGAAGCGCTTGGCCTTGTAGTCGAAGCTCGCGCGTGCGCTCGAGCTCGGCAGACGCTCGACCAGCGGGCTCGCCAGCCGGGCCGCGCGTCCCGCGCGCAGGGCCAGCAGGTCGGCCACGTAGGTGTAGTACCCGCCGAAGAGCTCGTCGCCGCCCTCGCCCGAGAGGGCGACCTTGACGTCCTGCGCGGCCAGCTGCGAGACGAGGTAGGTGGGAAGCGCGGACGAGTCTGCGAAGGGCTCGTCGAACGCCTCCGCGAGGGCGGGAAGGAGGAGCGCCGCGTCGGGCCGCAGCACCAGCTCGCGGTGGTGCGTGCCGTAGCGCTCGGCGACCAGGCGGGCGTCGTCGAGCTCGTCGAAGGAGCGCTCTTCGAAGCCGATCGAGAACGTGCGGACGGGCTCCGCGGTCTCCTGCGCGGCCAGCGCGGCCAGCGCCGAAGAGTCGATCCCGCCCGAGAGCAGGACACCGACGGGCACGTCGGAGACGAGGTGGGCGCGCACCGAGTCCCGCAGGCGGGCGCGAAGCTCTTCGATCAGCTCGGCCTCGTCGTCGTCTCGAAGCCGGCTGGCGGGCTCCGGCGCCGGGCGCGCGAACCGCTCGATTCGCGCCTTCCCGTCTTCCCAGGCCAGCACGTGGCCGGGCGGCAGCTTGCGCACCTCGCGGAAGATCGTCAGCGGGGCCGGGATCGAGTTGAAGGCGAGGAATGCCTCGAGCGCGTCGAGGTCGATCTCGCCCCGAGGCAGCGCGCGCAGCTCCGAGGCGAACTCGAGCCCACGCTCATCTTCGCGGTAGTAGAGGGGCTTGATCCCGAAGCGGTCGCGTGCAAGCACGAGCCGGCGGCGTGTCGCATCCCAGAGAGCGATCGCGAACATCCCGCGCAGCCGGCGCGCGAACGCGAGGCCCTCCTGCTCGTAGAGGTGCACGAGCACCTCGGTGTCGCCGTGGGTGCGGAAGCGGTGGCCTGCCCGCTCGAGCTCCGTGCGCAGCTCGCGGTAGTTGTAGAGCTCGCCGTTCTGGACGACGTGAACGGTTGCGTCCTCGTTGGCGATCGGCTGGTCGCCCGTCTGGAGGTCGATGATCGCGAGCCGGCGTGCGGCGAGCGCCGCCTGGCCTTCGGCGAAGACGCCGTCGCTGTCGGGGCCGCGGTGGACGAGCTTGGCGCTCATCGCGGCGAGCCGGTCGGGGTCCGCAGGCCCGTTCGAGGAGACGATCCCGCAGATCCCGCACATGCGCGTTGAGTCTAGTGGTCGGCTCCGACCAGGCCCCGCAGGGATTGGCCCACGACTCGAACGGCCGTCGCCGTCAGCGTGCGCAGGTACAGCGGCACCGAGCGGTCGGCTATCCATTCGAGGTCGTGCGCGAGCTTCTCGGCCATCGAGGTCTCGTAGCCACGGCGCACCTGGGCGAACCCGGTCAGGCCTGGCCGGACGACGAGCCGCTGCCAGTACGCGGGGAGGTCGGCGGCCAGCTGCTCGAAGAAGCGCGGGCGGATCGGGCGCGGCCCGACGAGGCTCATGTTGCCGCGGAGCACGTTCCAGAGCTGCGGCAGCTCGTCGAGCTGCGTCGCGCGCAACCTGCGCCCGAGCCGCGTGGTCTCAGCCCGCGTGCGCTCGACGAGCTCGGGCCCGAGGAAGGGGCCGAGCCGCTCCTCGGCGCCGCGGCGAAGCGTGCGGAACTTGAGCATCTGGAAGATCCGCCCGTCGCGGCCCACGCGCTGGCCCCGGTAGAAGAGGGGGCGTCCGCTCGTGAGCAGGAGCGCCGCGCCGATCAGCAGGAGGAGCGGGGAGGCGAGGAGCAGCAAGAAGCCAGACAACGCGACGTCCAGCACGCGAAGCTCGAGATCGACCCGGCGCTTCGGCGAGCCGCGGACGAGGACGGAGAAGCGCTCGACGAAGGAGTCGCTGGGCCTCGGCTGGGGAGCGGCCACACCGGGATGCTAGAGCGTCGGGGCGCTCGCGTTTCTCGACGGCCCGCTTCGACCCAACCTCTCGGGGCACCCCAACCCACCACCCACTGAAATTCTATCGACGAAATTCGCGCGGGTGGGTGACGCGATCGTGCCGAAAGCGTAACTCTTGGAATAAGGTGTTCTTATGGACACGCGCCAGCTTGCTGCGTTCTGCGCCGTCGTCGAGCGAAAGAGCTTCTCGCAGGCCGCCGAGCGCCTCGGAGTCACCCAGCCGGCGGTCAGCCTCCAGGTGCGCTCGCTGGAGAAGCGGCTCGGGCGCAGGCTGCTCGACCGCTCGGGCCGCCGCGTCGAGCCGACGGAGGCCGGGCTTGCTCTCTACCGCGGTGCCCAGCGGATGCTTGCCCTCGAGGGCCAGCTGGTCGACGAGCTCCATGCGGGCGAGGGCGGCGAGCTGCGCGGCACCCTCGAGGTGGGCGCGTCCACCGGGCCCGGGAGCATCGTCGTCCCCGTGCTCCTCTGCGAGTTCCAGCGCGAGAACCCCGGCGTCGGGGTGTCGCTCTCGATCTCGGACACGCAGTCGGTCGTCGACCGGGTCGCGGAGCGCGAGCTCGAGCTAGGTGTGGTCGGGGCGGCGCGGCGGCATCGCGGCGTGGTGTTCGAGCCGTTCTTCCGCGACGAAGTGGTGCTCGCGTGCCCACCGGGTCACCGCGTTCGCCGGCCGCACGGTCTCGCTCGAGCAGCTTCGCCGGGAGCCTTTGATCGTGATGCAGGAAGGAGCCGGGGTGCGCCAGGTGATCGAGGACGAGCTGCGCCGTGCGGGCACGCGGCTGCGCGACCTCGAGCCGCAGCTGGAGCTGGGGCTCCAGGAATCGGTCAAGTCGGCGGTCGCGGCCGGCTACGGCGTCACGTTCATCTCGCGCACCGGGATCGAGGCCGATCTGGCGGCCGGCACCCTCGCGACCGCGCGTGTGAAGGGGCTCGAGCCTGCGCGTCAGATCTCGCTCGTCCGCTCCGTGGGTCGCTCGCCGACCCGGGCGGCGGAGGCGTTTCTCGCCTTCGCGAAGAAGCGAGTGCCGTGATCGTCCGCTGGGGCCTCGAGGAACTGGGTGCGGTGCTTGCCGAGCTCGGTGTCGAGCGGCCGTTCCTGATCGCGAGCGACCGCTGGTCGCGCCTCGACCTCCCTTCGGTCGGCAGTTGGCACGAGGTCCCGAGCGACCGGCTCGAGGAAGTCGCGGGCCAGGCGGCGGCGAGCGAGGCGGATGGACTGCTCGCAGTGGGCGGCGGCAGCGCGATCGACCTCGCGAAGGGCGTCTCGGCAGCCACCGGCCTCCCCGTCACCTCGGTGCCGACCACCTACTCCGGCGCCGAGTGGCCGGTCAACTTCGGCATCCGCGATCCCAGTCGCCGGATCGTGAGCGGTGGCACGGGCGCGCACACCGCCGGCATCGTCTACGACCCGAAGCTGACGCTCGACCTGCCGCGCGACCTGAGCGGCGGCTCTGCGCTGAACGCTCTGGCCCATTGCGCCGAGGCGCTCTACGTCAAGGGCCGGACCGCCGAGGGGGACGAGCACGCGCTCGAGGGCGCCCGCCTGATCGGCGAGTCGCTGCCGGCCGTCCTTGACGACGGTGACGACCTCCGTGCGCGGACGACCCTCCTCGAGGGCGCCTTGCACGGAGGAGCGGCGCTGGCGGCAGCCGGGCTCGGCCTCGGACACGCGATGGCGCAGGCGATCGGGAGCCGCTACGGGATGTTCCATGGCCCGGCCAATGCGCTCTGTCTTGCGCCTGCTTTGCGCTTCAACCTTCCCGTCGCCGGCGAGGAGATCGCTCGTTTCGGAAGGGCGCTCGGTGCCGATGACCCGGTCGACCGGACCGAGCAGCTCGCCCGCCTCTCCGGCTTCGAGCGGCTCCGCGACTTCGGCGTTCCCGAAGACGACCTCGAGCAGGTCGCCGAGGCGACGGCCGCTCGGGCCGGCGCTCAGGCGAATCCGCGACCCGCGAGCCCGGCCGAGATCACCGAGCTGCTGCGCAGCATCTGGTAGCTCAGCAGGGCCCGGCGGCAGCGGTGCCGCCCGGTCCCGCGAGGTGCGTCGTCGACCCCGACGAGCCGGTCTGCACGCAGTACGACGAAGCGTCCGCGCGCACGAGGGTGACGCCGAAGCCGGCGGTCGAGGTGCCGGCATAGGTGCCGTTCAGGGCGTGGAACTGCTCCAGCTGCACTTCGGCCTGCTGGAACGTGAGGCCGGACGCGGCCTGCTGCGCCCGGTCGACCGCCTGCGAGGCCGTGTGAGCGTTCGGTCCGCTGCGTTGCTGCGCAGTCAGCAACCAGCCCGCGACGAGGAGCGCCACGAGCAGGGAAAGGATTGAGACTCCGCGTGCCACGAGGGCCTTATCGGCATCGCCGCGCGGACGCTCAAGGCCGGCGCGCCACGAAGGAGAGGATCGTGACGCCGAGTTCCTGCGGCGTGTAGCTCCTGAACCGTGCTGCCAGCGGGAGCGACTCGAGCTCCGCCAACCCCTCGTCGCTCGGCCCCGACGGCCGTTCGGCGACGAGCTCGAAGCCGGCCTCGCGAACGAGCCGCAGGTAGTCCGGCGAGCGGAGCCGGTTCTGGTGGTGGAGGGGCGAGTTGACCACGCTCCAGGCACGGTCTGAGTAGCGCAGAAAGTGGTAGCGCGAGAGGCTTCGGTCGAAGTACGAGTAGTGATCCTGCAGGTCGATCCGGCAGCTGAACGCGCCGCCCGGGCGTAGGAGCCGGAAGCACTCGCGGAAGATCGCCGCCAGGTCGTCCTCGGGGATGTGCTCGCACGTATCAGTGCTGGAGACGAAGTCGATCGACTCGGAGGGCAGCCCGGTCGCCCGTGCGTCGCGCGGCGCGAGATAGGCGATCCCGAAGCGGCTCTCCAGCTCGGCGGTCGAGCCGATCGGACCGCCGAGGTGGCGCACCTCTCCGCCGGCCTGGGCCTCGAGCTCGCCCCAGAGACGCTCGAATACCATCAGCGAGTCGTTCACGAGCTCGACGCGGACGCTGGGCCGGATGTCGACGAGCACTTGCCGCCCTACCCCCAGTGCGGCGTAGGACAGCGGGATCGCCAGATCCCACCCGGCGCCGAACTCGTAGAACACCGCGTCGCCGGCGCGCGTTCCGGGCCCTTGCTCCTCGTAGGCCCTCAGGTGCTGCTGCGCGCGGGCGAACTTGCGCCGGAACACGGACTCTCCCGCAGGCAAGGAGCGGAGCACGTGTCGCTGGAAGACGTAGTTCACCCGCTCTCCCTGAGGCAGAAGACCGAGTCCTCGCTGAACCGCCGCCTTTGCTACCCAACGCATCGGTCGGCGAGCATAGCCCGCGGCCTGGCGATAAGAGGGACTAATGCCTGCAATTAGGTTACGATGCAGCCATCGTGGCCGACAGGCTTTCCTTTGACGTGCTCGTGGTCGGGAGCGGGGCCTCCGGGCTCGCCGCCGCCGTCTCCGCGGAGCGCTCCGGGGCGCGGGTCGGGCTCGTGACCAAGGGCGCGCTCCAGTCCTGCAACTCGGCCAAGGCCCAGGGCGGGATCCAGGCCGCGTTCGGTGACGACGACTCGCCGCAGCAGCACGCCGAGGATGTCTGGCAGAGCTCGCACGAGACCGCCGATCGGCGCCTGGTCGAGATCCTGACCGCCGAGGCGCCGAACGCGATCCACTGGCTCGAGGAGCACGGGGTCGAGTTCACGCGCGACAACGGCGGCTACCGGCTGGCACGGTGCGGCGGCGCAACCCGCAAGCGGCTCCTTCAGGTGGGTGACCGCACAGGCCATGCGATCACGACCGGCCTGCGCGACGCCTTCGTCGCATCCGCCGGTGAGGCGCTCCCGAACTCGCCTCTCGTCTCGCTCGAGCCGGCCGAGAACGGTTGGATCGCGAACTGCAAGCGCAAGAACGGGGACGAGCTCGTGATCGAAGCAGGCGCGGTCGTGCTGGCGGCGGGCGGCCGCTGCTACCGCGTGGCGGAGGAGCGGGGCGAACTGTCGACCAACCATCCAGGAGCGACCGGCGAGGTGACGCGGATCGCGGTCGAGCTCGGCGCCGAGAGCCGCGACCTCGACGCCCTTCAGTACCACCCCAACGGCGGAGCGTGGCCGCCGACGATGCAGGGCTACTCGATCCCGGAGACCACACGCGCCTACGGGGCGACCCTGCTCAACTCGGACGGAGACGAGTTCACCGATCCGCTGGGCCCGCGCGACGCGGTCTCGCAGGCGATCTTCGACGAGGTCGGGTCCGGGCGGGGAGTCGAGACGCCGGACGGCCGTCCCGCCGTGCTCCTCGACACGACCCGGATTCCCGAGGAGGACGCGGAGATCTCGCTCCCGTACATGCTTCGCCGCTACCGTTCCGCCGGGATCGACCCGCTCCGCGAGGCGATCCTGACCTATCCGGTGCTCCACTACCAGAACGGAGGCCTCGTGATCGACGAGCGCGCCGAGACGACCCTGCCCGGCCTGTTCGCCTGCGGCGAGATCGCCGGTGGCACGCATGGGCGGAACCGGATGATGGGCAACTCGCTGCTCGAGTGCACGGTCTTCGGCAGGCGCGCCGGCGCCGCCGCAGCGGAGAAGGCGGCCGCATGAGCGCCGTTGCCACCGACATCCGCCAGGCGGTCGAGGACGCGGCCGCGCACCTGTACGTCTGGGCGCTCAAGGACATTCCGCAGGACCTCCGCGACGCGTTGGTGGATGCGCAGGGACGCGAGACGTCCGTCGCCGGTCGCCGCGTGCTCGACACGATCGTCAAGAACGTCCAGGTCGCCGACGAGGAGGGCAACCTCGTGTGCCAGGACACGGGGATCGCGGTCTACACCTGCCGCGTCGGCGAGCACTTCCCCCTCCACCCGGCGAAGATCTACGAGGCGCTCAAGGCCGGCACCGAGCGCGCCACCCTCGAGCACCCGCTGCGCTCGAACGCCGTGCACACGATCACGCGTGAGAACACGGGGCCGAACACCGGCTACCGGCTTCCGATCGTCCACTGGGAATTCATCGCGGACTGGGATGGGCTCGACGTCAAGTGCGTTCCCAAGGGCTCCGGCTCCGAGAACATGAGCTTCCTGAAGATGTGCGTCCCCGCCGACGGCGTGAAGGGCATCAAGGAGTTCGTCCTCTCGTCGATCGTCGATGCCGGCGGCAAGCCCTGCCCGCCCGGGATCGTCGGGGTCGGCATCGGCGGCTCGGCGGACTACGCCATGTATCTCGCCAAGGAGGCGATCGCGCGGCCGATCGGCACCCGGAACGGAGATCCGCACGTGGCGAAGCTAGAGGATGAGCTCTACGGGCTGCTGAACGAGACCGGGATCGGCCCCATGGGGCTCGGCGGCGACGTCACCGTCCTGAACTGCCACATCGAGCACGCCGACACGCACATGACGCTCAATCCCGTCGCCGTGAACTACCAGTGCTGGGCTGCGCGGCGTGCGTCCGTGCACGTGTCCGCCGACGGCTCCGTCGACTTCGACCGGGAGGCCTGAGACTGATGTCAAGTAACAGTCTGTTACTTGCTCGACCACCGGGATTCCGTCCTCCGAGTAACCCCAACTGCAGGGCCTTTTGTTCTGTTAGTAACAGTCTGTTACTTGGAAGTGGGGGCGCTGGTGGCTAGGCACGAGGTGACTTTTCCGATCGAAGACGAGGCTGACATTCTCAAGCTTCGCGCGGGTGACGAGGTCGTCGTCCAGGGCCACATCATCGGGATCCGCGACCGGACGCAGATTCGGATCTTCGACCAAGGTGTCGAGCCGCCGATGGACCTCAAGGGCGCCTTCCTGCTGCACACCGCGCCGGGCGTTCGCAAGCTCGCCAACGGCAAGTACGAGCCGGTCTGCATCGGCACGACCACGAGCGCTCGGATGGTCCGCTTCACCGAGCCGCTCGGCGTGCAGTACGGCGTGCGCGCGATCTGCGGCAAGGGCGGCTTCCCGGACGAGGCCATCGAGCCGATGCAGCGCCTCGGAATGGTCTACTTCGCAATCGTCGGCGGTGCCGCGGCGCTCGAGACGACGCAGATCGAGGAGATCGAGGAAGTCGCCTGGGAAGAGCTCATGCCCGAGTGCCTCTGGAAGTTCCGCGTCAAGGACTTCGGCCCGCTCACCGTCGGCATCGACGCCCACGGCAACTCGCTCTACCACGACGTCCAAACCGCCGCGACGAAGAAGCTCGAGGAGCTCTTTGCCCGCTTCTGAGTTCCTCGACCTGCGCCGGGACGGCGGGCTCACGCACGTGATCGACAAGGGTCTCGGCCCGCGCGCGTGGGAGGACGTCCTCGAGACGAGCGGCGACTACATCGACATCGTCAAGCTCGGCTGGGGCACGGCCTACGTGACGCCCAACCTCGAGCGCAAGCTGGAGGTGTTGAAGGGCAAGCCGGTGGTCCTGGGCGGCACCTTCTTCGAGGTCGTCCACTCCCAGGGCAAGCTCGACGAGTACAAGCGGTGGCTCGAAGAGCTCGGGCTGACGCACGTGGAGCTCTCCGACGGCGTGATCGACCTCCCCCGCGAGCGGAAGCTCGAGCTGATCGAGGACTTCGCGCGCGACTTCACCGTGCTTTCCGAGGTCGGCTCCAAGGACGGCGAGGCGGTCTTCGCGCCGTACCAGTGGGTCGAGTGGATCAAGGCCGAGCTCGAGGCCGGCGCCTGGAAGGTGATCACCGAGGGTCGCGAGGGCGGCACCGCGGGCATCTACCGCCCGACGGGCGAGATGCGCACCGGCCTCGTGGACGAGATCGCGCACGAGGTGGACGTCGCGGACCTGATCTTCGAGGCGCCGTCCAAGAGCTCGCAAGCGTGGTTCGTGAAGCAGTTCGGCCCCGCCGTCAACCTCGGCAACATCCCGCCCGACGAGGTGATCCCGCTGGAAACGCTCCGGCTCGGGCTCCGCGCGGACACCATGAAGGAGGTGCTGCCGTCTGATGAGCGCGCCTCCGCTTCCTGAGCTCGACTTCGAGGCGATGCAGGCCGAGGACGTCCTCCGCTGGGCGTACGAGGAGTTCGGCGACCGCCTCTGCCTGACCTGCTCCTGGCAAAAGCAGTCCTCGGTGCTCGTCCACATGGTCTCGGAGCTCGGGCTCGACATCCCGGTGATCGAGCTCGACACGCACCTCTTCTTCCGCGAGAGCTACGAGACCCGCGACCGCCTGGTCGAGCGCTACGGCCTGCGCCTGCAGCCGCCGCCAGAGGTGATCACGGTTGCCGAGCAGCACCGCCGCGAAGGCCCGAACCTCTGGGAGACCGACCCCGACCGCTGCTGCCACATCCGCAAGGTCGAGCCGCTGCTTGCAGGCGCTCGAGCCCTACGGGGCCTGGATCTCCGGGATCCGCCGAGACCAGTCGCCGAGCCGCGCGTCAACGCCCAAGGTGCAGTGGTCGGAGCGCTACGAGGTCTGGAAGCTGCACCCGCTCGCCGACTGGGACGAGAAGCGCGTCTGGGCATACATCACGATCAACGAGATTCCGTACAACCTGCTCCACGACGTGGGCTTTCGCTCGATCGGCTGCATTCCGTGCACCCGACCGACGAGCCCCGAGGAGGAGGAGCGCGCCGGCCGCTGGGCCGGCTCCGACAAGCTCGAGTGTGGGATCCACCTCGAATCGCCACTAGGAGGCACATGACCGACCACATCTACGCCGCCGAGCACCCGGAGACCACGCACGTCCGGCCCGGCGGCTTCACGCTCTGGTTCACCGGGCTCTCCGGCTCGGGGAAGACGACGATCGCGCACTTCGTCGGCCCCGAGCTCGACCGGCGCGGCCTCGTCGTCGAGTACCTCGACGGCGACACGGTGCGAACCCACCTCTCGAAAGGCCTCGGCTTCTCGAAGGAGGACCGCGACACCCATATCGAGCGTGTCGGCTGGGTCGCCTCGCGGCTCACCCGCCAAGGCGGCGCCGTGATCGCGGCCACGATCTCGCCCTACGAGGCGACCCGGCAAGAGGCGCGCGAGCGGATCGAGGAAGTCGGCACGTTCGTCGAGATCTACGTCAAGACCTCGGTCGACGAGTGCGCCAAGCGCGACGTGAAGGGCCTCTACGAAAAGGCGTTCAAGGGCGAGATCAAGGAGTTCACCGGGGTTTCGGACCCCTACGAGGAGCCGTCGAATCCGGAGCTCGTGATCGAGACCGAGCAGCATGAGCCCGAGGAGAGCGCCGCGCTGGTCGTGGCCAAGCTCGAGGAGCTCGGCCTGATCCCGAGCGGGGTGACAGCGTGACGGTCGTCGAGACGGCGCAGCTGATCGAGCCGCACGGCGGCAAGCTCGTGGATCGCACCGGCCCGCGGCCCGAGGGGATCGAGCGGCTCGAGCAGATTCCGCTCACCTCGCGCGAGCTCTCAGACCTGGACATGCTCGCGAGCGGGGCGCTGTCCCCGCTCGAGGGGTTCATGAACCGCCACGACTACGAGCGCGTGGTCGAGGAGATGCGGCTCGGGCGAGGCCTGCCCTGGGCGCTGCCCGTCTGCCTGGCCGTCGACCGCACTCCGAACGGCGACCAGGTGGTGCTGACCGACGAGGCCGGCACCCCCCTCGCGATCCTCGAGGTGGACGAGGCGTACGAGTACGACAAGGAGCGCGAGGCGGAGCGCTGCTTCCGCACAATCGAGGACGACCACCCCGGCGTGGCGCGGCTCTACGCGCAGAAGCCGCTCTACCTGGCCGGCCGAGTGACGGTCTTCGAGCGCGCCGAGCCGTCGTTCCCGGAGCTCGCCCTCGACCCGACCGAGACGCGCGCCGTCTTCTCCGAGCGGGGCTGGCGGCGGGTCGTCGGCTTCCAGACGCGCAACCCGATCCACCGGGCCCACGAGTACCTGACGAAGGGAGCGCTCGAGACCGTCGACGGCCTGATGATCCATCCGCTCATCGGCGAGACGAAGTCCGACGACGTCCCGGCGGCCACGCGCGTCGACTGCTACCGGATCCTCGTCGACAACTACTACCCGGCCGATCGGGTGCTGGTGGCCGCCTTCCCGGCGGCGATGCGCTACGCCGGCCCGCGCGAGGCGATCTGGCACGCGATCTGCCGCAAGAACTACGGCTGCTCGCACTTCATCGTCGGACGCGACCATGCCGGCGTCGGCGACTACTACGGCACCTACGACGCGCAGCTGATCTTCGACGAGTTCGAGCCGCACGAGCTCGGGATCGAGCCGATGTTCTTCGAGCATGCCTTCTTCTGCCGCGTCTGCGGCTCGATGGCGACGCCGAAGACCTGCCCGCACGGCGGGGACGACCACGTCTTCCTCTCCGGCACGAAGGTGCGCGAGCTGCTCGCAAACGGCGAGCTGCCGCCGGTGGAGTTCACGCGGCCCGAGGTCGCGGAGGTTCTCATCGAGGCCTACCGCTCCTCCTAGGCCGTGACCTGGCAGTTCACGCTCAGTGGGTTCCTGATCGGGTGCCTCGTAGGCGTGACCGGGATGGGCGGCGGGTCGCTGCTGACGCCCATCCTCGTGATCTTCTTCGGCTTCAAGCCGACCCTCGCGGTCGGAACCGACATCCTCCACGGCGCGATCTTCAAGAGCTTCGGCGCGGTCCGGCACCGGGGTCTCGGCACCGTGCACGGGCATCTGGTGCTCTGGATGTTCCTTGGCTCAGGGCCGATGTCGTTGCTCGGCGTGGCGGTCGCCACCTGGCTCAGCAACAACTACGGCAGCGCTGAGACGATCGAGGCGTACGCGGTCGGGATCGCGCTCGTGATCGGCGGCCTCGGGCTCGTGGCGAAGACGTTCGTGAACATCGGCGTCCAGCCGAGCGACGCGCCCTTCCTGCTCACGAACCGCGATCGGATAATCGCGGTCGCGCTGGGCGCGACCTGCGGCTTCGTGGTCGGGCTCACCTCGGTCGGGAGCGGCACGTTCTTCGGCCTCATCATGGTGATGGTCTTCCCGCTCACGGTCGCCAAGATCGTGGGCACCGACATCTTCCACGCCGCGTTGCTGCTCTGGGTCGCCGGGTTCGGGCACCTGGTCGCCGGCAACGTCGACCTGCACGCGATGGCCTGGTTGCTGCTCGGCTCGATTCCCGGCGTCCTCCTGACGAGCCAGTTCACGCTCAAGTTGCCCGACCGCGCGCTCCGGCTCGGCCTGGCCGCGGTGCTGATGCTGAGCGGGATCAAGCTGGTCGACCCGCCCAACGCCGACTGGGTGATCGCGGTCGGCGCGGTCGTGGCCGGGCTCGCGTTCGCGACCTGGGGCCTGACGACGCGCCTGGGCCGTCGCCCGCGCCCGAGATCGCGCCTCCTAGCGCTCGATCACCAGATCGGCGAACGAGGCGGAGGTCTTGCCGAACTCCCACCATCCCTGCACGTAGGGCTTCACGAAGGCGATGCTCCGCGTGTAGGCGAGCGGGATCAGCGCCACCTGCTCGGTGACCGCGTACCGGTCGGCCTCGTGAAAGAGCTCGAGGCGCTTCCGGCCGTGCCGTTCCTGGCGCGCGCGCTCGATCAGCCCGTCGAAGACCTCGTCCGAGAAGCCGCCCTCGTTGGTCTTCGAGTCCGATTGGAGTAGCAGCCGGAGGTAGTACTCCGGGTCCGGATAGCCGGGCAGCCACCCCGACACCGTCACGTCGGCCGGCCGGTTGCCCGCCAGGCCCACCTCGCCGATCAGCTCGGTCTCGAGCCCGAGGACATCACGCCAGCAGCCGGCGATCGCCTCCGCGATTCCGCGGTCGCCGGGCGGAGTGGCGAGCACCAGGGTCGGCCGCGCGCCCGAGCGCTCGAGGTGCGAGCGGGCGAGCTCGGGGTCGAAGCGGCGGACGATCTCCGGGGTGTGGCCCTGGAGGGCCGGGGGAACGAGGCCGCCCGTGGCCGCGACGTAGTTGGCCGGCAGCGTGGGCGCGACCGCCGCGCGGTCGATCGCGTGCGCGAGCGCGCGCCGAACGTCCGCGTTTCCAAGGCGGCCGTGATCGAAGCTGAGGTACACCGTCGCGGCGACCGGGCCCAGGTGGACCTCGTCCTCCACGGTGAGCGTGCCGTGCGGCCGGACCGAGTACCGGTCGACGATCGCGTCAAGCTCGCCGCGCTCGTACGGCCCGAGGTCCTCCCCGACCTGGCGCAGGGCCATCGTGACCGTGTGCGCGTTGCCGGACCGGTGTCCGGCGTAATCGTCGCGCCGCGTGAGCACGAGCTGCCCTTCGTCCAGCCGCTCGACCCTGAAAGGCCCGCTCACGACCTGCTGCTCGGGCAACGCCCAGTCGTCGCCGTCGCGCTCGATCGCGTGGCGCGGCTGCGGGCCCCCGTCGGGCCGGTTCAGGACGCTGAGGAAGTACGGAGCCGGCGCGGCCAGCCGGAACTCGACCGTCAACTCGTCCAGGGCGCGCACTCCGACGCGGTCCAGGTCGGCGTGCCGCTCGAGGTAGTAGTCCTGGGCCCCCTCGAGCACGAAGTAGATCGCCACCGACGCGCCCGGGGCCTTCGGGTCGAGCAGTCGCTTGATCCCGTACTCGACGTCGTGCGCGGTCAGCGGCGTGCCGTCCGACCAGGTCACGCCGTCCCGGAGGTGGAAGACGTAGTGGAGGCCGTCGTCGGAGATCTCCCAGCGTTCGGCCAGGGACGGCACGATCGTGCGCTCGGGCCAGGCCTCGACGAGGCGGTCGAACACCTGCATGCAGAGCTGGATGTCGGTCCACGCGATCGCTCGCGCGGGGTCGACGAGCTTCGGCAGCGCGGAGGACGCCGTCTGAAGGCTCGTCGGCGGCAGCTGGGAAGGCTCCGGCGGCGTCCAGTGCTCGAAGGCCCGGCCGTAGGCCTCGTTCGACTCGGCGAAGCGCATCGCGGTGTGGAGGGCGATCGCGAGCTTGAAGAGGACGAGCGCCATCTCTCGGCCGTGGCCGCGGCGCTCGAGCAGGGGGAGGAGCGCGCGGTAGTGGGCGATCGCCTCGTCGAGCGCGTAGTCCTCGCGAGCCTTGTCGCCGGCGCGCAGCAGGTAGTCGACCGCGCGGTCCTCGTCCTCGGCCGCCAGCCAGTGGTGCGCGAGGACGCCGAGCACCTCGTCGAGGTTCGCCGCATGCTGCTGCTCGAGCCACTCGGCCGCCTTCCGGTGGAGGGCTCGCCGAGGATCGGCGAGGATCGTCCGGTAGGCCGCCTCCTGGATCAGCGAGTGCCGGAAGCGGTACTCGGGCTGCGGCCAGCGCCGCGTCTCCCGGACGAGCTCGAGCCGCTGGAGCTCGTGCAGCTCGTCCTGCGGTGCCGTTCCGAGCACGCCTTCGAGCAGCGGCAGCCCGAACGTGCGGCCGAGGGCCGAGGCGGCGGTGAGGACGTCGTGGCACGCGGGGGTGAGCCGGTCGATCCGAGCCAGGAGGAGCTTCTCGACCGTCGGCGGGATCTCGACCGAGACGTCGTGGTCGAAGCGGTAGCCGCCGGGCTTGCCGGCGAGCGCGCCGGTGTCGAGGAGCGAGCGCACGAGCTCCTCCAGGTAGAAGGGGTTTCCCTCCGCCTGCCGGAGCACTCTGGAGGCGACGTCCTCCGGCAGCGTCTCCGCGCCCACGAGAGCGTCGAGGAGCGCGGTCTCCGCGTCGCCCGCGAGCGGCTGAAGGGCGAGCTCGCGGGTCAGGTGCGGGTACTCGCGGAGCGCGAGCTCGCGGAGGCGCCAGGAGGGGTGGTCGCGCTCGTCCCGCTGGGCGACGACGAGTAGGACCGCCGCCTGCTCGGCGAGGCGAAGGAGCTGCTCGCAGAGCTGCACCGACGTCGTGTCGGCCCAATGCAGGTCCTCGAGCGCCACCACGACGGGCCGGTCCTCCGCGAGGCGGCTCAGCACGGTCGCGACGACCTCGAAGGTCTGGTACTGGAGCGCCTCCGGCGAGAGCTGGGCCAGGTGCGCCGAGGCCTCCGGCTCGAGGGTCAGGCCGAGCAGGGCGCCCAGGTACGGGTAGATCTCGTCTCCCCGATCGGGGAAGAGCGTGTCGACATTGCGCCGCAGCGCGACCCGAAGCCGTAGCTCTGGCTCGTCGCGACCCGCGCCGAGCCACTCGCGCAGCAAGTCACGGAAGGGCCAGTACGGGAGCGACTCGCCGTAGGAGACGCAACGGCCCTCGAGCCAGAGCGGCTGTGGCCCGTCGCCCGGCGTCTCGGCCAGGCCGTGCATCTCGGCGAGCAGCCGGCTCTTGCCGATCCCGGCCTCGCCGGTCATGAACACGACGCCGCCGGAGCCCGTCCGCGCGGCTGCGAGGACCTCGGCGATGACGGCCAGCTCTGCCGGGCGCCCGACGAGGTCGACCTCCGGCCCGTCGAGGCCCCGGCGCTTGCCGGCTTCGGGTTGCGGCCGGTGGGCAACCGACGCGGCGACCGGAGCCGTCTTCCCCTTCAGCTCGACGGCGTGCTCTTCGCCCCACTCGAAGAGCGGCTCGAGCTGGCGCCGCGTGTCGGCGTCGGCCAGCACCGTGCCCGGCTCGGCCGCCGTTTGGAGGCGCGCGGCGGTGTTGACCGTGTCGCCGAAGGCCGCGTACTCGACCCGCGCTCCGGCGCCGATCGCACCGAGCACGACCGGGCCAGTCGCGACGCCGATCCGCACTCCGAAGCCCTCGATGCCCCAGCCTCGCTCGACCTCGCCCGCGTAGGCGGCCATCTCCTCGGCGATCCGGAGACCGGCCCGAACGGCCCGCTCGGCGTCGTCCTCGTAGGCGACCGGGGCGCCGAAGAACGCGAGCACCCCGTCGCCGGCGAGGTCCTTCACGTGCCCGCCGAACCGCTCGATCTCGAGGATCATCCTGGCGACCGCCTCGCCGACGACGAGCCTGACCTCCTCGGGCTCGAGCCGCTCGCCCAGGGGCGTCGAGCCGACGAGGTCTGCGAAGAGGGTCGTGACGACCTTGCGCTCCTCACGGAGCTCGCCTCCAGACTCGGGCTCGCGCTCCTCCGCCATGCCACATTCTGATCGGCACAGGGCCAGGGGGGTTCGGACTAGACTCGCCAGCCCGTGGCACGGATCCTGCCGATGGTGCTTGTCCTGGCCCTGCTCGGCGGTTCTGCTGCGGCTTTCGCAGTCACCGAGGGCCTCAAATTGGAGAAGAGCCCGATTGCGAACACGGTGGTGGACAAGGTGGTTGCCCCCGATTCGGCGACGTCCGCGATCGCGACGATCAGCTTCCTGCTGCGCAAGCCCGACCACCTGACCGTCCAGATCGTGAACGGCAACGGTGAGGTGATTCGCACGCTCGCGCGCTCGAGGCCCGCCGTCCGCGGCGCGCAGTCCTTCAAGTGGAACGGCCGCGACGACGAGGGCCGCGTCGTAGCGGACGGGAACTACCGCCCGCGTGTGCATCTCGCGCGGGAGCACCGCACCATCGGGCTTCCGAACGTGATCCGCATGGACGCGACGCCGCCGCTGATCAGGCTGGTGAGCGTCAGGCCTCTCGTGTTCTCCCCTGACGGCGATTTCAGGTTCGAGCGCGTGCGCATCCGCTATCTGACGAACGAGAAGGCGGCGGCGATCCTCTATGTGGACGGCGACCGCCGCACCCAGGTGCGAGCGTTCGTGCGGGCCGGGAAGCTCGACTGGGGCGGCAGGGCGGCGCGGAGCCTCAAACCCGGCCCGCACCTGCTGCGGCTGCGGGCGATCGACCGGGCCGGAAACCTCTCGAACGCGACCCGCGCGGTGGTCGTCCGGATCCGCTACATCGGGGTGCAGCCGCACGTGCTGCACGTGAAGACCGGCAAACGCTTCAGCGTGCGCGTGCAGACGGACGCGAAGCGCTACAGCTGGCACCTCGGCCCGCGCGGTGCCGTCGCCCGCAGGCGGGTGCTGACGCTGAAGGCCGGCGCCCCGGGCACCTACCGGCTGGTCGTGGCGGCCAACGGCCACGTCTCACGGACGGTCGTGGTGGTGAGCCCGTGACCTCGGAGCTCGCCCGGGCGGGAGGTGTCCTCGGCGCCGCCGGGCTCGCGGTGCTGATCGCCGCGCCGACCCGGGTGCAGCGGCTCGCCGGGCTCGTCGCCTGGGCTCTGGGCATCGTCCTGCTCGCGGCCTACCTCGCGCCTCACGGCCACCGGCCGCTGCTGGCCGGTGCCGCCGTCTTCGGGATCGCGCTCGCGATCGGCGGCGCGTGGCTGTTCCGCCGCTGGCCCTGGCTCCTGCCGCTGGTGACGCTCGCGTGCATCCCGGCGCGCATCCACGTCACGGTCGGCTCGACGGAGGCGAACCTCCTCGTGCCGCTCTACGGCGTGGTCGCCGCGGCTGCGTTCCTCCTGGCCTGGGAGCTCTGGCGGGGAGACACGCGGCAGCGAGAGCTCGCGATCGTCACGTGGCCGCTCGCGGTGCTCGCCGTCTGGGTGGGCCTCTCGATCCTCTGGACGAACGACGTGCGCCAGGGCTCCATCGACCTGCTCTTCTTCTACCTGCCCTTCGGGCTGCTCGCCGTCGTGCTCGCGCGGCTCCCGTGGAACCGCCTCTGGGCGCTCGCGCTGCTCGCCGAGGTGACGGCGATGGCGCTCGTGTTCTCGGCGATCGGGATCTACCAGTACGAGACGCGGGACGTCTTCTGGAACCCGAAACTGCTCGTCGCCAACGCCTACGCGCCGTTCTACCGCGTCAACTCCGTCTTCTGGGATCCCTCGATCTACGGCCGCTTCCTGGTCGTCGCGATCCTCGCCTGCCTCGTCGCGGTGCTCTTCCGCAGTGACCGGCGCCTGCTGATCGGGGGCACCGTGGCGATCGCCGCGATCTGGGCCGGGCTCTACTTCTCGTACTCGCAGTCGAGCTTCGCGGCGCTGGTGGCGGGAGTCCTCCTGGCCGCGGTCTTCGCCTGGGGAAGGCGCGGGCTCGCGCTCGTTGCCGTGGCCGCGGTCGTCGTCGCCGTCGGCGCCCTCGCCGTGCCCAACGTCCGCCACGACGTCTTCGGCAACGGCCGCGGCCTGAACAGCGCCACCGGCGGCCGCGGGAAGCTCGTGCGCAAGGGGATCCGGCTCGCCGTGAACCATCCGGTGGTCGGCGTCGGCGTCGGCGGCTTCAAGCGCTCCTACGCCGAGCTGACCCACCTGAAGGGACGGGAGCCCAAGGCCGCCGCGTCGCACAACACACCCGTGACCGTCGCCGCCGAGACCGGCATCGTGGGCCTGGCCCTCTACGCCTGGCTCCTGGCCGCGGGGCTGCTGCTGGCGTTCCGGCGCTTCGCGCGCGACCTGCCCGGGCTGACGGCGCTCACGTTCGGGCTCGTCTTCGTCTCGATCGCGGTGCACAGCCTCTTCTACAACGCGTTCTTCGAGGATCCGACGGTCTGGGCGGCTCTCGGCCTCGCGGCGGTTACGGCGCGTGTCCCGCTAGCGCGCAGCCGAGACGAGGCCGCGGAGCCGGCGCAGCTCGACCGGGAGGTAGAACCCGAGCGGGAGCAGGATCAGCGGGTAGACGGCAATCAGCAGGACGGCGCCCGGCAGCGGGACGCGGAGCGACTTCCCGAGCACCGTTAGCGCGACCGCGGCGCCGACCACGAGAGCGATCCGCCGCCACTGGTAGTCGACCCTGAAGACCTGCTGTGCCCGCACGGTCATGCCCAGGAACATGACCACGTACGCGACGAGCGTCGCAGCCGCCGCGCCGATCATCCCCCAGGGCGGGATGAGCACGAAGCAGAGCCCGACGTTCACCGCGGCCGCGACGCCGGTCACGACCCAGTTGAACTGCGTCTGCTTGGCGCGGCCGATCCCGATCGACATCACGTTGAAGGCGATGAACGCCGACCCGCCGAAGACGAGCAGCGGCACCACGCGCGCCCCGCCGTAGAACGCCGGCGCGGTCAGCACGCGCACGATCCAGGGCGCGAGCAGCGAGAGCGTGAGCGACATCCAGCAGGAGATGTAGAGCACGTAGGTGAGGACGAACGCGTACGTCCGCTTGGCCTCGTCGTCCTGCTTGATCGAGTAGGCGAACGCGGGCCAGGCCGTACGGAGCGCGATCAGCAGGAGCAGGATCGCGGTCGACACGCGCACGCCGACCGAGTAGAGCCCGACCTCGGCGACGCCTTTCAGCTTGAGCAGGATGAAGCGGTCGGCGAAGTCGATCGCCCAGAGCGCCAGCCCGGACGGCACGAGCGGCAGGCCGAAGCGCTGCATCTGCCTGAAGAGCGGCCGGTCGAACTGGAGCCCGAGCTGGAAGCGCCGGTAGGCGAGGAGCACGAAGTAGACGGCGAGCGTGCCCGTGAAGTTGCCGACGAGCACGCCGAGCGCGCCCTTGTGCCAGACCGCGACGAGCAGGATCGTGGCGCCGACCGTGATCAGCACGTTCGCGAGGGTCGCCGCCACGTACGAGACCGAGCGCTCCTCGACCCGGAAGAGCGAGGTCAGCTGCTCGTAGTTCATCTGCGCCCAGAGGAGCACGAAGGCAGCGCGCACGAGGTCGGTGTTCGCGTGGGTCGAGAAGAGGAACTCGGAGATCTGCCCGGCCAGCGCCCAGCCCACGATCAACGCCGCGGTCGCCGAGGCCATCGTGAACCAGAACGACGTGCGCACGACCCGGATGCGGCCGGCCTCGTCCTCGGCGTCGAAGTAGAAGCGGAAGAACGCCATCGAGATCCCTGCGCGGAAGACGATCACCAGCACGACGCTGAGCGCGATCAGCGTGTCGACGGCGCCCAGCTCGGCGCGGGTGAGGTAGTGCGTGACCAGCGGGAGCAGGAAGAGCCCGATCAGGCGCGAGACGACGGCGCCGAGGCCGTAGATGAGCGAATGCTTGGCCAGGCGGGCGAGCTGCTGCGCGATCACGCGGCTAAGTGTGCTCCAAGGCGCCGCTGGCGGTGCCGTCTCAGGACGTGCAGGAACCGCCGGTAGACTCCGCCGTCGTGCCTCTGAGCGGGAAAAAGATCTTCATGACGGGCGGGGCGGGCTTCATCGGAACGACCCTCGCGCGGCGCCTCGTCGAGGAGAACGAGATCGTGATCCTCGACAACCTGCACCGCGACTCGCTCACCGGTACCGACCTCGCCGAGCACCCGAACCTGCGTTTCGTGCAGGGCGACGTGCTCGACCTTCCGCTCGTTCGCGAGCTGTCGGCTCGTGCCACGCACGTCGTCCACATGGCCGCCATCGCCGGGGTCGACAAGGTGCTCGAGAGCCCGGTCCGGACGATGCGCGTCAACCTGATCGGCACCTACAACGTGCTCGAAGCGGCGCAGGCCGCTGGCACGATCGAGCGGCTGGTCGACTTCTCGACGAGCGAGGTCTTCGGAACGCACGCCTACAAGGTCGAGGAGACGCATGTGACCTCGCAGGGCTCGGTCGGCGAGGCTCGCTGGACGTACGCGGTCTCGAAGCTCGCGGGGGAGTACCTCGCGCACTCGTACTTCGACGAGTTCGCGCTACCCGCGTGCTCGGTGCGCCCGTTCAACGTCTATGGCCCCGGCCAGATCGGTAGCGGCGCGATCCACCACTTCACGGTGCGGGCGCTGGGCGGCGAGGAGCTGGTCATCCACGGCGACGGCTCGCAGATCAGGGCCTGGTGCTACGTGGACGACGTGGTCGAGGCCTTGCTCGCGATCCTGGAGCGCGAAGAGGCGATCGGACAGGTCTTCAACGTCGGCAACCCGCGCTCGGTCGTGACGGTCTTCGACCTCGCCTCTCGGATCAAGCGCCTCACGGGATCGGACTCGGAGATCGTCTTCAAGCCGCTGCACTACACCGACGTCGAGATGCGCATCCCGAACGTTGACAAGGCGCGCAAGCAGCTCGGCTGGGAGCCGCGTGTCGACCTCGACGACGGCCTCGACCGCACGATCGCCTGGTACCGGGAGCGTCAGCCCGTGCAGAGCCTGGCCTCGCGCGCGTGAAGCTCCTTCTCGTCGCGGCGGCCGTCGCCGTCGTGGCCGTTCCGGGGTCGGGGGCGCAGGCGCGGTCGGAGACGGGGTTGCGCCTCCTCGGCGTTTCGTCGCAGGTGATCAGCCCGAACGGAAACGGCATCAACGACGTGCTGCGCGTACACGTGGCCGCGCCCTCGGGCGCCGTGCTGGGCCTGCGGGCCTACGTCTGGGGCGGGCGGCTGGTCGGCTGGAAGCGGATTCGAACCGGGGTGACCGTCTCGGGCGGCTCGACGCTCAGCTGGAGCGGCAGCACGTCGACCGGGCACCCGCTGGAAGACGGCACCTATGTCGTGACGGTCTGCTCCGCGCACCCCGGGCGCCTGCTGCCGGCGGAAGGGGTGCCACGGCCCGGGCTGGCCGAGGCGAGTGCCCGCCGCCCGCCGTGGCGCCGGTCCGGCTGCCTGGCCGAGCCACGCGTCATCCGGATCGAGCGGCTGGCGGCGTACGTCGACTCGACGGGGAGCTTCGAACCGGGATCGACGCTGCCGCTGGTCGTCTCGGCCGACGGCGGTCAGCGCACGACCGATCTCGAGCAGGATTGCTCGAACGGCGCCGTGAGGTATCCCGGCGGGCGGGGCGTCCCGCTCGGAGCCGCACCGGGCCTCTACCACGCGGTCGCAACGGACTCTGCGGGCGACGAGTTCCAGGCTCCGGTCGTCGTTCGGGCGGCACAACGGCTCGACCGGCCGCACCCGCACACCGCTCTCGTCGTCTGGCCGTATCTCACCTGGCGGGCCTACAGCGCCTACGACGCCGACCTGAACGGGATTCCCGACAGCTGGTACCAGTTCTGGCGCCAGCGCCGGGTCTCGCTCCGCGGGCCGCTTCTCCGCGACGGCGTCGAGGACGACCACAAGGCTGTCGCGCCCTTCTCGCGCTGGCTCTGCTCCCGCCCGGGGCTTCGCACGCAGCACATCACCGACGTCGAGCTCGGGCGTCTGCCGCTCTCTACGCTCAGACGCTACTCGGCGGTCGTCTTCCCCGGACACAGCGAGTACTACCAGCCGAAGACCTACGACCTGCTGATGCGATACCGCGACCAGGGCGGCAATTTGATCTTCCTGCAGGCGAACCCCTTCTATCGGACGGTTCGCCTCGAGCCGCACGGCAACGCGATGGTGCTGACCGACTACGACGCGCGAGAGGGCCGCTCCGACTTCGCCATCGCGGGAGTCGGCTACGACGGCTGCTGCTTCCCGCACGTGCGCGGGAGGCCGTACGTGGCGGCGACCGGGCGCGACTACGACCGCGTCCGCTGGCTCTTCCGCGGCACGGGGGTCGGGCCGGGCGAGCCCTTCGGGATCGCGTACTCGGAGAGCGACCGGATCGACCCTCAGCTCACGCCGCACGACCACGTCGTCGCGGGCCTGGCCATCGTCGCGGGCAAGCGTGGGGTGATCACTCCGTCGCTCGTGTGGTCGCACGCGGGCCGGGGCTCGTCGTTCGCGACCGGCAACTACAGCTTCCTGCGCATGAACAAGGGGCTGACCTACAAGCTCCTCGACAACGTATGGCGAAAGCTCGTCGGCTAGCGCCGCTCGCCTGCGTCCTGATCCTGATCGGATGCGGCGGCTCGTCGGCGCCCGAGCCTCCGCACGGCGGGGCGGTCTTGCGCCTCGCGCTGCCGCTGGTCCCGGCGACGCTCGACCCTGCGAAGGCCGCGGACTTGCCGTCGCTGAACGTCGTGCACGAGCTGAACGCCGGCCTGACCCGATTCTCGGGGCGCGGAGTCGAGCCCGATCTCGCCGAGTCGTGGGAGCCGAGCCAGAACGGCCTCGTGTGGACGTTCCACCTGCGCAAGGGGCTGCGCTGGAGCGACGACGCGCCGATCACCGCCGAGGATTTCCGCCGCTCCTGGCTGCGGGCGCTTGCGCCGTCGACCCGGTCGGCCTACGCGCGCGCCGAGATGCAGAACATCCGCGGCGCGCGCCGCTACCGCGTGACCGGCACGGGCGACGTCGGAGTCGAGGCGGTGGACAACCGCACCCTGCGGGTGACCCTGGAGCACCCGGTGCCGTGGCTGGACGAGCAGGTCGCCTGGCCGGTCTTCTTCCCGGTGCCGAAGAGCGGCAGCGCGACCAGCGGCCCCTTCCGGCTCGCCTCGCGCACGAGGCGGCGGCTCGTGCTGGAGAGGAACTTCAACTACTGGAACGTCGCGGCCGTGAAGCCGAAGCGCATCGTGCTGACGAGGTTCCCTCCCGCCGGCGACGGGATCCTGCCCCGCAGCATCGCGGCACCCGGGTTTCCCTGGATCCAGACCGCGCCCGTCCCGCCGGCCGGCTTCGGCAGGCGGCTGCCCACCCTCTCGGTGGGGCTCCTGTGGCTCTCCACGCGGCGTGGCCCGCTCGCGGATCCGGCGGCACGGCAGGCGGTTGCCGCCGCTCTCGACCGTGCGGTCCTCGCGGCGGAGGTCGGTGAGCGGCCGATCCGCACCGTCGTCCCGCCGGCCATGCCGGGGGCCTCGCAGCTCAGGGTCCCTCCGGTTTCCTACCGGGCCGGGGGACGGCCGTTGGAGCTGACCTTGGCGTACACGCCCGAGGATCCCCGCGCGGGCAACCTCGCCGCGCAGATCCAGAGCCAGCTCGGCCGCCACCACATCCGGGTGACCCTGCGTCCGGTCTCGTCTCGCATGCTCCTGACCCTCGCGGGCCCTCCGCCGCAGGTCGACCTGGTGCTGCTCGGTTGGAGCTCGGAGTTCTTCGACGAGTACAACATCCTCGACCTGTTCCCCTGCGCGAGCGCTTTTAACGTCGCCCAGTGGTGTGACCGCTCCTACGACCGCTCGATGCACCGTGCCGTGCGGACGCTCGACGACGGCGAGCGGTGGGCGATCGAGCGGACGCTCGTGCAGAAGCTCCAGCAGGATCTGCCCGCGATTCCGCTCTATTCCGCCGGCGAGTACGTGCAGCTCGCGAACGGCGTTCGCGGGTTTCGCTGGTCGCCGCTCGGCTTCTACGAGCTGCTCGGCATGACGCGCTCGTAGATCTCGAGCACCTGCCGCGCGACCTGGGTGTGGCTGTGCACGTGCTCGACGTAGGCGCGGCTCTGGCGGCCGAGCTCCGGCAGCGACTCGCGCACCTCCAGTAGGCCCTCGAGCACGTCTTCGAGGTCCTTTGCCTCGGCGCGCACCAGTGGCAGCTCTACGCCGAAGGCCTCCTCGGTCTCGGCGGCGGCCTCCTCGTCGAGGTGGACGACCACCGGCTTGGCCAGCGCCATCGACTCGATCGCGAACATGCCGTACCACCCGATCTTGAGCTGGTCGACGATCAGGTCCGCCGCGGCGTAGCGCTTCCGTGCCTCGCGGTTCGGCACGCCCTCGATCAGGTCGAGCTCGATCGGCGCGCCGCGGGAGCGGAGCGCCTCGACGGCCGCGATCACGGCCTCGGTTCCTTTGACCGCGCGCTTGCTCGGGGCATGGGCGACCCGCATTGCCTCACCCGGCTCGGTCGGAGCCGGCTCCCAGTCGTCGAGCACGATCGCCGGGGGGACGACGTCGTACTCCGGCCACGGCCCGCGAGGAGCCAGGCGCCGCGTGAGGTAGCTGCCGACGATCACCGCGCCCGCGTCCTTCAGATAGCCGACCTCGGAGGCGTCGCGCCCGCGCAGGTCCGAGCCCCACGACTGGAACACGATTCCCTTCTTCCTGCGCTGAAGGAGCGGAAGCGTCAGCCGCCGCGG
Organism: uncultured Actinomycetes bacterium; assembly: GCA_963736055.1. Lineage (GTDB taxonomy): Bacteria > Actinomycetota > Thermoleophilia > Gaiellales > Gaiellaceae > AC-32. The sequence continues at coordinate 608,991 of CAVTNM010000008.1, read as the reverse complement.
CGCCAGGGTCAGGCCGGCGTGGAAGTGGAAGACGTCGAAGCGCGGCAGCGCCCACCGCAGGGCGCGCAACTGCTTCGGCAGGTTGAAAGGGACGGAGCTCACGCTGCTCGTGTCTCGCAGCTCGAGATTGATGTCGAAGCCCCGCTCGAACGGCCGCTCGTTGAAGACGAGCAGCGTGCTCTCCACGCCGAGGGCGCGCAATCCCACGGAGATCGCGCCCGGCCCGCCGGCCACGTTCACCGGCGAATGCAGTGCTCTCAAACCAGGGTCTCGACAGCGATCTCGACGTCGAGCGCGTCGAGCGCGCGGGCCGTGCGCGCGTCCAGCTCGTCCTCGTCGGCCGCGCTCACCAGCAGGTACCCGAGCCGCTCGGCGCCCGACGTGAGGGGCGGAAGCGTCATGCCCTCGCGCCAGTAGAAGCCCGCCTCGTGGACCCCTTCGAGCGCCAGGGCCGGCGCCGCGTCGAGGCGCACGATCCGCCCCGGCTCGGCGACCACGAACCGGACCAGGCCGCACGGGGCGACCGGCTCGGCGCGTTCGAGATCCTCGCGCTTCAGCCGGCCGAGAGCCCAGAGCACGTTGGCGCGGACTGCGTCGAAGCCGGTGACGAGCTTGGCCAGCTCGGCGTCCTTGCCGCCGCCGAGCCGCGCGCCCACCTCGATCACCGAGGGCACGCCGTCGTGGACGCGTACCTGGACGTAGGAGGGCCCCGTCTCGAGGCCGACCGCTCGGCTCGTCGCGCGCGCCTGGGCGAACAGCTCGTCCTCGTTCGCCAGGAGCGACGGGTAGCGGTGCGAGATGCAGACGCCGAGCGGCGGCGGGGGGTGCAGCAGGCGGCGCGTGATGCTCATCGGGAAGTACTCGCCTTCGAGCAGGAAGCCGTTGACCGTGTACTCCTCGCCTTCGAGGTACTGCTCGAGCACGACCGCGCCGGTGCGTGACGCCGCGAGCGCCCGGTCGAATGCGGGCGCCAGCTCGCCCTCGGCTCGCACCTCGGTCACGCCGCGCTGGGCAGAGCCGTCGACCGGCTTGACGACCACCGGCCCTCCGAGCTCGTGGAACGCCTGCTCGGCCTCCTCGAATCCGCTCGCCTCGCGCCCGCGCGGGCAGCGCACGCCCGCCTTCTCGAAGGCCTTCCGCATCCGCCGCTTGTCGGCGACGGTCCTGGCCGTCTCGAGCGGGAGCCCCGGCAGGCCCAGCCGCTCCGCCAGCCGTGCCGTCGGCAGCACGGCCTGGTCGGACCCCATCGTCGCGACCGCCACGGGCTCGATCCCCTGTGCCTCGAGATCGCCGAGCACGCGATCGACCTCGGTGAAGCTGCGCACGATGCGGTGGTCCGCCTCGGCCAGCAGCGGCGCCGACTCGGAGCCGTCCACGACGCAGACCTCGTAGCCGAGCGCGCGGGCGTTCTCGAGCAGCCCGAGCTGGGAGCGCGACCCTCCGGTGAGCACGAACGCGCGGCCCATCAGGCGGCCGGCGCCGCTGCGCGCAGCGACTCCAGCAGGCGCCGCATGCCCTCTTCGAGGCCGACCTCCGCCCGCCAGCCGAGCGCCGCTCAGCTTCTCGACCGAGACCCGCGGTGTCACGCGGCCGGCGGGAGGGTCGAGCTCGCGGACGAGCTCCTGCGGCGCGCCCGTCAGCTCGCAGGCCAGGCGGGCCGTGTCGGTCAGGAGGACGGGGTCGGCTCCGGAGCCGACGTTGAAGACACCGTCGCCGCCGTCATCGAGCACGAAGCGGATCCCGCGAACCGTGTCGCCGATCCAGGTCCATGAGCGCGCCTCGCCGCGGAAGGCGGGGATCGGCTTGCGGCTCTCGGCCTGCCGCAGCATGGTCGGGATCGCGCCCTTCCCCTCGCCGGGCTCGACGCCCGGGCCGTACGGGTTGACCAGCCGCAAGACGGCCAGGCCCTCCGGGGCGTAGAGGCGCGCGACCTCCTCGCCCCACCACTTGCTCAGCGCGTAGAGGCTGGCAGGAGCGACCGGGGTCTCCTCGTCCGCGTCGCCGGCGCCGTAGACGTCCGCGGTCGAGAGGAAGGCCAGCCGCGCCCCGTGGGCAGCCGCCGCCCGCGCGACGAGCGTCGTCGCGAGCACGTTGGAGCGGAGCGCCTGCTCGGGCTCCTCCTCGCAGCGCACGATGCCGATCCGCGCCGCGGCATGGACGACCACGTCCGGCCGCGCTCCGGCGACGGCGCCTTCCGCCACGCCCTCTTCGGCGAGGTCGCCGTCGGCACGCGCGAGGGCGTGGACCTCGTAGGCTCCGTCCGCGTGACGAAGCTCGTCGACCAGCGCGCCGCCGACGAAACCGGAGGCACCCGTCACCAGGACGTTCATGGCCGCCGAGTCTACTGGCGAGCCTGCGCGCTTCTGGCCGCCGTGCCGCTCCTCGCCGGTTGCCACGGCTCGAAGCACCGGGCCGAGCCGCAGCCCCCGCCGCAGAAGCAGTCGTTCCTGGCGTTGGACAGGGAGCACCAGCGCATCGTCGGCGACTACCAGCCGGTGAGCGAGGCACTGACCGCGTACGACCTCGCCTTCCGCGACTGGAGGGCTGGACGGCTCGGTCAAGCCGCGTTCGAGTCCCGAGCCGGCGACTACCGCCGCGTCGTCGTCCGTGCCCTCGGCCGGGTGAGGCGAGATCCCGCAACGGGGGAGACGCGGCGAGCGAAGCGCCTGCTCGTCACGGCGCTGCGCTCGCGGGCCGGCGCTCTTGCCGCGATCCCGCGGCTCGGCGCCTATCGGCCCAGCTGGGACCGGTCGCTCGTGAACGCCCGAGCCGGGCTCACGGTCCTGCAGGACATCCGCGACCGGGCCCGCCTGATCCCGCTGCCCGAGGAGGCCGTCAGCTGAGCCTTTGACGACGTTGTGAGTGAGTGATAACTTACAACGCGATGCACGCAGTCACGACCCGAAAAACCGCCGACGAGCGCCGCGAGGACATCCTGCTCGTCGCAGCTGGAGGAGTTCGGCGAGCACGGCCTGCACGGGACCTCGACCGACACGATCGCCCGGAAGGCCGGGGTCTCGCAGCCGTACCTCTTCCGGCTCTTCGGCACGAAGAAGGAGCTCTATCTCGAGTCCGTTCGGCGCTGCCTGCGCCAGACGCTCGAGGTCTTCCAGGACGCGGCGGCCGGCAAGAGCGGCGAGGAAGCGCTCGACGCCATCGGCAAGGCCTACGTGGCGCTGCTGAGCGACCGCACTCGCCTTCGGGCGCAGATGCAGGCCTACGCGGACTGCGGCGACGAGGACGTGCGCGAGGTCGTCCGCGACGGCTACGGCAAGCTCGTCGAATATGCAGAGCAGGTGTCGGGAGCCGGACCGGAGCGCATTCGCGACTTCTTCGCCTTCGGGATGCTGCTGAACGTCTTCGCCTCGATGGACCTGCTCGACCAGAAGGCGCCCTGGGCGAAGAAGCTGCTCGAGGCATGCCTGCCGCCATTGGAGTGACACCACGTGTTTTTTTGGAGACGGAGTAAGTGAGCGATAACTACCTAAGAGGGGAGGGGAGACGATGAGCCCCCGCACCGCCACCATCTGGACGTTCGCGATCACCTCGGTCGCGCTCTTCATGACCACGCTCGACAACCTGGTCGTGACGACCGCGCTGCCGGTGATCCGCAAGGACCTCCACGCGGGCCTGAGCGGCCTCGAGTGGACCGTGAACGCCTACACCTTGACCTTCGCCGTGCTGCTGCTCACCGGCGCGGCGCTCGGCGACCGCTTCGGGCGGCGCCGGATGTTCGTCGTCGGGCTCGCGATCTTCACGGGCGCCTCAGCCGCCGCGGCACTGGCGCCGAGCATCGAGGTGCTGATCGCCGCGCGCGCTCTCCAGGGCCTCGGCGGGGCGATCGTGACGCCTCTCACGCTGACCATCCTGAGCGCCGCGGTCCCGGCCGAGCGCCGTGGGCTCGTGCTCGGCGCCTGGGGCGGGATCAGCGGACTGGCCGTCGCGATCGGGCCGCTCGTCGGCGGCGCGGTCGTCGAAGGCATCTCCTGGCAGTGGATCTTCTGGCTCAACGTCCCGATCGGGCTCCTCTTGATCCCGCTCGCGGCGCTGCGCCTGCGCGAGAGCCGCGGCCCAAACGACGTGCTCGACCTTCCGGGGCTCGCCCTCGCCAGCGTCGGGTTGCTCGGCGTGGTCTGGGGTCTCGTCCGCGGCAACGAGGTCGGCTGGTCGAGCGTCGAGGTCGTCGGGACGATCTCCGGCGGCTTGCTCGTGCTGCTGCTGTTCGTGCTCTGGGAGGCCCGCGCTCCCGCGCCGATGCTGCCGCTGCGCTTCTTCCGCAACCGGACCTTCGCCGCGGCGAATACCGCCTCGTTGCTGATGTTCTTCGGGATGTTCGGCTCGATCTTCCTGCTGGCGCAGTTCTTCCAGGTCATTCAGGGCTACTCGCCCCTCCAGGCCGGGCTGCGCATCCTGCCGTGGACGGCGATGCCGATCTTCATCGCCCCGATCGCCGGCGCCCTCTCGGATCGAATCGGCGGCGGCAGGATCATGGCGGTCGGCCTGAGTCTTCAGGCCGCGGGTCTGGCTTGGATCGCAACAGTCTCGAATCCGACTGTCGCCTACAGTGCGCTCGTCGTCCCGTTCATTCTCTCCGGGATCGGCATGGCGCTCTACTTCGCTCCGGTCGCAAACGTCGTTCTCAGCGCCGTGCGGCCGCAGGAGGAAGGCCAGGCATCGGGCTCCCTGAACGCGATCCGCGAGCTCGGAGGCGTCTTCGGCGTCGCGGTCTTGGCCGCGATCTTCGCGCACTACGGCGGCTACAGCACGCCCGAAAGCTTCTCGAACGGCATGAACGCCGCCGTCTACGTCGGCGCTACGTTCGTGGCGATCGGGGCGCTGGCCGCGTTCATGATCCCGAGGCGCAGCGCCGCCACTGTGGCCGAGCAGGCTGAGGCCCGTCTGGAGACAGCGGCGTAGCCGGCACCTGGGCCGACGCTCGAAGACCTAGGCGTCTGCCTCTCGGCGTTGAAGCCGAGATCTAGGCCGGCGGCCTGCGCAGGAGGTCGTAGCCCTCCTGCAGGAACGGCGTTCGATCGACGAGGGCGCGGACCTCCTCCGTGGGATAGGCGCCCTCTTCGGTCACCACGTGGTCGATCAGGTCGTGCACCGTCAGGTCGAACATCCCGCCTTCCAGGTTCGCGTCGGCCGCGTCCATCGGGGCGAGCTTGATCACCTCGCAGGCGACGACGGTCGGAACCGTCACCTCGGCGGCGGCCTCGGCCAGCGCCCGGGTCCCGGCCTTGTTCGAGACCGTCCCGCAGCGGAACACCGTGTCCGCACCTACGAGCAGGAGCGAGGCCCACTCCAGCTGAGCCGGCGCCTGGTCGTCGTCGACGAGCTCGACCTGCAGTCCGGCCTCGCGCAGCTCCTCCGAGAAGGGGCGGCCTTCGTCCTGCGGCGACGAGACGGTGCAGATCACGCGCTCCGGAGGCGTCAGGAGCAGAGCCTCCCGCACGGTCGCCGAGGCCGAATGCGTCAGCACGACGGCCTCCTCGAGCCGCTCTCGCAGCTGAATGGCGATCGAGGCCGCGGCGCGCCGGCGGCCGTCCACGAGCGCGGCTGCCTCCTCGCGGACGAGCTGCTGCAGCTGGTCGACCTCGAGCTGCAAATGGGCATTCGCCGCCGCGAGGACCCGTCCGATCGCGCCTGAGACCGCGCCGACACCGGGCCGGCTCTCGGCGAGCTCCCGGCCCGCGGAGACGAGGCTCTCCAGCAACGCCTCGCTCGAGGGCGCCGGTTCGTCGGCGACCTCGGCGAGGGCCTCGACGGCCCGACGGGCCATCCAGCTTCCGCCGTGCTCGCGGTCGGTTCGGAGCTCCTCGATCCGCTCCCCGAGGATCGTGGTCACGGCCGCATTATGCCGCGCCGTCGCATGCCGCCGCGACAATGGACCCCGGTGCGACTACTCGTCCTAGGGGCGGGCCCGGGGCAACTCGGCCTGCTGGCTGCAGCGCGGGAGCGCGGCCTGTTCGTGGTCGCGGTCGACCGGGACCCCGCGGCACCGGGCTTCCGCTACGCCGATCGCCGCGCAATCGTCTCGCTGGACGACGAGCCGGCGCTCGAGCGCTTGGCCGAGGCTGAGCGCGTGGACGGCGTGATCGCCCCCGGGATCGACTGGGCCGTCGGCTCCGCGGCGCGGATTGCGGCGCGGTACGGGCTGCGACACCCGATCTCCCAGGAGACGGCGATTCTCTCGAGCTCGAAGCTGCGCCAGCGCGAGCGTCTCGAGCAGGCGGGCGTCCCGCAGACGCGCTGGAAGGTCGTGACCGAGCCGGACGACGAGCTCGGCTTCCCGTGCGTCGTCAAGCCGACCGAGCGGCACGGGCGGCGGGGCCTTTCGCTCGTTCGCACTCCGGAGGAGCTGCCGGAGGCCGTGCAGGCGGCGCTGCGGGCGTCGAGGAGCGGGCGCTGCCTCGTCGAGGAGCTCGCGCAGGGCCCGGAGGTGACCGTCACCGCGTTCTCGAGCGCCGGCCGGTTCCATCCCCTGACGGTGATGGACCGGCTGCCGCGGGCCCACGTCTGGCCGAGCCACTGGGGCGGGTCGGCGACCGAGGTCGCCGAGGCGGCCACGCGTGCGCTCGGGATCGAGAACGGGCCGTCCTCGACCCAGCTGCGCATCGGCCCGGAGGGGCCGAAGGTGGTCGAGCTGGGGGCGCGCCTCGGCGGCGGCCACGACGCGGAGCTCTGCGAGGCCGCGCTCGGGGTCGACCTGAACGGCCTCGCGGTCTCGGCTGCCCTCGGGGAGGAGATCGACCCGCAGCAGCTCGCGGGTCGCCCCCGGGTCGCCGGTGCCTGTGTCTATTTCGTCGCCTGCGAGACGGGCGAGCCCGAGGGGCTCGAGCAGGCGGCGGCGTGCCCCGGAGTCGAGTGGGTCCAGGTCTACGCCGGCCGCTCCGGCAGCCGGGGCGCCGTGCTCGCGACGGGGATCACGCGGGAGCAGGCTCTCGAGTGGGCGGCCCGCGCAGCCGAGTGCGTACGCTTCCGCACGGTCCATGCCGAAGCGCTCGCCTAGCCGCGTGAACAAGCGATTTCTCCGCCTCTCCGGGACGCTCCTCGTCACCGGGCTGTGCCTCGCCTACCTGGTCTGGAAGATCGACCTCTCGAAGACGCTGCACATCCTCGCGCACGCGAACGTGGGCTACTTCCTCGGCGCGGTCGCGATCATGGTGCTCTCGGTGTGGCCGATGGCGTGGCGCTGGCAGCGGCTGCTGGCCGCTCGCGGGATCCACGACCGCTTGTCCTGGCTCGTGCGCGCCTACTTCGTCGCATACACCGCGGGCCAGGTGCTGCCCACGGCGGTCGGAGGCGACGCGGTCAGGATCTACGAGACCGCCCGCAGGCATCCGGAGCGCGGTGGGCCCGTGGCCGGCTCGGTGCTGCTCGAGCGGGCGCTCGGCGGGGCGGCCACCCTGACCCTGGCCGCGGTCGGCTTCGTGCTCGCGCTCGGCCACTACGACGTCGGCGCCTACCTCTGGATCGAAGGCGCGTTCGTGCTCGGGACGCTGATCCTGGCCGTCGCGCTCTTCTCGCGCCGGATGCGACCGCTGCTCGCGCGCTCGGTTCCGCTCCTGCGGAAGGTCCGGCTCGAGCGCCCGATCCGGTCGGTCTACGAAGGCATTCACGCCTACCGCGACCACCCCGGCCTGCTCTTCGGCGTGTTCGTGCTGACCCTGGCTGTGCAGACGGTGCGGGTGCTCGCGATCTGGCTCTCCGGCAAGGCGGTCGGCGTCGACCTCTCGCCGCGTCCGTACTACGTCATGGGCCCGCTGCTCTTCCTCGTGCTGCTCCTACCGATCTCGGTGAACGGGATCGCCGTCCGCGAGTCGTTCTTCGTCAGCTTCCTCGGGAACCTCGGCGTCGACGCGGACAAGGCCTTCGCCACGGGCTTCCTCTTCTTCGTGGTCACGCTCGCGCTCTCGCTGCCGGGGGCGCTGCTGCTGGGCTGGCAGAGCCTGCGCGGCTTCATGCGCCCCAGCCCGAACCATGGCTAGCGTCTCCGTCGTCGTCGTGACGTACAACGCGCTGCCCTGGATCGAGCGGGCGCTCGAGAGCGTGCGTGGGAACGAGACGATCGTCGTCGACCACGGCTCGACCGACGGCACCCTCGAGCTCGTCCGGGAGCGGTTTCCCGAGGCGCGCCTGATCGAGCAGGAGAACAAGGGCCTCGGGGGAGGCTCGAACGCGGGGATGCGGGTCGCGTCCGGCGACTACTTCCTGCTCCTGAACTCGGACGCGTGGGCGCTGGACGGCGCGGTCGAGCGGCTCGCGTCCTTTACCGGCGAGCACCCGGAGGCCGCGGTCGTCGGCCCGAAGCTGCTCAACCCGGACGGCTCGCTGCAGCCGTCGATGCGCGGCTTCCCGACCGTGTGGCGGCTCGCGACCGAGTACCTCTTCCTACGCAAGCTCGCCCCGCGCTCGCGGGCGCTGAACGCCTTCTACGGCGACGGCTTCGGCTACGACGAGGCGCGGGAGGCCGAGTTCCTGATGGGCGCGTGCCTGCTCGTCCGGCGCGAGGCCGCGGATACCGTAGGCCTCTTCGACGAGGACTTCTTCATGTTCAGCGAGGAAACCGACTGGTGCTACCGCTTCCGGCAGGCCGGCTGGACCGTGCTTTTCACGCCCGATGCGGAATTCGTGCACGTCGGCGGGGCGAGCACGCGCCAGAACTGGGGGCCGATGTTCCGCGAGCAGGTGCGCGGGCACATCCGGTTCCTCGCGAAGCACCGTGGGCCGAAGGAGGCCGAGAGGGCGCGCAGCCTGCTGCTGTTCTCGCTGCGGCTGCGCGGGCTCGTGTTCCGGGGCGAGCAGGGGCCGGACCTACAGGGAGGCCGCGCGGTGGCTGGCGGAGTCGGCGACGCCAGAGCTGCTGAAGGCGCGCGGGTGAAGGCGCCCGCGCTCGTCGTCGACGTCGGCTGGGTGAACGGCCTGGCGGCGATCCGCTCGCTCGGGCGCGCGGGCGTGCCAGTGGTCGCGGTCGACCACCGGGGCAGCGCGCTCGGCTTCCGCTCCAGGTTCGCGCGGCCCGCGCTCTCGCCCGACCCGCAGGACGAGGAGGCGTTCGTGTCGTTCATTGCCGGGCTCGAGCTCGATGCGCCGGCTCCCGTCTTCGCCACCCACGACGAGCCCTTGAACGCGATCGCCCGGGGCGCCGATCGGCTCGGCGACCGGTTCCTCTACCCGTTCCCGCCCTGGAGGACGCTCGCGCGGATCCAGACCAAGCGCGGGCAGCTCGAGGCCGCGGAGGCGGCCGGCGTGCCCGTCCCGCGGACCTCGTATCCGGCCTCGGCCGAGGAGGCGCGGCTGGCTGCGGACGAGCTCGGGTACCCGGTGCTGGTCGAAGCCCTCCGCGACCGAGGGCTTCAAGCGGCGCTTCGGCCGGCAGGCGTTCCGCTGCGAGAACGGGAGCGAGGTGGAACGGGCCTTCGGCGACGCCGAGCCCTACCAGCCCATGGTGCAGGAGGTCGTTCCGGGCGGAGACGAGGAGCTCTACACGCTCGGCAGCTATCTCGCCGCGGACGGCGAAGCGCTCGGTCTCTTCTGCGGCCGCAAGCTGCGCCAGACGCCCCCCGGAGTCGGCACCTGCCGGGTGGGCGAGGCGTTCTGGGTCGAGGAGGTCGTCGAGCAGGGGCTCGAAGTGCTTCGTGCACTGGAGCACAAGGGGTTGTCGCAGGTGGAGTTCAAGCGCGACCGCCGGGACGGGTCGTTCAAGCTGATCGAGGTCAACCCGCGGCTGTGGCAGTGGCACGGGCTCGCGTCTGCGTGCGGGGTCGACCTGCCGCGGATCGCCTACCAGGATCTGACCGGGGAGCGGCCTGCACCGGTGTCGATGAACGGACGCCGCCGCCGCTGGGCGATCACGCTCCTGCCCGGCGAGCGGCCCGCGCCACAGCGGCCGCCGTACGTGGACGCGGTCTTCGCGCGCGACGACCTCAAGCCGGCGCTCGTCCAGGTCGCCCGCCTGCTGAGGCGATGAGCACCGTCGCCTCCGGCCTCGGACTGCGCCTCGCCCCGCGCTTTCCGCTCGCGTGGCTGGCGGCGCCGGCGCTGCTCGCCCTCTCGCGGCTGCTGCCCGCGCACGGGCTCGGGCTGGGGCTTCGTCTCGCCGCCGCGATCGCGTGCTTGCTCCTGCCGGGCGCGCTGGTGGCGCGGGCGCTCGGTCTCGGCGGGCTCGCGGCGGCCTTTGCGTGGAGCATGGGCGCGCTCTTCTGCGCGACCGCGGTCATGTTCGCCCTGCACTCGTCGCTCTGGCTGGCGCTCGGGCTGCTGGTCGTCGTGGCGGTGGTCGCGGCGCCCTTCGCGGCGGCCCGTGCGGGAGGAGTCTCGGCGTGGAGCCTGGGAGTGCTCGGACTCGGCGTGGTGGCCGGAATCTCGCTCTGGTGGGTCTCCGGCTACGACGGCGACGCCTTCTTCCACCTGGCCCGGGAACAGAAGCTGCTGAGCTTCGACTCGCTCTCGCTGCGGTCGGTCGACGAGTTCCGGGACGGCGGGCTGCATCCGGGGTACGCCTTCCCGCTCTGGCATGCCGCGGTCGCGATCGTCGCGCGGCTGGCCGGCGTCGGCCCGCCCTCGGTGGTGCTGCACGCGCCCACGGTGCTGGTGCCGCTGTCCTTTCTGCTCACCTACGAGGCCGGGCTGGCCCTCTTCCGCTCCCGCTGGGCCGGGGTGGCGACCGCCGTCGTGCAGTTCGCCCTGCTGGGGCTGGCGCCCGGCCACGGAGGCGCGTACACGTCCCTCGCCCTCCCGGCGACCGCCTCGCGGGCGCTGCTGCTCCCGGCGCTGCTCGCGCTGGTCTTCGCCTACGTCCGCGCCCCCTCCTGGCCGCTCTTCGCCTCCATCGCGGCGGCATCGACCGCGATGGCGCTCGTGCACCCGAGCCATTCGGTGCTCGTCGCGGTCGGGCTCGCCGGCTTTCTCGTCGTGCGGGCGATCCTCGATGCGCGCGACGACGCCGCCAGGGCCGGCGGCGGCGCTGGCCGCGATCCTGATCCCGACAGGGCTCGTCGTGCTCTGGCTGCTCCCGATCGTGCGGGAGACGGTCTCGCACAACCCCTCGCACGGCGAGGTGCGACGGGCTTTCGCGAACTACGGGCGGCAGCTCGACGTCTTCAACGTTCACAGCTATCGGCTGGCGCCGGAGCTCTTCGGCCGCGCGGGGGCGATCGCCGTCGCCTCGCTCGCGCTCGTCCCGCTCGCGCTCTTCGCCTACCGGCGGCTGTGGGGCGCCTTCGTGCTCGGCGCGATGCTGGCGACCTTCGCGGTCGCGCTGCTGCCGTTCGTGTTCCCGCACTTCGCCGACGCGGTCTCGATCTCGCAGGCACGCCGGATCGTGGGCTTTGCGCCGCGGGACATCGTGCTCGTCGGCGGGGCGCTCGTGCTCGCGGGCTTTCTGCGCTGGGCGGTGCTGCCGGTCGCGCTCGTGGCGGGAATCGCCCTCCAGCACTGGTATTCCGGCGACTTCGGCGTCCCCTATCTCCCGGAGCACGGCGCGCCCGCCGCGTTGACCTGGGTCGCGTTCGGGGCGGGCGTCGCCGCGCTGCTGCTTGCCGCGTTCTTCGGGCGCCGCATCCCGCAGGTCGAGGGGCCGCCGGCACTCGCCGCGGCGGCCGTGGCGCTGTTCGTGCTCCCGGTCGCCGTGCACGGCTACTCGAACTGGTCCCGCCCGGCCTCCGCGCGGCTCGGCTTGCCGGCGAAGCTCGTCGAAGCCGTGAAGGCGAACGTCCCGGTGGGCGGCGTCGTCTTCTCCGACCCGAAGACGGCGTACGAGCTGGCCGCCTTCGCGCCCGTCTACATCAACGCCGCGCCGCAGTCCCACGTGGCCGACACGCCCGCCAACCGCCCGACCGCGCGTGCGCACGACGCGCAGCGCTTCTTCCGCCGAGGCGGCCCGCTCTCGGTGCCTCGCCGCTACGGCGCCGGCTGGCTGCTGGTCGACCGGACGCGGGTGCTGCACGAGCGCTTCGCGCTGCCGCGCGTCTACTCGGGGTCGCGGTACGTTCTGTACCGCCTGCGATGAAAGTCCTCTTGGTGACGATGTACTGGCCGCCGGCGGGCGGAGGCGGTGTCCAGCGCCCGCTCAAGCTGGCGACCCACCTGCCGGCGCTCGGGATCGAGACGCACGTGCTCGCGCCCGACGACCCGAAATGGCTCCACCGCGACGAGGAGCTGCGCCCGCCGACCCAGGCGTTCGTGCACCGCGCGCGCTACCTCGGGCCGAAGGCGCGCCTTCCATCCGAGGAGCTGCACGGCCTCGAGGGGACCGATCTCGTGCTCGCGAAGGCGCGCCTGGCCTACCGGCGGCTCCTGCTCCCGGACGCGAGCGTGACCTGGGCGGCGACGGCGGTGCCGGCGGCGGTTCGCATCGTCAAGCGCGAGGGCATCGATGCCGTGATCACGACGAGCCCGCCCGTCTCGATGAACCTGATCGGTGCCGCGGTCAAGCGGCTCGCGGGAATTCCCTGGGTCGCCGACCAGCGCGACTCGGTGCTGCAGAACGCCGATCGCCGGTTCGACCGCAAGGCGGTGCAGGCGAAGGAGAAGGCGCTCGAGCGGGTCGTCAGGCTGGTCGCCGAGCACGCCGACGCGGTCGTCGCGGTGTCCGACTTCATCGCCGACGAGATGCGCGGCTTCGACCCGGTCGGGCCGGTGCGCGTGATCCCGAACGGCTCCGATTTCGACGACTTCGCCGGGCTCGAGTACCGGCCGGGCGAGCGCTTCCGGATCACGCACACGGGGAGCTTCTTCGGGCAGCGAAACCCACGAGCCTTCCTGACCGCGCTCGCCGAGACGGGCCTCGAGGACGTGGTCGCACGCTTCGTGGGCGACTTCCGCGCCGCCGACCGCGAGTGGGTGCCGGAGCTCGGCCTGGGCGACCGGCTGGAGCTCCTCGACTACCTCCCGCACCGCCGCGCGCTCGAGCTCCAGCGCGACTCCGAGGCGAACCTTCTGCTCCTGCCCGAGGCCGCAGGCCGCGGCCGGGCCGTCCCGAGCGGGAAGATCTTCGAGTACCTCGCGGCCGAGCGGCCGATCCTCGCCGCCGTGCCGCCCGACGGCGCCGCCGCGGAGCTCGTCCGCGAGACGGGCTCGGGGATCGTCGTCGCCCCCGAGGACGTCAAAGGGATCCGGGAGGCGCTCCTCGGCCTGCACGCCCGCTGGCGGGCGGGGAAGCTGCAGGACGGCCACCTGACCGACGAGCAGCGGCAGCGGCTCTCGCGGGAGGCGCGCGTCGAGGAGCTGGCCGAGCTGCTCTGGACGCTGGCCTGAAATGCGGCGGGAAAGCCCAATCGTCCCGTTCTTCTTCCTGGCGGCCGTCTTCTGCGCCACCTTCGCCAAGGTGCAGTGGAACGTCGCCGGGTCGATCTTCCTCGCCGACCTGACCGCCCTCGGCTTCCTGTTCTCGTACGCCTTCGACCGGCTGGGCCGTCGCCACGGGCCGGTGCCGCGGACGGCCGCGGTGCTGCTCGCCTTCCTGGCCGCCTTCCTGCTCGTCTACCTGATCGGCTTCTTCAACCTCGAGACGGGACAGGCCCTCGACCAGTACGGCAAGGGAATCGTCAAGTGGCTGATCCACTTCGCGTTCCTCGTGACGGGCGTGATCTACCTCGCGGGCCGCTCGCGGCGCTTCTACTGGCGCACGCTGGCGTGGTTTCTGGGCGGGATCGCGGTCAACGCCGGCTACGGGATCCTGCAGCTGCTCGCGGCGCAGGCCGGCCACAACCTCGACTCCGTCGTGCTCGAGCCGCTCACGCGCGGGGCGAGCCAGATCAACATCTACGGTGCCGTGAACGGCTCGAGCGTCTACCGGCCGAATGCGCTCACCGGCGACCCGAACCACCTCGGGATCGAGCTCATCCTCCCGATCCTGATCCTCGCGCCGATCTACCTCCGGCTCGAGCGGGGTCACCGGCTGCGGGTGCCGCTCGCGCTCCTGCTCGGGTTCCTGCTCGTGGCCGAGCTGGCGACGCTCTCGCGCAGCGGGATCCTGGGGCTCGCGGTCGGCGGTCTCGTCCTGCTGGTCCCGTACCGCCACCTGCTCTTCTCGCGAGCGGCGGTGCTGCCGCTCGCGCTGGTAGCGATCCCGGTCGTCTTCGAGGTCTACCGTCGGCGCCACTTCTTCGACGTGGTGGTTCGCTCACGGCTGCAGACCGGCGGCCGCTCGACCTCGGCCCACTTCGGGGTCTACGACTTCGTCCCGCAGGTACTGCATCAGCACCCGCTCTTCGGCCTCGGCTTCAACAACTTCTCCGTCTACTACGAGTTCGTGACCGGCAAGACCAACTGGGGCCCGCATTCGTTCTACGTGGCCCTGCTCGTCGAGGGCGGGCTCGTCGGGACCGCGCTGTTCGCGGTCTTCCTCTGGTACCTGTTTGCGCGGCTCGGGGTGGCGCGGAAGCTCGGGCAGGCGCTGGCGGCGGCGGGCGACCCGCTGGCGGCGCGTCTGCGGCCGCTCGCCTGGGGCATGACCGCCGCGCTGGTGGGGACGATGGCGGCGAACGTCTTCTACCTGACCATGTCGTTCCTCTACTTCTACGTCTTCGCGATGCTGGTGCTGTCGACGCCGGCGGTGTTTTCCCGGCATACGGCCTCCAGGATCCCGTGAAGATCACCGTCCTGACCACCTCGTACCCGCGCGAGCCGGGCGACCCGGCCGGGAACTTCGTCGCGGACGGCGGTCGAGCGGGTCCGCGAGCGCGGGATCGAGGTGGAGGTGGTCTCGCCGGCGTCGTTCAGGCACTTCGGGATCGCCTACGGCGCCGGAGTGGTCGGCAACCTGCGCCGCGAGCCCTGGCGGGCCGCGCTCCTGCCCGCGATGCTCGGCAGCTTCTCGCTGGCCGCGCGGCGCGCCTCGCGGGATGCCGACCTCGTGCACGCGCACTGGCTTCCGGCGGGGGCGGTCGCGCTGACGACGGGCAAGCCGTTCGTGGTGCAGCTCTGGGGGACGGACGTCGAGCTGGCCCGGCGGGCCAAGGCGCCGGCGCGGCAGGTGCTGCGGCGCGCGCGCCTGGTCATCTGCGCCTCGAACGCGCTGGCCGACTCGGCGCGCGAGCTCGGCGCCAGGGAGGTGCGCGTCATCCCGAGCGGGGTGGAGGTGCCCGACCTCGTCGCCGACGAGGCCGAGCCGCCGGAGGTGCTGTTCGCCGGGCGCCTCTCGCCGGAGAAGGGGATCCTGGAGCTGGTGGAGGCCGCGAACGGGATGACGCTCGTGGTGGCCGGCGACGGGCCGCTGCGCGACCGGGTTCCGAACGCGCTCGGGTTCGTCCCGCACCACGCGCTCGGCCCGCTGTACGAGCGGGCGGCCGTGGTCGCGGTTCCTTCCCACCGCGAGGGCTTCGGCGTGGTCTGCGCCGAGGCGATGGCCTACGGGCGGCCGGTGGTGGCGAGCGCCGTCGGGGGACTGCTGGATCTCGTCGTGGACGGCGAGACGGGACTGCAGGTGCCGCCGAGGGACGTGCCCGCGCTGCGGGAGGCGCTCGAGCGCCTGGTCGGCGACCGCGAGCTCCGGCGCCGCATGGGCGCCGCCGGGCGCGAGCGGGTGCGGGAGCGCTTCGCCTGGCCGGCCGTCACGGACGCGACCCTTGCGGCCTACGAAGCAGCCCTTTCGGACGTGCCACAGTGACAGTCACAGTGACAGTCACTGAACCGGAGGAATTTCGCCCGTGAGGCCCGTCGTGGTCTTCGGGCTCCTGCACGCGGGTCTCTCGATCGTGCGCTGCCTCGGGCGCCAGGGCATCCCCGTTCACGGCGTGGCGCTGCGTCCGAACGAGTTCGGCCTCCGCTCGCGCTACCTCGCGACCAGCGGGGTCGTGGCCGGCGAGGACGGCCTGCTCAAGGCGCTGCGCGCCGCCGCGGCCGGCGGCGAGCGTCCCGTGCTCTTCCCCGAGCGGGACGAGAACGTCGAGATGGTCCTGAACCGCTGGGACGACGTCGCGCGAGCTCGCCGACGTGCCGCTCCCGGACGATCCCGAGGCCACGATGCGCCTCCGCCGCAAGGACGTCCTCCCGCAGGTGGCGGCGGCGGCGGACGTCGACTCCCCGCAAGACGGTGCCTGCCGAGAGCCCCGAGCAGATTCGAGCCGCGGGCCTGCGCCCGCCGCTCCTCCTCAAGGCGGTCGAGGGCCAGGAGTTCGCCCTCACCTTCGGAGAGAAGGCCTTCGTCGCGCCCGATCTCGACTCGGCGGTCGCCGGCTGGAAGCGGGCGACGCGAACGCGGCTTCGACACCATCGTCCAGGAGCTCGTCCCGGACTCGCACGAGGATGTCTGGTCGCTCTTCACCTACATCGCACGCGACGGCGAGCCGCGCGCCAGCGTCGTCGGGCGCAAGGTGCGCCAGGGGCCGCTCCGCTTCGGCACGAGTGCCGTCTTCACCTCCGCGCTCGACCCCGAGGTGCACCGGCTCGGGCAGCGGCTCCTGCGCGCGCGCCGGCTACACGGGCCTGGCGCACGTCGAGCTCGTCCGCGACCCGCGCGACGGTCGGCTCAAGCTGCTCGAGGTGAACACCCGGCCGCCGATCTGGGCCGGGATCGCGATGGGGCCGGAGCTCGACATGGCCGGGATCGCGTACGAGGACCTCTGCGGCGTCCGACCCGCAGCCCGAGCGGACGCTCGGCGACGGCGTCACCTGGCTCTACCTGGCGAAGGACGTCTGGGTCTCCGCCCAGATGGCACGCAGGCGCGAGCTGCACCCGCGCGAGTTCCTGCGCCACTACGTGGGCGGGAAGAAGGTGCGCGCCGTCTTCGCCGCCGACGACCCGCGGCCGGCGCTGGCCAGCCTCACCTATCTCCGCTCCCGAGTCTGATGCGGATCGCGCTCGTCGACCCGCTGGCGTACACCCCGCCGTACGACCACGCGCTCGCCTCGGCGCTCGCCCGCGAGGGGCACGCAGTCACGCTCCTGACCTCGCGGTTCCCGCACGGCGAGGTCCCCGAGCCCGAGGGCTACGACCGCGAGGAGCTGTTCGCGCCGGTCTCGACCCGTCTCTTCCGCCGCGCCCCGGCCCGGGCTCGCCCTCAAGGGGCTCGAGTACGGGCCGAGCGTCGCGCGCCTGACCCGCAGGATCGAGCGGCTCGATCCGGACGTCGTCCACGTCCAGTGGCTGCCCAGGCCGGAGCTCGACCTGCGCTGGCTGCGCCGGGTCGCGGACGACCGCCCGGTCGTGCTGACGGCGCACGACGTGCTCCCGCGGCGCGCGAAGGCGCTCCGCGCCTGGCCGGAGGTGCTCGAGAGCGCGGAGCGCGTGATCGTCCATTCACGGCGCGCCGTCGAGCAGCTCGTCGAGCTCGGTCTCGGCCGCGAGCGGATCGCGCGCATCGCCCACCCGGTCTTCGAGGGCGACGAGCTGCCGCCGCCGGAGGGGCGCACGCTGCTCTTCTTCGGCCTGATCCGCGACTACAAGGGGCTCGACGTCCTCCTCGAGGCGCTGCCCCAGATCCCGGATGCCCGGCTCGTGGTTGCCGGAGACCCGCTCGATCCGGTCCAGGAGACCGATCTCGACGGCCAGGTCGAGTGGCGCCTCGGCTTCCGGCCCGACGAGGAGGTGCGCGAGCTGATGGGGAAGGCGGCAGTCGTCGTGCTTCCCTACCGGCGCCTCGACTCGTCCGGCGTGCTCGCGACGGCGATCGGATACCGTCGGCCGGTGGTCGTGACGGACGTCGGCTCGCTCGGGGAGATCGTGCGTGAGTTCGGCGCGGGCGAGGTCGTCCCGCCCGGCGACCCGCAGGCGCTCGCCCAGGCCACGGCGCGCCTGCTCGAGCCCCGTGCGCTCCGGGCCGCCCATGCGGGTGCCGGCCGCGCGGCCGCCGCCCTCACCTGGGAGCAAAGCGCCGCCGAGCACGACCGCGTCTACCGCGAGGTGCGCCGGTGAGCCGTTTCGTCAAGCACGTCGCCGACCGGCTCGCGGCCGCGTTGCTGCTCCTGCTGCTCTCGCCCCTGCTGGCGGCGATCGCCGTGTGGATTCTCGTCGACGACGGGCCGGCCGGTTCTGCTCTCGCAGGAGCGGGTGGGGAAGGACGGCAAGCGCTTCGCGATGCTGAAGTTCCGCACGATGGTCCCGAATGCGCTCGAGCTGGCCCACGAGCTCACCGACGACCCGTACGGCGTCGTCCCCGACGACCCGCGCATCACCAGGCCGGGGCGCTTCCTGCGCCGGACCAGCCTGGACGAGCTGCCGCAGCTCTGGAACGTGCTCGTCGGCCAGATGAGCCTCGTCGGCCCGCGCCCGGACCTGGTCGAGCAGGCCGCGAACTACACCGATCGCGACCGCGGCCGCCTCGCGGTCGAGCCGGGCATCACCGGCTGGTCGCAGGTGAACGGCCGCGAGGAGATCAGCTGGCCGGAGCGGATCGAGCAAGACCTCTGGTACATCGAGCACTGGTCGCTCCGGCTCGACGCGAGGATCCTCGTGCGTACCTTCACGCAGCTCGGCCGCGACGAGGAGCGTCCCGTCGAGGACGAGATGAACATCGAGCGGGCCCGCAACCAAGCCAAAACCACCGAACAGTGACAGTCACAGTGACAGTCACAGTGACAGTCACTGGTGATCGCTGAGGTCGCGCCCGACGCCTGGAACGAGGCGCTGGAGAAGCTCGGCTTCGTCGACGTCTACCTGACCCGCGAGTACGTCGAGGCCTCGACGCTGCTCGAGCCGGGCCGGCCGCTCTTCCTCCGCTCGGAGCACGGCCGTGTTTCCGGCGATCCTGCGCGAGGGGCCGACCGACGTGATCACGCCGTACGGCTACGGCGGCCCGGTCGGACACGGCTTCTGGGACCCGTACCAGGCCTGGTGCCGCGAGAACGGCGTCGTCACCACCTTCGTCCGCTTCCACCCGCTCTACGCGAACCAGGGGGAGGCGCCGCCCGAGGTGAAGGTCCAGCCCCTGGCCGGCACCGTCGCCTGGCGGCTCGACGAAGAGGGCGATCTCTTCGACCGGATGCACCGCCACCACCGCCGAGTCGTCCGCAAGGCCGTCACTGCGGGCGTCGAGGCGACGGCGCAGCTCGCGCCCGAGAGCCTGGCCGGCTTCGCCGCGCTGTACGAGCAGACGATGGAGCGGCAGGAGGCCGACGACTTCTACTACTTCCCGCCGGAGTACTGGCGCGCGCTCGAGACGAGCCTTCGCGGCCACGTCGTCCTCTTCGAGGCCGGGGACGACGCCAAGCTCCTCTGCCTGCACGCTCCGCCCTGGCTGCACTACCACCTCGGCGCCTCGAGCGACGCCGGCCGCAAGCTCGGAGCCAGCACCCTGCTCTTCCTCGAGGCCGCGCGCTGGGCGCAGGAGATCGGCTACACGCGCTTCCACCTCGGCGGCGGCGTCGGCGGCGCCCGCGACTCGCTGTACGAGTTCAAGCTGCGCTTCGATCCCGGCGGCGAGCTCGAGGCCGCCATCGGCAAGGCGATCCACGACGTGGAGGCCTATCGTCGCCTCTCTCCACGCGGGGCCGGGTACGAGGGGTTCTTCCCGGCCTATCGCGGTACCGTGACGGCGTGATCGTCCTCAAGGCGCTCTTCTGGGCGAGCCTCGGCGGGCTCGCCTGGACCCACGTCGGCTACCCGTTGGCGGCCGCCGCGCTCACGCGCGTTCGCAGGAACGAGGTGGCGAGAGACGAGATCACGCCCAGCGTCACGCTGATCGTGCCGGCCCACGACGAGGAGGACGTGATCGGCGCCCGGGTCGAGAACCTGCTCGAGCTCGACTACCCGGCGGACAAGCTCGAGATCGTCGTCGCCTCGGACGGCTCGACCGACCGCACCGACGAGATCGTTGCGGCCTACGACGGCCGCGTGCGGCTGCTCGCGTGCGAGCGGGCGGGCAAGCTCCCCGCGCTCAACCGCGCCGTGCGCGAGAGCGAGAGCGACGTGCTCGCCTTCGGCGACGCGAACGCGACCTGGGCGCCGGATGCCCTGCGCAAGCTCGTCCGCAGCTTCGCCGACCCGGACGTCGCCTACGTCTGCGGGCAGGTCCGCTTCGGGCGCCAGGACGGCACCAACAAGGAAGGCGTCTACTGGCGCTACGAGATGTGGCTTCGCAAGAGCGAGTCCGCGCTCGGCTCGATCACCGGCGGCAACGGCGCGATCTACGCGGTGCGACGCTCCGACTACGTCGAGTGGCCCTTCGGCCACGACCTCGGCTTCCCGAACCTGATGGTGCAGCGCGGCCGCCGGGCGGTCTACGACCCGGAGGCGCTTGCCTACGAGAAGCCGAGCCGCGACATCGAGGACGAGTACCGGCGCAAGGTGCGGATGCTGCCCTGGTCCTGGCGGCATCTGTTCGAGGCGCGCAGCCTGCGGGGCGTCCCGCCGCTGTACCTGGCGGAGCTGCTCTCGCACCGCGTGCTCCGCTACGGCAGCGGCTTCCTGCACGTGACGCTGCTCGCCACGAGCATCGCCCTCGTCGGCGAGGGCTGGCCCTACGCGGCCGCGCTCGCCGCCCAGGCCGCCTGGCTGGCGCTCGCCGCGGCGGGGAAGATGAAGGTGCCTGTCCCCGGCGCCGGGCTCGCCTACTACTACCTGCTGATGACCTGGGCGACGGTGGTCGCGCTCGGCCGCTATCTCCGCGAAGGTGCACCGCTGATGTGGGAGAAGGCCGAGGGGACGCGCTAGGCCCAGCTAGTCTGGTCCAACCGAAGGGGTCTCTAGCCTGCTCTCGTGGGTCGTCGGATTGTCATAGCGGTCGTCCTTGTCGTGCTGCTCGCGGGCTGCAGCAGCGGTGATCAGGCACGTCAGCCAGCCGTCGCCCTCGACGCCGGCCACGCTCCAGCGCACCCGCTGCGCCGCCGCACCTCGCGTTCGTGCACGTGATCGTGCTCGACGGCGACCGGAGCACCCCGGTCCGCGGCGCCGTCGTCCACGTCGGCCACTATCGCGGCCGCACCGGGCACGACGGCGTCGCGAAGATCGAAATCGCGCCGCCACGCGCGGCTTCCGGTCACCGTCTCGAAGAGCGGCTACGACCGCGTTCGAGCAGCGGCTCCAGTTCCGCGGCAAGCCGAAGGTCGGCGTGCGTGTCTACCAGTCGAAGCTGCAGTGGCTGCGCTACGGCGCGACGCCGGGCCGGACGCAGGCGCATCCAGACATCCGCGTACGGCCGCCGTTTCGCGTGGTCTGGAGCCGCGCCGTCGGCGGCCTGATGGAATTCCCGGCCGGCGTCAGCGACGACGTCGCCTTCGTCTCCAACTACCACGGCAGCGTGCGCGCGCTACTCGATGCGGAACGGGGCACAGGTCTGGCGCCGCGACACCTCCGGGAAGATGGCCGCCTCGCCTGCGATCGCCGGCGACGAGATCGTGGCGCACGGGATGGACGGCCGTGTCTACGTCCTCAACCGTCACAACGGCCGCGTGCTCTGGACCTACGACACCGGCGCGCCGATCGAGTCGTCTCCGCTGGTGCTCGACGGGGTGGACTACTTCGGGGCCTGGAACGGAACCGTGTACGCCCTCGACCTCCGAACGCACAGGTCGCGCTGGACGTACCACTCCGGCTACAAGATCACCTCGAGCGCGTCCTTCGCGAACGGGACGATCTTCATCGGCGACTACGGCGGCCGGCTGCTCGCGCTCTCCGCCCGCATAGCGGCGGCCTGCGCTGGTCAGGCTCCGTGAACGGCCGCATCTACGGCACCCCGGCGGCCGCGAACGGCCGCGTGTTCGTCACCTCGTCGACCGGCGGCTCGCTGACCGCCTTCTCGACCGGAGGGAGCGCGGCTCTGGTCGCTCGGCACCGGCTCGTACGTCTACTCGTCGCCGGGGGTCTGGAACGGCCGCGTCTACTTCGGCTCCTACAACGGCTCCTTCTACGCGCTCTCCGCGCGCACCGGCGCGATCGACTGGCGCTTCTCGACCGCGCGGCGCGATCGCCGGAGCAGCGTCGATCGTGGACGGCGTCGTCTACTTCAGCAACCGCCAGCACCGGATCTACGGCCTGGACGCGCGCACGGGCAGGCAGGTCCTCCGCTTTCCTGACGGCGCCTTCGTCCCGGTCTCCGGCAACGCGCGGCGGCTTCTCCTGCACGGCTTTTCGCGGCTCTACGCCGTCGAGCACAAGTCCCGGTGAAGAAGGCCCTGATCGCGGCCGGCGTGGCGGTGCTGCTGATCGCCGGAGCGCTCGTCGGAGTTGGCCTCTACCGGAAGCATCAGGGCCGGGACGTGCGCGGCTCCTCGACCGAGGAGTTCGTCACCACCCAGCAGGAGCCGGTCGCACCGCCCCCGGGCGGCAAGATCCGCTGGCCGATGTACCGCTTCGACCCGGCGCGGCAGGGCGACGCGCCGGAGATGCTGGTGAAGCCGCCGTACCGGCCGCTGTGGTTCTTCCGCGCCCATTCGCTGGTCGAGTTCCCGCCCTCGATCGCCTACGGGAAGCTCTACTTCGCCAACGCGGACGGGACGCTCTTCGCCGTCGACATCGCGAAGGTGAGGACGGTCTGGGCCTACCGCGCCCGCCGCTGCACCGCGGCGACGCCGGCCATCGACGGCCATTCGATCTACATGACCTTCCTGAACAAGCCGCCCTGCAACGCGAGCCGCTCCGGGCTCGACGGCAGGGTGGTGGCGCTGAACGCCGACACGGGGAAGGTGCGCTGGCGGGTGACGATCGGCCCGAGCGAGTCCTCGCCGCTCGTCGTCGACGGCGTGGTCTACGTCGGCGACTGGAACGGCAAGGTCTACGCGCTTCAACGCCGCGACCGGGCTCGACCCGCTGGACCTTCTCGACCGGCGGCAAGGTCAAGGACGCAATGGCGTACGCCGGCGGCCGCATCTACTTCGGCTCTTACGACCACCACGTCTACGCGCTCAACGCGCGCACCGGCAAGCTCTTCTGGAAGGCCTCCGCCCAGCAGCGGCTCGGCTCGCGCGGCACCTTCTACTCGACGCCTGCCGTCGCCTACGGGCGCGTCTACATCGGCTCGACCGACGGCAAGGTCTACTCGTTCGGCGCCACGAGCGGAAAGCTGCGCTGGTCGCACGGGACCGGCGACTACGTCTACTCGTCACCGGCCGTCTGGCAGGAGCGCGTCTTCGCCGGCTCCTACGACGGGACGATGTACTGCTTCGACGCCGCGACCGGCGACGTGCGCTGGACGTTCAAGGCCAAGGGCGCGATCTCCGGCTCGCCGAACGTGATCAGGGACGTCCTCTACTTCTCGACACTGAAGGGGCGCACCTACGCTCTGAACCCGCGCAACGGCAAGCTGCTCTGGGGCTTCCGCCGCGGCGCCTACGCGGCCGCCCGTCTCGGACCGGCGGCGGCTCTACCTCGCCGCCTACTCGCGCGTCTTCGCCCTCGCCCCGCGCCTGCCCCGGTAAAGTCGCCCGCGCCCATGGCCACCAAGACGAAGATGGACGACCTGCCCGACCTCGACGCCGAGCGCGAGGTCGACCTGCGCAGCTACTGGGACCGGATCGCAGCACACTGGTGGCTGCTGCTGGCCGGGCTCGCCGCGGGTCTCGTGATCGGCTACCTGATCTCGCTCGGCGGGAGCCAGGTCTACAAGGCGAAGGCGGTCGTCTACCTCGGCCAGCCGCTCTCGGGGAGCGGTGTCCAGGTGCAGAGCCAGGCGACGAACCCGAGCACCGTGCGCCAAATCGTGACCTCAGAGGCGACCATCGACTCGGTCGCACGCCGGGTGGGCCTCAAGCCGAGCCAGCTGCGCGGCCACATCTCGACCCAGGCCGTCACCGGCGCGATCACCAGGCTGGGCCAGAACCCGCTCGTCGCGATCAGCGTGACCGGGCACCTGCGCGGGAAGGTCGCCCGTGCAGCCAACGGACTCGCGAGAACAGTTGTTTTCTCGCCGGCGCTGGCGAGTTACTCGACAGACCAAAATCTCGAACCTTCGGACGCTGGTCCAGGGCGAGCAGGAGGCGCTCAGCTTCCTCGACAAGAACATCAAGGCCCAGCAGGCCGCTGTGGCAGCCGCCTCGGGCCTCTCGACCACCGACCGCCTGATCCTGACGAACACGATCAACGGCCTCGTCCAGCAACGCCTCACCACCGTCGACCAGCTGACGACGAACCAGCAGCAGCTGCGCTCTGGCCGAGGACGTCGAGGCGCCGCAGCTGATCACGCGTCGCGGCCGCGACGAAGACGACGGCCCGCAGCCGCCGCAACACCGTGCTCGTCGCGGGGCTGATCGGCCTCATCCTGGGCGGGATCGCCGCCCTGCTGTACGAGCCGACGCTCCGGGCCGTCCGCCGCCACTCCTAGCTTTCAATCGTGCTCGACGGCAAGCGGGTCGCAGTCGTCGTGCCCGCGCACGACGAGGAGAAGCTGATCGCGGAGACGATCCGCAGCATCCCCGACTTCGTCGACCGGGTCTACGTCGTCGACGACCAATCGAAGGACGGCACCGTCGAGGTGGTGCGCTCGCTCACCGACTCGCGGGTGAAGCTGATCGAGCACGAGCGCAACCTCGGCGTCGGCGGTGCGATCGTCACCGGCTACAAGCGGGCCCGCGACGACGGGATCGACGTCACCGCCGTGATGGCCGCGGACGCGCAGATGGACCCGGGCGACCTGGAGAAGCTCGTCGGCCCGGTTGCCCGTGGAGAGGTCGACTACGCGAAGGCGAACCGCCTCTTCACCGGCCAGGCGTGGGACGTGATCCCGCGCTACCGCTACCTCGGCAACGCGGTCCTCAGCCTGCTGACGAAGATCGCCTCCGGCTACTGGCACGTCGCCGACTCGCAGTCCGGCTACACCGCTGTCTCGCTCGAGTACCTCCAGCTGCTCGACCTCGACCGCATCTACCAGCGGTACGGCTTCCCGAACGACATGCTCGTCCACCTGAACGTGTGGAACGCCCGCGTGCGCGACTACCCGTCCCGGCCGATCTACGGCGTCGGCGAGCGCTCCGGGATCCGGCTGCGCAAGGTCGTGCCCACGATCTCGTGGCTCCTCTTCAAGGGGTTCTGGTGGCGGATGCGCGAGAAGTACGTGATCCGCGACTTCCACCCGCTCGTCTTCTTCTACGTGCTCGGGGTGCTGATGACGGTGCTGGGGCTGGCGCTCGGGATCACCGAGGTCGTGCTGCGGATCATGGGCAACCAGATCACGGCCGCTACGGTCGTGCTCGTGGCGCTCCTGCTGATCTTCGGCTCGCAGTTCACCCTGTTCGCGATGTGGTTCGACATGGAGTCGAACAAGGACCTGGGCGGCCGCGGCCGCCGGCGGACAGACCGCTTCTAGCTAACCGCGCCCTCCTTTCGTCGTCTCCAACGCCGATGAGCGCCAAAGCGGCCGGATGGCTGCCCTGGCTCGCCGGAGCGTTGCTGGCGGCCGGCGTGATCGCCTTCCTCGTTCTGCACTTCGGCAGCAACTCCGCAGGCGCCAAGGAGACCTTCGGCACGCAGGACGCGACCAGGCCGAAGGTCGTCAAGCAGGTTCCGCTCGAACCGGCTGCCCGCGAGGTCGCGGGCAAGTTCATCCTCACCGCCGTCGCGCGCAAGAACCTCGATCAGGCCTGGAAGCTCGCCACCCCGAACCTCAGGGGCGGGCTCAGCTTCAAGGAGTGGATGACGGGCGATATTCCCGTCCCCGCGCTGGGAGTACCGATCGACAAGGCGGCGATCACGAAGACCGTCTCTTCCCACAAGAACGAGGCCGAGCTCAACGTCGTGCTGCTGCCGAAGCCGAACACGGTGGGGGTCAAGAGCACGCTCGTCGTGATCCAGCTGAAGAAGGTCGGCACCGGCGGCAAGGCCCACTGGCTGGTCGACTACGCCCAGGTCCAGCAGGGAGTCCCTGTTCCCCACCCCACCTGATCCGATCTGGCCGCCCAGCAGGCGAGTCGCTCGCTCTCGATGAGCCGGGTTGAAGGCCTGGTAGCGAACGTCACGTTGCGATGCGGGACGGGCCCACGACACCGCCATCGACGCAGACCGCTGAAGACGGCGTAAACACTTCGTAAGAGGACGGTGAAGGGCCCGGATCCGGCTTGGGCCGCCGATACCATGTGCCCTCGTGCCGACCGCCGTTGTCACCGGTGGAGCCGGGTTCCTCGGTTCCCATCTCTGCGAACACCTGTTGCAGGCGGGTTTCCGCGTGATCTGCGTCGACAACCTGGAGTCCAGCACGCTCGAGAACCTCGAGCACCTGCGGGACGACGCCTTCGTCTTCGTCAACCACGACATGGTCGAGCACCTGGAGGTCGACGAGCCCGTGAACGTCGTGTATCACCTGGCGGCACTCGCGAGCCCGATCGACTACCTGCGGCAGCCGCTCCATTCGCTCAAAGTGGGCTCGTACGGCACCCATCACGCGCTCGGGCTCGCCAAGTTCAAGCGGGCGCGCTTCCTGCTCGCCTCCACGAGCGAGGTCTACGGCGACCCGCAGGTTCACCCGCAGCCCGAGAGCTACTGGGGCAACGTCAACCCGATCGGCCCGCGCGGGGTCTACGACGAGGCGAAGCGCTACGCCGAGGCTCTGACCATGGCGTACCACAACCAGCAGGGAGTGGACACCTCGATCGTGCGGATCTTCAACACCTACGGGCCGCGCATGCGCTCCCACGACGGCCGCGCGATCCCCACCTTCGCGCGCCAGGCGCTGGAGAACGAGCCGATCACCGTCTTCGGCGACGGGTCGCAGACCCGCAGCTTCTGCTACGTCGACGACCTGGTCCGTGGCCTGCACCTGCTCGCCGACAGCGGCGAGCACCTGCCCGTGAACATCGGCAACCCCCAGGAGTTTTCGATTCTGGAGCTCGCGCAAACAGTTATCCGACTCACCTCGTCAGCAAGCGAAATCGTGTTCGAAGCACTTCCAATCGACGATCCACAGGTTCGGCAGCCCGACATCACCAGAGCCAAGCAGCTATTGGGCTGGGAGCCCCAAATCCAACTCGAGGAGGGGCTGCGGCGGATGCTGCCGAGCCTAGGGAGGGAACCACTAGGTGTTTAAACGACTCAGCATCGCCCTCGTACTCATCGCCGCGTGCGTTGTCGCCGCCGGTGCGCAGCCGAAGCCGGCCGCGGCCGCACGGGGAATGCTCGTGGGGATCTTCGACCCCAATCGACCGTTCGACACGCCCGACACGACGTTTCCGATGCTCGACGACCTGCGGGCGCAGATCATCCGGGTGAACCTCAACTGGTTCGACGTCGCCAAGACGCGGCCCGAGCACCCGGCCGACCCGAAGGACCCGGCCTACGACTGGGCCAAGTACGACCAGCTGATGCTCAACGCGAAGAAGAACAAGATCCAGGTCCTGTTCACCATCTACGGGACCCCCCGCTGGGCGAACGGCACGAAGAAGGGCCCGAACCGCGCCCCGAGGCAGATGTCGTTCCTGAAGTACTTCGCCACCGCTGCCGCCAAGCGCTACAGCGGGACCTTCGAGCGCGATGACAACGTCGTGCTTCCGGCCGTGCGCAAGTGGCTTGCGTGGAACGAGCCGAACAACCCGGTCTTCCTCACGCCGCAGTGGACGAAGATCAACAAGCACCGCTACACGCAGACCGCCGCGAGGCTCTACGTCGGCATCTGCACCGCGGTCTGGTCCGGCGTGCACGCGACGCACCTGAAGCAGGAGGTCGTGGCCTGCGGAGCCACCGATCCACGCGGCAACAACTCGGGCAAGAATCCGCGGCCGTCGATCTCGCCGCTCGCGTTCCTCGCAGCGCTGAAGAAGTTCGGCCTCAAGCATTTCGATGTCTACGCGCACCACCCGTACTACAACCGTCCGGCGGATACACCTTCGACCAAGCCGAAGGCCAAGACGGTGGTCACGCTCGGCAACATCGGCGAGCTGACGAAGCTCCTGACCAAGCTCTACGGGAACAAGAAGCTCTGGATCACCGAGTACGGCTACCAGACGAGCCCGCCCGACCGGTTGTTCGGCGTCTCGTGGGCCAAGCAGGCCAAGTACCTGACGCAGGCCTACGCGATCGCCCGCAAGAACCCGAGGATCACGATGATGCTCTGGTTCCTGCTGCGCGACGAAGGCCGGCTCGGCGGCTGGCAGTCCGGCTTCTTCACCGCGGCCGGCAAGAAGAAGCCGTCGTACAACGCCTTCAGGCGCCTGCCACACTAGTACCCGTGGCGATACGAACATCGCAGCGGGGGAGGGGCCGAATCCCCGCCCCCGCTGCGGACGGCGCAGACGATGCGCCAGTCCGCGTTGTCTCCGACATCCGCTCGGGTGCCCCGTTCTTCCTCACGCGGAGCCAGCTGGGCGCGGCGGGCCGCCGCCTGGCGAGCATCACCGCTCTCGTGTGCATCGACCTCGGCGGCCTGGTCATCGGCCTCTACCTCGCCCTGGTTGCGCGCGAGCTCTACTACGGGCGCACGCCGGTCCTCTGGGGCGTCCTCTGGCGCGTCGAGACGGACTGGCTGCCGTTCCTGACGCTGATCACCGTCCTCGTCTTCTCCCAGGCCAGGGCTCTACGAGGAACGCGGGCGGCGGCCAGGCTTCGGCCGGATCCTCTCGTCGCTGCTCATCGTCGCGCTGATCACGCTCGCGTTCGCGATCGGAACCGGGAACAAGTTCTCGACCTACGGCCTCGCCCCGACGGCGGTTCTCGCGTCCGCGCTGGTGATCGCGCTCCTGCGCGCGAGCTACGACTACGTCTCCGGCGAGGTGCTCCGGATGCTCGGTGCCCGTCGCCACGCGCTGCTCGCCGGCTCGGCCCTGAACGTGGCCCACCTGCACGGCGCGCTCGGCTCGACCCGCGGCGGGATCGACTACGAGTTCGTCGGCGCGCTGGCGCCCACGTCCGACGGCGTCGACCTGCCGGTGCTGGGCGACGTCCAGGACTTGCCGGCCATCCTCGAGCTGGAGCGGGTCGACGAGCTGATCGTCACGGACGCCGACTTCGGCGACCGCGAGCTGCTCGAGATCGTCTCGCACGCCCACCGCAAGGGTGTCCAGGTGCGGATCGCGCCGAAGGCGACCGAGCTCCTGACCCAGCGCGCCGAGTTCGTTCCGGGGCAGGGAGTGCCGCTGTTCGAGGTCCGCCCGCCCGCGTTCATCGGGATCGACTGGTTCGTCAAGCGCACCTTCGACCTGGTCGTGTCGGGCCTCGTGCTGCTGATCGGACTGCCCGTCTGGCTCGCGATCGCGGCTGCGGTCAAGCTCAGCTCGCCGGGGCCGGTGTTCTTCCGCGACCTCAGGGCGGGGCTGGGCGAGCGCGACTTCGGGATGCTCAAGTTCCGGACGATGTACGCGGACGCGGCAGGGCAGCAGGACGAGCTCGAGGCCTCGAACGAAGCCGACGGCCCGCTGTTCAAGATCCGCGAGGACCCGCGCGTGACCCGGGTCGGCGCGTTTCTGCGGCGGCTCTCGCTCGACGAGATCCCGCAGCTCTGGAACGTGCTGCGCGGCGAGATGAGCCTCGTCGGCCCGAGGCCGCTGCCTCTCCGCGACTACGAGCAGCTCGAGAACTGGCACCGCAAGCGCTACCTCGTCCTCCCCGGAGTGACCGGGCTGTGGCAGATCTCCGGCCGCTCCAACCTCGGCTTCGACGACCTCGTCCGGCTCGACTTCTACTACCTCGAGAACTGGTCGATCTGGCTCGACATCTCGATCCTCGCCAAGACGATTCCGGCGGTGCTCAGCGGCCGCGGCGCGTACTGACCGTCTCCGTCGTCATCGTCGCCTACGAGTCGGGCCAGGCGCTCGCGCGCTGCCTGCGCTCGCTCCTCGACGGTGCGGGCGAGGCGGAGGTGATCGTCGTGGACAACGGCGGGAGCGACTCCGAGGTCGTGTCTGCGGAGGGCCGGGGTCGCGTCCGGCTCCTGGAGCCGGGCGAGAACCTCGGCTTCGCCGGCGGCTGCAACCGCGGCGCGGAAGAGGCGACGGGCGACGTGCTCCTGTTCCTGAACCCCGACACGGTGGTCGGAGCCGGCGCCCTGGAGCAGCTCACCCGCACGCTCGACGACCAGGAGGTCGGGATCGCGATGGCGCGCCTTCGGCTCCTCGACCGGCCCGAGCTGCTGAATTCCGGCGGAACCGTCGTGCACGTCAGCGGGCTCGCGTGGGCCGGGCGCTTCGGCGAGCCGGCCGAGAGCATCGCCGGGCTCGAGGACGTGGCCGCCGCCAGCGGAGCCGCGCTGGCCATCCGCCGCGAGACCTTCGGCGCCCTCGGCCGCTTCACCGACGAGCTGTTCATGTACCAGGAGGACGTCGAGCTCAGCTGGCGCGCACGCCTGGCGGGGCTGCGGGTCGTGGTCGACCCGGGCGCGGACGTCTTCCACGAGTACGAGTTCGGCCGCCACCCGTCGAAGATCGCGCTGCTCGAGCGCAACCGGCTGATCTTCGTGCTGACCGCGTACCCGCTGCATCTTCTGCTCCTGCTCGGGCCGGTCTTTGTGTTCGGGGAGCTCGCCATGCTCCTCCTGGCCGCGCGGCGAGGCTGGTTCCGCGGAAAGCTCGGCGGCTGGTGGTGGTGCGTAGGCCATGTCCGCTGGCTCGCGGCGCACCGGCGCGAGACGCGGAGCCTGAGGCGCGTGCCCGACCGCGACCTCGCGCGCTTCCTGACGCCGCTGCTCGACCCGAGGATGGTGCCGCTGCCGCGCGGGACAGGCTTCGTCAATAGCCTGCTCGGCCCCTACTGGTCGCTTGTCAGGAAGGCTCTGTGAGGATATGAGCGTGACCGAGAAGCGCTGGCAGGTGCCGCTCTCCGACGTGATCGTCGACGACGAGCTCGTCGAGTCCGTCCTCGACGTCGTCCGCTCCGGCTGGTGGAGCATGGGGCCACGAGTGGAAGAGTTCGAGCGCGAGTTCGCCTCGTTCTTGGGCGCAACACACGGGATCGCGGTCGCCAACGGGACGGCTGCGCTCCACCTCGCCCTCCTCGCGGTCGACTGCGGCCCTGGCGACGAGGTGGTGGTGCCGTCGTTGAACTTCGTCGCCGCAGCGAACACCATCAAGCACACGGGTGCTGAGCCTGTCTTCTGCGACATCGTCGGTCCCGAGGATCTGAATCTCGATCCCGCCGACGTCGAGGCAGCGGTGACTCCACGAACGAAGGCCTTGGTGGTTCTGCACTACGCCGGCTACCCATGCGACATGGCCGCGGTCGACGAGATCGCGAAACGACACGGTCTCGCAGTCGTCGAGGACGCAGCTCACGCACCGGGGGCGAGCCTGGGCGGGCGCATGTGCGGCACCCTCGGCCGGATCGGGTGCTTCAGTTTCTTCGCCAACAAGAACCTCCCGGTGGGAGAGGGCGGCCTGATCGTCACCGACGACGACGAGCTCGCCGCGCGCTTGCGGCTCCTGCGCTCTCACGGCATGACCACGCTCACGTGGGATCGCCACCGCGGGCACGCTTCGAGCTACGACGTGGTGCTGCCGGGCTTCAACTACCGGTTGGACGAGGTGCGAGCCGCCATCGGGCTCGTCCAGCTGAGGCGCCTCGTGGAAGAGAACTCGGGCCGGGCACGGATCGCCGCTCGCTATCGCGAAGCCCTGGACGGTCGCGACGGGCTGACGATGCCGTTTGGCCATGGCGACGGTGAGCCCTCCCATCACCTCGCGGTCGTGCTCCTACCTGAAGGCGCCGACCGCGCAGCGGTGCGCACTGCACTTGACGAGCGCGGAATCCAGACAAGCGTGCATTACCCGCCGATCCACACCTTCAGCGCCTACCGGCCAGAGTCGCGCAGGCCGCTGCTGCAGACCGACGCGGTCGGCGGAGCGCCTGCTCACGCTGCCGCTCTACGGCCGGATGACCGACGAGCAGGTCGAAGCCGTGATCGAGGCTCTGCCTCAGACGTTGTAGATCGACGTCTTGTAGGCGCCGAGAGATCCGGTCAGCCACTCGATCGTCCTGCGCAGGCCCTCGTCCAGGTCGACCTCCGGCTCCCAGCCGAGTAGGCCCTTGGCTTTCGTCGTGCCCGCGACCAGTCGCTCC
The DNA here is from genome assembly GCA_963736055.1 of uncultured Actinomycetes bacterium. GTDB lineage: Bacteria > Actinomycetota > Thermoleophilia > Gaiellales > Gaiellaceae > AC-32. The sequence goes on along the minus strand of CAVTNM010000008.1, from coordinate 577,142 downwards.
ACCTCGCTGTCGGCGGGACGGAGCCGATCCTCGTCGAGCGTCACCGGCATGTCCTTGCCGAGCTGGCGAAGGACCCGCTCGGCCAGCTCGCCGATCGAGATCTCGACCCCGGTGCCGAGGTTGATCACCTCGCCCTCGACGCCCTCGGCCTCGGCGCAGCGCATCATCCCGTGCACCGTGTCCTCGACGAAGAGGAAGTCGCGGGTCGGGTCTGTCGCGCCGAGCTCGACGACGTCGCGGGCGAGCGCCTGGGTGACGATGGTCGGGATCACGGCCCGCGCGCTCTGACGCGGCCCATAGGTGTTGAACGGCCGCGCGACGACTACCGGAGTGCCGAACGAGCGCTGGAACGAGAGCGCCAGCTGGTCGGCGCCGACCTTGCTGGCGGCGTACGGCGACTGCGGGTGGAGCGGGTGCTCCTCGTCGATTGGAACCGTCTGCGCGGTCCCGTAGACCTCGCTCGTCGAGGTGTGCACGATCCGGGTCGGTTCCTCGCGGCGCGCAGCCTCGAGCACGTTCAGCGTGCCCTCGACGTTCGCGGTCGACGAACTCGCGCGGATGCCGGTACGAGTACGGGATCGGGATCAGCGCGCCGAGGTGGAACACGACCTCGCGCCCGGCCATCGCGCCCGACGACGGCCTCCGGGTTGCCGAGATCGCCGCGGAACACCTCGATCTCTCGCGCGACCTCCGGATCGGCGACCTCGAGCCAGCCGTAGTCGCCGCGGGAGTTGTAGCGGACGAAGGCACGAACCTTGGCGCCGGCTCTGGTGAGCGTCTCGGCCAGGTGGCTGCCGATGAAACCGCCGGCTCCGGTCACGAGCACTGGGCGCCCGGACCAGGCCTTCGAGCTCGTCTGCGCGCTCATCGGGGGCACCGGGCAGGCAATCTACTCAGAATGCGGCTCCTCGTGTGTGTCCCCTGGTTCGTGCCCGCGCGGGCCTACGGCGGGATCGTCACCGCCGCTGCCGCAACCGCAAAGGGAGCGGTCGAAGCCGGGCACGAGGTGACGGTCGCGACCACCGACGTCTTCAACCACGACGAGCGCCTGCCGCCCGGATGCGCCCACCGTGCCGGAAGGCGCGCGCGTGGTCAGGTTCAGGAACGTCTCGCATCGGCTCGCGGCGGCAAACGTGCCGTTGCCGCGCGGGCTACGGGGGTGGCTGCGAGGGCACATGCGGCGAGTTCGATGTCGTGCTGCTGCAGGACGTCTACTCGGCGGTGAGCGTCCTCGGTGCTCGGACCGCCCGTCGCGGCTGGGGTGCCGTACGTGCTCCAAGCGCATCGGCACGCTGCCGGCGACGCGGGAGCGCGGCCGTGCCACGGCGAAACGAGGTGTTCCAGGCGCTCTGGGGCCGGAGAACTGTCCGGGAGGCTGCAATGTGCCTGTACCTCTCCGAGAGGGAGCGTGAGGAGTACTTGGCGCAGGGAGCCGACCCGGCGCGCCTGCTACCGATGCCTCCGCCGCTCGACCTGCCGCCCCCTGACGGGGTTCCTCGTGCGGAGCAGCCGACGGTCGTCTACCTGGGGCAGCTGCACCCGATCAAGCGGATCGACGTGCTGCTCGAGGCCTTCGCGCGAGTGCGGCGGGAGCTGCCGGAGGCGCGGCTGGACGTGCTGGGCGCGCCCAGCAGGTATGGCAACGAGCTCCAGAGTCGGGCCGGTGAAGGGGTCACCTTCCACGGGCTGGTCTCGGAGGACGAGAAGGTCCGGGCGCTTGGCTCAGCGCACGTGTTCGCGCTGCTCTCGGCGAGCGAGGGCCTGCCGATCACCGTCCTGGAGGCGCTCGCCTGCGAAACACCGGTAGTGATCTCTCCGGGCTGCGGTCTGCCTCAGGTCGACGGGGTTGCCGGAATAGTCACGGACGGGAGTGTCGAGGGCGCCGCCGATGCGCTGCTTGCGCTCTTGCGCGATCCGGACAGGGCCCGGGCGCTCGGTGAGGCCGGCCAGGCGTTCGTCGCGACCTACCGGCGCGAGGTGGTGGTGCCGGAGCTGGTGTCGCTCCTCGAGCGCGTCGCCACCCTGTCGAGCAGCTCGGCATAGCGAGCCGCGACCCGGTTGCGGTCGAATTCCCGCAGCGCCTTCGGCTCGACAGGGGGTGGGGGATCGGACAGCAGGCGCTGGAGTGCCGCTGTGATCTCGCCGGGTTCGTCGGGCGACGCGATCCCGGCTTCCTGGCCGAGCCGGTGCAGGAGCCGTGCGGTGTCACTCGTCGCACCGGTGAGTGCGAGCACGGGTCGCCCCAGCGCAAGCGCTTCGAAGAGCTTCGAGGGAAGCGCCATGTCGCCACCGGTGCCGGGAGCGTTGATGACGACTGCAATATCTGCTGCGAGCACGCGCTCGACCGCCTGCTCGGGTGACACGGGCGGCTCGACGGTGACCGGGACGTCGGTGCTCGTGAGAAGACGCCGAGTTCGCGGGTCGACCACACCGAGGAGCTCCAGGCGAACCTTCCCGCGAAGCTCCGGCTCGGCCAAGGCGACCAGCAGCTGTTCTGCAGTGCGATCGCCGTAGAGCGCGCCAGCGTGGATCAGCGTACGAATGCCTGCCCCGGTTGGGGTCGGAACGCGCCTCGCAAGGAGGGCGCTGTCGAAGCCGTTCGGGAACACGTGGAGGCGTTGTCGGACCTCTGGATCGACGGCGAGCAGACCCTCCCGACACCCATCGGTGACGGTGACAACGGCGGCTGAGTGCCGAAGGGCGCGCCGCTGCAAGGCAGGCAGAATGGCGCTCTCGCGGTCGAAGTACGGATTGCCGGCCCAGAGGTCTCGCAGCTCGACGATGAGCGGCGCGTCACCCACCACTGCGGCGGCTGCGAGCAACGCGCTCGGCGGAGGCGCCGTGGCGAGGACGATATCCGGGCGCTCACGCTTGATCGCCGACCGGATCAATGGACGGCCTGTCAACGCCCAGGCGTTGTTAGGAGCAAGGGCTTCGGGCTTCACCCGCAGGACCCGGGCAAACGGGTCCAAGATCCGGCCCGCGACCGCCATCACCCGCGCCCGGTGTGCTGCCAACCGGGCGGCCTTGGGATCGGTGCTCGACTCGTTAGCGGTCAGGCCGACACGCGGACTGCATTCGACCACTCGCCACCCGTAGTGCTCCAGCGCTCCGCGCAGATGGCGCCAGCGGGCGCTTCCGCCGCCGCCGAGCTCGAGCGGCCGCTGCGAGACGACGAGCACGGTACGGTCGGCCACGGCGCCAGGTTACGCGTTCGCTAGGTTCAGCTCTCATGAAGAGCCCCCGGCGGCGAGTGCTCATGCTTGCGTACGTCTTTCCGCCGCTCGGCGGCGGCGGCGTCCAGCGCACGCTGAAGTTCGTGCGGTACTTGAAGCCTCTCGGCTGGGACGCAACCGTAGTCTCGACGCGTTCCCGCCTGTACCCGGCGCGAGACTCTTCGCTGCTTCTGGAGGTGCCGGCGGCAACGCATGTGATTCGCACGCGCGCGCTGCCTCTCGCGCATTGGATCGGACTGGTGCTTCACCGGTTGCACCTGATGCGCTCGTTCGCCTTGGTGACCTGGCCCGACGGCGGGCTACGGTGGGCCCCGTTTGCCCTGCTCGGAGGGCTGCGCGCTGTCCGGCGAGAGCGTCCTGACGTCCTCTTCTCGACCTCCCCTCCGCACGGTGCCCACGTCGCTGCGCTCCTGATTCAGCGGTTGACCGGTATTCCCTGGGTGGCCGATTTTCGGGACGAGTGGTCGGTCGATGCGCACCGCGCCAACCAGCCCCGCCATGCTGTCATGCGCTCGCGGCTCGTGCTGAGCGTGCGATCACCAGCCGCGCCCGGAGCGTGGTGGTTGCCGCCGACTACTTCAACCTCGCCGGGCTGCCGCACGACGACCCGCGCCGGGTCGAGATCGTGAACGGCGTCGACGAGGCCGATCTCCCTCTGCTGCGTCTGGGCCACCCGCCGATCGTTTCGTGCTCACGTACGTCGGCACCGTCTACGGCATCCGCGACCCGAGCCCGGTACTGCAGGCGCTCGCGACTCTCGTCGAGCGCGGTGAGATCGACGGCAGGCGGCTAGAGGTTCGGTTCGTGGGCTCTTCCTGGCTGGAAGGCTTCGAACCGCCTCCCGGAGATTCACGTCGAGAGCACGGGGTACGTCGAGCACGCTCGCGCGGTGGCGGAGATGTGTGCCGCAACTGCGCTCTTGCTCTACGTACCGAGCTCGAGCCTCGCACCGTCGGGGAAGGTGTTCGAGTACCTTGCGTCCGGCCGCCCTCTGCTCTGTCTTGCCCACCCGGAGAATCTCGCGAGCCGACTCGTGCGCGAGTGGGATGCAGGTGTGGTCGCCGATCCGCATGACCAGAAGGCGATCGAGCAGGCAATTCTGAAGTTGTGGCGTTGCTGGCAGGAGAACGGCCTCCCCGACCAGGCGGAGGTTCGCCAGCGGACGCTTGAGCATTACTCGCGCCGCATGAACGCGGCGACGCTGGCAGAGGTGCTCGAGGACGCACGAGGTGGCTGACCGCCTCCGGGTTCTCGTCGCCGGCTGGCTGAACTCTCCGCATGTCGTTGCTTGGGTCGAGGCGGTTGCAGCAGCCGGATATGAGGTGCACCTGGCAGGCCGCTCTGCACCGCAATGGCCTGAAGTGGAGGCGACGGCCGAATGCTCTACCGGCTCCCGGCTGGAGGTCCACCGCTCATACGCAGCATGCGCATGAGTAACGCCCTGGCGAACGTTGCGGCCGACATCGCGCCAGATCTCGTCCACGCGCACTGGCTGCCTGAATTTGGTTGGATGGCGGCACGAGAGGGACTTCGGCCGCTGGTTTGCTCGGCATGGGGGTCGGACGTGTTGCTCCTGGGTGGAATCGGTCGGCGAAGGTCGAAGCGTGCATTGGACGGGGCGGAGCTCGTTCTTGCCTCGTCCGCCCACCTCGCGCGAGCTACCCGCGCGCTTGCCGGCCGTGAGGTGCGGGTCGAGATCGTGCGCTGGGGACTCGATCTCGTACGGTTTTCGCCTGGCAACCGGGCCGCCGCACGTGAGGCATTGGGGGTCTCGGACGATGGTCCACTCGTTGTCAGCGTGCGCGGCTTCGACCGTGTGTACAACCCGGAACTACTGCTAGAGGCATTTGTGCGAGTCAGGGCAGGTCGCCCGGACGCGCGGCTTCTGTTCAAGCACGACTTACAATCCACGCCGCCGGATGTGCAAGCCGTGATCGAGCGGCTCGGTCTCGACGGGGCGGTGACGATTGTCGGGAGAGGGCCGGTTGCGATGCCCGATGTCTACCGCGCGGCCGACGTCGTTGTCTCGATCTCCTCGAGCGACAGCTCGCCGCGCAGCGTTTGGGAGGCGCTGGCTTGTGGACGTCCGGTCGTCCTCTCGGACCTGCAATGGGCGCGCGACGAGTTGGCGCCGGAGCGCGAGGCGCTGCTCGTCCCGTTGGAGGCACACGTGATCGCGGACGCGATCAGCCGGCTACTGGACGATGCATCTCTCGCGGGGCGCCTTGGCCAAGAAGGGCGTGTTCGCGCGCTGGCGAGAGCTTGACCCGGCGGCCTCCGCAGGGCGAATCGACGCGCTCTACCGCTCTGTTGGAGGGGACGCATGACGGAGCCACGCCGCCACCTCGGCGGCGGTGCCGCCCTTTCTGTCCTGGTGCAGGGGGGCCCGTTGATCGCCGGCGGAGTGCTCAGCATCGTGCTCGCGCGCACGATCGGACCACGGGACGGGCCGCTTCGCGTTGCTGCTGACGCTCACCGGCATCGCGGCGATGTTCGTCTCGCTCGGGCTTACCGCCGGTATCACCTACGAGGTCAGCCGCCGGCACTGGTCTGTACGCCGTGTTTTTCGCACGAGCTACCTCGCCGCTCTGGTGCTTGGGCTCGTCGGTTGCCTGGCCGGCCTCGGTTCTTTCTGCTCACCCGGAACTCGGTGTTTCCAGGGCATCGGCATAGGACAGACATTGCTAGCGCTAGGCAGCCTGCCTCCGTTGCTCGCGTTCCAGTACGCGGACGCAATCCTGCTCGGCCGCGAGCGTTACGAAGGCTACGCGGCGCTCGAGATCTCGCACTCGGCCACGCTGCTGCTGATCGGCGTCGGCCTGGCGATTCCCTTCGGGCTGACGGGAGCAGTCATCGGCCTACCGGCGGCAGCGGTGGTCGGCGCCGTGATCGGCGCACTCCTGTCTCGTCAAGGAGGCCGCCGCGATACGGTGGTCGACAAGGGCGACTCTTGGCCACGTGCCCTGCGCTTCGGGCTCCAGAGCTGGGGCGCGAACCTTCTTCAGCAGATCAACTACCGCTTCGACATCCTGATCCTCGGCGGCTTCGCGAGCGCGCGAGACGTTGGTGTGTATTCCGTCGCGTTGACCCTGACAAGCGTCGCATGGGTGCTGCCTCAAGGGTTGGGGACGGTGCTTTTTCCGCGAGCGGCGAGCCTCGAAGAGTCGGCGTTGGCGGGGAGGTGAGCGCCCAGGAGTCCGACGCCGCCTTGCCAAGGCGATACGGCACGGCGTCCTACTGACGCTGCCGGCGGGCTCTCGTTGGCGCGCTGCTGGTCGTCGCCGTGCCGCTGCTATACGGCGACAAGTTCGACGAGACGACGACGCTCGGCTTCGTGTTGCTCCCAGGCGTGCTATTGCTCGGGATCGGCAAGATCCTTTCGTCCGCGATCGCCGGCCGGGGCCACCCGCGCTACACGCTCTACGTCGGCTTGATCACCGTGTCGCTCACTCTGGCCCTCTACATCTCGTTAATCCCGCCATTCGGCGAGTGGGGCGCGGCGATCGGCTCGTCGATCTCCTACGGCCTCACTGCGGTGCTCGCGCTTGGCTTCTTCCGCCACCTTACGCGCATTAGCCTGCGTGATGGTCTCGTGCCTACAAGCGCCGACCTCGCGGACTATCGGACAGCTGCCCTTCCTCGCCCGCGATCGATTCTTGAGTCGGCCGGAAAGCCGCTGCTAACGTCCCGCGCGCCGTGACCGCCAGAAGACTGCGGGCTTTAACCCCGAGCGTTACTGGTCGCAGCGGCTCGAGGAGACCTATTCGCTCGCGGGAGTTGGATGGCTTGGCTTGGGCGAGTCCTACAACAAGTGGATGTACGCCGTGCGCCGACGCGTCTTCCGACGCGCTCTTCGCGGTCGTGTGATGCCGGAAGGACGAGTGCTCGATGTGGGAAGCGGGACCGGTTTCTATATCGAGAGGTGGAAGGAACTCGGTCTCGACGACGTCACGGGCTCGGGACCTGACGTCCGTAGCCGTCGACCGGCTCCGTGGCCGCCTCCCGAGCCACAATCTCTGGAAGCTCGACATTCACGGCCCAGCTGCCACCCGGCCTGGGAACCTTCGACGCCGTTTCCGTGATGGATGTGCTCTACCACATCGTCGACGACGGTCTCTATGCCAATGCGATCAGAAACCTTGCTGCGCTACTGGCGCCGGGCGGTGTCCTCGTGCTGAGCGAGAATCTGCTTCACCACAGTCCCGCGCGTACTCGGCACGAGGTGGATCGTGGCATCGAGGAAATCGTGGGCTTGCTTAGCAAAGCGGGCCTGACGATCGAATCCCGGCGGCCGCTTTTCGTACTCATGAACTCCCCGGTCGACTCCGACAGCGGCCTTCTACGGCGCAGCTGGACAGCTGTCAACTTGCTCGTACGACGTGGCCCGCGCTATGGCGAGGCCGTCGGTGCTCTGCTCTACCCGCTAGAGCTAGTGCTGACCCGGCTCCTCAAGGAAGGTCCGTCTACAGAAATCGTCGTCTGTCGTAAGTCGGTGGCCTCGCGCTGACCGCGGGTTCGCTGTCAGCGCGCACCATTCTCATCCTGCCGGCCTGGTATCCGACGGAGGAGAGTCCGCTGGCCGGCATCTTCGTGCGTGACCATGCCAGAGCTGCTGCCGCATATGGACATCGCGTCGTTGTTGTGGTCGACGAAGGATCCAGCGCGAGTGGAAGGAGCCTCTTCGCGCTTGCTGAGGAACGTGACGGGCCGCTCGCGATCGTTCGGCTCTCCTATCGGCGCGGGTTGGAGAAGATCGCGTTTCTGTCAGGGGTGTTGTCGGTGGCGAGGCGCCTTGCCCGAGAGGGAACGTCGGTTGATCTTTTGCACGCTCACGTTCACCGAATGGGTTGGGCCGCCGTGTTGGTGGGCGCCGTACTTCGCCGACCGGTCGTGATCAGCGAGCACTCGAGCGAATGGACGCGAGGTCTGATCACATCGAGTGCGTTGCGTCGTGCCCGGATTGCGTTCAGACGCGCGGCTCTCATCTGCCCCGTCGACGACCAGTTGCGGCAGGCCATCGAGGGCTACGGCGTGCGAGGTCGCTTTCGGGTAGTTCCGAACGCGGTCGACACGGGCACCTTCCACCCGCCTTTGTCGCTGAGCACGGAGCCAGTACGTCTCGTCAACGTGGCGCGGCATGTTGAGGTCAAGGGCCTTGACGTGCTGCTGCGGGCCTACGCAACGATCGTCGCTCGCCGGCCGGGTCTTACCCTTGAGCTCATCGGAGACGGCCCTCTCACGCCGGCGCTTGAGCGGCTCGCGGTCGAGCTTCGGGTGGAACGGCAGGTGCGCTTCTTGGGCGAAGCCGATTCGACGCGCGTCGCCGAGGCGCTTCGTAGAGCGGATGTGTTTGTGCTTTCGAGCCACAGCGAGAACTTGCCTGTCGCGTTGCTCGAGGCCCTTTGCTCCGGGTTGCCTGTGGCGGCAACAAGCGTCGGCGGCATCCCGGCTGCTGTCGGCACCGCGGGAGAGTTCGCGCCGGCAGGAGACCCGGAGCGATTAGCCTTGGCCCTCGGTGCGCTCCTCGATCGATATGAGGAGTTCGACCGTTCAGAAATCGCAACTCGAGCGGCCGCGCGGTGGTCGCTCGAGGTTGTCGGCGGCGTCTGGGACGAGATCTACCGCTCGCTATGAGGAGGACGAGCATCTCGTCGCCCGAGCAGCCACTTCGCGGTCTCCCGCCGGTTCAAGCGCGCGAGTAGCAGTGCATGCCTTAGGCGCCGTAGCGCCGGGAGAGGGGCCATTGGAAGCGCCGCTGCCTGGAGGGCTAAGCGCCGCCCTGAGCCGCCAGCGGGAAGCTTCAGTGCGTTCTGGGTTCGAGCGAAGGCGAACTGTTGATACTGGCGGGCACCCGGCACGTCGACGTCGTAGGTTCGATAGTCGATGAGCTCGAGATCGTGCTGGTTTGCGAGCGTCATCACGGTGTCCGGCGGAACCGGTTCGTCCACGATCTGAAGGAGCTCGGGACGGTGCTTGTGCAACCAACGCGTGTAGCCGGGATGCGGGGTGGTTAACACAAGCCAACCATGCGGGGCTAGCAACGCATCCAACCGGGTGAAGAGCGCCGGGCGCTTATCGGGCGGCACGTGCTCCAGCACGTCAAACATCGTGATCAGATCGAATTCGCCTCTGAGGTCGAGCTCTTCGAAGCGGCCGACAACGAAGCGAGCGCGAGGTTCCAGCTGACTCGCAAGCTCGATCGCTGGCGCGCTCAGGTCGGTGCCGGTCACCGCGCCGTGTCGGCAGAGATAGCTGGTCAGCACGCCTGCACCGCAGCCGACGTCGAGAATGCGCAGCTCTCGAACCGAGCCGAGCAGCCGCACGAGTTCCTGACGGATGCGCAAGTGGCGGCCGTTGTCGTGGAGCCAGTGCTCGGCGCCGGCTTGGAGCGAGAAGTCTTGATAGTAGGCAGCGGTCTCAGCGGGGGAAGGCGTCTCGCTCATGGGCTGGCTCGCCAGAGGCCGAGGAAGTGGCTCCTGCAAGGAGGTAGTGCTTCCAATCCTCTAGCGACGACGTCATGTTTACCAGCGAGCTGCGAGAGCTCGAACGCGAGGCTCGCCTTTCGCAGCAGCGCAGGCTCCTGCCGAAGAGCCGGTGGAGCTCCTGCTCGTCGAGCGGCACGGTTGGAGTGCCGGTCGCCTTCCGCGAGCCCGGGCGGCGCATGCCTCGCATGTCGAACGAGAGCACCCAGGCGCGCGAGACGCGGCGCATCTCGCGCGCGGCGGCCAGCCGCACCTCGTCGTCCAGGATCGACGAGAGGCACGTGAACTGGGTGACGAGATCGAACTCGCCGTCCTCGAAGGGAAGCTCGGTCGCACTGCCGACATGGAGATGCAGTGCCGGGTAGCGCTCTCGCCCGGCGGCGATCCGATTCTCCATCAGGTCGATCCCGTGTGCCTCGCCGGCGCCGTAGTCGCGCAAGCGGTGCAGGAAGTACCCGCTGCCGCAGCCGACGTCGAGAACCCGTGCGCCGGCGAGCGAAACGCCGGCGTCGTCGAGCGCGCGAAGCAGCGCCCGCTCGACGCCTTGCATGTACGAGACGTAGCCTGGATTGTCCCAGCGGTAGGGGCTGTCGGTCGCCGCGTCGCGCGCCTGGTACTCCGTACGGATCCGTTCGAGCTCTGCGTCGCTCACGCGAAGATCTCGGGCGAGCGCTCGAAGGCTTCGACGGCGCGCTGGTGCTCGTCGGTCGTGCCGATGTCGAACCACTCGGCCCCGCTGCGGAAGCCCGCGACCTTCTCGCCGGCGTCGAGAAGTCGGTGCACGAGGTCCGGAAATTGGTAGGCGCCCTCCGCTGGAAGAAATTCGAGCGCACGCTGCTCGTAGACGTAGATGCCCATGCTGACGTCGTAGTCGAGCTGCGGCTTCTCTCGGTAGCCGACGATCCAGTCGCCTTCAGTCTCGATCACGCCGAGGTCGATCGGTACGCGCCTCGCGTGGGTGGCGATCGTCAACGCGGCACCGCTGGCCTCGTGGAACTCCATCAGCTCGCCGGTAGTCGAGCGTTGTCAGGACATCGCCGTTCATCGCGATGAACGTCCCGCCGAGATCGGGCACCAACCGGAGCGCGCCGGCGGTCCCGAGCGGCTCATTCTCCCAGTGCCAGCGCAGTTCGAGAGAATCGGGGAGTGCGTCAGACTGCGAGAAGTAGACCTGGATCAGCTGGCCGAGGTAGCTGACGCAGAGGTCGACCGTCCTGACGCCGCAAAGGTGGAGCCGCCCGAGAATATGCTCAAGGATCGGGCGGTTTCCAATTGGCACCAACGGCTTGGGGAGGATCGTCGTGTAGGGGCGCAGGCGCATTCCGAGTCCCCCTGCCAGAACCACCGCCCTCATCGGCTCGCTCATGGACTGAAGGCTAGGCGATGCCGGGTACGCTCAGGGCAATGAGCAACGAGGAGTTGGTCGTCAGCCGTCCATCGACTCGCGACCCACGTCTCGTCGGGGTGCGCCGGATCGTCGTCGTGCCGGCGTACAACGAGGAGGATTCGGTGGCCGGGGTGATCCGCGAGATCCGCGCCGCCGATCCCGAGTTCGAAGTCGTCGTCATAGACGACGGGTCGACCGACCGTACCGCCGAGACAGCGGAGAAGGCGGGAGCGATCGTCCTCGAGCTGCCATTCAACCTCGGCATCGGCGGGGCGGTGCAGACCGGGTATCAGTACGCGCTGGAGAACGGGTTCGACCTCGCAGTCCAGGTCGACGGAGACGGCCAGCACGATCCCGGCGAGATCGCGCGCCTGCTCGAGCCGATCCTCGACGATCGCGCGGACATGGTGGTCGGCACTCGCTTCGCCGACGGCGGCGGCTACCGCGGCACGCGGCTCCGGCGCGTCGGCATCCACCTCTTCGCCGCGATCGTCTCGCTGATCGTGCGCCAGCGCGTCACCGACACGACCTCCGGCTTCCGCGCCGTCAACCGCAAGGCGATCCGGCTCTTCGCGGCCGACTACCCGCACGACTACCCCGAGGTCGAGGCGACGGTCCTGCTGTCGCGGCACGGGCTGCGCATGATCGAGGTACCGGTCCAGATGCGCGTGCGCGAGACGGGCAACTCCTCGATCACCGCCCTTCGCTCGGTCTACTACATGATCAAGGTCCTGCTGGCCCTGTTCATCGGGCTCTTTCGCCGGTACCCGACGCCTTCGGAGGAACCATGACACCGTTTCGAGTCTCAGTTGCGGCTGCGATCGCCGCGCTCATCCTCCTGATCATCATCTTCGAGCTGATCCGCAGCCGCCGGTTGCAGGAGCGCTACGCGCTGCTCTGGCTGCTGACCGGGCTCGTCATCTTCGTCCTCGCGATCTGGCGCAGCCTCCTCAGCTCCGCGGCCGACCTGGTCGGGATCGCGTACCCGCCGTCCGCGCTGTTCGTGCTCGCCGCACTGTTCATCATGCTCGTGCTGCTGCACTACTCGACGGTGATCTCGAAGCTGTCCGAGCAGAACACGATCCTCGCGCAGCGTCTGGCGATTCTCGAAAACCGGCTTCGGGAAGAGGAACCCGAGCCGGACTGACGCAAGACCGCACCGGCACGGTGCCTACAATTGCGAAGTGTCTGAGGACGGTCTGACCGCTCAGGAAGCGGAATTCGAGACGATTCTCGCGCGCCTGCGCGAGGAGGTCGACCGCGGCTGACGGCGGCGGCGGAAACGGCGCGGGCCGGTATCCGGAACGCCGGCGTCAGGCCGAGCAGCTCTGGGCCGTCAGCGCCGAACGTCCGTTTCAAGACCGGCCCGGGCGCTACGGGCGCCTCCGGGGACTTGCGCTCACGCCGCTCAAGGGCGTCTTGCGCAAGTCGATGCGCTGGTACGTCGAGCCGCTCGCGGCCGAACAGCGCCGGTTCAACGCCGCCGTGTTGAAGCTCCTGGACTCGGTCTGGGACGAGCAGCAGTCGGCCCTTGCCGTCTTCGGCCCGCGGCTCGAGCGCGTGGTCGAGCTGGACGAGCGCCTCACCAGGCTCGAGCGGCGCGAGCGGGCTCCGGCGGCGCCGGTTGCCGCTGCTGCGCCTGCCACCGCGCCGACCGCCCCGGTCGTCTTCCCCGACTACTTCGCCTACGAGAGCCGGATGCGCGGGCCGACGGAGCGCATTCGCGACCGGCAGCGGGCCTACGTCGACGAGTTTCGCGACGCCGCCCCCGTGCTCGATATCGGCTGCGGTCGCGGCGAGTTCCTCGGGCTCCTGGGCGAGGCAGGCGTGGAGGCGCGCGGGGTGGACATCGACGGCGGACATGGTCGCCTACTGCCGCGGCGAGGGCCTGGAGGTCGACCAGGCCGGGGCGATCGAGCATCTGGACGGTCTCGAGGACGGCTCGCTGGGCGGGATCTTCGCGGCACAGGTCGTGGAGCACCTGCCCGCCTCCGAGCTCGTCCGCCTGCTCGAGCTGGCGGCCGCCAAGCTGCGGCCGGGAGGCCTGCTCGTGGCCGAGACGATCAACCCGCTCTCGCCGATCGCCCTGCGCAACTACTTCGCCGACCTCACGCACGCGCAGCCGCTCGTGCCCGAGACCCTGGAGCTGCTCGCGCGCCAGTCCGGCTTCGACTCGGTCGAGGTGCGCTTTGCCAACGAGCCGGAGGAGAAGCTCGTCGAGCCGGCGGATCCGACGATCGCCGCAAACGTCCGCCGTCTGAACGAGCTGCTGTTCGGGCCGCTGGACTACGCCATCCTCGCCCGCACATGAGGATCGCCGTTTGCGCGCCCCAGGTGCCCTTCGTCCGCGGGGGCGCCGAGATCGTGAGCGACCGCCTCGTCGAGGAGCTGCGCAAGCGCGGCCACGAGGCGGAGCTCGTGACCGTGCCGTTCAAGTGGTATCCCGGCGAGCGGGTGTTGACGCAGGCGTTCCTCTGGCGGCTGCTCGACCTCGACGAAGCCGACGGCGCCCCGATCGACCTCGTGATCGCGACGAAGTTCCCCTCGTACGCGGTGCGTCACCGGAACAAGGTCGTCTGGCTCCTGCACCAGTTCCGCCAGGCCTACGAGCTCGATCGCACCGAGCTCGGGCAGTTCGACGAGTCGCCCGAGGGACGGGCGCTGCGGCGTGAGGTGCACCGGCTCGACCGGCTCGCGCTCGGTGAGGCCCGAAAGCTCTTCGCCACCTCGCGGAACGTCGCCGACCGGCTCGAGCGGTCGACAGGGCTCCTCGCCGAGGTTCTGCCGCATCCGCCGCAGGAGCTGCCGTACCGCTGCGACGAGTACGGCGACTTCGTCCTCTCGGTGGGGCGGATCGACCGGGCGAAGCGGGTCGACCTGCTGCTCGAGGCGCTGGGGGCCGACTCGTCGCTGCGCTGCGTGATCGCGGGCGACGGCCCGGACCGGGGCCGCCTGGAGCAGCTCGCGCGTGAGCGGGGGCTGGACGGCCGTGCACAGTTCGCGGGGCGAGTCTCGGAGGAAGAGCTCGCCGATCTCTACGCGCGCTGCCTGGCCGTCTACTACGCGCCGGTGGACGAGGACTTCGGCATGGTCCCGTTCGAGGCGTTCCTCGCGGAGAAGCCGGTAGTCACGACCACCGATGCGGGTGGTCCGCTCGAGGTCGTGCGCGACCGCGGCACCGGGCTCGTGGTCGAGCCGAACGCTGCCGCGCTTGCCGAGGCGTGCGCGTGGCTCGCCGAGCACGTCGATTCGGCCCGCGAATGGGGGCAGGCCGGCAAGCGGCAGGCGGAGCTCGTCTCCTGGGATCACGCGATCGACCGGCTGCTGGCGTGAAGGTCGCCTACTACTCGCCGCTCCCCCCGGAGCGCTCCGGGATCGCCGACTACAGCGCCCTGCTGCTCCCCGCGCTGGAGCAGCGGGTCGAGGTCGCCGTCGTTCGCCGCCCGGGTCGCCGGACGCCGCGCGGCACGGACCTCCCGCTGTACCACGTCGGCAACGACCCGGAGCACCACTGGTGGATCGTCGAAGCCCTGCGGAAGCGACCCGGCATGGTCGTCCTGCACGACTTCGTCCTGCACCATCTCATCGCGGGGATGACTCTCGGCCGGAAGGACACCGACGGCTACCTCGACGCGATGCAGCGCGAGGCCGGCCCGGTGGGACGGATGCTCGCCCACGGGGTCGTCGACGGCCTCCTGCCGCCCGTCTGGGAGAGGCGAGCGCCCGAGTACCCGCTCACCGGCGAGGTGCTGAGGTATTCGACGGGCGCGATCGTCCACTCCCGCTACGTCGAGCGCCGCGTGCAGGACCATGGCTACGCGGGCCCTGTCTGGCGGATCCCGCATCCGGCCTGGCCGGCGCCGACGACAACTCCGGCCGACCTGCCGGGCGACCGCTTCGTCGTCGGCTGCTTCGGGCACCTGAACCCGTCGAAGCGACTGCGGCAGCTGCTGGAGGCGTTTGCGCTCCTTCGCAGTCGCGTGCCCGAGGCGCTTCTGCTGCTCGTCGGCTCCCTCGCCCCGGGCCTCGAGCTCGAGCTTCCCGAGGGAGCGGTCCACCACGAGTACGTCGACGAGGAGCGGCTCTGGTCGCTGCTGGCCGCGAGCGACGTCTGCGTCAGCCTTCGCTTCCCGACGATGGGCGAGACCTCGGGGGTGGTCATGCGGGCGATGAGCCTCGGCCGCCCGCTCGTGGTCAGCGATGTCGGCTGGTTCGCCGACCTGCCCGACGACGTCGCGGTCAAGATTCCGGTCGAGGACGGTGAGGTCGAGGCGCTGTCGAGCGCGCTCGAGGGCCTTGCGCGTGACCCCGGGCGTCGGGAGGCGATGGGCGCCGCCGGGCGTGCGCTCGCCGAGGGCGAGCACGAGCTCGGGCACGTGGCCGACGCCTACGCCGCCGCGCTCGAGGAGGCTGCGGGCGGCGCGGCCGTGCGCGAGGCGGTCCAGGCGGAAGTCGCGGCTGCTGCGGCCGAGACCGGGCTGAGCCCCGACGGGGAGGCCCTCGGCGAGATCGCCGAGCGGCTAGGGGAGGTCGGCCGCGGCCGCTGAACGGCCCCTGGTTCGCGCTGCGGCCTGGCCGGAGCGCCTTCGCGTCGCCGTCGGCAGCCCCGCACGTGCCGCTGCGCTGGCGGTCGCCGCGCTGCTGCTCGTCTCAGTCGCCGTGCGCCTCTGGCTTGCGGGCCAGATCGTCACCCCGTGGATCATGGTCGACGAGCTGATCTACTCGGAGATGGCGAAGAGCTTCGCCTCCAGCGGCCATTTCCTGATCCGCGGCGCGCCCAGCGACGTCGTCAGCGTCACCTACCCGGCGCTGATCTCGCCGGCCTGGTGGTTCCACCCGATGTCGACGACCTACGGCATCGCGAAGGCGCTGAACGTGGTGCTGATGACGGCCGCCGCGATCCCGCTCTTCCTCTGGGCCCGACGCCTCGTCTCGCCGTTGAACGCCGTGATTGCCGTGGCCCTAACGTTGATCGTCCCCTCGTTCGTCTACACGGGGATGCTGATGACCGAGAACGCGTTCCTGCCGGCCTTCGTGCTGGCCGCGTTCGCGTTCGCCGCCGCTTCGGAGCGCCCGACGCTGCTCCGCCAGGGGCTCGCGTTCGCGGCGATCCTGCTCGCCTCGTCCGTCCGTCTCCAGGGGCTGGTGCTGGTGGCGGTGCTGCCGACCGCAATCCTGCTGAAGGTGCTGTTCGAGCTGCGGGCGGCGCCGAGAGGACCGTGGTACCGCTATGCCTGGTCGGAGCTACGGCGCTACTGGCTCACCGGCGCGCTGCTCGTGGCGGGCGCCGCCCTCTACCTGCTGCGCGAGGTCGCGACCGGGCGCTCGCTCTCGAGCGGGCTCGGGTCGTACCAGGCCGTCGCGCGCGGCGGCTACTCGCTCGGCGAGATCCGCCACTGGGTGCTGCTCCACTTCGCCGAGCTGCCCCTCTCGGTCGGCGTGCTGCCGGCGTGTGCGCTCCTGGTGCTGCTCGGGCTCGCGTTCAGGCGGGGCGGCACCCGCAACGAGGCGGAACGCGCGTTCCTCGCGGTGACCACTGCCGCCGTCGCGTGGATCGTGGTCGAGGTGGCGGTCTTCGCCTCACGCTTCTCGTTCCGGATCGAGGAGCGGTACGTGTTCTTCCTCGCTCCGCTGCTCTTCCTTGCCTTCGCCCTCTGGCTCGACCGGGGTCTCCCGCGGCCGCCCGTGCTGGGAGCGATTGCAGCGATCGTTCCGGCGATCCTGTTGTTCGCGCTGCCGCTCGGCAGCCTCCTGAACGTCTCGATCTACTCGGACACGTTCGGCCTGATCCCGTTCCTGCGCATGTCGGAGAGGTTCCCAGGCGGCATCCCGGAGGCGCGGCACTTCCTGCTCGTCGGCGGCATCGCGGCGGCGATTGCATTCATGCTCTGGCCTCGCGACGCCTATGCCTCGCTCGTCCTGCCCGCAGCGGTCGCCGGCTTTCTCCTTCTTTCCTCCTACTTCGTGACCACTGCGCTGCACGACTACTCGGTCGGGATTCGCAACGCCGCAGGTGCATTGGGGAGCCAAAGCTGGGTCGACAAGCGCATCGGCTCCGGAGGTGACGCCGCCTACCTGATCGGGACGTCGCTCGAACCGTCGATCGAGAGCCAGGTGCTCTGGCAGAACGAGTTCTGGAACCGGAGCGTGGGACCGGTCCTGGACCTGAACAACTCAGGGTTGAGCCATTTCACCGAGACGATGGTGACCTCGCCGGGGAGCGGTCTCCTGGTCGACCCGGCGGGTGCGAGGCTTCGCATTCCCTACGTGGTCGCGGATCTCTCGTTCCCGCTCGACGGACGCCTGATCGCCGCGCATCCTCCGCTCGGCTTGTATCGCACGCGCGGGCCGCTGCGTTTGTCGGCCGCCACAAGCGGGGTCTACGGCGACGGGTGGATGGGCTCGGCAGCGTCGTACAGCCACTACAGCCCGCGCAGCCCGCGCGGCACGGTCTCGATCTCGCTGTCGCGGGCGAACTGGACCGGGCCCGACGTGCCGGGGCACGTCCGGATCGAGCGGATCGCGAACGGCGGCCGTCAGGTCGTCGGCCGCTGGACGATTCACAGCGGCGCGACGCGGACCTTCGAGGTGCCGGTCGCGCACGGGCCCTTCGCGATCACGGTCACCATCTCACCGACGTTCTCGCCGTCGACCTACGGGCAGCCCGACACCCGGCAGCTGGGCGCGCAGGTCACGTTCCACTACCGACCCGCCGGCGCGTGACGTCGGCTGCACGCGCCCAGGCCTGGGCGCGGCAACGCTGGGCGGGGCTGGCCCTGATCGGGCTCGTGGTCGCCGCGGCCGTCATCCGCATCGTGCAGACGCGCGGGCTGGTGGCTCCGGTCGTCCTCTGCGACGAGTTCATCTACGCGAACCTCGCCAAGAACCTTGCCGACCACGGCCAGTACCTCTTTCGCGATGTCACGCTGCACCAGAGCCTCCTCTACCCGCTGTTGATCGCACCGGCCTGGTTCGCGGACTCGATGGGGACGACCTACGCCTTGGCAAAAGGGATCACGGCGTCGGCGATGGCCCTGACCGCGGTGCCGGTCTACCTCTGGGGCCGGCGGATCGTGCCGCCTGCCGGCGCGCTGCTGGCAGCCGCTCTCACGCTCCTACTGCCGGGCTTCTTCTACTCCGAGCTGTTGATGACGGAGGCCGTGTTCCTGCCGGTTTTCGTGCTGGCGGTCTTCGCGATCGCGTACATGCTCGAGCGCCCGACTCTTCTCGCCCAGCTCCTGGCCTTCGCGGCGATCGGTCTGGCGGTGAGTATCCGCGTGCAGGGGATCGTGCTGCTACTGGTCGTCCCGACGGCCGTGCTGCTGAAGCTCGGCTTCGACTCCCGGGCGGGGGTGCCGCGGGACGAGCTGGCCTCGTGGCTCCGGCGGCTCTGGCCGGCCGGAGCGCTGCTCGTGGGCGGCGCGCTCCTGTACGTCTTCTACAAGCTCGTGGTCAGCGGAGCGCCGCTCTCGAGCGGGCTCGGTCCGTACCAGTCGCTCGCCGAGGCCCATTACCCGGTCGTCACGACCGCGCGCTGGACGGTGAAGCACCTCGCGGAGCTCGGGCTGGTGATCGGGCTCGTCCCCGTGAGTGCGCTGATCGTGCTGCTCTGGCTGGCGGTTCGGCGTGTCCCTACGACCGCTGCCGAGCGGGCGTTCCTCGCCGTCGTCCCGGCGGCGATGCTCTGGGTGCTGGTCGAGACCGGTGCGTTCGCGGCCACGACCACGGCCGCGCTGTTCGAGCGCTACACCTTCTACCTCGAGCCCTTGCTTCTGCTGGCCTTTGTGCTCTGGCTGGCGCGCGATCTGCCTCGCCCCCGGGTGGGGACGGCGATTGCCCTTGCCGTGCCTGCTCTTCTTCTGCTGAGTCTCAGCCTCGCCCAGGTGGTCACGCCCGACTCCGTCAACGGCATCACGCTGAGCGCTCTCTACCGCTTCATGCTCTACCTCCCGGGCAGGATCCACGAGCTGAAGGCCGCGCTGGCGGCGGCGGCGGTGCTGGCGGCCTTCCTGTTCGCGATCTGCGCGCGGCCGATCGCCAGGATCGCGTTGCCGCTCCTCTTGGTGGCGTACCTCGGCGTCGCCAGCACGTCGATCATCGACCACACTCGCAATCACGAGGGACGTGCGGTGGCCGGCAGCGATCCGAGCTGGGTCGAGCACGCCGTGGGCCGCGACAAGCCGGTGGTCTACGTGAACACGCCGGAGCTGGGCCCGGACGCCTCGGTGCTCCTGCTCCAGACCGAGTTCTGGAACCCGAACGTCGCTCACGTCTACAGCGTCGGAGCGGGCGAGATCTGCCCGCTTCCGGAGACGGCGACAACGCTCGACACCGCTTCCGGGCGGATCGCGCCGCCGGTCCCGGGTGGGGTGCGCTATGCGCTCGTCGACCGGAGCGTGCCGTTTGCCGGGAAGCGAGTGGCGGTCGGGGGCCAGAGCGACCGTCTCGTCCTCTACCGCATCGGCGACTCGCTCCGCGTCGGCACGACGACGGCCGGCGTCTACGGCGACGGGTGGATGGGATCGGAGGCGCAGTACACGGTCTTCGCCTCGCCGGGGCAGCGCGCCGGGCAGATGGTGGTGACCTTGGGCCGCAAGGGCTGGGGCGGAACCGACGTGCCGGGCCGGGTGCTGATCACGCTCGGCCGTCCCGCGGCGTCTGGGACCGGCCTCGCGGAGGTCTACGGCGCGCGCGTCTGGGTCCTGCACAGGCTCGAGCAGCGGACGTTCACATTCGCCGCGCGCCGGCCTCCGTTGCGGGTCGTGGTCCGTGTGCAGCCGACGTTCTCGCCTGCGCAGTTCGGCCTCGCCGACACCCGCCAGCTTGGCGCCCAGGTTTCCTTCGCCTTCGAGCCCTAGAGCGCGCGGAGGCTCTCAGGGTGCTTGCGGACGAAGCGCAGGATGCTGCGCCAGTGCCAGAGCGTCCGCCGGGTGAAGAGGCGGCGGTCGGTCACTGCCTGGTGGTGGTGGACGACGATCGCCTCGGGCACGTACCAGCGCTCCCAGCCCGCCTTTCGCGCCCGGTAGGCGAGGTCGATGTCGTCGCCGTATAGGTGGTAGCCCTCGTCGAGACCGCCGAGCTCGGCCAGCGCCTCGCGGCGCAGGAAGAGGAACGCGCCGAGCAGCCAGTCCGACTCCGCAGGCCCCTCCGGCCGCTCGTCGAGGAGGTAGTGGCTGCGCTGTCGCTGCTCGGGGTGCAGGACTCGTCGGAGCGGGGTGCGGCGGACGAGCGTGCCGGTCACCGTCGGGAAGCTGCGCCGCGAGGGCTGCCAGCGCCCGTCGGGGTAGTGCATCTGCGGGCCGACGATCCCGGCTCGCGGGTGGGCTTCGGTGAACTCGCGCAAGGCCGCAACCGATCCCGGCGTCGCTTCGATGTCCGGGTTCGAGGCGATCACGAAGGGCGCGCTCGTGGCCGCGACGCCGCGGTTGATGTTGGCCCCGAAGCCGAGGGTGCGGTCGTTCTCGATCAGCCGTGCGCGCCCAGCCGCGGGTGTGCCGCCCGGGTTGGCGATCAGCACGAGCTCGTCGACCTGGCTCTCGAGCGACTCGAGGCAGGGGCCGGGATCCGGATCGCCCGGCGTCCAGATCACGATCGCTGCCACGTTCACAGCAGCGACCGGTAGACCTCGAGCGTCCGGCGGGCGGTCTCGGCCCAGGTGAACTGGCGGGCCCGCTCGAGCCCTGCGGCCACGAGCCGCTCGCGGTCGGCGATCGCCCGCTCGATCCCGCCGGCGAGTGCGACCGGGTTGCGCTCCTCCACGAGGATCGCCGCGCCGCCTGCCACCTCGGGCAACGCGCCGGCCGTGGTCGCCACCACGGGCGTGCCCGAGGCCATCGCCTCCACCATCGGCAGCCCGAACCCTTCGTAGCGCGAGGGGAAGACCAGGCAGGCGGCGCCGCGGTAGAGGGCTGCGAGCTCCTCCTGGGACACGTGGCCGCGGAAGTCGACACGGCCTGCGATGCCGTTCCGTTCGGCGGCCCGCTCCGCGTCGGCCCGCCCGCCGTGATCCTTGCCGACGACGACGAGCCTCGGTGCGCCCTCGCCGAGGAGGGCGAGCGCCTCGATCGCGATGCCGGCGTTCTTGCGCGGCTGCAGGGCGCCGACGAAGAGCGCGTAGGGCTCACCGTTGGGGCTCGAGCCTTGCGGCGTGAAGGCCGGGTCGACCCCGTTCGGGGTGACCACGATCTTGGTCTCGGGAATCCCGTAGTGCTCGATCAGGTCGCGCTTCGTCAGCTCCGAGACGGCGAGCACGCGCGCAGCCCGGCGCGCGGATCTCGGTACCGCCGCCTTGAAGGTCAGCCGGTCGCGGAGCCCCATGACCGCCGAGTCGCGCTCGAACGAGAGGTCGTGCACGGTCAGCACCGCCGGGCACGGGCACGAGAGAGGGAGCGAGTGCTGGAAATGCGCGAGCTTGGGCCGCAGCCGCCGGAGCAGTCTCGGCACGCGGAACCCCATCCGCAGCGTCTGGCTGTGGGCGGGAAGCTCGATCGGCTCGATGCCCTCCGGTACCAGGTCCGGCCGCCGGGTAATGGCCGCCAGCCGGAGGCCCGGCGCACCTGCGAGCTCCCCGAGCAGCCCGCGGATGTACGTCTCATCGCCGGTGCGCTGGCGGCCGAGCACGTCGGCGTCGATGACCACCAGCGGGTCGCTCACGCCGCCGCCTCCCGGTACACCTCGACGGTGGCCCGCGCCACCTGGCGCCAGTCGAAGGCCCTGGCCCGCTCGAGCCCGAGCCTTCGCAGCTCGGCCCGGCGCTCGACCGCCTCGGTGAGCCCGGCTGCGATCGCGTCGGCGTCGAGCGGGTCGACCAGCACGGCGGCGTTGCCCGCGACCTCCTCCGCGGCCTCGTTCCGCCCAGCGACAACCGGGGCGCCGCAGGCCATCGCCTCGAGCACGGGCAGCCCGAACCCCTCGTAGAGCGAGACGTAGGCGACGCAGCTCGCGCCGCGGTAGAGCCGCGCCAGCTCCGCGTCGCCGACCTCACCGAGCCAGCGGATCCCGTCGCCCTCGACCCGGACGCCACCCCAGCCACGGGCCCCTGCGACGAGCAGCTCGAGCCCGTTCAGGCGTGCGCGGCGGTAGGCCTCGAGGAGGCGCGGCAGGTTCTTCCGCGGCTCGAGCGTCGAGACGGCGAGCACGTAGTCGCCCGCCGCCGCGTCGCCGTTCGGCTCGAAGGGCGGGCCGACGGCGTTCGGGATCACGTGCACCTTCTCTGCGGGCACGTCGAGGAGGTCGAGCAGCTCGCGCTTCGTGAACTCGGAGACGGCGATCAGCCTCCGCGCGGCCTTGGCCACCCGCGGCAGCGCGTGGCGGCTGTAGGTGCGCGTCCAGCGGTTGAAGGTCTCCGGGTGGCGCAGCACTGCGAGGTCGTGGAAGGTGACGACGAGCGGCACGGGTGAGCTCACGGGCGCGCGATGGGTCGGGCAGTGCAGGACGTCGGCCTTGTCCCGCTTCGCCTTCGCCGGCAGGGCGGCGAGGTACCAGCCGATGTCGCGCAGCGGGACGAGCGCGCGGCTCGATCCACCCAGCCCGTAGCGACGCAGCTCCACGTCGGGCTCGTGCCCGAGAGCCTCGAGCAGCGAGTCGATGTGGCGCGCCGTGCCCGCCCGCGTGAGCGCGAGCGACGAGACGTCGATGCCCACGCGCATTGCCCAGAGAAAGTAACAGTCTGTTACTTGAAGCCGCTCATTGAGAAATGGACGCTCGACTAAGTAACAGTCTGTTACTTGAAAGCGGCTATCGGAGAAATGGCGGCGCTGGAGACTAAGTAACAGTCTGTTACTTGGACAGGCTCGGGTCTCGGGCGCCTTGGTAGCCGGCCAGGAGGGCTTTGCCACAGGCTCGCCAGGTGAAACGGGCCGCGTGAGCCTCGCCGACGCCGCGAGGCGCGTCGAGCGCCGCCTCGAGCGCGTCCGCGAATGCATCGGGGTCGTCGGGGTCGGCGCGCAGCGCTGCGTCGCCGGAGGCCTCGTCCAGCGACGGATGCGACGAGACGACGGTCGGCGTCCCGCTCGCGAGTGCCTCGACGACCGGCAAGCCGAACCCCTCGAAGCGAGAGGGGTACGCGAAGGCGCTCGCCCCGCGGTAGAGCCGGGCGAGCTCCTCGTCCGAGACGAATCCGAGGAGGCGCACGCCCTCCGCCGCCAGCGGGCGATCCTCCCAGCCCTCGAGCCCCGCGAGCGCGAGCGTCAACTCGGGCCGGCGGCGCCGCAGGATCGTGAACGCGGCAACCAGCGTCGGCAGGTTCTTCCGCGGCTCGAGCGTCGAGACGGCCAGCACGTACGGCGCGCCCAGGTCGGCACGCTCCCCGTCTGGGCGAAACCGTGGATCGATCCCCGGGTAGGCGACCACGATCCGCTCCTCGGGCACGCCGAGCAGCTCGCGCACCTCGGCGGCCGTGAAGCGCGAGTTGACGAAGACCCGGTCGCAGGTGCGTGCGGCGTTCTCGTACTTCGGCCCGTGCATGCGCAGCGTCGCCGGCTCGACCCACTCAGGGAAGCGCAACGGCACCAGGTCGTGCACGGTCGTGGCCCGCACCCCGCTGCGCTGGGACGGGTACATCCAGTCGGAGAAGTGGAAGACGTCGAGCCGCCCGACCACCGACTCGACCGGCGGCCGGCCGAGGCGGCTCCAGCCGGCCCGCCAGGCCTGGGCCCTCGGCAGCAGTGGCAGCCGCAGCTCCACCGGCAGGCCAGCAAGCGACTCACGGATCCGTCTGCGCCCGTTGGGGCCGGAAGGCCCGAACGCGACCAGCTCGTGCTCACCCGCCGCGGCCTCCGCGAGCCCCGCGACCATGCCGCGCACGTAGTTCCCGATCCCCGTGCGCGGGCGGGAGAGCGGGCTGACGTCGAGCACGATTCGCATGGATGGCTGAGTATGGCGAGACCATGAGCCTGTCGGTCTGCTGTCTCACGGATGCTCCCGGCCCCCAGATCCGGGAGATGCTGGAGCCCCTGCGCGGGGTCGCGGACGAGATCGTGATCGCCGCCGACCAGCGCGTGGACCCCGCGGACGTGGCGGTCTACGAGGCCGTCGCCGACCGCGTGCTCCGCTGCGAGTTCGAGTTCCTCGAGGCCCACCTCGCCTGGCTCCACGGCGAGTGCTCGGGCGACTGGATCCTGCGGCTGGACGGCGACGAGCAGGCCAGCCCCGAGCTGATCGCGGTCCTGCCCGAGCTGACCGCCGCGCCCGAGCTGAGGCAGTACTGGTTCCCCCGCCGCTGGCTCGATCCGAGCGGCCGCGGTTGGCTCGCCGAGCTGCCCTGGGCGCCCGACTACCAGAACCGGCTCGTACGGAACGATCCCGGCCTCACCTTCGCCGGCGTGCTCCACAGCCGCGCCGATCCCGCGTTTCCGGCTGAGTACCGGCCGGAGCCGATCTACCACCTGCTCTGCTCGCTCGAGACCCGGGAAGAGCGCCTCGTGCACAGCCTCTTCTACGAGATCCAGGAGCCGAATCGCGTCGCTCCGGGCGGCGGGCCGTTCAACGCCACCTACTACCTGCCGGAACGCTTCGCCCGCCGCGCGGCGCGGCCGCTCTCCAAGGGGCCGTCAAAGAGAGCCGCGCGCTCGATGCGCCTCCTCGAGCCGGATCTCCGCATGTACGAGGGCGAGACCAGGGAGCTCTTCGTCGAGGTCCGGAACGACAGCGACCTCGACTGGCCGGGCGGGATTGAGGAGCCGCTCGTCCGACTCTCCTACCGCTGGCGCGAGGACCCGGTCGACCGCGACCGGACCCCGCTCCCGGCACCCCTGCCCAGGGGCGCGTCGGCGATCGCGCCGGTAACCGTCACGGCACCGGAGGAGCCCGGCCGCTACGGCCTTCAACTCGACCTCGTCCACGAGCACGTGCGCTGGCTAGAAGCAGGGGTCGAGGCGACCGTGGAGGTAGTCCCCCGCGGGCCGGCGCAGCGAAGCGTGCCCGGGCGCCTCCGCCGGCTGCTCGGGGCGCAGCGGATCCCTCGGATCTTCCATCGCATCTGGCTCGGGCCGGACGCGATGCCCGAGGCCGAGCGCCGCTTCGGCGAGACGTGGGCACGTCACCATCCGGACTGGGAGCATCGGCTCTGGCGCGACGACGACCTGGCCGAGGTCGGAGTGCCGGCCGAGATCGTCCGCCGGGCGAGAAGCCCGGTCGAGCTCGCGGACGTCGCCCGCTTCCACATCCTCGCGAGGCACGGAGGCGTGTACGTCGACACGGACTTCGAGTGCCTGCGCCCGCTCGATCCCCTGCTCAAGGGTGTCGAGGCCTTCGCTGCGTTCCAGCAGCCCGGTGAGGTCAATACCGCCCTGCTCGGGGCGACGGCCGGTCACCCCGCGTTCAGGCGTGCCGCCGAGCTAGTCACCGAGACGTTCGGCCGGGCTCCCCTCCCCGCGGCGACCGGACCGCCGTTCTTCACCCACCTGATGTGGGACTTTCCGGAGGTGACGCTCTTCCCGCCGGAGCTCTTCTACCCCTACCTCTGGTCGGAGCCCGAGCGGCAAGACGAGCGATTCCCCGAGGCCTATGCCGTGCACCACTGGTCGATGAGCTGGCGCGAGGCCGCCCCGACCGGCGGAAGCTAGGGCGCGGGCACCTGCAGCACGAGCGGCTCCGAGCCCGTCTCCGCGAACCAGAAGATCCACTCGCGCACGAGATCGACGGTGATCGCCTGGCCGGGGCCGACCTGGTCGACGGGCACGCTCAGCTCGACCGTCGCGGTCTCGCCCTGCGTGAGCGAGCGCGGCAGCTTCACTCGGGCGAGCTCGACCAGCCGCTCGCCCTCCGGCCCGGAGACATACGGCCCGACCGTCACCGATCCCTTCGGGAACGGGTGCCAGAGCCCGGCCGGCCAGAACGAGCGGCCCTGGTTCGTGATCCTCAGGGTCCGCGTCAGCTCTCGTCCGGACTCCGACCGCGACCAGTCCCCTTCCGCCTCGATCCGCGCCGAGAACTGAGCGCTCTCGCCGCCCTCGGGAACAGGGCTCACCGCGTGGATGATGTTGAACTCCGGCCGTAAGACCGCCTGATTGAGCGCCCGGGCCCTCAGGCGATCCGGGAGGAAGCGCTCCAGGAAGCGGTCGCGGCGCCGCGCCGGCCCGGCGAGGTCCACCAGCTCGTCGACCTCGAGCAGTCGGCGGACCTCCGTGAAGCCAGCACCCTCGACCACCTCGACGAGATAGTCGGGGTCGAACGGCGACTCGAGCGTCCCGAACCGCTTCATCTCCTCGACGAGGTTCTTCTCCGCCTCCGAGCCGGCCGGTGGGCGCACGCCTTCGTGGATGTAGATCTGCCCGCCCGGCACCAGCGTCCGCCGGATCACCTCGAGCGTCTCGAGCTCCTCGTCGAAGTGGTGCATCGTGTCGTAGAGGATCGCCCCGTCGAACCGGTCGGTCCAGGGCATCTCGCGAACCGGCATGGCATGGAACTCGGCGACGGGCTCCAGCTCCTCGCCGACCAGGCCGGGAATCGCCTCGATCCGCTGGCGCGCGATCTCGACCATGTCGGGGGAGATGTCGACACCGGTCACCCAGTAGCCGCAGCTGGCCAGGAACTCGCTCAGCCAGCCGGGGCCGCAGCCGACGTCCAGGACCTGCGCGCGGAGGCCGAGCTGCATCAGCCCGACGATGTGGGCGAAGGTGTGCAGGCAGCGCGGCAGCTCGTCGTTCGGCGGCGCGCTGAACGGCTTCGTGCGCAGCCACACCCGCCCTCCGGGCTCGAGCTGCTCGACGTAGGTCAGATGCCCTTGGTCGTAGTCATGGCCGAGGTCGCCGAGCCGGCCCCGCTCACCTCCGGCGACCGGCCGAGATCTCTCAGGACGGCCCACGCCGGCCGATTCTACGGGAGCACTACACTGGCCGCCGTGGCGCTCTACGCCGACCTGATCCGCTACCGAGAGCTGTTTCTGAACCTCTACCGGCGCGAGCTGCGGGTCAAGTACCGGGGCTCGCTCCTGGGCGTCGCGTGGACGCTCGTGAACCCGCTCGTGCTGGTCGGCGTCTACACGCTCGTCTTCTCGGTCCTCTGGAAGGCGTTCTCGATCCCGCATTACCCGCTCTTCATCCTCAGCGGGCTGCTGGTGTGGATCTTCTTCCAGAGCTCGCTTCAGTCCTCGAGCTCGAGCCTGCTCACGCACGCGAACCTGATCAAGCAGGTCAAGTTCCCGCGCCAGCTGCTGCCACTCGCGGTCGTCGGGACGAACCTGCTCAGCTTCGGGGTGATGCTGGCGGTGATCCTGCCGCTGAACCTGATCGTCATACCCGCGACCCGCTCCACCTTCTGGGCCGCGCTCCTGCTCTGCGTGCCGCTGATCGCGCTCGTCGGCGCGCTCGGGATCATGGTCGCCGCGGCCACGGTCGTGTTCCGCGACGTCGAGCACATCATCATCACGGTGCTGCTGCCCTGGTTCTTCCTGACGCCCGTCTTCTACACCTTCGATCAGCTGCCGAAGATCGACGACCGGCCCTGGCTTGCCGATCTCCTCCATTACGGCAACTTCATCACTCCGCCGCTGCTCGCGATTCGCGACCCGCTCTTCTTCGGCCGCTTGCCGACCGCGGGCGACACGGTCTACACGCTCTGCGCCGCGTTCGTCGCGCTGACGCTGGCTGCGCTGGTGTTCCGCCGGGTGGACGACCAACTGGCCGTGGCGTTGTAGCCCTGCGGCTAGGCTTTTCCGCATGTCTGCGCCGTTGCTCGTGCGCGCGTGCCGGCGCGAATCCGTCGAGCGCACGCCCGTCTGGTTCATGCGCCAGGCGGGCCGCTCGCTCCCCGAGTACCGCGAGATCCGCAAGCAGCACGGCCTCTTCGAGGTCTGCCGCCGCCCGGAGCTGTGCGCCGAGGTGACGCTCCAGCCGGTGCGTGCTCACGGCGTCGACGCCGCGGTCATGTTCGCCGACATCATGCTCCCGGTGCTCGGCATGGGCGTCGACGTCGAACTGGTCGAGAACGTCGGACCGGTGGTCGAGGCGCCGGTGCGCTCTCTGGCCGACGTCGAGCGGCTGAGCGTGCCCGAGCCCGAGGAGTCGGTGCCGTTCATCCTCGAGGCCGTGCGACTCGTCCGGGAGGGGCTGGCGCCCGAGCAGGGCCTGGTCGGCTTCGCCGGCGGCCCGTTCACCGTGGCGGGCTACCTGATCGAGGGCAAGCCGACCCGGGAGTTCAAGCTGACCAAGGCCTGCATGTACGGCCAGCCCGAGGTCTGGCACGCGTTGATGGAGAAGCTCGCCGCTGCCTTCGCGCTCTACGTGAACGGCTGCGTGCGTGCGGGGGCCGACGTGATCCAGCTCTTCGACTCCTGGGTCGGAGCGCTGTCGGTCGACGACTACCGCGAGTTCGTCGCGCCCTACTCGGCCCGCGTGCTGGCGGCCGTCGACGTGCCGACCATCCACTTCGGCACGGGCACGGCCCACCTGCTCGAGGAGATGGCCGAGGCCGGCGGCGACGTGATCGGCGTCGACTGGCGGCTCCCGATCGAGCGTGCGTGGGAGCTGGTCGGAGACGAGCGCGGCGTGCAGGGCAACCTCGAGCCGGCCTTGCTGCTCGGGCCCTGGGAGCGGGTCGAGCAGTCCGCGCTGCGGATCCTCGATGCGGTCGGCGGCCGGCCGGGCCACATCTTCAACCTCGGCCACGGCGTGCTCCCGGAGACCGACCCGGGCGACCTGCGCCGGTTGGTCGACCTCGTCCACGAGAGCACGCTGGTGGCAGCGTGATGGACGCGGTCGTGCTGATGGCGTACGGGAGCCCGTCCGCCCCCGAGGACGTCCGCCCGTACCTCGAGGACGTGCGGGGCGGCCGGCCGGTCTCCGACGAGGCGGTGGAGGCGTTGTCGGAGCGGTACCGGCGGATCGGCGGGCGCTCGCCGCTCGACGACGTGACCGAGGCGCAGCGGGCCGCGCTGGAGCGCGAGCTCGAGACGCCGGTCTTCGTCGGCATGAAGCACTGGCGGCCGCGCATCGCAGAAGCGGTCGAGGCTGCGCTCACGGCCGGGGCGACCCGGATCGTGGGCCTCGTGCTCGCGCCGCACTACTCGCGCCTGTCCGTCGGCGGCTATCGCGACAGGCTCGAAGAGGCCGTCGCGGGTCGCGCGGAGCTCGTGCTGGTGGAGAGCTGGCACGCCGAGCCCGCGTTCATCGAGGTGCTCGCCGGGCGGGTGCAGGGTGCCGGTGCCTGGGTCGTCTTCACCGCCCACTCCCTGCCCGAGCGGATCCTGGCCGAGGGCGACCCCTACCGCGAGCAGCTGCTCGAGACGGCTCGGCTGGTGGCGGAACGGGCCGGCCTCGAGGGCTGGTCGTTCGCCTTCCAGAGCGCCAGCGAGACCGGCGAGCCCTGGCTCGGGCCCGACCTGCTCGAGGAGCTCGAGCGGCTGCGGGCGGCGGGCGTGAGCGAGGTGCTCGTCGCCCCGGTGGGGTTCGTCTCCGACCACCTCGAGATCCTGTGGGACATCGACGTCGAAGCGCGGGAGAGGGCGGAGCAGCTCGGCCTCGAGCTCCGGCGGATCGACTCGCTGAACGATGACCCTGCGTTCGTCCGCGCGCTCGGAGAGGTTGTCCGCAAGGCCGGGTCGGTACGCTCAGCGGCATGAGACCCGGAGCGGTGGTTGCGAGCGCCGTCAGCCGGCGTTTCCTCGTCTACCCCCAACGCCAGGTGACGCTGAAAGAGGCGATCGTCCGGCGTCGGCACCTACGCCGGACCG
Source organism: uncultured Actinomycetes bacterium (assembly GCA_963736055.1). Classification (GTDB taxonomy): domain Bacteria; phylum Actinomycetota; class Thermoleophilia; order Gaiellales; family Gaiellaceae; genus AC-32. The sequence continues at coordinate 547,367 of CAVTNM010000008.1, read as the reverse complement.
AGGTCTGGGCGATCCGCGACGCGTCGTTCGAGATCGAGCCGGGCGAGGCGGTCGGTGTCATCGGGCGCAACGGCTCCGGCAAGACGACCCTCCTGCGCATGATCGCGGACATCTTCCGCCCGACCAGCGGCCGCCTCGAGGTCTGCGGCGATGTCGCCTCGCTGCTGGAGCTCGGCGCCGGCTTCCACCCCGACTTCACGGGCCGCGAGAACGTCTACATGAACGGCGCCATCCACGGGCTCAAGCGCAAGTTCATGGACGAGAAGATCGACGAGATCGTCGCCTTCGCGGAGCTCGAGAAGTTCATCGACGTCCCGGTCCGGACCTACTCGGCCGGGATGTACATGCGCCTCGGGTTCTCCGTCGCGGCGCACCTCGATCCGGACGTGCTCCTCCTGGACGAGGTCTTTGCCGTCGGCGACGAGTCGTTCCAGCGCAAGTGCATGGAGAAGATCCTCGACCTGAAAAACCGCGGACGGACGCTGCTGTTCGTGTCCCACTCCGCTCCCGCAGTCGAGCGCCTGTGTGAGCGGGCGATCTTGCTCAGCGAGGGGAAGGTGGTCGCCGACGGCCCCGCCCGCGACGCGATCGCCCAGTACCAGCGGATGCTGGCGGCCGAGGAGAATCCCGCCGAGCGGGGGGCGGGGTTGCGTGAGTGGGGAACCGGCGAGGCGCGCGTCGCGTCGGTCAGGCTCGAGGACGGCGAGGGCCAGGAACGGCGCCAGTTCCTCTCGGGCCAGCCGTTCGTGGTCAGGCTCGGAATCGCCGTCGCCGAGACGGTCGCTCCTCCCAGGATCGCGATCGAGTTTCGCGACGCGAACGGCTCCCTGCTCGGGGTCAGCGAGGCCGAGGCGGACGAGCTCGGCTGGGACGGCTCTCCGGGGTCGATCGAGCTGCTCTTCTCCAGCTCAGGGCTGCCGCTCGCCGACGGGCGCTTCCAGATCTCCGTCGCCCTCTCCCACCCGGACTCGACGAAGCAGTACCACCGGCTCGACCCGGCCGTCGAGTTCACGGTCTTCCCCGACACCGACCAGCGCGGGTGGTTCCGCTTCGACGGCGACTGGTCGCTCGTCTCCACCCCGAGAACCTTGGAGCCGGAGCCGCGATGAGCTCCCGCACCTGCCCAGACTGGCCGATCCTGATGGAGCACGCTCCCGAGCTCCAGTTCATGCACTACACCGTGCTCGAGGCGAAGCTCCCTTCCGAGGCTCTGGCGGAGCTAAGCGACGTGCCGCTGGACTCGATCTCGATCTGCGCCGACCTCGACCACAACGTCTTCTACGCGCACCACACCGAGCCGCAGGTGGCCGAGGCGCTGCGCGGCACGCACTGGTTCGAGGTGCGCGAGTGGTCTACGCGGGGCCCCGGCACCGCGGAGCAGGGCTAGCCCGCGCCCGAAGCGCCGCGCCAGCACCTCGTCGAGCGGGCGGGTGTTGAGGATGTCCTCCGGCCCTGCCCGGCCGCGCCGGGCCGTCGCGACCGCGAGCTGCATGTTCCCGAGGCCGCGGATCGAGTGGGCGTCGGTGTTGACGACGACCGGTACGCCTGCCTCGCGCGCCAGGCGCACGTGCTCGTCCCGCAGGTCGAGCCGGGCCGGCAGGCCGTTCACCTCGACGGCCCGCCCCTGCTCCGCCAGCCGTGCGAGCACCGCCTCCAGGTCGACCGCATTCGGCGGGCGGTGGTTGATCAGCCGGCCGGTCGGGTGGCTCAGCGCGCTCACGTACGGTGAGTCCAGGGCGGAGAGCACCCGCTTCGTCAGCTCGTCGCGCGAGCCTCGCTGCCCGCCGTGCACGCTCACCTGCACCCAGTCGAGCTCGGCGAGCAGGTCGTCGGGGAGGTCGAGCGTGCCGTCGCGCCGGATGTCGCACTCCGTGCCGCGCAGGAGCCTGAATGGCGCGAGCCGCTCGTTGGCCCTTGCGATCTCCTCGCCCTGCCTCCGCACCGCGTCTGCGTCGAGGCCCGGGACCGCGCCCACGCTGACCGTGTGGTCGCAGATCGCGAGGTAGTCGTAGCCCAGCTCTCGCGCCGCCACGCCCATCTCGTAGATCGAGGCCCTCCCGTCGGACCATGTCGTGTGCGTGTGCAGGTCGCCGCGCACTTCTGCGAGCTCGAGCAGCCGCGGCGGCTCTCCTTCGAAGCTCTCCTCCCGTAGCTCGGGCGGGACGAACGGCAGCCCGAGTGCCTCGTACACGGCTTCCTCGTCCGGCGCTACCGGCAGAGGCTCCAGGGCGGCGACGTACTCGGGCGAGCCCGTCGCCCGTACGAGCTCGGTCCCGAGCTCGTCCGGCTCGGCCACGACGAGCTCGACCGGCACGCCCTCGCCGGTGACGCCGAGCGCCCGTCGCGGCCCGCGCTCGACGATCGCGACGATCTCGGGCAGCGCCTCGAAGCTCTCCAGCACCGGCTCGGGAGCGTCTGCGGCGACCACCACCGCGAGCCGGTCCGACGCGTCGCGCCATCGCCTGGGGTCTCCGGCCGCCTCGCCGCCGAGCGCCTCGGCGATCGCCTGCACCAGTGGACGGCTGCGATGAAGCTGCAGCGGCCGCCCGGCGGCAACGCGGGGCTCGGCCTCGAGCTGCACGAGCAGCTTGCGCTCGGTCTCGGGCCCGATCCCCGGCACCTCGCGCAGCCGGCCCTGCCGGGCGGCCGCGCGCAGCTCCTCGAGGTTGCGCACTCCGAGCACGCGGCCGATCTCGAGCATCCGCTTGACGGAGACGCCGAGGAAGCGTCCCAGCCCAGCGAGCTCGGGCGAGATGTCGCGCTCGAGCTCGCGCAGCTCGGCGATCTGGCCGGTCTCGACCAGCTCCCGCAGCCGCCGCTCGATGCCGGGGCCGATCCCTCGGAGCTCCCGCACCTTTCCCGCCTGCACGAGCTCGGCGACCGGTGCAGGTGTCGAGCGGATCAGCTCCGCCGCGCGGCGGTAGGCCCGCGCCGTGTACGGCCCGGCGTCCGCGAGCTCGAGCAGTGTCGAGAACGCCTCGAGCTGGCGCGCGATCTCGGCGTTGTCCGGCGGTCGCCCCTGCACTGCTGGATAGTCTCTCGACATGCCCACCGTGGTTGTTCCCTTTCGGGGGGAGAGCGCCAAACGCCGGCTTGCTCCGGCGCCGGAAGAGGTCCGTGTCACCCTCGCGAACGCGATGCTCGAGGACGTTCTCGACGCCTGCAGGACGGTCGCCGAGAACGTGATCGTCGCCTCCGAGGGCGGAGGCCAGGGCCCCGCGGTCGAGCTCGCCTTGAAGCGCGTCGAGTCGGGCCCGATCCTGGTCGTCAACGCCGACCTTCCCGCCGCGCAGCCGCGCGACCTGCTCACGCTGCTGGGGGCGCTCCCCGAGGGTGGCCTTGCGCTGGTTCCCGCGGACGACGGGACGACGAACGCGCTGGCGCTCGCCTCGCCGCACCTCTTCGCCCCGCTCTACGGGCCCGGCAGCGCCGAGCGCTTCATCGCCCGCGCCTCCCGGCTGGAGGCGGCCGCGGCCGTCGCCGCGATCCCGAACCTCGCCGACGACGTGGACACGCTGGGGGATCTCGAGCAGCTCGAGGGCCGCTTAGGCCCTCACAGCGCTGCCGCGCTCGACGCGCTGCGCGCCGGCCTCACCCGGTGAAGGTCGTTGTCCTCGCAGGCGGGCTCGGAGGCTCCCGCTTCGCGCGCGCGCTCGCCGAGACGATCGATCCCCGGGAGCTGACGATCGTCGGCAACGTCGGCGACGACGTCGAGGTGTTCGGGCTCCACGTCTCGCCCGACCTCGACACGATCCTCTACACGCTCACCGGCAGGCTGGACGAAGAGCGCGGGTGGGGGCGCAAGGCCGAGACGTGGGAGGCGCTCGACGCCGCGGACGAGCTCGGTGCGGAGACCTGGTTTCGGCTCGGCGACCGCGATCTCGGGCTGCACCTCGTCCGCACCGAGCGGTTGCGTCGCGGGGAGCCGCTCTCGAGCGTCACGCGGGAGCTCGCGGCCGCCTTCGGGCTCGAGCCCACGCTCGCTGCCCGCGACCGACGATCGGCTGCGCACCTGGCTCGAGACACCTGCGGGCGAGTTCCCCTTCCAGGAGTGGTTCGTCCGCAGGCAGCACCGTGACGAGGTGGATGGGGTGCGCTTCGAAGGCGAGGCGCGAGCCGCGCCCGGCGTGGTGGAAGCCATCGAGGACGCGGACCTGATCGCGATCGCGCCGAGCAACCCGTTCGTCAGCATCTGGCCGATCCTGGCCGTGGCCGGGATTCGCGAGGCGCTGGAGGCGCGGCGCGTTCCGTCGGTCGCGGTCAGCCCGCTGATCGGCGGCAAGGCCGTCCGCGGCCCGGCCGATCGCATGCTCGCCCGTCTCGCCGGCGGGACGGGCCCTCAACAAGTAACAGACTGTTACAAGGATCTGATCGACGCGCTCGTGATCGACGAGGCCGACGCCGGCGAAGAGGCCGTCGTCCCGACGATCGTGACGCGCACGCTGATGGACGGCTCCGATGCGCGGCGGCGGTTGGCCGACGCGGTGCTCGAGACCGCAGGAGCCCCGAGATGATCGTCGCGATCGTCGGCGGCACCGGCACCTTCGGACGCGCGCTGGCCCGCCGGTTGCACCAGCTCGGCGACGATGTCCTCATCGGCTCGCGCGAGGCACAGCGGGCGAAGGAGCGGGCGCTCGAGATCGGCGTCCAGGGCGACAGCAACGAGGAAGTGGTCAAGCATGCCGACCTGATCGTGCTCGCGACCAGGTCGAATGCGGCGCTCGAGACCGGGGCCGCGCTGGCCGACGCGATCGGCAAGACGCCGGTGCTCAGCGTCGCCAGCGACCTCCGCTTCACCGACATCGGGATCGTGCCCGGCCTCGAGGAGGGCTCGCTGGCGGAGAACCTGGCGAAGCTGCTGCGGGCGCCGGTCGCGTCCGGGCTGCAGATGGTCTCCGCGATCGACCTCTCGGGCCCGGAACCGCCCGACCAGGACGCCCTCATCTGCGGGGACGACCCCAGGGCGAAGGAGCTCGCGCTGGAGCTTGCCGGCCGGCTGGTCGGCGGCCGGGCGGTCGACGTCGGCCCGCTGGCCAACTCGCGCGCGCTCGAGGGGATGACGGCGGTGATCCTGAACGTGAACAAGGAGTTCGGCGTCCACGCCGGGCTGCGGCTGACCGGCCTGCCGTGACCGTCACGATCGACCCGGTCGAGGGCCTGCCGGAGATCCGCGAGGGCGACGACCTCGCCGCCCTGCTCGCCGGGCGGACGGAGCTGCGCGACGGCGACGTCCTCGTGGTCGCCCAGAAGGCGGTCTCGAAGGCCGAGGGCCGAATCGTCCGCCTCGCCGAGATCGAGCCCTCGGACGAGGCGCGGCGGCTGGCCGGCGACCACGACCCGCGCAAGCTCGAGGTGATCCTGAGCGAGGCCGTGCGGATCGTGCGCACGCGACCGCCCCTCCTGATCGCCGAGACCCGGCACGGCTTCGTCTGCGCCTCCGCCGGCGTCGACGCCTCGAACGCGCCCGCGCCGGAGACGGTCGTGCTCCTGCCCGAGGATCCCGACGCCTCGGCTGCCCGCCTCCGCGACCGCCTGCGCGAGCTGACCGGATCGGAGGTCGGCGTGATCGTCAGCGACTCCTTCGGCCGCGCCTGGCGGCAGGGCACGACCGACGTGGCGATCGGCGTCGCCGGCATCCGGCCGCTGCTCGACCTCGGAGGCGTGCGCGACGCGGTCGGCTACGAGCTGCACGCGACGGTGATCGCCGTCGCCGACGAGCTCGCGGGCGCCGCGGAGCTCGTGATGGGGAAGACTGCCGGGGTGCCTGCCGCCGTCATCCGCGGCGTCGACGCCCTCGGCGAGGGCAGCGCGCGCGAGCTCGTGATGCCGCCCGACCGCGACCTGTTCCGGTGAGCGAGCGGAGCGGCCAGGATCTCGACCGCGAGCTGATCGAGTTCCTGAACGAGCTCCGGGTCGCGCTCCCCGGGGTGCAGGTCCTGTTCGCGTTCCTGCTCGCGGTCCCGTTCGCCAACGGCTGGACGCGCGTCACGGATCTTCAGCGCGACGTCTTCTTCGTCGCCTTCCTCGCCACTGCCGCCGCGTCGATCCTGCTGATCGCGCCCTCGGCCTACCACCGCCTGCGCTGGCGCGAGGGCGACAAGGAGCAGATGCTTCGGACCTCGAACCGCCTCGCGATCGCCGGCACGACCTTCCTTGCGGTCGGGATGACCGCGGCGGTCTTCCTGATCACCGACCTGCTCTTCAAGTCCTGGTGGGCGGCGCTCACCACCGCCCTGGTCGCGCGGCGCGTTCGCCTGGTTCTGGTACGGCCTGCCGCTCAGCCGTCGCTTCGGCGACGCAGCGCGATCCCGTTGAGGATCTCGCGCACGATCCGGTCGGCGACGAGAGCGGTGATGTCGGCCGAGCCCACCGCCGTCGGGATCACCTCGACCACCTCCGCGCCGACGAGCTCGAGCTCGGCGGCGATCGTGCGGCAGGCCCAGAGCAGGTCGGGCGAGGTCATCCCGCCCGGCTCCGGCGTGCCGGTCCCGGGCGCGAAGGCGGGGTCGAGCACGTCGACGTCGACCGTCAGGTAGACGGGCCCGTCGCCCACGATCGCCAGCGTCCGCCCGACGATCTCCTCGATCCCGTCGCGGCGCACGTCGTGCATGAAGAAGCTCGTGATCCCCCGCTCGGCCTGCCAGGCGAACGTCTCCTCGCCGGGCCAGTAGCCGCGCAGGCCGATCTGAACGTACCGCTCGGGTGCGACGCGGCCGGCGTCGACGAGCCTGAACATCGGCGTCCCGTGCGAGACCTCGACGCCGAACACCTCCTGGCCGGTGTCGGTGTGCGTGTCGAACTGGATGAGCCCGACCGGCCCATGGTGCGCCGCCACCGCGACGATGTTCGGCTCCGCGATCGAGTGGTCGCCGCCGAGCACGATCGGCAACAGGCCGGCGTCCAGGACCTGCTCGACCAGCTCCGCGATCGCCTGGTGCGAGGCGCCCGGGTCGGCCGGAAGCACCCCTGCATCGCCGAAGTCCACGATCTTCAGCTCCTCGAACGCGTCCACCTTCGACTCGAGGTGCGGGCCGGGCGGGCAGCTCGCCGCCCTGATCGCCCGCGGCCCGAATCGCGTTCCCGGACGGTCCGAGACGAGGTCGTCCGTGGGCGCTCCCACGATCGCCACGTCGAACCCGGCGAGCTCGGCCGGGTCCTGCGTGTACGGCGCCCCGCCGTAGGTGAGCAGGCCGGCGTAGTCGGGCTTCTCGCCGTACTGCCGCCAGCGCTCGAGTGGATCGATCACGGGACGATTGTCGCCTGCTTCGAGGGCAGGCGCTCGCGCGACAAGGCGCGCGGCCTCGCTTGCCGCACGTGGATGCGACGAGACGCTGGCCACGAAGGTCGGCTTGTCGAGGGCGTAGAGCCGGGCATCGGCGCGTGCCGTGACCGTGGCGGTGCGCGGCACGTCCTCGAGCAGCGCGATCTCGCCGAAGCCCTCGCCGCGCCCGATCGTCCGCACTGGACGTCCCGCGCGCGAGACCTCGAGCTCGCCGTCGGCGACCACGTAGAAGCGGTCGCCGGGCTCGCCCTCGCGGACGACCGCGGTTCCCGCGGGCGCGTCCACCTCGTCGAGCCCGTGCGCGAGCCCTTCGAGCGCCGGCGCTCCCAGGGGAGCGAACAGCGGCAGCGAGCGCAGGAGCGCGATCTCCACGACGGGCACGGGGGCCTTGCGGTCGATCTCGACGAGGTGCCGGCCCGAGAGCAGGAGCGCAAGCGGCAGCAGAGTGCCGATGCCGACGATCGCCCACTGCGCGCCGAACAGGCTCACGAGCGCGGGCGTCAGCAGCGAGCCGACCGCGAGCCCGGCCATCGAGAGCCCCTCGAGCACTCCGAAGACGCGCGAGAGCACATCTCCGGGAGCCGTCCGCTGCAGGATCGTGCGGCCCGCGACGTCCAGCAGCGGGCGGGCGGCTCCGGCGCACGCCAGGAGCAGCAGGGCCGAGGCCGTCGTGGGCCAGGCGCCGAGCAGAGCGAAGGCCAGCCCCCAGACGACGACCCCGAGCACGAGCGGCGGAACGAGCCGCCTGCGCCCGATCAGCGCGACGGTCACGGCGACCCCCGCGACACCGCCCGCGCCGAAGGCCGCGTTCAGGTAGCCGGCTCCTGCGCCTCCGAGGTCCAGGACCGAGATCGCGAGCACGACGTAGAGGACGTCCAGCGCTCCGATCGCCACGAACTGGCCGGCCAGCAGCCCCACGAGGACGCGTGTCCCCGGCTCCTTCGCCAACACGCGGAATCCGGCGAGCGCCTGGTCGAGCGGCGGCGCCTCCTCGGCGGCGGGCGGCGGGCCCTGCACGCGGGCGACGAGCCTTGCACCGATCAATGCGACCACGGCGAAGAAGGCGAAGACCCAGCCCGGCGAGGCCACGGCGAGCAGGAGACCCGTCGCCGCGGGCGCCACGAGCACGCTGAGCGACTCGATCCAGCCGGAGACGACGTTCGTCGCGGTCAGCTCGTCGGGAACGTGGGCCAGTGCGGGGACGAGCGCGGACTGGGTCGGCCGTGTCACGGTCACGCAGGTCGCCGCGACCGCGGCCAGCGCGTAGGCGAGCAGGGACGGCCCGCCGGCGAGGAGTGTCGCGCCGGTGGCGCCCATCGCGAGGGCCTGGGCGACGTAGCCGAGCGCAAGCACGCGCGCCGGCCGGTAGCGGTCTGCCAGCAGGCCCGAGAACGGAGCCGCCAGCCCGGCCGGTACCAGCTGCGCGAAGGCGACGAGGCCCGCCGTCGTCGCCCCGCCCTGCTCGTAGGCGTAGACGAGCATCGCGATCCAGACGCCCCATTCGGCCGCGTTGAAGCCGGCATAGGCGAGCTCGACCCGCCGCAGGTCCGGGTTGCGAAAGACGCCGCCGAGAAGCGTTCGGGTCCGGACGAGCCGGCTCACGCGTGCCGCGGCAGCCGCTCGGCGACGGCGTCCCGCACCTGCCGCTCGACGCTCGGATAGCGGCGCACGAGCTCCGCCGAGCTTTCCGTCCGCGAAGACGAGCAGGCGCAGCGGCGAGGTCGCCCGCACCGAGGCGAGCCGCGGATAGGCGAACCCGGCGCCCCAGTCCAGCGCGGTCAGCTCGCCGAAGAACTCTCCCGGGCCGAGGTCGCGCGCATGCTCGCCGTCGACCGAGACCTCGACCGTCCCGTCGAGGATGACGTAGAAGTCGCGGCCCAGGCTCCACTGCTCGACCACCGTCTCCCCGGCCGGCGCCTCGCGAAGCGAGGCCTGCTTGCCGACCAGGGCCGCCTGGTCCGGCTCCAGCTCGGCGAACAGTGGCAGCGCGCGTAACGAGGGAATGTCCGCCTCGGGCAGGCCCGGCCAGCTGCTCACGATCGGCGGGTGGCGCTCGTAGCGGGCGGGCGGGTCCGCCTGGGGCTCGGCCGTCTCGAGGAAGCCCAGCACCTTCTCCACGTCCTCGGGAGTGCTGCTGTGGTTGAGCACGCAGAGACGAAGGGCGAGCCGCCCCTGCAGCCGTGTCGAGGAGACGAGCCCGATCCCGCTCGCCTCGAGCGCCGCGGCGAGGCCGGCGTTCTCTCGGTCGTCGAGATAGCGGCGGCGGAAGCAGACGATGCCGAGCGACGGCGGAGCCATCAGCTCCAGCGAGTCGCTGGCCTCGACTCGGCGAGCGGCGGCCGCGGCCAGCTCCAGCGATCGCCTGATCGCCGTGCGGAACGCCTCGAGCCCGAAGAAGCGCAGCGACACCCAGAGCTTCAGCGCGCGCGCCGAGCGGGTCAGCTGCAAGCCGAGGTCGCAGAAGTTGACCTCCTCCTCGGCCGCCTCGGCGTCGCGGAGGTAGTCGGGGAGGATCTCGAAGGCCGCCCGCAGGGCCGGCCCCTCGCGCACGAGCACGCAGCCGCACTCGAACGGCTGGTAGAGCCACTTGTGCGGGTCGAGGGTGATCGAGTCGGCCAGCTCCAGCCCGGGCAGCAGCTCAGGGTCGGCCAGCACCGCGAACCCGCCGTAGGCGCCGTCGACGTGCAGCCACACGTCGTGCTCGCGACACACCTCCGCCAGCCCCGGAAGCGGGTCGACCGCGCCCGAGTTTGTCGTGCCCGCGTTCGCCGCGACGAGGAAGGGTGTTCGCCCGGCCGCGGCGTCGGCCTCCATCGCCGCGCGCAGCGTTTCGGGGTCGAGACGGAACGCCGAATCGGCAGGCAGCACGCGTACCTGGCCGGGACGGAAGCCGAGAATCCGCGCCGCGCGGGCCACCGACGAGTGGGCCTGGTCGGAGACGTACAGCACGAGGTCCTCTCGCATCGGGCCGGCCCGGGTCTCCCGCGCGCAGGCGAGCGCGGTCAGGTTTCCGGCCGAGCCGCCGCTCACGAGCGCGCCCGCGGCCCGCTCCGGGTAGCCGATCCACTCCTTGAACCAGCCGAGGATCTCGAGCTCGACCTGGCTCGGCCCGGCCGATTCCATCCAGGAGCCCACGTAGAGGTTGCAGGCACTCGCGATCAGGTCGCCCAGCGCGCCCGGCCAGGTGGCGTCGAAGGGGACGAAGCCGAAGAAACGGGGATGGCCGTCGCGGCTGGAGAAGGGGAGCACGTCGCGCCGCAGGCCCTCGAGGATCTGCTCGAACGGCTCCGGCTCCTCCGGCGGCGGCCCGTGAAGGCGTTCCCGCATCTCCCCCGGGGCGGCGCGGCGGACGGGCGGTGACTCGCGCTCGAGCCACTCCACGAGCAGGTCGACGGTGCGGTAGCCCAGCGCTCGCATGGTGTCGCCGTCGAGCGCGAGTGGATCCTTGTGCAGTGGAGCCCCCTCCACGGGGATGATCCTCCCAGACGGAGAGCCTGCGAGCCCGACACGACAATGGCAAGCTCCGCCGATGCAGGAGGTCGTGCTCGTCCGTCACGGCGAGACCGAGTGGAGCCGGGAGCTGAAGCACACCGGCAGCACCGACGTGCCGCTGACCGAGAAGGGCGAGCAGCAAGCGCGCCGTCTGGCCGGCGTTCTGGCCGGCCGAGAGTTTGCGCTGGTGCTCTCGAGCCCGCTTCGCCGCGCGCTGGAGACGGCCCACCTGGCCGGGTTCGAGCCCGAGCTGCGAGACGACCTGAAGGAGTGGGACTACGGCGACTACGAGGGCCGCCGCACCGCCGAGATCCGCGAGGAGATCCCGGACTGGACGATCTGGCGCTACGGCGCGCCCGACGGCGAGAGCGTCGACCAGGTCGGGGCACGGGCCGACCGCGTCATCGGCGAGATCCGCGCTGTCGAGGGCGACGTGCTCATCTTCGCCCACGGCCACCTGTTGCGCGTGCTCGCGGCGCGCTGGCTCGACCTCGACCCGCAAGACGGGCGCCTCTTCGCGCTCGACGCAGGCACGCTCAGCACGCTCGGCTACGAACGGGAGCAGCCCGTCATCCGCAGCTGGAACGCCGAGCCGTGAGCCGGAACAGCGAGGACATCCTCACCGACCCGCCGCCTCCTCCCGCGGACGAGCGGCTCGCCTACGGGCCGGAGCCACTCCAGTTCGGCGACCTGCGGCTCCCAGGCAGCCCGAGCCCGCCGCTGGCGATCGTGCTCCACGGCGGGTACTGGAAGGCGACCTACAACCTGATCCACACGGGGCACATGTGTCACGCGCTGACCGAGGCCGGGATCGCGACCTGGAATGTCGAGTACCGGAGCGTGGGAGTCCCGGGCGGCGGCTGGCCGGCCGCGGGCGAGGACATCGCGCTCGCCGTCCAGTTCGTGCGCGGACTGCCGGTCGACCAGGCGCGCGTCGTGCTCGTCGGCCACTCGGCCGGCGGGCAGCTCGCACTCTGGGCGGGGAAGCAGGCGCAGTTGCCGGTCGTTGCCCTGGCACCGGTCTCCGACGTGCGCGAGTCGGTCGCCCGCACCGGCCCCGACGGCGCGCCCGCGCAGTTCATGGCGCCCGAGCACTTCGCCGACGGGTCGCCCCTGGAATTGCTCCCCCTCGGAGTCCCGCAGATCGTGATCCACGGCACTGCTGACGAGAGCGTCCCGTACCCGATGAGCGAGCGCTACGTCGAGGCCGCGGGCGGCGAGGCCGAGCTGGTCTCGCTCGAGGGAGCCGGACACTTCGAGCCGATCGACCCGCTCGCCTCCGAGTGGCCGCAGGTCAGGTCCGCGATCGAGCGCCTGCTCGAAGCTCCCGAGTCAGACGCTCCGCCCCGCTGACCGGATCGTCTTCGATGCAGCGCCGCCCCGGCCTTCCCGGCAAGCTCTGACGAGGCACCTGCTCCTGCGAGCGAGAGCGGCGCGGCCTGCGCCAGCTTCGCGAGGTCCGCCAAGACGTCCTCGAGTCGCTCGGGAGTGGACGCGGCGACCACTACCCGGTCCGGCTGCAGCTCGCGCGCCTCCTGCTCGAGCGTCGAGAGCGGTGTGTCCTGTCCGAGGTAGGTGATCCGCCAGCCCCGGTTGCGGAGCGCGAGGCCGAAGGCGATCAGCCCGAGATCGTGCTGCTCCCGGGGCGGACACGCGAGGAGCGCGTGCGGGCCGGTCCCCTCGCCCCAGCCGCGGCCGAGCCCGAATAGCCTGCCCCGGAAGAAATTGCTCGCGAAGTGCTCCTGCGCGACGCTGGCGTCGCCGCGCGCCCAGGCCTCGCCGAGCTCGTGCAGGTACGGAAGCACGACCTCGCCGAGCACCGTGTCGAGGCTGAGAGCGCCGAGCAGCCGGTCCAGCACCGCGTTGGCCCTGCCTTCCGCGAAGCTTGCGAGGGCGTCCGCGAGCTCACGCCTGGACTGCTCGATCAGGTTGCCCCCGCCGGCTTCGGGTCCGCCGTTCTCGAGCGCTCGCCGGGCGGCCTCGGCGGCTGCGAGCCCGTCGGCCAGGTGGGCCTGCATCGCGCGCACTCGCCCGACGTCCTCGTCGGAGTAGAGGCGGAAGCCTCCGTCCGAGCGATCAGGGTCGAGCAGGCCGTAGCGCTTCTCCCAGGCCCGCAAGAGGTCGACGCTCGTGCCCGTGCGCCTGCTCAGCTCGCCGATCCGCAGATGTCCAGCCTCAGTCATTGCGTTCACTGTACAGGATCTGGACAAAGATTTGACAAACCCGAGAGTATGCGGCTAGAGTCTGGACGAAACCTAGACAAAGGAGGAACAGGATGGAACGGATCGACCTACTCGCGGCGGCCTTGGTGATCGTCGGCGGGCTCAACTGGGGCCTCGTCGCCATCGCCGAGTTTGACCTCGTGGCATGGATCTTCGGGCTCGACTTCGGTCAGACGAACGCCGCCAGCCGCATCGTCTACGGGCTCGTCGGCCTGGCCGCCGTCTACGGGGCCGCGCGGCTGGCCGCGCTCAGGCGGCATCGGAGCGCCCGCACGTCCACGACGTTCGCCCCGCAGAGCTAACACAAGGAGAGGAGAAAAGGAATGACCAAGCTACGACTCACCACAGCCGCACTGCTCGCAACTGCAGTCGCGGCCGTGGCGGCAGGCGCGCCCGCCGCCACGAGCACCCCGAGCGCCGCCAAGCGGAATCTCGTCCAGACGGCGGTGGCGGCCGGGCAGTTCAAGACGCTCGTCGCGCTCGTCAAGCAGGCGGGTCTCGCGAAGACTCTGTCCGGCAAGGCTCGCTTCACCGTCTTCGCCCCGACGGACGCCGCGTTCGCGAAGGTGCCGAAGGCGACGCTCCGGCAGCTCGCCGCCGACAAGGCGAAGCTGCGCGCGGTTCTGCTCTACCACGTCGTCGGCGGTCGCGTAACGGCCGCGAAAGTGGCGAAGCTGCGCTCGGCCAAGACGTTGAACGGGGCGGCCGTCCGGATCCGCGTCAGCGGGGGCATGGTCTACGTCAACGGCGCCAGGGTCGTGAAGCCGAACGTTTCGGCCTCGAACGGCGTCATTCACGTCATCAACCGGGTGCTGATCCCGCCGACGAGCTGAAGCTCATCCAGGGGCACGCGAGGGCTCGGTCTGCCGACCGGGCCCTCGCGGATGACCGATGACCGACGAAGAACGCAGACGAATCTGGCTCCAGTTCCACGAGGTCGTGAACCTGGCCGACGTGGAGCTCGAGGCGTGGTTGGGGACGGACGAGTCCCGGGCCGTCGGCTTCAAGCGCGACGGCGGCGAGTCTGTCGGCCACGCCTCCGGTCGGCGGATCGTCTCGCTGCTGCGCAAGGCGGATGGGGATCTGACGACGGACGACTACCGGCACATGCGGAAAGTCGTCGGGTACGTCCACCGCCATCTGGCGCAGCGGCCTCGCCACGACGTGACGGACACGCGCTGGCGCTACTCCCTGCTGAACTGGGGTCACGACCCTCTGAAGCCGAGCTAGTCGAAGTCGATCACGCTGCGGATGCCGTCCTGGGCCTCCATCAGCTCGAAGCCGCGGTTGACCTCGTCGAGGGTCAGCTTGTGGGAGACGAACGGGTCGACGTCGATCTCGCCGGCGAGCCAGCGCTCGACGAGCTCGGGCACCTGGTCGCGCCCCTTGACCCCGCCGAACGACGAGCCCGCCACGCGCCGGCCGGTGATCAGGAAGCGCGGCACGACGTCGAGCGTCTCGCCCTTGCCCGCGACGCCGCACACCGTGGCGAGTCCCCAGCCCATCCGCGCCGCCTCGACCGCCTGCCGCATCACCGTGACGTTGCCCGTCGCCTCGAAGGTGTAGTCGGCGCCGAAGCCGCCGGTCAGCTCGACGATCATCTCCGCGGTGTCCGGGCCCGCCGACGTGCGTCTCGGTGGCTCCCTGGCCGCGGGCCAGCTCGAGCCGCTCGTCCGAGAGGTCGACGCAGACGATGCGCTCGGCGCCCTGGAGGCGGCACCCCGCGACCGCGCCGAGGCCGACCATGCCGGCACCGAAGACGACGCAGGTGGAGCCCGGAGTCACCTTCGCGGTGTTCATCGCGGCGCCGAGGCCGGTCGAGAGGCCGCAGGCGAAGAGGCACGCCCGGTCGAGCGGCGCTTCCGGGTTGACCTTCGCGAGCGCGATCTCCGGCATCACCGTCGCCTCGGCGAAGGTCGAGGTGCCCATGAAGTGCCGCACCGGCTCCCCGTCGCGCGAGAGCCGCGTCGTCCCGTCCGGGAGATACCCCTGGCCCTGCTGCTCGCGGATCGCGAGGCAGAGGTTCGTCCGCGGGTCCAGGCAGTGCTCGCACTCGCGGCACTGCGGCGAGAAGAGCGTGACGACGTGGTCGCCCGGCTGGAGCGACGTGACGCCTTCGCCGACGCGCTCGACCACGCCCGCGCCCTCGTGTCCGAGCACGGTCGGCGAGTAGCCCGAGGGGTCGGCGCCGGAGGCGGTGAAGAGGTCGGTGTGGCAGACGCCGCAGGCGACCAGGCGGACGAGCACCTCGCCCGCCTTGGGCTCGGCCAGCTCGAGCTCCTGCACCTCGAGCGGCGCCCCGAACGCCTCGAGCACGGCTGCGCGGATCTTCATCCGGCCGATTCTCGCAGCCCGCGAGCTCGTTCCAAGTAACAGACTGTTACTTGCGCCCTCGTGAAGCTCCTCTTGGCGGCTCCACCGTTCCAACCAACTTAGTAACAGACTGTTACTAAGAGACTCGTTAGGTCGGCGCGATGGCGCGCGGCGCCGCCTGGCCGACTACGCACCCGCGTTGGAGCTAGGCTCGGGCCATGCCACGCGGTAGCTGCCTGTGCGGAGGTGTGCAGTTCGAGGTCCCGGAGACCTTCGAGGCGCGGACGTTCTGCCACTGCGCGAGCTGCAAGAAGCTCTCGGGCGGCGTCGGCACCGCGAACGGACGGGTTCGCGGCGACGAGGTGACGATCCTCGAGGGCGAGGAGCTGCTGCGCACCTACCAGCCCGCCGAGGGGAGCGCGAAGACGTTCTGCTCGATCTGCGGCTCGAACCTGTTCGGCGGCGGCTGGCCCGAGTCCGAGCAGTCGAGCGTGCGCCTGAGCGCGATCGACTCGCCGCTCGACACTCAGCCGAAGAAGCACATCTGGGTTCGCTCCGTCGCGACCTGGGAGACCCTCCCCGACGACGGGCTCGAGCGCGTCGACGCCGAGGGCTAGCTCGGCTCGCCCGCCCGGCGGGGAAGCGCGAGCCACACGTCTGCGCCCCCGGAGGGCCGGTTGGCCGCTTCCGCCCCGCCGCCGTGGGCCTCGGCGATCACCCTGACGATCGACAGCCCGAGCCCGGCGCCCGACCCTTGCCGGCCGGTCTGTGGGCGGCTGAACCGCTCGAAGGCGTGCTCGAGGAAGGCGGGCGGGAAGCCGTGGCCCTCGTCGACGACGTGGAGCTCGACGGTCCCATCGACCCTGGCGGCGCGCAGGTCGACGCGCCCGTTGCCGTGACGAAGCGCGTTGTCGACGAGGTTGCCGAGGGCCTGTTCGAGGCGCAGGCGGTCGCCCTGGATCGGCACCCCCGCCGCGGCATCGTGGGCGAGCGGCCTCGCACTCTCCTCCGCGCGCCACTGGAACCGGGTCACGACCGACGACAGAAGCTCGTCCGCGTCGAGTGTTTCCAGGGTCAGCGGCAGCTTCCCCCGGTCGGATCGAGCGATCAGGAGGAGGTCCTCGGCGAGCTGTGTCAGGCGGTCGACCTCCTGCGTCGACCGGCGCAGCGCTTCGCGTAGCTCGTCCGGAGAGCGCCCGTGGCGCAAGGCGAGCTCGAGCTCCGTGCGGAGGAGCGCGAGCGGCGTCCGGAGCTCGTGCCCGGCGTCCGCGACGAAGTCACGCTCGCGCTGAAGGGCGTCTTCGAGCCGCTCGAGCATCTCGTTCAGGGTCCGCCCGAGCCGTTCGATCTCGTCCCGCGTTTCAGGAACCGGGAGCCGGTCGCCGGGCGTCTCCGCGGAAATCGCGGCAGCGCGCCGGCGCATGGACTCGACCGGCCGGAGGGCGAGGCCGGCGAGAAAGTACCCGGCGATCGAGGCCAGGACGAGGGCGATCGGGCCTGCGATCAGGAGCTCGTCGCGGAAGCTGGCGAGTGTCTCCGAGTCGTTTCCCCCTGTTGCGCCGACGAGGAGCACGAGCTTGCGGCTGCCACGCTGGACAGGAGTGGCCAACAGCCGCGAGGGCTCGTTCAGGCCGGGGACGGAAGAGCGATTCGCGTAGATCGGCTTGCGCTCCGCCGCGGCCAGCTCTGCGCGGTCGAGGAGCGATGCGGAGCCGAGCGGTCTCGTCGCATCGAGCACGCTGCCGCCGGGCTCCAGGAGCTGGGCAAAACTCTCGCCCCGCTCGACGAGGCGTCCGCCGCTGTCCTCCGCCAGCGACGCGTTCGGCTGGCGGACGAGCGTGGCGAGGTCCTGTGCTCGAACCTGAAGCGCCGCGTCGAGCGCCGAGGCGAGGTGGGATTCGAGCCGGGCGTAGAGGAACCACCCTGAGGCCGCCAGCACGAGTGCCATTGCGAGCGCGAGGGCCGCGGTGACCCGGAGTCTGATCGGTAGCCCGCTCACGTTTCGTCCCTCCGCAACCGGTACCCGACGCCGCGAACCGTCTCCAGCGAGCGGCGGCCGAACGGCTCATCGATCTTTAGCCGGAGGTGGCGGACGTAGACGTCGACCACGTTCGAGCGGTTCTCGTAGGCGAAGTCCCAGGCGTGCTCGAGCAGGTGTAGGCGCGAGAGGACTTGGCCGGGCCGGCGCATGAACGTCTCGAGAAGAGCGAACTCCTTGGCCGACAGCCGGATCTCGCGACCGCCGCGCGTAACCTCGCGGCTCGCTGGATCGAGACGCAGGTCGTCGACCTCCAGCACGCTCAGCCGCTCCGCTTCGCCTCGCCGAGCCAGCGCTCGCAGGCGGGCGAGCAGCTCGGCGAAGGCGAATGGCTTGACGAGGTAATCGTCGGCGCCGGTGTCGAGCCCGGCCACGCGGTCGTCCACCGAGTCGCGGGCGGTCAGCATCAGCACAGGCGCCCAGATGCCGTCGTGGCGCAGCCGCCGGCACGTCTCGAAGCCGTTGATCCCGGGCAGCATCACGTCGAGCACGATCGCGTCGTACTCGTGCGCCTGCGCCATCCAGAGGGCGTCCTCTCCGGTGGGCGCGACGTCTGCGGCGAGTCCCTCGGTGACGAGCCCGCGACGAATGAGGCTCGCCATCCGGAGCTCGTCCTCGACCACGAGAACTCTCATCGCAGGTGAATGGTGCCCGCACTTTTATGAACGTGTCATGAAGGGCGCTCGTTTCATGGGGCGTTCATCTCGCGCGCCTAGCGTGTGCGCATGAATACGAAACGAACACTCAGCCTAGGGCTGGCGCTGGTTACGTTCCTGATCGCAAGCCCGGCAACATCGAAGCCCGCAGGCTTCAGCGCACGCGTCGACAACCCGTGGTACCCCCTCAAGCCGGGGTCGGTCTACGTCTATCGGGGCGTCAAGGACGGCGAGCCCGCGCGCGAGGTGATGACCGTCACGCACCGGACGAAGGTGATCGCCGGCGCGCCCTGCGTCGTCGTCCGGGACCTGCTCTACCTGAGCGGCCGACTCGAGGAGCGCACGACCGACTGGTACACCCAGGACGCGAAGGGCAACGTCTGGTACTTCGGCGAGAACACGGCCGAGCTCGACAAGAACGGCAAGGTTCGGACCACCGCCGGCAGCTGGATGGCAGGCGTTCACGGCGCCAAGCCGGGGATCTTCATGTTCGCGCACCCAAAGCCGGGTCGCTGGGCCCGGCAGGAGTACTACAAGGGCCAGGCCGAAGACCACTTCGAGGTCGTCAGCATGCGCAACCGGGTACGCGTTCCGTATATCTCGACCAGCCGGGCGATGCTGACCAAGGAGTGGACGCCGCTCGAGCCGGGCGTGATCGACCACAAGTTCTACGTTCGCGGCATCGGGACCGTGCTCGAGCAGACGGCCAAGGGGCCCGCTCGAGCGCAACGAGCTCGTGTCGTTCCGGAGGGGCGCGTGAGCGCAGCGATCGAGGCTCGCGGCGTCGAGAAGCGCTACGGCTCGCTCGTGGCCGTCGCCGACCTGATCTTCCGGGCCGAGGCCGGTGAGATCCTCGGCGTCCTTGGCCCCAACGGCGCCGGCAAGACGACGGCGATCCGCGTTCTGACCACGATCTTCGCTCCGACGCGAGGCAGCTTCGAAGTCGCCGGCTCCTCGCACACCCGACCGAGCGAGATTCGGCGGCGCATCGGCGTCCTGCCGGAGAGCGCCGGCTATCCGGAGCGCCAGACGGCCGAGGAGTACCTGCGCTACCACGCCCGGCTCTACGGACAGAGCCGTGCCGGCGCCCGCGCGACCGCGTCGTCGCTGCTCGAGGAGGTCGGGTTGGGCGACCGCCGCCGGTCGCTGATCTCGACGTACAGCCGCGGCATGCGCCAGCGCCTCGGGATCGCGAGGGCGCTCGTGAACGAGCCACAGGTCGTGTTCCTGGACGAGCCGACGCTCGGGCTCGACCCGGCCGGGCAGCGGCAGATCCTGAGCACGGTCCGCCGGATCGCCGGCGAGCGCGGCGCGACGGTGCTGCTGTGCACGCATCTCCTGGCCGAGGTCGAGGAGACGTGCTCGCGCGTGCTGATCCTCAGCGCCGGCCGCGTGGCCGCTCAGGGGACGGTCTCCGAGGTCTCGCGTCAGGCTGCGGCGCCTCGGAGCGGCAGGCTGCGCGTCCCGGGCGAGCACGTGGAGACGGCGATCGCGGCCCTGCGAGCCGTGCCCGGGGTGGAGACGGCGGCTTCGAACGGCCAGCCCGGGCTCCTGAGGGTGACCTTGGCGCCGACGGACGGTCGCCCGCCCGAGGAGACGATGAACGCGGGCGTGCGCGCGATCGTCGACGCCCGGATCCCGCTGCTCTCGTTCGAGCTCGAAGGCGCGCGGCTCAGCGACGCATTCCTCGCGATGACGGAAGGGTCGTAGTGGAAGCCGTTGCGCGTGGCGGACGGGAGCGGAGCACTCCAGCCTGGATCGTGGTGACGGCACAGGAGCTTCGCGACCTCTGGCTCGGCGGGCGAGGCCTCGTGCTGAGCTTCGCCTTCAGCCTGCTGCTGAGCGTGATCGCGTACCTCGTCGCCACGAATCGGGCGCTCAACTTCCTCGAGCAGCGCGAGTCGGTCAACCTCACCCTTCAGGTCGCGATCGCCGTCGGCGCGCTGCTCGCTCTCCTCACGGCGGCCGACACCGTGAGCGGCGAGCGCGAGCGGGGCACGCTCGAAAGCCTGCTGTTGACGCCGGTCTCGCGCTTCGAGATCACCCTCGGCAAGCTGCTGGCCGCGCTCTCGCTCTGGCTAGCGGCGTTCCTGATCGCGTGCCCTATCTCTGGTTCCTCGGCCGCGGTGTGGGCGTCGTCGGCGACTCGGTCGCGACCGGCTTCGTCGTCGGGACGCTGCTGGCGATCTTCCTCGCCTCGTTCGGCGTCCTCATCAGCGTCTTCTCCGCCTCCAACCGCGTCAGCCTGTCGCTGTCGCTGCTCGTCCTGCTCGCGCTGTTCGTGCCGACGCAGCTGCCGTCGAACGCTCAACAGGGGTGGGCCGGCGACCTCCTCCTGCGTCTCAATCCGATGACCGCAGGCGAGCACTACGTCGGGAAGATCGTCGACGAACGGACATGCCTGGAGCCAGGACGTCTCCTGGCTCGTCTCCCCACTCGTCGCGGCCGTGGTCTTCGCGGCGGCGGCGCTCGTCGCGGGGTCCCGGTTCACGGGCCTGAGAGGCGGAGGTCAGGGATGAGGGCGGTGAGGCTCGCCCTCATCCTCGCCGTCCTCCTGCTGGCGGGCGTCCCGGCTGCCCGCGCCGCCGGCTGTCACGGTGTCCGACGACCGCACATCGATCGCGACCAGGCTGGGGCACAAGTTCGTCTTCCATTCGACGATCCGCAACGACGGCCGAGCCGCGGCCGGCGGGCTCGTCGCCCACCTCAACGTCGTCGACCTGAGCGGTCATACCTACGTCGACCCGGAGGACTGGTCGTCTCATCGCACGCGCTACCTGCAGCCGATTCCTCCCGGCGGCTCGACCACCCTGGCCTGGCCGATGAACGCGGTCAACTCCGGGACGATCGGCGTCTACGTGGCGGTCCTCCCGCGGAGTGGCGCTCCGGTCCCGCCCAGGACCGGGCCGACGGTCCGTGTTCGGATCCAGGACCGCAAGACGCTCAACTCCGGCGGGATCCTCCCGCTGGCACTCGGGCTTCCTGCGCTCCTCGGCCTGCTGTCGCTCGGAGTACGCGTCCGCCGGGGTCGGTAGGGCGCACCCCCGGTGCTCCCACGGGCTTCGTGCTCCAGTGAACGAACTCAGAGATTGTTCACTGGAGCACAAGAGGTTCTCGGGGGCTGGCGGGGCGTCTTGTGGCTTTCAACGCATATCCGTAGGGTGGAGTCATCTCCACGCTCGCCGTTCCCGCCGCCGCCGCGCGTTCTCGGGAGATCGCGCGGTCGGAGCTCGCCATCGCGTGGACTGCGATCGGCCTGATCGCGCTCCACGTCCTCGACGACAACTTCCTGCAGCCGGAGCCGGGAACCTCCGCTGGTGACCACCTCGTCAGCGGCCTGGTTCCGCTCGCCGTCCTGCTCGGGCTCGCGTGGCTCTACCCGCACGTTCGTGCCGGAGCCCGCGCGTCGATCGCGCTCTCGCTCGGGATCTTCGGGATCGCGATCGGCGCGAGCGAGGCCGTCTACTACACGATCAAGGTCGGCGCCTCGCGCGACGACTACACGGGCTTTCTCGCCCTGGCTGCCGGCGTCGTGCTCGTCGGGCTCGGCGTGGTCACGCTCTGGCAGACGAGGCGCACCGACGACGGCCTCGCGCGGCGGTACGGGCGTAGGCTCCTGCTCGCCTCGCCGGCCGATCGTCTTCGTCGTCCTCGTCATGCCGGTCGCCGCATCGCCTACGGATTCACACACGCGACTCGCGCGCGTGGTGCCGCCCGCGAGGCTCGGGGCGGCGTACGAGAACGTCTCGTTCAAGACGAGCGACGGGCTTGACGCTGAACGGCTGGTACGTCCCGTCCAAGAACGGTGCCGCCGTGGTCGTCTTCCCTGGCCGGACGGGGCCGCAGCGGCAGGTGCGGATGCTTGTCCGCCACGGCTACGGCGTGCTTCTCTTCGACCGGCGCGGCGAGGCCGCGAGCGACGGCGACCCGAACATCTTCGGCTGGGAGTTCGACAAGGACCTTCGAAGGCTGCTGCTGCGTTACCTCCGGCGCCGTCTCCGATGTGGAGCCGCACCGGATCGGCGGCATCGGTCTATCGGTCGGCGGGGAGGCCCTGCTTCAGACCGCGGGCAGATCGAATGCGTACGACGCGATCGTGTCCGAGGGTGCGGGCGTTCGCTCGATCCGCGAGAGGGTGCATGCTCGACGGCATCTGGCACTTCGTCCCCTCGATGACGGCGCTGACGGCGGGGATGGCGCTTTTCGCGAACGAGCTGCCGCCGCCGAGCCTGGAAGATCTCAGCCGGCGCATCAAGAGGCCGGTGTTCTTCATCTACGCCGGCCACGGCCAGGGCGGCGAGAACCTCAACGCGAAGTTCTACGCCGCGGCCGAACGAGCCGAAGACGCTCTGGAAGATCTCGGACGCCGAGCACACCGGCGGCATCGAGGCCAGGCCGGCCGAGTATGAACGGCGCGTGGTCGGGTTCTTCGACCAGAACCTGCTCGGGCGCTGACGCTAGGAGGGGCGGCGGCGCTGACGCCCGCGCCACCGCACTCCAGGGAGAGGGAGACCTTGGGCAAGGACTCCCTGCACCCCGCAGTGTCCTCGGCTTCGGCGATTCGCGCGTGGCCCAGCTGGGTCAAATTTCCGGCTGAACGGTTAGTGCGTGGAGCTACGAGGGTGTGAGCTCGTCCACGAAGATGTTCCACTCGCGGATCTCTTCGAGCTCGAAGACACCGTTCTGCATGAACGGGTCCTCCCGGACGATCCGTGCGCCTCTTCGAGGTCGACACCTTCCCACAGGCTCTGTGAGCCGCTGTCGTCGGCGAACGGGCCGCCCATCACGAAGATGCCGCGGTCGATGAGGTCGTCGACGTACTCCGCATGTGCGTCCCAGTCCGGCTGTTCCCTGACCGACCCGCTCTTCCAGGTCGGGCCGGCTCGGAACCGCACCACCAGCCGTTCTCGCGCCATCGGGGTCGATCGTACCTAGGGACGAGCACCCGTCGGGTGCAGGCCGGGGCCTAGACTCGCCTCGTGGCCGTTTGCACGAGCTGCGGGGCCGAAAACCGCCAGGAGGCGCGCTTCTGCGACTCCTGCGGTGCTGCCCTCGCCGAGGTAACCCCGCTGCGCGAGGTCCGCAAGACGGTGACCGTGCTCTTCTGCGACGTGACCGGCTCGACGGCGCTCGGCGAGCGGATCGACCCGGAGAGCCTGCGCCGGGTGATGTCGCGCTACTTCGAGACCGCGAAGGCGATCGTCGAGCGCCACGGTGGCACCGTCGAGAAGTTCATCGGCGACGCGGTCATGGCCGTCTTCGGCGTCCCGGCGGTGCACGAGGACGACGCGCTGCGCGCGGTGCGTGCCGCAGACGAGCTGCGCGGCGGGCTCGCCGAGCTGAACGACGAGCTCGAGGAGAGCTACGGCACCCGCCTCGAGCTGCGCATGGGCGTCAACACCGGCGAGGTCGTCACGGGCACCGAGGAGCGCCTGGCGACGGGCGACGCCGTCAACGTAGCCGCGCGGCTCGAGCAGGCGGCCCAGCCCGGGGAGGTGCTCCTCGGCGAGGAGACCTACGGCCTCGTGCGAGACGCCGTCGAGGCGGAGCCGGTCGAGCCGCTCGCCGCCAAGGGCAAGGCGGAGCCGGTGCCCGCGTACAGTCTCGTCGCCGTCCGGGGCGACGCGCCGAGGCGACACGGTGCGCCGATGGTGGGACGCGAGCGCCAGCGCAAGCTGCTCGAGGACGCGTTCGTGAACGTCGTCAGCTCCCGGGTCTGCCATCTGTTCACGATCCTCGGCACTGCAGGAGTCGGCAAGTCCCGCCTCGTCGAGGAGTTCCTGCGCTCCCTGGACGAGGGCACCGTGGCTCGGGGCCGCTGCCTCTCCTACGGCGAGGGGATCAGCTACTGGCCGGTGACCGAGGTCGTGAAGCAGCTCGTTTCCGAAAGCACCGGCATCGTCGGGCCTCTGGCCTCGGTCCTGGGCGACGAGACGGCCGCGAGCTCGCCCGAGGAGATCGCCTGGGCCTTCCGCAAACTGCTCGAGTCGCAGGCCTCGGAGCGCCCCCTCGTGATCGTCTTCGACGACATGCACTGGGGCGAGTCCGCCTTCCTCGACCTCGTCGAGCACGTCGCCGACCTGAGCCGCGACGCGCCGATCCTGCTTCTCTGCATGGCGCGGCCGGAGTTCCTCGACTCGCGGCCCACCTGGGGCGGCGGCAAGCTGAACGCGACCAACGTCCTGCTCGAGCCGCTCGCGCCCGAGGAGGCCGGCGAGCTGATCGAGTCGCTCACAGACGGGATCCCTTACGAGCTGCGGGGCCGAATCCTCGAGGCCGCCGGCGGAAACCCGCTCTTCGTCGAGGAGATGGTCGCGATGGTGCCCGAGGACGGCGGCGATGTCGCGGTGCCGCCGACGATCCAGGCGCTGCTCGCCGCCCGGCTCGACCAGCTCGACCCTGCCGAGCGCGGTGTGCTCGAGCGCGGGGCGGTCGAGGGACAGGTCTTCCATCGCGGCGCGGTCGCGGCGCTCGCGCCCGAGGATCCGACACCCGACGGCCGCCTGATCACTCTCGTTCGCAAGGATCTCGTCCGTCCCGAGAGCACGGTCGTCGCCGACGACGAGGCTTACCGGTTCCGACACCTGCTCATTCGCGACACCGCCTACGAGGCGCTCTCGAAGGTGACGCGCGCCGACCTGCACGAGCGCTTCGCCGCCTGGCTCGCGGAGTTCGGCGCCGCCCTGGTGGAACTGGACGAGATCGTCGGTTACCACCTCGAGCAGGCGTACCGGTACCGCGTCGAGCTCGGCCCGCTCGACGACGCTGCGGCCGAGCTCGGCAGCCGGGCGGCAGATCGTCTGTTTGCAAGCGCCAACCGCGCGCGGGAGCGTGGCGACATCGCGGCCACGCAAACGCTCCTCACCCGGGCGCTCGAGCTCCTGCCGGCCGACAGCGAGGCCCATCGGCATGCCAGGCTCGAGCTTGCTGTCCTCGTCGCGGAGGACGGTGACTACGCGCGCGCTCGTGCTCTACGCGATCAGCTCGCCACCGACGCGAGCGCGGTGCACGACGAGCGGTTGCTGGCGCGCCTCAAGCTTGCAGACGCCGAGGCCCAGGTCCAGGTGGACCCTTCCTTGACCATGCGCGATGCGCTCGCGCTCTCCGAGGAAGCTCTCGCGGCGTTGGAGCGCCTAGGCGACGAGGAAGGAGCAGTCTGGGCGCTGCGGGTGGTGGGGAACTTCCACGCCTGGCTCGGTAACGGCGCCGAGGCGCAGGTCTTCTGGGCCCAAGCGCAAGAGCGGGCAGAGCGCTTCAGTCCCAGGCTCGTCAGCGAGGTCCTGATCTGGCGATGCTGGGACATCTGGTGGGGAACGACACCCGCCGAGGAAGGGGTCCGCCTCTGCAGCGAGTTCATGGAACGATCGCCGTCCAAGAAGCTGGAGGGGATAGCGCTGATCATCCGCGGAGCGCAGAAGGGAGCTCTGGCGAGGCTCGAGGAAGGCCGGGAGGACATTGCCTCCGGCCGGGCACTCCTGAAGGATCTCGGCAGTCTGAGCTGGTGGGCGGGCTCCTCCATGGTGGGCGCGGAGATGGAGCTGCAGGCCGGCAATGCGCAGATCGCCTACGACAGGCTTGCCGAAGGCGATGAGTATCTCGCGTCAACGTTCGAGACCGGTTATCGCTCGACGATGGTCGCGCTCAGAGCTCAGGCCTCCCTCGAGCTCGGCCGCGAGGATGAAGCCCTGGACTTCGCCGACGAGACCGAGCGGATCGCGGCCGCGGACGATTTCGAGCCGCATGCCCGCCAGCGGCTGGTGCGCGCGCGCGTGTTTGCGAGGCGAGGTGACTTCGAGAGCGCCGACGAGCTCCTCCGCGAGGCCATGAAGATCATCGAGCCGACCGACTACGTGATCCTGCAGCTCGACCTCGCCTTCGCCCGAGCCGAGGTCGACCGCCTGGCCGGAAGGCCCGAAGCCCAGCGCGCCGCCCTCGAGGGCGCGATCCCGATCGCTGAGCAGAAGCAAAACCTCGTGGCACTCGAGCGGATCCGAGCCGCACTCGCCGAGATTCCCTGAATTCTCAGCTTCTTCTTACGGCAGAGCGGTACGGTGGCGCCGATGGACGACCTCCGCCTGACTCGCCGCGGCTCGCTCCTCCGGCTCGGGGGTTTCCTGGCATCGGCTTTCGGAATCGGTGGCTGGAAGCTCCTCGACACGGCCGAGGGAGCGGGCCCGGATGGCGTTGCGGCGGGCGCGGTCTCGTGCGTCCTCGCTCCCGAGCAGACCGAGGGCCCGTATTACATCGACGGCGAGAAGCTCAGGCGCGACATCACCGAGGGCCGGCCCGGGGTGCCGCTCTTCCTACGGCTACGCGTCGTCGACGCCTCGACCTGTCGGCCGATCAAGGGCGCGTCGGTCGACATCTGGCACGCGGACGCTCTCGGCGTCTACTCCGGCTTCGGCTCGGGCTCGGGGAACCGCACCTTCATGCGCGGGATCCAGAAGACCGACGCGACCGGGCTTGCGCGCTTCCGCTCGGTCTGGCCGGGCTGGTACCAGGGCCGCACCGTCCACATCCACGTGAAGGTGCACGTCGCCGGCAACGTGGTCCACACGGGCCAGCTCTACTTCCCGGATGCCCTCACGGACAAGGTCTTCCGCCGCAAGCCGTACAGCCGGCGCGACAGGCGGACGACGCGCAACGCCAACGACTTCGTCTTCGCCCAGGGAGGCAAGCGCTCGATGCTCGGTATGCGCAAGAGCGGAAGCGCCTACGTCGCGCGCATCACCATGGGCGTGCACAGAAGCTAGAACGGACGACGCGACGGCCGCCAGCCAACGGCCGTCGCGCCTTGGGGAGGAACTCAGTAGCCGTAGCGTGGGGTGGGGCTGGATGCGGCCGGCGCCGCGTGGCTCTTCGAGAGCGCGACCACGCGCCACACGCCGACGTCCTTGAAGCCGTTGCCCCTGACGTCGCCGCGCTTCATGTCCTGGGCGAACGCGTAGAGCGGCGCCCCGCGGTACGCGACCTGGAGCTTGCCGCCGGGCCGCTTGACGGTCCCGAGCCCGGCCACTCCGGCCGGCTTGGTGCCCTTGGCCACGGTGAGGGGTCGCCACAGCGCGACACAGGACGCCGTGCAGATGAACTTGCCGTGGCGCTCGACGCTCAGCGAGTAGAGCGACCTGCCGCGACTGTTGACGAGGATCGTCTCGTTCAGGGTCTTGTTGTGCGCCGTCGAGACAAGCTTCTTCGGGGCGGCGCCGGAGGAACGGGTGGCGTAGATCGCCGCGACGATCCCGATCAAGAGGGCCGCTGCGAGTAGCACTCCGGCTCGAATCTTGGTCGTGTTCTGCATTGAGTCTCCTCGATGGACTGACTTGTATGCAGGTGATACGGGGCGTCACCCGGTCGGGGATTGCCGGTTAATCAACGCGTAACAATCGTGCGACCAGACCCAGCCCGGCTAGTCGGTGCGGAAGAGGGCGAAGTAGAAGAGCGCGGCCACCGCGAGCATCGCCGCCCAGGCCGCCGAGGCCTCCGGGTGGAGGACGTCCGGGATCTGCCAGCTCGTCCAGCCGCGCTTGACGACCTGCTCGATCCAGAGGTCGTTGGCCATGTTCGTCAACCCGTAGACGAGCATCACCGAGAGGTACGCGGCGGTCAGGGTGCGCAGGCCGGAGCGGCGGATCCCACCGAGAAGGCGCGAGAGCAGCAGCGCCGTGACCGCCAGCAGGAAGCCGTCCAGGCCGTGGTGATGGCCGTGGTGCACGGCGGCGTGCAGCTCGCCGCTGCCCGGCTCCGGCTTGATCACGCCCGTCTGAAAGATCCAGCCGAGGAGAGGCACGCCGTCGAGGAAGAACCCCAGCTCAGCCGCGATGTACGGGGCGGCGAATAAGAGCACGATCGCGCTCACGATCAGCCGCGCTCGGTCGCCCGCCGCGCTCGTCCGCGGGTGCTCCGCCCGCCCGCGGAACGTCGCCCACACGCTCAGCGCAAGCGCGAGTGCGATTCCGCCGACCGCGAGCCCGTTCGACCACTTCGCGTCGAGGTCGTTCTCGGTCTGCACCCCGGGCCAGGCGACGGTGGCGCAGAGCAAGGCGGCCGCGAGTGCTATCGCGGATGCCCAGCGGCTGTCGAGCCGGTCGACGAGGATCGGCAGGATCGCGACCGCGGCGAGGGCCGCCGAGAAGCTGAGGAAGACGAAGGCGCGGCCGATCCCACCGGTGAAGCCCGAGCCCGAGACCTTCCAGAGCTCGACGGGCGGGAGCCGCCAGTAGGTCTCGAAGACGGCGACCGCCGCGAGCCCGAAGAGAAGCCAGACCACCCAGACTTCGCGGAAGCCGGCGTGCGCCGACCCGAGGGGGTGTTTCACATCGCCCTGATGATCCGCCTCGCGCCGAGCCCGGTCAATCGACGTTCGACAATCTCGACGGCGCACGGGGCAGGCGTCGGCTCTACCCCGACGGCGTCTACGATGGCGGCATGTGCCGAAACATCCACACGCTCTTCAACTACGAGCCTCCCGCGACCCAGGAAGAGGTCCGGGACGCGTCGCTCCAGTACGTGCGCAAGATCAGCGGGTTCGCGAAGCCTTCCCAGGCGAACGAGGAGGCCTTCGCCCGTGCGGTCGAAGAGGTCACGGCGGCCACACAGCGCCTGATCGACGGCCTGGTCACCTCCGCCGCTCCGAAGGATCGCGAGGTCGAGGCCGAGCGGGCGAGAGCGCGCGCGGCGAAGCGCTTCGCGACCGCGTAGGAGCCCGCGACGGCTCGCACCGAGATCAACCAGAGCGCGCCGATCGTGCTCGGCGGAGAGGTTCAGATCGCAGCTCCTCCTCAGATCGTCTGGGACGTTCTGACGAAGATCGACGGCTGGCCGAGCTGGAACCCGGAGGTGAAGGCGGCGTCGCTCGAGGGCGACCTCGTGCCGGGGACGGTCTTCCGCTGGAAGGCGGGCTCCTCACGCCTCGTTTCGAAGCTCCTGCACGTCGAGCCGCCTGGCGAGATCGCGTGGACCGGCAAGGCAATGGGCTTGAACGTGATCCATGTCTACGGCCTCGAGCCGTCGAACGGCGGCACGTCCGTGAGGACCGACGAGTCGGTCGAAGGGCTCACCGCCCGCCTCTTCCGAGGCCCGATCAAGAAGAGGATGGACAGCGCGACTCGACGTCGGTCTCCGGAGCCTGAAGGCGGAGGCCGAGCGGAGAGCGCGCCGAAGCGAGTCCTAGCTCGTCGCAGCGGTTGTCGACGCCACCACTGCAGCCGAAGCGTCGTCCTCGGTCTTACGAACTCAAGAGGTAAGAGGCCAGCAGGGCGAGCACGACGGCGTCCTGCTCGGGGAGCTCGCTCGACGGCCTCGACCTCGCCGTTGGTGTGGAGGAAGCCGCTCGAGATCCTCGCTCGTAGGAGCTTCTCGCCTCTCGGGTCGACGAAGCCGTGGCCTTCCTTGCCTGCCAAGCCGCTTCCACTCCGCGGTCCGGTCGCCGATCTCGAGTCAGCCGTCGCCTTCCGACGCGCCGTAGACGCGCGAGCGGTTCCTGACTCGCCGTATCACGAACCACGAGTCCAGAGCGCATACCGCCCTCGCGCACGATCTCCAGTGGCCGGTCCGCCAGCTGCGCGGAACCACGGCGTCGGAAGGTCGTGATCCTCAGCCTGGCGGCGACCTCGGCGCCCCGTCGGAGCTCCCATTCCCGGCTCACCGACGGCTGGACTAGATCGAGCCTCATCGGGTACACGCTAAGCGCGGCACCGATGAGTTTCCGCGGCCTCGACGGTCGTAGGTGCGCTGTGTCCCCACGAGAAAAGGAGAGACCATGGGTCAGCCGGTAGTCCACTTCGAGGTCATCGGCAAGGACGGAGACAAGCTTCGGAACTACTACTCCGAGCTGTTCGACTGGAACATCGACGCCGACAACGAGATGAAGTACGGGATGGTCGCCCGTGACGGCAACACCGCGTCGGACGGCACAGGTATCGGCGGCGGCGTCGCCGGCGGGCCTCCCGGATACGAAGGCCACGTCACCTTCTACGTTGCGGTGCCGGACGTCGAGGCGGCGCTCGCGAAGGCCGAGAGCCTGGGCGGCACGCGGATCATGGGCCCCGAGAAGATCATGGACATGGTCGAGCTGGGCCAGTTCGCCGATCCCGAGGGCCACGTGATCGGCGTCGTCAAGGACTCGATGTAGAACCGGCGCCGGGGCTCGCGCCGACGCGGGCCCCGGCGTTACGGTTTGCGCCGGTGGGCACCACTGGCACCGGCGACAACCTCGAGCACGGCCGCGAGTCCTACGCCAGCTCGGCCTGGGCACCGGCCTACGAGTCGCTGGCGCGCGCCGACGAGCTCGAGCCTCTGGCCGCGCCGGACCTCGAGCTCTTCGCGACCGCCGCCTACATGCTGGGACGCGAGGACGAGTGGCTGAAGCTGATGGAGCGGGCGTGCCACCTGCGCGCGGAGGCGGATGAGCAGAGGCTCGCCGCCCGCTGCGCCTTCTGGATCGGGATGCATCTGTTTCTTCGCGGGCAGATGGGACCGGGAACCGGCTGGCTCGGCCGCGCGGGCCGGCTGCTCGAAGGCGAGGGGGACTGCGCCGAGCAGGGCTACATGCTGATGCCGGTCGTCTTTCAGCACGAGGCGGAGGGCGACTTCGACGGCGCGGCCGCCACCGCGGCGGCTGCCGCCGAGATCGGCGAGCGGTTCGCGGACCGGGATCTCTTCTCCCTCGCGATGTTCGGACGGGGCGACATCCTCGTGCACCACGGGCGGGTGCGGGAGGGCCTCGGCCTCCTCGACGAGGCCATGGTGGGCGCGACGACGGGCGAGCTCTCGCCGATCGCCACCGGGATCGTCTACTGCGGCGTGATCATGCTCTGCGAGGAGGTCCACGACGTGCGCCGGGCGCGCGAGTGGACGGACGCTCTGCGCCGCTGGTGGGAGGAGCAGCCCGACCTGCTGGCCTTCACCGGCCGCTGCCTCGTCCACCGCGCTCAGCTGATGCAGCTTCAGGGCGCCTGGCCGGAGGCGCTCGAGGAGGCGGACCGGGCGGACCGGCGCTTCGAGCGGGCGGCGAACCCACCGGCTGCCGCGAAGTCCGCGTACCTGCAGGGCGAGGTCTACCGGCTCCGCGGCGACTTCGCGGCCGCCGAGGAGGCATACCGGCGAGCGAGCCAGCACGGCCTGGAGCCTCAGCCCGGCTGGGCGCTGCTCCGCCTCGCCCAGGGCAAGGCGGAGGCCGCCGCGACCGCGATCCGGCGCGT
The DNA here is from genome assembly GCA_963736055.1 of uncultured Actinomycetes bacterium. Lineage (GTDB taxonomy): Bacteria > Actinomycetota > Thermoleophilia > Gaiellales > Gaiellaceae > AC-32. The sequence continues at coordinate 516,165 of CAVTNM010000008.1, read as the reverse complement.
GGTCGGCGAGACGACCGACAGCCTGCCCAGAGGGGGGCTCCTGCCCGCCTACGTCGAGATCATGCTCCAGGTCGGCGAGCTCGAGGAGGCCCGGGACGGTGCCGGGGAGCTGACCCGGATCGCCGACGAGTGCGACAGCGACCTGCTGCGGGCAAGCGCCGCCCAGGCAGTGGGAGCCGTCGAGCTCGCAGCGGGGAACGCGACCGGCGCGCTGGCCGGCCTCCGCCAGGCGGCTCAGGCCTGGCAGGAGCTCGAGGCACCGTACGAGGCTGCGCGCGCTCGCGTGCTCGTCGGGCGAGCGTGCCGCGAGGTCGGCGACGACGAGGCCTTCGCGCTGGAGCTCGAATCGGCACGGGCCACGTTCGAGCAGCTCGGCGCGACGCCCGACCTCGCGGCGCTGGAGGAAGGCGCCGACGAGAGCACCCACGGCCTGACCGCCCGCGAGCTGGAGGTGCTCCGCCTCGTAGCGAGCGGCAAGAGCAACCGCGAGATCGCCGCCGCCCTCGTGATCAGCGAGCACACCGTCGCCCGGCACGTGCAGAACATCTTCACCAAGCTGCGCGTCACGTCCCGCACGGCCGCCGGCGCCTTCGCCTTCGAGCACGACCTCGTCGGAGCGCGTGGTCGTTCCGAGGCAAGGACGCAGGGAGTGCTCGTAGCCGGAGGCTACGGGTGCGACCGAGGACGCAGACTCGGGGCGAGCAGCGTGCTCCGGCGGCACAGCCGTCGTTTCGTCGCCCTACTAACGCGCTGATGGTCAGAACTGACCATTCCCGGCCGCACCAAGTTGGTCGATCCGCGCGATGCGGCAACACGCCGTCCTCCGTACGTTCGTGGTGCACCTCAATCCACGTCAGGAGGCACGGTCATGGCGACACAGACGGCAATCGAGCGGCGGGACCAAGCACTTCCGGACGTCGAGCAGTTCGACACGATCGTCATCGGCGGCGGCCAGGCTGGGCTTTCGGCCGGCTACTACCTGAAGCAGCAGGGCCGGTCGTTCGTGATCCTCGACGCGAACGAGCGGATCGGCGGCTCGTGGCGGACGCGAACGTGGGACTCGCTCCGCCTGTTCACGCCGGCCCGCTACGACAGCCTGCCCGGCTGGCCCTTCCCGGCCCCCGGCTGGTCGTATCCGTCCGCCCGCGAGACGGCCGACTACCTCGAGGCCTACGCCGCTCGGTTCGACCTGCCGGTGCGGCTGCGGACGAGGGTCGACCGGCTGTCGAAGGTCGGCGACCGCTACCTCGCCGAGTCAGGCGCGCGTCGCTTCGAGGCGGCGCAGGTCGTGGTCGCAAGCGGCTTCTACGGGAAGCCGTCGGTGCCGGACTTCGCGGCCGAGCTCGATGCGCAGATCGTGCAGATGCACTCCAGCGAGTACCGCAGCCCGTCCCAGCTGCGGCCGGGCGGGGTCTTGCTGGTCGGCGCCGGCAACTCGGGCGCGGACATCGCGATGGAGGTCTCCAAGAGCCACGAGACCTGGCTCTCGGGGCCCGACAAGGGACAGGTTCCGGTTCGCATCGAGCACCCGCTCAGGCGGCTCTTCGTGCCCGTGCTCTGGTTCGTCGCTTCCCACGTCCTGACGATCAAGACGCCGCTCGGCAGGAAGGTGCGGCGGCACATCCTGGCCGATGGCGCTCCACGCATCCGCGTCAAGTCCGATGACCTGCGTGGTGCCGGTGTCGAGATGGTGCCGAGGACGGCGGGGGTGAAAGACGGGCCGCCGGTCCTCGAGGGCGGGCGGGCCCTCGACGTCGCGAACGTCATCTGGTGCACGGGCTTCAGCCAGGACTTCGGCTGGATCGACGTGCCGGTCTTCGACGCGAACCTCGAGCCGGAGCACGACGGCGGCGTCGACTTCGGAGCCGGGCCTCTACTTCCTCGGCCTGGACTTCCTCTACTCGTTCGCCTCGGAGAACGTCGGCGGGGTGCGGCGGGACGCCAAGCGCATCGCCAGTCGCATCGGGTCGAGCTAGGTCAACAGGAGCTATCCGGCGAGAGCCTTGCGACTCTCGCCGGATACCTGGTTCTCGCGCTAGGCCGGTGTCTCTCTGTAGTCGGACGTGGTCGACAGCGCGTAGATCACGAAGACCGCGAGGATTATCGTCCCGAAGCCGAACCACGGCGCGTACTCGATGATCAGGAAGCTCTGCACGATCACGAGGATCGCCCACGTGTACCCGACCACGCGGCCGAAGGTGTTCCCGGCGAGGAGCGAGTAGCCGCCCCAGAGCGCGAGCACCGCGATCAGGAGATCCCACAGTCCCCAGAGGAACAGGTGGTCACCCAGAGCGCCGGCGGCCACGTTGGCGACTCTCGCGCTGTCGGCGAAGTAGTAGAGCGCCGAGATGATGCGGAGAAAGCCGACCGAGAACATCACCACCGCTGCAAAGGTGAGCCAGCCCGGGCGGTTGAGGCCTGAATAGGCCTGTGTACTGGACATCGTTGCCTCCCTCTCGTCTATCAGACAACCCCGGTGTTGCCCAGGCCGAGCGCCCAGGCTGTCGTCACTGCTGACACGTTTTCGATAGCGAAGGCTAATCCTCCTTCGGCCTCCGAGTCCACTCGGCCTTTACGCGGAGGCCGTCGAAAGCCCGGCTGCAACCGCAAATCCGAGCGTCGTGGCGAGCCCGGCGACACGGCCCGACTTCGAGGTCGACTCGGGAATCATCGAGTCGACGAGCATCACGAGCAGCGCCCCGGCCGCGAAGCCGTTCACCGCGGCCTTGAAGTGCCCGCCGGTGTTCTCGGCGATCGCGAAGCCGGCGGGCGTCGCAAGCGCACAGAGCGCGGCGACCGCGAACCAGAGGCGGCGAATCTTGAACGGCTTGTGCCGGACTCGCGCATGTCGGTCGCCGAGCCGATGGCCTCCGGCAGGTTCGAGACGAAGATGGCCACGAGCAGGCTGATGCTCACGCCCTCGCCCGCGGCGATCCCGATCCCGAGCACCAGCTGCTCCGGGATCCCGTCGAGGAACGCGCCGAGCGCCAGCGAAGGCCCGCCTCCGTCGCCGAGCTTCGTCTCGACGATGCGCGAGAGCGCGAAGTAGGTGAGAGCACCGGCCGCGAGGCCGAGGCCGACCGCGGCCGCTCCGCCCACCGCGATCCCGTCCTCGAACAACTCGAAGCTGACGGCGCTGATCAGTGCGCCCGCACCGAAGGCGAGCACAAGCCCGACCAACCGGTCCGGCCACTTCCGAGCCAGGCCGAGCAGCGCCCCGAGCACGAGCGAGGACGCGGCCACCACGCCCCAGCCGAGCGCGGCGCCCATCAGGGCCTGCTCGCCAGCGGTGCGCGGGTCGCGAGCCAGGCCGACACCGCCGCGGACACGGCGCCGGCGTTCCTGAGCGAGTGGTTGCCCGGGACGGTCACGACCGTGCGGGTCGGGCCCTCGGGCGGCAGCCCGAACGGATCGCTCTCGCCCTGGACGACGAGCGTCGGTGCGCGAACCGCGTCCAGCTCGTACAACCGGCTCTTGGATCGGATCGTCGCCCTTGCCCGGCGGATGGAGCGGGAAGGCCAGGCAGATGACCGCGACAGCCTCCACGGCTTCGGCGGTCCGGCAGGCGACGCGGGCGCCGGCGGAGCGGCCGCCCACCAGCAGCGGCAGCCCGCCCAGCTCGCGCTCGCGCAGCTGCTCGAGCACCGCCGTCCAGGCCGTGTCGAGCTGGTTGGCCGGGGCGGGCGAGCGGCGGCCGGCCACGCGATACGGCTGCTCGACGAGCGCGACGCTCAGCGCCGCGGACTGCGCCGCCTTCGTCGCGGCCACGAGATCGGGCGCCGTGACGCCACCCCCCGCGCCGTGCCCGAGCACGAGCACGGACACCGGCCGGTCGACCGGATGGAGATGCACCCGCGCGGGGCCGTGAGGCGTGTCGAGCTCGAGGATCGAACGAGCCTAGTCGTCCGAGCTGTTGGTGTCTCAAAGTCCAGGTTGGCGCGCACCCACCGCTGCGGTGTCATGCGTATGGCTACCTGTGAGACGCCGCTGTGGACGCCCGTGACCGCATAGGAGTAGCGTCGGCGATCGAGCACCGGGATCGTCCCAGTGCCGACGAGAGGAGAACGCGATTCACATCATCGCCATCCACGCCGTCTCTGACCCCGAGAAGTTCTGGGGCGCTGCTGCAGATCTGGATCTCCCACAGGGAACCGCTCTTCACAGCACCATCCCGAACCAGGACGGCTCGCGGGCCGTCTGCGTCTGGGAGTCGGATTCCGTCGAGACCGTGCGTGACATCGTCGAGGGCGAGGTCGGCGACGTCAGCGAGAACGAGTACTACGAGGTCGACAACCAGAACGCGATGGGCGTGCCCGGCGCGTCGGTCGCCGCGGCGAGCTAGCACGAGATCGAAGCGGCGGGAGGGCGTCCCGATGGTCGCCCTCCCGCCGCTCGTCTCGCCAACCGGCGCTCCACGCCCATCCCTGCGACCAGTCGGCGTACGCGAGGGCTGCAAGCGCGTTTGCAATCGTGCCGACGAGCACCCGGCGGTTCCCTTCTTGCGCTGCAAAGCGCATGATTTGCTCGTTCCGTGCCGGGTTCACGTTCACGATGCGGTGTTGGCGGGCCGAAGGCGCATGCGGCGGCGGCCGGTCCCGACCGTGAAGACGACGACCATCGCGCCGATCCCGACCGCGAAGCCGACGGCCCCGTCGGCCCAGTTGAATCCGCCGGAGGTCGAAACGAGCTCCGTGCGCACGATCGAATGGCGCGTCGCGGGAAGCGTCCCGCCGGAGGGGACGGCCCCGCTGCAGTACTGGTGGCAGGTCGCCACCGAGTGCGACTTATGCGGAAGCGGCGCGGCGATGCTGTACCGACCGGCTTCCGCAGCGGGCGCGAGGATCGCGGCGGCGAGCACCGAGACCGTTGCCAGACGGGCTGCGTGAATGCTGAACATGACGTCTCCTTTCGTCTGAGTGTCTTGCGCTGCCAGGGACTCTCGAGGGCGGCGGTTGAGGATCGGTTGACCCCGGTTGATCGGCGGTTGGCGGCGTGAGCGAACCGCTCGAATTCCGCATCCTGGGGCCATTTGAGGCCAGGATCGACGGACGGACGCTCGAGCTTCCGGCCGGGAAGCCGCGCGCTCTTCTGGCCGCTCTGCTCCTGCGCTCCGGCGAGGTCGTCTCGGTCGATGCACTGGTGGACGAGCTCTGGGGCGAGCAACCCGCCCCCGACCGCGGCCAAGAACGTGCAGGGCTACGTCGCCCGGCTGCGCAGGACGCTGGGCGAGGGCGTTCTCGTCACGCAGACCCCTGGCTACGCGCTCCGGATCGACGAGCAGCTGCTCGACTCGAGCCGGTTTCGGGCGCTGGTCGAGGAGGCGCGCCACGAGGAGCCGGCCGCGGCGGCCGAGCGACTCCGGGAAGCGCTCGCGCTCTGGCGCGGGCCTCCCCTCGCCGACTTCACCTACGAGCCGTTCGCGCAGGAGGAGATTCGGCGGCTCGAGGACCTGAGGCTGAGCGCGCTCGAGGACCGGATCGAGGTCGACCTCGCCTTGGGGCGTCACGAGGACGTGGTGGCCGAGCTGGAGTCGCTGGTACGGTCACACCCGTTGCGCGAGCGGCTGCAGGGCGAGCTGCTCGTCGCTTTCTACCGCTGCGGCCGTCAGGCCGAGGCGCTCGAGGCGTACCGGGCAGCGAGGCACCGCTTCGTCGACGAGCTGGGCGTCGAGCCGAGCCCCGAGCTACAGCGCCTCGAGCGTTCGATCCTCGAGCACGACCCGTCGCTTCAGGCGCCGCCGCGCAGCGAACCCCGGGTTCCCGTGTCCGCAGCGCCTCGAATCGGCCGCAGAGGGTTGCTGGCGATCGCCGGCCTGATCGTCGCAGCAGGTGTCGCGGCGCTGCTCGTCACCCGTCTTTCGTCGGACGCACGCGCGCTCCGGGCCGCGCCGAACAGCATCGGCGTCGTCGAGGGCAGCAAGGTTCGCGCGGTGATCTCGGGCGGCGGCGAGCCGGGCGGGATCGCCTACGGCGCCGGAGCCGTTTGGATCGCGGACACCGCCGAGGACCTGGTTCTGCGCATCGACCCGGACAGCCGGACGGTCGACCGCATCCCGGTCGGGCATCACCCGACCGCCGTGGCCGTGGGCGACGGGCAGGTGTGGGTCGTGAACCAACTCGACCGCACCGTCTCGGAGGTCAGCCCCCAGGCGCGCAAGCAGGTCGGGACGATCCAGGTCGGAAACGGCGCGACCGCCATTGCCTACGGGCACGGATCGGTCTGGGTGGCGAACGCGAGCGACTACTCGCTGTCGAGGATCGACGCAGACAGCGCGAAGGTGGCGGCGACAGTCCCTCTGGCCGGAGTGCCGGAAGGGATTGCCTCGGGCCGGCGGGGGATGTGGGTGTCGAGCTCCTCGACGGGGCAGTTGCTGCTCGTCGACCCGAAGAGCAACCGGGTGACGCAGTCGATCCCGATCGGCAACGGCCCACGTGGCGTCGCCGTCGGAGCAGGCAGCGTCTGGGTCGCGAATGAGCCCGATGGCACTGTCTCGCGGCTGGACCCACGCAGCGGGCGCGTTCGCAAGACCACGGTCGGGGACTCACCGAACGGCGTGGCCTACGGAGACGGCGCCGTCTGGGTCGCGAACAGTCGCAGTGGCACCGTCTCGCGACTCGACCCGGAAACAGGCTCGCAGCGGGTCATCGAGGTCGGGAACGACCCGACCGACGTCGCCCCCGTCGGCCGGGACGCCTGGGTGACGGTCCTGCCCGGGCAGGCCAGCCACCGCGGGGGCACGCTCAGGACCGCGGTGTCGCCGGGGTTCGTCCTGAATCAGCCGACCCGGCGGTATTCGACGGCCAGAGTCAGTGGCAGCTGTTGAGCCTGACGAACGACGGGCTCGTGACCTACCGGCGCACCGGGGGGCTCGCTGGGGCCGAGCTCGTCCCCGATCTCGCGACCGCGCTTCCGCAGCCGACGGACGGTGGGCGCACGTACACGTTCCAGCTCCGCGACGGAATTCGCTACTCGACCGGCTCTCTCGTACGACCGGAGGATTTCCGTCGCGGGATCGAGCGCGTCTTCAGGCCGGGCAATGATTTCCTCGAGTCCCAGTACACGGGCATCGTCGGCGCGGAGAGCTGTGCTCGACATCCGAGCGGTTGCGACCTCAGCCGCGGCATCGTCGTCGACGGGGATGCCGGCACCGTCACCTTCCACCTGACGAAGGCCGATCCGGAATTCCTCTACAAGCTCGCGTTTGCGATGGCCTCGGCGGTACCGAAAGGAACGCCTGACGGCGACATCGGGCGGAAGCCTCTCGCCGCGACGGGGCCGTACATGACGAGGTCGTTCAAGCCGGGCAATTCCTGGATCCTCGTGCGGAACCCTCGCTTCCGGGAGTGGTCGCGGGACGCTCAGCCCGCCGGATACCCGGATCGAATCGTGATGTCGATTTCCGGCGAGTCGCGCCAGATCGCCGAGCTCGAGCGGGGCTCCATGGACGTGCTGCTCTCCCCGCCGCTGGGCCGCGTCGACGAGCTCGCCAGGCACTTCGCGAACCAGCTGCACATCGACCCGCTCGGGGCGACCTTCGCGCTGGTCATGAACACGCGGGTCGCTCCGTTCGACCGGCTCGCCGTGCGCAGGGCGCTCAACTACGCGCTCGACCGCAACCGGATCGCCCGTTTCACCGGCAGCTCGCTGACGGCACAGCCGACCTGCCAGATCCTCGCGCCGACGATCCCCGGATACCGGCCGTACTGCCCGTACACGCTCGACCTCGGCCCGAGTGGATCCTGGACGGCGCCCGACCTCGCCAAGGCCGAGCAGCTGGTCATCTCTTCTGGCACACGCGGGATGAGGGTGACGCTGCTGCTCAGCCCGCCTTTCCCTGGCGGGCCGACGCTGCAGATCGGCCGCTACGTGGTCTCGGTGCTCGACCGGCTGGGTTACCGGGCCTCCGACAGGGTCATCTCGAACGCCGGTGCCGTGGGCGTGGGCGCGCTCGGCGATTCGCGTCGGCGGTTTCAGCTCGGCTGGTTCAGCTGGTATCAGGATCACCCGACCCCGGCGAACTTCATCGACCCACTACTCACCTGCGCTGCCTTCGTTCCCCGGAATGCGGGCAACCTCAACATCGCAGAGTTCTGCGACCGCTCGATCGACGCGGAGGCCCGGCGAGCCCATGCGCTGCAGCAGACCGACCCCGCCGCCGCGGGCGAGGCGTGGAGCCGGGTCGACCGCGAGCTCGTCGACCGGGCGCCGTGGGTGCCGCTCTACAACCCGCGCGCGGTCACAGCGCTGTCGACCCGTGTCGGTAACTACCAGTACCACCCGTTCTGGACCGTTCTGCTCGACCAGCTGTGGGTCCGCTAGCCGCTGTCACAGCATCGACACCGAAGTCGAACGTCCGCGTAACCCACGCGACCGCGCTCGTCTCGTAGCGTTCGGACGGGCTGGATCCGCAGACCGCCGCCAGGGAGAGGGGCCGCAGGTTTGCGTGACGCCGGGGCTCCCTTACGCCTGCTCCTCGGGGAGCCCCGGCCGCCTCAATTCCGCGTCAGGCCGCTTCGAGCTCCTCGACCTGCTCCATCGCCGGAGCGGCCGCGGTCCGTCGCCAGATGCCGGATCCGACCGCAACGAGGCCGAGAAGCGCGACGATCAACGAGACGTAGAGCGCCGCGTGGAACCCGTCGAGAAGGGCCTCGGGCGAGCCGCCTGAACCGCGGTTCGCGTTGTTCACCGCGGTCACGACGGCCAGCACGAGCGCGCCTCCGAACTGGAACGAGGTGTTCAGCAGGCCGCCGGCGAGCCCCTGCTCGGCGGGGGCCACGCCGGAGGTGGCGGCGATGTTCAGCGGCGCGAACGCGAGCGCGAAGCCGAGCCCGGCGAGCAGGAAGGTCGGCAGCATCGCGAAGACGTAGCTCGAGTCGAGCCCGATCGGCAGGAACAGTGCGTATCCGGCGGCGATCGCGACCATTCCGGCCATGATCAGCTTCGTGACTCCGAAGCGCATCACGAGCGGCGCGATCCGCGGCGACAGGAGTGCCACCAGGAGCCCGCCCGGGAAGATCGCCAGGCCGGTCTCGAGCGGCGACCAGCCGCGGAGCTGCTGCAGGTAGAGCGTCACGACGAACTGGAAGCCGACCCAGCCTCCGAACAGCGCCATCGCGCCGAGGTTCGCCCGTACGAGCGAGCCGGAGCGGAGGATCCCCAGGCGCACGAGCGGCACAGCGGTTCGCCGCTCCTGCCAGACGAATGCTCCGAGCAGCACGGCGACGGCCGCGAACGAGCCGATCGTCCGAGCAGAGACCCAGCCGACGTTGGGTGACTCGACGACGGTGTACACAAGGAGCAGCATCGCCGTGGTGAGCGTGACAGCGCCGAGAATGTCGAAGTGGCGGGTCGCCCACGCGGGCGGCTTGTCCCGCGGGACAAGCCGAATCGCGGCGATGAGCGTCACGAGCGCGATCGGCACCGGCAGGAAGAACACCCAGCGCCAGCCGATCTCGGTCAAAAGCCCGCCGAAGACGAGCCCGAGCGAGAAGCCGGTGGCCCCGGTGCCGGTGTACACGGCCAGCGCCTTCGTCCGGGCCGGCCCTTCCGCGAAGCTGGTCGTGATGATCGAGAGGCCGGCGGGTGCCGTGAAGGCGGCGGCGATTCCCTTGATGAACCGTGTTGCGATCAGGACCGAGCCGTCGTGGGTGAGCCCGCCCAGCCCGGAGGCGACCAGGAACACGGTCAGGGAGATCAGGAACATGCGGCGTCGCCCGAGCAGGTCGGCGGCGCGCCCGCCGAGGAGCAGGAAGCCCCCGTAGCCGAGCACGTAGCCGCTGACGACCCACTGCAGCGAGCTCGTCGACATATGCAGGTCCGTGCGAATCGACGGGAGTGCGACGCCGATCATCGAGACGTCGAGCGCGTCGAGGAAGAGGGCGCCGCACAGCACGAGCAGCGTGGCCCAGGCACGGGGGCTCAGGCGCTCTGCGTCGCCCTCGAAGACGGTCGGTTGCGTTGCGGAAGCGGTCACGGCGGCTCCTTTGCTTCTTGGCGAGATCTTTCTCATCAGGTATTGTTCGATCGCGATCGTACATACTTGTTCGATCTACGTCAAACAAATGAGCTACCTTGAAACCATTCCGCAGGGCCCCGACCTCGCCGAGATCGAGGTCCTGACCGTCCTGCAGGCGCTCTCCGATCCGGTGCGGCTGGAGATCGTTCGTCAGCTGGCCGCCAACGAGGACGGCCGGGGCCTGCGGTGCCATGAGCTCCGGATTCCGGTGGCCAAGTCGACCGGCAGCCACCACCTCAAGATCCTCTCCAACGCAGGCATCACCGTCGAGCAGGCGGAAGGCACGTCGAAGTACCTCCGCCTTCGGCGCGACGAGCTCGAGCAGCGCTTCCCCGGGCTGCTCGACTCCGTACTTCAGGCGACGTAGCGCTCGTAGCTCCCGGCTACGCTGACCTGTATGGCAGAGCGCAACGACACGCTCGTCTTCGTGCCAGCCTGGAACGAGGAGGAGAACCTCCCGGCGGTGCTCGACGAGCTGCACGATGGTCTTCCGCAGGCCGATGTCCTCGTCGTCGACGATGGCTCGACCGACGGCACAGCCGAGGTTGCACGCGAGCACGGGGCCGAGGTGATCTCGTTCGGCGCCAACCGCGGCCTCCCGGCCGGGATCGCGGCCGGGTACGGGTACGCGACCGAGGGGGGCTACGCCTTCTGCGGGCGTGTAGACGCGGACGGTCAGCACCCGGTCGCGGAGCTGGCGCGGCTCCTGGAGCGCGTGCGCTCCGACGTCTGTGACGTGGCGGTCGGCTCGCGCTTCGCCAGCGGCGACGGCTACGCCGCCTACCGCTACGAGCCGAGCGGAGCGCGCCGGTTCGGCACGGCGCTCCTGCGGCGTTCGATGAAGGTCGCGCTGCGCCGTCCGTTCCTCGACGCGACCAGCGGCATGTACGCGGCGAACGCGAAGGCGCTGCCGATCCTGGCGCGTCCCTACACGAGCGAGGCGCCGGAGGTCCAGGCTCTGCTGCGCCTGGAGGAGGAGGGGATGCGGGTCGACGAGGTGCCGGTCGACATGCGCCCGCGCGCGAGCGGCGAGTCGAAGCTTCGCGGCAAGAAAGCGGTCATGGTCGTCGTCACGATCGTCGGCACGCTGCTCGCGCTCGAGCGCTGGCGGCGGAAGAAGTGAGCGCTCGCCTCGTCGCCGTCCTCGGCTACTCGGGCCGCCGCCATCACGGCCTGCACGACCTCTGCGCGCAGCGGCTCGAGCACGCCGAGCAGCTCGCCGTCGCCGGCGACACGGTTCTCCTTTCCGGCTGGGCCAGGCACACCGACGGCACCGGCGAGGCCGAGTTGATGCAGGAGGCCTGGAAAGGCGCAGACGTCCGGCTCGTCTCCGACCCGACTGCCCGGAACACGAGAGAGAACGCCCTCGGCGTGGCCAGGGTCGCGCGCGAGCTCGGGGCGGACCAGGTCGTGGTCGTCACCTCCGACTGGCACGCCGTTCGTGCCCGAGCCCTGGTCCGGGCGGCGCTCCCGGGTGTCTCCGTCGAGTCGTCGTCGCCGCCCGGCCGGCCGCCGTTCACGCTCATGGCCCGCGAGGTTGTCTGTCTGTTCGCGCTGCCGTACCACCTCGCACGCGTACGCGCGTCTTAGCTATTTCCGCTCAACCATGCGAAAAACAGGCGTTTGGGCTCTGCGTGCCCGGGTACCCAAGCTGAGGAACGGTCACGCAAACGAGCCCGAGGCACAGCCTCGGATGGAGGTGTGTTCATGGCAACCACTGAGATGTGGACCTTCGTGGTCGAGGCGCCGTTGAACCTCGACTTGAGCGGCTTCAAGGTCGAGGCACTCGACGGCAGCATCGGCAAGGTGGACGAAGCGACGAAAGACGCCGGCGGCAGCTTCATCGTGGTCGACACCGGCCCCTGGATCTTCGGCAAGAAGGTCCTGCTTCCGGCCGGTCTGATCACCGACATCGACCCGGACGCGGAGACGATCTTCGTCAGCCGCACGAAGGACGAGATCAAGAACGCTCCGGAGTTCGACGAGCAGACGTACCGCGACCAGCGTTACCGCGACGAGCTTGGCGGCTACTACGGCGACCGAGCCGGCATGCGGACCGGGGAGCGCTTCTAGCTCCTGTGCGTCCCGTGAAGCCCCGCCTCGGCGGGGCTTCACGCTTTCCTGACTACGATCGAGCGATGGCGGCGGCCGCGCGCTCATCGTTGTGATCGCGGCCCCTCGCCGCCAACATCTGAGCGCAGCAACAGGCTGAGTTTGCTGTTCTGCGGAAACGGCAATTCACTATCCACTCGCGCCTACCTGGCTGAGAAGGGGTCTGCAGAGCATGGAGCGCAAGGGCTGGGGATCAGCGCTCGCCTGCACCCTTATGGAGCGAGTAGGGGCGGCTGGCGTCTTGGGAGAGCGTTGGCCGCCTTTTTTCCTCAGCAGTCTCCCTAAGCCAAATCACAAGGAGGCACCATGCTCGCCATGCTCGCGATTGCTGGAACCGGCTACGGACTGATTGGCCTTCTGGTCATCATCCTGCTCATCGTCCTCATCGTCTATTTCGCGCGAAGGGCCTAAAGAGGCGCGGTGGCGCGGCCGGGTCCGAGTCCCTGGGAAGCGTCTTGGGGGTTCGGCTCGTCTCGGGGCCCCTAACCTCGTGTTTTCTGGACTTTCGAGGGCCGCGATTCGCTCCTCAATTACTGTCGGGGTGGTCAGCTCTACGGTGCTGACCACCCCACTTCGCTGAACGCCGCCCGGTCTTGCGGCCGATAATGGGACCGAGTCGGGGCAAACGGCTCTCTCCCCTTGGCCGTGGGCGTCGGCCGGCCGTAGAGCCTAGGCGCCCAGCCCCGGCTCCCGGCATCCGAGGCGAGGAAGAGGACTGTTTCCGCGATCTCGCGGGGGTCGTCAAAGCGCTTCATCGTGTTCATCGCCTTGGCCTCTTCGATGTGCTCGGGGGCGACGCCCCACTCCTGCTCCCAGTTGCCGGAGATGGGATCGGGCGCGAAGGCGTTGACGCGATCTCGGGTGCGACGTCTCGTGCTAGAGACGTCGTGAGACCTCGGATGGCGCCCTTCGCGGCGCAGTAGGTGACCGGCACCCAGTTGATCGGGTTCTCGGGGTTGACGCCGTTGCCGTAGGTGCTCGAGAAGTTGATGATCGCGCCACAGCCGTTGCGCCGCTTGGGCGGGATCACGGCGTGGCACATCCGCATGGCGCCGATCACATCAACCTCGAGCAGCGCCGTGGCCGCGTCGGCGCTCATGTGCTCGAAACGAACGGTGTCCTCCTCGTCGATCCGCCCGGCCGTGTTCACCAGCACGTCGATCCGCCCGTACGAGGTGTTTGCCTGTTCGACGAAGCGATCTACCGAACCTTGATCGGTGACGTCGAGCTGATGAGCAGAGGCGGCGCCGCCCGCAGCCACGATCTCGGCCACTGCCGACTCGGCTTCCGCCTGCGATCGCCGGTAGCCGACGAGCACCGAGGCCCCCTCTTGGCCGAACCCGCGTGCAACCGCTCCACCCAGCGTCCCACCAGCACCGGTCACGAGCGCAACGCGCCCCGAGAAGCGATGACCGTCATTCCAGGTCGTTTCCACGCCACCCTCCCTCTGGTGGCGCGAGATCGTGTCACGGCAACGGGGCTCTAGCAACCGTCGGATCGCACCGCAGCGAGAGTTGTGGCAGCCCTAGAGCAACGAGTTCCGGAAGCTTCGGTGACAGTCACAGTGACTGTCACTGTTCTTACGGGGACGTCGATGGAGCGCTTGCGCTCGTGCCCCTCGATGTCGGCGAGCGGCTGTCGCTGGCCGGCACGCAGGAGGAATGGATCGCGCGGATCCGCCGAGACTTCGTCGGCAACGGCTACAACCACATCGCAGTCGGGCTCGCGGATCCGTTTCTCGTTCGGAGGTGGTCCGGCCGCGCTGTAGTCGGGCTCCCGACCCTGAGCGAGCAGCTCCGGCTGATCAACGACGAAGTCGTCCCCGCGTTTTCCTGACATCTCGTCCTGCTGCGCTTGCGCGCCCGGCGGCCCGAGGGTTAGGCAACAGGACGCGCATCGGGCCGCCCACGAGTGAGCGGCCCGATGCCATGCTGCCGATTCGTGCTTGATGCGGATCAGGGGCGAGCGCCTGCGTGCATGGGTCGCAGGAAGCGGTTGACCGCCCGGTTGCCGATCTTCTCGCCGTGCTTCGTTCCCGTCACAACCGCGTCGCGGAAGTGGAAGCCGACGTAGATGCGGGAGACAGCGTTCTCGTCGGCCGCCTGGGAGAAGCTGGCGAAGTGGCGGAGCGTCGGCGAGGCGTCGCTGCACCTCTGTCCCGGGGGCAGTGTGAAGCTGCAGGCCGAGAAGCTCATCGTGTCGGTGTGGAAGAACCGCTTCAGAACTTGCGACGCGGTTCCGCCTTCGACGGCGTGCCCTGAGTCGTAGTCCGGGATGGGCGGGGTCTCGACCAACGGGGTCCATGTCGGGTCGGCAGTCGTTGCCGCGTTACCGTCGATGTCGGCCAGCCGGATAGCGGTGACCGGTCGCCAGAAGCGGTAGTGGTACTTGGCCTCGAAAGTGCCGATGTAGCCATCCGTCATGGCCAGGTTCAGCAGGCCGAACAGTCGCGCACTTTCCCAGAGGTCGAGTCCCTCGGTAGTCGCGGTCGCGCGGGCAAACCGGTTCCACATGAGCGGCGAGCTGTCGACCCAGAACAGGGCGATCTCGGTTTGTTCCTCTGTGCGGGCGCTGGGAGTGGTGACGTCATCGCCGCCGAGGCGCTGAACCTCGTTGACGTCCGCGGCGTACTTGCGGCTGGTCAGCGGGTAGGGCGGGCCCGGGCGGAACTGCGAGCCGCTCTTCATCACGAACGGGGTTAGGTCTTCGCCCAGATGTGGGGCGAAGGCGAAGGGAGTCCCCGGCGTGTAGCGGTACTCGCCGGGGGCGCTGCCCTCCTGGTAGTCAGGATCCGTCGGCGGCGTGTCGAAGCCGTCCGCGGAACGCAGGGCCAGGATCGCTGCGGCGGCCGCCCCTCCTAGAGCGATGCCCCGTGTCTTTGCCGTCCCGTCCGGGATCGCCCCGATCGCCGCAGCGTAATCGGCTTCCACGCTGGCGATGGCTGCGTTGATGCAATTCGCGGGGAGAAAGAACGAGAACGAGCCGAGAACCGGGACCAGTACGTCACGAGCGGCTGCCGCCACCGCGGCGTCTGGAGACGCTCCGGGTGCCGCGGTCAGGCTCGCTGCATAAGGACGTGAGCGCCGGTCGATGCCGTTCAGCGCGTCGTGGATCGCCACGTGCATCATCGCGTACATGCGCGCTTCCTGAGGCCCGTAGCCCCCCAGGAAGCAGGCAGCGATCGTTGCATCGCCCGCGTTCGCGTTCCAGGCAATCACAGCGTTCGCTCCCGACGCCGGTTGAGACGCCGTCGCGCTCGTGAGAAACACTCCTGCCGCGAGGCACAGTGCAAGGCCAAGCAGTCGAATCCTGCGGATTTGATGGATCACATGCATCGTTCGCCTCCTCCTTGCGCGGCCGGCTCGCCGATGACGGCCTGGCCGATTCGTCCACCAGCCATGCTTCGCCCGGGCGCCGCTGGAGTCCATACGTGAATCGGCGTATCTTTGGGTGGCCGTGCCTGCCCTTGCGAGAGGTGACGCGGAGCGGCTGCTCCGCTTCGTCGGCGAGGCCGAGAGCCTCGGCGGCAACGAGCCCTTCACAGGCGACCTGCTCGTCGAACTGGGCGAGCTCGTTCGGGCCGACTGGATCTTCTACGGCGAGCACGATGACGTACCGCGCCACTTGCTCGAGGTCGACAGGCCAGGCGACCCGGACATGTGGAATGGGGACTGCTTCGAGGACTTCTACGTCGTCGAGCTGTACGAGAGCCCCGTGGGCCTGCGCCGCCTGCAGGGAGACTTCAGGGCGCTAATGGTCTCGGACTTCCTCACTCAACGCGAGCTCCACCGGACTCGTTTCTACGAGATCGCGCTTCACCCCTTCGGGGTCGAGCACCAGCTCGAAGTCGACATCCCCTCGCCGCCGTCCCACATGAAGTCGTTCCAGTTCGGGCGGGCCAAGGGCGCCTTCAGCGAGCGCGACCGGCTCGTCCTCGATCTTCTCCAGCCCCACCTCGGCCGGCTCTGGCAGTCCGCACGGACACGGCGCAAGCTGGCGGCAGCACTCGTCGGCCTCGATCAGGCTGAGGCGCGGGAGTCCCGCGGGGTGATCCTGCTCGGCCCCCGCGACCAGGTCGAGTACGCCTCGGGGCCGGCGCGCCGGCTCCTGCGCGAGTTCGCCCCGGATCAGTCGCTCGTCGAATGGCTCGAGTCCGGGAGCCGGGTTCCGCTCATCCACCGCCTCGGAGAGCGCCGGCTGATCATCGAGCGAGTCGGCGATGCATTGCTCCTGGAGGAGGCCAGGCCTGACGTGGACCTGACCGCGCGTGAACGCGAGGTGCTCACGTGGGTCGCGCGCGGCAAGACGAACACGCAGATCGCGCGCCTACTCTGGCTAGCTCCGAGTACGGTCGCCAAGCATCTCGAGCACATCTACGCCAAGCTGGGCGTGAAGACTCGGACGGCGGCGGTCGCGCGGTTCCTCGGGCCGATCGACGTCGAAGGCGGCGACGCCGAGAGCAGCGTTTCTGCGCAGAACTAGTCGCGCTCTTGCCCTTACGGGCGACGGCGAGCTACAGATACCGCGCGAGCCAGTCGCGCAGGCGGTTCCACGCGTCGATCTGGTGCTCGCGCTCCGTCCAGCCGTGGCCCTCGCGCGGGTAGACGACGAGCTCCGTCTCGCACCCCGCCTCGACGAGCGCGTTGTAGAACTCGAGCGCCTGCGGCAGCGGGGTGCAGAGGTCGTCCTCGCCGTGGAGGATCAGCGTCGGCGTCCGGCACTTGTCCGCGTGGTAGACGGGCGAGCGCCGCGTGTACTCGCCCTCCGCGTCGTACGGGTCGGCCTGGAGGAAGAGCTTGTCGAACTGGCCGATGTTGGTGGTCGAGTGGAAGCTGACCCAGTTGGTCACGACCGCGAACGGGATAGCCGCAGCGAAACGGTCGGTCTGGGTGACCGCCCAGGAGGACATGAACCCGCCGTAGCTGCCGCCGGTGATCGCCACGCGCTTGTCGTCGACGATCCCGTCCCTGACGAGCGAGTCGATGCCGGTGAGGATGTCCTGGAGGTCGCCGCCGCCCATGTCGCCGAGGTTCGCCTCTGCGAACTCCGCCCCGCGGCCGACGCTGCCACGGACATTCGGGAAGAGCGTCGCGTAGCCTGCGGCCGCCAGGATCTGCGGTAGGCCGTACGCCGGCGCGAACATCCACGACCAAGAGGCGGTCGGTCCGCCGTGGACGAGCACCACGAGCGGCAGCGGCCCGTTCCCGCGGTCGCGCGGGACCGCCAGGAGGCCCTCGATCTCGAGCCCGTCGAACGACTCCCAGCGGTGGGTGCGCCACTCGAGCGGTTCGATCCTCGGCGCAACGTCGGCGTTCAGGCTCGTCAGGGCCTGTGGCTCGCCTTCCTCCCAGAGCACGACCTCGGGCGCCGCCTCGGCGCTTTCGAAGGCGGAGGCGACCCGTGAGCCGTC
Organism: uncultured Actinomycetes bacterium; assembly: GCA_963736055.1. Taxonomy (GTDB): domain Bacteria; phylum Actinomycetota; class Thermoleophilia; order Gaiellales; family Gaiellaceae; genus AC-32. The sequence goes on along the minus strand of CAVTNM010000008.1, from coordinate 498,628 downwards.
CGCGCTGACGGCCACCTTCGGCCCGAACCTTGGCCCGATCGTGGCCTCCCCGCCCGCGAGCTCCTCGAAGGAGCCGTCGAGCGAGAGGCGGCCGGCAAACGAGCCCGCACCGCGCCAGCCTGCGACCAGGAGCGTCTCCTCGTCGGCGAAGTCGATCCACGTTGCGTCGAGCTCGGGCGCGATCGGGCCATGCTTGAGGAGGTGGACGGTGCCCGTGAGCGTGCCGCGGTCGGAGGAGAAGCCTTCGATGAACGCGACCCGCCCGCCGGGGGAGATCCGCGGCGCCTGGAGCTGCCACTTCGGGGTGTGGACGCGCTCGACCGAGCGCGCGTCGAGGTCGATCAGGCCGACCCAGGCGTCGTACCAGGCGCTCTCCGAGGGCTCGTCGGTGCAGACCGCCGCGACCTTTCCGCCGGCCCAGCCGAGCTCGAACACGTTGACGCCCTCCGGCGTGACGTCGCGGGTCTCGCCCGTCGCGGCGTCGACGAGCCAGAGCCGCCGCCAGAACTTCCCCGGCCGGAAGACCTTCGGATCCTGGGCTTCCGCGCCCGCCTCCGCGACCTTCGTCGCCGAGTCCGCACCGGCCCGGTCGGCCCCGAGGTCGGCGGCGAGCACGAGCAGCCGAGCGCCGTCGGGCGACCAGTGGATCTCCTCGACCGAGCCCGGGATCTCGCCGAGCTCCTCGTCGTCGACCCAGAGCGAGAGCCGCCCCTCGTGGCCGCGGTCGGATGCGAAGGCGAGCCGCGAGCCGTCCGGCGAGAAGCGCGGGAGCGAACCGGCCTCGCGCTGCCGGAGCTCGCCGCCCACGTCGCCGACCCAGAGCCGAGTCTCGAACGGCTTGCCCTGCTCCCGGAACGACGGCGCGACGGCGAACGCGATGCGCGACCCGTCGGCGGAGAGCTCGACCTCGCCGGGCCGCAGGAGCTCCAGCACGAGCTCGGGGGTGGCCTGGCCGGTTGTCGCCGCGGTCGCGTCCATGCCGGGACGATGCTAGGCGACGCGCCGAGGTTCTGGCGCGCGAGCCGGATGCCGGGGGCGATCCCTCGATCGAGGGATCCGTCGTCCCGCGGACGGGAAGCGCGGGAACGCCCATGAGTACTACGCCCGCGCGCACGGAGCCGGTCGGTGGGAGCCGCTCGTTCCCCTTCAGGATGACTTGGCGCGGCCGATGCAGGCCCGATGCGCCGCCCGCTGCTCGTGTTTGTGCTGGCCGTAACCATCGCCGCCGCCCTCCCTGCATCCGGTTTTTCGGCACGGATCTGGCCCGCCTCTCCCCACGCCGGCCACGCCTCCCATGCCCGGAAGCTTGCGCGGGAGGTGGTCGCCTACGCCCGCCGCCAGGTCGGCGTCCCCTACAGCTGGGGCGGCGCCTCTCCCAATGTGGGCTTCGATTGCTCGGGCCTCGTCTATGCCGCGTACCGCTCGATCGGGAGAGCGATCCCGCACTCGTCCTGGGGCCAGCTCCAGCTTGGCCGACCGGTCCGCTTCGGTCAGCTTCGGCCCGGCGACCTGCTCTTCACCGAGGGAGGGGGCCACGTCCAGCTCGTGGTCTCGAGGAAGGCCGCGATCTCGGCGCCGCAGACGGGCGAGCGCGTCCGCTACGTCCCGCTCGCGCCGCTCCGCGGCGAATTCGCAGGCGCCCGGCGTCTGCTCAAGTAGTTACGGAGGAGGCGGGTTTCCCCGCCTCCTCCTCGCTGAGGGTCAGTTGACCGCGAAGTCGGCGCTCATCGAGCCGACCTGCACCTGGTACTGGCCGCGTTCCACGGCACGGGGGCCGCTGCCGTCGATGTCGCCGACGGTCACCGCGAGCTCCGAGACCGGGAACGAGACGTGCACGGGCTGGGATGCGCCGGCGGCGAGGTCGATCCTCGTCCAGCCGACCAGCCGCTGCGGCGGTGCGAGCACCGTGCTCACAGGCTGGTGCACGTAGACCGGCACGACCGCCGTCCCGTCACGGCTACCGGTGTTCGAGACCGTGAACGTTGCAGTCACGGTCCCGCGACGCGAGACCGAGCTCGGCGACGCAGAGAGGTCGCTCGTCTCGAACGTCGTGTACGAGAGCCCGAAGCCGAACGGCCAGCGCGGGTTGTAGCCCGAGCCCGGGCCGGAGTTCGTCCCGGGTAGCTGGTCGAAGAACTTCGGCTCGTCACCCGGGGTCGACGGGCCGCCGGTGTCGAAGTCGCCGGCGTTGTGATCCGACGCCGAGGGCCACGTCACGGGCAGGTGGCCACTCGGGTTGACCGAGCCGAAGAGCACGTCGGCCACCGCGCCGCCGCCCTCGGTGCCGGGCAGGTAGGCCATCAGGATCGCGCCGGCCCCGTCAACGATCGAGTCGGGGCCGAAGCCCAGCGGCCGGCCGGCGACGACCACGACGATCACCGGCTTGCCGGTTGCCTCCAGCGCGGCGATCAGCTTCTGCTGATCGACCGGGAGCACCGGGTCGGGCCGGTCGCCGAGGCCCTCCGCGTACGCCCGTTCGCCCACGACGACCACTGCCGCGTCTGCAGTCTGCGCCGCTGCGACTGCCGCCTGGACCTGCGCATCCGAGACGGTCTGGTCGGTCGGTACCGACGTGACGTTCGGGTCGGCGGCCTGCAGGCCGTCCAGCACCGTCGTCGCCGGCGGGATCTGGTCGGGCGGCCCCATGCAGCAGACGTGGTTGCCCGGGTCGTAGACGCCCTGCCAGCTGACGCTCCAGCCGCCGAGCTGGTTGTTGACGCGGTTCATGCTCGGACCGGTCACGACGAGGTGCGCGCTCGGCGAGAGCGGCAGCGTCGAGCCCTGGTTGCGCAGCAGCGTGATCGACTCGTCTGCCGCATTGCGGGCGAGGTCCTTGTTCGCTTCGACCGCCGCGTCGGCCGCGGCCGGGTCGACGTACGGATGGTCGAACAGCCCGAGCTGGAACTTCAGCCGCAGGATCCGGCGCACCGACTCGTCGATGCGCTGCTTCGAGACGATGTGGTTCTGTACGTCCTGGATCAGGCCGCTGTTCCAGCCGACGTAGTCGAACGGGGTCATGCTCACGTCGATCCCCGCGTTGACCGCCTTCGCGATCGCGGCCGGGAAGTCGGCGGCGACGTGGTAGGTGGTCTGCAACGCGGGCACGTCGCCGTAGTCGCTGATCACGACGCCCTTGAAGCCGAGTCGGTGACGCAGCTCCTCGGTGATCAGGAAGTGCGAGCCGGTCGCCGGGATGTTGTTGATCGAGCCGGAGTCGATCATCACCGTCGAAGCACCGGCATCGATGCCGCCGGCGTAGGACGGCATGAAGATGTCCTGCAGGTACCGGATCGGCAGTTGCGCCTCGACCCGGTCGTGCCCGTTGATGGACTGCGAGTAGCCGGCGAAGTGCTTCACCGTCGCCGCGACCTGTGGCGAGTCGAAGCCGCCGCCCTGGAGCCCGCGGATGTTCGCTGCGCCGAGCTCAGCCGCGAGCTGCGGCTCCTCGGCCCAGGTCTCGTAGTAGCGGCCCCAGCGGTTGTCGCGGGCGAGGTCCTGGACGGGCGCGAAGTCCCAGTTCCCGCCGGTCGCGAGCAGCTGCTGGCGCGTCGCTGCGCCCGCGGCCTCCGAGAGGTCGGTGTCCCAGGTCGCACCCATCCCGATCGATTGCGGGAAGAGCGTCGCCTTGTAGGGGTGGCCGAACCCGTGCACCGCGTCGACCCCGTAGATGACCGGGATGTGCAGCCGGGAGTGCTCGACTGCGTAGTGCTGGATCGTGTTGTACTGCTCGGCCCAGCCCTTGCCCGTGTTGTCGATCGGGTTGTCGGTTCCGCCCGACAGGATCGAGCCCGTCTTGTAGTCGATCAGGGTGCGCTGCAGGCAAGTGGTCTGCAGCGGGTCGTTGTTCCCGCCGGCGTTGTTGCAGTCGCCGTTGGCCGGCGACGTCGTGTCGCGCAGCTTGCCGATCACGATCTGGTCCATCTGCCCGACCTTCTCCTCGAGCGTCATCCGGCCGAGCAAGTCGTTCACCCGGCTGTTGATGGACGCGTGCGAGTCGAGGTAGGTCGGCGTACCGGCGCCGGGCGCGGCCGCCGTGATGAACAGGGTGGCGAGCACAAACGCGATCAGCCCGCCGGCCGCGGTGAGCATGCGGCTCATCGGTCCTCCTCTCCGAGTTGTACGAGGGGTGCAGCCGGAAGAACCGCGCCGGCCGCAGCAACGATGTGACGGCTTCGTCTCGTTGCCCCTCGCTTTCGGCAGCGTTTGCTGCCGTTGAACCAGTGCCTACCGCGCCGGTCGTTTCCTAAACGGACCGGCGAGCCGGCTCAGGATTCGGCGAGGAAGCTGATCCCGTCGAGCCAGAGCGAGTTGCCGGACGGCAGAGTGCCGTTTTGCATAGTGACCCCACCGACGGCGACAGGCACGAAGCCCGAGCCCGCGATCACGACGATCGTGGTCTGCGCCGTCTGGCACTCGCACGCCGCCGGGAAGGCGAGGAACTTTCCGCTCGCCGGCCGGTAGCCCGGTGGCAGCTGGAAGATGACGTTGTTCGGCATCCCGCCGTTGATGCGGCCCCGGAGGTGGACGATCCCTGCGCGGTCCTTGTAGAAGCCGAGCGGCTCGTCGAGGGTGGCGAGACTGTCTCGCCAGGAGTGCTGGAAGGCCGGCTGGCCGGGAGTGCCTACGACGTGGAAGGCTTCGGACGCGGCGAGGTTCTGCGCGGTCGTCGCGCTGTCCGCGCTCAGCGCGTGGTTCGCCTTCGGGACGATGCCGAGCGTCGACTCGTTGACCTGCACGCCGGTGAGCGAGTCGCGTGCGACCTTCGAGCCGGTCACGGCGCCGCGCGCGAGCTTCCGTCTGGAGACCGAGCCGTTCCTGAGCTGCGTGGTGCCGACGCTGTTTCTCGGCAGCCGCAACGCCGCGTAGCCGGTGCCGCCGAGCGCGACCGCCAGCGCGGTGCAGGCGACGAACATCGCCGGTGAGGGTCGAAAGCGAGTGACAACAGAGCGCATGGCTCCTCCTTGCATGTGACCCCTGGAACGTGAGCAGTGCTCTGTCTACAGCACCTGACCTCGCCGCGGAAGGTGATGGCGCACGCCACGCTCCGGTCGCGACCGGCTGAACCAGGCTCGCGAGCCCGAGCTGGGCGCTAGCGGTCTAGGTCAGCGATCGAGGAACCAACAGGCTGTTCCTCGACGCCGAGAGCGGCATGCTCTTCACCATCAGCCGACGGGACGATCGTGCCCGTCTGCTCGGAATCAGGGCCGGCTTGGCGCTCGGCTGCCTTCTCCTGCTTCCGCTCGCGCTTAAGCCTGCGCTTCTCCTCGATCGCACGCTCGCGGGCGTGCTTTCCAAATGTCTGCCTCTTCTTCTTGCCCATCTGCCCCTTTGGTGGGAGGCCGCGCGCGCCGCTCGAGCGGCGCGCGCCTGCGCTCGGTTAACCGGCCAACTCGACCACGTTCTTGGCCTCTGGGCCCTTGTCACCCTCGGCCGCTTCGAACTCGACCTTCGCGCCCTCGGTCAATGACTTGAAGCCATCGCCTGCGATCGCGCTGTGGTGGACGAAGAGATCCTTGCCCGAATCCTCGGGCTCGATGAACCCATAACCCTTGGAGTCGTTGAACCACTTCACTGTTCCTGTCGCCATAGAAAAACACCTCCTCCTACCTTCACGAACGGTAGATGGGAGGCGCTTGCCGACCAGGTACTCGCTCTGTGGAGCTTCCACCGTAGCAGTGCACGTCGGCGCTGCCTTGAATTCGGTAGCCGGCGGGCGCCTGGTGTGTCGTCCTTTGGCGGGCCGGTGGGGCTCGACCGCCACTTCGGAGGCTGGCCACGGCGCTCGGCGGGCTACGGCTGCTCCAACCCCCGTTCGGGGTCGCGACGCGATCGATCGCGGCTGACACGGACCCCTGTCAGGCGAGCCTTACAATTCGGCTACCGTAGCGTTGTGGCCGTCGTGGACGTCGAGACAAGAGCACGCACTGCGGGCCGTGCCTTCTGCGCGGCCGTCTCGAGCGTGAGCGACGAGCCGCTCGCGGCGACCGCCAGCCGACTCGACCACTGGATCCTCGTCGAATACCGAGGAGCCTGGTCGCGGGACGTGCTCGGCGAGAGCCTGCTCTCGGCGGAGCTGAAGGCCCACCTCCGCGAGCAGCTCGACGCGCTCGAGCGCTCGCGACTGCTGTTCCTCAAGAAACCGGAGCGCCGTGCGCAGGCCGGGCGGTCGGTGTTCTTCGGCACATCACGACCCGGGCAGGAGCGCTTCTTCCGGCTCGAGGTCGAGCATCAGGACGACCTGCGCGGCTTCGACTTCGCGGCGGCGCTCGCCGACGGAGGAGCCTCGGCGGAGCCGCTCGAGCGGCCGCTCTTCGTCGTCTGCACGCACGGGAAGCGCGACCGCTGCTGCGCACTCCGAGGACGACCGCTGTACGACGCCCTCCGACAGGAGTTCGACCCCGATCTCGTGTGGCAGTCGACGCACGTCGGCGGCGACCGCTTCGCGGGCAACGTGGTCGTCTTCCCGCAGGGGCTCTACTACGGGCGCGTCGACCCCGCCGACACCGCCGGGCTGGTGGCGGCCCAGGCGTCGAGGAGCCTCGACCTCGACCGGTACCGCGGCCGCGCCGGCCACTCCTGCGAGGTGCAGGCCGCGGAGCACGCGATCCGCGAGTCGGACGGCCTTCTCGGGATCGACGATCTGAGCCTCGTGGGCTCGGAGCCGCACGGCGAGGACGCGTGGCGGGTCCGCTTCCGCACACCTGACGGGACGGTGCAGGAGGCCGACGTCGCCGTATCGCTCGCGGACGAGCCCGTGTACCTCACCTGCGAGTCGGCGAAGCCGACACGAGCCCGCCGCTACGCGGTCACGGCCCTGCGGACCGTCAGCGCCTGACCCGGAGGAAGCCCTCGCGCACGAGGCGGCGCGCGAGGACGATCCTGCCCTTCGGGTCGAGATCGCCGGGAAGCTCGTCGAGCCGAAACGACGCCTCGGTCTCGAAGCATGCCCGCAGCTCGGCGGCCGCTTGACTCGGGAACCGGATCTCCTTGCCCTCGAAGATCAGCACGACGCCGGCCGGCGATTCGTCGAGATCGGCGATGACCGTCTGGCGACGCTCGAGCGGCGTGTGCACGTCCAGTCGCTCGAGCGCACGCAGCTGCGAGAGCCCGTCCTCGCGAATCGGCCGGCGTGAGTCGAGGAACGCACGGCGCCGGCGCTTCTCCACGAGCTCGGGGTCGAGCTGCTCCGCGACCAGCTCGGCGAGCCCGTCCGCAGGGCCGTGCTCGACGCCCTCACGCACCGAGAGCTCGTCCTCGAGCGCCCCGAGTGCGCCCCGTGCAGCGTCGAGCCACGTGTGCTGCGCGATCCCGATGGTGACGTGGAGCGAGTCGGACTCCGACGTCTCTCGCCTCGTGCAGCCACCCGCGCGGGAGGTAGAGTGCGCCTCCCGCGCGGAGGACGAAATCGTCGATCGCCTCGTCGTGCTCGCCGAGGGCAGCCGAGTAGCGCTGGTGCTTGAGCGGCAGCTCGAGCAGCGGCTCGTACAGGAGCCAGCGCTTCTCGCCGGCGACCTGGATGACGAGCACGTCGTGCGTGTCGTGGTGCACCGCGAAGCCCTGTGAGCCGCGTGGCGTGTAGTACGCGTTCGCCTGCACCGGGCGGTCGATCGCCTCCTCGAGCAGACGGCAGAAGACCGCGAGCGGGTGCCAGTTGACGTGCAGAGCCTGCAGGACGATCGTCGCGCCCGCCTCCCACTCGGCGAGCACGCGCGGGACGTCCGCCGTGCTCGAGAACGGCGGACGCCAGGAGACCTCGCTCGTGTACGCGCCGACCGCCAGCTGGCTTCCCTCGCGCACGAGCCGGAACGCCGGGTAGCGGATGCCCGTCGAGCAGACGAGGCGCTCGACGTCCGCCTCCGAGATCAGGTCGTCGAACCGGCCCGGCTCGTCGCGCTCGACGAGGAGCGGGCGCTTCGCCCAGTGCTCGCCGAAGAACATCTCGGCGTCGACCGGCTCGAGGCAGCGCGCGAGCGCGGCCTCGGCGGCCCTACGAGTCGGTGTCGTCCGTGTCGCCTGCGTCGGTGCCGTCCGTGTCGTCAGTGCCGTCTGTAGTCGGCGTCGTCGGCGTCGGTGTCGGTCGAGTCGGTGTCGTCGGTATCGGCCGAAGGCTCGAACCGCTCACGCTCTGAAGGGATGGTCTGGATGTCGTCATCACGCAACGTCGTCATCGCGTCCTCCTCGTGGTGAGTGAGCCGTGACGTTATCGCGTCGCCACATTAGCCGGGTGGGATTCGAACCCACGGGTGACCTTTCGGCCGCCAGCGGTTTTCAAGACCGCCAGACGACTGACGTGGCGAAGGCTGTTTGCAACGAAATTGAAGCTAGGAGCAGCCGGTGTTAGTCCCGCAATCCCGACACGTGTAGCAGCTACCGGTCCGAACCATCCGCCCGCCGCACTTGGCGCACTCGACCGCGTCTTCCCAGTTGTTGAAGAGCGCGGTCTGCCCGGGCGGCGCGGCCTCGGCCGCACCAGGCTCCGCCGCCACCGGCTGCCCCTCCAGCGCCGCATACGACTGCGCCAGGCGCGCCCGCACCTCCGGCGAGAGGATCCCGACCTCCTCCTGCTGGTCGGTCGAAAGGAACTTCTAGCGAACGGTGTCTGACACCGTTGAACCCGTTTCAGACGTGGCCGTAATCAGGTTCGAGGCCGTTGTGGAGAAGGAGTCACACATCCAACGCGTCCGGCTCTTGACAGAAATCGGTGTCTGACACCGTTTCTCCCGGATCAGCGTCCCCGTCGGCTTCGTGCCCGGCTCACGCAGCCCGATGCTGCTCGCCGCCTCGACGGACGCGGCCGAGCGGATCCGAGGCGCTTGGGTCGAGGTAGTTGAGGGAGCCGGGCATTTCGTGTGGGTCGAGGCGCCGGGAGTTGTTCGCGCGTCGCTTCGCCGCCTAACGGCCAGCTAGCGCGACGACAGTCTCAAACGAGGAGTGGTCACCGCGTGTGCGCAGGAAGTCACACCTTGGGCGAAGATTCCCTTGACAGCCCACGGTGTCTGACACCGTTGAGCCAGAGGATCACGAGCCAGAAGGCCATCATGAAGGTCATCCAGGCCCAGTCCCAGCCATCCATCCAACCGTGCACGTCTGCCTCCTTCAAGCGTGCTTTCACCATGGCACCCCGCGCCCACCAGGCCATCCGCGGTGCTCCACATCCAGGTTGCGAGAACTATCGATCTGCCCGCGATGGATGGCGTCTCGTGCGCCGCAGCTATTCGGCGTACCGCTCCGAGTGCTGGGCAAAGGTTGCTGCACAAGTAAGCGAACAGAAGTAGTACGCCTTCTCGTCGACCCGCAAGCGACCGACCGCACGCTCTGGATCGACCGCCATCTGACAGACGGGGTCGATCGCCAGATGATCGGCCGTTTCGTCCAGGCGAACGACGGCGAAAATCTCGACCGGCTCCGCGACATTGCGTAGGACTTGCCGCCCACGAGACTCGTAGAGCACGCCCTCGAGATCAGGCGCGAGCGCTGCCGTTTGCCCCGTGACGAGGAGTTCGCCACCGGCGGCGAGCGCCGAGACCCGCGCCGCGACATTGATCGTCGACCCGAAGTAGTCGCCGTTGCGCTCGACAGCCGAGCCGTGGTTACCGCCCACGCGGACCGATGGAGCCTCGTGGCCGCTCATCGCATTGCGCGTGATCCACAAGCCAAGCCGAACTGCATCGGCGGGATCGGGCACCCGCAGCATGAGCGCGTCGCCGACCGCCTTCACATACTCGCCGTCGACGGGTGGGAGCTCCGCCTGAACGACATTCGCGAACTCCTCCACGAGCTGCACGGCATGCTCGTCTCCATGTGCCTCCGTCAGCGCCGTAAAGCCGGCGATGTCGGCGAACAAGAAGGTCGCTTGGGCTTGGCTTGACACGGGTAGAACCTAGTCGTTATCCCACGCGAAAATGCGAACTGACTGGTTGGGGGCTGGGTGAACCCGGGTTCGAGCGATTCGTACGACGGCAGCGCGCAGCACCTCGATGTGGCCGTCATCGGTGGCGGCCAAGCCGGGCTGGCCATCGGCTACTTCCTGAGGCAGCACGGTTACGGCTTGGTGATCCTCGAGCGGGCGAGCGAAGTCGCGCCAGCGTGGCGCGAGCGCTGGGACTCGCTGACGCTCTTCACGTCCCGTCGCTACAGCGCGCTCCCAGGGCTTCCGTTCCCCGGTGATCCGGACGGCTACCCGACCCGCGACGAGGTGATCGGCTACCTCGAGCACTACGCCGAGACCTTCGAGCTGCCGGTCGAGCTGAAGAGCGAGGTCAAGAAGCTCGAGCGCAGCGAAGACGGGCGCTTCCGCCTCGAGCTCGACAGACGGACGATCACCGCCGACCAGGTCGTGGTCGCGGCCGGGCCTTTCCAGACGCCGTACGTGCCGAAGCTCGTCGAGAAGCTCGCCGGCGATGTCTTCCAGACGCACGCCGTCGGCTATCGCCGGCCGGACGAAGTGCCGCAGGGCACGGTCATCGTGGTCGGTGGCGGCAACACCGGTTTTCAGATCGCAAAGGAGCTCTCGGCCACACACAAGGTCGTGCTCTCGGTCGGTACACGCCAGAAGCCATTCCCGCAACGTGTGCTTGGGCGCGACCTCTTCTGGTGGCTGACGAAGGCGCGCATCCTCGACAAGACGGTCGAGTCACGCCTCGGCCGCAAGCTTTCGACGCGCGACACGCTGATCGGCTCGAGCCCACGCGAGCTCAAGAAGCGCTACGGGGTGGAGGTCAAGCCGCGCGTCGTCGACGCCGACGGGCGAACGGTCCGCCTCGAGGACGGCAGCGAGCTCGAGGTCGACGCCGTCATCTGGGCGACCGGCTATCGCGCCGACTACTCCTGGATCAAGCTGCCGACCTTCGACGAGGACGGGCGCCTGCGCCACCGCCGCGGCGTCACCGATGTCCCCGGCCTCTACTTCCTTGGCCTCACCTGGCAGCACACGCGCGGTTCGGCGCTGATCGGCTGGGTCAAGGACGACGCCGACTTCATCGCCGAGCGGATCGCGGAGTACCAGCAATCAAAGGCGCCGCCGGCGGCCGAGACACCGGTCGGCGCCGGGGCACCTGCCCAAGGTCGCCCACCTGAGAGGATGTAGCCGATGCACGAGCCGGGCCACGAACACCACGTCCAGACGATCGAGTTCCCGCGCGAGACCGAGGGCCTGCCAGAGGCCCGCACGACCGAGCTGATCGAGCTCGCCGACGGGGACGAGTTCGAGCTCGAGATCGTCCCCGTCAAGAAGCAGATCGGCGACGCGACCGTGCGGATGCTGGCCTACAACGGCTCCGTTCCCGGTCCGACGCTGAAGGTCCCGCAGGGCGCGACGATCACCGTGCACGTCACGAACCACGGCGATGTCGACGCGACCGTCCACTGGCACGGGCTGCGGCTCGAGAACCGCTACGACGGCACGCACGACACGCAGGCGCCGATCCCGGTCGGCGAGAGCTTCACCTACCAGGTGCACGTGCCCGACCCCGGCGCCTTCTGGTACCACCCGCACATCCGCGAGGACTACGGCCAGGAGATGGGCCTGTACGGGAACATCCTCGCCACCCCCTCAGAGCCCGACTACTGGCCGCCCGCCAACCGCGAGCTGCCGCTCACCCTCGACGACATCCTGATCGAGGACGGGCAGATCGCCGCTTTCGGCGAGTCAGAGACGACGCACGTGGCGATGGGCCGCTTCGGCAACGTGATGCTCGTCGCCGGCGAGCCGGACCTTGCGCTCGAAGCCAAGCGGGGCGAGGTCGTGCGCTTCTACTTCACCAACACTGCGAACACTCGTGTCTTCAACGCGACGCTGCCGGGCGCGCAGATGAAGCTGGTCGGCGCCGACGCCGGCCACTGCGAGCGGGAGGAACTCGTCGACGAGGTCCTGCTCGCTCCCTCCGAGCGTGTCGTCGTCGACGTGCTCTTTCCGGACGCAGGCGAGCTCGAGCTCCAGCACAAGACGCCCGAGCACACCTACCGGCTCGCGTCGATCGCCGTTGTCGACGAACAGCCGGAGCAGTCGTTCGCCGACGACTTCCCGAGCCTGCGCACCAACCGCGACATGGCCGAGCTACGCGAGCACGTCGAGCCGTTCTTCAAGGCGCCACCCGACAAGATCGCTCTCGTTCACCGCCGAGATGGACATGGGCATGCCGGAGGGCGTGCCCGTCGTTTACGTCTGCCCGATGCACCCCGAGGTCGTGAGCGACGAGCCGGGCAGCTGCCCGAAGTGCGGGATGAAGCTGCTGGCGCAGGCGGCGGAAGAGACGACCTACGTCTGCCCGATGCATCCGGAGGTGACGAGTGACGAGCCCGACCGCTGTCCGAAGTGCGGCATGAAGCTGCTGCCGGGAACCGTGGTCGCAGCCGCAGCTGAGCACGGCCACGAGCACCACCACGGCCACGGTGAGGAAGGCCACGGCCACGGCGAAGGCGAAGCAGACAAGGAGTACGGCAAGCACGGACAGCACGGGCACGGGCATCAAGGCGAACACGCGGGTCGCGACGCCGAAGGGCACGGCGGACACGGAAGCCACTCCAAGCACGGCGAGGTCGAGCACAGCCACGACACGGCGCAGGGGATCGAGTGGGAAGACGACATGGTCGAGGTCAACCGCAAGACAACGCCGGCGAACATGCGCTGGAAGCTCGTCGACCGCGACACCGGCGCCGAGAACGCGCAGATCGATTGGACGTTCCATGTCGGCGACCAGGTGAAGCTGCGCCTAGTGAACGAGATGGACTCGGATCACCCGATGCCGCACCCGTTCCACGTTCACGGGGCCGGCCGATTCCTGATCCTCGCGCGCAACGACGTCGTCGAGCTGAACCTCGTCTGGAAGGACACGGTCCTGGTCCGCACCGGCGAGATCGTCGACATCCTGCTCGACGTCACAAACCCTGGTCGCTGGATGGCCCACTGCCACATCGCGGAGCACCACGAGAGCGGGATGATGTTCAGCTTCAACGTCGAGCCTTAGCGGCCGCGAAGCAGAACGGGCGCCTCTCGGCACCCGTTCTGCTGACATCTTCCTGTCGTTTCCGACTTACAAGCCTGTCGTTTCCACTGACACTTTCGTGTCGCCCTACAGCTAGCTACAGCCGGTGTTAGTCCCGCAGTCCCGACACGTGTAGCACGACCCGGTCCGAACCATCCGCCCGCCGCACTTGGCGCACTCGACCGCGTCCTCCCAGTTGTTGAACAGCGCCGTCTGCCCAGGCGGTGCCGCCTCCGCAGCCTCAGGCGCCGCGACCGGCTGCCCCTCCAGCGCCGCGTACGACTGGGCCAGCCGCGCCCGCACCTCCGGCGAGAGGATCCCGACCTCCTCCTGCTGATCGGTCGAGAGGAACTTCTTGCCCATCCAGCGGAAGATGTAGTCGACGATCGACTTCGCGACTCGGATGTCGGCGTCGTTCGTCATCCCGCTCGGCTCGAAGCGCATGTGGGCGAACTTGGAGACGTAGACCTCCAAAGGCACGCCGTACTGCAGGCCGAGCGAGACCGAGATCATGAACGAGTTCATCAGGCCGGCCAGCGTCGTGCCCTCCTTCGCGATGTCCACGAAGATGTCGCCGGGGGTGCCGTCCTCGTAGAGGCCGACGTGGATGTAGCCCTCGTAGTCGCCGACGCGGAACTTGCGGCCGACCTCGACGCGGTCTTCCGGTAGCCGGCGGCGCTGGGTCAGCGGGACCGGCGGCGACGCGGCGACCGCCAGCTGCTCGCCCTTCTCGCTCTTGCCCGACAGCGGCTGGGCGACCTTGCAGTTGTCGCGGTAGATCGCGATCGCCTTCACGCCGAGCTTCCACGAGTCGAGCAGCAGGCCGGAGACCTCGTCCACCGTGACCGTCTCGGGCAGGTTGACCGTCTTCGAGATCGCGCCCGAGATGAACGGCTGGACGGCGCCCATCATCTTCACGTGGCCGCTGTAGTGGATCGCGCGGTCGCCGATCGCGCAGTCGAAGACCGGGTAGTGCTCGGTCTTCACGGTCGGCGCGCCGACGATCGTGTTGCGCTCGTCGATGAACGCGACGATCTCCTCGATCTCCGCCGGCGCGTAGCCGAGCTTCTCGAGCGCCATCGGCACGGTCTTGTTCACGATCGTGATCTCGCCGCCGCCGACGAGCTTCTTCGACTTGACGAGCGAGAAGTCGGGCTCCACGCCGGTCGTGTCGCAATCCATCATGAAGCTGATCGTCCCGGTGGGCGCGAGCACGGTCGCCTGCGCGTTGCGGTAGCCGTGCAGCTCGCCGAAGTTCAACGCGTCGTCCCAGGACTTGCGGGACGCGGAGAGCAGGTCCTTCGGCACGACGTCGCTGTTCTCGATGTTGCCCACCGCCGCGCGGTGCATCGACATCACGCCGATCATCGCGCCGGCGTTCGGCCGGTAGCCGGCGAACGGGCCCATCCGCGCGGCGATCTCCGCCGACTTGCGGTAGGCGCGGCCGGTCATCAGCGCCGTGATCGCCGCCGCGTAGGCGCGGCCCTCGTCCGAGTCGTACGGGAGCCCGCGCGCCATCAGCAGCGCGCCGAGGTTCGCGTAGCCCAGGCCGAGCTGCCTGTACGCCTTGGCGTTCTTCTCGATCTCGGGCGTCGGGTACGACGAGTAGCCGACGAGGATCTCCTGCGCGAGGAAGACGACGTCGACCGCGTGCTCGAAGGCCTCGACGTCGAGCTCGCCGTCCTCGCGGCGGAACTTGAGCAGGTTCAGCGAGGCGAGGTTGCAGGCGGAGTCGTCGATCGACATGTACTCCGAGCACGGGTTGGACGCGTTGATGCGGCCCGTGTTCGGGAGCGTGTGCCACTTGTTGATCGTGGTGTCGTACTGGACGCCCGGGTCGGCCGACTTCCACGAGGCCTCCGCGATCTGGCGCAGCAGCTCGCGCGCCTTGATCGTGTCGACGACGGCGCCGTCGGTGCGGGCGGTCAGGTTCCAGTCGGCGTCCTGGTCGGCCGCCTCCATGAAGGCGTCGGTGACGCGGACCGAGTTGTTGGCGTTCTGGTACTGGATCGAGGACCAGTCGCTCGAGTCGAGCGACATGTCGTAGCCGGCCTGCTCGAGCACGCGCGCCTTCTCCTCCTCGCGCGCCTTGCACCAGATGAACTCCTCGACGTCCGGGTGGTCGACGTCGAGCACGACCATCTTGGCCGCGCGCCGCGTCTTGCCGCCGGACTTGATCGTGCCGGCGCTGGCGTCGGCGCCGCGCATGAAGCTGACCGGGCCGGAGGCGTAGCCGCCCTTGGAGAGCTGCTCCTTGGAGGAGCGCAGGCGCGAGAGGTTGACGCCGGAGCCCGAGCCGCCGCGGAAGATGATCCCCTCGCGGCGGATCCAGTCGAGGATCGACTCCATCGAGTCGTCGATCGAGAGGATGAAGCAGGCGCTGCACTGCGGCTTCTCCTCGAAGCCGACGTTGAACCAGACCGGCGAGTTGAAGGCGGCGTACTGGTTGACCAGGATCGCCTTCAGCTCGGCCTCGAAGGTCTGCGCCTCGTCCTCGTCGGCGAAGTAGCTGCCCTCGCGGCCCCAGGCGCCGATCGTGTCGACGACGCGGCCGATCATCTGCTTGACGCTCTGCTCGCGCTCGGGCGCGGACATGCGGCCGCGGAAGTACTTCTGCGCGACGATGTTGGTCGCGGTCTGGCTCCAGAACTTGGGGAACTCGACGGCCTTCTGCTCGAAGACGGCGGCGTCCTTGCCGGGGATCAGGGCGTCGCGCGTCTCCCAGTCGATCTCCTCGAAGGGGTCGCGATCCGGGATGGTGAAGAAGCGGCGCACGCCGAGGCCTGCCGCCTCGTCAGCGACCACATTTCCGAGCTCCGCCTCGCTGAGCTCGACGGTCGAGATTTCCCTTGCTGCCGCCATTTCCTTACCTCCCCGGGCTACGACTAATGGTAGTGATCCCAGCCCGGGCCGGCGCGCCTGCGCGGGTCGAGCGGACCGCCCAATGTAGAGGGGCGCTCGGACGGATCTCAGGCGGGAGGCGGGTGCGCGTCGTAGACGTTCACCGGCAACCGGAGTAGCCTGGCCGAGAGGCTACGAAAGGAACCGATGGGGACTACCCGGCCTGACTACAGATCAGGCCTCGGGGCGGTCGGGCGTTCCGGTCTGCGCGCTTCACAGATGGACTACCTCGCGGGGCGGTCCGCTCGACACGTCATCTGGTTCCTGGCCGCGGTGGCCGCGGCCGGCTCATTGGCGCTGACGGGATCGTTTCGCGGGCTCGATGGATACGACTTCCAGACCGTGCTCGAGTTTGCGGTGGGCTGCGCGTTCGTCGTGAGCGGGCTCGTCGCATGGTCGAGGCGCGAGAACCGATTGGGCCCGCTGATGACGTTGATCGGGTTCACATGGCTGGCACGACCGCTTGTGGATGTCCATTCGTCCTCGGTGTTCACCGGGGCGATCTGGCTGCAGGACACGTGGTTCGTGCTCTTTGCCCTCTTCTTGCTCTCTCTGCCGTATGGACGACTGACCTCCCGAGTGGACTTCCTGACCATGGGTGTCTTGCTCGTCGTCGCACTTCCCCTGGAGCTTGCCTGGCTCTTCTTCTTCGAGTCGGGAGCGCCGGGGAATGCGCTGCTCATCTCGCCGAACGCAGACGTTGCGGATGCGATCGACTGGGGGCAGCGAGCGCTTGTTCTGGTCGGCTCCCTTGCTCTGGCCGCGATCTTGTTCAGGCGCTGGTTCGAGGCCTCGGCGCCGCTGCGCCGGATCCTGATCCCAACCCTCGTCGGTGGTGCTGCGGTCCTCCTCTCGACAGCCATGACCGTCCTCGCCAAGTTCACCGTCCCGCCGGAGGAGGTGAGGTGGCTCGAGCTGTGCGCGTTCATCGCGGTGCCCGTTGCCGTCCTGGCGCGAATGCTGCGCGCGCGTCTTGCGCGGTCGTCCGTGGGCGACGTCTTCGTCGCGCTGCAGACGAACCCGCCGCCGGAAGACCTCCGCGATGTCCTTGCCCGCGCTCTCGACGACGACTCCCTCGAGCTTGCGTTCTGGCTGCCCGAGTACTGGACCTACGCGGATCTCGACGGTCGTCCACTCGAACTGCCGACCGTGATCAGCGAGCGTGCCGCGACGCCGGTCGAGCGCGGGGGGAGCCCCGTTGCCGTCCTCATTCACGACGCCTCTCTCCGGCAGGAGCCGGAGCTGCTGGAGGCGGTCGGCGCCGCCGCCGGGATCGGGCTGGAGAACGCACGTCTGCAGGCCGAGTTGCACGCGCGGCTCGCGGAGTTGCGCGGTTCCCGCGCGCGGATCGTCGAGGCGGGTCAGTCAGAGCGGCAGCGGCTCGAGCGCGACCTCCACGACGGCGCGCAACAGCGCCTGATCGCGCTGTCCCTCGAGCTGCAGCTCCTCGACGGCGAGCTCGGAATTCCAGAGGCGACCAAGAGGCTGGACGAAGCACAGCGCGAGATCACATTGTCACTGGAGGAGCTGCGCGCGGTCGCGCGCGGTATCCATCCGGCCGTTCTGTCCGCGCATGGTCTCTCGATAGCGCTGGAGCAGGTCGCGGCCCGGGCATCCGTTCCCGTCCGGCTCACGATCGAAGCCGAAGGGCGCTTTCCCGAGAAGGTCGAGGTCGCGGCCTACTACGTCGTGGCCGAGAGCCTCACCAACATCGCCAAGCACGCTCACGCGAGCAGAGCACGCGTCGACATCGGGCGCGTCAGCGAGGATCTGATCGTCGAGGTCGTCGACGACGGCGTCGGCGGCGCTGACAGCGAGAGCGGGTCGGGGCTACGCGGCCTGGCCGATCGTGTCGAGGCACTAGGTGGCCGCCTGCGGGTGTGGACGCCGCGCGGTGGAGGGACTCGCGTCCGCGCCGAGATCCCGTGCGCGTAGCGATCGCAGAGGACAGCGTGCTGCTGCGAGAAGGCGCCTCGCGCCTGCTCGGGGAGGCAGGGATGGA
Organism: uncultured Actinomycetes bacterium; assembly: GCA_963736055.1. Lineage (GTDB taxonomy): Bacteria > Actinomycetota > Thermoleophilia > Gaiellales > Gaiellaceae > AC-32. The sequence goes on along the minus strand of CAVTNM010000008.1, from coordinate 480,742 downwards.
CGTGGTCGCCCAGTGCGGGACTGCCGACGAGTTGCTGTCGACCGTCAGGAGCACTCCGGTCGATGTCGCGATCGTGGACATCCGCCTGCCTCCGACACACAGCGACGAAGGGCTTCGTGCAGCGCTCGAGATCCGGTCGCGCCACCCGGAGGTGAGTGTGCTGGTTCTGTCGCAGTACGTGGAGGTGGGCCTCGCGATGACGCTGCTGGCCGACTCCGCGGACGGGGTCGGCTACTTGCTCAAGGACCGCATCAGGGAGGTCGACGAGTTCACCGCGGCCGTGCAGCGAGTCGCCGACGGCGGGTCGGCGATCGACCCGATTATCGTCTCGACGCTGCTCTCGCGCCGCCGGGACGACGATCCACTGGAGCAGCTGACACCGCGCGAGCGCGAGGTGCTCGACCTGATGGCGCAGGGCAATTCGAACCAGGGCATCGCCGACAAGCTCGTCATCACGCTGCGCGCGGTGGAGAAATACGTCTCGAGCGTCTTCACGAAGCTGCGGCTGCCGTCCACCGGGACGGAGTCGAAGCGGGTGCTCGCGGTCCTGCTCTTCCTGCGTAGCTGACCGCGCGCAGGGATCCACCAGAAACCCGCCCCTCGTAGTCGCCTGTTTCCCGCCTGTTTCCGCTCCTTGGCAGCTGGGAGTGTGATCACGTGAAGACACGCGTCATCCAGGACGACGCCGACCCGGGCGGGAGCGGGATCAATCATGCGGCACCGGTCGTCGCAAGCAGCGAGGCCGAGGTCTCCGCGTCTCCGGACCTCGTCTGGGACGTGCTCACCGTCATCGAGCAGTGGCCGAGCTGGAACCCCGACGTGAAGTGGGTCTCCATGGACGGCCGCCTCTCGGAGGGCACCGAGTTTCGCTGGAAGGCCGGGCCCGCGACGATTACGTCGAAGCTGCAGTCCGTCGACGCCCCGGCGCGCATCGCCTGGACCGGCACGACGTTCGGCATCGAGGCGATGCACGTCTACGCCCTCGAAGCTCGGAACGGCGTGACGATCGTTCGGACGGAGGAGTCGTACGACGGGCTGCTCGCCCGGATCTTCCGTGGCCGGCTTCAGAAGACGCTCGAGGACTCGCTCACAAGCGGTCTCGCACACCTGAAGGCGGAGGCGGAGCGCCGCACCGCCCACCTAAGCAGCAGAGAGAAGGAGATGACATGGCAACCGTCACAATTCCCGCACCAGTCGTAGCCGACGCGCCCTACACAGGGCCCGTCGTCTCCGCCGTCGATCTCGCGCGTCGCTACGGCGATGGAGAGACCGCCGTCGACGCTCTTCGCGGTGTCTCGCTCGACGTCCCGAAGGGCGCGCTCACCGCGGTGATGGGCCCCTCGGGCTCCGGCAAGTCGACCCTGATGCACATCCTCGCGGGTCTGGACAAGCCGACATCCGGCGAAGTCACGATCGCAGGCACCGGCATCTCGAAGTTGAACGACACGGACCTGACGAAGCTGCGTCGCATCCACATCGGCTTCATCTTCCAGTTCTTCAACCTGTTGCCGATGCTGAATGCGGAAGAGAACGTCGTCCTTCCGCTCTCCCTCGCCGGTGAGAAGGCCGACAAGGCCTGGGTCGCCGAGCTGATGGGAAAGATCGGCCTCGAGAACCGTCGGGGCCACCGCCCCTCGGAGCTCTCGGGCGGACAGCAGCAGCGGGTCGCGATCGGCCGGGCGCTTGTCAGCCGGCCGACGATCGTCTTCGCGGACGAGCCGACCGGGAACCTCGACTCGAAGACGAGCGGCGAGATCCTCGATCTCATGCGCGAGTCGGTCGACGGCTACGGCCAGACGACCGTGATGGTCACGCACGATCCCCGCGCGGCGACGATCGCCGACCGGATCCTCTTCCTCGCTGACGGGCTGATCGTCCGCGACCTCGGCCCTTCGAGCGCCGGTGAGGTCATCGCGGTGAGCGAGGAGCTGGCCCGATGAACAAGGTTTCCCTCAAAGGGCTGTGGGGCCGCAAGCTCCGAACGGCGCTGACCGCGCTGGCGATCGTGCTCGGCGTCTCGATGATCAGCGGCACCTACGTGCTGACGGACACGATTACCGCGGCGTTCACCGGCATCGTCGACCACTCGTTCCAGAACTCCGACGCCGTGATCAGCGGCAAGGTCGCGTTCAAGAACGACAACAGCGACACCGCGCAGACGCCGGCCTTTCCGGCTTCCGTGCTCGCGAAGGTGCGGCAGCTTCCCGACGTCGCAACGGCGTCCGGTGAGGTCGGGGGCGAGGCGCAGCTGATCGGACGCGACGGCAAGGTCATCTCCACCAAGGGCGGTGGGAGCATCGCCTCGAGCGTGGACCCGCCGAACGACGCGCGCTTCAATCCCCTGAAGCTCGCCGAGGGTCGGTGGCCGGTCGGCGGCGGACAGATCGCGATCGACAAGCACACCGCAGATACGAAGCACTTCGCGCTCGGCGACACGATCGGCGTTGCCACCGACCAGGGCGCACGTCGATTCGAGATCACCGGAATCGCGACGTATGCCGAGAGCTCGTCGATCGGCTCCGCCACGATCGCGATCTTCGACATCCCCACCGCGCAGAAGCTGTTCTCGAAGGTGGGCAAGCTCGACGGGATCCAGCTCGCAGCGAAGGACGGAGTGACGCCCGAGAAGCTCGTTTCCGAGATCCGGCCGCTGCTGCCGGCGACCGCGAAGGTGAAGACGTCAGCGGCGCAGACCCAGGAGGCCGTAGACGATGTCAACAGCTCCCTCGGAATGATCCAGAAGTTCCTGCTCGGCTTTGCCGGAATCGCGCTGTTCGTGGGAGCTTTCGTGATCGCGAACACGCTGTCGATCACCATCGCGCAGCGCGTGCGTGAGTTCGCCACGTTGCGGACGATCGGCGGCTCGCGGCGGCAGGTGCTGCGCGCCGTGATGCTGGAGGCATTCGTCGTCGGGGCCGCCGCTTCGGTCGTCGGCCTCTTCCTCGGCCTCGGGATCGCGAAAGGGCTGAACGCGCTGTTCGTCGCGATCGGGGTCGAGTTCCCGAAGGGCGGCACCGTCTTCTCGGCGCGCACGGTCATCGTCAGCCTGACGGTCGGCATCGTCGTGACGCTCCTCGCGAGCCTCCGCCCGGCACTCAGGGCGACACGCGTGCCGCCCATCGCCGCGGTCCGCGAGGGTGCGGAACTGCCGGCCGCTCGCCTGTCGCGCTTCGGGCCAATCGCCTCGATCGTGACGTTGGCGCTCGGCATCTTGCTGCTCGTTTACGGGATCTTCGGGAGTGGCCTGCCGATCGCGAGCCGCCTGCTGGCTCTCGGCCTCGGGACGCTGATGCTGTTCGTAGGCGTCTCGTTGAATGCGAAGCGTGCGGTCAAGCCGCTCGCCGAGCTACTCGGCTGGCCGGGCGCACGGATCGGCGGCACCGCGGGCGTGCTCGCCCGCGAGAACGCGATGCGGAACCCGAGCAGGACCGCGTCGACCGCGTCGGCGCTGATGATCGGCGTGGCGTTGATCACCTTCGTCGCCATCCTGGGCGCCGGACTGCGCGCCTCGTTCAACGATGCGGTGGACAAGCTCTTCGTCGCGGACTATGCCGTCACGGCGGAGAACGGCTTCGATCCGTTCACGAAGCAGGCCGGCGGCGCCGTGGCGTTGGCTCCGGGCGTGACGGCGGTCTCGCCGATCCGCGGCGGAGACGCTCGCGTCTTCGGAGACAACACTCAGGTCACCGCGGTCCAGCCGAACCTGGCGAAGACGGTCCGCATCGACTGGGCCCAGGGCTCGACCACGGTTCCTGCACAGCTCGGCCGGGACGGCGCGTTCGTGAACAAGGACTACGCGAAGACGCACCACCTGAAGCTCGGTTCCCCGATCGCCGTCACGACGCCTACGGGCAACGTGCTCCACCTGCGGTTGAGGGGCATCTTCGACCCGCCGAAGGGCGGCTCGCCCTTCGGCAGCGTGACGATGTCGGCGGCGACGTTCGACGCCAACTACTCGGCGCCGCGGGACCTGATGGCGCTCGTCAACATCAAGGGCGGCGTCACCGATGCGAACACGGCCCGGTTGGACCGGTCGCTGGCCGCGTTCCCGGACGCAAAGATCCAGACGGCGACCCAGTTCAAGCAGACGCAGGAGAACGACATCAAGCTCGGCCTGAACATCCTCTACGTGCTGCTCGGGCTCTCGGTGCTGATCAGCCTGTTCGGGGTGGTCAACACGCTCGTGCTGTCCGTGTTCGAACGGACGCGCGAGATCGGGATGCTGAGAGCGGTCGGCATGACGCGCCGGCAGGTGCGGCGGATGATCCGCTACGAGGGCATCGTCACAGCGCTGATCGGCGGGGCGCTCGGAATCGCGGTGGGCACCTTCCTGGCAGTGCTGACCACCCAGGCGCTGTCGAGCCAGGGCATCGTGTTCGCGATTCCGTGGCTGACGCTAGGCGTCTTCGTCGTCGGGGCGACCGCCGCGGGCCTGCTCGCGTCCGTGGTGCCCGCACGCCGCGCCTCACGCCTGAACATCCTCAAGGCGCTTCAGTACGAGTGACTCGCAGCATTCGTGAGCCCCGTCGCAGGGCCGCCTCGGCGGGGCGCACGGATCACGACCGAGGGTGCACCGGCCGGCGGTCCCGTTCCTGAGCTTTCAGGAGGGGAGCGCCGGCCGGTGCCGCTCGATCAGAGCGTGGGAGAGCTCCCGCTGGCTGAGCGCGAGCTCGAGCCGGTTCTGCTCGAGCCACGACCGTTCCGCGCCAAATCCCCGCAACTCCTGGCGCTGGGCCTGCAGGGCGGTGATGTGATGCTGCAGCTCCTCGACTGCAGCGGGTTGCTCGACCGCTGGGACGAGGTCGATCTCGGCGGGGCCCATAGTCATAGGGTCTCGCGCTTGCCTGTTGATCGCATGTGGAAAGCGCCCGGAAGTTCCCGCTACGTGCGTCCGAGCTTTCCACCGGCTACCTGTGGAGGAAAGCCGGCCTGTGGAAAGTCAGGCCGGCGGCGGTGCGGGAGCCCCGAGATCGTCGAGAAGGGCGCGCGTTCGCTCTGACATGACGACGTTGCCCTTCTGCTCGAACTGCGCGAGCGCCTCCTGCAGAAGCACCACCGCTCGATCGGTTCGGCCCGCGAGTTGGAGCGCCTCGGCCGCGTCCGTCCTCACGTTGGCGCGGTTGTTCAGCTCGTCGCTGCGATCGACGCTGGCGATCGCCTCCTCCGCGACTCGCTCGGCTTCGTCGAAGTCCCCGCGACGAGCGAGCACCTTGGCCTTCACAGCTCGCCAGAGCGACTGTGCGTTGTAGTCGTCGCTTGTGGCGGCTTCCCTGCCGCGATCTGCGGCGGCGTCGGCCCCGTCGAGGAGCCCCTGCGAGTAGAGCGCATTCGCGTGGAGCGCCGACATGGTCGAAAACCAGCCCCGCTCGCCCATAGCCTCCAGCGCCTCGCAGGCGCGCCCGGTCTCTCGGGCGGCTGCGGCTGCATCTCCGGCCAGGAGCTCGAGCGGCCCGGACCAGAACGCCATCGTCTGCGCGTCGATCGTGCGGCCGAGCTCGTCGAAGATCGCCCGCGCCTCCGCCAGGACCGCCCGCCCCTCGTCGAAACGGCCCTGGATCCCGTAGAACCCGGCGATCGGGCGCATCATCCACGCCTGGAAGCACTTGTCCGTGGAGCCCGCGCTTTCGAGGATCTCCTCAAGGCGCGGGAGCCCAATCTCCGCAGGGGTCGGACCCCAGAAGATGCTTGGACCGAGGAACTCGAGCGCTTCGCTCTCGAGCCGCCGCTCGCCAGAAGCGCGGGCGTGCTCGACCACATGCTCGACCGCGGCCGCGGCGTCTTCCCAGCTCGCGCGCAGGTTCTCTGCGGCCATGCGCAGGAACCACGCAGCGGCCAGCGCGTGTTCGTCTCCGAGCGTCTCAAGCTCGGCAATCGCCTGGGTCGCGAGCTCGAGCGCCTGCTCCCCGGTGTAGGTCGCCATCGTCACGGTTCGTAGGGTCGCGAGCTCGCAGGTTGCCCGCAGCTCCAGCGCCCGGTCGCCGATCGCACGTCCGAGCTCAATTGCCTCCTCGCGCCGCTGCTCGGCTTCCCTCATCTGCCCGCGGTCGAGGAGCGCAGCCGCGAGATCGAGCAACAGCTCGCCGCCGGCGCGGCCGCTCGGTTTGCCGAGCGCGACTGCGCGCTGCAGCAGGTTGTACGCGGCGGCGGCGTCTCGCGAGGCGAGCGAGCGGCGCCCTGCCGCGCCGAGCCGCTCGGCCGCCCGCTTCCCCAGCTCCTCCCGCTCCTGCTCGGGAGTGCCCAGCTCGGCTCCGTAGCGGTAGGCCTGCTCCAAGTGGTAGCCGACGACCTCGTCCAGCTCGACGAGCTCGGTGCCGTGGGCTGCGAGCCACTCGGCGAAGCGCTCGTGCAGCTCGGCGCGCGTCGTCTTCGGCAGCGCGTCGTAGGCGGCGTCGCGGATCAGCAGGTGGCGGAAGCGGTAGGCGTCCTCCCCGACGAGTTGAGGCTTGTCCGGCCGGACGAGCTCCTTCCGTACGAGCCCGTTCAGTCGAGTCTCCATCTGCGACTCGTTCGGTGCCAGTGCCTGGACGGCGCCGCGATGAAAGACCCTGCCCTCGACGGCACCGCGTTCGAGCACGCCGCGCTCCGCGGGCTCGAGCTGGTCCAGCCTGGCCGCGAGCAGCGCCTGGATCGTCGCGGGCACAGAGACCTCGCCGTCGCCGGAGTCGCCGACGAGCCCGACCATCTCCTCGACGAAGAGGGGGTTCCCCTCGGCCGCTCGACGGATCCGCTCCTGCAGGCCCGGGTCGAGCTTCGCCGCTCCGAGCAGCCGCTCCAGCAGCTCGTCCGTCTCCGTCGAGGAGAGCGGCTCGAGCAAGAACGTGGTCGCGTTCACCTTGCCCCCGCCCCAGCCTGGGCGCTTGTCGAGAAGGTCGGGCCTGGCGAGGCAGAGAAGCAGGAGCGGCGCCTCACGGGAGAGGTCGGCCACGTGCTCGAGCAGGTCGAGGAAGGCCGGCTCGGCCCAGTGGATGTCGTCGAAGACGGCGACGACCGGCGACGACTCGGCTGCGGTCTCCAGCAGCTTGCGCACCGCCCACGAGATCTCCTCGGACGAGCTCACCGCCTGGTCACCGCCGAGGAGCCGGTCGATCGCCGCGACGGCGGCCGTCTCGAGCCCGAGCTCGGTCGTGGAGGGCAACTGACGGAGCACCTCGACCACGGGCCAGTACGTGATCCCCTCGCCGTAGGGGAGGCATCGCCCGCGCACGACGGTCGCGTCATCGACCGAGCCCAGAAACTCGGCGGTGAGGCGGGACTTGCCGATGCCCGCGGCGCCGAGGATCGTGAAGAGCTGGCAGGAGCGGTCTTCGGCGGCCTGGGCGAACGTCTCCTGCAGTCGGCGGAGCTCGCGTTCACGACCCACCAGGGGCGCATCGAAGTGGCGGGTAAATGCCGGCGCGGTGTCGTACAGGGTCAGGAGGCGGTGGGCAACGAGCGGTTCGCTCTTGCCTTTCAGCACGAGCGGCTCGGTCGGCTCGGTCTCGACAGCGTCGCGCACAAGCAGAGTGGTCTCAGGGCCGAGCAGGATCTCGCCGGCGGTCGCGGCCTGCTCCAGCCGGGCGGCGACGTTGACCGCGTCGCCGGTGGCGAGGCGCTCGGCAGTGCCGACGACCACCTCGCCGGTGTTGAGCCCGATCCGCGCCTCGACGCCGAGCTCGGGGAGCGCGTCGCGCATCTCGACGGCGGCCCTTACGGCGCGCAGGGCGTCGTCCTCGTGCACCTGCGGTACGCCGAAGACGGCCATGACCGCGTCGCCGATGAACTTCTCGACGGTGCCGCCGTGGCGCTCGACGATTGTCTTCATCTCGTCGAAGTAGCGGCCGAGAATCGTTCGGAGCGCCTCGGGATCGACGCTCTCGCCGAGTGCCGTCGAGCCGGCGAGGTCGCAGAAGAGCACGGTCACGACCTTGCGGTACTCGCGGCCCGGCGCCTCGGCGTCGGCCAGCGCTGCGCCGCAGGCGTTGCAGAATTGCGAGTCGGCCGGGTTCTCCCGGCCGCAGCTTGGGCAGGTAATCACATCGGAAGCGTACGACGCAGCGAGGCGTTTCTAGGCGTCACTGTGGAGGTAGTGCGCTCCCGAACCGAGCGTTGCGGCTTCGTCGTCGGGGTTGAGGAGCTCGCACTTGTCGATCGAGAGGCAGCCGCAGCCGATGCACGTCGTCAGGCGGTCGCGGAGAGCTTCCAGGGTCGCGATCCGGGCGTCGAGGTCGTCGCGCCAGCGGTGGGAGAGGCGCTCCCAGTCGCGGCGGTTCGGGGGACGCCTTGTCGGAAGGCCGTCGAGGGCGGCGCGGATCTCGCCCAGCGGGACGCCCGCTGCGCGGCCGGCCTGGATGAAGGCGATCCGGCGCAGCACGGCGCGGTCGTAGCGGCGCTGGTTGCCGTCGGTACGGCTCGCCGCAAGCAGGCCCTCGCCGCTCGTAGAACCGGAGCGCGGAGGGCGCGACGCCGCTGCGCGCAGCCACCTCGCCGATCGAGAGCTCTGCCGCCACTTGACTTAAACCATAGTTGAGGTTCTACGATCGCCGACGATGGCACGCGTGGAGGCGATGGAGCGAACGCGAGCGGCGTCACTCGCGGACGTGCTGGCGGCCCAACGGATGGTCGTCCACCTCGGCGGCAAGACGATCTGCCTGCTCGCCTCCGAAGGCGAGGTCTACGCGGTCGACAACCGCTGCCCGCACATGGGCTTTCCGCTGCACCGCGGCTCGGTCGCCGACGGGATCCTCACCTGCCACTGGCACCACGCCCGCTTCGACCTCTGCACCGGCGGGACGTTCGACGAGTGGGCCGACGACCTGCGGCGCTTTCCGGTGGAGGTCGAGGGCGACGACGTCTACGTCGACCTGACGCCGCCGGCCGACCCGCTCGCCCACCAGCGGCAGAGGCTCTACGACGGGCTCCGCAGGAACATCCCGCTCGTCCTGGCCAAGTCGTCGATCGCGCTGGCCGACGCGGACGCGACCGGGGCTGACGCCTTCCGCGCGGGGCTCGAGTTCGGCGCGCTGCGGCGGGGCGGCGGCTGGTTCCGCGGGTTGACGACTCTCACGTGCCTGATGAACCTCGTGCCGCGCCTCGCCTGGGAGGAGCGCTCGGCGGCGCTCTACCACGGCCTTGCCGACGTCGCCTCCGACTCGGCGATGGAGTCGCCGCGGTTCCCGCTCGACCCGTTGCCGGGGACCGACGTCGAGCCCGTGCGGCTCGGGCGCTGGTTCCGGGGCTTCATCGAAGTGCGCGACGCCGAAGGGGCCGAGCGGGCGCTCATCTCGGCGATCGGCGCGGGCGCGACGCAGGAGCAGCTCGCGGACATGCTCTTCGCGGCCGCGACCGACCACCGCTACCTCGACGGCGGTCACACGCTCGACTTCGTGAACAAGGCGCTCGAGGCGCTCGACACGGCCGGCTGGGAGCACGCCGAGACGGTGCTGCCCTCGCTCTGCCCGCAGCTCGCGTTCGCGGAGCGGATGGAGGAGGCGAACTCGTGGCGCAATCCCGTCGACCTGGTCTCGCTGCTGGAAGAGGCGTTCGAGCGGCTCCCGGACGCGGGCGGTGACGGCTGGGACGGCCGCGCAGAGCTCATCCGGGTGCTCCTGGAAGGCGAGGCCGCGGAGATCCTCGAGGCGCTCCTGGCGGCGCTGCGCGAGGGCGCCACCGAGGTACAGCTCGCCTCGGCAGTCTCCTTCGCAGCCGCGACGCGGATCGCGCGCTTTCCGACGAGCAACGAGTTCGGCGACTGGGACACCGCCCTGCACACGTTCACGTTCGCGAGCGCGGTCGAGCAGGGCCTGCGGCGCTCGCCCTCGCTGGAGCTGCTGCGCGGCGTGCTCGACGCAGCGATGAGCGTCCATCTCGACCGCTTCCTGAACGTGCCGGCGACGCGCCTGCCGCAGACGGATCCGGACGCCGACCCGGAGGCGCTGCTCGCCGAGCTGCCGGCCCTGCTGGACGGGCAGCAGCACGTCGACGCGGCCGGGCAGCTCGCGGCGTCATACCTCGGCGCGAGCGACGACCCCGAGCCGCTGATCGCCACGCTCGGCGCGTGCCTGCTCCGCGAGGACCGCAACTTCCACACGATCCAGTGCGTGGAGGCCGGCGTGCGCCAGCACGAGCTGCTGCGCGACACCGACGACGCCGGGCTGCCGCTGATCGCCGCCGCCCGCTACCTGGCCGCACACGCGCCGACTGCCCGGTCGCAGCGCCAGACGTACGAGATCGCGCGGCGGCTCCACCGCGGCGAGAAGGTCTACGAGGACGAGGCTCCGGCACCGGTCGTCTGAGGCTCGCGGACGCGGGCATACTCCAGTCGATGGGCGTGACCGAGCGACTCGCCCGCGCATCGAGCGGCCATCCGTGGCGCACGGTCGCGCGCCTGGGTTGGTGCGATCGTCGTCGCGCTCGGCCTCTCTGCCGTCTTCCTGCCCGGGAACCTGACGACCGACCGGGCACGTGACCGGCAACCCGGAGTCGAAGCAGGCCGAAGATCTCTTCCAGTCGCGCTTTCCGCCGGACCGGAACGCGGTCGACGAGCTGATCGTCGTGCGCTCACCGGGGCGGACGGTGAACCAGCCTGCCTTCCGCTCGTTCGTGCGCAAGCTGCTCGCCGAGGGTGAAGCGACTGGTGTCGTGTACCGGGCCGCGACCTACTACGAGACGCACAACCCGGCGCAGGTCTCGGCGGACCGCCACGCGACCCTGATCGGGATCCAGCGCAAGGCGGATGTCGATCCCCTCCTGAGCCTGGTCGAAGCGCAGCAACGGCGAGAACGGCTTCACCGTCGTGATGACCGGCGACGGCACGCTCGACCACGACTTCAACGACCTCTCGCAGCACGACCTCAAGTCGGGCGAGCTCCAGTTCGGCCTGCCCGCGGCGTTCGTGATCCTGATCCTCGTCTTCGGCGCAGTCGTCGCCGGGCTCATCCCGCTCGTGATGGCGATGGTCGCGATCATGGTCGCGCTCGGCCTGTGCGCGATCCTGGCCGAGGTGTTCTCGCTCTCCGTCTTCTTCGTGAACATGCTCACCGGGATGGGGCTCGCGCTCGGGATCGACTACTCGCTCTTCATCGTCTCGCGCTACAGGGAGGAGCGAGCCGGCGGCCGGGCCGAGCCCGACTCGATCGCGGCCGCCGGTGCGACCGCCAGCCGCGCCGTCCTCTTCAGCGGCTCCGTGTTCGTGATCGCGCTGAGCGGGATGCTGCTCGTGCCCTCGAACGTGATGAAGAGCCTCGCCGTGGCGGCGATCGCCGTCGGCATCGTCTCGGTCGCCGCAGCGCTGACGCTCCTGCCCGCGATCCTCGGCCTGCTCGGCGACCGGGTGAACGCGCTCCGCGTACCGTTCATCGGGCGCAACACCGGCAGCGGGCAGGAAGGGCGCTTCTGGGGCGCCGTCGTGCGCGGGGTCATGCGCCGGCCGCTGCTCTGCCTGCTGAGCTTCGGTGCCCTGCTGCTCGTCGCGGCCTCGCCGGCGATCGGGCTGAAGCTCGGCGCGAGCGGCGTGAGCACGTTGCCCGACCGGCTCGAGTCGAAGCAGGGCTACGAGGCGCTCGTGCGCAACTTCCCGCAGGTGAGCTCGAGCCCCGCGCTGATCGCGGTCGAAGGACGGGTGAGCTCGCCGCCGGTGCGGGCCGCGATCTCCCGGCTTCGTCATGAGTTCGCGCGGCCCGGTGTTCGGCGCGAGCGACGTGCGCTACTCGGCAGAGCGGGGACGCGGCCGCGATCGGCGTCCAGGTCGGCGGCGACCGGACGGGACCGACGGCTCTGGCGGCGATCCGGCACCTGCGCTCGGTCGAGATCCCGCGAGCCTTCGCCGGCACGGACGCCCGCGTGGTCGTGGGGGGCGACACCGCCGACAACGTCGACTTCATCGACGCGATGAACGCCTGGCTGCCGATCGTGTTCGTCTTCGTGCTCGGCCTGAGCTTCGTGCTGTTGACGATCGTGTTCCGCTCGATCGTGATCGCGGCCACCTCGATCGGGCTCAACCTGCTCTCGGTCGGGGCGGCCTACGGGCTCGTCGTGCTCGTCTTCCACCACGGCGTCGGGAGCGGCCTCTTTGGCTTCCAGCGCATCGACGCGATCGAGGCGTGGGTGCCGCTGTTCCTCTTCTCGGTCCTGTTCGGCCTCTCGATGGACTACCAGGTGTTCCTGCTCAGCCGGATCAAGGAGCGCTACGACGAGACCGGCTCGACGACCGACGCGGTCGTCCACGGCGTCTCCTCGACCGCGCGGCTGATCACGGGCGCGGCGCTGATCATCGTCGCCGTCTTCTGGGGCTTCGCGATGGGCGACCTCGTCATGTTCCAGCAGATGGGGTTCGGGATCGCGGTGGCGCTCCTGATCGACGCCACCATCATCCGCTCGGTGCTCCTGCCCGCGGCGATGCGCCTGCTCGGCGACTGGAACTGGTACCTGCCTAGCTGGCTCGAGTGGCTGCCGAGGATCCAGATCGAGGCCGAGCGCCGCGAGAGGCCCGTGCCGTTGCCCAGCAACTGAGCGTGGCGGATGATTCGCGCTGATGCGCGATCTGCCGGCCGGCACCGTCACCTTCCTCTTCACCGACATCGAGGGCTCGACGGCGCTGCTCCATGAGCTTGGCGCTGACACGTACGCGGATGCGCTGACCGAGCACCGGCGGGTGCTGCGCGCGTCGTTCGTCGCGCACGGCGGGGTCGAGGTCGACACCCAGGGCGACGCATTCTTCGTCGCCTTTCCGGATGCGGCGGAGGCGCTGCTTGCTGCTCGACAGTCCCAGGAAGCCCTCTCCGGGACGCCGATCCGCGTCCGCATGGGCGTTGCATACCGGCGAGCCGCGCCTTTCCGGCGAGGGGTACGTCGGGGTCGACGTGCACAAGGCGGCGCGCATCTGCTCCGCGGGTCACGGCGGGCAGATCCTAGTCTCGGAACGGACGAAGCTCCTTGCCGAAGCCGGCGACCTGCGGCGACTCGGGGCTCACCGGCTCAAGGACCTGGCCGCCCCGGAGCCTCTCTACCAGGTCGGCGTCGCCGAGTTCCCGCCGTTGAAGTCGCTGAACCAGTCGAACTTGCCCGTGCAGCCGACCCCGTTCGTCGGCCGCGAGCGGGAGCTTGGCGAGGTGCTCGGCCTCCTGCGCCGCGAGAACGGTCGGCTGCTGACCCTGATCGGGCCGGGCGGCTCGGGCAAGACCCGGCTGGCGGTCCAGGCCGCGGCCGAGGTGGTCGACGAGCGCGAGCACGGCGTCTGGTGGGTCGGCCTGCAGGCGGTTCGGGATCCGCAGCTTGTCCTGCCCACGATCGGCACGACGCTCGGCGCGAAGGGTGAGCTCGCCGAGCATGTGGGCAACCGCCGGATCTTGCTGCTTCTGGACAACCTGGAGCAGGTGGTCGAGGCCGCGCCCGGGCTCGGCGAGCTGCTGGCCGTCTGTCCGAACCTCGGCTTGCTCGTGACCAGCCGTGAGCCTCTGCGCCTCGCGGCCGAGCAGGAGTACCCGGTGCCGCCCTTCGTGGAACAGGAGGCGGTCGGGTTTTTCTTCTCGCGCGCGCGAGCCGTGAGGCCGGAGTTCGAGGACGACGGCTCGGTGCGTGCGATCTGCAGCCGGCTCGACCACCTGCCGCTCGCGCTCGAGCTCGCGTCCGCGCGCGTGAAGGTCCTCTCGCCCGCGCAGATCCTCGAGCGGCTGGAGGCGAGCCTGCCGCTGCTGACAGGCGGGGCCCGCGACGCACCGGAGCGACAGCGAACGCTGCGCGCCACCATCGGCTGGAGCTACGAGCTCCTCTCATCGCAGGAGCAGCGGCTCTTCCGCGCACTGGCCGTCTTCGCAGGCGGCTGGACCCTCGAGGCGGCCGAGAGGGTGGCGGGGGCGGACCTCGACGCGCTGCAATCGCTCGTGGACAAGAGCCTGCTCCGCTTCGACGGCGAGCGGTACGCGATGCTCGAGACGATCCGCGAGTTCGCGTCCGAACAGCTCGAGGAGGCGGGGGAGAGCGGACAACGGCGACGGGCGCACGCCGAGTTCTTCGTCGCTCTTGGGGAGTCGGAGGGCATGTCGGCCGAGCACGACTACGGATTTCGCTACGACGTCTTCCCGCCCGAGCGGGAGAACCTCAGGGCTGCGATCGACTGGCTGGCGAGCGCCGGTGAGACCGAGCTCGCACTCCAGCTTGCGATCGCGCTCGAGAACTTCTGGATCATCACCGACCCGTTCGAGGGGACCCGTACATTCGAGCGGTTGCTCGCACAGGGAGGCGTGCCCGATCTCGTTCGCGCGCGGGGGCTCCGCTGCTACGCCGGCTCGTCGTTCCTGGCCGGCAAGTACGAGCAGGCTCAGGAGGCGAACGAGGAAAGCCTCGCGCTGTTCCGCGCAGCCGATAACGACGCGGGGATCGCCGAGCTCCTGCATCGGATCGGGATCAACGCGCTCGTGCTGGGAGAGCCCGAGCGGGCTCGACAGCTCCTGGAGCAGAGCGCCGAACGTTTTCGCGAGCTCGGCTCGACCCGCGGCGAGGCCGAGGCAATCGGTGCTCTCGGCTACGTCGTGCATGAGGAGCGGGACTTCGAGGCGGCGCTCGAGCTATTCAGGACGAGCGAGCAGATGTGCGCCGAAATTGGCTTCACCTGGTGGCGGCAGAACATGCTTGCGTCCTGCGCCGACTGCGAGTTCCACCTTGGCCGGATCGACGAGTCGGAGCGAACCTGTAGGCAGGAGCTCGAGCTGGCGCGCGAGATCGGGGACCGGCAGGCGAAGGTCTTCGGCCTCGGTCACCTCGCGCGCATTTCGGCGGTCAAACGGAGACCGGCTCTGGCCGGACGGCTCTGGGGCGCGCTCGAGGCCGAGGCGGAGCGATCTCCCCTCGGTCAGTGGGAACTCGAGAAGGAGGAGTACGCGAGTGGAGTGCTCGTCGCCCACGGCGCCGAGTTCGATCGCGCGTATGCGCAAGGGCGCGCGCTTTCCTTCGATGCCGCAGTCGACGAGGCGCTCCGGGCTGCCACCGCCTCCGGGTAGAGTCGCGGCCGTAGCCAGTCAGTCGAACGGAGGAGGAACCATGCCGGACGATTCAGGCCGCAAGATCCTGGCCGCGAGCTTCGCAACTCCCGACGGTGGCTCGCGTGCCGGCGGCGCCCTCGGAGGCGCTCTGCGCGACAAGGTCGGCAACATCGCCGTCCTCTACGTCCGACCGGACGGCAAGGCGAAGTTCGTCGAGTCGAAGGACTGGGGCGCGGGCCGTGGTGCGTTGCTCGGCGGCGCGATCGGCATCCTCGGCGGCCCGCTCGGGATCGTCGCCGGCGGTGCGATCGGGGCCGCCGTCTCGAAGCTGCGCGATTCCGGCTTCAAGAACGACCAGCTCGAGCAGCTCGGCAAGTCGTTGCAGCCGAACAGCTCCGCGATCGTCCTGGAGATCGCGGGCGACGCCATCGACCAGGCGAAGCAGCTGCTGGAGCCGCTCGGCGGGGAGAACTTCGTGGAGGAGGACCTCGACGAGAGCGTCGCGTCGCTCTTCTCGCAGGACGCCGAGCCGGAGCCGGAGCCCGAGCCGGCCGCAACCTCGAGCTAGCGCCGCCCGCACGCCCTAACTTCGGCCGCGGACCGGCGGTCCTAGCCGACGACGCCATGAATGCGCTCCGCCCGGTGCTTCTCGTCCTTCTCGCAGCCGCCGCACTGGCGCTGCCGGCGGCCGCGTCGACCGCTCCGGCCTCGACGAGCTTCGCGATCGTCGGGTACGAGTACGCGTTCACCTCCAAGGTCGGCTCCTTCGCCGGGACCGGGAAAGGCAACGCGGGCGGCAAGGTGTTCTGGAACGCGACGGTGAAGCACGACAAGCTCGGTTCCAAGCCCACCTACGTCAACGGCGGACCATTCGCGATGACGGTTCGCGGGCCCGGAAGGTCACTCGACGCGGTCGCCGGGACCTTCAGCTTCCACGGCGGCCAGATCACGGCGATCACTCGCGGGCCGAACTGCACGAACCAGCGTTATCGGGTCGTGGACACGCTGGAGGGTGTCTCGACGACCTCGAGCTCGGGCGGAACCGGCACCTTCGCGGTCACCCTGACGCACTACAGGCACCGCATCCTCGGGCGCTGCGTCGCCTACAAGGCGCGCGTCGCCGGGACGGTGACGTTCAGCTACTAGCCGGCGGCTTCGGCTTCGGCCGGGCGCGAATCGCCTTGTAGCGCTTCGTTCCGGCGAGCCCCGCAGCACTCAGGAGCAGGAGCCCGCCCAGTGAGGCGAGCACGAGCAGCGGGATCGGCACCGAGTCGGCGCTCGTCGTCCCGAGGTTGTCGATCGCCCGGCGGTAGTACGAGCGATCCGGCACGACCTGCAGCTTGCGGGGCTTCTCCGCCTGGCCGGTGCCGCTTCCGGAGGTACCAGTACCGCCCGTGCCCGAGCTCGAGCCGGTTCCGCCGTTGCCGTTCCCTCCGGTCCCGCGGAGAGCGGCCACCATGGCGGCGTCGATCGCGTCGGTGACGTTGGTGTAGTCGCGCATGTCCTCCGGCACGTGCTTGAGCGCCTGCTGGTAGCAGCTCACCTTGTAGGTCCCGGTGATCGTGCCGTTGGCGAGCCAGTCGTCGATCACGCGCTCCCAGCACGGCTTCGCCGCGGCAGCCTGCCCTGGTAGGGCGAGGAGCAGCACGAAGCCCGCCAGAAGCGCGGGGAGGAGCGAGAGTGTGGCGGCAGGACGGATACGCATGTGGCGCTGGGCAGGGAGCCGTTCGTTGGAGTCTGGCGACCCTCCTTAAGCCGACCGTGATGCCCGCGTAAACACTTTGTAAACGCAGGATTCGATCTGGCCTGATGTTAGCCTCCCCGCCTGATGCGCAGGGCCTTCGATCGCTGGGCGGCGCGTTCGCTGCTCGGTGCCGGAGGCCTCCTCGCCGCTGTCTCGAGCCTGCTCTCCTCTGGGTCGTCGAACGGACGGCTCGTCTGGATCGGCCTGGCAGCCCTCTTCGTGGCCACTGCGGTCGCGGCGGGCGCCTTCGTCGGGCTGCCGCGCCCGGCGCTCGGGCGGGATGCGGTGGCGGCGCTCTTGCTCCTCACCGCGCTCGTCACGTGGATCGGGATCTCGGTGACCTGGTCGATCGAGCCCGACCGCTCCTGGGACTACCTCAACCGCGGCCTCGTCTACCTCGCCCTGATTTCCGTGGGCGTGGCCGTGGGGTCGTTCGTGCCGCGGGCGGCGTACACGTGGGCCTACGTCCTCGCCGCGGCGCTCGCGCTGCCGCTCGGCTGGGCGCTGCTGACGAAGGCGTTCCCAGGGGTCGGTTCGGGGTCGGGGCGGGTCGCGCGATTGAGCGCGCCGGTCGGCTACTGGAACGCGCTCGCGCTGCTCTTCGCGATGGCGTTGCCGCTCGCGCTCTGGCTGGCGGCCCGGCGCGAGCATGCCCACTGGCTACGTGCGTTGGCGGTGGTCTACGTCTTCGCGCTCGTCGTCGGGCTGACCTTGACCTACTCGCGCGGCGGCGTGCTCGCCGGGGGTGTCGCGGCCCTCCTCTGGATCGCGCTCGGGAGCCCGCGCGTGGAGAGCGCTGCGGCGCTCCTGCTGGGAGGCGGCGCCGGTCTCGGGGTCGCGGTCTGGGCGTTCTCGCAGCCCGGTCTCGCGGATGACGGGCAGAGCCACTCCGTCCGGGTGCACGACGGCGCCTGGTTCGCGGTCGTGTTCGTGCTGGCGGCGTTGTTCGTGGGCGCGGTCGCGTACCTGGGCTCGCTCGCCGAGGAGCGGCGGCCCCTCGACGACCGGCGTCGACGGCTCGTCGGGCAGGTGGCGCTCGGCGTTCTGGTGGTCGGGGTCGCGGTCGCCGCGGTCGGGGTGGTGGTCGAGACGAAGCCGACGGGGTGGTTCAAGGAGTTCACCGCGCAGCCGACCAACGCCAACGCGCAGGAAGGCCCGCAACGCCTGGCGACGGTCAACTCGTCGAGCCGCTGGCTCTGGTGGAAAGAGGCCTGGCACGCGTTCGAAGACCAGCCGGCCCGCGGTACCGGGGCGGGCACCTTCGAGTTGACGCACCGGCTCCTGCGGACGAACGACATCGTCGTCACCGAGCCGCACAACCTCCCGCTGCAGTTCCTGAGCGAGACGGGGATCGTCGGGCTGCTGCTGTTCCTGGGGTTCCTCGCCGCGGCCGGAACCGCGGTCGTGCGCGGCGTGCGGCGTCTGCGGCGGCATCGAGCGGGCCGCCGCCATCGCGCTGGCGATCGTCCTCGTCGCATACCTGCTGCACTCGCTGGTCGACTTCGACTGGGACTTCGTCGCGGTCAGCGGCCCCTTCTTCCTGACTCTGGGCGTGCTGCTCGGGGGCGGTGTCGCGCAGGAGGAGCCGCGCCCGTGGCTGGCACCGCTGCCGGTGGCGGTCGCGGTGGCCTTTGCGCTCTCGCTGCTCACGCCGTGGTTCGCACAGCGGGACACGGATGCCGCGGTGACCGCGCTCGCAGGGGGGAGGCCGCTTCAGGCGTACAGGCACGCGCGAGATGCGCGGTCGCTGAACCCGCTCGCCATCGACCCGATTTTCTGGCAAGCGCTTGCATTGGAGCAGCTGGGCGACTTCCAGGGAGAGCGCCAGCTCTACATCGACGCGGTGCGCCTGCAGCCGCTCAACTGGCGAACGTGGCTCGAGCTGGGTGAGTTCGAAGAGCGCCAGCAGGACTACACGCGCGCGATCCCGCCGCTGAAGCGGGCTGTTCAGCTCGATCCGCAAAGCGAGGCTCCGCGCGCCGAGCTCGAGAAGGTGCAACAAGCAGCCGGCTAGCTCGACCCGGCCGGCCGAGAAGGTTCAGAATGCCCCCGGACATTCCGTCGACGCAACAAAAGGGGAGCGTATGAGACGGATACTGATTGCGGTGACAGTCGCCGTGGCGCTTGCAGGAGTCGTTGGAAGCGACTCGGCGTCGGGCAACCACCGCTCACCCGGGAAGGCGAAGCACTTTGCGGCAACCTCCGTCTTCGCGACCGGGTTCAACAACCCGCGCGGGCTCACGTTCGGGCCCGACGGGAACCTCTACGTCGCCGAGGGGGGCCTCGGTGGCAGCGACTCGACCGTCGGCATCTGCACCCAGGCGAGCGGCGACGCCGCTCCGTACACCGGGAGCACGAACGATCCGGTGCTCGGCGGGCGGATCTCGAAGGTCAGTCACTTCGGCAAGGTCTCGACGGTCGTGGACGCGTTGCCGTCCAGCCAGACGAGCGCTGCGATCGGCAGCCTCGTCAGCGGCGTCTCGAGCGTGACCTTCATCGGCCACCAGCTCTACGGGCTCCTTGCCGGAGCCGGGTGCTCGCACGGCGTGAAGGATGTGCCCAACGGCGTGATCAAGGTCGGCCACGGCGGAACGTGGTCGCTGCTCGCCGACCTGAGCGCGTTCCAGGCTGCCAACCCGGTCGCCGAGCCGGACGAGGACGACTTCGAGCCCGACGGAACGTGGTACAGCATGACCTCCTTCGGAGGTGTCCTCTACCCGATGGACTCGAACCACGGCGAGCTCGACCGGGTCACCACCGGCGGCGCGATCAGCCGCGTGGTCGACATCTCGGCCCAGCTCGGGCACATCGTCCCGACCGCGATCGTGGCTCGGGGCCTGGGCTTGGGGTTCGGCTGGAAGCATCGAAGGAAGCCGGAGTTCCTGATCGGAAACCTCGGCGTCTTCGGTCCTCCCGACGGCACGGTGCCGAACGAGAGCATCTGGCTGCTCAACCGGCACAGGGTGCTCGAGCTTCGCGCGACCGGCCTCGAGCAGATCCTGGGGCTCGCGATCCGCGGCGGCGACCTCTACGCACTCGAGTCGAGCACGACTCCCGGCGGTCCGACGCCCGGGACAGGAGCGATCGTGCGCATCCGCCACGGGGCTCCGGACAAGACCGTTGCCTCCGGCCTCGTCTTCCCGACCGGGATGGCGGTCGGGCCGGACGGGAACTTCTACGTCTCCGAGCAGGGATTCGGCTTCCCCGCGGGGCAGGGCCGGATCATCAAGGTCATCCCGCAGTAAGCACGTGCCGGCAGGTCCGGGTCGGCTCCCTCGAGCCGGCCCGGGCTAGCCGGCCCGCGCCCGCAGCCAGATCTGCGTCCAGAAGGGCGCGAGCAGCCGGTAGACCCATGGCTCGGCCAGGTGCGCAGCGGTCTCGCGCGGCGAGTTCGAGAAGAGCCGCTTGCGGTTGTTGTGGAAGCGGCGGATGTCGGCGAACCCGGCCTCGCGCAGGAGGCGCTTCAGCTTGCGTGGGCTGTACCCGAGCTCGGTCACGCCGTACTCGCTCGACGCCCCGCGGCCCTGGAAGCGCTGCTTCCAGTTGGGCTCGGCGACCAGCAGCCGACCGCCCGGCTTGAGGGCGCGGTGGGCGCTCGCGAGCACCAGGTCCGCACGCTCGCTGTGGTGGAGCGCGTCGTAGATCAGGCAGGCGTCGAAGCGGCCACCGAGGTCGAGCTGCTCCATGTCCGCCGCCTCGAAGGTGACATCGAGGCCTTCCTCGGCCGCCCGCTCGCGAGCGATCGCGATCATCTCCGGCGAGATGTCGTAGCCCGCCGCGAGGACGCCGTGCCGCGCGGCGAAGCGGGTCATCCAGCCGGAGCCGCAGCCGAGCTCGACGAGGCTCGTGCCGGCGTGCAGGTCGAGCAGCTGCAGGACGTAGCCGAAGTCGATCAGGAAGCGGGCGGACTCGCGCGGGTCGTGCCCGAACGGCTTGCCGCGGATCCAGTCGCGTCCTTCCTCGCCGACCGCCAGCGGGTAGTCGATCTCGGCCTGCTTGCGCTCCTCGCCACCCATCGCCGGATCATAGGCACGCGTTCGATGGGCCCAAGTAACAGACTGTTACTTGAACGAAGGGGCGAGGCGACGTGTTCGAAACTGCGGGGTCGGATTAGAGCGGCGAAAGGGAAAGAAGCTGCAACCGCAAACAAATTCAGTCGCGGGCTTCGATGCGCAGAACAAAACTTGTAACAGACTGTTACTTGGTCTAACCGCCGACGACGACGGCCACTTGCGCGCCCAGCAGGTCGCGCGGGCGTAGGCCGTCGAGCGGCGAGACGAGCCGGATGCGCAGGTCGCGCGCGAGACGCAAGGCCTCCGGGCGCCTGCCCGCGCGGTACATGACGACGCTGCGGCCGTAGCCCGACCTTGGCGCGTTGCCGACGTCGCCCACGAGATACCCACGCGCGCGCACGCGCGAGGCCTGAGCCGCGGCGGCCCCGGACACGCCGCTGCCGTTCAGGACGGTGACGGAGACCGAACCGCGGGGAAGCAGCGGTCGCGCTCGCACCTTCACTGGCCGATGCTTCGCGGGCGCGGCTTTCGCCTCGGCCTGGGCGCGATGCATCACGGGCCTCGCGATCAAGGCGACGCCGACGATCACGAGCCCGAGCAGCTCGAGGGTGGCGATCCCGGCGGCGACGACGGCGATCGTGCGCCAGGGGTGGGCCGGTGCGTTTGGAAGGGCGTGCTCCACGGCGGATCGTTCGATTCGCCGCCGCGGCCGTCCCTCCTCCTAGCTCGAAACCGACTCCCAGGTGCGGCGCAGGCCCTCTTCCAGTGAGACTTCGGCGCGCCAGCCGAGCTCGCGCTGCGCAAGCGTCACGTCCAGCACGCTCCGCTGGAGCTCGCCGAGCCGGGGCGGTGCCTGTTCGGCCTCGAGCTCGGAGCCGGCCACCCGTCTGCACAGCTCGTACAGCTCCACCACCGAGGTCTCCTGGCCGGTGCCGACGTTGAAGACGCCGCCGTCCTGCCCCGCGCCAGCGAGCGTCGCCTGCGCCACGTCGCCGGCGTACACGTAGTCACGCGTCTGGCTGCCGTCGCCGAAGATCCTCGGCGGCTCCTCCTCGGCGAGCTTCCCGAGGAAGATCGCGACCACGCCGGCCTCGCCGTGTGGATCCTGCCGCGGGCCGTAGACGTTGCCGAAGCGCAGCGAGACGTGCCGGGACCCGTACAGCCGGTTGTACGCGGCCAGGTACTCCTCACCCGCCAGCTTCGAGACTCCGTAAGGCGCTAGCGGGCGGCGGACAGCGTCCTCACCGGCCGGCCCGTCGCACTCACCGTAGATCGCGCCTCCGGTCGAGCTGAAGACAACCTGCGTGTCGTGGCGCCGGGCGGCCTCGAGGACGCTGATCGTCCCGATCACGTTCACGGAGGCGTCGTGTGCGGGCCGCTCGACCGAGACCCGCACGTCCACCTGAGCGCCGAGGTGGTAGCAGACCTCGGGCCGCAGCTCGTCGAAGATCTCTTCCAGCGGCTCGCGCAGGTCGGCGACGACGAGGCGGGCGCCCTCGGGCACGTTCTCGCGCTTCCCGTTCGAGAGGTCGTCGAGCGCGAGCACCTCGTCCCCACGCGACAGGAGTGCCTCGACGACATGCGAGCCGATGAACCCCGCGCCCCCTGTCACGATCGCCCGCAAGGACTCATATCCTAGGCCCCGCGGTGTTCATAACGTTCGAAGGGCTCGACGGCTCGGGGAAGACGACGCAGGCGAAGCTGCTCGCGGAGGCGCTCGCCGCCGACGGGCGGGAGGTCGTTGCGACCCGGGAGCCCGGCGGCACGGAGCTCGGCGAGCGGATCCGGGAGCTCCTGCTCGCCGACGCCGAGATCGCGCCCTGGACCGAGGCGGCGCTCTTCGCCGCCGCGCGCGCCCAGCTCGTGGAGGACGTGATCGCGCCGGCGCTGGAGCGCGGGGCGGACGTCGTCTGCGACCGCTACCTCGACTCCTCGCTCGCGTACCAGGGCATCGCGCGCGACCTCGGGCTCGAGCGAGTGCTCGAGCTGAACCTGCACGCGGTCCGCGGCGTGCTGCCCGACCGCACGTTCCTGCTGCTGGTCGACCCCGACGAGTCCGCCCGGCGCGTCGGCGACGGCGGCGACCGGATCGAACGCGAGGACGGGGGCTTCCGCGCCCGCGTGGACGGGGCCTACCGGGAGCTCGCGGCGTTCTTCCCCCAGCGGATCACGACCATCGACGGCACGCGGCCTCCCCGGGAGATCGCGGAGGAGATCCTTGGCGAGCTTCGACAGCGTTCCTGAACAGACCGAGGCGAAGCGGCTGCTCGCGGCCGCGCTCGCCGAGGGGCCCGCACACGCGTACCTCTTCCACGGGCCCGCGGGCGTGGGGAAGCGCGCAACCGCCGTTGCCTTCGCCTCCGAGCTGCTCGGCGGCGACCCGCGGGTAGGCCGTCGCTCGCACCCGGACCTCTACGTGCTCGAGCCGCTGGGCGACCAGATCCGGATCGACGCGGTGCGAGAGATGCGCCGCGACCTCCACATGCGCCCGTTCGAGGCCGACAAGCGCGTCTACCTCCTCTTCGCTGCGCAGTTGCTCAACGAGGAGGCCGCCGACGCGCTGCTGAAAGACCTCGAGGAGCCGCCTGACTACGCCGTGATCGTGCTCGTGGCCGACGAGCTCGGGTCGCTGCCCGAGACGATTCGCTCGCGCTGCCAGGCGGTGCCGTTCCGGCGCCTCTCCGAGCGGGCGGTACGCGAGGCCGTGCAAGCCCGCGCGCCAGAGCTGACCGAGGAGCAGGCGACCTCGATCGCCCGTGTCGCCTCGGGGCGGCTCGACCGGGCGGAGCGGCTGCTCGACCCGGCCGCGGCCGAGCGGCGCGTGATCCTGCTCCAGACCGCGCGCTCTGTGTACGCAGAGACCTTCAATCCCGCCGAAGCGGCGGCGCGGCTCCTCGACGGCGCCCGGAAGCGCGGCGCCGAAGCCAAGGAGCAGGAGGAAGCAGCCGTGGAGGGGCTAGACCTGACCGCCCGCGAGGCGGAGCAACGGGTGAAGCGGGCCGGCCGCGGCGCCGAGCGCGAGGAGCTGCTGGCCTCGCTGGAGGAGCTCGCCTCGTGGTACCGGGATCTGGTCGCGGCCGCGGCCGGCGCGGACAAGGCTCTCGTGCACGTCGACCTCGCGGATGCGCTGCGCGAGGACGGGACGCTCGAGCGGCTCGAGGGCGCCGAGCGCGCCGCCGAGCTCGTGCGCGAGGCGTGGCGCTCGTTCGAGGAGTTTCAGCTCTCGCCGGGTCTGGCTCTGGAGGCGCTCTTCGTCGAGCTGCGCCGGGCCTTCGCCGGCGTGCTCGTCGTCTCCTAGATCACGACCTGGCGGCGTCCGCCCTCGAGCTCGTCGATGAGCGTGTAGGCGACCCAGTTCACGACCCAGACGATGAAGACGACGCCGACGTACGTCCAGAAGCCGTCGATCGAGAAGTTCGGCGCGATCCACTCGGCCAGGGCGACCATCGCGATGTTGATCACGAGGTAGAAGAGGCCGAGCGTGAAGATGATCAGCGGTAGCGTCAGGATGGCCAGGATCGGCTTCAGGATGGTGTTGGCGATCCCGAGTACGAGCGCGCCGATGAAGTAGGCCCAGAAGCCGCTGATGTGCACGCTGTCGAACAGCACGTCGCACACCCAGAGAGCGGCGGCGTTGATCGCCAGCGCGATGAACAGACGCATCAGGAGCACGGCGGCAGTCTGTCAGACCCGCTTCGTGTCGCGCTGGTAGGCGCGTCCCGCGGCGAGCGCGGCCACGATGCTCCAGGCGGCGACGACGGCCCAGCCGGTGACGCCCCAGCCCGCGCCTCCGAGCCCGACATGACTCGCCTGGACGAGCCAGTAGGACGGGAGCGTCTCGGCGACCGTGTGCATCACGCCGCTCGTGATCGGGAACCAGACGCCTCCGAGCAGCGCGAGCAGCGCGGTCGTCCCGCCCATTGCCGGACCGATCGAATCGCTCGTCAGCAGGTGCCCCATCAGGATGCCGAGCGCGGCGAACGGAACCAGTCCGATGAGGATCAAACCGGTCATCGCGAGCCAGTTTCCCGCCTGAAGGCGCACGCCCAGCGTCGCCCCCGCGATGTAGAGGAGCGCGATCGTGACGAGCGCCATCGCGTAGGCGGTCAGCACCTTGACGCGGAAGTAGGTGCGCGTCGAGAGCGGCGTGAGCCGTAGCTGGCGGTTCCAGCCGACCGAGCGTTCCGCAGCAATGCGTGCGCCCGAGCCGAGCACGGCGTTCATCGTCCCGAAGACCGCGAGGCCGACCATGAAGTACACCGGAGCGGCGACGCCGGTCCCGCCGAGGCTGTGGACGTGCCGGTTCGGCCCTGCGATCGCGTAGTACAGGACAAGCGGGAAGCCGAACGAGAAGATGTAGAAGCGGCGGTTGCGGAACGTGCGCAGCAGCTCGAAGCGAGCGTACTCGACGGTGTTCATCAGGCCGCCTCCTCCTCGTGCTCGTCGCCGGTGAGGGCGAGGAATGCCTCCTCGAGGCCGGCGCCACGCACCTCGATGTCACGCGCCTGCGGAAAGGCTCCGAGGAACGCCCGCAGAGCGGTGTCCGAGTTCGAGCAGACGAGGACGACCGCCTCCCCGCGGCGCTCGGCACGTGCGACGCCCGGGAGGCGCTCGAGCCGCTCGAGCGGGGTCTCCGGAAGCGTGGCGCGGATCGTGCGGGAGCCGACCATTGCCTTGATCTCCGTCGTCGGCCCGTCGGCCACGACCCGCCCTCTCGCCATCAGCACCGCGCGGTCCGCGTACTCGTCTGCCTCCTCGAGGTAGTGCGTCGCGAACAGGATCGTCTTGCCCTGGCCGGAGAGCTCGCGCACGGTCGTCCAGAAGGCGTGCCTGCCCTCGACGTCCATCCCGACCGTCGGCTCGTCCAGCACGAGCAGCTCGGGGTCGCCCACGAGCGCGACCGCGAATCGCAGCCGCTGGGTCTCCCCGCCGCTCAGGCGTTCCGTCCGCCGGTCGGCGAGTGGCTCGATGCGCGCGAGCGACAGCGTCTCGTCGACGTCGAGCGGCGCCGGGAAGAGCGCCGCGATCATCGCCACGAGCTCGCGCACGGTCAGCTCGCGGAGCACGCCTCCCGTCTGCAACATCACCCCGAGCCGGCCCTGCTTGACCACGCTCTCGGGCGGCTTCTCCGAAGATCGCGACCGAGCCCTCGTCGGGCGACTGGAGCCCGAGGAGCATGTCGATCGTGGTCGACTTGCCGGCGCCGTTGGGCCCGAGCAGCGCCAGCGTCTCGCCGGTGTGCACGGCGATGTCGACGCCCCGAACAGCGTGAACCGGTCCTGACGGCGAGGGATACGTCTTCTCGAGCCCTCGCAGCTCGACGCTCGTCGTCGCCTCAGCCGCGATCTTGCGATCGACCCCCGCGGACACGTTCGCCACCGTAGCCAACGACCGCTTCCCGGCGCGTAGGTCAACCGACGCCGGGGCACGGGTCGGTTCGTTCGACCGATCACTTTTTCTCCCTGGCAGAGTCTTGGACTTCGATGGCTGAGCCTCTGGACGAGCTCCGTGATTCGCTGACGGGTGACCTGCTGGTCGAAAGCGACCGCGAGTACGAGCGGGCTCGCCTCTGCTTCAACCTGCTGATCGATCGGCGCCCGGCGGCGATCGCCCGCTGCGTTGATGGGGACGATGTGGCGGCCGCCTTGGCCTTCGGCCAGGCCCGAGGTCTCGAGATTGCGGTCCGGGGCGGAGGCCACAACCCAGCCGGGCACTGCGCGGTCGACGACGGCCTCGTGATCGACCTCTCGCGCATGCGGGACGTCGATGTCGATCCCGAGAACGGGATGGCAACGTGCCAGGGTGGTGCCACCTGGCTCGACTTCGACGCCGCGACTCAGGCACACGGCCTGGTCACGCCCGGCGGCGTGGTCGGCTCCACCGGCGTCACGGGTCTCACCCTCGGTGGCGGGATCGGTCACCTGACCGCCCAGTACGGACTCACCTGCGACAACCTGGTCGGCGCGGAGGTGGTCAGCCCGGGCGGGGAGATTGTCCGCGCGAGCGACGATCAGAACCCCGAGCTGCTCTGGGGGCTTCGTGGAGGGGGCGGCAACTTCGGCGTCGTCATCGAGGCCGAGTTCCGGCTCCACCCACTCGAGCGGGTCGTCGGCGGGGTCCTCGAGTACGAAGGAGAGGACGTCGCCAAGGCGCTCCGTCTCGTACGCGAGCTCGCGGGCCACGGCCCGCGCGGGGTCAGCATCCAGGCCCAGCTCAGCACGGATGCGTCGCTCGCGCCGCAGCTCGGCGTGGTTCCCTGCTACACGGGGGCGGAGGAGGAGCCGGAGGCCCTCCGGCCCCTCCGCGCGATGCCCGGTCTCGTCGACGACGGCGTCCGGCGCCAGAGCTTCCTCGAGCAGCAGCGGATCTTCGATCCCGGCTACGGCGTCGACCGCAACTACTGGAAGGGCCACTTCGTCGCGGAGCTGCCGGACGAGCTGATCGACGATCTGCTTCACCGCATGACCGTGCTCGGCCGCTCGCCCGGCGGAATCTTGATCGAATCGCTCCATGGCGCGCCCAAGGACGTCAAGCCGGAGAGCGCGGCCGTCGGCTTCCGAGATGCCGCCTTCAACGTCAGTGTGATGGCGAGTTGGACCGATCCGGCCCACGACGAGGAGAGCATCGAGTGGGCGCGCGCGACGGCGGCCGCGATCGAGCCCTGGTCGGTCAGTGGCGGCTATGCCAACTACATGCAGGCCGACGAGCCCCTCGACCGCGTCCGGGCCGCTTTCGGGCCCGACTCATTCGCGCGCCTCCAGGCTCTGAAGACCCGCTACGACCCGGACAACGTTTTGCGCCGCAACCAAAACATTCCGCCGGCCGGTTGACTGCGGGGACTGCCGAGGTCGCTCCGGACGTTTGAGATCATCGCAGCGGAACGAGAAATGATGGAGGTACGCGATGAGCGGCGAGCCTAATCGGATAGAGACCTACCTCTACGACGCCGACGGGAACCGCACCGAGGACGAGAACGTCGCGGTGCGGGGAGAGATCGTGGAACTCGATGCCGGAGGGCGCGTCCTCGCGAGGCGCCCGCACGATGGTCTCGACTGGGAGGTCGACCCGAAATCGCTCGAGGGCGACGAGGGCGAGCTCGCGACCCGCCCGCGCCACGAAGAGAGCTGACGCCGGCAGAGACTTCGGCGATTAGAGTCGCGGTGATGAACGAGCCGCAGGCGCCTTTGGCACCCGGTACGAAGGCACCGGACTTCGAGCTTCTGTCCGCGCCTGATCAGACCTTTTCGCTGGGCGATCTTCGAGGTCGTTCCGCGATCCTCGTCTTCTACCCGGAGGACTGGAGCCCGGTCTGCTCCGACCAGCTGGCGCTGTACCAGCAGTTGCTGCCCGGAGTTTCGGAAGCTCGACGCCGAGCTCGTCGGCATCTCCGTAGACGGGGTGTGGTCCCATCTCGCGTTTGCAAAGGACCGAAACCTGACGTTCCCCCTGCTTGCGGACTTCGAGCCCAAGGGTGAAGTGGCAAGAGCGTACGGCGTCTACCGTGCGCAGGACGGAACGAGCGAGCGGGCCCTGTACGTCATCGACGGCGACGGCGTCGTGCGGTGGAGCTTCGTCTCTCCGGTCGGGATCAATCCGGGCGCCGACGGGATCCTGCGCGCCCTCGACGACCTGCCGAAGGAGGACGCTTCGTGAGCACTACCCAGTGGTCGGCCGTCCTGACCACGCCGGTTACGGAGGACCGCGACCACATCCAGGGACCGGCCGACGCACCGGTGACGCTCCTCGAGTACGGCGACTACGAGTGTCCGTACTGCGGTGCTGCCTATCCGATCGTGAAGGAGGTTCAGGACCGGCTCGGCGCGCGTCTTCGGTTCGTCTTTCGCAACTTCCCGATCACGACCTCGCACCCGCACGCCGAACGAGCTGCGGAGGCCGCGGAGGCGGCCGCCGCTCAAGGCAGCTTCTGGCAGATGCACGACGTTCTCTACGAAAACCAGAAGCGCCTCCGCGACGAGGATCTCCGCACCTACGCGCAGCAAGTCGGCCTCGATCTCGATGTGTTCGACCGCGAGCTGGCGGAGCACGTCCACGCTGCGCGTGTCCAGGAGGACTTCATGAGTGGCGTCCGCAGCGGCGTGAACGGCACGCCGACGTTCTATGTCGACGAGGCAAGGTACGACGACTCCTACGACCTCGACACATTGCTCGGCACCCTGGAGGCGGCCGCGTCGAGGTGACTCGACCCGAGGGCAGGTCTTCAGCGGACGCGGGAAGGTGGTCGTCGCTGCTCCGAGTCGTTGTCCCCTCAGAGCCGGCCCGTTCGTCGTAGAGACGAACCCATACTCCCAAGGAGGGAATCATGAAGTACGCGCTCCTCATCTACAACGCGCCGGACGCCCGTGACCTGCCAGAGGGACAGCTCGAGGCGTTGATCGACGAGTACCAGGAGATCTTTCAGTCGCCCGGCGTCATCGACGGCCAGCAGCTACAGCTGCCGGGGTCGGCGACGACGGTGCGCGTCGAGAACGGCGAGGCGCTCCTGACCGACGGCCCGTTCGTCGACGCCAAGGAATACCTCGGCGGCCTCTGGCTGCTCGAGGCCGACAATCTCGACGTCGCCACCGCACTCGCCGCGCGCATCCCGGCCGCCCGCATGGGCGGCGCCGTCGAGGTGCGTCCGATCGTGGAGCGCGGAGCGCTAGCCCGCTGATCGACCAGGTCTTCCGCGACGAGTGGGGCCGCGTCCTGGCGACCCTCGTCGGCGACTTCGGGGACTTCGATCTCGCCGAGGAGGCAACGCAGGAGGCATTCGCGATCGCGGCGGAGCGCTGGCCGCGCGACGGCACCCCGGACAACCCCGGCGCCTGGCTGACGACGACCGCCCGGCGCCGGGCGGTGGACCGCATCCGCCGCGATCGCACGCTCGCCGAGAAGACGAGGCTGCTCGAACTGCCGGAGACGGAGGAGCGCGAGGTGGACGAAATGGACTTTCCCGATGAGCGGCTCGAGCTGATCTTCATGTGCTGCCATCCCGCGCTCGCGCTCGAGGCGCAGGTGGCCCTCACGCTCCGCGCGCTCGGCGGACTGACGACGGAGGAGATCGCCCGCGCCTTCCTCGTCGAGCCGGAGACGATGAAGCGCCGGCTGACCCGAGCGAAGCACAAGATCAAGGACGCCGGCATCCCGTTCAGTGTCCCGCCCGATCACCTATTGCCCGACCGCCTGGCTGCGGTGCTGGCGGTTGTCTACTTGATCTTCAACGAGGGCTACGGCGGACGGGTCGACCTCGCGGCGGAGGCGATCCGGCTGGGCGACGCACTCGCCCGCTTGATGCCCGATGAGCCCGAGGTGCAGGGCCTCCTCGCACTGTTGCTCCTCAACGACGCGCGACGCGAGGCCCGTTTCGAGCATGAGGAGCTCGTCCTGCTCGTCGACCAGGACCGCGCCCGGTGGGACGAGTCGCAGATCGCCAGAGGGCGTGAGCTGCTCGACCGGGCGCTCGCGCTGGGAGGGCGCGGCCCCTACGTCGTCCAGGCCGCGATCGCGTCGCTGCACGCGGACGAGCCGCAGGACTGGCCGGAGATCGCGGCCTTGTACGCGGAGCTAGTTCGGCTGACCGGCTCGCCCGTGGTCGAGCTGAACCGCGCCATCGCCGTCGCCGAAGTCGACGGCCCCGAGGCGGGGCT
Source organism: uncultured Actinomycetes bacterium (assembly GCA_963736055.1). Taxonomy (GTDB): domain Bacteria; phylum Actinomycetota; class Thermoleophilia; order Gaiellales; family Gaiellaceae; genus AC-32. Next base: position 450,384 of record CAVTNM010000008.1, on the reverse strand, counting down.
CGCGATCGTCGATGGGCTCGATCTCGAGGACTACCAGTACTTTCACTCGACGCGTGCAGAGCTCCTACGCCGGCTCGGCCGTGCACACGGGGCACGCGCGGCCTTCGAGCGCGCGCTCGTGCTCGCCAGGACCGAGCCCGAGCGGCGCTTTCTCCAGCGTCGGATCGAAGAGATCAGCGGCACCACCCGGGCTTCGTCCTAGAGCTGTCCCCTCCGGCCGCTGCCGTTCGTCGATGAGGTGAACGAGATGGCAACCCGATTCTCATCACGAAAGTGAGGCTCGCTCATGAGCGCACAGCCCTACCCGGTAACGCAGCCCCCCGACGAGGCGCCTGAGGCGTCGGCGCTCTCGTCGCGACGCGGTGTCGCGATCCTGCTCCTGCTCAGCGTCGTCCAGTTCATGGACATCCTCGACGCCTCGATCCTGAACATCGCGCTGCCCTCGATCAAGAGCGATCTCGGCTTCACTCAGCAGAGCCTGCAGTGGGTCGTCAACGGCTACATCCTCACCTACGGCGGCTTCTTGCTCCTTGGAGGCCGCATGGCCGATCTGCTGGGCCGCCGCAGCGTTCTGGTCAGCGGGCTGATCGTCTTCGCCGGCTCGTCGCTGCTCGGCGGTCTCGCCCACACAAGCTCACTGCTCGTCGGCGCCCGCTTTGCCCAGGGAGTCGGGGCAGCCATGATGTCCCCGGCGGCCCTCTCCACGCTGACCAGCACGTTTCGCAGCACGCGTGACCGCAACACCGCTCTGGGCGTGTGGGCGGCCGTCTCGGGGATCGGCGGCGCCGCCGGTGTCCTCTTCGGCGGCCTGCTCACCGAGGGACCTGGCTGGCGCTGGGTGCTGTTCATCAATGTCCCCTTCAGCGCGGTCGCGCTCCTGGGCGCCTTTGCCCTGCTCAGCCGCGAGCGCGTACGCGCCGGCCGGCTGACGAACTTCGATGCCCTCGGTGCCTTCCTGGTGACCGGCGGCACGCTGCTGCTCGTCTACACGCTGGTGAAGGCACCGGACGTCGGCTGGGGCGCGGGGCGCACGGTCGCCGGGCTCGCCGGCGCGGCCGTGATCCTGACCGCGTTCGTCGTCAACGAGCTGCGCGTGCGCAACCCGCTCGTCCCGCTCTCGATCCTGAAGGTCAAGGGAGTCGCCGCCGCCGACGCCACCCAGCTGGTCGCCCTGGCTGGCTTCCTGCCGATGTTCTTCTTCCTCACGCTCTACATGCAGACGGTGCTCGGCTATTCGCCGATTCAGACCGGCCTCGCCTACCTGCCGCTGACGGGTGGGTTCATCATCGCGGCGAGCATCTGCTCGCAGCTGTTCGCGCGCATCGGCACCAAGCCGGTCGTCGTCGTCGGCACCGTGATCTCAGCCGGTGGCCTCTACTGGCTGTCGCGGATCCCGGTCGACGGCTCGTACCTATCGGACATCCTGCCCGGCCTGCTGACCGTCTCGATCGGGATGGGCGGCGTCTTCACCGGCTTGACCACAGCGGCCAACGCCGGAGTAGACCAGGACAAGGCCGGTCTCGCAGCGGGGCTGCTCAACACCGGCCAGCAGCTGGGGGCCGCGCTCGGGCTGGCGATCCTCTCGGCGGTCGCCACCGCTCAGACGAAGTCTGTCTTGAGCGCCGGCGACGGCCTCGCTCAGGCCGCGACCCACGGCTACCAGCGCTCACTCCTGGTCGGGGCGTTCATCGTCCTCGCGGCAACCGTCGTCGCGCTCCTGACGCCGAACAGCCGTGAGACCACCGCGGTCGTCGAGGAAGGGCCGGCGCTCGATCTGGCGGCATAGGCACCTAGGGAGCCGCGCGCGTGCGAAACACGCAATCGCTGGAAGGGCCGCCCTCGAGGGCGGCCCTTCACGTCTGCCGATCGGAGCTGTCCCTTGCTGGTGTGGCCGTTCGTCGTATTTGGCGATGGCTCTTCACCTCTCGTCGAGTCAAAGGAGGAGAACGATGACAATTGGGACGATCACCCAGAAATCAGAGCTGGCGCACCGCACAAGCGACGGGATCCATGTCTACCTGTTCTGGAACCAGCTCAGCAGCCGCGTCACCGTCCGCGTCTTCGACGAGCGCATGAACGACGGCTTCGAGTTCGAGGTCGACCGGCGCGATGCGCTAGACGCCTTCAACCACCCCTTCGCATACGCAGCACGTAGCAACCTGGTCGACCCGAGCGCCTTCGGCGGTGCGCTCGCCGCCTGACCATGACCTTGTAGGCGCGAGGCGCACGGACGCCGATTCCGCGATCCGTCAGGCGCGTGCGTCAATGGTGCTTCATCGACTCCTCGGGCGCAGATCGGACGACCTAGAAGCGGCTACAGTAGGCCTCTCGCCGACGTAGCTCAGTTGGTAGAGCACTTCACTCGTAATGAAGGGGTCCCCGGTTCGAGTCCGGGCGTCGGCTTCAGTATTCATGCGGGTTCCGCGACCCGAGCCCTTCGCGAACGGGCGGTGTGCCAAGTGTCAAGTTGACGCACCGGTGACCGCCGAGCGCTCGCCGGCGACGCGGTCGCGGCGTAGCCGGGCAGCCGAAGGGTGCCTGCATCGGCGGGGCGGGAGATTCGCTCGGACAAGATCGTGAGGAGGGCGAATGACCGCGGCGGGGTCGCCATCTCACTCCGCCCTGAGCACGAGCGCCGGACGCGTCCTGGCCGCAATGCGTCCGGGGACGATCGCGACCAGGTTGGCGAGCGCGATCGCGCCCGGCACGATCAGCAGGAGCAACGGCACCGGCGTCACGGCCTCGGGAACGACTCCGAGCTGCTCGGCGAACAGGTTCCAGGCCCAGCGCCCGAGCACGTCACCGAGCGGCAGCCCACGACCAACCTCACCGCCGCGCACGTCGTCGCCTGCCAGGCGACGTGGCGCGCACCTGACGCCGGTCGAAGCCGAGCGTCTTCAGGATCGCCAGGTCGCGCCGCTGCGGCGGCGGACGGCGAAGACGAGCGTCTGCGCGAGCGCTCCGATCGCGACCGCGACCAGCAGCGCCGAGATCACCGCCGGCAGCTCGCTGACCCCACCGAAGTCGGCAACGGGAGCCGGAAGCCCGGGCGCTGGAGCGACGAGGAGCCGCTGCAGCTTCGCGAGCGTTCTCGCCCGGTCCGCCCCTGGGGCGATCCGCGCCTGGAGGGCATCGTAGCACGCATGGTCGACGCTCCGATCCGGACAGCGCCCGACCACGTCATCGTCCGGCACCCTCGCCGAGGTCGTCGTGGAGCGCGTAGCCGGTCGGGAGCACGCCGCGACCGACGATCCGCATGCGTTCCCCTGGCGGCGCCTCGCACCTCGACCGTGTCTCCGATCCGGAGTCCGAGCGCGCGCAGCGTCTTCGTCCCGAGGAGGATCTCGTCATCGCTCCTCGGCGCGCCCTCGATCACCGTCGGAGGCAGAGACCCCTTGACGTCGCGCATCGCCCGCACGCCCACCTGCCGCCGTCTCCACCGAAACGAAGCTCTTGTCGATCGCCGAACGCGACGGCGCTGATCGACGGGTCCCGCTCGATCGTCGCCACAGCGTCGGGTCGCTCGCCGGCCCACTCGCTCCGGTAGTCCGAGTTCTGCCCGAAGAGCCGTGGCGTCGAGAACAGGCGGCGGAGGCTCGCCGAGAACGTGAGCGCGGCGCCGACAACGACGACAGCGAGGATGGCGCCGACGAGCGCAGAGCCCACCGGCACGCCTCTCGAAGATCGCCCCTCTGGCGAGCGCGAGACGCACTCCGGTCACCACCGGCGCGGGCAGCGCCTCGCCGGCGAGCGCGTCGGCCGCCCGGACGCGGCCCGTCCTCTGCGAGTCCCGGCTGGCTGGGTCGCGCCGCTCGCCAGGCGACGAGCGAGCCGACGAGCAACACGGCGGCGAGGACGGCAGCGCCGCCCAGGCCGACGGCAAGCGGGTCGACGGCAAAGCCGGGTGCGGCTCGAGCTCGCGCGCGTAGCCGATCGGCGTGAGCGGGGAGAGCGCGGCGCTCGTTGCCGACGGCCAGCGCCGCCGCCCCCAGCGCGATCGTCCTCGCTCGGCGATTCCGAGCGCGACGAGCTGCCGCCCGGTCATGCCGACCGCGCGGAGCGTGGGGAACCGAAGCGCGGTAGAGCCGGCCAGACGCGCGAGTGACTGGGCAAGGAGGAGCACGCTCAGAAACGCGCCGAGCGCCGCGCCGAGCCACAGCGCCTGCGCCAGGTTGTGGATCGAGCCTTGGATCTGCGCGCGACACGTCGCGCTGGTCCACCGTCGCGCCGCCCGTGCTGTTCTGTTCGATCCCCCGCCGGAACGCGGGCAGATCGGCCGGCCCCCGCTCTGAGTCGAGCGTCGAGGATGCAGTCGAAGTCAGACCACGGGAAGGCCCGGTAGAAGGCTGGGGTCAGATGGACGACCCCGCCCGGGTGATTCACCGGGTCCGTCGCTGCCGCGACGCCGACAACTCGCAGCTCGCACCGGGTGACCGGAGACGCGGAAGCGCGACCGTGTCGCCCTACGCCGACGCCGAAGGTTCGCGCAGCCCTCGAGTCGAGCACTGCCTCCCGGCAGCGTCAGCCACGGAGTGCTCAACCAGAGCCCGGCGGCGGTGTTGATCGTGCACGCGGACGAGGCCGACCTCGAGGAGCACAGCGTGACGCCGCGTGCTTCGACTGCCTTCGCCGAGAAGCGCGGTGAGGCTTAGGGCTAGGTTCTGACCCGGCGCAACAGCCACCCGACGAGCGCACCGAGTACCAACCCGCCCTCGGGTGCAAGAGGAATGTCGCTGGCCACGCTGACAAGAACGCCGAGCACCAGCCCGATCGCCGCACCGACGATTACGAAGAACCACGTTCCCCGTGTGTGTTGCGTGGCCATACCGACCATTGTCGCCGACTCAGCCGAGTTGGATGCTTATTCCGCCGGCCTCGGCCCTCAAATGGGGAGAGCCGCCCGAAGGCGGCTCTCCCTGAAGCCCCTAAGCATCCCTATCTAGGGGAGGGGGTCGAGAGTTAAACACGATTTCACCGTGCTCAGACGGGGGAACCGTGGATCCCTCGGGGCTTGCGTCCTGGCCGGCGGCGACAACCATGTGTCTCTGACCCATGGGACGGATCGAGGCCTGCCTCACATTTGTCTTGACCGCGGTCTACGTGTTGGTTCGCGGCGCACCCGGCGGCCACCGCTTTCGCACTGCGCGCGGCTGGCTTCGTTGCGCGTTTGTCGCCCTCCGCATTCCGGGCGACCACGCGCGCGAGACCGTGACCTACCTGTCGCATGCCGACGGCGACGTGGATGACTTCCTGCGTTGGAGGAAGAACCGCCGGCAGGCCGGGATCGAGCCCTAGTCGGCCTGGCTGCCTTGCCCTCTCCCTAGACTCGGCGCGTGACCTGCCCGAGTTGCGGCCGAGAGCTGGAGGGGGAGTTTTCGTTCTGCCCCTTCTGCGGTGCTGCCCTGGGGGAGGCGCTGGCGAGGCCGCCCCGGGAGGAACGGAAGGTCGTCACCGTCCTCTTCGCCGACCTGGTCGGCTTCACGGCCCGGTCCGAAAAGCTCGACCCGGAGGACGTGCGGGCGCTGCTTGCGCCGTACCACGCCCATCTTCGGTCCGAGCTCGAGCGCTTCGGCGGAACCGTGGAGAAGTTCATCGGCGACGCCGTGATGGCGCTGTTCGGAGCGCCGACCGCACACGAGGACGATCCCGAACGAGCCGTGCGGGCTGCGCTCGCGATCCGTGACTGGGCCCGCGAGCAGGCCGAGGAGCTACAGGTACGAGTCGCGGTCAACACGGGTGAGGCGCTGATCGCGCTCGACGCGCGGCCCAGCGAGGGTGAAGGAATGGCAGCCGGGGACGTAGTCAATACAGCCGCGCGACTGCAGACGGCCGCCCCGCTCAATGGGATCCTCGTCGGCGAGCAGACGTACCGAGCGACTTCCGAGGCGTTCGACTACGGCGAGGCGGAGCCGGTCGTAGGGAAGGGAAAGGCCGAGCCGATCACCGTCTGGGAGGCGCTCGAAGCACGCTCGCGCTTCGGCGTCGACGTCTCGCGGCGGGCGGACACGCCGCTCGTCGGCCGCGGCCGAGAGCTCGAGCTGCTCGTCTCGACGCTCGCGCGTGTGCGCGAGTCGCGTTCGCCCCAGCTCGTCACGCTCATCGGAGTGCCCGGGATCGGCAAGAGCCGGCTCGTGCTCGAGCTCCTCCGGACGGTCGAAGAGGATCCCGAGTTCGTCACCTGGCGTCAGGGCCGCTCGCTGCCCTACGGGGAGGGAGTGACCTTCTGGGCGCTGGCGGAGATCGTCAAGGCCGAGGCGGGCATTCTCGAGAACGACGCGCCGGAGCAGGCCGAGGAGAAGCTCGCCCGCGCGATCGGCCGGCTCAGCTCGGACGCGACGGAGCGGCAGTGGCTCGAGCGCCACTTGCGCCCGCTCGCCGGGCTCGCCGACGAGGAGCCGACCGGCGCCGCGGAGGCCTTCGGAGCATGGCGTCGCTTCCTCGAGGCTCTGGCCGAAGAGCGGCCGCTGGTGCTCGTCTTCGAGGACCTTCACTGGGCGGATGCCGACCTGCTCGAGTTCGTCGACCAGCTGGTCGAGCGCGTGAGCGGCGTCCCGCTCCTCGTGCTCGGGACGGCCCGCCCCGAGCTGCTGCAGAAGCGGCCGGGATGGGGTGGCGGCAAGCCGAACGCGCTCTCGATTTCACTCTCGCCGCTCGGGGACGAAGAGACCGCCCGTCTCGTCCAGGCGTTGCTGGAGCGGCCTCTGCTCGACGCGCAGACCCAGGAAGCGCTGCTCGCGCGTGCCGAAGGAAACCCGCTCTACGCCGAGCAGTACGCGCGGATCCTGCTCGAGGGCGGCGACGTGACGGAGCTCCCCGAGACGGTGCAGGGGATCATTGCCGCCCGGCTGGACTCCCTCTCCGAGGACGAGAAGCAGCTCCTGCAAGACGCGGCCGTCGTCGGCAAGGTCTTCTGGCTGGGCGCGGTCGAGGCAGTGGGCAGCCCGAGCCGTGTGCAGGCCGAGGAGCTGCTGTTCGGACTCGAGCGGAAGGAGTTCGTCCGCCGCTCGCGTGCGTCCTCGGTCGCCGGCGAGAGCGAGTACGCGTTCCGGCACCTGCTCATCCGCGACATCGCATACAGCCAGATCCCGCGTGCCACACGCTCGCTCAAGCACCAGAACGCGGCGGCGTGGATCGAGTCGCTCGGAAGGCCCGAGGACCAGGCGGAGATGCTCGCCCACCACTACCTGGAAGCGCTCGAGCTCGCCGAGGTCGCCGGGCTCGACGCTGAGTCACTCGGTGACTCGGCCAGGCTCGCCCTCCGCGACGCGGGCGACCGGGCCGCTTCGCTCTACGCGCTGGAGGCGGCCGAGCGGCTGTACGACGCCGCGCTGCGGCTCTGGCCGGAGAACGACCCCGACCGCGCCCAGCTGCTCTTCCGCCGGGCCGCTCCGATTCGCAGCCTCGACGGCGGCGATCCCGAGCGACTGGCCGAGGCGCTGGAGGCGCTGCTCGCCGTCGGCGACAGGGCCAAAGCTGCCGAGGCGGAGATGCTGCTCTCGATGAGCTTCTGGATGGCGGGCAAGCGCGAGCTAGGCGAGCAGCACAATGAGCGATCCGCGAAGCTGCTCGTCGATACACCTCCGAGCCGCTCCCGCGCCTGGGTTCTCACGCGCATGGCATCGCGGGCGAGCATTACCGGGGACAACCGGGCGGCGATGGAGCTCGTCTCCCAGGGACGGGCTCTCGCGGAGGAGTTGGATTGGGAGGAGGGCTTGAGCGACGCGCTCTCGCTGCTCGGGCTGGTGCGGATCTACCTCGGCGACCGAGGCGGCCTCGAGGACCTCGAGCGCGGCGTCGAGATCGGCAGGAGTACGGGTGCTTATGGCTCCCTGCTGCGCGCGTATAACGGGCTGGCGGTCGCCCATCAGACCCTCGGCAGTCTCGACGCCGGGTACGAAGCTCGCCGAGAAGGCGCGCGCCTCGCGGAGCAAGTCGCGTCTCCTGGCCAGGTGCGCTGGTTCAAGGGCGTGCTGAGCGACCACCACTACCGTCGCGGCGAATGGGACGTCGCCCTGCGGATGGCGGATGAGTTCCTCGGCCTGGTCGAGTCCGGGTCTCCGCACTACAACGCCTTTCAAGACTGGGCCATTCGGTCGCTGATCCGCCTGGCCAGGGGCGACTCGGCGGGGGCTGCGCGCGATGCGGAGAGCTCCCTCGAGCACGGCCGGACAGTCGCGGATCCACAGGCCGTCTACTTCGTGCTACCCGCCTGCGCCTACGTCTTCGCGTACACCGGCGAGCGGGAGCGTGCAGTGCCGCTCGTGCGTGAGCTCATCGACGCACTTAGCCGGGGCGTCGACGTCCAATTCGCAGTGATCAACCTCCCGGTCTGCGCGGCGGTGGCGCGGCGCCTAGGCGTCCTGGATGAGCTCGTCGGCGCGCTGGCCGGCTACCTGGAGACGCCGTGGACCGACGCGGTGCGGGCCTACGGGGCCGGCGACTTCGCCGGTGCTGCCGAGATCCTGCGGCGCATCGGGACGAAGCCCGACGAGGCGGAAGCGCGCCTTCGTGCCGCTGAGCAGCTCGTAGCCGAGGGCCGCCGCGCCGAGGCCGACGAGCAGCTCCAGCAGGCGCTCGACTTCTACCGCTCGGTCGGTGCCACGCGCTACGTCGCTGAGTGCGAGCTGCTGCTGCCCGCCTCGGCCTAGTGCGTCAGCTCGGGCAGAGGTTTTCGATCGTGGCCGCGACAGGTCCCTCCAGGCCGGCAAAAGGCTTCGTCTGCTTACACTCGACCGCCGGCTCGTTGGGCTCGGCGAACAGCTTGAAGACCAGCACGTAGCTTCCCCGGCCGGATCGAAGCGGGACCCAGTCCCACCACGGCCGGCCGTTGGTCGCGTCATCTGTCGGGGTGAACGTGATGTCCTGCGCCTTCCCGATCACGTCACCGGTTCGGGCATTCACGAGCTGGCGTTGGAGCAAGAGCTCCTGGTCCTTGTAGCCCTCGAGAGTCAGCTTGAACGCTGCCGACGCTCCCACCACGTCGAGTTGCTGTTTCGTCAAGCCGGTCTTTTCCTGATCCGAGTAGTCGAGAAACTGCCCTTTGGTCGCGTGAGGAACGAGCTCGACGCCCGAGATACGCGCCGATTGCTGCGGTTTCGGTCCCGGTGAATCGGGTCTGATCTGCGGGAAGAAGAGGAAGACGAGCCCGACGACGGCGGAGATCAGGCCGACGACGACGCTGGCCTGCTTGACGAATCGCATTGAGCGTCCCTCGGACGGCGCGGGGGCTTGCGCGGGCTTCGACCCCGCTTCGGTGGTGCCGGGTTTCGAGCTCGCCGCCACGCGTCGGGCTACCGGCGGAGCCTCCACCGCCTGGTCAACACCTTGGTCTTCCCGTCCTTCGCCACGATCTTCACCGACAACCGGTACCACCCCGGCTTGACCGTTCGCGGCAGCCGCAGCCGGACCGTGTTGCGCCCGGCCTTGAGGGCCGCATTGCGTCTGGCGACCGTCTTGGCGGCCTTGCGGAGGCGAATCTGCGCGACCGCCGCTCGATTGACGCGTAGGACGAGCACGGCGGCGCGATTTGTACCCCTCCCTTGGAGCGACACCGTCAGGAGCTGTGCCGAGAAAACCGTCAGCGTCTGAGAAGGCGGAGGGGGCGGACCATTCTCGGGCGGCGGCGGCGGCGGCGCTTGAGGTGCAGCGAAGACCGCGGTGACCGTGGTCGCCGAGCCGGCGTTGAAGCGGCAGGTCTTCTTCGTTGCGCAGACGCCGGTCCAGCGTATGAAGGTCGAGTTCCCCAGCGCGTCCGCCGTGAGCGTGATCGGCGACTGGTAGCCGACGTTCATCGAGCAGGTGGATCCGCAGTCCACCGACCACGACGAGTCGTTTACATCCTTGCCGCTCCCCGACACCCGTCCGGTCCCCGCGCCGCCCCGCTTGACCGTCAGCTTCACCGTGATCTTGAACGGAAAGTCTGGAGGCGAAACGGTCTGCGGGTCGCCGAATGCGACCGCCGCGAAGGTTCGGATGTTCGTCATCGTGACGACGCACTGGTTGCTCGAGGGGTTCCCTCCCACCGGGTCGCAGCCCGGGCCCCAGCGGATCTCGTCAGTCGAGCTCGTGGGGATCGCCGTGAGGACGATCTGGTGCTCCGCCTCGAAGCTCCCCGTGCAGACGGAGTCGGCAGACCACGTGTTCGGGGGCGGAGGCCCGCAGGTCAGATTGCCTTCGGTGGCAGTGACGGTGCCGGATCCGTTGATGCCGACCTCGAGACCCAACGGCGTGAAGATCGCCGCGACCCACTCGCCGTCCTCCTCGATCGTGATGGAGCAGCCAGCGGCTCCTTCGCACTCCGACCGGCTCCAGTGGCCGAACTGGGACGGGTTCCCGCCACTCGGCTCGGCAGTGGCCGAGAGCTGCACCTTCGAGCCCGTCGAGACCGTGACCGGGCAGGGGACCTCGGTCGCGAGGATCGTCGTGTAGTCGCACGTCGCGTTCCCCCCTCCTTCGACGCTCGCGTCGATCCTGCCGCGGCCGGAGGGCCAGAGGTTCAGCGTCACCTGATCCGCGAGGCCGGCCCGCGCCGGAGCGCTCCCGGAAGCCGGCGCTCCCAGGAGCGCGAATGCGCCGACGATGCCGATCAACCCGAGTACGCCTTTGCGAACCAGCTGCACGGCTCCTCCTTGACATCGCGCTCTCCGACATCACGTCCTGGCCTGGTTCGGAGTCGGGGAGGAGCCGCAGAACCTCGGCGGCTTCCAACGGGGTCAAGGCGCTAGTGATGATTGTCTCACCCTCGGCCGCGGAGATCAACGTTTCGCCTTCCCAGGCGGATCCGGACGACTAGGACGACTGTCGTGTTGAGGCCACGATTTGCAGCCCGTACACTCGATGCGCCGTGTCTGCCACGCCCAGCGCACCGGTTCGCACGTTTCTGATCGCGGACATCCGCGGGTACACCCGTTTCACCGAGGAACACGGCGACGAGGCCTCGGCCAAGCTCACGGCGAAGTTCGCGAGCCTCGTCCAGGCCGGGGTGGAGATCCGGGGCGGGAATCTGATCGAGATTCGCGGCGACGAGGCGCTCGCCGTCTTCGACTCGGCCCGGCAGGCGATTCGGGCTGCGGTCGATCTCCAGCGCTGGTTCGCAGAGCACAGCGAATCCGACGCGAGCCTGCCGCTCCGCGTCGGGATCGGCGTCGACTCGGGCGAGGCAGTTCGGCTGGACGACGGCTCGTTTCGCGGCGCCGCTCTCAACGTCGCCGCGCGGCTCTGCGCGCTGGCGCAGGGCGGCGAGGTGATCGTCAGCGAGGGAACCACTCGTCTCGCCGGGCGCGTTCCGGGCGTGCGCTACGTCGACCGCGGCCGGGCAAACCTGAAGGGAATCGCCGGGACCGTCCGCCTGATCAGCGTCACCTCGGAGGAGGAGCAGCAGCAGGAAAAGAGCCAGCCCTGGATCGTGATGTTCTTCGGAGGGTCGAAGGGCATGGGGTGGCGCATCGTCCTCGGCGTGGTGCTGATCGCCGCGGCGACCGCGGCCGCTGTCGTCTACCTGACCACCGGCGGAGACAGCGGTGGCGCGAGCTCCGGCGGAGCCCCGACGAGCCCGGCTACCACGGCAGAGACCGAGACCGTCCCGGTGGCGCCGGCCTCCGACGTGAAGGCGCTGATCCCGGTGGGCCTCCGCAAGACCTGCACGACGCAGTCGGTGCCCGACATCGGTGCGGTCTCGACCGCGGTCTGCCTACCGCCGAGCAGCGGAGGAGGCTTCTACCCCGACCGCTGGCAGGTCTCGATCTACCCGAGCAAGAAGGCGGTGTTGACGGCCTACGACGACCAGCTCCGGAACGCCGGAATCGCGCGCAACAGCGGCAAGTGCACCTCGCTCAGCTGGGGCGGGGAGGGGCCCTGGCAGCACGGCCCCGGGAAGCCCGGCGGGCGGCGGTTCTGCTACTTCGACGGCAACGACGCCGTGCTCGTCTGGGTCCACGAGCGACTGGGCCAGCCCGACCACCGAGACGTCCTCGCGATCGCCCGCGAGGGCGGCAGCGACCATGTCCGTCTGATCGGCTGGTGGGCCTTCGCACACCACCTGATCGGCAAGGTCACGTAGCACTTCCAACTAGTACAGAATCGATTTCACCCCGTTAGGACGGTGTTCAATGCGCTCCCAGGAGCGAAGTTTCGTCTTCGACCGACCTGGAGGTAGCGGTGCGGCAAGGGGATAAGCAGCTGTCAAGGGCGAAGCTGGTCGCGCTGACGGCCGCGGCAATCGCACCGCTCCTCCTCGTCGGCTGCGGCGGAGGCGGAGGCGGAGGAACCGCACAGGGCAACGGCAACGAGGGTGGCGGAAGCAAGTCCGCCCAGCAGGAGACGCTCTGCAACTCGCTGAACAGCCTGAACAAGGCCCTGACCGATCTGGACAACCTCGACCCGAAGACCGCCTCGAATGCGGACATCCAGGCCGTTGCCACGGAGATGCGCGCTGCGAACGCCAAGGTGCAGGCGGCCGCGAAGAACGTCTCCCAGACCCAGGCCACCACCGTCGCGCTCGCCGCGTCACGCCTGGTCGCCGCGGTGAAGGCCGTCCCAGCGGGCACCAGCCCGCAGCAGACGCTCGAGCAGGTCGAGCCGGTGCTCAAGTCGACGAAGACCCAGTTCCAGGCGAGCTACAACGGCCTCGCCTGCGGAACGAGCTAGTCCGGCAGCTCGACGCGCTCGATCACGGCCGGCTCGCGGGGCTTGTCCTGCGCGTCGGTGTCGAGGCCTTCGATCGCATCGACCGCCTCCATCCCGCTGCTGACCCGGCCGAAGACGGTGTGCTTGCCGTCGAGCCAGGGCGCCGCCTCGGTCGTGACGATGAAGAACTGGCTGCCGTTCGTGTTCGGGCCGGCGTTGGCCATCGCCAGCGCGCCGCGCTCGATCTTGTGCTCGTTGAACTCGTCCTCGAACGTGTAGCCGGGCCCGCCCGTGCCGGTGCCGGTCGGGTCGCCGCCCTGGATCATGAAGTCCGGGATCACCCGGTGGAAGATGACGCCGTCGTAGAAGCCGTCGCGTGAGAGCTTGAGGAAGTTCTCGACGGTCTTCGGCGCGTCGTCGTCGAAGAGCTCGACCTCGATCGCACCCTGGTTGGTGTGCAGCGTGGCGGCGGTCACCGGCCGGAGACTAGCGAGTAAAGATTCGAGCTGCAGTGGGCCTCTTGTAAACAGATGGACGAACGGGGCGAGGCGATCGAGCACCTCTACCGGCAGCGTTACGTGCACTTCCGGGATGGTGTCGCGACGATCACCGGCAGCTACGAGACGGCACGCGACGTCGTGCAAGAGGCATTCGCGCGCGCCTTGCGGAAGCGTCGGACCTTTCGGGGAGAGGGCTCGCTCGAGGCGTGGGTCTGGAAGATCGCGGTTCGAACGGCACGAGAGCAGCGGCGGGCTGCGCTTGGCGCAAGCCTGAACGGCACGATCGAGGCGGCGCTCGTCGAGCCGGAGCGCGACCCGGCGCTCGCTGACGCGATCCGAACCCTGCCGGTGAAGAGACGCCTGATCGTCTTCCTGCGCTATTTCGCCGATCTGTCGTACGCGCAGATCGCAGAGGTCTGCGAGGTGAGCGAAGGCACGGTCGGCGCGACGCTTGCTCAGGCTCGCGTCGCGCTCGAGGAGCTACTTCGGGAGGAGGAACGCAGTGGGCGTGGCTGACGAGGGTCTTCTCCAGAAGCGTTTCGCCGAGCTCTCCGGCCCGGTGGACGGAGACTGGAACGACGTGCACCGCCGCGCACGCCGTCGAGGCCGCCGCACGGCCTCGCTGATAGCAGCCGTCGTCGTGGCTCTCGTGGTCTCGGGCTTCGCGGTGGGCGGGCGTGTGATCGGGCTCTTCGACGAGCACGGCAAGCGCGTCCCACTCAACTCGCTGAGCGAGCGCGACCGGGAGATGATCGTGAGCTCGCTGTGCCGACGGCTCGCCTTCTCGCACCGGCCCGGGAAGGCCCCGGAACAGGTCTGCCTCGACGGCGAGCCGACGATCGAGGAGATCGCGAACGACGGCTCGACGATCCATTGGCGGATCACCTATCCGTGGGGTGTCTCCTGCGTCGCTTCGGGGCGTGTAGGCGGCTACCACGATCCGGTCTTCGGGGATCACATCTTCGGCTCGTTCGGCTGCAACGTCGGTGCGCCCGAGGAGAAGCTCGTCCCGACACCGAAGCGCCCGATCACCGTCGAGGAATCGATCACCGCCTCGCGCACACACCCAAGGGCGCGCCTGGTCCGGCTCTCGGGCCTTGCGGGTCAGGGAGTGGCCAGCGTCGGGTTGGTGCCGAAGCACGGCTCCGCCCTCAAGGTGGCAGTACACGACCAGGCGTATTCCTTCGGCGCGATCCCCGATCGTGAGTGGATAGCGGTCGCGGCCTTCGACGCGGGCGAACACGAGGTTTACCGCGAATCCCTCCATCTCGAAGGCGTCGTGTTCACGCCTCCATCGAAGAGAGACACTCGCGTCGTGTTCCCCCCGCCGGCGTCCCTACCGAGTGGCGTGCCGCTCCAACACGCGTCGACGTCGGCCGCGACGGTCGATGTCTATCGCAACGGCGTCGTCGCGCTCCGCTTTCTCTCAACCAAGAGCGAGGCCTACGAGCGCCTCGTGCGCTCCTCGCGCCACAGCAGCGGGGGAGTGGTGTTCACCTGCTCGACCTTGGCCTTCGGCGGGAATCGTTGGAAGGATCTCGGCGGCGGCCAGAGCGCCCGACTTGCGCCCGCGATGCGAATGCGGATGGACACCGAGCACGGCGGGATGCCCTCTCCGCCGTTCGACTTCTGCGAGATCGCAGGGACGTACGGCCGGTACTGGAACGACGAGGAAGGCACGCACGATCTGGTCGAGGTGCCCTTCACGCCCCTGGCGAAGCGATATCTCGACGAGCGTGCCACCGCCCGGGATCTCGCCTACTTCGTCAGGACGAGGAAGATGTGGCGGGTCCGGAAAGCGATCCTCCGCGGGGAGCCCGGCCCCTCCGCGACCGAGCTAGTGCGTCTCTTCGGCGACCGCGTCGTGCCGCTCTCGCGCCGCGATGGAGTGGCGCCGCCGGGAAAGATCGGCGTCTGGACAGACGGTCGGGTGATCGTTGCCACCGAGCTGACGCCCGGAGGCCGCCGGCTGTTCGTCACCGTCCGAGGCGTGCTGATCGGCGCGAGCAACATCCGCGATCTGTCGTTCACCTTCTAGGAGGTGAGGCCGCGTTCGGCGAGCTCGGCGGCCGCGTCGTCGAAACGGTCGGTCGCGCCTGACCCTCGAGCCACGCCGCGAGTGACGGCCATTCCCTCCTCGAGCGGTGACCTCCGCTTCGAACCCGAGCGCCTCCCGCGCGAGCGTCACGTCGGCGAAGCAGTGGCGGATGTCGCCGGCCCGGAAGCTTCCAGGAATCTCTGGCTCGATCTCGCGGCCCAGAACCCGCCCGAGCTCCGCCGCGATCTCGAGCACCGTCGCGCTCCGCCCGCTGCCGATGTTCACGGGCCGGCCGTCGGCGCCTGCTTGCTCGAGCGCCAGCCGGACGGCCCTGGCCGCGTCGGTGACGTGCACGAAATCGCGCCGCTGGCCGCCGTCCTCGTAGATCACGGGTGCGCGGCCGTTCAGCAGGCGCGAGGCGAAGATCGCGAGCGCGCCGGTGTACGGGTTCGAGAGAGCCTGTCGCGGCCCGTAGACGTTGAAGAAGCGAAGCGCAACCACCGGGACGTCGTACGCGGCGCCGTAGAGCAGGCACAGCCGCTCCTGGTCGTACTTCGTGAGCGCGTAGATCGAGGAAAGCGCGGGCTGCTTGTCCTCGGGCGTCGGCACCGGTCGCAGCTCCTCGCCGCCCGGCCCGCGAGGCTCCCATTCGCCGCGCTCTAGTTGGTCACGCGTCCGCTCGGCCGCCGGCGCAGGCTCGTAGGCGCCCTCCCCGTAGATGCTCATGCTCGAGGCCACGACGAGCTTGCGCACGGGGCGCTCGAGCAGCGCTTCGAGGAGCACCGCCGTCCCGAGCGAGTTGGCCGCCGTGTAGGCGCCCGGCGTGTACATGCTCTGGCCGACGCCGACGCGGGCCGCCAGGTGGACCACCGACTCGACACCGTCGAGCGCGCCGCGAACGACGCCCGCGTCGCCGATGTCGCCCGTGATCAGCTCGACCTCGTCGTTCAGATAGCCGGGTCGCTCGCCGTCACCGTGCACCTGGTCGACGAGGCTGTCGAGGGCTCGCACGGTGTAGCCCGCGCGGAGCAGCTCGTCCGCGACGTGCGACCCTATGAACCCGGCGCCGCCGGTGACGAGCACGGTCTCGGCCACGGCCGACGTGCAGGAGGGCTTGACGAAACGCCGGCTGTCCGCCGGAGCACGCTGTTCGCCCGAGGAGGCGCTCGGCGTACCTTCCAGGTACGAACGCTCCTGCGTCCTTGCCTCGGAACGACCATCCGGCGACGAGCGTCGTCCCGCCAAACCCTCCTAAGTCAAACGGATTCGCGGGTCGATCCAGGCGTAGAGCACGTCCACGACCAGGTTGAACAGGATGATCATCGTGGTCGCGAAGACCACGACTCCCATCACGGTCGGCAGGTCGAGGGTGTTGAGGCCCTGGAGCGAGACGTGGCCGAGCCCCGGCAGGCCGTAGATCGACTCGGTGAAAATCGCTCCGCCGAGCGCGAAGCCGATGTCCATGCCGAGGATCGTCACGATGGGCAGAAGGGCGTTGCGCAGGACGTGGGCACGCATCACGCGGGC
Source organism: uncultured Actinomycetes bacterium (assembly GCA_963736055.1). Taxonomy (GTDB): domain Bacteria; phylum Actinomycetota; class Thermoleophilia; order Gaiellales; family Gaiellaceae; genus AC-32. Next base: position 433,695 of record CAVTNM010000008.1, on the reverse strand, counting down.
CTGGGACGCCCCCTTGGCGTGGGCGGTGCGAACGTAGTCCTCGTGCTTCGCCTCCATCACGTTCGCGCGGATCATCCGCACGTAGAGCGCCGCGTAGAGCAACGCGAAGGTCATCCAGGGGAGGATCATGTGGTAGGCCCATTGCGTCGGCCCGCCGCAGTCGGCGCCGACCGACGGGTTGAAGAAGTCGCAATAGCCGGCGATCGGCGTGAGATGGAACCTGAAGCCGATGAAGTAGCTGAGGATGAGCCCGATCCAGACCGGGTGCGCGGAGACCCCGATCAGGACGAAGACCATCGAGCTTCGGTCTAACAGCGAGCGCGGTCTCATGGCGGACAGGATCCCGAGTGGGAGGGCAATGAGGAGCCACAAGACCGCGCCGCCGATCACGAGGGAGGCAGTCACGGGAGCTGCAGAGAAGACGAGCGTGTTCACCGGCTCGCGGTTTGCGAACGAGCGCCCCAGCGAGTGGTGGTACGTGAGCCGCCAGAGGAAGCGCGCATACTGCACGGGAACGGGTTTGTCGATCCCGAGGTAGTGCCGGGCGCGGACGATCTGATCGTGCGTCGGGTTCTTCCCGGCGAATGCGCGGGCGGGGTCGGCCGGGATGACGAAGAAGATGATGTAGGTGACGATGGTTACGGCGATGAACAGGACGACCGCCCAGAGCAACCGCCTGATGATGTATCGAATCACCGTTGCCTCCTTGTTCTTCTCCGTCAGGACCTTAGACGGCTACGCTACTGACGGAACTTAGCATGAACGGAGCAGATTTTCAGCAACGCGAGATCGACCTGGCCGTCGGGCTCGTGAACACCTGGGACGTCCTCGACGAGGAACCCGAGTTCCTGAGCGGGGTCGGGAACCTGCGCACGTTCCTCGGTCAGCACGGCCTGGAGCGGGAATCGCGGGTGGCGACGGAAGGCGACCTCAGGCGCGTGCGCTCGCTGCGCCGCCGCGTGCGCAGCGTGTTCGAAGCCGACACCGAGGCCGAGGCGGTCGAGACGCTGAACGACCTGCTCGCCGACTCGGTGCCCCAGCTGCGGCCGGAAAAGAGCGGCTGGCGCTTCTCGTACGAGCCGCGCCGGGCGCGCGATCTCGCCGACCGGCTCGCCCCGAGAGTTGCGGCCGCATTGCTCGTGGCGATCCAGACCGAAGGCTGGGAGCGCTTCGGCGTCTGCGACGCGCTTCCGTGCCGCTGCGTCTACCTCGATCGCTCCCGCAACCGCAGCCGCCGCTATTGCTGCCAGCTCTGCGCAGACCGGATCGCCGCTGCGGCGTACCGCGAACGCGCCAAGAGGGCCTAGGGGGCGTACCGCGTGAGCAGGAGCGCGAGCCCGAGGTTCGCGGCGAAGCCGAGCACGGCCAGCGGCGGATAGCGGAGCCAGCGCGGGCCGTCCGCGATCGCCCAGAAGATCGGGAATGCGAACAGGCTCTGCCTCCCGAAGCTCTGCATCGTCCCGGAGAGAAGCAGCAGGGCCACGACAGCGGTGGCGAAGGCAGCCCAGGGCCGATAGCGGGGGCCGAGCCGCCAGAGGATCACGAGCAGCGGCAGCACGAGCGCCGCTCTCGCGCTGTCGACGAAACCCTCGAGACTCTGGGTGGCCGCGAGGAGGAGAGGCACCGCGCACGCGTAGGCGACCACCGCCGTCGGCCAGGGGCCGAAGCGCCGCCATGCCAGGGCGACGACCGCGACGGCGAGCACGGCCAGCGGCGCGATCACCAGCCAGTGGTCGCCCAGCACCCTGCCGAGGTGGGAGGTCCAGTCGCCGAGGCCGCTGGGACCGTCCCGGCCCCACTGGCGCTGGGCGTCGAAGAACACGGTCGCGTCGTCGCTGCGTCCCCAGAAGTAGGCCTCGACCGCCGCTGCGGCGGCGACCGGGGCGGCGGCGCCCGCCCACGCGCGGGCTCCCTTGCCGCGAGCCAGCCATGCGAGCGGGATCGCGATCAGGACGCCGTTCGGGCGCGCCACCGCGGCGACGGCGCCGAGGAGGCCGCCTGCGAGCGGCCGGCCGCGCAGCGCAAGCGCCGCCGCCCAGGCCCCGGCGGCCAGCGCGAGCGCGTCGGGGTAGGCGACCGCGAGCACGAACGAGCCGGGCCAGCACGCCAGCGCGAGCGCCGTCCGGAGCCGTGCGCGGGGAGGGCCTTCCGCGAGGCCGAAGAACGCTGCGCCGCTCGCCGCCCAGGCCACGCGCGGCCGCAACGACCACGTCCGGGATGCGAGCCCGACCAGCGCAGCAGCAGCGGCCAGAGCGGGAAGAACGCGTACTGGCGCCCGCCCTGCCCATCCGGGTAGCCCCCGTGTGCCACGAGGTGGTACCAGTTGTAGTCCCAGGCGAAGAGCGGCCAGAGCCCGTGGTGGATCGACCAGCCGACGCCGAGCGTGTAAGCGCCGGCCGCCAGGCCGACCGCGACCGTCAGGAGGACGGCGCCGAGCCAGGCGAGCCAGACGAGGCCGACGGCGAGCGCTTCGCGGCGGCCTTGCACACGGCGAGCTTAATCGGCAGCTAGGCCGCGGAAGCTTCGGTGTCGCTGCCGAGCTGCTTCTGCCACCACTCGGCCTCGCGACGCTGGATCTCGGTCTGCGCCTTCGCGACGTATGCGGCGAGCTCGCGCTCCTGGTTGGCGAGCCGCTCCTCGAGCTCGAGGAGAGCCTGCTCCCGCTGCTCGAGCTTGTCGCCACGGATCTGGACGTCGGCCTCGAGCGAAGCCTCGCGCTGCTCGAGCTCGGCTTCACGCTCGTCGATCTCCTTGACCCGGTCGTGGACCGTCTCCTCGAGGTCGTTCAGGCGGAGCTCGCGCTTGTCGGTGCGCTTCTTCTGCGAGTCGGTGACCGTCTCGTAGTTCGAGATCTCCGCCTCGCGGGCGGCCAGCTCGCGCTCGCGCTGCTCGAGGCGGATGTTCAACTCGTCGAGGTCGCGCCCGCGGTTGGCGTCGCGCTCGGCGTGCGCGATCGAGGCCTGCAGCCGGTTGAGCTCCGCCTCGCGGGCGGTCAGGTCGAGCTCACGGCTGTCGAGCTCGGCGCCCCGGGCGACCGCCTCGCGGGCGACCTTGCCGCCGTCGGCGAGCTCGCGCTCGAACCGCTCCGCGTCCTCGCGGAGTTTCTGCTGCTTGAAGAGAAGGTCGGCCTCGCGCTCGCCGAGAGCCTCGTCGCGGGCGGCGACCCGGGCCGCGTCCTTCTTGAGGTCGGACTCCCGGGCGGCGAGCTTGCGCTCGCGCTCGGTGATCTCCTTGTCGCGGAGGCGCCATTCGTTCTCGCGCTTCTCGAGCGATCGGTCGCGCCCCTCGAGGCGGGCCGACCCGGCCTGCTCCCTGGTCGTGAGCTCGTCTTCCTTCCTGGCGATCTTCTTCTCGCGGTCGGCGAGGGCTGCCTGCTGCTTGAGTAGGTCGGAAGCCGCCTTGTCGCGCTCGCGGTCGGCTCCTTTGAGCTCCCGCATACGCGCTTCGGCGGCCTCCTGGCGCTCGGCCGCGAGCGCCTGCTCTGCGGCGGCCTCGGCCTGCAGCTCGGCGAGGCGGGTGTGCTCCGCCTCGATCGCCTCGCGCTGGTCGCGGACACGCCGTTCTCGTTCCTCCAGCTCGACCTCGAACTCCGCCAGCGTCGCCGCGCGCTCGTCGAGCGTCGAGGCCCGGTGGGCGAGCTCCTTCTCCGAGCCGACGTTCTGGTCGTACGCCTGCGAGCGCTCGTCGAGCGCCGCGCGGAGTGATGCCTCACGCGTCTGCGCGGCCTCGAGCTCGGCCCTCAGCGCCTGGACATCCGCATCGGCGACCGCTGCGAGCTTGTCGCCCGCGGCCTTCGCCTTCGGCTGCAAGCGCTTGACGTTCGACGCTTCCGTTTCGGACTGCGACTCGTCCTCCCGTCTGCGCTGCAGCTGCGCGCGCAGTCCGGTCCCGAACCCCTTTTCGGTCTCTGCTGGCTGGTTGTCGGGCTGGTCGGACATCGTCGCCTCCGGTCCGGTTAGAAGAGCTTCGAGAGGTTGAGGAATGCCGGCCCGAGGATGACGAGGAACATGGCCGGGAAGATGAAGAGCACGGTCGGGAAGAGCATCTTGATCGGAGCCTTCATGGCCTTCTCCTCCGCCGCCGCCTGCCGCTTGAGCCGGCTGTCGGTCGCCTGCACGCGCAGGATCCGGCCGAGGGAGATGCCGAGCTGGTCGGCCTGGATGATCGCCCGGACGAAGCTCGAGAGCTCGGGGGTGCCGGTGCGGTCGGAAAGCTTCTTGAGGGCGTCCTGACGCGCCTCGCCGATCTTGATCTCGCTCAGCGTGAGCGAGAACTCGTCCGCGAGCGGGCCGGTCATGTGCTCGGTCAGCTTCGAGATCGCCCCGTCGAAGCCGAGCCCGGCCTCGACGCTGACCGCCATCAGGTCGAGCGCGTCGGGCAGCTCGGCGCGGATCCGGTCCTTCCGGGAGCGCGCCTTGCCGGAGACGACGAAGTCGGGTGCGATGAAGCCGAGGCCGCCCAGGGCGATCGCGAAGAGCAGCACGCCGCCGGGACCGGTGAGCGCGCCGCCGAAGATCGCTCCGAGGAGGACTCCGCCGATCGCGAGCGCCGACTTGAAGGCGAGGAACGTCGTCGGCGAGATCGTGCGTCCGAGCCCTGCTGCGAGCAGGCGCGTGCTGACACCGTCGATGGTGGTCTTGGGATGGAGTTTCAGCGTCCACGAGGCCAGCCGGTCGCCGGCCGGCGCGAGCACTCGCTCCCTGAACGGAAGCTGGCCGCCGCCCAGGATGCTCCGGACCTTTCCGTAGTTGGCCGCCCGGCGTACGGACACTCGCCGCTCGCGGGCCGGCAGCGTGACGGCATCGCCGACGAAGTAGGCCGCTCCGGCCAGGCAGAAGACTCCGAGCACGATGAAGATGATCATCTGGCGATTACCCCCGGAAGGAGACGAGTTTTCTCAGGATCAGGGATCCGAAGCCCATCATCAGCAGGCCGCCCATGATCATGTGGCGGCCTGTTGTCGTGTGGTAGAGCGGATCCATGTAGGACGGGTTCAGAAGCGTGAGCGCGAAGGCGACGAAGAACGGCAGTCCGATCAGCACGTAGGCCGAGGCGCGACCCATGGCGGTCAGGCCCTTGATCTTGCGGGCGAACTGCTGCCGCTGGCGGACCGTGTCGGCGACCATGTCGAAGAGGCCGGCGAGGCTGCCGCCGACCTGGCGCTGGATCGTGACCGCGGTGATAACGAACGAGAAGTTCTTCGATCCGATCCGCTCGGCGGTCTCCCCGAGTGCCTCGTCCATCGGGCGGCCGAGCCGGGTGTCGGTGATCACCCGGGCGAGCTCCTTGCTGGCCGGCTCCTGTCCCTCGTCGACGACGGTCTGGATGCCCTGCTTGAAGCTGTGGCCGGCCTTGAGCGAGGCGGCGAGCGTGACGAGCAGGTCGGGAAGCTGGTTCTCGAAGGCGTTCATCCGGCGTTTGGCCTTGATCGAGACCCACAGGTACGGCAGCGAGCCGCCGATCGCGAAGGCGATCAGGATCCCGAACGAGGAGCGGCCCATGAGGACTGCGAAGAAGGCAAGGACGAACGCGGAGCCGACGATGATGTAGGCGAACTCGACCGTGCGCAGCGGCACGTCGGCCCGCTCGAGCAGGCGCTGGAGCTTCATCCAGATGCGCCGGTGGCCGAAAGCCTGCTCCGTCGCGCGGAAGAGGCCGGCGAAGGCCGCCAGGCGCTCGCCCTTTTTCTTCTGCCTCGACTTGCGGGGGCCGCCGTCGACGTGGGGCGACAGGCGGCTCTTCACCCACGAGCCCTTGCCCGAGGTGAGCAGGAACCCGCACGCCGTGAGCACGAGGAAGGCCACGAGCATCGTCAGAAGCAGCCCGCCGATGGGGCTGTAGAGCGGTGACGGCAAGCCGGCTGCTCCCGCTCGGAGCGTCGAACGTGCCGGGGATCGTGAGATCGGTCGCAACTGCGCCCTCCGGCGGGAGCGACAGGCGCAGGTGAAGCTGCTCGCCGGGCCGTGCGGCGGTGACGTACTCGATCCGCCACGTGCGCTTGAGCTCGGCCGCGACCGAGGAGTAGACCTCGGAGAGGGCCTTGCTCGAGGCGGCGGAGTTGAAGGAGCCGCCGGTCTCGTGCGCGAGCTTCTGCAGCGGCTGCTTGGTCTTGTCGCTCGCGCCGATCGAGATCGGGTAGACCAGCGTGCCTGCCTTGTGGGCGCCGGCGATCGCCTCGTCGAGCGTGGTCTTGCTCGAGACGTCCTGGCCGTCGGTGAGGAGCACGACCACGCGCGCCCGGCCCGGTTCCTTCGCGAGGATGCTCGTCGAGAGCGCCACGGCGTCGTTCAGCGCCGTGCCGGAGGCCGAGTCCACGGCCATCGTGCGCAGCGCGTCGTCGGCGTCGATCGTCGAGGAGGCGAAGCGCGTCAGCTGCACGGCCTTCGAGCCGAAGACGACCACGGCGACGCGGTCGGAAGACGCCTTGGCCGCGAGGAACTCCCTCGCAGCCGCCGTCGCGTCCTCCAGCTGCTTGCCGGCCATCGACTGCGAGCGGTCGACGGCGATCACGACGCTCTTCGAGGTGGAGAGGTTCTGTGCGGTCAGGTCGACCACGCGGCGGCCGTCCTCGGTCAGGGTCGGCGGCTGGTCGGAGGCGACCGGCGCGACGAGGGTCGCGCGGATCGTCGGATACCCGCTCACGTCGACCCGACGGAGGGTCACGGACGCGCTCGCCGCCACCGGCGCCAGGAGGGCGACGACGGTGGAGAGGAGCAGGATGCGGATCAGCGCGCGGCGGTTCACTCGAACCCGCCGTAGCTCGCGGCCGCGTAGTTCGGCCGGTACGAGCTCCCGTCGCTGAAGAACGTCGGCGGCAGGATCACTCCGTTCGCGGCCATCTTCTCGAGGAAGTGCGGCTTGAGGCCGGTGCACTCGAGCTCGGCGAGCAGCTGGACCGGCTTGCCGGCTCCGGCCGCGGCCGACTCTTCGTCCGGCGGCTTGGCGACGTAGACGTCCTGCAGGGTGATCACGTCGGACTCCATGCGCAGCACCTCGGTGATGTGCGTGATCCGGCGGGAGCCGTCGACGAGGCGCGCGATCTGCACGAGGAGATCGAACGCGCTCGCGATCTGCTCGCGGATCGCGCGGTGGGGCAGCTCGACGCCCGCGGTGAGCACCAGCGTCTCGAGCCGGGAGAGCGCGTCGCGAGGAGTGTTCGCGTGGATCGTGGTCAGCGAGCCTTCGTGGCCCGTGTTCATCGCCTGGAGCATGTCCAGGGTCTCGGGGCCGCGGACCTCGCCGACGATGATCCGGTCGGGGCGCATTCGGAGTGCGTTGCGGACGAGCTCGCGGATGCGGATCTCGCCCTCGCCCTCGATGTTCGGCGGGCGTGCCTCGAGCGTGATCACGTGCTCCTGCTGGAGCTGGAGCTCGGCCGCATCCTCGATCGTGACGATGCGCTCGTCGTTCGGGACGAAGGCCGAGAGCGCGTTCAGCGTCGTCGTCTTACCGGTGCCGGTACCGCCCGAGATCAGCACGTTGAGCTTGCCGCGGACGCAGGCGGAGAGGAACTGCGCCGCCTCCGGCGTGGTCGTGCCGAACTGGATCAGGTCGTCCATCGTGTACGGGTCGCGCGAGAACTTCCTGATCGTGAGCGTCGGCCCGCGGAGCGAGAGCGGCGGGATGATCGCGTTGACGCGGCTCCCGTCCGGGAGGCGCGCGTCGACCATCGGCGACGCCTCGTCCACGCGGCGTCCGACCTGCGAGACGATCTTGTCGATGATCCGGAGCAGGTGGGCGTTGTCGACGAAGGCCGCGTCGGCGACCTCGATCTTGCCCTTGCGCTCGACGTAGACCCGGTCGTGCTTGTTGACCATGACCTCGGTCACGGAGTCGTCGCGGAGCAGCGGCTCCAGCGGCCCGTAGCCGAGGATGTCGTCGGTGATCTCCCGCGTGACCTGGCGCCGCTCCTCGCGGGTGAGCGGGGTGCGGTCCAGCGCGAGCTGCTCGGTGACGACGCGTAGCACCTTCTCGGCGAGGTCGTCCGGCGCGCCGTCCTCCGACTTGCCGGCCGAGTAGAGCTGCGGCCCGAGCTTCGCGATGCAGGCGTGGTGGATCCGGCCCTTCAGGTCGCCGTACGGGTCCGGCCGCCGTTCGACCGGCTCCGGCCCCTGGCCGGCGAGCGCGTCGAGCGCCTCCGGCCCGTGGCCGTTGGACGTGCCGTTCTGGCGGTGGAGTCGGTCGTGAAGGCCCATCAGGCCCTCGCCAGGGTCGCCAGGAAGCTCTTCTTCTGCTTCGCAGCGGCCTGCGCCGCCACGAGCTCCTTCGCCATCGCGCGCACGGCCTTCGAGAACTCCGCCTTGGGATCGGAGAGCACGGCCGGGTTGCCGCGGTTGACGGCGAGCGGGACGATCCGGTCGCTCGGGACCTCGAACGAGATCTCGCGCTCGAGGGCGCCCTCGACCTCCTTCGGCTTCATCCCGACCTTCGAGTTGGCCCGGTTGAGCACGAGCTTCACCCGGTCGGGCGGGAAGGAGAGCAGCTCGAGGGTCTGCAGGCTGAGCCGGACGTTCTTGAGCGTCGGCACGTCCAGCCCGCAGATGAGCAGGAGCTCGTCGGTGCGGTCGAGCGTCGCCAGCATGGGCCCGTGGAAGAACGGCGAGGTGTCGACGACGATCACGTCGTACGACTCGCGCGCGACCTCCAGGAGCCTGGCCAGCTTCGCCTCGGTCACGAGCTCGGCGTCCTCCGGGCGCAGCGGCGCCGGAAGGACGTCCAGCCCGGAGGCGTGGCGGGTGGTGTAGCCCGCGAGCTTCTCCGAGTCGAGCTCGCCGGGAGCCGTGACGAGATCGTAGATCGTCTTGTCCGGCTCGATCCCGAGCATGATCGCGGCGTCGCCGAACTGGAGGTCGAGGTCGAGCAGGAGCGCTCGCTTGCCCCAGTGCTTCGCCAGGGAGCTGCCCAGGTTCGTGGCCGTGACGGTCTTACCCGTCCCGCCCTTCGGCGAGAAGACGGTCACGAGCCGGCCGTGCCGGCGCTGCGTGCCCGTCAGCCGCTTGCCGACGTGGCCGGCCTTGCGGATCGAGAAGACGACGTTGTCGGTCAGCTGCGGCAACAGCAGGACGTCGGCGACGTCGTGCTCGAGCGCCTCCTCCAGGAAGGCCGGGGAGCCGTTCGAGGCGAGCAGGATCAGCGGCGCCCGCGTGTGCTCGCGGAGGGCCGCCAGCTCGTTCACGGGCAGCGTTGACGAGCGGGTGGCGTGCAGGACGACCTGGAGGTGCCCGCCCGTCAGGGTCGGGGCGGCCTCGCTCACCTGGCCCGCCGATCCGATCAGGTCGACCTCCGGGTGTGCCGCGAGGGCATCCCGCAGGTCTGGCAACCCGTCGCAGTCGCCCGTGACGTAGATCCGGGCGGGCTCGCGACTCGTGCCCTGGCTCTGAGTGCTCATCTGGGTCTCGTCAGGCATTACTGGCCACCTCCGAAGGAGCCGGAGTAGCGCCGCAGCTGCGCTGCCCCGAGCCCGTCACGCAGGACGGTGTCGAGTGTGGTGACGCTCTCCGGGCTGTCGGCCGCGTGGAGAACGGGGCGGAGCTGGAGCGACCAGCCGGCGCCGGTACTGCTGCCGCCACCGGTCTGGGTCATCACGAAGAGGAGCTTCTGGGCCTGCTGGTCGGTGACGGCGAGCATGACCGAGAAGTTGTCCTGCACCCCGCTCGTCAGCTTCGAGCCCACGGGCGGGCCGTCCGGCGCCTTCAGCACCTTGAGGTCGCGGAGCACGACGCGGCTCGCGTAGAACGTGTCGCCGGAGTCGGAACCGGACTTGTGGTACTTGAACGTGGCGACGACGTCGACGCGGTCGCCGTCGTGCAGGGTGCCGGCGAGCGTCTGATTGAGGTCGCCCGAAACCTGGAAGGCGCGCAGGTTGCCCTTGAGGTCGGCGCGGATGCCTCGCTCCGCCACCGGGCTGAACCGGCGCATCGTCACCTGCTCGCCCTCGAGGGTCGGCTTGGTGGCGACGAGGTTGGAGATCTGGTCGGCGCTGGAGATCGCGCCGGGAACGACGCTGCGCCGGGGAACTTCCAGCGGAGAGAGCATGCCGGCGGCGTCAGCCCCCGACGTGCCCTCCGCAATGTCGTGCTTGGCAACGAGCACCGTCACGTGGTCCTCGCCGCGCTGGACGTGCCGCTTGTAGCTGGTCACGTAGAAGCTCGTGAGCAGAGCGGCCACAGCCGCGAGAGCGACCGCGATCAGGATGTTTCTAGCTCGATATGCCATAGCTCCTGTGTCTTCCTCTTTTCGGTGGTCAGTCGACTAGGGTGACGGTCCGTGCTCCGAGGTCGGTGGTTGCTCCCGTCGGAGCGAGGTGCTGCTTGATCCCGTCCCAGATCACCTGGGTGAAATAGCCGGTGATCGAGCCGCTGCTACCGCTGGCGCGTGAAGCCGGTCAGGTGGAATCCGACCCAGCCGACGACGTGGTAGGTCGCGTTGGCCCCGCTCCCGACGAGCACGTCGTACACGGGGAAGAGCAGGTTCGTGTTGATGCGGGACGTGAGGGCGTCCTCGACTGGGCTTGGAGTTCCACTTCGCGCCGGGTCCGAGAGGTAGGCGCCGATCGGCAGGTAGCCCGAGTAGCCCTTGAGGATCCAGTCGGCGAGCGTCTGGGGCCGGTCCCGCCGTTGCTCCCGTCGACGTTCAGCAGGTCGAAGGCGCCCGGGGCGCCGGTCTTGCCCAGCGGAAGGGTGGTCGGGTTGCCCAGTCCGAAGCAGGGGCAGCTGATCGTGCCCTTCAGCTTCGGATGGTGAAGGTTGACGCCGATCGGCGCGATGTACTGCGCCTGTTGCATCAGGCTCGCGCGCGCGGTCGCCCTGGCGCCTACGGTCATCGGACTCGACGCCGAAGAGCTTCGTGAAGACGCCGCTGGCGGGGCGGGCCAGGTGCACCGAGATCGTGTCGTTGGTGCCCTGTCCGCTGGAGATCGTGATGTCCCGAGCCCGAGACGCCGCCGCCGTTCTTGTCGCCGTACTGGACGGCGAGGCGTGTCGCGTTGCTCGGGTTGTACGGCAGGGCCTGCGCGCCGGCGAGGGCGGCAGCGTCTGCCGTCGACTGGGCGGCGCGATCCGCGCGGTACCACGAGCCGACGTCGAGGACGAGCGCCGCCATTCCGAGCAGCACCACCAGCATGACGGCCGTCAGCACCGTCGCCTGGCCCTGATCGCTCGGCAGTCCTCATTCCACGCGCTCCGTGGTCGTACTGGTCAGGAGCCCGCTCTTCACGACCATGCCGAGGAGGCTGATCGAGTACGGGTAGGTCGCGTTGACGGTCACGTCGGCGCTGGGCTGCCACGTCGAGGTGACGGTCACAGCGAGCTTTGTCTGGTTCAGGTCTGCGGCGGAGTTGCGCACTGCGCTGATGGTCGAGCCCTGCGGGTTGGGCAGCTGCCTCCCGACCGCACCCTTGCGGGCGCCGGCGCGTGTCGCGTCCGTCAGCGTCACGTAGTTGTTGAACACGATTCCGAACTGGATGACCGCGAAGAGCAGCAACGCAAGGATCGGCAAAGCCAGCGCAAATTCCGTCAGCGACTGACCTCGCTCGGAGCGAAGCTGAATTGTTCGATGCTCGGTGTTCTTCACGGTGTTCTTCACGGGAGTTCTTTCCTGGTGCGAATCGAAGGAGTGGGCCCCTTCCGAGGAAGGGGCCCCTACCGGAGAAAGGTGCAGTCGTGTCGTTAGCCGGGCAGGATGCCCGCGACGTTCTCGATCGCAGCGCGAACGTTGTCGGAAAGGAGCGTGATGGCACCGATCACGGCAAGCGTGATCACGGCGAGAACCACGCCGTACTCCGCCATCGTCTGTCCCTCCTCGCGCCTGCGCAGCGAATCTGCGGCGATCTGCACGAAGGTGAAGAGCTTCAGCATCTGATTCACCTCCCTTCTCTCATGGATGCGCACGCGGTCGCGCGCGAATTTCTCGAAAGAAAAAACGCCAGGAGGTCTTCTCGGGAGAGCCGAATTCTGGTGCGGGCGATGTGCATTGGCACGTCGGGAGAACCTCCGAGGTGTTTTCGGCGTGGCCGCGCCGCCTATGGCTCCGATGCGCCGATCATCGATCCGAAACGCTCACAGGCCGATCCCCCGTACAGGTGATCTCAGGGGGACATCCCTTGATCGGGGGAGGGCGCGCCGGCCCGGTAGCTCGATAGTCCCCACAAGTCCGTACGGCCCGCGGATGCCAATCGAGATCCGCGCCGACGTGGCGGCCCACCGGCGCCCAAGACGAACGGGAGCACAAGGCAATGCCACGACGGAACTCTCTGACCAGGCGGCTTCTCCACCACCTCCTCCTGATCTCTCTCGCGAGGTGCGTCCTCACCGTGCTCGGTCGAGGTCGCGCGTGGGACGAGTGGGACGAGCGGGGCGAGGCGGATCCGCAGCCGGCGCTCAAGCACAGCTTCCAGCGCCGCTTCGTGCAGACGCTGTCTTTCAGCATGCTCTTCTTCGCGGGGCTCGCGATCTCGGCCGGCGCGGGCAACGGCGTCAGAGGGATGCTCGCCGAGGACGACTCGCCGGCCATCGTGGCGCAGGCCGAGACCGGCACCAGCGGGCCGACCGGCCCGACCGGCCCGACCGGGCCTGCCGGACCGGCCGCTGCTCAGACGGGCCAGGTCGACTCGGGCGATGCGACGCCTCCCGCTGCGACCACACCCGCCGAGCCTGTAGAGCCCGCACCGGCGCCGACCGCGCCGCGGGTCGCGGTGCTCAGCTCCCGTCCGTCGCACGCCACGGTTTCCGCAGCCGGCTCGGCCGCATCCGCACCCAAGCGGGCCGCGATCTCGCGCGTGCACGTCGCGCGCCCGGGCGTCAAGCGGAACCGGCCGCAGGTCTCGCACAAGCAGAAGGCCTCGAAGCCGGTGAAGGCTCCGGCGCTCGACCCCGAGGTCCACTCGGCCGCGGCTTCGACCGTCTGGCTGAACCGCGCGGCTCCCGACCCGACGCCGCCGGCCGCCCGGCTCAAGCTCACGTTCGCGCGTGAGCTCGTGTCCTTCTCGCGGCAGGCGCACATCGACTGGGCGCTCGTGCTCGCGACGCTTCGCGCTGACGGCCACAACGGCCGCGTCCCGGCGACCCGGGGAGCGCTGCGCGGGCTCGCGCTTCGCCTGAGCACCCTCGGCGGGCGCGCGAACGCCTGGGCGGCGGCGCTCTCCTACTCGAGCAACACGGCGCTCGCCGACCGAGTGGTCGCTCTTCGCAACTACTACCGCGCGGTCGGGCTCGCGAGCCTCGTGCGCGGGCTGCTCTCGCAGAAGGCCGACCTGCAGGACCGGGTTCTGCACGACGCGCGCCTGAACATCTACTCGGGCGGCCGGGACGACGTCAAAGCCGGCCGCGTCGACGTGCGCGTGCTCGCGCTGATGCTGTACCTGGCCCAGACCTACCACGAGGTCACCGTCTCCTGCCTCGTCTCGGGCCACCGGCTCTACGCCCGCCCCGGCGTCGTCTCCGCGCACGTGTACGGCCGCGCGGTCGACATCGCGGCTGTCCACAACATCTCGATCTTCGGGCACCAGCAGCCCGGCGGGATCACGGAGCAGGCGGTGCGCAGCGTCCTGATGCTTCCGGGCGCGATGCTGCCGGCGCAGGTGATCTCGCTGATGGGACTCGGCGGGCCGTCGTTCCCGCTGGCCAACCACTACGACCACATTCACGTCGGGTACCGATGAAGCCCTTGCCACAGGTCGCGCTGGCGGACGAGGACGGAAACGTCGTCTGCGAGCACTGTCTCCTCGCGGAGACGATGTTCGCCCGCCTGCGCGGCCTGCTCGGCAGACGCGGGCTGGCCGAAGGCGAAGGGATGCTGCTGCGGCCTGCCTCCTCGATCCACACCGGTTTCATGCGCTTCACGATCGACGCGGTCTACCTCGACAGGGAGAACCGGGTCACGAAGGTGGTCTCCGAGATTCGCCCGTGGCGCTTCTCCGCCGGCCGAGGCGCACGGGCGGTACTGGAGCTGCCGGCGGGTGAGGCCGAGCGCCAGGGATTCCGGCCCGGCCTCTCGCTGACCCAGGTCTGGCGGAGCGAGCCCGCTTCGCGGAGGCGGCCCCAGTCGCCGCCTGCACCACGCGCCACGACGTAGCCGTTTGACGAGGCGGCTCGCCGCGGGCCATGGTTTGCGCATGGACCCGGCCTCCGCAGGCTCGATTGCAGCCCGCGCGCGAACGGAGAACTTCCCGGTCGCCTCGCTTCTGTTCCCGCGCCCGCTGCGCCCCCACCTGCGCGCCGTGTACGGCTTCGCGCGCCTCGTGGACCTGCTCGGCGACGAGCTCGAGGGCGACCGGCCGGCTGCGCTGGACGAGCTCGAGAGCGAGTTGGACGCCTGCTACACGGGCGAGCCGAGCTGGGAGGTGATGCGCGAGCTTCAGCCGACGATCCGCGCCTGCACGCTCCCGCGCGAGCCGTTTCTGCGCCTGATCGAGGCGAATCGCATGGACCAGCGCGTCTTCGAGTACGAGACGTGGGGGGATCTGAAGCACTACTGCGTCCACTCCGCCGATCCGGTCGGCCGTCTCGTCCTCGGCGTGATCGGGCGCAGCGAGCCGGAGCTGGTGGGGCTGTCCGACCACGTCTGCACCGGGCTGCAGCTCGTGAACTTCCTCCAGGACGTGCCGCGCGACCTCGAGCTCGGCCGCGTGTACCTGCCCGCCGAGGACCGCCGGCGCTTCGGCGTCACCGAGCTCGCGGGCCCGAACGAGCCCTTGCGCGCGCTGCTCGCGTTCGAGTCGGAGCGCGCCCGTGGGCTGCTCGAGCTCCGGTGAGGAGCTCGGGCGCAGGATCGGCGGCCGCGTCGGCCGGGCGGTCGCGGTCTTCGGACGCGGGGGCGTCGCTGCGCTCGAGGCGCTCGAGCGCGCCGACTGGGACATCTTCAACGGGCGGCCTCGTCCCTCGCGGGCACGGCTCGCGCTGGCGGCGATTCGTTGACGGTCGAGGCCGCCTATGCGGAGGTCGAGCGGATCACCCGCCGCGAGGCGCGCAACTTCGCGTACGGGATCATGGTTCTGCCACGGCCCAAGCGGCAGGCGATCGCGGCCGTCTACGCATTTGCGCGGCGTGTCGACGATCTGGCCGACGGGGGACTGCCGCTCGACGACAAGCGTGTGCGCCTCCGGGAGCTGGAGGCCGCTCTGGAAGCGGCTCCAGGGGAGGATCCGATGCTCGTCGCGCTGGCCGATGCCCGCGCGCGCTATCCGATCCCGGACGGCGCGCTGCACGACCTCGTGGCCGGCGGCCTCCAGGACACCGAGCAGAGCCGCTACGCGGACTTCGACGAGCTACTCGGGTACTGCCGGCGGGTCGCGGGCGCTGTGGGGGTGGCGTGCGTCGCGATCTACGGCTCGGAAGAGGTCGGGCGCGCGGAGACACTCGGGGTGGCGCTCCAGCTGATCAACATCGCGCGGGACGTGCGGGAAGACTGGGAGCTCGGGCGCGTCTATCTGCCGCAGGACGAGCTGGCAGCCTACGGCGTCTCCGAGGACGACATCGCAGCCGGCCGGGCCGGGGCGGAATGGCGGGCGCTGATGGCGTTCCAGGCCTCGCGCGCGCGGGCGTACCTCGACGACGGGCTGCAGCTGCTCGACTCGCTCGATTCCCGCAGCGCGGCCTGCGTCGCGACCTTCGCCGGCCTCTACCGTGCGACGCTCGATCGGATCGAGGCACGCGGGTTCGACGTGTTCGAGGGCTCGTTGCGCCTGTCCCCGCTGACCAAGCTCCGCATCGTGGGAGCGGGGCTGCTGCGATGAGCGACGTCGCTTGCGATGTGGCCGTCAGTCCGAGCCGGCTTTGCCGGCTCGGCCGTCTGCGCCGGTGGCCAGGTGCGCTCGGATCGAAGGCATCGCGATGAGGATTGCCGTCGTCGGAGGCGGGCTCGCCGGTTTGAGCGCGGCGCTCGAGCTGGTGGACTCCGGGCACGAGGTGACCGTCTACGAGGCGAGGCCGACGCTCGGCGGCGCCGTGCAGACGCTGCCGCGGCGTGACGGCGACCCGGAGCCCCCTCCGGACAACGGCCAGCACATCGCGCTCGGCTGCTTCACTGCCTACCTGCGCTTTCTGGATCGGATCGGCGAGAGCGGCTCCCTGCGCCGCGAGCCCCTCGAGCTCCCGGTGCTCGACGAGCATGGCCGGAAGGCGGTGATCAAGCCCTCCGCGCTTGCTCTCTTGCGCTACCGGCATGTGCGGCTCGGAGACCGGTTGAGGATTCTGAAAGTGCTTGTTCACTGGAGCACAAGCTCCCGGGGTGGGACGTTCGACGAGGCGCTGCGGCGGCGGGGGCAGTCGCCAGCGGCGATCGAGCGGTTCTGGGACGTCTTCATCCGGCCGGCGCTCAACCTCCCCGCGGCCGAGGCGGATGCCGAGGTTGGCGACTTCACGGTTCGAACCGCGCTGCTCTCGGGGAAGCGGGCTTCCGACCTGCTCCTGCCGCTGCGGCCGCTCGGGGAGATGCACGGGGAGGCGGCGGGCCGCGCGCTCGAGGCGGCGGGAGCGACCGTCCGCATCGGCGCCCGCATCGACGACCTGCACGAGCTCGAGCACGACGCCGTCGTCGTGGCGCTGCCGCCTGCCGAGAGCGCCCGCCTGCTGGGTGAGCCCGAGCCGCAGCTTGGGTACTCACCGATCGTGAGCGTCCACCTGCTCTTCGACCGGCGGCTCCTGCACGAGCCCCTGGCGGCCCTGCTCGGCAGCCCGGCGCACTGGGTCTTCGACCGCGGGCGGCTGACCGGACACGAGCCGGAGACCGGCCAGTACCTCACCGTCGTCTCGAGCGGCGCGCCCGAGCTCGAGGCCATGCGCGGCCGCGAGCTCGTGGAGCTGATCGCGGGCGCGCTCGTCGAGCGGCTCGGCCGGGCGGAGCTGCTCTGGTCGCGCGTCAGCCGCGAGCCGGAGGCGACGATCGCCGTGCGCCCGGGCAGCGAGCAGCACCGGCCCGGGCCGCGGACGTCGAGGCCGAACGTCACACGCGCGGGCGCGTGGACTGCGACGGGCTGGCCTCCGACGATGGAGGGCGCCGTGCGAAGCGGTCTTGCCGCCGCGCAGGCTCTGACCTCGGCGCGTCAGGAGGTGGCGGCGTGACGGTCGCGCCGGAGAGGATCGAGACCCGGGTGGATGCAGCGATCGAGGCCGCGACGCAGCGCCTGCTCGAGCTCCAGCACGACGACGGCTACTGGGTCGGCGAGCTCGAGTCGAACGCGACGATGATCGCCCAGCACCTCTTCTGGCACCACGTCCTCGGGCTCCGCACCCCGGAGCTCGACCGCAAGATCGCGAACGAGCTCCTGGCCCGGCGGCGGGACGACGGCACCTGGTCGATCTGGTTCGAGGGGCCGCCCGACCTCTCGACCTCGATCGAGGCCTACGCGGCGCTGAAGCTCGCCGGCGTCGACCCCGGCCCGCAGGCGCGCGAGTTCATCCGCTCGCACGGCGGCATCCCTCGCAGCCGCATCTTCACGAAGTGCTTCCTGGCCCTGATCGGCCAGTGGCCGTGGCAGCGGATCACGCCCATCCCGGTCGAGCTCGTGCTGCTCCCACCGTCGGCGCCGGCCTCGATCTACGACTTCTCCTGCTGGGCCCGCGGCACCTTCGTTCCGCTTGCGGCCTGCCGTGCGCTGCGCCCGGTGCGCCCGGCCGCGATCGACCTGCGGGAGATCGGCGCCCGCCCCGGCCGGAGCAAGCCGGCGCCGCGGCCCTCGAGCCTGCGCCGGGCCGCGCTGCGCGAGGCCGAGCGCTGGGTGCGGGCCCACCAGGAGGCGGACGGCTCCTGGGGCGGGATCCAGCCGCCCTGGGTCTGGTCGATCCTGATGCTCGTCGCCCTGGGGCACGGCTTCGAGGACGAGACGCTGCGCCGCGCCGTCGAGGGCTGGGAGGGCTTCACGATCGACGAGGGCGACCGCCTGCGCCCGGAGGCGTGCCAGTCGCCGGTCTGGGACACCTGCCTCGCCGTGCTCGCGCTCCGCGACTCGGGCCTCGGCCCGGAGCACCCGGCGCTCATCCGCGCCGCCGAATGGCTCGAGCGCGAGGAGGTCACGGTCGCGGGCGACTGGGCGGTGCGCCGGCCCGGGCTCGCCCCGGGCGGCTGGGCCTTCGAGTTCGAGAACGACCTCTACCCGGACATCGACGACACCGCCGTGGTCGCGCTCGCGCTGCGGCGCTGCCACCGTGCCCGCGAGGCGGTCGACCGAGGCCTCGCCTGGACGGCCGGGATGCAGTCGTCGAGCGGCGGCTGGGGCGCCTTCGACGCAGACAACGAGGCCTTCTGGCTCTACAAGCTGCCGTTCTGCGACTTCGGCAAGGTGACCGACGAGCCGAGCGCCGACGTGACGGCGCACGCGCTCGAGGCGCTCGCCCAGGAGCGCGGGTACGAGGACGAGGTGCGGCGCGGCCTGGATTGGCTGCTGGCCGAGCAGGAACCGGACGGCTCCTGGTTCGGGCGCTGGGGCGTCAACCACGTCTACGGCACCGCCGCCGCGCTGCCGGCGCTGGAGGCCTGCGGGATCGAGCCGGATCAGCCCGCGATGCGCCGCGCGATCGCCTGGCTCGACTCGGTACAGAACGACGACGGCGGCTTCGGCGAAGACGTCCGCTCCTACAGCGATCCCGCCTGGCGCGGCCGGGGCCCGAGCTCGCCTTCCCAAACGGCCTGGGCGCTATTAGCCTACGTCGCTGCAAACGAGGCGCAGAGCCGGTCCGCCCGGCGTGCGGCAGAGTGGCTCTGCGACGCACAGAAGCACAACGGCGACTGGGAGGAGCAGCAGTTCACCGGCACAGGCTTCCCGCTTGACTTCATGATCAGGTACCACTTGTACCGACTGCACTTCCCGCTGCTTGCCCTCGGCCGTCTACGAGAAAGGCTCAGTCGATGAAGTTTCCGCTCGCCCCGACCGTCCAGATCGCGAAGTACGTCACGCAGCAGCAGCGCAAAGGCGAGCGCTATCCGCTCGTTTTGATGCTGGAGCCCACCCTGGCGTGCAACATCGCCTGCATCGGCTGCGGGAAGATCCGCGAGTACGAGTCGAACAAGGCGCGCCTCTCGGTCGAGGAGTGCATCGATGCCGGCGTGCAGTGCCCGGCGCCCGTCGTCTCGATCTGCGGCGGCGAGCCGCTCGTCTTCAAGGGAATCGAGGACGTGGTCGAGGGCTTCCTGGAGCTGAACAAGACGATCGAGCTGTGCACGAACGCGCTCCGGCTCGAGCAGTTCCTGGACGTCTTCCAGCCGAACAAGCGCCTGACCTTCGTCGTTCACCTCGACGGCATGCGAGAGATCCACGACTACATCTGCGACTACCCCGGCCTCTGGGACATCGCGGTGGACGCGATCCGCCTGGCGCGGGACCGGGGGTTCCGGGTCACGACGAACACGACGATCTTTAAGGAGACCGACCCGGACGAGGTGATCCAGATGATGGGCTACCTCACCGACGACGTCGGGATCGACGGGATGCTCGTCGCGCCGGGCTACCAGTACTCGCAGATCGACCCGAACCTCACCATGACGCGGGCCGAGCACGAGGAGAAGTTCCGCGTCATCCGCTCCGCCGCGCGCGAGAACGGCTACCGCTGGCTGGCGAGCCCGATCTACCAGGACTTCCTGGCGGGGGACCGCAAGCTCCCCTGCGCACCGTGGGGTTCCATCACGCGCAACCCGTACGGCTGGAAAGGCCCGTGCTACCTGCTCACCGACGGGATTTTCCCGACCTACGAGGCGCTGCTGGACGGGATCGAGTGGGAGGAGTACGGCCCCGGCAACGACGCCCGCTGCGAGCACTGCGCGATCCACTCCGGCTTCGAGCCCTCGGCGGCCTTCGAGGCCGCGGGGAGCATGCGCGAGAGCGTTCGCAGCGTGGCATGGACGCTGACCGGGTGACCTTCGCCTGCGCGACCACCGCGGAGCGGCGCGTGGCCGACCGGGCCGGCGCACGGACCGCGCTCGTCGGGCTCGGCATGGCGAACGGCGCGCCCGAAGGCCCCCTGGTCTCGTTCGGCATCGCCGGCGCCCTGCGCGACGGGCTCGAGATCGGGACCGTCCTGGACGCGACGCGGGTGGTCGATCAAGACGGCACTGTGCTCTGGGAAGGCGGGCCGCTCGGAGTCGCCGGTGCGGTGCCCGCGACGATGCTCGCGGCGGACGACATCGTCGACGACCCGGCCGAGCGGAGGCGCCTGCACGAGCTGACCGGAGCGGACGCGGTCGACATGGAGAGCGGGCTGCTCGCCCGAACCGGACAGCTGAAGGGGGTCCTGCGGGCCATCAGCGACACGCCCGAGCGGAAGCTGAACGGGCTCGCCGAGTCGGTGACGATCGCCGGCAACCTCAACTGGTCCGGCCTCGCGCGCGGCTTCGCGCGCGAGCCGCGCGGGTTCGTCCGGGCCGCCGCCGATGCGAACCGCGCCCTCCGCCGGCTCGGCGCCGCTGCCAAGGGGTGGTCCCTGTAGGCCGGGTCCTCCTCGCCGCCCCCCGCTCGTTCTGCGCAGGCGTCGACCGCGCGATCGAGATCGTCGAGATCCTGCTGGAGAAGCACGGCCCTCCGGTCTACGTGCGCCACCAGATCGTCCACAACGATCACGTCGTCAAGCGCCTCGAGCGGCTCGGCGCCGTCTTCGTCGACCATGAGGACGACATCCCGGCGGGAGCGATTTGCGTGCTCTCCGCCCACGGCGTGGCGCCGTCGGTGCGGGAGAACTGCGAGCAGCGCGGCCTCGTGGTCGTGGACGCCGTCTGCCCGCTCGTCTCGAAGGTGCATGCGGAGGCCAGGCGCTACGCCGACAGCGGCCACCTGGTCGCGCTCGTCGGGCACGCCGATCACGTCGAGGTGATCGGCACGCGCGGAGAGCGGCCGGACCACACGGTGGTGATCGAGTCGCCCGAAGACGCCGCCAAGCTCGACTCGGGCGGGAAGCCGATTGCGGTCATCACACAGACGACGCTCTCGCTCGACGACGTGGCCGAGACCGTCGACGCGCTCGGCGAGCGCTTCGGCGACCTGCGCCGGCCCGCCGCCGACGACATCTGCTACGCGACCCAGAACCGCCAGGACGCGGTCAAGGCGCTGGCGCAGGGCGGCGCGACCCTGATCCTCGTGATCGGCTCGGAGACGAGCTCGAACGCCCGACGGCTGGTCGAGGTGGCCGAACGCCACGGTGCGACGGCCCGGCTCATCGACGGCGAGAGCGGCATCGACCCCGACCTGCTCGTCGGCCACGAGACCGTCGGCCTCACCGCGGGCGCCTCCACGCCGGAAGAGCTCGTCGCCCGTGTCCTGCGCGGTCTCGCCTCGCTCGGCTACGACGAGCTCGGTGAGGTCGAGGTGGCCAGGGAAAATGTGAGCTTCCGGCTCCCGCGGGAAGTAACCAGGGCATGACCGGCATCGAGCACGCAGCATGACCAGCATCGAAGTTCCCTATTCGATCGCCTCTGCGCTGCCGTCGCTGACGGTGCTCGACATCACGAACGAGGTGAAACGCGAGCTCGCCCACGCGGGCCACGCGAGCGGGATCGCCTACATCTCGCCACTCGATGACGTCGCGCTCGTGCGCGTCCAGGAGCGAGAGAGCGGCTTCTTCTCCGATCTCGAGGATCTGCTCACCCGCCTCGTCCCGCAGGACGAGCCGGAGCGCGAGCAGCTGTTGTGCCTCCTCCTCGGCCCGCGCAGCGAGCAGATCCCGTTTCGTGCGGGGACGCTCAGCCTGGGCCAGTGGCAGCGGATTCTGCTGCTCGGCTTCGACCGTCCGTCGCAGCCGCGCTGGACCTTGACCATCCTCGCCTGACCGGTCCTTTTGGACGCGACGTGCCGTCTGAGGCACACTGTGGACCCATGCAGCGCGCGAGGCGTCATCAGCGCCTATTCGCCGGACTGGCGTTTGCGCTGCTCGCGCTCGTAGCCGAGCTCCTCGGCCGGAGCCTGACTCACCGCCTGAACGTCGGTCAGCACGTGGCCACGCCGAGCTACGCGGGCGCCGACTACTACCCGTTCCTGCTCGCCGCCGTGAAGCTGGGCGTGGCACTCCTGTTCGCCCGGCTGGCCTGGCGGTTCGCTCGCGCCCACATCGCTGCCCGGGCCGGGCGGCGCGTGCTGGCGAAGGTGGGCTCACGCCCGGCGCCCGCGCCCCGGATGCGCCTCGACCTCTCGCCGCGGCTCTGGCTCGCCGCCTTCCTCGCGACCTCGCTCCTCTACCTCGTCCAGCATGACGCCGAGCAGGCCGCCGTCGGGCGCTGGCCGCTGCTCTGGCCATGGCTGCACAGCTCGGCGCTGCCCGTTTTCGCGGTGCTCGCCGTCCTCGTCGCTCTCGCTTGGAGTGCCGTCGCGTCCTGGCTGAGCGCCTACGAGCGCTACGCGAAGGACACCTGCGCCAGAGCAGAGCGGATCGGGACCGCCTCGCCGCCGCCTCCTCACAGCCAGAGCACCGAGACCTCCTCCGTGCCCCCGCGCGAGCGCTTCGGGCTCGCGTTCGAGAGCCGGCCGCCTCCTCTGCCCGCCTAGTCCGCGGTCAACGCCCAGCGCCCGCGGGCCCCGTGTGGTTGTTCCTACTCCGGGGAGGTGGATATGAGCACGCAACTGATCACCGAACGAGTGGCGACACGTGGCCGGTCGCTCCGCGCCCGAGCCGTCGCCGCGCTCGGGCCGCTGGCCATGTTCGGCGGCGTCGCCTGGGCATTCCTCCAGCCGTACCGGATCACGGTGCTGCACCCGCACGGCCAGGGCTTCTGGTGGCTGTTCGTCCAGCCGCCGCTCCTGGCGATCGCCGTGGGCGTCGTCTTCGCGCT
This sequence comes from uncultured Actinomycetes bacterium, assembly GCA_963736055.1. Classification (GTDB taxonomy): domain Bacteria; phylum Actinomycetota; class Thermoleophilia; order Gaiellales; family Gaiellaceae; genus AC-32. Next base: position 410,952 of record CAVTNM010000008.1, on the reverse strand, counting down.
CTTCGTGGCGCCCGGCGTGATCGAGGACCTCGAGGCGGAGGAAACCTGATGGAGCCACCCGCAGAACACGTCCACTGGCTGTTCGCGACCGGCTTCCTGCTGCTGGGACTGTGCCTGCTCGCGCGGGCGCTCGTCGGGGACGAGGTCTGGTCGAGGCGCCGCTGGCGAGCGTACCTCTGGCCGGGCCTGCTCTTCCTGATGGGCGTGCTGATGTGGCCCGTGATGGTCCTCTACACCAACTCGACGATCCACATGGTCGCGCACGGGGCGTGGGCCGAGACCATGATGCTGGCGGGCGCGGCCGAGCTCGGCCTCGTGCGCGGGAAGCTCCACAACACCGCCTGGCGGCTGGCGATGCCGCTGGCCCTCGTCGTCTCGGGAACGGCGATCCTGGTGCACGAGCAGAACGGCTGGTACTTCTCCCGCGCTGCCTTCCTGCATCACGTGCTGGGCTGGACGGCGATCATCTGCGCCCTCTTCCCGCTCATCGGCGCCTTTCGCCGCCGCTCGCTCGTGTTGAACTCGGGCTTCGCGCTCACGTTCGTCGTGCTCGCCGTCTTCCTGTACGCCGACCGAGACGTGTCGCCGATCTTCGGGCACCTCTCGCCGCTCGCCGGGGAGCAGCACCGATGAGGAGGTGCCTGCTCGGAGCCGCGCTCGCGGCGCTCCTCCTCCCGGGCGCCGCCTTTGCGCACGCGACGCTCGTCCAGTCGACCCCGTCGGTCCAGCAGCGCCTGAAGAGCTCGCCGGGGCTCGTGCGCCTGCGCTTCGACCAGAGCGTGAAGGCCCTTCCGAACGGGATCCGCGTCTACACGGCGCACGGTCGCCTCGTCTCGGGAGCGACCCGTTCCGGAACGGACCGGCGGGTGATCCTCGCACCCGTCCGCGCGCTTTCACGCGGCGCGTACACGGTGCGCTGGACCGCGGTGTCGGCGGACGGGCACGTGATCGGCGGCGTCTACACGTTCGGGGTCCGCCATCGTGCACCGCCGGCGACGGAGGCCTTCGGCGCCGGCGGTCCGACCACCGAGGAGCACCTGGTGCGCTGGCTCTACTTCCTCGCGCTCGCCCTGATCGCGGGCGGCCTCGGTTTCCGGCTGCTCATCCTGCGCGGGCCGCTTCGCCCGGAGACGGAACGCCGCTTCTACCGGGTGCTGCTGGTCGGCGCGCTCGGAGTCGTGCAGGTCGGGATCGTCGCGTTCCTGCTGCGGGCCGAGGATGCCCTGCAGCTGCCGTTCGGGAGGTTCCTCTACGGCGACCTCGGGCCGATCGCCAACGGGACGCGCTTCGGCACCGCATTCGTCGTGATGACGCTCGGCTTCGCGCTCGTGAGCGCCTTCGTCTTCCTCTCGTGGCTGACGGAGCGGGTCTGGCTGCTCTGGCCGGCCTTCGCGCTTGCGCTCGGGCTCGCGTCAGGCCTGTCGCTGTCGGGCCATTCCGCGGTCGACGCGGGATCGTCCTGGCTCTCCGAGCTGGCCGACTGGGCACACCTGGCAGCGGCCTCGCTCTGGGTGGGCGGCCTCGTGCAGCTGGCGTTCGTGGTCTGGCCGCTCGAGCCGGACCGCCGGCGCCGCGCGTTCCTGGGTTTCTCGCGCCTTGCGACCATTCTGATCGTCGTGATCCTCTCCGCGGGGATCTACCTCAGCATCCTGCGGCTGCCGCAGCTGGACGACCTCTGGAACCAACGCTACGGCCAGGTGCTGCTGGTGAAGCTGGCGCTCGTCTCGCTGGCGCTCCTCTGGGGCGCCGCGCATCACTTCCTGGTGCGGCCGGCGCTGGAGCGAGGCGCGCCCCTGTTCGCGAGCCTGCCGCGCAGCCTCGCCGGAGAGAGCGCCGTCGGGATGGCGATCCTGCTCGTCGCGGCCGTGCTGGTCGACTCGAAGCCGCCGCCCCAGCCGGTGCCCCGGCCGCCGCTGGCGCAGCAGCAGCGCTAGGTGGGCTTGGCGGAATCGCGGCACAGCCGGGATTTCGTCAAGCCCACCTAAATCCCGCGTGTGCGCAGGGCGAGCACGTTCGCCACGAAGAGCCGCGTGCCTCTGTACTGCCCGTGCGAGCGAAGCGAGGCCGGCCCCTGGTACCAGCCGGCGAGCGCGCGCCGCTCGCTGCCGCGGAACTCGTGCAGGAGCTGGCGGAAGTAGACCACTCCGATCTGGATGTTGCCGCTGACCGAGTTCGGCACGCGCTTGCGGAGCAGGATCGTCTCGACGTAGTTCCTGGTGATCGGCAGCACCTGGAGGACGCCGCGGGCGCCGGCCGAGGAGACGAGGCCGGGCTGGAAGCCGGACTCCATCCACGCGAGGGCGCGCACCAGCCCGGGGTCGAGGCGGTAGACGCGCGACCAGCGCTCGAGCAGGTCCCGGACGCCGGTCGGCGCCGGACGGATCGGCTTGCCGACGAGCGCCACCGCCCGGCGGCCGTGGGCCAGTGCACGTCAGCGTCTTCGGGCCGGCGATTCCGTCCGCGGCGAGCCGCCGCGCGCGCTGGTAGCGCCGGAGCGCGCGCTCGGTCGCAGCGTCGAAGTAGCCGTAGACGGGCACGAGCGCGCCGCGCCTGGCGAGCATGAACTGGAGGACCGAGACGTCCCAGCCGAACATCCGCCGGCGCAGCGTTCTGCGGCCGAAGAGCGGGAGGCCGAGCGGTCCCAGCGCGCGCCGCGTCGACGGCCCCGCCCGTCCGTCCGGAACGAGGCCGGCCCGCCGCTGGAACGCCTTCGTGCCTCTCACGGTCGCGGGGCCGGCGATCGAGTCGATCGGGCCGTTGTAGAGCCCGTACGCGCGCAGCGCGACCTGGAGCCCCGCTATCTGGGGGTTCGAGGCGTTCGCGGGCGCGGCGAGAGCGAGCCCCGCCAGTGCCAGCGCCAACAGGACGACGAGTCTGCCGGTCACGGGACCAACGCAGTTCTGCCGTCACGGCCCGATTCCTTCCGACGTTGTAGCGTGAGATTGATGCGGTGGGCCATCTCCGGCGGCGCGGGCTTCCTCGGTCTCCACCTCGCCCGGCGGCTCGTCGCGGACGGCCACGAGGTGCGGACCCTCGATCTCGCGCCTCTCGACGACGAGGAGCTCGAGGCGAACGTCGAAGAGCTGCGAGGGGACGTGCGCGACCCCGCCGCCGTGGCCCGCCTCGTGGACGGGGCCGACGTGGTCGTGCATGCGGCCGCGGCGCTTCCGATCCAGGCCTCGCGCGACGCGATCCACTCGGCGAACGTGGACGGCACGGCGGTCACGTTCGCCGCCGCCCTCGAGGCGGGCGTCGGCCGGGCGGTGCTGATCTCGTCGACGGCCGTCTACGGGATCCCCAAGCACCACCCGCTGCGCGAGGACGCGCCGCTCGTCGGAGTCGGGCACTACGGCGAATCGAAGATCGAGGCGGAGCGGGTCGCCCGGCGGGCGGGGCGCCGCGGGCTCGAGGTCGTCGTCCTGAGGCCCAAGACGTTCATCGGCCCGGAGCGCCTCGGCGTCTTCGAGATCCTGTTCGACTGGATCCGCGAGGGCCGCCGCATCCCGGTCCTGGGAGACGGCTCGAACCGCTACCAGCTGCTCGCGGTCGAGGATCTCGTCGAGGCGACGGTCAGCGCCGCCACGGCAAACGTCGCCGGGGAGACCTTCAACGTGGGAGCGACAGGCTTCGGCACCGTCCGCTCCGACCTCGAGGCGCTGATCCGCCATGCCGGCTCAGCGAGCCGCCTGAGGCCGGTGCCGGCGCGGCCGGCGGAGCTCGCCCTGCGCGCGCTCGAGCTGGCGCGGCTCTCGCCGCTCGCGGAGTGGCACTACCGCACCGCGTACCGCGACTCCTTCGTCGGACGTCTCGAAGGCGCAGCGACTGCTCGGCTTCGATCCGCGCCTCTCGAACGAGCAGGCGCTCTGCGAGACCTACGACTGGTACCTCGCCAACCGCGAGGGGCTCGCGGAGGCGGGCGTGACGCACCGCGTACCGTGGGACCAGCGCGCGCTCGGTCTTCTCCGACGCCTGAGTTAGCCGACGTCGCCGTAGACCGAGTCGGCCCAGGAGACGTCGCTCCAGGAGACGTCGCTCCAGGAGACGTCGCTCCAGGAGACGTCGCTCCAGGACACGTCGCTCCAGGAGACGTCGCTCCAGGAGACGAGCGACCAGGACACGTCGGCCCAGCCGTCGAGCCACGACACCTGATCCCAGGCAGGCGAGGCCTGCGCGGCCGCGAGCCAGGCGGCGTCGTCGAACGCCGGCCCGTCTCCGCCGCTGGAATGGACGAACGCCTCCAGAGCGAGGTTCGGGTTCGGCGGGCGGCCGGCGAGCAGCGCACCGGGAGCGAAGACCTCGCCGACCCCCGCCGAGTGGAACGTCGCGTGCCGGACCGGCCGGGCGGCCAGCATCAGGGCGCCCTTGACCTGGTCCGGGGTGAGATTCGGGCGAATCGTGAGCAGGTCGGCCACGATGCCGGCGACGATCGGCGCCGCCAGCGACGTGCCCGAGAGCTCCATGTACGTGCCCTCGTTCGTGCGCACGACCTGGGCGGAGCGCTCGCTCGCGAGCGTCGAGCCTGCCGGGATCGGGCCGATCAGGTCTCTGCCGGGGGCGCTCACCTCGGGCTTGGCGAAACCGTCGTGCGTGTAGCCCCAGGTCGACCAGGGCGCGACCGAGGCCCGGTCGGGGCTGCTCGAGTCGTGCAGGTCGAGCGCGCCGACCGTGATCACGAACGGGTCGTTCGCCGGCCCGAACTCGACCGTTGATTCCCTGCCGTCCTCGCCGTAGTTGCCCGAGGAAGTGACCACGACGACTCCGCCGAACCAGAGCTTCTCGACCGCCTTGTCGAGCGGGTCCCAGCGGAAGCTGCTCGGGGTGGCCGAGTGGAGCGAGAAGTTCGCCACCCGGATGTCGTACTGCCGCTTGTTCCGCAGGATCCACTGGGCGGCCGCGATCACGTCGCTCGTGCGCGCCATGCCCTGGTCGTCCATCACGTCGAGCGAGACGATCCCGGCTGTCGGGGCGGCGCCCGCATGTCCGGCCCCGCTTCCCGCCGCCAGGCCTGCGACGAAGGTGCCGTGGCCACGCCCGTCACCCCGCGAGTTCCCGGGCAGGGAGGTCATGTTCACCTGCGCACGGACGCGGCCGGCGAAATCGCCTCTGCCGGCCTCGATCCCGGAGTCGACGAACGCGATCGAGGGAGCCCCCGTGCCGGAGAACCTGCCGACGCGGTCGTAGGCGGCCAGGAGGGGCCACAGCGAGTCGACGCCGACGGCCGAGGGCCAGAGCTCGTCGGAGCCGAGGCCTTGCCGGCCGTGGAGCTTCGGGAGCTTGTTCTTCTCCTTCGTGTCCCTGGCGCCGAGCGCGTCGAGCGCAACAGGCGTGTCCGGGACGATCACCAGGCCCGGGCCGTCGGCGAGGTGCGGCAGGTCGCGAGCCCGCACGGACCCTGCCGCGGCGTCGACGATGTCGAGCTGCGTGCTGCCGTCGCCGACCTCGTCCAGCGCGTGCTGCGCCTGCCCGGCTCCGCGGTCGCTGTGCACGATCACGCGGACGTCCGCGTTCGGGGTCGAGCGCACCAGTGCCTGGAGCGCCGGTGCGAGGTAGCCGGCCGGCTGGCTCCTGCCGCCCGAGGCGCTCGCTCCGAGTGGAGCGGCCAGGGCGACAACGATCAGGGCCAGCAGCCCGTGCTTCAGCGAGACGTTCCGTCCCTCCGAGCGGTGGCCGCCGCGCCCAGTGCCCCACAGCCCGCTCGTACGGGTCTGGCCGCCATCGACGTTGTCGTTCCCCCTCATCCTCTGACCCCTTTCCGTGCCGAGCACGGTGCCGCAGTTCGTCCTGCCCGGACGGTATTCGCGCACGGCGGCCCCGTTATCACCCCGAAAGGTGATTTCTCGCGACGAATCACTCGTTCGAGTGACCAGGTCCGCCGCAGCGGCGTCCCTATACTCGCGGCCGGTGCCCGAGCTCTCCGAATACCGCGATCGCTTCCCGATCCTCGCGGAGACCACGTACCTGATCAACCACTCGCTCGGTGCCATGCCGGCGGCGGCCGAGGGACGTGTGCTCGACTACGCGCACGACTGGAAGACCCGCGGCATCCGCGCCTGGGGCGAGGGATGGTGGGAGATGCCGCTGACGGTCGGCGACCAGATCGCCCGCCTGATCGGCGCGCCGCCGGGAACGGTGTCGATGCACCAGAACGTGACGATCGCCGAGGCGGTCGTGCTCTCGTGCTTCGACTTCGCCCGCCCCCGTCGCCGGATCGTCTACGAGGAGGGCAACTTCCCCTCGGTTCGCTACCTGTACCAGGCCCAGCGAGGGGCCGACATCGTGGTTGCGGCCGACGACGAGGGCGTCGTGGAGGCGATCGACGAGCGGACGCTGCTCGTCCCGGTCACGCACGTGCTCTTCAAGACGGGTGAGATCCAGGACGTCGAGTCGATCGTCGAGGCGGCGCACGAGCACGGCGCCCACGTCGTGCTCGACGCGTACCAGTCGGTCGGAACGGTGCCGCTCGACGTGACCGCTCTGGGCGTCGACTTCGCGGTCGGCGGCTCGGTCAAGTGGCTCTGCGGAGGCCCCGGCGCGGGATGGCTGTACGTCCGTCCCGACCTGGCCGGCACGCTCGAGCCCGCCCTCACGGGTTGGCAGGCCCACGCGCGGCCGTTCGACTTCGAGACCGAGCAGGAGTACGCCGAGGGCGCCGGGCGCTTTCTGACCGGCACGCCGAACGTGCCCGCGCTCTACGCGGCGACCGCGGGCTACGACGTGATCGAGGAGATCGGCGTCGAGCGGATCCGCGCGCGCTCGGTCGAGCAGACGACGCTGCTGATCGAGCTGCTCGACGAGCTGGGCTTCCCGGTCGGAAGCCCGAGCGACCCGGCCCGCCGGGGAGGGACGGTCGTCGTGCGACCGCCCGACTTCGAGCGGGTCGACGCGGAGCTGGCGGCGCAGCGGGATCCTCTGCGACCACCGTCCGGACGTCGGCTTACGGCTCGGCCCGCACTTCTTCAACACCGACGACGAGCTCCGTTACGCGGTCGACCAGATCGCCGAGCTCGCGGGTCAGAGCACGAGCTTGCGGCCGTAGAAGGCCTCGGCGAGCCCGCTCGGGGACCTCGACTCCATCCCCCGGAGGCGGAGGAGCGCCCTGAAGACGTCGTCGTCGAACCACGGCTTGCCCGCCTGCGACGGAAAGCAGCTCTGGAGCGCCTCGACCTTCCGGCGGCAGACCTCGTCGTCCAGGTGGACGAACACGTTCGGGGCACCGAGGTCGCCGTCGTACTTCGGGATCTCGTACTCGAGGATCAGGTGATCGCGGAAGGTGTTCCAGGTGAGCTCGGCGACCAGCCGGTGGTCCTGGTGCAGGTCCGAGCCGTGGTGGGTCAGGACCAGGTCGGGCGAGACCCTCGCCTTGAGCCCCTCGAAGTACTCCTTCACCTCCGGGCCATAGCGGAAGAAGGCGTCCTGGAAGCTCTCGACCTTGATCTCCGTCTGGGCGGCTCCCTGCAGGAAGGCCTCCGCGCCGGTGCGGGCCTCGTCTCTGCGGTCGCCCTCGGCGCTGAGCACCACCCAGGTCACCTTCAGCTCGGGCACCGTCTGGGCGAGCCGGAGGAGCGTGCCGCCGCAGCCGATCTCGATGTCGTCCGAGTGTGCCCCGAGCGCGAGCACCTCGAGAGCGGTCGCGCCGTCGGTTCCGAGCTCGAGCCTCAGCACTAGCCGGCCGCCCGGTCCCAGACCTGCCAGACGCTGCCGCCGCCCCGAACCAGGCCCTCGAGCCGCTCGCGGTCCTTGATCGTGTCCAGCGGCGCCCAGAATCCGTCGTACTTGTACGCGTAGAGCTCCCGGTCGGCGATCAGGCGATTGAGCGTCTCGGGGAGGTCCTCGCCCGCCCGGACGTAGTCGTAGACCGCGCGGCGGAAGACGAAGAAGCCGCCGTTGATCCACATGCCGCTCTCGGTCACGTCGTCGAACCCGGTGACCACGTGGCTCTCGTCGGCGTCGATCACGTTGAACGTGTAGTTCGGCTTGGTCGCGAGCAGGCTCGCCACCTTGCCACTCGCAGCGTGCGTCTCGATCAGCGACGGCAACGGCGCGTCGGTCAACGTGTCGCCGTAGGAGGTCAGGAAGACCTCGTCGTCGCCGACGTATCCCTGCGTCTGGGCGAAGCGCTCGCCGATGCTCGAGTCGAGGCCGGTGTCCAGGAACTCGATCTCCCAGCCGTCGTCGGCGAACTCGTTCCGGCTGAAGTAGTCCTGGATCGTGGCGCCGTGGTGGCCGAGGCAGAGCCCGAACTGCCGGTGCCCGAAGTGCGAGTAGTACTTCATGATGTGCCACAGGAGCGGCCGCCCTCCCAGGGAGGCCATCGGCTTCGGAAGCCGCTCGGCCGGGTTCTCGGTCTGGAACCTCATGCCCTGGCCCCCACAGAAGATCACCACCTTCACGGCGTCCGAGAGTATGGAGCAGGTCGGCTACGGCGCGAGCAGCTCCAGCAGCCGCTCCGCGTACAGGGCGCCTCTGGGCTCGTCCTCGTGCTTGAAGTAGCAGTAGACGCGAACGCCCTCGTCGAGCAGCGGGCCCAGGCGCACGGCCCAGCCGGCGAGCGCGGCCTCGTCATAGGGCGGCTCGCGCAGCCGCAGGTAGCGGAACGGCGCGTCGGCCTCCAGCGAGTTCACCCGCACCGGGACCTCGGCCCCGGCCCAGGACTCGTGGCGAAAATCGAACGCGACCTCGAGGTCGGGGTCGAGCGAGTCCCGCAGGAGCATGAGGAAGCCGTCGTCCCGCTTGCGGTCGAGCACGACGAGCACCGGGCCGAGCCTTTCGCCCAGCAGCCGGGCCCGCTCGCAGAAGGTGCCCACGAGCCCGAGTCTCGAGGCGTGGGTGATCAGGCGGGGCATTCGGACCGCGAAGCGAAAGCCGGCTGATACCTGCTCCGCCCAGCCGGTGAAGTGCTCCTCGGAGGGAAGCTGGTACGCGCTGGTGTTCAGCTCGACCGAGGTGAGCCGCTCGGCGTAGTGGCGAAGGAAGTCCTTCGGCCGCGCATCGGAGGGGTAGAAACCTCCGCGCCAGGTCGGGTAGGACCAGCCGGAGGTTCCGACATATGCCCCCGGTACACTCGCCCGCGTGGCCGTCACGACGCCCGAAGTGATACCCGACAACACCGTCCGCGTCCTCGACCACGGCTTCGTCCGGCTCGACGACGCGATGGCCGACGACCTCTCGGTCGTGAACGGGGCGCGGGTCAGCTTCGCCCGTCGACGCGAGGAGATGGACGAGGCGGACGAGGGACTGATCCGCTTCCTGATGCGCGAGCGGCACGGCTGCTACGACGACCACACTGATGTTCTGACCGCCGACGGGTGGAAGCGCTGGCCGGACGTGACCGGTGAGGAGCATTTCGCGACGCGCTCGAGGGACGGACTCCTCGAGTACCAGCCTGCTCTTCGGCTCGTTCGCAAGGAGTACCGAGGGCACATGATCGGCTTTCAGGGGATGAGCATCGACCTGCTCGTCACTCCCGACCATCGGGTCCTCGCGTCACCGCAGACCACGCGGCCGGAGCGCGCCCAGCCACGGTTCTCTCTGCGCCCAGCCCACTCGGTGCTCTGGCGTTCCCATCGTCACACAAGCACAGCGACCTGGACCGGCGAGGCGACGACCGCCCTGGTCTTCGACGGCGAGAGACTGCCTGCGAAGCCACTGCTTCGGCTCTTAGGCCTTTTCATCGGAGACGGAAGCCTGTCCCAGTCGAATCATGTCGTCTTCAATCTTCGAAAGGCGCGAGAGATCGAGTTCCTACGACGGGCGGTCGCGGAGACGGGCCTCGAGCTTCGAACATGGGGACGTGAGCAGCGTTTCGTCGTGCCGGTCAGCGGTTCCTTGCGAGCGTTCTTCGCGGACTGCTACCGCGACCGCGAGAAGATCATTCCCGCGAGGTTGCTTGCTCTCGACTCGGCCTCGTTGCAGGCGCTCTACGAGGGTCTGCTCAACTCTGACGGCTCCATTCACCGGAGACCTGGCCGAGAGGACCGCCAGACCTACTCGACGACGAGCCGCCGGCTTGCAGACTCGGTCCAGGAGCTCGCGCTCAAGATGGGGCGCAGCGCAAGCGTTCGTCCGCACCTGGCTGCGCCCGGGGACGGTCACTATGGAGACAAGCCGCGCTGGCGGGTGACGATCTACGCGAGTCGGAACGCCCGGCCAGCGCTGTGCCGGACCCGAGAGCAAGCTGAGTCGCACATGGGAATCGAGCGGTACGACGGCGCCATCCACTGCGTCGAGGTTCCGAACAACACACTCTACGTCCGTAGGAACGGCTATCCGGTCTGGTGCGGCAACACCCCGTTTGAGCACAACTCCTTCCGTTTCCACATCCGCGCCCCGATCTTCGTCGCGCGCGAGTGGTTCCGGCACCGGGTCGGCTCGTTCAACGAGTTCTCGATGCGCTACGCGCGGGCGACCGACGAGTTCTACGTCCCGGACGCCGCGGACGTGCGCACGCAGGTCGGCAAGCCCGGCTCCTACTCCTTCGAGCCGGTCGGCGACGAGATCGCCGAGGCGACCCGCACCAAGATGCAGGCGGTCTACGAGACCGCGTACCTCGCCTACGAGCAGCTCGTCGAGCTCGGGGTCGCCCGGGAGATCGCCCGCGCCGTGCTGCCGGTCGGGGCCTATACCGAGTTCTACTGGACCGTGAACGCGCGCTCGCTGATGAACTTCGTCTCGCTGCGCAACTCGGAGACGGCGCAGCGCGAGATCCGGCGCTACGCGGAGGCCTGCGAGCTCTTCCTCGAGCAGCTGATGCCGGTCACGTACGCGGCGTTCGTCGCGAACGACCGCACCCCACCCTAGCGGCGCTCCAGGGCGCGGCTATAGTGCGTGCGCTGCAGCGCGATGAGGCTCGCGCCTAACCGCTCCTCGCAAGGGAGCTGATGGCCTCTATCCCTGACGTCTTCGCAGGAGGTAGAGATGAGCAGCATCGCGATAGCCGCCGTTCTCGCGGTGACGATCCTCGTCGCTTCGATGATCTCCGTCGAGGTCGGGTTGTCAGTCGCGCTGGTCGAGTTGTTCCTCGGGGTCGTCGTCGGCAATGTCTTCAGTCTCGACGTTCCCCACTGGCTCAACTTCATCGGGTCGTTCGCCGGCATCGTCCTGACGTTCCTCGCCGGGGCAGAGGTGGATGTGCCTCAGTTCCGGCGTGAGTGGAAGGCCTCGCTTTCGATCGGGGTGGTCAGCTTCTTCGCCCCGTTCGTCGTCGTCGGGCTGCTCGCGTACTACGGGCTCGGCTGGAACCACCGCCAAGCCGAGATTGCCGGGATCGCCCTGTCGACGACGAGCCTCGCAGTTGTCTATGCCGTGCTCGTAGAGACCGGGCTCAACCAGACGGTGGTCGGGAAGAGGTTGATGTCCGCGACCTTCGTCACCGATTTCGGTACGGCTGCAGCCCTGTCGATCCTCTTCATCAAGCCGACTATCTGGATCGCCCCCTTCATCGTCTTCGCGACAGCCCTCGTTGTCGGCCTGCCGCAGCTTTCGCGATGGTTCTTCCCTCGATACGGCGACCGGGTGATCGAGCCGGAGATCAAGCTGGTCTTCGCCTGCCTCTTCCTGCTGATGTGGCTCGGGGTTCGGGCGCATTCGCAGGCCGTGTTGCCCGCCTTCATCCTCGGCCTGGTGATGAGCAGCCACTACGCCCAGCACCGTCAGGAACAAGAGCGGATGAGAGTGGTCGCGTTCGCATTCCTGACCCCCTTCTTCTTCCTCAAGGGCGGCATGAGCGTCTCTGTCGGCGCACTCTGGGCAAACCTGGGGCTCCTGGCGCTGCTGTTCGCCGGAAAGATGGTGCCGAAGGTGGCCGGGGTCTATCCCCTGGCCCGCCGTTTCACGGCGCCCCATGCCGCGTTCACGACCCTTTTGATGTCGACCGGCCTCACGTTTGGGACGATCAGCTCGCTCTACGGACTCAATGCAGGAATCATCGACCGCACGCAGTTTTCACTCCTGATCGCCGTGGTCGTGCTGTCGGCAATCGTCCCGACGTTTCTCGCGCAGCGGTTCTTCCAACCGTATGCCGAACACGAACGCGAGCGTGATCGGGCCGAATCGGGAGCGCCGATGCCGCCGGCGCCGGCGAGCCAGGCGGCGCGTGGCTGATGCCGTTCGAGCGCATCCTGAGCGCGATCGACGGCTCGGAGTGCTCCGACCGTGCCTTTGCCAAAGCGCTCGAGCTTGCACTGCTCGCTGATGCGCGCCTGACAGCACTAGCGATCGAGGGACCGCTCCCGGCCTACGCCGCCACGATCGGCGAGGTCGAAGAGGTCAAGCGCGAGAAGGATCGCTACTTCAACGCCCTCGCTGCCGTAGCCCGTGAGCGTGCGTCTGTCGTCGGGGTCGAGATCGAGATCGAGGTCAGGCCCGGGCATGCCGCCGAGGTCATCTCGGAGGTGGCGGCGGAAGGTCAGTACGACCTCGTGGTGCTCGGCCACCGAGGTCATTTCCTTCGCGATCACCTGTTGGGCTCGACCGCCGATCGCGTTGCCGAGAACGCACCTTGCCCGGTGATGATCGTCCGTTAGGTGCGCTGAGTCGTCAGCACGACCGGATGCGTGGTGGCGTGCGGCCTTTCGAGGGTCACCACCCAGCCGTCGAAGCGGCGCAGGTTGTACGGGGCGTTCAGCCGGACGGTGTCGCCCGTGCTGGAGACCCGGAACGTGCCGCACGAGGCCGTCGGCTTGTGACCGTTGGTGAGGAACATCTCGTAGTACTGGCCCTTCGGCAGCGGCTTCAGGCCGTTCAGCTTGAGCTTCAGCGGCCAGTTGCCAGCTTCGTCGGCCTTGCCGACGTTGATCGTCGCCGAGGCGCTCTGCGCCCTCGCGGTTCCCTGCATCTGGATGTGGAAGACGGTCGGGAACGGATCCTTCTGGCGACCGGCGAGGAAGCCGCCGAGGAAGGCGGCGACCCCGACCGCCGCGGCGATACCCAGCACCAAGCCGGATCGGCGTCGCGGCAGGAAGTCGAGGTTCCGCTCGCGGTGATCGAGGTCGGGCTCGACGAGCGCCGGAGGGAGCTCGGGCGGCGGGCCGGCTTCGAGCAGGAGCTCGTGGACGCGCTCGAGCCGCGCGCGCTCCTCCTCGGGGAGGTCGTCGCCGACGAGCTGGTTGAAGTCGGGCTTGTCCGTCATTCGAGCTCTCCCTCGAGCTGTTCGGCCAGGCGGCTCAGGGCCGCCCGGGTTCGGGTCTTCACGGTGCCGAGCGGGATCCCGAGGTAGATGGCGATCTCCGACTGCGAGAGTCCGCTCCAGTAGGCGAGCTCGATCACCGTTCGCTCGTTCTCCGAGAGCTCCTCCAGGGCGCGGTGGATTCGCCAGGCCGTCCAGCCGGCCTCGGCGAGCTCCGGCGGGCCCTCGTCCGGCGAGGGCTCGTCGGGAGCATCCGCGGGGGGCTCGTTGCGGGCTCTGCTGCGGTCGATGATCGCGTTGCGCGCAACCGCGTAGAGCCACGGGGCGCCGGGGCCTCGCTCGGGCTTGTAGCTTCGGGCGGCCCGCCAGATCGAGGCGAACGTCTCCTGAACCGCGTCCTCGGCGCGGCCGCGGTCGCCGAGCCTGCGCAATGCGAGGCCGAACACGGGCCGTGCGTAGCGGCCGTAGAGGACCTCGAACGCGCCGCGGTCCCCGTCAGCGGTGCGACGGATCAACTCTCCGTCGCTGCAATCCGTGACCGCCACGGCTGGAATCGTGGCTGCTTCCGGCCTGCGCGGCAAGCAGCGAGTATCGAGAGCGAGCTCCATCGGACCTTCTACGGTCACGGGGTTCCGCCGGATTTGAGCAACCGTCCCCCGTCCACGAAGAGCGTCGAGCCGGTGACGAAGTCGGCGCCGGCGAGGTAGGCGACCGCGCTCGCCACGTCGTCGGGCGCGCCGATGCGGCCCAGCAGCGTCTCTGCGGCACGGCGTTCCTCCTGTCCCGGATCGACCGCGACAGGCCCGGGAGCGACCCCGCAGACGCGTACCTCGGGCGCGAGCGCGCGCGCGAGCACGCGCGTGAGCATGGCCTGGGCCGCCTTGGCGGCCGAGTGCGCGGCGAAGGACGGCCAGGGCTGGTAGGCGGCGACGTCCTCGAGCATGACGATGCAGCCCCGGGACGCTTGCAGGTGCGGTGCGGCGGCCTGCGAGACGAAGAAGCTGCCCTTCGCCGTTGCTCCGAACGCCGCGTCCCAGTCGGTCTCGTCGAGCTCGTCGAGCGCTCGCGGGGCGAATCCCTCTCCTGCTGCGTTCACGAGCAGGTCGAGGCCGCCGAGCCGCTCGACGGCCTTGGCTACGAGGCCCCGTGCCTGCTCGACCTGCGCCACGTCGCCGTCGGCCCGCCCGGCAGCGAAAACCGACCACCCGTCGCGTTCCAGCCGCCCCGCGATCGCCGAGCCGAGCCGACCGGTGCCGCCGGTGACCAATGCACGCATGAATGAGTCATAGCACGGCGGAATTTCGCGCCGTTTGCAGCGTCATTCCCGCAGCACGGCCAGGAACGTCTCCGCGCCTAGCCCTTGTCCTCCTGCACGGCGAGCGCCTGCTCGTAGCGTGCGGCCACGGCGTCCCAGTTCACGACGTTCCACCACGCCGCGAGGTAGTCCGGTCGGCGGTTCTGGTACTTCAGGTAGTAGGCGTGCTCCCAGACGTCGTTGCCGAGCAGCGGGAAGTCGTCGGTGAGGATCGGCGAGTCCTGGTTCGCGGTCGAGTAGACGGCGAGGCCCGTGCCGTCGTGGACGAGCCAGGTCCAGCCCGAGCCGAAGCGCTTCACGCCGGTCTCGTTGACGAGCTGCTTCAGGTCGTCGACGCTTCCCCAGACGTCGTTGATCGCGTCCGCGAGGGGCCCGCTAGGCCCGCCGCCGCCGTCGGGGCCCATGATCTCCCAGAACATCGAGTGGTTGCTGTGCCCACCGGCGTTGTTCTTGACCAGCATCTGCTTGTCCTCGGGGAGGATCTCGAGGTTCGTCAGCACGTGGTCGACGGGCTTGTCGGCGAGCTCGGTCCCTTCCAGCGCCTTGTTCGCGTTGTCCACGTAGGCCTGATGGTGCTTGTCGTGGTGGAGCCGCATCGTCTGCTCGTCGATGTGCGGCTCGAGCGCACCGTAGTCGTAGGGGAGAGGGGGAACCTCGAAGGCCATGTCGCTCCTTTCCTCGCTTCGGCTGAGGCTAACGGGTTCGGCGCCCCGACGGGTCGTTATGCTCCGGCGTCCCGCCCTGCGAAAGGAGTCGATGTTGTCGGAGCTCGCCTTCAACCGAGAGGAGATCACTCCGCGCCAGCTCAAGCCGGCCCTGCTCGAGCTCGACGGCATCTCGCGCGAGTCGGTCGAGGCGCACTTCAAGCTCTACGAGGGCTACGTCGCCAAGCGCAACGAGATCCTCGGCAAGCTGGCCGAGGTGGATGTTTCGGCCGCGAACCAGGTCTACTCCGAGATCCGCGCGCTGAAGGTCGACCTGACCTTCGCGATCGGCGGCATCAAGAACCACGAGATCTACTTCGAGCACCTCGGCGGCGGCGGAGGCAAGGCTCACGGCCTGATCGCGGACCTGATCGCCCGCGACTTCGACTCGTTCGACGACTGGCGGGCCGACCTGAAGGCAACCGGCATGGCCGGCCGCGGGTGGGCGTGGACCGCCTACGACTGGGACGAGGAGCGGCTCTTCAACTACATCGGGGACGCGCAGAACACATTTCCGATCTGGAACGCGACCCCGCTCGTCGCACTCGACGTTTACGAGCACGCGTACTTCCTCGACTATCAAACCGACCGCGCCTCCTACATCGAGGCGTTCTTCAACAACCTCGACTGGGACGTGGTCAACGATTGGGTGCAGCAGTACCAGATCAGACCGTGACGAGCTGACGAACTGAACACCGCGCTTTTCGCACTCGCCGGCTACCTGGCCGGGAGCATCCCGACCGGCTACTGGCTCGTGCGTGCTCTCCGGGGCGAGGACATCCGGAAGACCGGCAGCGGCAACATCGGGGCGACCAACGTCTGGCGCACCTACGGCGCGCGGCTCGGGGTGCCCGTGATGCTGCTCGATACCGCGAAGGGATTCGTGCCCGCCTTCCTCGCCACTATGTACGTGGGTCACCTCGCCGGAGTCATTGCGGGGGGAGCGGCGATGCTCGGGCACTGGCGGCCGCTCTTTCTCCGCTTCGAGCGCGGAGGAAAGGTCGTGGCGACCTGCGGCGGCGCGTTCCTGGGTGTGGCACCGGTCGTGGGCGGGATCGGCGCGGCGGTCTGGATCGTCGTCTTCGCGATCTGTCGCTATGCGTCGGTCGCGTCGATCACGGCAGCCCTCGCGATGCCCCTGGTCGCGGTCGGTCTGGGCGAGCCCTGGCCGGTGATCGCCTTCGCGGCGATCGCCGCGCTCGCGGTGATCGTCCTCCACCGGCCGAACATCAGCCGCCTCCGGGCCGGCACCGAGACGCGGTTCCGCTTTCGTCGCTCGGCGGCGCCCCAGTCGCCGGCAGTGCCCAAGAGCTGAGCCCCCGAGTAAGCGGCTCGACCGGTCATTTCAGACGGACGCGCGGCGGAGCCACGCGTCCTGAGGGCGGCATCGCAAGCGATGCCTGGCAGGAACCTAGCCCGAGAGCCACTCCCGCAGCTCGGTGTGCCGCGGGGCGGGATCTCCGCCGTCCAGCTCGGCCCGCAGCTCTCCGGCCGTGCCGTAGCGCTCCGCGACCACGTCGTGCGAGTGGATCGTCTCGAGGTTGACCTGGCGGGAGAGCAGGAAGTCGTCGCCGTCGAGCTCCTGGTAGGCGGCGAGCGTGTCGCGCAGCGAGATCCGCACCGAGTCCTCGACGAAGCGCGGCTGCAGGTGCGCGTGCTCGACCACGAAGAGCTCGTCGGGCCGCTTCAACAGCTCGTAGACGGGAGAGCTCATCGAGCCCTCGACGATCCGTACCAGCTGCTCGGCGTTGACGGGCGAGTCCGAGCCGACGTAGAGCGTGCCGCGCCCGCGCTGGTTGTGGGTCGCGAGGGGAACGAGCTCCAGTATCCGCTCGACGTCGAGCTCGTCGAAGCCGGCCTCGCCGAGCCGCTCGGCAGCCTGCTCGCGCACCAGCCCCTGCGCGCACGGGCAGGCGTTGATCCCGTTCGCCTCGACGCCGACGATCCTCCGCGTGCGCTCCGCCGAAGCCGCGGCGAGCCCGATCAGCGAGACCATCTCCTGGGTGCGGAGCCCCGTCACGGGCGTCTCGCGCTCGAGCGGGTAGCGCGCGACGATGCGTACCTCCGCACGGAGCGCGCGCTGGCGCCTGACGATGTGGGAGGCGATGTGCTCGGCCAGGCTCTCGACGAGCAGCGCCTCGCCGATCACGACCTCCTCGATCGCCTCCTCGAAGAGCTCCGGGAACCGGGACATGTGCACGCCCTTCTGGCCTGGATCGAGATCGACCGTGCAGTCGATCTCGGCGGCGATCAGCTTCTCGCTCCCGCCGTAGCTGATCCGGATCGCTTTCTGGACTCCCCGCACGCCCGCGCGCGAGAGCCCGAGCGGCACCTCGGACGGCGCGGCCTGAAGGTCGTGTGTTAGAAGCTGCCGAGGCTCGTCCACGCCGCCAACGCTACCAAGCTCCTTTTGCCCGAAGACCCGCAGTTCGCTCGGCTCGTCATGCTCGCGTGCCACGACTTGCGCACGCCGCTGGCCACGGTACACGGCTTCGCCCAGACGCTCGTCCGCATGGAGGGCTTCGACGAGAGTGCGGTGCGCTACCTCGGGATGATCGACTCCGCCTCCGCCCAGCTGGCCGAGCTGATCGACGAGCTCTCCCTCGGGGCCCGCATCGAGGCGGGACGTTACGACCCGGTACTGGCGGGCGCGAACACGATCGACCTCGCCCGCGCGGCTGCAGAGGAGCTGGGAGAGGAGCGCGTGGCGGTAACTGGACGGGGCGCCGAGATCGAGGTGGACGTGGACGCCAGCCGGCGCGCGGTCGCCTCGCTCGCGCAGTGCGCGCTGCGCCACGGCGGCCTGGAGCAAGTCGAGCTGACCGTCGAGGGCGAGGAGCTTCGGCTTTCGCCGATCACGCCGGCCTCGGCCCCGGTTGTCCTCGGGGAGGACCTGCGCGACCTCGGAGCGGCCGTCGCAGTTCGGCTGATCCGTGCGCAGGGCGGGTCGGTCGCGCTCGAGGGCGAGACGCTTAGAGTCCGCCTCGCGTGACCGACCTGATCAACGTCGACGACTTCGAGGAGGCCGCGCGGGCGCGCCTCGACCCCGGCCCCTTCGGCTACATGGCCGGAGGCTCCGGTGACGAGCACACGCTGCGGGCGAACGCGGCCGCGTTCGAGGGCTGGCAGCTGCGACCGCGCGTGCTCGTGGACGTGGACGAGGTCTCGACCGCGACGACCGTCCTGGGCACCGACGTCGAATTCCCGCTCCTGGTCGCGCCGACGGCCTTCCAGCGCCTTGCAGACCCGGAGGGCGAGCTCGCGATGGCGAGGGCAGCCGCAGTTGCGGGAACTGTGATGACCCTCTCGACGCTCGCGAGCGTCACTCCCGCGGAGGTGGCCGCCGCGGCGCCCGGCGCGCCCCAGTGGTTCCAGCTCTACTGGTCGCGCGACCGCGGCTTCACGAAGGAGCTCGTGGCCTCGGCGGCCGAGGCGGGGCACCGCGCGATCCTGCTGACGGTCGACTTCCCGGTCGCGGGCCGGCGCGAGCGCGATGCGCGCGCCGCGTTCGCACTGCCGGACGACCTGCCGCAGCCGAACATCCCCGTCTCTCTCCAGCGCGAGAACTTCCATGCGGCGCTCGGGAGCATCGTCGACGCGCGTCTCACCTGGCGCGACCTCGAGTGGCTGCGCTCCTGCAGCCCGCTCCCGCTCGTGGTGAAGGGGATCCTGACCGCGGAGGACGCGCTGCTGGCGGCGGAGCATGGCGCCGAGGGCGTGATCGTCTCGAACCACGGCGGCCGGCAGCTCGACGGGGTCCCGGCGACGCTCGACGTCCTTCCGGAGGTGGCCGAGGCGGTGGGCGAACGCGTCGAGGTGCTGCTGGACGGGGGCATCCGCCGCGGCACCGATGTGCTCAAGGCGCTGGCGCTCGGCGCCCGGTCTGCCATGTCCGGCCGGGCCGTGCTCTGGGGACTGGCCGCCGGGGGCGAGGCGGGCGCTGCGCAGGTACTGGCGCTGTTCCGGAACGAGATCGAGGTCGGGCTGAAGCTGCTCGGTTGCACCTCGCCTTCGGAGGTCGGGCGAGCGCAGGTCCGCCGGGCCGGATCGACCGTATGATCCGGCACGTGGAACGCGACGCGACGCTGACGACGGCGGACGGCCGCACTCTCGCGTACTTCGAGCGGGGCAAGGAAGACGGCGTGCCGGTGATCGTCTCCCACGGCACTCCGGGGAGCCGGTTCACGCGCCATCCCGACCCGGAGATGTACGCGCGCCACGGCGTGCGCGCGGTCGTGTACGACCGGCCCGGTTACGGCCGCTCCGACCCGCATCCCGGCCGCACTGTGGCCGACGCCGCGGCCGACATCGAGGCGATCGCCGACGAGCTCGGCTTCGAGCGCTTCGCCGTGGTGGGCGGCTCGGGCGGCGCGCCGCACGTGCTCGCCTGCGGCGCGTTGCTGGGCGACCGGGTGACCCGGGTCGGCGCCCTCGTCACGCCCGCACCGTCGGACTCGGCCGACTTCGACTTCTTCGACGGCCTCGCAGAGCTCAACGTGAAGGAGTTCAGCGCCGCGCTCGAGGGGAAGGAGGCGATCGACGCGTTCATCGAGCCGTACGTCGAGGGGATCCGCAACGATCCCGACGGCGTTCTCGACGCGATCGCGAGCGAGCTGCCGGAGGTCGATCGAGAGATCATGGAGCGCGAAGAGTTCCGCGCGGTCACCAAGGAGGCGTTCGTCGAGGCGGTCCGCCAGGGCGTACGCGGCTGGGCCGACGACGACCTCGCCTTCGCGAAGCCGTGGGGCTTCGAGCCGGAGGACGTCCAGGTGGAGGTTCGTATGTGGCAGGGCGAGCTGGACGTGCTCGCGCCGCGCAGCCACGGGGAGTACGTGGCGAGCCGCCTTCCGAACGCGCGCTTCGAGCTGCTCCGGGGCGGCGGCCACTTCATCGTCGAGGAGTGGTCGGTCGTCTACGACTGGCTTACGGCGGGGGCTACCGAAGCAGGCGTGAGAGCCGGCGGTCCCTGAGCACGCGCCATGAACGACTCGACCGCCACGTTGATCGCGGCGGAGCGGATCGACTCGTAGAGATCGAAGTCGTGGTGGGCGCCGGGGAGCTCGACGTACTCGACCGGCGCGGCCGAGCCGGCGCGCATCCGCTCGACGAACTTGCGCACATCTGAAGCGCGGACCCACAGGTCGTTCTCGCCGTGGATCACCAGCATTGGCGGCAGGTCGTGGGTCGGCGCAAGGTCGCCGTAGTAGCCGTACCGGCAAATCAGGCCTGCGATCCCGAACGCGCCGTCGTTGACCGCTTCGATCGCGAGGTAGGCGCCGGCCGAGCTGCCGACCAGGAAGAGTCGTGACGGATCACCGCCGTACTCCTCCGCATGCGACTGCACCCACTCGATCGCGGCGCGGACATCGGCGACCTGATCGACGTGACTCACGTGCGGTCGCAGCCGGTAGTTCGCGCTGACGCACACGTTCCCGTTGCTGACGAGATGGCCGATCAGCGGCCGGGCTTCACGCTTCTTGTTTCCGGAGCTGAAGCCACCGCCATGGAAGTGCAGCACCACCGGTTGGCCGGCAGGCCGGTCACGGCGACAGTAGATATCGAGGGTGCGGCGCCGTCCCTCGTCGTAGGCGAGGTTGCGTGTCCGGACGACGTCACGGCGGAACGCCGGCAGCGGCGCTTTCAGGATGCGCGTCCAGGGCCTCGGCGGTGGATCCGCGTTGCCGAGCGCGTGATCGGCGCGGAGCGCCCGACGGACAATCACCGCGAGCCCGATCAGCACGAGCACCGCCGCCACGCCGATGACCGCGCCGCCTACCGAGTTGAGATCGCCTTGGGCCAGCGCGAGGGCGATCGAGGCGATCAGCAGGTATCCGGCGGCAAACGGCAGCTCGTTGACAACCAGGGCCGGCACTCGGGCGAAGGCACCGAGCCGGCGCCAGCAGGTAAGCGCGCAGGCGGTGCCCCAGCCCACCACGACGACCGGGACAAGCAGCCCGATCGGCATCAAGCGCCTCGAGGACCCGACCAGGCTCGAATCGACACCGTCGGCGCTACCGAAGCAGGCGTGAGAGCCGCCGGTCCTTTAGCACGCGGCCAACGGGTTGGCACCGAGGCGCCGCTTGCGGCGCCGCCATCAGGGCGTGTGGGCTGCGCCCGCACGCCCGTCTGAACTGACCGGTCGAAACCCTCGAAGCCACGGCGTGCTCGGTCATCGCAGCAGCCTTGAGAGCCGGCGATCCTTGAGCACGCGGCCACCGGTTTGGCAGCTCGGGCAGTAGTAGATCGTGTGCTCGTCGAAGTCGACGCGCTCGATCGGTGTCCCGCAGAGGTGGCAGGGCTCGTGCAGCCTCTTGTGGACGCGGTAGACCTTCGTGTCCTTCGCGCCGCGCTCGCGTAGCTCGAGGCCGCGCCGGAGCTCGGAGTCGATCGCGTCCGCCAGCGTTTGGACCTGTCCCGGGGTCAGACCCTGGGCCGGGGCGAAAGGGGACAGGCCCGCCGTGTGCAGGATCTCGTTCGCCCACGCCCGGCCGATCCCGGAGACGATCCGTTGGTCGCGCAGGAGCGAGTGCAGCCGCCGGGGCTCGTTCGCGAGGATCTCCCCGAGCCGCTCCGGGCCCAGCCCGAGCGCCTCCGGCCCGAGATGCTCGAGCTCCTGCTCGACCGCTTCGGGGGAGAGGAGCCACACGCCCGCGCGCTTCTTGGCGCCGGCCTCGGTGAGGACCAGCTGGCCGCCGCCCTCGAACCGGAGCCCGAACGCGGGCTTCTTCGGGCCGGCCTCGTTCGCGCCCAGGTAGCGGACGCGCCCTGCGGACATCAGGTGGATGAGGAGGACGAGCTCGCCGTCCTCGGTGGGGAAGAGCAGCCGCTTGGCGCGCCGCTCGGCACCCGCCAGCCTGCGGCCCTCGAGCGTGGCGAGCGGCGGATCGAAGGTCTTCAACGTCGCCACGTGGGCAGGCCCGGCCCGTTCGATCGGGAACGCGCGCACCGGATCGTCGAGCGCGCGCCGAAGCGCCTCTACCTCGGGTAACTCAGGCATTTACGCTCCCGGCCATGGCTGAGCCGATCAGGGTAGCCGTGCGGCGCGGAGAGATCGTCGAGTCCGTCCACGAGGTGCACGCGGTCGCCGTGCGGGACGGCTCGATCGTCGCGGAGGCCGGAGAGCCGTCCTTCCCCGCCTCGCTGCGCTCCTCGGCCAAGCCGCTTCAGGCGCTGCCGCTCGCGCGGGCCTACGGAGAGCTGGCCGAAGACGAGCTGGCGATCGCGGCGGCCTCGCACTTCGGCACGCCCGAGCACGTCGAGGTCGTGCGGCGGCTGCTGGCGTCGACCGGAGGGAGCGAGGAGGAGCTCGACTGCGGGCTCCAGGACGGACGCCCTCCGGAGCCCGTGTTCCACAACTGCTCCGGCAAGCACGCCGGGATGATCGCCGTCTGCCGAGCTCGAGGCTGGCCGGTCGAGGGCTACCGGCAGCCGGAGCACCCGCTCCAGATCGCCCTGCACGAGGAAGTAGCGGCTGCCGCGGAGGTCGGACCGGCCGAGGTGTCGACCGGGCCCGACGGCTGCGGGGTCGTCTGCTTCGGGCTCACGCTGGAGGGCGCGGCCCGCTCGTTCTCGAGGCTGGAGGGGCTCTCGGGCGGCGCAGCGAGTCGCTGCTGCCATGCGCGCGCACCCTGTGCTGATCGGCGGCGAAGGGGCGACCGACACCGAGCTGATGCGCGCGCAGCCGGAGTGGCTCGCGAAGGCCGGCGCGGAGGGCCTGATGTGCGCCGCCTCGACCTCCGGGGTCGGAGTCGCCGTCAAGGTCGCGGACGGCAATTCGCGTGCGCTGAGGCCCGCGCTCGCGGCCTTCGGCGACGGGCTCGGCCTGGAGCTGCCCGATTTCCGGGAGGTTCCGCTGCGGAACTGGCATGGGGAACGGGCTGGCACGGTCGCGCTTCTGTAAAGAAATTGTTTCGAATTTGCGGATTCGTGTGTAACATCCCGTCCGCGTAGAGGTGAGCCGGGGGAAATGGGAGCCGGCTCTTTCGTTTCTAGGTAGGTCGAAAACCAGCCGCGAGACAGCCGGAGGTCAAGTGCTCACCGTCGACATCTCTCTCCCGGACGTCGAAGAGCTCCACAAGCTGGTCCAGGACGGTCTCGAGAAGGGGTTCCTCACCTATGACGAGATCGTCTCCGGGCTCGAGGAAGTCGAGCTGACCAAGGAGCAAATCGAGGATTTCTACACGTACCTGATCGACCACTCCATCGAGCTGATGGAGGGGGAGCAGCACAAGCACCCGCCGCACGAGCAGCCCGCTCTGGCCGAGGAGGAGAAGGGCCCGAAGCTCGACCTCACCGTCGAGCCCTCGCTCGACTCGCTGCGGCTCTACCTGCGCGAGATCGGCAAGGTTCCGCTGTTGACAGCCGACCAGGAGGTCTACCTGGCCAAGCGGATCGAGCGTGGCGACATGAGCGCCAAGACGCAGATGATCGAGGCCAACCTGCGCCTCGTCGTCTCGATCGCCAAGTCGTACCTCGGCCGCGGCCTGAGCTTCCTCGACCTGATCCAGGAGGGATCGCTCGGCCTGATCCGCGCGGTGGAGAAGTTCGACTACCGCAAGGGCTACAAGTTCTCGACCTACGCGACCTGGTGGATCCGCCAGGCCGTGACGCGCGCGATCGCCGACAAGGCCCGCACGATCCGCATTCCGGTGCACATGGTCGAGAAGCTGAACAAGGTCGTGCACATCGAGCGCCAGCTCGTGCAGCGCCTCGGGCGCGAGCCGAGGCCCGACGAGATCGCGCTCGAGCTGGAGATGACGACCGCGGAGGTGCGCGACATCCTGCGCATGGCCCAGCACCCGGTCTCGCTGGAGAAGCCGATCGGCGAGGAGGAGGAGTCCGAGCTCGGCGACTTCGTCCAGGACGAGCAGGCCGAGTCGCCGTTCGACACCGCGCAGGTCCAGCTCAGGCGCGAGGACATCGAGAACGCGCTCGCGTCTCTTCCCGAGCGCGACCGCAAGGTGATCGAGCTCCGCTTCGGCCTCCAGGGGCAGCAGCCCTGCACGCTCGAGGAGGTCGGCCGCGCGTTCGGCGTCACACGCGAGCGGATCCGCCAGATCGAGAACAACACGCTGAAGAAGCTCGAGTCCCTGCCCGAAGCGCAGGGCCTCAAAGACTGCGTTTAACGTGGACGCGGGGGAACCCCTGGTTCCCCCACGAGCCCCCTCCTTTCGCGAAGTTCCCGGAGTTCCGGCGGGTCACATGCCGGCAACTCGTCGCTCGGGCGAACGTTCTTTGGCGCCGTGAGCCTCCCGCCGGGCGAAGCCCGGCTCCGGCGGCATAGCGAAGCGAACCTAGAATCGGTCTAGTGGCATCCGAAGCGCCTGGCTACTCCGATGATTTCCTACGAGGATGTCGCTGCTGCGGTCGACTGGCTGGGCAAGGCGTTCGGCTTGCAGGAATCGGGTGAGCGCTATGCCGACGGCGAGGGCCGCGTCACGCACGCCGAGCTCTCGCTTGACGGCGCGACCGTGATGCTCGGCTGGCCGGGGCCGGAATACCGCAGCCCGAACCGGCACGCACAGGAGTGCGAGCAGGCCGCTCGGTGGCTAGCCACCCCGTGGGTTATCGACGGCGTGCACGTCGAGGTAGCGAACCTCGACACGCACTACGAGCGGGCTCGGGCGGCAGGCGCGACGATCCTGCGTGAGCCCGAGGATGTTCCCTTCGGCCGGCTCTACTCGGCGGCCGATCTCGAGGGCCACCGCTGGATGTTCATGCAGCCCGCCTAGGCGAGCGCGCCCGGAGGCGCCGTTCCGCAGAAGCTCCCGCTGAAGCTCGGCAGCTGTGCCTGCACGCTGATCGGCCGCTCGTCGGGCTGCAGGTAGCCCGGGTGGTCGGTGTGGAAGCTCAGCGTCCACGGGCCCTTGTGCGAGACGGGGAGCTCGACGAGCAGCCGCTTGGTGGGCGTGACGACGACGCGCCGGTTCACGCCCGGGCCGTGGAGCTGGAGCACGGTTCGGCGCGTGCCTTTCGGGAGCGAGAGCGGGAGCTTCAGCGTCCCCTGGACGCGGCCGTCGCTCGCGGGCCAGAGCGTGACGTGACCGCTGCTCGCGAGCCACCCGTCCTCGTAGAGGCCGCCGACGAACATCGCCATCCTGGGCGTGCCGAGCGGCCGCCAGAGCTCGTAGCCTGCTCCGCGGGCGACCGCGACTGCCCCGACGAGACGTGCCCGGACGGCGTAGTTCGAGATCGCGAGAGGCCCTCGAAGCGTTCCGCTGCCCGATACGAGCCGGCCGTCCGCAGCCACTCGCACCCGGGGTGAGCCGAAGGCGTCGATCGGCGAGGCCTCGTCCAGGAATAGCACCCGGGTGAGCGAGCGGTTCCAGAAGAGCTGCTCGTGCGCGCGCGCGTGCGCGGTCGCCGGGGTCTGGATGAGCGTCGTCGGCCCGAGGCCTGCGTGGTCGATCCAGCGGGCATCGGGCGGCAGGAGCGTGGTGCGCACCGACCGGACGACGACGTGGTCGAACGAGATCGCCGCGATCGAGACCGCGCACGAGGCCGCGAAGGTGGCGGCGACCGCGACGTAGACGAGGCGTGCGCGGAACGCGGCGCCCGCCGCGAGGCCGGCCAGGAGGGCCGCGCCGAGGGCCACGGCCAGCGAGCCGTCCCCGATCCCGACGGCCTTCTCGAGCCGGAAGACCCCCAGCAGGAACGGCGAGTCCTGCTTCGCGTCGCTGACGGTGTAGCCGGAGAGCGGCACGCGCGCCGAGAGCACGAGCAGGGCTAGTGCGATGAGGGCGACCACCTTCGGCGCGGGGCGGCCGCGTCGGAGCCAGAGCCAGAACGCGGGAAAGACGAGCGGGAGCAGGATCATCAGGTAGCGCTCCTGGAAGCGGTCCGACCCGTTCGTCGCGTAGAGCGCCGCCTCGGCAAAGAGGCAGAGCAAGAGCCCGACCGACAGCGCCGCAAGACCGCACTCCTCGCGCGACCGCGGGCGCCAGAGCGCGAATGCCAGGCCGACGAGCGCGCCGGGCACGAGCGCGAAGCCGGCCGCGTAGGCGAGCAGCATCGAATCCGTGCCGAGCCAGTGGACGATTGCCCAGGGCCGCACGTGCAGGTCGGCCACGCCCGAGTAGTACCCGAGCAGGCGCCGTGGCCCGAGAACCGCGGCGAGGGCGAGCGGCGCGCTGTAGAGGACGAGCGACAGCCGGAACCGCCGCCAGGCCGAGCGCACAGAGCCTCGCTCCACCACGAGAGCCGCCCCGACGAAGACGAGTGGCAGGAAGACGTACTGGATCCGCGTGAAGGTCGCGAGCACCGCCAGTCCGGCAAAGCCGAGCTGGGTGGCCCGGGTCGGCCGCGACAGCGCGCACACGCCGAGGTAGACGGCGCCGAGCACGAGCGGGTAGGCGATCGCGTCCGCGAGCAGGAACGACGAGAAGAACAGATCCGGCGAGGCGACGGTCAGCGCAGCGGCGACGAGGCCCGCCCAGGGGCCGCCGCCGAGCTTGCGCATGAGCAGGTAGGCCGGGATCGCGGCCAGCGACATGGCGAGCGCGTTCTCGGCCTGCGTGAGGCGGTACGCGAGATCGGGGTCGTGGGTGAGCCAGAACGGCGCAGCCAGCAGCGGCTCGACCATGGCCGGGAAGTGCGCCGAGCTGCCCCGGATCACCGGGCGCCCGTGCTCCGCGAGCGACCGCGAGATGGCCGAGTAGATGTACTCGTCCGGAAAGTAGAGCGGCGTGCTGTGGCCTAGCGCCGCAGCGAAGCGGACGAGGAAGCTGGCCGCGACGATTCCGGCCAGCAGCAGCCGCGCCGGGACGGCGGCGACGCGCGCGAACGCGTCCGGCCGCGGAACGGGGACATCGATGGCCACACGAGCGCTATCGGCACGCCCTCGCTATCCCTTGAACGAGGGATGCGAGTCAGTCGCCGGGGCCGCCGAGCGGCTCGCCGTTCGCGCGATCGAACGGCACGAACAGGCGGCAATGCGGGCACTTGAAGCCGCGCGTCCACGGGGGGCTCGTGGCCGTCATCAGCTCGCCTTCGAACCGCTTGTTGCAATGCGGGCACACGACGTCGTAGCTCGCCTGGGCGGAGCGATCTGCCACCCGGCCAAGCTAGCAGCAGCGGATCGAGCTAGGCCGGCTCCAACTGCTTGAGGCGCTCGCCGGCAGCCCTGGCAACCCGCCGTGCCACCTCGGCCTGGGTCTCGTCGAATCCTTGCTCACCGGCGTAGACCTCGACGAGCCCCCAGCACTCGCCTCCGGACGGAAGGCAGACCATGAGGAGCGATTCGAAGCCGAGCTTCGCCAGAAGCTCCGCCTCCGTCGCCTCGGCCTCGGGGTCGCGCCGGGACACGGTGCGCGGCTCGCCCGACTCGACCACCTCGCGCGTCAGCGGGTAGTCGGAGATCAGGAACTCGTGCCCGTGCTCGAGCGGGCGGCTCGCGAGCGTGTATTCGTCCAGGCCCACCAGCAGGTCGCCGATCACGCGCGAGACCGCGCACGCGGAGGCGTCGAGCAGCTCGACGAGCTCGCGGCAGGTGGTGGCGAGGACGCCACGGACGGTCGTCTCGCCGCCGAGCCGGGCGACGGTCTGGTCGAACTCGATCGGGCTCACGGGTAAAGCCTAGGGCGTCGCGGCAGGTTTTTGACGGGTCCGATGAGATTCGTCCCCCGCGGCCGTCCTACCCTTCAGTCTCGACCGACAGAGGAGGATCGCCGTGAGCACCATCGTCGTGTCGCAGTTCGTCACCCTGGACGGCGTCTTCGAGGACCCGGGCGGATCGGAGGGCCACGAGCACGGAGGCTGGGCCTTGCAGTTCGACCGCGGACCCGAAGGGGACAAGTTCAAGCTCGACGAAGTGATGGAGAGCGACGCGCTCCTGCTCGGGCGCGTCACCTACGAGGGCTTCGCCGAGGCCTGGCCGTCCCGCGAGGGCGAGTTCGCCGACAAGTTCAACGGCATGCCCAAGTACGTCGTGTCGAGCACGCTCGGCGAGCCGAGCTGGAACAACTCGACCGTGATCGAGGGCGACGTCGCCTCGCGGGTCGCCGCGCTGCGCGATCAGGAGGGCGGCACCATCCTCGTCAACGGCAGCGGGCAGCTGGTACGCGCGCTGATGGAGCACGACCTCGTGGACGAGTACCGGCTGATGATCTTCCCGGTCGTCCTCGGGAGCGGCAGGCGCCTCTTCGAGGACGGGCTCGACCGCACCGAGCTGCGCCTGGCCGAGTCGAAGCCGGTCGGCCCCGACGGCGTCGTCATCCTCATCTACCGCCCAGCCGGGAGGGACGCCTGATCGCCCGCCAGCTCGAGCAGCTGTGTGACGGTCGTCCAGTTGCGCGCCGTCGCGGTCACGCCGAGGCCCTTCCCGGCGAGCATCGTCCAGAGCTTGGAGCGGGCGACGCCCGCCGGGTGCCAGGCGAAGACCTCGCGGCCGCTGACGACCAGCTCCTCACCGGGAGCGGCGACCTCCTCGAGCTTGCGGACGACGGCCGCGCTGAGCTTTCCGTCGAGGAAGCTGACCTGGTAGCGCTTGGGGTCGGTGGCGACATCGCCGAGCGGGTTCAGCTCGACGACGGTGGCGAGCTGAGCCCGTGTCCGTACGACGACCGCGATCTCGAGCCCGAAGCGGTCGGAGATCAGCCGCTCGACCGTCCGACGCACCACGGCGGGCGCCGCCTTCGTGGAGACGATCGCGTTTCCGCTCTGGAGGTAGGTGCGGACGTCGTCGAAGCCGGCGCCGGCGAGCGCGTCGCGGAGGTCGGGCATGGAGATTCGGTTGCGCGGGCCGATGTTGATGCCGCGCAGGAGGAGGATCTGTCGCGCCACCACGGGAGGGTACGACAACCCGCCTCGACGCCTCTGCCGCCGGAGCGTCATCTCCTGCGCGCCAAGGATCTCGTCGACGCCCGCTACCGGGATCCGCTCGACGTTCCCGCTCTCGCGCGGGCCGCCCACCTCTCCCCGGCACACTTCAGCCGTGAGTTCAGGCGCGCCTTCGGCGAGACGCCGCACCAGTACCTGCTGACACGCAGGCTCGAGCGCGCGGCCGCGCTCCTGCGCAACACCGACCACTCGGTCTCGGATATCTGCCTCGCGGTCGGGCTGCGGAGCATCGGCTCGTTCACCACGAGCTTCGGACGCGCCTACGGCCTCTCGCCGACTGCCTACCGGGAGGCCCACCCGCCTGTCGCCCGCGCCCTGATCCCGACCTGCATACAGCTCGCGTGGGCGCGTCCGCAGTCGAGCAGTTTTCGAGAAGACAGCTCGGCGCCGCGCGGCTACCGTCGCCGACGTCCAACTACCGAGCCGGAGGAGACGACATGCTCAAGCAACTGAACAACGTCCAGGTGTGGGTCCACGACCAGGATGAGGCTCTGGCCTTCTACACAGAGAAGCTCGGCCTCGAGCTGCGCGAAGACGTCACGGTGCCCGAGCTGGGCAACTTCCGCTGGCTGAGCGTCGGCGTGCCCGGGCAGGACATCGCGATCACGCTGATGGCCGTTCCCGGCCCGCCCGTGTTCGACGAGGAGACCCGCCAGCAGGTCATTGCCTTGATGTCCAAGGGTGCCGCCAGCGGGCTCTTCTTCGCTACCGACGACTGCCGCGCAAGCTACGAGGAGATGAAGGGCCGCGGGGTCGAGTTCCAGCAGGAGCCCACGGAGCAGCCCTACGGGATCGACGCGGGCTTCCGCGACCCCAGTGGCAATCAGATGCGCATGGTGCAGCGGGCGGCGGAGCCCCGATGAGCAAAATCAGGCGCTCTCCGGCCACGGAGCCGATCCCTGCCAGGCGTGCCACGCGTCAGGTTCGAGAAGGGCGCTGACGCGCCTGGCCGAGCGGTTTCCGAACGGGGAGCCCGTGTAGTGGCGGGCGAGCAGGTCGATGTCGGTGAGGTCCTCGTCCTCCCGGATCTCGGTCACCCGGCCGAGCAGGCTCGCGTGCCGGTACCACTCGTCGTCGCCGAGCGCCGTGAGGGCTACCCTCGGGTCGCGTCGCATGAAACTCAGCCGCAGGCGGCTCTCGTCCATGTTCAGGAGGGCGTGCTCGCCGTCCCAGAGGTACCACGTGGCGACGCTGTGCGGTGAGCCGTCGGGTCGGAGCGATGCGACGACGGCCGGGTTGGGCCGCCGCAGGAACTCGTCGATCTCAGGCGGAAGCGGGAGTGGCGGCAAGCGAGCGCTCGAGGATCGAGAGCCCGCGCTCGAGCTCCTCGTCCGTGGCGGTCAGGGGCGGGAGCAGGCGGATGACGTTCCCGTAGAGGCCGCACGAGAGCAGCAGCAGGCCTTCTTCGCGGGCGGCGGTGGTGGTGTCCCGCGCACGGTCCGGCGATCGCTCGGCGAGCTCCAGGGCGAGCATCGGGCCGAGCCCGCGGACCTCGCCGACTGCCGGGCTCGACGAGGCGATCCGGTCCAGCCGCTCGCGCAGGAGCCGCCCGACCTCGTCGGCGCGCTCGCGGAAGCCGGGCTCCCTGAAGGCGTCGAGCACCGCGCAGGCGGCGGCGCAGGAGACGGGGTTCCCTCCGAACGTGCCGCCGAGCCCGCCCGGGTGCGGCGCATCCATCAGCTCCGCCTTCCCCGTCACGGCGGCGAGCGGGAGCCCTCCGCCGAGCGTCTTGCCCGAGACGAGCAGGTCGGGCTCGACGCCGTGGTGCTCGATCGCCCAGACCGGGCCCGAGCGGCCGCAGCCCGACTGCACCTCGTCGGCGACGTAGAGGATCCCGTTGCGCTCGCAGAGCTCCTTCAGCGCGCGGACGAACTCGGCCGGCATCGGGATGAAGCCGCCCTCGCCCTGCACGGTCTCGAGGACGAGGCAGGCCACGCTCTCGGGATCGACGTCCTGCTTGAAGAGGAGCTCGAGCCCGGCCAGCGCATCCTCGGTCGAGACGCCGCGAAACGGGTAAGGAGCGGGAGCACGGTAGACCTCCGGCGCCAGCGGCCCGAAGCCCTGCTTGTAGACCAGCTTCGAGGTCATGGCCATCGTCAGGTTGGTGCGGCCGTGGAAGGCGCGGTCGAAGACGACGACTCCCGTTCGCTTCGTCGCCGTGCGGGCGATCTTGACCGCGTTCTCGATCGCCTCGGCGCCCGAGTTGACGAGGATCGTCTTGGTCGCGCTCTCTCCGGGCCAGAGCTCGTCGAGCCTGCGCGCCACCTCGACGTACGGCTCGTACATGCCGACCATGAAGCACTGGTGCAAGTAGCGGTCGACCTGCTCGTGAACGGCCCGGACGACGGCCTCAGGGTTGTGCCCGAGGTTCTGGCAGGCGATGCCGCCGGCGAAGTCGAGGTACTCGCGTCCGTCCGCATCCCAGAGCGACGCCCCCTCGGCGCGGGTGACCACGAAGTCGGTTGTGGCGACGCCGCGCGGGACGAACCGCTCGCGCTCGGCCCGGACGTCCGTCGAGCCCCGAACCTGCTCGGTCTCCATCGCCGTGAACCCTACTCCCTTGCCTTCTCGGCCCGCAGGGGGCGAAGATCGCCGCGACCACAGGAGGTGTTGCATGGCAACCGCTGCCGAAGCGACCGATCGGCGTGACGCCCTCGTCGAGCGCCTGTTCATGGACGCCGTCGGGGCATTCGATCTCTTCTCCGTCTACATCGGCGAGAGGCTCGGCCTCTACCGCGCGCTCGCCGACCGCGGACCGCTGACCTCGTCCGAGCTCGCCGAGGCCTCGGGGATCCACGAGCGCTACGCGCGCGAGTGGCTCGAGCAACAGGCGGCCAGCGACCTCCTCGCGGCCGAGGGGGAGGAGGCGGGCTCGCGGAGGTTCCGGTTGCCCAAGGGTCACGACGAGGCCCTCCTCGACGTGTCCAGCCTCAACTACATCGCGCCGATGGCGCGTGCGGTCCTGGCCTCCGTCCGCCCGATCGACGCGGTGCTCGAGGCGATGCGCAGCGGCGGAGGCGTCCCGTATGCCGACTATGGCGAAGACCTGCACGAGGCCCAGGCCGCCTTCACGCGCCCGCTGTTCGAGAACCTGCTCGGCAGCGAGTGGCTCGGAGCGGTCCCCGAGATTCACGACCGGCTGCTGGCCGACCCGCCGGCCCGCGTCGCGGACCTCGCCTGCGGCCAGGGACGCTCGAGCATCGAGATCGCCCGCGCCTATCCGAAGGCGCAGGTCGACGGAATCGATCTGGACACCGCCTCGATCGAGTTCGCTCGCCGCAACCTCGAGGGCAGCGGCGTCGAGGACCGGGTCAGCTTCCAGAACCGCGATGCCGCCGACGCGAGGCTCGCCGGCCGGTACGACCTCGTCACGATCTTCGAGGCACTGCACGACATGTCGTATCCGGTCGAGGTGCTCAAAGCGGCGCGTGGGCTGCTGGCCGAAGGCGGCCTCATGTTGATCGGCGACGAGCGCGCGGAGGAGTCGTTCACGGCTCCTGCAGGCGAGACCGAGCGCCTGTACTACGGCTTCAGCATCCTCCACTGCCTGCCGGTGGGGATGGTGGGCGAGGGCGCCGTCGGTACCGGCACTGTCATTCGTCCCGGAACCGTGCGGCGCTACGCCGACGAGGCTGGGTTCTCCGGCTGCGAGGTGCTCGCGATCGAGAACGACTTCTGGCGCTTCTACCTCCTGCGGCCGTAAGCGGCCCGGCTCAGTAGAGGTCGCGCCACTCGGCCGGCCACGCTTCGGCCCCGAGGTGCCAGCGCTCGGTACGGAAAGCGACGGCCTGGACCGTGCAGCGTGCAGCGCCGTCCTCGCCCGTCACCTCCA
The DNA here is from genome assembly GCA_963736055.1 of uncultured Actinomycetes bacterium. GTDB lineage: Bacteria > Actinomycetota > Thermoleophilia > Gaiellales > Gaiellaceae > AC-32. The sequence continues at coordinate 378,142 of CAVTNM010000008.1, read as the reverse complement.
CCGCGTACGAAGCCACGCGACGCGAGCGGGTGAGCTCGCGCGCCTCGGCCGTCAGCGGCTCACCAGGCTCGGCCGGAGCGGCGTAGTGCACCGAGACGTCGAGGCCGACGCAGACGCGGCCGTAGCTGTTGCAGGCCACCTCGAAGGCGGTGTCGGCCACCGCGAAGAGCGCGCCGCCGTGGACGAAGCCGTGCACGTTCGTCTGCTCGGGGCCGGGAACGAGCCTCGTTCGCGCCCGGCCCGGCTCCCAGTCGAGCACCTCGATCCCGACGAGGTGACCGAAGCCGATGTCGCGAAGCGCCCCGTCCAGGCGCTCCCGCAGCTCCGGCGGCATCGTCGGCGGCAACTCAGCGGCAGGCGGCGCACGCGCCGCGGAGGACGACCTCGTGGGCGGCCACGGCGTAGCCGCTGCGCTCCTCGACGTCCCGGATCACCGTCTCCAGCCGCTCGTCTGCGAACGACTCGACCTTGCCGCAGTCGTCGCAGACGAGGTGGTGATGGTGGTCGTCGTCGGTGCGCACGGGCTCGAACCGGGTGACGCCGTCACCGAGGTCGAGCCGCTGCAGCAGGCCCTTCTGGGCGAGCGTGTCGAGCACGCGGTAGACGCTCGCCAGCCCGACCGGCGTGCCGTGGGCCCGTAGCTCGTCGTGGATCTGCTGTGCGCCGAGGCAGCACGACTGCTCGTCGAGGAACCGGATGACCGTGAGGCGCGCCGCCCCGCGCCGGTATCCCGCATCGCGCAGCTCGGTCAGCGCGCGCTCCGACCAGGGGGTGGCGGTCTTGGCCATCGAACGGATGATAACGGTGACGAGAACCGTTATCGTCTGCTCTGATGAGAATCGTTCCCGTCTCGCTCGCCGTCGCGGTTGCGCTGCTCGCTGCCGGATGCGCCGGTTCCGGTGCCGGGAAGGGGCAGCGAACGGTGGTCGCCGCCTTCTATCCGCTCGCCTTCGCGGCTGCTGCGATCGGAGGCTCGAAGGTCCACGTCGAGAACCTGACCCCACCCGGCGCCGAGCCACACGACGTCGAGCTCACGCCCCGGGCCGTTGCTCGCGTGCAGCGGGCAGACGTCGTGCTCTACCTCTCGCACGACTTCCAGCCCGCGGTGCAGGAGGCGGTCGACGGCGCCCAAGGCACCCGCGTCGACGCCCTCGCCGGGCTGGGGCTGCGTCGCGGCAGCGGCGACGACGCGGCCCGGACCGACCCGCATGTCTGGCTCGACCCGGTCCTGTTCTCGCGAGTCGTCCAGCGGATCGGAGCGGCGCTCGGACGGCCGAAGCGGGCCACCGCGCTGGCCCGGCGCCTGCGGCAGCTCGACCGCGAGTACCGGTCGGGGTTGCGGACCTGCGCCCGTCGCGACTTCGTCACGAGCCATGCCGCCTTCGGATACCTCGCCGCGCGCTACGGCCTGCGCCAGATCCCGATCACGGGGCTGGACCCCGAGGCGGAGCCCAGCCCGCGGCGCCTCCAGGAGCTCGTCGACCTCGTCCGGCGCGAGCGCGCGACGACTGTCTTCTTCGAGCGGCTGGTCTCGCCGAGGCTCGCGGAGACGGTCGCGCGCGACGCCGGCGCGACGACCCGGGTGCTCGACCCGATCGAGGGCCTGACCGAGTCGGAGCAGCGGCGCGGCGCAGACTACTTCTCGCTGATGCGGCAGAACCTCGCCGGCCTGCGGGGTGCGCTCGGATGCCGTTAGCAGTCGAGTTCGAGCAGGTCGCGTTTGGCTACCTGCCGGGGCAGGTCGTGCTCCGCGAGGTCGACCTGGCCGTCGAGCCCGGGGAGTTCGTGGCGATCGCCGGGCCGAACGGCGGCGGGAAGACGACGCTTGCTCCGGCTCGCCCTCGGGCTCGAGCGGCCCTCCCACGGCGAGGTGCGTCTCTTCGGCGAGCCCACCGACCGCTTCCGCGACCGCGCCGGGCTCGGGTACCTCGCGCAGCGCACGAGCCTCGGCGTGCAGGCGCCGGCGACCGTCCGCGAGGTCGTGGCCGCCGGGCGCTGCGCGCGCAAGCCCTTCGGCCGTTTCGGCCCGAACGACCACCGTGCGGTCGACGAGGCAATCGAGCGCGTCGGGCTCGGGGAGCTCGCCCGCAGGCCGCTGACCCGGCTGTCGGGCGGCCAGCAGCAGCGGGCGTTCATCGCCAAGGCGCTCGCCGCCGAGCCCAGGCTGGTCGCCCTGGACGAGCCGACCACGGGCGTCGACGTCGAGTCGCAGGAGGCGCTCGCCGGGCTGCTGGCGCGCCTCCACAGCGAGCTCGGCGTCACGATCCTCTACGTCTCGCACGAGTTCGGGGCTGTCGAGCACGTGGTCGAACGGCTCGTGCTCGTCCGCGGGACGATCGTCTTCGACGGGCCGCCGTCAGCGTTGCCCGAGCTGTGGCACGACCCGTCGCACGCCCATGCTTGACCTCGAGTTCATGCGGCTTGCCTTCGCGGCGGGAGCGATCGTCGGCGTGCTCGCCCCGGTGGTGGGCTTCTTCCTCGTCCAGCGACAGCTGAGCCTGATCGGAGACGGGATCGGACACGTTGCCTTCGCGGGCGTCGCGGCCGGCTACCTCCTCGGGATCTCGCCGGTCTGGACCGCGCTCGCGGCCGCGATCCTCGGCGCGGTCGGGATCGAGTGGCTGCGGGCGCGGCGGCAGGCAGCGGGCGACCAGGCGCTGGCGCTCGTCTTCTACACCGGCATCGCCGCGGGGGTCGTGCTGATCTCGGCGGCAGGCGCCCTCAACGCCAACCTCTTCTCGTACCTGTTCGGCTCGATCCTGACGGTCACTCGCCGCGACCTGCTCACGATCGCGGTGCTCGGCTTCGCGGCACTCGCGCTCATCGCCGTGCTGCTGCGGTCGCTGCTCGCGGTCTCGATCGACGAGGAAGGTGCCCGGGTCGCCGGTCTCCCCGTCCCGATCCTGAACGGGGCCGTCTCGATGCTGGCGGCGCTCACGATCGGCATCTCGATGCGGATCGTCGGCATCCTGTTGATCGCGGCGCTGATGGTCCTGCCGGTGGTCGCAGCGCAGCGAATCGCCTGGAGCCTGCGCTCGACGATCGGGCTGGGCGTCGTCGTCGGCCTGGCATCCGTGCTGGCCGGGCTGTCCATCTCCTACTACGCCGACCTTCCCCCCGGCGGGACGATCGTGCTGACCGCCACCGGCTTCTTCCTCCTCGCCAGCTGCTCGCAATTCGTGCGCGCACGCGTCTGACGGCGCTCACCGATGATTTCTTCTCGCCACCGGCGTCTAAAAGAAGAACCGACACCGATCCGGAGAGGAGAGACATGAGCAGCATCACTCCATGCCTGTGGTTCGACACGGACGGTGAGGACGCGGCCGAGTTCTACGTCTCGATCTTCCCGAACTCCAAGGTCCTCGACGTCGCGCGCTACGGCTCCGCCGGGCCGCGGCCCGAGGGGACGGTCATGACCGTGACCTTCGAGCTGGACGGGCAGAAGTTCGTGGCGCTGAACGGCGGCCCCGACTTCACGTTCAACGAGGCGGTCTCGTTCCAGGTCGGCTGCAAGGACCAGGACGAGGTCGACTCGTACTGGAGCAAGCTCTCCGAGGGCGGGGAAGAGGGACCGTGCGGCTGGCTGAAGGACAAGTTCGGCCTCTCATGGCAGATCGTGCCCAATGCACTCTTCGAGCTGCTCGGCGACCCAGACCGGGAGAAGTCGCAGCGAGTCATGCAGGCGATGCTGAACATGGGGAAGATCGAGGTGGACGAGCTCGAACGGGCGGCCGCCGCCTAGGCGAGATCGACCACCGCGGCCGGCGCGCGGATCGCGGCTTGGTCGACCCGGAGCCGCACCACAGTGACAGTCACAGTGACAGTCACTGGGGATCGCAAAGCTCCTGCCGATCCGGATCCTCCAACTCCACCACTCCGTCTGTAGCGGCTTCGTCTGGACGGCGCGTGCTCAACCGTTCTACGATTGCGCTCGGCTAGGCAAACGAAAAAGGAGAGCTGAATGTTCGCGGCGGACTATCCGTTCCTCGACGTGATCTGGACACTGGTCATCTTCTTCGTCTGGGTCCTGTGGTTCTGGCTCCTGTTCACGGTTTTCGCGGATGTCTTCCGCCGTCGCGATCTCTCCGGCTGGGGCAAGGCGGGGTGGCTGATCTTCTGCATCCTGGTGCCGTTCCTCGGCGTCTTCGTCTACCTCATAGCCGAGCACGACGGGATGGCCGAGCGAAACATTGCGCAGGCGAAGAGCCAGCAGGCTCAGTTCGACGACTACGTGCGCGAAGCCGCCGGCAGCGGCGGCGCCACGGGTGAGATCGAGCGGGCCAAGAAGCTGCTCGACAGCGGCGCGATCAACCAGTCGGAGTTCGACACGATCAAGGCGAAGGCGCTGGGCGCCGCCTAGAGGGTCATCGTCTTCTGCAGGATCGCGGCGCCGAGGATGATGCCGGCGTCGCTCGGGACGGCCGGGCGCACGAGCACCTTGTAGGTGCCCGGCCGGACCTTTAGCCGGGCCGGCAGCTCGGCGCTCGGCTGCAACGTGCGCGTCTGGAAGATCGTCGTCGCTCCGCGCTGGAAGTAGAACTGGTAGTAGAGCGCGCCCGCGGACCTGCGCCAGCTGAACACGCGCTGCGCCCTCGTGAGGGTGTGCGGCCGCGGCGTCAGCTTCGGTTTGGCCGTGCGCTTCGGCGCCGGCGCAGCTGCCTTGGGCTTCGTCCTGGCGGGCTTGGGCTTCGGGGCGGGATTGGGCTTCGGCTTCGCGACGGGTTGCGTCCGCGTGGGCCGGACCGGGTTGGTCGTGCCGGTGGGCGCCGGCCCCGGCGTCGTGGCAGGCTGGTCGGGCTTCGCGGCCAGGCTTGGCCCCTGCGGCGACGGTAGGAGGCTGTACAGCAAGTACGCGAGAGGCGCCAGCGCGCACACCACGAACGCGACCACCGCGGCGGTGGGGATTCGGGCGCGTGAGGGCGCCGGAGCGGGCTCGGGGACCGCAGCGGCGGCGGGAGCCTCCGCGATCGCAACCGCCGGTCGAGCCCTCGCGGACTCCTCCAGCTCCGCCAGGACGGGCAACAGCCAGGGGGGGTCGGGCAGCGCGCCGCGGGCGCGGAGGGCGAGCTCTTCATCAACCAGAACGAGCTCGGAGCTGATCGGCTCCTGGACGACGACCCCACTCGAATTCACGATCCTCCTGCCTTCGAGATCGGGAGAGTATCGCCTTGCGACGCATGCTTGACTCTCGAGAACCTCCGGAGTAGGTTCCGCCACTTCGGGTCAGCGACGAAGGGTCTGAGTGTGAAGGGGTGGTTCACCTCAACCTTTGCTGAAACACGGCGCCCGCCGGCCAGGGCGGAGCGAGGAGGGCTGAAGCTAGAGCCCGTATAGACACGCGCGAACAGTGCGGCGCACAGCACCCTAAGCCGCCGAGGGAGGTTGGGATGCACAAGCTCGCGATGTCGATTATTGGCGTCATCCTGCTGGCGACACTGGCAGCAGGGTCAGGAGCAAGCGGCCCGGCAGCAGTCCGGACGCTGGACGGCAGTGGAAACAACCCGCTTCATGCCAACTGGGGCGAGGCGGGGACGCAGTACGTCAGAGTCGCCCCCGCGAGCTACGCCGACGGGATCGGAAAGATGGTGTCCGGCCCGTCGCCTCGGTACATCAGCAACCGCGTCTTCAACGACGAGGGGCAGAACCTTTTCTCGGAGAACGACATCTCCCAATGGGGTTGGGCGTGGGGCCAGTTCATCGACCACGACATGGGCCTCCGTGACGAGACCCCGGCCGAAAACGTGCCGATGGCGTTCGATGCCAAGGATCGCCTCGAGGGCTTCCAGAACGACTTCGGATCGCTGGCGTTCTCACGGACACCCGCCGCCCCCGGCACGGGCGTCAAGACGCCACGCCAGCAGATCAACACGATCGACAGCTTCATCGACGCCTCGAACGTCTACGGGGTGAGCAACTCCCGGCTGGACTGGATGCGGGCAGGCACCGCCGGCGACAACAATCCGGCGAACAACAAGGCCTCACTGTTGTTGCCGAACGACTACCTGCCGCGCGCCAATGCACGCTCGCCGCTGGCGCCGCCGCCGGTCGACCTGATGGGCGCGCTCGTGGCGACGCCCGAGAAGGCGGTCGTGGCCGGCGACGTCCGGGCGAACGAGAACGTCGCGCTGACGTCGATCCACACGCTGTTCGCCCGCGAGCACAACCGGATCGTCGCGTCCCTTGCCCGAACGGGGCTCTCGGACGAGGACAAGTTCCAGCTCGCGCGACGGATCGTCGGAGCGGAGATCGAATACATCACCTACACGGCGTTCCTGCCCGCGCTGGGCATCCGGCTCGACCGCTACCGCGGCTACAACCCGGACGTCAACCCGGGCCTCGGGAACGAGTTCGCCACCGTCGGCTACCGGGCGCACAGCATGATCCACGGTGAGTTCGAGCCGACGGTCCCGGCGGGGACGTACACCGACGACCAGCTCAACCGGGTCTTCCCCGCGGAGGGGGTGGCCGTCGAGAGGAACGCCGACGGGACGGTCACGCTCGTGATCCCGCTCGTGGCCGCGTTCGGCAATCCCGACCTGCTCGAGCAGGTGGGCGAAGGCCCGATCCTGGAGAGCCTCGGGGAGCGCGAGTACAAGAACGACGAGCAGATCGACAACTCGCTCCGCAGCGTGCTCTTCCAGGTGCCGAAGCCCGGCACCGCGCACCCCGAGGTCTGTGGCGCACCGGTCATCAGCTCGGACTGCTTCGCCGGTGTCGCCGATCTCGGCGCGGACGACGTGGAGCGTGGGCGGGATCACGGGATGCCGTCCTACAACGCCCTGCGGCGCGCCTACGGCCTGGCGCCGGCGCGTTCGTTCACGGACATCACGGGCGAGGCGACCGATCGGTTCCCGACCTTCAGCCGCCAGATCAGCAACAGGGACCCGATCGACGACCCGGACATCCTCGACTTCGTCCGCCTGAAGGACGACGAAGGACACACGCTCGCGGCCGGCTCGGATGCGGCTGGGGAAGACGCGGTGGTGGGCATCCGGCGCTCGACGCTCGCAGCCCGGCTGAAGGCGATCTACGGCTCGGTCGACAGGGTTGACGCGTTCGTCGGCATGGTCGCCGAGCCGCACGTGGCGGGCTCGGAGCTGGGGCCACTGCAGCTCGCGATCTGGAAGCGTCAGTTCCAGGCGCTTCGCGACGGCGACCGCTTCTTCTACGAGAACGACCCGTTCCTGGCCAAGATCCAGCAGGCCTACGGGATCACGTACAAGCACACGCTCGCCGAGCTGATCAAGGTGAACACCGGCGCGATGGTGGCGCCGAACGTGTTCATCGCAGCTGCCGAGGATGCGGCACCGGCACCGGGCAGCCCGTCCGGCGGCGACGGCTCCGGCGGCGGCGGACACCACTCGCACCGCCAGCAATCGGCCGTCCCGGTCGACGGGAAGGAGGCGACCGGCTAACGGCTGAAGTCTTCTGGCCGGCCGCGCGCCTGGGCAGCGGCCGGCCAAGTTGAGCTCCCCGTCGTCGAGGGGTATCGGGAGGCCGCCTCACCCGTCCGACGATCGGCTCGGGGTGTTCGTGGCGAACGTGCGCGACGACACCGCACGAGCTGCAGCGGACGCGGTGGTGCCGGTGCTCGGCGGGGAGCTCGCAGTACCTGTTAGCCGGCTCGCCCGGACGGTTCGACCTGGGCGTCCCGCGGGCCGAGCGCCGAGGCCCAGGCGAGCAGCGCCGGGTCGGTGAGCATCGCCAGCTCCCAGTCGTGGTCCAGCTGCGTTCCCGGGAGAGAAGGGATCGTGATCACGTAGAGCCCGGCCGCGCGCGCCGAAGCGACCCCGGTGCCCGAGTCCTCGAACGCCACCGACGAGGTGGGGACGGCGCCGAGCCGACGGCACGCCTCGAGGTAGAGGTCGGGATCCGGCTTCGGCCGCTCGACCTCGTCGCCGGCGACGGAGACAGGTAGCAACTCGGCCAGGCCGGAGCCCTGGAGCGCGACGTCGAGCAAGCTTCGCGGGCTGTTGCTCGCGACCGCGACCGGCACGCGTTCCGCGCAGGCCTGGACGAGCTCGACCGCGCCGGGTTGAGGCTTGGCGAGCGCCTCGATCTCACGGTGGACGCGTTCCAGCAGCTCTGCTCCGATGGCAGCTCCTTCGCCGGGGCGGCCGAAGCAAGCGGCCATGTCCTCGGCGGCCGATTCGATCGAGCGCCCGATGAGCATCGCCTTCTCCTCCCGGCCGAACGGAAGGCCGTGGTCGGCGAACAGGGATGACTCGGCGACGGTCCACCGGGATTCGGTCTCCACGAGGAGCCCGTCGCAATCGAGGACGACGGCGTCGACACGAGTGGGTGCGCTCTTCACCATCGGCATCCTGCCGACGGCGGGTAGACGGCGTGATCCGCGACGGCGGGGTCGTCTCAGGCGTCCGACTCGACGAGGCCCGCCTGGTATGCGAGAACGACCGCTTGGACGCGGTCGCGGAGATTCAGCTTCTGCAGGACGTGCGTGACGTGAGTCTTGACGGTCGTCTCGCTGATGAAGAGGGACTCGCTGATCTCCGCGTTCGAGAGGCCCTGGGCGATCAGCCGGAAGACCTCCCGCTCGCGCGTGGTGAGCTCGTCGAGCTCGCTCGGTGGCGTCGGCCGTGGGACGCGAGCGAACTGGTCGATGACGCGCCTCGTGACGAGCGGCGAGAGCAGGGCATCACCCGCGGCGACCGTACGGATGGCGGCGATCAGCTGCTCCGGAGGCTCGTCCTTCAGGACGAAGCCGCTGGCGCCCGCGCGCAAAGCCTCGTAGATGTATTCGTCGAGGTCGAACGTCGTCAGGATCAGGATCCGCGCAAGGCTGTCGGCGGCGAGGATCCGCCGCGTCGCCTCGAGACCGTCGAGCTCGGGCATGCGGATGTCCATCAGGACCACGGTCGGCTGAAAGCGCGCCGCCTTCTCGATCGCCTCGAAGCCGTTCTCGGCCTCGGCGACTACCTCGATGTCCGCCTCGTCTGCAAGGAGCATCCGGAAGCCGGCTCGGACCATCGACTGGTCGTCTGCGATGAGAACGCGGATGCTCATCGCTCCTCACTCCCCACGGGAAGGCGGGTGCTGAGCACGAAGCCGCCTCCGTTCGCGGTGCCTGCCGACATCTCCCCTCCGTACAGCTTCACTCGCTCGCGGATCCCCACGAGCCCGTGGCCGAGGCCGTCGCTGATCGAATCGCCTCGCCCATCGTCGCGGACGTCGATCCGCAGCCCGTCCGGGGCGTAACGGACGACGACCTCGGCGCTCTCCGCATTGGCGTGCTTGAGCACGTTGGTGAGCCCTTCCTGCACGATCCGATAGGCGGAGAGGTCGATCGCGCGCGGAAGCGGGAAGGGCTCCCCCTCTACGTGCAGCTGCACGGGAAGTCCTGCGCTGGCGATCTCCTCCAGGAGCAGTTCGAGGCGGCCGAGGCCGGGCTGAGGAGTGAGCTCGAGGTCGTCGCCGTCCGTGCGCATTGCGCCGAGCAGGCGGCGCATCTCGGCAAGCGCAGTTCGGCCTACCCGCTCGACGTCGCGGAGCGCCGACCCGTCCTGACCGAGCGCGTCGGGCAACCGGTGCCGGACGGCTCCGACCTGAAGCACCATGACGCTGACCGAGTGGGCGACGATGTCGTGCAACTCGCGCGCGATGCGCGCACGCTCCTCGGCGACGGCGAGGCGGGCCGCGACTTCCCGCTCGCGCTCGGCTTCTCGTGCCCGCGTCTCTGCCGCTTCGGTCTGGTGGGCGCGCTCGCGCAACGCGAAGCCGACGAGCCAGCCGATGGCGAACAGGACGGGTATGAAGACCAGCTCGCTCGGCGAGTTGTTCGGGTCGTTGGAGACGACGATCGCCGCACAACCGAGCACGATCGCGAGGCCGAGGCGCTCCTGCCACACGACGCGGAGGTTGCCCAGGAGCAATGCGGCCGCCATTCCCGCGACGAAGACGCCGCTCGTAAACACGAGCAGGCGCCCGTCCACGAACGACAGCGCCGCGCCGACCAGCCAGAAGGTCGCGGGCGCGCCGAACGGGAAGCGCCTGCGGCCGAGGAGCAGTAGCACCGTGACAGCGACTGCCGGGACGCCGAACCAGAGAGACGTGCGCGGTGCCTGCGATGCATCGTGCCTGTAGGCGACCTCGAGCGCGCTCTCGAGGGCTGCGATCACGATCAGGAGGTCGAACCCGTACTTGCGCGCGTAGGGCCAGAGTCGGCTCACGCGCCGACCGTACTCCAGCCGCCGAACGGGCGCCTCCTACCTTGGTAGGACTCGAAATCGTCAACTGGTCCCAGGCCGAATACGGCTTGGCGACGACGCTCTCCGGCCGCGCGCGTCGTAGCGTCGAGGACGTGCTCGACGACGAGAGGAGAGTCATGGAAACCCCGACGAAGAAGCTGTTCGGCCCAGCACGAATCGCCGCGCTCGTGCTGATCGCACTCGCGGCGGCCGGGCTCGCGTACCTCAGGTTCGCTCCGGGGGCCGGCTCGGTCTCCGTGCCGGCCGGCGCGCACGCCGGGCAGCTGGCGCTCCATCCGTGCACCTACGCAACCGAGCGCGGCAGCTACCGCGCCGATTGCGGCACGCTCGTCGTGCCCGAGAACCGGCACGACGCGAAGTCTCGATTGATCGCGTTGCCGGTGACGCGCGTGCGCGCTCGCTCGGCGCATCCGGGTGCGCCGATCTTCAGGCTCCAGGGAGGGCCCGGCCTCACGAACATGACCTTCGAGGACGCCAGCCGATTTGCCGCAGACCACGATGTGGTCCTGGTCGGCTACCGGGGTGTCGACGGCTCGGTGCGGCTCGACTGTCCGGAGGTCGAATCGGCGCTGAAGCACTCGGCCGACCTCCTCGGCCAGAAGTCCTTCGGCGCGTATGAGCGCGGCTACCGGTCCTGCGCGAATCGTCTCAGGTCAGACGGTGTCGACCTCGCCGGCTATTCGCTGCCGGAACGGGTGGACGATCTCGAGGCGGCTCGGCGCGCACTTGGCTACCCCCGCGTCGATCTGATCAGCGAGAGCGCCGGCACGCGCACGGCAATGATCTACGCCTGGCGTTACCCGAAGGCCATCCACCGGTCGGTGATGATCGGTGTGAACCCGCCCGGCAACTATCTCTGGTACCCCAAGACCACCGACGAGCAGATCCGCAAGTACTCGGCTCTCTGCGCCGGGGACGAGTCCTGCAGTGGGCGCACGAACGATCTCGCCGCGACCCTTCGGACTACTTCGACGCACCTGCCCGACCACTGGTGGTTCCTGCCGATCAAGTCGGGCAACGTGCGCCTCGGCTCGTTCTTCGGTCTGATGAACTCGACCTCGGCTGCGTCGCCGATCTCCGCGCCGATGACGTTGAGCTCATGGATATCCGCCGCTCACGGCGATCCGAGCGGGCTCTGGTTCCTGTCGATCCTGTCCCAGCTGGTGTTCCCGACCGTGCAGGTGAAGGGCGACGTCGCGGCCGTCTCGCGAACCGACGCGAGCTTCGCCGACCGGTACTACGGCTCCGCCAGGAGCCACTCGATCCTCGGCAGCCCGGGCACCGACTACCTCTGGGGCGGGGGACTGCTCCGGACCGCCTGGCCTGCCGGTCCCGACGACGACGACTACACCAGCGTGCGAACCTCGCGGGTGCCGACGCTCCTGATCGGGGGCGACCTCGACTTCGCAACTCCTCCCCAGAACGCGACCCGAGAGCTGCTGCCGCATCTCCCGAACGGTCACCAGGTCGTCCTGCCCAACCTCGGGCACACGGACGACTTCTGGAGCTACGAGCCCGCGGCAGGCTCTCATCTGATCAACACGTTCTTCGCCAGCGGGAAGGTCGACGACTCCCGCTATGCCCGCCGCACCGTCGACTTCACGCCAGGTGTTACCCAGGCGACGTTGGCCAAGATCATCCTCACCGTGATGCTCGGCTTCGCGGCTCTCGCGATCCTTTCCCTACTCGGGCTGGCGCTCCGCGTGCACCGACGAGGCGGCATCGGGTCGAGGGCCGGCGTGGCGATCCGCTCGCTGTACGTCCTCGTCCTCGGCCTCGGCGGATGGTTCGCCGGCGCTCTCATCGTCTTGACCGCGCTGCCGACCGTTCCTCTCGACAGCGAGCTGCTCGCCGGTCTCTCCGTCGGCATTCCGGTCGGCCTGGGGATCTACTGGGCCTGGGTTCGTCGCGACTGGCCGACGAGGACCAAGAGCATCGGCCTCGCGGCTGCCCTGGGGGCAGGGCTGGTCGGCGCGTGGCTCGGCTTCGGCGCCGTGGCCGGGCTGTTCGGCGTGGTGACCGCGATCGTCGGGGCCGCCGTCGGCGCGAACCTGATCGTCCTCGTCCTCGACATCGCGAGGGATCGGCCCGAGCGAGCGGCGGCTACTGCGACCTCACCGACACCGGCTCTACGGTAGGAGGCGCGTTGGGTCGAGCGCACTCAGGAGGCCCGGTCAGGCGCCGGGCCTCCGTGCTCCTCGAGCCATGCCTTGGCCACACGCTTCTGGGCGACCCGGTCGAGATCGGACATCGTCGCCACGGCACGCCTAGCTGAAGAAACGGCGCGGGTTCTCGATCAGCATCTGATCGATCTGCCCCTGCGTGACGCCCTCCTCGAGCAGCGCGGGGAGGATCTTCGTCGAGATGTGCAGGTAGTCGGCGTGCTCCTCGGCGAAGAACGGATTGCCGAGCATGAAGTCGTGGAACGTCGCGGCGTCGTGACCCAGGTGCACGCGGTCGGTGTACCCCTCGCCGACCAGCGCCACGAGCGTGCGGATGCGGTCGGCGTCGGGGTTGAAGTGCTCGATGTTGAAGCGGTCGCAGCCGAGGCTTGCCCCGGTGTCGGCCAGCGCGCGCAGGTAGGCGAGGTCGTTGCTGTCTCCGGCATGCGCGATCACGATCCGCTTCGGGTCGACCCCGGCGGCCGTCAGCGTCTCGAGTGCGAGCAGCCCGGTCCTGGCCGGCGCATTGGTGTGCACCATCACAGGGACGTCGGTCTCGACGGCCGCTGCGGCCACGTTCCTGAGAATCCGCGGTATGTCCCCGACGAGGCCGTGCTCTTCGACCGCGCACTTGAGGAACGCCGCCTTCACCCCGGTATCGTCGATGCCCTCACGGATCTCGCGGACGAACAGCTCGACGACCCAGTCGTCGCTTCGGTAGAGCAGGAAGCTGGGCAGCTCGAGAAACGCGTAGACGCCCGTCGCGACCACGATGTTGAGCCCGACGCCCGCGTTGACGCGCTGAATGCGGGCGATGTTGCGCCCGAGCCCGAACGCCGTTGCATCGACGATGGTGTGGATGCCGCCCTCGTGCAGGCGACGCAGCTGTGCGATCGCCTCCTCGACACGAGCCTCCTCGTCCCAGTAGGGCCCGCCCCAGAGGTGCCCCCAGTTCTCTCGCGCTTCCGGATCGAGGATGAACACGTGCTCGTGCATCAACGTCGGGCCGAGCCGGTCCAGCTCGACAGGCCCGCGAACTGTCTCGACGGTCGTTCTCGTCAACTAGCCCACGGGCCGATTCCGCCGATCCGCTCGACGGCGATGTGCATCACGTGACCCGGAGGCGGGTCGTCCATCGGTGGGAACTTGACCTCCGGCCCCAGGTACACGTGTGCGAGCCTCTGGAGAAGCTCGGGAGCGCCGCCTTCGACGAGCCTCGCGCGCCCGTGGACGACCAGGTACTGCTTCATGCCCGGCGGCTGGACGTCGGTGCCCTCGATCGAGAGCGCCACGCGCGGATCGCGGGCGACGTTGCGGAGCTTCTGCTGCTCGCCGAGGTGCGCGGAGACGATCTCGTCCCCGTCCAGCCCGACCCAGATGCACGTGACCTGCGCCGAGCCGTCGCCGTTGTACGTGACGAGATGGGCGAGGGAGTCGGACTCGACCAATCGGCGTGCGCTCTCCGGCAGCTCCATGCCCTGAAGGGTGCCTCAGCGATCCGATCCCGGCAACCCTCGCTGTACGATCGGCGCCATGGCGTACGACGAGGCGCTCGCCGGTCGGATACGTCAGCTGGTCGCCGGCGAGCCCGACCTGACCGAGCAGAAGATGTTCGGCGGGCTCGCGTTTCTCATCGGCGGCAACATGGCCGTGGCAGCGAGCGGCCGGGGCGGGGCGCTCGTCCGGGTAGACCCGGCGGAGTCGGACACGCTCGTCGCGAAGACGAATGCGCGCCTCATGGAGATGCGCGGGCGGGCAATGCGGGGTTGGCTGAGGGTCGATCCGGAGGATCTCCGCACCAAACGCCAGCTGGCCAGATGGGTCGAGCTCGGCACGGCGTATGCGCGCTCGCTACCCGCGAAGCGCTAGCGGAACCGAGCGCGGGTTCGTTCGTGGTCAGTCCGCCGGCTGCGCTGCGGGAGTCGGGACGGCAGCAACGTGATGATGCGTCCGACGTCCCGGGACGGCGAGCGACGCGACGACTCCTGCGGCCAGGGCGAGGGCCATGATCGCGAACGACACCGTGTACCCGTGCTCGCTCGGCAATCCGTCCGAGAGCAGGCTCGCCGCGAGGATGCTCGCCGCGACCTGGCCGCCCAGGGCTCCGCCGATCGTGCGCATGACGGTGTTCATCCCGGTTGCGATGCCGGTCTGATCCGGAGGAACGGCCTCGACGATCAGGTTCGCCATCGAGGCGAACGCAAACCCGACGCCGACTCCGAGCAGCAAAGCCGCGAGATAGACCTGCCAGTGCGCCGAGTGGGCGAGTGCCAGCACCACGAACGCGGCCAAGGTGATGGTCGAGCCGAGGACGAGCGGCACCTTGGAGCCGAATCTCCCGGACAGCCTCCCGCCCAGCGGGCTGGCGACCATCATGGCGAGCGTGCTCGGGATGAGGAAGAGCCCGGCCTGGGTGACGGAAGAGCCGAAGCCATATCCATTCGATGCCGGCGTCTCGACGAACTGCGGGATCAGCACGAACGAGCTGTACATCCCGAACCCGAGCAGGAAGCCGGCGAGGTTCGTCGTCCAGACGCCACGCAGCTGCATCATCTTCAGGTCGACCAGCGGGCTCGATGATCTCGTCTCGGCACGAATCCACGCCAACGCGACGAGCGCTGCCGCTGCCAGAAGAGCGAGCGTGCGCGCCGACAGCCAGCCCCAGGTCGGGGCCTCGCTGATCGCAAGGAGGAGGAAGATCAGCCAGAGCGAGAGCAGGACCGC
The DNA here is from genome assembly GCA_963736055.1 of uncultured Actinomycetes bacterium. GTDB lineage: Bacteria > Actinomycetota > Thermoleophilia > Gaiellales > Gaiellaceae > AC-32. The sequence continues at coordinate 363,030 of CAVTNM010000008.1, read as the reverse complement.
GCCGGTCCAGTTGACGTTGCCCGGTGCGCGAACGGGCGACTCGGGGATGACCAGCACCGTCGCGAGCGTCGTCACGGCGATCAGGACGAGCGGGATCCAGAAGAGCCAGTGGTAGTCGAGATGGGCGAGGATCGGCCCGGCCAGGATGATCCCGAGCCCGGCGCCGACGCCGAGCAGCCCCGAGATGAGCGCGATCCCGCCGGCGACACGCGGGCGCGGAAACTCGTCGCGAACGATCGCGAACGCCAGCGGGAAGATGGCACCGCCCAGGCCCTGGATCACGCGGGCGCCGATCATCACCGGAAGCGTGGTTGCAAGGGCGGCGAGCAGCGTTCCCCCGCCGAGGCCGGCGAGCACCACGACGAGCGTCCGCTTCTTCCCGAAGATGTCGCCGACACGCCCCGCGATCGGCGTCGCGACCGACGCCGCGAGCAGGTAGGCCGTGAAGATCCAGGTCACGCCTGTCGGCGTCGTATCGAAATCTTGCTGGAGCGTGGGAAGCGCCGGCACGACCAGCGACTGCAGCATCGCGTACGCGCAACCGCCGAGCGCGAGCACCGCCAGGAGGCGGCCCGGATGAGCCGAGATTCGAGGCGCCTGAGTCAGCGTGGTGCCCGACCCTTCGAGACGTGGCGACGGCCGATGCGCAGCTCGCGTGCTCGCATCGCTGCCTGCAGTTCCTCGTCGCCGAGCGGCGGCTCCACCTGGGGCGTCGCCGCGTCGACCCGAAGCCCGTCGAGGAGCCAGTTGAGATGGCGTCGCCAGGCGTGCGGAGCGACCTCCGCGGTTGCCTCGATCAAGGGCGCAAACGACCAGAAGAGCAGTGCGAGATCGGACAGCGTGAAGTCGGCGCGCAGCGTGCCTTCTTGCCTGGCGCGCTCGAGCGACTGCTCGAACAACCGGCGCAGCTCTTCTCGCGCGAGCGCGAGGTTGCCGTCGCCGAGCGGATAGCGCATGAGCACGTCCTTGAGCACACGGTCACCGGCTTGCAGCTCGAGCGTCCGCTCCAGAAGCCGGACGAGCCCGCTCCAGCCGTCAGGCTCGGCCGTTGCTTCCTCGGCGACGGCGACGAGCTCTCCGATGCGGCGCTCGAAGATCGCTTCGATGAGCGCCTCGCGCGTCGCGAAATGCCGGTAGAGCGTGCCGATGCCTAGACCGGCACGGCGCGCGATCTCCTCGAGCGGCGCCTCGACTCCCTGTTCGGCGAACACGTCGTGCGCCGTGGCCGTCAGCAACTCGTGGTTCCGCTGCGCGTCGCGACGCTGACCCCTCTGCTCGCCCACCACCTCGGTCACCGGACGACGATAGCAAGTAATCGGAGGAGCGCCTCCGTTTTCATTGGGATGCACTGATGACGAGCCGGCTGACACTCAGCCGGGGGTCAGGCGGCCGGGAACCGGATCGGGCTCCCTGGCGGCGGCTTGCGGGCGGCCCGTCAGCATCGAGCCGCAGACGACGGCGCCGAGGAGGAAGATCGCAGCCGACCACCAGAACGCGACGGTGTAGCCGTGCACCGTCGCCCGAGCGACGAGATCCGGGCCCCCGGCGTGCGTGCTGAGATAGGTCGTGGTCGCGCTGACGGCGATGGTGTTGAGCAGCGCTGTTCCCAGTGAACCGCCGACCTGCTGCCCCACGCTCACGAGCGCGGAGGCGATGCCGCTGTCGGCCGGGTCGACGCGCGCGGTCGCGGTGTTCGCCGACGGGGGGAAGACGAGCCCGAGACCCGCGCCGACGAGGAGGAGCGACGGCAGGATGTCTTGCGCATAGGTGGAGCCGGGCTCGAGCCTCGTCAGCAGCACGAGCCCGATCGCGGCGAGCACCATTCCCGTCGTGACGAGCGGCCGCGGCCCGAGTTTTGCGAGCAGAAGCGTGTTCACGGTCACCGACGTGAGGATCACGGCGCCGATCATGGGGAGGAACGCCAGGCCGCTCTTCAGGGGGCTGTAGCCGAGCGTCTGCTGGAGGTAGTACGTGACGAAGAGGAAGACGCCGAAGGTTCCGACGCCGGCAAAGAAGACGGCCAGGTAGGAGCCGGACCGGTCTCGGTCCTCCAGGAGCCGGAGCGGCAAGAGTGGATTGCGAGAGCGGCGCTCGATGAACACGAACGCGGCGAGGAGCACGACCCCGGCGACCAGGGAGGCGATCGTCTGGGCGGCGCGCCAGCCGGCGCTCTGAGCGCGGTCGAAGCCGAACACGATCATGAACAGCCCACCCGCCGCGGTGACGGCGCCCGGCAGGTCGAGGCTGGGCCGGCGCGGAAGCGGCTGACCCGGCACCAGGGCAAGCGCGCCGAAGACCACCGGCAGGGCCAAGAAGAGGTTGACGTAGAGGCACCAGCGCCAGGACAGGTACTCGGTGAGCGCGCCCCCGAGCAGGAGCCCGACCGCGGCGCCGCTGCCGACTACCGCCCCGAAGATGCCGAAGGCCTTGTTGCGCTCCTTCGGCTCGGTGAAGGTCGTGCTGAGGAGCGCCAGCGCGGAGGGGGCGAGCAGCGCTCCGAACGCCCCCTGGAGCGCACGCGCGGCGAGGAGCCACTCGAAGCTCTGCGCGAGGCCGCCGAAGGCCGAGGCGACGGCGAACCCGAGAGCTCCTACGACGAAGGTTCGCTTGCGGCCGAAGAGGTCGCCGAGCCGGCCACCGAGCGGGAGGAGGCTGCCGAAGGCGAGCGCGTACGCCGTCACGATCCACTGCCGTGAGCCGTCGGAGAAACCGAGGTCCGCCTGCGCCGTCGGCAGCGCGATGTTCACGATGGTCGCGTCGAGCACGACCATGAGCTGCGCCAGGACGACGAGCGCCAGGATCAGCCAGCGGGAACGGTCGCTCTTCTTTATCGGTTCTCCTTGGCGATGCATCTCTCGGGGGCGTGCCATAGCGCTTCCCTCGCCGCGGCTCCAGCTAACTGGAAGTCCGCGACATTCCACAAGCGGCGCGTCCACGTGATGGGTGGTTCCACGGTGGCCGTCACTTCTGCGGCGGTACGAGGGCGGCGTCAGCGCCGTCCCAGCGCCAGCTCGTCTCCGGTAGCACGTGCGTGCCGCCGATCCAGCGGTCGATGCCGAGAAGCTCGACGCGGTCGAGCTCGCCGCGCAGGACGCGTTCGCCTTCGGGCGTCAACCTGAGCCGAATCTGAGAGAAGAGCTGGGCGTCTCCGAGTGGCGGAGGTGGCGGGAGCGCCGTCCCCTCACGGGTTTCGACGAGCCGTGGTGTTCCCTCACCCAGAACTGCGAGCGCGCGATAGAACCAGGCGTCGCCGAGGAACGGTGCGTCCTCGAGGCGCTGCGCGGCCAGGAAGGCCGTTGCCGACGTGGCTGCGCCGTTCGCAATCGCTTCCAGCGCGCGACGCTCGGTGCCGGAAAGGCCGTTGCTCGCCGCCGGCAGTTCCTCGAGCAACCGGCGGAGGGCGCCGCCGAGGAAAGGTGACGACAGCGGTCGCCGAGCTCGCTCGGCGAGCACGGTTGGCTCGGGAGCGCGAAGCGCCTCCCAGATGCCGGCTGCTTCCGTGAGCACCCCGGCGCCGGCTGCCCGCCGGGCCGGCCACAACGTCTCGAGCTCATCGGCAGTGAGCTCGCCGAGTCCGGTGAAGCTCGGCTTACCGGGGAAGGAGCCGATGACGATCAGCTCGGGTGCTTGGCCGGCCTCGTGCGCGAGCGCGAGCGCGTCGAGAAGCTGGAGCTGGTCGTAGAGATCGTGCTCGAACCACAGCACCACCTGAACGCCGTCTCCGAGTGCGTCGAGAAACTGTCGGTCGCGGCGCTCGAACGAAGACAGGAGCGCGTTTCGGCTCCCCCAGCCGCAGCGCGAGAGGAACTCGGCGCGAGCTCGCAGCAGCTCCGTGCGGGCCACGGCCGGCACCGGGCCCTCGTGCAGTGCGTCCTGCCAGGGAAGAACCGCGCCCCCGAGCGCGGTCTGGCGCAGCGTGTTGCCGGCGCTCTCGCCGTTGGTGACGTGCAGCAGTGCCGGGCGCGCGGCGGGCTCCTGTCCTTGCCTCGCGAGGTAGGCGGCTCCGCAGGTGCAGTGGTCGAGCGAGTCGCAGGCGCAGCCGACCACGCGCGCCAACTCGTCCCGCATCCGGCGCAGGGACGCGATCCGCGAGTCGATCTCGTCGATCTTGGCCGCCATCCGGATGCGCAGCGCCTGCGAGGGTGAGCGAGAGCGGCGCGCAGCGCGGACATATTCGGCAATCTCGGCCAGCGTGAAGCCGACCGCCTGCGCCTCTTTGATCGCGCGCAGGAACCGAACGGTCTCCTCGTCATAGCGGCGATGCCCGCTCGGCTCGCGCTCGGGCTCCGGCAGCAACCCTCGACGCTCGTAGTACCGAAGGGTCTCGACGTTCACACCCGCACGCGAGGCGACCTCACCAACTCTCACACGGCGACTATAGACCCGTACCCAAGTACGGAAATCAAATGGCACTCTCGTCCCGCACCTGGGCGACGGGCCGATGAGTTCTTCGCGAGACCAGCGTCCTACTCCTGAACGGAGCGGCGTCCGCCAAGTGTGGGCTCGCTCCTGGCGGGAAGGACCGTGGCCAAAGAGGAGGATGCGATGCCTGAGCACAAGATCGGAACCCTGGAGGACTGGCAGGCGGCCAGGGGCGAGCTCGCGAAGCTCGAGGCCGACCAGGCGCAACGAGCCGAGGAGATCAAGAAGAAGCGGCTCGAGCTCCCCTGGGTGCCCGTCGAGAAGGAGTACGAGTTCGACACGGAAGACGGCAAGAAGACCCTCGGGGAGCTGTTCGACGGCCGCTCACAGCTCCTCGCCTACAACGTCATGTTCGGGCCCGACTACGACAACGGTGCCTGCCCCGGGTGCACGAGTCTCGCGGACGGGCTCGACGGTGGGCTCGTCCACCTCAACCACCGCGACGTGACCTTGATCTGCTTCTCGCGCGCGCCCATCGAGCGCCTCGCTGCCTACAAGAAGCGGATGGGCTGGCAGTTCCCGTACGTCTCCACCTACAACACCCAGTTCGCCTTCGACTTCGGCCTGGCGATGACGAAGGAGCAGGCGCAGCAGATCCCCGAGGTGAAGGAGATGATCGACAGCCCTCCGGAGTGGCTCGAGGAATGGTCGGACCAGGTCGGGGCCGAGCTCGAGGACGGTCTGCGCGAAAACCCGAGCTGGATCGCGTTCGCGCGCGAGAACGGCACCGTCTACCACACCTACACGGTGTCGGCGCCCGATCCGTTCGTCGCGCCGTACTTCAACTTCCTGCTCGACCGGGCTCCGAAGGGGCAGCCCGAAGAGCCCCGTGCCTGGCGAAAGGACGAGTACCCCGACTGACCGATGGGCGACACAACCGATAATTTTGGAGGACCCGATGACACATTCGCCCGAGTGGAGTCAGGTGACCCGCGCTGATGTGTTGCGTGCACTAGAGGAGTACGACCGACTGGGCCCGGAGAGGTTCTTCTCCGAGCACGGTTTCGCCCCTACTACCACTTATGAGCTGATCTGGGACGACCGCCGCTACCCACCGAAAGCAATCTTGGGCACCGCTTACGAGTTCGCCACCGGCCATCGCCTTGGCTCCGGTGATTTCGAGGGCGGGAAGACGGGGGCCGTCAAGGTGCTCGGAAAGCTGGGATTCACCGTCCAGGCCAAACGGCGATCAGCCGGATAGAACAGGCCAGCCGGAGCCGCTCCATCCGGTCTCGATTTGCGCCGTATGTCGGGCCGGCCGCGGCCGACTTCGAGCCCGTTAGCTCACCGGGGTTCGGCGCCGTTCCGGTCGAAGAAGCCACCGGTTGGCCCGTCGGAGGGAATCAGGGCGTAGCGGGATTACCCCGGCGCCCTCTTCGGCAGTCTGCGTCCCGCGATGCTCGTTGAAGTCCGTCGGGGCTACGGGGCCTGGTCGTTCCTGCTCTCCCTCAACCGATTCCACGGCCACACGCCGTCGATCTCCACGTCGAGTGAGAAGCTGAGCAGGATCCGGATCAGGACGATGATTCCGAGCACGGTCACGCTCTGGAACGTCTGATCCACGACGACGGTGCGGACGATGTCCGCGACGATGAGCACTTCGAGCCCGAGCAGGATGCATCGGCCGAGATTACGGCGAAGCCGTTCGTACGACCCGGCTCTTCTCGCGTCTGTGGCTGCGTCGCGCAGAAACGCGAGAAACGCGCCCAGCCCGCCGATGACCATGATGCCGGTGCCGACCGTCTCGACCACCTTGACGACCTCGGTGATCCACTGCTCGTAGGTCACGGGCGAGAAGCTACTCCATCAGGCCAGATGCCCTTGCTGCCGGAGCCGGATTGCGAGCACGAAGCCAGAGACCGGTCCACGCCCTCGACGTCGGTGGTGCGCACCCAGCCCAGCACGATGTCGCTCGCCGCCTGGGTCAGCTGCTGACCCTCGACGACGCGCTGGCCGTGGTGGGAGAAGGCGCTCTTGCGGAGGAACGGCTCGAGCACTGATTCCTCCGCCTGCTTGGCCTGGAGGAAGAGGGGATCGCCTCGTCGCGGCCGACCATGAGCACGATCCAGGCGCGGGTGCCGACGCTGCCGACGCCGACGACCTTGGACGTCAAGGCCGAAGCGGCCGCAAACGGGCCTAACAGAAGGGCCTGATTAGCAGCGACTTCTCAAAGCCCTCTGACGGACTCGAACCGTCGACCCCCTCCTTACCATCGAGCGACGAGGCGGGAACGGCGGGCAAGGCCGGGAAGCCGGGGGCACCGCAGTCCCGCAAGGAGAAGGAATCGCCCGAAGACGAGTGACCTCCCGTGGACTCCGGTGCCCGCGCTGGTGTTCCCTCAGAGTTCCCTCGGCTACGCCGGGGCCGGATCGTCCGGCCGAGCCAGCTCGAGCGTCTCGGCGATGGTGAGCCTTCGCCCGGCCTCGGTCGCGCGGATGACATCCTCCGCTGCCAGCGAGGCGCGCGCGCGGTTGATGAGCTCGCGCCCGACCGGATTGTCTCCGTAGACGTTGACGATGCCCTCTTCGCCGGCGTAGATCTCGGCCGCTGCCGCGATGCGTACTGCTGCCTCGGGCCGGTGGTCGACTGCGGCGGCAGCCGCAAGGCCGATCAACGAGAGGCCGACTCCACGGATGCTCGCGAGCTCGGTGTATGCCCGAACGGACTCGAAGAAGTACCGGCGGGCGGCTGCGGCGTCTTCGAGTCCGAGATGCGTCCACGCCATTTCCGACAGGATGCGCGCTTCTTCTGCGAGATCTCCGATAGCTTCGAAGGCGGCGAGCGCCTGACCGTACAGATCGAGCGCGTCGGCCAGGTCGTCACGGGCCGCCGCGAGTTGGGCGAGCGTACTGAGGGAGACGCCGGCTCCTTCGTGGTCGCCGAGCCTCCGCTGAATCGCAAGTGCGTGCTCTGATTTCTCCGCTGCGGTCTTGGTGTCTCCCCGGAGAGCGTCGACGACGCCGTCGAAGCTCGAGGCGAGGCCCTCGCCCCAGGCGAAGCCGAGCGCGCGGCTCGCCTCGGCGCCCACGCGCGCACACTTCGACGCTTCCTCGAGGTCGGATCCAAGCAGACCGACCGCGCGGCAGGTCGCGGCGATGCTGACCTCTCGCGCGGGGCCGAGCCCCGCTGCCCCCTGATACGCCTCGGCCCACTGCTCGTCCGCCTGTTCGTACGCCCCGAGGGTCCAGGACGCGAGCCCTGCCGTGATCAGTGCGCCCACGCGACCCCGTGTGGGGGCGCTCGTCGCATCGGCTTCGAGAAAGCGGGCGGCGTAGTCACGCGCCGTGAGGTGCTTTCCTCGGATGTGCCAGTACATCCAGAGGTCGCCGCAAAGCTGGAGGCCGGCCTCGAGGGCGTCGGCGTCGCCTGCGCGCGCGGCGTCGAGAAGCTTGCCGAGAGCGGCTTCGAGATTGGCCTCGTCCGCGACGCCTCGCGCGATCGACGCTTGCTGGGCCGTGCCCTCGATGCCGTCTCGGACCTCGCGAGCGAGGTCCGCGTACCGCTGAGCGTGTCGCAGCGCGATCTGGTCGGACTCCCCGGCAGCCTCGAGTCGCTCTCTCGCGTATTCGCGAATCGTCTCCAGCATCTGGAGCCGGTCCTGTGCCTCGACCTGCACGAGCGCCTTGTCGACGAGCGACTCGAGCGCGTCGAGTGAAGGCGTCTCCGCGTCGGCGCAGACGGCCTCGACATCTCCGAACGCACAGCCGCCTGCGAAGAGGGCCATGCGCCGGAAGAGCCGCTGCTCCGGCTCGGTCAGCAGCGAATGGCTCCAGTCGATCGTCGCCCGCAGCGTCTGCTGCCTCCCCGGGCTGTCGCGGTTCGCCGACGTGAGCACGTCGAGAGCGTGGTCGAGGCGCTCGAGGAGCGCGTCGGGTGACAACAGCCGTGAACGAGCAGCGGCGAGCTCGAGGGCGAGCGGCAGTCCGTCGAGCCTGCGGCAGATGGCTGCGATCGCTCCGGCGTTGTCGGCCGTCACGTCGAACGATCCCCGGGCCGACCTCGCGCGCTGCACGAACAGCACGACGGCGGGGGACGTCGCGACCGACTCCGGCGAGACTCCTTCAGACCCGGAAGGGAGCGCGAGCGGCCCCAGTGAGAATTCGTGTTCGGCCGCTAGCCGCAATGGCGCACGGCTCGTCACGACGATGCGCAGCATGGGGCATCGCTCAATGAGCGTCGCCACTTCGGGTGCGACGGCGACGATCTGCTCGACGTTGTCCAGAAGCAGCAGGGTCGGCCGATCTCCGATCAGGGAGACGATTCCGTCGAGGAGCGTTCGTTCCTCCGCCTCCTTGACGTCGAGCGCGGTCGCGACCGTCGGGAGGAACGCCGCAGGCTCGGAGACGTCTGCGAGCGTGATGAACGCGAGAGCGTCCGGGAACTCCGCTGCAAGGAGCCGTCCGAGCTCGATCAGCACGCGCGTCTTTCCGACCCCGCCGGGACCGGTGATCGTGACCACCCGCTGCGTTCGCACGAGATCGGTGAGCGCGGCGAGCTCGCCCGCACGCCCGACGAGCGGCACTGCCGGACTGGGAAGACTGCTCGGCAGGCTCCCGAAGCGCTCGCCCTTGCCCTCGAGCGCTCTCGCGTCCGGTACCACCAAGCCGTCGGCCGAGACGGCAAACAGTTCGAAGGCGCGCCCGACGTTCTTGAGCCTGAACCGCCCCAACGGCATGGCAACAACGTCGCTTCGGTTCTTGATCTGCTCGTACGCCGAGTCCGACAGCAAGACGCCGCCTGGGACGGCGAACGACTCGATCCGCGCAGCGACGTTGACGGCATCGCCCGTCAACCGCTCCGGTTCGACGACCACCTCACCGCTGTGCACGCCGATACGAACCAGCACGTCCTGCGGCGCGAGCTCCTGCTGAACAGCTACCGATGCCTGGACCGCGGCGAGCGAGCTCGGGAACATGCTCATGCTTCCGTCCCCGAGCCGTTGCACGATCGTCCCCCCGAACGCCTCGTGATGACGTTCGAGCGCGTCCCAGTACCGCTCTCGCCGGTCGAGTGCGAGACGCTTCGTCCGCCTGCAACAACGCGGTGTACCCGGCCATGTCCGTGAACATCACCGCAACAAGGCGACGATCGAGCGCGACAACCACGACGCGATCCTCTCAGCGCCGGTACGGCCGCGCCAACCCGACAGAGCAACGTGCGTCTAGCTCCCTGTCCGCTAAGAGGGGGTCACCACAGCTCGGATCGGCTTGCACAAGCCAAGCGCGGCATGCGAACTCGCGCGATAAGGGAACGCCAGCTAGAGCCCGCAAGTGCCCGCGCGTGCCAGACGTTTGCAAAGTAGGCAAAGGAAAACGCCACTTGCAGGGATTTCGCGGAAGCCCTCTGACGGACTCGAACCGTCGACCCCCTCCTTACCATGGAGGTGCTCTACCAACTGAGCTAAGAGGGCGGGCGCGCCCAGATTAGCCGCTTTCCCGGCTCGTGGGCCGCGAGTGGCCGGCGGAGCCGCGCCGGACCGAACTGCCGCGCCGCGTCAGTCCTGCATGTCGTCCGCGAAGCTCTTCACGAGCTGCATGAAGTGGTCGAGCGGGAACCCGGGCCCGGGGTCGGTGTGGTCTCCGTGGAAGACCTCGGACACCGTGTTGTGCGTGACGAACCCGCTCCGACCGTGGCGAAGGTCGTTCTCCGAAAGGAGCTTGATCGGGATCCCGAACTTGACCGCGTGGAAGGCGGCCTTGAAGGCGCCCCGGCGCAGCGTCTGCTCGTGGCTCAGCCACTTCTGCCGGTTCCAGGCCGAGAAGCCCGCGTGCTCGATGTGGAAGCCGTGCGTGTTCGCGCCGGGCGCGCCCCACGGGATCACCTTGTCCTCGAGCGTCCGGTAGCAGATGACGTCGTCCACGACCAGGTGGGCCGAGCCGTTGCTGTCGGGGTTCGCGAACCAGGAGGCTGCGCCGGCTGCTGTCGGGCCCTCGGTGGAGTGGATCACGATCAGGTCGATCGACGAGACCGGCCGGTTGCCGTCGTGGTGGACGGCTGTGAATCGATGGCTGCACGTCGCGGCGATGGGCTGGCTCGAATGGCCGGCGGCGGGCCCGCCACCACCCTCCGGCGGAGGCGGCGGCTCCTCGGCCTCCGCGGCGGTTCGTAGTCGGGCGGCTGGTCGTGCTGGTTTTCCTTCTGCTCGGCCGGCTCTTCGAGCACGGCCTCGACGTCGATCTCGTCGCCCTCGACGGCGGCGTCTGACTCGGTCTCGCTCATTTGACTGCTCCTTTCCGGAGCCGCAGTCTGAGCGTTCTTACTCCTTTGTCACAACTGAGTCAATCCGACTAGGGTGCAGAACATGGTGGACCGCGTGAACGGTCTGTGGGTGTACCAGAGCGCACGTATGCCCGACCCCGACGCGGTGGCGGCCAGGGCGCAGCGCCACGGGCTGACCTGGCTCACCGTCCAGGCGATCGAAGGCCCGGAGGTGCTCGACGCCGACTGGCTGCGCGCGATGCGCGGCGCCACGAGGGAGCGAGCCATGCGCCTCGGGGTGCACGGGTACGTCGGGCGGCCGCGGCCCAGGCCGGCCGCCGAGGCCAGGGCGATGTCGAAGGCGATCAAGGTCGCCGAGGCGGACTTCGCGATCGTCAACGCGGAGATCGAGTACGAGCGATCCTCCACCGGAGCCCCACAGAAGTTCGTCGACGCGTATCGCGGCCTGCGGCCGAGGTTCACGACGTACCTCTCGTCGTTCGGTCGCCCGACCTTCCACCCGGGCCTCGACTGGGCAGTCTGGGCCGGCGCGAAGTTCCGCGGCATGCCTCAGGCCTACGAGAACCTGAATCCCGGTCGCCCTCAAGCCGACCCAGTGCGTGGCCGACTGGGCGCGGTTCTTCCAGCGAAGGACGCTGCGACCGACGGTCGGCTGCTTCTCGGAAAGTGGTCACTCGCATCTTCCGATCCCGCGTCTCGTGCAAGAGCATCCGTGAGGTACCGGTGCTGCCCTTCAACATCTTCCGCCACGGGACGGTGACGCCCGCCGAGCTCCGGGCGCTCTCCGCCGTCTGAGCCTCGCTGCGGCGCCCGGCTAGAATGACCGCCTCCCGGGGGTGTGCCCGAGTGGCCAAAGGGAACGGGCTGTAAACCCGTCGGCTCAGCCTACGGAGGTTCGAATCCTCCCGCCCCCATCAAAGGACAGGTAGTAGCGCAGAGGAGGTTTGGGCAGCGGCTCGGGATGCGGTGTCCAGCTGCCTAGAGGGCTGAAGTTGGGCCCTTGTGCCACGGTTCTGTGCAACAGATGGTCCGTGGCACAAGCTTCTTGGCAAGGTCGAGCCAGTCGTCCATCCCTGCCTCGGTCTACGTTTCTCTTGAGGGAAGCTGCTGTAGCAGTCCTAGGGGCAACGACGGCCGAGGCCGAAGCGGACCGTCGTGCTGCGGCTGCCCGCCCGGAAGAGCAAAGGCAGGCAGGCCGAGCGCGAGCGGAGGTAGAACCCGCCCGCGTATGCGTTTCCGTGGCTCGGGTCGGAGCCGCAGCGCGTTATCCGAAGCGAGTTCGCGATCCCCGTATTGCCGCCCCACGTGATCGCTGCGCGCTTTCGCCACGCCAGCGGCACGCTCACCGTGACCGGGCCACGACCGGCACGAACAACAAGACCGGCCTTCTCCCAGTACGGCCAAGCGCCGTCGCGGAGATGAACGACCTGCGCGATGTATGCCGGTGGGGCCGACACGACACTCAGCACGGGGCGGTAGCGGTGGCGTGGGTCGCGACTACCGAAGTAGGGCCAGTTCGTGCGATCGATGATCTCGCTGCACGGCACGCTGCGCGGCCCGGATTGAAAAGCCGAGCGAGATGACGCCGCGGCGACCACAGCGAGAGCGAGCGCGACAGTCGCAACGACGATGGGTGCCCGAGTCATCTATCCGTTTTACACCTTCGGGCGCCCTAGCGTTCCGGCGCCAGCGTCGCGCGCGCCTTTGGACGAGCAACGGCAGTCCCAGAGTCGTCGTGCACCTGACCCTCCAACCGAAGGAGTGGCGATGCCCTCTCAGCTCCCCTCAGGCAGATGCCGCGGACGGGTACGCCACTCGCGTACGCGCAAGCACCTCAACCCCGCCAAGATCCTCGGCGGCCCGCCGACGTACGACTGCTCAGAGGCGGCGAAGGCTGCGGAAGACAAGGTACGTCAACTGCTCGAGACGCAGGCCCGCGAAGGGATCACCGTTCGCGAGTGGTGGGAGGAGTGGACGACTGACCCGCTCTGGAAGCGGCCGGCCGAGTCGACGAACATCCACCGGCGCGAGCGGACGCAGAAGTTCGCCGAGCGGTACGGCGACCTTGGCCTGCGCGCGGTGAGCGACCTGACCGTGGCCGAGTGGCTCAGGGGCGGCGCGAACCTCTCGACCGTCCAGAACCTCAAGACGATGTGGAACGACGCGATGAGCGCGGCCGCGGGCAGGCTCGGCAGCTTCAACCCGTGGGCGGGCCTGAAGCTGCCGGTCCAGTCGAGGCGTGACCGGACGCCGCCCGGGATCGCCGGCGTCGCCCGCCTGGTCGAGCGGGCCGACGAGCTGACCCCGCCCTCGTTCGCGGCCTACGTCGACGTCGCCTGCCACACCGGGATGCGCCCCGGCGAGCTCGACGCGCTGCGCTGGACGAAGGTCGACTTTCAGGCCGAGACGATCCTCGTCGACGAGCAGTGGAACGTGAAGACGCGCGAGTTCACCGGCCCGAAGTGGCACCACACGCGCACGATCGCGCTGACCGAGCCCGCGCGCGACCGGCTGCTCGCCCTGCCGCACGAGTCGGAGTTCGTCTTCACGACCACGCGCGGCAATCACTACCGGCCCTCGTCGCGAGCGCACCACTGGAACCGGGTGCGCGCCGGGGCGGGCCTCGGCAACGTCGACCTCTACCTGGCGACCCGCCACTACTTCGGCTGGTACGCGTTCAACGTGCTCGGGTTGGCCGACAAGCACATTGCCCTGCACCTGGGCCACCGCGACGGCGGCAAGCTTGTGCGGACGCTGTACGGCCACCCGGACGAGATGATCGCCGCGGACAAGGTGCGCGAGGCATTCCGCACGCGCCCGGCGACGCCGATCCCGCTCCGCAGGAAGGGGGAGGCATCCTGACGACCGCGTGGGTCACGAGGCTGGTCACGAGGTGGCCAGTTCCAGGGAGTCTTCTCTTTCGCCCCCACCTCGCGTCCCTGGCCGGCGGCGCATGCGGCCGGGCGAGCCGGCCTCCCGCGCCGCCTCGGCCCGCTGCGCGCACGGTGCTCTCCGGGGGCGTGCCTCGTAGCACTGCCCCCTCCGGCACCGCACACGCAGCGGGCCGCCAGGAACGCGAGGTCGGAAGTGAGTTTCTCGCTCGGCAACGCACGCGGTCGGCCGAGCCGGCCTCCGGCGCCGCCTCGACCCGCTGCCGCCACGGAGCTCTCCGGGGCCGTGCCTCGTAGCACTGTCCCCTCCGGCTCCGTAACGTCAGCGGGCCGCCGAGAACGCGAGGTCGGGAACTGGGTTGCGACCCAGACGGACGATCGGGGAAACTCGCCTCTTCGCTCAGAACCGACAGAGGGAGGATCTCGAGATGGCCGTTGTCGCCGCGCATCGCCTCTCGCGCGACCAGGTGATCTGGTCGTTCGGGCCGGATCTCGAACCGGTTCTCGAGGTCCGGCCGGGCGAGACGGTCACCTTCGAGACGAACGACTGTTTCACCGGCCAGATCCGAAGCGAGGACGACCTCGTCACGGAGATCGACATGGGGCGGATCAACGGCGCGACCGGCCCGGTGGCCGTCGCCGGCGCCGAGCCCGGCGACTCGCTCGTCGCGGAGATCCTCGACGTGCGGCCGATCGAATGGGGCGTGGCCACGCTGATTCCGGGGTTCGGACAGCTGATCGAACAGGTAGAGGCGCCGCTGACGCGGATGTTTGAGGTGAAGGACGGAGAGATCCGGATGAGCGACCGCATCTCGTTCCCCGCCCGGCCGATGGTGGGCGTGGTCGGCGTCGCGACCGACGGCGAGACGCTCTCGAACGGCCTCGCGGGGAGGCATGGCGGCAACCTCGACGACCATCTCCACGGCAAGGGCGCGAAGATCTTCTTCCCGGTGCGCCGGCCGGGCGGTATGTTCGCGGTCGGCGACATGCACGCCTCGATGGGCGACGGCGAGATCTGCTTCACGGGCGTCGAGATCGCGGGTGAGGTCGACATCCGCTTCGACCTCTTGAAGGGGAAGCAAGCGATCTGGCCGGTGACCGAGCTCGCCGACCGTTGGCTCCCACACGCCACCGCGGACGAGTTCGACGAGGCCTTGCAGCTCGTCTCGGAGGAGGCCGCGCGGCTACTCGTAGACGAGCACGGGTTCTCGCCCGAGGACGCGTTCATCTTCCTGTCCGTGGCCTGCGACGCGGGTGTGGCGCAGGCGTGTAAGCCCGCGCCCCAGTTCGGGACGATCGGGCGTTTCTCCATCCCGAAGATCGCGGCGTGCCCGGCGCCGTTCAGCGCGTAAGCTGCAGCCGTGGCCGCCACGTACGAGGTCGTCACGGTGAACCGCGACGGCGCAGAGCACCGGCGCCAGTACAACGCGGAGACCGAGCTTGCTCCCGGCTCCATCATCCGGCTCGACGGCCGAGACTGGCTCGTCGAGGCTCTGCAGGAAGGCCGCGCGATCGCCAGGCCGGCGCGCTACAGGCTCACCCTCAAGCATCCGGACGGACATGAAGAGGTCGGTGCGATGCGGCGCTACCGGCCGGACGCCCCCCGGGTCGGGCACATGTTCACGACCGGCGAGGTCAGCTGGGAGGTCGTCGACGAGCAGCTCGCGCGAGAT
The DNA here is from genome assembly GCA_963736055.1 of uncultured Actinomycetes bacterium. Classification (GTDB taxonomy): domain Bacteria; phylum Actinomycetota; class Thermoleophilia; order Gaiellales; family Gaiellaceae; genus AC-32. The sequence goes on along the minus strand of CAVTNM010000008.1, from coordinate 347,825 downwards.
GACGGCGGCCCGTACCTCGAGCTGCTTGCCGAGCGCGATTTCGGCGAGAGCGAGGATCTGCCCAATCACGAGCTCGAGCACGTCGAAGCCAGCCGTGAGGAGCTGCCCGACACCGCCCAGGCCACCTTCGCGCGGGCCGAGGAAGCCGGGCTGGAGGTCGAGCTCGTCGCGCTCGAGCCCGGAGAGGCGCCCGACTGGGTCGAGGCCGCCGCGTACATCGACGCGCTGATCCTCGAGGAGATCGAGGACGACCTGCTCGAGCAGTGCGGGGTGAGCCCCGAGCACGATCCACGCGACACCTGGCTGGAAACGGTCAAATCTCGACTGCGCGAGGATCTGCGCGCGTTCCGGGCGGACATCGAGAACAACCACGACGCGATCGAGGAATGGGACTTCCGCGACGGGCGCATCTTCGCGTCGATCGGCAGTTTCGAGGACGAAAGCGATCCCGACAGCGGACACGGCTGGCTCTGCCGGCTCCTCGACGTCGGGGCCCTGGCGGCCGCGGGCTTCCAGCGGGTTCGCAAGGCGCAGCTGCTGCCGTAGGCTAGGCCGCGTGGAGCGGTTCGACGCAATCGTCGTCGGGGCCGGACCGGCCGGCTCGACCGCCGCCTTCTGTCTCTCGCGCGCGGGCGCGCGCGTGCTCCTGCTCGACCGGGAGCGCTTTCCCCGCGACAAGCCCTGCGGCGGGGGCCTGACCCGGCGCGCGGTTCGCCAGCTTCCCGTGCCGGTGGACGCGGTCGTCGAGGATGTCGTCGACCGGGTCGAGATCGGGTTCCGCTACGGCAAGCGCTTCGAGCGCAGCAGCAAGGAGCCGCTGATCCTGATGACGCAGCGCCGCCGGCTCGACGCCCACCTCGCGGAGCAGGCGGCGGCCGTCGGCGCCGACTTCCGCGACGGGGTGAAAGCAACGGCCCTCGAGCTCGAGCCTGACGGCGTCACCGTGCGCTTCGACGGCTCCGGCGCGACCGCGTCGGTGGCGATCGGCGCCGACGGCGTCAACGGGCTCACCGTCCGGACGCTGGGGCTGCTCGAGAGCCGGCGGCACGGGGTCGCGCTCGAGGGGAATGCGCCGTACGGCGACGAGCGCCGCTTCCGCGGCCGCGCGCTCGTCGACCTCGGCACCGTTCCGGGCGGGTATGCCTGGGCGTTTCCCAAGGGCGACCATGTGAACGTGGGCGTCGGCGGCTGGGAGCGGGAGGGCCCGCGGCTTCGCAGGCACCTCGAGGAGGCTTGCGCAGGGTACGGGCTCCCGCACGAGGAGCTGTCGAGCCTGCGCGGCTACCGGCTGCCGATGCGGGGCCCGGGCGAGCGTCCGGTCTCTGGACGCGCGTTGGCGGTCGGGGACGCCGCCGGCCTCATCGACCCGCTCTCCGGCGACGGGATCTACGAGGCGCTGGTCAGCGCTCGGCTTGCGGCCGAGGCGGCACTCGACGTCCTCGCCGGGCGCGCAGCCGACCTCGAGCCGTACGCGGACCGGCTCGCGGAGAAGCTCCAGCCGTTGATCTCGGCCGGCTGGGGAGCCAAGGTCGCCTTCGACCGCTACCCCAAGCTGACCTACGCGCTGACGCGGACTCCTCCGGCCTGGCGGCTCGCCGAGCGCATGGTTCGCGGCGACCTCTCCTCCCCACGGGCGGCGACCGGCGTGCTGCGCCTGCCCGCGAAGGCGCTCAAGGTAATGGCCGCCTAGCCGGGGGCGGGCGCGGGAACCGGGGCCTGCCGGCCGCGCAGGAGGCGGGCCGTCACCGCGATCGCGACGATGTCGAACAGCACGTATCCGCTCATCGCCCCGCTCGGCGGATTGCCCATCGGGAGCCCGAGCCCCGGTGTGATCGGGTGCCACTGCCAGAGGCCGATCGCGGTGCCCCAGACCTCCAGGAAGAGGACGACCACGAAGACGCCGCCGTAGATCGTCGGCGCGCGCCCGCGCAGAAGGAAGAAGAGGAAGACGGCGACGCCGATCGCGCCGCCCACGTCCAGGCGCGGGAGCAGCGTCAGGCCCGCAAGCGCCCAGCAGGCGGCGCAGGCCGCCACGGCCCCGACGAAGAGCCGCGGCCGGGCGCGCACGAACGCCGACTGGCTCAGGCTGATCCCGCCCAGGTAGACGAGCCCGTGGCCCGGCGGCACGAACAACGGCAGATTGTGCAGCCTGTAGGTGTAGACCCCCCAGAGGATCGAGCCGACGACCTCCATGCCGGTCGCCACCACCACCACTAGCAGGGTCTGCAGGCGCCGCTCCGTCGAGAGTGGGCGCATCGCTGCGAGCAGGGCCACCCAGGTGAGGGCTCCCAGGACGAGCTGCCCGTGGAGGTCCACGCCGCGGTCGGCCAGGCCGAGAGCGACGAAGAAGAGCATCACCCCGAGGGTGAAGAGCGCCGGACGGTTGCGCACGTTCACGATTCTGACGGCTCAAGCGGCGCCGCGTCGATGCCGATCAGGCCCTTCGTGGACCTGAACGCTGTCCTGGCGCGCGCCGTGGAGCTCGGCGCGAGCGATATCCACCTGAAAGTCGGCCAGCCGCCGGTGCTGCGGCGGGACGGCGAGCTCGGCCTGCTTCCGGACCACGCGCCCCTGTACGACAGCGACCTCGAGGCTGCCCTCTCGTCGATCGCCGACCTCACACCGGCGAAGCTCGCGTCCTTCCACGAGACGGGCGAGCTGGACATCGCCTACAGCGCCGAGGGGCTGCCACGCTTCCGAGTCAACGGCTTCCGGCAGCGAGGCTCGATCTCCTTCGCGCTGCGCGTCATCCCGAACAAGGTCCCGAACTTCGACGAGCTGCGGCTTCCACCCGGCGTTCGCCGTCTCGCCGAGGAGCACCGCGGGCTCGTGCTCTGCACCGGCGCCACGGGCTCCGGCAAGACGACCACCCTCGCGGCGGTCCTCGACCACATCAACCGAACGCGGCGGATGCACATCGTGACCGTCGAGGATCCGATCGAGATTCTCCACCCGGACCACGGCTGCATCGTCAGCCAGCGCGAGGTCGGCCTCGACACCGAGTCGTTCCTCGCTGCGATCCGGCGCCTGCTCCGCCAGGACCCCGACGTGATCCTGATCGGCGAGCTTCGCGACGCCGAGACAGCTGAGACGGCGCTCAAGGCCGCCGAGTCGGGCCACCTCGTGTTCTCGACGATGCACACCATCGACGCCGCCGAGACGATCAGCCGGATGATCGAGTTCTTCCCTGCGGTCAAGCAGGAGCAGATCCGCTCGATCCTCGCAGGGGTGCTCAGGGGCGTCATCAGCCAGCGCCTCTTGCCGCGCCTCGAGGGCGGGCGCGTCGCCGCTGTCGAGGTGATGGTGAACAACGCCCGCGTCGCCGACTTGATCCGCGAGCAGGCTCCGGAGGAGATCCCGGACGCCATCGCGGAGGGGCAGTTCTTCGACATGCAGACCTTCGCCCAGGCGCTGATCGAGCTGGTCGTCGCCGGTGAGATCGACCGCGAGGTTGCCGCCAACGCCTCCACGAACAGGCACGATTTCCTGGTCGCCCTGGACCAGGCCCTGAAGCGCAAGGCGGCCGGAGTCGAGAGCGACCGGCCGGTCTCCGAGATGGCGCCGGAGCCGCCCGCGCCGGGAGAGCAGCCGATGCCCGGACTGAGGATCGCCGGCCAGGACGGATGAGGCGGTTTGCGGCTGCGGCGGCGCTGGCGCTCGCGCTGGCGGGGTCGGCGAGTGCCGACGTCTTTCGCGTGGTCCCGACGCTCGCGCCCAGCCTGCCGACGTTCCTGCCGAGCGCGCAGATTCCGAACGACTCGGGCTCGATCGCGTTCCCTGCCGCGCTTCTGAATCGACCGCCGGTCGTCGAGACGCGCACCTATGCCCAGCTGCTCGACCTCTGGCAGCGAGCCGGCGCGACGTACGGGGTTCCGTGGCAGGTGCTGGCTTCGATCAACAAGGTCGAGTCGAACTTCGGGCGCAACATGGGCCCGAGCTCCGCGGGCGCAATCGGCTGGATGCAGTTCATGCCGTCGACGTGGGAGCGCTGGGGCGTCGACGCGGACGGCGACGGGATCGCCAACCCGTGGAGCGCCGAGGACGCGATCGCGGCGGCTGCCCGCTACCTCGCCGCCTCAGGCGGTCAGGACGACATCTCCCGGGCGGTCTTCTCGTACAACCATGCCCAGTGGTACGTGGACGAGGTGCTGCAGCTGGCCCAGCTGTTCGGCACGGGTGGGGTGGACGCCACTTTCACTCTGGACAAGCTCCAGATCTCCCTCGACAACGCCCGAGGGCTCGTGGCCAAGGCCAACCAGAAGCTCGTGAAGGCGCTGCGGCGTGAGCGCGCGGCAGCACGCTACGCGCGGGCATTGCGCCGCCAGGCCGATGCCACAACCCTGCTCTCCGACCGCCTGGCGCTCGAACGGCGAGCCGTCCAGGCCGGCGTTCTCCACGCCGCTGCCCGGGCACGCGTGGCCGGCCTGCGCACGACTCTCGAGCGGGCCGAGACCGACCTGGCCTCCGCGCGTGACCGCTCCCTCGCATCGTCCTTCTCGCCCGCGGCCGGCTCGCTTCTCGGGGCGCCCTCCTACAACGCCGGGTACGTGTTCCCGGTCGGCGGCGGCCCGTCGCTCGTGTCGGTCTCGCATCACCATCACGACTACCCCGCTGCCGACATCGCGGCTCCGGAGGGCTCGCCCGTCTACGCGCTCTCGGACGCGGTCGTCGAGCGCGCCTGGCAATACCCGGACGGCCGCTGCGGCATCGGCCTGACGCTCACCACCGTCGACGGGCAGAGCTGGACCTACTGCCACCTCTCGTACCTCGACCCGGCGATCTCCGGGGGCGTCCAGCTCGCGGCGGGCACCCAGGTCGGGCTCGTCGGCTCCACGGGCCACGCGACAGGGCCGCACCTGCACCTGCAGCTGAACCCCGCCACCTCGTATCCGCAGCTGCAGCCGTGGTTCCAGAGCTTCGCGAATGTCGCGTTCCGCTGGCAGGACTCCGGGCCGACGGATTCCGTTCCTGGAGGCGGGCGCGTGTTCGCAATCGTGTCCCCTCGGGCGGCTGAGCCGGCGGGCCCGGTCGTCCGGTTCACCCGGTAGGGGACGCCTCGCTCGGTGAAGCTCGCGCCTACCAGGTCGTGGTCTTGGGGCGTCCCAGCTGCCTACGAACCGGCGGATCGGTGGCTTCGCAACGCTGGTTCTACGCTGCGCGCTCGGGATATCGAGTGGCGTGGTGCACGGAGGGGCTCGGCGCTAGCTTCTTACGAGGGCCCTTTCCCCGGCTGCAGGATGATCTTGAGTAGAAGAACCATGCCGCTGATGACGAGACCCGAGAGGATCGAGAGCCCGAGCAGCCGTCCGCGCAGGCCGGCATACCAGGCTGCCAGCCCGGCCCAGAAGCTGAGCGAGAGCGCTTCCAGCCAGATGACCACGCGGATCGCGTCGGTGAGCGCGACACTCGCGAGATGGAGAACGAGCAGGACAGCCAGCGGTGGGACGGCGAGCAGGAGGAACCGCGACTCGAAGCGCGCCGTGACGAGCCACTCCTTGCATAGTCGGCCGTCTGCCGATCGCTACCAACTGGACGAGAGTGTTCGAGAAGATGTGCGTCGTGCAGATCGCGACAACCGGACCGACGATGACGAAAACCACGTCGAACGGTTTCAACGCAGCCCAGCCGTCGTAAACGATCAGCACACAGACCAAGGCGACCGTCGCGGTGACGATACGGCCGATGACCTCGGGCCTCGGCGCCAGGTCGAACGGGTCGCTACCCATTCCGGCGAGCCTACTCTGCTGCTGCGCCCGCGCTGGCGTGCGGGCTCTTCCGCGGCGAACGCTCGGCCCCGTGCCACGATTATCGCCGCCGGCGACGATCCTCCAGGTAGCGGCCGTTACGCCGGACCGGCGATCCGGGGTGGCCTTAGCTGGTCGCCGCGCACGCGCAGCACCGCGACGATTGCGATCGCCAGGAAGCCGAACGCGGCCACCCGCGGGGCGAAAATCGCGAGCACGAGCACGCCGGCGTAGAAGCCGAGGCTCGGCGTCGACGCGACCAGGATCGCGTTGATCTCCTGTTCGCTCACCTCCGGCTTGAGCAGCTCACGGTCGCGCGCGATCACTCCCCACAGGGCGCTGAGCAGGAGTGAGATCACAAGCAGCGTCGCGCCGTAGAAGATGACGGCGGCCCGCTCGGCGTCCGTCTCGTTGATCGCCTCGGCCATGAGCTTGGTCGGGAAGGGCAGGAACGAGACGGCCATCAGCAGCGCCAGGTTGGTCCGCATGACCGAGGCGTTCGCGTACTGCAAGCGCCGGAAGATCCCGTGGTGGACCATCCAGAGCCCTCCGATCGTGATGAAGCTTGTCGCATAGGCCAGGTAGGAGGGCCACTGATGGGCAATCCCGTGCCAGAGATTGCCGAACTCGGACTCGGGAACCGAGACCTCGAGAATCAGCAGCGTGATCGCGATCGCGAACACGCCGTCGCTGAACGCCTCGGTTCGGCCGGTGTCCCAGCGATCCCCCATGGGGAGTCTGCTTCTTCGGCACCACAGCTGATCCTGCCCCACGGACGACCGACCCGGATGGCCCGCCGAGGCGCTCGACCAGTCGCATTCCGCTGGCCACCCACGAACGTGACGTAGACGGCCGAGAGCCGTTCATCCGGGTGGGATGAACGGCTGGGCGCAGGCGGGCGATAAGCTCACCCGGGTCGAGGCAGGCCCAACCGAAAGGAAGGCCGCAGGCCATGGCCACACCAACAACGATCGAGCACCCGAGCGTCAAGCAACGTCGAAAAAAGGGAAAGGAAGCAAGGCAGCAGGTACCTCCGTCGGGCCATGCGGGTTGGAAGCCGGCCGCGGACCGCCCCGACCCGGTCGCGCTGCTCGAGGAGCAGGACGCGACGCGTGAGCCGGACCTGGTGCCGGTGCGCCACGGGCGGATGATGGTGTCGCCGTTCACCTTCTATCGGGGCGCGGCCAAGATCATGGCCGCCGACCTGAAGGACACGCCCAGGGCCGGCCTGATGGTTCAGCTCTGCGGCGACGCTCATCTGTCGAACTTCGGTCTGTTCGCGTCGCCCGAGCGAATCCTGCTGTTCGACCTGAACGACTTCGACGAGACGCTGACGGGCCCGTTCGAGTACGACGTGAAGCGCATGTCGGCGAGCTTCACGATCGCGGCGCGCAACAACGGCTTCAGCAAGGCAGAGGCGCACGAAGCGACGCTGGCCTCGGTGAATGCCTACCGGACTTCGATGGCCGAGTTCGCGGAGATGACCACGATGGACGTCTGGTATGCCCGCCTGACCGAGGAAGAGCTGATGGAGGCGATCAGCACCTTTGCGCAGACTGAGGAGCGCGAGGCGCCGAAGAAGGCTGCGAAAAAGGACGCAAAGCAGGCGAAGAAGGAAGAAAAGGGGGCGAAGAAGATCGCGGCGAAGGCTCGGACGCGCGACAGCCTGCAGGCGCTCTCGAAGCTCGGCGAGCTGGTGGACGGCCGCTACCGGATCGTCAGCCAGCCACCGATCATCGTCCCGGCCCGCGATATCGACCCGGCGAGCTACGGTCTGACCGCCGACGAGTTGCAGCATGCGTTGCACGAGCAGTTCCGCGCCTACCGGGCCACCTTGCAGCCCGATCGACGGCACCTGCTCGAGCGGTTCGAGCTGATCGACGTCGCCCGCAAGGTCGTGGGCGTCGGCAGCGTCGGCACGCGAGCGTTCATCGCCTTGCTCCAGGGGCGGGATCAGCAGGACCCACTGTTCCTGCAGGTCAAGGAGGCGACGCCCTCGGTGCTCGAGGACCATCTGCCGAAGAGCCGCTACAAGCAGCCCGGCGAGCGCGTCGTGCAAGGGCAACGGATGATGCAGGCCGCGAGCGACATCTACCTGGGCTGGACGAAGCGCGCGGAGGCAAACCGGTACTTCTACTGGCGCCAGCTCCGTGACATGAAGGGCTCGGCGGACGTTGAATCGCTGAGACCTTCCGCCCTTGCGTTCTACGCTCACCAGTGCGGATGGACGCTCGCTCGCGCGCACGCCCGATCGGGAGACCCGGTCGCCATCACCAAGTACCTGGGCAAAGGCGACGGGTTCGACCAGTCCATCACGGACTTCTCCGAGCGCTACGCAGACCAGAACGAGCGGGACTTCAAGGCCTTCGTCGAGGCGATCCGCTCCGGACGACTGACAGCGACCGAGGGCGTCTGAGGTAGACACGAGTGACCGCCTGACGGCGTCCGGCTTTCGTGGGAGTCGTCATCCACGGGACCGGGAGGGGCCTTGTCCGAGCGCTACGAATTGCGCGAGAAGGTCGCGATCTCGTTGGTACGTGAGGGCCGCGGGCACGTCGGCGAGGGGCACCCAGCGCACCTCGTCGACTTCGTTCGCCGGTGCGAGCACCCCGCCGATTGGCGCCATCTCCCAGTAGCGAACGGTCTTCGGGCGACCGCGCGCGTCGCGATAGGCGCTGATCCCGATCTCGCGTTCGAGCCGGCAGAGTAGACCCGTCTCCTCTTCCACCTCGCGCAGGGCAGCCTTGCGCTCGCTCTCGCCGGTGTGAAGCTTCCCCTTCGGAAAGGCCCAGTCGTCATACGCCGGCCGATGGACGAGGACGATCTCGACGACGCCGCTCTGGTTGCGCCGCGTGACGAGCCCTCCGGCGGCGCGGACCACCGTCTCGGTCACATCCACGACCGGAGTTTCGGCGAGGAGAGCCTCCACCCCGAGCTGACCGTGCGGTCCTGTTCCCTCTTTCCCTTGCAGCTATCGAAACATCGTAAGTGCCCGGCCCGATACCGCGGCTGAGCCGGCGATATGGTCCTCGCCTCCCTGACCGGCTCGCGAGGAGCTCCATGGCGGACGAAAGGCACGACGACCGACCGATAGGGCGGTCGAGTCCCCGATACCGGTCCTTGCTCGCGCTCGAGTATCCAGGCGTCGGCGACTTCGACGATGCGTCCCTCGAGTGGCGGCGTCTCTTCTCCGAGCTGCTCGGGACGTTCTTCCTCGTGCTCGTCGGTGCCGGCGGCGCCGTCGTGAACGCCAAGAGCCACGGGGCGATCAGCCGGGCGACTGCCGTCACCGCCCCCGGGCTGATGGTCCTGGCGATCATCCTGTTCATGGGCGCTGTCTCCGGCGCCCACCTCAATCCTGCGGTCACCTTCGCGTTCGCGCTGCGCAGGGACTTTCCCTGGCGGCGCGTGCCCGGGTACATCATCGTCCAGCTCATCGCCGCGACGCTCGCGTGCCTCTTCTTGTGGGCCGTGCTCGGCAAGCTCGGCATGCTCGGTGCGACCGAGCCCGGCCCGGGGGTCAGCGACTGGCAGGCGATGTGGATCGAGCTCGCTCTCACCGTCGGGCTCGTGAGCACGATCCTCGGCACGGCCTCACGCGCGCAGAACGTCGGTGCGCTCTCGGCCGTCGCCGTCGGCGGCTACATCATTCTCGCCGGCTTCTGGTCCAGTCCGATCAGCGGCGCCTCCATGAATCCGGCGCGCTCGTTCGGGCCTGACCTGGCGCTGGCCGATTTCTCGCACTACTGGGTCTACATCGTCGGCCCGGTCGCGGGAGCGGCGATCGCCGTCGGATTCGCATGGGTGCTGCGCGGGTCAGGCGGTGACGTCGGCGGCCTGGCGGCGGGGCAGGGTGCCCTCGAGGAGCCCGCGAAACCAGAGTAGGCGCAGCAGGCAGGTCGGGCCTGGTCGGGCCGGCGTCCCGGTCGGGCAAGCGGATTCACAGCGGGAAACTTGCCTGGTTCACCCGGTAGGGGGATGACAACAAACCACCGTCCTGCCGAAGGGATAGCCATGGCGGTCCGGCTTGCCGCGCTCTTGCCCCGTGCGGTCGTGGTGGCGCTCATCTGGGTGCTGGCGACCGCGGCGTTCACGTTCGCCGCGGACACGACCATCATCGGGCCCTCGAGCTCCAGCTCGACGGCGACGCCTGCCCAGACCCCTGACCTCGTGGTGCCCTCGGTGGTCGGGCAGGTCTACGTGTTCGCCAAGGGGATCCTCGAGGACGGCGGCTTCGCCTGGCGCGTCAGCGGCGCCGTTCGCGGCTACGCGGCGAACCGCGTCCTGACCCAGAGCCCGGCCGCCGGAACGCGCGTCCTCGACACAGGGGCCCCCACGATCACGCTCCGACTGGCTCGCGGGCCCTACGCCCAGGAAGGCAGGCCTGTCGCCACCTCGTCGTACCCCGGCACGGCCGTCAAGCTCGCAAACCTGGCAGCGGCAACCGTCCCGGCGGCTCCCGTGAGGAAGCCGGCCGCCAAGCCTGCTGCCAAGCCTGTCGTCAAGCCGAAGCGCAAGGCGGTCGTCAAGCCGACGCGCAAGCCTGTCGTCAAGCCGAAGCGCAAGGCGGTCGTCAAGCCGGCCGGCCGGCCGGCGGCGTTCAGCGTCCCCGGCGCACCGAAGGAGCCGCTCGACGAGATCACGCTCCCGGCGCGTGCGCTCCGCCTCGACGCCTGGCTGGCCCAGCGCGAGCGGACGCCCGCGAACGTCCAGCACTGGCTCTATCAGCACGCCTGGATCGTCACCGGCGCGAAGTTCGGCTGGTGGCACGGAGCGCAGGCTCTCCAGACGCTCGTCGCGGTCGACCGGAAGGTCGAGCGCATGTGGGGCGTCGGCCGTCGCAGCGAGCTGGTCGCGCGCAACGCCCAGGCCTACGTCCGCCGCCACGAGCGATGAGCGTCCGCGTCCTGCTGGGGCGCTTGCGAGGGGAGAGCGGCTACTCCCTGATGGAGATGCTGATCGTGATGACGATCCTCGGAGTCGTCATGGGCAGCCTGACGACGCTCTTCGTCCAGGCCTCGAACGCCGAGATGGACATGAACAACCGTTTCCAGGCGCAGCTCACCGCAAGGCTCGCGCTCGACAAGATCCGGCGTGAGACCCACTGCGCCAACGTCGCGACGCCGACCGGGTCCGCTTCGTCGGTGACCCTGACGCTCCCGACCGGCTGCTCGACGGGCAGCGGCTCGATCACCTGGTGCACGCGGAACATCGCCACGAACCGCTACGGCCTCTACCGCGTTGTCGGCTCCTCCTGCACCGGTGGAGTCAAGTGGGCCGACTTCATGGTCTCGACCTCGACCGCACCGACCTGTAGCAGCGCATTGTGCGTCTTCAACTACACGGCGCAGTCGACGACGTCGCTGGCGAAGCTGCACGTGGACTTCCCGGTCAACGTGAAGCCCTCCAAGACGGTCGAGCTGTACGAGTTGGTGGACGACATCGTCCTCCGGAACAGCACCCGCAGCTGAGAGCCTGCAAACCGCAGCACCTGCCGGTCGCGCTCGTACGGGGGATTGACGGTTACTCGCAGTGAGCCGACGCTTTGTATGCAGTGTTTGCGGCCCTGTTCTGCCACCTGTGCGCGCGGGCTAGGCGCAGCGTGTTCGGCGCTGGAGACGCCCAGCGCGGCCAGGCACTGCCGATGGCGCTCGGAATCATGGTGGTGCTCCTCAGCATGGGCACCGCATTGACCGAGTACACGTTCTCCAACGTGCGCAGCTCTGACAGCTCCCGTCAGGATGGGCTGGCTTACGCGGCCGCCCAGACCGGCATGAACAACGCGCTATCGGTGCTCTTCAACTCGAGCGACTACCACTCGAGCTCGAGCCTGCCGGCCGTCTCGAACCAGTCCGCCGGTTCGAGCGGAGAGCAGTACTCCTACTCCGCGTCGTTCATCGACCCCGTCTGGACGATCACCGCGACCGGCACGGCCCCGAACGACACCCAGGGCAGCCGGCCGGCCACGCGGACCATGAAGCAGCAGGTTCGGATCACGCCCTCCGCCGCCGGGGGCGTCAGCACGACGGTCTGGAACTACATCTACTCCGACGCGCCTCCAGGCAGTTGCATGAACCTCTCCAACAACTCCACCATCGGGACCCCGCTGTACCTGCGCGGTGACCTCTGCCTCAGCAACAACGCGGGAATCACACGCAACTCGACCTTCGCGACGAACTTCCCGAGTACGCCGCAGCTGCAGGTCGGCGGCAAGATCACGCTGGGCAACAACGCCTTCGTCGGATCCTCGGCAGCCCACCTGAACGGCGTCCAGACCGGGTTGGGCTGTGGCTCCACCCCGCACAACCCGTGCACGACCGCCGACAAGGTCTGGGCGGACCAGTACCTGACCACCGCGCCCAACCTGACCAAGCCCGTCATCGATCTCGCCACGTGGTACAAGGACTCGATGCCGGGGCCGAAGCACCCGTGCACCTCCTCCACCGGCACGCCGCCGATCTTCGACAACGACACGACCCAGAACGGCACTGCGGGGACGATCAACCTGACCCCGGCCGCGAGCTACGACTGCACCTTCACCGACGGGTCCGGGAACCAGCTCGGCAGGATCGCCTGGAACGACTCGACCAACACGATGACGACCAACGGCACGCTGTTCTTCGACGGCAACCTCAACTTCAGCCAGGCGGTCGTCTACTCGGGCCGGGCCACGATCTACGCCGCGGGCACGGTCAGCCTCGGCGGCGGCAGCGTCTGCGGGATCGCGGGCTGCACCAACTCCTGGGACACGGGTAGCAACCTGATGGTGCTCGTCGCCGGCTCCAACAATCAGAGCCCGAGCTTCGCGATGAGCCTCTCGAACAACGCGCAGTTCCAGGGCGCGATCGAGTGCAACGGCGACTTCAACGAGTCCAACAACGTCGGAGTCTGGGGCTCGGTGATCGCCCACCAGGTGTTCCTCGCCAACAACGCCAGCGACACCTACGTTCCGTTCGGGACACCCGTTCCGGGCCAGCCTGCGCAGAGCGGCTACACCGACACCCTGGTGCTCGTGCCGGACAGTTACAGCGGCTAGACGACCCCAGGCTCAACTGCCCCGCGGACCCTGCCGATAGGAGGCCCGTGGACGTCGCTCTCGGTGTGCTCGCGTTCTGGCCGGCCCTCGCGCTGGGCAGCTTCGTGAACGTGGTCGCGGCTCGTCTGCCGCTGCGCCGCTCGGTCGTGCACCCGCGCTCGGCCTGCATGAGCTGCGCGACCGAGCTCGCCTGGTACGACAACGTGCCCCTCCTCTCCTACCTTTTGCTGCACGGGCGCTGCCGCTCCTGCGGCGTGCGCATCAGCCCGCTCTACCCGGCGGTGGAGCTCGCCACGGCGGGGCTCGTCGCGGCGTGCTTCGTCGTCTTCGGCCTGACCGGAGAGGCGTTCGTGAGCGCCTTCTTCTGCGTCGTGCTCGTGATCGTGACCGCGACGGACCTGACCCATCGGATCGTCCCGAACCGGGTCGTCCTTCCGGCCGCCGCGATCGTCCTGGTCGCGCAGACCGTGCTCGAGCCGAGCCCCGAGTGGCTGCTCGCGGCGCTCGGCGCCTCCGGGTTCCTGTTCATCGCGGCGCTCGCCTATCCGGCGGGGATGGGCATGGGGGACGTCAAGCTGGCGCTGTTGCTCGGCGCGATGCTCGGGCGTCTCGTCGGCGTCGGCCTGATGCTGGGAATGCTGGCCGCGCTCGTGCCGAGTGTCGTCCTCCTGGCGCGGCACGGCTCGGCGGCGCGCAAGATGGGCATCCCGTTCGCGCCGTTCCTGGCTCTGGGAGCGCTGATCGCCCTGTTTGTGGGCGAACCGCTGCTCGATGCGTACTTGAAGACCTTCTAGCGGCTCGACGCCAGCGTGCAGGACTCGCCCGGAGGGCGAGTGCTCTGCGCGGGTTTCATCGATCGCTCAGCTTTCGCCATCGATCTGCCGATACCTCATTCGAGGGATTCGATGGATCTCAAGCGGCCAAACAACCTGAGGCTCTCCGGACGCTCGGAAGCTGAAAACACCGCCCAATCGGGCGGCGGCGCCGGCCTGAACGCCCCGTTCCCGGTCAACGAGGTCGCGGAGCTCGTCGCCGACCTGCTCGAAGCCTCGGGCCTGATCGCGGCTGACAAGCTCGCCGGCATCCGGGGGCGGGTCAAGCAGGGCGGTTCCTTCGCACAGGCGCTGCTCGACGAGGGCGCGGCCTCGTCCGAGGGCATCGCGCGCACGCTCGCCAGCCGTTACCACCTGCCGTTCGTCGACCTGCCGCTGACCCAGGTCGACGAGGAGGCAGCCCGGGAGCTGCCCATCCACGTGATGGAGCGCGTGGTCGCCGTCCCCTACACGCTCGAGGGCGACGTCCTTCGGGTGGCGGTCGCGGACCCGGGGAACGTCCACGCAATCGACGAGCTGAAGCTGGCCACGCGCTACCAGCTCGAGCTCGGTGTCGCCTCGCGCGAGGACATCGAGAACGAGATTCGCCGCCTTGCGCGCGCCTCCGAGGCGTTCGGCGCCCGGGCGGCGGTCGACGAGGAGGACGGGCTGCTCGCCGAGCCCGAGGAGGAGGCCGACGATCTCGAGGTCGACGACGGCATCTCGGATGTCCCGCTCGTCCGGCTCGTCAACTCGATCATCTTCCAGGCGGCCGAGGACGGGGCCAGCGACATCCACTTCGAGCCTCAGGAAGACGCGCTCGTCGTCCGGCTGCGCATCGACGGTGTCCTGCACGAGGTGCAGCGCATCCCGAAGCGGATGATGGCCGGAGTGACAACGCGCCTGAAGGTGCTCGCGAAGCTCGACATCGCCGAGCGCCGCAAGCCGCAGGACGGCCGCATCTCGCTCAACGCCGCCGCGGCGGGACGAATGATGGACGTTCGCGTAGCGACGCTGCCGACCGTCGAGGGAGAGGCGGTCGTCATGCGCCTTCTCGACAAGTCGAAGAGAGCGCCGACCCTGACCGAGCTCGGCCTCTCCGACGAGATGCGGGCGAGGATGGAGGAGATGATCCGCCGTCCGACCGGGGCGATCCTCGTCACCGGGCCGACCGGCTCGGGAAAGTCGACCACGCTCTACGCGTCGTTGACCGAGATCAACAACCCCGCGATCAACATCATCACCGTCGAGGATCCCGTCGAGTTCCGGCTCGCCGGCGTGAACCAGGTGCAGATCAACACGCGCGCCGGCCTTACCTTCGCCGCGGCGCTGCGCTCGATCCTGCGCTCCGATCCCGACGTCGTGATGGTCGGCGAGATCCGCGACGGCGAGACGGCCAAGATCTCGATCGAAGCTGCGCTGACGGGCCACCTGGTGCTCTCGACGCTGCACACGAACGACGCGCCGGGCGCGCTCACGCGTCTGAACGAGATGGGCGTCGAACCGTTCTTGACGGGTTCCGCGGTCTCGGCCGTGCTTGCCCAGCGGCTCGCACGGAAGCTCTGCACGCACTGCTGCGAGATGTACAAGCCCACGACCGACGAGCTGCTCAAGGCCCGTGTCTCGCCCGAGGTGGCGGCTGCCGCGGACGGAACCGTCTTCTACCGCAAGAAGGGCTGTCCCAGGTGCGGGCAGACCGGCTACAAGGGCCGGATCGGCATCTACCAGCTGCTCGTGATGAGCGAGACGCTGGAGGGCCTGGCGGCGTCGAAGGCAAGCCGCGAAGAGCTCGAGCGGGCCGCGATCGAGGAGGGCATGCGAACCCTCTGGGACGACGGCCTCGCGAAGGTCGGAGCCGGCCTGACGTCGCTGGAAGAGCTCGCCCGCGTCACCGTCTGAGCGAGTGGCAGCGAGCCTGCGGGCAGCCCTCCCGCCGCAGAGACACGGCCCAGAGGGCCAGGTCCCAGTGACAGTCACAGTGACTGTCACTGTTCTTCGGCTCCCTGCGCGCCGTCGTGACGCTTGGCAAGATCGAACGAAGCCTCGAACCGGTGTTGCTAGGTCGCCGTGCAAAGCGACGAGGCTTGCCGGCGGAGCCGGGCTTTGCCCGGCGGGAGCCTCACTACGCCAAGACCAGCTGCGTGACCCAGGCAAGAGGCGGCTCCTGGATCTCTCCGAGTCGCGTCGAGGTTGTGAAGGAGGGGGCTCGTGGGGGAACCAGGGGTTCCCCCACGCCTAGGCTGCCTGAACGTCGCAGCCGAGGTACATCAGTGCCTCGACCGCTTCCGTCACGAATGCCGTTGCCTCGCGGGCGTCCGCGAACGTGTACGGGCCCGGGCGTGTCGGCTCGGAGCCGGCCACGCCTGGCGGGTAGATCTCCGCCTCCACGACGCAGGATGTCCCGTGGTCGACCGCGCGGATGACGGCGACCGAGCGGCCGTCCTTGCGGGCGTGTCGCACGAACAGCTCGCGGCCCGCGGGCGGGGCGAGGGAGCCTTCGCTGCTCACCCGGCCGGCGTGTCGGCGTTCGTCGCTGCCTGTGCGACCGTGTCCCGGTCTGCGAACCCGTTCAGGCGGACGAACAACGTCCGTGGGCGCTGGAACACCAGCACGGCCGGTCCATCGAGAACGCGATCCGCGGCGGTGGGAGCGCCGGTCAAAAGGGAGGTGAGGGGGGAGACGATCTTCTCGTCCGCGACGCTGAGCGCGACGAACCCTGCACCGGCAAGCGCCGCCCCGTGCCTGGCCTCGTCGGTCGACATCGCGTCCACGGGCGAGCGAGGCGTGTAGAGGGAGACCACCACGACCCGGTGCGATGCCAGCGCCGACGCGAGCGCGGCCGGCATGCCGTTCACGACCGCAGGCCGAACGTGCACCACGCGCTTGGCGACCGGCTTCCTGGCCGGCTTCTTCGCCGGCTTGACCGTCTTGACGGCCAGCACGTGCTTCGTCGCCGCTTTCTTCACGGGATGCAGAGGCCTGATCGTCTTCACGGCTGCCTGCGAGGAGCTCTGGCCCCGGCCGAGCAGCAGAAAGCCTGCGGCAAGCGCAAGCACGGCCACGAGGAGTGCCGCAGCGAGAATCCGGACGCGAGGACTCAGGGCCACGGTGTTCCTATCGGCATTTCGCCGGCGTCGCTTGACCCGGAAAAGACGAAGGGCGCGGTCTCCCGCGCCCTCCTCGCAAGACTTGTCGAATCGTGCCTAGCAGCTACCCGGCTTGATGTCGCCCGACGGCCCCGACTTGTGGTACGTGAACGTGCCGGGGACCGTGTTGACCACGCAGTACCCGCCGACGGTCGCGACCGAGATCTTGATGTTCTTGATCCCGGCGTCGTAGGAGCCCTGGAGCTTGGTCAGGGTGACGCCCGTGTAACCGGTGGCGTGGTCGGCGTTGAACGCCTCCATGCCGGGGACGGCAGCGCGGACGTTGGCCTGCGCAGCGGACTTGTTCGCCCGGGTGCGGAAGCTCAGGTACGAGGGGATCGCAATCGCAAGCAGGATCCCGAGGATGATGATGACGACCAGGAGCTCGATGAGGGTGAAACCGCGATCGTCCCTCGTCAGGCGGCGCCGCATGCTGTTCATGATGTTGCTCCTTCGGCTTCGGGAACTACGGTGGCTCCCGAATAGATCGGCTTGCGATGGCTCCAAGCCACACACCCGTACGGGTGAGCCGGTCTCAGCAGCTGCCGGAGCGAATGTCCCCGGCCGGCCCGGACTTGTGGTACGTGACCGTGGTCGGGGAGGTGTTCTCGAGGCAGTAGCCGCCGACAGTCGCCGCGCGGATCGTCACGCTCTTGATCCCGGCGTCGTAGCTGGCCTGGAGCTTCGCGAGGCTGACGCCCACATAGCCGGTGGCGTGATCGACGTTGAAAGCCTCCATCCCGGGAATTGCTGCGCGGACGTTGGCCTGCGCAGCGGACTTGTTCGCCCGGGTGCGGAAGCTGAGGTACGAGGGGATCGCGATCCCCAGCAGGATCCCGAGGATGATCACCACGACGAGGAGCTCGATCAGGGTGAAGCCGCGCTCGTCGCGCGCCATGGTCTGCCGCAGTGTGCCGCTCACGCGTTCGGTATCGGCTCCAACGGCCTCAACCGTTAGCACGAAAGAGAAAGGGCGCGGTCTCCCGCGCCCTTTCACACCGCTCGCAAGCGAGCTTCCTAGCAGGCGCCGACCTTGATGTCGCCGGACGGGCCCGACTTGTGGTACGTGACCGTGCCGGGGACGGTGTTGCGGATGCAGTACCCGCCGACGGTCGCGACCGAGATCTTGATGTTCTTGATCCCGGCGTCGTAGGAGCCCTGGAGCTTGGTCAGGGTGACGCCCGTGTAACCGGTGGCGTGGTCGGCGTTGAACGCCTCCATGCCGGGAACGGCAGCACGAACGTTGGCCTGCGCAGCGGACTTGTTCGCCCGGGTGCGGAAGCTCAGGTACGAGGGGATCGCAATCGCAAGCAGGATCCCGAGGATGATGATGACGACCAGGAGCTCGATGAGGGTGAAACCTTCCTCACGCCGCACCTGGCCGAGTCGGTGCGAAAGCCTTGCAAGCATTCTTTGGTCCTCCTTGAAGGGGGGGTGCGCAGATGGCCTGCTCCTCTATCGCCCGCCGAGTCGCCCTGGTCCACCCCCCGATTGGGTGAACGCTGATCACCCGCCGGCCCTCCGAAACGACCCTCAAGAAAGGGAATGGCGCTGCCGATAGCAGCCCAGCGGCCATGGCGGAAACTCTGTACTCGATCGACGATCTGCTCGAGCAGATGGTGGCGCGGAACGCGTCGGATCTGCACGTCGCCGTGGGCGCGCACCCGGCCGTGCGCGTGCGCGGGAAGCTGGAGCCGCTCCAGGACATCCCGCCGCTGACGGCCGACGTCACACAGCAGCTGCTGTACCGCATCCTCTCGACCGAGCAGCAGAAGCACCTCGAGCTCAGCCGGCAGATCGACCTGGCGCATTCGATTCCCGGCCTCGCGCGCTTCCGCGTGAACGTGTACTGGCAGCGCGAGGCACTTGGCGCGGCCTTCCGCCTCATCCCGACGGAGATCAAGACGCTCGAGGAGCTCGGAATCCCCTCCGCCCTTCACGAGCTGACCGAGCGGCCGCGCGGGCTCATCCTCGTCACCGGGCCGACCGGCTCGGGCAAGTCGACGACCCTCGCGGCGCTGATCGACGAGATCAACCGCAAGCGCGCCGAGCACATCCTCACGATCGAGGACCCGATCGAGTTCGTGCACCGGCACAAGCGCTGCGTCGTCAACCAGCGCGAGATCGGTGTCGACGCGACCAGCTTCGCGGAGGCTCTCCGCGCCGCGCTCCGCCAGGACCCCGACGTGATCCTCCTCGGCGAGATGCGCGACCTCGAGACGATTTCCACCGCGCTGACCGCGGCCGAGACGGGCCACCTCGTCTTCGCGACACTCCATACCCAGAGCGCTCCGGGGACGATCGATCGCGTCGTGGACGCCTTCCCCGGCGGGCAGCAGGACCAGATCCGGATTCAGCTCGCGGCGACGCTCGAGGGCATCGTCACGCAGGCGCTGCTACCCACCGCCGACGGAAAGGGCCGCGTCCCCGCGCTCGAGATCCTCTTCCCCGACGACGCCGTCCGGAACCTGATCCGCCAGTCCAAGGTCGAGCAGGTGTACTCCGTGATGCAGACCGGGACGGCGCGCGGAATGCAGACGATGGAGCAGTCGCTCGCCGACCTCACCCTGCGCGGCGTCATCACCCTGGAGGCCGCGCTCTCGCGTTCCAGCCGTCCCGAGCAGCTGTACAGCCTGCTCGAGCGCTCCGGCTTCCAGGTGCCCGCTGAGCCGGCCGATGCCACGCCGAGCCTCCGGATCGCCGAGGCGTAGCCGTGGTCGACTGGAACAAGGAGATCTCCTTCGGCCGCAAGAAGGAGGGTGACGAGGAGCCGGAGGCGCTCGAGGAGACGGAAGTGGAGCCGGTCGAGCCCGTGCCTGCGCCCGAGCCCGTGCCCGTGCCCGCGCCCGTGCCACCGGTCGAGCTCGAGGACGAGCCTGTGTCCGAGGTGGCCCCGGAGCCTACGCTGGAGCCTGTCGGGACGGTCGAGGAGCCGCTGGAGGATCTCGAGGAAAAGAGCTCGCTGCTGAAGAAGGAGATCTCCTTCTCGTTCCGGCGCAAGCCGAAGGCCGCCAAAGCCGAGGCCGACGAGCCGACGAGCGCCGGCGAGAAGCCCGAGAAGCCCGCGAAGCCCGCGCAAGGCGAAGCGAGGCCTCCGCCGCCAGGGCAACCACAAGCGCGCCAAGCGGGTCGTGGGGCTGAAGATCGGCGCCTCCCAGCTCGCTGCCGCCCGGGTCGTCAACAATGGGTCGCCGGAGCTCGTCCAGGTCGCGCGCGAGGACCTCGACCACGGTCTCGTGGTCGGCGGTGAGCTGCGCGAGCCGGAGCTTCTTGCCGAGGCGCTGCGCGCCTTCTTCCGCAAACACAAGCTTCCGCGCCAGGGCGTGCGGCTCGGGATCGCCAACAACCGCATCGGCGTCCGGATCTTCGAGATCGCGGGCATCGACGATCCGAAGCAGCTCGAGAACGCGATCCGCTTCCGCGCCCAGGAGGCCCTTCCGATTCCGATCGAGGAGGCCGTGCTCGATTACCACGTCCTCGGCGACCGGGTCGACGAGGAGGGCAACGTCGTGCGCCGGATCCTGCTCGTCGTCGCCTACCGCGAGCTGATCGACCGCTACGTCAGCGCCTGCAAGAAGGCCGGGATCCGCCTGTCGGGGATCGACCTCGAAGCCTTCGCGCTCTTGCGCGCTCTTGGCGAGCCTCCGACGACAGAGGACGACGGGCCGGCGGATGCCGCCCTCGTCGTCGTCTCGATCGGCCACGACCGGTCCACCTTCGCGGTCTCAGACGGCAGCGTCTGCGAGTTCACGCGCGTGCTCGACTGGGGAGGCCAAACGCTCGACGTCGCGATCTCGCGGGATCTCAACTGCGCGCCCTCCGAAGCGGAGCCGGTCAAGCGCGAGCTCTCGCTCGTCACGGCGAACGTGCCGGAGGGGCTCACTCAGGAGCAGGCCGACAACGCACGCGAGGCGATTCGCCGGCAGCTTCAGGCCTTTGCTCGGGAGCTCGTCTCCTCGCTCCAGTTCTACCAGAACCAGCCGGGCTCTCTGGGCATCGGCGAGATCGTGATCACGGGCGGCACCGCTCATCTGGCCGGGCTCGCCGAGGAGCTGCAGAAGCTGATCGGCGTCCGCGTCGCCGTCGGCGATCCGCTCACGCGCGTGAAGCTCGGACGCAAGGTTCGCGAGGCCGAGCAGGTCGGCTCGCTCGCAGTCGCCATCGGCCTGGGAATCGAGGACTGACGTGCGCGCGATC
This sequence comes from uncultured Actinomycetes bacterium, assembly GCA_963736055.1. Lineage (GTDB taxonomy): Bacteria > Actinomycetota > Thermoleophilia > Gaiellales > Gaiellaceae > AC-32. The sequence goes on along the minus strand of CAVTNM010000008.1, from coordinate 326,890 downwards.
AACCTCCTTCCGCGAGAAGACGCACGGGGCGGCCGCCAGAAGACACAGTGGATCATCCTCGTCCCGGTGGTGGCCGCAGTGCTGCTGACCGGCGTGCTCTCGGCCGCGTTTCTCTCCGCGAGCGGCAAGGTCAAGGACAAGCAAGCCGAGCTCTCGTCGTTGCAGGACACCCTGCGTGCGATCCCCACGCCCGACGCCTCGAAGGTTCAGACGCAGAGCGCGCTTGCGAGCGACAAGCAGGTGCGTGTGGCCGCGTTGAGCAGTGCGCTCTCGCGGCGCGTCTCGTGGGACAGGATCTTCCGTGAGCTCTCGCTCGTCCTCCCGGACGACGTCTGGCTCGCAACGCTCTCGGCGAAGGCTCCCGTCTCGTCGTCGGTCCCTGACGCGGCGGCTCCTACGGGCACGACGGTCGCGGCGACGGAGTTCACGCTCGACGGCTACACGTACTCGCATGCCGCGGTTGCACGGCTGCTGAGCAGGCTCGCGGTCGTACCCGACCTCGTCAACGTCCAGCTCCAGCAGAGCACGTTGACCCAGATCGGCGGCTCGAACGCCGTCCACTTCATCATCGCGGCGGACGTCCGCTCTCCGGGAGGCACGAGGTGAAGCGCCGCGTCCCGCAGCCGGTCGTGATCGCGCTGATCGTGCTCGGCGTCGTGCTCGCCGGGCTCGGCGGCTGGTTCCTGGTCATCGGCCCGCAGCGCGCTCATGCCGGCGATCTCGAGAAGCAGATCGCGGACACGAACGACGCCATCACCGCTGCGCGCGCGCTGACGCTCGAGGCCAAGAACGGGGCGAAGATCCGCGTCGCCGACGTCTACCGGCTCACCAAGGCCATGCCCGACCAGGTCGACATGCCGGGCATCATCCTCGAGCTGAACCAGATCGCCGAGGACAGCGGGATCACGTTCGAGCAGATCACGCCGGCGACGACCGCGACCCCGATCTCGGGCTACCTCGCGATCCCCATCACGGTCGAGTTCCAGGGCAACTTCTACGACCTTTCGGACTTCCTCTACCGGCTGAGAAACCTCGTCGACGTGCGCGGTGGCGCACTGGACGCGACCGGGCGCCTGTACGCGATCGACTCGATCGACTTCGCCGAGGCCCCGCCGCCGCCCGGCTTCCCGCAGATTCGCGCGCACCTCGTGATCGACGCGTTCGTCTTCGGCACGGGAACGGCACCGACCGTCCTGCCGGCCGGTGCTCCTGCGGCCCCCGCGACGGGAGCGACAGGCGCGACCGGCGCGACCGGGCCGACGACCACGACCACGACGCCCACGACGACGACGCCGACGACTCCCACCCCGACCCCCGCGCCGAGCACCGCGACGGCCGCACCGGCGGGCACCTAGGCCATGGCGAAGAAGTTCGATCCCAAGGCGAAGGCCAAGAAGCAGAAGATCTACGCGGCAATCGGCGGCGTGCTCCTGCTCGGGCTCCTCGCCTTCCAGGTTCCGCGGACGATGAAGATGCTCAATCCGCCGAGCGCGAACGACACGGCCGCGACGACATCTACGCCCACGACAGTCACCTCCGGGCCGATCGCCGCGCCGTCACTGAGCGGCGGCAACGCGACTGCCGCTGCGGCAACGAGCTCCGGCGACGGCTTGACCGACCCGGACACCCCGCCGATCCCGGAGTCGGGGCAGCTGCTCGCCTTCGGGCTCTTCCGCACCAAGGATCCGTTCGTTCAGCAGCTGAAGATCGGCTGCACCGACTCGGACGCCTCGACCTGCTCGACGAGCACGTCGAGCGCGCCGAGCACGGGCACCCAGAAACCGCCGACTATCGTCGCGCCCGCGACCGGGGGCTCGAGCGAAGCGCCGGCGGGCAACGCCCCGGCTGCGACACCAGCTGCCCCGACGAGCGCAGTGATCTCGGTGAACGGCTCCTCCCAGAGTGTCCAGGTCGGCGCTCAGTTCCCGAGCTCCGATCCCACCTTCACGCTCGTCTCGGTCACGACCAAGACGGCCAAGGTCGGCATAGCGGGCGGCGCCCTCGAGAGCGGCGGCGCGACGGTGACGCTGAAGAAGAACAAGCCGCTGACGCTGATGAACACCGCCGACGGCACGCGCTACGTGCTGCGCCTCCTCTCCACGAGCTAGGCCCGCCCAGCGCGAAGGCTCCGGCTCCAAGTAACAGACTGTTACTTGCTTCTTCCTCCTTGGCGCCGACCTCGCCCCGGCGAGGGTTCGCAAATCGCATGGTTGACGGGGATCACGGGGAGCGCCTTGGTGCGTCAAGGAGCGCCGCGCCGGTCCAACAGCCGCTTCACACACCAAGTAACAGACTGTTACTTGGGTTCGGGCTCTAGCTACCGGTCGACGCGTCGAACGTCGACGAGATGCGCGCGAACGGCCGGGCCGAGAGGGCCTTCGCGTTCCGCACGACCACGGTGACCAGCTTGGTCGCCCGTCCGCCGGTCGGCGTGACCGACGTGATGTACGTGTCGATCCGGTAGGCCTTGCGGTCGGCACCGGTGACCGAGCGGCTCGGGTTGCACTGAATCGGTGGGCCGGAGCAGACCGTCTGAACCTCTGCTCCCGTCGAGTTCGGGCACGAGGCCCCGAGCGCCGAGTCGCATTTGTAGGTGTTGTCGACGCTCGAGAGCGAGGTCGAGTCGAGGTTGATCGAGTCGTAGACGAGCGAGCGGTAGAGCTCCATCTGGGAGTCGGCCAGCGCCGAGGCGGTCGAGATCTGGCTGGCGCGATTCATCGCGAACATCCCGGAGTTGAACGCGGCCACGATCGCCAGGATGCCGATGTTCAGCATCACCATGGCCATCAGGAGCTCGATCAGGCCAAAGCCTTGTTCGGAGCGCAGCCGCAGACTCACGGAATCCCTATCGGCAAGCCGCGCGCGTCTCTCAAGCGGCGCTCTCACCCTGCCGATACGACCCTCGTATGGCGGCGTACACCTACAGCGCGATCAACGCTGAGGGTCTTCAGCTTGCGGGCGAGGTCCACGCGCCCGATCTGGACGCCGCGCGAGAGCAGCTCCGCATCCGCGGGCTCCTGCCCGAGCTTCTCGAAGAGCTCCCGGCGAGCGGCGAAGAGGGCGTTCGCACCGTTTTCAAGAAGATCAAGCCGAAGACGCTGCAGATCTTCTCGCGCCAGTTCGCAACGATGATCGAGGCGGGCCTGAACGTCGTCAGCTCCCTGGTGATCCTCGAGGAGCAGACCGACGACCCCTACTTCGCGCTCGTGATCAAGGAGATCCGGGCCGACGTCGAGGGCGGCCTCCTCCTCTCGCAGGCCCTCACGCGGCACCCGAAGATCTTCAGCCGGCTCTACGTGGCGATGGTCGAGGCCGGGGAGGCGGCGGGAATCCTGGACACGGTTCTCGACCGCGTCGCCTATCAGATCGAGAAGGAGACGCAGATCAAGCGCCGCGTCAAGAGCGCCATGATGTACCCGACGATGGTGTTGATCTTCGCCACCCTCGTTCTGATCGGGCTACTGATGTTCCTGGTGCCCGTCTTCGTGAAGATCTTCGCGCAGCTGAACGGCGAGCTGCCGACGTTGACGCAATGGGTCGTGGCCGCCTCGGACCAGCTCCGCCATCACTGGTACATCATCTTCCCCGCCATCGGGGGGTCGATCTGGGGAGTCCGCCGCTTCAAGAAGACCGAGGCGGGGCGCCAGCTCTGGGATCGCATCAAGCTGAAGATCCCCATGAAGATCGGCGACGTCGTCCTGAAGGTGACGATGGCGCGCTTCTCACGCACCCTCTCGACCCTGGTCGCGGCCGGCGTGGACATCATCAAGGCGCTCGAGATCACCGGGCAGACGGCCGGCAACTGGGTCGTCGAGGAGGCGTTGGCCGGGGTGCGCCAGAAGGTGCACCAGGGCGTCCCGATCGCCCAGCCGCTGATCGAGAACCCCGTCTTCCCGCCGATGGTCAGCCAGATGGTGAAGATCGGCGAGGAGACCGGAGAGCTCGAGAAGATGCTCGGGAAGATCGCCGACTTCTACGAGGACGAGGTCGACACGGCAATCTCCTCGCTGACCGCGATCATCGAGCCACTGATGATGATCGGCGTCGGCGCCATGGTCGGCGTGATCATCATTTCCATGTACCTGCCGATGTTCAAGCTGCTGTCGCTCGTGAAGTAGCGGCGGCGGCCTCGTGCAGGGAACTACGTCGTCTGTCGTCTCAGCCGGCTGACGGCTTCGGCCGTGTCCACGACCTCCGCGAACTCGTCGTTCAGGCTGGCGAGAGCCGAGGCGTGCATCGTGTCCGGGTCGAACCGTGTTCCGTCCGGCAGCTGCCGCGAGTGGGTCGCCGTCGCATCCGCAAGAAACCACACATCGAAGCCGAGATCCGACGCCATTCGAGCCGTCGACGAGCAGCAGTGATCCGTCGTCAGGCCGGCGACGACGACCGTTTCCGTGTCGGTGGCTCGCAGGCGTTGTTCGAGGTCGGTGCCGACGAACGCGTTGTTGACCGTCTTCTCGAGCATCGCCTCGCCTTCGAGCGGCGCAGCCTCCGGTTTGAACTCGAATCCGCCGTCGTCGAACAGGCCGTCGGGCTCGACGCTCCGATGCCGCACGTGGATCACCGGGGCGCCCGCCTCGCGCCAGGCCGCAAGCAGGTCCGCGATGCGGCCCTCGGCGTCAGGGTTGTTTCGAGGGCCCCAGCCGGGGTCGTCGAAGGCCTGTTGCACGTCGATCAGCAGGAGGGTGGGCTGGGCGGCCACGTCTGCACCCTACCGCCGCCGCAACTCGCTACGGGGACAGCCGCTCCGAGACCCAGGCCTCGCGCGCGCGCGTGAACCTGAAGCGGTCGTGCAGCCTGTCGTCACGGTGTTGCCACAGCTCGATCGCGTCCGGTTCGAGGATGTATCCGCCCCAGCGCTCAGGGCGAGGAACCTCACCGCCATGCTCGGCCAGGAGGCGCTCGGTCTCGGCCTCGAGCGCCTCGAGCGAGGCGAGTGGCTCGCTCTGCCGTGAGGCCGCGGCTGCCGCACGCGAGCGTGGCGGTCGCGTGGCCCAGTACTCGTCCGAATCCTCGACGGGGAGGCGGCGCACGGTCCCCTCGACCCGGACCTGGCGCCCGAGCGCGTTCCAGTAGACGACGATCGCGGCGCGCGGGTTCTCCTCGAGCTCCCGCCCCTTGCGACTCTGATACCCGGTGAAGAACGTGAAGCCCCGCTCGTCGGCGCCCTTCAGGAGCAGCATCCGCGCGGACGGACGGCCCGAAGCGTCCGCCGTGGCGAGCGTCATCGCCTCCGGTAGCGGGACGCCTGCCGCCCGCGCCTCCGCGAGCCAGTCGTTGAACTGCCGGATGGGGTCGGCGCCCGTCATCGCCAGCCGTTCTCGAGCAGCTCGCGCACCTCGCTGACCCCGGCCTCCCAGATTCGCCGCATCTCCTCGTCGGAGCGCCGGTAGAGACCGCCGAACGACCCGTCACCGATCAACTCGCGCACCTCCGCCGGCCCCGCGACGCGATAGGCGGCTTCGTCCACCATCGGCTTGCCCTCGGCAGGAGGGTCGACACCCTCGAGCCGGGTCCAGGGAAAGTCCTCGCCCCAGTTCGCATGCGAGTACTCCTTGTCGATCGCGAGGGCGACCTCGAGCACCTGCGGCCCGTTGAACCAGCTGTGGAAGATCGCCTGCGCGCCGTCATGGTCGGCGGTCCACTCCTTCAGCAGCCCGCTCACTGGTGCGTTGCCGCCGTGCGCATTCACGAGCAGGAACCGGCGAAAGCCCTGCGAGTGGAGGGTTTCGAGCAAATCTCGTACCACGGCGATCAGCGTCTCGAACCGCAACGATGGGCTTCCTGGGTAGGCGCCGAACGCAGGTGTGAGACCGTATGGCAGGACCGGCAGCACCGGGACGCCGAGCGGCTCCGCCGCCTCCAGCGCGACACGCTCGCCGAGGATGTTGTCGGTCCCGAGCGAGAGATACGCATGCTGCTCGGTCGAGCCGAGAGGGAGGACGATCCGGTCGTCGCGGGTCAGGTAGTCCTCCACCTGCATCCAGTTGAGCTCGTGAACGTGCACGGACGACCGCCTAAGAATCGAAAGGGCGACTGCTACACTCAGCCGCGCGCGGCGGCGTAGCTCAGTTGGTTAGAGCAGCGGAATCATAATCCGCGTGTCGGAGGTTCGAGTCCTCCCGCCGCTACCTCCTCGCGAAACTCGAAGGACTGAAGAACAGACATGGCAACCGGAGTCAGAGTTGGGATCACGCTCGCCTGCACCGAGTGCAAGCGGCGTAACTACCAGACCATGAAATCGAAGCGGAACACGCCGGACCGCGTCGAATTCCGGAAGTACTGCCGCTGGTGCGGCAAGCACACGCCCCATCGGGAGACGAGGTAGGCATGGCGCGACAGACACGTTCCGAGCGCAGGGCCCGTCGCGCCGCTCAGGAGGAGAGCCAGGCTGCGGCGCAGCGCACGCGCCCGCGCCAGCAGCAGCAGCAGCAGCAGCTGCGCCCGGCGGCCGAGCCCGCGAGCGCGGACGGCGGCCGCCACGTTCCGGGCGGCGGCTTCTGGAACTTCGTCCAGGAGTCCTGGGGCGAGCTGAAGAAGGTCGACTGGCCCGGTCAGCAGCAGCTGATCCAGGGAACCGCCGTCGTCCTGATCGCGTGCCTGATCACGGGCACGTACCTGTTCCTCGCCGACGAGATCTTCCGTCGCTTCGTCCAGCACATCCTGCTCAGGTAAAGGCTTCCGATGTTCCGCTGGTATGCGATCAACACCTATTCCGGGCACGAGAACAAGGTCAAGACCAACCTCGAGCACCGGATCGACTCGATGGCGCAGCAGCAGCGCTTCCGCCGCGTCGTCGTCCCGACCGAGCAGGTCGTCGAGACCAAGGACGGCCAGAAGGTCCAGACCGAGAAGCGGATCCTCCCGGGCTACGTGCTCGTGAACATGGACCTGAACGACGAGGCCTGGACAGTGGTGAAGAACACCCCCGGTGTGACCGGCTTCGTCGGGGCGGGCTCGAAGCCGGTGCCACTCTCGCAGGGCGAGGTCGACCGCATCCTGCGCACGGGCGCGGCAACGGGCGAGCGCCCGCGGGCCCAGGTCGAGTTCACGCTCGGCGAGTCGGTGAAGGTAACGTCCGGGCCGCTCTCCGACTTCGACGGGGAGATCGTGGACGTCAATCCCGATCAGCAGAAGCTGAAGGTGCTCGTGGACATCTTCGAGCGCCAGGTGCCCGTCGAACTGGGCTTCGACCAGGTGAAGAAGATCGACTGACGGGCACCAAGCGCAATCCGGTGCCAGACTTCAGTCTGGCTCCGGCGTAACCAGGAAGAACGACCGATACGACGATGGCAAAAAAGGTTCTGACACTCATCAAGCTGCAGATCCCGGGCGGACAGGCCAACCCGGCGCCGCCGGTCGGTCCCGCGCTCGGCCAGCACGGCGTCAACATCATGGAGTTCTGCAAGGCGTTCAACGCGCAGACCGCGCAAGAGAACGGCCGGATCATCCCGGTCGAGATCACGGTCTACGAGGACCGCTCGTTCGACTTCATCACCAAGACGCCGCCGGCCGCCGTCCTGATCAAGGAGGCGCTGCGGCTGGAGAAGGGCTCCGGCGAGCCCAACCGTGAGAAGGTCGGCCGCCTGAGCCGCGACCAGCTCCGCTCGATCGCGGAGACGAAGATGCCGGACTTGAATGCCCGCGACGTCGAGCAGGCGATGCTGATCATCGCCGGGACGGCCCGGAGCATGGGCGTGGAGACGGAGCGATGAAACACGGCAAGGCCTACCGGAGCGCGCGCGCCCAGATCGACCGCGAGCAGCTCTATTCGCCTGTCGAGGCGGTCAAGCTGCTCAAGGGTGCGGAGACGGCGAAGTTCGACGAGACCGTCGAGGCGCATTTCAACCTCGGCCTCAACGTGCGCCACGCCGAGCAGCAGCTTCGCGGGACGCTGATGCTCCCGCATGGCACCGGTCGCGAGACCAAGGTCGCGGTCTTCGCCGAGGGCGAGAAGGCGCGAGAGGCGCAGGATGCCGGCGCGGATGTCGTGGGCACGAACGACCTCGCCTCGAAGATCGAGGAAGGGTTCGACGACTTCGACGTGGCGATCGCCACCCCGGACCAGATGAGCGTGGTCGGCAAGCTCGGCCGCATCCTCGGCCCGCGCGGAAAGATGCCGAACCCGAAGACCGGCACGGTCACGATGGACCTCGCGAAGGCCGTCGGCGACGCGAAGGCGGGCAAGCTCGAGTACCGCACGGACCGTGGGGCGAACGTCCACGTCACGATCGGCAAGAAGAGCTTCGACGAGCGGCAGCTGCTCGAGAACTACGCGGCGCTGATCGACGAGATCATGCGCGCTAAGCCGTCGGCCGCGAAGGGCCGCTACATCAAGACGGTTACACTGACGAGCACGATGGGCCCAGGGATCCACGTCGACCCGGCGCGGACGAGGGGCATCGTGGAAGAGCTCGAAGGAGCGGAACAAGACGCAGTAACGGTTTAAGCGCAACGAAGCCAGCGTGCAGGCCTCGGCCGGAGGCCGAGGGTCTGCGCGGGTTTCATTTAGTCGCCCGAGACCGCTGGCAGCCGTGAGGCGGAAGCCCAGCGCAGGCGGAGCACGGAAGGCATCGACCCTCCGAGCCCGCCCGAGCGCGGGCTCTTTCCGTAAAAGAGGTGAAGCGATGCTGAAAGAACAAAAAGAGCGAGTCGTGGAGCAGCTGGCCCAGCGCCTGCGCGACTCGGAGACGCTGATCGTCGCCGACTACCGCGGCCTGACGATGCCGGAGATCGACGAGCTTCGCAGCCGGCTCCTCGAAGCCGGCGCGCGCTTCACGGTGGTGAAGAACACGCTCACGCGTCGCGCGGCCGAGGCAGCGGGCAAGGAGCACGTGCTCGAGCTGATCGACGGCCCGACCGCGATCGCGTTCCTCGAGGCCGAGGGCGACCCGGCTGCCGTGGCAAAGGTCCTGAACGACACCGCGCGTGCGCACGACGTGCTCGTGATCAGGGGAGGGGTGCTCGAGGGCTCGCTGGTCGGCGACGCCGAGATCAAACGGCTCGCGACGCTGCCTCCCGCAGACGTGCTCAGGGCCCAGCTCGCCGGCGCAGTCGTCGCGCCGCTGACAACGGTGGTCGGGCTCTTCGCCGCACCGCTCCGCGATCTCGTCGGCGTGCTCGACGCCCGCATCCGTCAGCTGCAGGAGCAGGGCGAAGAGGTTCCGGAGGAGCGCCAAGGCGGAGGCCGAGCCGCAGCCGGAGGCCGAGGAAGAAGCGCAGACCGAGTCCGAGCCGGCAGCCGAGGAAGAACCGCAGGCCGATGCGCCTGCAGACGAAGCAACCGAACAGCCGTCAGCCGAGGAGCCCGAGCCGGAGGCAGAGGCCGAGGCGGAGGCGAAGCAAGAGGAGGAGAGCAGTGGCTAAGACCGATACCGACAAGATCGTCGAGGAGCTGGGCGGCATGACCGTCCTCGACCTCGTCGAGCTGAAGAACAAGCTGGAGGAGGAGTGGGGCGTCACGGCCGCCGCACCGGTAGCCGTGGCCGCGGTGGGCGGCGCTCCGGCGGGCGGCGACGGTGCCGCCGCCGAGGAGAAGAGCTCCTTCGACGTCATCCTGACCGGCGCCGGCGACAAGAAGATCCAGGTGATCAAGGTCGTCCGGGCGATCACCGGCCTGGGCCTCAAGGAGGCCAAGGACCTCGTGGACGGGGCGCCCAACCCCGTCAAGGAGGGCATCCCGCAGGACGAGGTCGACCAGATCAAGGCGCAGCTCGAAGAGGCAGGCGCCGCGATCGAGGTCAAGTAATCGGCGCTGACGAAGGTTCCGGAAGCGTCCCAATTGGGCACCTCTGGCGGTTTTCGGAGCGAGGCTCTATAGTGGGTGCGCCTCATCGGGCCCACACCTCACGGTGGGCCTTGCGCAGCGTCCACCTCTTTCGCTATTCTTGGCGGTTCCGCGCCGACGTTCGCCTGTCCGCATTCTGAAGTCACTCCGAGCTTTTAAGGGAGGCATCCCCATTTGACCACCAGGGTCGCTGCGCCACGCGCGCGCAAAACGTTTTCGCGCCTCAAGCACGTACTCGATCTTCCCAACCTGATCGACATCCAGAAGGCCTCGTTCGACTGGTTCCTCAGCGAGGGCCTGCGCGAGACCATCGACGACATTTCTCCGATCGAGGACTACACCGGCACGCTGGCGGTGGAGTTCGGCGAGTACAAGTTCGGAGACGCTCCAGTCACCATCCAGGAATGCCGTGAGAAGGACCTGACCTACCAGGCGCCGCTCTCGATGACCGTCCGCTTCGTCAACAAGGAGACGGGCGAGATCCGCGAGCAGACCGTCTTCATGGGCGACTTCCCGATGATGACCGAGTGGGGCACGTTCATCATCAACGGCACCGAGCGCGTGATCGTGACGCAGCTCGTGCGCAGCCCGGGCGCCTACCTGATGGAGCCCAAGGACCCGGCGAAGCAGGTCTTCACCGCCAACCTGATGCCGAGCCGCGGCTCGTGGCTGGAGCTCGAGATCGACAAGAAGGGCATCGTCTACGCGCGTATCGACCGGAAGCGGAAGCTGCCGATCACCACGCTCCTGCGCGCACTGCCGGAGGAGGACCCGACGACCGGCTGGAAGCTCGACACGAGCTCCAACGAGGCGATCATGAAGCTGTTCGGCAACTCGCTCTACATCGCCAACACGCTGGAGAAGGATCCCTCCACGCGCGAGGACGAGGCGCTGATCGAGGTCTTCAAGAAGCAGCGTCCGGGGGAGCCGCCGACGCTCGACAACGCGCGCAACCTGCTGCGGTCGCTGTTCTTCGACCCCAAGCGCTACGACCTGACCAAGGTCGGCCGCTACAAGCTGAACCAGCGGCTCGCGGTCGACGTCCCGGACGACGTTCGTGTGCTGACCACGCAGGACATCCTGGCGCTCGTCAAGAAGCTCGTCGAGCTGCCGGACAAGCTCGGCGTCGACCCGGAGTCGAAGGACTTCGCGGCCGATGCGATCGTGCTCCCGCGTGACGCGATCCGGGGCGAGCTCGATGAGTACGAGCACTTCGGCAACCGGCGCCTGCGCACTGTCGGCGAGCTGATCCAGGAGGCGTTCCGCGTCGGTCTCTACCGCATGGAGCGCGTCGTCCGCGAGCGGATGACCACGGAGGACGTGGACACGATCACTCCGCAGACGATCATCAACATCCGGCCGGTGGTGGCGGCGCTGAAGGAGTTCTTCGGCTCGTCGCAGCTGTCGCAGTTCATGGACCAGACGAACTCGCTCGCCGGGCTCACGCACCGGCGACGGCTCTCGGCGCTTGGTGCCGGCGGCCTGACGCGCGAGCGCGCGCCGATCGAGGTGCGCGACGTGCACCCCACCCACTACGGGCGCATGTGCCCGATCGAGACACCGGAGGGCCCGAACATCGGGCTGATCGGCTCGCTGGCCTCGTTCGCGACCGTGTCCGAGTTCGGCTTCGTCCAGACGCCGTACCGGAAGGTGTCCAACGGCAAGGTGACCGACGAGATCATCTACCTCGACGCAGCGGAGGAGGCGCAGTACACGATCGCCCAGGCGAGCGCGCAGGTCGACGACAAGACCGGGCGCTTCGTGGACGAGCAGGTGCTCTGCCGCTCCCGCGAGGGCGAGGCCGTCACCGCGCGGCCGAAGGACGTCGACTTCATGGACGTGGCGCCGGCGCAGATCGTCTCGGTCGCGACCGCGCTGATTCCGTTCCTCGAGCACAACGACGCGAACCGCGCGCTGATGGGCGCGAACATGCAGCGGCAGGCGGTGCCCTTGATGATCACGCAGGCGCCGCTCGTCGGCACCGGCCTCGAGTACCGGGCCGCGGTCGACACCGGCGATGTGATCATCGCCGACGAGGCGGGCAGCGTCGTCGACGTGGACGCCGACCGGATCGTGGTCGACGGCAGGGACGGGAAGCACGAGTACCCGCTGACCAAGTTCATGCGCTCGAACCAGGGCACGCTGATCCACCAGAAGCCGATCGTCGGCCTGGGGGACAAGGTGCGGTCCGAGCAGGTTCTGGCCGACGGCAGCTCGACCGACCAGGGCGAGCTCGCGCTCGGCGCGAACCTGCTCGTCGCCTTCATGCCGTGGGAGGGCTACAACTTCGAGGACGCGATCGTGATCTCGGAGCGGCTGGTCAAGGAGGACGTGCTCTCCTCGATCCACATCCACGAGTACGAGATCGACGCCCGCTCGACCAAGCTCGGCGACGAGGAGATCACGCGCGACATCCCGAACCGCTCAGAGGAGTCCCTGAAGGACCTCGACGAGCGCGGGGTCGTGCGCATCGGCGCCGAGGTCGGATCGGGCGACCTGCTGGTCGGCAAGGTGACGCCGAAGGGCGAGACCGAGCTGACGGCGGAGGAGAAGCTGATCCGCGCGATCTTCAAGGAGAAGGCGCGCGAGGTCCGCGACACCTCGCTCAAGGTCCCGCACGGCGAGGGCGGCAAGGTGATCGACGTGAAGACGTTCTCACGAGAGGCCGGAGACGACCTCTCGCCGGGCGTGAACGAGCTCGTGCGCGTGTACGTGGCGAAGAAGCGCAAGATCGCCGAGGGCGACAAGCTCGCCGGCCGCCACGGCAACAAGGGCGTGATCGCCAAGATCGTGCCCGACGAGGACATGCCGTTCCTGGAGGACGGGCGGCCCGTGGACGTCGTGCTCAACCCGCTCGGAGTGCCGAGCCGGATGAACATCGGCCAGATCCTCGAGACCCACCTCGGGTGGGCGGCCGCGCACGGCGTCTTCGCCGAGAACGGCGCTTCCGCCACGTCCAACGGCAACGGTCACGGCCACGATTCGTCTCCGATCGCGACGCCCGTCTTCGACGGAGCCACCGAGACGGACGTCGACGAGGCGCTGATCGCGTGGACGAAGCAGAACCCCGACTCGCCGATCAAGTTCGTGGTCGACCCGAAGCGGCCTCAGGGCAGGCACTGCTCCGGCAAGGTGCGGATGTTCGACGGCCGGACCGGGGAGAACTTCGAGCAGAAGGTCACCGTCGGCTACATGTACATCCTGAAGCTGCTCCACCTCGTGGACGACAAGATCCACGCGCGCTCGACGGGCCCGTACTCGCTCGTGACGCAGCAGCCGCTGGGCGGGAAGGCCCAGTTCGGCGGCCAGCGCTTCGGCGAGATGGAGGTCTGGGCGCTGGAGGCCTACGGGGCCGCCTACACGCTTCAGGAGATGCTCACGATCAAGTCCGACGACACCGTCGGGCGCGTGAAGGCCTACGAGGCGATCGTCAAGGGCGAGAACATCGCCGAGCCGTCGATCCCCGAGTCCTTCAAGGTGCTGCTGAAGGAGATGCAGTCGCTCGCGCTCGACGTGAACGTCCTCTCGGACGAGGGCGAGAAGGTCGAGGTGCGCGAGGAGGACGACGAGCTCTTGCGCGCGGCCGAGGAGCTCGGCATCGATCTCTCGCCGGGCTCGCTGCGGGCGGCGGCCCGTCAGCCGACGGCCGAGGACACCGAGGCCGGAGGCGACACCGCCGACGAAACCGGCGAGCTGGTGCTGCCCGCCGACGAGCAACTGGGCGATCTGACCGACGTCGAGGTCGCCCCGGCGGAGGAAGCGAAGGAAGAGACAGAGGCCCAAAAGGGCCCCCTAGCAGACGACCTGGCAGACGTAGAAGTAGAGGAGTGACGGCAGCTCGGACGACCGGAGCGTGCAGGACTCGGCCGAAGGCCGAGTGCTCTGCGCGGGCTGGAATTCCGTCTAGGGCGAGCAACGGAGAAGAAGGAGAGCTTTGATCGACATCAACGAGTTCGACGCCATCCGCATCGGGCTGGCGTCGTCCAAGCAGATTCGAGACTGGTCTTCGGGCGAGGTCACCAAGCCCGAGACGATCAACTACCGCACGCTCAAGCCCGAGCGCGACGGCCTGTTCTGCGAGCGCATCTTCGGTCCGACCAAGGACTGGGAGTGCTATTGCGGCAAGTACAAGCGCGTCCGCTACAAGGGCATCATCTGCGAGCGCTGTGGCGTCGAGGTGACCCGCCAGAAGGTGCGCCGTGAGCGCATGGGCCACATCGACCTGGCTGCGCCCGTCTCGCACATCTGGTTCTTCAAGGGCGTGCCGAGCCGCATCGGCTACCTGCTCGACATCGCGCCGCGCGAGCTCGAGAAGGTCCTGTACTTCGCCGCCTCGATCGTCACCTCCGTGGACGTCGAGGCTCGGCAGAAGGACCTGAACGACCTCGAGGACAAGGTCAAGGCCGAGTCCGAGCAGATCTACGTCGACCGCGACGAGAACCTGGCGGCGCTCGAGGACCGGCTCAAGCGGCGCCGCGAGTACTTCACCAAGGGCAAGGAGCGGAACTTCGACGAGGACGACGACTTCTGGGCCCGCGGCCTGTCCAACTGGGCCGAGGAGCAGGGCGTGCCGCCGCTCGAGGAGGTACGCGAGCTGGTCGGGAAGATGTTCGTCGAGATCGCCTCGCAGATCACGACCGAGGACTCGAAGAAGATCCGCGAGCTCGTCCGCAACTCGGCGATCCGCGACGACCGCAGGCTCTCGCCGAAGGAGCTCGAGAACGTCGCCAACGTCGCGATCTCGATCCGCGAGGCGGTTGCGCCGCTGAACAAGCAGCTCGCCAAGGCGACCGGCTCGAAGAAGGGCGCGATCACCAAGCACGTCAACCGGATCCTCGAGGGCCTGCTCGACAAGAAGGCCGAGCTGTCCGAAGAGGACGCGGAGACAGTCGCCAACGTCGATCAGAAGCAGCTCGAGAAGGCGCGTGACCTCGGCAAGGGGCTCCTGCGCGAGGTGCTCGAGCAGTCAGAGCCGAATGCGAGCGCCGACGAGCTGCGTGAGCTCACCAACGACCTCTGCCTACGCACCGACGGCAAGATCTCGAAGGAGGATCTCGACGCGATCGTCCAGTGGACGGTGAAGGTGCGCGAGGCCTACCAGGACATCGAGTCCCGCAAGGAGGACGCGAAGGAGGCCGCCGTCGACTCGGTGCGCCGCCTCGAGGAGACCTGGCAGCTGTTCCGCGAGCTCGAGCCGAAGATGATCGTCAACGACGAGCAGATCTTCCGCGAGCTCAAGGACCGCTTCGGCTCTCCGTACGGCTTCGGCGTCTACTTCCAGGGCGGCATGGGCGCGGAGTCGATCCGCGAGCTGCTCAAGGATCTCGACCTGAAGGCGGAGGCCGGCAGCCTGCGCGAGACGATCAAGACGTCGAAGGGCCAGAAGCAGGCCCGTGCGATCAAGCGCCTGAAGGTCGTCAACGCCTTCATCACCTCCGAGAACAAGCCCGAGTGGATGATCCTCGAGGCGGTCCCGGTGATCCCGCCGGAGCTGCGCCCGATGGTGCAGCTCGACGGCGGCCGCTTCGCCACGAGCGACCTCAACGACCTCTACCGGCGCGTGATCAACCGGAACAACCGCCTCAAGCGGCTGCTCGACCTCGGTGCGCCCGAGATCATCGTCAACAACGAGAAGCGGATGCTGCAGGAGGCCGTCGACGCGCTCTTCGACAACGGGCGCCGCGGCCGTGCGGTCACTGGTCCGGGCAACCGGGCATTGAAGTCGCTCTCCGACATGCTCAAGGGCAAGCAGGGGCGCTTCCGCCAGAACCTGCTCGGCAAGCGCGTCGACTACTCGGGGCGCTCGGTGATCGTCTCCGGGCCGAACCTGAGGCTGCACCAGTGCGGCCTGCCGAAGCTGATGGCGCTCGAGCTGTTCAAGCCGTTCATTATGAGCCGGCTCGTCGAGCGCAAGTCGGTCCAGAACATCAAGGCGGCCAAGAAGCACGTGGACTCGATGGTCCCGGAGGTCTGGGATGTGCTCGAGGAGGTGATCGCGGAGCATCCGGTGCTGCTGAACCGGGCGCCGACGCTGCACCGCCTCGGGATCCAGGCGTTCGAGCCGGTGCTCGTCGAGGGCAAGGCGATCCAGGTGCACCCGCTGGTCTGCCACGCCTTCAACGCCGACTTCGACGGCGACCAGATGGCCGTCCACCTGCCTCTGTCCGCAGAGGCCCAGGCCGAGGCCCGGATTCTCATGCTGTCGTCGAACAACATCCTCTCGCCCGCGCACGGGCGGCCTCTCACGACGCCTACGCAGGACATGGTGCTGGGCGGCTACTACCTCACGTACTCCGACATCGACCTGAACGAGAAGACGTCGGAGGAGCTCGATCCGAGGCCGAAGCGTTTCGCCTCGGAGGATGAGATCGAGATGGCAGTCGAGGACGGGCAGATCGGGCTCCAGCAGCCGATCGAGTACCGCCGCAACGGCGAGATCGTGCTGACCACGCCTGGACGCGTGATCGTCGACGCTGAGGTCGACCGCTCGCTCTGGGAGTCCTTCGGCCATGCGCCGGCCGAGCGGCCGTTCCTCAACCGCACGCTCTCGAAGAAGGAGATGGACGGCTTCATCTCCGAGCTCGCGGACCGGTACGGCGCCCACGTGATCGCAGGCGTCCTCGACAAGATCAAGACGCTCGGCTTCCGATACGCGACTAAGGCCGGGATCACGATCTCCAAGAACGACATCGTCATCCCGCAGTCGAAGGAAGAGATCCTCGCCGGATACGAGGAGAAGGTGACCAATGTCGAGCAGCTCTACGAGCGCGGTCTCATCACCGAGGAGGAGCGCCACGAGTCGATCGTGAACCTCTGGACGGAGGCGACCGAGGAGGTCGCCGAGGCGATGGAGAAGACGCTTTACGAGTTGAACCCGATCTTCATGATGGCCAACTCCGGAGCGCGCGGGTCCTTCAAGCAGATCCGCCAGCTCGCCGGGATGCGCGGCCTGATGGCCAATCCGAAGGGCGAGATCATCGAGCGCCCGATCAAGGCCAACTTCATGGAGGGCCTGTCGGTGCTCGAGTACTTCATCTCCACCCACGGCGCCCGCAAGGGCCTCGCGGACACGGCCCTGCGTACGGCCGACTCCGGCTACCTCACCCGACGGCTGGTCGACGTCTCACAGGACGTGATCATCCGCGACGGCGACTGCAAGACGAAGGAGCACGTAGACCTGCCGCTGCATGTCCCGGAGGGCCTGAACAAGAGCCTGCTCGGGCGCACCGCCGCGGAGGACATCCACAAGCCACTCGCAAGCGGGAGGCCGGGCAAGACGGTCGTGGTCGAGAAGGGCACGATCGTGACGAACCCGCTCCTGCTGGAGATCGAGGAGGCATTCTCCGAGCTAGAGGTGGAGACGGCGGTGACGATCCCGGTCCGCTCGGTGCTGAAGTGCCGCAGCGAGTTCGGCGTCTGCCAGGCCTGCTACGGGATCTTCCTCGCCACCGGCGGGATGTGCGAGGTCGGCGACGCGGTCGGGATCATCGCCGCGCAGTCGATCGGCGAGCCCGGCACACAGCTGACGATGCGCACGTTCCACACGGGCGGCGTCGCCGGTGCCGACATCACGCACGGCCTCCCGCGCGTGGTCGAGATCTTCGAGGCCCGCAACCCGAAGGGCGCGGCCAAGCTCGCCGAGGTCGGCGGCAAGGTCGAGCTCGAGGACACCGAGCGTGGCCCCAGGATCACGATCCATACCGATGAGGTCGACGAGAACGGCGAGCCGCTCGAGCCGGTGGCCTACGCGCTGCCGCGCCGCACGCGAATCCTCGTCGAGAACGGCCAGATGGTCGAGGCGGGCGACGCCCTCCACGAGGGCTCGATCAACCCGGCCGACCTCCTGCGGCTGAAGGGCTCGACGGCCATCGAGCTGTACCTCGTCTCCGAGGTGCAGAAGGTCTACAAGTCGCAGGGCGTCGACATCCACGACAAGCACATCGAGCTGATCGTCCGGCAGATGCTGAAGAAGGTGCGCGTCGAGAACGCCGGCGACACCGACCTGCTCCCCGGACAGCTCGTCGATCGCGTCGTGCTCGAGCGCGAGAACGCGCGCTTGAAGAAGGAGAAGGGCAAGAAGGAGCAGGCGACCTTCGAGCCGCTGATCCTCGGGATCACGAAGGCCTCGCTGGCCACGGAGTCGTTCCTCTCGGCGGCATCCTTCCAGGAGACGACGAAGGTGCTGACCGATGCCTCGATCGAAGGCAAGGTCGATCGGCTCCTCGGGCTGAAGGAGAACGTGATCATCGGGAAGCTGATCCCGGCGGCGACCGGGCTGAAGCGCTACCGGACGATCGACATCGGCCCGTCCGAGAAGGTGCCGAAGGAGACGTACGAGCGCGAGGCCCTACTGGCGGCGCTCGAGGAGATCGGCTCCGACGGCGGCGAGGGGATCGACCTGGCGAGCCTCGGCCTCGACTTCGGCGGCGAGCCGGAGACGAACGGCGAGAACACGCCGCGCGAGTCGACCGAGGCGGAGGAAGTGCCCGAGGTCGACACCCCGCTCGACGAATAGCCGGGAAGAGACCGTTCAGCCCCTGCCGGGCCTTGCCCGGCAGGGGCTCACCGTTGGTCCAACAAGACGCTCACGACGGCTCCAGAAACGGTTGAGCGGTGCCTTTCGCACGCAAGGAGGGGGCTAACGGGGGAACCAGGGGTTCCCCCGTTTCCAGCGCGGGAGGTGCTACGCCTCCCGCGCTGCTACTTTCTTAAGCGCCGGGTCGTGAAGAAGCTGCTTCTCATCGCGCTCGCCGCCTGTGCGGCATTTGCGGCCGTTCCACACCGGGCCGACGCAGGCGCGTGCGGCATCTCCGCCAAGGGCACGCTCTGGATCGACTTCGCCGACGGCTCGGTGCCGTTCTGGCAGGAGTTCGCCCGCCCGGGCGTGATCGCCGCCGCGGCGAACTTCATCTACCCGCCCCAGCTACGCGCCCTTGGCGCCAAGACGGTCTACTGGGACATGTATCTGCCGAGGCGGGTCGGGACGCCGCTCGAGCCCTTCGATCCCGCGGTCGTGATCGACCGCGCCAACCGCATCTACGACACCGCGACCATGTCGAGCGGCTGCACGCAGCCGATGATCGCCGAGAACGAGCTCAACGGTTCCAACACGCTGACGCCCTGGACGGCGACCAACGCGCAGTACCGGCGCAACGTCCTCATCTACGTCCAGACCCTGGCCGCACGAGGGGCGCGGCCCGTGCTGCTCGTTCCGAGCGTTCCGTACATGGGCGGCGAGGCCGGCGACTGGTGGCGCCAGGTCTCGACCTACGCCGACATCGTGCGCGAGTCTTATTTTGCGGCGCCGCAGATCGCCAAGCAGGGGCCGGTGACGGGCAGCCGGACGCTGCGAAACATGTTCCGGAAGCGCATCGCCGAGTTCACGAGCGACGGCATCTCGCCGCGAAAGCTGGGTCTGATGCTCGGCTTTCACACGACACCCGGCTCGGGCGGCCGCGAGCGCGCCCCCCGCGCCGCCTGGCTGCAGGTGACGAAGCTTCAGGCACTGGCTGCGCGCCAGGTCGCGAAGGAGCTCAACCTCCGCTCGATCTGGTCGTGGGGATGGGGTGTCTGGAGCGCGGGCGAGACCGATCCCGACAAGCCGGCGGCCGCCTGCGTGTACCTCTGGACGCGATCGGCCAAGCTGTGCGACGGGCCGGCGGCCGCCGGCTCCGGCTTCAACGCATCGCTCACCCAGGGCCAACTCGTCTTCCCGCCGGGTGCCCGTTGCACGCTGCTCGGCAAGCGGGTCGACTCGAGGGCGATCTCCGACCTGACGCCTGTCACCGGTGACGAGGACGCCGCGTTCACGGCCGCATTCGCCCGTCTCGTTGCGAGCCTCTATGCGCCGATCAAGTCGAAGCAGGTCTCGACTGCCGAGAAGGCAGTGGTGACGGGAAGCTTCGGCAGCTTCGCCCATTACCGCGCGGCGCTGGCGAAGGCCCACGCGAGCCCCCGGGCGGCTCGAGGGGTGATCGCCGACGAGCTACGCCGGGTCCTCATCGAAGGCCGCATGCACGTCCCGAATCCTTCGTCCGAGGACGTGCAGGCCTACTACGACTCCTACGTCCAGAGCGACGCCCGCCTGATCGAGACGAAGGCGCCCATGTCCTGGCTCGGCAACCGCCGGCGGGGCTTCGCCCTCGCCTCGAACTCGCCGCCGCAGCTCTTCTCCATCCCGGAGGGCCGGTGGCTGAAGGTGCGGACGATGACCGGCACCTATGAGGTGCGCGCGGTCGACCCCGCGGTTCCGATCGGGGCGCTGCCCTTTGCCCTCGTGCGCCCCGCACTCGTCGCAGCGCTGAAGGCGCTCGACCGGGAGGAGCGCTACGACGCCTGGCTGCTGGGGCGGGAGAAAGTCTTCGTCGAGCGGGCGACCTGCCGCGACGACGTGCTTCCGACCCCCGGGGTCGTCCCGCTCACGGACTACCTGCCCTTCCTCTCGGCCGGCTAGCCCGCCTCCGCCTCGAGGTGGGGGGCTGCCTCGGCGACCTGTCCCTTTCCGAGCTCCTTGGCGCGGTAGAGCGCCTCGTCCGCCCGCTCGAAGAACGCCGTCGGGTCGTCGTCGTTTCGGAGCTCTGCGATCCCTGCCGAGACGAAGAGACGCCCGGCGAGGCCCACCGGACGCGAGGAGATGGCGCCGCGCAACCGGTGGTAGAGCTGGTCGGCGTCGTCGGTCGACGCCTCCGGAAGGATGACAGCGAACTCGTCGCCTCCGACACGGCAGGCGATGTCTGCCGAGCGCACTGCCTCTCGTACTCGGTCGGCCGTCTCCGCGAGGACCGCATCCCCGGAAAGGTGGCCGATCCGGTCGTTGATCGCCTTGAAGTCGTCGACGTCGAAGACGATCAGCGCGAGACGGCGGTCGTAACGGCGCGCGCGCGCCACCTCACGCGCGAGCGTCTCGTGGAAGTACCGGCGGTTGTGCAGGCCGGTGAGCGCGTCGAGGTCGGCCATCTGGCGGGCCTCGCGGAAGCGGCGCGCGTTCTCGATCGCCGGGCCGGCGCGCCTGGAGAGCTCCTCGAGCTCGCGGATCATATCCTCCTCGAACCGGTGTGACGGCGACCGGCTGTAGACCGCGATGAACCCCATCGACCCCGTCGCGCCGTGCACCGGCACGGCCAGGCCCGAATGAACCAGCTCCTTGCCCTCGAGCGAGGGCGGGTACTGGTAGACGATCGAGATGGCGCGCGCCTCTTGACCGTCCGGCGGGCCGGAGATCGCCTGGCGTCGCGCTTCCTCCTCTGACAGGCCCATGGTCGCGACGAGCGGCTTCTCACCGGAGTCCTCGATCGAGACGAGCGCCGCGTCGACGCCCGGGATCCCGCTGCCAGCTTCGAGCGTCCGCGCCAGCACCTCGTCGAGATCGATCGATCCGCCGAGCTCGTAGCGATTGCGCCTGGCCTCCTCCTGCGCCCGCTCGAGCGCCTCCGAGAGCTCGTGCACCATCGACTCCATGCGCGTGTTCAGCTGGGAAACCAGCTCGACGAGCTCCTGCTGGCCTCCGCGGCGCCGTCGGCCTCTCGCGACGACAATCAAGCCTACGAGCACGAGCGTAGCCAGCGCCGCGCCGACGCGACGACGACGGTGGTAGCCGTCAATGCCTCAGCGATCATTTCCCTGTTGCGGCCCTCCGCCCGACCCGGCCTTGTTGCCGGGGCTCTCACTGTAATCCGGCCCGCAGCGGCTAGCTATGACTTGTAAGTTGTAAACGACTCGAGTAGATCAGCACGAGCGTGTGCTCCTGAGCCTGGAGATTCCTCGCAGCCATGCACGTTTCGTCGTTTGACGCTGGGGGGTCAGCTTCGCTACCATCGTCCCTCGGTTGGCAGGGGCCCAGCCCCTTGGCCAGCCTTTGTTGTGTCCGCCCCTAATCACGTAAGGAATACATGCCGACCGTAAATCAGCTGGTCCGGAAGGGCAGGGTCTCCCCGGCGGGGAAGCGAAAGACCCCTGCGCTTCGCGGCGCGCCGCAGAAGCGCGGCGTCTGCACGCGCGTGTACACGACGACTCCGAAGAAGCCGAACTCGGCTCTTCGCAAGGTCGCGCGCGTCCGGCTGACCAACGGCATGGAGGTCGGCGCCTACATTCCGGGCGAAGGGCACAACCTGCAGGAGCACTCGGTCGTCCTCGTGCGCGGGGGCCGCGTGAGAGACCTGCCGGGCTTCCGCTACAAGGTCATCCGCGGCGGGCTCGACGCTGCCGGCGTCGGCGAGCGGCGCCAGGCGCGTTCGAAGTACGGCGCCAAGAAGGGCTCCTAGATGCCCCGCCGTGCCACGATTCAGTCTCGACCGCTGGAGCCGGATCCTCTGTACAGCTCGCGCCTCGTGACCCAGGTGATCAACAAGGTGATGACCGCCGGCAAGAAGTCGACCGCCGAGACGATCGTCTACCGCGCCCTGGACCGGGTCGGCGAGCAGACCGGCAAGCCGCCGGTCGAGGTGCTGGAGCAGGCGATCAAGACCGTGACGCCGGTGCTCGAGGTGCGCTCGCGGCGCGTTGGCGGCGCGAACTACCAGGTGCCGGTCGAGGTGCCGCAGCGGCGCGCCCGGACGCTGGCAGTGCGCTGGCTCGTCCACTTCGCGCGCGACCGCCGCGAGAAGCAGATGCACGACAAGCTCGCCGGCGAGATCCTCGACGCGCTGAACCAGCAGGGCGGGGCTTTCAAGCGCAAGGACGACCTCTATCGGATGGCGCAGGCCAACAAGGCCTTCGCGCACTACAGGTGGTAGCCGAGGCCATGGCCACGACGAAGACGCAGATCGCTCTCGAGAACGTCCGCAACATCGGGATCATGGCCCACATCGACGCGGGCAAGACCACCACGACCGAGCGGATCCTCTACTACACCGGTCGCACCCACAAGATGGGCGAGGTCCACGAAGGTGCCGCCGTCATGGACTGGATGGCCCAGGAGCAGGAGCGAGGCATCACGATCACGTCTGCTGCGACGACGGCGTCCTGGCGCGATTTTCGTATCAACATCATCGATACGCCCGGGCACGTGGACTTTACGGTCGAGGTCGAGCGCAGCCTGCGCGTCCTCGACGGCGCGATCGCGGTCTTCGACTCGGTGGCGGGCGTCGAGCCGCAGTCCGAGACCGTCTGGCGTCAGGCCGACCGCTACGGGGTACCGCGGATCGCCTTCATCAACAAGATGGACCGCACAGGCGCGGACTTCTTCGCAGCCGTGCAGTCGATGGTCGACCGCCTCGGCGCCCGCCCGGTTCCGGTGCAGCTGCCGCTTGGCCAGGAGGAGCATTTCCGCGGCGTCGTCGACCTGGTCGAGATGCGGGCCATCAGCTGGGAGGACGACCTGGGCGAGAAGATGGAGATCGGCGAGATTCCGGCGGAGCTGCTCGAGCAGGCGCGCGAGTACCACCACCAGGTGATCGACGCCGTGGCCGACCACGACGACGAGCTGTTGGAGACCTACCTCCTCGACGAGGACGCGGTTACGCCCGAGATGCTGAAGCGCGCTCTCCGTGCCGCGACGCTCGACATCACCGTCACACCGGTGCTCGCCGGCTCGGCGTTCAAGAACAAGGGCATCCAGCCCCTGCTCGACGCGGTGATCGACTACCTTCCGAGCCCGCTCGACGTGCCGCCGATCCACGGGATCGACCCGCGCACCGAGCACGAGCTCTCACGCCGGGCGGCGCTCGACGAGCCCTTCTCGGCGCTCGTCTTCAAGGTCATGTCCGATCCCTACGTGGGCAAGCTGACGTACTTCCGCGTCTACTCGGGCCAGGTTGGGGCCGGCGACCGGGTCATGAACACGACGACCGGTAAGACCGAGCGCATCGGCCGGATCCTGCAGATGCACGCCAACCACCGCGAGGAGCGCGAGGAGATCGGCGCAGGCGAGATCGCCGCGGCCGTCGGGATCAAGAACTCGACCACCGGCGACACCCTCGCGATCGACACCGCCCCGATCCGGCTGGAGTCGATGGACTTCCCGGAGCCGGTGATCGCGGTGGCGATCGAGCCGAAGACGAAGGCCGACCAGGACAAGCTCGGAGCCGGGCTCCAGCGCCTGTCCGAGGAGGACCCGACGTTCCGGGTCCAGACCGACGACGAGACGGCCCAGACCCTGATCTCGGGCATGGGCGAGCTCCACCTCGAGATCATCGTCGACCGCCTCCTGCGCGAGTTCTCTGTCGACGCGAACGTCGGCCGTCCGCAGGTCGCCTACCGCGAGACCTTCGGACGCCCGGTCGAGAAGATCGAGGGCAAGTTCGTTCGCCAGACGGGCGGCCGCGGCCAGTACGGCCACGCGGTCATCAACGGCGAGCCCACCGAGCCGGGCGAGGGCTACGAGTTCCTCGACAAGATCGTCGGAGGCAAGATCCCGCGCGAGTACATCCCGGCCGTCGACCTCGGTATCCAGGAGGCGATGGACTCGGGGATCCTCGCCGGCTACCCGGTGGTGGACGTCAGGATCGAGCTCGTCGACGGCTCGTTCCACGACGTCGACTCCAGTGAGATTGCATTCAAGGTCGCCGGCTCGATGGCCTTCAAGGAGGCGATGAAGCGCTCGAAGCCGAAGCTGCTCGAGCCGGTCATGGCCGTGGAGGTCGTGACCCCGGAGGAGTACCTCGGCGACGTCATGGGCGACCTCAATTCGCGCCGCGGGCGCGTCGAGGGCCTGGAGCCGCGCGGGAACGCGCAGGCGATCCGGGCGCACGTCCCGCTCGCCACGATGTTCGGCTACGCCACCGACCTGCGCTCGACGACGCAGGGGCGAGCCACGTTCACCATGCAATTCGATCGGTACGAGGAAGTCCCTCAGTCGATCGCGGGCGAAATCGTCGACGCCCAGACGTAAGCAACCGGAGGAGAGAATGGCCAAGCAGAAGTTCGAGCGGAACAAGCCGCATCTGAACGTCGGGACGATCGGTCACATCGACCACGGCAAGACGACGCTCACCGCCGCGATCACGAAGGTGCTCGCCGAGAAGGGCGGCAACACCACCGTCAAGTCGTTCGAGGAGATCGACAACGCGCCCGAGGAGAAGCAGCGCGGCATCACGATCAACACGTCGCACGTCGAGTACGAGACGGACAACCGCCACTACGCGCACGTCGACTGCCCGGGTCACGCCGACTACATCAAGAACATGATCACCGGGGCCGCCCAGATGGACGGCGCGATCCTGGTGGTCTCGGCGGCCGACGGGCCGATGCCACAGACGCGGGAGCACATCCTGCTCGCGCGCCAGGTCGAAGTGCCGTACATCGTCGTCTTCCTGAACAAGGCCGACATGGTCGACGATCCGGAGCTACTCGAGCTGGTCGAGATGGAGGTTCGTGAGCTCCTCTCCAAGTACGAGTTCCCCGGCGATGACATCCCGATCGTGACCGGCTCGGCGCTCAAGGCGCTCGAGGGCGACGAGGAGGCGGCCGGGAAGATTCTCGAGCTGATGCAGGCCGTGGACGACTACATCCCGGAGCCCACCCGCGACACGGACAAGCCGTTCCTGATGCCGATCGAGGACGTGTTCACGATCACGGGCCGCGGCACCGTCGTCACGGGCCGGATCGAGCAGGGGAAGATCGAGTCGGGCAACGAGGTCGAGATCGTCGGCATCCACCCGGAGGTCGCGAAGACCGTGGTCACCGGGCTCGAGATGTTCCAGAAGACGCTCGACTTCGCCCAGGCCGGCGACAACGCGGGCGCGCTGCTCCGTGGGACGAAGCGCGAGGAGGTGGAGCGCGGCCAGGTGCTGGCGAAGCCGGGCTCGATCACTCCGCACACGCAATTCAAGGCCGAGGTCTACGTGCTCTCGAAGGACGAGGGCGGGCGGCACACGCCGTTCTTCAACAACTACCGGCCGCAGTTCTATTTCCGCACGACCGACGTGACGGGCGCGATCAAGCTCCCGGAAGGCCAGGAGATGGTCATGCCGGGCGACAACACGAACATGGAGATCGAGCTGATCCAGCCGATCGCCATGGACCAGGGCCTGCGCTTCGCGATCCGCGAGGGCGGTCGCACGGTCGGCGCCGGTGTCGTCACAGCGATCGACAAGTAAAGGAGCGCCGGTGCCGCAGAACAAGATCCGCATCCGCCTCAAGGGCTACGACCACCAGCAGCTGGACAAGTCCGCGAGCCAGATCGTGGAGACGGCTCAGCGCACCGGCGCGACCATCACCGGCCCCGTGCCCCTGCCCACCGAGAAGAACGTCTACTGCGTGATCCGGAGCCCGTTCAAGGACAAGGACTCGCGCGAGCACTTCGAGGTGCGCACGCACAAGCGGCTGATCGACATCCACTCGCCCACGCCGAAGACCGTCGACTCGCTGATGCGGCTCGACCTTCCGGCAGGCGTCGACATCGAGATCAAGCTGTGAGGCCGGAGTGAAGGGAATCATCGGGAGAAAGCTGGGCATGACGCAGGTCTTCGACCCGGAGACGGGCCGGGTGACGTCCGTGACCGTCATCGAGGCGGGCCCGTGCCCGATCGTCAAGGTCAAGACGGTCGACTCGGACGGCTACGAGGCGGTCCAGCTCGCCTTCGACAAGGTTCCGGAGCGGAAGATCACCAGGGCCGAGCGCGGGCATCTCGGCAAGATCGACCCTCACCGGCGTCTGGTCGAGTTCCGCGGGACGACCGAGCTGACCGAGGGCGAGTCGATCACGGTCGAGGCCTTCGAGCCCGGAGAGGCGATCAAGGTCTCCGGGATTGGGATCGGCAAGGGCTTCGCCGGCACGATCAAGCGGCACAACTTCAGCCGCGGCCCTGTCTCGCACGGCTCGCACAACGTCCGCAAGCCGGGCTCCATCGGCGCGTCGGCCACGCCTTCCCGCGTCTTCAAGGGCGTACGGATGGCCGGGCGCATGGGCGGCAAGCGCGTCACCCAGGTGGGGCTCAAGGTGCACGAGGTCGACCCCGAGCGGAACCTGCTCCTGGTCAAGGGCGCCGTGCCCGGCCCCAAGAACGGCCTCGTCGAGGTCAGGGAGGACAAGAACCGTGGCGCCTAAGGCGTCCAGTGACAAGCCCAATCGGTCCGACCGGTCAGTTCAGACAGACGCACGGGCGAAGCCCGCGCGTCCTGAGGGCGGCACCGCAAGCGGTGCCTTGAAAGCCCCGGTCTTGGACAAGGCGGGGAAGTCGGCCAAGAGCCTGACGCTGGAGGAGGCCGTCTTTGGCATCGAGCCGAAGCCGCACCTCGTCCACGAGACGGTTCGCGCCGAGCTGAACGCCGCACGCGCCGGCACACGTGGGGCGAAGAGCCGTGGGCTCGTCGCCGGGGGTCGCGCCAAGCCGTGGCGCCAGAAGGGCACCGGGCGCGCCCGCGCGGGCACGACCCGGGCTCCGCACTGGACCGGCGGCGGTCTCGCGTTCCCGCCCACGATGCGCAGCTTCGAGGGCAAGGTGAACCGTAAGGCCCGTCGCTCCGCGCTCCGCAGCGCCCTCTCGGCCCATGCCCAGGAAGGCACGCTTGCGGTTCTCGACCCGAGCGCGTTCGACGCGCCGTCGACACGGGCTGCTGCCGAGCTCGTCGGCGCCTGGGACAAGGGCGCCCCGTTGCTCCTCGTGGCGCAGCCGGACGAGGAGGCGCTGATCAAGTCCTTCCGCAACCTCGACCGGGTCGACGTGACGGTCCCGAGCGAGCTCGAGGTGCGCCACCTCGTGCGCGCCGGCTCGTTGCTGATCACCGAGCCCGCGCTCGAGCACGTGCAGGGGAGGGCGAGTTGAGCCTCCATCCGAACGAAGTCCTGCTCGCGCCCGTGGTCTCCGAGAAGAGCTATGCCCTGATCGAGGACCGCAAGTACTCCTTCCACGTCCACCAGGACGCCCACAAGACCCAGATCCGGCAGGCCGTGGAGGAGCTGTTCGGCGTGCACGTGATCGCGGTCAACGTGATCAAGGTGCAGTCGAAGCCCAAGCGGCGCGGCCTCGTGCGCGGCCGCAAGCCCGGTTGGAAGAAGGCGATCGTCCAGCTGCGGCAGGGCGAGTCGATCGAGATCTTCGAGGGGGCTCAGGCGTAGTGCCGGTCCGCAAGTACAAACCGACCTCACCTGGCCGGCGCTTCATGTCCGTCTCGACCTTCGAGGAGATCACCAAGAGCGAGCCGGAGAAGAGCCTGCTGGAGCCCTTGAAGAAGAGCGGCGGGCGCAACAAGTACGGCCGCATCACCCGGCGCCACCAGGGCGGCGGGCACAAGCGCCGCTACCGCGTGATCGACTTCAAGCGGCTCAAGGACGGCGTGCCGGCGAAGGTCGCCGCGATCGAGTACGACCCCAATCGCTCGGCGCGAATCGCCCTGCTCCACTACGCGGACGGCGCGAAGTCGTACATCCTCGCGCCCGCGCGGCTGCAGGTCGGCGCGACCGTCGAGTCAGGCCCCGGCGCCGACATCAAGCCCGGCAACGCGCTCCCGCTGCAGAACGTCCCGACCGGCACGCTCGTCCACAACGTCGAGCTCAAGCCGGGCAAGGGCGGGCAGCTCGCGCGCAGCGCCGGCTCGGGCATCCAGCTCGTCGCGAAGGACGAGGGCCAGGGAGTCCTTCGGCTACCATCGGGCGAGCTGCGCCGGGTCCCGCTCACGTGCCGGGCGACGATCGGCCAGGTCGGCAACGTCGACCACGAGAACATCACCGGTGGCAAGGCGGGGCGCAGCCGCTGGAAGGGCAAGCGCCCGACGGTGCGCGGCTCGGCGATGAACCCGGTCGACCACCCGCACGGGGGCGGCGAGGGCAAGTCGAAGGGCGGCCGCCATCCGGTCACGCCCTGGGGCGTGCCCACGCTCGGCAAGCGCACGCGCCGCAAGCACAAGGAATCCGACAAGTTGATCGTTCGCGGCCGCCGCCGCGGCAAGGAGAAGCGATAAGTGTCTAGATCGAGCAAGAAAGGGCCGTTCGTCCAAGAGCGGCTGCTGAACCGGATCAACTCGATGAACGACTCGGGCTCGAAGCAGATGATTCGGACCTGGTCCCGTTCGTCCACCGTCTTCCCGGAGATGGTCGGGCACACGATCGCGGTCCACGACGGCCGCAAGCACGTGCCCGTGTTCATCACCGAGCAGATGGTCGGACACAAGCTCGGCGAGTTCGCTCCCACGCGGACGTTCCGCGGCCACTCGGGCGACCGCAAGACGGAGGTCAAGCGGTAGCGATGGCCACCGCAGAGCGTCAGGAGGTCAAGGCCGTGGCGAAGTGGGTGCGCATGTCGCCCCGCAAGGCTCGGCTCGTGGTCGAGCACATCCGGGGCCGGTCGGTGCCGGAGGCCAGGACCGTGCTCGCGTTCACCCAGCGCGCGGCTGCACGCGAGATCGAGAAGGTCTTGAGCTCGGCGGTCGCGAACGCGGAGGCCAACCACAACCTCGTCGGTGACGATTTGGTCGTCTCGGCCGCGTACGTGGACGAGGGCCCGGTGATGAAGCGCTGGCGCGCCCGCGCGAGGGGCCGCGCCGCCCGGATCCAGAAGCCCACCTGCCACATCACCGTGAAGCTGGTAGAGGTCGAGCGCGCGCCGGAGCCGGCACCGCCCGCTCCCGAACCGGAGCCCCAGGCGGAGGAGAAGCCCGAGCGCAAGCCCAAGGCGGCCGCGCCGAAGCGCAAGGCGCCCGCGAAGAAGAAGGAAGAGGAGGCGACCACTTAGTGGGTCAGAAAATCCATCCCGGCGGCCTGCGCGTCGGCGTCATTCACGACTGGAAGTCGAACTGGTACACGGGCACGAAGGAGTTCCCGGCGTATCTGCTCGAGGACATCAAGATCCGCGAGCACATCTACGGCAAGCTGGCGCACGCGGGCCTGTCCGACATCCTGATCCGCAAGGACGCACAGCGGATCACCATCGACATCTATACCGCGCGCCCGGGCATCGTGATCGGCAAGTCCGGCGTCGAGGTGGACGCGCTCCGCAAGGACATCCACGGCATGACCAACAAGGCCGTGCACATCAACATCAACGAGATCAAGCGTCCCGAGCTGGACGCGAAGCTCGTCGCGCAGTCGATCGCGGAGCAGCTCGCGAACCGCGTCAGCTTCCGCCGCGCGATGAAGCGCTCGCTCGCCTCGGCCATGCGCTCCGGCGCCCAGGGTGTGAAGGTGATGTGCGGCGGCAGGCTCGGCGGCGGTGAGATGAGCCGGTCCGAGAGCTACTCCGAGGGCCGTGTGCCGCTGCACACGATTCGCGCCGACATCGACTACGGCTTCGTCGAGGCGAAGACCACCTTCGGCCGCATCGGCGTCAAGGTCTGGATCAACAAGGGCGAGATCATGCCCGAAGGCTACGAGGGCATGGCTCAGAAGGATGCCCGGCTGGGCGACCAGGACCAGGCGCGCCGCCGGGGTGGCACCTCGGAAGGGCTCGGTGCCTCGCGCGAGGGCGGGCGCGGGCGCGGGCCGGATCGCGAAGGTCTCGGACCGGTGCGCCAGCGGCGGAAGGGCTCGGGCGGAGGCGGTTCGCGGCGGCCGAGCGGCCGGGGCAAGGCGAGCCCGCAGGACAACCTCGAGCGTCCCGGCACCGACGAGCAGTCGCCGCCCGCCGAGGCGCCCGAGCAGCCGCCGGTCGAGCCGGAGGCTCGGCCCGACGCGGAGCCCGCGGCCGACACCACCGCGCAGGCCGAGGACCAGCCGACGCCCGAGAGCGCCGGTGACGAGCCCACAGAGAAGAGCGACGACTGATGCTGCTCCCGAAGAAGACGAAGTACCGCAAGTACCAGCGAGGGCGCCGCAGGGGCGTCTCGAAGGGACAGACCAGCGTGCAGGCCGGCGACTACGGCCTGAAGGCCCTCGAGGCCGGCTGGATCACCAACCGGCAGATCGAGGCTGCCCGAATCGCGATGACCCGAAAGATCCGCCGAGGCGGGAAGGTCTGGATCAACGTCTTCCCGGACAAGCCGGTGACCCAGAAGCCGGCCGAGACCCGGATGGGCTCCGGCAAGGGCGCACCCGAGCACTGGGTTGCCGTCGTCAAGCCGGGACGCGTGATGTTCGAGCTCGCCGGCGTCGACGCGACGCTCGCGAAAGAGGCTCTGCGCCTCGCCGGCCGCAAGCTGCCGATCAAGACCAAGGTCGTGACGAGGGAGGCGGATCTCTTTGCGAGCTAGAGAGCTGCGCGACATGACCGACGAGGAGCTGGAGATGCGCCTCGCCGACACGCGCCAGGAACTGTTCAACCTGCGCTTCCAGTCCGCGACGGGAGCGCTCGAGAATCCCGCGCGCCTGAAGCACGCCAAGCGCGAGATCGCCCGCATCCTGACCGTCCGCATCGAGCGGGAAGGAAGCCTGACCCTGAGAGAGACGAATGGCTGACGAGAACCAGACACCAGAAGAAGAGCAGCAGGCGGAGGAGACTTCGGAGGCCGTCTCGGAAGAGGCGGTCGAGGAGACCCCGGCCGAGCCTGAAGCCGAGGAGCCCGCAGCCGACGAGGAGCCGACGGAGGAGCCCGCTGCGGCAGCCGGGGAGGAGCCGACGGAGGAGCCCGCTGCGGCGGCCGAGGAGCCTGCCGCGGAGGCCGAGGAGCCTGCGCCGGCAGCCGAGGCGGCCGAGCAGCCCCCGGCAGACGCGGAGGAGTCCGCTCCTGCGCCGCAGTCGGTGAAGAAGCCGAAGCGCAAGCGGCTCCCGCGCTCGGAGCGCCACAAGCACTCGAAGCCCAAGCGCGAGCGCCCGGCCGAGCGGCGCCCGGTCGTGCGGCTGCCGAAGCCCGAGCACGCGCGCGGGCGCAGCCAGGAGCGCCGCGGCCTGGTCATCTCGAGCGGGATGGACAAGACGATCGTGGTCAAGGTCGACACCGTGAAGGCGCACCCCAGGTACAAGAAGGTCGTCCGCCGCTCGTCCAAGTTCCACGCGCACGACGAGCAGAACGCGGCGAAGGTCGGGGATGTCGTCCGGATCGTCGAGACGCGCCCGCTGTCGAAGACGAAGAACTGGCGGCTGGCGGAAGTGCTCGAGGAGGCCAAGTGATCCAGCAGGAATCCCGCCTGCGCGTCGCCGACAACACGGGCGCACGTGAGATCCTCTGCATCCGCGTCAAGGGCGGCTCCAAGCGCCGTTACGCGCGCGTGGGCGACGTCATCACCGCCACCGTGAAGAGCGCAAGCCCTCAGGGCGCGGTCAAGAAGGGCGAGGTCGTGGAGGCCGTCGTCGTTCGTACCCGCAAGCCGTTCGGCCGCGACGACGGCACGTCGATCGCGTTCGACGAGAACGCCGCAGTGCTGATCGACACCGCCCGTAACCCGCGCGGCACGCGCATCTTCGGGCCGGTCGCCCGCGAGCTGCGCGAGAAGAACTTCATGAAGATCGTCTCGCTCGCTCCGGAGGTCCTTTGATGGCGGCCCCCTCCCGCGTGCCTCGCACTCGCCAGGGCGCTGCAACGCTCCGCCTGGCGGCGTCCTCAGTCCCGTCCGTAGCCTCCAGCTACGGACGCTCCCTGCGTCCTTGCGACGCGGGCGTTTCGCGGCTGGCGAGCACGATGCCCACGAGAGGTGACCGCTGATGAGCCACAAGATGAAAGTCCGCAAGGGAGATCTCGTCCACATGCTCTCGGGCAAGGACCGCGGCAAGGAAGGCCGGGTCATCGAGGCGCGCCCCCGGGAGCGGCGCGTCGTGGTCGAGAACCTGAACGTCGTCAAGCGGCACACCCGTCCTCGGCCGATCCGAGACGCCAGCCGCATGGGAGGCACCCAGATGACGCCCGGCGGCGTGATCGAGAAGCCGTCGCCCGTGCCGGTTGCCAACGTGATGCTGGTCTGCCCGACCTGCAACCGGCCGACGCGAATCGGGATGACCACCAAGGAAGTCAAGGGCCGCGACGTGCACGTGCGCGTGTGCAAGCGAGTCGACTGCGGCCAGGAGATTGACAAGTGAGTCCGAGAGCCCGCACGAGCGAGACCAACGGCTACGTGCCGCGGTTGAAGATGTCCTACGAGCAGGACGTGCGCCCGCGCCTGAAGGACGAGTTCGAGCTGAGCTCGATGATGCAGGTCCCGCGCATCCAGAAGATCACGCTCAACATGGGCATCGGCGAGGCGAAGACCGAGGCGAAGGCGCTCGACAGCGCGATCGAGGAGCTGACCACGATCGCCGGGCAGCGCGCCCAGGTGCGCAAGGCGCGCAAGTCGGTCGCGAGCTTCAAGCTCCGCGAGGGAATGCCGATCGGTGCGCGGGTGACGCTGCGCGGCGCCCGCATGTGGGAGTTCCTGGACCGCCTCGTCTCCATCGCCCTGCCGCGCATCCGCGACTTCCGCGGGCTGAGCCCGGGCTCCTTCGACGGGCGCGGCAACTTCTCGCTGGGGATCCGCGAGCAGATCATCTTCCCCGAGATCGACTACGACTCGATCGCCGCGATCCGCGGCCTCGACGTCGCGATCACCACCTCGGCGCCCGACGACGAGCAGGGGCTGGCGCTCCTGCGCGCACTCGGCATGCCGTTTGCACAGACGAGCAGCGAAGGAGAGTCCTGAGGAATGGCGAGAAAGGCCCTGATCGAGAAGTCGCACAAGCCCCAGCGCTACAAGGTGCGTGCATACACGCGCTGCAATCGCTGCGGCCGGCCGCGCGCGGTCTACAAGAAGTTCGGGCTCTGCCGAATCTGCCTGCGCGATCTCGCCCACGAGGGCGTCATTCCGGGCATGACCAAGTCGAGCTGGTGAACCGCGAAAATGCGCGACATTTTTCGCGGAGCTGGTTTGTCCCATCGCTTCGCTCGGGAGGGCGAGGAAGAAAGGTTCCACGAGGTAAATGCAGACTGATCCCATAGCCGACATGCTCACCCGGATCCGCAACGCGAACCGCGCGCTGCACGAGCGCGCCGAGATGCCGAGCTCGCGGCTCAAGGCCGAGATCGCCCGCCTCCTCAAGGAGGAGGGCTACATCCGCGACTACGAGGTGAAACGCGAGGAGGACACGCCCTACGACACGCTCGTGATCGAGCTGAAGTTCGGCCGCAACCGCGAGCGCGTGATCACCGACCTGAAGCGGGTCTCGAAGCCCGGCCGTCGCGTCTACGCGCGCAAGGACCGGCTGCCGCGGGTCCTCGGCGGCATGGGAACGGCCATCCTGTCCACCTCGAACGGCCTGATCACGAGCCGCTCGGCCGCCGAGCAGGGCGTCGGCGGCGAGGTCGTGTGCTTCGTCTGGTGAGCCATGAGTCGAATCGGTAGACAACCCATCGAGATCCCGGCCGGCGTGTCGATCGCGCTGTCGCCCGGCCGCGTGATGGTCAACGGCCCGCTCGGAGAGCTGAGCCAGCAGGTTCCGGCGCGCATGCAGCTCGCCCAGGAGGACGGCGTCGTCGTCGTCACCCGGCCGACGGAGCGCGGAGAGGACCGGGCGCTGCACGGGCTCACACGGAGCCTGATCGCGAACATGGTCGAGGGCGTCACGAGCGGGTTCCAGAAGCGCCTCGAGATCCAGGGAGTCGGTTACCGCGCCTCGCTGCGTGGGACCGACCTCGAGCTCAACGTCGGCTACTCGCACTCGGTGGTGCTGAAGGCGCCGCAGGGGATCACATTCGAGGTGCCGGTGCCGACCGAGGTGATCGTGAAGGGGATCGACAAGCAGCAGGTCGGCCAGACCGCGGCCGAGGTGCGCAAGGTGCGCCCGCCCGAGCCATACAAGGGCAAGGGGATCCGCTACGAGGGCGAGTACGTGCGCCGAAAGGTCGGGAAGCGAGCATGATCACCGCGAAAAATGCTTTGCATTCTCCGCGGGGCGGGTTTGTCCCATCGCTTCGCTTCGGAGATTGCGAATGAGCACGCTGACCGTCCGTAAGGCCAGAGCCAGGCGGCATCGTCGCGTGCGGGGGAAGGTCTCCGGCACCGCCGAGCGGCCACGCCTGGTCGTGTTCCGCTCGAATCGCGGCATCGAGGCCCAGCTGGTCGACGACGTCGAAGGCAAGACGCTCGCCGCGGCGAGCTGGTTGCAGCTGAAGGCGGCCAAGGGGTCGAAGACCGATCAGGCGGCTGCCGTCGGCAAGCTGCTGGCCGAGAACGCGAAGAAGGCCAACGTCGAGATGGTGGTCTTCGACCGCGGCGGCTACCTCTACCACGGCCGCGTGAAGGCGCTGGCCGACGCAGCACGCGAAGGAGGACTCAAGTTCTGATGGCGTCCCCCTTCCGCCTGTCTCGCGTCCCCGGGTGCGCTGCAAAGCTGCGCCACGCGTCGTCCTCAGTCGCGCCCGTAGCCTCCGGCTACGAACGCTCCCTGCGTCCTAGCCTGGCTTGCTTTTCGCGGCCCAGGAACACGATCCAGTCGAAAGGTGAACGCTAGTGGCTATTGACGTACAGGAGACGAGAGAGCTCAAAGAGCGAGTGGTCGAGATCAATCGCGTCGCGAAGGTCGTGAAGGGCGGGCGGCGGTTCTCGTTCACCGCACTCGTCGTGATCGGCGACGAGGTCGACCGGGTCGGCCTCGGCTACGGCAAGGCGCGCGAGGTTCCGTTGGCGATCTCGAAGGCCGTTGACGACGCGAAGAAGAACCTCTTCCAGGTACCCCGCCACGGGACCACGATCACCCACGAGATCCTCGGCCGGTTCGGCGCCGCACGCGTGCTCCTGCGCCCCGCGAGCGAGGGAACGGGTGTCATCGCCGGCGGCGGCGTGCGCGCCGTGCTCGAGCTGGCGGGAATCCGGGACATCCTGGCGAAGAGCCTGGGGACGACGAACCCGATCAACATGCTGAAGGCGACCGTGCAGGGCCTGCAGAGCCTGCGCCGTCCGGCCGAGGTGGCCGAGAAGCGGGGACTCACCATTCAGCAGGTGCTGCCGGTCAGCGCGCGCAAGCCGGAGGCCGACGAGAAACAGGACGCGCCCGTCGCGGATAGCACCGGCGAGGCCGAAACGGTGAACGATGGCGAAGCTCAAGATCACGCAGACGCGTAGCTCGATCGGCCAGAGCGCCCGGCACCGCGGCACCCTGCGCGCGCTCGGGCTCGGCAAGATCGGACGCAGCGTCGAGAAGGACGAGAGCCCGCAGCTCGCCGGTATGCTGAGGAAGGTTCGTCACCTCGTCAAGGTGGACGGCGACTGATGGAGCTCAACCTTTCTACTCTCAAGCCGGCGCAGGCGCGCAAAGACCGCAAGCGGGTCGGCCGCGGCCAGGGCTCGGGCAAAGGACGCTATTCGGGCCGCGGGATCAAGGGCCAGAAGTCGCGCTCGGGCTCGAAGAAGATGCGCCCCGGCTTCGAGGGCGGCCAGAACCCGATCTACATGCGGCTGGGCAAGCAGCGCGGCCCGTACTCCGCGGACGCGATGCCTATGGGCCCGCACCGGACCTCGACCATCCCGGTCAACGTCGCGGCGCTCGAGGAGCGCTTCGACGCGGGGGCAGAGGTGACGGTCGAGGCGCTGGTCGAGAAGGGGCTGATCCGAAACAGCCGCAGCGACGTGAAGCTGCTCGGGAACGGAGAGCTGACGAAGAAGCTCGCCATCACGGTCCATGCCGCCTCGGCGACGGCCCGCGAGAAGGTGGAGGCCGCCGGCGGCTCGCTGACGCTCCTGCGCGAGCCGAAGCTGCGGCGCCCGAAGCGCCGCCCGAAGAGCGCAGCGCCGCCCGAGCCCGACGAGACCGACGACGACGTCGAGGCCGACACCGAGGCCGAGGCCGAGGCTCAGGCCGAAGACGGGCCGGATGCCGAGCAGACGGATGGCGAGGAGTCCTAGGTGTTCTCCTGGCTAGCGAACGCATGGCGCGTGCCGGAGCTCCGGAAGCGCGTCCTGTTCACCGCGATGGTGCTGGGGCTCTACCGGCTGGGCTCGTGGATCCCGGCGCCCGGCGTCAACTCCGACCAGATCAAGCAGTACTTCAACAACCAGGGCGGCACGATCCTCGGGTTGCTGAACGTGTTCTCGGGCGGCGCGCTCTCGCAGTTCTCGCTGTTCGCGCTCGGGATCATGCCTTACGTCACGGCCTCGATCATCCTGCAGCTCCTCACGGTGGTGATCCCGAAGCTGGAGCAGCTCCAGAAGGAAGGCGAGGCGGGCTACGCCAAGATCAACCAGTACACGCGCTACCTGACCGTCGTGCTCGCCGCGGCGCAGGCCACGGGCTACGCGTACCTCTTCCAGCGCCAGGGTGCGCTCAACAGCAACGCGGGGCGCACCGTCCTGATCGTGATCACGCTCACCGCGGGCACCACGCTGCTGATGTGGATGGGCGAGATGGTCACCAAGCGCGGGATCGGCAACGGCATCTCGCTGCTGATCTTCGCGTCGATCCTCGCGTCCGCGCCTGCGGGCGTGACCGCCTGGTACAACGGCGGCCCGATGGAGAAGCTGTTCTTCCCGCTGATCGCGATCTCGATCGTGGTCGCGGTCGTCTTCATCCAGGAGGGCCAGCGGCGGATTCCCGTCCAGTACGCAAAGCGCATGGTGGGCCGCCGCATGACCACAGGCGACTCGACCTATATGCCCCTGCGCGTGAACATGGCGGGCGTCATCCCGATCATCTTCGCGGCCGCCGTGATGGCCTTCCCGCCGACGATCGGCCAGTACTTTCCGCAGACGCAGGGCTTCGTCAACCGGCACTTCCAGCCGTCCAGCCTGACCTATCTCCTGCTCGAGGCCGTCCTGATCATCGTCTTCACCTACTTCTACACGGCGGTCCAGTTCAACCCCGTCGACCAGGCCGACAACCTGCGCAAGCAAGGCGGCTACATCCCCGGCATCCGTCCGGGCCCGCCGACCGCGCAATACCTCGACCGGGTGCTGACCAGGTTAACGCTGCCTGGGTCGATCTACCTGGCTGCCGTGGCCGTGTTACCGAGCCTCTTCATCCGCTACGGCGGCTTCTCGCAGGCGACCTCCCGCGCTCTCGGCGGCACCTCGGTGCTGATCGTCGTCGGCGTCGCACTCGACACGATGCGCCAGATGGAGTCGCAGATGATGATGCGCTCCTACGAGGGCTTCCTCAAGTAGCGATGCTGCTCGACGTCCTCCTGCTCGGCCCCCAGGGCGCGGGCAAGGGAACCCAGGGGAAGCTGATCTCCCGGGAGTACGGCATCCCTCACATCGCCACCGGCGACATCCTCCGGACGGCGATCGCGGCGGGCACCGAGCTCGGGAGGAAGGCGGAGCCGCTGCTCAATTCCGGACAGCTCGTCCCCGACGACGTGATGATCGAGCTGATCCGCGACCGGCTCGCCCAGGAGGACACTGAGCGCGGGGTCGTCCTCGACGGGTTTCCACGTACGTCGCGGCAGGCCGAGGCTCTCGACGAGAAGCTGAACGAGATCGAACGCCCGCTGGACGTGGTCCTCGAGTTCCAACTGCCAGAGGAGCAGAGCGTCGAGCGTCTGCTGCGGCGGGCTCGAGAGGAAGGCCGGGCCGACGACACGCCGGAGGCGATCCGGACACGCCTGGGCCTGTACCACGACCAGACGGCGCCTCTGATCGAGCACTACCGGGCCCGCGGGATCCTCGTGCCGGTGGACGCCGACCGCTCCGTCGGCGAGGTCTTCAACGAGATTCAGCAGGCGCTCGAGCAGGCGGCGGTCAGATGATCATCCGCAAGGCCCCCGCCGAGATCGACCGGATGGCGCGCGCTGGAGTGGTGGTCGCCGAGACGCTCGCGCTGATCGGCGAGCGCGCGCGGCCTGGCGTCACCACGGAAGAGCTCGACGAGGTCGCCGACGATTTCATCCGTTCTCGCGGCGGAGTCCCGACGTTCAAGGGCTACCGCGGCTATCCGGCCTCGATCTGCGCCTCGCCCAACGACATGGTCGTCCACGGGATTCCGGGGCCCTACGCGCTTCACGAGGGCGATGTCCTCTCGATCGACGTCGGCGTGACGCTCGACGGCTTCGTGGCCGACTCGGCCTACACGTTCCCGATCGGCGAGATCTCTCCCGAGGCGGAGCGGCTGCTCGAGGGCTGCCAGGCGGCTCTGGCCGCGGGGATCGACCAGTGCCGCGTCGGGAACAGGCTCTCGGACATCTCGCACGCCATCCAGCGCGTCACCGAGGAGCACGGCTACTCGGTCGTCCGCAGCCTCGTCGGCCACGGGGTAGGCCGGTCGATGCACGAGGAACCGCAGATCCCGAACTTCGGCGAACCGGGCCGCGGCCCGCTCCTCTCGGAGGGCATGACCTTCGCGATCGAGCCGATGATCAACGCGGGCGGGGCCGAGGTCGTGCTGCACGACGACGAGTGGTCGATCTCGACGGCCGACAACTCTCTCTCCGCCCATTTCGAGCACACGGTGGCGATCACCGAGGAGGGGCCGAGGATTCTGACCGCAGCGCGAACGGCGGTGCGCACGTGAGCGGCGACCCGCGCGTCGAGGCCTACGCCAAGCTTCTTGTCGAGACCTGCGTGGACGTCCAACCGGGCTGGCAGGTGCTCGTCACGGGTAGCTACCTCGCGCGCCCGCTGCTCGAGGAGGTCAGCCGCCAGGTCGGACGGCGCGGGGCCTATGCGATTCAGCGTGCGAACCTGACCGGCTACGGGACGAATATCCCGTGGGCGCTGGAGGCCCGCGAGGACCTGCTCGGCAAGCCGGCGGCGATCGACGCCTACGCGTTCGACCACGCGGACGGCCTTATCTCGATCGAGGCTCCCGAGAACACTCGTGAGCTGACCGGCCTGCCGGCCGAGCGGCCTGGCGAAGCTCCAGTCGGCCATGCGGCCGCACATGGAGCGGATGTTCACGCACGAGCTCAAGTGGGTGGGCTGCCAGTACCCGACTCCGGCTCTCGCGCAGGACGCTGGGCTCTCGCTCGCTGAGTTCGCAGACTTCCTCTACGGCGCCTGCCTGCTGAACTGGGACGCTGAGCGGGAGCGCATGTCGCGCTACGCCGAGCACTTCGACAAGGCCGAGGAGGTCAGGCTCGTCGGGGGCGGCACGGACATCCGGCTCGGCCTCGCCGGCCGCTCCGCAGAGGTCGACGCGGGCGGCGCCAACATGCCCGGCGGCGAGTTCTTCCTCTCACCCGTCGAGGACTCCGCCGAGGGCACGATCGTCTTCGACGAGTTCCCGGCCGTCTACAACGGCCGCGAGGTCACCGGAATCTCGCTCAAGTTCGAGTCGGGGGTCGTCGTCGAGTCCTCGGCTGCAAGCAACGAGCAGTTCCTGACGGAGATGCTCGACCTGGACGAGGGTGCCCGCCGGCTCGGCGAGCTCGGCATCGGCTGCAACCCCGGGATCACCCGATACATGAAGAACACGCTCTTCGACGAGAAGATCGACGGCACCGCGCATCTCGCGCTCGGCAACGGCCTGCCCGAGGTCGGCGGCACCAATATCAGCCAGCTCCACTGGGACATCGTCAAGGACCTCCGCGAGGGCGGCAGGATCGAGGTCGACGGCCGCGTCGTGCAGGAGAGCGGCCGCTGGCTGGTTTAAGCGGTTTGCTACGATACTCAGCCGCGGCGGGAGCCGTGTTTTTTCGTGTCTACGAGCGGTCGAATGAGGAGAGATGAAGGTCAGAGCATCGGTAAAGCCCATGTGTGAGCGCTGCCGCGTGATCAAGCGGCACGGCAAGACCATGGTCATCTGTACCAACCCACGTCACAAGCAAAGGCAGGGCTAGTAGTGGCACGCATCGCCGGCGTCAACCTGCCCAACCAGAAGCGGCTCGAGATCGGGCTGACCTACATCTACGGCATCGGCCAGTCGACCGCGAGGAAGATCTGCGCCGATACCGGGCTTTCGTCCGACGAGAAGATCAAGGACCTGACCGACGAGGAGATCACGAAGCTTCGCGAGTACATCGACTCGAATCTCCAGGTCGAGGGCGACCTGCGGCGCGAGCGCACCCAGGCGATCAAGCGCCTCGGCGAGATCGGCGCCTACCGGGGCATTCGCCACCGGCGCGGCCTGCCGGTCCGCGGGCAGCGGACGAAGACGAACGGGCGCACGCGCAAGGGGCCGAAGAAGACGGTCGGGCGCGGTAAGAAGGCGGCTACCAAGACCTGATGGCACCTCCGCGTAGACAGGCGACCCGTGGTCGCGCGCGCCGCCGCGTGAAGAAGAACATCGCGATCGGTCAGGCGCATATCAAGACGTCGTTCAACAACACGATCGTCTCCCTCACCGACAACGAGGGAAACGTGATCGCGTGGGAGTCCGCCGGCTCGGCCGGGTTCAAGGGCTCCCGCAAGTCCACCCCGTTCGCGGCGCAGGTCACCGCCGACGCATGCGCGCGCAAGGGGATGGAGCACGGGCTCCAGAAGGTCGAGGTCTTCGTCAAGGGCCCGGGATCCGGCCGCGAGACCGCGATCCGGTCGCTCCAGGCGGCGGGGCTCGAGATCCTCGGCGTGAAGGACGTGACCCCGCAGGCCCACAACGGCGTGCGCCCCAAGAAGCGGCGGAGGGTCTAGATGGCCCGCGATCGCTCGCCGAAGTGCCGGCAGTGCCGGCGCGAGGGGATGAAGCTCTTCCTCAAGGGAGAGCGCTGCCTGACGGAGAAGTGCGCCGTCGAGCGCCGCAGCTACCCACCGGGCGATCACGGCCGCGGGCGCATCAAGCAGTCCGAGTACCTGCTCCAGCTGCGCGAGAAGCAGAAGGCGCGGCGTTACTACGGCCTGCTCGAGAAGCAGTTCCGCACCTACTACTCGAAGGCAGCGAAGGGCTCGGGCATCACCGGCGAGAACCTGCTGCGGATGCTCGAGACGCGTCTCGACAACGTCATCTACCGGCTCGGCTTCGCCGCCTCGCGCGCGCAGGCGCGCCAGCTCGTGCGCCACGGCCATTTTCAGGTCAACGGGCGCCGCGTGAACATCCCGAGCTACCAGGTGAAGCCGGACGACGTGGTCATGCTCCGCCCCGGCAGCTCGGCCGAGCAGGTCGTGCGCGACGCGACCGACCTGACGGCCTCCGTGACGCCGTGGCTCCAGGCCGACCACGACGGCCTCACCGGAAAAGTTCTGAAGTGGCCGGAGCGTGACGAGATCGACACGCCCGTCCAGGAATCGCTGATCGTCGAGCTCTACTCGAAGTAGCTCGTCCGAAAGGAAGGTAATGGCTGTACGTACAAGCTTGATGGAGTTCCAGGTTCCGCGCATCGTCCACGAGGAGGTCGAGGACACTCGCGGCGTGTTCGTGATCGAGCCGCTCGACCGCGGCTTCGGCTACACGTTCGGAAACTCGCTGCGCCGCGTGCTGCTCTCGTCGCTCGAGGGCTCCGCCGTGACCTCGGTCAAGATCGAGGGCGTCGCGCACGAGTTCACCACCCTGCCCGGCGTCCGCGAGGACGTGACCGACATCCTGCTCAACTTCAAGAACCTGATCTGCCGGCTGCACGGCGAGTCGCCCGAGATCGAGGTGCGGCTCTCCAAGAAGGGCGCCGGCGTGGTCAAGGCGTCCGACATCGAGGCGCCGGCAGAGCTCGAGATCCTCAATCCGGACCTCGAGATCGCCAACCTCTCCGACAAGGGCAAGCTCGAGGTGACGCTCACGATCGGACGTGGCCGCGGGTACGTCCCTGCCGAGCTGAACCGGGGGCCGGAGCACACCATCGGCGTGATCCCGATCGACTCGATCTTCTCGCCGGTGCGGCGCGTCTCGTACGACGTCGAGGCCGCCCGCGTCGGGCAGCGCACCGACTACGACAAGCTCCGCATCGACGTCACCACCGATGGGTCCATCGACCCGCGTGAGTCGATCGGCCAGGCCGCGGAGATCCTGATCCGCCAGCTTGCGATCTTCACCGATCTCGACCGCATCGAGGGCTTCGGCGAGCAGGCTGCCGCGGAGACGCAGGCGGAGCCGGCGCTCGCGCACGGGATGGAGAACTTCCCGATCGAGGAGCTCGAGCTCGGGGTGCGTTCCTACAACTGCCTCAAGCGCGTCGGCATCGAGACGATCGGCGACCTCGTCACGAAGACGGAGAACGAGCTCGCCGCGATCCCGAACTTCGGCAAGAAGTCCATCGAAGAGGTCAAGGAGACGCTCGGCACCCACGGGCTCACCCTGCGCGGCGAGGAGAACAGCGCCGCGTGAGGCACCGGCGGTCAGGCAGGAAGCTCGGCCGCGACGCCTCGCACAGGAAGGCGCTGTACGCCAACCTCACCGGTGCGCTTCTGGAGCACGGCCGGATCAGAACGACCGCGGCCAAGGCGAAGGAGGTCAAGCCGGTCGCCGAGCAGATGATCACGCTCGGACGGCGGGGCGGCGTCCATGCACGGCGCCAGGCCCTTGCCTTCCTGCGCTCGCAGGACGTCGTCCACGTGCTCTTCAGCGACGTCGGCCCTCGCTTCGCCGACCGGAACGGCGGCTACACGAGAATCATCCGGATCGGGCCCCGCCAGGGCGACGCCGCGGAGATGGTCTACCTCGAGCTGGTGGACTTCACGCCGGAGGGCACGATCGAGCCTCGGCCGCGTGCTGCCCGGCGCCAGGAAGAGGCCGAGACGGTCTCAGCCGCTGACGCCTAGCCCGGCGCTGACCCCGGCGATCACGAGCCCGGCGAGCGTCACGTACGCGAGCGAGCCGACGAAGCTCGTCTGGAAGAAGCGCCAGCGCAGGTAGGCGAGCGTGACGAGCTCGAAGGCGACCACGACGGCCGCCGTGACGATCGCGACCTCGAAATGCGGGATCAGGAACGGCAGCGTGTGCAGGATGCCGCCGATGAAGGTTCCCACTCCGGTGATTGCGCCGCGGACGATCGGGTTTCCGCGCCCGGTCAGCTCGCCGGTGTCCGAGAGCCCCTCCGAGTACGCCATGCTGATGCCCGCCGCGATCGCGGTCGCGGTGCCGGCGATGAACGCGACGTGCGGTTCCCGTGTGTACAGGGCGACCGAGAAGATGGGAGCGATCGTCGACAAGGATCCGTCGATCAGCCCGGTGAGGGCCGGCTGGACTCGCTGAAGGAGAAACACGCGCTCGGTCATGACTAGAGTATACCAACCAAAGCGCAGGTCATCAGAGCATAAGGAACACCTTACAAACTCGGTCAGGGCCTCCTGACGTGCGCCTGAGGCTAACGCTGGAGTACGACGGCACCGGCTACCGTGGCTGGGCCGCGCAGCCCGGGCTGAGAACGTTGGAGGGAGCGCTGCAGGAGGCGCTCGGGCGTGTTTTCTCCGGCTGGTCCGCGCTCGCGGTGGCGGGCCGCACCGACACCGGTGTGCACGCCCTCGGCCAGGTGGCGTCGGTCGACGTCGAGGGCGGCGCGCCCGCCGAGCGTGCGGCAGCGGCGCTCAACGCGGCGCTCCCGGACGACGTGGCCGTCATCCACGCCGCGGAGGCGCCGCCGGACTTCCACGCGCGCCATTCCGCCAAGGCCCGGACCTACCGCTACCGGGTGTACCGCCGCGCCGCACGCTCCGCATTCGAGGCCGACCGCTCATGGTGGTACCCGCACGCGCTCGACGAGGAGCGGCTGGCCGAATCGGCCGATCTCCTGCTCGGCGAGCACGACTTCCGTGCGTTCACGCCCACCGAGACGCACCACCAGGTCTTCACGCGCACGATCGAATCTGCTGTCTGGCACCGCCGCGGCGACGCGCTGGAGCTCGAGCTCACCGGCGATTCGTTCCTGCGACATATGGTGCGCACGCTCGTCGGGACGATGCTCGAGCGTTCGCCGGACGAGCTGGCCGCGCTGCTCGAGGGCCGCCCGCGGGAGGAAGCCGGCGCGACCGCGCCGCCGGGCGGCCTGTACCTGGTCTCGGTTCGCTACTAGGAGGGTTTGGCCGAATAGCACTCGTCGCCGGGGCGAGCAGCGCCGGCTCGACGACACAGTCGGTATTTCGCCAAACCCTCCTAGAAGCGGTACGAATGGCCGCGGCTGAGGAAGAAGCCGTGGCCGCTCCGGTTCTTGCAGCGCAGTCCGGCGACGCGTGACGTGCAGGTGAGGCCGCCGCGTGACCACGTTCGACCGTAGCGCAGCACCTTCGCCGTCCTGTCGACGGCGGTGTCGCCTGCGCAAACGGGCCTGGCGCGCCCGGTCGGGGCAAGCGCGAACCCAAAGCCC
Source organism: uncultured Actinomycetes bacterium (assembly GCA_963736055.1). Classification (GTDB taxonomy): domain Bacteria; phylum Actinomycetota; class Thermoleophilia; order Gaiellales; family Gaiellaceae; genus AC-32. Next base: position 282,237 of record CAVTNM010000008.1, on the reverse strand, counting down.
CAATCCAGGTTGCAGTCGCTCGGCTCGGCCGGGTGCGGCTTCAGCCCGCTGAGGATGTCGCAGCGCAGTGACGGCTTGCCGGAGCCCGAGCTGTAAGCGCAGCCGATGTTCGCGGAGGGCGTCCGGAACTGGACGAAGGCGCCGGTCGCGGTTGCCGTGCCCGAGAGAAGGAGCAGTAGGACCGTGGCGAGAACGACGCGCACGGAAGGATCGTAGGGCCTCGGTAGGATCGGCTCAATGGCCACCCGCACACAGAAGGACGTCCGGAAGCGCATCGACGAGCTACGCGAGGCCGTCGATCACCACCTCTACCGCTACCACGTCCTCGACGATCCGGAGATCTCCGACGCCGAGTTCGACCGGCTGTTCGACGAGCTGAAGGGGCTCGAGGAGGAGCACCCCGACTTGATCACGCCGGAGTCGCCGACGCAACGGGTCGGCGCGCCGGCCTCGGAGCGCTTCCAGAAGGTCCGCCACCTCACGCCGATGGGCTCGCTGGAGAAGGTGACCGACGACGAGGGGCTCTTCAAGTGGGCCGAGGACGTGCGAAAGCGCCTCGACTCCGACGATCCGGTCGCCTACGTGATCGAGCCGAAGATCGACGGCCTCGCGATCAACCTCACGTACGAGAACGGGCTCCTCACCCGCGGCGCGACGCGGGGCGACGGCGTCCAGGGCGAGGAGGTGACCCCCAACCTGCGGACGATCCCGTCCGTGCCGCTGCGTATGCGTGGCGACGACGCGCCCCCACTGGCGGAGGCCCGCGGCGAGGTCTACATGCCGCTCTCAGGGTTCCGCGAGCTGAACGAGCGCATCGCCGAGCTCGGCCAGAAGCTCGCGCCCAACCCGCGCAACGCTGCGGCCGGGTCGCTCCGCCAGAAGGACTCGTCGATAACCGCCTCGCGGCCGCTCGCCGTCTGGGTTTACGGGCTGGGCGCGGCAGACGGCCTGCGGCTCGGGTCGCACTGGGAGGAGCTCGAGTGGCTGAGGGATCACGGCTTCCGCACGAACCCCTTCGCCGAGCGTCTCGACTCGATCGAGGAGGTGACCAAGCGCTGCGCGGAGTGGGAGCGCAGGCGCACCGACCTCGACTACGAGATCGACGGGATCGTGATCAAGGTCGACTCGCTCGAGCAGCAGGCGATACTCGGCGCGCTGCACCAGCGGCCGCGCTGGGCACGCGCTTTCAAGTGGGCGCCGATGACGGCCGAGACGACGCTGAACAAGATCGCGATCCGGGTCGGCCGCACCGGGGCGCTCAACCCGTGGGCGATGCTCGAGCCCGTCGTGGTCGGCGGTGTCACCGTCTCGCGCGCGACCCTGCACAACCAGGACGACATCAACCGCAAGGACATCCGGGAGGGCGACAGGGTGATCGTCCAGCGGGCCGGGGACGTGATCCCGCAGATCGTCGGCCCGGCCGGCGCCCACGTCAAGGGCACGAAGCCGTTCGCGATGCCGAAAAAGTGCCCGCTTTGCGGGGCAAACATCGTCAAGCCCGAAGGCGAGGCGATGCACCGCTGCCCCAATCGAGCCTGCCCCTCACGCGGCCTCGAGACGCTGATCAACTGGGTGCAGGGACCGGCCGACATCGACGGCGTTGGAGAACAGCTCATGCGCCGCCTCTGGGAGCTCGGGCTCGTCCGTTCGCTGCCCGACCTCTACCGGCTGAGCAAGGAGCAACTGCTCGAGCTCGACGGTTTCCAGGAGAAGAGCGCCTCGAACGCGATCGACGCGATCGAGCGCTCGAAGGGCACGCCGTTCTCGCGCGTCCTGCTCGGCCTCAACATCCCCGATGTCGGCTGGGTCACGGCGCAGAACCTTGCCCGCCACTTCGGCGACGTCGGCCGGCTCGCGGCGGCCTCGCAGGAGGACGTGGTCGAGGTCGAGGGCATCGGCCCGGAGCGCGCCGAGGCGATCGTGGAGTGGTTCTCCGACGCGGAGAACCAGGCGCTCGTCGGAGAGCTCGAGCAGCTCGGGCTGCGCTTCGAGGCCGGCCCGGAGGAGCGGCCGGTCGAGGGGCCGCTGACCGGCAGCACCTACGTGGTGACCGGGACGCTCGAGGGCTTCAGCCGAGAAGAGGCCCGCAAGGCGCTCGAGGAGAAGGGCGCGAAGGTCGGGGATTCGGTCTCCAAGAAGACCACGGGCGTGATCGCCGGTGAGAGCCCCGGATCGAAGCTCGCCAAGGCCGAGCAGCTCGGTGTCCCGGTGCTCGACGAGAACGCGCTGAAGAAGCTACTGCGCGGCTAGTGCGGTCGCGAAGCGGTCCTGTGCGCGCCGGGCCCAGAACGGCGAAACGGGATTCCCGTTCTGGAGCACCGAGAAGGCGTAGCGGCGCTTGACGTAGCCGGAGAGCGCCGAGGCCCGGAAGGTAGTGCCTGTCTTGGCCAGGATGTTGCCGCGTGCGGGCGGGCGCCGCATGCGGTCGGCGAGCGTGCCGTTGACACCGGCCACGGGCAGCGCGGCGAGGAAGGCGGGCCGCACGTCGGGGTCGGCCCACGCAGCACGGAGGATCGCTCCCAGCGCCCGTGCCGTCAGGCGGTCGAGCAGCGAGAGCCCGGAGCCGTCGGCCAGGCGGACACCGGCCAGCGGGACTCCTGCCTCGGCCAGGAGCCGGCGGGCATACGCGGCTCCCCCGGGGCTCGTGCCGACCCCGTTCTCGATCGCCCCCAGCTGCTTCAGCACGAGCTCTGCCGTGAAGTTGTCGCTCTGGCGGTCCATGTACCTGACGATCTCCGAGAGCGGGGCGGAGTCGACCCCGGCGAGCGGGACCTCGGTGCCATGCTGGGCACCGATCCCTGCGCCGCCGACGGTCACCCCCGCGCGCCGGAGCGCGTCTCGGAAGAGCAGCGCCGCGGAGAGTGCCGGGTTGCGGGAGATCCGGCCATGGTAGGTCCCACGATCCACGGTGAGCGCCGACAGCGGCGGCGACTCGTACACGTAGTACCAGGATCTCCAACCCGGAGCGGTGCGCCGGGCGTCGAAGAACGTCTCGTCCCCGAAGACGGCGCCCGTGACGCGGGTGATGCCGGCCGCCCGCACCTGAGCCGCGAGCTGTGCCAGGTCGGCGCGCGAGAGCGTGGGATCGCCGTGACCGACCAGCAGCAGGGATCCTTGCCAGACGGCGCCGTTCTGGTGCCCGCGCCCGAGGACGTCGGTCTCGATCCGGAAGGCGCTGCCGAGGCCGACGAGCGCGGCGTAGGTGACGGCGAGCTTCTCGTTCGACGCGGGAGCCAGGGAGAGCGAGTCGTGCTCGGCGAAGAGCGTCTCTCCGGTCTGCAGGTCGAAAGCGATCGCGGCTGTCTGCGACCGGGCGACGTGTGGGACCGCGAGCGCTCTGGCCAGCCGCTTTCCCAGCGGCGAGCCGCCGGCGCCGGCGGGCGCGGCCAGGAGGAGCGCGGCGAGAACGACGACCGGCAAGCGACGGCGGGTCATCTGGGCAATTCTTCGGAGCGAGAGGGCCTTCGTCAAGCGTAGGCCGGACCCTCAGCCGAGATAGGCCGGGCGGCCCTTGATCCTCTCGGACTCCGCGGCTGATAATCGGAGCGACTCCTGTGGCTACCGAAGCTATACCCGCGCTCCTCGAGCAGATCGACGAGCTTCTTGCCGAGCCCCCGGATTCGGGGGAGGCGGAGACCCTCGCTCGTCTCGAGCGAACGCTCACCGACGGCTACGCCCATGCGCTCGGGCTCGAGGCAGAGCGTTTCCGGCTCGAGCAGCGCATGTCCGAGCTCGCGAGCCAGCTCACCGACGGAAACCAGGAGCTGAAGTCCCAGGAGCTCGCCCAGCTGTCCAAGCGCCTCTCGTCCAACCGGGCCGACCTCAAGGGCCTCCGTGCGACGCTGACGCGACTCCGCGCCCGTGCCGCGGACGTCCGCGGCCCCAGCTCCTAGAGCTCCTAGACGATCCCGCTCCGAACCGCGTAGACCGCGGCCTGGATGCGATTCTCGATCTGGAGCTTCATCAGGATGTTCGAGATGTGGTTCTTGACCGTCTTCGGGCTGATGTGGAGCTCGGCGGCGATCAGCGCGTTGTCGTTTCCGGCGGCGATCAGCTTGAGGACATCGAGCTCGCGCTCGGAGAGCTCGGCGCGGATCGAGTCCGCGGCCGCGGGTGAAACCGTGGTCGCGCGCACCTGCTGCAGCACCTTGCTCGCGATCGCGGGGGAGACGAGCGACTCTCCGACTGCTGCGGCGACGATGCCCCGGATCAGGTCGTCGACCGAAGCGTCCTTGAGGAGATAGCCGCAGGCGCCCGCCAGGATCGCGTCGATGACGTCGTCGTCCTGGTCGGAGATGGTCAGGACGAGCACACGCGTGAGCGGGGCGAAGCCGGTGATCTGCCTGATCGCCTCGATGCCGGTCATGCCGGGCATGTGCAGGTCCATCACGACCACCTCGGGCGCGAGCTCGCGTACCAGCCGGATCGCCTCTGCCCCGGTTCCGGCCTCGCCCGCGACCCGAACGCCGCGCTCCTCGAGCAGGTTGCGCAGGCCCGTTCGAAAGAGATCGTGGTCGTCGACGAGCAGAACCCGAACGTTGTCGGAAGCCTCGTCGCCCTCGATGACGGAAGCGCTCAGGGACCCGCCTTTCTTGCGGAGAGAGGACGAAAAGTCTACTCAGTGCAGCGTGATCGTGACCGTGCGCCGGCCCCAGGCGCGCGCCTGCGCGAGCGTCGGGAACCAGAGGTCGATCGTCGCGCCGTGCACTGCGCCGCCGGTGTCGGCGGCCACACCCGAGCCGTAGCCGGGAATCGTCATTTGAGTCCCGAGCGGGATGACGCTCGGGTCGACCGCGACGATCCCCCAGCCGGTGGGCGCGCCTGTCGCGGTGCTGCCGTTGATCGCATAGCCGGTCGCGGTGACGGTGAGGGTACGGCCCCCCAGGCTCGTCGCCGGCTGCGCCGACGCGACCGACGACAGGCGGCGGGTGTTCGCCTCGACCGCAGATGCCTGCCGCTCCAGGGAGGAGATCTCGGCGGCGTTGAGGCTGCGCCGGTTCGAGAGGCTCGCGAGGTACGAAACGCGGGTGCTTCGAGCCTGCTCGAGCGCGAGCGTCGACTGCTCGGCCTCGTCGGCCAGCGCACCGAGCTCGCGCTCGCGTGCGGCGAGTGTGTGGGCGAGATGCGTCGCGAGTTGCTTTGCCCGGCGCGTCTGCTGGATGACGAGCCGGTCCTGGTCGGCCAGCCGGTCGATCGAGTCGAGGCTGCTCAGCGCCTCGTCGACCGATGAGGCCCCCAGGACGACCGCCAGCGGGTCCGAGTCACCCTGCTCGTAGAGGAGCTGGAGCCGGCGGGCGAGCGCCACCTGGATTACCGAGAGGGAATGACGCGCGACGGCGAGCCGCTGCTCGGCGGCGGCTCGCTCGGCGCGGACCTCAGAGGTGCGGATGCGCAGAGCGACGAGCCGCGCGCGCTCCCTGGACAGCTTCGAGTCGACGGCGTACAGCTCGAGTACTGCGCCACGCGACCGCCCCGCCAGGTCGGCGTTCTCCTGTGACAGCTGTGAGGCCCGCTCCCTGATGCTGGAGGCGGAGTCCGCTGCGACCGTTCCAGGGACGAGGCAACTGAGTGCCAGGGCCATTCCGAGGACGATCGGCCAGGCCCGCAGCGTGCGAATCTCCCCCGGCACGACGCGGCACCGTACCACACAGGGTCGAACCGCTCGACCGGCCCGACCCAAATAGCCCATTTGGGTCAACAAGAACGTTTGCGGTCGTCCGGGGGGCTTGTTAGGGTGCCGTGCTTGTGACGAACCGGCCCCTCCCAGGAGGGCGCCTGTCGAGCCTCCAGCCCCCCTCTCGCTCGACTAGACGTAAGGCGCCGGCAATGGTCATCGCATTGGTTTCGGCCTTTGCGCTGGCTGCTGTTCCCGCATTCGCGGATCCGACTGTCGCGTCCAAACAAGCCGAGGCCCAAAGCGTCCTCGGCCAGATTCAGCAACTCGATTCCAGCCTCGAGCGGGCGATCGAGGCCTACGACCTCGCGAACGTCAAGCTGACCCGAATCAGGCACGACCTGTCGACGAACACGCAGAGCCTCGCCGTCGCCAAGAAGAGCCTCAAGCACGCGCAGAAGGAGCTCTCCTCGCAGCTCGTCGACCTCTACACCTCGGAGGGCCAGGACTCGGGGCTTGCGGTGCTCCTCGGCTCGGCGAGCCTGGACGACATGCTGAGCCGGATGGACTCGGTCGATCGCGTCTCCCAGCAGGAGTCGCTCGTCGTGCGCCAGGTGGCGCACCTGCGGCGAGAGGTGCAGGACCGGCAGCGGCGCCTGCAGCACGACCGCAGCGAACAGGTACAGGTCGTGGCTGAACGTGAGGCCGCTCGGTCATCGATCGAGAGCCAGCTGGGACAGCGCCGTTCGCTGCTCGGCTCCATTCGGGGCGAGATCGCACACCTGCAGGCGCAGGAGCGCGAGCAGCAGGCTGCGCTTCAGCGCCAGCTTCAGAGCCAGCTCCAGGCCCAGCAGGCGACTGCGAGCCAGACGGTGCTGGCACAGACGGTGGCGCCGCAGCCGAGCACCTCGGTTGCGCCGGCGCCACCCCCGACTCATGGCGGAGTGGTCGGGATCGCGATGCATTACCTCGGCACGCCGTACGTGTGGGGCGGCGCTTCCCCGAGCGGCTTCGACTGCTCAGGGTTCGTGATGTACGTCTACAGCCAGATCGGAGTCTCGCTGCCGCACAGCTCGTACGCGCAGTATGGGTACGGGAGCCCGGTCTCGATGGGTGAGCTGCAGCCCGGCGATCTCGTCTTCTTCGACGGGCTCGGCCACGTCGGCATCTACGTCGGCGGAGGGACCTTCATCCACGCGCCGCACACCGGCGACGTGGTCAAGATCTCTTCGCTCACCGGCTGGTACGCGTCGACCTTCGTCGGCGGGCGACGGCTCTAGCTAGCCCGCGTACAGCTCCTCGATCTCGCGCGAGAAGTGCGCCTCCACGACGCGGCGCTTCAGCTTCAGCGTCGGCGTGACCTCGTCCTCCTCAGCGCTGAAGTCCCGCGGGAGGATCGTGAAGCGCTTGATCTGCTCATAGCGCGAACGGTCGGTGTTGACGTCGTCCACGACCGCCTGCACGCGCTCGCGAAGCTCGTCGGGCGCGACGCCCGTTGCCTGCTCGCGCTCGATCGTCACCAGCGCCGCGACGTACGGCCTGCGGTCTCCGACCACGAGGGCCTGCGAGACGATCGGCGCCGTCTTGAGCGCGTTCTCGAGGTTCTGCGGGGCGACGTTCTTGCCGCCCGCGGTCACGAGGATGTCTTTCTTGCGATCCGTGACGTGGATGAAGCCGTCCTCGTCGATCGAGCCGAGGTCGCCCGACCGCAGCCAGCCGTCCGGGCCCAGCACTTCCCGGGTCGCCTCCGGGTCCTTGTAGTAGCCGGCGAAGACGGTCTCGCTTCGGATGAGGAGCTCGCCGTCCTCGTCGGTGCGCACCTCGAAGCCGGGGAGTGCTGGGCCCACGGTGCCGAAGCGGAAGCGGTTCGGCCGGTTGACGGACGCAGCGGTCGTGCATTCGGTCAGGCCCCAGCCTTCGATGATCAGGATGTCGAGAGCGTGGAACAGTTCCCCGATCTCCCTCGCGAGTGGCGCGCCGCCCGAGACGCCGAGCCGAAGCCTGCCGCCGAGGCGAGCCTTCACCTTGCGGTACACGAGCCGATCGGCGAGGCGGTGCCGCAGGGCCAGCCCCGCCGGGATGGGCCGGCCTTGCTCGCGGAGCTCGCTCACGCGCCGGCCGGTCCGCAGCGCGAAGTCAAGCAGCCGCCGCTTCACGCCCTTGGTCTCCTCGAATTGCGCCTGGAGCGCGGTGTGCACCTTCTCGTAGACCCGCGGCACGCTCGGCAGGATCGTCGGTCTTACGACGGGCATGACCTCTGCGAGCCGGAGGGGATCGGGGCAGAACGCGATCGTGTAGCCGGTGTGCGCTCCGAGAAGGTGCATGAGCCGTCCGAAGTTGTGGGCCAGCGGCAGATAGATGAGCATCAGGTCGTCGGCGATCGCGAACTCCGGGACGCGGTCCGTGCACGAGGCCATCTCGTAGTAGTTGCGGTGGCGGATCATGCAGGCCTTGGGCGGCCCGGTCGTGCCCGAGGTGTAGATGAAGGTGAAGAGGTCGTCCTCGTCGATCGCCGCCTCGGCGTCGGCGAGCGCATGCGGATGCTCGGCCGCGAACGCCCGGCCGCGGGCGCGGAGCTCGTCCAGGTCGGCGAACGAGATCACGTGTGGGAGGCCTGCAGCCACGATCTTCGCGCGCTGCTCCTCATCCTCGACCAGCACGCCGACCGCGTCCGAGTGCTCGAGCACGTAGAGGCAGTCCTTCGGCGAGCTGTTCGCGTAGATGGCAGCGCCGACCGCGCCGATCAGGCCGAGGGCGTAGTCGAAGAGGGCCCACTCGAGCGTCGACTGGGCCAGGATCCCGAACGCCTCCCCCTTGCGAACGCCCAGCGCGAGCAGGCCGTTTGCCAGCTCGTCCACGGCGACGCCGGCCTCGTCCCAGCCGACCTCGCGCCAGCCGTCGGGCCCCTCCACGAGGTAGGCGGGGCTCTCGCGCCCGGCCGCGACCGCTCTCCGCCACAGCCGTCCGATCGTGCGGGCGCCGCCCGCCTGCGCGCCGAGCTCCGTGGGGACCGTTGCCGTACTCTCGCTCAGGGCATCATCGTAGTCGCCTCGGCGGCGCAGGAAACCGCGTGAACCCGGCGAAACAGCCCGGTCCCACTAGAATTCCAAGGCGGCCCCATGCGAACTACCTGGAACGGATCACTCAGTTTCGGCCTGGTCACCATCCCGGTTGGCCTCGCGCCCGCGACGGCGCCGAAGGCCCGTGCCTCGGATGTCTCCTTCCGGACGTTGCATCGCGAGTGCAAGACGCCGATCAAGCAGAAGCGCTGGTGCCCGGTGCACGAGCGCGAGGTTCCGTCGGACGAGCTCGTGAAGGGCTGGGAGGTCTCGAAGGGCCAGTTCGTGATCGTCGAGGATGCCGACCTCGAGGCGATCGCGCAGCGCGACACGTCGCGCGCGATCGAGATCTCGCGCTTCGTCCCGCTCGAGCAGGTCGACCCGATGTACTTCGACCGCACGTACTTCCTTGCGCCGTCGAGCGCCGAGGCCCAGCGGAGGCCCTACGTGCTGCTGCTGAGCGCGATGAAGGAGACGGGCATGGCCGCGATCGGCCGCATGGTCATCCGCGGCAACGAGAACTTCTGCCTCATCCGCCCAAAGGGCGACGCGCTCGTGCTCGAGACGCTCTTCCTCGCAGAGGACGTCAAGTCGCAGGCCGAGATCGACGAGGCGGTCGAGGAGATCAAGGTCAAGGAGCCGGAGCTCGAGCTCGCGCGCCAGCTGATCGACGGGCTCGTCGGCGAGTTCGACCCGACCGAGTTCCACAGCGAGTACCGAGAGAACCTGCGCGAGATGCTCGAAGCGAAGCTGAACGGCGAGGAGATCGTGGAGCCCGAGCCGGTCGCCGATGCGCCGGTCGTCGACCTGATGGAGGCGCTGAAGCGTAGCGTGGCGGCGACGAAGGGCGAAGCCGAGGACGGCAAGAAGCCGGCCGCGCGCAAGAAGACCGCGCCGAAGAAGCGCGCCGCGGCAAAGTAATCCCGCGCGCTAGTGGGGTTGTGCGACGGCGCCGAGCGCCTCGAGCTGCGCCCGGAAGAGGGTCTTGTCGATCTTGCCCTGGTAGATCGGGATGCCTTCCTCGAGGCAGAGGCGGATCACTTCTATCCGGTCGATCCCGAGCTCCTTGGAGAGTTCCTCCGGCGTCAGGTGGTTCGGCATCTTGCTCCTTCCAGGGTGGTCGGCGGCATGAAAAAGCCCGCTTGCGCTACAGCGCCTGCGGGCTAGTCGAGTGCTCCTCGTGGGTGTCCGGCAGGAATCAGGGGTCCTGCCTCCCCGAACGATCCATCACCACGAAGAATAATCGCCCGCGGTGACGGAAGCAAAGGTTGAGCTGCCTGGATTCGAGGAACGCTTCCTCGAAGCTCGTGGCTGCAGGCTCCGCTACCTCGTCGCCGGCCGCGGAGAGCCGCTCCTGCTGGTTCACGGGCTCGGCGGGGCTGCCTCGAACTGGCGAGCCCTTGCTCCGCTGCTTACGGGACGGCGGCTTCTCGTGCCCGAGCTTCCCGGACACGGAGGCTCCGGGCCGCTCCCGGCGGCACCAAGACTGAATGCCTACGCGGACCGGCTGGCGCTCGTCCTGGAGCACGAGGGCGTCTCCCCGACGGCGGTCGTCGGGCACTCGCTCGGCGGTGCGATCGCGCTCCGCCTGGCGATCCGCCGGCCCGAGCTCGTCGGAAGCGTCGTTCTCGCTAGCGCGGCGGGCATCACGTCGAGCACTCGCCGGTCGCGCTACGCGCTCGCGATCACGGGAGCGCTCAAGCCGGGCAGGCGGATCGCGCCGCATCGGGGCCGGGTGGCCCGCTCGCCGGCGCTGAGGAAGCTCGTCTTCGGGCGCTGGGGCGCCGCGGACCCCCAGGCGCTCCCGGCGGAGGTGGTGGACGGCTTCCTCGCCGGGCCCGCGCGCCACACGGACACGGTCAGCGCCGCACAGGCGCTGACGCGGGACGACCCCCGGGCAGATCTCGACCGCGTGCGCTGTCCTGCCCTCGTGCTCTGGGGCGCGCGGGACACCCAGCTCCCCGTCGGCGACGCGTTCGAGTACGCACGGCGGCTGCGCGCGCCGCTGCGGCTGATCGCCGACTGCGGGCACCTCCTGATAGGTGAAAGGCCCGACGCCTGCGCGGATGCGATCGAGTCGTTTCTCGCGGCGAGCCGCTAACCTTGCTCACTCGGGGTGTGGCGCAGCCTGGTAGCGCGCTCCGTTCGGGTCGGAGAGGTCCCCAGTTCAAATCTGGGCACCCCGATCACGCGTCGCGGGGCCGAAGGCCCCGCTCGCTTCGTGGGGGAACCCCTGGTTCCCCCACGAGCCCCCTCCTTTACGGCGTGTTCGCGACTAGCTGGGTCGGGGAGCCGCCCCTTGGAATCCGCCATTCAGCCGTCCTTTCTCCGAGCGCGCCTATCGGCTGATCCGGGTCAAGCCCGGATCAGCGGCGTAATCAGCCCCTGTCGTCCGCAGCTCGTCGCAGCCTTGTGAGTCCCTCAGCGCCTGAAGAATGCCTTCAGCCGCTCGCGCAGCGAGGCTCGCGGTCCACGCTTGGCGGCAGCTTCCCGCTTCTGTTCCTGCCTCACCCAGGCTCGGTGGCGCGAGCTTCTCGTTCCGTACTTCGGCTTCCAGTACACCGGCATCTAGTCGATCTCCCGGATCTGCTTAGAGAGCAGGCCTGCGCCGACGAGGCACATCGAGACCACCGCTCCGCCGGCGATGATCGTCCCTGCCGAGAAGTAGTTCGATACCGCTCCCGCGGCGAGCAGGCCGAAGGGCGTTAGTCCGAAGGCCCCGAACCAGTCGAGGCTGACGACGCGAGAGAGCATGTGCTGGGGTACGAGCTCCATCAGCATCGTCTCCCATACCGCGACGGCGTAGCCGATGCAGATCCCGCGGAAGAACGAGGCGACGAGCCCGAGCGAGTACCAGGGGGAGAGCGCGAACACGACGACCAGAAGGCTGTTCAGCATCCAGATCAGGTACGAAACCAGCCCCCGGCGCCGTCGCGGGTTCGTCTGGCCGAAGGTGACCGCGCCGATGATCATCCCCGCGCCGAGCGTCGAGAAGATGACGCCGTACGCGCCCACACCCAGGTCGAAGTGGTCGCGGACGAGCTTCGGGGTCAGCACCTGGATCGGCGCCCACTGGAACATGAGCACGAATGCGAACAGGGTGATCGTCACCCATAACCATGGGATCTCCGTCACGTAGCGGATCCCGGCCCAGATCTCGCGCAGCGTCCCGACGGACTCTGCCCGCTCGCCCTGGCGAGGCCTGGTCGCGAGGACGAAGCCGAACGAGACCAGGTAGGAGACGGAGTTGAAGCCGAAGACGACCGTCGAGCCGGCGATGCCGTACATCAGCCCGGCGAAGGTCGGCCCGATCAGCAGGCTGCCCTGGCGCGCCATCCCGATCAGGGCGTTCGCCGAGCCGAGGCCCGGCTGCTCGACGACGAGCGGGACGAGCCCGCCGAGCGCAGGCGTGAAGAACCCGGTCGCGAGGCCTTCGGCGAAGGCGAGCCCGGCGAGGATCTCGATGCTGAGGTGGCCGCTGGCGTCGACCACCGCGAGGGTGCCGATGAGCGCGAAGCGGGCCACGTCGGAGACGAGCATCAGCGTCCGCCGGTCGTAACGGTCCGCAAGCGCCCCGCCGAGCAGCACCGTGGACAGCAGGCCGAGGCCCTGAAGCGTCAGCACGATCGCGAGCGACCGCGCAGAGCCGGTGAGCGTGAATGTCCTCCAGCCCAGCGCGACGACGAAGGCGGTGTCGCCGAGCAGCGAGATCGCCTGGCCGGTCCAGAGAAGGCGGAAGTCGCGGCTCTTGAACGCATGCAAGAACCGGGCGCGCGAGGATCCGGCGGCGATCGCCTCCACGGCCGAAAGCTATCCTGCTCGCGTGTCCGACCTCCTTCGCGTCGCCTGCGTGCAGATGACGAGCGGGCCCGACAAGGCGGCCAACCTCGAGAGCGCCGAGCGACTGGTGGCGAGGGCCGCGGCCACCGGGGCCGACCTCGTCGCGCTGCCGGAGAAGTGGAACGCGATCGGGAACAAGGACGTGCTGCACGCGGCCGCCGAGACGCTGGAGTCCGGCGAGTCGGTCGCGGCGATGGCCGACTGGGCGAAGCGCCACGGGATCACACTGGTCGGCGGCTCCATCTCCGAGGAGCGCGAAGGGCGCGAAAAGCTCTCGAACACCAGCCTCGTCTTCGGCCCCGACGGCGAGCTGCTCGGCGTCTACCGCAAGATCCACCTCTTCGACGTCGAGGTCGGCGGTCACGTCTACCGCGAGTCGGAGGCGGAGGAGCCCGGCGAGGAGCCCGTCGTCGTCCGCGGCGAGGGCTGGCCGATCGGGCTGACCGTCTGCTACGACGTCCGCTTCCCCGAGCTCTACCGGATCCTCGCGCTCGAGGGAGCCGAGCTGGTGACGGTCCCGGCGCATTTCACGACGCCGACCGGCAAGGACCACTGGCACGTGCTCCTGCGCGCGCGGGCGATCGAGAACCAGTACTACGTGGCCGCGCCGGCGCAGGTCGGCGAGACGCTGCCCGGGAAGCCCGCCTATGGCCGCTCGCTGATCGTCGACCCGTGGGGCATCGTGCTCGCCCAGGCGCCCGACGAGGAGACGGTCATCTCGGCTGAGCTCGATCGAGGACGCCTGCGGTCCGTGCGCGAGAAGCTGCCGTCGCTGGCGAACCGGCAGGCCGACGCCTACCGCTGGCCGGCCAGGCTCTAGAGCTGTCTCGAGACGGCGAGGCGACTGCGTGACCGACCTGCGGGCCGTGCTCTTCGACGTCGACTTCACGATCGCCCGGCCCGGGCCGGAGCTCGGGCCCGAGGGGTACCAGCGGCTGGGCGCGCGGTTCGGGCTCGAGCTCGACCCTTCGCGCTACCGCCAGGCTCGCGAGAAGGCGGTGGAGGGGATCAAACGCCACCCCGAGCTCGAGCACGACGAGGAGATCTGGGTCGCCTTCACCGAGCGGATCATCCGCGGCATGGGCGGTGACGCCGACTCGGCCTACGACTGTGCGCTGGAGATGACGCGGGCCTGGGAGCACGCCGAGCACTTCGAGCTCTACGACGATGCGCTGCCGATCCTGGACGCGCTGCGCGAGCAGGGGCTGAAGCTCGGCCTCGTCTCCAATACCGGGCGCGACCTGGACGAGTTCGTCGCGCACCACCGGCTGGACGTCGACGCCGCGCTCGGCTCGGGCGCCTTCGGCCGCACGAAGCCGCACCCGACGATCTTCCAGGCCGTCCTGGAGCGCCTCGAGGTAGAGCCTGCGGCGGCGGCGATGGTGGGCGACTCGCCCGAGGACGACGTCGAGGGCGCGCGCGCGGCGGGCATCGAGCGAGCCTTCCTGCTCGACCGGGAGGACCGCTACCTGGAGCTGGAGGAGCGTTTGCCGGACCTGTTCGCTCTGCCGGCCGCCCTCGGGCTTCCACCCAGCTGAGCTGCGGCCTCGTCCAGTGTCGCGACCGGGCCGACGCCCACGTCCTCTTCCTCGAAGAGCTCGAGCCAGCCCGCGAGCGGCCTCAGGGCGAACACCTCGGCCAGCTCGGCCGCGAGCGGCTCCTGGTCGGCTTCCCATTGGCGCTCGGCGAGCTCCGGCCTGCCGAGCAGCTCGCACAGGCGGCGGAAGAACCGCGGCTCGAGCGCCGCGACGGTCAGGTAGCGGGAGTCGGCGGTCGCGTAGATCCGGTAGCACGCAAGCCCGCCGGTCAGCAGGCGCGGGACGGGCTCTTCGCCGAGCCGATAGGAGACGAGCCGGTGAGCGCCGTGGGTCAGCGAGATCGTCAGACGGCGTCCGCGGCCGGTCCGCTCGCGCTCCAGCAGCGCGGCGAGGATCTGCGTGACCGCCGCCAGCGCTCCGGCGGCCAGGTCGGCGATGGGCACAGGCGGAAGGGCAGGCGCGGTGTCTGCGAGGAGGCCGGCGTAGCCCTGGTAGTTGAGGTCGTGCCCGGCGCGCAGGTCGTCGGGGCCGAAGCCCGTGAACGAGCAGTAGACGACGGTCTCGGGCAGGTCGCCGGGCGCGACGCCCAGCCGCTCCACGACCCCGGGCCGGAAGCTCTCCAGCACGACGTCGGCCTCCGCGCAGAGCCGCCGGCCGGTTGCCGGGTCGGCCTTGAGGTCGCACGTGACGGACTCCTTGCCCGCGTTCAGCGCCTCGTGCCAGGCCGGCGCGAGCTCCCGCAGTGGGTCTCCACCGGGCGCCTCCAGCCGCACCACGCGCGCGCCTAACTCGAGGAGCTCACGGCTCGCGAAGGGGCCGGGCAGGTACCGCGTGAGGTCGAGAACGAGCAGCCCGGCGAGCGGTTCCACCGCAGATGAACCTACTACACTCGAAAAAGGGTGCCTGACCGGTCGTCGACTGCGCAGGGAGAGAAGCGCCGGCCGCTGCTCGATGCGGCGGTACGCGTCTTCGCCCGCAAGGGCTATCACACGAGCCGTCTGACGGCCGCGAGGGCCTAGTGGCCACGACACCGGCGTCCGATGCCCTGGTAACCGTGCCGCCGGTCCAGCGCCGTCTGCTGTGGACGCTCGGCCTCGGCGCCTTCGGGCTCGCGTTCTCGATCACCACGACCGCGGCGTACCTCCCGCCGCTGCTGCACCGCTTCACCGACTCCGGCGGCCTGATCGGGGTGATTCTCGGCGCGGAGGGCATCTTCGCCCTGACGGTCTCCCCGGTGGTCGGTCCCTGGAGCGATTCCTTCCACACGCCATTGGGTCGGAGGCGGCCGTTCATGCTCGTCGCGCTGGGCCCGATGGGGTTCTGCCTGCTGCTGATGCCGTTCATGCCGAACCTCTGGACGACGGTCGTGATCGTGATGTCGTTCTTCTTCGCCTACTACCTCTTCGAGACGCCGTACCGGGGGCTCTACCCGGACATACTCCCGCCCTCGACGTTCGGCCGCTCACAGGGAATCCAGCACATCCAGCGCGGGATCGCGATCGGAATCGCCCTGGTCGTCGGCGGCCTCCTGTTCAAGGTCTGGCGGCCTTCCCCCTTCATCCTCGCCTCGGTCCTGACCACGGCCGCGTGCGGGGCGACGATCCTGCTCGTGCGGGAGGATGGGGGCCACGGCCGCGTCTTCGAGGGCTTCTGGGCCTACATCCAGCGCAGCTGGCACATCTTCTGGCAGGACGGGGACGTACGGCGATTCCTGCTCGCCAACTCGGCGTGGGAAGGCGCCTTCGCGGCGGCGAGGACGTTCGTCGTCCTCTACATCATCGACGGGCTGAACCAGTCGAAGGTGCTCTCGTCCGCCGTACTAGGGGCGGTCGCAACCGGGTATGTGATCGCAGCGATCTTCGCCGGCCGGCTGGGCGACCGCTTCGGGCTCGCGCGAGTGATCTTCTTCGCCTCGTTCATCTACGGCGGCGGCTTCCTGGCGGCCGGGTTCGCACAGGAGTGGCACGACTGGTACTTCGGCTTCATCACCGCCGTCTCGATCGCCGGCGGCACCGTGATGACACTCGCCTGGGGGCTGCTCTACAAGATCGTGCCGGTCGAGCACCGCGGCGCCGTCTCCGGGCTGGCGACGACGACGAAGGGGATCGGGCTGCTGGTAGGTGCGCCGCTGGCAGGCCTTGCGATCGACCTGTCGCAGCCGTACTTCAGCAAGACCGACGGCTACCAGGTGCTCTGGCCTATCTGCGGGATACTGATCCTCTGTGCGATCCCGCTGCTGGTGCGGTTGATGCAAATCGAGCCGAGAACGAAAGCGGAGGTGCCGCTGCTGTGAAGCGATTCAGCCTGTACGGCTACGAATGGGAGCACGAGCGAGACCGGGAGGGATACCGCTGGCGGGCGACGAGCATCGGTCGGGCGATTGGAGCCTCGCTCCTCGGTGCCACGCTCTACGAGCTCCCGCCCGGCCAGAAGAGCTTTCCGTACCACTACGAGTGGGGGAACGAGGAATGGCTGCTCGTCATCTCGGGGCGGCCGACCCTGCGCACGCCCGAGGGAGAGGAGGAGCTCGAGGCAGGCGACGTCGTCTGCTTTCCGGAAGGGCCGGAGGGGGCGCATCAGGTGTGGAACGCGACTGAGGAGGAGGCGCGGATCGTCTTGCTGTCGACCAAGCGTTCGCCCGCAGTTGCCGTCTATCCGGACAGCGACAAGCTCGGCCTCTGGCTGTCCGGCGAGGCTGCGGAGGACTCGTTGATGGTGCAGCGCGACTCCGCGGTCGACTACTGGGAGGGCGAGCCCTAGCAGGCCCTAGCAGGCGCGACCGAGACGCGTCGCTGCGAGCCAACAGTGACAGTCACAGTGACTGTCACTGTTCTGTCGAGGAAGCGTGCCGAGGGCTGCGCGAGGTTGCTTTCGCTCACTGGCCCGCGGCTACGGTCGGGGGCGTGCCACGGCTTCCGCGCAGCCAGCTCGACGACGGTTTCTTCCACACGACCGCGCGGGCGGTGTTCGGCGAGACGCTGTTCGAGGACGACCTCGACCGGCTCGACTTCCTCCAACTGCTGCGATCCACGGCCGCCCTCTTCGACTGGCGCTGCCACGCCCATTGCCTCATGTGGACGCACTACCACCTCGTGCTCGAGGCGTCCCGCCAACGGCTGTCGGAGGGAATGCGCCGCCTGAACGGAGGTTACGCCCGCCGCTTCAACCGCCGTCACGGCCGCAGCGGGCACCTCTTCGACGAGCGCTTCGCCGCGTTCGTCCTGAGCGACGAGCGGTACCTCGAGGCCGCGATCGCGTACGTCCTACAGAACCCCGTCCGCGCAGGCCTCTGCGCCGACCCGAGCAGCTGGCAGTGGGCGGCCGCCGCAGCGTTGAGCTAGCGCGCCTGCGCGAGCGCGGGCGCCCACGCGGCGAGCGGCGAGACGTCGTCTTCGCCGTTCAGGCGGCGATACCCCAGTGCGTGCTCGGCCTGCATCAGCTTGTGAATCTGCGTCGTGCCCTCGTAGATGATCGGCGCGCGGGCGTTGCGGAAGTACCGTTCGATCCCGTACTCGGCCGAGTAGCCATAGGCGCCGTGCACCTGGATCGCGAGGTGCGCCGCACGGAACGCCGACTCCGTCGCGTGCCACTTCGCCAGTGAGGTCTCGCGCGTGTTCCGGCGACCCTCGTTCTTCAGCCACGCAGCCTGCATGACGAGCAGCTTCGACGTCTCGTAGCCGAGCACCATCTCGGCGATCATGTCCTGGACGAACTGGTACTTCCCGACGGGTTGCCCGAAGGTCTCACGCTCTCGCGCGTACTCGACCGAACGCGCGAGGCAGGCGCTGATCACGCCGCACGCCCCGGCTGCGACCGTGAACCGGCCCTGGTCGAGCCCGTACATCGCGATCTCGAAGCCCTGGCCCTCCTCGCCGACGAGGTTCTCGGCAGGCACCTCAACGTTCTCGAAGAAGAGCTCGCCGGTCGATCCGGCCCAGATGCCCAGCTTGTGCTCGGTCTCGCGGGTCGAGACACCGGGCCATTCGCGCTCGACGACGAACGCCGAGATCCCCTTGTGCTTCGCCGAAGGGTCGGTCTTGGCGAAGACCAGCTGGTGGTCGGCGACCGTGGCGTAGGAGATCCAGTTCTTCTGGCCGTTGAGCACGTACGTCTCGCCCTCGCGACGTGCAGTCGTCCGCATGGCGGCCACGTCGGAGCCCGCGCCCGGCTCCGTCAGGCCGAAGCAGGCGAGCTTCTCGCCCTTTGCCTGGGGTGTCAGGTAGCGCTGCTTCTGCTCCTCGCTCGCGTAGCGCAGGAGCGAAAGCGAGTTCAGCCCGACGTGGACCGAGATCAGCGTTCTGAACGCGGCCTCGCCGCGCTCGATCTCCTCACACGCGAGCGCCTCGGAGACGAAGTCGAGGCCTGCCCCGCCGTACTCCTCCGGGATCACGATCCCGAGCAGGCCGAGCTCGGCCATCCCTTCGATCACGCCCATGTCGAGGTGGTGGTTGATGTCGTTCTCGATCGCGTTCGGCAGCACGCGCTCGTCGACGAACGAGCGCACCGTCTCCTGAATCAGTCGCTGCTCGTCTGTAAGGTCGAGGTCCATGGCCGAGAGTCTATGGAAGCGCCTGGCCCGGCTTCCGGTCGAGGTCGAGTCGTACGCCCTCGAGCGGCGCGAGCAGCCGGTGACGCGTGGGTTCACCCGCGTGACGACGGTCGTGAGGCTGTCGGGGCGCGGGGAGGAGGGCGTCGGCGAGGACGTCTCCTGGTTCGCGGAGATGCACGACCGCGAGCAGGCGGCGGGGCCGGTGCTCCCGCTGCAAGGGTCGTGGACGCTCGACAACTTCTCGACGGCGCTCGAGATAGCGGAGCCCCACCGGCGCTGGGCCTACGAGAGCGCAGCGCTCGACCTCGGGTTGCGCCAGGACGGGACAGCCCTTGCCGAGGTGGTCGGTCGCGAGCCGCGGCCGGTGAGCTTCGTCGTCTCGCCGGGGCTGGGCGACCCGCCTTCGGCGCAGGTCATCCGCCGCTGGCTCGAGCTCGACCCGAGCCTGCGCTTCAAGCTCGACCCGGCGACCGACTGGAGCGACGACCTGATCCACGAGCTGGCCGAGACGCGAGCGGTCGTCACCGCCGATCTGAAGGCCTACTACGGCGCAGCAGACGAGAAGCCCCCGGACGTCGACCTCTACCGGCGGGTGGCCGAGGGCCTTCCAGACGCTTACCTCGAGGATCCGGCCCTGACCGACGGGACCGACCCGGTGCTCGAGCCCTACCGAGAACGGATCACCTGGGACGCACCGATCCACTCCGTCGCCGACGTCGAGGCGCTCGCGTTCCCGCCCAGGACCCTCAACTCCAAGCCGTCCCGCTTCGGCTACCTGCGGGAGCTGCTGGACTTCTATGCCCACTGCGAGACCCTTGGGATCGGCCTCTACGGCGGCGGCATGTTCGAGCTCGGGCCGGGCCGCGGGCAGATCCAGTACCTCGCCTCGCTCTTCCACCCGGACGCGCCGAACGACGTCGCGCCCCGCGCCTACAACGAGCCCGAGCCTCGAGCCGGCCTCCCATCGAGCCCGCTCGCGCCGGCGCCCTCGCCAACCGGGTTCCGCTGGGGCGAGGACGCGGCTACGCTTTGACTGACCGGTCAATCGAGGCGGACATGGCGACAACAGAGGCAACCGGCACCGGGG
The DNA here is from genome assembly GCA_963736055.1 of uncultured Actinomycetes bacterium. Taxonomy (GTDB): domain Bacteria; phylum Actinomycetota; class Thermoleophilia; order Gaiellales; family Gaiellaceae; genus AC-32. The sequence continues at coordinate 262,550 of CAVTNM010000008.1, read as the reverse complement.
TCTCGTTCGCACTGACAGAGGAGCAGCGCGCCCTCCGCGACCTCGCGCACGAGTTCGCAACAAAGGAGATCCGGCCCAGGGCGGCCGAGTACGACGAGCAGCAGACGCACCCGGCCGACGTCATCGCGAAGGCACACGAGGTCGGGCTGATGAACCCGCACATCCCCGAGGAGCTCGGCGGGGCAGGTCTCGGCTCGATGGAAGGCGCGCTGATCGGCGAGGAGCTCTGCTGGGGATGCTCCGGAATCGCCACCGCGATCGTGGGCAACATCCTCGGTGCGCTTCCGGTCCTCCTTGCCGGCACCGACGAGCAGAAGCGCCGGTGGCTGCCGCCGTTGCTCGACGAGCCGATCCTCTGTTCCTTCGCGCTCACCGAGCCGGGCGCGGGCTCCGACGTCTCGGCGATCCAGACGACGGCCGTCCGCCGGGACGGCGACTACGTCCTCAACGGCTCGAAGATGTTCATCACCAACGCCGGCCGCTCGGCCTGGTTCACGGCCTTCGCCTCGACCGACCCGTCGGCGGGCCACCGCGGGCTGACCGCGTTCGTGATCCCCTCCGACGCGGACGGCGTGACCGTCGAGAAGCACCTGGACAAGATGGGCCAGCGCGCGACCGACACCTCGGCGATCGCCCTCCAGGAGGTCGAGGTGCCCGCGGAGAACCGGCTCGGCGGCGAGGGCGAGGGGTTCAAGATCGCGATGCAGACGCTCGATCACACGCGGCCGGGAACTGCCGCCGGCGCGGTCGGGGTGGCTCGTGCGGCCTTCGAGCACGCGGTCGAGTACTCGCGCGAGCGCGTCCAGTTCGGCCAGCCGATCGCGATGAACCAGGGCGTCAACTTCCTCGTCGCCGACATGGCGGCGGAGATCGAGGCCGCGCGCCTGCTGGTCTGGCAGGCGGCGTGGCTGCTCGACCAGGGCCAGCGGGCAACGCTGCAGTCGTCGTACGCGAAGCGATTCGCGGCCGACACTGCGATGAAGGTCACGACCGACGCTGTCCAGATCTTCGGCGGTTACGGCTACATCAAGGAGTTTCCGGTCGAGAAGCTGATGCGCGATGCGAAGCTGTTTCAGATCTACGAGGGGACCTCGCAGATCCAGCGGCTCGTGATCGCTCGCGAGCTCTTCCTTCCACGCGCCTGACCTGCATAGGCGGCCCTTGAGCCGACACGCACCATCGCTACACTGCCCGGGTTGCGCGTGGAGGCTGGGACGGGTGTGGGGCGAGTCCGCAGCCGCCGACGCGGTCGCTCCCGCACGCTGATCGTCCAGCGTGTGGCGGCGCTCGCGATCGTCGGAGTGGTTCTCGGGACCCTGCTCGGATTCCTGTTCTCGGGCTCGCCGGACCGGGTCGCTGCAGGCGTGAAGGTTGCGGGCGTCGACGTCGGTGGGCTCACCTCCGCCGAGGCGACCGCGAAGCTCGAGGGCCAGGCGCGCGCCGTCTCGCAGGTGCCGGTCGTCTTCACGGCCGCCGGCCATAGCTGGCGGCTTCGCTCGGCGAACCTCGGCGTCGAGGCCGACTGGGACGCGGCGGTCAAGGCAGCCATGCGGCAGGGAGACGGCGTCGCGCCGTTCCGCGGCTTGCGCCGGATCGGCGTCAGAGTCTTCGGCGCCGACGTGACTCCGCCCACCCAGGTGCTCGAGCGCTCGCTTCGGTTCGAGCTCGGGCGGATGAGCCGCGTGATCGACCGGCCGCACCGAGACGCCGCCGTCGTGCTGCGGGGGCTGCGGCCCGCGCTCGTGCCGGGAAGCACCGGCCGGGTGCTCGACCGCGCCGCTGCGAGGACGACGATCGTGCAGGCGCTTGCCGGAATCCGGCACGGGCAACACGTCGCGCTCCCGGTGCAGGTCGACCCTCCCAACGTCGAGGCCGCCGACCTCCAACCCGTCCTCGGACAGGTGCGGACCGCGCTCTCTCGACCGGTGCGGATGAACCTTCCACCGGCGTCCTGGTGGCTCCCCAGGCGCCAGCTGGCCGCCATCCTGGCTCTGCCGCACGGCGGGGCCACAACGCTCGGCATCGGAGGGCCCGGAGCGGAGCGCTACCTCAAGCAGCTTGGCCGCGGGGTGAGCCGACCAGCGCAGAACGCCCGCTTCGATGTCCTCGAGAGCGGACGGGTGACCGTGGTCCCGGCCAGGCTCGGACGCGTGATCGACGTCCGGCCGACCGAGCGAAGCATCCTCGCCGCGGCTCTCTCGCCGGATGTTCGGAACGCCCGGGTGACCGTGACGGGCCAGCAGCCCGACCGCTCGACCGCGGAGGCGCGCGCGATGGGGATCACCACGCGCGTGAGCCGCTACGAGACCATCTACGGCGGCGACTCGAACCGGATCCACAACGTCCAGCTCGTCGCCCAGCTCGTCGACCGCAAGCTGATCGCCCCCGGCGCGACCTTCTCGTTCAACCAGGCGACCGGCGCCCGCACCGCCGACAAGGGCTTCCGCGAGGCGCCCGTGATCATCAACGGCGAGCTCAGCACCGGGCTCGGCGGCGGTGTCTGCCAGGTCTCAACGACGGTGTTCAACGCCGCCTACGAGGCCGGCCTGAAGATCACCGCGCGCACGAACCACGCCCTGTACATCAGCCATTACCCGCAGGGGCGCGACGCGACGGTCAACTACCCGGACGTCGACTTGAAGTTCGTCAACGACACCGGCCACTGGCTCCTGCTGCGCACGTTCGTCGGCTCGTCGTCCCTCGTCGTCGACCTCTACGGGGCTCCGCTCCACCGGCGTGTGGTGAGCGAGACGCGCCCGCTCGTCGTCACCGGCGGCGCGCCGGTCAAGCGCATCTTCGACCCGAACCTGTACGTGGGAGTGACCTCGGTGGACGAGAGCGGCTCGTCATCGAGCTCCACGAGCGTCCGTCGCCGGGTATACGCGGCCTCCGGGACCCTGCTCTACGACAACACGTGGTACTCGTCCTACCGCGGCGAGACGCGCGTCGTCCGGGTCGGCACCAAGCCGAGGCCGAAGCCGACGCAGAAGGTCGGCCCGACGGGGCCGGCAGGCCCCAGCGGGGCCAGCGGGCCGAGTGGGCCGACCGGTGCGACCGCGGTCAAGCCTCCGCAGTAGCGATCTCGTCTGCGAGCCAGCCGGGCAGTCGCGTCGGGCGGTACGTGGCGGCATCGACGCAGGCATGTCGAGTCCAGCCGTCCGCGATCGGCTCGCCGTCACGCTCGACCGAGTAGTCGAAGCGGAAGCGCGCGCCACGTAGCTCGCCGCAGCGCGCGCGAACGGTCAGGCGGTCGTCGAACCCGGCAGGCGCCAGGTAACGCACGTGCGACTCGATCGTGAGCGCCTCGATCCCGTCGGCCCGGAGGCCGGGGTAGCCGCCGCGGAAGCGGGCCAGATAGTCGATGCGCGCCACCTCGAACCAGACGAGGTAGACCGAGTTGTGGACGACCCCCTGAGCGTCGGTCTCGGCAAAGCGCACTTTCACCTCGGTGGCGAAGCGGAAGTCCACGGCACGAACTCTCTACGATCGGCGGCCGTGGACGCATGCGCACTCGCAGCGCTCATCCGCCGGAGACAGCCCTGTGTCGTCCTCACCGGCGCCGGCGTCTCGACCGAGAGCGGCATCCCGGACTTCCGCTCCCCGACCGGTCTCTGGGCGACGTTCGACCCACTCGAGTACGGCTCGATCGAGGCCTTCCGCCGCGACCCGCGCAAGGTGTGGAGCTTCTACAAGCCGCGCATCGCGATGCTCACCGACGCCGAGCCGAATCCGGCCCATCTCGCGCTGGCCGAGCTCGAGCGGCTCGGGCTGGTCGACGCCGTCGTGACCCAGAACATCGACCGCCTGCACGAGCGGGCCGGGAGCTCGGACGTGGTGGAGGTGCACGGCTCGGTGCGCACCTCGAGCTGCCCTGGGTGCGGCGAGCGGTACGCGATCGAGCGGGTGCTCGAGCTGCTCGCGAAGGCCGACGCGCCTGAGTGCCCGGCGTGCGGCGAGATCCTGAAGCCGGACGTCGTGTTCTTCGGGGAGCTCCTGCCCGTCGACGAGATGGAGCGAGCCTTCGAGCTGGCTCGGAAAGCGAGCCTGCTCCTGGTCGTCGGGTCCGCGCTCGAGGTGCACCCGGTGGCAGCGCTGCCGCTGGAGACCCTGAGCGCAGGAGGGGAGCTCGCGATCGTCAATCGAGGGCCTACGCCGTACGACGACCGGGCCTCGCTCCGGGTCGACGGATCGGCCGGAGAGGTGCTGCCGGCGGTGGTGGCGGCGCTGTCCGGCGAGCCCTAGGCCGCCGCGCGCTTCAGCGGGCGCTCGTCGAGCACCTGCCGACATTCCGAGCAGACCGTGCGCTCCACCTCGAACGGAACCCCGAGGCGTTGGAGCAGCACGTAGGTGCGTACTCCCGTGTGCTTGTGGTGCCGCCTGCGTTGCATGAAGAGTTGACTCATCGTCCTCTGCTTGAGCGTAGCTATGCCGTCGGAAACTATGACGCTCAAAAGGGGGACGAAGTTGTAACGATCTGTCGTCCAGGAACGGCGACGGCTAAGCTCGGGAGGGTGAGACATCCGGGTCTCCGCCTGCTGCTTTCGCTGCCGCTGGCCGGGCTCCTCGCGGGCTGCGGCGCGACTGCCCAGCAGGCCTCGAGCGCCCGACACCCGCCGAGCGTCTCCAAGGAGTCTCGTTGCCGTGCCGAGCCGACCGCCGTCGGGGGCCGACGTATCACCGTGGCGGCCGAGGTGCGCAGCCGGGCCCGGGCCTACCGTCGTCCGGCGGTCGGCCCGTTCGCACGCTTCGGCCGGCTGAACCAGAACGGTTTTCCCACCGTCTTCCGCGTCCTGGCCGTCGTTCGCGCTCGCGATTGCAGCCCGCGTTGGTACCGGGTCCAGCTTCCCCTGCGGCCGAACGGCGCGACCGGCTACGTTCGCGCGGGCTCGGTCCGGGTCGGACGCGTACGAACCCGGATCCTGGTCGACATCTCCGACCGGAAGCTGACGTTCTTCCGCAGCGGCAAGCGCGTGCTGAAGGCGACAGTGGCCGTCGGCGCGTCCGCGACGCCGACTCCGACCGGCCGGTACTACGTGAACCAGCTGCTGATTCCGGCGGAGACGTCCGGGCCGTTCGGGCCTGGCGCGATCGGCATCTCAGCGTTCTCCGACGTGCTCACGGGCTGGGCGCAGGGCGGTCCGATCGCAATTCACGGGACGAACGAGCCTTGGTCGATCGGCCACGCGGCCTCGAACGGCTGCATTCGCGTGCGGAACCAGGTACTGCTGCGGCTCTTCCGCGCCACGCCCGCAGGGACTCCGGTGGTGATTCGCGCCTGAGCGAGTTAGCCCTCGGCCCCGAGTCGGTATTTACTCTCACAACGCGACCGACGAAAGGCGGAACAAAGACATGGCCCAGGGAACACAGGATCTGCTGAGCAAGCTCGCCGACCGCGGCGAGGAAGTGATGGGAAAGATCGGCGACATTCCGGGGGCTCAGCGCCTGGTCGAGCAGGCGGGTGTCCTCAAGGAGCGAGCGGACGAGCTGCAGAAGCGGCTCCGCGGCCTCGAGGCCCTCGAGCGGCGAGTCGACGCCCTCGAGCGAAAGGTTCACGAGCTCTCGAAGCCCGCTGCGCGTCGTAAGCCGCGTACGGCCGCGAAGAAGGCCTCCACCGCCAAGCCGAAGCCGAAGTCCTCCTAGGACGGGACACGCAGGCGTAGCGCCTGCGGCACGACCTCGAAGCTCGCGGGAGTCGTCCCCGGCTGCTCTCCGTCGAGCTCGACCGGCAGGGGAGCCGGCGTCTCCACCTCGACGGCCGCCCCTCGCAGCACCTCGGCCTTCGGGTGCGGCAGGTGCTTGCCGCGATAGGTCTTCGGGAGGGTCAGGAGCAGGTCCCGCTTCGTCAGGTCGCCGATGAGGAGGACGTCGAAGAGCCCGTCGTCGGGCTCGGCGCCGGGGCAGATCTCCATCCCGCCGCCGAAGTAGCGACCATTGGCGACGACGACGTCGTGCATGCGCGCGCGCCGCTCGGCACCGTCGACCCTCACTCGCACCTCGTCGTTGCGCCAGCGCGAGAAGACGGCGAGCGTCGCCCACAGGTACGAGGCCTTTCCGCCCAGCGCCTTCGAAGTCTCGTTCGCGCGCTTGGCGATCGCGCCGCTCATGCCGGCGCTCGCGATGTTGGCGAAGAGCGACTCGCCTTCGCTCCCGTCCCAGCTCCGATAGCGGGCCCGGCCCAGGTCGATCGTGCGCGTGCGGCCGCGAAGCGCGACTTCCGCCGCGTCCTCGAGGCGGCGCGGGATGCGGTACGTGCGGACGAAGTCCCAGCCCGTCCCGCGCGGGACGATCGCCACCTCCACGTCGGCGCGGCCGGCAATCCCGTTCACTACCTCGTTCACCGTCCCGTCGCCACCGACCACGACCAGCAGGTGCGCGCCTGCGTCGGCCGCCTCCCGCGCCAGCTCGGCCAGATGCCCGGGCCGTTCGGAAAGCAGTGCGTCCCCGCGCAGCCCGAGCCCGGCCGCCCTGTGCGCCAGCTCCGGCCAGCGCTTGCCGGTGGCGCCGTTCTCCGACGCCGGATTGACCAGGAAGACGACGCCGCTAATGGGCGGTGACCGTCGCGAGCGCGACCCGGGTCATCCGGTCGACCGCAGCGCGCAGCTCGTCGTCGGAGATCCGCGTGAACTCGTCGCCGATGACGATGTCGCTGACGGTGAGCAGGCAGCCGGCCTTGACTCCGCGCAGCGAGCCGATCGTGAACAGGACGGCAGCCTCCATCTCGACCCCGAGCACCCCACGCGCCGACCAGCGCTCGTGCCGCTCGGGGTCGGGGTCGTAGAACGTGTCGCTCGAGGCGATCGCGCCGACGCGGACGGGCTGCTCCAGCACCTTCGCGGCATGCACGGCCTCGTGCACGAGCTCCCAGTCGGCGGTCGGCGTGTGCGGCTCCCCACCCACGTAGTGCCGTGCGGTGCCGTCCGCCGGCACCGCCGAGACGGCCACGATCAGATCGCCGAGCTGGAGGTCGTGCTGGAGGCCCCCACAGGTTCCGACCCGGAGAAAGCGCTTCACGCCGAGCTGGACCAGCTCTTCCATCACGATCGCCGCCGACGGGCAGCCCATCCCGGTCGCCTGCACCGAGACCGGCGTTCCCTCCCACTCGCCGCTGTAGCCGAGCATGCCCCGCTCGCCGTTCCGCTGGACCGGGTTGTCGAAGTACGTCTCGGCGATGTACTTCGCCCTGAGGGGGTCGCCGGGCAGGAGGCAGGCCTCCGTGTATTCGCCCGGCTCGGCTCGTACGTGGATCGGCACGGAGAGAGCCTAAAGTTTCACGGCCGCATGCAGACGCTGAACGAACCCGCACTCGACGAGATCCTCGACTTCTGCGCCGAGGACCCGATCGAGCGGGTGTTCCTCGAGGACGTCGCCCGTCGAGGCCTGGGCCGGTTCACCGCACTGGCGGACGGCGGCCACCTCGTCGCGCTCTGCCACGTCGGCACGAATCTCGTGCCCTCGGGGACCGGCTGCGGGGCGTTCGCGGAGATCGAGGGCGCCCGGCGTGCGAGGCTCGTGATCGGCGAGCAGAGCGCGGTGGGCGATTTCTGGGCCGCGGCCCGCGGCCGCCTGCCGCAGCCGCGGGAAGACCGGCCCGGGCAGCCGGTCTACGTGCTGCAGGATCCGCCGGAGCCCGGAGACACCGGACTGCGCCCTGCGACGCAGGACGACTTCGAGCTGCTCGTGCCGGCCTGTGCCGAGGCGCATCGGGAGGAGCTCGGCATCAACCCGCTCGACCGCGACCCGGAGAGCTTTCGGTGGCGCACCCGGATGCAGATCGAGGACGGGCGTTCGTGGCTCTGGAGCGAGGACGGCCTCATCCTGTTCAAGGCGGAGGCGTCCGCCTGGACGCCGTCGGCGGTTCAGCTCCAGCAGGTGTGGGTCGACCCGCGCGTTCGGAGGCGCGGCCTTGCGCAGCGAGGCATGCGCGACCTGTGCCGGTTGCTGCTGGAGCGCGTGCCGACCGTCTGCCTGTTCGTGCGGGCCGAGAACGCCCCGGCGATCCGCGTGTACGAGGCGATCGGGATGCGGCACACGATTTCGTACCGCAGCCTGATCTTTTAGCCCCAAAAGGGGGAGGTCTCGAGCTGGTCGCTCGCCGAAAATCGGTAGGTGCGGCGAATCGGCCTTACTGCGGCTGGCCTGCTCGTCATCGTGACGGCTGCGCTTGCCCTCGTAACCAACGGGCGTGCTCGGCCGAGCCTTGCCCACACGTGCTCGGCAGCTGACAGACAGTTCATCGAGGCGGCGCGGACCAACATGACCGCGCTCGGCCTCTGGGCCGACCAGTACCAGAGCGGTGACGCGGACGGGGCGGACGTGGTCACGCAGGCGAAGGCCGGCGCGAAGATCGTCCGCGGCATGGGCCCGACCGACTCGACGCTCTCCCAGACGCAGAGACTCCTGGTCGGGATGCTGACCGAGTACGCGAAGGCCGTGCAGATCCAGGAGCGGCACGGGAATGCCGGGCCGCACATGTACAGGGCCTACGGGCTGGCGAACTATGCGCACACCGTGCTGTCGCGAGGTCGCGGGCCGCTGCTGAAGCTGGGCTGCGACGTCGGTCCCCTCCTCTAGCACGCGCGTCCTCCCGAAACCCTCGCGTCGCCGTACTACGGTTCGCCCGGCCTCCTCCCCGAGGCGAGCGTATCGAGGAGAAGCGCACGCGGTGTGCCGATTTCGTCGCGGAAGTGCGACTAGCCCCGGCGGCCGCCACGCTGCAACACTGTTCCCATGAGCGCGCGCGTGAGCGGCCCCGAGGTCGAGCCGGCCGAGGTCCGCGCGCGCATCGAGGAGCAGATCAGGCGCCACCAGCTCGTCGCTGCCCGGCGGAGAGGTCCTGGCGCTCGTCTCCGGAGGGGCCGACTCCACCTGTCTCTGGCACGCGCTCGGCGCGCTGGGCTACCGGGTCTCCGCGCTGCACGTGAACCACGGCCTCAGAGGGAGCGAGTCGGACGAGGACGCGCGCTTCTGCCGTGAGGTTCTCGGCGCCGAGGTCGTCCAGGCGCCGGTGCCGGCCAAGCCCACCGAGGAGGCTCTCCGCGAGCTGCGCTACTCGCTCGCGACCGATCGCCTGCGCGCGACGGGCCACACCGCCTCCGACCAGGTCGAGACCGTCCTCTACCGGCTCGTCTCGAGCGGCACCTCCAAGGGGATCAAGCCGAAGCGCGAGGACGGCGTCGTCCGCCCGCTGCTCACGCTCTGGCGCGAGGAGACCGCCGGCTACTGCCTCGCCGAAGGCCTCGAGTTCCGCAGCGACAGCTCGAACGCCGCCACGCGCCGTGGGCTGATGCGCGACGAGATCCTCCCGCTCCTGCGGCGCCTCCATCCTGCGGCGGAGCGGAACCTGCTCCGGCTCGCCGAGGAGCGGCCGACGAGGCTCGACGAGCTCCTGTCCGACAGAGCCGGGTCGAAGCGGCTCGACCTCGGCGGAGGCCTCACTGCGGTGCGCGAGTACGACCGCGTCTGGCTGGAGCAGGCCCCCGTGGCGCTCCGAGGCAGCGTCCGCTGGGGCGCCTGGTCGATTGAATCCGAGCTCGAAGGCCTTAAGGTAAGAGGCTGGCGCCCCGGAGACAGGCTCGCGGGTCGCCGGAAGAAGGTGCAGGACGTGTTCGTGGACGCCAAGATCCCGCGGTCGGAACGCGAGGCGTGGCCTCTCGTCGTTCGCGGGCGCGAGGTCGTCGCGGTGCCGGGCCTCGTCGACGCACAGGGAGTGACCGCGGAGAAGGTGGAATGAGCCAGACCGAGCTCGAGCGGGCCGTCGGCGAGATTCTCATCGACGAACCAACGCTGGCCGGGCGCGTGGCGGAGCTCGGAGTCGAGGTCTCCGCCGACTACGAAGGGCGCGACCTGCTCCTGATCGGCGTGCTCAAGGGCGCCGTCTTCTTCATGGCCGACCTGATGAGGCACCTGACGGTCCCGTGCGAGGTCGACTTCATGGCGATCTCGAGCTACGGGGACTCCACCGACTCCTCCGGGATCGTCCGCATCCTCAAGGATCTCGACATCAACATCGAGGGGCGCGACGTGCTCGTCGTGGAGGACATCATCGACAGCGGCCTGACGCTCTCGTACCTGATGCGAAACCTCGAGTCGCGGGAGCCGGCGAGCCTGGAGGTCTGCGCGCTCCTGACCAAGCCCGCACGCCGTGAGATCGACGTGCCGGTGCGCTATGTCGGCTTCGAGATCCCGAACCGGTTCGTGGTCGGCTACGGCCTCGACTTCGCGGAGCGCTACCGAAACCTGCCCTACGTGGCCGTCCTGAGCGATGAATTGATCCCGGCGGGGCTTTAAGGCTCTGGGATCCGGGAACCGGTGACGCTCATGCTCGCTGGTACCCTTTGCCGATAGAGGGCCCGTGAATCGATTCTTCCGCTCAGCACTCTTTCCGCTCTTCGTGATCGTGCTGCTCGTCTACCTGGCGAGCCAGACGCTGATCCCGCACTCGAAGAGCGAGAAGAAGGTCACGTACTCGGACTTCATTACGTCGGTCAAGAGCGGCGAGGTCGCCAACGTCGAGTTCAACCCCAGTAAGCGCGCGATCAACTACGTGATCGACGGGAAGAAGGCCACGGTCCACTACCCGGCGGATCAGGCGGTGCCGCAGATCCAGACGGCGCTCGAGAACGCCCCGAATCACCCGAAGTTCGACTCCAAGGGCACCGGCGGCTTCTCGTGGGTCGGCGCGCTCTTCTCGCTGCTGCCCTTCATCGTCCTGATCGCGTTCTGGATCTTCCTGATGAACCAGGTCCAGGGCGGCGGCTCGAAGGTGATGAGCTTCGGCAAGAGCCGCGCCAAGCGGATGGCGCCGGACTCGCCCAAGATCGGCTTCAAGGACGTCGCGGGCGTCGACGAGGCCGTCGAGGAGCTCCAGGAGATCAAGGAGTTTCTCGAGAACCCGAAGAAGTTCCAGGCGCTCGGCGCCCGGATCCCCAAGGGCGTCCTCCTGTACGGGCCGCCGGGCACCGGTAAGACGCTCCTCGCGCGAGCGGTAGCGGGCGAGGCGGGTGTGCCGTTCTTCTCGATCTCGGGCTCTGACTTCGTCGAGATGTTCGTCGGCGTCGGCGCCTCGCGCGTGCGTGACCTCTTCGAGCAGGCCAAGCAGGCCTCACCCTGCATCGTCTTCATGGACGAGATCGACGCGGTCGGCCGCCATCGCGGCGCCGGCCTCGGCGGGGGGCACGACGAGCGCGAGCAGACGCTCAACCAGCTCCTCGTCGAGATGGACGGGTTCGAGCTGAAGGACAACATCATTCTGATCGCCGCCACGAACCGTCCCGACATCCTCGATCCGGCGCTGCTGCGCCCCGGCCGGTTCGACCGCCAGATCGTCGTCGACCGCCCTGACCGGGTCGGCAGGCGCAGGATCCTCGAGGTGCACGCCAAGGGCAAGCCGATCGCGCCGGAGATCGACCTCGACACCCTCGCCGCGGGGACGCCCGGCTTCACGGGAGCCGACCTCGCGAACCTCGTCAACGAGGCGGCGCTGCTCGCTGCCCGCCGCGGCAAGAAGACGATCCAGCAGGAGGAGCTCGAGGAAGGGATCATGCGCGTGATCGCCGGGCCCGAGAAGAAGACGCGCCTCCTCTCCGAGGAGGAGCGCAAGATCACGGCGTACCACGAGCTGGGCCACGCGCTCGTCGGCCACTACCTCGAGCACACCGACGACGTCCACAAGATCTCGGTCATCAGCCGCGGCCAGGCTCTCGGGTACACGATCTCGCTGCCGCGTGAAGACCGCTACCTGACCACCAAGACCGCGCTGATGGAGCAGCTCGCGATGACACTCGGCGGGCGCGCCGCGGAGGAGCTCGTCTTCCACGAGGTAACCACCGGCGCGGCCAACGATCTTGAGAAGGTCACCTCGATCTCCAAGCAGATGATCATGCGCTTCGGCATGAGCGAGAAGCTCGGCCCGCGCGTGCTCGGGCGCAACCACGACATGCCGTTCCTGGGCCGCGAGATGGGCGCGGAGCCCGACTACTCCGAGGAGATCGCGCGAGAGATCGACGACGAGATCCGGCGCGTGATCGAGGAGGCGCACGAGCTCGCCGTCAAGGTGCTCACCGAGCACATGGACGATCTGCACAAGGTCTCCGGGATCCTGATCGAGCGCGAGACGATCGACAAGGACCAGTTCGAGCGCCTGCTCGCGGGCGAGGCCGAGGAGCAGGTGTTCCCGGACGAGACGCCGTCCGAGCCGGAGGAGGCTCCCTCGGAGGAGCGCCGGCGCCGGCCGCAGCCGAAGCCCGTCCCCAGGCCGTTCCCGGGCGCGACGATGCAGCCGCCGCCCGAAGGCAGCACGACCTAAGCGTCGCTCCCGGCGGTGACGCCGGCCTGCCACGATGCCCACAGCCGCGCGTAGCGCTCTCCCTGCGCGACCAGCTCGTCGTGCGAGGCCACCTCGACCACTCGGCCCGCATCCATCACGACGACGCGGTCCGCCCGTTCGGCCGTAGAGAGGCGGTGGGCGATGACGATCACGGTTCGGCCCTCGACGACCGCCGCGAGCGCACGCTCCACGGCCGCCTCCGTCGCGGGATCGAGGCTCGAGGTCGCCTCGTCGAGGACGATCACGGCAGGATCGGCCAGCGCGACGCGCGCGATCCCGACGAGTTGCCGCTCACCGGCCGAGAGCCGCACCCCTCGCGTCTGGACGTCGGTGTGGATCCCATCGGGCAGCGAGGTGAAGCGCTCGCGGGCGCCGATCTGGCCCAGCGCGTGCAGCACCGCCTCGTCGGGGGCCTCAGGGTCGGCCAGCCGCACGTTGTCCGCGATCGTGCCGCTGAACAGATGGCCCTCCTGGGGGAGCATCACGATCCGGTGCCGGAGCGAGGCCAGCGTCCCGTCGCGCAGGTCGACGCCGCCGAGCGCGATCGTTCCGCACTGCGGGTCGTACTGCCGCGTGAGCAGCTTCGCGAGCGTCGACTTCCCTGCGCCGGTCACGCCGACCAGTGCGACCTGCTCGCCCGTCTCCAGTCGTAGAGAAACGTCCTCGACGACGGGCGAGTCCGGGTCGTAGCCGAACGTGACACCGCTCAGCTCGACCGCGCCCTCGGCGGGAAGACTGTGTGCGCCCGGCCGCTCCGCGACGGCGCTCTCGGTCTCGAGCAGGCCGACGAGCTTGCCGAGGGCGGCGAGGCCCTGGCGGAAGTCCCCGAGCCACTCGCTGAAGCGCGCGATCGGGTCGAAGAGCTGCACCAGGTAGAGGACGTATGCAGCGATCGTCCCCTCCGAGATGGAGCCGTTCTGGTACATCGAGGCGGCGACGAGCAGGACGGCGACCAACGCAACGGTCTGCGCCAGCGGGATCATCGTGAAGAGGCGGATGTTCACGTACGAGGCGCGTTGCCAGGCGCCGATCTGTGCCTGGCTGCGCGGCTGGTACGCCTCGAGTGTCCGTTGCTCCCTGCGAAAGGCCTGCACGACCCGCACGCCCGAGAGGCCCTCCTGAAGCGCCGTCAGCGTCTCCGCCACGCGGTCGCGGATCGCGAGGTAGACACGGCCTGCGCTGTGGTGGAAGGCCCAGCTGGAGAGGGTCAGGACCGGCAAGGCGACGAGCGAGACGGCGGCCAGTTTCGGCGACAGGATCACGAGCACTCCGATCGTGAGCACGATCTGGAGGCCGCTTCCGACCACCTCGACGAGCGCCTCGCGCAAGAACTCTGTCAATGCCTGGACGTCGGAAGTGAGCCGCGAGACGAGCACGCCCGTTCGCTCCCGCTCGAAGAAGCCGAGCGGCAGAACCTGCAGCTTCTCGAAGGCGGCGGTTCGCAACGACGCCAGGAAGCGCTCGCCCGCGGTCGCGGCGAGGAGGGTTTGGGCGCGCACGACGAACGGCTTGGCCAGCGCCAGGCAGAGCAGCGTGACAGCGGCCACGTTGAGCGGGTGAAGGTCGTCCTTTGCGATCCCGTGGTCGACGCCGTAGCCGACGAGTGCCGGGCCGGCGAGTGTGATCAGCGTGGAGACGATCACGGCGACGGCGGCCCAGACGTAGAGCCCCTGGACCTCCCTGGCGAGCACGCGTGTCGAGCGCCAGACGTGCCTGGTCGAGGCGCGGTCGGTCATGCGGCCTCGCTCTCGAGCGCGAGCAGGGCGCGGTAACGCGGGGAGCGGCGCAAGAGCTCCTCGTGGGTGCCCTCCTCGACGATTCGTCCGGCCTCGAGCACGGCGACGCGGTCGGCGAGCGCGATCGTCGCGGGACGGTGGGCGATCACCAGTGTCGTGCGCCCCTGCATGACGGTCGCAAGCTGTGCGCGGATCTCATGCTCCTTCGTCGCGTCGACCGCCGAGGTCGCGTCGTCGAGCACCAGAACGGTGGGGTCGGCGATGATCGCGCGCGCGATCGCGATTCGCTGGCGCTGCCCGCCGGAGAGCGAGAAGCCGTGCTCGCCGAGCACCGTGTCGTAGCCCTCGGGGAGGGCGGCGATGAACGTCGCCGCGCCCGCCAGCTCGGCGGCGCGCTCTACGTCCTCGTCTGCGGCCTCGGGGCGGCCCACGCGGATGTTCTCGGCCACGCTCTCGCTGAAGAGGAACGTGTCCTCGAACACGAGCGCGACCGAGCGCCGGACGTCTGCGAGGCGCAGATCGCGGAGGTCGAGCCCGTCGAGCAGCACGCGGCCTTGCTCGGGGTCGTAGAGACGGGCCAGCAGGCCGGCGACGGTGCTCTTGCCCGAGCCCGTAGGGCCCACGAGCGCAAGCGACTCGCCGGGGGCGACGTGGAGATCGAGGCCGTCGAGGACGGCGTGGTCGCCCTCGTGCCCGAACCGGACGCCGACCAGCTCGACGTCGCCGCGCGGAGGGCGCTCGAGCTCGAGCGGATGGCGGGGCTCGCGGAGCCGAGGCTCAGCCTCGAGCACCTCGGCGATCCGTCCACTCGCGGCGAGCGCCTTCTGCAGCGTCGTGACCCGCTGGCCGAGCACCCGCAGCGGCCAGACGAGCATCACGACGTACGCGTTGAAGGCAACGAACGACCCCAGCGAGAGGTCGCCTGCGATCACGCTGCGCCCCCCGAGCCAGAGCACGGCCGCGATTCCGACGAGCGGCAGCATCTCGAGAAACGGATTGAAGACCGCGTCGAGCCGAGCCAGGTCGAGCGCGCGGCGCAGCACCTCGTCGCTCCGGTCCCGGAACCGAGCCGACAGCGCCTCGCCGGCGCCGAGGCCCTTGACCACGCGGATTCCGCTCACCGTCTCCTCGACGAGCGTCGACGCCTGGCCCCACGCCTCCTGGAGCCGCTGAGTGCCGGCGTCGTAGCGGCGCGAGTAGAGCCATGCCGCCAGGGCGACGATCGGCAGAGGGATCAGTACGACCAGCGCCAGCTTGGCGTCGAGCACGAGCATCACGACCGCGACCGCGACGACGGTGAGCACGTAGCCGATCGTGTGGCCGATCGCGTCCATCATCCTCGCGATGTGCTGCGAGTCGGACGACGCACGGCTCAGCAGCTCGCCGGGGCCGACGCGGTCGTGGTAGGCGGCATCCAGGCGCAGCGCGTGCGCGAAGAGCGCGTCCCGGACGCGTGCGTCCGACTGTGAGCGGTTCCGGATCGCATAGATGTGGCGGAACCCGCCCGCGCCGACCTCGAGCAGCCCGACGGTGAGCAGCGCGAGCAGCCACAGCAGCAGCGCGTGGTGGTCGCCGGTGACGATCCCGTTGTCGATCGCGTACTTGACGACGAGCGGCGCACCTACTGCACCCGCCTGCCAGAGCAGGCCGGAGACGACCGCGCCGGTCACGCCGCCCGACTGCTCGCGCACGATCGCGCGCACGTATCGCCACGCCGCTCCGCGGCGTGCCTCGCGTTCCCCCATGGGGCAAAGTATCCACGTGACCCGACTGCCGATCGACCAGCGTTTCCCGCGGCCCTCCGTGATGGGCGTCGTCAACGTGACCCCGGACTCGTTCTCCGACGGCGGAGTCAACTTCGAGCCCGTGACGGCGGTTGCGGCGGCGCTGCGGCTCCATGACGAGGGCGCGGCGATCGTGGACGTCGGCGGCGAGTCCACGCGCCCCGGCTCCGCCGGTGTGGACGCGGACGAGGAGCTGCGGCGTGTGGTGCCCGTCCTCGAGGGGCTGGCCGGGAAGGTCCCGATCTCGATCGACACCTCGAAGGCTCGCGTCGCCGCGGCTGCGCTCGAGCTCGGGGCAGAGCTCGTGAACGATGTCACGGCACTCCGTGGCGATCCCGAGCTGCCCGGAGTGGTCGCGGCGACCGGCGCCTACCTCTGCCTGATGCACATGCGGGGCGAGCCGCGGACGATGCAGGACGATCCCCGCTACGACGACGTCGTCTCGGAGGTGGCGGCCTTCCTGGAGGAGCGGCTGGCGTTCGCGGTCGAGGCCGGGATCTCCGAAGAGCTCGTCTGCCTCGATCCCGGGATCGGCTTCGGCAAGACGACGGAGCAGAACTTCGAGTTGCTGCGGCGCCTGGACGAGCTGACCGCGCTCGGACGACCTGTCGCGATCGGCTTCTCCCGCAAGAGCTCGCTGGGCAAGTTGCTCGGCGACCCGAACGCGACGACCGGCTCGGTGGCCGCGAGCGTGGGGGCGGCCGTCGCGGCCTACGAGCGCGGCGCGACGATCCTCCGCGCACACGACGTCAGGGAGCACGTCGAGGCCCTCGCCGCCGCCCGGGCGGCATTCGCATGACCGTGCTCGTCGAGCTCGCCGGGCTCGAGATCCCGGGAACGCACGGGGTGGACGACTGGGAGCGCGAGACCGAGCAGCCGTTCGTCTACGACCTCGAGCTCGAGCTCGAAGAGCCGGCGAACGACAGCATCGAGGAGACCGTCGACTACCGCGAGGTCGTGGAGGTCGTGCAGGCGGTCTCCGACGGGACGCAGTTCCAGCTGCTGGAGTCGATGGCGGGCGCCGTCGCGGGCGCGCTGCTCGAGCGCTTCCCGCTCGAGCGGGCCCGCGTGCGCGTGCGCAAGCCGGCCGTGCGGCTCGACGCGCCGGTCGACTACACCGCGGCTACTGCGGAACGTTCGCGAGCCTGAGCGTGTACGAGCCGGTGACGAACTCCGGCGCGAGGAAGACGTCCAGGTACACGTACCGTCCCGGTTGGCGGCCACGAATGAGGAGGGCGCCGGTGCTCCCACCGGTCACGTACGAGCTGCCCAGCAGGTGCCGGCGTTCCGCTCTCCCGGTCGAGTACACGGTCTTGGTGGCGGCGCCCCAGGCTTCGACCTTGACGTCGTCGCTGGTCGCCACCGTCGCGACGAGCCTCCCTTTGGCCGGGAGCCAGACGCGGTAGACGTCGACCGGGTCCTCGGCCGAGTCGAGTCGGGCGTGAAGCTCCGCCCGTGGCCGGGCTGGCGCGGTGAGAGGGAAGTGTCCGCGGCGCGAGATCCCGTTCGGCTTGACCAGGTAGACGTCCTCGTTCGGCTCCTGCGGGTCGGCTCGAGGCGCCGCGTAGTGCAGCGCCCTGGGGATGTTCAGGATGCCGAAGCCGGTGTCGGGGTCGCGTCCGGGATCGCCGACGTCCCGCGCGCTCGCCCGCAGCACCTCGAAGATCTGCGTCAGGCGAAGCTTCGGGCGTCTCGTCCAGATCGCGGCCGCAGCGCCCGCGACCATCGGGGCCGAGAAGCTCGTCCCGCTGAGGGTCTCGTAGCCCGTGGGATCGAACATCCGCGGCACCGCGACCGGGATCTCGTTGCCCGGGGCGGCGAGATCGAGGGCAGGAGTGGCGCTGGAGAAGACGGTCACCTGGTCCGTGTCGTCGGTCGCTCCGACGGTGAGCACGTGCGGGAAGTTCGCGGGGTACTCGATCGGGCTGAGGATCTCCCGGAAGTTGCCGGCGGCAGCGACCACGAGGGCGCCCGAAGCGATCGCGGCCAGGATCGCATGCTCCTCGATCGGGAAGTACGTCGCGCCGCCGAAGCTGATGTTGACGACCCCACGCCCCTGCGCGCTGACCGCGGCGAGGGCCGCCAGCTCGTCCGAGATCGTCGGCAGGCCCAGGGGGCTGATGTCGAAGCTGCGCAGGCGCGCCCTCGGGTAGACGCCGACGACACCGACGCCGTTCGCCGGTGCCGCGGCGACGGAAGAGACGGCCGTGCCGTGCAGCTCCGACTCGTCGTCGGTGAGGATCTGCTTGTTCAGCGTCTTCGTGTTCGGCCGGTGCCTGAACTCCTCGTGCGAGACGTCGAGGCCGGAGTCGACGACGGTCAGCGGCACTCCCAGGCCGGGCGGCGTCCAGCGGTCGGCGCCGATGTGCGGGATCCACCATTCGGTCGATCGGAGCGGCTCGCTCATTGCCGCAGAGAGGCCGAGGCCCTCCCAGAGGCTCGCGTCGAGCCGGCGGTCCGGGGTCACTGAGCGAACTGCACCGCTTCTCAGCAGACCGGGAAGCAGGCCTCGCGCCCGGGTGCTCGGCAGCCGCCAGACGTTCAGCGGTGGGGAGACGAGCTCGCCTCCCGATCGCCGCATCCGCCCGCTGAGGGCGGGCCCCTTCACGCGATCGAGCTCGACGAGGGTGCGCGGGTAGAGCTCGAGGCCGTGGAGCGCGCGGGGCGACGGGAGCGGCCCGGGTAGCACGGGGTGCCCCCAGGGCGGCGGCGAGGCCGCAACGGAGCCGCAGCAACCAAGCGCAACGACTCCGATCACGGCAAACCTACGCAACCAGAGGACCCTAACGCGGCCGTGGCCCGGCGCCTAGTGACTACTGCGACGAGGGGGCGATGCTGAGCGAGTACGAGGCCCGGACGACCTTCTTGGCGAGGAAGACGTCCACGTACACGAACTGACCAACGCCGCGGCCGCGCAAGGTGACTCGCTCGAACCTGCGCCCGGCGTGGGCCGACGAGCCGACCAGGTCGCGAATGGCCGCCTTGCCGCGCTCGAAGACGGTATGCGTGCGACGGCCCCAGACCTCGAGCGTCACGTTCGCCGTCGGCCTCGCGGTGACGACGAGACGGCCGTGGGCGGGCAGCCAGACGCGATAGAGATCCTCGGGATCCTCCTGCCGCTCGAGCTGGGCGCCGACGTTTGCCTGGAGCCGGCTCTTACCCGTCAGGGGCGCGTGCCCCGCTTTCGTGAGCCCGTTCGGCTTCACGAGGTAGACGTCCTCGTTCGGCTCCTGGAGGTCGGCGGCGGGAGCGCGGCGGGTCAGTGCATCGGGCAGGTCGAGGATGCCGTAGCCGCTGTCCGCGTCCCAGCCTCGCTTTCCGATGTCACGCGCTGAACGGCGCATCACCTCGAAGAGCTGCGTGTTCGTGAGCGTGGGCCGATCAGTCCAGATCGCCGCAGCCGCGCCCGAGACCAGCGGCGCCGAGAAGCTCGTCCCGTCCACGAACCCGTAGCCGCTCGGGTCGAACACCGTGGGAAGCGCCGCTTCGATGTCCTGGCCCGGAGCGGCCAGGTCCATCGCCTGCGACGCGCTCGAGAAGGAGGTCACGCGGTCCTGCTCGTCGGTGGCGCCGACCGTGAGGACGTGCGGAAAGCTCGCGGGGTAGGACGGGGTGCTGCCGTCCTCGCGGTCGTTCCCCGCCGAGGCGACGATCAGCGAGCCGCTCTCGAAGAGGCTCATGATCGCGTGCTCCTCGATCGGGATCCGGTCGAAGCCGCCAAGGCTCAGGTTGACGACGCTTCGGCCCCTGCGGCGAGCAGCGAAGAGGCCGTCGATCTCGTCGCCGACGGTCAGCTGAGCATTCGGGCTGGCATCCCAGAGCTGGAGCTTTGCCTGCGGGTAGATGCCGACGATGCCGAGGCCGTTCTGGGGCGCGGCGGCGACCGAGGCGGTGGCGGTGCCGTGCAGCTCCTCGTCGTTCCCGTCGAAGCTCATCGCGCTCAGCGGGATCGTGTTCGGCCGGTTGGCGAACTCCTCGTGCTTCAGGTCGACGCCGGAGTCGATCATGGTCAGCGGTATCCCCGGCCCGGGCGCGGTGAAGCGGTCGGCGCCGACGTGGGAGGGCCACCATTGCGACGACGACAACGGGTCGGTGTACTGGCTGAAGAACCCCGCTTCGCTGCCCGGCTGAGTCCCGATGGGCACATCCGGCGTCACGGAGCGGACAAGGCCGCGGCGAAGAAGCCCCGGAAGAAGGCGCTGCGCGGTCCAGCTCGGCAGGCGCCAGAGCTGGAGCGGAGGCGCGATCAGCTCGCCGCCGGCCTTGCGCAGGATCGGTGCAGCCGCCGGCCCCCGCACGCGGTCGAGCTCGACGAGCGTGCGCGGGTACGCCTGGAGCCCCTGCAGCGACTGCCGGACCGGCGTAGGCGCACCGACCTCGGCCGCATCGGGATGGACGAGCGGCGCGGTGAGAGCCTGTGCGCACCATGCGAAAAACAGCACCGCAGTCAACGTCAATAGGCGCACGACCCGCACACGGTAGCTGCGAGCACGGCGGGCCGCTCGGAAACAATGGCCGTGTGGCGAGGGCGTTCGTCGGCATCGGATCGAACCTCGGCGACTCGCGCGCGCTGGTCGCCTCGGCGCTCGAGCTGCTCGACAGCGAGGAGGGGATCGAGGTCGTCGCGGTCTCGAGCCTGCGCCAGACCGACCCGGTCGGTTACGAGGAACAGCCGAGATTCCTGAACGGCGCCGCCGAGCTCGACGTGGACCTGCCGCCCCGCGAGCTGCTCGAGCGCCTGCTCGCGATCGAGCGCCAACTGGGCCGCCGCAGGGACGATGGGCCGCGCTACGGACCACGCACGATCGACCTCGACCTGCTTCTCGTGGGCGACCTGATCCTCGACGAGCCAGGCCTGACGCTCCCGCATCCGCGCCTGCACGAGCGCCGTTTCGCCCTGGAGCCGTTGGCAGAGCTGGATCCGGCGCTGGAGATTCCCGGGCGGGGCTCGGTCCAGGCCCTGTTGGCGGGGCTATGATCCCGCTATGTCTCACCTCGACGAGCTCGACGAGTTCGAGGCCGAGCTCGAACTGACGCTCAAGAAGGAGTACTCGGCGGTCTTCAGCCTCTTTCGCTACTGCGTGCTGACGCAGGACGCGACGTACCTCTGCAACCGTCTCGACCTCCAGTACGTGCCCCAGCCGAGCTACCCGTTCTTCCACCTGAAGATGGAGGACGTGTGGGTCTGGGACAAGAACCGCCCGACGCGGATCATCCCGCGCGCGGAGGTGTACACCTCGAGCGACGTGACCGTCGAAGAGCTCCGCGGCGAGGGCGACGAGCCGAACCTGACGGCGGAGGCGCTGGCCGAGCGGATCGGCGAGTCGCTGTCGTCGGACGACGAGCTTTAACGGCCTGCGCCTAGCCCGCGCAGACTCCGCGCCTTCGGCGCTCCGCTGCACGCTGGGATGACGCCAACCGTCGAGTAGGGTCGGGCGCATGGCGCTTCTCGCGATCGATGTGGGGAACACCCAGACGGTGTTCGGCCTCTTCGAAGGCTCCGACCTGCGGGAGCATTGGCGGATTGCGACCGAGCGGAACCGCAGCGGGGACGAGCTCGGCGCGCTGTACGGGACCTTCCTCGACTTCGCTGGCGTAGACGGGATCGCGCTTGCCTCGACCGTGCCGCAGCTCCACCGCGCCTACCAGGAGCTCGCGACGGAGTACGCCCGCGCCGAGCTGCTCGAGCTCGGGCCTGGAATCAGGACCGGCGTGACGATCCGCTACGACGACCCCCGCGAGGTCGGGCCCGACCGGATCGCGAACGCGGTCGCGGCGGTCGACCGTTACGGGCCGCCGTGCATCGTCGTCGACTTCGGCACCTCGACGAACTTCGACGTCGTCTCGGCAGAGGGGGAGTACGTCGGCGGGGTGCTCGCGCCCGGGATCGAGGTCTCGATGGACGCGCTCTTCCAGCGCGCGGCGCGGCTCTTCAAGGTCGACTTCGTCGAGCCGCCGACCGTGATCGCGAAGAACACCGCGGCCAGCCTCCAGTCGGGCCTCGTCTACGGGTTCGCCGGCCAGGTCGACGGCATCGTGGAGCGCATCCGCGGCGAGCTCGGCGAGGAGGCGCAGACCGTCGCGACCGGCGGTCTCGCCGACCTCATCGTCCCGCATGCCCGGACGCTCGACCGCGTCGACCCGTTCCTGACGCTCGAGGGCCTTCGCCTGGTCTGGGACCGCAACCGCCCAGGGTGAAGTCGTTCACGGTCGACCTCGACGGCGCGTCGCTGTTCGTACGCGAGTGGGGCGAAAGCGGGTCGCCGTCGCTGCTCTACTGGGACGGCCTCTCGGGATGCGGTCTCCACGCGAACGAGCTCGCGCCGGTCTTGACGGAGGAGCACGGCCTGCGGGTGATCTCGCCGGATCCACCGGGCCACGGGAGGTCCGGAGCGTTCCCGCCAGAGGCCTATCGGCCTTCAGCGCTCGCGGAGCTCGCGGCGCGCCTGGTCGCCGAGCTCGAGCTCGGCCAGGTCGCGTTCGTCGGCTTCTCGTGGGGCGCCCGGGTCGGTTGCTCCTTCGCCGCGCAGTTCCCGGAGCAGACGGCGAGCCTGACGCTCATCGACGGCGGCTACGTCGACCCGGGAGACGTGGGCGCGGACCTCACCGCCGATCTCGCCACGTGCGTCGCCGACGCTCGCGACGAGATCGAGGAGGACTCGTTCGCCAGCTGGGATGCGTACTTCGCGTTCGAGCGGGAGTCGCTCGGCCGGTGGACGCCCGCTCTCGAGGCGGCGCACCGGGCGACGATGCGAGAGCTCGACGGGCGTGTGGTGCCGATCCTGGAGGCCGAGGCTCTTGGCGCGATCAAACACGGCGGCCGCCGGGAACCGGTCACGGAGACGTACACACCGATCGCCGCGGCGGGCGTGCCGGTGCTGCTGGTGACGGCGCCGGAGCCCGATGTCCCGGAGGTGGCGGTCGAGCGCTTTCGGACGGCGCTTCCCGAAGCCCGGGTCGAGTCGTTCCAGGACGGGATCCACGACCTCGTCTCGTACGCTCCAGCGCAGATTGGCGAGCTCGTGGGCGCGTTCGCCGCGGCTCAGACGTAACCCAGGCGTCCGCTTCAAATCTTCATCGTCGCGACTAGTAGGAGTAGCGTTGACTAGATGCCCGTCGGTGTGAGCGGGAGGCTCTTAGTTTCGGCCCTGATGCTCGTACTCGGCGGCGGGCTGCTCGGCGCCGCAGCCGCCGGCCCGAACCGACCGCACAGCGACGCAGTGCGGACCCGCGAAGGCGGGACCTTCCGGATTGCGGCCACCACTTACGATTCGGTCGATCCTGCGCGCGCAGCCTTCTGGTGGGCCGAGCTGGCCACCTGTGCCCTTCTTGTGAGGTATCCCGACAAGCCACCGCCGGCCGGTAATCGGATCGTGCCCGAGGCGGCGGCCGACTACCCGAGCGTCTCCACCGACGGCCTGACGTACACGTTCCGGATCCGGAAGGGAATCCGCTTCAACACTGGCATTCGCGTTACAGCAGCCAACTACGCGCGCGAGATCGACCGCGTGCTCAGCCCGGACGAGAAGTCGTTCGCCGCAGGCTTCATCGACGACATAGCGGGTGCACGCGCCGTCGAGCAGGGAAAGAAAGGACATGCCGCGGGGGTTCGCGCCAGAGGCAACGTGCTCTCGATCCGATTGACGAAGAGGCTCGGTGACTTCGTCACTCGCCTCGCATTGCCGCCGCTGTGCCCGGTCCCGCTTGCCTACCCGACGAAACCCGAGGGCATCGACGTACCGCCACCAGGCTCCGGGCCCTACTACATCGCCATGTGGACACGCGACCACGAGCTCGTCCTGAAACGCAACAGGTTCTACCGCGGCAGTCGACCACATTACGTGGCCCAGTTCGTAGCGAAGATCGGCGACGACCCGGACACGATCACGCGTGAGATCGACCGAAGCCAGGTCGATTGGGGGTGCGGCTTCAATTTCGGTTGCTCCGGTGGAGATGTCCCGACCCAGGCAGCGGGTGACCTCGGGAAGAAGTACGGTGTGAACAGAAACCGCTTCTTCGTTCGGCCCGAAGACACGATCTTTTACCTCGCGCTTAACACGCAGCGGCCGCTGTTCCGAAACAACCGCACGCTTCGAAGAGCCGTCAACTTCGCGCTCGACCGCCCGGCTCTCGTCCGCGCGCGCGGTCCCTATTGGGGATCGCCGAGCGACAGCTATCTGCCGCGAGGTGTCCCAGGCGCCTCAGGTGTGCATCCCTACCCACTGCGACGCGCGAACCTCGTCCGCGCGCGCGCGCTGGCTCGAGGGCATACGAGGGGAGGCGTGGCCGTGCTTTACGCGTCTGACAGCGACGTCCAAACTACGCAGGCACAGATTGTCCAGAGAGACCTGAAGCAGATCGGCGTTCGGGTCGCCATCGAGCAATACCCTTTCCCTGTCCTGCTCGAGAAGGTAGGAAAAAGAGGCGAGCCGTTCGACATGACCTTCGGGGGCTGGAACGGAGAGTGGCTCGATCCGATCTGGTTCATCAACGGACTGCTCGATGGGCGGACGATCACAAAGGAAGGCAACACCAACCTGTCCTACTTCGACGTACCCCGGTACAACCGGAGGATGGCAAGGGCTTCGAGGCTCTCGGGCCCCAGCCGCTACCGCGCCTACGGGCGACTCGCCCTCGATCTCGCCGAGAACGAGGCGCCGCTCGCCGTCTGGGGAACGCGGAACACGAGACTCCTCGTCTCGAACCGCGTCGGGTGCATCGTTTTCAACGGATACGCGAACGCCGGCGGTGGCCTGGATCTAGCCGCTGCCTGCCTGAAGTGAGACCACGAACGCCTGCGTCAGCCGCCGTCGACCGTTACCCAAACGCGGCCGGCTCCGACGGCGATGCCTGCCGGATTGCCGCCGACCCTGATCGTTCCGACAAGCTTCCCAGTCTTCGGATCGATGCGCGAAACCGTTCCGGACTTGCTGTTTGCGATCCAGACGCTGCCGTAGCCGGACACGACAGCAACCGGGTACCTGCCTACCGGTGTGCTCGTTGAGGCGTTCGTGAGCGGATCGATGCGTGAGACCGTGTTCTCGAAACTATCTGCGACCCAGACCGCACCCCCTCCGACAGCGAGGCCGATTGGCCCCTTTCCGACGTTGATGGGGTGGGGGCCCGCCGGGTCGAGGCTGCTCGGATCGAGACGGCTGACGGTGTTTGCGTTGTAATTGGCGACCCAGACCGCTCCCATGCCCGCAGCGATCCCTGTCGGCGTATAGCCCGCGTACCCGTGGGCGCTGATCCTGCTCCGGTCGCCTCGTGTGTCGACCCTGACCACGGTCGAGTCGCTGTAGGCGGCCCACACAGTCCTCATCGCCCTCGGGCCAACGGTCACGGTTCCCGCGATCGTCGACGTCTGGGCCGCACGTGCGGATAGGACGCCGATCCGCTGGGCAACTTGGTCGTATCGCGTGTCGATGCGCTCGAGCGTCCCTTGGAATCCGTGAGTGACCCAGACCGCACGGTCTGTCGCGGCGATCCCGGTCGGTGTCCCGTGAACAGGAATCGTGCGCTCCAGCTCGTGGGTGTGCACGCTCAGGCGCGCAACAGTCTGGTCACCGCGGTTCGCAACCCATACGGCGCCATTGGCCACCGCAAGGCCGCCCGGGGTCGGGCCGATGCCGACAACGGCATCCGTCACTCGGTTTGTAGAGGGATCGATCACGCCGACCGAGTTTTGCCGACACCGTGACGGTGCTCGACTCGGCTCCCCTGAATCCGTCACGGCAACTGCCACCGCGCCTCCGATGGCGAGTGTTGCGGCCGCGATCAAGAGGCCTCGGCGCCTGCGGGACCCGACGATGCTCGTCGCGGGTGCGTCGGTCGTCGGCGCGACGACTGGCGTCTCGACTGACGGGTCATGGGCAAGGATCGCCCGCTCGAGCTCGCGCAGGCTCGGCACCCGGCTCGATTCCGAGCTCCTCGACGAGGTGGTGCCGTCCGCTCCGATAGACCGACAGTGCCTCCGCTTGGCGGTCACAGCGGTAGAGGGCGAGCATCAGCTCGCGGCGTAACCGCTCCCGAAGTGGATGCTCGGCGACGAGTGCCTCGAGCTCGGCCACGATCTCGGCGTGGTGGCCGAGTGCCAAATCGATGTCGATCCGCTCCTCGATCGCGGTGAGACGGAGTTCCTCGAGACGGGCCAGCTCGATCTCGACGAACGAGTTGACCTCGACGTCCGAGAGGGCGGCGCCCCGCCAAAGAGCAAGGGCTTCTCGCAGCCTGGCGGCGGCCGCTTCGAGGTCTCCGTCCGAGCGTGCTTCCGTCGACTCCCGTAGGAGGTGTTCGAAACGGTGCGAGTCGATCCGTTCGGGCTCGACGCGGAGGACATAACCGGGCGGGCTGTGGACGATTACGTCGCCACCGTCGCTCGCGAAGACCTTGCGCAGGCGGGAGACGTAGCCCTGGATCATGTTGGCCGCCGAATCAGGCGGTTGTTCTCCCCAGAGCTCATCGAGTAGGGCGTCCACCGAAACCACTCGGTTCGCTCGCACGAGCAGTGTCGCGAGCAATGCACGCTGCTTTGCACCGCCGAGCGGAAGAGCGTGTCCGTCCTCCTCGACTTCGAGCGGCCCCAGGACTCGAAACTCCACGTCACCTCCCAGCGCTGGCTCGACCCGACCGTAACACGCGGGTTGACGCGTTGTAAGCCGTGTCCCGAGCCTCGTTGCAGGGGAATTCCAGCGTTCTTGCAGCGGCTGTTGCGATAACGGCGGCCGGGCAAACGAGAGGGAGGGCCGTCGTATGCACAGAATCAGGAGCGATCCGAAAGGGTCGATGTGTCCTGATCGCGATCCTCGTCGCAGCGGTGGCCTCGCTGGCCACCGCTTCCTCGGCGAGCTCAGCGGAGCCCACCGCGACGCGAGGCCGCTGAAGCTCGTCGGCATCGGTGACTCGACCGGCGATCCTGCCGAGTGCTTCCCGTGCGTCAGCTATCGTGAACCTCTACGGGGACGCGGCCGCAGCAGCGCTACACAGACCGGTCCGAGAGTCAACCTTGCCCGGTCGACGAATCTGAAGTCAGCCGGGCTGCTCGAGCTTGTTCGATCGGATGGGGTCTTCCGGAAGAACCTTGCCTCTGCCGATCTCGTGACAGTGGGCATTGGGAACAACGACATCGCTCGCTTGCGACTGGCCTCCCGTGCCGGACGACTGCTTCGAGGCGGCGATCAAGCAAGTGAAGCCGAACCTGAAGGCGACACTTGGAGAGATCAAGAAGTTGCGACACGGCAAGCGAACAGCTATCCGCGTCGCTCGGCGTCTACAACTATGCGATCGGCGATCCGGAGGCGCCTCCCGGAGAGGCATTTCAGACCTTCTTTGCCGAGAAGATCAGGGAGCTAAATGCTGCGATCCGGAGAGCGGCGCAATCCGAAGGCGCGGTTTACGTCGATCTGCTTCCATGCGCTGAACGGGCCATCTGGCGATGAGCAAGTAACCGGGGTCTTCACGGCCGCGCAGATCCAGGAGAAGGTCGCGGCCGCGATTGCCGCGACTGGATTCGCGCCGCTGTGTCGCTTCGGTCGGGAGGGGAGGATCAATGAAGAGGGTTGAATTGTCCGGTTTGCCTCGCTGCGCTCGTATAACGGCCGCAGTCATTGCCCTAACGGCCTTGTTCACGGTCGCGGTGGGAGCGAGTTCGGCAAGGTCCGGAGCCGGGCATAGGCCTCTCACGCTCGTCGGCATCGGCGATTCCACTGGTGATGCTGCCAACTGCCAGCCGTGCACGAGCTACGTCGCGCTCTACGGGACGGCGGCCACGCGCGCACTGCAGAGACCTGTCAGCACGGTAAACCTCAACCAGTCCACGAATCTCAACTCAGCCGGGCTCCTGCAGCTCGTTCGGACCGACCAGGTCTTCCGGCGAAAACTGGCCGCTGCCGATCTGATCACCGTCACGATCGGCAACAACGACATGGCCGCCTGCGGCGGCCCCGAGACGGACGACTGCTACCAGGCCGCTTTCAGACGGCTGACACCAAACCTCAAGGCGACGCTCGCGGCCGTTCGGAAGTTGCGACACGGCAGGCGCACGGTTCTCCGAGTCACCGACTACTTCAACCCGGCCATCGGAGATCCAGCTGCTCCACCCGGCGACGAGTTTCAGGTGTTCTTCGCGGAGAAGATTCGACAGCTCAACGCCGCGATCTGCGCGGCCGCGCGTGCAGAGCGGGCGGCATGCGTCGATCTCATCCCCGTGTTCAACGGGCAGTCGGGAACGGAAGCTCCGACCCCGTTTCTCATGGATGACCACACGCATCCGAATGCGGAGGGACAGCGGCGCATCGCCGAGGCGATCGCCTCCGTAGGTTTTGCTCCATTACACAAGGCCGTTCATACCGGCAGGTCTTGGCCTTTGTCGCACTTCTCCGGCGCCGGCAGCTTGTCCGGAAGTACCGGGCCTCCGGGGCTGCCGTGGGCAACTCCGAGAGTCGCAGTCGGTGCCAATCCAGTCGGGATCGCCGTCGACGCAGCCACCCACACGGTCTACGTCGCGAACGGCGTCGACAACACGGTCTCTGTGTTCGACAGTGCTACGTGTAACGCCGTGCGCTCGGGGGGGTGCAGTCACGTTCCATCCACGGTCGCGGTCGGCAACGCTCCACTCAGCATCGCGCTCGACCACGAGAGCCACACCGTCTACGTGACCAATCTCGGAGACAACACGGTCTCGATGATCGACGAAACCACCTGCAACGCGCGGATCACCTCTGGGTGCGCTCAGACTCCGCCGAAAGTTGCCGTCGGCAACACGCCCACGCTGCTCGCCGTCGATCGGGTGACGAACACGATCTATGTGGCGAACTACGGCGACAACAACGTCTCGGTGATCAACGGCGAGACCTGTAATGCCGCAGTTATTTCAGGTTGTGTCACCGTCCAGCCCACTGTTGGCGCTGGCGCAGGTCCCTCGGGCGTAGCTGTCGATCCCGCCACTGACACGATCTACGTGCCGAACTTCGACGACAACACGGTCTCGGTCATCAACGGGGCGACGTGCAACGGAGTCATCCACGGGGGCTGTGGGCAGACGCCGTCCACCGTCTCGGTCGGCACGACTCCGAGCGCAATCGCGGTCGACGCCGCTCATCACACCGCGTACGTCGTTAACGGGGCCCCCGACCGCCTCGGGTCGGTGGCGATGATCAACACCTCGATTTGCAACGGCGTCGTTACGTCGGGGTGTGCTGATGCCCCGATGATGGCCCCGGCGGGCAGCGCGCCGATCTGGCCGGCAGTGAATCCGGTCACGCACAGCGTCTATATCGTGAACGAGGAAGACAGCAGCGTCTCGGTGCTCGACACCAGCGTCTGCAATGCAAGTACGAGCGCAGGTTGTCCGAAGACGCCCCCGGCAATGGCGATCGATTTCGACGGTGGCGGGATCGATGTCGACCCGGCCACCGACACCGTCTATGCGGCGAGCCAGGACTACAACACCGTCTCGGTCCTCGACGGGGCTCGTTGCAACGCGCGGCGCACGTCGGGCTGCACCGCGTTCGCGCCGACGACGCCCGTCAAGATCCTTCCGCAAGGCGTCGCCGTGAATCGAGCCACTGCCTACGTGGCAAATAGGGACGACGGCACCGTTTCGGTGATCAACATTCGAGCCTGCAGCGCAAATCATGATTCGGGGTGCGAACAGACATGGCCAACTATCGCCGTGGGGGACGCCCCGCAGGGTGTTGCAGTCGATCGGGCGACCGACACCGTCTACACCGCAGACGGATTCAACGGAGAGAACACCGTCTCGGTGATCGACGCGCGATCCTGCAATGTCGCTACGACGTCGGGGTGCAGCAAGATCCCGGCGAAGACCACTGCGGGGAGCGGCGCCTTTGCTGTCACGATCAATGAAGCCACGCACACGATTTATGTAGCGAACCGCGTCGACAACACGGTCTCGGTCATCGATGGGCGAGCTTGCAATGGCTCCAGCCCCATGGGGTGCGCCGGAATCTGGCCAGTCGTGGCTGTCGGTGCTTCTCCTCAGGCGCTTGCAGTCGACACCGCGACCGACACGATCTACGTCACCAACACCAACGAGAATACGGTCTCCGTGATCGACGGCTCACACTGCAATGCCGGGGACGCATCAGGGTGTGCGCAACCGCCGGCCACCGTCGCTGTCGGGGCGGGTCCGCGCGCCATTGGGGTCAACTCCGCCACGCACACGACCTACGTCGGAAACAGCATCGACGGAACCGTGTCGGTCGTCGACGGGCGAACTTGCAACGGCCAGACGAGCTCCGGTTGCGGCCAGAGCCCGCCGGCAGTGCCGATTGGAAGCCCCTCGGACGCGGGCCGTGCCGTCGGCCGGAGCATCGCGGTCGATCGGGCTACCAACGCGGTTTACCTCACGAGCGTCGTCGATTCGGATGTGGTGACGATCAAGGGCGCGGCCTGTCGCGCCGGGAGTACGAAGGGTTGTCGCGGGACCGTGCTCGAGCAACGGACCGGCGGCTGGCCCATCAACCTGACGCTCGATCGCGCCACGGGAACGCTTTATGTGGTCGATAACGTCGACGCCAACATCTCGCTCTTCGGCAGGCGACACTGAGACGAATCGTCGTGGCGGACGACTAGACGAGAGGCTCGCTGGAGCCTCTCGTCTGCCCGCCCTCTCAGCCGCCGCCGTAGATCGAGATCGGCAGGTCGAGCACCACGTCGTCCTCGCCGTCGGGGAGCTCCGCTTCCAGCTGCTCCAGCACCTCGGCGGCGCCCGGAGCGGCGGCCAGGAGCCGCTGCTGCACCTCGTCGAGCGTCTCGAGCTGCACGAGCTCCTGCTTGAACGGCCGCGGGAAGCGCCCGCGTCCCAGGTACCAGCCGTAGAACTTCTTCAGGAAGCTCGTCGCCCGCCGTTCGCCCAGCTCGCGCACCGTCTCGCGGATGAAGAGCAGCAGCTCCGCGACGACCTCCTCGCGCGACGGCTCGGTCGAGTCGGCGCCGACGATCTCGCGCAAGGCCCACGGGTTGCCCTGCGCCGCCCGGCCGACCATCACTGCCGCGGCGCCCGTCGTGGCGAGGATCGCCTGGGCGCGGGCCCTCGAAGTGACGTCGCCGGAGGCGACCACCGGCACGTCGACGAGCTCGACCAGCTCCGTCGTCAGCGAGTGATCCGCCTGGCCCGTGTACATCTGCTTCGCCGAGCGGGGGTGCAAGGTCAGCGAGGACGCGCCCGCCTCGACGAGGCGCGGGCCGATGTCCAGGCAGGCCCGCGAGCCGTTCTCGAGGCCTCGCCGCATCTTCACCGTCACCGGCACCTCCACGGCCTCGGCGACCGCCGAGACGATCCGGCAGGCCCGCTCCGCGTCGTCCAGCAGCGTCGCTCCGGCACCGGTCTTCGTCACCTTGCGGACGGGGCAGCCGAAGTTCACGTCGACGATGTCGGCGCCGGCGTCCTCGACCATCCGCGCCGCATCCGCCATCACCTCGTGATCGGAGCCGAAGATCTGCACTGCCAGCGGGCGCTCGTCTGCGGAGATCCGTAAGTAGCCCAGCGTCCGCTCGTTTCCGTGCTGGAGGCCTGCGCAGCTCACCATCTCCGAGCACACCAGCCCGGCGCCGAAACGGCGGCCCTGGCGGCGAAACGCCTGCACGCTCACCCCGGCCATCGGCGCGAGCACGAGGCGCGTGGGGATCGCGACATCGCGGATCCACCAGGTGCTCCGGAGATCTACCTGCACAGGGCAGAAAATGGTAGCGGGCCGCGGAGTTGACGTCCGTCCGTCGCCGCAGGTAACATCCCCGCCCGCGATGGTGCCCTTGCACCGCGCGTTTTTCTTTCAGGAGGCCCTGTGAAGGACGTAATCCTCACACCGGAAGGCTACGAAAATCTCAAGGAAGAGATCGAGTATCTCTCGAATGAGAAGCGCCGGGAGGTCGCGGATCGGATCCGAGTTGCCCGGGAGTTCGGCGACATCGCGGAGAACGCCGAGTACGACGACGCCAAGAACGAGCAGGCCCTGCTCGAGCACCGCATCGCCACCCTCGAGGAGCGGCTGCGCAACGCGCGGGTGATCGAGAAGAAGGACGTCGCAAAGGACGTGGTCTCGGTCGGCTCCAAGGTGCGGTTGCGGGACCTCGACGCGAAGCAGACGTTCGAGTACCGGATCGTCGGCTCGGCGGAGGCGAACCCCGCCGAGAACAAGCTCTCCAACGAATCGCCCGTCGGCAAGGCGATCATCGGCAAGAAGAAGGGCGAGACGGTCGAGGTCTTGGCCCCTCGCGGCTCGATGAAGTTCAAGATCCTCGAGATCAAAGCCGCCTAGTAGCCGAGGCAAGTCCGGCGCGCTCCGCGCGCCATGACGACTTGCCTCGGATTGGTTCACCCAAAGCGTCTCGGGCGGAGGCGAGCAAAGCCCGCCTCCGCGGCACCCCGGTGACGCGCACGCCCGCCGGCAATTGCATGCAGGCGATATGCGAACGAAGCTCACTAGACTCGCGCGGATGCTGCCGAAGAGGTTCCCCGACCGGGAGGAGATTGCCACGGTCCGTGCGGAGGCCGAGAAGGCCGAGCCTGGAATCACCTTGGAGGGCGAGCGCCGAGTTGCCGGTCGCGTCATGGCCCGCCGCGCGATGGGGAAGCTCAGCTTCCTCGACCTGGTCGACCGCTCCGGGCGGATCCAGCTGATCGTCGAGCAGGAGCTCGATCTCGACCTCGGTGACGTCGTCGGCGCGACAGGCAGGCCGGGCCGCTCGAAGCGCGGCGAGCCGTCGTTGACCGTCTCCGAGCTCGTCCTGCTGGCGAAGATCCGCCGGCCGCTCCCGGACACCTTCCACGGCGTCACGGACGTCGAGACCCGCTACCGGCAGCGCTACCTCGACCTGCTGATGAACGAGGAGACTCGCGCCGACTTCGTGTTGCGCACGCGAATGGTCACGGCGATTCGGCGCTACCTGGACGAGCGGGGTTTCCTCGAGGTCGAGACGCCGGTGCTGCAGCCGCGCTACGGCGGCGCCTTCGCCGAGCCGTTCGTGACCCACTACAACGAGCTCGACGCCGACTTCTACCTGCGGATCGCCGACGAGCTCTACCTCAAGCGCCTGATCGTCGGCGGGCTCGACCGCGTCTACGAGCTGAGCAAGGACTTCCGCAACGAGGGTCTCTCCTACAAGCACGCGCCCGAGTTCACGATGCTCGAGTGGTACGAGGCCTACGCGGACTACACCGACACGATGGCGCGGATCGAGGAGCTCGTGGAGGCAGTGGCTCGCGAGACGACCGGCGGCACCGAGGCCACCTTCCGCGGGAACGAGGTCGACCTGAAGGCGCCGTGGCGGCGGCTGAAGCTCCTGGACGCGCTCGAGGAGCGCGGCCTCTGGACGCGCGACGCGGACGAGCTGCGGCGGAGGCTCGACGGGCGCGGAGTGGACACGAGCCAGGACCGCAGCTGGGCGGAGCTCGTCGATCACGCCCTCAGCCATTTCGTCGAGCCGGAGCTGATCCAACCGACGATCCTGTACGACTACCCGGTCGAGCTCTCGCCGTTCGCACGCGCGACCGACGACGACCCGTCGATCGTCGAGCGCTTCGAGTACTTCGTCGGTGGCATGGAGCTCGGAAACGCGTTCACCGAGCTGAACGAGCCCGACGAGCAGGCCGCGCGGTTCGCCCAGCAGGCGGCCGAGGAGGGCGGCGTGCCCGGTGATCCCGATTACGTCGAGGCGCTGACGTACGGGATGCCGCCGACCGGGGGGCTGGGGCTCGGGATCGACCGGCTGACGATGGTGCTGACGGGGCGCGAGACGATCCGAGACGCGATCCTCTTCCCTGCGCTTCGGCCCCGCGACTAGTGGAGCCAGAGAGGCGGTATGCGCTCGACGCGCTGCTCGACGCGCTCGGGCTGCCCTTCGACGAGGGTGCTCCGGCGACCGCGGACGAGCTCGACGAGACGTTCGCGCTGCTGGCTCTCGCCTCTGAGCGGGAGGCGGAGCTGGACGCGCACGGCCGCCCGCTGCCGCCCCAGGCGCCGCAGGGCCCCCGCCTCGCCGAGCTGGCGACCACACTGGGCGAGCGGCTCGGGGTCGAGCGCCGCGGGTACCCGGGCGGCGAGCGGTTCGTCATCGCGCTGACCCACGACGTCGACCTGCTCGGCGCCGGCGGCGCGCGCACCGCTGCACGCAAGCTCGCCGGCGGGATCGTCCACCGCTCACGCCGGCACCTGCGCGAGGGCACCGCGTTCGCGCTCGACGCGCTCCGCGGCCGCGATCCGGCCTACCCGTTGGGGGCGATGCTCGATGCCGAGGCGGGCCGAGGCTCGACCTGCTTCTTCCTCACGCGCCAGGACGACCCGCACGACGGCTATCCGGAGCGCTATCGCCCTGCCCTCGCGGGGGCGGTCGAGCGAACGAAGGCCGCCGGCCGCGAGATCGCCTTGCACGCCTCCTACCGGGCTCGCGAGCGGCCGGGAAGGGTCGCCGAGGAGGCGGAGACGCTCCCCGGTGCGCAGGGCCTCAGGCACCACTATCTGCGCAGCGCCCCCGAGCGCCTGGCCGCCGAGCTGCGCGAGGCAGGGCTTCGCTACGACTCCAGCATCGGCTGGCCTTCGCTCCCCGGGCTGCGTGCCGGGACGCCGTACCCGTATCGCCTCTGGGACGGCGAGCGCCGTGAGCCGGGCGGCTGGGAGCTTCCCCTCGCGGTGATGGACGCGACGCTCGCCGAGGAGCGCTACCTCGGGCTGGACGCGGAGGCTGCGTTCGACGCGGCGGTCGCGGCGCTCGAGCCGGTCGCCGAGCACGGCGGCGCGGTCGCGCTCCTCTGGCATCCGCCCATGCACCACCCGCGGCTCTCGAACGGCTACGACCGCCTCTACCGGCGCCTGCTGGCCTGGATCGACGAGCGCGGCGGCTGGGCGGGCAGCGCCTCGCGGGTGCTCGACCGCTGGGAGGCCCGAAGGCTCTAGGGCTCGGCCGATTCGCCGCCGCGGGCGAGCGTCGAGAGCGACGCGCAGATCCCCAGCAACAGCCAGAGCTGCTTCTCGTACTGGGCGGTGATGAAGACGAACGCCGCGAGCATGCCGAGCGTTCCGATCAGGATCCCTCGCGCGACGATCTCCATCCTCAGCTCGCCGCGCCGCGCGAACGATTTGATCGCCCGGTACGCGATCAGCAGCGAGCCGATCAGGATCGAGCCGAAGGCGGCGATTCCGACCAGGCCGAGCTCGGTCAGGATGTGCAAGTAGGTGTTGTGCGCCACCTTGGGCGTCTCGACGACGAAGTCGGGGCGACGCAGGTTGATGTCCTGCAGTGCGTATCTCGGCTCGATCACCTGGAAGTTCCCGGTCGCCACACCGGCGAACGGGTGGTTCTCGAACATCCGGATCGACACCTTCCAGAGATCCTCGCGGCCGGTGCCGCTGCCGACCGAGAACCTGGTCACATGCTGGATCGCCTGGGGTGGCGCTATCAGCGCGAAATAGCCGATCCCCAGGGCGGCGATGGCGAGGATCGCCGCCATTGCCCGCAGGCGGACGGGGCCGGCCAGGAACGGCGTGACCACGAGGACGACCGCCAGCGCCAGCAAGCCGCCGCGCGACTGGGTGAAGAAGAGGGCGAGCGAGGTCACCAGGACGAGCGTGAAGAGCAGCCAGCGCATCAGCGGCTGGCGCGTGGTCGGGATCAGGAACGCCGCGATCACAACGGCGGGGATCAGGATCGCTGCCAGCTCGTTCGGGTCGCCGATTCCGCCCGAGAGCCGGCTCGTGTCCGCGTACGGGCTGAACTGCTCCGAGGAGGAGCCTCCTGCGAGCCCCACGACGGCGGTCAGGAATGCGCCGCCGAGGTAGGCGCCCATCACCCAGAGCAGGTGCTGGCGTTTCTCGATCGCGCTGAAGACGATGAAGAGGAGGATCGCGTTCTGGATCAGGCGGGTGGTCTCGACGCGCGCGGAGACCGGGTCCTCGGCCCAGAGCACCGAGACCAGCGACCACGTCAGGAAGGCGACGATCGCGTAGGCGAGCCACGGGTGATCGCGGAAGAGGAGCGGTATCGCCGAGCGGCGGGACGCCAGGGCAGCGAGCCAGGCGAGCGCGAGCACGAGCCCCGCGGCCCTAACCAGCGTGAAGCCGGTGGTCGGGGAGCCCGGCAGGCGGTCGAAGAAGGTCAGGACGACGAAGAACGCGGTGCCGCCGGCGAGGCTCCGGAAGGCGACGGTGATGAACGCGATCCCCACCACTGCCCCGATCGCGAGCGTCGGCGAGTGCACCGCCGCGGCACCGATGACGACCCCGCCGAGAGCGAAGCCTCCGGCGAGGCCTAGGCGCCGGGCCGCCGCTCCCAGATCGGGGACGCCGGGGGCGAGGGCACCGCGTGCGGTCATTGCCTACTCGCCGGGGCCGACTTCGACCCGCTGGCGCCGCACCTTCGGCTCCTCGGGCTCGGTCGTCTGCCGCTCGACGCTCTGGTACTCGTAGCCGTACGCGGGCCGCTTGACCACGCGGCGGCTGGTGACGACGAACCCCGCAGGCGTGACGCCGCGCTGCGCCATCGCGCGACGCAGCTGCTCGAGCTTGTCGCGGCGGCTTCGACCGAGGCGAACTGAGACCAGGATCGTGTCGACCACGTCGGCGAGCGGGAGGGCGTCGGCGACCTCGGTCAAGGGCGGCGAGTCGATGATGATCACGTCGGCGTACTCCTGGAGCTGCTCGAGAACGCCCTCGAGGCGGTTGCGCTGGAGCAGGTCGACCAGGTGGGCATGCTCGGGGTTCGCAAGCAGGAGCTGGAGGTTCGGCGCGCCCGGCGCCGGCAACAGCGCCAGCTCGGGCGGCGCGTTGCCGAGGAGCAGCAGCCCGAAGCCGTTCGAGCGGGCCGCCGCGCCGAAGACCGTCGCGATCATCGGTCGGCGGAGATCCGCGTCGATCAGGATCACCCTGGCGCCGGTCGCGGCCATCGTGAGCGCCAGGTTCACGGAGGTCATCGTCTTGGCCTCGCCGGGAATCGCGCTGGTGACCAGGATCCGGCGCGGGAACCCGCCCTTCGGGCCGGCGCCCGTCAGCGAGGCCCGCAGCGTGCGATAGGCCTCCCAGACGTGGGGTGGCAGCTTCCCGCGGTGTGTGAGGTAGCGAGAGGCAGAAGTGGTGCGCACTCGGGGAACCCGGGCAAGTATCGGCAGCCGATGGCCGAGGAGCAGCTCGTCCTCGCGGTTGATCCGCGGATTGAAGACCTCGAGCGCGAGTGCGGCGCCTGCGCCCACCAGGAGAGCCACGAGGAACGCCACCGCGATGCTCAGCAGCGGGCGAGGCCACGAAGGAGACGTCGGTGGGACCGCGGCGCTCGCGAGGTGCAGGGTCGGATCCCTGCCGCCGGAGAGCGTGGTCAGCTCGGACAGCTGGGCCTGCAGGTCGGTCGCGGCCGGCGTCGCGAGCTGGGCCGGGGTGAGGCCGTTGAGGCGTGCCCGCAGTCGCGCCATGGAGCCGTTCACGGCTGACTGGAACTGGTTCGACCGCTGCCTGATCAGTTCCGTGGCGAACGCGTTTGCGATCGCGGCCGCCCGTTCGGCGGTTCCGGCAGTGGCCTGGACGGCGATGATGTTGCTCTGGCTCTGCGGCTTCACGTCGA
Organism: uncultured Actinomycetes bacterium; assembly: GCA_963736055.1. Classification (GTDB taxonomy): domain Bacteria; phylum Actinomycetota; class Thermoleophilia; order Gaiellales; family Gaiellaceae; genus AC-32. Next base: position 225,138 of record CAVTNM010000008.1, on the reverse strand, counting down.
TCGCGCCGAGCAACGCGCCGCGACTCAGGCCGAAGTTGTAGTGCCTCCTGATCCCCTCGGCGATCTCGGGCGTTTGGATCAGGCTCGCGGCCGTGAGGACGCCGCTCGTCAGGCCGTTGGACTCCTTGATCACCGGCATCCCGACGAAGGTGGTGTCGCCCTCCCCGATCGGGGTGACCAGAATCGTCGCCTCGGCCTTGTACCGCTTCGCTGCCGTGTAGGAGTAGAGCGCCGCGCTGCCGACGGCCACGGCGACCAGGACCGCGATCAGCAGCCAGTGCTCGCGCAGGGCGGTCAGATAGCGGGAAGCGCCTTCGCGTTGGTTCCCGAACGAGAGGGTCGATTCAGTCATCAGACGGTGGTATCGGCGCGCAGAGCCAGTTCGTGAGTACTCCGCTCCGAGTGTAGAGGACGCCTGAGAGGGCCGAAGACCGCATTTCGGCTAAAACCCGCTTTCGAAGCCGTCTAGCGGTGCTTCGAATGCGCGAGCCGCTGCAGGGCTCGCCGGCTCCTCGCCCGGTAGCGCATGAAGGCACGGTGTGCGCTCTTGCGGCTCGGCTTGGCGTGCGTCATCGCGCCGTGGGCTCCCGGGCGCCCTGCGTGGGGAACCGCCGGAGCCTGCGTCTTGGCGGGGGAGCTCGGTGGGGAGGGCGGCGTGCTCGCCGGGGGCGGGGGCAAGTCCGAGGTCTGCGCCGTCGTCGCGGTCGGGCCGTACCCGACGCACGGGCTGCCGCTCTGGAGCCGGAAGTCCTTCGCCGCTCGGTCTGCATAGAGGGGGTTCGCGGCCTTGTTGCCGGAGGCGCTGAAGCCGACCTCGTCTGCGACGTTTCCCTGTGCTCCGTTCCAGACGCAGTTGTCCGAGGCGACGTTGCCGGTCCCGACCGGGTTCCCGGCCGGCCACCAGGACTCGACGTTGTAGCGGACGGTGGCGTTCGAGACGATGTTGCGGGTGACGACGTTGTTGCTGGACGCCAGGCCGCTGTCACCGGAGAAGAGGACGCCCTCGCCGTTTCCGTCGATCACGTTGTTGGCGATCTTCGTTCCCTGGGCGTCCGGGTAGAGCTGGATGCCGCGGTCGGCGTTGTCGTAGATGTAGTTGTTCGTGATCACGGCGTTGCGGGTCGACTCGACGTAGATGCCGTGGTCGTGGTTGGTCGCGGGCAGCCGCCCGCAGTCGTGGATCCGGTTGCCGTCGATGACGACGTCGACGGCGGTGCCCCAGCCGCTGTCCGAGCCGAGGCCGAAGCAGATGCTGGTGTGGTGGTCGGTGACGTCGTTGCCGGTGAAGGTGATCCGGTCGCCCGCGACCATCGGGCTCGAGAGGTTGTCCGGGTTGGTCCCGTCGAGGTTGAGGTCCGCGAAGACGGCGTCGTTGGAGCTGTCGGGAACGTAGAGCCGACCGACAAGGGTTGCGCGGCCGCCCGGGGCGCTCGTCAGCCGGATCGGGTTGCCGGGGGTGCCCCCGTGGTTGAGGCGCAGGCTCTCGTCGTAGACGCCGGTGGCGAGGCAGCCGGTCTGGCCGGCGCTCAGGCTGTCCGCGAGCTTCTGCGCGGTTCGAAACGGGGCGTCGGCAGTGCCTGCGGCGCCGTCGCTGCCGCCCGTCGCTGCATAGTGGTCACAGGAGAGGGTCGCGCCGGAGGAAGTGGCGCCGAAGCCGAGCACCGCCGCAGTGGCAATCGCGCTGAGGGCGGCGATCCAAACGGTCTTCTTCACGGGCTGGCGATCCTTCGGCTCGGGTCGTCGTCGACGTCCGTTGCCCCTGGATCGCTCGTTTGCAGCGCCTGCTTGAGGCGTCCTTCACTCGAACGAGGGAACCGGGCCCGGCGGGAGGCGCGGCTAGAGTTGGCGCGCGCGAATGGCGGGTATCGACTTTCAGGCCCTGCCGGCGGCCGACGACGTCGGGAGGGAGATGCACGAGCTCGTTCGCGAGCTCTTTCCGATCTGCCGCAGCATCACCGGCGACGGCCTGCGAAAGACGCTCGAGCTGATCGGCGAGCGAGTGCCGCTGGAGACCACCGAGGTGGCGACCGGGACACAGGTCCTCGACTGGACCGTGCCGCAGGAGTGGAACGTCACGGATGCCTGGATCGACGCGCCCGACGGCGAGCGCGTCGTCGACTTCCGCGACTCGAACCTCCACGTCCTCGGCTACAGCGTCCCCGTCCGTGAGCGCCTACCGCTCGCGGCGCTGAAGGACCACCTCCACTCGCTGCCCAAGCAGCCGGACTGGATCCCGTTCCGCACCTCGTACTACGAGCCCAACTGGGGCTTCTGCCTGGAGCACCGGCGCCTGGAGTCCCTTCCGGAGGGCGAGTACGAGGTCTGTGTCGACTCGACGCTCGAGGACGGCTCGCTCACCTACGCGGAGGCGTTCGTCGCGGGCGAGACGGAGGACGAGGTGCTCGTGTCCGGCTACGCGGACCACCCGTCGATGGCGAACGACAACCTCTCGGGAGTCGTCCTCATGGCCATGCTCGCCCGGCACCTCGCCGGACAGGGCCTGCGCTACTCGTACCGCTTCCTCTTCAGCCCGGGCACGATCGGCCCGATCGCGTGGCTTGCGCGAAACGACGAGCGGCTCGGGCGCGTGAAACACGGGCTCGTGTGCCTCTGCGTCGGCGACCCGGGCCCGATGACCTACAAGCGGAGCCGCCGCGGCAAGGCGGAGATCGACCGTGCGGCGCAGCTCGTGCTGCGCGACTCGGGCGAGCGCTTCGAGGTCCAGGAGTGGGAGCCGTGGGGAGGCGACGAGCGCCAGTTCAACTCGCCCGGGTTCGACCTGCCCGTCGGGACGCTGACGCGCTCGGCGCCGGGCAGCTTCCCGGAGTACCACACCTCTGCCGACGATCTCGACTTCGTCCGGCCCGAGGCGCTCGGTGCCAGTTTCCATGCCTACATGTCGGTCTTCGACGTGCTCGAGACGAACGAGACCTACGTCAACCTGAGCCCGAAGGGCGAGCCGCAGCTGGGGCGCCGCGGCCTCTACCGGAGCATCGGAGCCGACCCCTCCTCGGGCGTGCGCGAGCTCTCGCTGCTCTGGGTGCTCAACCTCGCCGACGGCGAGCACACCCTGATCGACATGGCCGAGCGGTCGGGCCTGCCGTACGCGCAGCTGCGAGACGCCGCCCGCACGCTGGTCGAGCACTCCCTCCTAGAAGTCCGCGCGTGACCAGTCGTACGGGATCTCGCCGCCGTGTGGGTCGAGGCGGGTCGTGCGCCCGGGGTCGTGCGTGTGCGTCGCGCAGTTCGCGAGCAGCGCGAACGGCACGCTCATCCCCTTGACGCCGTTCCAGACCTCCGGCGGGATCACCGCGAGCGCGTGGTTGTCCGGCCCGAGGAAGACCTCGACGAGCGTGCCGCGGGTCGGCGACCCGTCGCGGTCGTCGTAGAGCACGAGCTTGACCCGCCCATATGGGCAGGCGTAGTTGAGCGTCATCTCCTCGTGCCGGTGCCAGCCCTTGACGACGCCCTCGTAGACCGTCGTGAAGTAGATCTCGCCGAACTCGAGGAAGTGCTCGTCGTCGCGGCGCAGCATGTGCATGATCGTCCCGCGCTCGTCGGGGATGCGGCGCAACGGGACGATCGAGGCCCCCTCGATCATGCGCTCCCCGTGCACGATCGAGACTCCGTCGCTCCCGCTCACGCGCGCATCATCCCTCAGGCGGTCGTCCGCTCGAGGATCAGATCCTTGATCTGCACGATCGGCCGCAGCGAGAGGAGCCAGCGGACCGCGTCCGCGACATCCTCGGGGGCGAGCAGGTCCGGGTCCTGCGTCTCGAAGCCGAGCATCGGCGTGGCTACCCGGGCGGGGCAGATCGCGGTCGCGCGCACGCCGTCCCCGCGCACCTCCTGCAGCACCGATTGGGTGAAGCCGCGCACGCCCCACTTGGAGGCGTTGTAGGCGGTGCCTCCGGCCTGGCCGAAGGTGCCTGAGACCGAGGAGATCGTGATCAGGTAGCCGCGGCTCGCGCGGAGGTGCGGGAGGACGGCCTGGGCGACGAGATAGGTGCCCTTGAGGTTGACCCCCATCGTCTCCTCCCACTCGGCCTCCCCGATCTGCTCCAGCGGCGCCTCGTGCAGCACCCCCGCGGCGGTGACGGCCGTGTCGATGCGGCCGAACCGCTCTGCCGTGCGCTCCACGAGCTCCTGCACCTGGCCGCGGTCGGAGACGTCCGTCGGGACGGGCAGCGCTCGCTCGCCGAGCTCCTGCGCGAGCTCCTCGAGCCGCTCGGCGCGGCGCGCGGCGAGCGCCACCCCGAAGCCGTCGGCGATCAGCGCGCGGGCGACCGCGAGGCCGATCCCGCTGGAAGCGCCGGTCACGATCGCGGCGCGATCCTCGGCCACTAGTCGTGGACCTCGACGTGCGGCACCGGCGTCACGAACCGGGTGCCCAGCTCACGGACGTGGGCCATCTGCCCCATGATCTCGTCCTTCAGGTTCCAGGCGAGGATGAGCAGGTAGTCCGGCGCCGTCTCGGCGACGCGCTCGGGAGGGTGCACCGGGATGCGGCTCCCGGGCATGAACAGGCCCTGCTTGTGCTCGCTGCGGTCGACCACGTACTCGAGCAGGTCCTTGCGGATCCCGCAGTAGTTGACGAGCGTCACGCCCTTCGCGGCGGCCCCGTAGCCGGCGACGGCCTTGCCCGCCTCGCGAGCCTCGATCAGGAAGTCCAGCACCTCGCGCTTGAGCGCCTGTACGCGCTCGCCGAACGAGGTGTACGTCTCGAGCTCCTTCAGCCCGGCGGCGTCTTCCCGCCGGCGCAGCTCGGCGATCCGCTCGCCCGTCTGGTGCGGCCCGTCCTCGTGGCACGCGTAGATCCGCAGCGAGCCGCCGTGGCTGCGCAGCTCCTCCACGTCGAAGAGCCGCAGCCCGTGCGCCGCGAAGACCTGCTCGACCGCGAGCACCGAGAGGTACGAGTAGTGCTCGTGGTAGATCGTGTCGAACTGCGTCTCCTGGATCAGCCGGAGGAGGTGCGGGAACTCCATCGTGATGACGCCTCCCGGCGCGAGCAGGACGCGCATGCCCTCGACGAAGTCGTTCAGGGCGGGCACGTGCGCGAGGACGTTGTTGCCGATGATCAGGTCGGCCCGGCGACCCTCGCCCGCGAGACGCGTTGCCGTGTCCGTGCCGAAGAACTCGACCAGCGACGGGATCCCTCGCTCCTCGGCCACCGCGGCCACGTTGGCGGCGGGCTCGATCCCGAGCACGGGGACTCCGGCCTCGACGAACCACTGGAGCAGGTAGCCGTCGTTGCTGGCGAGCTCGACGACGGAGCTCTCGGGGCCGAGGCCGAAGCGGGGGATCGTCGCCTCGACGTAGGTGCGCGCGTGCCGCACCCAGCTCTCGGAGACGGACGAGAAGTAGACGTAGTCCGAGAAGATGTGCTCCGGCGCCTCGATCTCCTCGAGCTGGACGAGGAAGCAGTTCTCGCAGACGTATGCGTGCAGGGGCAGGAAGGTCTCTCCCTGGCGGAGCTGCTCCTCGCTCAGGAACGAGTTGGCGAGCGGCGCGGTCTCGAGGTCGGCGAAGGTGTGCCGGAGCGGCGTCGAGCAGAAGCGGCAGGCCGCCTCGCGCTCAACCATGGGCCGCGGTCTCGGCCGCCGGCGCCCACGCCAGCTCGTCGGTGACGAGCCCGCTGCCGCGGAGGTCGTTCATGACGCGCAGGCGGACGAGCGTCGAGTTGCGGAAGTCCGGGTCGGAGAATCCCATCCGCTCGAGGCCTGCGGAGAGGTCCTCGATCGCCTCCGCCAGGCTCACCTGCGGCTGGTGCTCGGGGGCGAGCTCGCGGAAGCGGGCGAAGCTGACCTTGTACGAGCGCGAGTCGGGAGCGGCGTCCTCCCGGATGCTCACCTCGACGCCCGGGACGATCGTCGCCACGGCGTCCGCGAGCTGGCGGATCTGGTAGTTCCACTCGTCGGAGCCGGCGTTGAGCGCCAGGAAGGCCCCGGCCGGATCGGCCTGCCGGTCGAGCGCCCAGTCGATCGCGCGCGCCATGTCGCGGACGTGGATGAGCGGTCGCCAGGGAGTGCCGTCGCTCAGGAGCGTGATCTCGCGAAAGGCGTGCGCGCCCGCGACGAAGTCGTTCAGCACGAGGTCGAGCCGGAGCCGGTCGGTCATTCCGCAGGCGGTCGCGAAGCGGAGGCTCGTGACCGTGAACCGCTCGTCGGCCAGCTCGGCCAGGTCCTGCTCGGCCAGCAGCTTCGAGGTCGCATAGGCCGTCAGCGGCCCCGTCTCGGAGTCCTCCGTGCGCAGCCCTTCCTCGGCCAGGCCGTAGACGCTGCAGCTGGAGGCGAACACGAAGCTGCGGGCGCCGGCGGCCTTGGCGGCGCGGGCGAGCGAGACGGTGGCGCGGTGGTTCACGTCGAGGGTGGCGGCCTCGAAGGAAGTGCCGATCGGGTCGTTGGAGACGCCTGCGAGGTGGACGACGCCGTCGACTCCTTCGAGTGCTTCGGCCGGCACGGCGCGGACGTCGCCGAAGAACTGGCAGTCGAGCCGGCGCTCCGGCAGGAGGGTGGTGCCGGTGAGGCAATGCGCGAAAAATCCCGTGTCGAGCCCGAGGAGCCGCGCGTCCGGTCTCGTCTCGCGAAGGTGCTCGACCACGCACGGGCCGATGTAGCCCATGTTGCCGGTGACGAGGATCCTCGGCGTGCCCGGGTCCATCCGCCGTAGTTTCACGACGCGCGGGTCGAAGTCAACGCCGCAGGTGCACGCGCAGCCCCTTGCGCAGGACGAGGTAGCGCAGCCGCTGGACGGCCCGGCGACCCCGCGCCCCGAAGGTCAGCCCGACGAGCGCCGCCGGCATCTTCGGGTCGATCGCCGCCGGGGGGTAGGTACGGACGGCCTCGGCCAGGTGGCGGCTCGCCGAGCGGCGGTCCGGCTCCTGCAGCTCGTCGAGCGCGGCCGAGAGGTGGGCGCTTGCTCGCCGTCGCCTGAGCCGTCGCCGATCGGCGTGCACGTGGGGAGCCTCCGCGAGCAGCCCGTCGATGTGGTCGAGCAGCGTCAGCTCCTGCAGCCCGCGGCGCGTCGACGTCATGGTCACCTGCTGGTCGTGGACGCGGTAGGCCGCGTCCCAGACCGCCAGGTAGCCGACCGGGAAGCGAAGTGCGAGCCGGAGCCACATCTCGTAGTCGAAGAAGACCGTCTGCTCGTCGAAGACCGGCCCCACCGCCTCGTAGGCGCTGCGGCGCACGAGCACGGTCGGCATCCCGATCAGGTTGTGGCGCACGAGCAGCGGCACGACCTCCTCCGTCGGGTGGACGCCCTCGGCGAGCACCTGCTTGGAGCGCGCGGTCTCGGTCGAGCGCTCGTCCATCTCGCGGTTCGCCGAGAAGACGAGGCCGCAGTCGGGATGGCTCTCGAAGAACTCGACGCGCCGCTCCAGGAACTCGGGGTCCCACCGGTCGTCGTCGTGCAGGATCGCCACGTGGGGTGACGAGCCGTGCTGGATCAGCCGCGTGTGGTTCTGGGCCGCCGAGACCGGCTCGCCCACGGGGCTGTACTGGATCCTCCGGTCGGCGAGGTAGGGACGAATTCGCTCCTCCAGCGGCCCCCCGCCCGGGCCGTTCTCGGAGATGAACAGGTGCCAGGCCCGATGGGTCTGGGCGAGGATCGAGTCGATCGCCTCCTCGATGAACGGCGCCTCGCCTCGTGTCGGCAGGCCGATGTCGACCTGGGTTGCCGGGCTGCTCACGACACCGGGTTCTAGCAGGGCCCGAAGACGCGGCGGGGCTGCCCGACTCATGGCCTACGATTGGTTCCCGGTGAAACGGTCGTGCCGCTGACGAGCGCCGGCGAGCCGGCGGCGGGCCGGCCGCTCGGCCCTGAGGACAGGGTCGGGAGCGACAGCATCGCGCGGAACACCGTCTTCGCCACGGCGAGCACCGCCGTGAGCGCCTCGATCGCCGTGGTGCTCACGCTCTACCTCGTCCGGGCGCTCTCGCCTCACGGGTACGGGACGTACACGCTCGCGCTGGCCATCGGCGCGCTCGTCGCGTTGCCGATGGACTTCGGCATCAGCTCGTCCGCCGGCCGCTTCATCGCCGAGCGCCGGGGCGACAGGCAGGCGATCGCGGACTACATCGCCGACGCCCTCCGCCTGAAGGTCGCGATCTGCGCGGCCCTCGGGCTCACACTGTTCCTGGCCGCGAGCGGGATTGCCGACCTCTACGGGACCCCGAACCTGACCTGGCCGCTTCGCGGCGTCGCGCTGGCCCTCGTCGGGGGCAGCCTCACTCAGCTGTTCGCGGCCGCGCTGATCGCCCAGGGGCGTCTCCCGGTCGGGGTCTTCATGACCCTCTCCCAGAGCGTCGGCTTCCTGGTCGCCAGTGTCCTCCTGGTCTCGCTCGGCGCGGGCGCGACCGGGGCGGCGTTCGGGCGGGCCACGGGCTACGCGCTCGGAGTCGTCACCGGGGCGATCCTGATCAGGCGCCTGTTCGGCCGCTCCGCCCTCTCCATCCGATCCGCGCGGGGCAACACGCGGCAGATCGCGGCCTACGCCGGGGCGCTCGCGCTCGTCGAGGGCGCCTACCTGTTCTTCGACCAGCTCGACGCGCTCCTGATCGGGGCTTTCAAGAACGAGGCCGCGGTCGGCCTCTTCCAGGCGCCGTTCGGCCTCACCGTGTTCATGCACTACCCGGCGGGAATCGTCGCGGCCACGATCGCGCCACGTGTGGCCCGGCACCTCGAGCGTGGCTCGGACGTGCTCTCCTTCCGAAGGGCGCTGCGGTACCTGATCGTCGGCTACGGGCTTCTGCTCGCGCCGCTCGTCGTCTGGGCCGGGCCGATCGTCGACCTGCTGCTGGGTCCCGACTACGGCCCGTCGGCGAACGTCCTCCGCGCGTTCACGCCATACGTGTTCCTGGCTGCGGTCGGGGCGCTTCTCTCGCCCGCGGCGAACTACCTCGGACAGGCCCGGAAGCGGCTACCCGTGGCGCTGGCCGCGGTCGCGATCAACCTCGTGGTCGACGTCATCTTCATCCCGCGGATCGGGATCGTCGCGGGCGCGATCGGGACCGACCTCGCACTCGCCGTCTACGTGCCTGCCCATCTCTGGATCTGCTCCCGGGTCGTCGATCTCCCGCTGAAGCCGCTCGGCGTGTCGCTCGCGCGCTCGCTGGTGGCCGCGTCGGCGATGGCGGGCGTCCTGCTGCTGTTCGGCACCGAGCATCTGTCGCCGGCGGCGTGGGTGCTGGGAGGCGCCGCCGGCATCCTCGTCTACCTCGCCGTGCTGCTCGTCGGGCGCGAGCTGACACCGGCCGAGCTCCGCGCGGGCGCCAACGCGCTTCGCGAGCGATTCGGCTAGGTCAGGCGTTCGGCCACGGCGGAGACCATGCGCGCCGCGACCGCATCCCACGTGTACCGCTCGAGGAAGCGCCGGTGGCCCGCCTCTCCGAAGGCCCGGGCGCGCTCGGGCTCGGCGAGCTCCAGCAGCCGTTCCGCCAGCGTCCCGGTGTCGAAGGCGTCGACGACGTGCCCGGTGACGCCGTCCTCGATGATCTCCGGCATCGCGCAGCGGTTGCTTCCCACGCACGGGAGCCGGTAGGCCATCGCCTCCAGGAACGCCACTCCGAACGGCTCGTAGACCGACGGCATCGCGAACACGGTCGCGTCCCGGTAGAAGGCGGCCAGCCGGCGCTGGCCCTCCGCGGAGCGCGGGACCCGGGGGTAGAAGCGCACGCCGGCCTCCGTCGTCGGCGCTTCGTCCGGCCCGACGATCCAGAGCTCGGCGTCGGGTCGCTCTCGCCGTACCCGCCGGAAGGCCTCCAGCAGCTGTGGGCCGCCCTTCCGCTCCCAGCGCATGCCGCCGAACAGGATGCGCGGCGAGGCGAAGGTCCGCTCCGGGGCCTCCGGCACCGACTCGAGATTGGCGCCCGCGCCGACGGTGACGACCTTGTCCGGGGACTGGCCGAAGTCGTCCACGAAGGACCGGCGCAGCCAGTCGCTCATCGTGAAGATCAGCTGCGTCCGGTCGTAGAGCCGGCGCTCGGCCGCGAGCGCGCGCTGAACGCCGCGGTCGCTTCGGTCGAGCAGCGGCTCGGGCCGCGCCAGCGAGACGGCAAGGTTGCCGTCGTGGTACGAGCAGCGGAAGCCGGGGCCGCCGTCGATGTCGGCCCAGGCTCCGATCTGGAGCAACCCGTCCGCGTCCAAGCCGCGCAGGCGGCGTGCCGCGAGCTTCCCTCGGAGCCGGCGTGCGAGCGGGCTCGCCGGAGAGGTGCGGGAGTGGTAGCGGAGGCTCCAGCGGCGCCTGTCGGGAGAGAAGCTGGCCGCCTGCTCGAACCGGTCCAGGGCCTTCGAGCCTCCGTCGACCGCCCCGGCGAGCGCGCCCGCCCGCTCGAGCGCGCCCAGGAGGTACGGGCTGACCCCCGACCAGGTGTCCGGCGCGAACGGCTCGCCCGGCGCCACTACGACGAGGCGCGGAGGCTCAGCGGGGAGAGGCAACGGCCGCCTCGATGTGAGGCCCCATCCGCTCGGCCACTCCGCGCCAGGTGAGCTCGGCGAGCACTTTCGCATAGCCCGCCTGGCCCATCGCCTCGGCGCGCGCGGAGTCGCTCAGCAGCTCGATCAGGGCCTCGGCCAGCGCTTCGGGCTCGCGAGGCGGGACGAGCAGCCCGGTGACGCCGTCCTCCACGAGCTCGGGCAGAGCGCCGACGTTCGAGGTCACGCACGGGAGCGCGCTGCCCATCGCCTCGACGACGGCGTGCCCGAAGGCCTCGAACTGCGTCGGCAGCACGAACAGCGACGCGTCGTCGTAGAGCTGCTCGAGCTGCTGCCGGTCGCTCACGTAGCCGAACCACTCCACCGTGGGCCAGTTCGCCTCGGGCCCGCGCGGATCGACCCCCACGATCCAGAGCATCGCGTCGGGAAGGCGCTCGCGCACGATCGACCAGGCCTCGAGCAGCGTCGGCACCCCCTTGAGCTCGAACTTGTTCCCCACGAAGAGCGCGATCCGGCGCGCGTAGGCCTTCTTCTCGACGCCGGTCGCGATCGAGTTCGCCCCGGCGCCGACCGGGATGACCCGCTCCGGCTCGCAGCCGTAGTCGCTCACGATCGCCTCGCAGACCCACTTGCTCATCCCGAAGACCACGCGCGCGTTCCGGAAGGTCGTCTGCTCGAGCTCCCGCCAGGCGCTCGCCGCCCGCTTGCCGAGCGGCGCCCACGCCGGGTAGATCCGCTCCGTCTGCGTGTAGGTGTTGTCCGTGTAGATCGCGTACGGCCGCGTGGGGTCGAGGCCGGGCGCGAACAGCGTCTGCAGCTGGAAGATCAGGTCGTACTCGCCCGACCAGACGCGAAGCTCGCGCTCGGCCAGCAGGGTCCGCTGCCAGAACGCCTGCGGCGAGAGCCACGCGCGGCCGCGCCAGGCGTCCCGCCTCGGATGGAACGCGCGCAGCTTCGCGGTCCAGTCCTGCGGCCCGACGAGCGCCGGCTGGACGAAACCGACGATCGGAAAGCTCCGCTCGAGCTCGATGAACAGCCGCGACGTGCGCGTGGTTGCTTGCCGGTAGTCCTCGAGAGGCTCGAGAGCCGCGCCCAGGAGACGCTCCCCGCTCATCGCCCGTCCCTCCGTCCGCTTGCGAGCCACAGCTCTTCGTACAGCTCCTCGACGTTGCGGACCATCGCGTCGAGCGAGTACGCGCGCCGCTGCCGCTCGCGGCCCTGGGCCCCGAGCCGCTCCGCACGCTCCGGATCGCGCAGCAGCTCGGCGACGGCCCCGGCGAGCGCGGCCGGGTCGCGTGGCTCCACGAGCAGGCCCTGGACGCCGTCCTCGATGAGCTCTGGCACGCCGCCGACCCGCGTCGAGACGACGGGCTTCCCTGCGGCCATGTACTCCAGCACCGACAGCGGGCTGCCCTCGTAGTCGGACGACAGGACGGCGACGTCGACCGCGCCGAGCAGGGCGGGGACGTCGCGGCGGATGCCGAGGAAGAGCACGGCGTCCGCTGCTCCGAGCTGCCTTGCTGCGGTCTCGAGCCGGGGGCGCTCGGGGCCGTCGCCGGCGACGAGGACCTTCAGGGCGGGAAACTCGGGCAGGAGGAGCGCGGCGGCCTCGAACAGCACCTCGAGCGCCTTCTGCGCCCGCAGCTCGCAGACGACCCCGAGGACCGGCGCATCCGGCTCGATCCCGAGCTCCGCGCGCACGTCGGCAACCGAGCCGTTCGCGGGCGAGGGGATCCCGTTCGGGATGAGCCGTATCTTTCGTGGATCCACGCCTTCGACCTCGATCATCTTCCGCCGGTCCTCTTCGGAGACGGCCACGAAGACGTCTGCCCAGCGCCCGACGAGCTCGCGGTCGAGAAACCGGCGCAGCGGGCGCCCCTGGAACGACCACGTGTGCTCGTGCGCAACCACGACCGGAACCCCGGTGAGGCGCCCGAGCACGGTCCCCCAGACGTTCGAGCCGAACATGTGCGCATGGACGACGTCGACGCCGTCGCGCAGGCGGGAGACGAGCGGGCGCCAGGCCCAGAGGTCGAGCCTCGACCTGCGGCCGAGCGCGAGCACCGGGATTCCAGCTTCCTCGAGCTCGCGGTCGAGCAGCGGCTCGTCGGTCCGCCGGGAGGCGCAGAGCACGCTCTCGAATCGGGCCGGGTCGAGCTTCATCGCCACGACCGCGGCGAGGCGCTCGGCTCCTCCGGTCACGGTGGGCTTGTCGACCAGGGTCAGGACGCGCAGCTTGCGCACGACCGTAGTTTCATCATCAGCGCATGAGTGACGTCGTCGTCCTCTGTTACCACGCCGTCAGCCCGGACTGGACGGCCCAGCTGTCGGTGACCCCTGAGCGCTTCGAGCAGCAGCTGCGAACGCTCGTCGGACGCGGCTACCGCGGCGCGACCTTCACCGAGGCTGCCACCTCGGCTCCGCACCCTCGCACGCTCGCGGTCACCTTCGACGACGGGATGCGCTCGGTGCTGGAGCGTGCCCGGCCGGTGCTCGCGGAGCTGGCGCTGCCCGCGACGGTCTTCGTCCCGACCGAGCTCGTCGGCTCCGACGGCCCGATGCGCTGGCGTGGGATCGAGCAGTGGCTCGGTGGCGAGCACGAGCGCGAGCTCGTTCCGCTGACCTGGCAGGAGCTTCGAGAGCTGAGTGGCGAGGGCTGGGAGATCGGCTCCCACACGCGCACGCATCCGCGGCTCGTGGAGCTCGACGACGAAGAGCTCGCCGCCGAGCTGCGCGGGTCCAGGGAGCGGCTCGAGGCGGAGCTCGGCGCGCGCTGCGACTCGCTCGCGTATCCCTTCGGCGAGGCGGACGACCGGGTCGTGCGTGCGGCCGGCGAGGCCGGGTATCGGGCCGCCTGCGGCCTGCCGACGAGCTTCGACCGGGCGTCCGCGCTTTCGTGGCCGCGCACCGGGGTCTGGCACAGCGACGGGCCGGTCAGCTTCCGGATCAAGGTCTTGCGCCCCGTGCGGGCGCTGCAGCGCAGCGGCGCGTTCCGGCTGGTCGACCGGCCGAGACGCGCGGTCAAGCGGCTCCTGCGACCCGCCCGGATGCAGCGGGCCTGGCTGGACTAGGAGCGCTTGACGAAATACCGACTGTGCCGCCGGGCCGCGCTGCTCGCCCCGGCGACGAGCGCTATTCCGCCAAACCTCCTAGCAGGCGGCGAAGCGCGCCGCCAGCTCGGCGGCCACGCGCTCGACGTCGAACTCCGCCTCGACCCGGGCCCGCCCGGCCGCGGCCAGCCGGCGGCGAAGCTCCGGGTCGCGCAGGCGCTCGAGCGCCGCGGCGAGGGCGGCAGGGTCGCGCGGCGGCACGAGCAGCCCGGCGCCGTCGGTGACGAGCTCGGGGATCGAGCCGGAGAGGGTCGACACCACGGGCACGCCGGCGGCCATCGCTTCGATCAGCGAAACGGGAACGCCTTCCTGGTCGCCTTCGTCGGTAGGGATGCTCGGAAGCACGACTGCGTCCCAGCGGCCGTCTCGCAGGCCTTCCAGGACCTGCGTGTGCGAGACCGCGCCGAGAAAGGTCACACGCAGGCCGCGGGAGCGCTCCTCCAGCTCGCCACGCAGTGGCCCGGCGCCCGCGATCTCCAGCGCGACGTCGTCCAGGCCGTCGAGCGCCTCCAGCAGGTACCGGTGGCCCTTGACCGGGAGGAGGTTCGCGGCGGTGAGCAGCCTCAGCGGCCCCTCCGCGCGGGCGGTTGCGGTCGCGGCCGGAAGGTCGACGCCCATCCTCAGGACTACCGGGCTCCAACTCGGGAGGCCGACTCGCTCGCGCAGCTCTTGCGCGCCCGCCTCGCTGATCGCGCGCGTGAAGCAGGCCGAGCGCGCCTTGGCGCGGAGGAGGTTGCTCTCCCGGATGTCCCAGCGGTGGGCGGTGAAGCTCCAGGGAACGTTGGCCAGCTCGGCCGCCGTCATCGCGAGCGTCGAGCTGACGGACGCCCAGTGCGCATGGACGTGCTCCGCGCCGAGCCCGCGGACCCGGCGCGCGAGCCAGAGGCCCTTCGGGTAGACGCTCAGGTTCTTCGCGGCGATCCGCGGCCGGGTCGCGGCTGCCCGTCCGAGCAGCGAGAGCGCGCGGCGCGGTGAGCCAGGAAGCTCCCGCACGGCCGCTCCGGCGATCTTGCGCGAGAAGAGAGGCTCGCTCACGGTCCGGTCGAGATGCGGCTCGGCGTCAGCGTGCAGCCGCTCGCCGCGCGGGTACATCGGCACGACCCAGACCTCGTGCCCGAGACGCTCGAGCGCGGCGATCTCCGGCAGCACGAACGCCTCGAGGGGCCCGTGCGGCAGGCTCGAGGTCACGTAGACGAGCTTCACGTGCGCGTCAGCCGCTGCCGTTCTGCCCGGCCGTCAGCTCGCCGAGGAGCTGCTCGAGGGTCGCCGCGATCACCGCCCTCGAGTAGTGCTCCTCCACGAAGCGGCGGCCTGCCTTGCCCAGGGTCTCGCGGCGCTCGGGATCGTCGTGCAACTCGAGGATCGCGGCGGCCATCGCCTCGGCGTCGCCCGGAGGGACGGTGATCCCGCCGCCGGAGGCATCCAGCACCCGCGCCCCCTCGCCGCGCAGCGCCCCGACGACCGGCTTCTCGCAGGCCAGGTACTCGAACACCTTCACCGAGACGATCTTCTCCAGGTAGGGGTCGGGCAGGAGGTTGGTCACGCAGACATCCGCGCGTGCCAGGAGCATCGGTACCTCCTCGATCGGCCGCTCGCCGCCGAAGACGACGTTCCGGAGGCCGAGCTCGGCGACCCGCTCCTCGAGTGCCTGCCGGCGCGGCCCCTCGCCGCGGATGAAGAAGACGATGTCCTCGTGGCCGCGCAGGAGCTCGGCCGCGTCGAGGATCGTCTCGAGCCCGTGCTTGATGCCCAGCAGGCCCGAATACATGACGACGAAGCGGTCCCCGAACGGGTACTGCGCGGCGACCTCGTTGTCGCGCGGGAGCGGCCGAAAGAGCTCGACGTCCGCGCCGTTCGGCAGCAGCCGCCGCTTCTCCGCTCCAACGCCGCGCTCGGCGACCGTGTCCTCGAAGGCGCGGGTCGTGCACGTGACGACGTCGGCGGACCGGTACATCAACCGCTCGATCAGGCGCAGCAGGCGAATCGAGAGCGAGCCTTCCCTGGCCGCGCCGACGGCGACGACCTCGTCGGGCCACAGGTCGCGCAGGTCGACGAGCAGCTTCGCGCGGCGGAGCTTCGCGAGCAGGATCGCCGGGAGCGCGGGAAAGATCGGCGGTGAAGTGACGAAGACGACGTCCACCTGCCCCGCCCGCCAGCCGCTGTGCAGCACTGCGGGCAGGAAGCTGAGGTAGCTCAGCAGCTGGGAGGGCTTCGAGACGTTGCGCGGCGCGGTGAAGTACGCCGTTCGCAGCACCGTCGCCCCGTCGAGCGCCTCGCGCAGGAAGCGCTTGCCGCGGTAGGCCGGGAATACCTTGCCCTTCGGGTAGTTCGGCATGCCGGTGGCGACATAGACGTCGTGACCCTGCGCGGCGAGGTGGCGTGTGAGCGGGTAGAGACGGTTCGGCAGCGCGCCCATCTCCGGCGAGAACTGCTGGCTGATCACGAGCAGCCGCACGCTCACCACGAGACCCCTCGGTAGCGCTCTCCGAGCGATCGCAGCTGCTCGTCGGAGAGCCGGAGCGAGACCAGGTCCACGACGGCCTGCGCGTCCGAGCCGGCGACGAGCCCGGCGAACTCGGGGCTGTCGTTGCCGACCACGATGGTGTCGCAGCCGTCCAGCAGCGCCTCCGCGTCGTCGCCCATCAGGTCGGCCAGGTGCGGGAGGACCGCCTCGATGTACTCGCGGTTCGTTCCGAGCACGCGCGCGACATTGACGTTGCCGTCGTAGATCCGGACCTCGTACCCCTTGCCGAGCAGCGTCTCGACGAGCTGCACCACCGGGCTCTCGCGCAGGTCGTCGGTCCCGGCCTTGAAGCTCAGACCGAGCACGCACACGCGCTTGCCGGGTTGCGCCAGGACGAGCTCGATCCCGCGCCGCAGCTGGACGGCGTTCGACTCCTGGACGCTCTCGAGCAGCGGCAGGTCGACGTCGCCCTGCCGGGCGGCATGCAGGAGGGCGCGCACGTCCTTCGGCAGGCACGACCCGCCGTAGGCGAACCCCGGGCGGAGGTAGGCCGGTGAGATGTTCAGGCGTCTGTCCTGTACGAGCAGCTCCATCACGCGCCGGCCATCGACTCCGGACGCCTTGCTGAAGTTGGCGATCTCGTTGGCGAAGACGATCTTGGCCGCGTGGAAGGCGTTGGCGGCGTACTTGGCCATCTCGGCCTCCGGGATCGAGATCCGGTGGAGCGGGGCGTCCAGGTCGGCGTAGAGGCCGGCCGTGGCGTCGGTGCTCGCGCCGTCGAGCCCACCGACGAGCGTGTAGGGCGGGTCCAGGAAATCGGCGATCGCCGACCCCTCGCGCAGGAACTCGGGGTTGTAGGCGAGCCCGATCTCCTCGCCGCAGCGCTTGCCCGACTCCTCCTCGAGCAGCGGCCCCAGGCGACCGAGCGTCGTCCCGGGCAGCAGCGTGCTGCGGATGACGACGGTGTGACGGTTTTCGCGGGCACGCAAGTGGCCGCCGATCGTCCGGACGACGCCCTCGACGTGACTTGTGTCGAGGCTGCCGTTGGGCCGGCTGGGGGTGCCGACGCAGACCAGCGAGAGGTCCGACGACGCGAGGGCCTGCTCGTGGTCGGAGGTGGCCGACAGCCGCTCGGTCTCGACCGCTTCCCGGATCAGCTCCCCGAGCCCCGGCTCGACGATCGGGCTGCGCCCCTCGTTGATCTGCGCGTTCTTCGTCTCGTTGACGTCGACGCCGACCACGTCGAAGCCGAACCGCGCGAGCGAAGCCGCACAGACGGTCCCCACGTACCCCAGCCCGAAGATGGAGATCCGCATCGGTGTCGGTATCGGCCGGCTTAGGCCGCCACAGAAGCCCGCCGTTCGGCGATCACGTCGGCGAGGATCCGGTCGAGATCGTGCTCCGGGGTCCAGCCGATCGCCGCGCGCACCTTCTCCGTGGCCGGAATCCGGTGGAGCATGTCCTCGATGCCCTGGCCGTAGACGCGGTCGTAGGGGATGAACACCGTCTCGGAGCTCGAGCCCGTCGCGGCGATCACGCGCTCGGCAAGCGCCGCGATCGCGATCCGCTCGGTCGAGCCGACATTGAAGATCTCGCCCGAGACCGAGCCCTCGTCCATCAGGCCCTTGAGGGCGCGGATCGTGTCCGCCACGTGGCAGAAGCAGCGGGTCTGGGTGCCGTCGCCGTGGATCTCGAGCGGCTCGCCCGCCAGGGCCTTCTCGACGAAGCGGGGGATCACCATTCCGTACTGCCCGCTCTGGCGCGGGCCGACGGTGTTGAATAGCCGCACGATCACGCAGTCGAGGTCGCGCTCGCTGTGGAACCCGAGCGCGAGGTGCTCGTCCATCGCCTTCGAGTCGGCGTAGAGCCAGCGGCGGGCGGTGGTCGGCCCGTAGATCCTGCGCGCGGTCTCCTCGAGCGGCTTCTCCTCGCGGTGGTCGCCGTAGACCTCCGAGCTCGAGGCGACGATCACTCGCTTGCCGAAGCGGCTTGCGTGGTCGAGCACGTTCTCCGTCCCCTGCACGTTCGTCACCATCGTGTGCACCGGCTGCTCGACGATCAGCCGCACGCCGACCGCGGCCGCCAGGTGGAAGACCACGTCGCACTTGTTCACGAGCTCGTTGACCGTCGAGGACGAGAGCACGGAGTCGACCACGAGGTGGAAGTCGCGCCGCTCCTCGAGGTGGGCGACGTTGGCCCCGCTGCCGGTCGAGAGGTCGTCGAGCGCCCAGACCTCCCAGCCGGCCGCCAGTAGCAGCTCGCTCAGATGCGACCCGATGAAGCCGGCGCCGCCGGTGACGAGTGCCTTTCCGCTCACTCCCGCAAGCCTACTTACGGGGCGGGACGCTTCTGAGAGCCCGCTCGATCGCCTCCGCGCCGGGCTCGAGCCTGAGCGCCGCCCGCAGCTCGCGCCGCGCTTCCCGAGGCCGCCTGGCGGCCAGGTAGGCGAGGCCGAGCTCGAAGCGAACCTCGACCGCGCGCGGCTCCTTGCGGGCCGCCTTGCGCAGCGGCGGGATCGCCGCGGCAGGAGAGGACGCGATGTGCGCCTCGGTCTCGTACGGCTGGACCGTGAGCGGGTCGAGGCGTCGGGCCCAGCGCAGGTCCGAGGCGGCCGACGAAGAGCCTTCGAGCGCGTGGGCCGAGAGGCGGGAGGACAGCCACGGGGGCGCGAACGCGAGCACGGCGACCGCGATCGCGGCGACTGCGGCGGGCAACCACTCGCGGCGGCGCAGCGTCCGCGCGCCTGTCGAGGCGGCCCCTGCGCCCAGGAGGAGGAAGAAGGGAAGACCGACGGCAGGAACGGTCCAGTTCCAGTCGGCCGAGGCGTGGACGAGCCAGTAGGCCGCGGTCGCAAAGGCTGCAGTCGCCGCCAGGTTCCGGCGGCGCAGGCCCCGGAAGCAGAGCAGGAGGAACGGGAGCAGGCCGGCGGCGAGCAGGACCAGCCCGACGATCCCGAGCTCGCTGAGCGCATCCAGCTCGATCGAGTGCGCGCGCACGGGCGTCTCGCCGCTCCGGCGCTCGACGAGATAGGCGGGGCCGAACCCGCGCGCGCCGATCCCGGCGAGCGGGTGGTCGCGAAACTCGACCAGCGCGACCCGCCAGAAGTCGTACCGGTTCGAGCCGAGGCTGATGAAGTGCGTGCGGCCGTACTCGTCCCGCGGCGCATGCTTGAACGAGCGCCAGCGGTCGCCGAAGTAGCCGCCCGGGTGGTCGACGGACGCGAAGAAGGCGACCGGGACCGCGATCACCGTCGCCACCACGACCGCGAGAGCGAGCACGCCGGCGGCGCGGCTGGCGCGCGCCGGGACCTCGACGCGCCGGTCCACCAGGGCGTAGACGACGCCTGCCACCACCGCCGCCGCGGTCAGCCAGAGCAAGGTGAAGGCCGCGTGGCGGCCGACGTGGGCGAGGGCGGCGTCCGCGTTGAACGGCGCGGTCAGCGGCCCGAACTGCGGCCCGACCAGGGCGGTCGCGATCAGGATCGGCACGAGCAGCCGCAGCCGGTCCGGGACGACTGCGAGAACGACGACCGCCGAGACGGCGAGGGCGATCCCGCCGCCCTTGCTCTGCGTCATCAGCCAGGCGGCGAGGACCGCGGCAGCGGAGCCCAGCGCGAGGGCCCGAACGATCACCGGCAGCCGCCGCTCCGCGGCCACCAGGAGCGCGGGCCAGAGGCCGACGAGGAACATCGCGGCCGCCGCATTCGGGTAGGTGATCGGCCACGCGAGCCGCCCGTCGCCGACGAGATACCTGCCCGGGTCGGAGCCGTACCGCACGGCCAGGCCGGTCGCGACCGCGAGCGTCCCGGTCCCCGCGGCGACGGCACTCGTCGCGATCACCCCGTCGAGGCGCGTCCGGATCGTGAAGAGCCCGATCGAAAGAGCCGTGACGTAGAAGAGCGTCAGGAGCGCGTCGTCGCGCGCGAGAGAGGGCAACGGCGACCAGGCGGCCGAGATCGCCTGCCAGGCTGCGAAGCCTGTCAACGCGCCGAGGCCCACGAGAGCGAGCGGGCTGGGCGCAATGGCCGATCCCGAGATGAAGACGAGCGCGAGCAGCAGGGCCGCGAAAATCGCGTAGAGCAGCCAGTCTGCGGCGTCGATGCTGCCGGTTTCGAGCCACGCCAGCAGGCAGGCGGCCACCACGAGCAGGACCGCGGGAAGGGACCTTCCCGCGACTCCGTCTTGCGTCGAGATGGGCGTTGATGTCATTCGCGGGCCGGGTCGCGCCAAGTTGTACCCGCCGCTGGCGAATCCTTCCGGAGGACAGGCGTTTTCGGACTCGACAAATCACCCTTGCCAGGGAGGCTTCGCGCATCTACGTTGTGGTGAGTCACGTGCGCACTGCGCGTGACGGAATGGAATTGTCGAAAGGGGGGCAGTTCCTGCAGCGACTCTCACGGGGCGGGGAAGCTTTCGAGAGGGGAACACGGTTCTCGGCCCAGGCCGGGAAGAGGAGGAGGGAGAGCAAGATGTGGCGTCGATTGATCGTGTTGGGGGTAACCGTCTGCGCGGTGGGGATGCTGGTCGTCCCGGCGGCGCTGGGCGCGACCCCACAGCAGATCTACCGAGACTACGCGGACAACGGTCGTCTGGACCACGCGTACTCTCAGGCTGATCTGCAGCGCGCGCAGAAGTACGCGGCGCTCCAGGGCTACCCGCAGGTCGGGGTGCAGGGCGCAGTCGAGCAGGCAATCGGCTCGAAGGCAGTCAAGGCGAGCGGTGGGCTCCCGTTCACGGGCGTCGATCTCGCGCTGATGGCAGCCGGCGGGGCGCTGCTCCTCGGTGCCGGTACCACCCTGCGGAAGCTCGGCCGGGCCCGGAAGTAACGCGGCGCAAAGCTAGACAGACGGCGAGATGGCGACCCGATCGCTGAACGCTGACGTACTCCCGGCGCTGGAGTCGCTCGAGCTCGAGCGCTCCGAAGAGCTGGGGCTACGGCGGCTGCATGGCCTGGTTTCCTGGGGCGTGCTGGCCCTGGCGCTCGACGCCGGGATGCTCGCTGCGGCCGCGACCGCAGCTCAGCTCGGCGCGGGCGATGCGGGAATCCTGCGGCTCTCGCCGGTCTGGCTCGCCGTCTACGGCGGGCTGGTGATTCTGTTCCTGCGCTTGCGCGGGATGTACAAGTGGCGCCTGCGGGTCTCGGCGCTCGACGACGTGCGCGCGGTCGTGGCCGCGACAGCGCTCGCGTCGGTGAGCGTGCTGGCGCTCAGGATCCTGTTCCCCGGAGAGGTGGACGACCTGGCCTCGCAGTCGCTCCGGCTGCTCGCCTTCAGCGCGGTGTATGTGGGTGCCGGGCGTGTCGCTCTCGACTGGGCGCAGGTGAGGGGACGGCGTGACGGCGAGCTCGCCAAGCCGACGCTGATCGTCGGCGCCGGCCACGTCGGGCGACTCACGGCGACCCGCCTCCTCGACCACCCTGAGCTCGGGCTCAAGCCCGTCGGCTTCATCGACAAGGAGCCGATCGACGAGCAGAGCCTCCCGGCGCCGGTGCTCGGCGCCAGCTGGGACCTGGAGCGGTTGATCGAGCAGCACGGCGTCGAGCACGTGGTGGTCACGTTCTCGACGGCCCCGAGCGAGGTCCTCCTGCGCGAGGTGCAGCGCTGCGAGGAGCTCGGAGTGGGCGTCTCGCTCGTTCCACGGCTCTTCGAGAGCGTCACCCAGCGTCTCGAGGTCGACCACATCGGCGGCCTCCCGCTGCTCTCGACGCGGCGCACGAACCCCAAGGGTTGGCAGTTTGCGGTCAAGTACCTCTCCGATCGCGCCGTCGCCGCCGTTCTCCTCCTCCTCACCCTCCCGGTGCTCGGAGCGGCGGCTCTCGCGATCCGGCTCACTGTCGGCTCGCCGGTGCTGTTCCGCCAGCGCCGCGTGGGTCTCGACGGGCGCGAGTTCGACATGCTCAAGCTGCGCACGATGAACGGCACGCCGAGCGACGGCGAAGCCGATGCCGACTGGGCACACCAGCAGCTGGGCGGGGCGGCCTTGACGGTCGCGAACACGCCGGACCGCACGACCCGGATCGGACGCTTCCTGCGCGCGCTCTCGATCGACGAGCTCCCGCAGCTCTTCAACGTGCTGGTCGGCGACATGTCGGTCGTGGGGCCGCGGCCGGAGCGCAGCCACTACGTGCGCCTCTTCGAAGAGAGCGTCTACCGCTACGGCGACCGCCACCGGGTCAAGTCGGGGATCACCGGGTGGTCGCAGGTGAACGGGCTGCGCGGCAAGACCTCGCTGAGCGACCGGGTCGAGTGGGACAACTACTACATCGAGAACTGGTCGCTCTGGCTCGACGTCAAGATCCTCCTGATGACCGTCTGGGCCGTGCGGCGGTACTTCTCCCAGGCCGAATAGCCTCCGGCCCGGCGCCGATCCCTCGTTCGCGGTGGTCTCGTAGGAGGGATTCCGCGCAAGCCTTCGCCTCCGGAGGCCGATTGACGACGTGAGCAGGAGTGCGGTTGCCGCTCGGCCGCTCCGACCTGAACGTCTTACCGTCGAGCCGGCCGCGGGCGCACCCTTCGGCCGGCTCGTCGGTCGAAAAGGAGGCACACACCGCGATGAAACGATTCGCTCTGCTCCTCGCAGCAGCCGTCGCAGCGATCGCCGTCGCCCTCCCGGCCACCGCCGGGGCCGCGACCTTCCACGGCGTCGTGATCGCCAAGGATTCCGCTCGCAAGGCTCTCGTCACCGCGTCCAGGAACGGCACGGTCCGTACCGTCCGCGTCCGGGCCGGATTCAAGCGCGTCTCTGTCGGTCGTCTCGTCGCGGTCCGCGCGGCGCAACTCCCTGACAGCACGTTCTCCGCGAGCGCCGTCAGGCGCCTCGGCAAGGCACGGCACGTCCACGTGCACGGCACCGTCGTCAGCAAGCTCGGCGCGCGGCTCGTGCTCTCCGCGGGCGGAAGCATCTTCGCGCTCCGCGTCCGCGGGAAGGCCGGCGCGTCGGAGGACGCCGGGCTCCAGCCCGGAGACGAGGTCGACTGCGACGCCAGGGTCAAGCACGGCGGCCTCGAGGCCCGCCAGGGCGACATCGACGAGGTCGGCCACGCCGACCAGCTCGTCCTCGAGGGCATCTACCTCGACACCACCGAGGACGGGGTGATCGAGCTCGCCGTCGTCCACCGCGGCCGCGTGCTCGTCAGCGTTCCCGAGGGTATGGACGTCCCGGCGTTCGAGGCCGGCGACGAGATCGCTCTGGTCGTATCGATCGGCGAGGGCGGTGCCTTCACGCTCGTGAAGGCCGAGAACGAGGACGACAACGACAACGACGACGGCGACGGCGGCATGTCCAAGGGTGAGTTCGCGGTCGTCGGCACGCTCGCCGCGGTCACCGACGAGGCGGTCGCGGTCACGGTCGAGCACCGGCCCAAGCCCGTGCGCTGCGGCGTCCCCGACGGCTTCGACCTCTCGGGCTTCGAGGTCGGCCAGCGCGTCTACATGTCCTGCAAGTACGGGGACGGCCACTTCGTCCTCCTCCAGCTCAAGAAGAAGGTCGATCCGCCGCCCGCCGACTACTTCTCCGTCGAAGGCACGATCTCCGAGCTCGCGCCGGACCATGTCGGCGTTGCCGTTGACGGCCAGGAGGACCCGGTCACCTGCGCGGTCCCCGAGGGCATCGACCTGCTCGGGTTCGCCGTCGGCGACGGCGTGAAGATGTACTGCTGGAAGAAGGACGGCGGTCCGGTCCTCAAGGCGCTCGTCTCGGCCAACGCCTCGATCGGCCCCGGCGGAATGTCCTGGTTCGTCCTCGAGGGCCAGCTCCTCGAGGTCGACGGCGACCACGTCAGCATCGACGCGGACGGCCATCCCGACCCCGTCTCCTGCGCGGTCGCCCCGGGCGCCGACCTGAGCGGGTTCAACGTCGGCGACCAGGTGACGATGAAGTGCACGTACGTCGAAGGCGCCTTCCGGCTCAAGCTCCTGAAGTCGGACTCCGCCCAGTACGAGCTCGTCTGAGCTCGGCAGATCGAGCCGGCACGCTCCGCCGCCCGGAGCGGCCGGCTCCCTCTCCTAGATGCGCTCCGAGGCGGCGTCCTCGTCGCGCCCGTACCTTCCAGGTACGAACGCTCCCTGCGTCCTTGCCTCGGAACGACCATCGCACCCCGGCGACGAGCGACGTTCCGCCAAGTCCTCCTAGATGCGCGCCGGCGCGCGTTCCCGCGTCAGCAGCAGGGTGGCCGCCACGAAGCTCGTGAGCGCCGGTCCGGCTGCCACGAGCGGACCAAGCGAGGCCAAAGCCACGTAGCCGGCCATGAAGAGCAACAGCGAAGCAAGCCTCGGACCCATCCCCTAATCGCCTATTTAACGCGATTTGGAGGCAAAAAGATACCGGTGTCGAACGCTCGGTCGGGGGATGCGCCCGCCCCCGACCTGTTCGCTACGATGGGCGCCTCAGCAATTCCGCGGACCGCGGGGGAAGGAAGCGAGTGTTCGAGCGCTTCACCGAGAGAGCCCGTCAGGTCGTCGTCCTCGCTCAGGACGAGGCCAGGGCGCTGAAGCACAACTACATCGGCACCGAGCACATCCTCCTGGGCCTCCTCCGGGAAGAGGAGGGGCTCGCCGCGCGCGTGCTCGAGTCGCTCGACATCACGGTCGAGGAGGTCCGCGCGCAGGTCGCGCGCATCGTCGGCCAGGGCGACGAGGTCACCACGGGCCAGATCCCGTTCACCCCGCGCGCGAAGAAGGTCCTGGAGCTGGCGCTGCGCGAGGCGCTCTCCCTCGGCCACAACTACATCGGCACCGAGCACATCCTGCTCGGGCTCGTGCGCGAGAACGAGGGCGTCGCGGCGCGCATCCTGCTCGACTTCGACGCCGACGCCGAGAAGATCCGCAACGAGATCATCCGCATGCTCTCCGGCCCCGGCCGGCGGCAGCAGGGAGCGGGCGGCGCTCCGGGCGAGAAGTCGAAGAGCTCCAAGCTCCTCGACCAGTTCGGGCGCAACCTGACCAAGCTGGCCGCCGAGGCGAAGCTCGACCCCGTCGTCGGGCGCCAGACCGAGATCGAGCGCGTGATGCAGATCCTCTCGCGGCGCACGAAGAACAACCCGGTGCTGATCGGTGAGCCCGGCGTCGGCAAGACCGCCGTCGTCGAGGGCCTGGCCGCCCGGATCTCCGGGAACCAGGTGCCGGAGCTCCTGAAGGGCAAGCAGATCTACACGCTCGACCTCGCGGCTCTCGTGGCCGGCTCGAAGTACCGCGGCGAGTTCGAGGAGCGCCTGAAGAAGGTGATGAAGGAGATCACCCAGCGCGGCGACATCATCCTGTTCATCGACGAGCTCCACAACCTCGTCGGCGCCGGCGCGGCAGAGGGCGCGATCGACGCGGCCTCGATCCTGAAGCCGGCACTCGCCCGCGGCGAGCTCCAGACGATCGGCGCGACCACGCTGGACGAGTACCGCAAGTACCTGGAGCGCGACGCGGCCCTCGAGCGCCGCTTCCAGCAGATCCGCGTGGACGAGCCGTCGGTCGACGACACCGTGCAGATCCTGCGCGGCCTGCGCGACCGGTACGAGGCGCACCACCGCTGCAAGATCTCCGACGACGCGCTCGGCGCGGCCGCGGTCCTGTCCGACCGCTACATCCAGGACCGCCACCTGCCCGACAAGGCGATCGACCTGATCGACGAGGCGGCCTCGCGGATGCGCATCAAGACGATGAGCGCTCCGCCGCGCTACCGCGAGCTCGAGGACGAGATCGAGAAGGTGCGCAAGGACAAGGAGTCCTCGATCGAGGCGCAGGAGTTCGAGAAGGCGGCGTCGCTCCGGGACAAGGAGCGCAAGCTGACGCAGAAGAAGCGCGAGCTCGAGGAGAACTGGCGCAACGAGGAGGGGAGTGCCGAGCAGCCCGAGATCGGCGAGGACGAGATCGCCGACATCGTCTCGATGTGGACGGGCATCCCGGTCTTCAAGCTCACGGAGGCCGAGTCCCAGAAGCTGATCCGCATGGAGGACGAGCTGCACAAGCGCGTGATCGGCCAGGAGGAGGCGATCGTCGCCGTCTCCAAGTCGATCCGCCGCGCGCGCGCGGGAATCAAGGACCCGAAGCGCCCGACCGGCTCGTTCATCTTCCTCGGCCCCTCAGGCGTGGGGAAGACCGAGCTGGCGCGCACGCTCGCCGAGTTCCTCTTCGGCGACGAGGACGCGATGATCCAGGTGGACATGTCGGAGTACATGGAGAAGCACTCCGTGTCCCGGCTGGTGGGCTCGCCGCCCGGCTACATCGGCTACGACGAGGGCGGCCAGCTGACCGAGGCCGTCCGGCGCAGGCCCTACTCGGTCGTCCTCCTCGACGAGATCGAGAAGGCCCACCCGGACGTGTTCAACATCCTGCTCCAGATCCTCGAGGACGGGAAGCTGACGGACGCCCAGGGCCGCAAGGTCGACTTCCGGAACACGATCGTGATCATGACCTCGAACATCGGGGCCTCGACGATCTCGAAGAACCAGACGCTCGGCTTCTCGGTCGGCGACGACTCCGGCCTCTCGTACGACGAGATGAAGGACCGGATCATGGGCGAGCTGAAGAAGGTCTTCCGCCCCGAGCTGCTGAACCGCATCGACGAGGTGATCGTCTTCCACAAGCTGACGAAGGAAGAGATCATGACCATCGTCGAGCTGATGATGAAGCGGCTCCGCGACCAGATGGGCCAGCACGAGGCCGCGATCGAGCTCACCGAGAGTGCGAAGGAGCTCCTCGTCGACAAGGGCTACGACCCGACGATGGGCGCCCGCCCGCTGCGCCGCGCGATCCAGCGCTACATCGAGGACCCGCTCGCAGACTTCGTCCTCGGCCGCGAGCTCGGCCCGGGCGCGACGATCCTCGTCGACCGCAAGAACGAGGACGAGGTCGACATCACGGTCATCCCGGCCGAGATCACGCCCGAGAAGGTGACGGTTCCCCCCGAGGAGCCGGTCGACTCGGCCGACGACGAGCCGGACGAGCCGACCGAATAGGCAGCCCGGCGGGACGTGAGTCCCGACCGCGCCCCGCTAGCCTGCGCCTAGGTGCCTTCCAGGCTTCACAACCGGCCGATCGTGGCCGCGCTCACCGGTGCCGTCGCGATCGCGTTCTCCGGGATCCTCTTCAGGGCCGCGGATGTCTCGCCCTCGACGGGCGCGGTCTTCCGCTGCCTGTACGCGCTACCGCTGCTCTGGCTGCTCGCGCGCTGGGAGGACCGGCGTTACGGGCCGAGGCCGATCAAGCAGCGCAGGCTGGCCTGGCTCGCCGGTCTCTTCTTCGCGGTCGACCTGATCGCCTGGCACCAGGGCATCGAGGAGGTCGGCGCCGGCCTCGCGACGGTGCTCGGCAACCTGCAGGTCGTCCTGGTCGGCCTGCTCGCCTGGGCGCTTCTCAGCGAGCGTCCCGTCGAACCGGTCGCTGGCGGCGATTCCGGTCGCGCTCTTCGGCGTCATCCTCATCTCGGGCGCGCTCGAGAGCGACGCGTACGGCCGGAACCCGGGGCTCGGCGTCGCCTACGGGATCCTGACCGCCGTCTCCTACGCCGTCTTCCTGCTCGTCCTGCGCGAGGGAAACCGCGACACGCGCCGGCCGGCGGGGCCGCTCTTCGACGCGACGCTGGCCGCAGCGCTCGGATGCATCGCGATCGGGCTCGTGATCGGGAACCTCGACTGGACACCGGACTGGGCGGCGCAGGGCTATCTCGTGCTGCTGGCGCTGAGCTCGCAGGTCGTCGGCTGGCTGCTGATCTCGATCACGCTGCCGCGCCTGCCGGCCGCACTGACCTCGGTCTTGCTGACCTTCCAGCCCGTCCTCACGGTTCTGTTCGCCTGGGCGATCCTGAGCGAATCGCCCTCGGCGCTTCAGCTCGTGGGAGTCGGGCTCGTCGTCTGCGGCCTGCTGATCGTCTCCGCCGGTCGTCGCGCCCGCCGTCCCGCGCCCGAGCCGGGGTACGTTGCCGCAGCGGGACCCCAGGAGTCGCTGGGCTCGTAGTTGCGGGCAGATGGATCGGCGGGCCTTCATCGCGGCAGCCGCCTCGCTCGTGGTCGCGCCACGGGCGCTGGCACGCGTCGGCTCGGGTCTCGAGGTCGCTCTCGTCACCGCCGACGAGGAAGCCCGACTGGTCGCCGTCGCGCTCGCGTCGGGTCGTGTGCACCGCTACGTTCGGACACTCCCGAAGCCGCGCAGCATCGAGGCTGTCGGGCCGATGGCGGTGGTCGCGCACTCGGAGCTCGGCGCGCTGACGCTCGTGCGCGGGTCGACCCTCGCCGTCGAGCACGTGCTGCACGGCTTCGGCGAGCCGCGGTACACCGCCGGCCATCCCGACGGGCGCCACGCCTACGTGACCGACGCCAAGCGCGGCGAGGTCGTTGCCCTGGACGTTCTGCGAGGGCGCGTCCTCGGACGCGAGCGCGTCGGGGCGCTCGCCCGCCACATCACCATCGACCCAGGCGGCCACAGGCTCTGGATCGCGCTCGGGGCGAAGGCCGAGCAGGTCGCGGTCGTCGATCTTGCGAGCCGCGCCCGGCCGCGGCTCGTGCGGCGCTTCAGGCCGCCGTTCCTCGCGCACGACGTCGGCTGGGCGCCGGACGGGAAGCGTGTCTGGGTCAGCTCCGGCGATCGGAACGAGCTCGCGGTCTACCGGGCTCGGAGCGGCAAGCTCCTGCAGCGGCTCTCGGCCGACAAGCCCCCGCAGCACTTCACCTTCCTCGGCCGGCGCGTCTACGTCGCGAGCGGCGAGAGCGGCACGCTTCGCGTCCACCTGGCCGACGGGAGCCCGGTGAGCAGAACTGCCGTCCCCGACGATTCCTACAACGTCCAGCAGGCGTACGGCTGGGTGGTCACGCCGGGTCTCGGGAGCGGCACGCTCTGTGTCCTCGACCGCCGGGCCCGGGTCGTGTGGCGCAAGACGGTCGCCCGCTCCTCCCACGACGCGTGCATCGTCGTGGCGCGGCATTGACACGAAATCGACACGGACTCGTCACGGTCCTCGTCCGCGGGCGTTCCTAGGATGACCCAGTGCCCCATCCAGCAATACATGCCGGCTTCTGGCCCGCGATCACGCGGCGCCGGAGCCCGCCCTTGCCCTTAGCAAGGCAGCGCAGCCTTGCTGCGGTCAAGTGCGAACTCTGGCTTGGTGCTCGCGACCCAGACGCTCAGCGGCATTGCAGGACGGGGCACTAGTGGCGAAGACCGCGACCCAATTCGCGTGCACCGACTGCGGCTATTCGGCCGGCCGCTGGTTCGGCAAGTGCCCGTCCTGCGGCGAGTTCGGGACGCTCGTCGAGGAGGCCACCGCCTCCGGCCCGGAATCACGCGCCGCCAAGCCGACGCTGCGGCTCGTCGACGTCAAGGCGGAGGAGTCGAAGCGGCTCCCCACCGGAGTGGCCGAGCTCGACCGCGTGCTCGGCGGCGGGCTCGTCCCGGCCTCCCTGGTCCTGGTCGGGGGCGAGCCGGGGGTGGGCAAGTCCACGCTCCTGCTGAGCGCGCTCGCGGCGATGTCGCGCGACCGCCGGGCGCTGCTCGTCACCGGCGAGGAGTCCGTGGCGCAGGTGAAGCTTCGGGCAGCGCGCCTCGGAGGAGCGGACGAGGTCGAGATCCTGGCGGAGACGGAGCTCGAGACCGTCTGCGCGACCCTCGAGGAAGAGCGGCCGGCGGTCTGCGTGATCGACTCGGTGCAGACGCTCTACTCGTCGGAGCTCGGGTCCGCTCCGGGATCGGTCGGCCAGGTGCGCGAGGCGGCCGCGCGGCTCCTGCGCGTGGCCAAGGAAGCCGGGGTCGCCACGATCCTCGTCGGCCACGTGACGAAGGACGGAGCCGTCGCAGGCCCGCGCGTGCTGGAGCATCTGGTCGACTGCGTGCTCCAGTTCGAGGGCGACCGCTACCACGAGCACCGGGTGCTGCGCGCATCGAAGAACCGATTCGGCTCCACCAACGAGCTCGCGGTGTTCGAGATGACCGGAACCGGCCTGGTCGGGGTGCCCGAGCCGTCGGAGCTCTTCGGCCGGACGGTCGCGGGCGAGATCGGAGCCGCGGTCGCCTGCGCGCTCGAAGGCTCGCGGCCGTTGCTGCTCGAGATCCAGGCACTGGTCGCACCGACCGACCTGGCCATGCCGAGGCGGGTCGGCACCGGCGTCGACCCCAAGAGGCTCGCGATGATCGTGGCCGTGCTCTCGCGTCACGCCGGAGTCGGGCTCGGTCAGGCCGACGTGTTCGTCAACGTCGCCGGCGGGGTGCGCATCGACGAGCCGGGAGCCGACCTGGCGATCGCGCTCGCGATCGTCTCCGCCGCCAAGGGCTCGCCGGTCAAGCCGGGCATCGCCGCGTTCGGCGAGATCGGGCTCACGGGACGCCTCCGAGCCGCCACGCAGGCCGACCGGCGACTGGAGGAGTGCGCGAAGCTCGGGCTCTCCGCGGCGGTCGCCCCGGCCGGCACCGCAGCTCGTGGCAAACTACGCATTCTCGAAGCCGAGACCCTGAGGGACGCAGCGAAGGCGGCGATCGATGCAGAGCGAGCCGAGGCAGGATAGGGCCGACCAGCGGATCCCACCGCCGCTCGGCATCGTGCGCCAGCCCACCCAGCACGACCCGCGCCTCGACTCGAAGATCCTCGCCGCCGTAGGCCGCATCGCGCCGGGCACCGAGCTGCGGTCCGCGATCGACGACATCATCCGCTCGTCCGAGGGCGCGCTGATCGTGATCGGCGAGCCGAACGAGCTCTCGTTCCTCTTCTCCGGCGGGATCAAGCTCGACGTGCCGTTCAGGCCCCAGCTGCTCTACGAGGTGGCCAAGATGGACGGGGCGATCATCGTCAACTCGACGGTGACGAAGCTCTCGCACGCGAACGTGCAGCTGATGCCGGATCCGACAATTCCCTCGGCCGAGACGGGCACCCGGCATCGCACCGCCGAGCGGGTCGCCAAGCAGACCGACGCCCTGGTGATCTCGATCTCGCAGCAGCGCGAGACGGTGACCGTGTTCGTCGGGCACAGCCGCTACCAGCTGGAGCCCATCGCAGACGTGCTCGGAAAGACCAACCAGGCGCTGTCGACGCTCGAGACATATCGCGCCCGGCTCGAGCAGGTCGTGACCCGCCTGACCGCGCTCGAGTTCCAGAACGCCGTCATGCTCGACGACGTGCTCGTCACCCTCCAGCGGGCGGAGCTGACGACGCGGATGGCCGAGGAGATCGAGCGCGCCTGCGTCGAGCTGGGCGAGGAGGGCCGGCTGATCAGGATGCAGCTGGAGGAGCTCGTCGCCGACGTACCCGGCGAGAAGGCGGCGCTCGTCTACGACTACCACGCCGAAGGCGGCCCCGACCGCACTGCCGAGGGGCTCCATGCGCTCGCGGCGCTCCCTTACGACCAATTGCTCGAGTTCGAGCTCCTGGCGGTGCTCGGCTATCCCGCCACGACGAATCCGCTCGACCACTCGGTCGCTCCACGCGGCTACCGGGTGCTCTCCCACATCCCACGGGTCCCGGACGGGGTCGTCAAGCGGGTGGTGGCCAACCTCGATGGCCTGGAGGGGATCGTGCGCGCCTCTCAGCGCGAGCTGGAGGCGGTCGAAGGGGTTGGCACGGTTCGAGCCCGCGAGATCCGAGAGGGCCTCAGGAGGCTGCAGGAGCACAACCTCGTCGATCGCTACCTGCAGCTTTAAACAGGACGGCTCGCCGAAACGACGGCTATGCCGCCGTCGATCCCTCCTGAGCCCGCGCAGAGCAAAAACCCCTGCACCCGAGGGGTTCCTCGCGAAAAAGTGGCCGTTTCCAGCGATTTTCGCTATACTGCCTTGGCTCGCCGGCGGTAGAAGCACCCCGCCGGCGTCACTGCGGAATCAGCCAACAAATACGGGGAGGCTCGGGTTGTACAGAGTCGGCGACAAGGTGGTGTATCCGCACCACGGTGCGGGAACGGTCGTCAAGAAGGAGACGAGGGAGGTGCTCGGCGAGAAGCGCGAGTACCTGACGATCAAGATCCTGCACAACGACATGACCGTGAACGTTCCGGCGGACAATGCGGATCGTGTCGGGTTGCGGAAGGTCATCGACGAGCAGATGGTCTCGAAGGTCCTGAAAGCACTGACGGGCAGCGGCACGACGATGCCGAAGAACTGGAACCGCCGGTTCAAGCACAACCGCGACAAGATGAAGACCGGCGACATCTTCGAGCTCGCCGAGGTCGTGCGGAACCTTTCCTTGCGCGACCACGAGAAGGGCCTCTCCACCGGCGAGAAGCAGATGTTCGTGAAGGCGAAGAAGATCCTCGCCAGCGAGCTCATGTACGCCAAGGAGATGGACGAGGACGAGGCGGCCGAATGGCTCGACGGGGTCCTCGCCAACGGCGGCAAGAAGAAGAAGAGCTCGGCCAAGGTTCCGGCCACGGCGTAGCTCATGACGGTCTGGGCCGTGCTCGCTGCGGCAGGGAGGGGCGAGCGGCTCGGGTCGGATCGTCCGAAGGCGTTCGCGCGCCTCGGAGGTAGGCCCCTGCTGGCCGAGAGCCTGGAGCGCCTCGAGAGCTCGGACTGGATCGAGCAGATCGTGATCGCGGCTCCCCCCGAATGGGAGGAGCCGTCGATCCTGGTGGCCGAGGAGATCGCCGCGACGAAGGTGCACTCGGCCGTGACCGGCGGCGAGGCCCGCTCCGAGTCCGTCCGGCTCGCGTTGGAGGCCGTGCCGGAGGACGCGGCCGTGGTGCTCGTGCACGACGCGGCCCGCCCGCTCGTGCCCGAGGAGGTGATCGAACGGGTGCTGGCGCCGCTCGGCGAGGGCTGGGACGCCGCCGTGCCGGTTCTCCCGCTCGCAGACACGATCAAGCGCGTCGAGGGCGAGCGGGTGATGGAGACGCTGGAGCGCGGCGATCTCGTCGCGGTGCAGACTCCGCAGGCTTTCCTCGCCGACGTGCTCCGCCGGGCGCTGGCCGGCGACGTGTCGGGCGCCACGGACTGCTCGTCCCTCGTCGAGGCCCGGGGCGGAAGGGTCAAGGCCGTTCCGGGCGACCCGCGCCTGCTGAAGGTGACCGACGTGGACGACCTCGCGCTCGTCGAGGGGTGGCTCGAGGCCGCGGATCGTCCCGCGGAATGATCGTCGACTACCACATGCACCTACGCGACCGTCCGGGCGGCGAGCCCCGTGGCCGCTACAGCGCCGAGCGTGCCGAGGAGTACGTCGAGCGTGCAAGGGCCGCGGGCGTGGACGAGATCGGCTTCACGGATCACGTCTTCCACTTCCGCCAGACGCTCTCGCTCTGGGAGATCGAGTGGATGCGCGAGCGCTGCACCGACGACCTCGACGAGTACGTCGCGGCAGTCGAGGAGGCGAAGGGGCGTGGCCTACCGGTCAAGCTGGGCCTGGAGGTCGACTACTTCCCCGGGATCGAGGTCGAGCTGTCCGAACTGCTCGCGCAGTACGACTGGGACTACCTGCTCGGGTCGATCCACTTCGTCGACGGCTTCGCGGTCGACCAGGAGCCGGGCCTCGTGCACAAGCTGCCGGTCGGCGAGGCCTGGCGCCGCTACTTCGTCTGGTTGCGGAACGCGGCGCGCAGCGGGCTCTTCGACGTCCTCTCGCATCCCGACCTGGTGAAGTTCTTCGGTGTGCGTCCCGATTCCGAGCAGCTGCACTACCTGCACGTCGAGACGGCCGATGCGATCGAGGCCGCAGGCGTCTGCGTCGAGGTCTCCGCGGCCGGGCTGCACAAGCCGGTCAAGGAGATCTATCCCGACCTGGAGCTCCTGTCGGCTTGTCACGACCGAGGAGTGCCGATCACCCTCGCTTCGGATGCGCATTCGCCCGGGCATGTGGGCCGCGACCTCGACCGGGCCGTCGAGCACGCACGCGAAGCCGGCTACGAGACCGTGACGGTCTTCGAGCGCCGCGAGCGCCGCCAGGAGGTGCTCGGATGAGGGTCGGCATCGGCGCGGACGCGCATCGGCTGGTCGAGGGCAGGCCGCTCGTGCTCGGCGGCGTGGAGCTCGACTCGCCTCGCGGCCTGGCCGGGCACTCGGACGGCGACGTGATCGCGCATGCCCTGATCGACGCGATCCTGGGGGCCGCGGGCCTCGGCGACATCGGGAGCCTGTTTCCGTCGGGCTCTGCCGAATGGGAGGGTGCTTCGTCACTCGACCTGCTGGGCCGCGCCTATGCCCAGGTGCGCGAGTCCGGCTGGAGGCTGGTCAACGCCGATTGCGTGCTCGTCGGCGAGGAGCCGCGGATCGCGCCTGTTCGAGGTCAGATGCGAGCTCGCCTCGCCGGTGCGCTCGAGGTCGAGGAAGACCTCGTCAACGTTCGTGCGACGACAACCGATCGTCTCGGCTTCACCGGGCGGGGCGAGGGTCTTGCCGCGCTGGCAGTCGCGCTGCTCGAGCGATGAAGATCGTTCCGGTCGACGAGAGCATTCGCCAGAGCCCGGCCTTCGAGGCCATTCGACGCGCCTGGCCGGAGATCGTCTTTCACGACCCGATCTCGAACGAGTACTGGGGCCGGCTCTACGACGAGCGGAGTGAGTTCCAGTTCGCGTTGGTCGAGGACGGCGTTCTCCTGGGCGAGGGGAACTCGGTCCCGGTGAGCGGGCTGCCAGAGTCCTGGCGGGCTGCCTTTCCCAACGCGTTCGAGGGCGGGGCACCCGACCGCCTCTGCGCCATAGCGATCCTGATCGATCCGGACCACCAGGGCAGGGGCCTCTCGAGGGTCATGCTCGAGAACATGCGAGGGCTTGCGTACGAGCGAGGCTGGGAGCTCGTCGCGCCGGTGCGCCCGAGCCTGAAACACCGCTACCCGATTACGCCGATCGAGCGTTACGTGGGTTGGCGCCGGCCCGACGGCCTCCTCTTCGATCCCTGGTTGCGGAGCCACGAGCGGCTCGGAGCGGAGTTGCTCGGAATCGCACCGGACTCCCTGGTCGCCGAGGGCACCGTCGCGGACTTCGAGGAGTGGACCGGGCTCGAGTTTCCCGAAAGTGGGAGCTATGTCGTGCCGGGCGCGCTCGTGCCGGTCGAGATCGATCTTGACGGCGACCGCGGCAGCTACCGCGAGCCGAACGTCTGGATGCGCCACCCGCGGGCGCACTGAGATCCGAACCGCGCCCGCTCCCGTACCTCCTGTCACCACTCCAGGGAGAGAGAGGAGCAGCATGACGTTCTCGAAGAAGTCGCTCGTCGGCCTGATGCTCGCCGTGGCCGCCGTCTCCGCGCTCGTGTTCTCGTTGCAGGCCGGAGCCTCGCGCGGGCACCACCAGAAGCACGGCAAGCTCTTCAGCTCGGGGCTGGTCGGCAACGTGCTGGCCGACTCGCCGATTCACGGGGTGAACCGGGCGGGTGCGCCCTGGGTCCTCCGCAAGAGCAGCGTGTCGCTCAGCCGGAACGGCCGTTTCGACCTGCGGGTGAAGGGCCTCGTGCTCGCCGCCAACGGGACGACCGGAACGGTCACCATGATCGCCGCCTCCTTCTTCTGCGCGCCCGACTCGAACGTCACGCCGGCGTTCACGGCCGGGCCGGTGCCGCTCGCCAGCGACGGCGACGCGCGCATCCACCAGAAGGTGGCGGTTCCGAGCAGGTGCCTGGCACCGGTCGTGCTCGTCCGCATCCAGGGAGCAGCAGGGCCGGGCTCCTACATCGCAGCCAGCGGCTTCACGGGATGAAGGGCCTTCGTCGGAACTGCCCGGTCGAACCGGTGGACGTAGTTTCGGCGCGCGGCTCTAAGTAGGCAGGCGCACGAGCTCGTCCTCGACCAGGACGAGCTCGTCGCGCCGCAGAGACTCGACCGCTTCCCGGTCGACATCGGCGAGTGGGCGCGGCGACTCGGCGACGAGCCGCAGGGCCTGGGCCCGCCGCTGCCTGAACGAGCCTTCGAACGCGCCTTGCCGGCGAAGCGGCTCGAAGCGACGCCCTCGAGAGGGGCAGGCCGCGGCCAGCGGACATTCGCCGCAGCGGGGCACGCGCGCGATACAGATCGTGGCGCCGAGATCCATCAGCGCCTGCGCGCACGCGTGGTCGAACTCGGCTCCGGTGCGCTCCCGGACGCGGCGGACGTTCACATCCACCGGCAGAACCGGCTTGCCGAGAGCGAAGCAGGCGATCGCGTCCGCCGTGTAGGGCCCGACGCCGGGCAGCTCGGTCAGGTCGTCAGGCCATCCCAGCTCGGCCACGCGCCTGGCCGCCCGGTGCAGGTTGACCGCCCGCCGGTTGTAGCCCAGCCCCTGCCACTGCGCGGATCACGTCGGCCGTCGACGCGGCGGCGAGCGCCTCGGCGGTGGGCCAGCGCTCGATCCAGGCGCAGTACCGGGGCACGACCCGCGAGGCCTGGGTCTGTTGCAACATCACCTCGGAGACGAGGATCGCGTACGGGTCGCGGGTGCGCCGCCACGGCAGGTCGCGGCCGTGCTCGCGGTACCAGCTCAGCAGCGCCTCGTTCACCCGCGAGACCCTAGACTCCGCTCTCGCCGTGTGCTTCGAGCTCGACTCCCTACCGCCGATTCCTGCCATCTCGGGCGCGGCGGTCTCGCACGACGACCTCGTGCTAGAGGCGCGAGACGGCAACCGTTTCGCCGCCTTCCTGGCCGCTCCGGAGGAACCGTCCACGACCGGCATTGTGATCCTGCCCGACGTGCGCGGCCTGTACCGCTTCTACGAGGAGCTGGCGCTGCGCTTCGCCGAGCGCGGCTACACCGCACTCGCGTTCGACTACTTCGGGCGCACCGCCGGTGTCGAGAAGCGCGGTGACGACTTCGAGTACCGGCCGCACGTGGAGGCGGTGACTCCCGAGCAGATCCAGGCCGATGTCACGGCAGCCGTCGAGCACCTGCGCTCGCTCGGCGCCGACTCGATCTTCAGCGTCGGCTTCTGCATGGGAGGGCGGCAATCGTGGCTCGCGGCAGCGGGTGGCCACGGGCTGGCTGGAGCCGTCGGCTTCTACGGCCGGCCGGGGAAGGCGAGCGACGGTGCTCCCGGGCCGGTGCAGCTGGCCGGCCAGATCGACGCGCCGGTGCTCGCCCTGCAGGCGGGGGCCGACAAGAACATCACCGCCGACGACAACGAGGAGTTCGAGCGGGCATTGACCGACGCGGGCGTCGAGCACGAGCTGGTCTCGTACGAAGGCGCACCGCACAGCTTCTTCGACCGCAAGCAGGACGATTTCGCCGCGGCCTCCGAGGATGCCTGGGCCCGCGTGCTCGATTTCGTCGAGCGCCACGCGCGTTGATCAACGACCAGGGCGCCGTGCTGCAGACTTACACCCCATGAAACGGGTTCGCTTCGCTCCCAGCCCGACAGGCTCGCTCCACGTCGGAAACGCGCTCAGCGCGGTGGCCAACCGTGCCTTCGGCGATCATCTGCTGCTGCGGATCGACGACACGGACCCCACGCGGAACATTCCGGGTGGCGAGGAGGAGCTGCTCCGGGACCTCGAGTGGCTCGGCATCGGCTGGGACGAAGGCCCCGTGCGGCAGAGCGAGCGGCGCGAGCGGCACGTCGAGGCGGGGAAAGAGCTGGGCGACCGGTTCGACGGCGTCACGCTCCTGCGCGAGGACGGCACGCCTACCTACCACCTCGCCAGCGTCGTCGACGACGTGGACTTCGGGATCACGCACATCGTGCGCGGGAACGACCACCGCCCGAACGAGCAGCTCCACCGCCGGCTCTTCGAGGCGCTCGGAGCGACGCCGCCGGAGTTCGTCCACCACGGCCTGATCCTCGGCGAGGACGGCAAGAAGCTGGCCAAGCGCGCGGAGGGGGCGACAGTGGCCTCGCTCCGCGACGCGGGGATCCCAGCCGAGGCC
Organism: uncultured Actinomycetes bacterium; assembly: GCA_963736055.1. Classification (GTDB taxonomy): domain Bacteria; phylum Actinomycetota; class Thermoleophilia; order Gaiellales; family Gaiellaceae; genus AC-32. Next base: position 187,410 of record CAVTNM010000008.1, on the reverse strand, counting down.
GTCCGGCGCTACCTTGATGAGCTGGGCCTGCCGAAGCACGACGTCCACTACGACCTGCCGCGGATCCGCCGCCTGGCAATCGAGGCGATCGGATCGCTCTCAGACCGCGAGCTGGCCGAGCGGGTGGGCGCTCCGGTCGAGCTCGTTCCGGCTCTCCGCGGTGCGCGCGACCTGAACGAGGCGCGCGACTACGCAGCGTCGATCCTGGCCGAGCCGGACGCGGTTGCCGTCGATTCGCCCGAGACCCTCGAGCGCTTCCGCGAGCTGCTTCTGCAGGCCAACGGCTCGGCCGACCCGAAGGAGCTCCTGCGCGAGCTGAAGGCCGTCGGCGGCGACCTCCGCGCGGTGCGTCTGGCCTTGACCGGCCGCGAGCGGGGGCCCGAGCTCTGGGCGGTAGTGGCCGCTCTCCCTCGCGACGAGGCGCTGCGGAGGATCGATGCGGCTCTATGACACCGCCTCACGCGGGCTGCGAGAGCTCCCGCCGCCGCCCGGGCCCGTGCGCATGTACTTCTGCGGGCCGACCGTCTACCAGCGCATCCACGTCGGGAACGCGCGCCCGTTCGTGCTCTCGATGTGGCTCAAGCGCTGGCTCGAGCGCAGCGGCTACGACGTCACGCTCGTCGAGAACATCACCGACATCAACGACAAGATCTACGCCGCCGCCCCGGGAGACAGCGCGCGGCTGGCCGCCGACGCGAGCGGGTGGTACGTGGAGGACACGGGAGGCCTGGGCCTCGGGCGGCCCGACCGCGAGCCCAAGGCGACCGAGTCGATCCCGGAGATCGTGTCGATGATCGAGGAGCTGGTGGCGAGCGGGCACGCCTACCCGGCAGGCGGCGACGTCTACTTCCGGGTCGAGAGCTTCCCCGACTACGGCAAGCTCTCGGGCCGTCACGGCGACGAGGAGGCGACCCGCAACCCCTCCGAGGAGGACGAGGCCGCCGAGCTGAAGGAGGACGGTCGCGACTTCGCGCTCTGGAAGGCGCACAAGGAGGGCGAGGACACGTCGTGGGACTCGCCGTGGGGACGCGGCCGGCCGGGCTGGCACATCGAGTGCTCGGCGATGGCCGAGGCGCACCTCGGGCCGATCTTCGAGATCCACGGCGGCGGGATCGACCTCGTCTTCCCCCACCACGAGAACGAGATCGCGCAGTCGCGAGCGCTCGGCCACGGCTTCGCGCAGCTCTGGATGCACAACGGCATGCTGCGGCTGGCCGGCGAGAAGATGTCGAAGTCGCTGGGCAACATCGTCTCGCTGCGCGAGGCGCTGGAGGAATGGGGGCGCGAGACGCTGCTCGTCTACTTCCTCGGCGGCCACTGGCGCAAGCCGCTGGACTACTCGGACGAGGTGCTGCGCCAGGCCACGGCCCAGGCCGAGAGCTTCCGCAACGTCTTCAGGCAGCCCTCTGAGCCCGGCGGCGACTGGGAAGCCTTCTCCGTCGCGCTCGCAGACGACTTCAACACCCCCGAGGCGCTTGCGGTCATGCACGGCTGGCGCGACCACGAGCTGCTCGCCCGGGGGCTCGAGGTCTTCGGCCTCGAGTCGCTGGCCGAGAGCGCCGCGGCGCCGCCAGAGCTCGAGGAGCTGGCGCGGCGGCGCGCCGAGGCCCGCGGGCGGCGTGACTTCGACGAGGGCGACCGGCTGCGCGGTGAGATCGAGGCGGCCGGCTGGGACGTGCGTGACGTGGACGCCGAGCCCGGCTTCCAGCTCGTCCCGAAGCGGTGACGAGGGAACACGTCTACGGGCGCCGGCCCGTCCGTGAAGCCGTGCGTGGACCGCGGGAGGTGTTCGAGCTCCTCGCCACGGAGCGTGCCCTGAAGGCGGAGCCATGGCTGGCCGAGACGGGGGTTCGTGTCCTGGTGAGGCCGGAGCGCGATCTGACCGCCGCGGCGGGGACGCAGGATCACCAGGGCGTGCTCGCCCGTGTGGAGCCCTTTCGCTACGCGGACGCGCACGAGCTCGCGGCCGGGCCCTCGCCGCTGCTCGCCGTGCTCGACTCCGTCACCGACCCCCGCAACCTCGGTGCCGTGGTCCGGAGCGCCGAGGGAGCCGGGGCGAGCGGTGTCGTGCTCCCGGCGCACAACTCGGCGCGGGTGACCGCGGCCGTCGCGCGTGCGTCTGCCGGTGCGGTCGAGCACGTGCCCATCGCCGTGGTGAAGAACCTCGCGCGCTATCTCGGCGAGATCAAGGGGCCGCAGCTCTGGGTCTGGGCCGCGGCGGGCGACGCCGAGACTGCGATGTGGGACGCCGACCTCGCCGGCGGGGTCGTCTTCGTGCTGGGCGCCGAGGGGAAGGGCCTGCGGCCGCTCGTCCGCCGCACCTGCGACGACGCGGTCCGGATCCCGCTCGACGGCGAGGTGGAGTCGCTGAACGTCAGCGTGGCGGCCGCGCTGCTCCTCTACGAGGCGAGGCGGCAGCGAGGTGGCTGAGCCCACGCTCTATCTCTTCGACGGCTACAACCTCCTGCACGCCGGGACGTTCGAGGATCCACGCGAGCTCGTCGACCGGCTCGCGAGCTTCGTCGCGCTCCGCGGCGCCCGCGGAGTGGTCGTGTTCGACGGCGTGGGGGTGGACACGGCGTACGGCCCGCTGGAAGTGCGCTACGCGGAGCACGCAGACGCCCTGCTCGAGCGGCTCGCCGCCGCGCACCGAAAGGACGAGACCGTCTGTCTCGTCTCGTCCGACGCAGCCGTCCGCGGCACCTCCGGACAGGAGGTGCAGAAGCGCAGCTCGCGAACCTTCCTGGGTGACCTCGACGAGCCCGGGCACGTCGAGGCGGAACGATCGCAGCTTCGCGATCGCGTAGACGAAGAGACGCGAAAACGCCTTGAGAAGCTGCGCAGAGGCCAAGGGTCCGGTTAAGCACAACAACTAGCAAGGTCTTGTAAACGTGTTGGGACCTTGCTATCTTGATCCTCAACCTCAGGGTGAGGCTTGCGGAGATCGCCCGGTCCTCAGCGAGGGGGAAAGCCGTGCCCGCTCGATCCGCACAGACGATCCATACCCCGCAGAAGCTCCAGCGGGAGCTCGCCGACCTGCAGCTCGTCATGCGCGCGCGCAACGGCGACGGACAGGCGCTGGACGAGCTCATGCGCCGCTACCAGGGCTTCGTCCGGCTCAAGGCGAGCTCGTACTTCCTCGCCGGCGGCGACGCCGAGGATCTGATCCAGGAGGGGCTGATCGGGCTCTACAAGGCGGTGCGGGACTTCCGCGCGGACAAGGAGACCTCCTTCCGCAGCTTCGCCGAGCTCTGCGTCACCCGTCAGATCATCACCGCGATCAAGACGGCCACCCGCTTCAAGCACTCGCCGCTGAACACCTACGTCTCGTTCAGCCACACGCCTGCCGGCCAGGAGCCGGACGGCGACTGCACCCTCGGAGACGCGCTTCCGGGCCCGAGCGTCGACGACCCGTCGGTCTGCGTGATCTCGACCGAGGAGCTCCAGAGTCTCGTCTTCACGCTCGGCAGCGGCCTCTCCAAGCTCGAGGCGGACGCGCTCAAGCTCTACCTCGAAGGCGAGTCCTACGAGGAGATGGCGGAGCGCCTCGGCTGCGATACGAAGACGATCGACAACGCGTTGCAGCGCGTGAAGCGCAAGGTGCTGGCGCACCAGCAGTCGCGGCAAGTGCTGCAGTAGCGCTTGCGGTCGCAGATATCTATGTGATATCGAGATATCTCGATGGCTCGGCCGCGACGGGATCAGGACTACACCGCACTGTTCGTGCGCATCCCGTCGGCCGAGGCGGAGAAGCTCCATCGCGCCGCCGATGTCCTGGGCACGCCGAAGCGCGAGCTGATCACGAAGCTCGTCGCCCGCTTCGACCCGCACGATCCGGTCTGGTCGCAGGAGCTCGCCGGTCCGCCGATGCCCGCAGAGGCGGAATGGGCGGTCGGCCGGCACTCCTTTCTTCCGGCCGAGACCGAGGTGCTCACGCCTGCTCAGCTCGCCGACCTCCTGCAGGTCGAGGAGGAGGCCGTGGTCGAGCTCGCCGAGCGGGGCGACCTGCCCGCCCGCAAGCTCGGTGAAGAGTGGCGATTTTCACGCTCGGCGATCCTCGCCTGGCTTGGCGACGAGCAGGCCGAGGAATGAGGATCGGCAGGCTCGAGCAGGCGTGGGCAGCCGACGAGCTGAGGCCGGCGGTCGGCTGGAAGGTCTGGCGGGTGGAGGACGGGTCGCTTCGAAGCGTCCTCTACGGGGACCTGTGGCCCGTCGCCGAGCCCGTCGTGGCCGTCTGCCGGCGGCAGCTGCGCTCGGGGCATGACGCTCCCTCGCGCGGGTGCGAATGCGGGATCCACGCGGGGCGCGACCTCGCTGCCTGGGACCACTATCTCGCCGTCGGCTCCGAGGCGCGGGTCTTCGGCAGGGTGCTCCTCTGGGGGTCGACGATCCAGGGCGCGCAGGGCTGGCGGGCCTCGTTCGCGCGACCCGTGGAGATCTTCGTTCCGCCTGCGGTCGAGCGCCCGGGCCAGACGGCAGATGCGCTGCGCGCCTACGGCGTACCGGTGCACGTGCTGGAGCCGGTCGAGCTGGCGGTGCCGGCGTGAGCCCGCAGATCCCGATGGTGATCGAGCAGACGACACGCGGCGAGCGCTCCTTCGACATCTACTCGCGGCTGCTGAACGACCGCATCGTGATGGTCGGCAGCGCGATCGACGACCAGGTCGCGAACGTAGTGGTCGCGCAGCTGCTCCACCTCGAGTCCGACGATCCGGAGAAAGACATCTCGCTCTACGTCAACTCACCGGGTGGGGACGTGTACGCCGGGCTCGCGATCTACGACACGCTCACGTTCGTCAAGCCCGACGTGCGGACGATCTGCGTCGGCACCGCAATGTCCATGGGAGCGGTGCTGCTCGCAGCCGGTGCCAAGGGCAAGCGGAGCGCGCTGCCGAACGCGAAGATCCTCATCCACCAGGTGTGGACCGGCGGCTTCGGCGGCCAGGCGTCCGACGTCGAGATCCGAGCGCGCGAGGTGCTCGACCTCAAACGGCGCGTCGAAGGGATCCTCGCCGACCACACGGGCCAGCCGCTGGAGCGCATCGCCGAGGACACCGACCGCGACCACTTCATGACCGCCGCCGAGGCCATGGAGTACGGCCTCATCGACGAGGTGATCGCGCACCGCTAGCCCGGGACGGCGCTACGCTGGGCCTGCGCCGGAGTAGCTCAGCTGGTAGAGCAAGCGCCTTGTAAGCGCTAGGTCGTGGGTTCGAGTCCCGCCTCCGGCTCTCGCTGCAAAACCGGTACGCGCCGCGCTCCGTATTGACGGACTTGGACTAGAACGTCCGAAAGGAGCGTGGAAGATGGGAGAGCATCGTTTGAGAGCCCGCCCGAGCGCGTTGCTCGTGCTGGCTCTAGTGATCGGGGCGGCTCTCGTTGCGACCTCACCGCTCGCAGCCGCCAGCTCGAACTTCCAGCGAAACTCCTACACCGTCACGCCGCTGGTCTCCGACCAGCCGGGTGTGGCGCCGAACACCGACCCGAACCTCGTCAACGCGTGGGGGTTGACGGCCGGGCCGACGACGCCATGGTGGGTGTCCGACAACGGCACCGACGTCTCGACGCTGTACAGCGGCGACGGGACACCGCGATCGCTCGTGGTGAGCGTGCCAGGAGGCCCGACCGGCACCGCCTTCAACCCGACGGCCGGCTTCGTGCTGCCGACGGGCGGAAAGGCGCTGTTCCTGTTCGACGGCGAGGACGGCGTGATCCGGGGCTGGAACGGAGCCCAGGGCACGACCGCGGTCGTGGTCAAGGACCGCTCCGACCAGGGAGCGATCTACAAGGGCCTGACCGTGGCCGACACCGCGGCCGGGCCGCGTCTGTACGCCGCCGACTTCCACAACGCGCGGGTCGACGTGTTCGACGGCAGCTTCGGGCTCGTGCCCGGCGGCTTCCGTGACCGCTTCCTGCCGAAGGGCTACGCGCCCTTCAACGTCCAGGTGATCGGCAAGTTCGTCTTCGTCGCCTATGCGAAGCAGGACGCCGACGCGGAGGACGAGGATCCCGGCCCGGGCCGCGGCTTCGTCGACGCCTATACCTTCGACGGACGGTTTGCCGGACGGATCGCATCGCGTGGCGGGCTGAACGCTCCGTGGGGGCTTGCGTTTGCTCCGCGCAGCTTCGGTCGCTTCGGCGGCGATCTGCTCGTGGGCAACTTCGGCGACGGGAAGATCCACGCCTACAAGCCGTTCTTCGGCTTCTTCTTCCCGGACGGGACGCTGCGCGATTCGTCCCACGACCCGCTCTCGATCGACGGGCTGTGGGCACTTCGATTCGGCAACGACTCGGCGGCCGGACCGGCTAGCACGCTCTTCTTCACGGCCGGGCCCGGAGGCGAGAATCACGGCCTCTTCGGCACGATCACTCCGAACTAGATAACTGAACGGTCGGCGCGCGGGCCACGTGGTCCGCGCGCCGACCGCTCAACCCAGCGCCTGCTCGAGGTCCTGCCAGAGCTCGTCGGGATCCTCGAGCCCGACGCTCAGGCGGAGGAGCCCCGGCGGAACGCGGTCGCCCTCCCAGCGGGTCCGGCTCTCGAGCACGGAGTCGACGCCACCGAGGCTCGTCGAGTTCGTGATCTGCCGCAGCGACGTCTCGACGCGGTGCGCGGCGTCGCCGTCGGCGACGTCGAACGAGAGCAGGCCTCCGAAGCCCGGATAGCGCACCACGAGGACCGCGGGGTGCCTTTCGAGCCGCACCGCGAGAGCGGTCGCGCTCGCGGTGTGGCGCTCCATTCGGGCCGCGAGCGTCTTCAGGCTGCGCGACAGCAGCCAGCACGGATCGGGGGCGGCGACGATCCCCGTGCGTCCGCGGAAGTCGCGGAGAGTCGCGGCGTCCTCGCTCGAACGGCAGGCGACGGCGCCCAGGAGCACGTCGTGGTGGCCGCCGAGGAACTTGGTCGCGCTGTGCAGCGCGAAGTCGGCGCCGTGCTCGAGCGGGCGCACGTAGATCGGCGTCGCCGCGGTCGAGTCGACCAGGACGCGCGCCGGATGGGCCGAAGCCGCCTCCAGGTCGGGCATGGTCAGGAAGGGGTTCGACGGCGCTTCCAGCCAGATCAGGTCGGCCTCTGCCGGCGGCGCGCCCGTCTGGTCGAACTCGACGAAGCGAACGCCCCAGCGCTCGAGTCGTCCGGAAGAGCACCGCCGTCCCGTAGTACGCCCCCTCTGCGAGCGCGATCGTCTGGCCCGGCTCCAGCATTCCCAGCACGAGCGCGGTCGCGGCGCCGGTGCCGGAGGGAAAGAGGAGTGCTTCGCCGCCCTCGAGCTCGGCCAGTGCCTGCTCTGCGGCCAGCCCGTTCGGGTGGGCGTAGCGCTGGTAGTACAGCTCCCCCGGCTCGCCCTCCCGGTACGGCCAGATCGTCGAGCGGTCGAGCGGTTCCACGACGCCAACTCTAGTGCCGGTGACGGTTCCTGCTTGACGTCGTCTGGTGCTTTTGTCAATCTCCAGCAACTCCCTGGAGAAACTTGATAGATAAGGAGCCGGAATGAAAGCTATTTGGATTGCTTTGCTTGTCGTGGCGCTGCTGGCCGGCTCCGCATCGGGAGCGTCGAAGGGCGGCTCGATCAGCCTGGTGGCCTACTCCACGCCCAAGGACGCCTACGGCAAGGTCATCTCGGCCTTCCAGAAGACGCAGGCCGGGAGTGGGGTCGACTTCAGCCAGTCGTACGGAGCCTCGGGCGACCAGGCACGGGCGGTCGCGGCCGGGCAGTCCGCCGACCTCGTGGCGCTCTCGCTCGACCCCGACGTCAATCTGCTCGTCGGCAAGGGCCTCGTCCCGAAGAACTGGAACGCAAACTCGCACAAGGGGATCGTCTCCGACTCGGTCGTGGTCTTCGTCGTCCGCGACGGCAACCCGAAGCACATCAAGGGCTGGGGCGACCTGGTCAAGCCGGGCGTCCAGGTGATCACGCCGAATCCGTTCACCTCCGGCGGCGCCCGCTGGAACGTGATGGCCGCCTACGGCGCCCAGCGCCGCGCGGGCAAGACCGACAAGCAGGCGATCGCCTACCTCTACAAGCTGTTCAAGCACGTGCCGGTTCAGCCGGACAGCGCCCGCACCGCGCTGCAGATCTTCGCGCAGGGGAAGGGCGACGTCCTCCTCACCTACGAGAACGAGGCGATCTACGCCGAGAAGAAGGGCGTGCACACGCAGTACCAGACGCCGAAGAACACGCTCCTGATCGAGACGCCGGTCGCGCTGACGAAGAGCGGCCTGAAGAAGCCCGCCGCCAAGGCCTTCTACAAGTTCCTGTGGTCGGCCACCGCCCAGAAGGCGTTCGCCGACCAGGGCTACCGGCCGGTCGTCAAGAGCGTCGCCAAGAACTACCACTTCTACAAGCCGGCCGGCCTCTTCACGATCGGCTCGGCGAAGCTCGGGCTCAACGGGTGGGTGAAGGTCAACAAGCGCTTCTTCCACCCGGAGAAGGGGATCATGGCTGCCGTCGAGAGGTCGGTTGGCCAGTAACGCCGCGGTTCTGGAAGGCCCGGCCCGAGTCGTCTCGGGCCGGGCCGGGCGGCGCCGTCGCCCGGGGCATGGCGATGGGCTACCTCAGCATCGTCGTGCTCCTGCCCCTCGCCGCCCTCATCTGGAGCTCGCGGGCAGAGGGGCTCGATGCGTTCTGGCACCAGGCGACCCGGCCGGAGGCGATTGCCGCGCTGAAGCTGACGCTCGGCGTCGCGGCGATCTGCGCGCTCGTCAACGCCCTGGCGGGCACCGCGATCGCCTGGATGCTCGTCCGCGACCGGTTCGTCGGGAAAGGGGTGGTCGATGCGGTCATCGACCTGCCGTTCGCGCTGCCGACCATCGTCGCCGGCCTGACGCTCCTCGCCCTCTACGGGCCCGGCAGCCCGTTTGGCGTCGACATCGCCTTCACGCGGCTCGGGCTGCTGGTGGCCCTCCTGTTCGTGACGTTGCCGTTCGTGGTGCGGGCGGTGCAGCCGGTGCTGCTCGAGCTCGACACCGAGATGGAGGAGGCCGCCGCGTCTCTCGGCGCCGGCTCCTTCGCCGTGTTTCGCCGGATCGTCTTCCCGAACCTGCTGCCCGCGATCCTCTCCGGGGTCGCGCTTGCCTTCGCCCGCGCCGTCGGCGAGTTCGGCGCCGTGGTGCTGATCTCGGGGAACATCCCGTTCAAGTCGGAGGTCTCGTCCGTCTACATCTTCGGCCAGCTGCAGTCCGGAAACGGGACCGGCGCCGCCGCGGTCTCCGTGGTGTTGCTCGTGATCTCCCTCGCGGTGCTCCTGCTGATCGGCGCCTTCCGGCGCTGGAGGACGAGGCACGATCATGTGTAGCCAACGCTTGCGTTGCCCGGTCGACTGCGCATGATCGGAGCTCCGAACGTGTCTAAGTACCTCCTGCGGTTCGGAGCGCTCGGGTACCTGGCGCTGATCCTGCTCGTGCCGGTCGGGTTCGTCTTCTACCGCGCATTCCGGCACGGGCTCGCCCCCGCCTGGGACGCGGTCAGCTCACCGCCGGCGGTGCACGCGCTCGAGCTGACGCTCCTGATGGCCGCGGTCGCCGTTCCCGCCAACACGATCTTCGGCGTCACGCTGGCGCTTGCGCTCGTCCGGACGCGCCTCCCCGGCCGCGGGCTCGTGAACGCGATCGTCGACCTGCCGCTCGCGCTCTCGCCGGTGGTCGCCGGTCTTGCGCTGTTCCTCCTCTACGGGCGCGGCGGCTGGCTCGGCGGCCTCGCCGACCACGGGATCAAGGTCCTCTTCTCGATCCCGGGGATGATCCTGGCGACGATGTTCGTCTCGTTGCCGTTCGTCGTGCGCGAAGTCGTGCCGGTCCTTCGCGAGATCGGAACCGAACAGGAACAGGCGGCCGAGACGCTCGGTGCCTCGCCATTCCAGACCTTCCGGAAGATCACCCTCCCGGCGATCCGCTGGGCCGTGGCCTACGGCGTCGTCCTCACCACGGCTCGCGCGATCGGGGAGTTCGGCGCCGTGAGCGTCGTCTCGGGCCGGATCGAGGGGAAGACGCAGACCCTGCCCCTGTACGTCCAGGCCCAGTTCGAGCAGTTCGACGTCCAGGGGGCTTACGCTGTGTCCGTCGTGCTCGCGCTGATCGCCATCGGCACCGTCGTCGGCCTGCGGTTCATTCACCCGCGCGAGGGCTCCTGATGGGCATCGCTGCGATCGACGTCACCAAGCGGTTCGGCGACTTCACCGCGCTGGACGACGTCTCCGTCGCGATCCCGGAAGGCTCGCTCACGGCCCTGCTCGGCCCGAGCGGCAGCGGCAAGTCGACGCTCCTGCGCGTCATCGCGGGCCTCGAGCAGCCCGAGTCGGGGCAGGTGCTGATCGGGGACGAGGACGTCACCAACCGGCCGGCACGCTCGCGCGGCGTCGGAATGGTCTTCCAGCACTACGCGGCCTTCAAGCACATGACCGTCTGGGACAACGTCGCCTTCGGGCTCACGATCCGGAAGCGGCCGAAGGCCGAGATCCGCGGGCGGGTGCACGAGCTGCTCGAGCTCGTCCAGCTCGAGGGCCTGGCGGAGCGCTACCCCTCGCAGCTCTCCGGGGGGCAGCGTCAACGAATGGCCCTCGCCCGCGCCCTCGCGGTCGAGCCGAGCGTCCTCCTCCTGGACGAGCCCTTCGGTGCCCTCGATGCCCGCGTGCGCAAGGAGCTGCGGGCGTGGCTGCGCCGCCTGCACGACGAGGTCCACGTGACCACGATCATCGTCACCCACGACCAGGAGGAGGCGATGGAGGTCGCCGGCCAGATCGTCGTCCTCAACGCGGGCCGGTAGAGCAGATCGGCTCTCCGCGGGAGCTCTACGAGCAGCCGGCGAACGAGTTCGTGATGAGCTTCGTCGGCCCCGTCAACCGCGTCGGCGACGCCTTCGTGCGGCCGCACGACCTCGAGCTCCGCCTCGAGCCGGAGGACGGCTCGGCCGAGGCGATGGTAGAGCGCGTCGTCCACCTCGGCTTCGAGGTGCGGGTCGAGCTCGTCCGCGACGACGGCCAGCATCTGCTCGTGCAGCTGACGCAGGAGGAGGCGGAGCAGCTCGAGCTCGAACGCGGCCAGATCATCTACGTGCGGCCGCGGCACGAGACGGTCTTCAGCGCCCGTTAGCCGTTAGGAGGGTTTGGCGGAATAGCGCTCGTCGCCGGGACGAGCAGCGCGGCCCGGGGACACAGTCGGTATTTCGTCAAGTCCTCCTAGTGCGGCAGCCAGGCGTCAGGGTCGGCGGCGATCATCGCCACGTCGTCGGGCAGCTTGCCCGCGGCGAGGTCTGCCAGGGTGACGGTCTCCAGCACCGCGCGCAGGTTCGCCCGGACGGCGACCCAGGCATCGCGCAGGGGCGCCGCCGCCCCGGGGTACTCCACCTGCTCGGGCCGCTGTCCGCGCACGTTGGCAATCGGGCCCTCGACTGCCCGGATCACGTCGGCAAGGGCGATCTCCTCCGGAGCCTTCGCAAGCCAGTACCCGCCGTCCGCGCCCCGCTGGCTCTGCACGAGGCCCGCGTGCTTGAGGTCGAGCAGGATGTTCTCGAGGAACTTAAGCGGGATCTGTTGAGCCTGGGCGATCAGATCGCCCTTTTGCGGCACTCCGCTTGGCGCCGCTGCGAGCTCTGCTCCCGCGCGCAGCGCGTAGTCCACCTTCGCCGAGACCCGCATCGCTCTTGATTGTGGCACGGGCCTTCTTCGCGGGCGCGGTCGCGGCTCCGGGACCCCCGTCGGCCACGACGCGATTCTTGCCGGCTCGCTTCGCCTCGTAGAGCGCCTCGTCCGCCGCGGCAACGAGCTGCTCGGCCGAGACTAGCTCTCCCTTGGCGGCGACGCCGAAGCTCGCCGTGATCTTCAGCTCGCGTCCGTCCGGAAGCTCAGTCCGTGCCCTGGAGACGGCGAGGCGAAGGCGCTTCGCGAGCTGTGTCGCGCCCTTCAGGTCGCTCTCCGGGACGAGCACGACGAACTCCTCGCCTCCGTAGCGCGCCGCGAGGTCGATCTGGCGCACGCCGGCGTCCAGTACCTCGCCGACCGTCCGCAGGACGGCGTCGCCCGCGGGGTGGCCGTGTGTGTCGTTCACCTGCTTGAAGTCGTCGAGGTCGAGCAGGACCAGGGCGAACGTGTCGCCGATGCGGTGGGCGCGGCGCCATTCGAGCGCCAGCTCTTCGTCGAAGGAGCGGCGGTTCGCCAGCCCGGTCAGGGAATCGGTCGTCGCCTGTGAGGCCACACGCCGGAAGTCGCCGAGCATGCGCAGGAGCGGTCCGGCGAACATCAGCGCGACGAGGATCAGTAGGGCGAACGAGCCGATCGCGGCGTAGCGGATGCGCTGCCGGTAGGGAGCCACGCTCCCGTCGATCGCCTTCTGCGGGCGCAGCGCCAGCAGTCGAACCCCACCCGCGTCCGGAACGGCCGTGGCGAGAGAGCGGTAGCTCACGCCCTGCAGGTCGACCGTGTGGCCGCGAGTCGAGAACGCCAGAGTCGTGCCGAGCACGCGGCCGTGCCTGACCAGCACGAGCCGGTCGCCGCGCGAGTGCGGCGCGTCGCTCGAGAGGCGACTGCTGAGGTGCTGATCGAGCGGCTTGACGGCCACGACCTCGCCGATTCGCCGCCCGTTGACGGTCAGCCAGACGGAACGCTTCAGAGCGTTCGGCGCGGGCTTCGGCCCGACGCGGCGTCCGTTCAGCACGAAGGAGGCTCCGGGCTCTTCCCGGGCGATCTGCGCGAGCCGGGCCGGGCGCGGCGCGATGAAGGCGCGCTGCACGTCCGGTGAGCGTGCGAGGTCGGCGGCACGCGTCGATGCATCGTCGCCGAGGCTCGACAGCTCGCGGAGGCCGCTCTGGAGCTGGGTGCGGAGCGCGCCGTCGGCGTGTGCGCGCTCGTTGCGGAGGGCGTTGGCTTCGAGAATGCGAACTGTCGAGGCGATCGGGATCGCGCCGACGATCAGGACGCCGATGATGAGCTGGATGCCGGCGCGGCGAGCGATCGGAGACCTGGCGCGACGAGGGCGTCGGGAGGTCTCCGGCCCCGACGCAGCGCTGGCGGCTGAAGCCGCAGGGCTCATCTGTGGTCTATCGGCGCTACGAACGGCTTGCTTGAGCCACGGCGCCCGGCTCGAGCGGGTCAGAACTCCTTGTCGGCCGGGCCGGACTCGAAGACGATGTTCGTCGAGGCGACCCAGATCATGGTTCCCGGGCCCGCCTTCTCCTTGGCGTGGCCGCTCAGCGCTCCGAGGACGATCCTGATCGAGTTGCCGCTCGCGGTCATGACCGAATTGCGGAAGTCGGCATTGTTGGAGTAGTCGCCGCCGAGGCTGACGAACCCGAGCCTGAAGAGCGTCGCCCCGGTCGAGGCGTTGCGGACGCTCAGCACGTCGTCCTTCGCGATGTTCGTGAAGTGGACCGTCACGTTGGTCGCCGAGCCGTTCCAGCCGGCGAGGACGAGCGAGGGGGCGAAGGCGCTCTTGAAGGTGTACGTGATCGAGTCGCCGCTCTCGGCCTTGCCCGCCGTGCCGCCGTTGTTCTGGGTCTGCACGTCCGCCGCCGAGGGCATGGAGCCGGTCGGGGGTGGAGGCGGAGGCGGGGGTGGAGGCGCCGCAGGAGGCGGTGGAGGTGGAGGTGGAGGTGGAGGTGGAGGTGGCGCAGGCGGTCCAGGAGGAGGAGGCGCCGGCGAAGACGGCGGCGGAGGCGAGCCGACAGGTGGGGGTGACGCAGGCGGTGGAGGTGGAGGCGGCGGAGGCGGAGGCGGAGGGGGAGGCGGAGGCGGAGGGGGAGGCGGTCCGGCGCGATTGGCGTGATGGGAGGCGGCGTCGGCGCAGGAGGCGGCGGAGAGGTAGGCGTGGGCGAGACCGAGGGCGGCGGAGGCGGAGGAGGGGGCGTGAGCGCCGGGGGCGGTGGGGGCGGTGGCGGCGGTGGCGGAGGCGGAGGCGCCTGTACACGCGAGCTCGAGACGGTGAGCGGGGACGTGGAAGCTTCGCTCGCAGGCGATGGTCCACGAGTTGCGATCAGGGTCGCGGCGTTTCGCTTCCCGCCGGCGCCGGAGCGCCTTCGAGGGGCGGCGCGCACGGACACATGGACCAGCACGCGCTCGCGGATCAGCCTGATCTCGCGGACGATCGCCGGGCTTACCGTCGTCGCCGCGATGGTCTCGGCGCTGCCGTCGCGGCCGCTGCTGCCGTGCCCTTGTGCCCGCCGCCACCGGCCGCGATCGTCGAGCCGAAGACCACGTCACGCGCCGGGCCGTTTCCGCCGCCCGCGCTCGAGAGCTCGGCGAAGATCGGAAGGCCGATCGTCAGCCACATCAGCGTGACCAGGGGCAGGGCGAGGGCGACGGGCGCGAAACGGGTCCGTCGCAGCAGCACGGCGCGAGGCGCCGGCAGCCGCCGGGGTCGAGCAATGTACGAGTGCCGCATGTCCTTCCTTCGCCGCAGTGCCGCAGGTACCGCCCACGCAAACTAGGTCGCTTCGGGCGCCGGAAAGTCCCCCGGAAAGGTGATCCGTTCGACCCCCTTTCGGGGATTTCTCCAGGCACGACCGGAGGTCTCGGCGTTACGCTCGGCGTGTGTCGACCGAGATGGACTCAACCGAGGCCAAGCTCCACCGTCTGGGCGAGCTGCGCGAGAAGGCGGCTCACGCGGGCAGCGGCAGCGCGGTCGAGCGCCAGCGGTCGCAGGGGAAGCTCCTGGCCCGGGAGCGCGTCGAGAAGCTGCTCGATCCGGGCTCGTTCGTCGAGCTCGACCGCTACGTGCGCCACCGTGAAGCCGAGTTCGGAATGCGCGAGAAGCGGCCCTACGGCGATGCGGTCGTGACAGGGCACGGCACGATCTTCGGGCGCCGGGTGTTCGTGTTCTCGCAGGACTTCACGGTCTTCGGCGGCAGCCTCTCGGAGGTCTTCGCCGAGAAGATCTGCAAGGTGATGGACCTCGCCGCAAAGCTCGGTTGCCCGGTGATCGGGATCAACGACTCTGGCGGGGCGCGGATCCAGGAAGGCGTAGTCTCGCTGGCCGGCTACGCGGAGATCTTCTGGCGCAACGTGCAGTCGTCAGGGGTGATCCCGCAGATCAGCCTGATCATGGGCCCGTGCGCGGGCGGCGCGGTGTACTCGCCGGCGATCACCGACTTCGTGCTGATGGTCGAGGGCAGCTCGTACATGTTCATCACCGGCCCCGACGTGGTGAAGACCGTGACCGGCGAGGAGGTGAGCTTCGAGGAGCTCGGCGGGGCGGTCACCCACGCGACGAAATCTGGCGTGGCGCAGTTCGTGTCCCCCGACGAGGAGGCGTGCCTCGAGGACGCGCGGTATCTGCTCTCCTTCCTGCCTCAGAACAACGTCGACCCGCCGCCGTACTCGGAGCCGACAGATCCGCCCGGCCGCGAGGACGCGGAGCTCGACGTGCTTGTGCCCGACGACCCGGCCAAGCCCTACGACATGAAAGAGATCGTCCGTCGTGTGTTCGACGACGGCGAGTTCCTGGAGGTGCACGAGCGCTGGGCCGAGAACATCGTCTGCGGCTTTGCGCGGCTGAACGGGCATCCGGTCGGAGTGGTGGGCAACCAGCCGCGGTCGCTTGCGGGCGTTCTGGACATCGACTCCTCGGTGAAGGCGGCGCGTTTCGTGCGCACCTGCGACGCCTTCAATGTCCCGCTCGTCACGTTCGTGGATGTGCCGGGGTTCCTCCCGGGAACCGCCCAGGAGTGGGGCGGCATCATCCGCCACGGCGCCAAGCTGCTCTACGCCTATGCCGAGGCGACGGTGCCGAAGCTCGCGGTCATCACGCGCAAGGCGTACGGCGGCGCCTACGACGTCATGAGCTCGAAGCACATCAGGGCCGACTTCAACTTCGCCTGGCCCACCGCCGAGGTGGCGGTGATGGGCCCCGAGGGCGCGGTCAACATCATCTTCCGCAAGGAGCTCGAGGAGGCCGACGACGCCGAGGCCAGGCGCGCCGAGCTGATCGACGACTACCGCGAGCGCTTCGCGAACCCGTACGTCGCGGCCGAGCGTGGATACGTGGACGACGTGATCGAGCCCCGGCGCACCCGCGCCGTGCTGGCCGACGCGCTCGAGACGACCCTGACCAAGCGCGAACGCCGCCCGCCCCGGAAGCACGGGAACATCCCGCTCTAGTAGCACGGGAAACCCCTGGTTCCCCCGTGTGCCCCCTCCTTGCGAGCGGGTAGGCGGGTTCAAGCTGAGCGGAGCCGTCGTAGGGCTCTCGTTCGGGCGCCTCACGCCGGGCGAAGCCCGGCTCCGGCAGCGAGTGGGATCGTCGATCCGGGCCGACAGTCCCATCGGCCGTCTAACTACGGTTCGCCCGGCCTCCTCCCCGAGGCGAGCGTATCGCCGAAAAACGCGTGCGTGTGTGTCGCGACTGTGTCGGAACAGCGAAGGCGTCGAGGCCTTCCGGCGACTCAGGATGCGAGCGCGGCCGTGGGCCGGGCGTGATCTGGTGCCACCTCGTCGGCGAACGCTGTCACGATCTCCGGATCGAACTGCGAGCCGGCGCAGCGCCTGAGCTCCGCGATCGCACGGTGCGGCTCGACCCGGCGACGGTAGACCCGCTCCGAGGTCATCGCGTCGTACGCGTCGGCGACGAAGATGATCCGGGCACCGAGCGGGATCAGGCTCCCCGGTAGCCCGTCCGGATACCCGCTTCCGTCCCACCGCTCGTGGTGGTGCAGCACCCAATCCGCGACCGGGTCGACCCCGAGGCTCTCGAGCATGCGGAAGCCGATCTGCGGATGCCGTTCCAGCACCATCCTTTCCGGCTCGGTGAGCGGGCCGGGCTTGCGCAGGATCTCCTCCGGGATGGCGAGCTTGCCGAGATCGTGCAGGCTGGCGGCGAGCCGGGTGAGCTCGATCTCCTCGTCGGGAAGGCCCAGCCGCCGCGCGGTGCGGGCCGCCAGGTCGGCCACCCGCTGGGAATGGCTTCCGGTGTAGACGTCCCGCGCGTCGACCGCGCGTGCAAGGCTCGCCGCCGCACGGAAGCGGGCGGCGCGGTCTGGCCCGCCGGCGAGCCGCTTCAGCTCGGCGAGCTCGATCACGTCGGGCCGGTAGGCGCGCACGCGGTTCTTGCCGTACTCCTTGGCCCAGTACAGGGCGCTGTCGGCGAGCCGCACCAGCTCGTCTCGCTCCTCGGCGTGCTGCGGAGACGTCGCGACTCCGACGCTGACCGTGACGAGCTCGACCTGCTCGAGCTTCAGCGACGAGATCCGCTCGACGACCGACGCCGCCGCCGCGAGGGCGGCGTTCTCGTCGAAGCCGGGGAGGAGGAGGGCGAACTCGTCGCCGCCGAGCCGGAAGGCCTCGCCGGTCTGTCGCAGGCGCGTTGCGAGCTGCGAGAGGACTCGGTCGCCGGCAGGGTGGCCGAAGCGGTCGTTGATCCGCTTGAAGTCGTCGACGTCGACGAGGCAGAGAGAGAGCGGGAGACGACGCTCGTGCGCGTACCGCAGCTCCCGCTCGAGGCATTCGTGAAAGTGCCGGTGGTTGCCCAATCCGGTCAACGGGTCGGTCAGTGCCAGCCTCATCGCGCGCAGGGCACGGACGATCGCGCGCTGGTAGAGCTGGATCGCCAGCAGCGGCCCGACGAGTGCCACGGAGAGGAAGGGTGAACGCTGCCAGAGCACGACCAACATCAGAGCGGCCGAGGCCATCAGCGAGAACGGCACGATCGTCCAGCGAACGTTCGTGCGGGCCAGCGCGAACAGCGATCGATGCGAGCTGACCGCCACGACAGCGGTGATCAGGATCAAGTTGACGGTGTACTGGGCGGAGGCGGCCGCGCCGACGCGCGCCAAGACCCCGCTCGCTCCGTCGCCGTGCATGGGCGACGAGACCGCGCCCGCGGCCGTGGCAGCCAGCGCGAGCACGGAGACGTTGTACGCGATTCGGACGGGTGGACGGTTCTCCAGCAGCTGTGTGATCGCCGGCGCCAGGAACACGACGAGCAACCCGGCCGCCCAGCCGAAGAGGACGATCGAGGCGACCCCGAAGACGAACGAGAGCGAGACCCCGCCGGTGTCGACGCCCTCGACGGGCACCGGGAACCGGTCCGCCAGGGTCGACGCGCAGAGGAGCGCCGCGAGCCCCACGAGCGTCGTCGTCTTGTGCGGCGTGACCGCGAAGGCAACGGCGGCGGCGCACGCGACCGCGAGGCCGGCCGTGCACACGGGCACGAGGACGGCCAACAGCCGCGGCGGCGGCAAGGCGCGGCGCGTCACCAGCGTTACCAGTACAGGTTGTAGCTGCTCAGAGAGTCTTCATAGCCAAGGCCGCCAAGCGCCAAGAGGATCAGCGCGAGGATGGCGGCAATGACGACGAGACGGTGGTTCCAATGCAACATCGTCAACCTCCCCACGACATGTTTCAGGTCGCCGTCGATTGTCGAATCCCTGCAAATGCACGGCATCCCCCGGAAGGGGGAGTTGTCCGAACAGGCGATTCGGCCGCTAGTCGGAGCCGACCAGGCCCGCTTCCGCCAGGGGCCGCCGTCCCCAGGCGAACTGCTTGCGATACCAGCCTGTGAGCGGGCTCACCGAAACGCCCTGGCCAGAGGAGTGGATCATCCAGCCGCCGCCGAGGGCGATGCCCATATGGCCGACGGACCCGGGCTTCGACCTCGGCCCGCTCGGGCCGAAGAAGACCAGGTCTCCGGGCGCGAGCTTGGCGAAGGAGATGCGCTTGCTCCTCGGTACCTCGCCGCTCATCTGGTAGGTCGTGCGGCCCTTGAGCGTCGTCGCCAGAGCGCCGCCGCCGGGATACAGCTGAAGCTTGTAGACGCGCCAGACGAAGCCGGAGCAATCGAACCCTCCGGGCGCGCTGACGCCGAACGGCGCCTCCGGCGCTTCGCTCGTGCCACCCCAGACGTACGGGTAACCGATCAGTCGTACGGCCGTATTGAGCACACGCTTCTGCCAGGCGCCGAGGAGCGGGAGGGTGAACGTGGCCGCGGCGTTCTCCGCGTAGTCGTACTCCCAGCCGGCGAAGTGCAGGATCTTCGAGACCGAGTAGGCGGTCTCCGCCCGGGTGACCGGGTCGGCGGGCAATAGCTCGAGGTCGTCCTGCTTCACCGGATGATCGGTCCGCAGGCCGAGCAGGCGCGCGACGACCTCGGTGCCGAAGCGCGATGGCACGGCGAGGCCCGCGGCGCGTGCGCCGGCGGAGAACGCCGCTGCAGCGTCGGAGAGCTGCAGTGCCCGGACGAGCTTCGCGTCGAGCTGGGCGACCGTGACGACCGCGGCGGGATTCGCCGGAACGGCAGCCGGCTGCTTGGTGAGGCCGGAGACGAGAGACGCGAGCTCTCCCTGCGTCAGCTGGTCGTTGGCGCGGAAAGCGCCAACCGTCTTGGCCATCAGGCCGTGCGCGACCACGTAGCGAATAGGAACCTGCGCCCAGGAGGCCGCGGCTGCGCGGCCGCTCGCCGCGGGCGACTTGCCCGGGTCGGCGACCTTGCCGGCCGAGGCGGCGGGCGCGCCGAGGAGCGCGCAGCAAAGGGCCAGGGTGAGGAAACGGCTCATCCCGCGGTTCGTATCGTCGTTCTGCTCGCGCGGCTTTAGGCTGGGCGGTCGTGAACCCTGAGATCAGACCGGAGCCCACCAGCGAGGAGCGCGACGCCATCCTGCGCATGCTCCAGGGGCAAGGGGCGAGCGCCTCGGCCCCGGCCGCCTACCGGAGTGCCTGGCGCGACCTCGGCATCCGCGAGAACCTCGTCGACGAAGAGCCCGAGGAGCCGGTCTAGGGCGAGACCGGCCGGCCGCGCAAGAGGCCGGGGGCCAAGCGCGCGTAGTCCAGTCCGGACAGCCAGGTCAGCACGAGAGCGACGAGGAGCGCCCACCAGGCGACCTGGTCGTCCCAGGCTCCCGCGGCAGCGAAGCCGCCGATCGCCGCGGCGGTGGCCTGCGACCACGTTTTCAGCTTGCCCAGGTCGCGCGCCTGCATCACCACGCCCCGTTCGAGTGCCGCGAGCCGGAGGCCGGAGACCAGGAACTCGCGAGCGACGATTGCCGCGACCATCCAGCTTGGAAAGACGCCCTGGTCGATGAGCATGATCAGGACGGTCAGCACGAGCAGCTTGTCCGCGACCGGGTCGAGCAGCGAGCCGAGCGGCGACGTATGCCCGCTCCGCCGCGCGATTCGGCCGTCCAGCCAGTCGGTGCTCATCGCCGCGATGAAGACGCCCGTTGCCCACCAGTTGTGGTTGGGGAAGTCCCAGACGAACAGGACGACCACGAGCGGCACCGCCGCGGCGCGGGTGAGCGTCAACTGATCCGCCAGGCCCATGTGCGGGGAGAATACGGCCGTGCCGCTTTTCTCGAAAGTGCTCGTCGCCAACCGCGGCGAGATCGCGATCCGGGTCTTTCGCACGCTCCGCGAGCTCGGCATCGGCACGGTGGCCGTCTACTCCGAAGCCGACCGGAGCTCGTTGCACGTGGCCGCCGCCGACGAGGCGTACCTGATCGGTCCAGGAGCTCCGTCGGAGAGCTATCTCAACCAGGAGCGGTTGCTCGAGGTCGCGCGCCGCTCGGGCGCGGAAGCCGTCCACCCGGGCTACGGCTTTCTCGCCGAGAACGCGGGATTCGCACGCGCCGTCTCCCGAGCCGGACTGGTCTGGATCGGGCCGCCGGCCGGGGCGATCGAGGTGATGGGCTCGAAGACCGCCGCCAGGGAGCGAATGTCGGCCGCCGGCGTGCCGGTTGTGCCCGGCACGACCGAGCCCGTCACCTCCGCCGAGGAGGTGATTCGTCTCGGCGGGGAGCTCGGCTGGCCGATCGCGATCAAGGCGGCGGCCGGTGGCGGCGGCAAGGGGCTCAGGGTCGTCCACGGAGCCGACGAGGCCGAGCGCGCGTTCGACTCGGCGCGGCGCGAGGGCGAGGCGTATTTCGCCGACCCGACGGTGTACGTCGAGCGCTACCTCGAGGATCCGCGGCACGTCGAGGTGCAGGTGCTCGCTGATGCGCAGGGGAACGTCATCCACCTCGGCGAGCGGGACTGCACGATCCAGCGGCGGCACCAGAAGCTCGTCGAGGAGACGCCGTCCCCGGCTGTCGACGACGGCCTGAGGGCTCGAATCGGCGCGATCGCCGTCGATGCCGCTCAGGCGGTTGGATACCGCAGCGCCGGGACGATCGAGGGCCTGCTCTCCCGCGAGGGCGAGTACTTCTTCCTCGAAATGAACACCCGGATCCAGGTCGAGCACACGGTCACCGAGGTAGTCACCGGCCTCGACCTCGTCCGAGAGCAGGTGCTGATCGCGGCTGGGAAGCCGCTATGGCTGCGCCAGGAGGACGTCCGCCTGACAGGACACGCGATCGAGTGCCGCATCAACGCGGAGGATCCGTCCAACGGCTTCCTCCCGAGCCCGGGGAGGATCACGAGCTACCGCGAACCGGCTGGACCGGGCGTGCGGGTCGACTCGGGAGTCGCCGCCGGATCCGAGATCTCCGCGCTCTACGACCCGCTCGTCGCGAAGCTGATCGTTCACGGCGTCGATCGCGAGCACGCGAGGCGGAGGATGCTCCGTGCGCTCGAAGAGTTCGAGATCGGCGGCATCACCACGCTGCTCGGCTTCCACCGGGCGCTGCTCGAGCAGCCCTGTTTCACCGAGGGCACAACGTGCCACGGCGTGGTCGAATCGGATCAACTGGCGCAGCGTGCGAAGGAGTTGTCTCATGAGACAACAACGGTACCGTCAGCCTCGGACGGAGCGGCGCTCAGGGAGCAGGTCACCACGATCGAGCTCGACGGGCGACGGTTCGAGGTGAAAACGCACAGGCCGGAGCCTCCTCACGCGGAGCTGGCCAGGAGGCGACGCGAACGGAGTGCGCACAGTGGTCGCGGAGGAGTCCGGGACGCGGTCGTGACTCCGATGCAGGGAACCGTTCTCGCGGTCGAGGTCGCGGAGGGCGACGAGGTCGAGGCCGGCCAGGTCATCTGCATCGTCGAGGCGATGAAGATGGAGAACGAGATCGCAGCGCACCGCTCGGGCGTGGTCACCCAACTGGCGGTGCAACCTGGCCAGGCGGTCAGCAGCGGGCAGGTGCTCTGCATCGTCGCCGAGCCCGACGCCTGAGAGGCTCGCCACGGTGACCTTCGTCTAGCATCCGCCGCCGTGGACCTCTACGAGTACCAGGGAAAGGAGCTCTTCGGGCGCTTCGGCATTCCGGTCTCGGAGGGGCGCCTGGCGACGACAGCCGCGGAGGCCCGTGCCGCCGCCGATGAGCTCGGCGGCCCCGTGGTCGTCAAGGCGCAGGTGCTGACCGGGGGCCGCGGCAAGGCCGGCGGGATCAAGCTCGCCGACGGCCCGGACGACGCGGAGAACAAGGCCGAAGAGATCCTCGGGCTGGACATCAATGGTCACGTGGTGCGGAAGCTCTGGATCGAGCGCGCTTCGGACATCGCCAAGGAGTACTACCTCTCGGTCACCTTCGACCGCGGCGCCAAGAAGGCGCTCTACATGCTGACCACCGAAGGCGGCGTCGAGATCGAGGAAGTCGCCGAGCAGAATCCGGACGCGCTCGCGCGGCTGCACGTCGATCCACTCGAGGGCTTCCAGCCCTACCAGGCGCGACGGCTGATCTACGGATCCGGGATCACGGATCCCGAGGAGCAGAAGCAGATCCTCGGCATCCTCGGGAAGCTGTACAGCTGCTTCGTCGAGACCGACGCGACGCTCTGCGAGATCAACCCGTTGATCGTCACTCCCGAGGGCGAGGTACGGGCGCTCGACTCGAAGTTCACAGTGGACGACAACGCGCTCTACAAGCATCCGGACATCGCGGAGATGCGCGACCTCGAGGCCTATCCGCCCGAGGAGCGGGCGGCGCGCGAGCGAGGAGTCACGTACGTCAAGCTCGACGGCGAGGTCGGGATCCTCGGCAACGGTGCCGGCCTCGTCATGTCCACACTGGACGTGATCGCGCTGGCCGGCGGGCGTCCGGCGAACTTCTGCGATCTCGGCGGCGGGGGCGACGCACAGGGCGTCGTCGACGCGCTGGAGATCATCAGCTCGGACCCACAGGTTCGTTCGATCCTGTTCAACATCTTCGCCGGGATCACCCGTTGCGACGTTGTCGCACGGGGCATCCTGCAGGCGCTCTCGCAGATCACGATCGAGCACCCGATCGTCGTCCGCTTCGACGGAACCAACGCCGAGGAGGGACGGGAGATCCTGGCCGAGGCCGCGCCTCCCAACCTCCACGTCGAGGCGACGATGCTCGACGCGGCGAGGCGGGCCGTGGAGCTGGCTGCATGAGCAGCTGGTCCGAGCGGGCCCAGGCCTACCGGGAGAGCCCGACCCACCGCGAGGGGCCCGACCTCGACCTCGTCGTCGAGTGGTGCGAGCCGGCGGAGGGCGTCAAGGCTCTGGACGTCGCCACCGGCGGCGGGCATGTCGCCCGGCGCCTGCGCGAGGAGGGCGCGGAGGTCGTGACGCTCGACCCATCGCCGGGCATGAAGGCCGACGTCCTCGCAGGCGCCGAGGACATCCCGTTCGCCGACGGAAGCTTCGACGTCGTCGTCTCGCGAATCGCGCCACACCATTTCGCGGACATCCGAGCCGCGATCGCCGAGATGGGGCGCGTCAGCAATCGGCTGGTCGTGATCGAGGACACGCTCTTCTCGAGCGATCGCCACGAGCTGGCCGAGAAGCTCCGCGATCCGACCCACGTGCGCAACTACACCGAGAGAGAATGGATGGACTTCCTTGGCAAGGCCGGCCTCGAGGTCGAGCAGGCGGAGCGCTTCGAGAAGGTGCATCCACTCGAGCCGTGGCTCGCTCGAACCGGGTGCGAGGGCGGAGAGGCCGAGCGCGTCAGAGAACTGTTGGCCGACCGGATGACCGAGGACGGAAGCGCCTGGACTGACACCAAGGTCGTCATGCGCGCAAGGAAGCGGCAGTTCTAGTGGCGATCATCGTCGACAGGGACACGCGGCTCGTCGTCCAGGGCGCCACGGGGCGGGAGGGCTCGTTCCACACGTTGCGAAACCGCGGCTACGGCACCAACGTCGTCGCGGGGGTGACGCCGGGCAAGGGCGGGACCGACCTCGAGGGCATTCCGATCTTCGACACGGTTGCGGAGGCGGTCGAGGAGGCCGGCGCCAACACCTCGATGGTCTTCGTGCCTGCGCGCTTCGCCGCCGACGCGATCTACGAATCGGTCGACGCCGGCATCGTGACGGTGATCTGCATCGCCGAGGGGCTCCCCGCGCACGAGATGCTCCGGATCTACAACTACATCCGCCCGAAGGGGATCACCATGCTCGGGCCAAACTGCCCGGGCGCGCTCTCACCGGGCAAGGCGAACGTCGGGATCATCCCGGCCGAGATCTTCCGCGAGGGCCCGATCGGGGTCGTCTCGCGCTCGGGGACTCTGACCTACCAGATCGGGCACGAGCTCACCCAGCGCGGGCTCGGGAACTCCACGATCGTGGGAATCGGCGGAGACCCCGTGGTCGGCTCGTCGTTCATCGACGTCCTGGCGCGCTTCGAGGCCGACCCGGAGACCGACGTGATCGTCATGGTCGGCGAGATCGGAGGCGACGAGGAGGAGAAGGCCGCCGCCTTCATCGAGGCGGAGGTGACCAAGCCTGTGGTCGCCTACATCGCGGGGTTCACGGCGCCGCCGGGAAAGACGATGGGCCACGCCGGCGCGATCATCTCCGGGTCGTCCGGAACGGCGGAGGCGAAGAAACAAGCGCTCGAGGAGCGAGGCGTCCGCGTCGGGACGACGCCGACCGAAATCGCCGAGCTCGCGGCCGAGGTCGCCGGGACGCGGGCCTAGCGGACGCGGATTTGCGCGCAGGCGAGCGGGCTGCGGTTCTTGGCGCTGTCCGTCGCGCGGACGCAGAAGCGGTAGGAGCCCGCCTTCCTGGGCCTCCAGACGACCCAGTACGCGACCGCGCCGTTCGTCTCTCGCAGCGGCCGCATGAAGCCTCGCAGAGCCTTCGCGCGGCGGTAGATGCTGATCCGCTCGGTCGTCTTGCCCTTGTTGTCGCTGACGCGGTAGCGCAGCCGTAGCGCTCGCCCGTGCTTCCCTCGGGCGGTGTAGGCGTGGACTGTGGGAGCCTTTGTGTCGGCACCTGAAGAGAACGGCTGAGGCGGAGGCGGCGGCGGAGGGGGCGGCGGAGGAGGCGGCGGCGGGGGCGGCACTGCAGTCGCAAGGGCGCGCGCCACGTTGATTCGCCCGTAGCCGTAGTCCGCTTCCCAGGTGCAGCCGGCGCAGGTGGCATAGGGATCGGGGCCGTAGGCGTACGGGCCGACCTTGTCCGAGCTCGTCGCGAGCATCTGCCGCACCGCGGTGGGCGTCACGCCGGGATGCAGGCTCACCAGCAACGCGGCGAGCGCCGTCACGAAGGGCGAGGCCATCGAGGTGCCGTCCAGGTGGCAGTAGCCCACCGGGTCGGACGGGCAGTCGGTCGGCGAGAGTGCCGCGGGATAGGTCGAGAGGATGTCGACGCCGGGCGCCGAGACGAACACGTCTGGGCTGCCGTAGTTGGAGAAGTACGCCGGAAGGTCGGCCGTGTCGGTGGCGGCCACACCGATCGCACCCGGACACGCCGCCGGGTAGCTCGGGGTGGCGACGGCCGAGTTGCCGGCGGCCGCGACGACGACCGCGTGGTACGAGTTCATCGCAAGCTCGACCGCGTTGCAGAGCGTCAGCGAGTACCCGGCGCCACCCAGGCTGAGGTTTATCGCCCTCGCGCCGTGCTGGGCCGCCCAGGCGATCCCGTCGGCGATGTCGGAGTCGTCCGCGACCCAGCCGTCGTCAGGATCGTCGTGAAAGACCCGCACCGCGATGAGCGGCGAGGAGAAGGCGATTCCCGCGACGCCGACGGCGTTGTCAGTGGCCGCTCCGGCGATGCCGGCTACGTGCGTTCCGTGGCCCACCGGGTCGGTTGGCGTGCCCTCGACGCAGCCGCCGCCGAGGCAGACGGCGCTCGAGGCCGAGATGCGGCTGGAGAGATCGCTGTGCGTGGCGTCGACTCCGGTGTCGACGATTCCGATCGGCACGCCGATCGCCGGGGCGAAGGTGCCCGGGAAGAGCGACCAGCCGCCGAGGGCGTCGATGGTCGAGAGCGCCCACTGCTGCGAGTAATCCGGATCGTCGGGCGTTCCGACGGTCAGGAGGTGACGGACCCGGTTCGGCTCCGCGTAGGCGACGTCGGGCCTCGCGCGGTACTCGGCCAGCGCGTCGGCGACCGACTCGCCGGGCTCGGGATCGACGACCGCGACCCTCGCTGCGGTGTCCCGCACGAAGTCGTCGCCGAGCGTCCGAACCTTGGCCGGCGCCGCGGCAGGCTGCCTGAACTTGACGAGGATCGTGGAATCCGGCCAAGCCGCCGCCGGCGCCGCCAAGGCGAGCGCGCACAGAGACGCGAGAACGGCGCAGCGAAAGCCCACGTTCTTCATGGTCGGCATGGCGGGAGGCTTTCTTCTCACCCGTTTGCGTGAAGGAGGCTCGTGACTGCGGTCTCTCGCATCGCGCCATCGACCCCTACACTGGCGGCGTGAGCGCCGGAACGAGCCCCATCTCCTTCGCGCGAGGGGTCCCGGCCCCCGAATGCCTGCCCGTCGCCGACCTGGCCGACTGCGCGAAGACCGCGCTCGAGCGCGACGGAGCGGCCGCGCTGCTCTACGGGCACACGCTCGGCTACGAGCCGTTGCGGGAATGGATCGGCGGCCACCACCGCGTCGACCCGTCGAGGGTGGTCGTGACGAACGGCTCGCTGCAGGTGTTCCACTTCATCCTCTCGAAGTTCGCCGACGGGAGGCGCGTAATCGTCGAGCGGCCCACGTACGACCGCCCTCGCAAGATTCTCGCCGCGCTGCCCGACGCCTTCGACGAGGTGGAGATCGACGACGAAGGGTTGGACGTCGACGAGCTCGAGCGACTCGAGTCGGAGAGAGCGGAGCCGGGGTTCCTCTACACGATCCCCACCTTCCAGAACCCGGCCGGTGTGACCCTCTCGAAGGAACGGCGGCAGCAGCTCGCGGGGCTCGCGCGCGAGGGCGGGTTGCGGGTACTCGAGGACGACCCGTACGGCCTGGTGCGTTTCGACGGCGAGGCGTTGCCCACGCTGTTCGAGCTCGAGGGAGGCCGGAACGTCCTCTACAGCTCGTCTTTCTCCAAGACCGTCGCTCCTGGGCTTCGAGTCGGCTACGCGATCGTGCCGGCAGAGCATTCAGGGGAGCTCGAGGAGCTCGTCGCGTCGACCTACATCTCGCCTGCGCTCGTGGCCCAGGCGATCGTCCTCGAGTTCCTTCGCCGCGGCCTGTTCGAGCCGAACCTCGAGCGTGTTCGCGGCCTGCTTCGCTCGCGCCGCGACGCGATGCTCGAGGCGCTGGAGCGCGAGCTGGGCGGCCGGGCGCGCTGGAGCCGGCCGGAGGGCGGCTACTTCCTGTGGCTGGAGCTTCCGGATTCGCTGGATGCGGCCGAGCTGCTGCCGCGCGCGACGGCGAGCGGGGTCACGTTCGTCCCCGGGACCGACTTCGGCGGCCCTCCCAACTCGGCGCGCCTCGCGTTCAGCTTTGCCTCTCCGTCGGAGATCGACGAGGGCGTGCGCCGGCTCGCGAAGCTGGTGGCGCCGACCCCGGCGGCCGTCTAGCGGGAACTAGGCGGCAGGCTGACCGGCCAGCGGCGCAAGCGGCCGCGGCACGAGACGCGGCTGACGCGGCGGCACCAGCGAGCCGCGACTGTGGAGGCGGAAGGTGGGGCAAGGAGCCTCGAGCACGAGCGCACAGAGCCCGGCCCGATGGAAATAGCAATCCTCGCAGGTTGGTTTGATGACCTTGCTCATACCCCAGTTTGCTCCTCTAAGTCGCCTGCCGCAACAAGGCGGGATGATAGGCGTCCGGACCGCCGAATCAAGACTTGTCCGTGGAGAAAACACTGCAATTTCCGGCGGTTTCAAAACTGCCCGAAACTAGGTGTTCTTCACGCTTTCGGCGCCAGCGTTGCCAGTGCCCGCAACGCCTGTTGAAAGTTCTGCACAGGGATGATGGGGAGGTCCTTCGCGTATCGCCTGGCCTCACGGGCGTTCTCCCCCGCCGGCACCAGGAAGACGTCCACACCTGCTTCGCGCGCGCCGAGAGTCTTTTGCTTCACCCCGCCGATCGGGCCGACCTTGCCGTCGAGCGAGAGCTCGCCGGTCGCGGCGACCTTCTTGCCGTGCGCGACGTTGCGTCCGAGCTCCTGGAGGATGTCCAGCGCGAACGCGAGACCGGCGGAGGGGCCGCCGACCCCGCCGGCGTCGAACCTGATCCTGACCGGGAGCTTGACCGCCAGTTCGTCCGTCGCGGAGACGCCGATGATCGACCGCTTCGGGTTCTCCGGGTCGGGGATCGTCTTGATCGCCGCTGTTCGAACCTTTCCGTTTCGCCGGAAGCCGATCCGGACGGTCGAGCCGGGCTTGTCGTGCGCGAGCGCTGCTCGTAGCGCCAGCACCGAGGCGACCTTGCGCCCGTTCGCAGAGACGATCACGTCGTCGGGCTGTAACACAGCGGCTGCAGGGGCCCCTTGCTCGACGAGGATCACGGTGACCCCGCCGCTGCGCGCGTGCACGTTGTAGCCGAGATTCCTGAGCGCTACCACGGCGGCGACCTTCTGCGAGTCGGTCATGTCCAGCTGCCCGAGCCGTTGCTCGAGCGTGGCGGAGATCTCAGGCGCGGGCACGAGGTCCGATCCGTCCGCCCGGACCCAAGGAATGAGTCGCTCGAGCAGGCGGGCCTGTCGCTCGCGAACGTCGACGAAGTAGATCGGGCTTTCGGGGCGGCCGGGCTTCTCGCCGGGCACCGAGATCACCGGGTCGACGGGGTGAGCCGGGTCGACGAGCCTGAGGTCGTAGCCGTTGGCGGGCGCGAGCCAGAGCACGAACGCCGCGGCGCCGAGGAAGAAGAGCCCGGCAATGGCCAGGCGCGCCGGCGTGAGCCACCGCATCAGGACGAGGGTACCTAGAGAAGGAACCGGGTCATGCCGCCGTCGACCGGGATGACGGCGCCGGTGATGTAGGCGGCCGCATCGGACGCGAGGAAGCTCGCCACCTGCGCAACCTCGGCCGGCTGGCCGAAACGACGCAGCGGGATCGCCTCGATGTCCTCGGTGCGCGGCTTGCCCGCAAACGCCTCCGCGAGCCGTGCGGTCTCGATGCGTCCCGGCGCGATCGAGTTCACCGTGATCTTCTTCGGCCCAACCTCACGGGCGAGGGTGTTCGCCCACCCGATCACCCCTGGGCGCACCGCGTTCGAGAGGGCCAGGTTGTCGATCGGCTCCCGCACGGAGCTCGAGCCGACGTTGATCACGCGGCCCCGCCCGCTGCGTTCGAGCTGTGGCAAGCACAGCGCTGTGAGCCGGATCGCCGAAAGCAACAGGAGCTCGACCGCCGCCTCGACCTGTTCGTCCGTCAGCCCGACCGCGGGCGTGCGGGGCGGGCCGCCGCCGTTGTTGACGAGAATGTCGATTCCACCGAAGGCGGTGAGTGTTCGAGTAACGAGGCGCTCGAGGTCGGCAGGGTTCGTCACGTCGCCGCGCACGGCGAGGGCGCCGAGGCGCTCGGCCTCGCGCTCGAGCAGGTCGCGTCGCCGGGCGAACATCGCGACGTTCGCGCCCTCGGCGGCCAGCGACTCGGCGATCGCGAGACCGATTCCGGAGGAGGCGCCGCAAACGATCGCGGTGCGGCCCTCGAGCCCTAGATCCACGCCGCCACCGCGTATATGCACACGCGCGTCCCCGCCCGGGTGGGGTGTGAGGACCGCCCGCCTCCCGCCGTCAGCGTACTGGCGCGGCTCGCGCGTGTCCGTGCCCAGGTCGTGTCGAGTGTGTTCCTACTCGTCGAGAGGCCGACTAGGATCTCGGCGTCTGCCGGCGGACCGGCTGGGCAGCTACACGAGGCGCTCGAAGCAGAGGTCACCATCCGCCGGCCCCGGCTCAGGCGGCGCTGCCGAGGACGCCGACTACCTCACGGACCGCCTCGGCCGATGCGTCCAGGGCCTGGCGCTCGTCCTCACCCAGCTCGAGCTCGAGAATCTCCTCGATGCCACCTGCGCCGAGCTTGACCGGCACGCCCATATAGAGGCCCTCGATCCCGTACTCGCCATCGAGGTAGGCGGTGCACGGCAGGACCCGATGCTCGTCGAGCACGACCGCATCGACCATCTGCGCTGCGGCTGCCCCGGGTGCGTACCAGGCCGACGTGCCGAGGAGCTCGACGATCTCGCCGCCGCCCTTGGCCGTGCGCTCGACCATCGCCTGGATCCGGTCCTCCGATACGAGCTTGCGCAGCGGCACTCCGCCGACGCTCGTTGCCGAGACGACCGGCACCATCTGGTCGCCGTGCCCCCCCAGCACCATCGCCGTCACGTCCTTGAGCGATGCGCCGGTCTCCCAGGCGATGAAGGTCGAGAACCGAGCCGTGTCGAGGATGCCGGCCATGCCGAAGACCCGCTCCTTCGGCCAGCCCGAGACGCTCTTTGCCACGTGGCACATCGCGTCGAGTGGGTTCGAGACCACGATCAGCACCGCGTCGGGCGACCGGCCCACGACCTGCTCGGTCACGGAACCGACGATCTTCTCGTTCGTGGTCACGAGGTCGTCACGGCTCATCCCCGGAGAGCGCGGCAACCCGGCCGTGATCACGACCACCTCGGACCCGGCGGTCTCCTCATACCCGTTCGAGCCGACGACGCTGGGCTCGTACCCGAGAACAGCGCCCATCTGATCGATGTCGAGAGCCTTGCCCTGCGGCAGGTTCTCCTTGATGTCGACGAGCACGACGTCGGCGTAATCCCGCAGGGCGAGCACCTGTGCGCAGGTTGCGCCGACGTTCCCGGCCCCGACCACGGTCACCTTGCTCCGAGCGCTCAGACCCGCGCTCCCATAGCGTCGATGATCGCGTCGGCAACGTCGCTCGTGCCGACGGCGGTCGGGTCGTCGCGCGAAGGTTTCATGTCGTAAGTGACCCTGTCGCCCGCGCGGATCACGTCCGCGATCGCGCTCTCGAGCCGGTCGGCAGCATCGGTCTCCTCGAGGTGGCGGAGCATGAGCATCCCGGAGAGCATCATCGCCATCGGATTGACCTTGTTCTGCCCCGTGTACTTCGGCGCGGAGCCGTGCGTGGGCTCGAAGACGGCGGCGTGGGTCCCGAAGTTCGCGCCGGGCGCCAGGCCGAGCCCGCCGATGAGCCCCGCGGCGAGGTCGGAGACGATGTCGCCGTAGAGATTGGGCAGCACGAGCACGTCGTACTCCTCGGGCCGCTGCACGAGCTGCATGCAGAGGTTGTCCACGATCCGGTCCTCGAACTCGAGATCCGGATTCTCCTCCGCCACTTCGCGCGCCACCCGCAGGAAGAGCCCGTCCGAGAACTTCATGATGTTCGCCTTGTGCACGGCGGTGACCTTGCGGCGGCCGTTCCGGCGCGCGTAGTCGAAGGCGAACTCGACGATCCGGCGGCTGCCCTGGACCGACAGCGGCTTGATCGAGATCCCCGAGTTGGGAGGCACGTGCCCGCCGTGCGCCTCGAGCCAGTCGGCGAGCTCGGCTGCGTGGTTGGAGCCCTCCTCGAACTCGATCCCGGCGTAGAGGTCCTCGGTCGCCTCGCGCACGATGATCAGGTCGACGTTCTCGTAGCGTGAGCGCACGCCGTGGTAGCTCTTGCAAGGGCGCACCTGGCCGTAGAGGTCGAGCGTCTTGCGCAGCGTGACGTTGACCGAGCGGAAGCCGCCGCCGACGGGCGTGGTGATCGGGCCTTTCAGCGCGACCCCGGTGCGCTTGATCGAGTCCAGCACCTGGTCGGGGAGCGGGTTGCCGCCGTAGGCCTCCATCACGTCGGCTCCTGCGTCGTGGACGTCCCAGTCGAAGCTGACACCGGTGGCCTCGAGCACGCGTCGGGTCGCCTCCGTGAGCTCTGGGCCGGTGCCGTCTCCGGGGATCAGGGTCACCTCGTGGGCCACGGCGCAGGACTCTAGCGGAGGCCTGTAGATTTCCGGCCGTGAACGAGTTCAAGCCGGGGCTCGAAGGGGTCGTCGCCTTCCAGACGCAGATCGCGGAGCCCGACCGCGAGGGAGGCGCTCTTCGGTATCGCGGGGTCGACATCGAGGAGCTGGTGGGTGCGTATCACTACGAGCAGGTCTGGGGCCTGCTCGTCGACGAGCACTTCGAGCCGGGCATGCCGGACCCGGAGCCGTACCAGCCCAAGCACCTGAGCGGCAATGCCCCGTCGGACCTGCAGGCCGAGACGGCACGGCTCTCGAGCGAGTGGTCGCTGCGGAAGCTCGTCGACATCTCGGCAGAGGAGGCCCGGGACGATCTCGCGCGGCTCTCTCCGCAGATGATCGCGATCGTCGCCGAGTCTGCGCGTGTCGCGGACGGCAGGGCCGATCGTGTGCCCGACGACGAGGTTGCCCAGGGCGAGACCGCCGCCGAGAAGTTCCTGCTCCGCTGGCGCGGGGAGGCCGATCCGAAGCACGCCAAGGCGATCGACACCTACTGGATCTGCACCGCCGAGCACGGGCTCAACGCCTCGACCTTCACCGCGCGGATAATCGCCTCGACCGGCGCGGACACGGGCGCGGCGATGTCGGGAGCCGTCGGTGCGCTTTCCGGGCCGCTTCACGGCGGCGCGCCGGCGCGGGTGTTGCCGATGCTCGATGAGGTCGCGCGTACGCACGACCCGGAGGGCTACGTGCGAGACCTCCTGCAGCGGCACGAGCGGATCATGGGTTTCGGCCACCGCGTGTACCGGGCCGAGGATCCGAGGGCGCGGCTCTTGAGGCGGACCGCGCAGGAGCTCGACTCGCCTCGCTTCGAGGTCGCCGAGGAGCTCGAGCGCGTGGCCCTGGCCGCGCTGCGCGAGTACAAGCCGGATCGCCCACTCGAGACGAACGTCGAGTTCTGGTCGGCGGTCGTGCTGGACGTCGCCGACATTCCGCACGACCTCACCCCGGCGATGTTCGCCTGCGCCCGCGTGGCCGGCTGGTCGGCGCATATCCTCGAAGAAAAGCGCACCGGCCGTCTGATTCGGCCGTCGGCGCAGTACGTGGGGCCCGCCGAGCGGCCTGCCTCAGCCGTCGACGGAACACCAGTCCCGAGTTGAGCCTGGCAGAAGCCGGCGTCGAGGCAAACGCTCTTGCCGAGAGTGGGAACGAGCGCGACCTTGCGAAGCTGCGCGCGGCGTGGGCTGAGGAGCTGGAGGCCGCCGCCCGCTCGACCGACCATCTCGAGCGCGCCGCCGCCTACCGCGCCGTGGGCCAGTTCCGGTTCCGCCAGAAGGAGGAACTGCTCCGCCGCGGGCTCGAGGACCCCAGCCCGGCATGCCGAGGATCGGCGCTCCTTTCTCTCGAGCTGCTCTCGCGGGACCACCCGCGGGCGGTGAACTCGGTGCGGCCGCTCCTGCACACGCTTGCCAACGCCGACGACAACGCCGCGGTCCGGCGTCTGGCGATCCTTTCGCTGCGCAACGGCTCGCCGCAGCGCGACACGATCGTGCTCCTCCAGGGCATCGCCGAGGAGGACGGGCTGGAGCGTGACGTCAGGCAGACCGCCGCCAAGGTCGCCGCGGGGCTGGAGAAGAAGGCGAGGACTCGCTAGCCGCAGGCGCAGTGCCGGCCGCGCAGCTCGTGGCCGCACGAAGGACAGATTCGGCGGCGGCGCTTCCACTCGAGGGCGCTCTTGTGCATTCCTGCAAGGGACATCCAGAGGCCCACGCCGGCCGTCGACACGATCAGCAATGCGAGGTGCGGTCCAGGGGTCATCGGTCCCCTTGATTCCTGCTCCTCAGGAACCCGAAACACGGCGCCGGCGCGCGTGTGGATGGCTGCGGAAGTAGACGTCGCGGCGACGACGGTCGGAGACATGGGTGTAGAGCTCGGTCGTTCCGAGATCAGCGTGGCCGAGCATCTCCTGGACGCTGCGCAGATCGGCTCCTCCCTCGAGCAGGTGGGTGGCGAACGAATGGCGGAGCAGATGCGGATGCACGCGCTCGGGCTCCAGTCCAGCGCGGCTGGCTAGGCGGCGCAGGATCAGAAACGCGCCGGCTCGCGTGAGCCCGCCTCCCTGGGCGTTGAGGAACAACTCCGGCCGATGGCGTCGGTCCAGATACGGGCGGCCGTGCGCCAGGTAGCGGCGAAGAGCCTCGACCGCGTGCCGGCCGACGGGCACGACCCGTTCCTTGCCGCCCTTCCCGGTGCAGCGCACGACGCGCCGCTCCAGGTCGACGCCCGCCTTGTCCAGCCCGACCGCCTCGCTCACTCGGAGGCCTGCGCCGTACAGGAGCTCCACGAGGGCGCGGTCGCGCATCAGCCGGGGAGTCGACCCCGACGCCGCTTCGATCAGCCGCTGGGCCTCCGCCGGCGACAGGGTCCGCGGGAGGCGTCTGCGCCGCCGCGGGAGCTCGAGCGCAGCGGCCGGGCTATCTGCACGCGCGCCGAGCAGGACGAGGTGGCGAAAGAACGAGCGGACGGCGGCGACTCGGCGCGCGATCGTCGCAGGCGACAGGCCCGCCGCGCGCAGCTCGGCGAGCCAGCGCTCGAGATCCTCGTTCGTCGCCTTCGACGGCGGTCCGCCCAGCCAGTCTCCCAGCGCGCGCAGGTCGCGTCGGTACGCGTCCACGGTCTTGGGTGCTCGTCGCGCGGCGAGCAGCGCGAGGAAGCCCTCGACCTCGGGATCGGAAGCAGCCGGATCGGGCCGCGGCGTCGCCATCGGACGTTCTTCCTTCGCCTCCGGCGACCAGACGCCTCTTCGCGCAGGCTCACGTGCCTGTGGGACGACCGGCACTGCTCCGGCACAGAGCAGGCACGGACACGTCACAGATTCAGCAATAGCCTGTAGGAGGGCGGGAGTGGTGGGCACCCGTTTCTCGCGGGTGAACCTTCAGAGCCCCTGGAAGCGCGGATCAGAGCTCCGGCGGCGGAATCGTCTCGCCTTGCTCGATCCAGGCCCGGAGCTGTGGCTCGAACGTCGCGAGCGAAGCGTGTCCCTCGATCCCCGCGGCCATCTCCTCCGAGATCGGCCCGAAGGCGCTGAACTCGTGTCGCAGCACTGTTCCGTCGCCGTCTTCGACGAACTCGTAGCTATGGGTCAGCGTGATTCCCTTGCCGAGCATGTGGCTCGTCTGCGAGTAGCCCGACGGCGGTTCCCACCAGCCGATCGTCCCGTACAGCTTTCCGGCGCCGTCGCCCCAGTCCTCGTAGATCTGCCCGCCCACGCGGCGGTCGTTGACTACGCGGCGCAAGCGCTTCTGGCCGTAGTTGATCTGGAACCACTTCTCGGTCTCGAGAAAGGCCTCGAACACTTCGTCGCGTGCGCGCTCGAAGCGCAGCTCGTTCGTGAACTCGATGTGCCGGACCGGGTGCATCACTGCTCCTCCTTCGTCGACGAGGATGCCTCCAGGTGGCGCTCGAAGGCCAGCAGGTGCGAGGCGCTGGTCTGCTGGAAGCTGTTCAGCCACCGCTCCAGCTCGCGCTGGATCGGGACGGCATTCAGCTCGTTCCAGCGCTCGCGCCCCTCCCGGCGGACGAGCACGACGCCTGCTCGCTCCAGGACGCTCAGGTGCTGCATGACCGCAAAGCGCGAGTGCTGAGGGAGCACCTCGCAGAGCGCGGTCGTCGTCCTCGGGCCGTCACGGAGCGCGTCGAGCAGTGCTCGGCGATGAGGCGAGCCGAGCGCCTTCCAGATCTTGGCATCCTCCATTACGTGATAAAAATATCACAGGATTCAGGATCGCGGATGCGACTTGTCGTAGACCTTCCTCAGCCGGCGCGCGTCGACGTGGCTGTACATCTGCGTGGTCGAGAGGGAGCTGTGACCCAGCAGCTCCTGGATCGTGCGGAGGTCGGCTCCGCCCTCCAGGAGGTGCGTCGCGAAGGCGTGCCGTAGTCGATGCGGGTGGGGGAGCAGGCGCCGAAGGGTGCTCGTGTCGAGCCGGCGGCCGTTCACGGACAGGAAGAGTGCGTTCTCGGCGCCCCGCGCCAGCCGCGGGCGCACGTCACGCAGGTAGACCGCGAGTGCGTGCGAGGCCTCTTCGCCCAGCGGGACGACGCGCTCCTTGCCGCCCTTGCCGCGCACGTGCACGAGCTCCTGCTCGAAGTCGACGTCGGCGAGGTCGAGGTCGACAGCCTCCTGCGAGCGCAGGCCGGCCGAGTAGACGAGCTCGACGAGGGTCCGGTTTCGGATCGCGAGCGGCTCGTCGCCAGCGAGCGAGTCGAGCGCGCCGTCGACCTCCTCCGGCCGCGGCGCGTCCGGCAGTCGAAGCGGCCGTCTCGGCGCGAAGGAGGCGTCCGGCGCGCGCTCCTTGCCGAGCGCATGGCGCAGGAAGGCGCGGACCGCGGCGAGCTTGCGCGCGATGGTCGCCGGGGCGAGCTTGCGCGGCCGGGCGCGACCGAGCTCGGCGGCGTAGTCGGCGAGAGCGCGCACGTCCACGTCCTGCAGGCGCGTGCCGCGCCGCTCGAGCCAGTCGGCGAACTCGCGCACGTCGACCCGGTAGGCGCGCCGCGTCGCCTCCGAGAGCGCAGGGCTTTCGAGAAACCGGTCGATCTCGCGATTCACGGCGAAGCATTCGCCGTCAGGCACGGGATTCCGCTACCGCTCGCCTCCGAGCCGTCTCCCTACGAAACGGCTGCGACGATCTCGTCGCTCAGGCTGGAGAATCCACTCAGGAACTCGGCTCGTCTCGGCCTTGAAGCGGTCGACGAGCGCACGGTATTCCTCGCCTCGGCCCTGCTGTTCGTAGAGCAGCCGCGGCTGGAGGATCTCGCGCTCGTCGATCCCCGGCACGGCCGCGGCGACGAGGTAGCCGAAGTCGGGGTCGCGCTCCCACTCGATCGTGCCCTCTGCGATGCCCTTCACGATCGCGGAGGAGTGCTTGATCCGCACCTTGAGCGAGCGCTCGTCACTATCCGGCCCGCCCACGCGGCCGGTGTTCAACAGGTAGACCTCGAGCGGGTGCTCCGCGAGCAGCTCCAGGAAGCGGTTGCCTTGGAGGTCATGCGGCATTGGGAAGAACGGGTTCGTCCCGGGAACCCGGAGGAACTTGCCGGCCTCGTCCGCGCCGCCGGCGCTCGTGCCGGTGGTCTCGCCGAGCATGAAGAACGCCGCTGCCTGCGGCCCCTCGAGCCTCGCCACGGCCGGGACGATGTTCTCGTTCTTGTTCAGGATCAGGAGGAAATGCGCCTCCTCGATCTCGTCGGCGGAGGCGGCCTCGATCACCTCGAACGGGAACGTCGCGCGGCCGTTCGAGGTGTAGTTGGTGTCGTAGAAGTCCACCTCGTCTCCGTGCTGCGAGACGTTCTCGAGATACGACCTCGGCTGCGTCACGGCGCCGTAGATCGTCGGTTCGTCGTCCGGGTTGAGCCCGAAGGTCTTCGCGAAGCAGCCGTTCTCGGTCGCGTAGACGCGGCCGTTCGGCATCCAGGCGACGAAGTCGTCCTGGACCGGGAGGGAGCCGTTCTGGCGCGTGAAGGTAGTCGTGGTCTTACCGGTTCCCGAGAGCCCGACGATCAGGCCCACGCGCTTGCCGCGCTCGGTCGGGATGATCTTGCAGCCCGCGTGCAGCGGTATCCCGCCGCGGTCGTAGACGAGCTTGTTCCACATCCGCAGGCCGCCCTTCTTCGACTCGCCGAAATAGTCGGAGTTGAGGACCCGGGTCACGCCCTGTTCGAGGTCGACGGCGATCAGCCGGTCGTCCGGATAGCCCTCGGCCTTCAGGTTCGGCGTGTAGATCACGGTCAGCTCGGGCTCGAGCTCCTCGCCGTCGGCCGGAGAGAAGTAGAGCTGCTGCTGCATTCCGGCGATGTTCGCGTTGGCCGCCTCGCTGTACAGCCGCGCCGGGGTGCGGAACTCCGGGTCGTTGCCGATGTAGCCGTCGATCACGACCATCTCCTGCCCGGCGATGTACTCGTCCTGGCGCGCGGCCCAGAGCTCGCCCTCCTCGAGCGTGATCGCCTGGTTCTGGCCGTCGGGCTCGTCGGTGACGATGAACGTCGAGCCCTTCGAGCGGTTGACGACCTCGGTCTGGATGTTCAGGTTGCCGAACCCGGTCGGCCGGGCGTTCGGCATCTTCGCCGTGAGCTGCTTGAGCTCCTCGGGGTCCGGGTTGTCGATCACTCCGGCCGCAGCGGGCAGCCGGAAGAGCATCTTGGCCACGGCGGGGAGCATACCCAGCACAATGCAGCGATGACCCTCGTGCACAGGCTCAGGATGGGGCGCACGTGGTTGGTGCTGCTGCTCGGCGGCGTGGTGATCGCGCTGTTTCCGTGGACCGCCTACATCAGCTCGACCCTGCCGGGGGAGCACGTCACGCACCACTGGGACCTGGCCTGGGCCGGCTTCGATCTCTTCGAGGCGATCGCCTTGACGGCCACGCTGCTGGCGCTCGTCCGGCGTTCGCCGTTGTTGCCCATGGTGGCTGCCGCGGCGGGGACGGCGATGCTGTGTGACGCCTGGTTCGACGTGATCACGGCGGAGCCGGGGCGCGAGCTGCACTGGGCGATCCTGGAAGCGCTGGTCGCCGAGTTGCCGCTCTCTGCCCTCTGCTTCTGGATCTCGCTCGACTCGGCCCGCGCGCTCGCTAGTGTCGCCCCGGCTTCGGGACCTGGCCCTCGGCCCAAAGCGCCGCCAGGCCGGCCCGGGGGAGCCCGAGCCGGCGCTCGTACACCAGGTAGCGAGGCTCCCAGCGAGGGAAGAACTTCGCGTTGAAGCGGTAGAGCCGTTCGATCTGGAAGAAGGCGTCCGCGAACAAGAGCAAGCGGCCGAGCACTCGCTCGGCCCGCCCCCTGGGCTCGTGGATAAGGCGCGCGAAGACCGAGAAGTTGAGCGAGACCTCCTCGACTCCGCGAGCCCGCAGCAGCTCGATCGCCTTGACCACCAGGAACTCCGTCAGGCCGTTCGGCGTGTCCCGGTCGCGGCGCATGAGCGAGAGCGAGACGGCCGGCCTGCCGTAGCTCGGTGCGAAATGGAGAAATCCGCGCACTCGCCCCTCGCTGTCCTTCCCGGCCACGACGAGGCTGTCGCCGTGGTCCTCCTGGCGTAGAGCATCGAGGGACATCGCGAAGCCGCGCTCGGGTTTTCCGTCCCGCCAGCTGCGGCTGACGCGCTCCAGCTCGGCCAGCTGTGGCTCGTCGAGCTCCGCAAGATCCTTGAGGACGGCGCTGTAGCCGGCTTTCTCCAGCCTCGAGACCGATTGGCGCACCTTGCGAATCGCGCGGCCGTCGAGCGAGAACGCGCTCGTGTCGACGACGCCCTCGTCGCCGAGATAGAGAGTCCGAAGGCCGAGCTGCCTCCAGAGCGGAAGGAGCCGCTCTCCGACTCCGAGCGCCGCAACCCGTAGGCCGCGGGCCTCGCCGAACAGGCTCAGCTCGCGGAGCAGCCCCGGAATCGCCTCCTCCGGGCCTACCGGGTCGCCGGAGACCAGCAGGACGCCGTTTTCGACCCGGTACCCGAGAAACGCGCGGCTGTCCTCGCTGAACAGGTAGTGCTGGTCGCGGCGGAGCTTGAAGTACGCAAGCGTGTCGGAGCCGTGCCGACGGACGAGGCCGGCGGCGGCTCGCCTTAGACGGAGATCCGGGAACGAGGCCGGCGGGGCGAGTGGGCGGAAGACGATCCAGAGCGATGTAGCGAGCGCGAGCACGCCGGTCAGGCCGACCGCCTCGTCGACGGCGCCGAGCTCGTCGCGGAAGTCGAGCGGCCCCGGCTGCCACAACAGTGCCGCGAGCGTCTCGCGCAGCACTGCGCCGAGGCTCGCGCTCTCGGGCGCCGCCAGCCAGACGGCGAAAGTGCAGAGCAGCAGGCCCGACCCGATGAGGAGCGGAAGCCGCAACAGAGCGGATCGCAACGTGACGGGGTCGTGGCGCACGCAGAACGATCCTCTTCCCAGCCAGAGCACCCCGGCGACGGCGAAGCTGGCGGCCGCCTCCTCGACGTCCAGCCCCTTGAGCAAGTTGAGCACGCCGAGGCCGACGAGCAGCACGAATGCCAGGCGCAATGCCCCCTCGCGCCGACGCCAGAGATAGGGCGCCGTCGCGAGCAACAGCAGCGACGCCGGCACGGCCGCCGCATGCGAAAGGCGCAACGCCTCGAACGGCGCGAACTGAAGAAGAAGATGGTTGCGCCACTCGATGTTGGGCGTGACCGCGGAGGCGATGTTCACGAGCCCCGCCAGCGCGGTTCCGAGCGCAGCCAGCTTCGGGAGCGGATCGGCTCGGCGCACCACGCGCAACGGAGCTGGGCTGGGCATGGAGACCGAGTCGCCAGTGGGTCGTGTCGCGCTGTGACGGCACTAGGTCGCGCCAGTCCTTCGCCACGAGCCAGACGCCGAGCAACACGCCGGCCGCCGTGGCCAGTCCGGGATCGACCTTGTCGAGGAGCAGCGCCGATCGCGAGCGCCAGCAGGAGGCCGGCGCCGAGATGCCACTCGTGAACGCGGGCTCCAAGCACGTAGACCCGGGGGCCGAGCCGGTGCCGATCGATTCGGAGCACGCCCCCATCATCAGGATTTCTGCGGCCGGCGCCAGTCCCTACCGTCGCCGCATCCGTTAGGAGCCTCAGCCTGCCGTCGTTTCGATAGCGTCCGTTCCCGGTGGAAGCGAAGCACGACGTGCTCGTTGTCGGGGCAGGCTGCGCGGGAATGCGGGCGGCCATCGAAGCGCACGATGCGGGCGCCGACGTCGCGCTGATCTCGAAGATCCATCCGGTTCGAAGCCATTCCGGTGCGGCCGAGGGCGGCATCAACGCCGCTCTCGGGAACGCCTCGGAGGACGATCCGGAGAAGCACGCCTTCGACACCGTCAAGGGCTCGGACTACCTCGGCGACCAGGACGCGATCGAGATCCTCTGCAACGAGGCTCCCGGCGACGTCTACCAGCTCGAGCACTGGGGGGCGGTCTTCTCGCGCACGGAGGACGGAAGGATCGCGCAGCGCCCGTTCGGCGCTGCGGGCGAGCCGCGAACGGCCTACGCGGCCGACATCACCGGCCACGTGCTGGTGCACGTCCTCTTCGAGCAGGTGATGAAGCGCGACCTGAAGGTCTACGAGGAGTTCTTCGTCTGGAAGCTCGTCGAGCACGAGGACCGCTGCCAGGGAGTGGTCGCCTGGAACCTGATCGACGGCGGCCTGGCGACGATCGGGGCGAAGACGGTGATCCTCACCACCGGTGGCGCGGGTCGGCTCTACAGCGGCACCACCAACGCCTACGCCTGCACCGGAGACGGAATGGCCCAGGCTCTGCGGGTCGGGGTCGCGCTCGAGGACATGGAGATGATGCAGTTCCATCCGACGACCCTCGCGCCAACGGGGGTTCTGATCACCGAGGGCACCCGCGGCGAAGGCGCCTACCTGCTCAACTCCGAAGGCGACCGCTTCCTCAAGAGCTATGCCCCGAACGCGATGGAGCTCGCCTCGCGCGACGTCATCTCCCGGGCCGAGCAGACCGAGATCGATCAAGGGCCGCGGCGTCGACGGCAACGTCCTGCTCGACATGCGGCACCTCGGCGCGGAGAAGATTCTCGAGCGCCTGCACGGAACCCGGGAGCTCGCGATGACCTTCGCCGGCGTCGACCCGATCTACGAGCCGATCCCGGTCCGGCCCGGCGCTCACTACCACATGGGCGGGGTCGACACGGACATCTGGGGCACGACCTCGCTGGAGGGCCTCTACGCCGCGGGCGAGTGCGCCTGCGTCTCGGTACACGGGGCGAACCGCCTGGGCGGGAACGCGCTGATGGAGACGATCACCTTCGGCAAGCGCGCCGGCGCCCATGCTGCGGACTGGGCTCTCACGCACACGACGGTCGAGGTGCCGCCGTCGGTGGAGGCCGACTCCGAGCGGGAGCTGCGGCAGCTGCTCGACCGCACCGACGGCGAGCGGCCCTGGTCGATTCGCAACGAGCTCGCGGAGACCATGCACGAGAACTTCGGCGTCTTTCGGCGCGAGGAGCAGATGAGGCAGCAGGGCGAGATCGTCGCCGGGCTGCGCGAGCGCTACGAGCGCGTGATCGTCGATGACAAGGGCCAGGTCTTCAACAACGACCTCACGCAGGCAATGGAGCTCGGCTTCATGCTCGACCTCGCCACTTGCATGGTGGTCTGCGGGATCGAGCGCAAGGAGAGCCGTGGCGCCCACGCCCGCCCCTACGACTACCCGGAGCGCGACGACGAGAACTACCTCAGGCACACGATCGTGACGATGGAGCACGGCGCGCCGCGGCTCAAATGGAAGCCGGTCACGATGACGAAGTGGCAGCCGATGGAACGGACCTACTGATGCGGCGCGTCGCGGTCCTGGCCGCGCTCCTGGTCCTCGCGGCCGGGTGTGGCGGCAGCGGCGACAAGAAATCCGACACCGGCAGCGGCGCGCCGGAGGCGAATCCGATCGCCCAGGCCGCCTCGGCGACCACCCGGGCCGGCAGCGTCAAGGTCGACTTCGAGATCGCGGGCACCGGCGCGAACGGCGGCGGCCGAGGCGTGTTCGACACAGGAGCGAACGCGGCGGGCAAGCTTGCGATGAC
Source organism: uncultured Actinomycetes bacterium (assembly GCA_963736055.1). GTDB lineage: Bacteria > Actinomycetota > Thermoleophilia > Gaiellales > Gaiellaceae > AC-32. The sequence goes on along the minus strand of CAVTNM010000008.1, from coordinate 144,967 downwards.
CGTCGACAGCAACGGCCAGACGACGACCGTGGACACGATCGTCGACGGGAACGTGCTGTACCTGCGCACGCCGGCGTTCCAGCAGCTTCTGCCTGCGGGGAAGGAGTGGGTGCGGGTCGATCTGGCCCGCCTGGCGAAGCAGCAGGGCGTCGACCTCGGCAGTCTCGTCGACTCGAACCCGACGCCGACCGCCGCCCTGGCCTACCTCCGCGGCGCGAGCGGCAAAGTCGAGAAGGTGGGCGAGGAGAAGGTGCGGGGCGAGAACACGACGCACTACCGCGCCACGATCGACCTCGAGCAGGCCGCGCGCCGGGCGAAGGGCTCGACGAGGCGCTCGATTCGCCGCGTGATCGATGTCGCCGGGGTGACCAAGCTCCCGGTCGACGTCTGGGTCGGCGACGACGGCTTCGTCCACAAGGTGTCCTACACACAGCATTCGAGCAAGAGTCAGTCGGCGAAGATCACGATGGAGCTGTATGACTTCGGCTCGCCGGTGACGATCACGGCGCCTCCGGAGACGGCTGTGATCGACTTCGAGCAGTTGCTGGGACCACAAGGGAGCTGACACGGACGTAGCACTGAAGATCTGGCGGTACGACCCGGAGTCCGGGGAGAAGGACCTGCGCGAGTACGAGGTCGACGCCCCGGAGTGGGCCTGCCTGCTCGACGTCCTCGACCTGATCAAGGACAAGCACGACGGGACGCTCGCCTACCGCAAGAGCTGCCGCATGATGATCTGCGGCTCCTGCGGGATGCGGATGGACGGGCGCGCCGTGCTCGCCTGCAAGGAGCGGATGAAGCCGATCGTGGACGCGGGCCATGTCCCCGTGATCAGCGCGATGGGGAACATGCCCGTGCTGAAGGACCTCGTGGTCGACATGGAGCCCTTCTGGAGCAAGGTCCGCTCGGTCAAGCCCTGGCTCGATCCCGGCTACGACGAGCCGGCGGAGAAGGAGCGAATCGTCTCGCAGCAGAAGATGAACGCGATCCACAAGGAAGCGCTCTGCATCATGTGCGGCTGCTGCGTCTCCGAGTGCAACTCGATGGAGTCGGATCCCGAGTTCATCGGGCCGGCTGCCCTCGCGAAGGGGTTCCGCTTCGTCGGCGACCCGCGCGATCGCGGGGAGGTCGAGCGCCTGAACACCCTCAACGAGGAGCACGGGATCTGGGACTGCACTCGCTGCTACTTCTGCAACGAGCGCTGCCCGAAGGGCGTCGACCCGCGTGACGCGATCGCCAAGCTCGGCGCCGAGTCGATCCGGCTGGACATCGACCACGACATGGGCGCCAAGCACGCCAAGTGGTTCGTCAAGTCGGCCGAGACGACCGGCTGGCTGCGGGAGACCGAGCTCGTGCCGAAGACGCAGGGCACGCTCGCGGCGATCAAGCAGATCGGCTTCGCCCTCAACCTCGCGAAGCACGGCAAGGTGCCTCCGCCGATCCCGCCGCACGTCGCCAAGGACGTGCGCGAGGCCCGGCTGCTGCGCGAGCTGATCAAGGAGCAGGGTCGCGCCGGTGCGCTCGGGATCGTGCAGGGCGAGCACGCGCTCGCCCAGATCGAGTTCCTGGAGGAGTCGGGCGCGCGCGAGAACGCTCCGGAGATCCAACCCGGGGTGGAGCCCCCGCACGCAGAGGGATGACCAAGGTCGCCTACTACACGGGCTGCCTCGCGGCGCTCTCGGCGAAGGAGCTGAACACCTCGACGAAGGCGCTCGCGCCGAAGCTCGGGATCGAGCTGGACGAGCTCGAGTCGGTCACCTGCTGCGGCGCCGGCGACATCCACGAGGCGGAGCCGGACTACTACCTGCACCTGAACGCGCGCATCCTGGCCTACGCCGAGGCGACCGGGAACGAGACGCTGATGACGATCTGCAACGTCTGCACGCTCAACCTGCGTCAGGCGAACTGGCAGCTTCGCAACGACGACGACCTGCGCGCCCGGGTGAGCACCAACCTCGAGGCTGTCGGAGCCCCGCCCTACGAGGGCACCGTCGACGTGAAGCACCTGCTCTGGATGATCGCCGAGGGCGACGGCTACGACCGGCTGAAGGAGGTCGCGCACAAGGGGCTCAAGGGGCTCAAGGTGGCCCCGTTCTACGGCTGCCAGATCCTGCGGCCGTCGAAGATCCTCGGCTTCGAGAACCCCGACAAGCCGTGGTCGCTCGAGGCGATCATCGAGGCCTGCGGCGGCGAGCCGATCGACTACCCGGCGAAGATCAAATGCTGTGGGTTCCCGATCATCCAGGCCCGCGAGGAGGTTGCGCTCGGTGAGCTGATCCAGCCGATCGAGCAGGCCACCGAGGCCGGCGCGGACGCGATGGTGACGCCTTGTCCGCTCTGTCACCTCTCGCTCGACGCGTGGCAGTCGAAGCTGAAGAAGGCGACCGGGCGCGACTACCACATGCCGATCCTGCACCTCTCGCAGCTGATCGGCGTCGCGGCCGGGCTCGAGGAGTCCGAGCTGCAGTTCAAGCGGCACGTCGTACCGGTCGGTCCGGTGGTCGAGAAGCTCGAAGCAGAAGCCTAGTGCCCCGCAGGCTCGTGGTCCTCGGCGCCGCCCTCGGCGCCGGCGCTGCGGGATGGGGTCACTTCGAAGCCGGCTGGGTCCGGCTCGAGACGCTCCGGTGCCCGCTGCCCGGGCTTCCCGACGAGCTGGAGGGCCTGAGGATCGCCCACCTCTCCGACCTGCACCTCGGCTTCCCTTCGCGAGGCTCGGCGGCGGTCGAACGTGCTGTGGCGTGGGTCGAGGAGCGCAGCCCCGACCTGACGCTGCTCAGCGGCGACCTGCTCTCGCGCCGCAGCGGCGAGCCGCGGCTTCGAGAGCTGCTCGCGCGGCTCCCGAACTGCTTCGCCGTGCTCGGAAACCACGACTTCGCCCTTACGCGTGATCCCTTCTCGCACCCGGCCGAGGTGTACGACCTCGAGCCCGCGACCCTGCTCTTGGACGACTCGCGGACACTCGAGCTGCGGGGCAAGCGGGTGCAGATCGTCGGCGTCGACCCGCGGTCCTACCGCCTGCGCCGCTCGAGCCCCGAGCGGCTGGTCGACCCGGACGCGGACCTGCGGATCCTCCTCTGCCACTACCCGAACGTGATCGACTTGATCCCGGCCGGGGCGTTCGACCTCGTGCTGGCCGGGCACCTGCACGCCGGGCAGATCTGCGTCCCGTGGCCGGGCGGCCGGCTGCGGCTCGCGCACATCCGCTGGACGTACATCCGCGGTCTCTACCAGCGGCCCACCGGGACGCTGCACCTCTCGTCCGGGCTCGGGACGACGTTCGTCCCGTTCCGCTTCCTGGCGCGGCCTGAGGCGACCGAGCTGAACTTACAATCCGTGTGATGGAAGGTAGTGCCAGCGTCGCCGCGGACGTGCTCGCCAGCTACGCGGCCGATGCGGCGGTCGAAGTCGAAGGCGTGGCCGGGCTGGTCGAGAGCCGGCTGCCGCGGCACGCCGCCGTGCGGGTGAACGGGGAAGACGGCGCGGTCAGGGTCGAGCTCCACCTCGAGCTTGCCTGGGGCGCGTCCGCGCCGCAGGTGGGGCGAGAGGTGCAGCAGCGGGTGGCCGACTACCTAGAGCGCATGGCCGGGGCACGGCCGCGTCGGTCGACGTGGTCGTGGACGAGATCGGCCGCGAGATGACCGGTCGATCCGCGGAGCTCAGAGGATCCGCCCGTGAGCCTGCGGATCCACGGCCTCACCGGCGCCACGCTCGTGCAGGCGCCAAGCGTGTGCCACGAGTGTGTGTGGTGGCAGTCGCGCACCGCCGGGCGGACGGTCGACAAGGAGCGCTGGATCGAGAAGGCCGAGACGGAGTTCGGCGCCTGGGGCTCCCTCTACCTCGACGACGACGGCAAGGTGCTCGGCTCGATGCAGTTCGGAGCGGCGCGGCTCTTCCCGCGCTCGCTCGAGCTGCCGGGAGGCCCGCCGTCCGACGACGCCGTGCTGGTGACGTGCGCCTACCTGGTCGACCGCTCGAGCCCGTGGGTGCTCCAGTCGCTCTTCCTAGCCGCGATCGGCGAGGCGAAGGACAAGGGCGCCGCCGCTCTGGAGGCGTTCGCCTACCGCTACCCGGAGGGCGAGTCCGACTACGAGCGCTTCCTCGTCCACCGAACGGTCTTTCCGCAGGATTTCCTCGCCGACTTCGGCTTCCAGGTCGTTCGCACGTCGGGCTCGGTCCAGCTGGCGCGCCTGGAGCTCGGCGGGCTGGTGCCGGTGCTCGAAGGGAAGCGCTGGAAGGTCCTGCGGGCTCTGCGGGAGGCGTTCCTCCCGGAGCCCGTTCCGGAGCCGCGAAGACCTTAGCGCTGGGGGTAGGCGGTGGCCCAGGCGTTGCGAAGGGCCGACTGCGTCGTCACGAGGAGCCGAACCTCGCAGCCGCCGAGAGCGAGCGTGAGCTTGGCGAGGAGCGTCTCGTCGGTGGGGTCGGCGACCGCGACCGAGACGCTGCCGTCCGAGTGCAGCCGGAGCGGGATGGCGCGGAACTCCTGAGCCTCGCTCCAGGAGAGCAGCTCGGTCGCCCGATGGTCGACCGAGGTCACGCCGATGTCGACGAACTCGACATTGGCCTGCTCGGCCAGAACGCGGGCGACGTCGTCCTCGAAGCAGAACCGAAGGCGGACGAGCGCCTCGCCGAGGAGCTCGCCCTGCTGCTTCTCCTCGAGCGCCCGGTCGAGGTCCTCGTTCGTGACGAGCCCCTTGCGCAGCAAGAGCGCCCCGAGGTGGGAGCGGGGCTCGTTGTCGAAGAAACTGTGGTCGAGACGTGCGGGCCGCATGTCCCGGTAGGTATCGGGCGATCACCCCGCCCTCTTGAGAGAAAAAGCGGAATCCGGCGTATCTAGGAGGGTTTGACGCAATACCGACTGTGTCGCAGGGCCGCGCTGCTCGCCCCGAAGCGGCGTCCTCAGTCGCGCCCGTACCTTCCGGTACGAGCGCTCCCTGCGTCCTTGCCTCGGAACGACCATCGCACCCCGGCGACGAGCGCTATTCCGCCAAACCCTCCTAGGCGGGAATCGGGCGCCGCGAGAGCACGAGCTCCGCGATCTGGATCCCGTTCAGCGCCGCGCCCTTGCGCAGGTTGTCGCAGGCGAGAAAGAGCGAAAGCCCGTTCTCGGCGGCGGGATCGACGCGGATTCGACCGACCAGAGCGTCGTCCCCACCGGCCGCCTGGCCGGGAGTCGGAAACTCTTCGATGCGCACCGAGTCGGCAGCGGCAAGCAGCTCACGCGCCTCGTCGGGAGAGAGCGGACGCTCGGTCTCGAGCCAGACCGACTCGGCGTGCCCGACGGGCACCGGGACGCGCACGCATGTGGCGCTCAGAGGCAGCTCCGGCAGCTCGAGGATCTTGCGGGTCTCCTCGCGCAGCTTCGACTCCTCCTCGAACTCCTCGCCGTCGTAGTCCCAGTCCATCGACAGGTCGTGCTCGGCCTGCGGCTCGTCGATCAGCCGCTGCAGGCGCTGTGCCCCCGCCCCGGAGGCAGACTGGTACGTCGCAACGCGCACGGCGCGCAGGCCGGCCGCCTCGTGCAGAGGCGCGAGCACGAGCGCCAGCGGGATCGCGCAGCAGTTCGGGTTCGCCACGACACCTTTGTGCTCCAGTGCACGATCTCCGTTCACCTCCGGCACGACGAGCGGCACCCCCGGTTCGAGCCTGAACGCGGCCGACTTGTCGATGCAGACCGCGCCGCCGCCGACGGCGTGGGGCACGAGCTCCTTGCTCGCCCGGGTCCCGGCCGAGAAGAGGCAGAGATCGAGGTCGCCGGCTGCCAGCGCCTCCGGCGTCGCCTCCTCGACGACCAGGCCGCCGGCCAGCCTCGTACCCGGCCGAGCGGGCCGAGGCGAAGGCGCGCACGTTCGAGAAACCGCGTTCGCGCAAGAGCTCGAGGACGACCGCGCCGACCGCTCCGGTGGCGCCGACCACCCCGATCCGCGCGTCACGCATGCTGGCGCTCGGCCTCCGGGGCGTCGAGCTCGAAGGCGCGGTGCAGCTCGGCGACGGCGCGCTCGACGTCCTCCCCGCGCACGTGGCAGGCGATCTTGATCGGCGAGGTGATGACGACCTCGGGCTCGATCCCGGCCTCGGTCAGGGTCTCGAAGGCCTTCGCGGCCACGCCGGGATGGCTCTTCATGCCGGCTCCGATCACGCTCACCTTGCCGAGGTCGTCCCGGGCGCTCCAGTCGACGCCGAGGCCCTCCAGCACGTCGCCGGCGGTCTCGCGGTCCTCCGCGGGCGCCGAGAACAGGATCTCCGGGCCGGTACGGAGGATGGTGTCGACGTTCACGCCGGCCTCGGCGAGCGCCGCGAAGAGCGGCGCGGGGCTCGTGCCGTCGACGCGGTACAGCGTCTCCTCGCGCGTGTGCGTGATCCCGGAGATGAGCGCCTTCTCGAGCATCCGTTCGTCCTCCTCGCGAATCCAGGTGCCGTCCGCCGTCGAGAACGTGGAGCGGACGTGGAGCTTGACGTGGTGGTTCCGTGCGACCTCGACCGAGCGTACCTGGAGGACGCGCGCGCCCGAGGCCGCCATCTCGAGCATCTCCTCGTAGCTGACCGCGTGCAGCTTGCGCGCCTCCGGCACGAGCCGCGGGTCGGCCGTGAAGACGCCTTCGACGTCGGTGTAGATCTCGCAGACCTCGGCGCCGAGCGCAGCGGCCAGGGCGACGGCGGTCGTGTCCGACCCGCCGCGGCCGAGCGTCGTGATGTCGTAGTCGGTCGAGACGCCCTGAAAGCCCGCGACGAGGACGATCTTGTCCTGGTCGAGCGCTTCGTGGATGCGGCGGGCCCGGACGTCGACGATCTTGGCGCGCCCGTGGGAGGTGTCGGTGACGATCCCGGCCTGCGAGCCCGTGAGCGAGATCGCCTCGGCGCCGAGATCGTGGATCGCCATCGCCGCCAGCGCGCAGGAGATCCGCTCGCCGACCGAGATGAGCATGTCGAGCTCGCGCGGCTTGGGACGCGGCGAGACCTCGTATGCGAGGCGAACCAGGTCATCGGTCGAGTCGCCCATGGCGGAGAGCACGGCCACGACCCGGTTGCCCTCTTTCCGCGCCGCCACGAGCCGGCGCGCAACGTCCTTGATCTTGTCCGGGTCCGCGACCGAGGTGCCGCCGAACTTCGCGACCAGCGTCCCGAGTCGCGGCTCTGCGCCCTCGAGAGCCGGAAGAGCTTCGAATTCGGTGGTTGCCACGGCTGAGAGTCTAGGTGAGGGCCTGTACGGGCTTTACATTTCGCGGCGGCCCGACAGCGCCCTGCCGAGCGTGACCTCGTCGGCGTACTCGAGGTCGGCGCCGACCGGGAGGCCGCTCGCCAGCCGCGTCACCCGCACTCGGCCTCTCAGGCGGTCCGCGAGATACGCCGCCGTGGCCTCGCCGGTCATGTTCGGGTTCGTGGCGAGCACGACCTCCTGGACGCCGTTGCGCTCGACACGGCCGAGCAGCTCGTCGATCCGCAGGTGCTCGGGCTCGACGCCGTCGAGCGGGGAGAGCGAGCCGCCGAGGACGTGGTAGAGCCCGCGGTATTCGTGCGTGCGCTCGACCGAGATCAGGTCGGCGGGCTGCTCGACCACGCAGACGATCGAATGATCGCGCCGTTCGTCGCGGCAGATCTCACAGGTCTCTTCCTCGGTCAGGTTGCCGCACTCGCGGCAGAAGCGGACGCGTTCCTTGACCTCGGCGATCGCGGCCGCGAGAGCGCCGGCCTCGTCCTTCGAGACCCGCAGGAGGTGGAAGGCAAGCCGCTGCGCGGTTCGCTGGCCGACACCGGGCAGGCGGGTCAGCTGCGAGACGAGGTTCTCGACGGCAGGGCTGAACATGCCGCCATTGTGCCGGTCGCGTCGGTCTCAGCCGGTCGCGGCGGCGTTCTCGGCCAGGCGGTTGAGCGCGGCCGCGAGCAGCGTGGCCGCGACCTCCGGATGCGCGCTGACGAGCTCTCGGAAGTTGGCCCGGTCGAGGGTCAGGCAACGCAGCGGGGTCTGGGCCCGCACGCGAGCGGTCCGGGTCGCCTCCGCCGTCATCAGCGCGAGCTCGCCGAAGAACTCGCCCGGGCCGAGCTCGACCTGGTCTCGCTTGGTCTCGACGAGCACCGTGCCCTCGGAGATGAAGAACATGCCCGTGCCCTTCATCCCCGGTTGAACGAGGACCTGCCCCGCGGGCACCTCGAGCTCCTTCGTCGCCTCGGCGACGCGTTCCAGCTCGGCGGGGTCCAGCTCGGCGAACAGCGAGATCCGCCCCAGCTCCTCTGCACGCCCGTCGGCCACTACAGGCCCGGGAGCCCCATGCCCTGGAGGCCGCCGAGCGCCGGGCCCAACTTGGATTCCATCAGGCTCTGGGCAGACCGAAGGGCCTCGTTGACGGCGGCGAGCACCATGTCCTCGAGAATCTCGGGGTCGTCGGGGTCGATCGCCTTCGGGTCGATCTTGATCTCGCGGATCTCGCCCCCGCCTGTGGCGACGACCTTGACCATGCCGCCGCCCGCGGTTGCCTCGACCGTCTCGGTCTTCAGCTCCTCCTGGGCCTTCTGCATCTGGGCCTGCATCTGCTGGACCTGCTCGAGCATCTTGTTCATGTCCATGCCACTCATTCGTCTGCCACCTCGCGGGCGTCGAAGGTTCCCTTCATCAGCTCGATGATGTCCTCCTCGGTCGCCGGTTGCTCCTCCTCGGGCTCGTCGTCCTCGCCGCTCTCGCCGACCTCGAAGGCCAGGGCGAGGTGACGGCCGGTGACCTCGTAGAGCGCCTCCTCGAGCAGGGTGGCGTTCTTCGGCTCCTCGGCCAGTTGGCGGTGGAAGGAGGCGGCACGAGGGAACTCGACCGTGAGCGTGTCGCCAGCGAGATCCTTCGGCTGCGCCTCGCGCAGCACCGATGCGGTCGGGATCGACTTCTCCTCCACCGCTGGCAGGATCGTTCGCTGCCATGCCTCCTGGAGCTGCTCCAGCTCCAGCGACGGCGGCGCGGGCGCGGGCGCGGCCGGCGTGTCGACGGTGTCAGTCACTGTGACTGTCTCAGTGACTGTCACTGGGGCAGGGCCCGAATGGCCACGGGTCTCGAGCTGCTCGAGCCGGTATGCGGTCGACTCGCGCGAGAGGTCGGCGGCCGGCCGTGTCACCTTGACGAGCGCCAGCTCCAGCGGCAGCCGCGGGTCTCCACCCTGGCGCATGTCCTCCACGGCGACCGCGAGCAGGTCGCAGAGCCGGAGAACGGTCGCCTCGCCGAGCTGGTTTGCCTGCTCGCGCAGTCGCTCGCGCGTCTCCTCGGTCACCGGCAGCGACTCGGGCACCTCGCCCATGTGCTGAACGAGGAGGAGGTGACGCAGATGCTCGAGCAGATCGGTCACGAGGCGGCCGAGGTCCTGGCCCTGCTCGGAGAGCTCCTCGACGAACGTCAGCGCGCCCGCGGTGTCGCGATCGACCACCAGGTCGCAAAGCCGGAAGAGCGCCTCCTCCTCGACGGCGCCGAGGAGCTGGAGGACGGCCTGGACCGTCACCTGCTTCTCCGTCGCGGCAGCCAGCTGGTCGAAGGTGGAGACCGCATCTCGGTATGCGCCGCGTGCCGCGCGGGCGATCAGCGACAGCGCGGCGTCCGGCGCCTCGATCCCCTCGCCCTCGGCCACCCGCCGCAGCACCTGCACGAGCTCGGGTAGGCGCGGCCTCGAGAAGACGAAGGTCTGGCAGCGCGAGCGGACGGTGGGGAGCATCTTCCCGAGGTCGGTCGTGCAGAAGACGAAGACGAGATGGGGCGGGGGCTCCTCGATCAGCTTCAGCAACGCGTTGAACGCCGCGTCGGTGAGCTGGTGCGCCTCGTCGAGGATGTAGACCTTGTGCCGGCCCTCGACCGGCTGCAGCACGACGCGCTCGCGGATCTCGCGGATGTCGTCGATCCCGCGCTGGGACGCGGCGTCCATCTCGACCACGTCGAGCGAGGTGCCGTCGGCGATCGCCCGACAGGCGTGACACGTCTTGTCGGGCGTCGGCGTCGGGCCGTGCTCGCAGTTCAGCGCCTTCGCGAGGATCCGCGCCAGGGAGGTCTTGCCGGTGCCGCGCGGGCCCGCGAACAGGTACGCCTGCCGGATCTGGCCGTTGGAGATCGCGTTCTTGAGCGTCCGCACGACGGCCTCCTGGCCGACGACCTCGTCGAAGTCCTGGGGGCGGTATTTCCGGTACAGGGCGGCCACGCTGCGACTCTATCGAAGGGGCTTGCAAGGTTCGCACCGCGGCCTCGGGCCGGGCACACCGCGCGCCTGAGAGTCATCGCTTAGCGCTGCTTCCTTCCGGATCTGACGCGGTTCGCAAGCTCTCACCGCACGGGGCCCGACCCGAGCCCGCGGCGCGAGCGAGGATGGTACCAACCTGTCTTGTGCGATTAGACTCGACTGCGTGGCGATCGCAGACGTCATGGCCTTCCGTGTCGTGACCGTCGAGCCGGACGATCAGGTCCGCCTCGCGATCACCCGCATGCTGGAAGAGGGCATCGGCTCGGTCGCCGTCTGCGAGGGCGAGCGGCTCGTCGGCATCTTCACCGAGCGCGACGTCCTCCGGCTCGCCGGCGAGGGCCCCGACTTCGCGGAGGTGCGCGTGGGCGACGTGATGACCCGCAACCCGGTCACGCTCGCCCCGGACGTCGACGTTCTCGACGCCGCCCGGCTGATGGGAGAGCGCAAGGTCCGCCACCTGCCCGTGCTCGAGGGCGAGAACCTGCTGGGGATCGTGGGTATCCGCGAGGTGATGAGGACGCTCGTCGAGCGGCTCTGGCGCACACACGATCCCGAGGCACGAGAGAGGGCCCGCGAGCTGCTCTCCCGCGGCGACTCGACGGTATCCTCAGGCAGCTGAGGGCGTGTAGCTCAGCGGGAGAGCGCCCGCTTCACACGCGGGAGGTCCCTGGTTCAATCCCAGGCACGCCCATAGAGAAACCCGCCGCAAAGGGTTTTCGTCGAGTGGCGCTTTTGCGGTTCGTGCAGGATGGTCGGCATTGGAACCAGTTTTGGAACCGACTAGCCGCTCATCGCCTCCCGAATCCGCTCGTCGGCCTGCTCGCCGTTGAAGCGCCTGGAGTTCGTCGATCTCCGCCCATTGTCGCGTTAGCCGCGCTTCTGGCGCCCCTTCGCTGGTGTGGATGCTCCGTCGTGGCGGTCATCCTCGTGACACCGATCGCGAGGCGATCTGGCGGGCGGAGGTCGGGCAGGAGAGCCCTGGTCCCCGCGTGCCCGCCTTTGGAGCTGAGTTCGCAAGCAGGCGTGTCGATGTGCTGGCGATCGCGGACGTCAGCTCCCGACGCGCCCGGATCAGCGAGGGATCACGGACGCCGCCGTCGGAGCTCGCGCCGCCTCGTTCCTAGCTCGCAGGAGCGGCCTCGGACGGAACTCGTCGAGAACGGCGCGCCGTCGCCTAGCCGGCCTTCGCGAGCGGTGGCTCGCGACGGCGAGATGGCGGCGGACGCTTCGCTCCCGGCCGCGCTCGAGATTCTCGAGACCGATCTGTGGCAGCAGTACAACGAGCTCGCCGGCATCCAGGACAGCGAAGTTCCCGGCGGAAGCGGGAACCCGGCCTACGCCGAGGCGGTCGCGGTGCTGGACGAGGACATGGACCAGTACATCCACGACAACACCGACGACGAGATCAGCCACTTCACGTTCATCAACGCCTACCTGGAAGGCGAACGGCGCGGACACGGTCAACCTGGACCAGTTCCGCACCCTGCCGAGCAGTCAGGCGACCGGCGCCCAGCAGATCGGACGGCTCACCAACCTGATGCAGCTCACCGTCGACACCAGCTTCTGGACACGCTACCGCAGCGACTCGCAGAACCCCGACTTCGGCGACACCCTCCCGCAAGCCGTCCCAGATCTCGCCGTCGGCCAGCATCCGGCGATTCCGCGCAGCGACGCCGACCTCAGCCCCGCCCGACCACCTGCAGGCGATCGCCAACACGGCCGGGTTCCACTTCGCCTGGATCGAGCAAGGCGGTACCAGCCTCTACGCCGCGCTTGCCCAGCGGGTCACCCATCCCGAGGTGCTGCGGATCCTGCTCAGCATCGGCGGCAGCGAGACGATGCACTTCCAGACCTGGCAAGACAAAGCCGGCAACGCGCCCCCACTCACCGACCCCACAACCGGGCTGGTGTTCCCCGACCTCAACGCCGACGGCGAGCTGCTCCAGACCAACCTGATCATGCCCGAGCCGACGATCTTCCTCGATCGCAAGTTCCCGGTCGTGCTCGATCATCCGCCCCACCGAGACCGACGGCGCTGCCTGGGCGCAGTCAAGGCCTTCACCGCCGACGGGCTGTTCATCGGCCAATCCCTGAGTTCTTCGCCCTCCTCCGAGGGCTGGCAAAGGCCGCAGACGCGGCCCGACACGGTCGTCACGTCGGGACACGATGACGACGACTGACGCACGAGCGGTCGTGGGGTCGCCCCGCATCTAGAGGCGGTACAGATGGGGTGGTGCGCCGCAGCGTTTCGCCGCCGTAGCCGCCGACTCCGCAGGTCGGCGCGGCGAGCATCCCGCCGCACTCTCCGACCCGGGTTATGCGCTCTGCGGTTCCAGCACGTCGACAACCTTGCGCATGATGAGGGCAGCGTTGTGACCGCCGAAGCCGAAGCTGTTGCTCAGCGCGACGCGGACCGGGAGCTCCCGCGCGTTGTTAGGCACGCAGTCGATGTCACAAGCGGGATCAGGCGTCTGGTAGTTGATCGTTGGGGGCACGATGTCGCGGTTGACCGCGAGGACGGTGAATGCCGCTTCGACCGCACCCGCGGCTCCAAGGCAGTGACCGGTCGCGCCTTTCGTTCCCGAGACCGGGAGCGTCGAGACCTTGTCCTCGCCGAGCGCCAGCTTGAGAGCGCGCGTCTCGATCGCGTCGCCGAGCCCCGTTGAGCTTGCGTGGGCGTTGACGTAGTCGACGTCTGTCGGATCGAGCGCCGCGTCAGCCAGCGCAGCCTCCACCGCACGGGCTTGTCCGGCGCCGAGCGGATCGGGCTCGGTCATGTGGAAGGAGTCTGAGCTGAGGCCGTAGCCGGCGAGCTCCGCGTAGACCTTGGCGCCACGGGCACGAGCGTGTTCCACCTCCTCCAGCACGAGGACGGCTGCCCCCTCGCCCATCACGAAGCCGTCCCGGTCGGCGTCAAAGGGCCGACTGGCACCTGCGGGATCGCCGTTTCGGGATGAGAGTGCTCGCATGGCTGCAAAGCCTGCAACCGCCAGCTCGGTGATCCCCGCCTCGCTTCCCCCGCAGAGCATCACTTCTGCCCGCCCCAACCGGATCGCGTCGTACCCCTCGCCGACCGCCATCGCTGACGCGGCGCACGCCGTGCACGGGGCGCCTAGCGGGCCGCGTGTCCCCAGCTCCATCGACACCCACCCGGCCGCCATGTTCGGCATGAACGCCGTCACTAGACTGGGATGGATCCGTTGAGACTCACCGAGTTCGCGCAGACACGCCGCGAGGCTCGCGACACCCCCTTGCGCGGTCGCAATCGAAGCACCGACCCGATCGGGCTCAGACCTGATCTCTAGCCCAGCGTCGCTTTCCGCCATCCGCGCGGCGGCCACAGCAAGCTGCGCGAAGCGGTCGATCTTGCGGATGGTCTTCCGATCGAGCCAGCGCTCCGGCTCGAAGTCGCTCGCCTCACAAGCGATCCGCACAGAATGGATCCGAAGCGGCGAAGGCGGTGATCGGGCCGCCGCCACCTTCTCCAGCCAAGAGCCGACGCCAGCTCGTGTCCATGTCCGGGCCGAGCGGAGTAACAGCGCCCAAGCCGGTCACCACGACCCGCCGGTCAGCGCTCATGAAAGCGGCCACCGTTGCCCTCGATTCGCCGCAGAGCTGGCGAGCCGGTCGAGGAGTCGCTCACCGATCTCGTGGCGCTTGCCGAGGTTCTCGACTCGACGGGCAGGCTGTCCTCTAGCTCTTCTGACGTGGCCGCTCGTCGTGCAGTTGCTTGACGGCGTCGAAGAGCGCCCAAGGTCGATCGCTGCCGCCAGTCGAAGCGTTCAGCGCGTAAGAGACCGCCTCAACCCCGTGTCCGCCCAGGCTGATCGGGTCGGCGACGGCCCGGACCTCTACGGTTCCTTCGGCGCCAGGCTCGTGCGCCGCCTTCACCCTTAGGGTCTCCGCCATCAGCGTCGCAGCGCGCTCGCCGACGCGTGCACGGCTGGCTGGCGACCTCGAACACAACGTCCACTCGGCTGAGCCTATCTCCGCCCTCGTGGTGGTGTGATGCTCAGTGCGTCGGTTTCTCGCCTCGGCTTGAGCGGGTCGCGCTCCCATGCCGACGCCTGAAAGCACAGTATCCAGAAGCAGCGATGAGCCCGTTGATTCCGATGGTGGTCGAGCAGACCGTGCACGGCGAGCGCACGTTCGACATCTACTCGCGTCTGCTCAACGAGCGGATCATCTTCCTCGGCACACCGATCGACGACGCAATCGCCAACTTGACCATCGCCGAACTGCTCCATCTCGAGTCCGAGGACCCCGACAAGGACATCTCGCTCTACATCAACTGCCCTGGCGGCTCCGTTTACGCCGGTCTCGCCATCTACGACACGATGCAGTTCGTCAAACCTGAGATCGCGACGATCTCCGTCGGGATCGCGATGTCGCTGGGCGCGCTCCTGCTTGCCGCCGGCGCGAAGGGCAAACGGATGGCGCTTCCGAACACGAAGATCCTCATCCACCAGCTCTGGGGCGGCTTCGAGGGGCAGGCGAGCGACATCGAGATCCAGGCGCGCGAGGCAATCGCGCTCAAGCGGCGGATGGAGGAGATCGTCGCTGAGCACAGTGGGCAGACGCTCGGGAAGGTCTCCAAGGACATGGAGCGCGACTACTTCATGACCGCAGAGGAAGCGAAGGAGTACGGCATCATCGACAAGGTGCTCGGGCGCCGCTTCGAGTCCGATGCACAACCGGCCGCGTAGCTGTCCGCGTCGAGGACAGCCAGGCTTGGTCGAGCCGGCGCCGGGCAGTCACAGTCGTGTCCCGGTGCTCGGCTGGCGGAGTTGGAGCGCGAGATCCGCTTCCCCGGCTGATCAACCAGATCGCGTGAGTTGCTCGTCGATCCAGGCGTTCGCTTCCGCCGGCTCGACGCCACGCGCCAGGGCAATCTCATGCGAGAGAAGCTGGCGTGCTTTAACGAAGAGATCCCTTTCGCCCGGAGACAACTGCGATTTCGCGCTCAGCGTCCACTCGCGATGCGCGCTGTCACGGATGATCTCTGCGAGCTCGATGGGATTGCCACCTGTCAGCTTCGCCTGTGAGTCCCTCCGACGCTTGAGCCAGGGATCCCTGTTGGCGGCGTGATCTGCGCCCAGTGTCTTCTGCACCTGGGACATGTCCGCCTCGCTCGCCAGCGGCCGTAGCAGCTCGTGTGCGCGCTCCATCGGCAGCTCCACCGAGAGCCCGTCCGCGAGCGCAAGCACGATGACCTCTTGCCGCTTGCCGAGGACGACCCTTCTCTCCCTGGCTGCCACGTGCCCTGCCCCGTGCGAGGCGTAGACGACCATGTCCCCGACTGCCAGTCGCACCACGGCAGGGTACCGGCAGACGGAGCGCCGGCTGAGCCGTTGGATCAGCGGGCGCTCTCTCCGAAAGAGTTTCTCGGCCGCTTGGGGAGTACGTCTTAGGCGTGGAATGTGGGAAGCGCCCGGCTGCTGACACCACGACGTCGCCGCGGCGCCGAAGACGTTCCCAGCCAACCGGGACACCTCCGGGCCAAACTGACGTGCACTCTGCCGCTGTGCGCGAGATCCGGTCGCCGCTCCTTCGCGTATTTCAAGGCATGAACCGAATCGCGATCTACACCGCCGCTCTCGGGCTGGCCGCCAGCGCGGCCGTAGGCCTCAGTGCCTGCGGGAGCTCGAGCAGCAGCTCGAGCAGCAGCGCCTCGAACCCTGCCGCGGCGGGCGATACCGTTTCATCGAAGACGGTCTCGGGCGTCGGCACCGTCCTTGTCGACTCCAAGGGCTTCGCCCTGTACAGCCCCGACCAGGAGAAGAGGGGGGCCGTGCGCTGCACC
Organism: uncultured Actinomycetes bacterium; assembly: GCA_963736055.1. Taxonomy (GTDB): domain Bacteria; phylum Actinomycetota; class Thermoleophilia; order Gaiellales; family Gaiellaceae; genus AC-32. Next base: position 128,968 of record CAVTNM010000008.1, on the reverse strand, counting down.
GGCAGCTGCACCACCATTTGGGTTCCGCTGACACTCTCGCCGGGCGTGAGCGGCGCGACCGCGTCGTCGAGCCTGATGTCAAAGCTCGGCACGGTTATGCGCCCCGACGGCAAGAGCCAGGTCACGTTCGATGGCAGGCCGCTCTACCGTTTCTCGCCCGACGGCTCGCCGGGGAAGGTCACGGGCAACGGCGCCTCCGACCAATTCGGCGGCCGGAGCTTCACCTGGCACGTGGTCGTTTCAGGGAAGACGCAGACGACGACGACGCCGACGACAACGACCCGCGGCTACTAGCGCTCGATCGCGTTCGGGGTCACGCCGGTCTTGCCGTGGTTGCAGTCGAAGCACGCGTCCACGCGCGCGCGAGAGAGTCTTCTCGCAGCTCGGCCCTTCGTGGTACCCGTACCTGATGCGTCGCCTCGCAGAGCGGCCAGCGAACGTCCTCTTCGTCCTGCAGAACCTCACGCGGCGCCAACGATTCCGTAGTTCCCCGAAACGCGGTCAGGTCTGTCGCGGATGCTCGAACACGCCCGCGCCGCCAACCTCGCTCGATGACCCGCGGCGGGCGACGATCATGGAGACGGCTCCTTCTATACGTGGTGGGCGGTCTCGTCGGCCTCTTCGTGCTCATCCAGGCGATTCCCTACGGGCGCGATCACACGAATCCGCCGGTGCTCCAGGAGCCAGGCTGGGACTCGCCCCAGACGCGGGCCTTCGCGGTCGACGCGTGCTTCGACTGCCACAGCAACCAGACGAAGTGGCCCTGGTACACGAACGTCGCGCCGGTCTCCTGGTGGGTCGAGAGCCACGTCAAGGCTGGTCGCTCGTCGCTCAACTTCTCGGAATGGAACCGCGCGCAGGACACGGGCGTCTCGGACATCGTGGAATCCATCCAGGGCGGCTCGATGCCGCCGTCCTACTACACGGTGATGCCGAACCACTCGGGAGCGAGGCTCTCGACGAGCGAGAAGGCCGCCTTCATCCGCGGCCTCGAGGCGACGTTCAAGGCATCTCCGCCGATCGGGGGTGGCGGCGGCTAACAGCCAGGCTAGCTCCCAGGGACTTGCCCGAGGGTGACGGCAGGCGTGCCGTCCTGTTGTTCGAGCTCTGAGTCGAGAACGCGAGATCGAGCAAGATGAAGGGGCCGCCAAGGTCGATCGGGCGCTAGGGAGGGACGGCACGCGCGTCGGAGTCCAGAGTCGTGGAGCATTGAGGTACGGCAGCCTCGAGTCGATGGTGTGAGCACGGATGACTGCATTGCGACTCGCGCGCGAACGGCTCGAGCGGCACCCGCTGCTGATCGTCGTCGTGCCAACGGTGCTGGCCCTCGGCGCCGTGGCGCTGCTGGCCGACCTCGCCGGCGGTGAGCGACTCGATCGCGCCGCGCAGAACCTGCACCCAGCGTGGCTCGTACTCTGCTTCGGCGGTCAGCTGCTCGCGTACGCCGGTTACGTCTTGGTCGTCCGCGACACGGCCCGCGTCGACAACGGTCCGACGCTGACCTTCGGCGAGTCCCTCCGGACGGTGGTCGCAGGCTTCGGCGTGTTCGCCGCGACGAGGACGAGCGGCGGCTTCGCGGTCGATTACTGGGCGCTGCGCAACGCCGGGGAGAATCGGGACGGCGCGGTCGCGCGCGTGCTCGCGCTCGGTGCCCTCGAATACGCGGTCCTCGCGCCCGCGGCCCTGGTTTCGGCGATCGCGCTGCTCGTGGACGGTGAAGACGTGCCTCTCAGCCTGACGCTGCCGTGGCTCGCGGTCATCCCCGGAGCGCTGGTTGCGGTCTGGCTCAGCTCGCCGAAGCGCGCGCCGCGCTACTCGGACCCTGGAGACGGCGGGCGCCTTCGCCAGTGGTTCGCGCACGCCGTCGCCGGGCTCTCGATCCTGCGGACGATGTTCGTCGCGCCGCCGCGCGAGCACGGGCTCGGGCTCCTCGGTGCCGCGGCGTACTGGGCGGGCGACATCGCGTGCCTCTGGGGAGCGCTGCAGGTCTTCGGAAACCCGCGCCTCTCCGTCCCGGCGCTGATCGTCGGCTACGCGACCGGCTATGTCCTTACGAGGCGCTCGCTGCCGGCGGGCGGTGCCGGCATCGTCGAGATCGCGATGACCTTCGCGCTCCACTGGGTCGGCTTCCCGTTCGTGCGTGCCCTCTTGGGTGTCGTCGTCTACCGGCTCTTCAACCTCTGGCTGCCGATGCTGCCTGCGCTGGCCGTGCTCCCGCAGGTGACCGAGATGCGTGCGGAGTTCGAGCAGGCTGAGCAGTCGGTACCTACTCGAAGAACGTGAGCACGGCGAGGATCACGTAGACGCCTGCACTCAAAACTGGGTGGCGGGTAGTCGGCTCAGGCGTGTTTCCTGGCTGAGGGTCGAACGGTTCTATGGGTCGCAGCGTATGGAGCCGCCTCGGACGTCAACCGACGGTTTTCCGACTGGGAAGTCCGCCCGAGTAGCGCGTGTGCATATGCGATGCGCGCGTGGAACCAAGTTGGAACCCACACCGAGTTTCCTCTGGTTTCGGCGCGCGCCCCGGACCGGCTTGAACAACCGAATCCGCAGCCGGGCGAGGCTGACCGCAAGGCCAGCGCATCTTCACACGCGGGAGGTCGCTGGTTCAATCCCAGCCACGCCCATTCCGAACCTGGGGTCCCCCGTCGGCATCCAGGAGTAGCGGGCCTAAGCGGGGCTCCGGCGCCTCGGGCAGACTTTCACCGTGAGATGGCGGCGCCGGCCCGCGGCCGGCCGAAATCCCGTGCGGGAAGCGCTGGGCCGGTACGTGGCCAGCGGCCTGGTCGCCGTCGTGCTCGTCAGCCTGCTCGGCGTGTGGCTCTTCCGACGTGCGGGTGACGCCGAGGCGATCCGTGACGCGAAGGACCAGACGCTCATCGCCGCCCAGGGGTCGGTCGAGCCCTCGCTGAGCGACGGGCTCCTGCGAGGGGATCCGAAGGCGATTGCGCGCGTCGACCGCGTCGTGAAGGAGCGGGTGCTGAGCGACGTCTCGATCGCGCAGGCGATCGCACGCGTGAAGATCTGGGACCGCTCCGGCCGCGTCGTCTACTCGGACGAGCCTCGCCTGATCGGGGCACGCTACGCGATGAGCCCCGGCGACCGCGCCGAGTTCCAGAACAGCACGCCCGAGGCCGCCGTCAGCGACCTCTCGAAGCCCGAGAACCGCTTCGAGCGCAAGTTCGGCAGGCTGCTGGAGGTCTACCTGCCCGTGCAGACTCCGGACGGGGTCCGGCTCCGCTACGAGACGTACTACCGCTCGAGTTTCATCTCCGCCCGCGGGCGCCGGATCTTCCGGCAGTTCGCGCCCGTGATGCTCGGCGGGTTGATCCTGCTTGCTCTGATCCAGCTCCCGCTCGCCTGGTGGTTGGCCAGGCGCGTGCAGCGAGGCCAGGAGGAGCGCGAGCGGCTCCTGCGGAGTGCGATCGAGGCGTCGGACATGGAACGCCGGCGGATCGCGCGGGACCTGCACGACGGCGTCGTGCAAGACCTCGCGGCGGTCTCGTACTCGCTCTCGGCCGCGGCGGAGGGCGCGTCGGCGCCCTACGACTCGGAGCTGCGCGAGGCGGCGGCGGAGACGAGGCACGGCATCAGCCAGCTGCGCACGCTCCTCGTCGAGATCTACCCGCCCGAGCTCCACCGGGCCGGCCTGGAGGCGGCGCTCGCCGACCTGCTCGGGGCCTCCGAGGCGCGCGGGATCGAGACGGCGCTCGACGTGGACGACGGGCTCCGGCTGGGCCGCGACACCGAGGCGCTCTTCTTCCGCGTCGCCCAGGAGGCGATGCGGAACGTGATCAAGTACGCGGATGCGAAGCACGTTCGGGTCGAGGTCGGCGCGGAGAACGGCCGGGCCAGGCTCCTCGTGGAGGACGACGGCCGCGGCTTCGACCCCGGGCATTACGAGGACGCAGGGCACTTCGGGCTGCGGATGCTCAAAGACCTCGCCCGGGACGCGGGCGGCGAGCTCGAGGTCAACTCCGCTCCGGGACGGGGCTCGCGCGTCTCGGTCGAGGTTGCCGCGTGATCCGGGTCCTGCTGGCGGAGGACCACGGCCTCGTCCGGGCCGGGCTGGAGCGGCTGCTCGCGACGGCGGCCGACATCGAGGTCGTCGGCGGCGCGGCGGATGGCGCCGAGGCGATCGAGCTCGCCGCGCAGACCCGGCCGGACGTCGTCCTGATGGACCTCTCGATGCCGAAGCTGGACGGGATCGAGGCGACGCGTGCAATCGTCGCCGCCAGCGAGGGGGTGCAGGTCGTCGTCCTGACCTCGTTGACCGACCGCGAGCGGATCCTTGCCGCCCTCGACGCCGGCGCGATCGGCTACCTGCTGAAGGACGCCGAGCCCGAGGAGCTGATCGGCGGGGTGCGCGCGGCCTCGCGCGGCGAGTCGCCGCTGTCCCCGAAGGCCGCCCGCGCCCTGCTCACGGCGCGCGCCGAGCGCGAGCAGGCTGAACTGAGCGAGCGCGAGCGGGAGGTCCTGCGCTGCGTCGCCGCCGGCATGCCGAACAAGCTGATCGCACGCGAGCTCGGGATCAGCGAGAAGACCGTGAAGAGCCACCTGACGCGGGTCTTCCAGCAGCTCGGCGTCAGCGACCGCACGCAGGCCGCGCTCTGGGCCCGCGAGCACGGCCTCTCGTAGACACGCCGAGACCGGGGAGAGGCCCGGTCTCGGCGTGGGGATGGGTCGGGATGAGCTAGAGCGAGAGGACGGCGCGGCAGCTCTCGCCGCCCCGCAGTGCCTTCGCGGTCGCGACGATCGTGTTCGGGGCCGCGGGGGCGAGCAGGCGACGGACGGTGAACGAGCCGCTCCGGGCGACGGTCATGCGAATGCCTCTGAAGACGTTCGCGCCGTTGTGGGAGATCGTGACGCGCCAGCGCCTGCCGACGCGGTTCTGGTCGACCTCGAACTCCGTCTCGAGGCGGCCGTCGTCGGACTTGGCCTTCAGCTTCCAGTGGCTGGAGGCGGTGCACTTGCCGGTCTTGACGATGCCCTTGCCGCCCTTGGTGCCGGCGGCGGTCGCGGTCGAGGCGAAGGCGACGAGCATTGCCACGAGCGCGGCGAATCCGATGAGGTTGAGCTTCTTCACGGGGCCCTCCTTGGGGGTCTCGATTGGTCGAGTCGAGACTGCCCGGGAGCCGGTCCAGGTCGCAATGGGACATCGGTCCTAGGACCGGGCGCCTGGCGCCGGGTAGCCTAGTCCGCTCCGAAAACCGCCTAGTTTGGCGAGGTGCTGATGGACCTCATCGCGGTCGGGGCGACAGCGGGCCAGTCGCCAGCTAGTTGACGACGTCGAAGGGATAGATCGCGATCCGGCTGTTACCACGCATGTTTCTGGCCGCGACCTCGACGAAGGCGGTGCTGTCTCCCAGTCTGACCGAGCTCCAGTTGCAAGCGAGGTGAACGGAAATTCCCGGGTCGGCCGAACAGGACGATGTTGACCCTGCCGCGCACGGCAGTCGGGTCGAGCTCCTTCCCGGCGCGCATACCCCCACCTGGTCACCTGATGGCAACTGCATCGCCTACGAGCGTGAGTCCGGGATCTGGGTCATGAACAGCGACGGCAGCGACGCGCACAGGATCAGCGACGACGGGCAGGATCCCACCTGGTCGGCGGACGGACGGTGGATCGTCTCTCGCCCCACCAGCAGGAAGGCATCCTCGCGATGTGTCCCGATGGAACCGAACGGCGGTGGATCAGGCAGGAGCCCCGGGTCGTATCGACCCAGGTCCAGACGGGTAAAGCGCCGGACGGCCGGCCCGGCAGACAGAAGCATCGCCTAGTTGAAGCTGATGTAGGGGAAGTGGGTCGTCGGGTCGGTGTCGACGAGGCAGAAGAGCGACAGGCACTGGTAGTCGTCGGCGACGTTGAAGTCGTATGTCGCCTTCGCCAGCTTGCGCTTCTTCGTCGACCAGGTGACGACGTACTCGGCGTGGTACGGAGTGGCGACGGTGCCGGTCCAATTCCACTGGCCCATCTTCGCCCAGGTGCCGGGCGGGAGCAGCGTGCAGTAGTTCTTGCTGTGTGCCTTGACCGTCCACGCGGTGGGCGGGTTTCCCACCTGGACCCAGATCTGCATCATGATGCAGACCTTCTGGGTCTTGCCGACTCCCGCCTTCATGGTCGTGCGCCGGATCAGGTGGGTCGGGAAGATGACCACCGGGGGCGTGGTGGCGCTGTCGTGCTGGCCCTGGATCTTGGTCACCTGCACGTTGCCGGGCTTCCCATAGGCGACGTGCCTCTTGGCCGCCTGTGCCGATGTCGCCGCGATGAGCGCCGCGACGAGGCAGCCGAAGAGAACGATCCTCAGAGATGACCTGGCGAGGACGGGCAAGCCTGGAACGTATCGACGCGCGACCCGGATTTCAAGTAAGGATTTTGTGCGCGCTCGGACCCCTCCCCTCACGAAGGATTGCGTCGGCCCGAGTTGCCCCGCAGACTTGACGGAATGGAGCGTCCGGAGGTTCGCTACGCGAAGAGCGGCGACGTCAACATCGCCTACGAGGTCAGCGGTGACGGTCCAGTTCGACCTCGTCTTCGCACCGGGCGGTGTCACCCACCTGGAGCAGGCCTGGAAGCTCGACTCGTTCTCGCCGTTCCTGGTGCAGATGGGGTCGTTCTCGCGACTCGTCCGCTTCGACAAGCGCGGGACCGGGATGTCGGACCGGGTCAGCGGCGCGACCACGCTGGAGACTCGGATGGACGACGTGCGCGCGGTCATGGACGCCGCCGGCTCCGGCCGCGCGGCGTTCTACGGGCTCTCGGAGGGTGCGGCGATGGCGATCCTGTTTGCCGCCACCTATCCGGAGCGGACGGCGGCGCTGGTCGTCCGCAGCGCCTTTCCGCGCCGGATGTGGGCGCCCGACTATCCGTGGGGCGTTACCGAGGACGAGTACCAGCGCGCGGTCGACCGGAACCTGCGGATGTTCGGTCCCCGTGAAGGGGCCAGGGAGGCGGCCCGCGACCTGGGCCTCTTCGATGAGGACGAGGTCGACGAGTTCCTGGAGTACTTCCGCTACGGCGCCAGCCCCGGGGCGATCGAGGCGCTGAACCGGATGAACAAGGAGATCGACATCCGCCACGTCCTACCGGCCGTGCGCGTCCCGACCCTGGTCCTGCACGGCTCGGAGGACTCGATCGTGCCGGTCGAGGCGGCCCGGTACTTGGCGTCGCGCATTCCAACAGCACGCCTCGTCGAGATCCCGGGCGCCGGCCACCTCGCCTTCGGCACATCAACCGCTTCGCTGATCGCGAACGAGATCGAGCGCTTCACGACGGAGGTCTGGGAAGCCGGCGGCTGGGACGATGCCGAGCCAGAGCGCGTCCTTGCGACGATCCTCTTCACCGACATCGTCGGCTCGACGGCGAGAGCCGCGGAGCTCGGCGACCGCGCCTGGCGAGAGCTGCTCGAGCGACACCACTCCGTCATCCGCCGGGAGCTGATCCGGTTCCGCGGCGCAGAGCTCGACGTCGCGGGCGACGGCTTCTTCGCCCGCTTCGACGGTCCAGGCCCGCGCGATCAGGTGCGCCGAGATGATCGCGGAGGAAGTGCGGGAGCTCGGCCTCGAGGTCCGGGCAGGCCTCCACACCGGCGAGTGCGAGGTGATCGACGGGAAGGTCGGCGGCATCGCGGTCCACATCGGTGCCCGGATCGCCAAGGAGGCCGAGCCTGGGGAGGTGCTGGTCTCGAGCACCGTGAGGGATCTCGTCGCCGGCTCGGGCCTGCGCTTTCGCGAGCGTGGGTCGGCAAGCCTGAAGGGTGTTCCGGGCGAGTGGCTCCTGTTCGCGGTCGAAGGACGCGAGGACTTCGAGGAGGTCAGCGGCTCAGCGTCGAGTTGAGGCGGTGTCCGCGTTCTGGAAGAAGGCCGCCATCGCTCCGGCCGAGCCGGCGACGACGAGCACCGCCCAGAACTCGAGCACGATGTCGATCAGCCGGCCCGCGACGGTCAGCGGGTTGCGCAGCTGAGAGGAGACCGTCAGCAGCTGCACGGTGGTGAAGAAGACGGCTTGTCCGAAAGTGTGCACCTCGGTGCCGCGGGCGTGCCGCTCCGCGAAGAAGATCGCTACCGAGCCGGCGGCATCCACCACCAGCGTCAGGAGGACGACCATGAGCGCAGGAGGAAGGGCCCTCGCGTCGCCGCTATCGTGCTCGTCATGCGGGGTCTGCTCGATTCGCCTCGGCGCCGGAAGCGTGCGTTGGTTCTTGCGATCCTCGTCGGCGCGGCTCTCGTGGCGACGGTTCTCGCTCTCAACTTCAGGAACACCGCCAAGCCCCACAAGGAGACGTTCGAGGGCGGACACGCTCAGGTCACCCACGTGCAGGTGCCGACCCGGCTCGCAGCGGACGACCGCCGGGCGATCCTGTCGGTGGTGAACCAGTTCGTCGAGGACGGCGTCGCGGGCAAGGACCTCATCGCGGCCTACGACCTCTCGACCACGAATCTCCGAAGCGGTGTCACGCGGGCGCAGTGGGCGCACGGCGACAACCCGATCTACCGCTACCCCGTCTACAAGCACGGCGCCCGGATCGCCGCCTCCTACCGAAACGACGTGATGGTGCAGCTCTACCTGCGTGCCCGCACGCGGAAGGTGCAGCCGCTCGGGGTGGACATGGAGCTGCTGGCTGTCGGCAAAGGGCCGGCCCGGCACTGGCTCGTCGATTACTTCCAGCCGCGCGAGACGCTCGTGACTGCGGCCGACCAGCCGAGGTCGGGGCCTGAGCCGAAAGATCCTGGAATCGGGCCGCACCTGACCGAGCGCTGGCTGCTCGTGCCGCTGGGCATCTTGATGCTGATCGTGCTGCTGCCCGTAGGGCTCGGTCTTCGCCACTGGGTCGCGGCGCGTGCCGCGGAGCGCGAGTTCGGCCAGGGCAAGGAGCTGCCGCCCCTGCCGCCGCGCTCCCGGGACGAGGGCTAGAGCCCTCCGAGCATCGAGCCCGGAGGAAGCTAGGCCGTCGCTGTGATGCGCTGGTTCAGGTTCGCCGCGGGGAAGTTCCGCAGCTTGCGCTTCGAGGTCGTCCGCAGACATCGGTTGCCGCCTTTCGTTCCGCAGTGGTAGCGAGTAGAAAGTCGGCCTCCGGAGCCGGTTCCTTAGATCCCTCGATGGAGCGCTTCTCGTGCCATCCGGCGGCCTTTCTAGGGTTGAGCACGTGCAGACGGACATGCTCAGGCGAGGGGTGGCCGAGTTCGTCGGCACCTTCACGCTGATTTTCGTCGGTTGCGGGTCGATCATCGCCACGCACGGCGCGAACCTCACCGCGATCGGTCTCGCCCACGGGCTCGCGATCGGCGTGATGGCGTGCGCTGTCGGCCACATCTCGGGCGGTCACTTCAATCCCGCCATCACTCTCGGGTTCTTCGCGACAAAACGGATCGAGCCTCGCCTGGCGGCGACCTACTGGTTCTCGCAGTTCATCGCGGCGGCGCTGGCGGCGTTCCTGCTTACGGCCCTGCTGCCGCAGTCGCAGGTCGATGCTGTCGACCTCGGCGTCCCGGCGCTCGGCCCGGGCATCAGTGGCGGGTCCGGGCTCGTAATCGAAGCGGTGCTGACGTTCTTCCTGGTCTGGGTGGTCTTCGCGACGGCCGTCGATCCGCGCGGCGCGTTCTCGGTGATCTCGGGGCTCGCGATCGGCTTCACGATCACCCTCGACATCTACATCGGCGGGCCGTACACGGGCGCCGCGATGAACCCGGCGCGCGCCTTCGGCCCGGAGCTCGTGCAGAACGTCTGGAGCAACGCCTGGGTCTGGTATGTCGGCCCGGCGCTCGGCGGCGTTGCCGCGGCTCTGCTCTACGAGTACCTCTATCTGCGCCCGGTCGCGCCCGAGCCGGTCGGGCCTCCGAGACCGGGATCGAAGAGCCTCGGCCGGGAGACGCAGCGGCGACCTAAGCCGGCCTCGCGCCGTGGTAGGTTCCCGCGGTGCTGCTGCTCGGTCTCTCCACCGGCAACAAGGTCGGGCTCGCGCTCGTAGCGGCCGCTTTCGTCGGGTTCTCAATCATCGTTTCGATGGTCGTGCCGCGCTTCAAGCCGCAGTTCCCCGGTCGCGGACTGCCGATCTTCGTGGTCGTCTGCGTGCTGCTGTTCGTCGGGATGCTCACGGCGGTGACACGGTTCGGCAAGGAGGCCTCGGAGGCCGAGGCCGCGGCGACCTCGGTCCCGGTCGTCGAGGTGGACTACAAGATTCGCCTGCCCAAGACGGCGTTCCAGCCGGGCATCTACACGTTCGACGTGCGCAACGAGGGAAAGGTGCCGCACAACCTCAAGATCCAGGGCCCCGGCGGCGGAGGGCGGACGCCCGACATCAGCCCCGGCGGCGGTGAGGCGCTGACGGTCGAGCTGAAGCGCGGCACCTACGACTTCTACTGCACGATTCCGGGCCACCGGCAGCTCGGGATGGAGCAGAAGGTAACGGTCGGCTAGCGGCGCACGAGGGGGAAGGACGGCGGGATCCTCGGCTATCCTGTGCCCGCCCGGAGAAGTGGCCGAGTGGCTGAAGGCGGCGCCCTGCTAAGGCGTTAGGTGGGGAGAATCCCTGCCTCGAGGGTTCGAATCCCTCCTTCTCCGCTCCAGCGGTCCGTTCGCCGGCGAACGCCGCTACCCGGCGCGCTTCGAGGAAGGACCAGCCGATCAACAGAACCGGGAGGCTCGTGGCGAAGCGGTGGTGAAGGAGCCGCAGCCGTAGATGACGCACCCGATTGCGAAGGCGCGCTTGCGCCCGATCATGGATCCGATCTTCGCGCCGGTGATCATCAGGGCCGCCATCACGAGCGTGTAGGCAGTGATCGCACCCTGAATGCCGGTCACCGTCGTTCCGACGTCCTTGGCGACCGTGGCAATCGAGACGTTCATCACCGAGCTGTCGAGCGTCATCAGGAACTGGCCGGCTGCAAGGTCAGGAGGACGAGCGACGCGCCGGCCGCACGCTCGGACGAGCTTGTGGTCGCAGTCATCCGGGTGATCTTTCAGAGCCACGACCGGCGTCCCCGCCGCTGCGAGCGCTCTGGGGCTGGTTTTCCGGTCGGCGGCGAGCCGTGGCGTTACCCTTCCGGCAGTGGAGGGGTGGCAGAGCGGTCGAATGCGGCGGTCTCGAAAACCGTTTCGGGCCGTTAGGTCCGACGAGGGTTCAAATCCCTCCCCCTCCGCCTGACCGAGCCGAGAACCAGCGGGCTGCTGCGAGCGTCGCCGGCGAGAAGCGGGCAACGGCCGGCCCGGGTTCTCGGCCTGCCCGCGATTGGAGGGCGCTGCAGCCCTGCGAGGGCCCGAGAGAAAGTAACAGTCTGTTACTTGAACGGCAGGCTCGAGCCAGCGAGACCCCTTCTCAGCTCAGGTTGCTGTTCCCCGGCTGGTGGAGGGAGAAAGTAACAGTCTGTTACTTGGAGGCGAGCCTCGACCAGATCCCGAAGTCGCGGCGGATGTCTTCTTTCTTTGAACCAGCAGGAACGAAGCACGCCCTCGTGCTCGTACTCCACGCGTTGGACGACCCGCTCGGACTCGACGTTCTCGACGTCGATCCAGAGCTCGATCCGCTCCAGCCCGAGCTCGGAGAATCCCCAGTCGGTGAGCAGCTGGAGGGTCCGCGTGGCGACTCCGCGGCCGCGTGCGGCGGGGCCGACGACGTAGCCGATCTCTCCCTGCCGGCCTTCCTCATGGATCTGAACGAAGAGCCCCAGCCCGAGAAACTCGCCGTCATGGGCCTCGATCGCAAAGCCCGCGCGCGATCCGTCACGCCAACCCTCCTCGTACCTGGCCAGCCACCCGGCGGCGAAGTCGACAGTCGGCTCGGTCGGCACGCGTGTGTACAGGCGCACGTCCTCGTCCTCCACGAGAGCGGCGACGCCGGGCTCGTGGTCCGGCGTGAGTGGCACCAGCCGGATCGTCTCGTCCTCGAGAACCGGACGCAGTCCGGGGTCGGTCAACGTGCCTCTGTCCGGCTAGTCGTCCTGCGCCGGCGAGTTCACTGCGGTGGGAGCCCCATCATCCGCGGCGGGAGGCGACGGCTCGGCGCCGGGAGGTTGCACGCGGGCTGCGGCCTCGCGGGCGGCGTCCTGGAGCCTGCCCGCCATCCCCTGGATCTCCTCGAGTAGCTCGTCGCGTTCGTTCCAGACGGCCTTCGTGTCGGCCTGCAACGCGCGCATTCGCGCCTCGGCCTCGGCATGGAGCGCGGCGAGCTGCTCCTCGGCCTGCCTTCGCAGCTCGGCCGCCTCTTCCCGGGTGCGGGCGAGGATCCCCTCTGCTTCCGCGTGCGTGTCCGACAGAAGTTGCGCCGTCTCGCCGTTCACTCGCTCCGCGTGGGCATCCGCGCTGACGACCAGGTCGGCAGCCTTTGCTTTCGCCGCGGCCACGATCTGCTCGCCTTCCGCTTCTGCCGTGGCAGTGATCTGCTCCGCCGACTCGCGCGCCTCCTGGAGGATCGACTTCGTCTGCTCCGTGACCCGGTCGACGGCGTGCCGGACCGCCGCCTGCGGCGAGCGGCTCACCTCCAGCTCGGCGATCACCCGGTTGACGCGCTTAACGAATTCGTCGACGGCCTCGCGGTCGTAGCCCCGGACCGAGACGGAAAACGACGGGTTCCGGATTTCTGCAGGCACGGACGTCCGGAGCGGCTCCTGCCCCTCCGGCGAGGCGGCCTCTTTGCGGCCCGCTGACGGCACGTCGTCGGTCACGCATCCGGAAGTATGCCGCTTTTCGTCCCATCGGGACGATGCCGGCGGGTGCGGCAGGCGCGAGAGTGCCTACGCCATGTGCCGCTGGCTTGCATATTCGGGCTCGCCCGTCCTGGTCGAGGAGCTGCTCTACGGGCCCAAGAACTCGCTCGTCGTGCAGAGCCTCCACTCGCAGATGGGCGCGGAGGAGACGAACGGCGACGGTTTCGGTGTGGGCTGGTACGGCGCGATGGAGTCTCCGGCGCTGTTCCACAGCATCGAGCCGGCCTGGAACGACCGCAACCTGCGCGAGCTCTCGGGACATCTCAAATCCCGCCTGGTCTTCGCGCACATTCGCGCCTCGACCGGGTCGCCGGTCCAGCAGACGAACTGCCATCCCTTCCGTCACGGAAACTGGCTCTGGATGCACAACGGCCTCATCCGCGACTTCCTCACGGTCAAGCGCGACCTCGTGCTTGCGATCGACCCCGCCCTTTTCCCGGAGATCGAGGGGACGACGGACTCCGAGGTGCTGTTCCATTTGGCCCTCACCTTCGGCCTCGAGGACGATCCGCCGCGGGCGGTCGAGCGCGCGATCGGGCTCGTCGAGTCCGTCGGCCGGCAGCACGGCGTCGAGTATCCGTTCCAGGGGACGATCGCGACCACCGACGGCGAGTGCGTCTGGGCCTTCAGGTATTCGAGCGAACGGGACTCTCGATCGCTCTTCTTCAGCACCGACGTGCGCACGCTGCGGGCGATTTACCCGGAGAACGAGCTTCTTCAAGAGGTCGGCGACGAAGCACGCCTCGTGGTGTCCGAGCCCCTCGGCGACTCGCTGCCGGGCGCCTGGAACGAGGTGCCGGAGTCGTCGTACGGCGTCATCCAGCCCGGCCAGGACGAGCTCTACCCGTTTTCGCCGGCGACCGATTTCGCCGGCGCGAGCAGCCCCGGATGAGCCTCGTCCACCCGGCCGGCCCGGCCATTCGTGAGGGTGATCTCGCCGTGGACCCGCTCTTCGGGCTCGAGGGGGATCACATCCCGCGGCACCGGATTCCCGACGGGGAGCTACCGCCCGACGTCGCGTACCAGATCATCCACGACGAGCTGATGCTCGACGGCAACGCGCGGATGAACCTCGCGACGTTCGTGACCACGTGGATGGAGCCGCAGGCCGCGAAGCTGATGGCCGAGTGCCTCGACAAGAACATGATCGACAAGGACGAGTACCCGCAGACCGCCGAGCTCGAGATGCGCTGCGTCAACAGCCTCAGCCGCCTCTGGCACGCCCCGGACGCCGAGCAGGCAACGGGCTGTTCGACGACCGGCTCGAGCGAAGCGGCCATGCTCGGCGGGCTGGCGCTCAAGCGCCGCTGGCAGACCCGCCGGGCCGCGGCGGGCGAGCCGACGGACCAACCGAACCTCGTGATGGGCATCAACGTCCAAGTCTGCTGGGAGAAGTTCGCGAACTACTGGGACGTCGAGATGCGGCTCGTGCCGATGGAGGGTGACCGTTTCAATCTTTCCGCGGAGGAGGCGGTCAAGCTCTGCGACGAGAACACGATCGGTGTCGTGGCGATCCTCGGGTCGACCTTCGACGGCTCGTACGAGCCCGTGCAAGAGATCTGCGAGGCACTCGACGACTTCCAGGAGCGGACGGGCATCGACGTCCCCGTCCACGTCGACGGAGCCTCGGGCGCGTTCGTGGCTCCGTTCGTCGACGAGGAGCTCGAATGGGACTTTCGCCTTCCGCGCGTCGCCTCGATCAATGCCTCGGGCCACAAGTACGGGCTCGTCTACCCGGGCGTGGGCTGGATCGTCTGGCGCGACGCAGAGGCGCTGCCCGAGGAGCTGATCTTCTGGGTCAACTACCTCGGCGACAACATGCCCACCTTCGCGCTGAACTTCTCGCGCCCGGGCGCACAGGTGGTCGCGCAGTACTACAACTTCCTCCGCCTCGGCTTCGACGGGTACCGAGGGGTGCAGGGCTACGCGCGAGAGGTGGCGACCCGGCTTGCCGACCGGATCGGGGAGCTGGGCCCGTTCGAGCTCCTGACGCGAGGCGACGAGCTACCCGTCTTCGCCTTCACGCTTGCCGACGACATCGACAACTTCACGGTCTTCGACGTCTCGAATGCCCTGCGGGAGCGTGGCTGGCTCGTCCCTGCCTACACCTTCCCCGAGAAGCGCACCGACCTCGCGGCGCTGCGCGTGGTGGTCAAGCGGGGCTTCGGCCATGACCTGGCCGATCTGCTCGTCGCCGACATCGAGCGGCAGCTCCCCCGCCTGCAGCGGCAGTCCGCGCCCCTACACGACGGCAGCGGCGCAAGCGGCTTCCACCACTAGGTCGTCTTCGCGGCGATGCGCTCGATCAGGCCGGCCGCCTTTTCGGTTCCGGGAACCTTCTGAAGCCGGGCAGACACACGGCGGAGGCGCTCCCGGAGCATCTCGTCTCCCAGGAGCGTGTCGATTGCGTCGCTCAGCTCGTCGGGCTCGTGGCCGTAGGTGTCCAGCCGCACGCCGTAGCCGAGCTCCTGCACCCGCTGGGCGTTGTCGTACTGGTCCCAGAAGAGCGGCAGCACCACCATGGGCTTTCCGAAGAAGAAGCTCTCCGTGACCGTGTTGTTGCCGCCGTGGGTCACGACCAGGTCGACCCGCGGCAGGATCGAGGCCTGGGGCAGGAACTCCGTGCCGGTCATGTTGCCAGCCAGGTCGAACAGCTCGTGCTGGGGGCCCTTCGAGACCACGAAGCGGTGCGGGCTGTCGGCCAGCTCGCCGACGAGCCTGCGCATGAGCTCGACGTCCGCGGAACCGAGGCTGCCGAGGCTGAGGTACACGAGCTTCTGGCCGTCCTCCCGGAAGCCCTCCGGCTCGGCCCAATCGGCGTCGGTCCCGCGAACGCAGGAGTCGAGCCGGTGCCACGTCTCGCCGAGCGGTCGGGCGCGTGAGTAGTCCGCCTCCTCGGGGTAGAGGTAGACGTTCAGCGACGGCGACTCGTGGACGAACTCGAGCTCCGGCAGCGGAGGAGCTCCCTGCTCGCGCATGAACGCGTCGAAGTCTTCCCAGAGCGGTCGGTGGCAGCGCTCGTACTCGGCGCGGAACTCGTCCCAGCCCTCGCGGCCGGCCACGGCGTAGCCGGAGAAGGTCGGCGGCACATCGGGGTCCTTCAGCTCGGCGGGGTTGCAGGAGACGATCCGCACCCAGGGCCGCCCGCACGTCGGCAGCGCGGCGAAGCCGACCACGTTGTCCTCGACCACGACGTCGGGCTCGAGCTCGCCCAGGATCTCACGCAGGCGCGGCTCGACGAACCTCGCGCCGTCGACGAGTGCCTGCCAGGTCGGCTGGATGAACCCCTCGAGCTGCTCGATCGTCGGCCTACGGAAGACGGGCGCCGTCTCGCGGATGAAGTCCTTCCAGAACTGCCCCGGTTCCTCTTCCTGCTCGGGCGGAGGGCCCAGGCGCATCGTCGCCTCCTCGAAGCCCTTGGCCTCGAGGGTGCCCGCAAACGACTCCTCGACCACGAACACGACACGGTGGCCGCGGCGCCGCAGGACATCTCCGATCCCGACGCAGTTGTTCGTCGGCCCGAAGGCGCCTTCGGGGAAGAAGACGACCGTCGCCACTCGCGGCCGATCCTACGTCGTGTGCGCGATACCCTGACCTGCGCTTGGAGAGGTGTCCGAGCGGTCTAAGGAGCGCGACTGGAAATCGCGTATGGGCTGAAAGGTCCATCGCGGGTTCAAATCCCGCCCTCTCCGTACGGAAGTGGGGCCCGGGCGACCGGGCCCTTTCATACTTGGGCGGTGCGCGTCGGTCGGCACGAGGTCGCGATCACGAACCCGGACAAGGTCTTCTTCCCGGAGGTCGGCCTGACGAAGGGTGACCTGGTCGCGTACTACCTGGCTCTCGCGCCGTGCGCCCTGCAGCACATCCGCCGGCGGCCGTTCCACATGAAGCGCTACCCGAACGGCGTCGAAGGCGACTTCTTCCACCAGAAGCGCGTGCCTCCGCACCCCGGCTTCGTCGGCGAGCAGTTCGTCCAGTTCCCAAGCGGCCATTCGACGGTCTTCGCGGTCGTCGACAACGCGGCCGCGCTCGCCTGGGTGGTCAACCTCGGCTGCATCGAGTTGCACACGTGGCACTCGCGCGTGGACGACATCGAGCGGCCCGACTACCTGCTGATCGACCTAGACCCGAGCGAGGGCAACCCGTGGGAGTACGTGCGCGAGACGGCCATGGTCGTCAAGAACGTGATGGACGAGCTCGGGCTGGCGTCGTTCCCGAAGACCTCCGGCGCGACCGGGCTGCACATCCTCGCCCCGATCAGGCCCGAGCTCGGGTTCCCGGAGGTAAGGCGGTTCGCCAAGGCGCTGGCGCAGGAGGTCGAGCGCCGGATCGACGACCAGGACGTCGCCACGACGACCTGGAAGGTGGCCGACCGCCGCGGGGTCTTCGTGGACTTCGGCCAGAACTCCCGCGACCGGACGATCGCCTCCGCGTACTCGATCAGGCCGACCCCGGACGCGCGGGCCTCGGCGCCGCTGGCCTGGAAGGAGGTCCCGCGCTCCGATCCGGCCGGGTTCACCTTGCAGACGATGCCCAAGCGGGTAGGCAAGGTGGGAGACCTGACCGCCGGGATGTGGAGGCGCAAGGTGAGCCTCCTCCCTCGCTTCGAGCAGCTGGACCTCCCGCCGGGCGATCCGTCGATCGTGGAGCTCAAGCGGAGCGGCCGTGCCAGGCGCTGAGAGAGCGGCCAGCGCGCCTATGGACGCCGAGGCTGAGCAGCGCTCGGGCAACTCCGCCCGTCAGCGGGCGAGCAGGCCCTCGACAGTCGGGTCCCCGCGGCGCCTCTTCGAGCGCACCTGGTCCCAGGTGCACTCCGCAGGCTCCTTATCGGGGCGGTAGCGGAGAAAGCGTGTGCCGTGCCGGAAGCGGTTTCCCTCGAGCTTGTCGTAGCGAACCTCGCAGACGATCTCCGGCTTGACCGGGTTCCAGTCGAGCTCTTTGCCCTGCGACCAGCGGCTTTGTCCGCCGGGGATGCGCTTGTCGCTCAGACGCGTGGCTCCCAGCAGCTTCGGCAGGGTCTGCTCGAGCTCGCGCCGCACCGCCGCGGGGAAGCCGGAGCAGTGCCCGACGAAGTCGAGCTTCCCGTCGTCGCCGTAGAGGCCGAGCAGGAGCGTGGAGATGCGCCCGTCGGCCTTTTCGCTCCAGCGGAAGCCGACGATCACGCAATCGGCCGTGCGGTAGGGCTTGACCTTCACGACGCCTTCGCGTGATCCCGGCAGGTACGGCAGCTCGAGCCGCTTAGCCACAACGCCGTCGAGGCCGGCCTGGTCGAGGCGCTCGAGCCAGCGCTTCGCCAGCTTGGGGTCGCGCTCCGCGGGGGAGAGGCGGAAGCGCTTCGCCTTCCGCTCCAGCTCACGCCGCCGCTTCGCGAGAGGTAGCTCGTGCAGCGGTTTTCCCCTCCAGACCAGGATGTCGAAGGCGACGTACTCCGCCGGGATCTCCGCCGAGAGCTTTCGTATCCGGCTCTCCGCCGGGTGGAGCCGCAGTTGCAGCGCGTCGAATTCGAGCCGGCCGTCGCGCGAGATGATGATCTCGCCGTCGAGGGCCGAGTCCGGCGGCAGAAGCGCGCCGGTCTCCTGGAGCTCGGGGAAGTAGCGCAGCAGCGGCCTTCCGTTCCGGCTCCAGAGACGCAACTCGCCTTCCAGGTTCTCGAGCACCCCTCGAAAGCCGTCCCATTTCGGCTCGTACTGCCAGTCCCCGCTGGGCAGCTCGTCGACGAGCTCGGCCTCCATCGGCGGGAAGGGAAGGTTGGACGGCGGCATCGCTGGGAACACACGCTAACGCCGTGGGCGAGTTGGACGGAGTCTGGAACGTCAAGCGCGCGGGCGGGCTGCTGCCGCCGATGCTCGGCGTGCGCAAACGGATCAGCGGCGGGTCGGGCGAGACGGCCATGGGGCCGTTGCCCGGCGTTCGGTTCGACGTGGTCGGGCTCAGCCTGCGCTACCGGCCGCCGCTGGATGGATTCATCGACGAGCTCGAACGGAGCAGCGACGGCTACTACGGGCGCGCGACCTTTCGTGGCCGTGAATTCGGGCGTTTCACCCTTGAGCGGGTTGCGGACAACGACTTTCGGACGTAAGACGCGTGAACGATGTGGAAGCCGCCTCCACAACGGAATCTGGCGAGAGCCTGGGCTGGTGCGGTTCTCGGAGCATGGGCCGTGCTTGTGTGCTCGGGCGCCGCAGCTGCCTCGCCCGTGGCCGGAGCGACTCCTCCTCTTGCGAGCGCGAGGGCCAAGGCGATCGCGGCCGGCGGCTCTCACACCTGTGCGTTGACGAGGGCAGGCATCGTCGAATGCTGGGGCTCCAACCGCGCCGGCCAGCTCGGGGACGGGACGACGGCCGATCGAAACATCCCTGTCGCCGTGAGCGCGCTCGCCGGTGTCGCTGCGATCGCCGCAGGCGGCTCGTTCACCTGCGCGCGGTCGAGTGCGGGCGGGGTCGCGTGCTGGGGCGACAACGCCCGCGGCCAGCTCGGCGACGGCACCGGCCGCAGCTCCGTCCCGGTTGCCGTTGCCGGCCTCTCGGGCGGCGTGGCGGCGATCGGTGCCGGCGGTGCTCATGCTTGCGCGCTGACCACGGGAGGCGCGGTCAGGTGCTGGGGCGGCAACGAGCACGGCCAGCTGGGAGACGGAACGAAGAGCGACCGCACGACTCCCGTCTCTGTTTCCGGGCTCTCCAGCGGCGTGGTGGCCATCTCGGTCGGAGGTGCTCACACCTGCGCCCTCACTCGCTCGGGCGCGGTCAAGTGCTGGGGCGACAATGCCTACGGCCAGCTCGGCGACGGTTCCACGACCGCTCGCACCGAGCCGGTTCCCGTTTCGGGCCTTACGAGCGGTGTGACGGCCATCACGGCGGGGGGCCAGCACACCTGCGCGCTGATGCGCCGAGGTGCCGTCAGGTGCTGGGGCAGGAACCGCTGGGGCCAGCTCGGTGACGGCACGACGAGGACGCGCACCCGGCCGACCGCCCTGGCCGAGCTCGCACGCGGAGTGGTGTCGATCGCCGCCGGTCGGTCCCACAGCTGCGCGATCACCAGAGCGGGCAGAACCAAATGCTGGGGCGACAACGGCTCCGGGCAGCTCGGTGATGCGACCAGGACCGAGCGCCGCGCTCCGACCGTCGTCTCCCGTCTGACACGCGGGGTGGCTGCGATCACGGCCGGCGGTGGCCACACCTGCGCGCTGATGCGCGGAGGTCACGTCTACTGCGCGGGTCAAAACGGCCAGGGGCAGCTCGGAGACGGCACGAGAACCGAGCGGCGCACCCGGGTCGGGGTGATCGGGTTCGGGGCGTTCATGTGCGTCGTTCCGCCTGTGCTCGGGAACGGGTTGGGGACGGCGAGGGCGGCGATCTTGCATGCCCACTGCCGTGTCGGCGCAATCAGGCACGTCGCGTCGCCGAGGAAGAGGAACACCGTCCTGCGCGAGAGCCCCCGGCCCGGGAAGCTGCTGAAGAGCGGAGCCAGGGTCAACCTCACGGTAAGCCGCGGCCGCTAGGCGGCTCCGCTCTAAGCTCCTCCCGTGCGACGCGTCGCCGTCACGGGATTGGGAGCGATCACGCCGGTCGGGAACACCGCACCGGAGACCTGGCGCGCCGCGGTCGCCGGGGAGAGCGGGATCGACTGGATCCGCGCGTTCGACGCGGACGGCCTCCCGGTTCGGGTGGCGGCCGAGGTCAAGGACTTCGACCCGGTAGGGCTCGCGCCGCCGAAGGAGCTGCGCCGCCTCGATCGCAACGTCGTGCTCGCCCTGGGCGCCGCCAAGGAAGCGGTCGCCGACTCCGGGCTGAACGGCTTCGACCCGATGCGGGTCGGGATCGTGTTCGGCTCGGCGATCGGCGGCCTGATCGGGATCGTCGAGCAGGCCGACACCCTGAGGGAGCGCGGGGCCGACCGCATCTCGCCGTACTTCATCCCGAGCGTGCTCGTCGACTCGGCCAGTGGGCAGCTCGCGATCTCGCTCGGGATCCGTGGCCCGAACTACGCGCCGGTCTCGGCGTGCGCGACAGGCTCGCACGCCGTCGGCGAGGGCGCCGAGATCATCCGCCGCGGCGACGCGGACGCGATCCTCGCCGGCGGGACGGAGGCGTGCATCCACCCGCTCATCCTCGCGGGGTTCACGGCGATGCGCGGCTTGGCCGCCGAGGAAGAGCATCCGCCGAGGGCATCACGGCCCTTCGACGCCACCAGGGCGGGCTTCGTGATGGGGGAGGGTGCCTGCGTGCTCGTGCTCGAGGAGCTGGAAGGCGCACGCGCACGAGGAGCGACGATCTATGCCGAGGTGCTCGGCTACGGCACCTCCAACGACGCGTACCACATGGCCGCGCCCGAGCCGGAGGCGATCGGCGTGGCGGAGATGATGCGCTCGGCGCTCGCGCGGGCCGAGGTCGACCCGGCGCGGGTGGGCTACGTCAACGCCCACGGTACCTCGACGCCGCTGGGCGACGCCGCCGAGACCAAGGCGATCAAGGACGTCTTCGGCGATCACGCACACGAGCTCGCCGTCTCGTCCACGAAGTCGGTGATGGGACACTGCTTCGGAGCCGCCGGCGCGATCGAGGCGATGATGTGCGTCCTGGCCGTTCACGAGGGCGTGCTCCCGCCGACGATCAACTACGAGAACCCCGATCCGGTCTGCGACCTCGACTACGTGCCGAACGCGTCACGCGAGACGGAGGTCGACGTCGCGCTCTCGAACGCGATGGGCCTCGGCGGGCACAACGCCTGCGTGCTCGTCGGCCGCGCAAGCTAGGAGGGCTCGACGACCTCTGGAGTCAGCTCGGCGAGCGAGCGCAGCACGACATCCGCGCGGCCCAGAGCGTCCTCGCCGGGCGGGAAGTGCCGGTTGGGGATCGCGATCGTGCGCATCCCGGCGGCCTCGGCCGCGAGGATGCCGTTCTCGGAATCCTCGACCGCGGCGGCGCGCGCGGGGTCGACGCCGAGCCGTCGAGCCGCCTCGAGGTAGACGTCGGGCGCAGGCTTGCCGCGGGCGACCTCCTCGGAGGACACGGTCGCCTGGAAGTCGTGGGCAACGCCGAGACGCTCGAGCACGAGGTCGATCAGCTCTCGGTTCGACGACGACGCCAGCCCGAGTGAATAGGCCGCCGCGAGCCGCTCGACGGCTTCCTTTGCCCCCAGGATGACCGGCAGGCGCTTGCGGTAGATCACCTCGAGTCGCTGCACGACCTCACGGTTGATCTCCTCGGGCGACTCGGGCAGCCCGATCACCTCGTGCATGTACCGCGACCACTCGGTCGAGCTCATGCCCATCATGTCCCGCTGCGCGTTCTCGTGCCAGCGACCGCCCCGTTCCCGGGCGAGCTGCTCCCTCGCCGCGTCCCAGACCTGCTCGGAGTCGAGGAGGACGCCGTCGAGGTCGAAGACGACTGCGTCGATCACAGCGCCAGGTAGTTCTGGCCGTGGAAGACGAGCGGCCTATGGCTCGGGCCCGGCTCCGCGCTCTCGACCTCGCCGACGAAGAACGTGTGGTCGCCCGCCGGGTGTTGCGCGACCAGGCGGCAACGCAGCCAGCCGACAGCGTGGTCGAGCTGGGGTGGTCCGGCCGCGGAGCGGAGCGGAACGCTCTCCCAGAGCGCGATCGGCGGGACGCCGCGTGCGAAGTGCTGCGCCAGCGACTCCTGCCCCTCGGCGAGCAGGCTGACCGCGAACGCGGCCGAGCCGCGCAGGAGCTCGTGGAGCGCCGCGTCCCGGCGGATCGCCACGCCCACGAGTGGCGGCTCGAGCGAGAGCGAGACGAGCGACGCGACGGTCAGCCCGACGCGCTCACCGTCGAAATCGACGGTGACGACGGCCACGCCGGCGGGAAACCGGCCCATGACCGCGCGAAGCTCCTCGCCGCCGACCATGCGGCGATCATACGAGCGTCAATGAGCCGAGCACTTGCTTGCGCCGGCGCGGAGCGCATCCAGCTTCGCGTTCATCTGCCGCTCGAGCCGGACGTCGGCCGAGTTGCGCGGGTTGAACTTGTGGAGCCCAGGCCCCTGCCATAGCAGGTCGGGCGTGGCGCCGGGCCCGGTGACCGTGATCCTGTAGGTGTCGCCCTTGGACGGCCCGCGCTTGCGGTTGGGGGTGTTCGGGGGATGGATGTAGTCGCCGGCGTAGGGGTTCATCGGCACGAAGCCGTGGCAGAACATCCCGTTCGGGCCGTGCACGAGGATCGCCGAATCGCGCCGCCAGCCGGCGCCGTAGCCCGAGTTGTGGGTGTCGATGTAGACGATGCGTCCATAGCCGTCGGTCGGGGCGCCGCGGCTGGTCGACCCGAAGCCGTGGATCCCGACGCCGAGGTACGTGTAGCTCCCGAACACCTCTTCGTAGTGGTAGCCCGAGAGCCAGTCGGTGTAGACCTGGAGTTGCGCGAGCGGGCCGCGCCAGTGCGAGAGGTGCAGCCACCAGGCGCCCTGCCTCACGAGCCATGGGGCGAAGCCGAGATCGGGCAAGCGCGTCTGCCAGCTCTGTAGCGCCCAGTAGGAGCCGTCGGCCGCCTTGCAGCCGGCGACGAACCAGGCGAGCGCCGGTCCGTCATACGGGCGGCACGCGTTGGCGAACGTCTTCCAGAGCGGCCTGCGGAACCGGCCCCATCCGCCCGAGTAGTCGAGCTTGAACGCGACCTGCGGCAGGCCGCTCGGCGAGGCGGGACGGACTCGAGCGTCGATTGCGCCCCAGGCGATCAGGTGCCTCAGCTTGCCGCTGTCGCGGTACGTGACGAGCGCTCGCGCCTTGCCGTCGACGGCGAGCTGAATCTGTGAGGCGTTGCTGGCGATGATCTTGGACGCGGCAGCGGGCCCTGCGGCCCCTAGCGCGCACAAGAACGCGCAGAGCAACACCGTGAGACGTTTCCTATCCTGGCCCATAGGAACGGGGGGTGCCCGGGCCAGAGGGTACCGCTTCTCGCGGCTGTGTCAACGACGGGCTAGTGCTTGCGGCACTTGTTCCAGCTGCCGCGAATCGAGTCCAGCGTACTGTTCATCTGGTTCTCGAGGCTCACGTCGGCGGGGTTGTTGCGGTTGAACGAGTGGAGGCCGGGGCCCTGCCACATCACGTCCGGCGTCACGCCGGGGCCCTCGACAGTGATCCGGTACATCTCGCCGGTTCCGGGTCCGCGCTTTCGGTTCGCCATTCCGCGCGGGTGCGCGTAGCCCCCGACGTACGGGTTACGCGGGAAGAAGCCGTAGCAGAACATCCCGGGCGGCCCGTGCGAGACGAACGAGTTCTCGCGCATCCAGCCGGGGCCGTAGGAAGAGTTGTACGTGTCGAGGTAGAGGAGGCGGCCGTACTTGTCCGTGGGGTTGCCGTACTCGGTCGTCCCGAAGCCGCGGACGCCGACCCCTTGGTAGGTGTAGCGGCCGAAGACCTCCTGGAAGCGGCCGTTGTAGACCCAGTCGGTGTAGGCGTCGAGCTTCGCGAGCTCGCCGGTCCAGTGGGAAAGGTGAAGCCACCAGGTCTTCTGCGGTGCGAGCCACGGCGCCATGCCGAGATCCGGGCAGCCGCGTCTGCCAGCTCTGCAGCGCCCAGTAGGAGCCGTTCGAGGCCTTGCAGCCGGCGACGAACCAGGCGAGCTCGGGGCCGTCGTAGGGCTGGCACGCGTCCTGGAACCGCTTCCAGACGAGCTTGCGGTGCTTCCAGCCTCCGGAGTAGTCGAGCTTGAAGTGGATTTGCGAGATCTTCGACGCGCCGGGGCGATGCCGCGCGTTGACCGCGCCCCAGGCGAGGAGGTGCGTGACCTTCCCGCGCACCGAGTACGTGACCATCGCCGTGCCCCTGGAGTTGACGGCGAGCTTGATGTTGGAGGCGTTCCGGGCGATCAGCTGTGAGGCACTCGCGGGAGCCACGATGCCGAGCGCGCCGACGAGCGCGCAGGCGACAAGGAGAGAGCGAGTTGGCAGCGAGACCCCGCTGGTTCGAATGACCGGCCGCACCCGATTTCCATCGGAAACAGCGCTCCGCCCCTCAAGCGAGACACGTGCCCGGTTCGAGGGATTCTGGAGGGCTGACGAAATACCGACTGTGCCGCCGGCCGCGCTCGCCCGAGGCGGCGTCCTCCCTTCCAGGTACGAACGCTCCCTGCGTCCTTGCCTCGGAACGACCATCGCGCCCCGGCGACGAGCGCTATTCCGCCAACCCTCTAGGAAGCGAGCCGCGCGGCGTCCACGCGCTCGACCGGCACGGGGCCTCGCACGGAAGGCTGAGAAAGACCTCGACCACAGCCGGGTCGAACTGGCTGCCGGCGCCCTCGCGCAGACGGCGGTAGGCCTCGTCGATGAGTCAGCCTCTTGCGGTAGGGCCGGTCGGTCGTCATCGCGTGGAACGCGTCGCAGACGAGCACGATCCTGGCCTCGACCGGGATGTCCTCGCCCATCTTCCTGTCCGGGTAGCCGCCGCCGTCCCAGCGCTCGTGGCAGCTGCGCACGATCGTGCGAACCTCTGCGAGGCGGTCGATCGGCTCGAGGATCCGCTCTCCGAGCTCGGGATGCATCTCGATGATCTTTCGCTCCTCGTCGGTGAGCGGGCCGGGCTTCAGCAGGATGCTCGTCGGGATCCCGATCTTGCCGATGTCGTGGAAGAGCGCCCCGAGCTCGAGCCGCTTCAGCGCAGGTGGGTCGAAGCCGAGCTTCTGCTCCGACCTTCAGCGCCATGTCGGTGATCCAGCGTGTGTGCGACGAGGTGTACTCGTCGTTGGCCTCGAGCGCGTTCGCCAGTGCCTCGACCGTCGAGACGAACGTGTCCTCCAGGTTCTCGAAGCTCCGCGCGCGCTCGAGCGCGACCGCGGCCTGGTGCGAGATGCCCGCGAGCAGGCGCAGGACCTCCTCGAGCGTGTGCTCGCCCCCGATGGGCTCACGCACGCCGATGAAGCCCTCGATGAAGGCGTCGTTCCACAGCGGCGCGAGCGCGAGATCCGGCCACGGGATCGACGGTGCGTGGCGCTTCGCATCTCCGGCGCCCAGCAGGAACGGCTCGACCCGCTCGCCGACGATCGCCCGAACCGCCTCGGCCGGGAAGCACCACGTCGAGCATCGGCTCGAAGCGCGGGATCGTTGTCGTAGCCCGAGTGGGCCGCGATCCGGTAGTCGCCGTTCTCGAGCGGCAGCCAGAGCGCGCAGTCCTTGTCTCCGAGCATGTGCGAGGCGGCCTGCACCGTCTCGTGCCCGATCTCGTCCGGCGTCTCGGCCTGCGAGATCGCGCCTCGTGAACTCGAGCAGCGCCTTGAGGTGATCTGCCTCGCGGCGCTGGGACTCGTAGAGACGCGCGTTCTCGAGCGCGACGGACGCATGGCCGGCGAGCACCTCCAGGAGCCGAACGTCCTCCCTGTCGAACTGGTCGACGCCGAGCTTCGACATCACGATGACGCCGATCACGCGCGTGCCGTAGCAGAGCGGCACCGCGACGAGCGACTCCTCGATCGTGTGCGTGCCGGGGATCATCACCGCGTAGTCGCACTCGAGGGTGTTGCCGACGAGCTGGGGCTCGGCCGTCGCCGCGGCCCGCCCGGTGATGCCCTCGCCGATCTTCGTGCGCGGCAGGTCGACGTGCTCGCCGTCGCGTGAGACGAGCTCGCCGCGGAACGCGATCGGCACGATCTCGTCGCCCTCGATCACCGAGACGCGGCAGTTGTGGTAGTCGATCAGGAGCCGGAGCTCGTCGGCGATCACCGCACCGATCTGCCGCACGTCGTTGAGACGGTTGAGCTTGCCCGCCAGGCTCTGGAGCATCTTCAGGTGCGCGATCGAGCGCACGTCGCGGCCTGCCGCCGGGACGCCGTCGGGGCGCTCGGTCGAATGCTCGTCGAAGAGCACGATCTGGTTCTTGCCCCGTGCCTTCGCCGTCATCATCGCGGCCTCGGAGCAGGCGACCAGCTCGCGGGGGTTCATCGCGTGCTGCGGGCCCTCGGAGATGCCGACCGAGATCGTCATCTTGCCGGCCGGCCCGAACTCGAACTCCGCCAGCGTGTCGGTCAGCCGGCGCGCGAGGTTGAGCGCGTCGCCGGCGTCCCCGCCGGCCATGATCACGCCGAACTCCTCGCCGCCGAGCCGGCAGACGACGTCGGACCCGCGCAGGGCGGCGCGCAACAGGTCGGCGAGCTCGGTCAGCACCTGGTCGCCGGCCCCGTGGCCGTACACGTCGTTGACGCGCTTGAAGTCGTCGATGTCCAGCATCAGCACCGCCACGCAGTCACGCGCGCGGCTCGCGCGCGTGAGCTCGGCGCGGAGGCGGTCGTGGAAGTAGCGATGGTTGTAGAGGCCGGTCAGCGAATCGGTCTGCGCCTGATACTCGAGCCGCGCACGGATCTGCGCGTTGTCGAGCGCGAGCGCCGCTGCATCGGCGAAGCGGGACGTCAGCTCGAACTCCTCGTCGCTGAAGCTCGCATGCTCGCCGAGGCGGTAGATGTTGAGCACGCCCTTGACCACGTCGCGGGCGATCAGCGGCACGGTGATCAGCGCCTCCGGCTCGTCGTCCGGCGTTCCCGGGACCGTCTTCGTGCGCGGGTCGTTGTGGGCCTCGTTCGTCCGCACGGGCTCGCGGTGAAGCGCCGCCCAGCCCGTGATCCCCTCGCCGAACTGGGACCGGCTCTCCATGATCTTCTCCGCCCACTTGTCCCGCGCGAGGACCGGGATCAGGAGCGTCTGCGCCTCGTCGGCCTGGTAGATCGAGAGCGTGTCGTGCGGGACGAGCTCCGCGAGCGTGTCGGCGATCCGGTCGAGCAGGTTGTCCAGGCTCTGCTCGGAGAGGATGTCGTGGAAGACGTCCGCCAGCTGTCTGTACGACTGGACGAGCGATTCGGACCGTGGGGCTTCAAGGTCGCCGGGAACGGCGGCCAGCGCTCGCGCAGGGGCCACAGCCGCGAAGAGGTGACGCACGGCCATAGTTTCCCGTTCTTTGGCTCCCAGGAGATCCCCCGGAAAGGGGAACTGGCGGTTTGCGTCAGATCAGCAGATAGGCGGCGATCGAGGCGGCCAGAATTGCCAGGCCGCCGAACGCCAGCTCCCGGCGGCGGAAGCCCAGAAACGAGGCGGCGAACGGGTTGCGGGCCGCTCCGGCCGGTAGTGCGCCGAGTGCCAGCAACACGATCGCGAGCGCCACGAGGCCCATCGCCAGGAACGGGAGCTTGCGCGTGGACGGCGCGAGGGATGCGGTCGAGAGGACGGCGTGCGGCCTGGAGGCGGGCATCGGCGAGAAAGAGACTTCTCCGAGCTGCGTCGTTGTCGGCACGAGTTGACGGGTGGAGATTGCGGGAGCGATCGCGTACACACGCGTCATCGCCTGTCGGGTGCGCGGAGTGGTTCGCCCTGCCGGGGCCTTCGAGCGGGAACGTGTCCGGGCTGGCGGCCGCGCGACCTGCGAGCGGTCCGGGGCCGGCTGCGCGGCCCGTGGCGGCGGCTGCTGGGGAGCGGGCGGCGGGGGCGGCGCCGGTGGTCCCGGCGGCGGAGGCGCGGGTGGCGCCGCGGGCGGCGGGAGTGAAGCCGGCGGCGCTGGAGGGCCAGGCGGAGGGGGAGGAGCGGGCGGGGCCGGCGGCGCGGGAGGCGGAGGCGGCGGCGGCAGGCCCACCGTCGTCACGGTGGGCAACGTGATCGGCAGGGTCGGGATCGTGATCGTCGGCAGCCCGATCCCCGCGCCGCCCAGCGATGCGCCGGCCCAGAGCCCGCCGAGCCCGCAGGCGAGGAACGCGAGAGCTCTGAGGCGGCGCACGTCACCGTGTAAACCGACGAGCCGCCGAATCGGTTGCGGCTCGCCTCCGCCGGTTAACTCTGCGTAAAGATTGAGGCGAGGATCGTGACAGCCGAACCCTTCTCGCTAGCTTGGGTTGAACCGAGTTTGTGCGACCCCGGGAAGGACCGTCCATGAGCACCATCGTCGACAACCGAATCACGATCATCGCCGGCGCGTTCGCCGCCGCCTGGCTGCTCTCGCGCGCGAGCGCCGAAGTGGCGCGGCGCGTGCTCGTCTGGCACGACCGGCGACACGGGGACAGCGATCCGGGCGAGACGGCCAAGCTCGTGGACGTCAAGCGCCAGGAGACGCTGGTCGCGCTGATCCGCACGGGGATCGCCTACTGCGGGTTCGCCGCCGCGGCCGTCCTGACGCTGGCGGAGCTGATCGGCGGCGTCGACCGGCTGACCGCGATCGCCGGCGCCTCCTTCCTCCTGATCCTCGTCGGCTTCGCGGTCCAGCGCGTGCTGACCGACATCATCGCCGGGTTCGCCATGTTCGCCGAGCGCTGGTACGCGGTCGGCGACACCGTGGCGGTCTCAGGGCTCGAGGTGCAGGGCGTGGTCGAGGACGTCTCCCTGCGGCGCACGAAGCTCCGCACCCTCGACGGGGAGGCCATCCACATCCACAACTCTCAGATTCCGGCGGTCAAGGTGCTGCCACGCGGGGTGAAGGAGCTCGCGGTCGAGCTCTTCGTCTCGGACCGCGAGCGCGCCGAGCAGCTGATCACGTGGGTCGCGGCGATGCTCCCCGAGGGGCCGACGACCCTGGTGCGACGGCCGTGGATCGACGGAGTCGAGGAGTTCTCGGACTCCGTCGTGAGGATCGCCGTCCGTGCGACCACCGCACCCGGCCGCGAGTGGCTGGTCGACAAGTTCTTCTGCGACCTGCTCAAGGAGCGCGCCGAGGAGGGCCTGATCGTGCACGGGCCGGTCGTCCTCGCCGTCGACGAGAGCGCGACGCGGAGCTTCGCGCGCGCGAGCGCGGCCATGCGCTGGCAGGCGCGCCGCGCAGCCGTCTGACAGCGGCCCAACCATCGCGAGCAGCGAGTCGAGGCCGCTAGAGTCGGCGTCGATGGGCAAGGTCTCGGCGCAAGAGCTTGCCGAGCTGACTCCGTGCTCGCTCGACGACGTGCAACGGTTGGTGAGGCTCGGCATCCTCTCGCAGGAGGACGGGCTCTTCGCGCCGTCGGACGTTCACGTCGTTCGTCTGATGGCCGCGTTCGAGGGGGCCGGGATCTCGCTCGAGGACGTCGCTCGCGGCGTAGCCACAGGGGAGCTCTCGTTCCCGTTGGGGCTCTTCATGCCCGAGCCGGTTCGGATGGCGGCCACCTACGCCGACCTTGCCGGCGAGCTCCGGCGCTCACCGGAGCTGTTGCGGCGTCTGAGTCGTGAGCTCGGCCTGCCGCCGCCCGCCGACGACCGAGTCCGCGCCGAAGACGCAGAGCTCCTTTCGCTGATCGTGACGAAGCTCGATCTCGCGAACGACGAGGAGCTCTCGCGCTTCGCCAGGCTGTACGGCGGAACAGTGCAGCGGCTGGTCACCTCCGGCTTGCAGTTTTTCGACCTGGCCGTGCGCCAGCGGGTCGGGAGCTTCGACCTGTCGACCGATGAGCAGGACGCACTCGTCTACCAGAAAGGCGCAGGGTTCACGGAGCTCGTAAGCCGACTCGTCCCCTGGTTGCAGCGCCGTCACCGGGAACACGCCGTGCTCGAGTACATCGTCGGGGTGACCGAGGGCTTCATGGAGGAGCGAGGCATTACGCCCCGGCACCGGCGCAAGCCTCCTGCGATTGCTTTCCTCGATCTCACCGGATACACCGCGCTCGCGGAGGAGCGCGGAGATCGGGCTGCAGCCGAGCTGGCTGCCGGTCTGGCCAGCGTCGTCCAGGAGACCGCGCAGGCTCACGGCGGCCGGCCGGTGAAGTGGCTGGGCGACGGCGTCATGTTTCACTTCGCCGACCCGGGCAGAGCGATCCTCAGCGGCCTCGACCTGATCGAGCGGACGGAGCAGGCGATAGAGGTTCCCGCGCGGATCGGCATCAACGCCGGCGCGGTCATCGCCCAGGAGGGCGACTACTTCGGCAGGACGGTGAACATCGCCGCGAGGATCGCCGACTACGCGCGCCCTCACGAGGTCCTGGTGAGCGAAGACGCAAAGGGAAGCGTGAGCCTCGCCGAGGTCGATTTCGAGCTGATCGGCGACGTTTCCCTCAAGGGCGTCTCGAGCTCGGTGCGGCTCCACAAGGCCACCCGCGCCGGGTAGCACGGGTCAGGCGTTCCCAGCTCGACTTCAGATTCCTAAAGATTCCGGCGGAATTGTCCGATGTGCGCCGGTATGAGCGGCTATCGTCCGGACGGCCCCCGGTCCCCGTCGGCTTCCCCACGGTGGATCGATCGTTGGCTCGCCGCGTGCAGCGAGCTCGCCGAGCTCGAGCGGTCCAACCCGATGACGGACGCCGTCATCGACGAGATCGACGGCCGGATGATCCGGATCGGCGATCAGTGGCTCGCTGACTTCGCGTCCTGCAACTACCTCGGCTTCGACCTCGACCGGGAGATCATCTCGGCCATCCCCGAGTACCTCGAGAAGTGGGGGACGCACCCCAGCTGGTCGCGGATGCTCGGCAGCCCGGTCCTGTACCAGCAGATCGAGGAGCGCCTGGTCGAGCTGCTCGGCTGCGAGGACACGCTCGTGATCCCGACCATCACCTTGATCCACCTCTCGGTGATCCCGGTCCTCGCCGGCGACGGGACGATCTTCGTCGACAACCGCGCCCACAAGACGATCTACGACGGCTGCCAGTTCGCGGTCGCCCGCGGCGCGACGGTGAAGAGGTTCCGCTTCGAGGACCCCGACGACCTCGAGCAGCTTCTGAAGCAGGACCGCTCGACCACGCGCCTGGTCTGCATGGACGGGGTCAACAGCATGACCGGCAACGCCCCGGACCTGAAGGAGTTCGCCAGGATCGCGCGCCGCTACGACGCGATGCTCTACGTCGACGACGCCCACGGCTTCGGCGTGATCGGCGAGCGCTCGCCCGACGAGCCGAACCCCTACGGCGTGCGCGGGAACAGCGTCGTCAAGTATTGCGACGAGTCGTACGACGGGATCGTGCTCGTCGGCGGCTTCTCCAAGTCGTACTCGTCGCTCGCAGCCTTCGTCGCCTGCCCGACCGAGCTGAAGGAAGTGCTCAAGACGGCGGCGCCGCCGTACCTCTACTCCGGCCCCTCGCCGATTGCCTCGCTCGCGACCGTCCTTGCCGGCTTCGACGTCAACGACGAGCGCGGTGAGGCGATCCGGACGGATCTCTGGAGCAAGACGGACGAGGTGCTCCGCTGCCTCGACCGGCTCGGAATCCACACCCCGAACCGCTCCGGCTTCCCGATCATCGAGGTTCCTCTCGCCCGTCACGAGGACATCGACGCCGCCGGCCGATTCCTCTTCGACCACGGCGTCTACGTGACGCTGGCCGCCTACCCGCTCGTGCCCAAGAGCGAGGTCGGGTTCCGGATCCAGGTCACCGCTGCCAACTCGCACGCCGAGATCGAGCAGCTCGTCGACGTGCTGGGCAAGCTCTCGAACGCCTTCGATCTTCGTTCCGACCGGAATCAGGAGTACGCCGCGTGAGCCTCGGCTACCTGACCCGCCGCAGCAGCATCTGGGTGATCTACCTGGCGTCCGGAGCGTTGCTGACGGCCGCGTACCTCTGGTTCCCGCCGCTGCGCGCGAGCGGTCCCCTCTTCAACGTGCTCGGCCTCTCCTCGTCGATCGCGATCGGCGTGGGGATCTACCTCCACCGCCCGCGCTCGAAGGCCTGGGTGTTCTTCATCGTCGGCCAGTTCCTGTTCTTCGCGGGCGACCTCTACACGTACAGCTACCGGATCTTCTCCGGCGCCGACGTTGGCTTCCCTTC
Source organism: uncultured Actinomycetes bacterium (assembly GCA_963736055.1). Classification (GTDB taxonomy): domain Bacteria; phylum Actinomycetota; class Thermoleophilia; order Gaiellales; family Gaiellaceae; genus AC-32. The sequence goes on along the minus strand of CAVTNM010000008.1, from coordinate 96,627 downwards.
GGTCGGCGACGCGCTCTACCTCGCGGTCTACCCGGCCCTGATGGCAGGGCTGTTCGTCCTCGTCAGGCGCCGGAACCCGCAGCGCGACTCGGCGGCGTGGATCGACGCCCTGATCCTGACGATCGGCTTCGGCCTGCTCTCGTGGGTGTTCCTGATCGCTCCCAACGTCCACCTCTCCGGGCAGGCGGTCACCCTGTTCGCGAAGTCGGTCTCGGTCGCCTACCCCCTCGGGGACGTGCTGCTGCTCGGCGCAGCCATCCGCCTCGCGGTCGATGCCGGTAAGCGCGCGCCGGCCTTCTACCTGCTCGTCAGCAGCATCGTCTGCCTGCTCGTCACCGACTCGGCGTACAACCTCGCCCTGCTCAAGGGCACCTACGATCACACCCAGCTGATCTACGACGTCGGCTGGATCTCGTACTACCTCCTCTGGGGCGCGGCCGCCCTCCATCCGTCGATGAGGACGCTCGAGGAGCCGGCTCTCAACTCCCGCACCCGCCTGACCCCGCTCCGCCTCGCGCTTCTCGCCGGCGCTTGCCTGATCGCGCCGTGCATCCGCTTCGCACAGCAGATCGACAACCCGGATGTGCTCGTGCTGGTCGTCGCCTCGGCAGTGCTCTTCCTTCTCGTCGTGAGCCGCATGGCCGGTCTGGTGCGCCAGGAGGAGCGGACGGCAACGCGCGAGCTCGCCCTGCGCAGCGCGGGCGTCGAGCTCGTCGCCGCGGCGGGCCGCGAACAGGTCAACGACGCCGCGATCGCGGCGGTCCTTGCCCTGCTCGGCAAGCCCGCGAGCGTGCGCCTCGTGCTCCTCAGCGGAGACTCGGCGGTCGTCGCGGCGACCTCTGAAGAGGGCGCCGGCGAGTGGCCGCTCCTGAAGGACGCCTCTCGCTCGCTCCGTGAGTCCGCCGGAAAGACCAGCCAGCTGGCGCACTGGAACGTGCCGGACGTGGTGCGGAGCCAGCTCCGGATCGCCGAGGGCCAGAGCGTGCTGCTGCTTCCCCTTTCCGTCCGCGACGACACGCGCGGGCTGCTGGTCGTGGGCTCCCCGGAGCGAATCCCTCGCGAGCTGGTCGACTCGCTCGAGTCGCTGGCCTCCCAGGTCTCGCTGGCGGTCGAGGGAACGTCGCTCGCCGAAGACTTGCACCGCCGGCAGAGCGAGGCGCGCTTCCGCTCGCTGGTCGCGCACTCGAGCGACTTGATCACCGTGCTCGACGCGCACGGCACCGTCACCTACCAGAGCCCCTCGGTGGAGCGCATCCTCGGCTACCGCGTGGAGGAGATCGAAGGTAAGGACTTCGCGCGCCTGCTGGGCGAGTCCGATCGTCCGCGCCTGGCGCAGATCCTGGCCGGCGTGGGGGAGGCCTACGTCGGGGGCGGGTCCGAGGCGCACGTGATCGAGTGCACGCTGAAGCATCAACAGGGCACGTGGCTCAAGTTCGAGCTGCAGCACACCGACCTGCTTCAGGACGAGCACGTTCGCGGCATCGTCCTCAACGGCCGCGACGTGAGCGAGCGCAAGAAGTTCGAGGACCAGCTCGCGCATCAGGCCTTCCACGACCCGGTCACGAACCTCGCCAACCGGGCGCTGTTCGCAGACCGCGTTCAGCACGCGATCATGCGCTCGATCCGCGGCGGCCCGGCGATCGGGATCATGTTCATCGACCTCGACGACTTCAAGACCGTCAACGACAGCCTCGGCCACGCGGCCGGCGACCGGGTCCTCCAGGAGGTTGCCCAGCGCCTTCAGGCCACGGTTCGCCCGGCTGACACGGTCGCCCGCTTCGGCGGCGACGAGTTCGCCATCCTCCTCGACGGGATCAACGACTCGGCGGAGGCCGCGACCGTCGCGGGCCGGATGCTGGCCGCCCTCGAGCAGCAGCTGGAGGTCGAGGGCAAGCAGGTCTACCCGCGCGCGAGCGTCGGCATCTGCCTCGTCGACCAGGAGTTCGGCACTGCCGACGCCGAGGAGCTCCTTCGCAACGCCGACGTCGCCATGTACATGGCGAAGCGCGACAGCAAGGGCAGTTACCGCGTCTTCGAGCCCGAGATGCACGAGCGCGTGGTCGAGCGGCTCGAGCTCCAGACCGAGCTCCAGCAGGCGCTCGAGCTGGAGCAGCTCGAGATCCATTACCAGCCGGTCGTCCGCCTGGATGAGCAGGCCGACTACGGCGTCGAGGCGCTGCTGCGCTGGATGCACCCGGAGCGCGGGACCATTCCGCCGCTCAACTTCATCCCGCTCGCCGAGGAGACCGGCCTGATCATCCCGATCGGCCGCTGGGTCCTCGAGCAGGCCTGCCGCCAGGGCGTTCGCCTGCAGGACCGGTTCCCCCGCACGCCTCCGCTGACGATGAGCGTCAACCTCTCGGTCAAGCAGCTCCAGTCCGAGACGATCATCGACGACGTCCGGAACGCGCTCGAGGTGACGGGCCTGCCCGCGTCCTCGCTGGTGCTGGAGATCACCGAGTCCGTGATGATGGCCGACACCGACCTGGCCGTCCGCCGGCTGCACGAGCTGAAGGAACTGGGAGTCTTGCTGGCAATGGACGACTTCGGCACGGGCTACTCGTCGCTCAGCTACCTGAGCCGCTACCCGGTCGACATCCTCAAGATGGACCGCTCCTTCCTCGCCTCCGAGCACGAGAACTCCGGGCTGGCCGCGGCGATCATCGCCCTCGGCAACAGCCTGCAGCTCGACGTGGTCGCCGAGGGAATCGAGGTTCCGGAGCAGATCGCCTCGCTGCGCGATCTCGGCTGCGAGTTGGGCCAGGGCTTCTTCTTTGCGAAGCCCATGAACGACGAGGCCCTGATCGAGTACCTCGTCGACGGCCAGGATGCCGCCGGCGAGCTCGGTACGCGCCAGACCCATGCAGCATAGTCACGAGGCGCTCGACCGCCCAGGAGGCTTCTCGCGCGTCAATTTGCTCGCCCCGCTGCGTCACCGCGACTTCGGGCTGCTCTGGGCGGGCATGACCGTCTCGCTCGTCGGCGACGGGATCTTCCTCGTTGCGATGGCCTGGCAGGCGTACGAGCTCTGGAACGCTCCGGCGGCGCTCTCGATCCTCGGGATCGGGATGACGGTGCCGACGATCGCCTTCCTGCTGCCTGCCGGGGTGCTGAGCGACCGGCTCGACCGCCGCCACGTGATGCTCTGCGCCGACGTGGGGCGGGCGGTCGTGATCGCGGTCCTTGCGGCGCTCTCGCTGGCCGGCGTCCTGACCTTCTGGCAACTCGTCGTGATCGTCGCTCTCTACGGGATCGGCACGGCCTTCTTCATCCCGGCCTTCGACGCGATCGTGCCCGATGTCGTCCCCAGCGCCGACCTGGCGGCGGCCAACGCGCTGGATCAGTTCATCCGGCCGATCGCCCTGCGCCTGCTCGGGCCTGCCCTTGGCGGTGCGCTCGTTGCCGGTCTCGGGACCGGGGCAGCCTTCTCGATCGACGCCGCGTCGTTCGGGGCGTCGACCGTTGCCGTCTTCCTGATGCGGCCGCCGGCGACTCGCAGCGCACACCACATCGAGTCCTCGTTCGGGGCCGTCAAGGAGGGGCTGCGCTTCGTGCGGCGCCGGGTCTGGCTCTGGGGCACGCTCCTCTCCGCCGCGTTCGCCTACCTCGCCTTCCTCGGCCCCGCGGAGGTGCTTCTGCCCTACGTCGTCAAGAACGACCTGCATGCCTCTGCCGGCCAGCTCGGGCTCGTCTTCGCCGCCGGAGGGGTGGGAGCGGTCGGCTCGGCGCTGTTCATGGGCCAGCGGGGCCACCCCCGCCGAGACGTGACCGTGATGTACGCGACCTGGACGCTCGCGACGCTCGCGGTCGCCGGCTACGGGCTCGCGACTGCGCCGTGGCAGCTGATGGTGGCCTGCCTGCTCTTCAACGCGCTGGAGACGGCGGGCACGATCGTCTGGGCGACGATCAAGCAGCGGCACGTGCCGGCGACGATGCTCGGCCGCGTGTCGAGCCTCGACTGGCTCATCTCGATCGGTCTGCTCCCGCTCTCGTTCGCGCTCACGGCGCCGGTGGCGAGTCTCGTAGGCGCGCGCGCGACGCTGATCGGAGCCGCCGCGATCGGGGGTGTGATCACGCTGGGAGCGCTCTTCCTCCCGGGGATGCGGGACCTGGAAGACACCCCGGATGAGCGAGGCGGCGCTCTCGGCGGCGAGATGCAGCTCGTCAGGCCGCCCGCCTTCGTCGACGCTCGGAACTAGCTCTCGTCGATCAGCCTGGCGCCGCGTCCGTGCGTGACGAAGCTGATCACCCAGCGGAGGAAGACGAGCAGGCGGTTCTGGAAGCCGATCAGGTAGAAGAGATGGACCGTGAGCCAGGTGATCCAGGCGGGGAAGCCCGAGAGGTGGATCCCCTTGACGTCGGCGACTGCCTTCGAACGCCCGATCGTGGCCAGGTTGCCCTTGTCGACGTAGCGAAACGGCGGGCTCGCCTTGTCTCGTGAACGGTGCTTGATCACATTCGCGACGTAACGGCCTTGCTGCATCGCGACCGGAGCGAGCCCCGGGAGTGCCACGATCTCGCCGTCCTGGGCCCGAACCCGAGCCATGTCGCCGAGGGCGAAGACCTCGGGGTGTTCCGGCAGGGTCAGCTGGGGGCCGACGGTGACACGACCGGCGCGATCGACCTCCTGGCCTGCTGACCCGGCGAGCCCCGCGGCCAACTCCGAGGCGGTGACGCCTGCCGCCCAGATCACCGTGCGGGTGCCGATGCGCTCGACCTCGCCGTTCGGCGAGCGGATCGCAACCGAGTCGGCCGCGACGTCGACGACGGTGTGGCCGACGAGCGGTGTGGCGCCCAGCTGCTCGAGCGCACGAGCAGCCTTGCGAGAGAGCGTCTCCGGGAAGCTCGTCAGGAGACGGTCGAGCGCCTCGACCAGCAGCACCTGTGCCGCGCGCGTGTCGATGGAGCGGAAGTCGCGCCGAAGCGTGTCCCGTCCGAGCTCGGCGATCTGCCCTGCCATCTCGACCCCGGTCGGGCCTCCGCCCACGACCACGAACGTGAGCCAGGCGCCCCGCCGGGCTTCGTCGGTCTCGACCTCTGCGGCCTCGAAGGCGCTCAGGAGGCGTTTGCGGATCTCGAGCGCCCCGTCCAGCGACTTCAGCTCGGGCGCGAACGGCTTCCACTCGTCGTGCCCGAAGTAGGAGTAGTGCGAGCCGCCTGCGACGACGAGCGTGTCGTAGCCGAGGGCGGCGCCCTGCCGCCCGTTCGCCAGGTCGACGAGCACCTCCCGGTGCTCGAGGTCGAAGCCGGTGACCTCCGCGAGCAGAACGCGGGCGTTTGCCTGTCGCTTGAACACATGGCGGAGCGGTGTCGCGATCTCGGCCGGCGACAGCGCGCCCGTCGCCACCTGGTAGGCGAGCGGCTGGAAGAGGTGGAAGTTCTTCCGGTCGAGGAGGGTGACGGCCACGGGCGCGCGCCGAAGCCCGTGCACCACCTCGAGCCCGGCGAAGCCGCCGCCGACGACGAGCACTCGGTGGCGTGCGTCCCGCGGGCGCTCGTCGCGGGCCGAAGGAGCTTCCGCACGCGCTCCAACGTCCTTGTCGTCGATCAGACCGGTCACGGTGCTCTCCGATTGTCAACGCTACCCCCAGCCTTGCCGCAGTGAAACCAGGTCGGTCGAGCCATCTCGGTCGCGACGCAGTTCAAACTCCCCGTTCGGCCAGTTGCCCATCGGTGCTTCGTGCGCGACCATCGTGGTCGTCAACTCGTCAGGTGACGGGTTCGAGCAGTTCGAGATGCGGCGCTCGGGCACTTGGGCCTTGTCCGTCCAGGTCGTGACACCAACGCCGCCGACACCGCAATGCTCGATCGCCCTATGGCGGGGCTACGTGGTCGCACAGTTCTACGTCCGAAGCCCCGACCGCGACGAGGCACTCGGCTTCTCCCAAGCCTTTCGAACCTGGCGCTTTCCCTGGGAGGAGCGCAAGCCGATCGAGAGCGACCCCAGCGCCCTGGCTGCGCTCGCGGCGCTGGAAGACGATCTGCTGGCGAATCGGTGGGAGCGCATGCGACGTGCTCGCGGCGCCGAGTGGTACGAGCTTCGCTTCCGGCGGACCGCGCCGGCCCCTGACCGCGCGGAGTCGCCGGCCGCTCAGGCGTCGAAACGGCCGCTGCGCTCTCGCGTGAGGGTGGTAGCCACGTCACCGAGGCAGGCGGGTTAGCCGGCGTAGCACCGGGAACGAGGACGGCCGCCCGGGGGCGGCCGTCCCGTGGTGGTGAAGCCCTACGAAGCCGGCTGGTTCTCGGTCGCTGCTGTCTTGACCTGGTCGGCGCTGTCCGCGTCGACCTTCTCCTTCGTAACGTTGCTCGCGTTCGAGAGGGCCTTGTCGATGTCATCCTCCCAGCGCTCCTCGAAGATCGCGACGATGCCGGAGCTGTTGAGCGGCAGCGTGTCGTCCACGTCGGCCTTGATCTCCTCTTTCCGGCCGTGCGACACGAGGGCGCCGGTGCCCGCTCCGATGCCTGCGCCGACTACCGCGCTGGCGAGCAGGGCCGGCGGGAAGATGATTCCGACGACCGCGCCTCCGACCGCGCCCCAGGCGGCGCCCTTGCGGGTCTCGTGGAAGTCGTCGTCGACCGTGATCTTCCCGTCGTCGGTGCGGCTGACGAGAACGAGCCCGTCAACCTTGATCATGTCGTCCTTGGCGAGGTCCTTGATGGTGTCCCAATCGCCTCGCGCGGCGCCCGGGTCGTCGTAGGCCGCGATGTAGAGATCGACTGGTGCATCGGTGGCAGATGCCATGCGTCCTCCCCTGCTTGGAGCGACCGGCTCACGACCGATCGCGCGTCATGGCCGAAGCTACGCGCTTCTCGGCGCTCGCGCCTCATCCGATGAGGGTGAGCGTAGGGCCCGCAGGGGTGGTGGCGGGTGCGCTACTGGTCGAGCAGCTCGTCGATCGCCGCATCCACGGCTTTGTGGAGCGGCTGAGCCGTGTAGCCGACGAGCTTCACGTTCGATTGCGCTTGGAGCAGCTCTACGAGGTTGTCGAGCCCGTCCTCGTCCGCGAGCTCGACAAGGTGCTCCGACCGCCAGGTTGCGACGACGTGTACCTGTCTCATTTGGCCTCCATCAGACAGGTATCGGCATCTGTGCACGCCGGTAGAGGAGAAATTGGCAAGGGTGCTCGAACAGCTGAAGCCCCGAGTGCAGGCGACTATGGTGGTCGCGGGAACGCCGGCGCGGAACGGCCCGCGAGGAGGGCGACCGCGATCATCACGGCGATGGTGATCGTTGAACCGCCTAGGGGATGCCGCGATCTATGGTCATTGCCTGCAACCGAGAGAGCGGGATAGCCTACCGAGGTGGACGGGACGGACCTGCTTGCCGACCGTCGCCGGAAGGCGCTCGCGCTCAACGACAATGTCGTCCAGCGGTTGGCCGAAGCCCTGCTTGCGCTCGACCTCGGCAGGGTCGAGGAGTCGCGCGAGCATGTCGAGGGTGCGTTGAAGGCGTCGCAGGCGATCGTCAGCGACCTGATCCGAGGAGACCACGGTGAGGCCGTACTAGGCCCCGGTGAACTCGCGGACGGCGGCAAGGGGTAACGGGCCGGTGCGAGTGATGATCTGCGACGACGAGCCGAGCCTGCGAGCGCTTCTGAGGATCGCGCTTGGATTGGAACCCGACCTGGAAGTCGTCGCTGAGGCCGCCGACGGTCGGGAGGCGATCGATCTGGCGGAGCAGCACCAGCCCGACGTGATCCTGCTCGACCTCGCGATGCCGAAGATGGACGGACTCGAAGCTCTCCCGAAGCTGCGAGAGGTGGTGCCCGATACGAAGGTCGTTGTCTTCTCCGGTTTCCAGGAGTCGCTGCTCGAACGACAGGCGCACGAACTCGGAGCGGTCGCGTATGTCGAGAAGGGAGTGGATCCCTCGGACACTGGCGGAGGTGATCAGGACGGCCGCCGTTCCGGCCTAGGCGCAGGCGTCGGGCGCGGTCGAAGGGTTCACATGCGCTCCGCGTGAGAATGGAATTCGAGTGGGAGCCGGGCGAGTGCTTCACCCCAGGGACTAGGGCCGCCTAGCCCCAAAAGGAGCACGGCCGCCCGGCTCCTTCTCTCAATAGAGCGCTCCGCGCGCGAGTAACGCAAGGGCGACCTACCCCAACGGCGAGGAGGGTGCAATTCGATTCAGGCGAGCAGCATTGGGAAGGACGAGCTGGTCAATCGCTGGTGGCGCCTTGGAAAAGCTGATAACCGGAGTCTTTTACGAAATCCGGTCGGTCGTCCGTTAGGTTTTCACGAGCAGCCCGCAAGGAAGGAAGATGCGCATGATCGTCGCCGCGTCCACCGTCGCCATCGTCGCCATCGCTGCCGTGATCATCGTCGCCCTACTCGCGCTGATCTACATCATGCCCCGCGGAGGCCGACGGCGCCGGTAAGGACGGCGAAGCTATAGAGCCTTCGCCTAGAAGCCAGGCAGATACTCGCCGCCCACCCACCGTCAAGCCAGACCTCAACACCTAGCCCTTCGCCAGCCTGCCCCGCGCGAGTAGCGCGAGTGACAGCAGAGGCCGCCTGAGGCGACCCCTGCTGAGATGTTGAGGAGTGCTAGGCCGTCGGAAGCACGAGGGAGGCGCTGTCCTTCGGAGTGCGCTTCCCGGAGAGCTCGGTCGCGGGCTCGACGCCCCTGAGCGCTCCGCCGGCAGCCAGGATCCCAAAGCCGATCCCGGAGAGAAGCAGAGCGATGCCGACCAGGATCCCGAACAGCGAGAGCGACTCGGCCATGTAGCTCGAGTTGAGAGCGGTGCTGAGCGCCGTCTCGGTCACCCAGAGGTTGCGGGCAGCGTTGTCGACCGGACGCCCATTCGCCTGTAGGGCCTTCGTCGGGTCATTCGTACCCTTGCCGTCCTGGCTTGCGAAGCGCGGCATCTGGGAGTACGTCAGCCCACCGGAGGCCTCCAACGCATGGATTCGCATGTAGCTGGCGAATGCGCGTGCCTTGGTGCCGTTGTCGATCGCCTCGCCGGCGACGCTGACTGTGGGGAAGCTGGTGGTCGACGGGAGGCCGGCCTTCGTCGCCTCCGCCTTGATCAATGCAGGGGTCATGTCGGGCGAACCGACGATGTGCTCCTGCGTCAAGCTGTTCTGCACGGTGTTGCGGCCGTTGACGCCCATGACGATCGCGACGACGCCGAAGACGATCAGCACGGCGGCAGCAACGAATCCGCCGATCTGTAGCACTTTTCGCATCTGTTCCTCCTGGGTCCAGTCGTCCGCTTGGCCGTCGTGCTCCGAGGCGGACTGCTGATTCGGTAGGGCTCCTACGCTGGTGCGTGGGAGTTGGAACCGGCGGAGGCGGACACTGAAAAGCACGGCGCTTGGAGCGCTTCTTCGTCTGAGCCGGACGCCTTTGTGACGTTGAATACATGGTACACGGTGTCGTAGTTGCCTGTGAGTGCCCGACTCACCACGGACGCATGAGGGCGATCAGCTCCAGGGGGCCTGGCGCGTCCTCGCGGTCAGCGATGTCGAGCGAGCGGTCGTTCGGGCGCTGAAGTTATCCACAGGGCTTCTCCTGCTGGTGAGTCCCCAAGAAGGGCTCGTCCGCCTCGAGCCCCTGGGAGCAATCACCGCAGAGACCGACCGCTGCCTTCGCAAGGTGGATCAGGTGCGTGCGCACGTTGAGCGGGAGCTTGGCGGAGCCGAGGTCGAGCATGAACTTTCCGGTCACCGCGTTCTGAGTAGGCGCCCCTTGCTGGGAGTACGTCTGCACCGGCGCCTGGATGCGCCGCAAACGCCGGATGTCGGCGAGCGCCCGGCCAACGGCACGACGTTGGGCTCTGTCGAGCTTGCACGGCGCCGAGCCTCGTGGCGTGACAGCCGACGCGGTTGCCGCGGCAGGATGCCCGCCGCTGTTGCCGCAGCCGGCCGCCACCAACCCGAGTACGACGACGGCGAGCACGAGAGCCCCAGTCGCCGACGGTGGGCCGCCGGCACGCGGTGCGGCGAACGGCGACATCCTGGCCGAGCTTAGCGGGAGTTCGCTGTGAACCCCGCCCCAGACTCAGGGGCTCATGCGAGCTCGGCGAGGCGCTGCTCGAGGAAGCGGCGCTCCGGGTCGGAGCTCACGAGCTCGAGGGCGCGTCCGTACGCCGCGCGTGCCTCGTCTACGCGGTCGAGGCGGCGCAGGAGCTCGGCACGGGTCCCGTGGAGGTAGTGGTACTGCTCGAGCTCGAGCCCGTCGACCAGGGCGAGCGCCGCGGCGACGTCTCCCGCCTCCGCAAGGGCGGCGGCTTCGTTCAGCCGCACGACCGCCGAGCCGGTTCGGCGCCCAAGCTCGGCGTAGAGGGCGGCGAGCTGCGGCCAGTCCTGCGGATCATCCGCGTGCAGCGATGCGATCGCGGCCTGCAGTGCGTAGGTCCCGCGACCGCCGAGCGCGAGCGCACGGTCGAGCAGCGCGCGACCCGCGGCGATCTGGTCGAGGTTCCAGAGCGAGCGGTCCTGGTCGCGGAGCAGGACGATGGCACCGTCGTCGAAACGGGCCTCCCGGCGGGCATCCGTGATCAGCATCAGCGCGAGCAACGCGTGCACCTCGGGCTCGTCCGGCATCAGCTCGGCGAGTGCGCGACCGAGGCGGATCGCCTCGTCCGCCAGTTGCGACCGCCCGCCGTAGCCCTCGTTGAAGATCAGGTAGACGACTGCGAGCACCGCGTCGATGCGGTCGGGCAGCAGGTGCGGCGGCGGCACGCGAAACGGGATTCCCGCCCGCTTGATCTTCTGCCGCGCGCGGACGAGCCGCTTCGCCATCGTCTGCTCGGGGACGATGAACGCGCGGGCGATCTCGTCGGTGTCCAGGCCGCCCAGCGTGCGCAGGGTGAGCGCGACCTGGGCGTCGAGCTCGAGCGCCGGATGGCAGCAGGTGAACACGAGCTCGAGCCGCTCGTCGGGAATCGTCGTCTCGTCCATCTCGTCCTCCATCGCCTCGGGAAGCTCGAGCAGGCGCGTCTTCTCCGTGAGCCGCCGCTCGCGCCGGATGCGATCGATCGCGCGGTTCCGACCGGTGGTGACGAGCCAGGCGCGCGGGTTGCTCGGCGTTCCCTCGCGCGGCCACCGCTCGGCCGCGATCGCGAATGCCTCTTGCGCGGCTTCCTCGGCGAGCTCGAAGTCGTCGAGGAAGCCGATCAAGCTCGCGAGCACGCGGCTCCACTCGTCGCGGAAGACCTGCTCGAGTATCGCTACGACTCCTTCAGCGGCCGCACCTCGACGGCTCCGCCGAGCCGCGCCGCCGGGATGCGCGACGCGAGCTCGATCGCGGCGTCGAGGTCGTCCGCCTCGTAGAACAGGTACCCGCCGAGTGCCTCCTTGACGGCGACGAACGGGCCGTCCGTCGTCAGCGTCTTCTCGCTGTCGACGCGGACCGTCGTCGCCAGCTCCGGCGGCTCCATCCAGGCGCCCGGGGTCACGCCGGGCGTCGAACTGACCGCCTGGTAGTCGGCGGCGATCCGGTTCTGCTCGTCCTCCGTGAGGCGGTCCCACTCGTCCGTGCCGGGCACCGGCGTGTCGCCCTGGTGGATCAGCAGCATGTACTTCATCGCTCCTCCTCGCGTTGATGGTCGCCGATGAGACGAACGGGCGGCGAGCTGGAGGACAGTCAACCCGACCCACTCGCCCGGGCCGGGTACGTTTCGGACATGGGTGAATTGGACTGGCGATTCGACGCAGTCGATCTGCGTCCGGTAATGCGTTGGCTAGCCGACCCCGCCCGACAGGCTGAGGCAGGCGCCGTGCGGATCGATCCCAGGGGAAGTGCAAGCCAGGTCGACGTCTACCTCGATACGAGTGACCGCCGTTTCCATCGTGCCGGCTATGCGCTGCGGGTTCGCCAGACAGGCCGCGCGGCGGCCGCGGGCGTCGAAGCCACGTTGAAGAGGATCGAGTCGGCGACGTACGGTGAAGGCAGCCCGCCCAGCCGGCGCGAGGTCTCGGAGCAGCTTCCACAGGCCGACCCGGAGCTGCTCGGGAAGAGCCAGGGCCCGGTCGGCGAGCGTGTGCGCGCCGTGGCCGGCACCAAGAAGGTGCGGCCGCTGTTCGAGGTCCGTACGCGCCGGCGCGTGCTCTCGATCGAGGCGGACGGGGTTCCGCCGGGCGAGATCGCGCTCGACGAGACCGCGATCCGGACTGAAGCGGGGGGCGCCATGACACGGCTTCACCGGGTCGAGATCGAGGCGCCCGAGCCTGCACTGGCGTCGCTTCGTCCCTTCGTCGAGGAGTTGCACGCCGTGTGCCGGCTTCAGCCCACGAGGCTGACCAAGTACGAGGCGGGCGTCCTCGCCGCCGGTCTCGAGTCGGTCGACGATGGGTTCGGCGACACGCGGATCGACGCGGAAGCGCCGATCGGTCGCGTCGGTCTCGCCGTGCTGCGCCACTACTTCGCCGTGATGCTCGCAAAGGAGCCGGGCACGAGGTTGGGCGACGACAACGAAGAGCTTCACGACATGCGCGTAGCGAGTCGCCGGCTGCGGGCGGCGCTGTCGCTCTTCGCGGATGTCCTCCCGCCCTCGGCGGCCAGGCTACGAGAAGACCTCCGATGGGTCGGGCACTCGCTTGGCGTGGTCCGCGATCTCGACGTACAGCTCGAACAGCTCGATGGCTGGCTCGAGGCTCGCCGACGCTGACCACGACGCACTTGCCGCCCTTCGCTCACTGCTGGAGACGGAGCGGTCGGCCGCTCGGGAAGCGATGCTGGCTGACCTGGACTCCCGCCGGTACGAGCTGTTCGTCGGTCGCTTCGGCCGCATGCTGCGGTCCTCTCGTGGGCGGCGCTCAGGGCCACCTTCGCTACCGGCACGGACAGTGGCTCCGGACCTGATCGAGAAGCGCTTCCGTGCGTTCCGCAAGGCCGCCGAGCAGATTCATGATGATTCGCCCGCTGCCGACTATCACCGCGTGCGCATCCGCGGCAAGAGGTTCCGCTACGCGCTGGAGTTCCTCTCCGACCTCTACCCGGGGCGGGCCCGACCCCTCATCAAGCGCGTGGTGGCGCTGCAGGACCTGCTCGGCTTCCACCAGGACGCTGAGGTCGCGGTCGAGCGCCTGCGACGGCTGGCGGTTGAGCGAAGCACAGAGCTTCGTCCAGAGACCATCTTCGCGATGGGGGAGATCGCTGAGCGCTACCGACTGAGCGCCGCGCGGCTAGAGGATCGGTTTCCCAAGGCGTACGCGCGCGTCACCGGCAAGGCGTGGAAGGCGTTTGCGAAGATGATCGAGGAGGAGCGTTCGGCCCTCGCTGCCCCTGCAGCCTCGACCTTCCCGACAGTTGGATCGGAGCCCGGTGATGGAGATCTTCGAGTGCCTGCTGCTCACCGTGACCAGCGCATGGGGCGTCCGCCAGGGTGACCGCGTCGACCTACTAGGGGCTCAGGCCCGCGGCGGCCTTGTCTAGGGCGGAATGGGCCTCGAAAATGGCACATTCCGACGCGCGCGGGAACGGTTCGAGCGGCATCCGCTGCTGATCGTCGTCCTGCCGACGGTGCTGGCCCTCGGGGCCGTGGCGCTGCTGGCCGACCTCGCCGGCGCCGAGCGGCTCGATCGCGCCGCGCGGAACCTGCACCCAGCGTGGCTCGTGCTCTGCCTCGGCGGTCAGCTGCTCGCGTACGCCGGTTACGTCCTGGTCGTCCGCGACACGGCCCGGGTCGACAATGGGCCGACGCTGACCTTCGGTGAGTCGCTCCGGACAGTGGTGGCGGGATTCGGTGTGTTCGCGGCGACGAGGTCGAGCGGCGGCTTCGCGGTTGACTACTGGGCGCTGCGGCAGGCCGGAGAGACTCGGGACGGGGCCGTCGCGCGTGTCCTCGCGCTCGGCGCCCTCGAGTACGCCGTCCTCGCGCCCGCCGCCCTGGTTTCCGCGATCGCGCTGCTCGTGGACGGTGAAGACGTCCCTCTCACCCTGACTCTGCCGTGGCTCGCCGTCATCCCCGGGGCGCTGGTCGCGGTCTGGCTCAGCTCGCCCAAGCGCGCGCCGCGCTACTCGGACCCTGGGGACGGCGGGCGCCTCCGCCAGTGGTTCGCGCACGCCGTCGCCGGGCTCTCGATCCTGCGGACGATGTTCGTCGCGCCGCCGCGCGAGCACGGGCTCGGGCTCCTCGGTGCGGCGGCGTACTGGGCAGGCGACATCGCGTGCCTCTGGGGAGCGCTGCAGGTCTTCGGAAACCCGCGCCTCTCCCTCCCGGCGCTGATCGTCGGCTACGCGACCGGCTATGTCCTTACGAGGCGCTCGCTGCCGGCAGGTGGGGCCGGCATCGTCGAGATCGCGATGACCTTTGCGTTGCACTGGGTCGGCTTCCCGTTCGTACGCGCCCTCTTGGGTGTCGTCGTCTACCGGCTCTTCAACCTCTGGCTACCGATGCTGCCCGCGCTGGCCGTGCTCCCGCAGGTGACCGAGATGCGTGCGGAGTTCGAGCAGGCCGAGCAATCGGTACCTACTCGAAAAACGTGAGCACGGCGAGGATCACGGCGGGGGTGGGATTCGAACCCACGGGTGACCTCTCGGCCGCCAGCCTTGGGCGTGACCTGTGGGTGAATAACGCTCATACGCTCATACATCGCGCGAGCAGCCGTTTTCTGGCTGTGGGTAGAGCTGTGGAGAACAGTTACTCATCGCCTGAGCCCGACAGGCCACGACTGCGAAGAGAACTGATCCGACGCTGAAGGGCAAAAACAAGCTGCCTCCGGGACTCCGCGGACTCAGCTTCGGGCTGCATCTCCGCCTCCTTGGCAATGTCTTGGCGAGCGTGCCAAAGGTCGACGTGCAGTAGCTCAATCTCCTCGACCAGCATCAAGACCGCTCTGCCTGCGGCCCGTAGCTCATCCCGGCCGTCGTTCAGGAGACCCTCGCCCCAGGTGCGCAGCATCTCGAGCTTCTCTTCGTCCAGACGGTCCATCATGCGCCCTCCTCGTGGCCACTTCTGGAACGCCGCCGCAGTCAATTGGACGTGGACGCCGGTTCTTCCGCCAGGAGGTTCTCACACCCTCGCTACTTGTGCGACCTCAGATTGCTCGGCGCATATCGCGCGAGTGGGAAGTGCCTCCGCCGCCTGTTCGACTGAGTCTGCGGGAGTGGGCGCGGTTCTGGCAGAAGGCTGATCGACTCGGCGTCTAATGCGCGCGGGCTGCGGCCCGCTGGTCGGCCGCCCATTGCTGGACGAGGCGACGGCAGCGCTCGATCATCTCCTCCTGGCGCCCCGGTTCTACTTCGAGGCGGATCGAGTGGACGATCAGATCATCGAACTCGGGGTCTCCGACGTACTCCACCATGAGCTCATCGAGGTGCGGCAGGACAGTTGTACGGAAGTCCTCGAACTCTTCGGCCTGGAAGTACGCGTCGGCGAGCTGACCGTAGCGCTCGAGCTTCTCCTCGTAGACGAGGTCGGCGAGGTCGCCGATCTCGAAGAAGTCGCGCGTGTTCTGGTTGATTCGCATCGAGCGCCCGGTGACGGTGCAAAAGATGCACCACGCCGTCAGGGACTTGATCGCCCACGGAAAGTAGTAATGGAGGCTGACGAGCGCCATGTCGGGTGAGGCGTTGGCGTAGTCGATCGGGTGCGCTTGGTCGTCCTTCACGATCACCTCACACGAGTTGAGCTCCCAGCGGAAGAACGCGTTGACGAGGCGGCTGATCGTCGCCACCTCACGCTCTAGCTCGGGCGCGAGGAACTCGTGATCGACGACGTAGCGGTAGTGCCCGTGCTGGCTGGGCTCGAAGCGTACGACCATCGTCTGTGGGCCGATCGACAGGGTCCGAGTGAACACCTCATAGTCCTCCACGGCTGCCTGGAGGTGCATCAGCCGCTCGCCGGATTCGTCGTAGCTCCGGTGGAGCTCATCGCCATTGGCGATTCGCGTCACGCCGACCCACGTCCCCCCGTTGAACGGTTTCATGTAGAGCGGGTACCCGAGACGCTCGGCGATCGCGTCGAGGTCAAAGGGTGGGTTGTAGAGCTCGGCCATCGGCATGTAGCGCGGGTTGTCGGGTGGCAGTTTGTTTGGGATCAACCAGGTCTCGGGCACCTTGAGGCCGAGTCGCATCATCGCGCAGTAGGCTGAGTGCTTCTCCATTGCCTGGAAGGTAAACGGGTTGTTGAGGAGGTAGACGTTGTTCATCAGCGCCGTCTTCTTCAACCATTCGCGCGGGACGTCGTACCACCAAGAGAGTCGGTCGATCACCAGCGCGTAACGGGGCTCGGAGCGGAGGTCGAACGGCTCGTTCATGATCCGCTCGCTCGAGAACTCATGCGTCTCGCCGAGGTATCTGACAGCCCCAATCCGGCGGAGCATGTTCTCGAAAGCGGTCGGCCAATCCTCTTCCGTCGCCAGGAGTAGCCCGATGAGGTGCCGTCTCGCCATCTTCTTTCGCCTCGGAAACGAGTCTAGCCCGGGCGTCGAGGACACCGGCCAGGCCGAAACTGCCACTAGGCGCCGCCGCGCGCTCAGCGTAGCCTGAATTCGGGTCAGGTTTCGCGGAAGCGTCCGGAGTGACGTTCGGCTCGTTGGCCTGCGCGTGGCGGGATGGGCTCGGAGACCGCGCGAAAAGGGCCCGACACTGCCGGGCCCTTCCGTTGGCGCAGAGTACGGTCGAGTTAGACGAGGGCGGGGACGAGCTTGCTATGAGCAAGGACCTTGCCGCTCGTGATCTTCGGCGTGTTCGGAATCGCGCTGCCGAAGTTCTCGTCGCTGATCCAGTTCTTGACGAGCTTGGCGGACTCGTCGGCCTGCTCGGAGGTCTCGAAGAGGCTGATCGAGCTCAGGACGCCCTTGTCGCCCTCCATGAGGAAGTAGCCGGTGAAGCCGGGGAGCTCGCGCATCTGCGGAACGAACGTCTCGTCGACCTTGCGGACGAGCTCGCTCGTGCGGGTCGTGTCGACACCTTCGTAACGACGAATGGTGGCATGCATGTGATGCTCCTTCTGTGGTTCCTACAGGGCAGAGTGCTCGATTGAGCGCACTGCGGCGGTCAGGCCAGGGGTCACAGTCGGAGAGGAACGTGCAGAGCCTCGACGGCTTCAACAACTAGAGCCAACGCGCTTGGTCACACCGTAGCCGCGATCGTGCTTGGCCGTCGGATTCGCCCCAGACGGCTGACACAAGCCCTCGTCTCGACGGGGTCCTGGGAAGCGTCCTAGCGGCGGGAGAGGAAGCGCGGGCCGCCGCGCTCCCCATGATTCAGCCGAGCGTTCTTGTCGGAGAGGGCTTGGCGCTTCCAATTTACAAAACGTAAGAGGGCGCCTATGAAAGCCCCCACAAAGGGCTAGTTCAAGTCGGAGCCGGCACTCCGTCCACGTACTCGTGTGAGGCTCAGGAACGCCGAGCTAGAGGGAAAGGAGCAGCCTCAGCAGGCGCAGAGCAGCGGGGTCGTAGGCCCCGGGAACCAGGGCGAGTGGGTCTAGCCTTGTGGCCGAAGCTCGAGGGTAGTAATACGGGGCGTTACTGGGCGCTAAACGTCTCGAGCCCGGGCTTGGTCATTAGGGAGAGGTCACAGGAGGGTCGGAAGGGGCGTCTATCTGAGACCTAACTGCAGGTCCCTGCGGGGCAGGCGCGCACAGCAAGTGCCGGGGCGCCTGCGACTTGCGCTCATTCTGAGCCTGGCGCTGCTCGGCTTCGCGACCATGTACGCCTTCGTGGGCGGGTCCCATGCGGCCGTCGCGGGGACGACAACCCTCCCGAGCCCGGACCCGCGGCCGACGACGACAGCCCGTCGGCCGGAGCCTCCTCCACCGCCGCCACCGCCACCCCCGCCAACGGCGGTGCAGACGCATGCGCCGCCGCCGCCGTCGCGGGCGCCGCATCCCGCCGTGAGCCACCGGCAGGTCGTGGGCCGGCATCCGCACCAGCGTGCGAAGCGGAAGGCCCGTACCATCGAAGCCTCTCCGCTGGGACGTGCGGATCCGCGGCCGAATCGACAAGGGCTCGTGTCTGCCATCGTGCCCGCCGACACGGCGCAAGCGGTCCTTGTGCCGCGTGCTCTGCAGTTCGTGCTCGGCGTCGCACTCGCGCTCGTGCTGCTCGTGGTCGGGGTGGCGGCCGCTCCGCCGTGGGCCTTGCCGCGGCCGGTTTTCGAGCACGTCGACGGTCGGCGTGAGCCTCTCATCTTCAGCGCGTTAACCGTCCTCGGCCTCACCCTCGGCGTAGTGGTTGTCGTCGTGGTTGGCGGCTCATGAGCCGGGCCCACCTCTACGCCGTCGGGGTGGCCACGCTCGTGCTCGGCCTCCCGCTCACCCCGGGCGCGGCGGCGGCTCAGCCGCCTGCGCCGACGCTCACCTCGAACCCGCCGAACCTGAGCCCGTCGAGCAGTGCCACCTTCGCGTTCTCAGACACGGATCTGACGGTCACCTTCCAGTGCAAGATCGACGGTGGTGTGTTCTCGCTCTGCCTCAGCCCGGTGACCTACTCGGGTCTCGGCGACGGGCCGCACACGTTCGGTGTGAAGGCGGTCGACCCGCTCCTGAACGAAAGCACGGTCACGTCGCACTCGTGGGCGGTTGACACGACGCCGCCGCCGGCGCCGACGATCGGCAGCAAGCCCGCCAACCCGACGAACGCTACGACCGCGAGCTTCAGCTTCTCCGACAGCGAAGCCGGCGTCGGGTTCCATTGCCGGCTCGACAACGGCTTGAACCCCTCCTGCACGAGCCCGAAGACGTACTCGGGTTTAGGAGTTGGCTCGCACACCTTCGTCGTGCACGCGATCGACGTGGCCGGGAACCGGAGCGCCACCTCGTACACGTGGGTGATCGACACGACGCCGCCAACGATCACGCTCACTAAGAAGCCGACCGATCCCTCGGGCGATCCCAACCCCTATTTCAGCTTCTCCGCCAACGAGGCGGTGAAAGGCTACGAGTGCAAGTTGAACGGCGCTTCGTTCGCGCCCTGCACGAGTCCTGTCATCTACGGACGGCTTTCCAGCGGGCAGTTCACCTTCACCGTGCGGGCGACGGATCTTGTGGGCAATACCGGTTCGACTAACTACACCTGGAGGCTGGATCTCGTCGCTCCTATCGCCACCATCCTCTCTGGCCCTGCGAGCTCCACCAACCACGCGAGCGCAACCTTCACGTTCTCGTCGAACAAGGGCGGCAGCAGCTTCCAATGCCAGCTCGACGGCGGCAGCTTCGCCTCCTGCACGAGCCCGAAGAGCTACTCGACGCTGGGAGACAGCGTCCACACGTTCGTCGTCAAGGCGAGCGATGCGCTCCACAAGGGGCCGCCGTCACCGCCGTACACGTGGTCGGTCGACACCGTCGCGCCGGAGACCACGATCACGATGACGCCCGACCCGGTCAGCGCCAGTGCCTCGGCGACGTTCGGCTTCACGAGTAGCGAGGCGGGCTCGAGCTTCGCGTGCAGCCTCGACGGCGAGGCGTTCACGGCCTGCTCGTCGCCCCGCACCTACGACGGGCTCGCAGGCGGACACCACACCGTCCAGGTGCGGGCTGCGGATGTGGCGGGCAACGTGGATTCGACCCCGGCCTCGTTTGCCTGGCAGGTGGCGTCGCTCGCACCGCCCGACGTGACCGCGCCGGGAAACGTTCGCCGAGTCACGCGGACCGTCGGCTACGGCGTGCTGCAGATGACTTGGGCCCCACCCGCCGACGAGGACTTCGACCACGTGAAGATCCTCGTCTCGAAGAGCCCGAAGAAAGCGGCTCGAACCGTCGTCTACACCGGGAGAGGTAGGCGCTACGCGGATCGCCATTTCATGAACGGCACGTACTATCGGTTCAAGATCGTCAGCTACGACCACGGGGCGAACGCCTCGCGCGGTGTCGCGGTGATCGTGCCGCCGAGCGTCCTCTTGCGTTCACCACGTGACGGAGCTGTGGTGCATACGGGGCCGCTCCTCGTCTGGAGTGCGGTCGCAAAGGCGACCTTCTACAACGTTCAGCTGTACCACGCCGGGCGGAAGATCCTTAGCGCCTGGCCCAACTCGTCGAGGTTGAGGCTGGGGCGGGGGTGGCTCTATTCGGGCCGCCGCTTCCAGCTCGAGAAGGGCTCCTACAAGTGGTACGTCTGGCCTGCATTCCCCGTGCGCCCGAAGACCCGTTACGGACGGCTGCTCGGCCAGGGCAACTTCACCGTCCGCTGACCCTGGCGCGGCCAGGCGTTGGAATTGCTAGCGCCTCTTCGGCCGACGACATTCGCCCCGGAGAGCCGCTCGTGGCGGTGCGGTCCTCGGGCTCATGGTCTCTTGGGTTTGGATCACCCCTTCTAACACGGGTCGGCCAAGGGGCATCCGCCGCCAACGCTCAGCCTCGGTCTCGTTCTCGGAAGACATGTCGCGAACCTACTGCGTGCGCGCCAGTTGCGCGCCAGTGCGTCGAGCGGTCTTTGGCGGTTTCGAGCGGCACGACGAGGAGCTACCGACAGGCCTCGCGGAGACGCCGAAACCCGCTTCGCTAAGCGGGTTTGGCTTGACCAAGGCGGCGGGGGTGGGATTCGAACCCACGGGTGACCTTTCGGCCGCCAGCGGTTTTCAAGACCGCCCCATTCGTCCGCTCTGGCACCCCGCCGGACCGCCAGTTTAGGCGGGTCTTACGTCGGCGCCGGGGCGGGCTGAGATCTATCCGGGCTGCGGTGTGAGGTCGTACGGAAACCGGGTGAGCAGCTCGGAGCCGCTCTCGGTCACGAGGACGAGGTCCTCGAAGGTGACTCCGCCGACCCGCCTGTCCCAGAGGCCCGGCTCGATTGCGAGCACGTCGCCGGCGAGCAGCGGATCGCGTCCCGCGAGACCGAGTGGCGGAGCTTCGTGCACCTCGAGGCCGACTCCGTGTCCGAGCGAGTGCTGGAAGCCGTCGGCCTCGTCGCCCGGGCTCGCGGTTCGCTGTGTGGGATAGCCGGCCGCTTCGAACGAGTCGCAGGTCGCGTCGAACAGCTCGCGTCCGGTGATGCCCGGGCGGACGGCCGCCTCCGCCTCCGTGAGCGCGCTCCGGACGAGCTGCGCCTGCTCCGCGATCAGGTCCGCGTGCTCGGAGGCGGGCGAGCCGACCATGAACGTTCGTGCCATGTCGGCCCAGCAGGCGGTCACTTCGTGGCGCGGCCAGATGTCGATCTGGATCGGAAGGCCGGCCGGAAGCGGCCCGCTGCCGGGCTCGTGGCCGACGCCCTGCCACACGGACGCGACGATCACATCGGGCGGGCAGGGGGCGCCGTGCTCCGCGCAGGCATCCCGCAGGGTCGCGCGGACGTCCTCGGCCAGCAAGGGTTTCCCGTCCACCTCCAGGCGGCCCTCGGCTGACGGCCGTGCGCGCGCGAGCAGCCCGGCCGCTGCGGTCATCCCTGCCTCGGCCGCGCGCTGCGCGGCACGGATGCCCTCGAGCTCGGCCGGTGACTTCGCCCGCCGCCGTAGCTCGACGGCGGCATCGTCGATCGTCAGGGCGACCCCGTCTTCCCGCAGGCGATCGCCGAGCGCGAGCGGAAAGTCGCCGGGCACGATCGCCTCCGTCATGCCGATCTCCTTGACCGCGCGAACCTCGGCCTCCCGCCCGGCCTCGGCGAAGGACAGGCCGCGCTCGACAAGGTCCTTGAACCCGAGCGCGAAGTAGTCGAGCACCTCGGCGTCGGGCCGTGCCCGCTTCACCCGCTCGTGCTCGAGGTGGCTCGTCAGGACATACCGGCGCCCGTCGACCTCGGCGAACAGGAGCGAATCGCCGATCGGAATCGGGATCTCGTGGCGCAGCGCGGCGGAACGCTCCGTGTCCCCGAAGAGCAGCAGCCCGCGCACGCGCTAGGCCAGGCGCGCCGGAGCGCCGAACTGCGTGAGCACCTCGGGCACGGCGATCTCGCCGGCCTCGTCCTGGAAGTTCTCCATCAGCGCGATCAGCCAGCGGGCGGTCATCGCGGTGCCGTTGAGGGTGTGCACCGGCTCGAGCTTGCCCTCACGCCGGAACCGGATCCCCAGCCGCCGCGCCTGGTAGTCGGTCGTGTTCGAGGTCGACGTGATCTCCCGGTAGCGCTGCTGGCCCGGGAACCAGGCCTCGATGTCGTACTTCTTCGCCGCTGAGGCGCCGAGATCCCCCGCGGCGACGTTGACCACGCGGTAGGGGACGCCGACCTCCTGCACGAGCTCCTCCTCGATTGCGAGCAGCGCGTCGTGCTCCTCGGTCGAGCGTTCCGGCTCGGTGAAGACGAACATCTCGACCTTGTCGAACTGGTGCACCCGGAACATCCCCCGCGTGTCCTTGCCGGCGGCGCCTGATTCCCGCCTGAAGTTCGTCGAGTAGCCGGCGTACCGAAGCGGCAGCCCGTCGAGCTCCTCGCCAAGGTGGAACGAGGCGAGCCCGACCTCCGAGGTGCCCGTCAGGTAGAGCTCGTCGCGCTCGATCCGGTAGATGTTGACCTCGTCCGTCGGCAGGAACCCGGTGCCGTACATCGCCTCCTCCCGCACGAGCACGGGCGGCAGCATCGGGACGAAGCCTTTCCGGACGAGCCGGTCGAGAGCGAAGCGGTAGAGCGCCAGCTCGACGAGCGCCACGTCACCGAGGCGGTAGGCGAAGCGCGAGCCCGACACCCGCGCCGCGCGCTCGAGGTCGATCCAGCCGCGTCCGGCTGCCAGGTCGAGGTGGTCTCGCGGCTCGAACGAGAACGAGGGCGGCTCGCCGACCCGCCGCAGCTCGACCGAGTCGTCCTCGGTGGCGCCGTCGGGCACCGAGGGATCCGGCGGGTTCGGCACCCGGTCGAGCAGCTCCTGCCGGCGAGCAGCCGCCTCCTCGAGCTCCGACTCGACGCGCTGGAGCTCGGCCTTCACCCCGCGGAGCTGCTCGAGCTCCTCGGGTGTCGGCTTCCCCTTCGTCTTCGTCTGGGCCCGCAGCTCGCTCGTCCGCGTCTCGAGCTCGCGCCAGCGCTCGTCCGCGGCCAGCAGCTCGTCGAACGGCTCGGCCGCGCCCTTCCGCTCGAGCGCGGCACGGAACCCCTCGGGGTCGGCCCGAGCGGCTCTGAGATCTATCAACCGCCCGGCTGGGTCACGTAGGCGACGAGATCGGCGATCTGCTTCGGGGACAGGGTCTGCCCGAAGTCCGGCATCGTCGGCGAGTACCCCTTCTCGACGTAGGCGCTCGGGTTCTGAATCGACTCGTGAGCGAAGGTGTCGAGCGGCTGGCCGGCGGTCTTCGCATAGGCGGGGAGCTTGTCCAGGTCGGGGCCGATGGTCCCGTTCGACTTCGCCGGCTTGAAGGTGTGGCAGCCGCCGCAGCCCTGCGACTGGAAGAGCACCGCGCCGGCCTTCGCGTCGCCGGGCGCCGCGGTCGCGGCCGTGGTCGTCGGCAGCGTTCCTTGGACCGTCTCCGCGGTCGGAAGCACCACCTGCTCTCCACCGCAGCCGGCGAGCAGGAGCGCAAGCGTGACCCCGAGAAGCAGTGCAGAGCGGCGCATCCGGCGCGAGTTTACTGGAGGGGGAAGTCGCGCTCCTCGCTTCTCGCCCACACCCAGAGGAGCACCGCCGAGAGGCCTCCGTAGCCTGCGACGTCGGTGGGCGTGTCGTTGACGAGCAGCGAGATCGCGAGCGCTGCGAGAAGCGCGTCGAGCACCGCGAGCCGGGGCCGGCGCAGGGCGAGCAGGACCAGCGCGGCCAGCCCGAGCGCGAAGAGGAACGCCGCGTTCCAGGTCGACGCGATCGCCGCTCCCGAGAGGTGCAGCCGGTGGCCGAGGTCGCCGAGCAGTGCGCCCGGGCCGTCGCCGACGGCCTTCGTGACGTGGCTCGAGCCGCCGGTGGCGGCGTCGATTCCGACGAGCGCCAGCGCAGCGGCCGCCGAGACGGCGGTGGCGGCGACGGCGCGCGCGGCCGGGACCCGCCGGAGCCGAAGCCAGAGAACCAGGAACCCGGAGAGGTAGACGACCAGCCCGCCGCCGTCCGCGCCGACCCTGCTGGCCGCGATCCCGGCCGCCAGAGCCAGCGCCACCACGGGCACCAGCCGCGCGCCGGCGAGCGCCCCGAGCACGAGCGCGGGCGCGAGCAGCAGCGTCTCGACCTCGTTGGTGACGCCGTAGAAGCGCCCGCCGCCGTCCGGGTGCGGTCCGATCACCGCGAGGGTGTTCCACTCGGGCTTGGCCCACATGACCGCGAAGAGGAAGACGAAGAGCGCCGCGATCCCGAGCGCCATGGGCAGCCGGGGAGGAAGCAGCATCCCGCGGCGAGAGATGCGCCCGCTCCCACGACCGCGACGCCGAGCACGGCCTCCCACGGCGTCGTCACGTCCAAGGCGCTCAGCGCAACCGCCGCAGCGATGCACGCCGACGGCGAGAGGAACGCCGCGCGGGCGAGCGCGGGGGAGCGCGTCAGCAGGGCGAGCACGCCGAGCACGGCCAGCAAGACGACGAGGACGACCGTCGCGAAATCCCTCGAGTCGTGGGCCTGGTCGAGCCGGTGGTCGAGATCGGCCAAACGTCCCAGCGGATCGTCGGAAGGCGTCGAGCGGATCCGGGGCTTCCCAGTGCCACGCAGGGCCTTGACCGAGGGGGCGACGTCCGCGATCGAGATCAGGCCGGGGAGCCGAGTCGAGGTCGAGGTGAGCACGCCGCGGTAGCCGGGCCCGACGACCGCGATTGGATACCGGACGACGTTGTGGTGTCTTCCGGGCGGAGGGAGGGCGACGTAGAACGTCGTTCCGGCCGGCTCGCGCCCGAGTGAGATCACCGGGGAGCCGCCAGGCACGCCATTGTGCAGGATCGCGTTCCCCATCTCGCCGCTCAGTAGGGACGCGAGCGCGCCGCGTCGGCTGACCGTCGGGCCTCCGCCCGCCACAAGCAGCCCGTGAGCCGCCTCCGGGTTCTGGAAAATCCGCGCCGACGCAGGTACGACGAGCACGGTCGCCCGCTCGGACGGCGCCGCTGCGGCAGCCGGGCCGGCCGCGGCCGCTACGACCGCCAAAGCTACAATCCCAAGGACCAATCTCGCCTTCAAGGGGGCCGATTCTCGATGAAACGCAAGGCTTACGGACGCGACGCCGGGCTGACGCTGCGGATGCTCTTCACTGGCTCCCTGCTGGGACTGCTCTACGTCTTCTTCGCGCTCGCGCTCTTCTACGTCCTGAACGCAGGCCTCGTCTTGATGCTCGTGATCGTCGGTGGGCTGGCGCTGTTCCAGTACTTCACGTCGGACAAGCTCGCCCTGCGAGCCTCGGGGGCGAAGGTGGTCGAGCGGGACGAGGCGCCCGAGCTGCACGACATGATCGAGCGGCTCGCGGCGCTGGCAGACCTGCGCAAGCCGCGCGTGGCGATCATCGAGTCCGACGTCCCGAACGCATTCGCGACCGGACGGAACCAGAAGCACGCTGCCGTCGCCGTCACGACCGGCCTCTGGAACCGGCTCGAGCCGCAGGAGATCGAGGGAGTGCTGGCCCACGAGCTCTCGCACATCGCCAACCGCGACGTCCTCGTCATGACCATCGCGAGCTTCTTCGCGATGGTGGCCGGCCTGCTGACCCGCTGGGGGCTCTACTCCGGCATGTTCGGCGGTTTCGGTGGCAACCGCGACAACAACAACAGCGTGCCGGTCTGGCTGATCGTGGTGGTCGTCTCGGTGGTCACCTACTTCCTCAGCCAGATCCTCATTCTCGCGCTCTCCCGCTACCGGGAGTTCGCGGCCGACCGCGGCTCGGCGCTGATCACCGGCGCGCCCCAGCACCTGATGAGCGCCCTGCAGAAGATCTCGAGCCAGATCACGATGATCCCGCAGCAGGATCTGCGCCAGGTGGAGACGATGAACGCGTTCTTCATCATCCCGACCAACTGGCGCAAGAAGACCGGCGAGCTCTTCATGACGCACCCGCCGCTCGAGAAGCGGCTCGCGGCACTCTCCGAGATCGCCCGCGAGATGGGCCAGCCCGTCGACTAGCGCTTGGGCCTCGGCAACGTCCTCTTCGGGCGCAAGAAGCTCAAGGACGCCGCGGGCGAGCGGCTGTTCGCGATCTCGACCGCCCGCATCACGCTCGAGACCGAGCTCGGGCTGAAGCCGACCGGCTCGGCCGGTGTCTGCTTCAAGTCCCTCTCCGCAGGCGAGTTCGTGCGCGCCGAGAACGAGCTTCAGGAGCTGCTCGACGCCGTCGCGAACGAGTCAGGCTCGAAGCTCGAGAGGCGCTCGGACGAGTTCAACTTCGAATGGCTGATCGTCCACGACCCGGACTTCGAGGACCTCGTCACCACGGTTCACCTGATCGCGTCCGAGCTCGAGTCGCGCGGCTTCGGGCCGCAGCTGCTGGCCGCCGTCTTCCCGTTCGAGGGGAACGACGCGTTCGAGGGGACCGACAAGAAGGTGTACTGGATCTACGGCTTCAAGCGGGGCGCGTTCTGGCCGTTCGTGCCCGACGGGTGAGGAGAAGGAGCGCGACAACGCCGAGGAGCTCGAGCTGAAGGCCAAGCTCGAGAAGGAGCTGCCGGTCGAGAGCGACCTCTCCCGGTGGTTCGCGATCTTCGACGCGCCTATTTAGAGGGCTTGACGAAACGTCGGCTGTCGCCGGAGCGCGATGGTCGCCCCGAGGCGGCGTCAGGCGCCCGTACCCAGGTACGCGTCTGCGCCGCCTCGGACGACAGCGCTCCGGCACAGCCGACGTTCGCAAACCCTCCTGCTACTGCGGGAAGTCGGGGATCAGGCCGTCGCCGTCGAACAGGCGGCGGGCCTCCTCGAGCGACAGGTCCTGGGCGGGATGATCCCCTCCGAGGACGAGAGATCCTCGTCCTGGAGGCGGGTGCCGTTCGTCCGCACGGCCTCCGCCATCCGGCCGAGCAGCTCCGACAGCTGCGCCTCGTCTCCGGCCTCGAGCGCCCGCTCGGCCTGCTCGTCGAGGTCGTTCAACCCCTTCGCGACCTCGTCGTCGACCTCGAACTGGCCCTCGCCCAGCACGCGCACGATCACTGCTGGAGCTCCTTCTGCTTCTCGCCCGGCCCGATTTCCGACTTCAGCTGCTCCAGCTCCTGATCGACCTGCGACTTCGACGCGATCGCGCCCAGCTCGCGATCCAGCTGGGTCTGGTCGGAGGTGAAGTCCTCGAGCGCGCCCGACTCGGTCAGCTCGTCGATCGCGGAGGCGCGCGCCTGCATCTGGTCGGTCTTGTCCTTCGCGCGCTGAATCGCGAGCCCGGTGTCCGCCATCTGCTCGCCGATCCCCGTCGCGGCCTCGCCGATCCGCACCTGGGCCTCGGCGGCCGAGTACTGGGCCTTGATCGTCTCCTTCTGCGAGCGGAACGCCTCGACCTTCGCCGACAGCGTCTTCTCGCTCGCGATCAGCTTCTCCTGTTGCGCCTCGAGCTGCTTCGTCTGCTCGTCGAGGCTCTGGAGCTGCTGCTGGAGACCGGACTTCCGCTCGAGGGCCTGCCGGGCGAGATCCTCGCGGCCCTGGGCCAGCGCCTGCCGCGCCTGGCTCTCGAGCTTGACGATGCTCTCCTGGAGCTTCGTCTCCTGAAGCTCGAGTCGCTTCTTCGCCGTGACGACGTCGGCGATGCCGCGCTTGACGTTCTGCAGCAGCTCGAGCTGCTTCTCGTACGAGTAATCGAGCGTCTCGCCCGGATCCTCCGCACGGTCGAGCAGCTTCGACAACTTCGACTTCACGACGAGCGACGCGCGTGACATGAGCCCGGCCATCCGTCCTCCTCTTGATCGGAGCGTTTAGCCTAGCGGCGGTGATCGTCGAGCGGAGCATGGATCCGGGCTGGCTGTCGAACGCCTACCTGATCGGCGACGAGCCGGGCGGGACCGGGGTGTTCGTCGACTCGGGCGCCCCGCTCGAGCCGCTCTTTCAGGCCGTGGACCGGCACGGCCTGAACGTCACGCACCTGCTCACGACGCACGCCGACCCCGACCACATCGCCGGCGACGACGAGATCCGCGCCCGCTACGGCTGCCCGGTCGTGAAAGGCGATCTCGAGACCGGCGGTCTCTCCATCCGGGCGCTGGCGACGCCGGGTCACAAGGACGACCACCTCGCCTTCGTCGTGAACGAGGAGGCCTGCGCGACCGGCGACGTGCTCTTCAAGGACGCGGTCGGCGGCGGCGACTTCGAGCAGATTCGGCGCTCCGTGATGGACGTCCTGATGAAGCTTCCGCCGGAGACGCGTGCGCTGCCCGGCCACACCGACGAGACGACGATCGGCCGCGAATGGGAGCACAACCCGTTCGTCAAGGTCTGGCGAGGCGCCGAGCCGGAGGGGACCGAGCCCGTCACCGTGGGCGGCGAGGAGGCGACGCTCGTGGTCTGGTCGCCCGACTACGACGGCAAGGGCAAGGCCTGGGTCCGCTTCGCCGACGGGCGCGACGCGATCGTCGGCGGCTCCCGCGTCGAGCGCCGGTAAGCTCGCCTCGGACCGGGAGGAGGAGGGACGATGGCGATCAAGCTCCACCGCTGCAACAACGTCTGGGTCAAGTTCGCAGGCCATCCCTGCTGGCGGGTGCAGAAGGCCCTCGACGACGCCGGGATCGAGTACGAGCTCGACCGGATGCCGTGGTCTCCGCGCAAGCGCGAGGAGACCGAGCGTCGCACCGGCCAGACCAAGTACCCGTGGATCGAGTTCGAGGACGGCTCCGTCTACCGCGAGGAGTCGAAGGACATGGCACAGCGGATCAAGGACGGGCGGCTGAACGAGGCGCCGCGCATGCGCGCTCCGGCCGGATGATCGTCCCGCAGGAGATCGAGGCCTACGCAGAGTCGAGGACGACGCCTCCGAACGAGCTGCTCACGGAGCTGGCGGCCGAGACGAGAGCGACCCTCGCCTACCCGCAGATGCTCGCGGGGTCCGTTCTGGGGCGGCTGCTCGAGGTGCTCGTCCACTCGGTCCAGCCGCAGCGGGTGCTCGAGCTCGGCACCTTCAGCGGCTACTCCGCGCTCTCGATGGCGGCCGGGCTGCCCGACGGTGGCCGGATCGACACGTGCGAGGTGGACGAGAAGCAGGCCGAGGTCGCCAGGCGGTACATCGAGCGCAGCCCGTACGCCGACCGGATCACCGTCCACATGGGGCCGGCGCTCGAGACGCTCGACCGGCTCGAAGGCGACTTCGACTTCGTCTTCATCGACGCCGACAAGGACAACTACGTCAACTACTACGAGGCCGTGCTGCCGCGGCTCTCGCCCGAGGGCCTGATCGCAGTCGACAACACCCTCTGGAGCGGACACGTCCTGGACGACGATGACGACCAGTCCGACGACGCCCGGGGCATCAGGGCGTTCAACGACCACGTGCGAGGCGACTCCGCGCGTCACCGCGGTCCTGCTGACGGTGCGGGACGGAGTTACGCTCATCAGGCCGAATAAGGGCTGAGCATGGAAGCGAACGTGGGGCGGAGGTCGCTGCAGGAGCGGTTCGAGAGCACGCCTCTGGGCCGCATCCTGATCTCTGTGTTCCTCCTGGTCATGTTCGTTGCGCTGCTGACCGCGAACCTGCCCGACTCGAAGCTGCAGGAGGACCTGCTCAAGGTCGACCACCCGTTCGTCTACGGGCTCGGGCTCGACCAGGCGTGGGGCGTGTTCGCGCCCGATCCGCGGCGCCAGACGATCAAGGTCACCGCTGACATCCGCTTCGCCGACGGCTCGCACGCGACCTGGGAGGTGCCGAGACGGGATCCGGTCTTCGGCGAGTACAGCGACTACCGCTGGCTCAAGTGGGCCGAGTACGTCGTCTCGCCGGCCCAGTCCCAGCTCTGGAAGCCGATCGCCCTCTACCTCGCGCGCCAGTACGCGAGCCCGTCCCGTAAGCCGGTCCAGGTGACCCTCACCAATACCTGGCATGAACTCTTGCCCCCGGGCCAGATCCCGGACCACCCGTTCGTGCACCAGCAGCAGGTCTACACGACGCCGATCACCGACCAGATGCTCGAGGGCTCGTGAACCCGCGCGGGATCGTCTCGGCGTGGAACACGTTCTGGTTCGACCCGATCTCCACCTCGACGCTGGCCGTCTTCCGGATCGCGTTCGGCCTGGTCGTCCTCGCCTGGTCGGTGGCATTCCTGCCCGACGCCTCCTCCTTCTTCACCAAGCACGGGATCCTGCCCGACCAGCCGGATTTCTCCGGCAACCTGGGCGGCGCCTGGGGCGTGCTGGGGATCTTCCACAGCAAGAGCGTGCTGTGGGTCGTTGCTCGTCCTGATGATCGTCGGCTCGCTCTGCGTGATCCTCGGCCTCTACTCCCAGCTCGCGGCCATCGTCGTGTTCATCGGCGTGATGTCGCTCGAGCGGCGCGACCCGTTCGTCTTCAACTCCGGCGACGTCCTGATTCGGCTGCTGTGCTTCTACCTGATCTTCGCGCCGGCCTCCGCCTCGCTGTCGCTCCAGCGGTTCCTGACCGACCGCAAGGACTTCTGGACGTTCCCGGCGCGGGCTCCGTGGGGCATGCGGCTGATCCAGATCCAGTTCAGCATCGTGTACCTCATCGCGGTCTGGACGAAGGTGCGCGGGACGACCTGGAACGACGGCACCGCCGTCTCCTACGCGCTCCGGATCACCGACATCAACCGCTTCCCGTTGCCGGAGTTCGTCACGCACTCGGCGCTGATCTCGAACGTGTTCTCGTACGGCACCCTCGTGGTCGAGCTCTCGCTCGCGATCCTGGTCTGGAACCGGAAGCTGCGCCCGTGGGTGCTGCTCGTCGGTCTGTCGCTGCACCTGGGGATCGAGTACTCGATCCGCGTCGGCTTCTACGGGTTCGCGATCACCTCGATGTATCTGATCTGGGTGCCGCCTGAGCGGATGGATGCGATCCTGCTGTCGCTGCGCCGGCGTCTGTCGAGGTCCAGGGCGGCTCCGAGCCCCGAGGCGGCGGCGGCGAGCGGCTCGACCTAGCGCAGCGCCGCCCGGGCGGCCAGCGAGCCGCACATGCCGTGCACCCCGCCGCCGGGAGGCGTCGAGGCCGAGCAGAGATAGACCCCGTCGAGCGGCGTCGAGTAGGGGACCGGTCTGAGAGCCGGGCGCGCGATCAGCTGGCGGAGCTCGTTGGAGCCGCCCGCGATGTCTCCGCCCACCAGGTTCGCGTTCCTGCGCTCGAGGTCCGCAGGGCTCATCGCGTTCCGGGCCAGCACGCGCTCGCCGAAGCCCGGGGCGAACCGCTCGATCTGGCGCTCGATCGCCTCGGTCAGGTCGGCGGTCGAGCCGTTCGGGACGTGGCAGTAGCCCCAGGCGGTGTGCCGCCCTTCGGGCGCGCGCGTCGGGTCGAACATCGTCGGCTGGGCGAGCAGCACGAAGGGGCGCTCGCTCGTCTCGCCCCGCCCGGGTGCGCGCTCGGAGGCGGCGATCTCCTCGAGCGTTCCGCCGAGGTGCACCGTTCCGGCCCGGCCGCTCTCGGGATCGGCCCACGGGATCGGGCCCGAGAGAGCCCAGTCGAGCTTGAACACGCCGGGGCCGTAGCGGAAGCGCTCGAGCGCCCGGCGGTAGCGCCCGTCCAGGCGATCGCCTGCGAGGCGAAGGAACTGGCGCGGGGTGACGTCACAGAGCACCGTGTCTGCCCCTGAGAGCTCCTCCAGCGACTCGACGGGCGCGCCCGTGACGATCTCGCCCCCGAGCGAGCGGAGGTACGAGGCGAGCGCGTCGGCGATCGTCTGGGAGCCGCCACGCGGAAGAGGCCAACCGACGGCATGACCGGTCAGCCCGAGGACGAGCCCGAACGAGGTCGAGGCGATCGCGTCGAGGGGGATGAGCGAGTGCGCCGCGAGCCCGGCGAGCAGCGCCCGCGCCGGCTCGTCCTCGAACGTGCGACGGGCGAACCTCGTCACCGGCCAGAGCCCCGAGAGGCCGAACCGCGCCAGCGGGAACGGGTGGCGCGGAACACGTACGAGCGGCCCCAGGAGCGCGTCCTCCAGCTGCGGCCAGGCCTCGACGAGCGGCCGGAAGAGGCGGGCGTAGGCATCCGCGTCCCTGCCGAGCCCCTCCGCGGTCTCCACGACCGAGCGGCGCAAGACGACGGCCTCGCCGCCGTCGAGCGGATGGGCGAGCGGAAGCGGCGGCTCGATCCACTCGAGGCCGTGATCCTCGAGCGGAACCGTCCTGAAGAACGGCGAAGCGGCGGCCATCGGATGGATCGCCGAGCAGAGGTCGTGGACGAACCCGGGGAGCGTCAGCTCGCCCGAGCGGAGGCCGCCGCCGATCTCCTCGGCCGCCTCGCGAACGAGCACCGAGCGGCCGGCCCGGGCGAGCTCGATCGCGGCGGCGAGGCCGTTGGGGCCGGAGCCGACGACGACGGCGTCGTGTCCGTTCATGCCCTCATCCAAGCGTGTTCGGCGAGCTCCGTGGGAGAAGAACGAGAGGCCCGCTTGCGCGGGCCTCTCGAGTCGAACCGTGGTACGGGGGTGAGCTAGCTCAGTACCCGCACCTTCACGCGCTTGACGTTCTTCGCGATCCTCAGGTTCTTGACCGCGACGCGCTTGTTGGTCTTGACCGTCCGGACGACCGTCGCGATGACCTGACCCCTCTTGTTGACGAGGCGAATCTGGATCTTCGCCGACTTCTTCAACGAGTGGATCTTGACCATCAGGACGCGACCGTGCTTGGTCAGCACGAGCTGCACGGAGACGACCGAGGCCTTCTTGCTGGCCTTGGTCTTACCGATCTTGACGACCTTACCGCCGATCGTCGTGATGCTCGTGGTGCCGTTGGTCGTGCCAGTCGTGCCCGTGGTGCCGTTGGTCGTGGTGCCACCGCTGGTGCCGCCACACGGACCGTCGACGCTCTCGGGCTGCCCGGACGTGATGCAGGTGTCACGTAGCAACTTCTCGTCCGAGAAGTACGCCTGGACGTCGATGAAGCTGCCCACCAGAGTGGCCGGGGTCTCGACCGAGACCGTGGCCGGAGAGCTGCTGGTGCCGCCGTCGAAGCGGGACGCAGTAAGCCGTTCTGGTGCGGCGAGCTGCCGCCGACGTTGTACCAGATGTTGTCCGGCTCGCGGCTGAAGCACACCTTCTCTCCGTTGAAGCGCGTCACCGTTGCCCGTCGATGTCCTGAGCGGTCGCCGTGCAGATGTACGCGATCGCGCTGGACACGTTGTTCTTGCGGACGCAATGGACCGCCTTGTGGAACAGGTTGTTGATGTTCTTCGTGATCGTGCCGGCGACCGGGATGTCCAGACCGATCGGCTGGAACGGGTAGCGAGCGGACGCCGTGACCGTCTGCGCCCCGAGGTCTACGCCCTCGAGGTCACAGCCGCCGTTGTCGTCCACGAAGCCAACCGAGGTCCCGAAGTTGTCGTTGTCGACGACCCGGCTGCCACTGAGCCCGTGCCTCACCATGCTCGTCGGTGAACTCGACGATGCGGGTGGCGAAGCCGTTGGTCTGGCGGTAGATCGGCTCGTAGTTCTTGACCCTGAGCAGACAGTTGGTGTCCTGGCTCTCGTTCTGGACCAGGGTCTGCGCGATCTCCCAGTTGTAGTACGCGCCGTACCAGCCGAAGCCCGCGAAGTTGTTGGGCTGGCCGGTCAGGTCGGAGTAGACAGGCCCGTCGGTCCCGGACGCGGCGCCGAACGGATCCCGCGACGTTGCCGGGACGTACTGCGCGTTGTACGGGGCGTACAGGGCATGTGCCTCGTCCCATTTGTGCCCGCCGCGATGCAGTCAGGCGGGTTGCCTGGATCGAAGTTGCGGTTGTAGACGGTGGACTTGTCGTTCAGGCAGGAGTTGTCGAACCCGCCCATTCCACCGCTCGAGTTGAACACGATCTTCAGCGCCGGCATGGGCGCATCGGACGAGTTCAAGCGACCGTCGCTCAGAAGCGTGCTCGAGAAGCTCTGGTCGAACGGACCGAAGTCATTGGTCAGGTCGCCGAAGATCCTCGAGAACCAGCAGCCACCGTTGCAGTTGTCGACCTGGTCGACAAAGTCATCGGGGGTGCTGTCCTGGACACGTGTTCTGATTGACGTGGACGTCCGGCGAGCCGTCCGGGCTCTCGTTTCCGAGGGGGCCCGACGAGTCGTGGATGTCCCAGTACGCCGACGCCGGAAGCGAGTTCAGGCCTCCGAGGTTGCCGTCGGTGGTCGCCATGGCGTTGGCCCACGTCGCCCAATCGTTGGGCATGACCAGCTGCGACGGGAGTCCCCAGTCATCCTGGAACTCCTGGTTCAGCGGGATCGAGCCCGTGACCTGGACGTTGACCGAGTTGCCCGGCTCGAAGCCGGCGTCCTCGGTGACCGACCCGGCGTTCGTCATGTCTGCCGAGTTGATCGCCATCCAGCCGATCAGGAAGTCGTGCTGGGCCAGAATTACGCCCTTGAGGCTGATCGTCAGCTTGATGACCGTGATCCCCGCCTTGTTGGAGATCCAGGTACCCCGGACGCAGATCCGCCCGTCCCTGGTCCTGAAGATCGACGCATTGTTCTGCACGGTCTTGGGCCCGTCGAACGAGTTCTCCTGCGGGCCGCTGTACGCGAAGACCGACATGTTCACGTCGAAGCCGCCGCGCTCGAAGATGAAGCTGCCGTTGGTCTGCAGCGTCGGAGCGCCGATTGCGTCGTCGGTGAAGCCGCCCTCGCACTTGACCAGGCGCACTTCTTCGCCGCGCCAGGCCAGGTACGGAACGTTGGTCTCCTGCGGGTTGAACACATCGCCGTTGGCCGGGAGGCCGCTGGCGTCGCTCGGAGGCTGTGCCGCTGCCGAGGAAACCATCACCCCGGCAAAGACCGCCAAAACGAAACAGGCGGTAAGGCCCAGCCTGAGCCTTGAAACAACTTTCCCAACCCTCATCTACTTCCCCCTCAATCGTTGAAAGCTGTGAACTTAGAAAAGGATGCGAGGACTTCGAACTTGTCTTGGCCCCTGACCTCCCTCCTTTCCTCTCCCTGGATCTGCGCTCTGGTTGGTCCAGAAGCGCCGCCGCGACGAGGCTAGGCCTAAGCAGTCGCGACTGCTCGTTTCTACTAGGTTTGAGCGTGGTTTGCAAGGTTGAGGCGGGTGTTGCGAAAACTCCTGTCCATAGGGGGAGGTCGACCAATTGACCCACGCGAGACTGGCCTCTGTCGCGAATGCCCGTTAGACTCATTTCTCGTGAGGACCAGGGGGTGTCTTCTCGCGGTCGTCGTGATGGTGCTTGCGTTCGCCTCGGCGGCGGCCGCGATCACGCCGAACGACCCAGTCTGGCCGAACTCGTGGGGCGAGCAGCGCGTCGGCATGGCCGGCGCGTGGGACATCACGAAGGGCGACCCGAACGTGATCATCGCCGTGGTGGACACGGGCGTGAACCCGAATGCGGCCGACCTACACGATGCCCTCGTTCCCGGCTGGGATTTCATCAACAACACCTACACGAGCCAGGACCTCGGTGGGCACGGCACGTTGAGCGCCACGATCGCCGTCGGCCGTGGCAATGACGGCCAGGGGGTGGCGGGCTACTGCTGGCGCTGCAAGGTGATGCCGGTCCGAGTCTCTGCCTCAGGTTCACAGTTCGACAGCGGGCTCGCCGCGCTGGGCATCCGCTGGGCCGTCGACCACGGCGCGCGGATCATCTCGATCGGGTTCAGCGACGAAGGGACGTACACCATTCCCGAGCCGCACATCGCCTCCGCGATCGCCTACGCAGCGCAGCACAACGTCCTCGTGCTCGCGTCGTCCGGGAACACCGGCGACTCGACGTTCACCCATCCGGCCTCGGATCCAGGCGCGTATGCCGTCGCCGGCACGGATCCCTCGGATGCGCTCTTCTCCTGGTCGACCCGAGGCTCGTGGGTCGGGCTCGCGGCGCCGGGTTGCCAGTGGGGCTACTGGTCGGGCAAGGGCTACATGAACGCCTGCGGGAGCTCGACGGCCGCGCCGGCGATGGCCGGGATCGCCGGGCTGATGCTAAGCGTCAACCCGAGCTTGACCCCTGCGCGGATCGTCGCGGCGATACGGCAGACGGCGGTTCGGGTCACGGGAATCAACTACGGGCGTGTCAACGCGTACCAGGCGTTGATCGCGGTCGGAGGCAAGCCGCCGCCTCCGCCGCCTCCGCCGCCTCCGCCGCCGCCGCCGGTCAAGGTGCAGCCGCCCAAGCCGCGGCCGACTGGCAGGCGAATCACCACGCGCTGGCAGAAGGGCTTTCTGCGGATGCACTGGCACGTCGGGATCAAGGTGAGGAAGGGCGGAGTCGCCGCCACCCTGCGCTCGCCGAAGGCCAAGTCGTGCACGCTCAGCATGAAGTCCGGCGGCGACCTCTGGTTCAACGACAGGCACAAGCGGAACGTCGTCTCGCTCTCCGCGCGGGTGCCGACCGGCCGCTACGCAGTGGACGTCTGGTGCCGGGTGCGCAAGCCGAAGCGCTCCGCGCTCCAGCTGCGCGCGATCTTCACGCCCTAGGAGGGCTTGACGAAACGCCGGCTGTGCCGCCGGAGCACGCTGCTCGCCACGGCCGCCCGGTTCGCAGTTGCGCCCGTACCTTCCGGTACGAACGCTCCCTGCGTCCTTGCCTCGGAACGACCATCGCACTCCGGCGACGAGCGTCGTTCCGCCAAACCCTCCTCGCGCTACGCCGAGCGGTCGACCGGAAGGTCGGAGAGCCCGTGGTCGAAGAGGTACCGCGCGGCCTGCGTGCGGTTCGAGACCCCGAGCTTGCGATAGGCGTTGGCCAGGTGGAACTTGACGGTCCACTTCGTCACCCAGAGCCGCTGGGCGATCTGCACGTTCGTGTAGCCGCGGGCAACGAGATGGACGATCTCCAGCTCGCGCGCCGTGAGCGCGGGCGGGGGCGGCAGCTCCGCCAGCTCGCGTGAGCAACCGCTTCGCTTCGAGCCGCTCGCCAGGCACGATCGGACCGTGTCGGCGACCTCGCCTGCCTTGGCCGTCTTCGGCAGGTAGGCGTCGGCGCCGGCGGTCGCGGCCGCGCTGAGGTGAAACGGATCGTGGTGCGTCGAGAACGCCACGATCCTCAGCCCGGGCAGGCGCTCCCGCGCCCGCCGCAGGCACTCGAACCCGTCCATGCTCGACCCTGGCAGCTCGACCGACGCGACGAGGCCGTCCGGCTTCTCCGACTCGAGCAGGGCCAGGGCGGCCTCGGGCGAGGTCGCCTTGCCGACGACGGTGATCCCTTCCGCCGAAAGGACGTGCTCGAGCGCGTCGAGCCAGATCGGATGCTCGTCGAGGAGCACGACCTCGCCGTCGCCCGCCGCATGTCCGTTCGCGGCCTCTCGGATTGTGGTCCGGACAGCCACTAGCCCCAGTAGTCCCCTCGGTTGACGCCCCGGGCACAGCATCAGGGGTCGCTCGAGTCGTCCGAAA
This sequence comes from uncultured Actinomycetes bacterium, assembly GCA_963736055.1. Lineage (GTDB taxonomy): Bacteria > Actinomycetota > Thermoleophilia > Gaiellales > Gaiellaceae > AC-32. The sequence goes on along the minus strand of CAVTNM010000008.1, from coordinate 59,489 downwards.
TCCCTCGTTCGAGGGAAATCGCCTGCGTGCGGGCGCTTTCCGATGGGTCATGGCTCTCTAAAGAAGCACCGGCAGACGGCCGATACGGGACCGGTCAGCACTTCGCAACGCCGTTCAGTCGATGCCGCTGTCTTCTCGCCTCACCCGCCGCCTCGCGCTGCTCGTCCCGGTCGCTCTCGCCGGGGTCGCAGTGCTCGCAGGCCCGGCCGGTGCAGGCGCCCTGAAGCGGCACGCGCATGCCGCGAAGAGGACCGTCCGGCTCCTGGTCGAACTCCGACCGCATTCGTCTTCGCGCTCGCTGAGCCGCACGATCGCCGCCGCCGGAGGCAGGCGTGAGCGAACTCTGCGCCACCTCCATGTGATGGTCGTACGGGTGCCGCGCCGGAACGCGTCGGCGCTCAGCCTCCGTCTCGCGCGCGCGCGCGTGGTGAAACAGGTCAGGCGCAATCGCGTCGTCATGCGCGTCACCTCCTCGAACCTCGCGCAGGAAGTCCCGAGCGATCCGCTCTGGGGCCTCCAGTGGGGGGCTGCCCTCACGCAGGCGCCGACTGCCTGGGCGGTGACGAAGGGCTCGTCGGGCGTGGTCGTGGCCGTGCTCGACACGGGGGTCGACTTCTCGCAGCCGGACCTCCACGGCGCGTTCGTCCCGGGCTACGACTTCGTCAACGACGACTCCGACCCGAGCGACGACAACGGTCACGGCACGGGCACCGCCGGGATCGTTGCGGCTCGCGCCGGCAACGGCCTGCGGAGGCGCCGGCTTCTGTCCGCAGTGCTCGATCATGCCCGTGAAGGTCGTCGCAGCCGACGGCACGGCGACCGAGGCGGACGTTGCTCCCGGAATCACGTGGGCGGCCGACCACGGCGCCGACGTGATCAACCTCAGCCTCGGCGGCACCTACAGCGCGACCATCGCGGATGCGATCGCGTACGCGACCTCGAAGGGCGTCCTCGTCGTCGCTGCGGCAGGCAACAACGGCAGCTCGAGTGCGTTCTACCCCGCGGCCGATCCGGGAGTGCTCGGCGTCGCCGCCACGCAGCCGAACGACCAGCTGTACTCGTGGTCGAACTACGGGGGCTGGGTCCCGCTCGCGGCCCCGGGATGCGACCTGACCACCGCCCGAGGCGGGCAGTACGCGGAGGTCTGCGGGACCTCGGCCAGCACGCCCGTCGTCGCGGGTCTCGCCGCGCTCGCCATGTCCTATTCGCAGACCTCCTCGGCGCAGGCGATCACGCAGGCGATCACCTCCAGCGCACACGCGATCGCCGGGGTGAGCGCCGGCCGCGTGGACGTGGCGGGAACGCTCGCCGCGCTCGGCGCGACCTTCCTTCCCGCTCCTGGCCAGGCGCCACCGCCTTCGGCGACGCCACCGGTTGTGTCCCCACCGGTGACCGCGGCCAAGAAGCCGACGACTCCCTCGACGGCTTCGCATGCCTACGCGGCCGCCCGTACGGCCGTTCCCGGCCGGCATCGGGTCAGGCATCCGCATCGGACCCTGCGCCGCGGCTGGCGCACCGAGAGGCCGGCGCGACACATCCGCCTCACAATCCTGCGCCGAAAGCATTAAGGTCGCGGACCGGTGCGACGAAACGTCCTCGTCATCGCCGCCCTCGGAGCGACCGGAGTCACGCTTTTGTTCTCCGCCGCGGCTTCGGCCCGACCCGGAGCCCGGCTCACGGTCACCCCTCCCTCGGTGACCACGAACACGGCGGCGACCTTCAAGTGGAAGGCCGGCCGCGGCACGCTTCACCTCCTCTGCCGGCTGCGCTGGCAGCCGCTGGTAGGCGGGAGTGCGCAAGGCGCTCGGGCACCGAAAGGGCTCGCCCGCAAGTTCAAGCGTTGCGGCTCGCCGACCACGTGGACGGGGCTCAGGCCGGGCCGCTACTCGTTCGCTCTGATCGCCGTCGGCAGGCACGCGCGCGCCCGCGTCGGCTACCGCTGGAGAGTCGTTGCGCCGCCGAGCTCGAAGCTTCCTCCGCCGCCACCGCCGCCCGGCGCTCCGCCGCCACCGCCTCCGCCAGGCCACCCGCCGCCACCTCCACCGCCGCCACCGCCCCCGCCTCCGGGGTTCCCACCGCCACCGCCTCCGCCGCCTCCGCCTCCGCCTCCGCCACCGCCTCCGGCGCCGCCGCCGCCCCTCCGCCGCCGTCCGCGAGCTGCGCCGTCCCGCCCTACAAGTATTTGAAGCCGGTCGCGCCGGGGATCAATGCCGAAGAGCAGAAGTTCGTCGATCTCGTCAACCAGGCCCGCGCAGGGCTGGGGCTGAAGCCGCTGACGATCAACGCGAAGCTCGACCTGGCCGCCGACAGCCACTCGTACTGGCAGGACTCGACCTTCGGCGCGACGGGCCTCTCGCACACCGGCTGCGGCGGAACCGCTCCCTGGCCGCGAATCGCCGACGCCGGCTTCTCCGGTAACTACCTCGGCGAGGTCACGCTCGTGAACTCAGCGGGCGCGAACGGACAGACGGCGTTCAACATGTTCAAGGGCAGCCCGCCCGCACTGGGAGCTCCTGACGAGCCCGAACTTCACGCAGATCGGCGTCGGCCAGAGCCAGTGGCACTGGACCGGCGACCTCGGCGGCTGAGCCGCCGCGCAACCGAGAAAACCCTCGTAAGTTGCGAAAACTTGATCTATAGTCCTGCCCAGCGGTAGGGGTCATCAAGAAGGGGAGCACATGGGGGTAGGGAGAGGCCGGGGGGGCCGGGTTCGTCCTCGGAAGAAGTCGGCGCTCGTCTACGCGGGCGTCCTGCTCGCGCTGATCGTGTTCCCCGCGCTTTCCGGCGCGACGCCGTCATCTCCGCCCTCGCCTGTTACTGGAGCGGCAACAGCTGTCACGAAGACGAGCGCCACGCTGAACGGGACCGTGGACACCAACGATCCTGATGGCGTCGAGCAGGCCAACTACTTCTTCTCGTACTGGACGACGAACCCAGCGGACACGACCGAAACCACGGTCACGCCGGTCGCTGCAGGCCTAGGCGCGCATTCCGTCTCGGCCGGAATCTCGGGCCTGAGCCAGCTGACGACCTATCACTTCAAGCTTTGCGCGACCAACACTTTTCAGTCCGATCCGCCGACCTGTGACAGCACGTCGCAGTCGTTCACGACACCCGGCGATTCACCGGGAGTAACAACCGGGGCTGCTTCTGCGGTTACGCCAGACGGGCGCAACCCTTGCCGGCACGGTCGATCCGAACGGCGATCCCGCCACCTGGAAGTTCTACTTCGGTACCGCCCACAGCACCGACACGAACTACCCGAACTCCTCGACCGGTGGCACGACCGGCTCGGGCACGAGTCGCGGTCCCGGTGTCGGACTCGATCGGCGGGCTCACCGCCAACACGACGTACTTCTACCGGCTCTGCGCCACGAACACGACCGGAACGACCTGTGGCAGCGAGCAGCAGTTCACCACCCAGGATGCGCCCACGTCGCTCACGGGAGCCGCGACCAACATCGGCATCAACAGCGCGACCGTGAACGGAACGGTCAATCCGAACGGCGCCACGGTCAGCTCGACCGTCTTCAGGTACGGAGCCGCGTGCATGCCTCCGAACTGGACCGACAACTGCACCCTGGCTTCGGCAGCTCCGAGCCCGGGGTCGGGGCGGTCGCCGGTCGCCGTCTCGGCGAACCTCAGCAACCTCCAGTCGGGCACGACGTTCCACTACACGGTCTGCGCGACGAACGTGTACGGCACGACCTGCGACCCGACCGACCACTTCTTCACGACCGGACAGCCCACGATCAACATCGCCGACGCCGGCGTCACCGAGGGTCAGATCGCGAACTTCGTGGTCACGCTCTCGGCGGTCAGCACGCAACAGATAACCGTCGACTACGCGACGGCCGACGGATCGGCCGGTCGCTCCCGGCGACTACACGACTGCGACCGGGACGCTCACGATTCCGGCGAACAGCTGCGGGCCGGCCACGACGAACTGCGTGATCTCGGTGCAGACGATCGACGACAACGCCTTCGAAGGCAGCGAGACGTTCTCGGTCACGCTCTCGAATCCGGTCGGCGCGGTGATCGGCGACGGCGTCGGCACCGGCACGATCCTCGACAACGACCAGGCGCCGGTCGTGATCATCGCCAACACGGCGCGACTCGAAGGGCAACGAGGGCTCGGCCGTGACCGGCCCGCAGACGTGGGCAGCCGGCGGGAGCCTCATCGCTCATCGAACGCGAACGGGATGCCGAACGCGGCGCGGTCGTCGGCGCCCGTTCTACCTGATCTCGCCCGGGACGACGCAGGCCGCTCCGACGGCGACGGGCGCAACTATCGCGGGCCCTTCACGTACAGCGGCAAGAACGGCAACACGTTGCTCAACGTCAGGCCTGCCGGCTCAGCGCTCGGCGGGCAGATCGCCTTCCGGCCGAGCCCGATGAGCTTCACGGTCCTGCTGTGTAACGCGGCGCAATCCGGCACCGACGCCGACCACTGCGTCTCCGACGACGAGCGGAGCAGCACCACGACCGTCGCAGTTCACGACCGTGAACGGCAGTCAGCGACAGCGTTCCGCACGATCCCGGTGAAGAGCGGCCAGGACTACGTCGCCGCCTGCAGCGTCAAGAACGCGCACCGGCGCAGCCTGCTGCGGGCCGGTGCAGCCCGCCGATCACGATTCCCGCCGGAGCGACCTCGGCGACCGTCACCGTCTCGGTGATCCCCAACACGCTGCTGCAGAACACACCAGGCATTTCACGCATGAAGCTCCTGAGCGCGATCAGGCGCCACGGTCCGCTGGGGCCTCGGCGCCGGCAGCATCATCGACGACGACTTCACGAACCCGCCCACGGCGTCGACCGGCGACGTGCTCGGGCTCAACACCACCGGCGCGACGATCGCGGCGACCGCGAACGCGCAGGGAGAGCCGGCGACCGCCTACATCGAGTACGGGCCGACTGCGCCGGCGTACGGCTCGAAGTCCGCATCGCAGGCGCTGCCAGTCGACTTCAGCGACCACCAGTTCACGTTCAGCCTGACGGGCCTGGCGCCGAGCGACGACGTACCACTACCGCGTGGTCGCGACCCGTGCCGAACAACGCGACCGGCTTACGGCGACGACAAGACCTTCACGACGGCCGCGCCTCCGCCTCCACCGCCGCCTCCACCACCGCCTCCACCCCCACCCCCGCCCCCGCCGCCCCCACCGCCACCGCCACCGCCGTAAGTCGTGAACGTGAAGCTCCTGAGCAGGTCGGTGACGGCGACGGCCAAGGGCGTGATCCTTGATGCACGCTCAGCTGCAAGGCCGCGGTGGGCAAGATGTGCCGCGGCAGGATCGACCTCGACCTACTTCGGCACGCCGGCAGGCTCCGCCGCCTTCCGTATCAAGGCGAACAAGACGGCCAAGATCCCGATCAAGCTGAGGTCGAAGATCTGGCGGGCGCTTGCGGAAGAGCAGGAAGAAGCGGCTGGCGCTCAGCTTGACTCTGTCGTTCCACAGCGACGGCGACATGGTCTACAAGACCGGGAGCCTCACCGTCTCGAGCCCGCGCGTGCGGCAGAAGCAGGGCAAGCAGCAGCCGCACAAGTAACGCCGTAGCGGCGGCTACACTGTCGCCCGCTCGGGGCTATAGCTCAGTTGGGAGAGCGCCTGGATCGCACCCAGGAGGTCGCCGGTTCGAGTCCGGCTAGCTCCACCATCAAAGGCCCTGGAAACAGGGCCTTTTCATTCAGTCAGCGATGGCTCGTCCGGCGCAGACAGGCTCAGTACGGTGCCGGCCACCGCAGGGGACGCGTCGATCTTCGCTTCCAGCGCGCGGAGCCGGACTGCGACGTTCGCCTCGGTGTCGTCTCCAGTCAGGTCGACGTCGCCGATGACCGAGACGAGGCGCGGGCCGACGAACTCGAGACGTAGGTAGGTCACGCGAGCCACTTCGGGCTCGGCGAGCAGCGACCGGAGCGCGGCCGCCCGTACTTGGGGATTGGCCTCTTCCCCGATCAGGAACTCGCGATTCCGGTCGATGAGAAACGTCGCGACTGCCGCGAGCAGGACGCCGACGAGAATGGATCCGATGGCATCCGGGGTCGACGAGCCCGTCAGCTGGTGCGCGCCCAGTCCGACGGCTGCGATCGCCAGTCCGATGAGCGCGGCGGAGTCCTCTGCGAATACGGCCCGAAGCGTCGGGTCGCTTGTGGCCATGACCGCGCCGATCAGATCCCGTTCCATCAGCTTCGCGGTGGGCCGGGCCTGGCGGACCGAGCGCAAGAAGGAGATCCCCTCGAGCACGAATGAGACGGCGAGCACGACGTAGCCGACCAGGTAGTCGGTCGCCGGCGTGGGATGCAAGAGCTCCTGCACCCCGTGCGTCACCGAGACGGCGGCCCCCGCCACGAACAGACCAAGTGCTGCGAGCAGCGACCACACGTAGGCCTCCCGGCCGTAGCCGAGCGGGTGCGCGCGGTCACGCGGTCGGCGGGACCGGCGGTGGGCGATGAGCAGGAATACCTCGTTGCCTGAATCCGCCCAGGAGTGCGCCGCTTCGGCCAGCATCGAGGCTGACCCGGTCACCACCGCTGCAACCGACTTCGCGACCGCGACGAGGAGGTTGGCGGCGAAGGCGACGAGAATCGTTGTGAGGCTCGCCGAACCAGTGCCAAGCGCTGCGCGCGAGAGGGGGCCGAGAAATGGATCTGACTTCAGAGCAGCACCGCCGTTAGTGGCGGCATCATTCCGCAAGCACTTGCTAGACCTGGGGTGTGGGGCCGTTTCCCTTCAGCCAGACGGGCGCGCGGATTGCCCTCTACGCCGTTCTCGGGACGTGGGTGCTGTCGGAGTGGCGGGTTCGTCTGCGGAGCGCATTGAACCGGCGCGGCACGCGGGTCGACGGGGGGAGCATGCTCGTCGTCGTCGCCACGATTGGCGGGAGCGTTGCCGGGGCGTTCGTCCTGGCCAGGAACCTGGACGCGGCGGCGATCCCCGACTGGCGGTGGGGGTTCTTGGTCGTCGGCCTCACTCTGATGTGCGCCGGGATCGCGCTCCGGCAGTGGGCGGTCGCCCTGCTCGGCCCGTTCTTCACGGTCGACGTTCGGGTGCAGCCCGGCCAGACCGTCGTCGACCGGGGGCCTTACCGCTGGGTGCGACACCCTTCGTACACCGGGCTCATCGCGATCTTCTTTGGCCTCGGGCTGGCGCTGGACAACTGGGCGGCGCTGGCGGTCCTGGCCGTGGTGCCCACCGTCGGTCTCCTCGTTCGCATCCGGTTCGAGGAGCGCGCGCTGCTCGACGGCCTCGGCGAGCAGTACCGACGCTTCGCCGCCGGCCGCCGTCGCCTGTTTCCCGGCGTGTGGTAAGGAAGATCCGTGCGCGCACTCCGCCTTCATCCCGACGGCCTCAGGGTGGAAGAGGTGGACCGCCCTGTTCCCGGGGAGGGCGAGGCTCTCGTGCGCGTGCAGGCCGCTGCCATCACGCGCGACGAGCTGGAGTGGCCGGTGGATCGCCTGCCGGCGGTTCCCTCGTACGAGCTGTCTGGCGTGATCGTCGATACGAATGAAGAGGTATTCGCACTGACGCCGTTCGACCGCGACGGCGTTGCGGCGGAGTACGCGTGCGTTCCGTCCTCAGTGCTCGCGCCCAAGCCGGCCCGCGTGACTCACGTCGAGGCTGCCGCGCTTCCGATGGGTGGCTTGAGCGCCTGGCAGGGGCTGTTCGTGCACGGGCACCTGCAGGCGGGGGAGCGCGTGCTCGTGACGGGCGCGTCCGGCGGAGTCGGCCATCTCGCGGTGCAGCTGGCGCGGCAGGCCGGCGCCGAGGTGGTGGACGAAGGGCCGGTCGAGCTCGTGTTCGACACGGTCGGCGGCGACCTGCCGGAAGGCGACCGCGTCGTGTCGATCGGGGCGGAGTCGCCAGGCGCGACCTACTTCGTCGTGGAGCCCGATCGCGAGCAGCTGGTCGAGATCGCAAAGCTTGTCGATGCGGACGAACTGGTGCCGGCGATCGACTCGACGTTCCCACTCGAGAACGCGCCGGAGGCGTTCGAGCGGGTCGCCGCGCACGGGAAGCGCGGCAAGGTCGTGCTCGATCTAGCGCCGTTAGCTTGCTCAGTACTCGTCGTGCCGCGGACCCAGTACCTCGGCGTCGCCTTCGTCCCGACCCTTCGGCGTCCGGTCGAGGACCCGTAGTAGCCCATCAGGAACTCGAGGCCGCGTGCCGTGGTCCCGTAGGTCTGGTACACGACGCCGTCTTCGCGGGCGAACGCGCTGAAGCCGGGGCCCTGGGTGAGGTAGCCCGTGACGTCGGTACCGCTTGAGGTCGCGTTGCTCTCGACCCCCGGCGGTGCTCCAGCTTCGAGCATCGGCGCGAACGCCTCGCGCGTCTGCTCCTCGGTGCGTGAGTAGCCGAAGTCGAAGTTGAAGTCGGTCTCGGCCGCGGAGACCCACGGCATGTTCCAGCCCATTCGGCGCCTGTAGGCCTGCAGCTTCTCGAGCGGCGCCTGCGAGACGTACGTCATCGTCACGTCGCGAGCGTGCAGGTGGGGGAGAGCCCCGTCGATGGTGTCGGCCATCGACGAGCAGGTCGGGCAGCCGGCCTGGTAGCTCGGCCCGAACATGAAGTGGTAGACCAGCAGCTGGCTGCGGCCGTCGAAGAGGTCGGCCAGTGTGCGCGTGCCGTCGCCGGCGTCGAAGCGATACTCCTTCTCGACCCGGACCCAGGGCAGCTCGCGACGCTGCCGGGCCAGCTCGTCGCCCATCCGGGTGTGCTCCTTCTCGCGAGCGAGCAGGTCCTCACGAGCAGCGGCCCACTCCTCGCGACTGACGACCTGGTGGTCGGTCATGTGTCCTCCTTGATCTCACGTGGCACGTCGAGCGTGCGTTCTAGATTGATGACATGCCCAGTACAGTCGTCGACAGTCCCATCGGGCCGCTCGGCCTGATTGCCTCCGAAGCCGGTCTGCAGTCCGTGCTGTTCGACGGCGGCAGGATCCGCTCGGAGGGCAGCTCGCCCGTCCTCGACGAGGCCGCCCGTCAGCTCGAGGCCTACTTCGACGGCGACCTCGTGAATTTCGACCTGCCGCTGGAGCTGCTCGGCACCGGGTTCAACCGGCGCTGCTGGCTCGCGCTCGCGTCGATTCCGTATGGACAGACGGTGAGCTACGGCGAGCAGGCGCGCCGGCTCGGGCTCGGCAACGACGCGGCCCGGGCGGTCGGCGCCGCGAACGGCCGCAACCCGCTTCCGATCGTTCTGCCGTGCCACCGTGTGATCGGCGCGGACGGCTCCCTCACCGGCTTCGGCGGCGGGCTCCAGGTGAAGCGCTTCCTCCTCGAGCACGAGGGTGCGCTCCTTCCGCTCGGCTAGGGCCGGCTAGGGCGCGGCCGACGTCAGCGCCTGTTCGCGCAGGTCGGAGTCCAGGCGTCGGCCCTGGGCTTCGCCCCGGATCCTGAGCTCGTCCGCATCCTCCGCGGCGCGCGCCTCGAGCGTGATTCGGTGCGTCAGGACGGCGGCGCGCTCCTGGAGGCGGTGCGCCTCGACGACGTCGGTCGCCCGGAGCGCGGCGGCACTTCGTTCGTAGGCGCCGCCGGTGCTGAGGAGGTGGGTCAGCTTGAGAACGAGTGCGACGAGGTCGATCGCGATCAGGAAGGCGAGGAAGAACTCGACGTACTTCCTCACGGACGGGCTCGCCTTCTCGACCCGCTCCAGCGCCGCCTGGCGGGCCAGGAAGTCGCGGTCGGCCTTGATCGCGGCAACCCGGTTGGCGATCTGCTCGGTCTCCGCGGCCTGCCAGAGCTCGATCTTGCGCCGGTCGGCGGCGATCGTCGCGGCGAACTGGGGGCGGGCGTTCTTCAGCGCCGCCGCCGCGGCGGCCGCCCGGCGGGCGTCGCGCTTGCAGTAGGGGCCGCAGCCGAGCTTGTGGGTCTGCGAGCAGCTTGCCTCGCCGGCTTCGCACTCGGAAAGGAACCTGCTGTTCGTGACCTGGCGCTGGAGGCTCGCCTCCTTGCCCTGCGCCGCCGCGATCTCCTTCTGCGCCGCCGCGATCTTCGCGTCGTACAGACGCGTGATCTCGTTCGTCGCCTCGTGGATGCGAGTCGTCCTCGTCTTGCTGAGCTGGTCGTTGATCGACCCGCTGTAGATCACCTGGGCCATGGGCAGCCCCACGACGAGCGCGATCGCGAGCGAGAGAACCAGCCGCGGAAGCGCGATCACGAGGTTCCAGATCCTGCTCGTGCCGAAGCTCTTCAGGACGAGCCGCTCGATCAGGCAATAGAGCACTGTCCAGAGCGGCAGCACCCAGAGGACGCTTGTGATCGACGTGCTCCACCACTGGCTCGCCGCGACCGTCATCGCGAAGCCGCTGACCAGCGCCATCCCGGCGACCCACATGCCGAGCGCGCCCAGGAAGCTCGCTTCGCTCGGCACCGTCGCCAGAACGAAGCCGTCACCCCCGGCAAGCCATGCCCAGCCCGCGCGCGGGCGCCTGCTACTGACGTTCTGTTCGTGGTTCGAGGCCGGGCTCACCGCTGAAGATGAGACGCCGGAATCGTTGGCGAGTTGGGTCCCGCGGGCGCGCCTGGGCTCGGCGTCGACTACATCTCTTGGCGGTGGAAGCGACCGCCGGAGCGCACGCTCTCGAACCAGGCCGTCGCCTCGGGGAGCGAGAGATGAGCCAGTTCCTCGGCCGCACCGCCTCCACCTTCCGGGGCCGCCTCGACCTCGACGTGGACCGGAGCCACCTCCACCGCCGCCGGCTCGAGCTCCACCGGCTCCACCGGCACCACCACTTCCTGGATCCATCCCGGCATCCCGAGGACGACCTTGTTCATGGCGGCCGGGGTGACCGGCCCGTTGGACCACAACTGGAACCAGCCCGCGCCCATGTCGCTGAAGTCGCCGTTCGCGTCCATCGCCGGCGTTCGCGTCGGGTTCAGGGCCGCCTGCAGCCGCTGGCGAGCACCCACGGGCCCGGAGCACGTCACGCCCGTCTCGAGGGTTCCGTCGCTCACGTAGCAGTCGACGTGGATGCTGATCGGCACCGACCAGGAGTTCGCGACGTACAGCATGGTCGTCCAGGCCGACGTATCACTGTGAGCCGACTCGAAGATCGAGCCCGGCGGCGTGGTGAACTGCCAGTGCGCCCATCCCCAGATCGGACATACCCAGGAATGGGTTGGGGCGAAGGGCGGCGGCACCGGCACATCCTCCTCAATTCAACGGTGATTCGCCAGACGCGCACCGACCGTCAACGTGCATAGTCAGTCAGCGTCATGACCACTTCGCGGACACTCGGGCTCGCCGGCACCGAGGTCGCCAGGATCGGCCTGGGGACGAATCGTCTTACCCAGACCCGCGAGAACGTGGAGTTCGTTCGGGAGGCGGTCGCCGCCGGGGTCGGGCTGATCGACACCGCGCATCTCTACACGGGCGGCCAGAGCGAAGCGACCATGGGCGACGCCCTCTCGCCGGTCCCCGACGGCTGCGTCGTCGCGACGAAGGGCGGTTGGAATCCCGGCGAGGGCCGACCCGACGTGCTCAGGGCCCAGATCGAGGAAAGTCTCCGCCGGCTGCAGGCACAAACGATCCAGCTCTACTACCTCCATCGGGTGCACGCAGACACACCGATCGAGGAGAGCCTGGGCGCGATCGTGGAGTACGTGGAGGCCGGGAAGATCCAGCACGTCGGCCTCTCCGAGGTCGGGATAGAGGAGATCGAGCGCGGACGACAGGTCGTGACGGTCGCAGCCGTCCAGAACCATTACAACCTCGACGAGCGGCGGTGGGACGACGTCGTCGACTACTGCGAGCGCGAGGGGATCGTGTTCGTCCCGTTCTTCCCGCTGCACGGCGACGGGCACCCCGCGTTGGCCGAGATCGCCGAGCGCCGCGGCGTCACGCCGGCGCAGATCGCTCTCGCGTGGCTCCTCCAGCGATCCCCGGTGATGCTTCCGATCCCGGGCACCCTGTCGCTCGACCACCTGAAGCAGAACCTCGCCGCGCTCGAGATCCAGCTCGAGGACGACGAGCTCGAGGCGCTGCGCTAGTCGTCGCAAGATCAGGCGTCAGCCGTCCAGCACGGCGAGGTCGAGTCGAGCGACGCGTTCGGGGTCGGCGAGGAAGTCGATCTCGGCGATCCTCCCGTGCTCGACCGTGAACGCACCGACGGAGAAAGGCTTGCCGTCGCGGAGTGCGACGACTCCGGGGACGCCGTTTACCAGGGCGCGCCGCAAGATCAGGTCGGCCTGCTGCTCCCAGAAGAGCGCCTGGCCGGCGACGGCCTCGGCACCGTGAACGTGCCGCGAGAGGCCGGTGAGCCCGCCGTCCGCTCTGAGCACGACATCGGGGTGGAGAACGGCCACGAGCGCGTCGAAGTCCCCCTTCTGCGCGGCGGCTTGGAACGCCTCGACGACCTCCCACTGGGCGTTGAGGTCGGCATCCGGAACCGGGGCGCCGCGGACGCGGCGGCGGGCGCGGCTCGCGAGCTGCCGCGTCGTCTCGGGGGAGCGCTCGACGACCGGCGCGATCTCCGCGAACGGGACACCGAACATGTCGTGCAGGACGAAGGCCAGTCGCTCGGCCGGGGTGAGCGTCTCGAGCACCACCAGGAGCGCCAGCCCGACCGAGTCGGCGAGCAGTGTCTCGTGCTCGGGGTTGGTGCCATCCGCGGGATCGATGACCGGGTCGGGAACACGCACATCGAGGGGCTGCTCGGCCCGCGTCTTGCGCGAGCGGAGCATGTTCAGCGCCACGCGCGCCACGATGGTCGTCAGCCAGGCGCGAAGGTTTTCGACCTCGCTCGTGTCGGCGCGGCTGAGCCGTAGCCAGGCGTTCTGGACGGCGTCGTCAGCCTCGCTGAGCGAGCCGAGCATCCGGTAGGCGACCGCGCGGAGATGCGGCCGCTGATCCTCGAATTGCAGTGCGAGCCATTCCTGCTGATCCACGTCACGTTCCTCCTTCCCCGCGTGTCACAGGAGTAGACCCGCGAAAGCCGCGGGATGTGACCAAGGAAAGGAGGACACGATGCGTGTCTTCGTCACCGGAGCTAGCGGTGCGATCGGGACCCGGCTCGTTCCCCAGTTGATCGATGCGGGCCACGAGGTGATCGGTACCCACAACTCGCCGGACCGAGCCGAGCTACTGCGGACGCTCGGCGCGAAGCCGGTGCTGGTCGACCTGCTCGACGCGGGTGCGGTGCGAAAGGCCGTGCTCGACAGCGAGCCCGAGGCGATCGTGCACCAGGCAACCGCGCTCGCGAAGGCCAAGTTCGGCCGCAACTTCGACGAGGAGTTTGCTTTGACCAACGAGTTGCGAACGACGGGCACCGACGCGCTGCTCGCGGCAGCGCGAGAGACGGGCGTGCGCCGGTTCGTCGCGCAGAGCAACGCCTCCTACCGATACGTGCGAGAGGGCGGGCCGGTCAAGACCGAGGACGATCCGCTCGACCCGGCACCGCCGGCGAACGCGAAGCAGTCCGTCGCCGCGATGGCCTACCTCGACCGGGCGGTCACCGAGGCCGGTGGCATCGCCCTTCGCTACGGCCTCTTCTACGGCGCCTCCAACGACGGGCTCATCGAGCCGGTGCGCAAGCGGCAGTTCCCGGTCGTCGGCGACGGCGGCGGCATCGCTTCCTGGATCCACCTGGAGGACGCCGCCGCGGCAACCGTGCTCGCACTCGAGCACGACGGCCCGGCGATCTACAACATCGTCGACGACGAGCCGGCGCCCGTGCGGGAGTGGCTGCCCGTGCTCGCGCAGGCCCTCGGGGCCAAGCCGCCCCGGCACTTTCCTACCTGGCTGGCGCGGCTCTTCGCGGGCGAGGCAGCCGTGGTGATGAGCACCGAGGCCCGCGGCGCTGCCAACGCCAAGGCCAAGCGAAAGCTCGGCTGGGCGCCGCGATATCTCAGCTGGCGGAAGGGATTCCCGGCTACGTACTCGGCGATCGCTGTCGCGGACGGAGGCAGGCCTCGTTCGGCCGCCACCACCGGCCACTCGGTCGGCTAGGGCGCCTGCCCAGTAGTCGATGAGGGCGTCCGACCGGCATCGGACGCCCTCATCTCCACTTCCGCGGCCCCGTACTCGGCAGCCGGCGCGCGATTGCCCCGCGCACCTATGAGGTGCCACGCCTCGAGCTCGCCCTTCCCCTTGACCGCGATCGTCCCCCGCGGCTCGCACTCGAACTCGTCGGCCAGCAGCTCGTACGTCGCCCGCGTGATCTGGATCCGCCCCGGCGTGCCGTGCGATTCCATGCGGCTGGCCGTGTTCACGGCGTCGCCCCAGAGGTCGTAGAGAAAGCGCTTCCGGCCGATCACGCCGGCCACCACCGGGCCCGAATTGATCCCGACCCGCAGCTCGAGGCCGAGGTGCTCGACTTCATCGCTCGAGTGCATCGCCTCGAGCATGTCGAGCGCCATGAGCGCGAGGGCGCGAGCATGGTCCGGACGCGGAGTAGGAACGCCCGCGGCGACCATGTAGCAGTCCCCGATCGTCTTGATCTTCTCGAGCCCGTACCGGTCCGCGAGCGTGTCGAAATGGCTGAAGAGGCGATCGAGGTAGCCGACCACCTCGACCGGCGTGAGCCGCTCCGACCAGGGCGTGAAGTCGACGACGTCAGCGAACAGGATCGAGGCGGACTCGAACTGGTCGGCGATCGGTTGGGTCTGCGCCTTCAGCTTGTCGGCGATCGAGCGCGGCAGGATGTTGAGCAGGAGGCTTTCGGCCTTCGCCTGCTCAACCCCGAGCGCTGCCAGCGCGGCGCGGCGCTGGCTGGCGAACACCGCGAGCAGCGTGAACACGATGGTGCCGCCGACCGCGATGTTCAAAGCGAGCATCGTGCTCGTGAACCAGCGGGGGAGCGGGTCCCAGATCGGGCCGATCAGCTCGCCCGTGATCCCCGATCCGAGGAACACGACCACGTATGCGACGTACCAGCGAACGGCCGACCTGACCTCGCTGAAGACGAGCGCGGCGAGCGGCGCGAGAATCCCCCAGAGGCCGACCCCGCCGGAGGCGAGGAACCCGCCGAGCGGGATCATCGACAGCGTCGGCGCGAGCAGGATGTCGACCTGTCCAACCCGGAGCAGCCGCTCGAAGTCGCGCGTGCGGGAGAAGACGACGATCGCAGCGAGCAGGACGCCGAAGTACACGAGCGGAACCACGCCGACCGGCGATCCGAACGAGAGGTACAGGGCCCCCCACAGCGCCGCGACCGGGAGGATCAACACCGAGATCAGGACCAGGAGCGCTTTCCGAGCGCGCAGATCCTCGTCGTCGCGCGGATCCGCGCCGACATCCGCCAGTCGCGCGGTGACGCGATACGCCGAGGCCCGGATCCAGCTCAGGAGGCGCATCGCAGAGACGTTACTCAGGAGCGGATCATCTGAGCGGCAATCGCCGCTTGCCCGTAGCTGATCCCGCCGTCGTTCGGCGGTACGCGCCGGTGTGAGAGCACCTGAAAGCCGAGCCCTTCCAGGTGGCGTCGCGTCGACGCGAGCAGCCGGAGGTTCTGGAAGCTCCCGCCGGAGAGAACGACCGTGCGGGGCTCGGCTGCCTCCGCACAAGCGGCTGCCGCCGCGGCGGCCACCGTCTCGTGGAACGCGGCGGCGATCTCTGCTCGCTCTCGGCCGACGGCCAGGTCGTCGTGGACGAGCGCGACGAGCTCCGTGCCGCGGCCGAACGCCCACGGATACGGCTGCGCCTCGACCGCGCCTGCGAGCAGCTCGAGCTCGATCGCCGCCTGCCCCTCGTAGGTGACCTCGCTGCGGACGCCGAGCAGGGCCGCGACCGCGTCGAACAGCCGGCCCATCCCGGAGGAGAGCGGCGCGTTCACCTTCAGGCTC
Organism: uncultured Actinomycetes bacterium; assembly: GCA_963736055.1. GTDB lineage: Bacteria > Actinomycetota > Thermoleophilia > Gaiellales > Gaiellaceae > AC-32. The sequence goes on along the minus strand of CAVTNM010000008.1, from coordinate 43,708 downwards.
TGGCGCACGACGTCCCAGCGTTCGAAGGGGACGGGCCGTCCGCCCAGCTCCAGGTGCATCGCGGCGCTCCGCCACGGCTCGCGGACGGCGGCCTCTCCGCCCGGGAGCGGGACCGCCTCGAGGTGCGCGACCCGCTCGAAGAAGCCGAGGTCGCAGCGGAGAATCTCGCCGCCCCACAGCGTCCCGTCCGTCCCGTAGCCCGTCCCGTCGAAGACGAGCGCGAGCGCCGGCCCCTCTCGGCCGTGCTCGGCCAGGCAGGCGGCCGCGTGCGCATGGTGGTGCTGAACGCCGACGAGCTCGGCGTCCTGCTCCAGCGCCCACTTCGTGGCCAGGTACTCCGGGTGGAGGTCGTGTGCGATCACCTGCGGCTCGACCCCGAGCATGGCGAGGTACAGCTCCACGTCGGCGAGGAAGGCCCGGTAGGCGAGCTCGGCGTCGAGGTCGCCGAGGTGCGCCGACAGGAAGGCCTCGCCTTCGCGCGCGACGCAGAACGTGGCCTTGAGCTCGGGCCCGGCGGCGAGGATCGGCCGCGCCGCGGGCACCGGGAGGGCCAACGCGCCCGGCACGTAGCCGCGCGACCGCCGGAGCGGGAACGCGACGCGCACGACGGAGTCCTCGCAGCGGCGGTGGATCGGCCGGTCGTGGGCGACGAAGGCGTCGGCGATGCCCGCCAGGCGCTCCTCGGCCTCGGCGTCCTCGTGGGCGATCGGCTCGTCGGAGCGGTTTCCGCTCGTCAGCACGAGCGCTCCTCCGAAGTCCGCGGCGAGGAGGTGGTGGAGAGGCGTGTAGGGAAGCATCAGGCCGAGCCATGGGACACCGGGTGCGACAGACGGGGCCACGGGCGCGTCCTCCCGGCGCCCCACCAGGACGATGGGCCGCTCGCGCGAACGCAGCAGCCCTTCTTCCTCGGGCCCGACGTGCGCCAGCAGCTCGGGCCGGAGGGTCATGAGCGCGAACGGCTTGTCCTCGCGGTGCTTGCGGCTGCGCAGCAGCGCGACGGCCTCCTCGTCCGCTGCGTCGCAGGCGAGGTGATAGCCGCCCAGGCCCTTGACTGCGAGGATCTTGCCGTCGCGTAGGAGGTCCATCGCCGCCTCGAGGCTCATCGACAGCTGCGGGCCGCAGGTAGGGCAGGCGATCGGCTCGGCGTGGAAGCGCCGGTCGGCCGGATCCTCGTACTCCCGACGGCAGTCGGCGCACATCGGGAAGCCCGCCATGGTCGTGTTCGGGCGGTCGTACGGGACCCGTTCGACGATCGTGAACCGTGGCCCGCACTGCGTGCAGTTGACGAACGGGTAGCGGTAGCGCCGGTCGGCCGGATCGAAGAGCTCGCGCACGCAGTCGTCGCAGGTGGCGACGTCGGGAGGGATCAGGGCGGTACGGGCCGTGGCGGCGCTCTGGGCGATCGTGAAGGTGGGCTCACCGCGACTCGGAACGACGGTCTGGGTCACCTCGTCGACCCGCGCCAGAGGCGGAGCCTCCTGCTCGAGCGCCAGGCCGAAGCCGTCGAGGGAACGCGTGTCGCCTTCCGCCTCGACGACGACGCCCATCCCGTCGTTCAACACGAAGCCCCCAAGCCCGTAGCGGCCGGCGAGGCCGTAGACGAACGGACGGAAGCCGACGCCCTGGACTATTCCCTTCACCCGGTATCGCCGGCGCTCCACGCCGGCTGATTTGTAACGCGGCAGAACTAAGTTGACAAAGCCCAGGAGGGCAAGAAGACTACCCCGTCTACCTGGCGAGAAGGAGAGCGCAGACGGCATGTGTCTAGCGATTCCGGGGCAGGTCATGGAGGTCGTCGACGAGGAGAAACGCCTCGCCAGGGTCGATGTCGCCGGCGTCCAGCGCAACGTCAACATCGGCCTGCTCGACCGGGACGGAGACGGCGCAGAGCCGGGCGACTGGGTGCTCATCCACGTCGGCTTTGCGCTCTCGAAGGTCGACGAGGAAGAGGCGAACGCAACTCTGCGCCTCCTGCGCAACATGGGCGAGGCGTACGAGCAGGAGCTCGAGGACCTGAAGGCGAGCGTAATCGAGTGACCGACGCCTGCGCGGACGGGCACTGCGTCACGTGCTCGGACGAAGGCGTGGCCATGCGGGTGGTCGAGCCGGCCGTTGACGGGCTCGCGCTCTGCGCGGCAGAGGACGGAGCCCGCACGACGGTCATGATCGACCTCGTTGGTCCGGTCGCCCGCGGGGACGAGCTGCTGGTGCACGCCGGCACGGCGATCGCGCGGCTCCAGGAGGCCGCCGCATGAAGTTCGTCGACGAGTTCCGCGACGCGGAGCTTGGCCGCGTCCTCGCCGGCGAGATCGTTGGGGTGGTCGAGCCTGGCCGCCACTACAAGGTCATGGAGGTCTGCGGCGGACACACGCACACGATCTACAAGTACGGCGTCGACGATCTCCTGCCGGAGAACGTGGAGCTTGTCCATGGGCCGGGCTGTCCGGTCTGCGTCATCCCGATGGGACGTGTCGACGACGGGATCGCGGTGGCGATGCAGCCGGACGTCGTCTTCACCTGCTTCGGGGACATGATGCGGGTGCCGGGGAGCGAGGGAACGCTCCTCGAGGCGAAGGCCGAGGGAGCGGACATCCGCATGGTCTACTCGCCGCTCGACGCCCTTCGCATCGCGCGCGAGAACCCCGACCGCGAGGTCGTCTTCTTCGCGGTCGGCTTCGAGACCACGGCGCCGTCCACCGCGCTCACGCTCATGCGCGCGAAGGCCGAGGGCATCTCGAACTTCTTCTGCTTCAGCAACCACGTCACGATCGTGCCGCCGCTGCGCGCGCTGCTCGAGTCCCCCGACCTGAGGCTCGACGGGTTCATCGGGCCGGGGCACGTCTCGACGGTCGTCGGGGCACGGCCGTTCGAGTTCATCCCGGCGGACTACGGGAAGCCGATCGTCATCTCCGGCTTCGAGCCTCTCGATCTCCTCCAGTCGGTCTACCTCGTGCTCCGCCAGCTCGCCGAGGGCCGGTGCGAGGTCGAGAACCAGTACCGCCGCGTGGTTCCCTACGACGGCAACCCGAGCGCCCTGCAGGTGCTCGCAGAGGTCTTCGAGCTCCGTCCGCACTTCGAGTGGCGTGGCCTCGGTTTCATCTCGCACAGCGGCCTCAAGCTGTCGGACGCCTATGCGGACTTCGACGCGGAGCTGCGCTACGAGGTCCCGGGCGTGCGAGTGGCCGACCCGAAGGCCTGTCAGTGCGGCGAAGTTCTCAAGGGCGTGATCAAGCCGTGGGAATGCAAGGTCTTCGGAACCGCGTGCACTCCCGAGCGGCCGATCGGCACCTGCATGGTCTCCTCGGAAGGGGCGTGTGCCGCCTACTACAACTTCGGGCGCTTCGCCCGTGAGCGCGAGGTGGTGTGACCGGGTCGGCGATCGGCGGACGGGAACAGCACGCGCTGGACATGATCGAGCGGGTGCGCGCGAAGCCCGCGCGCTTCAAGGACGCCCAGATCACGATGGCGCACGGCGCCGGCGGGAAGGCGACTCAGACGCTCGTCGAGGGCCTGTTCGTGCCGGCCTTCGGCTCGGAAGCCCTGCGCGAGCTCGACGACGCCGGCGTGGTGGGCGACCTGGCCGTGACCACCGACAGCTTCGTCGTCAAGCCGATCAGGTTCCCCGGCGGCTCGATCGGCGAGCTGGCCGTCAACGGGACTGTCAACGACCTCGCGGTCTCTGGCGCGCGGCCGTTGGCCCTCACCCTGTCGCTGGTGCTCGAGGAGGGGCTGCCCGCCGAAGACCTGCGCGCGGAGGTGAAGGCGATCGCTGCTGCTGCGAAGGCCGCCGGCGTCGAGGTCGTCGCCGGCGATACGAAGGTGGTCGAGCGGGGCAAGTGTGACTCGATGTACGTGACGACGACCGGGATCGGCCGGCTCGACGAACGGGCGGAGCTCTCGCCGGGCTCGCTCCAGCCGGGCGATCGAATCCTCGTCTCGGGCCCGGTCGGGAAGCACGGCACCGCGGTCATGCTGGCGCGCGGCGAGTTCGAGCTCGACGCCGAGGTCGAGTCGGACACGCGCTCGCTCTGGCCGGCCGTCGACGCACTGCTCGACGCGGCAGGCCCGGCCCTGCGCTGCCTGCGCGACGCGACCCGTGGAGGAGTGGCGACCGTCCTGAACGAGCTCGCCCGCGCCTCGGGGGTGGCAGTGGTCGTGCGGGAGGCGAACGTTCCGGTTCCGCCTGCGGTCGCGGGAGCGTGCGAGATCTTGGGGCTCGACCCCATGTACGTGGCGAACGAGGGCACCCTGGTCGCCTTCGTCGCCCCGGAGGCGGCTGACGTGGCACTGGAGTCGATGCGATCGATCCCCGGCTGCGAGGAAGCAGCCGCGATCGGCGAGGTCAGGACCGACCCACCCGGGATGGTCCTGGTGGAGACGGCGTTCGGCGGTAGGCGGGTGATGGATCTGCTCGTAGGCGATCCGCTCCCACGGATCTGCTGAGGAAAGAGAGGAGCGGCACATGGCAACTGTGGAGTTCGTCCCGCGTCAGAAGGAGACGGAGCAGATCACCGCCCACGTGATCTGGATGACGTCGGGGCTCAGCTGCGACGGAGACTCGGTCGCGATGACCTCCGCGACGAGCCCCTCCCTCGAGGACATCGTCCTCGGTGTGATCCCGGGAATGCCGAAGGTGGTGGTGCACACCCCGGTGCTTGCCTACGAGAACGGCCAGGAGTTCATGCAGGCCTGGTACGACGCCGAGGCAGGCAAGCTCGACCCCTTCGTGCTCATCCTCGAGGGCTCGCTGCCGAACGAGGAGATCAACGGCGAGGGACATTTCGCCGGCATGGGCGTGAATCCCGAGAACGGCCAGCCGATCACGACGAACGAGTGGATCGACCGGCTGGCGCCGAAGGCCGCCGCGGTCGTTGCCGTCGGCACCTGCGCGACCTACGGCGGCATCCCGGCGATGAAGAACAACCCGACCGGCGCGATGGGCCTGGCGGACTACCTCGGCTGGGACTTCAGGTCGACCGCCGGCTTACCCATCGTGAACATCCCGGGCTGCCCGGCCCAGCCCGACAACACCACCGAGACGCTCCTCTACCTCGTGCTGCACCTCGGCGGGATGGCGCCGGCGCCGGATCTCGACGAGGCGCTCCGCCCGCGCTGGCTCTTCAACCGAACAACGCGCGAGAGCTGCAATCGCGGCGGCTTCTCCGAGGAAGGCGAGTTCGCGACCGAGTACGGCGACGACTACCGCTGCCTCGTGAAGCTCGGCTGCAAGGGGCCGGTCGTCAAGTGCAACGTCCCCGTTCGCGGCTGGCAGAGCGGGATCGGCGGGTGCCCGAACGTCGGCGGGATCTGCATGGCGTGCACGATGCCCGGCTTTCCCGACAAGTTCATGCCCTTCATGGACGAGGACAGATGGGGGGCCGCCGCCTCGACCTTCGAGAAGGTCGCCTACGGCCCGGTCATCCGCTATTTCCGCCACCGCAACATCAAGAACAAGTTCGACAAGGAGCCCGGCTGGCGGCGACCGAGCAAGGGCCTAGGCACCGGTTACCAGCCCCGGCACTACGCGCGATGACCACGGCCGACCAGAGAGGAGCGTGAGGAATGGCGACTACTGAGAAGCCGCGCGAGAAGCGGGAGGTCATGGTCAAGGAGATGTCGTGGGATCCGATCACCCGCATCGTCGGGTCGCTCGGGATTCACACGGAGATCGACTTCGCGAACCAGGAGGTGCTCAAGTGCTACAGCACCTCGATGGTCTTCCGCGGGTTCGACATCTTCATGAAGGGCATCGACCCGCGCGACGCGCACTTCATCACCAGCCGGATCTGCGGGATCTGCGGGGACAACCACTGCACGACCTCGTGCCTCAACCAGAACATGGCGTACCGCGTGAAGCCGCCAAAGCTCGGCGACTACGCGTTCAACCTCGCCGAGACCGCCGACTACATGTTCGACCACGCGATCTTCAACGACTGCATGGCCAACGTGGACTTCTGCGAGCAGATGGTCAAGGACACGAACCCCTCGGTGCTGGCGAAGGCGGAGCAGACCCCGGCCGAGCACTCCGACATCCACGGCTACAAGACGATCGCCGACATCATGCGGGCGCTCAACCCGTTCACCGGGAGCTTCTACCTCGAGACCCTGCAGGTGGCCCGCTACACACGGGAGATGTACTGCCTCTTCGGCGGGCGCCACACGCACCCCTCGACGATCATGCCGGGCGGCTGTAGCGCGCACATCACCCACCAGACGATGACCGACTACTACGTGCGCCTGATGCGCTACTTCGAGTACGTCAAACGGACCGTGCCCATGCACGACGACCTCTACGACTTCTTCCTCGACGCGCTGCCGGGCTACGACATGGTCGGCTACCGCGACACGAACCTCGTCTGCTGGGGCGCCTTCGACGACCCCGACATCGTCGACTACAACTATCGGACGATGACGGACTGGGGCCGGCGGCGGTTCGTGACCCCAGGCGTGGTGATCAACGGCGAGCTCGTCACCACCGACCTCGTCGAGATCAACCTGATGATCCGGATCCTGCTCGGCTCGGCCTACTTCGAGGGCTGGGAGAACGAGGAGACCTACGTCACCCAGGATCCGCTGGGCAACCCCGTGAGCAAGGACCACCCCTGGAACAAGACGACGATCCCGAAGCCCCAGAAGCGGGACTTCGCGGACAAGTACAGCTGGGTGGTCTCGCCGCGGATCTACGACCAGCGCACCGACACGCACGTGTGCTGTGACACCGGCGGCGGGCCGTTCGCACGCCAGTGGGTAACGGCGAAGGCCGGGCTGCTCGATCTCGGCTTCCTCAAGGCGACCGGGAGCAGCCTCGAAATGCATCTCCCGAAGACGGCCTCCATGCCGGAGATGTCGCTCGAGTGGAAGATCCCGGAGAAGTCGAACGCGATCGAGCGCGACCGCGCCCGGTCCTACCACCAAGCCTATGCGGCCCTTGTCGGGCTCCACTGTCTCGAGAAGGCGCTCGAGGAGGTTCGCGCCGGGCGCACGAAGAGCTGGAACGACTTCAAGGTTCCCGAGGATGCGATCAGCGTCGGGTTCCACGAGGCGGCGCGCGGCGTCCTGTCGCACCACATGGTGATCAGGGAGGGCAAGATCGCGAACTACCAGCCGTATCCCCCGACGCCGTGGAACGCGTCGTCGCGTGATGTCTACGGGACGCCCGGCCCCTACGAGGACTCGGTGCAGAACACGCCGATCTTCGAGGAGAACGGCCCGGACAACTTCAAGGGCATCGACATCATGCGGGCGGTCCGGAGCTTCGACCCCTGCCTGCCGTGCGGGGTGCACATGTACCTCGGCAAGGGCCGCGTCAAGAAGGTGGTGCACACACCGACGGGCCTCGCGTAGGCCATGGAGGTCGTCGACCGCGTCCAAGAGCTCGTCGCACGCGTCGAGGCATTCGACGATCCTGACGCGCGCGCGACCGCACAGGAGCTGCTCGACGCGCTGCTCGAGCTGTACGGCGACGGGCTCGAGCGGATCGTCCAGGTGCTCGACGAGGCCGGCGCTCCCGGCGCGCAGGTGAAGGACGCGCTCGTCTCCGACAGCGTCGTCGCGAGCCTTCTGATGATCCACGGGCTCTACCCGGTCGACCTCGAGACCCGGGTCCAGGAGGCGCTCGAGCGTGTCCGCCCGTACATGGAGTCCCACGGCGGAGGGGTGGAGGTGCTCGGGCTCGAAGACGACGTGCTCCGGCTCCGGCTGCACGGGAGCTGCGACGGCTGCCCATCCTCGGCTTCGACTCTCGAGCTTGCGATCAAGCAGGAGCTGGAGCAGGCTGCTCCCGACCTCCTCGGGATCGAGGTCGAGGGCCTGGTCGAGCAGAAGCAGCCGTCGTTCTCAGGCGGGGCGCTGCCGCTCGTCTCGGCCGAGCCGTCGTGGACGACCCTCGACGTGGCCAGCCCGGGCGGAGACCGGGCGGCCCGCGCAACGGTCAACGGCACTCGCCTGCTCCTCGCCAACGTCGGGGGCACGCTGCTCGCCTACCGGGACACGTGCGCCGCGTGCCGGTCCCCGCTCGTCCACGGCGAGCTCGAGGGCGGCGTGCTCACCTGTCCTTCGTGCTCCAGGCGCTTCGCGCTCCCGCTCGCGGGCCGTCTCGTCGGCGGAATCGAGCCGTTGCAGCTGACACCCGTTCCGCTGCTCGTCGAGGACGGAGAGGTCAAGGTCGCGGTCGCATGACCGGCGCGAACGCCTCGCTCGTCCGCCAGCTTCGGAAGCGCGCGGCCGCCCGTGTCCCCACGCCCGCGGACCAGGGCGGACACTGCGACCTCTGCGGCGAGGAGGTCCCGCCCGACCATCGGCACCTCCTGCACCTGGAGGAACGGCGCATCGCCTGCGCTTGCGAGGCCTGCCGCGCACTGCTGGGAGCCGACAGCCCGTGGCGGCCGACCGGAACCCGCACGCTCTGGCTGAGTGAGCTCTCCTTCTCCGACGAGCTCTGGAGCCGATTCGCGATCCCGATCGGCCTCGCATTCTTCCTCGTGCGGGCCTCCGGCGGTGTCGTCGCGCTCTACCCGAGCCCGGCTGGAGCGACCGAATCCGAGCTCGAGCTCGCCGCCTGGACCGAGCTCGTGAGCGCCAATCCCGGCCTGCAGGACCTGCGGCCGGAGATCGAGGGCTTGATCGTGAACAGGCTCAGCGAGCCGGCACAGTACGCGGTCGCGCCCGTCGACGACTGCTACCGGCTCGTCGGCCTGGTGAAGACGGCCTGGCAAGGCATCTCCGGCGGGCCGGAGATCGAACCGGCCCTGGAGGGCTTCTTCGCCGAGCTCCAAGCGACGGCGGCGTCGTGAGCGAGCTGGGCGCAACAAGCCGCTCCAACGGGGCGGCCGTCGTGCCGGAGCCCGAGTTCGAGGTGGTCGGAGTGAGAGCGGACGAGTACGCCGCAGCTCCGACGGTGGTCTTCTCCATCCGGGCGCGAGAGCCGAGCGCGCGCGAGGTGTACACCGTCGCGCTCTCGACCCGGATCCTCGTCGATCCGAGCGGGCGCGGGTACGACGAGGCGGCTCGCGAGTCGCTCTACGACCTGTTCGGCCCCTCCGAGAGGATGGCCGCGTCGATGCAGAGCCTCGTCTGGGGGCAGGTCGCGGTGCTGGTCCCGAGCTTCACAAGCGAGGTCGTGTTCGACGTTCCGATCGCCTGCACCTACGACCTCGAGGTCGCCTCGGCCAAGTACTTCGCCTCGCTGCCCGGAGGAGTCGTGCCACTTGACTTCCACTTCAACGGCACGATCTTCTACTCGGGAGACGATGATCGGCTGCAGATCGTCCACGTGCCGTGGAGCTGCACCGCCCGCTACCGGATGCCCGTCGCCGTCTGGCGCAAGGCGGTGGCCGCCTGCTTCGCGCAGACGGGCTGGATCCGCCTCCACGAGGAGACGCTCCACCGGCTGCGGCGGCGGCAGGCGGAGCGCGGCGCGCCGTCGTTCGACGCGGTCGTCTCGGACCTGCTCGAGGAGGTCAATGAGTCAGCTGGATGATTTGGTCTCGTCATTGCTCTACGAGGGCTACGCGCTCTACCCCTACACGCCGGGCGCGACGAAGAACGCGACTCCGACGCCGTTCGGGATCGTCTACCCCTCTTCGTATGCGGCAGGGAGCCGGGCCACCTTCGACCACCTACAGGTGGAATGCCTGTTGCGCGCGGCTGCGGAGCCGGGGGTTCGGGCAGAGGTGTTCTTCCTCCAGTCCGTCGGCGAGCGTCACGCCGGCGTGGAGCGGCGCGTAGGTGTCGGCGCATTCGAATTCGGGGAGCTACATGGGGTGGTGACGCTCAGCGTGGAGCCGCAGGGACCGCAGCTCTGGCGGACGACGGTTCGCGTCGCCAATGCCTCTGCGGCGCCCGACGGGCTTTCACGCCAGGAGGCGCTCGAGCGCTCGCTGCTCTCCACACACGTGCTCGTGCGAGCCGAGGGCGGGCGGTTCGTCTCCCCGCTCGAGGCCGAGGGCTGCGAGAGCGTGAACACGTGGCCGGTGCTCGCCTCTCCGTCCGACGATGCTGTCCTGGGCGCCGCGATCATGCTGCCCGACCACCCGCAGATCGCCTCTCAGAGCCGCGGCGCGCTGTTCGACAACACGGAGATCGAGGAAGCGCTCCGCCTGCACGTGCTCGCGCTCAGCGACGGCGAGCGAGAGGAGATCGTCAGGCAGGACCCGGCCGTGCGCGAGATGGTCGCCGAGGCGCTGAAGACGACGCCCGAGGACCTGCTGGCGCTGCACGGGGTAATGCAGCCGGCCGGGAGGGATCCGCGGGACGGGCAGGAGGAAGCTGACCTCGGCGGGGTCGCGGTCCGCCGCGGGGACAAGCTCGTCCTGCGACTCGGCGACCACATCGACCCTTACGACCGAATGCTCGACGGCCGGACGGCCACGCTGGAGCGGATCTACACGGACTACGACGGGCGCACCTACCTCGGGGTCACCGTGGACAGTGACCCGATGCAGGAGGTCATGCGCGAGAGCGGCCGCTACCTCTTCTTCTTCCTCGATGAGGTGGAGGCAGCCCAGATCGCGAACCGAGGAGGGTCCGCCGCATGAACGAGCACGGAGCGACCACCGAGCAGGCGCCGAAGACGAAGCAGGTCCTCGTTGCGGCGGTCGGGAACCTCTGGCTGCGGGACGACGGGTTCGGCGGCGAGGTGGCCAAGCGCCTTCAGGAGCGTGAGCTCCCGAAGGGCGTGCACGTATTCGACTTCGGCATGGGCGGGCTCGACCTCGCGTACGAGGTGATGCGCGGCTACGACGCTCTGATCCTGGTCGACGTCAGCCGGCAGGGCGGCGAGCCGGGAACGCTCTATGTGATGGAGGCCGACGAGGGCTCGGTCGAGGGGGCGATCGAGGACGGCGAGACGATCAACCCACATGCCATGGACCCGGAGACGGTGCTCCGGTTCGTCAAGGCGGTCGGAGGATGGCCGGGCAAGGTGGTTGTGATCGCCTGCGAGCCGGCCGTCGTCGAGGAGATGGGGATCGGCCTGTCCGAGTCGGTGGAAGGAGTCGTCGACCAGGCCGTTGAGCTCGTCGAGTCGACCGTCGGCGAGGTCCTGCAGAGCTGATGCACGAGCTCTCCATCGCCAGCGCGATCGTCGCCACCGCCGAGAAGCACGCCGACGGCAGCGCGGTGAGCGTCGTCACCGTGCGGGCGGGGCGTCTTCGCCAGGTCGTTCCGGAGTCGCTGGCGTTCTACTGGGGCATCGTGACCCGCGGGACCGTCTGCGACGGCGCCCGCCTCGAGCTCGACGTCGTCCCGGCCGTGCTGGCCTGCCGCGGCTGCGGCCACCAGTGGTCGCTCGGCGAGCCGAGCTTCCGGTGTCCCACCTGCGGCGAGACAGACGTGGCCGTGGTCAGCGGCCAGGAGCTGGAAGTGGTGTCGATCGAGATCGAAGAGGAGGAAGCGTGCATCGGAAGCACGTAAAGGTGCTCGAGGATGTTCTCGACGCCAACGGCACGATCGCCGCTGCGAATCGCGGCGACTTCGATCGTGCGGGCGTCACCGTGGTCAACCTGATGAGCGCTCCCGGGGCCGGAAAGACGACGTTGCTCGAGCGGACGCTGCGCGGGCTCGACGGCGTGCGCGTCGGCGTCCTCGAGGGCGACGTGCAGTCCACGCTCGACGCCGACCGGATCGCGCACCTCCATGTGCCGGTCATCCAGATCAACACCGACCCCGGCTTCGGCGGCGAGTGCCACCTCGACGCGAACATGGTGCGGTCTGCGCTGCCCTCTCTTCCGCTCGAGCAGCTCGACCTCCTCGTGATCGAGAATGTCGGGAACCTGGTCTGCCCGGCCGAGTTCCGGATCGGCGAAGACGTCCGCGTGATGGTCTCGTCCGTTGCGGAAGGCGAGGACAAGCCGCTCAAGTACCCGCTCATGTTCCGCGCCTGCGACCTCGTGATCGTCAACAAGATCGACCTGCTCCCGCACCTGGACTTCGATCTCGACCGATACCTGGCCAACCTCGACGCGGTGCATCCCGGGGTCGAGCGGCTGCTCGTCAGCGCGCGGACCGGCGAGGGAACCGACGAGCTGCGCGACTGGCTGCTTCGGGCCGCGACCAGGGAAGCCGCTCCGGCTTGAGCGTCTCGCTCGACCCGCTCGCGGCTCGGGTCGATCAGCTTCTCGAGTCACGCACCCGCGCGAGCGAGCCGTACTTCGAGGACCACGCGGAGCCGCTTGCGCGTGCATGCCGCATGATGGCCGAGCGGTTCCTCCGCGGAGGGCGGCTGCTCGCCCTCGGAGGCACGCCGCAGGACTGGTCGGATGCCCACCACGTCGCGGTGGAGTTCGTCCATCCGGTGATCGTCGGCAAGCGGGCGCTCCCTGCACTCGCCCTGCCGAGCGAGCGGCTGGAGCTTCTGCGCGAGCCGGACGACATGGTCGTCTCCTTCCAGCCCCTCACCATCGATGCCGGGGACACCTGGTCGTTCGAGCCGCCCACCGACGATCGCTTCGTCGCCCAGGAGCTGGCAGAGGTCTCCTACCACCTGCTCTGGGAGCTCGTCCACGTCTTCTTCGACCACCTCGGCAGCTCGGAGGCCGGCGCCGGGTCGTCCGGCTTCCTCTATCCGTTCCTCGAGCAGCAAGAGACCGACCTCGGCTCTGTCGTCGAGGACGTGCGGCGCTCCGTGCTGATGAAGGCGAAGGAAGTGGCCGAGCTGCGGATCCAGACGCTGGCGGACGGTCGGGACGAGCTCACAGCGGCGGCAGCGGCCCTACGCCGCTGTTTCGACGCGTCGGGAAAGGTGCTCGTGTTCGGCAACGGCGGCTCGGCCACCGATGCCGCAGACGTCGTCGCCGACTTCCACGGCGCCCCCCAGGGCTGGCCGTCGCGGCCTGCGCTCGACCTGGCGCAGGACTCGGCGATCCTCACGGCTCTGGCCAACGACATCGGGCCCGAGGTGCTCTTCCAGCGCCAGGTGATCGCGTACGGGAAGGACGGGGACTGCGCCCTCGCCGTCTCGACGAGCGGCAACTCCGTGAACATCGTCGAGGCGCTGGCGGAGGCACGCCGCCGCGGCCTGCTGACGGTCGCCCTGGTCGGCTACGACGGCGGCCGAGTCGCGGCCGAAGAGCTGGCCGACCACGTGATCGTCAGCCGGTCGCAGAACATCCCGCGGATCCAGGAGGCGCAGGCGAGCGCGTACCACGTGCTCAGAGAGCTCGTCGAGCTGGCCGGCTCGAACTGACTCGCGGCGAAGCCTCAGGTCAGCTCCGCATCGAGAACGCCCGCGACCGGCTCGGCGTCTCGCGCGGCGAGGGCCGAATAGCGCCCGCCCGCGCCGATCAGCTCCTCGTGCGTCCCCGATTCGACGATGCGGCTGTGGTCGAGCACGATCAGCTGGTCGGCGTCGCGAACCGTCGAGAGCCTGTGCGCGATCGCAATCGTCGGTTGCTAGCCGGGCCGCATGCCCCTAGATGGGAACGAATGTCCCGAGGTTGACGACCTCGGGAGCGTCGTCCACTTCCTGGATCACCACCAGCCGGTGTACCCGGGTGAGAGCAGCCTGGCCGACTGCAACGAGCGCGTAGGCGAATCGCTGGCTGGCCGGCGCAGGAATCGTGAACACGGGACACTCGGCCGTCGCGGGCGGGGGAATGCATAGATATATGGGCCAGGGCACCAGCTCGAGCGCGACCTCGAGCGTAGTGCCGTTGACCCACAAGCCCGTCACCTTCACGGCTTGCGTTTGATCGCGATGGAAGAAGACACCGAGGACTGCTTCCTGGGGGAAGTAGTTGTCGTGGATGGCTGCTCGGTCAGCCGGCTGCAGCACCTTCTTCCAGCGATTCGCCTGGTTTCTGGTCCTCGCGATCAGGATGCGATTGCGCTTGATGGGAGCGCCGGGCGTTCCCGCGGCCGAGTTCGAAGCCGGGTTGGTCATGAGGTTGCCGCCAATCGGATAGAAAGGCGCCCGCACGGCGGGCGGTGGCGGCGGTATGCCAGGCGGCGGGGGCGGATCGGCCGCAGCTCCGATCGGCACGACTAGCCCAACCGCAGATGCGATAAGCAGCCACTTCACTTGACCGAGTATCGCCCGGAACGCACCGACTTGCGAGTCAGGGCGCGTTGGCCACACCGGCTGCGCTCGCCACGGGCTCGGCGTCGCGTGCGGCGAGGACCGAGTAGCGGCCGCCCGCGCCGATCAGATCCTCGTGCCGGCCCGTCTCGACGATGCGGCCATGGTCGAGCACGATCAGCTGGTCGGCGTCGCGAACCGTCGAGAGCCTGTGCGCGATCGCGATCGTCGTCCGCCCCTCGGACAGCCGGTCGAGCGCCTCCTGGACGAGCCGCTCGGTTTCGGTGTCGAGCGAGCTCGTGGCCTCGTCGAGAATCAGGATCGGCGGGTTCCGCAGCAGCGTCCGCGCGATCGCGATGCGCTGCTTCTCGCCACCCGAGAACCGGTAGCCGCGCTCGCCGACGACCGTGTCGTAGCCGTCGGGGAGGGCCGCGATCACCTCGTGGATGCGCGCGGCCCTGGCCGCCTGCTCGATCTCGTCGTCGGTCGCATCCGGCTTGGCGAAGCGAAGGTTCTCCCGAACCGTCTCGTGGAAGAGATACGTCTCCTGGGAGACGACGCCGACGAGCTCGGCCAGCGCGGGCAGGCTCAGGTCGCGAATGTCGACGTCGTCGATGGTGATTCGGCCTCTACTGACCTCGTAGAGCCGCGCCACCAGATACGCAAGCGTCGTCTTGCCGGAGCCCGTCTCGCCGACGAGAGCCGTCGTCGTCCCGGCCGGAACTGTGAACGACACGTCCTGAAGCGTCCATTGCTCCCCGTACCGGAACCACACGTGCTCGAAGGCCACGTCGCCCGCCTGCCCCACCTCGAGAGCCCCCGGCCGTTCCTCGATGTCGATCGGCTCGTCCAGGTACTCGAAGATCCGGTCGAAGAGCGCGAGCGAGGTCTGCACGTCGAGGCCGACTCCCAGGAGTGAGCCCACCGGGAAGAACAGGCGCGTCTGAAGCGTGGTGAAGGCGACGAGCATCGGGATCGAGACCGCGTGCGACCCCGAGGCGAGCAGGAGCCCGCCGAACCAGTAGACCGCCGCGGGCATGACGGCGAAGCTCGTCTGGATCGAGGCCATCACCCAGCGGCCCGTCATCCGCTGACGGACTTCCAGGTCGGCGAGTCGCAGCGAATCGGACTCGAAGCGGTCTGCGAGCTGCGCCCCGCGCCCCATGGTCTTGCCGAGCAGGATCCCCGAGACCGAGAGGGACTCCTGCACGAGGCTCGAGATGTCGGCGAGCGTCTCCTGGGTCGACTTCGCGATCTTGCGCCGCTGGTTCCCGACGCGGCGCGTGAGGAGCGTGAAGATCGGGATCAAGGCGAAGGCGAACAGCGCGAGCTGCCAGCTCAGCACCAGCATGCCGACCATCGTCGCGGCGACGGTCGTCACGTTGGAGGCGATCGACGTCGCAGTGTTGGTGACCACGCTCTGAACGCCGCCGATGTCGTTCGAGATCCTCGACTGCACCTCGCCTGTCCGCGTGCGCGTGAAGAAGGCGAGCGACAGGCGCTGGAGGTGGCGGAATACCGCCGCCCGCAGGTCGTGCATCACACGCTGGCCCACCTGGTTGGAGAGCAGCGTCTGGATCACGCCCAGAGCCCCGGTCACGATCGCGATCACGATCATCCCCGCGGCGGCGTACGAGAGCTCCTTCGTGTTGTTGGCCGAGATCGCCTCGAGAACGCGCTGGAGCAGGAAGGCGGGAACGACACCCAGCGCGGCCGACGCCACGATCAGGGCCAAAACGCCCGAGAGCCGTAGCTTGTAGGGCGCGAAAAGGCGGAGGATGCGGCGCAGGTTGGCGCTGCGGACCGCCGGATCGGCGGTTCGCTCGGGAGCCCCGTCGGGCGAGCGAAAGTACATGCCCATGGCGAATCAGGTTACGCCGCGGAGGCCGGGTGGCCGCCGCGTCACGCCGCTCGAGTGCTCCGGGCGGCGGACGGCTCGATCCTGAGTCAACGAGACCGGGCGGCTGGAGCGCAGGTAGTCGACGACCGCCGCCTCGGACTTGCCGGCGGGGAGGAGGGTCTTCCACGTGGCCAGGTGCTCGAGCCGGTGGAAGTCGCCGGTCGCGACGACCGGAAGGAGTGCGCTCGCGACCCACCCGAAGAAGTCGTGTCGGTTGCAGAGCTCGAAGCGGTCGAGCGCAGAGGCGGCCCAGTCGGGCTCCTCGGCGAAGCGCGCCGTCGTTCTCGACGCGATGCGGGCCGCCTCGACGGTGTACGGATGCGCCCCGATCAGCGCTGCGCCGTGAGCGCGTGCTCGCAGGAGCGCGAGATCCAACCCGTCCTCGAGGCCGACGAACTCGTGCAACCCGATCGCGAGGGCGTGGGCGGATCGCCGCGGATCGGGGTCGTCGAAGGTCAGCTCGAGCCCCGGAACGACCAGCAGCCCGTAGGACGAGCGTGCGCGCTCGGCCTCCTGGAGCACCTGCTCCAGGTAGCTCTCGTACGAACGAGAGGTGAGTCCCGCTCGGGTGCCAGGCATTCTCATCGCGGGTCACGTGGTCAGTGACGGCGAGCATGTCGAAGCCGGCGCCTCCATAGAGGTCGACCAGCTGTGGAACCGAGAGCGAGCCGTCGGTCCAGGTCGAGTGCGCGTGGAGCTCGCACAGGAGCGGTTCGGGCCGACCGGGCATCCGCTGCTCATTTCGGCACCAGGCGACGCACTCCGTGGCCCAAGCTGGAACCGAGCTGGAAACGATCCGGTGACCGCTCGACAGCGCCGCTATCCTCGCGAGCCTCGGTCATCCATCCCGGGAGGCTCGATGGTCAAGATCACCGACAAGACCAGCTACAGCCGCTTCGTCCGGCCCGCCGACGACGACGAAGGCATCTGGCTCGACCACGTCGAGGTGCACTTCGTCACCCATCCGGTCGGGCAGGTGAAGGAGAGGCACGTCCACGACCCGCCTCAGGACCACGTCATCGTCATCCGGTCGGGCCGGATGCGCTGGACGGTCGAGGATCAGAGCCTCGATGCGGGCCCGGGGGACGTGATCGTGACTCCCGCCGGAACCGCGCACAGCTACGAGGTGCTCGGCGACGAGCCGGCCCGCGTCGTGTGCGTCGATTCGCCGCCCAACCCGATGCCGCAGACCTAGCTTTCGCACATGGGGCTCGCCGAGTTCGGCACGCAGCAGGAGCTGCAGCTGCTGGCGCTGCTGGTCTCGGCAGCGGTCCTGCTGATCCTGGCAGGCCCACTCCGGATCCCGTATCCGATCCTGCTGGTTCTGGGCGGCCTGATGCTCGGCTTCGCTCCCGGCGTGCCGAAGGTGACGATGCCGCCGGAGGTCGTCCTCATCGGGATCCTGCCGCCGCTGCTCTACGTGTCGGCGTTCTTCACCGGGCTGCGCGAGCTTCGGCAGAACCTGCGGCCGATCTCGTTGCTCGCCATTGGCCTCGTCGCGATGACGACGGTGGGCGTTGCCGCGGTCGCGCACATGGTCGCCGACCTCCCCTGGGCCGAGGCGTTCGTCCTCGGCGCGGTCGTGTCGCCGACCGACCCGATCGCGGCCACGGCGATCGGGAGGCGGCTCGGCGTGCCGAGGCGGCTGACCGACATCATCGAGGGCGAGAGCCTCGTCAACGACGGGATGGCGCTCGTCCTCCTGCGCACCGCGATCGTCGCTGCAGTCTCCGGCACGTTCTCGCCGTGGGCCGCCGGCGGCCGTCTCGTGCTCAACATCGTCGGCGGGATCGCGATCGGCCTCGCCGTCGGCTACGTGATCCGGCGCGTGCGGCGGGCGCTCGACAACCCGCCGCTCGAGGTGACGCTCGCATTTCTGACCGGGTACTTCGCCTTCCTGCCCGCATCGGCGCTCGGCGTCTCGGGCGTGCTCGCGGTGGTCACGGCCGGGATCTACCTGGGCTGGTACACGCCCGAGCTGACGACGACGCAGACGCGGATGCAGGGGAACGGCTTCTGGGAGATCCTGACGTTTCTCCTCAACGTCCTGCTGTTCGGGTTGGTCGGCCTGCAGCTGCGCCCGATTCTCGACTCGCTTTCGGGACGAGGCGGCTGGTCGCTCGTCGGCGAGGCCGTCGTGATCGTGCTCGCAGTGATCGTCATCCGGATCATCTGGGTCTTCCCGGCGACCTACCTTCCCGCGGTGGGCGTTTCCGCGCGTCCGCGAGCACGATCCGTATCCACCGCTGAGGTATCCGGCCTTCGTCGCGTGGAACGGAATGCGCGGAGCGGTCACGATCGCGGCGGCGCTGCTGATCCCGCTGCACACCGACGCGGGCATCCCGTTCCCCGGTCGCGACCTGATCATCTTCTTCGCGTTCGCAGTCGTGCTCGGGACGCTGGTCGTCCAGGGCCTGTCGTTGCCGGCCGTGATCCGCGCGCTCGGGCTGGAGGAGGACGACGGAGGTGACGACGCCGAGGAGGCGCTCGCCCGAGTTCGTGCGGCGGAGGCGGCACTCGAGCGGCTCGACGAGCTCGTCGAAGAGGCCTGGGTGCTCGACGACACCGCCGAGCGGATCCGCGGTCAGTACCGGTTCCGGATCGACCGCTTCTCGGCACGCGTCGATCCCGACGGCGACGGCAAGATCGAGAAGCGGTCGCTCAAGTATCAGCGGCTACGGCGCGACCTGCTGGAGGTGGAGCGGCGCACGGTCGTCGAGCTGCGCAACACGGGCGAGATCAGCGACGAGGTGATGCGGCGCGTCGAGCGGGACCTCGATCTCGAGGTCTCGCGCCTGTCCGACTAGGACGAGACGACCGGCTTCGTCGGGGCGCAGTGGGGCAAGTGCTCCTGCGCGAGCCGAAGGACGAGCGAATGGAGCTGGGCTCGTTCGTTCTCGTCGAGCGAGGCGAGGAAGTCGTCGTCGAGCCGGCGGGACAACGCTCGCAGCTTCGCGAGCGACCGCTTGCCCTCGGGCGTCATGCGGACGATGTGCCGTCGGCGGTCGGCGGGGTCGCGCCGCCGCTCGACCAGGCCGCGATCCTCGAGCTCGTCGAGCAGGCCGACGAGCTGGCCGCGGTCGTAGCCGAGAGCATCGGCGATCGCTCCCTGCGTCTCCCGCGATCCCTCGTCCAGGACGGCCAGCACCGCGTGGTGGTAGGGATGGAGGCCGCTGTGCTCGTAGGCCGCCATCGCCTTGTCCTTGACGGCGAAGCCGAGCCGCTTGAGCAGGAACGAGGTCGAGGAGACCAGCTCCTCGGGCAGCCGGGGGAGTGCGCGGGGCTCAGTGGTCGTTTCCGGATTCGTGACGGTCACGGCAAATAGTGTAGCGCGCACAACCGTTGTTGTGGTATAACGTTGATGAAGTCAACGATAGGGGAGGACAAGTACGTGACTGAGGCCTTGAAGCACGAACGGCGTTGGAGTGCATTGGCGCTCATCGTCACCGCACAGTTCATGGTCATTCTCGACGTGGCGATCGTGAACGTCGCGCTTCCTTCGATCAAGTCGGACCTCGGCTTCTCGCAGACGAGCCTGCAATGGGTGATCTCCGCCTACGCGATTCTGTTCGGCGGGACCCTGCTGCTCGGCGGTCGGATCGCCGACCTGCTCGGGCGCCGCCGGCTGTTCGTCACCGGCCTGGCGGTGTTCGCCGCGAGCTCGCTTCTGTGCGGTCTCGCATGGTCGGAGGGCTCGCTCATCGGCTTCCGCGCGCTTCAGGGCCTCGGCGGCGCGTTGCTCGCACCGGCCGCACTCTCGCTCCTCATGACGACCTTCGCAGAGGGCCGCGAGCGCAATCGCGCCCTCGGGATCTACGGCGCCGCTTCCGGTAGCGGGGCGGCTGCGGGCGTTCTCCTCGGCGGGCTGCTCACCTCGTACCTCGGATGGTCGTGGATCTTCTTCATCAACGTCCCGGTGGGGCTGGCCGCGATCGCGCTCACGCCGGTGCTCCTGCGCGAGAGCCGCGCGAACCTCCCGCATCGGCACTTCGACTTCGCCGGCGCTGCGTCCGTCACCTCGGGCCTCATGCTCCTCGTCTACGCGATGACGCGGGCGACGACCGACGGCTGGGGCTCCGCATCGACGCTCATGCTGCTCGCGTTGTCGGCGGCTCTCGTGCTCGCGTTCGTCGTGATCGAGCTGCGCTCGCCGTCTCCGCTCCTGCCGCTGCGGATGTTCCGGCTGAGGACGCTGACCGGCGCGAACATCGCAATGGCCATCGTCGGCGGGGTCGCCTTCTCCGAGTTCTTCCTGCTGACGCTGTACCTCCAGGACGTCCTCGGCTACTCGGCCGTCCAGAGCGGCACCGCGTTCGTCGCGTTCGCGCTGACCGTCGTCGTGGCCTCCAACTTCGCTCAGGTGATCGTGGGACGTGTCGGCGTGCGGCCGACGCTCACGGCCGGGCTGCTCGTCTCTGCGGCGTCGGTTGCGTGGCTCACGCGCCTGCCTGTGGAGGGGCACTACTTCTGGGATCTGTTCCCGGCGTTCGTGCTGGGTGGGGCCGGCATGGGGTTTGCCTTCGTCCCCGTGACGATCGCGGGACTCGCGGGAGTCGAGCGCGCCGATGCCGGCGTTGCGTCGGGCCTGATCAACACGAGCCGGCAGATCGGCGGAGCGATCGGGCTCGCCGCGGTGAGTGCGATCGCCGCGTCGTCGGCATCGCGCTACGTTGATGCGCATCCCGCGGTCTCCACGGCGAGCGGAGCGGCCCTCGACCACGGCCTCCAGACCGCCCTTTACACGCTGACCGGGCTGCTGCTCTTCGGGGCGCTCGTCGTCGTGGCTCTGATCAGGCCGACGGACGGCCCGAGCGCCAGGGCCGAGCGCGCCGAAGGCGAGACGCTCGCACTCGAAGAGGCCGCCTGACCGACCCGAATCCGGCGGACGCCGCGATCGACGAAGATTCCCTCCGTGCCAGACACGGAGGCGAGCGTTCTCGTGGTCGGCGGCAGCCTCGTCGGGCTGTCGACTGCCCTCTTCCTCGCCGACAACGGCATCTCGCCGGTCGTCGTGGAGCGGCATCCCGGGCCGGCCATCCATCCGCGCGCCGCGCTGTTCTTCCAGCGCACGGTCGAGCTGTGGCGAAGCGTCGGGCTCGAGGACGAGATCGTCACGGCTTCCGGGCTCGAGTTCGAACAGAACGGCGCGGTCATGTCCGTCGAGAGCCTCGGCGGAAAAGAGGTCGAGTGGTTCTTCCGCCACGTCAACGAGGGCGTCGAGGACCTGAGCCCGTCGCCGCGGCTGTTCGTGACGCAGATCGGCCTCGAGCCGATCCTGCGCCGGAAGGCCGAGGAGCTCGGTGCCGAGATCCGCTACTCCTCGGAGGCCATCTCCGTCGAGGAGTCCGGCGACGGCGTGACGGCGACCATTCTGCACCGCGAGAGCGGTGACGAGGAGACGATCCGCGCGCAGTACCTCGTCGCCGCCGACGGCGCCCACAGCCCGATCCGCCGCCGCCTGGGCATCCCGATGCGCGGCCATGGGAGCTTCTCGAACAGCATCACGATCTACTTCCGCGCGAACGTCAAGCCGCTGATCGGCGACCGGAACCTGAGCGTCATCTACGTCTTCAACCCGCGGCTCCAGGGCTTCTTCCGCTTCTCCAAGGCAGGAGACGCAGGCTTCCTCGTCGTGAACAAGGCGATCGACGAGCGCGGCGAGCTCTCGGCCGACCTCTGGGAAGACACGGGCGAGGCGAAGTGCATCGAGTACGCGCGCGAGGCCCTCGGCGATCCCGCGATCGAGGTCGAGGTCGAGAACGTCCAGCGCTGGAACGCCTCCGCCGAGTGGGCCGAGCGCTGGCAGGAGGGGCGGATCTTCCTGGCCGGGGACTCGGCGCACGTGATGCCGCCGACCGGCGGCTACGGCGGCAACGTCGGCGTCCAGGACGCGCACAACCTGGCCTGGAAGCTGGCGAGCGTCGTCACGGGCGACGCCGGCCCCGGGCTGCTCGCCTCCTACGACGCCGAACGTCGCCCGATCGCCGAGGAGACGGTCGAGCAGGCGTATGCGCGCTACGTGCTTCGCCTCGCGCCGGAGCTCGGCAAGGACAACCTGCACGCGATGGCAGACGACGCCGCGATCGACCTCGGCTACCGGTACCGGTCAGACGCGGTCATCGAGGACGGGCAGGACGGCCTGTTCGTCGATCCCCACGAGCCGGCCGCGGTCCCCGGAGTTCGGGCGCCTCACGTCGCCCTCGAGGACAGCTCGACGCTGGACCTGCTGGGCCATTCCTTCGTCGTGCTGACGACCGACGAGGGCTGGGCGCGTGCGGCGGAGGGGATCGGCGTCGAGGCCCACCGGATCCGGTCGCCCGGCTTCGCGGAGGTCTACGGGCGCGGCGCGGTGCTCGTCCGGCCCGACGGCTTCGTCGCGTGGCGGAGCGACGACGGCCCGTCCGACGGCGTCCTGCAGGAGGTGCTCGACCGGCTGCTTGCCCGCTGAGCGCGGGCCTGCTCTACCAGCCGATCTGATCCGGCCGCGAGGGGACGAGCGTCGCTTCCTCGACCGGAGGCGTCGGCGCGACGGCCGTCGAGCTCTGGGCCTCCTGGGCCGCGTTCCGCAGGTTCTCCATCACCTCGCGCAGGTTCACCTCGAGCGCGTGGCGCTGGCGCTCCTTTCGCTGGACCTCCTGTCGAAGCTGCTCGTTCGCTTGCTGAGTCTGCTGGAGCCGGGTTTCCAGCTCACGCTGTTGGTTCTGCGCCGTGTGCGTCGAGGCCTGGATTCCTGCCGTCAGGGTGCCCAGCTCGCGCTCGGCGGCCTGCGCTCGCCGTCGCGCGTGCCCGAGCTCGTTGTGAAGCTGCTCGGCCTTGGTGTCGGCACGGTTGCGCCGGTCGGCTTCGCGGGCCAGCTCGGCCTGCGCCTGCACGAGCGCCTTCGCGAGCGAATCGACTTCCGTCGCGAGCAGCGCGAGCTCTCCGGCCAGGTTTCTCTCAGTCATGGAATCCGACGTGTTCTACGCCCATGCGCATACCCCTTCCGGGGCAGGGTTATTCCTGTCGTGCGTTGCGCAGGGGCCCCGAGAGGCCCCTGCGCAACGTGGATGTCGCTACGGTGCTGCGCGCTTCGTGCCCGGGCCGATCCGGTCGATCGCTCCGACCGGCATGCGGTCGGCCGTCGCCTTCACGGGCGGGAGGACCGCCCAGCCGTCATGGCTCGTCGTCACCTCGACGCCGGCTCGGCCGGCCCCGCGGAGGACGAGGTCGTAGGCGGCCTGTGCGGCCTTCCAGGTCCCCGGGTAGTCGTGCCTTGCGAGCGCGTTCTGGGCGAAGCCGACGTACTTGTCGGCGTCGTCCAGGAGGGCGGCCGCCCTGGCCGCGTTGTTGCTCGCGAGGATCCTGGCGGCGATCAGGTTCGCGTTCAGGATGAAGCCCGCCGCCTGGTGGCGCGCGGCGTTGTCGCGGTCGAACTGGCTGAAGTCCCAGTTCAGGTCGATGTAGCTCATCATCGTGTTGTTCTCGTCGCCCGACCAGGCGAAGTAGAACGGCCCCGTCGGCTCGTAGTCGATCCCTGTCTGCCAGTCGAACCCGTCATGGGGATGGCTCATGCCGAAGTGGTGGCCGTACTCGTGGATCAGCGTCGTCGTCAGCCCGTAGCCGAGGTCGACCACGCTCTGGGAGATGAACCCGAAGACGAAGCTCTGCGTCCCGTCCACCCAGTTGTCGTCCGCGAAGCCCAGGAAGCCCGGGGCGAGGTCGTCCGTCGTCGAGTAGTTGAACGAAGGCGCCTCGTACGTCCGGGAGTCGGGCTTCGGCGGCCACTGGTCGAGCGCGAGATTGAGGTTGAGCGCCGTGTAGAGGAACAGGTTGGCGTCAGCCGGGTACTGCGGCCGGTTCGCGAAGCAGGGGACGACCTGGAGCCACTGTTCGTAGCACTCCAACGCCTTGCCCGTAAACGGCAGGTCCTGCCGGTCGACCGACCAGCGAGACGGGAAGAGCTCGCTCTCCTCCTTGCGCAGGTAGTCCGGCCTCACGTACTGCTGGCTCGCGTCCACTCCCGGCCAGCCTTCGTAGGTGTTGACGTCCATGTTGATCCCCGTGGGCAGCAGCTCGGGGGTCAGGTACGGCGGATACAGCGGCGAGGAGTTGAAGAGCATGTTCAGCGCAGAGAAGCGCGCCACCTTGCTCAGGTCGCCCGCCATCAGCGCCGGCGAGCGGTAGCCGTTGCTCGCGTACTCCCAGGCGACCGGGATCCGGTAGTCGGCCTCACCGTCGCCGTCGAGGTCGGCGTTCGTGATGTCGTAGTTCCCGCCCCACGACTCCGGGCCCGCGGAGAGGTCGAAGAACCAGACGCGGTTGACGCCTCGCTTGCCGCCGAGGCCGGTTTCCTCGTCGTCCGGGGTCGTCCCACCCCAGCCGATGATCTTGCGGCTGTCGCGATTGACGCCGAAGTCGTAGCCCGTGTCGGGATCCGGCTCGCCGAACTTCGTGTAGACGTGGTCGATGAAGTCCGACCGGCCCCACCAGTTGACGAAGAAGATCGTGTCCCGGCGAGTGTTGACGCCTGCCGGCGGGTGGTCGATCAGCAACTTCTCCACGGTCGGGGCGTCGATGAAGTGGTTCTGGCCGACGTCGCGCGTCCCGTCCTGATCGTTGTAGAGGTCCTGGAAGAGCGTCCGGTCGGCGGGCTTGGCGAGCCCGCCGAGGGCCTTGAAGAACCCGTTCTCCCAGGCTGTGCTGGTGTAGGTCAGGTTGTAGTCGTAGCGGTAGTCGAGCCCCAGCTCCTCGGTGTTGCCGTACAGGAGCCTCGAGCGGACGATCGGCTTGTACCGATCGGGCAAGCCCGCGAGGAACGCGGTCGGGCTGACCTGGCCCGGGCTGAACCCGACGAACACGACGTTCACCGGGATGCGCTCCCGCAGGTTCGCCTCGGGCACGCCCGGCTGGAGGTGCCTGTAGGCCGACGCCGTGGCCGGCAAGGCACATGCGAAAGCGGCTACGAGCGCCGCGAAGACGAGCTTTCTCATCTCTCCCCTCTTTCCCCCGATCTGGGCCTGTTTGGAGTGCGTACGCTAAGTGCGGCACCGAGAGGCGTCAACGCGCATTCGGATGAGAAAAGGTGCGCATGGATGCTGAGAGTCCGGCTCAGGGCCGATGGAGTGCGGCTTTCCCGCACGTCGACTGCGGGGCCCACCCGATGCACCGAACCGGCGCGGCGGTAACGATCCGACCATGCAAACCAGCTACGGCGTCGTCTGGCGTGAAGGTGACTCAGGGCTTGCCGCGGGCAAGCTCGAGTTGCTCCCGCTCGGGGTTCGGCTCGATGGGCTCGAGGGAGCACAGGAGATTCCCTACGAGGGTCTCGCAGGCGTGCGGATCGGTCGTCTGGCCGGCGAGCGGATCGATGGACGGCCGACGGTCGTGCTCGAGCGGCGTACCGGAGAACCGGTCACGATCGCAACAGTCGCCACCCAGAGCCTTGTGGGTGAGATCGTCGAGCGTCTTGCGGCAGTCCAACTCGGTCAAGAGGCAGCCATGCGAGTAGCCATCGTTCTCCCGATCAAGCAGGAGTCGCACGACTCGGTGCGCGCGCTGCTGGAGGACGGCCCGCCGTTCGACCCGATGCAGATCGCCGGGCTCGAGCGGCACCAGGTCTTTCTCACCGCGGAGGAGGCGATCTTCGTCTTCGATGCCTCGCCTGGACAGGAGCCGCTGGACCCGCTCCTCGCCGATCCGGAGCTCTGGCATGCTGCAGCCGCCTGGCGAGAGCACATCGCCGGCCCTCCTCGTGTTGCGGAGGACGCCTTCTCGTGGACGCGTCCTCAAGGGCTCGAGGAACTGTCGTCCCTGCCCACCCCCGGGCCCGGCGACAGCGACGGCGGCGACATCTACTAGTTGTCGAGCAGCCGCCGCGTCTCGCGGGCGGCGACGAGGTCCTCTCGGGCCTCGAGCGCGACTACGCGGACGGCGCTGCCCGCAGCGTCGACATCGGCGGGAGGCCGCGCTGAAGCATTGGCCTGAGCGTCGAGCTCGACTCCGAGGAACGCCAGCCTCGCGCACACTGCCTCGCGCACCTGTGCCGAGTTCTCGCCGACGCCGCCGGTGAACACCAGCGCATCCAGCCCGTCCAGCGCGACCGTCATCGCGCCGACCGCCGTCGCGATCCGGTAGGTGAATACCGCCAGGGCCAGGTGGGCTCCAGGTTGCTCGGAGCGCTCGAGCTCGCGGACGTCGTCTGAGAGTCCCGACAGGCCGGCGAGCCCGGAGTCGTGCTCCAGGGCACGGTCGAGCTCGTCCACGCTCAGGCGATGGCGGAGGAGGTAGACGAGCGCCCCGGGATCGACCGAGCCCGCTCGGGTGGCCATCGGGACGCCCTCGAGCGGCGTGAACCCCATGGTCGTGTCCACCGAGCGCCCGTCGCGGACCGCCGTCACCGAGCAGCCCCCGCCTAGGTGGCAGACGACCAGGCGCGGAACCTGGACTTGCTCGCTCGCCCGCTGGACGGAGAGCCCGTGGAAGCCATAGCGGCGGATCCCCAGCTCGCGCAGCCTGGACGGGAGCGCGTAGGTGGATGCCTCCTTCGGGATCGTCGCGTGGAACGCGGTGTCGAAGACGGCCACGTGGGTGGCCAGCGGGAACGCGCTGCGGGCCTCACGGATCGCGGCCAGCGCGGGCGCGTTGTGCAAGGGGGCGAGCTCGGTCACGCGCTCCAACTCCGACTCGACCTCCTCGTCGATGACGACCGGCTCGCGGAGACGCGGGCCGCCGTGCACGACGCGGTGGGCGACGGCCTCGAGCTCTTCAGGCGCCTCGGCAAGCGAGGCGAGCTTCGTCGTCTTCCCGTCCGGATCGACGAGCGAAAGCTTCAGGCTGACGGAGCCTGCGTTGACGACGAGGACAGGGGCCACCTGTCAGTACGGCCAGACCCAGTTTGCGATCTCGGGGTCGTCCTCACCGTGCTCGCGGGTGTAGGCGCGTGCGCGGAGGCGCCGGTCGCTGAGGTCCTGGCGCAGCCCCCCGCACGACTCGGAGAGGCCGGGCACCCGGTCGATCACGTCGATCGCGAGGTGGAAGCGGTCGAGGTCGTTCAGCATGACCATGTCGAACGGTGTGGTGGTCGTGCCCTCCTCCTTGTAGCCGCGCACGTGCAGATTGCGGTGATTCGTGCGCCTGTACGTCAGCCGGTGGATCAGCGACGGGTAGCCGTGGTAGGCGAAGACGATCGGGCGTTCGGCCGTGAAGAGGGCGTCGAACTCGTGGTCCGAGAGCCCGTGGGGGTGCTCGGTGTCGGGCTGGAGGCGCATCAGGTCGACGACGTTCACCACGCGGACGCCGAGCTCGGGCAGGTGCTCGCGCAGGAGCGCGGCCGCCGCGAGCGTCTCGAGCGTGGGGACGTCCCCGCAGCAGCCGAGGACGACGTCCGGCGTGCCTCGCTCGTTCGAGGCCCACTCCCAGATGCCGGCTCCGCGCGTGCAGTGGATGACCGCTTCGTCCATCGAGAGGTAGTTCAGCGCGGGCTGCTTGCCGGCCACGATCACGTTCACGTAGTCGCGGCTACGCAGGCAGTGGTCGGCGACCGAGAGGAGCGTGTTCGCGTCCGGAGGGAGGTAGACGCGGATCACCTCCGCCTTCTTGTTCACGACGTGGTCGATGAAGCCGGGATCCTGGTGCGAGAAGCCGTTGTTGTCCTGGCGCCAGACGTGCGAGCTGAGCAGGTAGTTGAGCGAGGCGATGGGTCGCCGCCACGGGATCTGGCGGGTCACCTTCAACCACTTGGCGTGCTGGTTGAACATCGAGTCGACGATGTGGATGAAGGCCTCGTAGCAATTGAAGAGTCCATGGCGACCCGTGAGGAGGTACCCCTCCAGCCACCCCTGGCAGAGGTGCTCGGACAGGACCTCGTCGACCTGTCCGGTCGGGGCGAGGTGCTCGTCTGTCGGCTCGATCTCCGCCTCCCAGACCTTGCTCGTCGCCGAGAAGACAGCGTCGAGCCGGTTCGAGGCGGTCTCGTCGGGGCCGAAGATCCTGAAGTCGCGCTCGTTGGCGGCGACGACGTCTCGCAGGAAGCCGCCGAGCACCCTGGTCGCCTCGCTGAACGTCGTGCCGGGGCTCGAGACCCCGACCGAGTAGTCGCGGAAGTCGGGCAGGACGAGGTCGCTCAGCAGCTCACCGCCGTTCGCATTGGGATTGGCGCTCATCCGCCGCTCTCCGCGGGGCGGGAGCTCGGCGAGCTCAGGCACCAGCCGGCCGTCGCCGTCGAACAGCTCCTCCGCGCGGTAGCTGCGCAGCCAGTCCTCGAGCAGCAGCAAGTGGTCGGGGTTTTCCCGGACGCCGGTCACCGGCACCTGGTGCGCGCGCCAAGTGCCCTCGACCGGCAGGCCGTCGACCTCCTTCGGGCACGTCCAGCCCTTCAACGTCCGGAGGACGAGCATCGGCCACTGCGGGCGTGCGGTTGCGCCGTCCTCGCGGGCCGCGCGCTGGAGCTCGCGAATCTCGTCGAGAGCCTCGTCGAGAGCGGCGGCAAAGGCCTGGTGGACGAGCTCGGGCTCGTCACCGGTGACGAGGATCGGCCGCCAGCCGTAACCCTCCAACAGCGAGACGAGCTCGGTTTCCGGGATCCGGGCGAGCACGGTCGGGTTCGCGATCTTGTAGCCGTTCAGGTGGAGAACCGGCAGCACGGCGCCGTCGCTACCCGCGTTGAGGAACTTGTTCCCGTGCCAGCTCGTCGCCAGCGGCCCGGTCTCGGCCTCGCCGTCGCCGACGACGCAGGCGACGAGCAGGTCGGGGTTGTCGAACGCGGCTCCGACCGCGTGCGCCAGCGAGTAGCCCAGCTCGCCGCCCTCGTGGATCGACCCCGGCGTCTCGGGCGCGACGTGGCTCGGGATCCCGCCGGGAAAGGAGAACTGCCGGAAGAGCGCGCGCAGGCCGTTCTCGTTCATCGTCACGTGCGGGTAGCGCTCGGTGTAGGTCCCCTCGAGGTAGGCGTTGGCCACGAGGCCTGGCCCGCCGTGGCCCGGGCCGGCGATGTAGATGGCGTTCAGATCCCGCGCCCGGATGGCGCGGTTCAAGTGGACATAGATCAGGTTGAGCCCCGGGGTCGTGCCGAAGTGACCTAGCAACCGTGGCTTGATGTGCTCGGGCTGGAGCGGCTCGCGGAGGAGCGGGTTCGCCAGCAGGTAGATCTGACCCACCGAGAGGTAGTTTGCGGCCCGCCAGTAGGCGTCGATCAGCCGCAGCTCCTCCGCCGAGAGAGCGCCTGTCATGGCCGACGGAAGGCTCAGGGCGGTGCCGTCTTCTCGAAGATCACCAGGACGCTCAGCTGCTCGTAGCCGACGAAGCGGTGCTCGGCTCCGGCCGGGACGAAGACCGCATGTCCCTCCCGGAGCTCGACCTGCTCCCCTTCGACCTCGAGGACGCCGCTGCCCTCGAGCACGACGTAGACCTCGTCGTCGTCGTGGGGCTGCTGCCTGTCGGGCTCCGGCGCCACGAGCACGTACACGCCGAGCTCGAGCCCCGGTGACCAGTGAACGATCTCGTAACCGCCGGAGCCGGCCGCAAGCCGGTCCTTCACGCCGGTGATGTCGAAGGGATGAGCGGCGCGAAGAGCGCCGCGTTGTTCCGGCTCGCCGGGCACGTTCATGCCATTCCTCTCTCTCGGCTTCCGTAACCAGGATCTCACTCGGCGTGGTGGTCGCGCTTGGCCTCTTCCTCCATTCGCTCCAGCCGGGTGTAGTAGTCGGGGAACTCGTTCAGGTGAGCCAGTGCGATCTTGCCCGTGATGAGCGGGTCGTCGCCGGTGACATTCGTGGCCATGTCGTGCACACCGTGCTCGAGCTCGACATCCATTCCCCTTCGGAACTGGTCGACGTCGAATGGCGCTGTCGCCCAGTCGATGCCGATCTGCTCCCCGATCCGCTGGGCCTCCTCGGGAGTGAAGCTCTTGGCGCCGCTCATCTGGCCAGCACCGGCTGGTCGACGAGCACCTTGGCCGCCAGCTCGACGAGACGGTTCGAGTAGCCCCACTCGTTGTCGTACCAAGCGATCACCTTCACCTGAGTCCCGTCCACGACTCCGGTGAGCGGGGCGTCGAAGACGGCGGAGAACGGTGACGCCACGATGTCGGAGGATACGAGCGGCTCCTCGCTGTAGGCAAGGATGCCCTCGAGCGCGCCCACGTCGGCCTGCTCCGCGAAGACGCCGTTGATCTCCTCGGCAGACGTCGGCCGGGACGCTTCGACGGTCAGGTCGACGATCGAGCCGGTCGGAATCGGCGTTCGCACGGCGAACCCGTTCAACTTCCCGTCCAGCTCCGGGATCACGAGGCCGATCGCCTTCGCGGCTCCGGTCGAGGTCGGAATCAGGTTGATCGCTGCGGCGCGGGCTCGGCGTAGGTCCTTGTGGGGCAGGTCGACGAGACGCTGGTCGGACGTGTACGCGTGAATGGTCGTCATCTGGCCGTGCCTGATGCCGACCGTCTCGTGCAGAACCTTGGCGACCGGCGCCAGGCAGTTGGTCGTGCAGGAGGCGTTCGATACGACGTCGTGCTTCTCGGTGTCGTAGGCCTCCTCGAAGTTCACGCCGAGGACGACGGTGGCGTCGGCATCCTTCATGGGCGCAGAGACGATCACCTTCGATGCGCCGGCCTCGAGATGCCCGGCGGCGTCCGAGCGCGAGCGGAAGCGTCCCGTGCACTCGAGCACGACGTCGACGCCCAATTCAGCCCATGGAAGCCGCGCCGGATCGGTCTCATTGAGCACCGAGATCTCGTCCCCGCCGATGCTGATGATTCCCTCGCCCGCCTCGACCTCTTCGCCGAAGCGTCCATAGACGGAGTCGTACTTGAGCAGATGCGCCAGCGAGGCTGCGTCTACGAGGTCGTTGATCGCGACACACTCGAGATCCGCCTCGCGCTCGTAGGCGGCGCGCAGCGCAGCCCTTCCCACTCGGCCGAAGCCGTTGATTGCGATTCGGGTGGCCATTGTCTCCTCCTGGGTCATCGCGGTCTTCCCGCTACTTGGGTACTAGCTCTTCCTTCGAGCGGCCGGCGTTCCATTCGGCTCGAATCTGCTGCTCCCGAACGTGCACGTCGCCGTACTCGCGGGCCCAGCGGTAGTGGCCGAACAGGAGGCCCGCCCAAACGCCCAGCACCAGAACGTCCGGCAACCAGGATCCGCCGGAACGAACGTTGAGCAGCACGAGCAGCGTGCCCACGGCGGCGTAGACGAGCGCATGGACGCGCCAGCGATGCATCCTCTGGGTAAGCAGCAGCTGCCGTTCGGCCTCTTCGTACTCCTGGACTGAGATCTGTACGCGGTTCATCGCGGCTCCTTTCGTCGTGCTGCCAGCATTCCGCGGCGGGAGCCGCAAGGCATCCGTGCAATCACGTCCGGCCGGTGCGGAAAACCCACACTGGGCCCGAGGAGGGCAACGGCCTCCGCGGCCGCGAGATAGACGTTGCCCCGGCCAGGGGAGTAGCGCTCGTCGAACGCGACCGCGCCGTTGGCCTCGACGCAACCCTCATCGGAGTCACCGCGTGCAGTCCACGTCCACCCGTCTGCCCGCCATCGGTACGAACGCCGAACTCCATGCGGAAAAGCCGCAGCGGGCTTGGTACCGGCGCGGATGTAAGGTTCGCCGTGGTGGAGGAAGCGCCGCCAGTGAACGCTTCGCATCCCTCCGCGTCGTTCAGCGCGACCCTGCGCGTGCACCTCGACAACGAACCGGGGTCGTTCGCGCGGCTGGCCGAGGCGATCGGCGCGGCGGGAGGACTGCTGGGGGCCATAGACCTCGTCCGGGTCGAGCATGGGAAGAAGATCCGAGACGTGACCGTGCTCGCCGCGGATGAGGCGCACATCGAGCAGATCGTCGCCACGGTGCGGTCGGTTCCCGGGATCGAGGTCGAGCACATCTCCGACCGGACCTTCCTGCTCCACCTGGGCGGCAAGCTCGAGGTCGTCGGGAAATCCCCGCTGAAGACCCGTGACGACCTCTCGATGGCGTACACGCCCGGCGTGGCCCGGATCTCCAGGGCGATCGCCGACGATCCCGAGAAGGTCTGGAACCTCACCATCAAGCAAAACGCGGTCGCCGTCGTGACGGACGGCACCGCCGTGCTCGGCCTCGGCGACATCGGCCCGGAGGCTGCTCTGCCGGTGATGGAGGGGAAGGCGGTCCTGTTCAAGGAGTTCGGTGGGATCGACGCCTGGCCGATCTGCCTGTCGACGAAGGACCCCGACGAGATCGTTCGAACCGTGCAACTGCTCGCGCCGGTGTTCGGAGGCATCAACCTCGAGGACATCTCGGCGCCGCGGTGCTTCGAGGTCGAGCGGCGGCTTCGCAACGAGCTCGACATCCCGGTCTTCCACGACGATCAGCACGGAACGGCGATCGTCGTCCTCGCGGCCCTGCTCAACGCCCTTCGTGTCGTGAACAAGGCTCTCCCGGACGTCAGGGCCGTCATCACGGGCGCCGGGGCGGCAGGCGCTGCGACCGCCCGGATGCTGCTGTCGGCAGGAGCCGGCGAGGTGCTGTGCGCCGACCGCCGCGGCTTGCTGCTCCCGGGCCGGGCGGCCCTCGATCCGTTCAAGAGCGAGCTGGCCGTGGCGACGAACCCGCGCGGCGTGAGCGGATCGGCGGACGACGCGTTGTCCGGAGCCGACGTCTACATCGGCCTGTCGAGCCCGGGCGCCGTCAGCGCCCGTGGTATCCGCTCGATGGCGTCCGACCCGATCGTCTTCGCAATGGCGAACCCGAACCCCGAGGTCACCCCGGAGGAGATCGAGGATGCGGTTGCGGTGCTCGGCACCGGCCGCTCGGACTACCCGAACCAGATCAATAACGTGCTGGCGTTTCCCGGTGTCTTCCGGGGCGCGCTGGACGTGCGTGCGACGGCGATCACGCGCGAGATGGAGCTTGCAGCCGCGCACGCGCTCGCCGACGTCGTCGAGGCGGACCACCTCGAGGCCGACTACGTCATCCCGAGCGTCTTCGACCGGCGCGTGGCCCCCGCTGTTGCGGCGGCGGTCGCGGCGGCGGCGGAGACGAGTGGCGTCGCACGCCGCCGCCGGGCCGCGACCACCGCGCCGGCCTAAGTCCCGAGCCTCCTTGCCACGTCCAGCGTCGACAACACGCCGAGCGGGCGACCGGACGAGGGCTCGATGACGACGAGGTGAGCGACCTCGTGCTCGCTCATCATCTGCGCCGCCCGCGTGAGTGTGTCGGTCGGCTCGACCAGGAGTAGCGGCGTTGCCGCGATGTCGGCAGCCGTTCGGCTATCGACATCGCCTGCCGCCGCAGCCTCGACGAGATCGAGGTCGGACACCACACCCCACAACTCGGTCGAGTCGTCGCCGGGCTCGCCGTAGACGACAACGGCGTGAATGCGGTACACGCTCATCATCCAGGCGACGTCCCGAAGTGGTGTCTCGGGCGGGCAGGTCACGACTCCTGGATGCATCGCATCCATCACCCCGAGCTGATCCAGCGAGGGTGCGGTGCGGCTCCGCGGGAGCATTGTGTTGCTCATGAGTCACCTCCTTTGATCGCCTACAGCTTCGCGGCGGCCAAGGGTCGACGACATCGGGGTCAGAGCCCGCCTGGTCTGCGGGAAAACACCGAGCCGGGCGAGGCACCGGAGCGGTGGCAGTCCGTGAGAACCCCGATGTAGGGTCCCGGGCGAACTGTGAATCTTCGGCGAGGATGGTTGGTTTCGAGACAAGCGTGATCGAGCCGGCCGCGCTCGAGGCGCTGTTCGCCTCGTTGCGCGCGCGCGGCTACCGCGTGCTCGGTCCGACGACCCGCGACGGCGCGATCGTCTACGACGATCTCGAGTCGGCCACCGAGCTGCCGATCGGCTGGACCGACAGACAGGACGCAGCGACGTACCGCCTGGAGCGGCGCGACGACGAGGCGCGCTTCGGCTTCGCGGTCGGCCCGCACTCGTGGAAGCAGTTTCTGCTCCCTGCCCGGGTGCGCCTCTGGCAGGCGAGGCGGAACGGCGCCGGCGAGCTCGAGGTCGAGGAGGAGGCGCTCGACGAGACGCCGCTGGCCTTCATCGGCGTCCGCTCCTGCGAGCTGCACGCGATCTCGATCCAGGACCGGGTCTTCCTCGAGGGCAGCTACGTCGAGCGCGACTACGCCGCGCGCCGGAGCGACGACTTCGTGGTCGCCGTCAACTGCTTCGAGCCGGGCGGCACCTGTTTCTGCGTCTCGATGGGGACCGGGCCCAAGGCCGAGGCCGGCTACGACCTCGCCCTGACGGAGATCCTGGACGGCGAGCACCGTCTCCTGGTCGAGGTCGGCACCGAGCGCGGGGCCGACGTCCTGCGCGAGCTGCCGCGGCGTGTGGCCGCCGAACCGGACCTCACCGCCGCCGCCGCCGCAGTCGACGGCGCCGCGGCGCGCATGGGCCGTCAGCTGGAGTCGGGAGATCTTCGTGACCTGCTCCAGCGCAACCTCGAGCATCCTCGCTGGGACGAGGTCGCAGAGCGCTGCCTGACCTGCGGCAACTGCACGATGGTGTGCCCGACCTGCTTCTGCACGAGCGTGGAGGACACGAGCGACCTGGCCGGCGAGAGCGCCGAGCGTGTGCGGTTGTGGGACTCGTGCTATTCGGTCGACTACTCGCACATCCACGGAGGCGCGGTCCGGCCGACGGGTCGGTCGCGCTACCGGCAGTGGCTCACCCACAAGTTCGGCACCTGGCACGACCAGTTCGGCACATCTGGCTGCGTCGGTTGCGGACGCTGCATCACCTGGTGCCCGGTCGGGATCGACGTAACGGAGGAGCTGGGCGCGATCAGAGCCACGGACGGGGCGCATGGACACGATTGAGACGGTCCTTCGAGGCGCGCCCGTGTTCGAGGGGATGCCTCCGGACGAACTGAGCCTCGTTGCCGGCTGCGCCTCGAACGTCCGCTTCGACCAGGGGGCGGTCCTGTTCCGCGAAGGAGATTCGGCCGACACCTTTTTCCTCGTGCGGCACGGAACCGTGGCGCTGGAGCTGTTCGTCCCAGCCCGAGGCGCTGTCGTGATCGAGACGATCGAGGCTGGCGAGGTGATCGGCTGGTCGTGGCTCTTTCCTCCCTATCGCTGGCACTTCGATGCCCGCGCGCTCACGCAGGTCCGCGCCACGGCGTTCGACGGTGCCTGCCTGCGAGGAAAGTGCGAGGAGGACAGCGGCCTCGGCTACGACCTCATGTCGCGTTTCGCCCAGATCCTGATCGAGCGCCTCCAGTGGACGCGGCTCCGCCTGCTGGACGTCTACGGCAATGCACGCGGCTGAGCATCTCGACGCGCTTCCGCCGCGCCCGTTCCGGGTTCGGCGGCGAACGCAGGAGACGCACGACACCTGGACGCTCGAGCTCGAGCCCGCGGCGACAGGCGAGCGGCTCGAGCCGGAGCCGGGGCAGTTCACGATGCTCTACGCCTTCGGGGTCGGCGAGATCCCGATCTCGTTCTCGGGGGCCCCGGGCGGCCCGCTCGTTCACACGGTGCGGGCGGTCGGCGCCGTCACGGAGGCGATCTGCGCCGCCGACGCCGGCGTGCAGCTCGGAGTCCGCGGCCCGCTCGGCAACCGATGGTCGATCGCCGAGGCGGCAGGTGGCGACGTGGTCGTGGTCGCGGGCGGCATCGGCCTGGCCCCGCTGCGGCCCGTGATCTATCACGTGCTGGAGCACCGTGGGGACTTCGGCGAGGTCACCCTGCTCTACGGCAGCCGGACCCCGGCCGACCTGCTCTACCTGGACGAGCTCGAGCGGTGGAGAGGCGAGTTCGCGGTCGACGTCACCGTGGACAGCGCAGAGGGCGGCTGGCACGGCAAGGTCGGTGTCGTGCCCAAGCTGATCGCCGGCGCCGGGTTCGACCCGGCGGTGACGCACGCCTTCGTCTGCGGGCCCGAGATCATGATGCGGTTCGCCGCGGAGGCGCTGCTCGAGCGCGGCGTCGCACCAACGCGGATTCACGTCTCGATGGAACGGAACATGCAATGCGGCGTTGGCCACTGCGGCCACTGCCAGCTCGGCCCGACGATGATCTGCCGCGACGGCCCCGTCTACACCTGGGCCGAGCTGGAGCCGCTGCTGGCGGTGAGGCAGCTGTGAGCGGTTCGGGCAAGCCCACGCTTGCCGTCTGGAAGTTCGCCTCGTGTGACGGCTGCCAGCTCTCCCTGCTCGACTGCGAGGACGAGTTGCTCGGCCTGACGGGCGAGGTCGAGATCGCGTACTTCCTCGAAGCCCGCCGCGCGACGGTGGAGGGCCCGTATGACCTCTCGCTCGTCGAGGGATCGATCACGACCGAGCACGACGCTGCCCGGATCCTCGAGGTGCGCCGGCAGTCACGGCATCTCGTGACGATCGGCGCCTGCGCAACGGCCGGTGGCATCCAGGCGCTCAAGAACTTCTCCGACGTGAGCGAGTTCGTCTCGGCCGTCTACGCGACGCCGCAGTACATCTCGACACTCGAGACCTCGACGCCGATCTCCGCCCACGTGCCCGTCGACTACGAGCTCCACGGCTGCCCGATCAACAAGCGTCAGCTCCTCGAGGTGATCGGGGCCTTCCTTCAGGGCAGGCGGCCGAACGTGCCCTCGACGAGCGTCTGCTTCGAATGCAAGCGCCGCGGGACGGTCTGCGTGATGGTCGCGCACGGGACGCCGTGCCTTGGCCCGGTGACCCATGCCGGGTGCGGCGCCCTCTGTCCCTCGTACGACCGCGGCTGTTACGGCTGCTTCGGGCCGATGGAGACGCCGAACACGGTCTCGCTGACCCGGCAGCTCAAGGTGCTCGGCCTCGGAGACACCGGAGTCGAGCAGGTCTTCCGCACGTTCAACGTGGAGGCGTTCGAGGGCCGGCGCGCCGCCGATGGCTGAGCGCCGGACGACGACGATCCGCACCGACTACCTCGCCCGCGTCGAGGGGGAGGGCGCGATGCAGGTCACGATCGAAGGCGGCGAGGTGACCGACGTCAAGCTCAGGATCTTCGAGCCGCCGCGCTTCTTCGAGGCGTTCCTTCGCGGCCGTGCGTTCACCGAGGTGCCCGACATCACGGCCCGCATCTGCGGAATCTGTCCGGTCGCGTACCAGATGAGCTCGATTCAGGCGATGGAGCAGATCTGCGGAATCGAGGTAGGCGGGCAGCTGCGCGCCCTCCGCCGGCTCCTCTACTGCGGCGAATGGATCGAGAGCCACGCCCTGCACGTCTTCATGCTCCATCTCCCGGACTTCCTCGGCTACGAGAGCGCGATCGAGGTCGCGCGGGACAAACCGGAGCTCGTCACACGGGCTCTCGAGCTGAAGAAAGCGGGCAACGAGGTGATGACCGTCGTCGGAGGCCGCGAGGTGCATCCGATCAACGTCAAGGTCGGCGGCTGGTACCGCGTGCCCCGGAAGCGTGAGCTGGCGCCTCTCGTCGAGAAGCTCGAGCGGGCGCGCGAGATCGCCCTCGACGCGGTGCGCGTCACCGCCGGCCTCGAGTTTCCAGACTACGACCAGGACTACGAGCTCGTCGCGCTCTCCGAGCCGGACGAGTATCCGATCGACCAGGGGCGGATCGTCTCGAACCGCGGCTTGGACATCTCCGTCGCCGAGTACGACGAGCACTTCGTCGAGGAGCACGTCGAATGGTCGAACGCGCTCCATTCCTACGTGCAAGGGCGTGGTTCCTACCTCTGCGGGCCGCTCGCGCGCTTCGCTCTCGGCTACGAGTGCCTCTCGCCGCTCGCCCGCGAAGCCGCGCTCGAGGCGGGAGTAGGGGCGGACGAGCGCAACCCGTTCCGGAGCATCGTCGTGCGCGCGGTCGAGCTCGTCTACGCAGCCGACGAGGCGCTGCGCCTGATCGCAGAGTACGAGGAGCCGGATGGGCCCGCGGTCGAGGCCACGCCGCGCGCGGGGGTCGGCCACGGCTGCACCGAGGCGCCCCGCGGCATCCTCTACCACCGTTACAGGATCGACGAGGACGGGACGATCCTCGACGCGAAGATCGTCCCCCCGACCTCTCAGAACCAGCGGACGATCGAGGAGGATCTCCGCGGGGTGGTCGAGCGCTCGCTCGACGTGCCGGACGACGAGTTGACGCTTCTCTGCGAGCAGACGATCCGCAACTACGATCCGTGCATCTCGTGCGCGACCCACTTCCTGAAGCTCGAGATCGAGCGCCGCTGAGGGTCGTCTGCGTCGGCAACGCCTTTCGCGGCGACGACGCCGTCGGGCTGGAGGTCGCGAAACTGCTGCACGGAACGCTGCCCGCCTGCGCGGAGGTGCTGGAGCGCGAGGGCGAGCCCAGCGCGCTGATCGACTCGTGGGAGGGCGCCGAGGCGCTCTGGCTCGTGGACGCGGTCTCCTCGGGCGCCGAAGGCGGTGCGGTGAGCCGGTTCGATGCGGGTGAGCAGGAGCTGCCGGCCGGCCTCTTCCGCGCCTCGACGCACCATCTCGGGATCGCCGACGCGGTCGAGCTCGCACGGGTGCTCGGCCGCCTCCCCGCCCGGACCGTGGTCTACGGCATCGAAGGAACACGGTTCGAGGCAGGAAGCGAGCTGACCGCGGAGGTGAGCGCCGCGCTCCCGCGGGTAGCGGCCGCGGTACGGGCGGAGGTCGCCGAGCAGGCGAGCCGGCGCTGAGCCCGCGCCGCCGGCTCTAGTAAGCGAGCGGCCTGATCGGGACTTCCCGGCGCCTGCCGTCGGCGTTGCCGCTTCCGCGCGGGGCGCGGAGCTCGAGGATCGCCTGGTAGAGATCCGCGTGGAGCCGGTCGACGTCGGCGGCCGCAGGCATCGTCAATGCATGCCGGAACCCGTTGGGGCCGAGGATCGTCACCTCGTGCCCGGCCACCTCGACCGACAGCTCAGCCGCACTTGTCGTCGGGACTCGCACCGTCACAACCATCATGTCGCCGGTCTCGATCAAGTCGGGGCTCATGCTGGAACACCTCCTTCACTTGCGCTCATGTGACCGACGCAAGCTCCCGGGCCTGGACGTGCAGCTCGAGGTGCACCGGTGCGTCGAGCGCGAGAGCGATAAGGCAGGCCTCTTTCGCGTGCCGAGCCGCCTTCTCCACGGCATCCACGTCACTCGACTGGACCTCGACGTTCGCGACCAATTCGATGGCGACGAATGCGAAGCGGCCGTCTTGCCGGCGCTCGATGTGGCCGGTGCCATCGACCCGCAGGTCGAGCAGCGTCAGTTGTCTCGCCTCCGCAACCGCGAGCAGAGTGACCGCATAGCAGGATGCGGTGGCAGTGACCAGAAGTTCTTCGGGACTCCAGACGCCGGGGATGCCGCCCTTGAACTCGGGTGGGGTCGCTACCTCGAGCTCGGGCTTGCCTGGTGCGCTGGCCTGTGTCAGCCGCCCTTCCTGCCATTGAATTGAGACCGGGAATCTGTGTGCTTTGACGATAGTCATGGCTACCTCCTTGGCTACAGCCTCGACCCTCGCGGCGCGATGAGCATCAGGGCGGTGGCGGACTGCGCCTGCGGCTTTTCCGCATACGCCCATCGGGTTACCAGCTCTTCAGCGCCGGGCCCTGCGTCCTGGTCGCGATTCTCACGCGGGCGTCCACGGCCACGCACCCGTCGGGCAGCGCGATCACCGGGTTCAGGTCGAGTTCGGCGACTTCCGGGACGTTCTCGGCCAGCAGCGAGAGCCGCTGCAGGAGGTCGACGAGCGCGTCCGCGTCCGCAGGTGAGGTCCCTCGGAAACCGGCGACGAGCCGGCCGGCCTTGCCCTCGCGCACGAGCTCCTCGGCGTCGACGTTCGTGAGTGGCGCGATCCTGAATGCTGCGTTACCGATCAGTTCCGCGAAGACGCCGCCGGGCCCGAAGGCGACGAGAGGCCCGAACACCGGGTCCTGGACGATCCCGGCGAGAAGCTCGGCTCCGCCGCTCACCATCGGCTGGACCAGCACCGGCGGCCCGATCCGCTGTGCTGCGGCCCGCACCTGCTGCTCGTCGCGAAGGTCGAGTGCAACACCTCCCTGCTCGGTCTTGTGAGCTCCCGCCGCGGCCGTCTTGAGGACGACCGGGAAGCCGAGCTCGGCCGACGCCTCCACGGCCTCGTCCGCGCTTTGCGCCAGTAGCTCGGGGACGATGGGGATTCCGTAGGCCGTGAGCAGGTCGCGGGTCGGGCCTGCATCCAGCCAGGTCTCGTCGCGCCCGTCGAGAGCGGTCTCGACCAGGGCGCGTGTCCTCGGCGTGTCGACCTCGAGCGCCGGAGGGACCGTGCCGGCAGGTCGTCGAAGCCATTCCGCGCGCTCCGCCGCGAGGCCGAGCGTGCGCGCGGCCGATTCCGGGTAGGCAAACGAAGCGACGGCGCTGTCGCCGTCGCGTAGCACTGCAGGCGTCCCGTCCCGGCTGATCAGCACCGCGAGCACCGGCTTCTCGGTGCGTGTGCGGGCGACGGCGTCGTGAATCGCGGTCGCGACCTCCTCGGCACCGGCGACGACGGGGGGAACGAAGAGGACGATCAACGCATCGAGCCGCTTGTCTTCGAGCAAGGCGGGGATGACCGACTCGAAGGTCGCGCCGGTTGCAGAGCCGAGCAGGTCGACCGGGTTGGCGACGCTCGCGTCATCGGGCAGCAGAGCGTGCAGTGCTGCCTGGGTCTCCTCGCTCAGCTCCGGCAGCTCGAGCCCGGCCGTCGCACACGCGTCTGCGCAGAGGATCCCGAGACCGCCTGCGTTGGTCAGCACGCCGACCCGCCGGCCCCGGGGCAGCGGCTGGCTCGAGAGCAACGCCGCGGCGTCGACCAGCTCCTCCAACGTTCCGGCCCGGATCACGCCGGCCTGCCGGAAGAGCGCCTCCACAGCGGTGTCCGAGCTCGCGAGCGCGGCGGTGTGCGAGCTCGCGGCTCGGGCACCTGCCTCCGTCGAGCCAGCCTTGAGCGCGAGCACGGGCTTGCGCCGAGCGATGCGCCGGGCGAGCCGCGCAAACTTCTTGGGATTGCCGAAGGACTCGAGGTACAGCAGCACGAGCTTCGTCTCGTCGTCGTCCTCCCACCACTCGAGCAGGTCGTTGGAGGAGACGTCCGCCTTGTTGCCGATCGACACGAAGGCCGAGAAGCCGAGATTCCGCTCGGAGGCCTTCTCCAACAGCGCGAGACCGAGCGCGCCGCTCTGCGAGGAGAACGCGATCGTGCCGGGCGGGAGTGGCCGCGGGCCAAAGGTGGCGTTCAGGCCGAGGTGAGGGACGGCGATGCCCAGGCAGTTCGGCCCGACGAGTCGGCCGCCGTGGGCTCGAACGAGTCCAAGCAGGTGCTCCTGCCGCTCGAGGCCGTCGGCGCCGACCTCTGCGAAGCCGGACGAGATGACGCAGAGGGCCTTGACGCCTCGCGCGAGGGCCGCCTCGGCGGCTTCGAGCACGAACTGGGCAGGCAGGCAGATGACCGCGAGGTCGACCACCTCGGGCACGTCCGCGATCGACGCGTACGCGGGCACGCCGCCGACGGAGCCGCCATCCCGGTTGACCGGATAGGCCGAACCGGTGAAGTCGGCGGCCAGCACGTTCCTGAAGAGCTCGCCGCCGATCGTGCCACGGCGGCGGGACGCCCCGATCACGGCAATCGATTTCGGCTCGAAGAACGGGCGGAGCGAGGCGGTCACCGCGAGGTGGTCGCGCTCGTCGACGCGCGAGCGGTACTGCTCGGTGGGCGCGATCGGGAAGCAGACCTCGTACTCGCCAGCGTCCAGCTCTCGCGTCACCTCCAGGCCGGCGCCCTCGAACACTCCCAGCATCGCCGGGTTGTCCAGCTGGACCTCCGCGACGAAGCGCTCGATGCCTTCCTCGGCGGCGAGCGCGGCGAGCCTCTCGAGCAGGCGGGTGCCGATTCCGCGTCCTTGCAGCTCGTCCGCGACGGCGAACGCGGCCTCCGCGGCAGCCGGGTCGCGCAGGCGGTCGTACTCGCCGACCGCCACGATCCGCTCGTCGCCGCCGGCGCCGGCCAGCGTGCCGACGAGCACGCCGCGCTCCCGCCAGTCGGGCTCGAGGAAATGGACGATGAGCTCCTCGTCGACAGTGCGGATGCCGTGGAAACGCTGGTAGAAGCTGCGTTGGGAGAGGCCGGTGAAAAAGGAAGCGAGGGCTCCCGCATCGTCGCGCGCAGGTGCTCTCAGCCGGAGCGTCGACCCGTCGCGGAGAATGACGTCGACCGCGGCGCCTGATTTGCGCTTACTCGTGGTGACCGACAAGCGCAGCCTCCTCCTCCGCTCGGTTCGGTGTGACGGGTACGAACGCCATTGTCTCTCCGAGCGGAAACTTGTGCTGACACGAACGCGTTCGCGTCAGCTTGCCCGGGGCGATCAGCTTCAGCCCGCGACCACGGTCAGCTCGCGATCGGTCTTCTTGGCATCCCTGGTCAGCTGCGCGGGAACGATCAGCACCGGGCACGGGCTGACATGCAACAGCCGATGGGTCACGCTTCCGACCAGTAGTCCTGCCACCGAGCCATGCCCGCGCGTGCCGGCCACGATCACGTCGGCGCCGACTTCCCCGGCGACGTTCGCGATCATGTGTGCCGCTCCCGACGCGGTCCCGGGCACGATCCTGAACGAGACGTCGAGGCCTTCCTTTCGCGCCTCTGCGACCTGTTCGTGGATCTTCGTCTTGACCTCGTCCCCGTCGGCCAAAACCGAGTGGGGGGAGGCGCGGCCGATGAAGTGCTCGTCGGCGTGGACGGCGATGATCGTGCCCCCGTCCTCGAGCAGCTCTTTTGCGTACGGCAGCGCACGGTCCGCAGAAGGCGAGCCGTCCGTCGCCCAGATGATTGTCCTGAACATGGTGAGCCTCCTTTTCCGTCGTCCGCAGTCTCGGGCGGAGGCGGGTGGAGCACATCAGCGTCCGCACCGAAGGCCGCTGTGGGTTTGCCGCAGGCTCGTGCGTCTTGGCACCTGCGAGCAGCCGGGCGGGCGTACTCGCCGGAGTACGCTGCCACTCGTGACATCCACGACCCCGAGCGAGACGCGCCTACGTGCCCTGCTCGAGGCAGGAATCGCGCTCGCTTCGGAGCTCTCGTTCGACAGCTTGCTGCAGCGTCTGATCGAGCTCGCAGCGGAGCTCACAGGCGCCAGGTACGCGGCACTCGGCGTGATCGACCCGAGCGGCTCTCGGCTGGAGCGCTTCGTCACACACGGCATCGATCCGGAGACGCACGCCGCGATCGGTGACCTGCCACAGGGGCGGGGCATTCTCGGAGCCCTGATCGTCGACGCCCGGCCGCTGCGCCTTCACGACCTCAGCGAGACCCCCGCTCGGTCGGCTTCCCGCCGAACCATCCGCCGATGCGCACGTTTCTCGGTGTCCCGGTGGTTCTGCGGGGGGTCGCCTACGGAAACCTCTACCTGACGGAGAAGCAGGACAGCGCCGACTTCACCGAGGAAGACGCGGAGCTCGTGACGTTGCTGGCCGCGCAAGCTGCTGTCGCGATCGAAAATGCGCGCCTGTACGAGTCCTCCATGCGCTGGTCGCGCCAGCTCGAGTCGCTGAACGAGGTCGGCAACGCTCTCGCGCGGGAGACCGATCTCGATCGCCTGCTCGACCTCGTGGCCCGGCGCCTGCAGGTGCTCCTCGAGGCTCGCCTCGTCACCGTCCAGCTCCCGGCCGGCGAGCACGAGCTTCGCATCGTGGCCGCGGCCGGCGAGGGATCGGCCGAGATCGTCGGGACGACATCTCCGAAGATCGCCTCGAAGAGCGGCCGGGTACTCGAGCGCCGTCGCAGCGAGAAAGTGGACTCGATCCTCGAGGACCCGGAGGTCGACCGTCAGCTCTCGCGGCGCCTCGAGACGCGAACCGGGCTGTGGGTGCCGCTGCTCGTCCAGGACCACCCGATCGGCGTGATCGCGGCGCACGACAAGCTCGGCTCGTTCGACGGAC
>CAVTNM010000007.1:0-21253 GCA_963736055.1 uncultured Actinomycetes bacterium | reverse complement strand
GGTTCGATCCCTTCCCCAGGCCTGCCTCGTTGTCGAGCGCCAATGCCTGACCTCGTTGCGACCGTCCGAGGGCGGAAGGCTGAGAAACCTACCGGACGACCTCGAACGCACGCATCATGTCGTTCTCCTCGTGCTCGAGGATGTGGCAGTGCCAGACGTACTGCGGGTTGTCGACGCCGGGCGGGAGCTCGATCGTGCCCTCGTCCGGCAACTCGAACCTCGCTCGGATGCGGGTCGCCTCCCCGGGATTGGCTTGAACCGTGTCTTTGCGCCCGTTTTCGTTGGGATGGGCAGGTACTGCGGGCCCGGTGTAACTGATCGCCTGGGTCTCGGGGTCGTAGGCGGCGACGTCGAACGGCCGTCGATTGACGACCTCGAACGTTACGAGGTGCAGGTGGATCGGATGCGTGTCCGCCGTCGTGTTGACGAGCAGCCAGTCCTCGACGGCGCCGGCCGCCGGCTTGGTCGTGACCTCAGGCAGGTTCGTTCTCTCGTCGAGGTACGGTGCGTCCTCGACGTTCAGGTGGATTGGATTGCCCGTGAGTGGGTCGAGCGTCTCGGACAGGTGCTGCACGCGCGTGACCGACGGCGCCGGCAGGAAGGGCAAGGTCGGCAGCTGCAGGTTGGCTCCCGGGGTGGTTGAGTCGACGCCCTGGAGCGGCCGGTTGACGCGGATCTGCAAGAGCTGTGACAGCCCCGCCCGCCCGCCCGCTGGGTATGGCGCTCTGGCGTTGTTCGTGACGTTGAACGAACGGTCGCGCTTCCCCGCGAAATCGACGATCAGGTCGGCA
Organism: uncultured Actinomycetes bacterium; assembly: GCA_963736055.1. Taxonomy (GTDB): domain Bacteria; phylum Actinomycetota; class Thermoleophilia; order Gaiellales; family Gaiellaceae; genus AC-32. The sequence continues at coordinate 20,462 of CAVTNM010000007.1, read as the reverse complement.
CGCTCGCCCGGGGCAATCAACAACGCGTGCAGCGACACAGGCGCCCGCAACAGCCCACCCTCCGCACCGATCTGCGTGAAGGGCAATGCCTTGCCGTTCTTCTCATCGGCGAACTGCATGTTGTAGAAGCGCGATTGCGAACCGTTGACGACCCGGAAGCGATACCGGCGCGGCTCGATGTCGAGGAAGGGCCAGATCTTGGCGTTCACGACCGCGACATCGCCGAAGAACTCCGGCACCCACTCGGGGTGAAAGGCGGTCACGCCCTCCGTCGGGTAGAACATGCTGCCGTCGTCATTGAAGGTCTTGTCCTGGAGGACGAGCGGGATCTCGTAGGGACCGGCCGGAAGACCGAGCGGATTGTCGGCCTCGCCCGTGTCCTGGTCGTCGCGGATCAGGTAGGCGCCGGCGAGCCCCGCATAGACGTTCGTGCGCGTGTTCCCGACCGCATGGTCGTGGTACCAGATCATGCTTGCGCGCTGCTCGTTGTAATAGGTGAACGTGTTCGTTAGGTAGTGCGGGCCGGTTTCGCCGCCCTTCGTGAACCACTGCAGCGGTGTCCCGTCGAACTGCGGGTGATTCTCGCCGCCGTGCAGGTGCGTCACGATCGGGGCCGGCTCGCCGGGCAGAACGGCCCCGAAGATCGTCGGATCGTTGGGCAGGAACGCGTTGTCGAGGTTGTTTCGCCACTCGATCGTCACTGAAGTCTCAACGGTGTCGTTCGGCCGCGAGGTCGCCAGGATCGTCGGCCCGAGGTAGGGCAAGCCCGCCTGCGGGCTGTCGGACCAATAGCCCCAGGTTCTCGTCGCCGGGAGGTCGGGGTGGAACTTCCAGTCCGTCGACTCCCTCGCCGCGATCGTGAAGCTCTTGCCCCCGCCGCGGCCGTCCAGGACCGGGGGTATCGGCAAAGGCTCTCGCCACCTTCGCAGCTTTGGCGGCGTGCCCACCGCCGCCGAGGCGGCCAACGGAAACGACCCGCGGCCGACCATGAGCGCGGCACCGCCGATCGCTCCTCGCTGAAGGAGCTGCCGTCTCGTCAACATGACTCTCCCCTCGGTTCTGCCGGGAACCCGGGGGCCGCACCACTCGCCAGGCCGCCCGCGCCCGCCCGGCTGTCTACTCCCTTGTCGCTTATATCTCTATCTGCAGACACTGTCCACTGGCGCTCGACCGGTGGCCGCGCAGATTGAGAGTCGACCCGTGATCACCGAGCTCTCAGTGAGGAGGGCATGCGAGCACAAGCAGCGGCTTCCGCGAATCCTCCAGCTCGAGATGTCCACCGGCCTGCGATTCAGGACCCAGCTCCCGGTGGAGGCCGACGATCCTTGGTTAGGCAAGTGCGACCCAACCGGATCTGGGTAGGACTCGTCCGTGCGCGACACTAGGCCGGTGCAACCGGAAACGCGCTACGCCAAGAGTGGCAACGTCAATATCGCCTACCAGGTAGCCGGTGACGGTCCCCCCGACCTCGTCGCGGTCGATGTGATCTCACACATTGAGCTGGATAGGGAGATTCCTTCCAAGGCTCGATTCTTCACGCGACTCGCCTCCATCTGTCGCCTGTTCAGGGTCAACCAACGTGGGACCGGCATGTCCGACCGGGACGTTGGCGTGCCCACGCTGGAGACGCGCATGGACGACATCCGCGCCGTCCTCGACGCGGTCGGGTCGGAGCGGGCAGTGCTCTTCGGCCTCGGCGACGCCTCCCCGCTCTCCGTCTTGTTCGCCGCCACGTATCCCGAACGGACCGCTGGGCTGATCTTGATGAATGCGTCGCCGCGCTTCGTGAAGAGCCCGAGCCTGCTCTGGCTTCCGACCCGGGAGGAGACGCAACGACAGGCCGACGACTTTGAGCGTCGCTGGGGCGATCCCGCCTTCGCCTGCGAGGTCATCGGCATGCTCAACCCGAGCGCGCCTGAGGAGGAGCTCCAAAGCATTGCCCGTGCCTTTCGGCTCAGTGTCAGCCCCGGTGCGGCCGCCGCCTACATCCGGATGAACATCGACGTGGACGTGTGCGACGTACTTCCCTTGATTCGGGTACCGACGCTGGTCATGCATCGGAAGGACGGGAAAGGATGGGACATCCGCAGTGGGCGCTATCTGGCCGAGCACATTCCAGGTGCCCGTTTCGTGGAGTTGCCCGGCGCGGACTTTTCCCCATCGGTTGGCGAGCAGGAGCCGCTGTTCGCCGAGCTGGAAAGCTTCCTTGCCGACGTCGTCCTGGGCACGTATCCCGAGATCGAGCCCGACAGGGTGCTGGCCACGGTCCTTTTCTCGGACATCGTCGGGTCAAGCGAGAAGGCGGCAGCGCTCGGCGACAGGGCCTGGCGAGAGCTCCTGCTGCGCCACCACGAACTGGTCCGCCGCCAGCTGGTTCGCTTTCGCGGCCAGGAGATCGACACGGCCGGCGACGGCTTCTTCGCCTCCTTCGACGGCCCGGCCAGGGCCATCCGCTGCGGGTGTGCCATCGCCGAGACAATGCCGGAGCTGGGACTCGAGGTGCGGGTCGGTTTGCACACGGGCGAGTGCGAGCTCGTTGACGGCAAGGTGGCCGGCATCGCCGTGCACACGGGGGCCAGGGTCGCCGCCAATGCGCAGCCGGGCGAGGTGCTCGTCTCCTCGACCGTCAGAGACCTGGTCGCCGGCTCGGGGCTGACCTTCGAAGACCGCGGCTCGCACGAGCTCAAGGGCATTCCCGGCGAATGGCGACTCTACGCCGTCGCAAAGAGCAGCTAGGTCTTGCAGGTCCTCTAAGCTCAATCTCCACGAACTCGGGCGTCCTTCTAGCCAAACTCTTCGCGGGCGTCTGCCTTCGCACGGATTTCCTGTAGGCCCATTCGCGAGCGTTCTGCAAGCAGTCGTCGGCCAGCGCCCTTGACGTTTGCCTGCCCATCGGTCAACTTCGGGTTCCGGTGAGTGCTGGTCGCGTCATCCTCATTGTCCTCGGCAGCATCGGGGTCCTGTTGGGGCTCGCCCTGATGGCAGGGGGAGGCTTCCTGCTATGGGCCGACCGCACACAGCGCGAGGACGGCTACCTGACGACGCCGAGCGAGCGGTTCGCGACGCCGACCTTCGCCCTGACGCGCACGCGGCTCGAGGTTGACACTGACGGAGAGGGCCGGGTCTTGAACGAGAGCTGGTTCGGAAAGGTCCGGATCCGCGGCGAGAGCCCCGCCGGGAAGACGCTCTTCGTCGGCATCGGGCCGCAGGCGGAGGTCGCCAGGTACCTCGGGTCCGTCGCCCACGCGAATGTCCAGGACCTCGACTTCGATCCCTTCCATGTCACATATCTGCCGGTCACTGGAGGCGCACCGCAAGGGCCGCCGACCGAGCAGTCCTTCTGGGCGGCCTCGGCCTCCGGAGTCGGAACGCAGACCCTGACCTGGAAGGTGCGCGACGGCGACTGGTCGGTCGTCCTGATGAACGCCGACGGCTCGCGTGGCGTCGCTGCGGACGTCGACCTCGGCGCCAAGCTGTCGTTCCTGCTCTGGGTCGCGATCGGGCTGCTGCTCGGGGGCTCGCTCGTGGTCGGGGGAAGCACCGCATTGATCGTCCTTGCCGCGCGGAGGCCCCGGCCACCGCCTCCGCCGGCGACTCCTGCCGCGGCCCGCGAATCTGAAAGTCCGGCGGCACCAGAGCCTCCCGACCGACCGGCCGAAGAGTCCCCGCCGCCCGGCTGAATCCTCTTTCGGCCGGAAGCTTTCCAGCCTCTTGACCGGCCCACCACCGAGGCGTAACGTCGCTGGTGACCGAGGGCACGGAGGTAGGAGTGGCAGGCTCCATCCACCGAGAGAATCTCGCTGCGCGCGCGGGCCGTTGGAGCGCGAGGCACTGGAAGACGGCGGTCTTCGGCTGGCTCGGGTTCGTCCTCGTGGCGTTCGCGCTCGGCAATGTGGTGGGGACGAACTCGCTGTCGGTGAACGAACCGGGGCCGGGTGAATCAGGCCGAGTCCAGCAGATCCTCAACGACAAGTTCGAGCAGCCGGCGAAGGAGCTGGTGCTCGTACAGAGCTCTTCGCTGACGGCAAGGAGCGCGCAGTTCCATGCCGCCGTACAAGACGTGATCCGGCGGCTGGGGGCGCAGCCGAATGTCACCAACGTCGAGTCCCCGTTCGCGGCAGGTAATTCAGGTCGGGTATCGAGCGACGGGCGAGCGGCGCTGGTCCAGTTCGACATCCGCGGCAAGTCCGAGGACGCCCAGGACAAGGTCGAGCCGATCCTGGCGACCGTCGCGAACGCCCAAAGCGCGCGTCCTCAGTTCACGATCGAGGAATTCGGCGGCGGGAGCGTGTCCAAAGGGATCAGCGACCAGTTCGGCAAGGATCTGGTCAAGGCGGGGCTCCTCTCGCTCCCGGTAACGCTGGGGATCCTGCTGCTTACCTTCGGGGCGCTGGTAGCAGCCGGAATCCCGCTGCTGCTCGCCTTGACGTCGGTGTTCGCGGCAATCGGCCTGCTGGCGTTGCCGAGCAAGGTGCTGCCGATGGACGACGCGGTAAACGCGGTCGTACTGCTGATCGGACTCGCGGTCGGAGTCGACTACTCGATGTTCTATCTCAAGCGGGAACGCGAGGAGCGCGCGGCCGGACGGGCGGAGACCGCGTCGATCGAGGCTGCGGCGGCGACATCGGGCCGCTCCGTCCTGATCTCGGGCTTCACGGTGATCGTGGCGATGGCCGGGATGTTCATCAGTGGCGACAAGACCTTCGAGGGCTTCGCCGCGGCGACGATGCTCGTCGTCGCCATTTCCGTTCTTGGCTCGCTGACGGTGCTCCCGGCAGTGCTGTCCAAGCTCGGGGACCGCGTGAACAAGGGCCGCGTGCCGTTTCTGCGCAGTCCCGATCAGCGCGTCGGCGAGAGCCGCTTCTGGGGCGCGATCGTCGAGCGGGTCATGCGGCGGCCGCTCCTCTCAGGACTGTTGGCAGCCGGCCTCCTGATCGCCCTCGCCGTGCCGGCGCTTCGGCTCCAGACGACGCAGAACAGCATTGAGTCGTACCCGCGGTCCCTCGCCGTCATCAGGACCTACGACAAGATCCAGAAGGCATTCCCCGGCGATGCCCTGGCTGCACAGGTTCTGGTCGAGGCCCCCGATGTCCGCTCGGGCACACCCCGGAGTGCGATCGAGGAGCTAAGGCGACAGGCGCTCGCGAGCGGCGAGATGTTCCGGCCGATCGAGGTCGACGTCAACAGCGCGGGCACCGTGGCCCTCATCTCGGTCCCGATCGCGGGCAACGGCACCAACTCAGCTTCGAAGCACGCTGTCCACACGCTCCGCGACGACCTCGTGCCGGCGACAGTGGGGAGGCTTCCCGACGCGACCACCGGCGTCGGAGGAATGACGGCGCAGTCAATCGACTTCGAGCACCAGTTCAGGCAGAGGACGCCCTATGTGTTCGCGTTCGTGTTCGCGCTGACCTTCGTGCTGATGCTGCTCGCCTTCCGCTCGATCGTGATTGCGGTGAAGGCGATCATGCTCAACGCCCTCTCGGTCGCCGCGGCCTACGGGATTCTCGTGCTCGTCTTCCAGGACGGGATCGGGCGCGGCCTGATCGGCGCCTCCTCAGGAGGGATCGAGTCGTTCATGCCGATGTTCCTGTTCGTGATCCTGTTCGGGCTCTCGATGGACTACCACGTCTTCATCCTCAGCCGCATCCGCGAGGGCGTCGATCACGGCATGTCGACGGACGAGGCAGTCGAGCACGGGATCAAGACCACCGCCGGCGTCGTGACCAGCGCCGCGATCGTGATGGTGCTCGTCTTCTCGGTCTTCATCACCCTGTCGTTCGACCTGCTGAAGCAGTTCGGCGTCGGCTTGGCCGCCGCCGTGTTGATCGACGCGACGATCATTCGGGGGGTCTTGCTGCCGGCGAGCATGAAGCTGCTCGGCGACTGGAACTGGTATCTCCCGAGCTGGCTCGAATGGCTGCCACGGGTCGCCGTCGCAACCGAGCCCGAGCCGATCCGCAAAGCACCTCCGGTGCCGGCTGCGAGGTAAGGAAGGTCGTCGTCGGAAGAGAGCGAGCCGCCGGAAGAGGGGGTGTCCTTCAGACCTCGAGCGGCCGATCGGGGGAACGGCCGCGGCTGCAAGCGTCCTGCAAGCAATGGGCCACGGGCTGCCTCCGGCGCCTGAGCCCACGCTGGACGCCCCGGGCATACACTCGCCTGACCATCGGTGTCGAGCGGCGGCGCCGGGGCCTAGAGAAGGAGAGAGATGATCCTGGCAACGACAAAAGGTCGAGGACTTCGACCGGTTCGTGGAGATCTTCTCGACCAAGGGCGCTGAGAAGCGAAAGCAGCACGGCTCCAGGGCTCGACCGTGTTCCGTGATCCCAATGAGGGCGACCGGGTCTGGGCGCTCTTCGACTGGGACGCGGAGGGCTGGCAGAACTTCGTCTCCGACCCCGAGTCCCTGCGATCATGCAAGAGGCCGGGCACAAGGGTAAGCCTCAGGCGGCGGAGCTCGGCGGCCAGTACGACGCCTAGGACGCCGGGGCTCGGCGACGCTGCCGAGGCCGCCTCAACGATTGTCGAAACCCCGCAATTGCGGGGTTTCCGTTTGTTCGAGGCGGAGCCGCCCGCGCAGCTGCAGGAGGTTTGCGAATGCGGCCGTTTCGCTAAGGGGCCGGTGAACGAGCGACCGTCGAGGTCTTGCGCATCGGGTTGAAGAACGGCAGCTCCACCACCGTCCCTGCCGTCCGGCTGCGCCGCGCCTCCACCGTCCACTCGACGTCGATCCTCGTGCCGAGCTTGCTCTGGGCGGCGGCGACCGACGCCAGCGCAACCACCTTCTTCAGTGTCGGGCTCCACGTCGTGCTGGTCGCCTTGCCGATCTGGCGGCCCCGCGCGTACACAGGAACGGAGACGCGCGAGGCGGCCGGCTCCAGCGTCGGCGTCAGCCCCTTCGCGCGGTACAGCTCCTCGAGCGGCTCCCAGTCGAGCTCCAGCCCGACGAGCCTCCGCGGAGGCCCGCCGCGAGCCTGTTCCCGCTCGAGCGCGCGACGGCCGACGAACTCCACCGGCTTCTCGAAGTCGACGAAGCGGCCCAGGACGCCCAGCTCGAAGGGCGAGAACGACTGCTCGGGGATCAGCGCGCGCCGCACGGAGTCGAAGTCCGCCTCGATGAGGATCAGCCCTGCCTCGATCCGCGCGATGTCGAGGGCGAGCATCCCGGCCGGCCGGATGCCGTAGGCGCTCCCGGCCCGCACGAGGGCGTCCCAGAGCTCGACCGCCTGAGCGCTCTCGACCCACACCTCGTAGCCGAGGTCGCCCGTATAGCCCGTCCGGGAGACGTCGACGGGGATGCTGCCGACCTGCGCGGCCCGCCGGCCGAAGTACTTGAGGTCGCCCCAGGACGTCTCGGTGGCCGCCTCGAGCACGTCGCGGCTCAGCGGCCCCTGCACGGCCAGCGCGGAGATGCGCTCGCTCACGTCCTCGATCTCGACGTCCAGGCCGCGAGCGTTCATCCGGAGCCAGCGCAGCGACGAGTCGGCGGCCGTCCAGCGGTAGGCCTGCTCCTCCAGCCGGGCGACCGTCCCGTCGTCGACCACGCGGCCGTCCTCGTTGCACCAGGACGTGTAGTAGACGCGGCCGACGGCGAGCTTGCCCGCGTCCCGCGTGATCACGCGGTCGACGAGCCGCGTGGCGTCAGTCCCGGAGACCAGGTACTTGTAGAGCGGAGAGACGTCGATGAGCGCCGCCGCCTCCCGGATGGCGTTGTACTCGATCTCGTGGGAGTCGGAGTACGCGCTCGCGGCGAAGTAGCCCGACCATTCCCGCCACTGCAGCTTGGTGTTGAGCGGGGCGGTCCGGGGATAGAACGCGGTTCCGACGGACACGGCGGATCTAGGACTTCGGGATCTGCTTCTCGGGGTCGAAGAAGGGCAGCGGCGCGATCGTCGCGTCCCTCGTGCCCTCGGGTGTCTCCACCGCGACGTGCGTCCCGAGCTCGGTGTGCTCGACCGGGAGCCACGCGTACCCGATGTTCTTCTCGAGGCGGGGCGAATAGACGGCGGAGGTCACCCGTCCGCTCGCGCCGTCGGCCGAGACCGGCCAGTCGTCGCGTTCATCTCCAGCCGGTCGCCGTCGATCTCGACGCCGACGATCTTCCGCTTCACGCCCTCGTCGCGGATCCTCGTCAGCGCGTCGCGGGCGATGAAATCCGCCTCGGTGTCCAGGTCGACGAGCCGGTCGAGGCCCAGCTCGAAAGGGTTGTTCTCGTAGGTCATGTCGGCACCCCAGTTGAAGATGCCTCCCTCGATCCGGCGGATGTCCACCGGCCCCGTCGGCCGGATCTCGTACGGCTCGCCCGCCTCCATGATCCGGTCCCACAGGTCCGTTCCGCGCGAGGCGTCGAGGAGGTAGATCTCGTATCCGACCTCCGACGTCCAGCCGGTGCGGGTGAGGATGAGCGAGATGCCGTCCAGCTCGAGGCGGCGGAAGTGGTAGTAGCGGAGGTCGAGGATGTCGTCGCCGAACAGGTCCCGCACGACGTCCTTCGACTTCGGGCCCTGGATCTGCAGCGGGTACGCCTCGGCCTCCGAGAGCTGCACGTCCATCCCCGCGTATGCCGCCAGCCCCTTCGCGTACGGCAGCACGTCGCTGTCCGCGAGCGCGAACCAGAACGTGTTCTCGTCCAGCCGCAGCATGACCGGGTCGTTGAGGATCCCGCCGTCCGGCGCCGTGATCAGCACGTACTTGCCCTGGCCGACCGCGCACGCGCTCAGGTCGCGGCAGGTGAGCAGCTGCGCGAAGCGGAAGCCGTCCGGGCCCGTCACCTCCACGTTGCGCTCGACGGCGACGTCCCAGAGCGTCACGTGGTTCAGCAGGTGCCAGTACTCGGCCTCGAAATCGTCGAAGTTGATCGGGAAGAGCGTGTGGTTGTAGACGGTGAAGCCCTTCGGGCCGTGCCGCTGCGTCGCCTCGTAGAAGGGGCTGCGCCGCAATCGCGCTCCACGCTGAACCGTCTCCATGTCGAACGGGCCGGGCATGGTCGGCAAGCATAGTCGGGCGGCTTTCGGGGAGCGCACCAGGTCGTGGCGCGGTTAGTGTCGCCGCTGATGGCGACCTCCGACAAGCGCAGGTACGACGCCGTGATCATCGGCGGCGGGCACAACGGGCTCGTGGCCGCGGCGTACCTCGCGCGGGCCGGGCTCAAGGTCGTCGTGCTGGAGCGGCGCCACGTTCTCGGCGGGGCGGCGGTGACCGAGGAGGTGTTCCCCGGCTTCCGGTTCAGCGTGGCCTCGTACGTCGTCTCGCTGCTCCGCCCCGAGATCGTCCGGGAGCTCGCGCTGCCGGAGCACGGCCTCGAGATCCTGCCTCTCGACGGAACGTTCACGCCGCTCGACGACGACTACCTGTGGCGTGTGAACGACCACGGCCGCACCGTGCGCGAGCTCCGGCGCTGGTCGGCGAGCGACGCGGAGGCGTACGAGGAGTACGGCCGCCTGATGGTCGAGATGGCGAGGTTCGTCAAGCCGATCCTGTCCATGGCGCCGCCGGACCCGGGCCGGCTCGATCCGCGCGAATGGCTCCCCGTCGCACGTCTCGCCCGCTCCTTCAACGGCCTCTCCCTGGAGCAGCGGGCGGTGTTCATCCAGCTCATGACGATGAGCGCCGCCGACTTCCTCGACCAGTGGTTCGAGACGGATCCGCTGAAGGCGACGATGAGCGCCTCCGGGATCATCGGCACGTTCCAGGGGATCCGCTCTCCTGGGACCGCCTACGTCCTGCTGCACCACTACATGGGCGAGATCGACGGCGTCCTGCGCGCCTGGGGGATACCGCGAGGAGGGACCGGCGCGGTCAGCGAGGCGATCGCGAGCGCCGCGCGGTCGTTCGGCGCCGAGATCCGGACCGAGACCGCCGTCGAGCACTTCCTGACCCGAGGCGACGAGGTGACCGGCGCCGTCACGTCGGCGGGCGACGAGGTCACCGGGCGGGTGACGCTGTCGAGCCTGGACCCGCAGCAGACGTTCGTCCGGCTGCTGCCGTCCGGCCTCCTCGACGGGTCGTTCCTCGAGGAGGTCGAGCGCTACCGCTACCGGGGCTCCAGCGGGAAGGTGAACCTGGCCCTGGACGGGCTTCCCGACTTCACGTGTCTGCCCGGTAGCGGCGACCACCTGCGCGGTGCGATCAGCTTCAGCCCGAGCATCGACTACATGGAGCAGGCCTACGACGACGCGAAGTCCGGGCGCTTCAGCCGGCGCCCGTACATCGACATGGTCATTCCGACCCTGGTCGATCCGTCGATGGCGCCTCCGGGCAAGCACGTCATGAGCTGCTTCGTCCAGTACGCGCCCTACCACCTGAACGAGGGCGACGAGTGGGACGACGGCCGGCGTGATGCGTTCGGGAAGACCGTGGTCGACACGATCGCGGAGCGGGCGCCGAACATCCGCGAGCTGATCCTGCACGCGCAGGTGCTCACCCCCAAGGACATCGAGGAGCGGTTCGGGCTCTCCGAGGGAAACATCTTCCAGGGCGAGCTCTCGCTCGAGCAGCTCTTCTTCAACCGGCCCGTGCCGGGATGGGCGCGCTACCGGACGCCGCTGCGGAACCTCTGGATGTGTGGCTCGGCCACGCACCCCGGGGGTGGGATCATGGGCGCGTCGGGACGCCTCGCGGCGCTGCAGGTCCTGCGCGCGCTTCGCGCCAAGAAGGCCGCCTGAGGGTGGCCCGGGAGCGATACGAGGCGGTCGTGGTCGGGGCCGGCCACAACGGCCTGGTCACGGCGTCGTACCTGGCGAAGGCGGGGCTCCGGACGCTGGTTCTCGAGCGGCGGAGCCGGGCGGGCGGCCCCCTGGCCACCGAGGAGGTTGCGCCCGGTGTGCGCGCGCCGGTTGCGGCCGACTGCGTCGGCGGTCTCCGTGACGACGTCGTGCGTGACCTCGGGCTCGGCTCGCACGGCTTCCGCGCCATCGAGCCGGAGGTGGCGGCCTTCGCCCCGTCCGCCGACGGGCCCGGCCTCACGCTGTGGCGCGACCCGGTCCGGACGGCGACGGAGCTCCGGACGAGGGCCCAGCCCCGCGATGCCGAGGCGTTCCTCGCCTTCGACCGCAGGATCCGCTCGCTGGGCGCCTTGCTGGCCCGCGTCCAGGCGACCGAGCCGCCGGACCTCGCGTCTCCGTCCCTTGCCGATGCGACCGGGGGCCTCACCCTGTTGAACGGGCTGCGGCACCTCGGGAGGCAGCAGCTGCGCGAGGCGCTGCGGGTGCTGCCGATGTCCGTCGCGGACCTCGTCGGCGAAGCCGTCGAGGACGAGGCGCTACGCGGCGTCCTCGGCGCGCGAGGCATTCGTTACGCGGCCATGGGCCCACGTTCGGCGGGGACTGCGCTCAACTTCCTGTGGGACTCGGCTCCAGGAGGAGGAGCGGCGGGCCGCACGGTCTTCGCGCGCGGTGGGCCGGACTCCCTCGTCGAGGCGCTCGTCGCCGCCGCGCGGAGCAACGGCGCGACGATTCGCCGCGACGCCGACGTCGCGGCCATCCGAACCGGGCGAGGCTCTGTCGAAGGGGTCGCCCTCGCGAGCGGCGAGGAGATCGACGCGCCGATCGTCGCGTCGAACGCCGACCCCAAGCAGACGCTTCTGCGCCTCGTCGACCCGGCCGAGGTCGGCCCGACTCTGGGCTGGCGGGTCGAGCACATCCGCACGCCCGGCGTGGTCGCGAAGGTGACCCTCGTCCTCGAGGGCCTGCCGGCGATCGGCGGCGTCGACGACGAGCGCCTGAAGGGGCGGATCGTCGTCGCACCGAGCGTCGACGACCTCGAGCGGGCATTCGACGACTCGAAGTACGGCCGGGTCTCCGAGCACCCGTATCTCGAGGCGACGATCCCCACCCTCTCCGACCCCTCGCTCGCCCCTGATGGGACACACATCGTCACCGCGCTGTTCCAGTACGCGCCACGGCACCTCCGCGACGCGGACTGGGACGAGGCAGCTCGCGATGGCGTAGTGGACGGGGCCGTGCGGACGCTCGAGGCCTATGCACCGGGTATCGCGGACCGGATCGTCGCTCGCCATGTCGTGACGCCTGCCGACCTCGAGCGGGATTACGGGCTCAGCGGCGGGCACCCGATGCACGGCGAGCAGGCCCTCGACCAGGTCTTCGCCTGGCGGCCCCTCCTCGGCCATGCTCGCTACCGGGTCGCCGGAATCGATGGCCTCTACATGTGTGGGGCGGGCACACACCCCGGGGGCGGAGTGACGGGCGGCCCCGGGAGGAACGCGGCCCGGGCCGTCCTGGCCGACGCCCGGCGAGCTCGACGCCGCGAGTTTCGTCAGGCGGCGTCGCGAACCGCGCGGCGGAGGTGACGATCGATCAGCGCGCTGGAGAGCTCCTGCTGGCGTCGCACGAGCTCGAGCCGGTTTGCCTCGAGCTCCTCGTGGCCGGCCTGACGCCGGCGCAGAGCCTGCCGCTCTGCGACGAGCACGCGGACCGCTTCCTCTAGGTGCTCGACCCTAGCCATCGACGCTCGTCCGGCCTTGGACTACGCGAACGGAGCCTTCGAATCCGGCCGCGTAAGCGTACGGATGATGGAACGCGTCGAGCGCATTCCTCGGCGCGACCTCCATCTGAAAGCCCACGCCGGTTACCGAGTCGCAGACGGAGATCTCCACTTGCTCGATCTCGGGGTGCCAGAGGAGAAGAACCTCGACCGTTCCGCTCAGGCGTTGGGCCAACTCTCGAGTCGGTGCGGTGATCGTGCGCTCCATTGGTGACCTCTTTCTCTGAGGGCGAGGAGGCGAGGCCCCGAAGGAAGGGGCCCCGCACATCCATGCCAACTTTCCTCTAGGGGACAAGCGTTCCGTCCACGAAGAGTTGAATCGCACCGGCCGCCAGGCCGGCGTTGTTCACGGTGTCGTTGCCTGCGAGGGTGTTGATCTCGAGCCGGTCGTTCGCGGCCTCGGAGTGGAAGATCGCGACCGTGGGGACGAGCCCGCTGGCCTTGATTTCCCCAGCGTCGCCGCTGACGTCGATCGCGTCGACGCCGTTGGTGCCGTTTACGACCACGCGGTCAGCCGCTCCGTCGCCCGTGGCGCCACCGAGGGCGCCCGCGAGGTCGACGTTTACCGCGCTGACGTCGGTTCCGCTCAGATCGTTGACCGTGACGACATCAGCGCCACCGAGGGCGTTGAAGTCGACCCGCTCGACGCCGTGCGTGTCCATCGTGATGCTGGCCACGTCGCGGGTGAAGCGGAGCCGGTTGCCGTTGGCGGTCAGATCGACCTTCTCGGCCGCGCCGGCACCGTTGAAGCGCATCGTGTCAGCGCCGGACTGACCCTCGACGGTGTCGCTGCCGTCGCCGGGATCCCAGATGAACGTGTCGTCGCCTGAGCCCATGAAGGCCAGGTCGTTCCCGCCGTTGCCGTCGATCGAGTCGTTCCCGGAGCCGCCGAGCAAGATCTCGCTTCCCTTGCCGCCGGCCAGCCGGTCGTTGCCCGAGCCGCCGTCGAGCGTCGTCGGGATGGCGTCGGTGAAGACGCCGTTGCTGTCGTCGATACGCAGGAGGTCGTCGCCGGCCCGGCCTTCCACGTCGATCCGGTCGACGCGGGCGCGGGCCACGCTGAAGTCGGCCGAGCCGTTGTCACCGACGTCGATCTGGAGCGTGCCGGGATCGCCGGCCTTGAGACGAAGCGCGATCGTGTCGCCGGCCCTGGTGCCCCTGATGGTCAGGAGGCCGTGCCTGAGCGTCGGCCTCTCGAATCTGGGCGAGTTGTGTGGATACGAGGCCTTGCCGGCGGCATATCCACGCCCCGCCAGCCCGGAGGTAGCGGCGATGGCGGCCGCTGCCGCGACGACGACTACCGTTGCCGCCACCCGTGTGACGCGCGATCCGTTGGGTCGAGTGAGGTTCTTCATGACCTTCCTTCCGGTGTAGATGACCCCTCGGCTCTAGAGACACCGGCGACCCGGGTCTATTCCCGCCGCTTTGCTCGTAGGTCTAAGAGACACCCTGCCGGGCGGGAATAGCTCCGCCCGAACGGGGTCTTTCAGGGTGTGAGGTCGAAGTTCCCCTATCGTGTTGACGTGCCCCTGAGACGCCGTCGAGAGGACGTAGCCGGCGGTCAGGAGATCGCAGAGCTGGCTGCGCTCGCGGACGGATCGCTCGCGCCGGAGCGTCGTGCCCGGGTCGAGGCCCGAGTCGCCGAGTCTCCGGAGCTCGCGGCCCGGCTTGCCGAGCAGCAGCGTGCGGTGGCGCTTGCAAGGGGTGCCGCGGCCGAGGTCGAGGCGCCCGCTTCGCTCCGAGCGCGCGTCGATTCCCGACGGCACGCGCGGCGACTGCCGACGCCTGGCCGTCTCGTTGTGATCGGTGCCGCAACGGTTGCGGTGGTTCTGGCTGTCGGCATCGGGGTGGGCGTGTTCCGCTCGGGCACCTCAGGCGAGAGCTTCCACGCCGCACTCGCAGCGACCGAGCTGGCGCCGGGCGCCAAGGGCGACGCGACGCTCACGAAAACCTCCTCCGGGTGGCGGATCGAGCTCGACGCCACCGGGCTCCCCCGCCTCGAGGGCGGGCGCTTCTACGAGGCGTGGCTGCGGAACGCCGCCGGCGTACTCGTGCCCGTCGGAACATTCAACGAGGGCCGCAAGGTCACGCTGTGGGCCGGCGTGTCGCCGAAGAACTTCACGACGTTGACCGTCACGCGCGAGGAGGCTGACGGGGATCAGGCCTCGTCGGGCAACAAGGTGCTCGTCGGCACGGTTCCCGGCTAGTCAGGCCGAGGCGCCTTCCAGGCTGCGCACGACCTGCTGGCGGGCGCGGTAGAGGCGACTCATGACCGTCCCCTCACGGATCCGCAAGGCACGGGCCGCCTCCTTGTAGGACAGGCCGGTGATGTCGACGGCGACGAGAACGTCGCGGAAGTCGTCCGGCAGAGCGGCGATCGCGGCATAGAGCTCGCCGGCCTCGAGCGCGGCCTGTGGCTGGCGTGCCTGCGGGTCGGGGATGCGATCGAGCTCGTCGGGCAGAGGGCCGGGCCGCAGCCGGCTGCGCTCGGTTCGCACCTGGTTCAGGAACGTGTTGCGCAGGGCGCGCAGCAGGTAGCCGAGGTCGTCGTCGTTGCGGAGGAAGCGCGGGCGGGAGAGCACGCGAGCGTAGGTTTCCTGAACGAGGTCTTCTGCATCCTCGCGAGAGCCGGAGAGGGCCCAGGCGGCTCGATAGAGCCGGTCGAGGTGGTCTCCGAGCCGAGTGGAGTCGAGCGGGCGCTCCATGGGGTGATGGCCTGTGGCGGCCGGTGCGTCCGGGCGAGCATAGGTTCGCGTACGGGCCGCCGCCGGCGACTGGCCGCCGGGAGGGGCGAGGCACGGTGTCGCCCCCGCCCCTCCGAAGCCGGCGCTCACGTGACCTTGAAAGCGCCGTGCATGAACGACGCGTGCGGGTCGCAGAAGAAGCGGTAGCTCCCCTTCTTCAGAGTGAGGGTGTAGCTCTTCGTTCCCGCGAATTCGACGGACGTGAGGACGCGATTGACGCCGGGCCCTCTCAGGTGGAAGTCGTGGGAGCTCGAGCGGTCGCTGATCACGAAGCGGTACGGCGTCGCGGCCTTCAGCTTCGTGACCTTCTTGCCGTTCATGCTCAGCTTGATCGTGAAGCCGGGCCCGACGGTGCCCTTCACGGTCTTCGTGGTCGCGGTCGAGCCGATGCCTGTCACGGCCAGCGCTGCGGCGACGGCCATTGCGGCGAGTAGCCAGTAGCGTCTGCGAGCGATCCTTCTCATGTCAGCCTCCTGTGGTCAATGAGCTCGTGAGGAGCTCGGGATCGCCTCGATCCTGGCGGGCGCGGACCGCGATTCGCACCGTGGAGACCCCCCGGACTTTTCGGTGGCTGGGGAGTAGGCTCGTCGCTTATGAGCGGAGCCGCGGCCACGAGACCGCTGCTCGAGCGGAGCGAGGAACTGGCGCAGATCGAATCGGTGCTGGCCGAGGCGCGCGGGGGAAGCGGCAGGTTCCTGGTAATCGAAGGGCCGGCCGGAATAGGCAAGACGGCGCTGCTTGCGGCCGCACGGACAGCGGCTGTCGAGAGCGGCATGCGCGTGCTTCGTTCGCGGGGAACGGAGCTGGAGCGCGATTTCGCCTTCGGAGTGGTGCGTCAGCTCTTCGAGCCTGCGCTCGCCGAGGCATCGGAGGTCGAGCGCGCGGATCTCCTGCAAGACGCTGCCGGCGAGGCGGCATCCCTGCTGGGGCTTCCGGGCGCATCTCCTGCCGACGGCCGGCACGCGGCAGGCGTCGATCCCTCGTTCGCGATCCTCCACGGCCTCTACTGGCTGTGCGCGAATCTGGCCGCCGTAGATCCGCTCTGCGTGGTGGTCGACGACGCGCACTGGGCAGACGCACCATCCCTCCGCTACCTAGCCTTCCTCGTCACGCGGCTCGAGGAGCTGGACGTCGCGCTCGCCGTCGCCATTCGACCTCGCGAGGTAAGAACCGACGCCGAGCTGCTTGCGACGCTGACGACCGATCCCTCTTCCGAAGTGATCCGACTGTCTCCCCTGACGAGAGCTGCCGTCGCCGAGCTCGTGGGGTCGAGGCTCGGCGGGCTTCCGGATCCGGACTTCGTCGAAGCCTGTCTGCGCGCAACGGGTGGGACTCCATTCCTGCTGTGCCAGTTCCTGGACGCACTGAGCGAAGGAGGTGTCGCTTCGACTGCGGAGGCCGCGGGCGACCTGCAGGGAATCGCTGCGCAAACGGTCGGTCCCTCCATTGGCCTTCGGCTCGGGCGCCTGCCCGAGCCTGCCGGGCGGCTGGCTCAGGCGCTGGCGATCCTCGAGCAGAGCGACCTCCTCCGGGCGGCGCGACTTGCGGAGCTGGACGAGGCCGAGGCGGCCGACGCAGCCGAGCTCCTAGTGACGGCGGGGATCCTCGAGAGCGGCAGGCCGTTGGTGTTCGTCCATCCAATTGTTCGAAGCGGTATCTACTCGGAGCTGTCCGGCGCGGAGCGTGCTCAGGGCCACCGGCGCGCCGCCCAACTGCTCGCAGAGCAACCCGGCACGCAGGAACGGGTCGCCAAGCACCTGCTGGCCAGCGAGCCCGCGGCCGATGACTGGGTCGTCGAGCAGCTCGTCGAGGCCGCGCGCTCGGCGGCGCGGCACGGAGCCCCCGAGTCGGCAGCGGTCTTCCTCCGCAGAGCGCTCGCCGAGCCGGCGCCGCTGGAGGACCAGTCGGAGCTGCTCCTCGAGCTCGGAGTGGCTGAGGCGAGCGCCGGGCTCGCGGATTGGTCGGAGCACCTCCAGGGGGCTGTGGAAGCAGCGCCGACGGCCGCGGCCGCCGCCCGGGCGGCCAGGGTCCTGGCAAGCGCGCTCAACCGCTCTCAGCGCTTCACGGAGGCCGTCGAGGTTCTCGATCGCGCGTCGTCGGCACTCGATTTTCGAGACTCCGAGCTCGCGCTTCAGCTCGAAGCCGCCGCGGTCGTCGCCGGGATGAACGACCCCGTGGCCGGATCCTCCATGGCCGTCCGCGGGCAGGCGCTGCGCGAACGGGCGGCCCGAGATCCCGCGGTGCCGCCTGAGCTCCTGGCCGTCGCGGCATTCACGTCCGTTCTTACGAACGAACCGGCCGAGGTCGGAGCGGAGCTCGCGACCCAGGCGCTCCGCGCAGCCGAGCGCACGATCCGCGACCCGGACGACCCTCGCTGGTCCTCGCCCTCCGCGTTATTCGCAAGAACAACCCTTTCGCTGCTGTGGGCCGAGCGGTATGCGCAGGTGCGTCCACTCCTCGATGCCTCGATCGCGCAGGCCCGAGTGACCGGTGACAGCGGCCGGCTTGCGGTCGGCCTGGGTACTCGTGGCTGGCTCGCGCTTCGGCGCGGCGATCTCTGCGCCGCGGAAGGAGACACCCGCACGGCCCTTGCTGCGACCGAGCTCCCCGCCCCACCTATGTACCGCGTTCTGAACGGCGGTGTCCTCCTCAAGACACTCGTCGATCGCGGCGAGCTCGAAGCGGCCGAGACGGTGCTCGCACCGCTCGAGTTCGAAATGGAGAGCGGATCGCTCACGGCCGAGGTTCTTCGCTTGGCTCGCGGCCGGCTGCGGGTCGAGCAAGGACGGGTCGCCGAAGGGCTCGAGGACTTGCTGGCTGTCGGCGCACGCCTGACGCAGGCGCTCGTTACCTGCCCGGGGTACCTCCCGTGGCGATCGGAGGCCGCGCTCGCCCAGCTCGCGCTCGGCGAGCGCGCGGAGGCACAACGGCTTGCGGACGACGAGCTCGAGCTCGCCCGGGCCTTCGGTGCGCCGCGCGCGCTGGGGGTGGCGATGCGTGCCGCCGGCGTGGTGGCCGGAGGGGAGCGCGGGGCGGCTCTGCTCCGTCAGGCGATCGACGCCCTCGAGCGCGGCGATGCGATGTCGGAACGAGCGCGGGCGCTCGCCGACCTCGGTGCCCTCCTGCGGAGGCGCAATCGGCGCACCGAAGCGCGAGGGTTTCTCCGAGAGGCGCTCGACGCCGCCTACCGCACGGGCGCGAGACCCCTCGCCAAACAGACCGAGACCGAGCTCCGTGCCACCGGCGCCCGCCCGCGCCGGGTCGTTCTCACGGGCCTGGACTCGCTGACGGCCAGCGAGCGCAGGGTCGCCGAACTCGCCAGCCAAGGCCTCACCAACCGGGAGATCGCCCAGAGCCTCTTCGTCACCTCGCGCACGGTCGAAGGTCACCTCACGAGCGTCTTCCGCAAGCTACAGCTGGACTCGCGGAACGAACTTCCCGCTGTGCTTGCGGAGGAGACTCCGATCTCCGCCTAGCGCCCTCGGCGGCGAGCGACCGGTGCGCCTCGTAGGCTGCTTCAATGGCCTCGGTGCTCGCGCTCGTGGCGGCGTTCCTGTTTGCGCTGGCGGCGGCGCTTCAGCAGAAGGGCGCTCTGAACCTCGCCGGTGTGTCGTTGGCGAAGCCGATGTCGCTGGTGCGGCTCGCCGGCCAGCGGATGTGGCTGCTCGGGACGGTTGCGCTGCTGATCGGGTACGCGTTCCAGGCCGGGGCGCTCGATCGCGGGCGGCTCGCGGTGATCCAGCCACTGCTCGTGACGACGGTCGTGTTCGCGCTGCCGCTCGGCTGGCTCCTGACGAACCAGCATGTCGGCCGCCGGGAGGCGGGCGGCGCCGCGGTCATCCTGCTCGGGCTGGGCCTGTTCGCGGTGTTCGGTGATCCCGCCGGCGGCAAGGAGAACGCTCCGGGAGACGAGTGGGCGATCGCGATCGTCGTGCTCGGGGCGGTCTGCGCCGGGCTGCTCGTCTTCGGCCGGAACGGAGGCTTGAAGATGAAGGCGGCCGTCTACGGCACCGTGGCCGGTGTCCTCTTCGGGCTCTCGGCCTCGCTGACGAAGCCCACCGTCGAGTTCCTGCACGAAGGCCTGGGGGTGATGTTGTCCCACTGGGAGTGCTATGTGCTCGCGGCCGCCGGAGTGCTCGGGTTCGTCCTGCAGCAGGTCTCTCTCGGCACCGGCCACCTCGCCCCCTCGGTCGCGACCGTGTCGGTCGCGAACCCGGTGGTGAGCGTCCTGCTCGGCATCGCGCTCCTCGACGAACGGCTCAGCCGTCCGGGCTGGCACGTCCTTGTCGCCGTCGCCGGCCTCGTCCTCGCCCTGGGCGGCGCGATCCTGATCTCGCTGGCAAGTCAGGCCCGGGCGGAGCCTCGGGAAGCGCTGGCCCAGGGCTCGATCGCGGCGGCCTAGCTTTCCAACAGGCGATCGACCAGTGCCGTGTCGAGCCTTGGAACGACCTCGTCGGCCTCGTCCAGCCGCTCGGGCGGGACCGTGCCGAGGACGGCCACGCAGCGCAGGCCCGCCGCCTTGGCGGCTGCGATCCCGGGAGGTGCATCCTCGAGCGCGACAGCCTGGGCGGCCTCCACGCCCAGCAGCTCGAGCGCGCGCCGGTAGCCCTCGGGATCGGGCTTGCCGCGCGTCACGTCCTCGGCGGAGACGATCACCTCGAACACGTCGATCCCCGCCGCGTCCAGCACCGTCTCGACCTCGGAGCGCGCGGCGCCCGACACGACTGAGAGGCGGGCGGCGCCGGCCGCCCGGCCGACCGCCTCCCGCACGTGCGGCGGCACCGTCGAGCCGTCGCCCGCCCGCTCCCGGAAACGGCTCACGCGTTCCCGCAGGACATCCGGGGTCGCCCGATGCCCGGGGCCGAGCCACCGCCGGACGATCTCCGGGTCGGACAGGCCGGCGAGTTGCTCGAAGTACTCGTGCTCGCTCAGCGGCCGCCCCTGCTCGGCGAACAGCTCGCGGAAGATCTCGCACTGGAGCCCTTCGTCGTCCGACAGCGTGCCGTTGAAGTCGAAGAGCAGCGCTTCCACGAGTCTAGGATCGCGCATGCGCGCGGAGGAGGCGGTCGGGCGGCTGTGGCCGGGAGAAGCGGTGGAGTTCGAGCCGCTCGGCGGCGGGATCACCAATCACAACTTCAAGGTCGCCGTCGGAGGCGAGGTCCTGGTCCTTCGCATCGGCGGCAAGGACACCGGGTTGCTCGGGATCGACCGGGAGCA
>CAVTNM010000006.1:0-9747 GCA_963736055.1 uncultured Actinomycetes bacterium | reverse complement strand
CAATCCCGTCGAGGTCGCGGTGAATCAGATCACCCACACGACCTACGTGGGAAACGGCGGCGAGAACACGGTCTCGGTCATCAATGGGACGGCCTGCAACGCAATCCACACGTCCGGTTGCGGTC
The DNA here is from genome assembly GCA_963736055.1 of uncultured Actinomycetes bacterium. Taxonomy (GTDB): domain Bacteria; phylum Actinomycetota; class Thermoleophilia; order Gaiellales; family Gaiellaceae; genus AC-32. The sequence goes on along the minus strand of CAVTNM010000006.1, from coordinate 9,622 downwards.
AGATCGCGGCCACGGTGACGGTCGGCAACAACCCTCTCGGCGTTGCGATCGACCAAGCCACCAACACCATCTACGTGGCGAACGCCGGTGAGAACACGGTCTCCGTGATCAACGGCGCCACCTGCAACCGAACCAATACCTCGGGTTGCGGCCAGGACCCGCCAACCGTGACGGTCGGCGGCGGAGCTTCTCTCCTGGCCGTCGACCCGGCCACCGACACGATCTATGTCGGAAGCTTCGACGACAGCACCGTTTCCGTGATCAACGGGGCAGCCTGCAACGGCAGCAACAGCTCCGGCTGTGGTCAGGTGCCGCCCACTGTGAAGGTGGGCTCGTTCCCCGACGGCGTGGCGGTCGACAAGAGGACGCACACGGTCTACGTCGCGAACGGGGGCGACACCACCGTCTCGGTGATCGACGGGTCCAGCTGCAATGGCACCAACAGCTCCGGCTGTAGTCAGACCCCGGCCACGGTGGACGTGGGCGGTAGCCCTGCCGAGTTGGCCGTCGACCAGGCGACCGACACCGTCTACGTGCCGGTCTTCCTGAGCGACGTCTTGGGCTTCGTCGCGATGATCGACACCGCCACCTGCAATGGCAGCCAAACCTCGGGGTGCAGCCAGCCTCCGCCGACCGCGCCGGCCGGAAGTGGACCGGTCCACGTCGCCCTGAATTCGACGACCCACACGGTCTACGTCGTAAACGAGGAGGACAGCAGCGTCTCCGTGCTCGACGCCAAGACCTGCAACGCGACGGTCACTTCAGGCTGTGCTACGACGCCGCCGGCGATGGCGATCGGGTTCAACGGCGGTGCGGCCGATGTCGATCTGGCCACCGACACCGTCTATGCCTCCAGCCAGGACGCCGGGATCGTGTCGGTGCTCAACGGAGCCAGGTGCAACGCGAGCCACACCTCCGGCTGCACCCGGTTCGCGCCGACGACGGCGGTCGGGGTCCTCCCACAGGGCGTCGCGGTGAATCACGCCACGCAAGACCGTCTACGTGGGGAACCGGGGGGACGGCACGGTCTCGGTCATCAACGCGGCCTCCTGCAACGCGAATCACAGCTCGGCTTGCGGCCAGGCCTGGGCGACCGTCCCCGTGGGCGACTCTCCGCAAGGCGTCGCGGTCGATCGGGCCACCGACACCATCTACTCGGCGAACGGGTTCAACGGCGAGAACGCGGTCTCGGTGATCGACGGACGAACCTGCAACGCCGCCAACACGTCAGGGTGCGACCAGGCCCCGGCGAAGGCGACTGCAGGGAACGGCGCCTTCGCGGTCGCGGTCAACCCGGCCACCGAGACGATCTATGTGGCCAACCGCAACGACAACACTGTCTCGGTCATCGACGGACGAGCCTGCAACGGCTCCCACACGGCTGGTTGTGATCAGGACTGGCCAACCGTCGCGGTCGGTGCCTCTCCGCAGGCGCTTGCAGTCAACAAGGCCACTAACACGATCTACGTGACCAATACCAACGACAACACCGTCTCGGTGATCGACGGGTCGACCTGCAACGGCTCCGACAACTCTGGTTGTGGCCAGACCCCGCCGACCGTGGCCGCTGGAGCGGCCCCGCGAGCGCTCGGCGTCAACCAGATCACCGACACGATCTACGTTGGGAATCGCGATGACGGGACCGTGTCAGTCATCGACGGACGGAGATGCAACGGTACCGCCAGTTCGGGCTGCGGCCAGACCGCGCCCGCGGTGGCGATCGGAGGCTGCTGCAGGCATCAACGCCCCCGGCATGGGCCGCAGCTTGGCTGTCGACCAGGCCACTGACGCCGTCTATGTCACGAACGTCTTCGACTCGGACGTAGTCGATGATCAACGGCGCAACCTGCCGGGCTGGCCATACGAAGGGCTGTAGCGCGAAGGCGCTGAAGCTGAGGGCGGGCGGCTGGCCGATCAACATCGCACTGGACGAGGCCGCCGGCACCCTCTACGTGGCGGACAACGTCGATAGCGCCGTGTCGTACTTCCACAGTCGTCGATGAGGCGAGAGGGATTGACCATGAATGCAAGATCCGTGTCACCGGCGAAACGAGGTGTTCGATGGTCGATCGCGGCCGCCGTTGTCTCGGGCGCCATCGCGATCGTGGTTGCAACTGCATCTGCGACCGCGCCCGGGAAGAACGGCCCGATCGCGTTTCGCCGCTACTTCAACAACCAGCATTCCAGGGGAGCCGTCTTCACGATCCGTGCGAACGGGACCCACGCGCGACAGATCACGCATCCGCCTGTAGGCGTCGTCGATCAAGGGCCCGATTGGGCCCCCGACGGCAGCCTGATCACCTTCACGCGCTGCGCACCTCAGGGCGCGTGCCACCTCTACGTCGTTCGCCCCGACGGGAACGGTTTCGCTCCAGTCGGCCCCCTTTGCCCGCCAGGTTCCAGCGAAGGCACCTGTCCAGACGACTCGGACGCCAGCTTCACGCCCGACTCCAAGCAACTCACGTTCACCCAGGCGACCGGCCACGTCATGACCGCGCCCAGCGGACTACAGGAGATCGAGCACTCTGCGATCGCAGCGATGAACCCCGACGGCAGTCACCGCCGCGTGATCTACCAGGCCCCGCCGTACGCGGCGGACCTACTGTTTCCGATGGAGTCCCCCGACGGGAGACAGATTGTCTTCGAGTGGTTTAACTCGCCGTTCTCGACTCCGGCCAATCAGGAGGCGATCGATGTGATCAACAGCGACGGGAGCGGTCTGAGCCGGCTCACCCCGTGGGCAGAGAACGACGGTGACAACCCCGACTGGTCGCCCAACGGCAGGTGGATACTCTTCCACTCCCACGTCGACGACTCGAGTCGCCAGGCGCAGATCTTCCTCATCCACCCCGACGGCACAGGCCGGAGGAAGATCACGCATTTCAGGAGGGGGACGCTTGTCGGCGAGTCGTCGTTCTCGCCGGACGGCAAGTCGATCGTCTTCGCGAAAGGCCCTGACGGATCTAGGCTGCACGTCTATGTGATGCGGCTCAACGGTAGCCATGTGCGGCGCGTCACACGCTCGAAGCTCTGGGACTCCGCTCCCGACTGGGGGCCGCGTTGAACGCGCGACCCTGGGTCATGCGTCGAGCGGCGGCGCGAGCGGAGCGTTCTGCGAGACGTTGCACCTGTGAGGCATCTGCGTGAGTCTTCCGTGGTGGCGGCTGTACTCCGGACGATGGGAGATTCGGCCACTTGTCCCGGAGGAGGTCGAGCGGGTAGGGGCTGTCCTCGGGCTCGCTCGCCTCGACCAAGGCGACGGCTTCTACCTTGTGGCCTGGCAGGGCAAGGAGCCGATCGGTCATGCGTACCTGGCGTTGACAGATCCGCCTGAGCTCGAGGACGTTTCCGTGCGCCCTGAGCATCGGCGCCGTGGAGTTGCTTCGGCGCTGACCGCGGAGGCAGAGCGCGAATGCTGGGCACGTGGCTTCGACCGGCTCAGGCTCGCTGTGGGCATCGAGAACGAGCCGGCGCAGGCGCTATATCGCAGATGCGGCTATGTCGACTCTGGTGTCCCGCCGAAGCGCGTGCAAGGAACGATCCTGATTCGCAGTGGCCCGCTCGAAGTCGATGACACGCTCCTGACGTGGGAGAAGCGCCTTCTCGATGAGGAGTGAAGACCACCAGCGAGCGTTGGGAGCGGCACCGCGTCCCCATGAACAAGTCGCGTCCCAAGCTGGGATCCACTGAGCAATCGAAATAGGCTTGCCCTCACGGGTGACTAGTTCCCATCAGCACGCGGTTCTCAAGCGCTTTCCACGGCCTTTCTTGGAACTCCACCGACTTTTTGGAACTCGCCCTCCTCCTCACGAAAGCCCCGCTCAGGCGGGGTTTTTGTCACCTCGAGGACGACTCGGCATCCGCCTCTCGCCTCGATAGTCAGCCTTCGCGGTCGTGCGTGCGCCTTGCGTCGTCGTAGGCTTCCACCTGAGCGCCGAGAGCGTTGTGCTGATCCCCGAATGCACCGAGTGCGGCAGGCCCTGGCTGCCGGCTGACGCCGAGCGCTGGAGCGCCTACCGCGCAGACGAGCCCGACGACGAGGAGCCGCTGCTCATGTTCTTATGCGCGCGCTGCGCGGAGCGAGAGTTCCGCGACGACTGATCTACCGGGACGGTCCTCGTGGAACCGCGCCGAAACCGTAGGGATTTCTCCAATTTCGATTGCCTCGTCGCGGACATACAGTCGCGGCATGTCGTTCCAACCACACACAAACCAAGAGTTGCTCTGGTTCGCCCAGGCGATTCAAGTTCCGAAGAGGCAGCCGAGTGCAACCTCGCTAGTCCGTCGAGTTCCGCGGATCGATGTCGAGCGGTTCGCGCGTGCCATGAGTGCCGCGGCTGGATGGACGTGGCCCTGGGTTCCGCCGCCGCGGAACTCGGGGTCGTGAGCGCGGCAAAACGCTCTCGCGGCCGGGGCGAAGGTAGGCGCCTAGCTAACCGTCTTGGTCGTGCCTGGCCGAGTAGTACACCGCGAGGGCCGCGTGGGCTTGCGCCTTGACGTGGGACGATAGCCACCAACTCTTGAGCAGTCGCTCAGCCTCACTCGCATGGTGCTCGGCACGTTGCGCATCGGTTTGCGCAGGAACTGCCATCTGACACCTCCTTCCAGATGCTCAAGGCTTGCAGACTGCATCTCGGTTAGTCAGCCTTTTAGTCAGCCTTGCGCGTCGGTTGGCGTCGTCTCGTGACGGTTGGCTCGACTGAGAACGATGGAACCGAGCGGGTATGTCGTCGTCCGTCACCCTCTGTCGCCTCGCGCTCGCTCCTTGCTATGCAGAAGACCGTGGGTTCGAATCCCATCATCCGCTCTCCTCTCTCATCTATCCGAGCTCTGAATACGACGATCTGGGAGGGACTCGTGTCAGCGCGACCGCTCCGGCGCCGCTGGCCGCGCTGGTCGGTGCCACGGTCGAGCGAGCCGTTGCCGGTACTGCGGTGACCCGCGGTCGACGTGTCTCGCTACAGGTGCGGGCTGCTTCCGCGCGGCTTGCCAGTTCGGGGATCGCGGAATTGATCGGCGTGCCGAGCGTACGGGCTCATTTCAAAGAGCGCGTACACAACGACGGCCGCCCCCGCAAGGACAACCAGAAACGTCACGATTATGAAGAGTGTGGCCATCGCCCCTCCCTTCGGGTAGGCATCTAGCTTGACCAGCCGAAGCGAGGCTGCCATCAGTGGCTTCGCGGAGTCGTCCGGCCGAAACTACTGATTGGGCGGGATCAAGACGGCCGCGCACGCCCGGTCGCCTCGGAGAGTGCCCCGAACTGCTGCTCCCCTCGCAGCTCGACGAGGATGCGGGTCTGCCCAGGGCGCGCGCCGATATACGTATTTCCGAGCAGTTCGACTCCGAGAGCGCGCGGATGCCTCTGGGATGCCGTGAGAGAGACACTCTCCCTGCAGGGGCTCTAAGCGATGCCCCCAAAGAAATGAGGTGACGCATGTTCACCTATGTCGGGCTCTTCAGGGTCGCGCCGACCGCGCGGGAGCACCTCGAGAAGACCCCCGAGTACTTCGACAAGATCCACAAGATCGTCGAGGACGAGGGCGGTACGGTCGAGCGCTTCCTCGCAATCATGGGCCCGTGGGAGTATCTCGGCATCTTCGAGTATCCCGATCTCGAGACCGCGTTCCGCGTCCTCGGCAAGATCGCGAAGCTTGAGATTTTCGAGACCGAGACGTTCCCCGCAGAGGAGGTCAAGGTGTTCTGGAAGGCGCTCGTCTAGCGCCGACCTCCACGCCCAAATGAACGACGGAGGCCGCCCCTCGTGGCGGCTTCCGTTTGTTAGCGCCCGTGCGGCCCGGCGATTTGTCGCCTCGCGTTCGCTCCGCGCCTCGATAGTAAGCCTTCGCGATCGCGACCTGCCGGTCGGGAGCCGGGGGCCTGCCCGAAACATCGCAAGCCCCTAACGGCTCCCTTCCCGGTTAGTTATGTGCTGCCGACCTACGGCAGAACGTTGGCGACGCTCTCGAGAGCGTTGCGCACGTTGTCAGAGAGGAGCGTGATCGCTCCGATCACGGCCAGGGTGATGACTGCGAGCACGACTCCGTACTCGGCCATCGTCTGGCCATCCTCCCGGCGGTGAAATGCGTCGGCGGCATGGGCGGCAGACACCTGCATGAGTGCGAAAAGCTTGAGCACCTGTGTTCCTCCTTCGGGAGGCGAGGCCGCACCGCCCCGATTGGGTAAGGAGATCCCATCGGCCAGATCGCATTCCGATGAGATCGCTCCTGCGAGGGAATGAGAGGCACGCGGTCGTGAACGCGCTCAGGCGCTGGTGTCATCCACAGCGCGTCCTCCCCCGGTTCCCGAAGAAGGGCTCCTCCGTCTCGAGCCCATTCGAGCAATCACCGCAGAGACTGACCGCTGCCTTCGCACGGTGGATCAGGTCCGCGAACACGTTCGTCGGGAGCTCGACGGCGCCGAGGTCCAGCAGAAACTTTCCGGTCAGCGCCTCTTGAGTCGGTGCCCCGTGCTGGGAGAACGTGTGCATCGGCGCCTGGATGCGCCGCAGACGTCGGATGTCGGCGAGCGCCAGGGCAACGGTGTGACGCTGGGCCTTGTCGAGCTTGCACGGCGCCGAGCTTCCTGGCGTGCTGGCCGTCGCGGTCGCGGCGAATGCCCGCCGCTGTTGGTGCAGCCGGCCGCCACCAACCCGAGTACGGCGACGGCCAGCGCGAGAGCCAGCGCCGCCGACGGCGGGTTACCCGCAGCCCGCAAGGGGAAGCGCGACATCGTGACCGAGCTTAGCCGGAGGCCGCTGCCACTCGTCGCAGAGGTTCACCGCGCGTACACGACCTCGGCCACGCCTCTCCGGCGGCGTACCCTTGAGCGCCGTGGGCATGTTCTTCCACTCCGCCGCGGAGGTCCCGGAACGTCCGGCCGACCCCGCCAAGCGGCGCTCTAACCTCCGCCGCATCGGGCGCCTGTTCGCGCCGTACGAACTGCGCCTGGGCGCGGTGCTCCTGCTCATCGTGGTTTCGGCGGCCCTCGGCGTGCTGCCGGCCTTCCTGCTGAAGCGCGTGCTCGAGGCGATCGCAGCGAACGACACGCGCGAGCTCTCGGTGAGCGCCGCCGGGATGATCGCGATCGCCGTCGTGACCGGAGTCCTCGGCGTGGTCCAGACGCTGTACTCGAACCAGGTCGGCCAGCGTGTGATGCACGACCTGCGCGCGGCCGTCTTCCGGCACCTACAGCGTCTCTCGCTCGCGTTCTTCACGCGGACGCGAACGGGCGAGGTGCAGTCCCGCATCTCGAACGACATCGGGGGCGTCCAGAACGTCGTCACGAACACGGCCACCTCGATCGCCTCCAACGTGACGACGGTCGTCGCGACGATGATCGGCATGCTCGTGCTGAGCTGGCAGCTGGCCCTGTTCGCATTCGCGCTGATCCCGCTGTTCGCGCTGCTGACCCGGCGAGTCGGGAACGAGCGTCGCCGGATCGCGAAGACGACGCAGGAGACGCTCGCCGACATCTCGAGCGCCGTGCAGGAGTCGCTGTCGGTTTCCGGCATCTTGCTCGGCAAGACCATGGGCCGCGGCGACGAGCTCGCCGACCGGTTCGAAGAGGATTCGCGCCGACTCGCAGACCTCGAGGTGCGCCAGCGGATGGCCGGCCGTTGGGTGATGGCCTCGATCCAGACGAGCTTCGCGATCATGCCGGCCGCGGTCTACTGGGTCGGTGGCCTCTTGCTGGCGAACGGATCGCACGCGATCTCGATCCCCGTGCTCGTCGCGTTCACGACCCTGCAGACGCGCCTCTTCTTCCCGGTCGGCTCGTTGCTCGGGGTCAGCCTCGACGTGCAGACCTCGCTCGCGCTCTTCGACCGGATCTTCGAATACCTCGACGAGCCGGTCGACATCGAGGAGAAGCCGGACGCGATCCGCGTCGGTCGCGCCGGTGACGTGGTCTTCGATCACGTCTGGTTCCGCTACGACGACGAATGGACGCTGCGAGACGTCTCGTTCACGGTGCCGGCCGGCACCACGACCGCGATCGTCGGCGAGACGGGCGCGGGCAAGACCACGCTCGGCTACCTTGCGGCCCGCCTGTACGAGGTTGGCCGCGGCCGCGTCACGATCGGCGAGGTCGACGTCCGCGACCTCAGCTTCCAGGCACTGACCGAGCTCGTCGGCGTCGTCTCGCAGGAGACGTATCTGTTCCACGCTTCCGTGCGCGACAACCTGCGCTTCGCGAAGCCCGACGCGAGCGACGAGGAGATCACAAGGGCCGCCGAGGCGGCGCGCATTCACGACGTGATCGCAGCCCTCCCCGAGAGCTACGACACCGTCGTCGGCGAGCGCGGCTACCGTTTTTCGGGCGGCGAGAAGCAGCGAATAGCAATTGCGCGGACGATCCTGCGCAATCCGCCGATTCTCGTCCTGGACGAGGCCACCAGTGCGCTCGACACCGCGACCGAGCGGCTCGTGCAGGAGGCGCTCGATCAGCTCGCCGCCGGGCGGACGACGATCACCATCGCGCACCGTCTGTCGACGATTCGCCATGCCGAGCAGATTGTCGTGCTCGACCAGGGCCAGCTCGTCGAGTCCGGCCGCCACGAAGAGCTGATGCGCGCGGGTGGCCGCTATGCCGCGCTCGTCGCCCGCGACGAAGAGCTGCCCGGGGAACCGGCGCTGCAGGAGCTGGCCGGCGCGAGCTGAGCAGGTACGTCAGGATCGAGATGCGCCCGAGGCGGACCTGGGGGGATAGGTCTATCGCGGTAGTCCCGGGTCTTACCGGCGGACACCCCGGACGCCAGATCAAGTGTAGAAACTGAGGTAGGGGTGGCGGCGCTGTCTCGGCACGAGCGTGAAAAGCCCCGCTCAGGCGCTGTTTCTATTCGCGGGGCAGCACGGATAGACTGGGGTCGTGAACCGCTTCTGGAAGCGTCTTCGGGTTCGCCCGAAGCCAAAGAAGGCCAGTGAGTCAAAGCACTAGCCGGCGCCCGAGCCTGACCAGGAGCCGTTCGCAGAAGATCGCCTCGCCGAGCACGAGTTCGACCGGGACAGCCGCTGGGCGGGCACGTTCCCGTCGTAGGCGGCCCAGGCAGGCACCGGTAGGCTCGGCCGCATGAGGACGCGGACGCTCGGTCCGCTCGAGGTCTCGGTCGTCGGCCTCGGGTGCAACAACTTCGGCCGGCGCGTCGACCAGGACGGGACGCGCGCCGTCGTCGATGCCGCGCTCGAGGCCGGCGTGACGTTCCTCGACACCGCCGAGAGCTACGGCAACGGACAGAGCGAGACGTACCTCGGCAACGCGCTGCGCGGCCGGCGGGACCAGGTCGTGCTCGCGACCAAGTTCGGAGGCGGGGGAGAGGTCGGGCACGGAAAGGGGTCTCGCGCGGAGATCCGCCGCGCGCTCGAGGGGAGCCTTGAGCGCCTCCAGATGGACCACGTCGACCTCTACCAGCACCACCAGGAGGATCCGGACACGCCGCTGGCCGAGACGATCGGCGCGCTCGGCGAGCTCGTTCGCGAGGGCAGGATCCGCGCCTACGGCACCTCCAACTACTCGGCGGCTCGGCTCGAGGAGGCCGCGTCCCTCGCCGAGGAGGCGTACGTCTCGGAGCAGAGCGAGTACTCGTGGCTCGAGCGGGAAGCCGAGCGCGAGCTCCTGGGTGCGT
>CAVTNM010000005.1:0-22295 GCA_963736055.1 uncultured Actinomycetes bacterium | reverse complement strand
TGCCGTCGTTCCCCACCGACTGATCAAGGAGAACCTGTGGCGGGCGATCCGCTACGGGCTCTCCGGCGAGCTGATCGACCTCGCGAGCGGCGACACGCGCCCTGCTCGGGCGCACCTCGAGCGGCTGCTCGACTAGGTCTCACCGGTCGCCGACGAGCTCGGGCTCGCCTCCGAGCTCGCGATCCCGGTCGCCAACGCCGCCGACCGCCAGATTGCGCGCAACGCCGACGGCGCGAGCCTCGCGGAGGTCTACGCGGAGCAGATTCGCCCGACGGAGCCTTCAGGACTCGCGGGCCTCGCCCGTGCGTCCGTCGGAAACGACCAGTCGACAGAGCCCGAATCGAAAGAGACGGCCTCGTAGGTGGCTGAGGACGAGCAGAAGCTGGCCGAGGACGAGCAGAAGCTGATCGAGGAGCTCCAGGCCGAGCTTGCGAAGCTCAAGGTCTCGGATCTCCTGCTGCAGACGCTCTACTCCGTCTCTTCGCTCGGGTACCACCGGCTGAGCGGTGAGACTCGGGCCCTGGAGCAGGCGAGGCTCGCGATCGAGGCTCTCCGCGCCCTCGTGCCGGTGCTCGAAGGCTCGGTTCCCGACGATGCGGTGCGCGATTTCGGCCAGGTGCTGGCGAACCTCCAGCTTGCGTACGCCGACGCAGCCGGGGAAAACACGCCTTCCTGAAGCGGCTGTGATAGAAAGCCCGGCGCCGGGGAGTCTCGGCGCAAGTCTTGTAGGGAGGCGCCTTGATCGACTTCTTCAGTGACCACGCGGTTCTCTTCGCGCTCGTCTGCTCGGGCGTTGCGATTGCCTACGGCATCGCGCTGACGCTGTGGATCCTGCGGCAGCCCGCCGGCGACGAGCGGTGCAGGAGATCGCGCGGGCGATCCAGGAGGGCGCGCAGCGGCCTACCCTACCGGCGCCAGTGCCCGACGATCGCGATCGTCGCGCTCGTCCCGTTCCTGCTGATCGGCTTCTACAACGGCTCGGCTGGGGAACCGCGATCGGCTTCCTGATCGGCGCAGTCCTCTCGGCTTCCGCGGGCTTCATCGGCATGAACGTGGCGGTGCGCTCCAACGTGCGTACCGCGGAGGCGGCCAAGCACGGTCTCAAGCCTGCGCTGAACGTTGCGTTCCGCGCGGGCTCGGTCACAGGGATGCTCGTCGTCGGCCTCGGCCTGCTCGGCGTCGCGGGGTACTACTGGATCCTCGACCGGCTGGCTCGGCCACTCGAGCTCCTCGGCGATCAACGACCTCGTCGGGCTCGCCTTCGGAGGGTCGCTGATCTCGGTCTTCGCGCGACTCGGCGGCGGCATCTACACGAAGGCCGCCGACGTGGGCGCAGACCTGGTGGGGAAGATCGAGGCAGGCATTCCCGAGGACGACCCGCGCAACCCGGCCGTGATCGCGGACAACGTCGGCGACAACGTCGGCGACTGCGCGGGGATGGCGGCCGACCTGTTCGAGACCTACGCCGTCACCGCTGTCGCGGTCATGCTGCTCGCCTCGCAGACGTTCCCGGGCCTGCACCTCGAGCTGTTCCCGCTCGCGATCGGCGGCATGTCGATCTTGACCTCCGTGGTCGGGACGTTCTTCGCCCGCGTCGGTCGCAACGGCTCGATCATGAACGCCCTCTACAAGGCCGTGCTGGTGGCGACGGCACTTTCGGCGCTGGGCTTCATCCCGATCGTGCTCGCCTACGACTCGTCCCGCTTCAGCTTCTGGGATCTCTACCTGTCGTCCCTGGTCGGGCTGATCGTCACGTTCCTCCTGGTGGCGATCACCGAGTTCTACACCGGCACGCGCTGGTCTCCGGTCAAGCAAATCGCCTCGGCCTCGCGCACCGGCCATGCGACGAACATCATCGAAGGGCTCGCCGTCGGCATGAAGGCCACGGCGCTGCCGGTGATCGTGATTGCGTCCGGCATCCTCGTCGCCCACCACTTCGCCGGCCTGTACGGAATCGGCGTGGCCGTCATGGCGCAGCTCTCGATGACCGGACTGATCGTCGCGCTCGACGCCTACGGCCCCGTTACCGACAACGCGGGCGGGATCGCCGAGATGGCCAATCTCGACGAGTCGGTGCGGGCGATCACCGACCCGCTAGACGCGGTCGGGAACACCACCAAGGCGGTCACGAAGGGCTACGCCATCGGGTCGGCCGCCCTCGCGGCGCTGATCCTCTTCGACAGCTACACGAACGGCCTCGCCGTGCACGACTTCCAGCAGACCTTCCAGCTGGAGGACGCGTGGGTGATCGCCGGCCTCTTCGTCGGCGGCCTGATGCCGTTCCTGTTCGCCTCGCAGGCGATGGAGGCCGTCGGGCGCGTCGGCGGCCAGGTCGTGACCGAGGTCCGGCGCCAGTTCCGTGAGATCCCCGGGATCATGGAGGGGACGGCACGGCCGGAGTACGGGCGGGCGATCGATATCGTCACCGGCTCGGCTATCAAGAGCATGATGGTGCCGGCGCTGATCCCGATCGTCTTCCCGATCGTGGCGGGCCTGATCAACGCGAGGCTGCTCGGTGGCCTCCTGATCGGAACGATCGTGACCGGCCTCTTCCTGGCGATCTCGATGACCTCGGGCGGCGGCGCCTGGGACAACGCCAAGAAGCTGATCGAGGACGGCGCCTTCGGCGGCAAGGGCTCGGAGGCACACGCGGCCGCGGTCACGGGCGACACCGTGGGCGATCCCTACAAGGACACGGCCGGGCCGGCGATCAACCCGATGATCAAGATCACGAACCTCGTCGCGATCCTGATCATCCCGCTCATCGTCTCCATTCACGGCTAGCCGCCACCGGCCTAGAGTCCGCGCCTAATGTCACGACGGCGGCGGCAACAGCGGCTCGAGCGCGTCCTCGGGACGCCGGCGCTGTTCTCGACCGCCTACGGCAACGTCGGCTCGTCGATCTACTACGCGCTCGGCGTCACCGCGGTCTTCGCGCTCGGGCTGACCCCGATCGTCTTCGTGATCGCGGGCATCATCTTCGCCGCCACGGCGGCGACCTACGCCGAAGGGACGGTTCGCTACCCCGAGGCGGGCGGGTCCTCGAGCTTCGCGCGCCACGCGTTCAACGAGCTCGTCTCGTTCGGAGCTGCCTGGGCGCAGATGCTCAACTACATCATCACGATCGCCATCTCGGCGTTCTTCGTGCCGCACTACCTCTCGATCTTCTGGGAACCGCTGCGCGAGAACCCCTGGGACATCGTCGGCGGCGGGCTCGTGATCGTGCTCCTGGTGACCCTGAACATCGTCGGTATCCAGGAGTCGGCCCGCGTCAACATCGGCCTCGCGCTGATCGACTTCGCGACGCAGGTGCTGCTCGTGATCATCGGGTTCGCGCTCATCTTCAGCCCGCACATCCTGTCCTCGAACATCCACTTCGGCGTCGCCCCGACCTGGCAGAACTTCTTCCTCGCGATCCCGGTCGCGATGATCGCCTACACCGGGATCGAGACAGTCTCGAACCTCGCCGAGGAGGCGCGTGACCCAGTCAAGAACATCCCGCGCTCGATCAGGCTCGTCGCGATCGCGGTCTTCGTCATCTACTTCACGCTCCCGTGGATAGCGCTCTCGGCGCTGCCCGTCACCCAGAATCCCGACGGTAGCTACCAGACACTGCTCGGCGTGGGGCCGCCCGAGGGCTTCTCGAACGACCCGGTGCTCGGGCTCGTCGAGAACCTCGGTCTTCACGGAGCCGTCCTCAGCGCGGCGAAGATCTACGTCGGGGTCCTGGCGGCAACCATTCTCTTCATCGCCACGAACGCCGGCGTGATCGGGGCCTCCCGCATCACCTACGCGATGGCGAGCCACCGCCAGCTGCCCGAGGTCTTCAGGCGGCTGCACCGCAAGTTCAAGACGCCGTACATCTCGCTGCTCTTCTTCGCCGGCGTGATCCCGATGATCGTGCTGCTCCCGGGCAAGACGGCCTTTCTCGGGACGATGTACTCGTTCGGCGCGATGCTCTCGTTCACGATCGCGCACGCCGCGATCGTGGCGTTGCGCTACAAGGACCGTGACGCGGAGCTCATCTATCGAGCGCGGCCGAACCTGCGCTGGCGGGGCGTGGACTGGCCGCTTTTCGCCGTCTTCGGCGGGCTCGGGACAGGCCTCTCGTGGCTTGTGGTGGTCCTGCAGGAGGAGGCGACGCGTTGGGCAGGCCTCGGCTGGCTCGCGGCGGGGTTCATCACCTACGCCATCTACCGACGGCGGCTGCACCTGCCGCTGAGCGAGACGGTGCGCGCGCCGATCCCGATCGGCCCGGGAGTGGCGCTCGAGTACCGCAACGTGCTCGTCCCGATCGTGCACCGGCGGGAGTCCGAGGAAGCGGTCGACCTCGCCTGCCGCCTCGCCACCGAGCGCGGGGCCACGATCGCCGCCGTGACCGTGCTCGAGGTACCGCTCGAGCTCCCGCTCGACGCCCCGCTGCCCGAGGAAGTGGAGCTGCGGGCTCACGATCTGCTCGACGAGGCCCGTGCGATAGGCGACGCCTACGGCGTCGACGTCGTCGGCCGTCTCGTCCGTGCGCGTCGCGCCGGCCGCGCGATCGTCGACGAGGCTGACCTGCGCAACAGCGAGATCATCGTGATGGGCTCCCCGCGGCGCGATATCCGTCGCCGGAGCGGGAAGATCTTCGGCGACACCGTCGACTTCGTGCTCAAGAACGCGCCGTGCCGCGTGATGGTCGCGGCGGCCCCGAGGGCCGCGTGAGCTCTTACCGCTCGCTGGTGACGATCTTCGGGGTCGTCGCGATCGGTCTCGGGATCGCGCTCATCGTCCAGACGGCGCGGCAGGGCGGCGGCGTGGGCTACCTGATCGGGGCGCTCTTCATGGGGCTGGGCGCCGGGCGGCTCTACCTCCTCTATCGCCGCCGGTGACAGTCACAGTGACAGTCACAGTGACTGTCACTGTTGTAGCCCGAGAGGGCCGAGCGATGAGCGGCGTGTTCTAACCTCCGCTCGTGGCGCGGAAGATTCCAGGGCTCCAGCGGGTCCTCGATGCGCCCGCCCTCTTTTCGGTCGCTTACGGCGAGGTCGCCTCGTCGATCTACGTCGCCCTCGGGATCATCGCTCTCCACGCGCTCGGCCTCACGCCCGAGGTGCTCGCGCTCGTGGGCGCCCTCTTCCTGGTCGTCGCCCTCTCGTACGCGGAGGGCACCACCGCGATCCCCGAGACCGGGGGCGCCGCCACCTTCGTCCGCCGCGCCTTCAACGACCTCGCCGGGTTTTTGACGGGCTGGGCGCTCTTCCTCGACTACCTGATCGTGATCGCGCTCTCGGCGCTCTTCATGCCGCACTACCTCGGAGCGGCCATGAAGTGGGAGTCGCTCGAGCACAACCCATGGGACGTGGTCGTCGGCGTCGGCGTGATCATGGGCGTCGCGCTTGTCCGGCTCGTGCGGCGCTCGGCGTTCTACCGCTACGGGATCGTCGTCGCCGTCCTCGACCTCGTCACGCAGCTGATGCTCGTCGTACTCGGGTTCGCGTTTCTGTTCTCCAGCGAGGCGCTCACGCACGGGGTCTCGATCGGGACGCATCCGAGCTGGCACCAGATCGCCTTCGCTCTCCCGCTCGCGATGCTCGCCTACACCGGTCTGGAGACGGTTGCGAACCTGGCCGAGGAGACCCGGGAGCCGGGACGCGACCTCCCGCGCAGCCTCTTCTCAGGGATCGGCCTCGTCGTCCTGATCTACGTCGCGATCGCGCTCGTCGCGCTCTCGGCCTTCCCGGCGCGGGGAGGCACCACGGGGCTCGGGACGGACTGGCTGCGGGCGCCGCTGATGGGGATCGTCGACGCGCTCGGCCACCACCTCCCGAGCGGTCTCGACACCGCGCTCCGCGTGTACGTCGGCCTCACGGGCGCGGTCATCCTGCTGGTCGCCGTCACGACCTCGATCTCGGGCTTCACGCGCCTCGCACGCTCGCTCGGTGAGCACGGCCAGCTCCCGCGCGCATTCGGGCGTTTGAACCGGCGCACGCTCGTGTCGCCGCAGGCGATCGTCGCGGCAGCGCTCATCTCGTCGGCGCTGATGATCGGCACCTCGTTCATCAGGGACGATGTGGCGTTCCTCGCCAGCCTCTTCAGCTTCGGCGTCCTGGCGGCGTTCACGGCGGCCCAGCTGGCCGTGATCAGACTCCGCTACAGCGAGCCCGAGCTCCCGCGCCCTTACCGGGCGCCGGCGAACGTTCGCGTCCGGGGCGTCGAGGTACCGCTCCCGGCGATCGTCGGCTCGGTCGCCACCTTCGCGATCTGGGTCGCCGCGATGGCCACGCACGCCGGCGCCCGGTACGGCGGCCCGGCCTGGCTCCTCGCCGGCCTCGTCGTGTACGGCCTCGTGCGCAAGGGGCGGGGCGAAGGTTTGCTCGAGCACGTCGAGGGGCCGTCGGAGCACCTGCCCGAAGCGGAGTTCAGCAGCATCCTCGTGCCGATGAAGCTCGGTGCGATCGGCGAGGAGATGGTCGCGACCGCGGTCAAGCTGGCGGCCGAGCGCGGGGCCGCGGTCGAGGCGATGTACGTGATCCGCGTGCCCCTCGACCTCCCGCTCGACGCAAACCTCGACGAGCAGGAGGAGAGTGCGGCGGCCTCGCTTGCCGAAGCGACGCTCCTGGGTTCCGACCTCGGCGTGCAGGTGCGGGGTGTCACGATCCGGGCCCGCTCAATCGGCCAGGCGATCGTCGACGAGGCCCGGCAGCGCGGCAACGATCTGATCGTGTGCGGCTCCTCGCCCCGCTGGCGCCGCCAGGCACGGTTTTTCTCGCCCACGGTGGAGTACGTCCTGCGCAAGGCCCCCTGCGAGGTGCTCGTGGTCGCGTTCCCCGAGGGCGTGATGGAGGAAGACGGCTCGATAATCGAGTGAGCTAAGGTGAGGCGGTGAAGGCACTTGTCATCGGCTGCGGCCGCGTCGGCTCGAACATCGCCCTCCAGCTCGATCGCGAGGGGTGGGAGGTCACGGCCGTGGACGAAAAGGAAGAGGCGATCGGGCGTCTCGGCGACCACTGGACCGGCGGCTTCGTGCTCGGCCACGGAATGGACACCGACGTCCTCCGCGAGGCCGGCATCGAGGAGGCGGATGCCGTCGTCGTCGCAACCGACGGCGACAATACGAACATCGTGATCGGCCAGGTCGCCCAGCAGCGCTTCGACAACCAGTGCGTGGTCGTGCGGGTGCTCGATCCGGCGCGCGCCGAGTTCTACCGGGAGCGCGGCCTGCGCACCGTCTGTCCGACGTCGGTCGCCATCGACGTGTTGCTCGACGCGGTCCGCGCCTGTGAGGTCCGGCCGGCAGAAGCCGCGAAGACCTGATGTACCTCCTGATCGCAGGCGGCGGCAAGGTCGGCGCCAACTTTGGGCGCACGCTGCTCAAGGACGGCCGGCACGAGGTGACGCTGATCGAGCAGCGTCACGACCGGTTCGAGCGACTCGAGCGTGAGTTCGAGCATCAGGTTCACCTCGGCGACGCGACCGAGATCTACGTGCTCGAGCGCGCCGGGATCGCACGGCCGCCGGACGTCGTCGCCGCGCTGACCGGGGACGACGAGGACAACCTGATCATCAGCCAGCTGTCCCAGGAGAAATACGGCGTCCCGAAGGTGATCGCGCGGGTGAACGATCCCCGCAACCAGGCGCACTTCGACCTGCTCGGGATCTCTCCCACGGTCTCCGCCACGCGTGGGCTGATGGCCTTGATCGAGCACGAGGTGCCCGAGCACGACCTCGTCCACCTGCTCGAGCTGCGGAAGGAGAACCTCGAGATCGTCGAGGTGCAGATCGACGAGGACGCGCCCGCGGCGGGCAAGCGGGTCGAGAAGCTCGACCTTCCCGAGGGCTCGCGCCTGATCTCGATCATGCGCAACGGCCGCTCGGAGATCGCCGTCGGGGCGACCGAGCTCCGGCCCGGCGACCAGGTGCTGGCTATCCTCCAGCCTGGCAAGGAGGACGAGCTGAGGAGGGTCCTGCTCAAGAGCTGATGCGCCGGTTCGGGGTCATCCTGGCGCTCGCGGCAGCGGTGCTGCCCGCGGTTGCAGTCGGCGCGAGCGAGCGCACTCAGCTCCGCATGCGCGTGTTCGCCTCGGGCTTCGACTCGCCTGTCTTCGTCGGCGCGCCCCGCAGCGAGCCCGGGAAGCTCTACGTCGTCGAGCAGCCGGGCGTGATCCGGGTGCTCGTCAACGGGAAGCTGCGCGCACAGCCGTTCCTCGACATCCGCAACCGCGTCCGCAGCGGCGGCGAGCAGGGACTGCTCTCGGTCGCGTTCCATCCCAACTACGCGAAGAACCACCGCTTTTTCGTCTACTTCAACGACAAGAGCGGCGACGTGCGGGTCTACGAGTTCCGCTCCAACGGCACGGTTGGGCTCCCGGGGACGGCCAAGCCCCTGCTGCGCGTCCCGCACCGCCAGTACGACAACCACAACGGTGGCCAGCTCGAGTTCGGGCCCGACGGCCGGCTCTACGCGGGGACCGGCGACGGCGGCTCGGGCGGCGATCCCAACAACCACTCGCAGAACCTGAGCTCGCGGCTCGGCAAGCTACTGCGCCTGAACGTGGACAAGCGGGGCGCGCGCTGGCAGATCGTCGGGTACGGGCTGCGAAACCCGTGGCGCTTCTCGTGGGATCGCGCCACCCGCGACCTCTACATCGGCGACGTCGGTCAGAACGCGTGGGAGGAGGTCGACGTGCGCACGCCGGCGCAGCAGCGCGGGCTGAACAACTACGGCTGGCGGGTCTGGGAGGGCCGGGCCAGGTACCAGGATGGCCAGCAGGTCAACCCGCGCGGGAAGCTCGTCTTCCCGATCGTGGTCTACAGCCACAACGACGGCTGCTCGATCTCGGGCGGCTACGTCTACCGCGGCAAGGCCGTGCCGTCCGCCCGCGGGCGCTACTTCTACGGCGACTACTGCAACGGGACGATCTGGAGCCTCCGCGCCGTGAAGGGGAAGCTGCGCGGGGTGCGGCGCGAGCCGTTCACCGTCCCGAACGTCTCGTCATTCGGCGAGGACTCCGCGGGCGAGCTCTACGCGGCATCGCTCAACGGCTCGATCTACAAGCTGAGCGGATAGCAGCTCCAGCGCGGGCTAGCCGGTCCGGCGGCGCCGCACCTGCGGTCCTTGCTGGCCGAGCGCCGCATAGGCGAGAGCCTGCAGCGACTCGTTCAGCGCACGGACCTCGTGCGCGAGCGCGAGGAAGCCCTCGTTGTGGTCCAGCCGCCGGTTCATCGTCTGGAGCTCGGCGCGCAGCGAGTCGAGCCGCTCGAGGATCGCGTCGAGCTGGCGGTCGTCGAAGATCGTTCGATCGGGCACGTCGCCAATTCTACGATCGCGACGGCGTCCAGAGCCTCAAAGCGAGCAATCCGAGCAGGAGTCCGGCGGAATCGATCGCGACGTCGATCGGGGAAGCGTGGCGGCCGCTGACGAAGTGCTGGTGGATCTCGTCCGAGATCGAGTAGGCGAGCCCGAACAGGAACGCGGGCAACTCGCGGCCTAGTGCGCGGAACAGGAGCACCGAGAGGATCGCGTACTCGGTCACGTGCGCGCACTTGCGCAGGATCGTGTCCCACACGCCGAGGTCGGTCCCGAGGCTCGGGATCGACGAGAACGTGAAGATCACCGCAGCCCAGAGGACGACCGGCGCCCAGAGCGAGAATCGGCGTGGAAGAGCCATCGAAGGGCCATGATAGGGTCGCCCGAAAAGGCGAGCGGCGAGGGAACCCGGTGCAAGTCCGGGACGGTCCCGCCGCTGTGAGGGGAGACGCTCCGCGCCGAGATGCCACTGGCCACGTGCCGGGAAGGCGGTGCAGGAGGGAGCCCCGAGTCAGAAGACCTGCCGGTCGCCTCCAACCCGAACCCCTCGCGGAAGGAGGATTCGTGTTCAGGCATCTCTTCAGTTGGCTCGCCGTCGGCCTGGCGGCGTTGCTGCTCGTCCCGGCGGCCATGGCCGTCGGTGTCCACGTCCGGGTCGAGGGCAAGACCCGGAACATCTTCGGCCCGACGGAGCCGACCCTCACGGTCAACGCGAACGCACTCGACGCACTCGACTCGGCGAGCCTCGCGGGCGAGTTCTACTACCACGTCACGACCACCTCGTTCGGCCCGTACATCGACCAGATCGGCCGCTACGCGGCCGGCGGCTCGACCGGGTGGGTCTTCAAGGTGAACGGCGTCTCACCGCCGGTGGGCGCTAACGCGGTCACCCTCAAGGACGGAGACCGAGTGCTCTGGTACTGGGCCACCTTCGGCCCAACGGGCGGGCCCCCGACGCTTGTGCTCCAGTCCACAAAGAAGCGCGGGTGCTACCGCGTCCTCTCCCAGAACGACGCCGGCAAGACGAAGCTCGCGCGCGGGGCGAGGCTGCACGCCGGCTCCCGCAGCGTGCTCGCCCGCAACGGGACGGGGTGCTTCGCAGCCCACCAGGGGCTCGTGACCGCGACGCTGAAGGGCGCGGTTCGATCGAACGCCCTGCGGTGAGGCGGTTCGCCCTCGCGGCGGCCCTCTCGGTCGCGCTGGTCGGCTGCAGCTCCGGAACGGGTGGCTCCGGCCAGGCGACCGTCTGGGTGACCCGAGACCGGGGCATGCAGGTGATGCACGTCGCGAAGGTGCCGGCCGGCCTCACCGCGCTGCAGGGACTCGACCGCGTCGCGAAGGTGAAGACCCGCTACGGCGGCCGCTACGTCCGAGCCGTGGACGGCGTGTCCGAGCACGGACAGCATTCCTGGTTCTACTACGTCAACGGCTACCTCGCCGACCAGGGCTCGGCGGAGTACCGGCTCCGGAACGGTGACGTCGAGTGGTGGGACTTCCGCACCTGGCGCGACCCCCTGGACGATGCGGTCGTTGTCGGCGCCTTCCCCGAGCCGTTCCGGCACGGCTACGGCGGCGAGGAGCGGCGGACGGTGGTGCTCTCCGTCGACCGCGAGCTCGGGAGGCGGATCGCCCGGCTCGTCGGTGGGTCGGTCGCCGGCAACGCGCCGGCTAGCGACAACGTGGTGACCATCGTCTCTGCCGGAACTGCTTTGCGCCGCTTCTTCGCGGAGCTTCGGCGGCCGGGGGCCGGCTCCCCTGTGCGCTTTGTCATCGACGCGCGGTTCGCAGCCCGGCTCGCGTCGCAGCCGCGGCTCGCCCGCTTCCGGTATTCGGTCCCGTGAGCCCCGCGCCCGCAGCCGCGCTGCTCGCCGGCCTCGCCGCAGCCGCCCTCCTGGCCGACCGCACGATCTCGGTGGCCGCGATCGCCCTGCTCTTGCTCGCGGTCTGTTTGCGTGCTCCCGCGCAGCGGCGGCGGATGTACATCCTCGGCGCGCTGCTCTCTGGCCTCGGCGTCTTCCTGGTCAGCCCCTTCGTCGCCTCGATCGGCTCGCACGTTCTCTGGACCGGGCCGACCGTGCCGGTGCTGGGCCGCCTCGACGTGACGAGCGAGGAGCTGCGGACGGCACTCTTCCAGGGCCTGCGCCTGACCGCGGTCGCGCTCGCATTCTCCGCGTACGCGCTGCTGCTCGACCACGACCGGCTCGTCCAGTCGGCCGGATTCGCGCGCCGCTCGGTGCTGGCGATCGCCCTGGCCACGCGGCTGGTTCCGACGCTCGAGCGGGATGCCGCCGGCCTGGTCGAGTCGCTGCGCGGGCGCGGCGTTCAGGTCGACGGCCTGCACGGACGGGCCAGGCTGGTCTCACCGCTGCTCGCAGGCTCCCTCGAGCGGGCTCTGAACCTCGCCGAGGCGATGGAGGCGCGGGGGTACGGCCGGCCGGGAGCAACGCGGAGCCCGCAACCGGCCTGGGGTGGGCGGGAGCACCTGGCGCTCGTCTTCGGGGTGTTGGCCGTCGTCGTCGGGGCGCTGTGGCTCTAGCTCGCGTCGAGAACGTGTCCTTCAGCTACCCGGAGACAGCGGGACCGGCGCTGGACGGTGTCTCGCTCGAGCTCGAGGCCGGCCAGGTGGTCGCCCTGCTCGGCCCGTCGGGCGGCGGGAAGTCCACGCTGTTGCGGGCCCTGGCCGGGCTCGTGCCGCACTTCCACGGAGGCAGCTTCGCCGGCCGGGTCGAGGTCGCCGGGCGCGACACGCGCCGCACCCGGCCGTCCGATCTTGCGGGCCACGTGGCCACGCTCTTCCAGGATCCGGAGGACCAGGTGGTCTTCACCGGCGTCTCCGCCGAGGTGGCCTTCGGGCTCGAGAACCTGGGCACGCCGCCGGCGCTGATCGGCCCCCAGGCGGCGGCGGCGCTCGCGGCGGTCGGCGCAGCGCACCTGGCGGAGCGGCGCGTGGCCGAGCTCTCCGGCGGCGAGCTGCAACGCGTCTGCCTCGCCTCGGTGCTGGCGCTCGAGCCGAGTCTGTTGCTGCTCGACGAGCCGACCTCACAGCTCGATCCCGAGGGCGCCGAGGAGGCGATCGAGCTCGCCCGGGGGCTCGGGGCGGCGGTCGTCGTCTCCGAGCAGCGACCCGACCGAGTGCTCGACGCCTGCGACCGCGTGGTCTTCCTCGAAGACGGCGAGATCGCTCTCGACGCTCCCCGCGACGAGGCGCTCGGCTGGCTCGGGCGTCACCGCCCTGCCTGGCTCCCCAGGGCCGCCGAGCTCCCCGGCGGGGAACCGAACGGAGAGCCGGCGTGCCGCCTCGAGGGGGTTTCCTTCGGCTACACGGCCGGACGGCCCGTCCTGGAGGGCGCATGCCTCGACCTGCGTCGTGGGGAGGTGGTCGCGCTCACCGGTCCCAACGGCTCGGGCAAGACGACCCTGGCGAAGCTCGCGGCCGGCCTGCTCGAGCCCACGGAGGGCGCTGTCACGCGGACCGGCCGCGCCTGTTACCTCTCGCAGGACCCGGGCCGCTACCTCGTCCGCGAGCGGGTCGAGGACGAGGTCGCGCTCGCGGTCGACGGCGACCTTCGGCGCGCCCACCGGACGCTCGCCGGCCTCGGCCTCGCCGGCTACGAGTCCCGTCACCCGCGGGACCTGTCGAGCGGCGAGCGGGAGCGCCTCGCCCTGGCCGCCGTCCTCGTCGCCGATCCTGACGTGCTGGTGCTCGACGAGCCGACGCGTGGAGTCGACCCGGAGTGGAAGGACGAGCTGGCCCGCCTCCTGCGCGCGCAGGCGCCGACCCGTGCCACGCTCGTCGTCACGAACGACCGCATCTTCGCCGCGGAGGTCGCCGATCGTTGCGTCTCCACCTCCGGCGAACGGGAGCCGGCCCTTGTCTAGGGCGGCCGCCTTCGGAGCGCTGGCGGCGGCGGTCGTCGCGGCCGCCTGGACCGTGCTCGCCCCGGACGACGCGGCGCTCGCGCTGCTGCTGGTCGCAGGCGCGCTGATCGTCGCCGGCGTGGCCTGGCTCGAGGGGGCCCCCGCCTCGAGCAAGGAGCTCGTCCTGATCGCGACCCTGTCGGCCGCGGCGGCCGCCGGCCGGGTGTTGTTCGCGGCGATCCCGAACGTTCAGCCGGTCACCGTGATCGTCGTCGTCACGGGCGTCGCGCTCGGCCCGCGGGCCGGCATGGCCGTAGGCGGGCTCTCGGCGCTCGTCTCGAACTTCTACCTCGGTCAGGGCGCCTACACGCCGTGGCAGATGCTGGCCTGGGGCGGCTGCGGCCTGCTCGGCGGCCTCGCCGCCCCGCTACTGCGCCGCCGCGTCCCGCTGGCGCTCACCTGCTTCGCGCTCGGGTTCGCCTTCGATGCTGCGATGGACCTCTGGGAATGGCTCAGCTTCTACCCGCACACGTGGCAGGCCTTCGCGGCCCTCTACGCGCAGGGCATCTGGTTCGACGTCGCGCACGCGAGCGGGAACCTCGTGCTCGCGCTCGCGGCGGGCCCGGAGCTGCGGCGTCTGCTGGAGCGGTACGCGCGCCGGCTGCGGGCGGAGGTCGTGTGGGCGTGAAGCTCGCCGCGCTGGCCGCTGCCACCCTCGTTGCCTCGACTCCGGCCGGGTATCTCCATGGGCGTCAGGCCCCGAACGGAGGGTTCGTCGAGCCGACCGGCTCTTCGGGGCCGCAGCTGACCGCCTGGGCGGCGCTCGGCCTCGAGGCTGCGGGGGCGAGCCCCGGGCGGGCGCTCGACTACCTGGTCGCCCACGAGGGTGAGCTCACGGAGGTGACCGACGCCGAGCTGGTCGCGACCGCGGAGAGCGCCCTCGGCCACCGGCCCGACCGGCTCCTCGCCCGCATCCGCCGCGCGCAGCGGGCGAGTGGCGCGATCGGCCCGACGGTCAACTCGACGATGTGGGGGATCCTCGCCCTCCGCCAGGCCGGCGACCCGGCTCCGCGCGGCGCCGTGCGCTTCGTGCTCCGGCACCAGGCGCGCTCGGGCGGCTGGTCGTGGTACGCGGGCGGCCAGCCCGACTCGAACGACACCGCCGCGGCCGTCCAGGCCCTGCGGGCAGCCGGGGTCGGCGGCACTCCGATCCGCCGGGCGCTCGCCTACCTGCGCAGGCTGCGCAACCGCGACGGCGGCTTCGAGCTCACGCCGGCCAGGGGCTCCGACACCCAGTCCACGGCGTGGGCGATCCAGGCGTTCCTGGCGGCGCGCGAGCCCGTGCCTCGTGGCGCCTTCGCGTACCTGCGCAGCATGCGCAAGGGGGACGGCAGCTTCCGCTACTCGCGCCGCTACTCGACGACTCCCGTCTGGGTCACGTCGCAGGTGCTACCCGCGCTCGCCCGCCGGGCCTTCCCGCTCCATCCGTAAGAAGTACTCCTCCACGTACAGGAGCTCGTAGCCGAGCCGGTCGTTGATCGCGAGCATGCCGACGTTTGCGGCGTCGTTCGCGGTCACCAGCCGTTCGAGCCCGGCTTCGCGCGACCGGCGCACCACGTCCGCCTTGGCCAGGAAGGCGAGCCCGCGGCGGCGGTGCGAGCGCAGCGTCGCGGTCATCGAGTTGTAGCCGACCCCACGCTCCGGATCGGCGGTGAGGATCGCGAGCGAGACGGGGTGGTCGCCCTCCAGCACGACCGCGCTGCACTCGTCCGATACGTCCGGATGCTCGAACTCCTCGCGTCGCCAGCTCTCGAAGTCCACTTCCGTCTCGGGCTCGTCCGACGGCATGTCGATCTCGCCCTCGGCGCAGATCGCGTACAACTCGGCGGCACGGTCTCGCGTCACGCCGAGCGCCGCTACGCGGTACCCGGGGACGGCGACCTCGGACGGCTCGGCCTGCTGCAGGTCGAGCCCCGAGATGCGCGTGCGGCCGGAGCGGCGAAAGCCCCGGTTGGCCAGAAACTTCGCGCCATCCGGATCTCCGGTCACGAAGCTCTCCACGCGCCAGGCATCCTCGTCGACCAGGTAGGCGATGGCGGTCTCGAAGAGCGCCGAGCCGATCCCACGCCTTCGGTGCGCGCGGGCGACGCTGAGCCAGAAGCGGCCCTTGCCGGGAGTAGGAACCGCCCACTCGAACGCGCACTTGAGATGGCCGACGACCTCACCGTCCTCGAGTGCGACCCAGTCGCGCCGGCGGGCACCCAGCGGCGGCTGCTCTAGCTCGTGCCGGAGCCCGCGCTCGGTCAGCACCCAGTGCGGGTCCAGCTCGAGCTCGAGCCGCACGACCGCGGGCACGTCGGCGGGCTCGAGCTCGCGGATCACCGCAACCAGATTCCCTGGTCGTAGAGCGGGCGGTAGCCCGAGGCGCTCGTTCAGCGTGAGCATGCCCGCGTTCTCGGAGTCGCTCTCGGTCACGATCCGCTCGACCCCGTTCGCGGCCGCCCACTCGATCGAGGCGAGCTTGACTAGGAGCGCGAGACCCCGCCGCCGGTAGCCGGGCAGCGTCGCGGTCAGGATGTTGTAGGCGAGCCCGCGCTGGGGGTCGACGGTCAGGAGCCCGAGCGAGACCGGCTCCGCGCCGTCGAGCAGGACGAAGCTTCCGTCATCTGAGAGGTTCGGGTGCTCCAGCTCGTCCCACTTCCACTCCCGCAGGTCTGGGGGCAGCTCCAGCTCGCCGCTGCGGCAGCGCTCGAAGAGCGCCTCGACCTGGTCGAGCGCCTCGACGAGCGGCACGACACGAAGGCCACTTGGTTCCGGCCGCGGAAGCCGCGCCAGGTCGACGGCGCGAACCTCCAGCTCCAGCACACGGTCGACCCTCTCCAGTTGGTAGCCGCGCTCGCGGACGAACCGCTCGCCGGCCGGATCGCCATCCACCCAGGTGCTCGAGCGCCGTGCCCCCGCGGCCTGGAGATGCGCCTCGACCGCCGCGTAGAGCTCCGAGCCGAGTCCGCGCCCGCGTTGTTCGTGGTGTACCGCGATCCAGAAGCGGCCCCGGTCCGGATTCGACGAGAGCAGGCCGGCGTATGCGTGCCCGACGATCTCGCTTCCGGACTCGGCCACCCAGTCGCGCCGGCGGGACTCCTCCGGCGCGCGGCTCGCACGCTGCCAGACCAGCTTCGCGGTCTCGATCCGGTGCGGGTTGACGGCGACGGCCAGCCGCGCGACCGCCTCCGCGTCCTCCCGTCTGAGCTCACGGATCACCGCCCTATACTCGCGACACATGGACCCTTGGGGGCGAGAACACCACAACCATGCGGTTACTCGCTAGCGAATAGGTTAGGCGACGTCGGTGAGAATCGGCGCGATTCTGCTGCGCCGAGTGGGGCTGCCTGGCAGACCCGGCATACAATCAAAGACAGTCCGTTTGATTGGCGAGTGATCTGAAGGGAGAGGGTCATGAATGCAGGCCCGACCCCTCTGCCGCCGAGCACTCGCCTCGAGCGGGACCCGTTGGCGGTGATCGTTGTTCCGCTTGCGCCGATAGTCCTCGAGGGCAGGTACCGGATACTCGTCGGGGCCCTCTGGCGCCTTGGTCGTTCACAGAGGGGCCAATGGGTGCTCGCCGCCGGGTCGGGAGCCCTTGTGCTCGCCCTGGCGCTGCTGGCCGCTCGCCATTTCGCTACGACCTCCTGGCCGCTCTCGAGCGGAAACCCCGCTCTGTTGGTGGCGGCAGGACTGCTCCTTCTCCTCGCCCAGATTCTCAAGGCCTACGGCTGGGGACGGCTGTTCACGGCGGACGAGCGACCAAGAGTGCTTGCGCTCGCGGCCGGTAACGGCGGCGCCGCGCTGATCGGAGTCGTCCTTCCCGGCCGCTTCGACGATGCAATGCGGGTCGCCGTCGTCCGCCGCTACCCGGGCTGTCCCGCCGGCGTTCGTACGCTCTGCCTCTCTCTCGTGATGCTCGGCCTGATCGACAGCGTCGCCCTGGCGCCGCTCGCCCTTGCCGCAGCTGCGTTCCCTGGCGCCGGGATGGGCCTCCGGGCCGGGCTCGCCCTGGTCGCTGTGGCCGGAGTCGCGGCCGCCGCAGTGATCCTCGCCCTGCCGCGCCTGGCCGCGAGCACGCGGGCCTTGCGCTTCAGGCTCGGACGCTGGCTGAATCCACGAACGACCTCCAGGCGGGCAGCATCGGAGGCGTGGGCGCTCGTGTCCGCCTGCTGGCTTGTCCGGGCAGTCGCGCTCTTCTTGCTCCTTGGCACGCTTGGGGTCGGCTTCTCGTTCCCGCTCGCGCTTCTCTTCCTCTGCGCCGGCGCCGCGGCGGCCGCGCTGCCGATCGGCCCCGCGGGCGCAGCCACGCAGATTGGCGCCAGCGGTGCGGCCCTGATTGCGTCGGGTGTCGGGGGCTCGCAGGCGCTCGCTGTCGCCGTCTCCGTCGGGGCTCTCGGGGTCTTCACCGGGGGCGCGATTTTTCTCTTCGCCGTTGCTTGGCGTACCGGCCTCTCGTTGGCGGCCGCTCGGGCGGCCGGTTGACCGGAGCGGACTTCCCGGCCCAGGGCGCACGCGATCGAGTCCCCTTAGCCACCCGGTTCATCGTCTCGGCAGCGATCGCGAAAACACTAATGGCGACCCGGCGCGCTCGAAGATAAGGGCCGGGCGGCGAGCCGAACGGCTGGGGCGCTCCCCACTACTCACCGCAGGCGGGGCTAAGCTCGCGTGGGCAACCAAGAGGGGCAACGCCGGGGAATGAGGAGGCGACGCAATGGCGCAGCATCAGAACATCGCGGAGTGGCACGGTAAGCATCTGGTCGACCGGGACGGGGAGAAGATCGGCAAGCTCGAGGACGTCTACGTCGACGTCGACACCGACGAGCCGATGTTCGGCACCGTCAAGGAGGGCCTTATTGGCCGCCATCTGACATTCGTCCCGCTCGCCGGAATCACAATCGGGCCCGACAACCTCCAGGTGACTGTGTCCAGGGAGCAGGTCAAGAGCGCCCCCAACATCGAACTGCAGGGCGACGAACTCTCCAAGGCGGACGAATCAACCCTCTATCACCACTACGAGCTCAACTACACCCCGCCCGACACCGAACGCGGTCGCCGGCTCGCCCGCCGCTGACGGCTCCCGTGCAGCCCTAGGAGGGCCGGGCGGCGAGCTGAACGCCGGTAGGCGCTTCCCACAACCCGGGCCCGATCGAACCTACAGGACGTCGGACGAGCCTCTAGAGGGACCGAGAAAGGCGTAATGGTGCGGGTTCGGTTCAGGTCGGCTCGGGCGGGCTCGGCCATGCGCAATACTCGCGCAATGGCGACCGCCTCGATCGTCACGATCGGGAACGAGCTCGTCTCCGGCGACACCGTCAACACGAACGGCTCGTGGCTCGCCGCGCGGCTCGAGGCGCTCGGCGTGGACGTGCTGATGCTGGCGGCGCTCCCGGACGAGGAGGAGCGCGTCGCGGCGTTCGTCCGCGCCCAGGCTGCCGAGGTCGATCTGGTCCTCGTCACGGGCGGGCTCGGCGGCACACCCGACGACATCACGCGGGAGGCGATCGCGGCGTCGTTCGGCGTGCCCCAGGAGGAGCAGCCCGAGGTGGCCGAGGCC
Organism: uncultured Actinomycetes bacterium; assembly: GCA_963736055.1. Classification (GTDB taxonomy): domain Bacteria; phylum Actinomycetota; class Thermoleophilia; order Gaiellales; family Gaiellaceae; genus AC-32. The sequence continues at coordinate 3,549 of CAVTNM010000005.1, read as the reverse complement.
CTGCGCGCCCGTTTCCGCGGCGACCCCGACTACGTCACGCGTTGGGCGCAGCTCCCGGCCGGGAGCCGGCCGCTCGAGAACCCGCTCGGGGGCGCTCCGGGCTTCGTACTGGCAAATGTCTACGTCCTGCCCGGGCTGCCGGCCGAGATGGAGGCGATGTTCGAGACCGTCGCCGCGGAGCTCGGCGGAGACAGGAGCCCGATCGGCTCCTGGCGGCGCACCTACAGAACGACCGAGAGCCGGATCGTCGGCGTGCTGGAGGCCGGCGGCGAGCGGCATCCCGACGTCCGCATCGGCTCCTATCCGAGCTTCGGCGCGGAGGGCAGCGCCGTCGAGATCGTGCTCAAGTCCAGCGACCCGCAGGCGCTGGCGGCGGCCGCAGCCTGGTTCGAGCAGGCTCTCGACCAACGGACTGCCTAGCCATCTGACCCGTCCGGGTCAGAGCCTCTCGCCGGGATCCCTGATACCGTGGTGTCGGTCGCTTCGATCTGGGAAGTCGCTGTGGCCCGCGCTCCAGACCGATGTTGACCGAGCTGACCACGCGTACGGGTTACTCACCCATCCAGGGGTTCGCGCAGCTACGGCGAATTGCCGATGCGGTGAGGGTGAAGGTGGGTCGTCGCAGTCTGATCGTCGCGCTGGTGCTGGTCTCCGGCGCCGGCGTGTTCCTGGCCGTGCAGCGCACCGGCACGAGGGTTTTCGCAGCCGCCGCTACGCCCGACTGGCGCTACCTGATCGCGGGTCTCGCGATCTGCGCGGCGGTGCAGCCCCTGCGCGCGCTTGCCTGGACGTCGACAGTCCGCTCACCCGTCGGGTTCCGGGCGATGTACGCGGCCAGCTCGGTCGGATCGTTTCTCGACACCGTGCTTCCCGGGCGACTGGGCGAGGCCTCGAAGGTCGCTGTCCTGAAGGTCGCTGCGGGTCCTCGCTGGCCCGGTTTCTCGCGCGCGGGCGGGAGCCTGCTCTGCGCCCACCTGCTCGAGATGGTCGCCTTCGTTCTCGTCGGCGCCGCCTCCGTGTTCTTCCTCCCGGTGCCGGCCTGGGCGAAGCTGACGATGGTCGTCGGCCTGCCGCTGGCCGCCGGAGGGTTGGTTCTCCTCTCCGTGCTGCACCACAAGGTGAGCCACCGGCTTCCTCAGAGCGTCGGCGCGTTTCTGGCAGGCGCTGCCGCGCCGAAGACGATCATGCTCCGCGCGGGCCTGATCCTCATCCTGACCTGGGTCGCCCGCTGGTTCGGCGTTCTCTTCCTGCTCCACGCAGTCGGCGTCCACGTCGGCGTCGGCTCCGCGCTGCTCTACATGGTCGTCACCGGCCTGGCGAACACGATGCCGTTCCTCCCGGGGAACGTCGGCCTCTACCAGGGTGCCGCGATCGGCGCGCTGGCGATGGCCGGTCACGGCGGCACGACCGCCGTCGCCGCGAGCGTCTTCACACCGGCCGCCGGCAGTCTCGCGACTGCGGTCGCCGCCATGGTCGGGCTTTCGCTCTACGGCCGCCGCCTCGGCGAGCTCCGCCGCGCGGCCGTTCGCTTCTAGTTAGAGCGCCTTCCCGGCCGAAGCCTTGTGCCGGCGGGCCGCGCTGAACGGCGCCTGGACGGCGTCCTCAGCGCACTCGTAGCCTCCGGCTACGAGCACTCCCTGCGTCCTTGCCAGGCACCGCCCATCGCACCCCGCCGGCGAAGCGTCAGCCGGGAATGCGCTCTAGCCCAGCCTCTCCGGATCCGCCGGCTGACCGTCGCGGCCGACGTAACCATCCTCGGCGCCGACCACGAGCAGCACGAGCTCCTCGTCCCCGACGCTCGTCACCTGCCGCGGCGTCGTGGACTCGACGTGGCAGAGCCCACCCGGGCCGAGCTCGCGCGTCTCGCCGGGGAGCGCGAACCGGGCGCGACCCGCGTGGACGAAGTAGACCTCGTCCTGCCGCTCGTGGTAGTGGGGCCTCGCAACGGTCCCGGGAGCGAGCACGAGCACGTTCACGCCGAACGCCGTCACGCCGAGCTCCTGGCGCACCTTGCGGAAGACGCCGTCGCCCATCCCGTCGACCGACCCGAAGGCGTAGCCCATGGCCCGAGCGTACAGGCCACAGTGACAGTCACTGTGACTGTCACTGGGGTTCGGTCCGCGGCGGCTGGGTCGCGCGCCGGCTAGGCCTGAACCGGCGTGAGCGCGGGCTCTCCGCGCTCCACGGCCAGTAGGTTGTCGACCACGAGCCGGGTCATGGCCTCCCGCGTCTGCCGGGTTGCGCTGCCGAGGTGCGGCGTCAGCACGACGTTCGGCAGCTCGAAGAGCTCACGCGGCACCGCGGGCTCGTGGGCGAAGACATCGAGCCCGGCGCGGATCCGGCCCGAGACGAGCTCGGCGACGAGCGCCGCCTCGTCCACGATCTCGCCACGAGCGGCGTTCACCAGGCAGGCGCCGTCCCGGAGGAGCGACAACCGCCGCGCGTCGATCAGCCCCTCGGTCTCCGGGCTGAGCGGTGCGTGGATGGTGACGATGTCGGCCTCGGCGAGCAGCTCGTCCAGGCCGCGGAACTCGCCCAGGTCGGTCTCGACGCGTCGCCGCTGCGTGTAGAGGACGCGCAGCTCGAAGCCGGCCGCACGCCTTGCCACGGCGCTCCCGATTCGTCCGAGGCCGACGATGCCGAGCGTGGAGCCGGTCACCTCTTCGGCAAGACTCCCTTCCGACCATGAGCCCGTCCAGCTGCCGGAGCGGACGAGGCGGTCGCCTTCCACGACCTGCCGCCTGGTCGCAAGGATCAGCGCGAAGGCGAGATCGGCCGTCGCGTCGCTGAGCACGCCGGGCGTGTTGGTGACCACGACCCCGCGCTCGGCGCAGGCGCGGACGTCGACGCGGTCATAGCCGACGCCGAAGTTGGCGACGATCCGCAGACCTGGCAGCAGGTCGAGCGGAACGGGCTCGTTCGCGGCCACCAGCCCCTCGACCTCGGCGCGGGGCTCCCCCAGCGAGGCGAGCGAGAGCACCTCGACGTCGTCGAGCTCCTCGAACGCGGGCCCCGGGTAGCGGCGGGTGGCAAGGATCTTCACGGCGACTCGCAGGATCTCGCATCTCCCTGCCCCGCGCGGTTGACCTCGGGCCTCGTGCGTGGTTCAGTCGCACAACCGATGGAGGAGGCACGCATGAACGGCAACACCGGCCCGCTCGGCCGACCGCGCGGGATCGGCTTCGGGATCCTGATGTTCATCATCACGCTCGGCTTCTACGGGTGGTACTGGGCCTTCAAGACCCAGGAGGAGCTGAGGCAGCGCACCGGCGACGGTCTGGGCGGGGTGCTCGGCCTCGTGATCTGGATCCTGATCAGCCCGGTGAGCGCGTTCGTGATCCCCTCGGAGATCGGGAACATGTACAAGGGCGACGGACAGGAGCCGCCGGTCACGGGCTGGACGGGGTTGTGGCTCTTCCCGTTCGGCATCTTCATCGTCCCTGCGATCGTCTGGTTCGTGAAGGTTCAGGGCGCTCTCAACCAGTACTGGGAGAGCAGGTCGCCCGCGAGTGCCGCCACCGTTCCCGCCTGATCGTTAGCGCCTCCGAC
>CAVTNM010000004.1:0-13828 GCA_963736055.1 uncultured Actinomycetes bacterium | reverse complement strand
GCCGTGGTCGGCGCTGTCACGCGCGATCCACGAGCTGGAGCCGCCGGTGCGGTCGGTCCCGTACACCGTGCCGGTCAGGTCGCCCGGCGCGTTCGTGCACGTCGCCGCGCTGGTGCAGAGCGGGCCGCCCAGCGGGCGGTAGTCGCCGCAGTTCGGGTCTCGCGCCCGAGGTCACGAACTCCGGACAGTTCGCCTCGTAGTCGGCGATGTTCGGGGTCGTGTCCTGCGGTACCGCCCCCGGTGTGCCGGCGCCGAACGCCCACGACCGCCAGATGTGCTGGCCGCCGTTGTAGATCGGGTGCGTGCCCGGAACCGGGTTGGGGTCGCCGACCTGCGGCCAGTAGAAGGCGAAGAGCTCGCCGCTGTTCACGAGCGGGCCGGTTCCGATCACCCACCGTTCCGGGTCGCCGTTCTCGAAGTTCGAGTCGCCGAACCCGCTGGTGAACTCGTTCGCCCGCCACGTCGGCTCGGACGAGTCGTAGACGGCATTGCCGCCGTCGCCGTAGATGACCTGGTTGAACGTGGAGCGGCTGCAGCCGTTGTTGTTCGACCACGTGCCGTTGTCCTGCGTTCCACCCATCACCTCACACGACTTCGCCGGGTTGATCGCGACGTTGATGAACTGGAGCGTGCTGCTCAGGTTCTTGTCGATGTGAGCGAGCTCGGTGGGCACCCGTGACAGCAGCCGCTGGCAGCTCAGGTAGCTGCCGGAGGTGGTCGGCAGAGGCCCGCCGCCGTTCCGCGTCGCGTCGTCGCACTGGGACGAGATGTTCGCGAACTCCCCGCTGGTTCGGATCACACCGCCGTCCGAGCCCTCCATGATCTGCGTCGGGAGGCCCGGGTTGACGACGAGCGCGTGCTGGTCCGGGTGGATCGAGTTCGGCGCGCGGACACAGCCCTGCGGGAAGTACGGCGCGAAGGCACACCACGGTGCCGGCGTATCCTGCGCGTCGTTGGTCAGGTCGGTGAAGGTGCGGTTGTTGTTCGCCGGGCTCGGATCGCCCGCGGTGGTCGAGTAGAGGACCGCGCGGCCGTTCGAGCGGCCGTTTCCGCACCCGACGCCCTTGGTGTTGCACGGCACCTCGCCGTACAGGTACGACCCGAACACGTACACCGTGTCGGGCCTCCCCTGCGGCGTGTAGACCTCTTCGTCGTACCAGCACTGGCCGGTACAGAAGTCGTCCGTGGCGAAGTACGGGCTGAACGTCGAGGTCGAGGTCAGCCGCTGCCACCCCGAGTAGAAGGCCGGGAAGGGGTTGCCGTTGCCCGCCGGCTCGGTCGCGCCTGCGCTCTCCGACGCGAGGAGCGTCGCGGCCGGCTGGTTGGCGTTGTCGATCCGCCAGAAGTCGGCAGCGGTGTCGCTGAGTGTTCCAGCGCCGTTCGCCGTGCCGTCTGTCAGGTAGATGCGCGTGTGGAAGTTCTTCACCGTCAACGCGAACATCGTCCGGTCGGTCCCGGCAGGCCCACAGCCGGTACCCGGGGTGGCCGGGTTGCAGAAGGGCGGCACCTTCCTCGGCTGGAAGATCTGCTTGAAGTCGGTCGGCGACGTCGAGCCGTCGAGCAGCGACCGGCGCCACACGCCCTGGTCGAACGCGGATGCGTACACCGCGCCCGGGTTGAGCGGATCCATCGCGACGTCGGTGACGCCGAAGGAGGTCGCGCTGTTTCCGTTCCAGACCTCCGTGAACGTCTTTCCGCCGTCGTGGGACTCGTACACGCCGGGCTGGTTCGCGCCCGGCTCGCCGCGGCTCGTTCCGCCGTTGCCGATCACGTGCGAAAGGCCACGGACCGCCTGTGCGGAGCCGACGAAGAGGTGCTTCCTGTTGAGCGGGTCGATCACGATCGCGTTGATCCCGCGGCCCAGGAAAGCGTCCTTGCCGGGAGTCGAGCACGTGTAGGTGGCGTTGGAGACGCAGGTGTCGTTGAGCTTCTTCCAGTGCTTGCCCGGCATCGGTGGTCTTGTAGATGCCGACGCCCGCCTCACAGCCGGACGAGCAGCGGTTGCCCTCGCCCGTCCCGAGGTAGAGCGTGTTGTGAGTGTTGTCGTTCGGATCGAGGGTCAGCGACCCGACCGAGTTCTGGTCGAGGTCGTCCGGGCTCATCTGCTGCCAGTTCGGGTCCGCGGCCTCGACGTTGTCGGTCTTCCAGACCCCGCCGCCGGAAGCTCCGGCCCAGACGCGGCAGTGCTTGGCCGTGCAGCTCGGGTCGGCCACCATCGCCGTAATTCGGCTGGCCGTGACGTTCGTCGCTCCCGAGAAGGCCGTCACGCCGGGCTGGACCGCGTAGGTCTGCGGCCCGTACTGCTCCCACTTGCCGTCGTCGCTCAGGAAGCGGCGGCCGTGCTTGGCCATGAAGGCGTCCCGCTTCGCGATCCGCCCGAACGTCGCCTTCGCGCGCGCGACGACCGCAGGCGGGATGCCAGCGGCCGGATAGGTCCGCGCGGCAGAGAGATACGCCTCGTAGGACCCGACCGGGCCTTCGCCCGCGGCGTTTTCCTTGCTGGCCGCACCGGCGACGCCGGCGCCGAGCCTGAGCTTGACCTGATTCGCACCTGACGAACGTCCCGTCAGGAGCACCAGCGTCAGAGCAAGTGCCCCGGCGAGCAGGAAGAACGTCGCCCCCAGGACGCTCGTGCGTGTTCGTGTCATCGAATCTCCCCTTGCGATTGTTGGCCGACACCGGTGCGGGCTGCAGCGGACGCTGCAAACGTCGGACTACTGCGCTCGTGCGCTTTCCCCCTCGGACCTCCCCACCGGAACGAGACGCTCCCCATGACCGTCTCGTGTGCTTATGCAGACACGCTTATATGCCTATCTAGATCAGATTTCAAACGAGCAAGCGACGCCGTTCGGACGGTCTTAGCGGCCGACGGCCGTGGCCGCATCGACGAGGCCCGCGCCGTACGCGTCCTCGAAGCCGATCGGATGGGTCTGGCTCACGTGGCAGAAGCCCGTGTCGCAGGGCGTGCCGTCGAGCGCCGGCGCCGTGTTGTTCGGGTCGTTCGGGCCCATGAAATTCCTCAGGTCGTCCTGCGCGCTCCGCTCGAGGCGCCGCTCGAGGGCTTCGGGCCGCCCGCGCAGGTCTGGGCGTGCCGACAGCACGAGCGCGGCTACGCCGGCAGCGTTCGGCGCGGACATCGACGTGCCCTGGAGCCAACCGAAGGACTGCCCGCGGAACGAGAAGCACGCCGAATTGAAGATCGAGGAAGCGAAGGGGTCGGTGCAGATCAGACCTCTGTCCGAGAGCGCTCCGAACGAGCCCCAGCCGCCGTAGAGGATGTCGCCGTCGCCGCCGTCATAACCCGGGATCTGGTAGCGGCGGGCACCGCCGGGAGCGGCGAGGTCGATGCGGGAGCCGTAGTTCGAGTAGTAGGCGAGCTGGTCGCGGGCGCCCACGTGGGCGCGCCAGCGCAGCGGAACGTCACCAGGCGCCGCCCCGATCGCGTTTGCCGTGGCCGAGACCATCGTCACGCCGGGAACCCCGCCGGGGACGGGGAGCCAGCCGCGCAGGTCGTAGTCGTCGAGCGAGTCGCTGCCGGGGGAGGCCGTGGCAATTCCCTCCGGGCCCAGCGAGACCCGGCCGGCGCCCTTCAGCTTGCGGCCGTCGAGCCGGAGGTTGACGCGGTCGACCCGGACGTGCTCGTTGCCGGCGGCCGCGAAGACCGGGACGCCGTGCGAGAGGCAGTAGTCGACCGCATCCGTGAAGAGGAGGTAGTCGTCGGCGTCAAAGGGGTCGTCGGGGTTCATGTAGCCCTCGATCGACATGTTCACCACGTCGATCCGCGGGTCGGAGCACGCGGCGACCAGCCCGGAGAGGATCCAGGTCGAGAGCCCGCCGAGGCCGGCCGCCAGAACCTTGTAGGAGCCGATGCGCACGCCGGGGGCGACGCCGTTGGAGGCGAAGCCGTTGGAGGCGCCGGCGATCCGGCTCGCGACCCAGGTGCCGTGACCCTCGAAATCGCCGTCGCGGCAGTCGCGCAGCCCCAGGCGGTCGATCACGCCGAGGCCGTAAAGCTCCTTCAGATCCTCGCAGGGGATGAAGTTGCCCCCGAGCGACGGGTCGAGCACGCCGCGCAGCTCGCGGTGGCCGGCCTGCACGCCGGTGTCGAGCACGGCAACGGCGATCGAGTCGTCGCCGGTCGTCCGCCTCCACGCTGCCGGAACGTTCATGCGCCCGTCGTCCCACTGGAGGATTCCCTCGGGGTTGGTCACCCCGAAGAACGAGGAGAGGTCGTGCCACGGATCGGCGACGAAGCGGCCGCGGCCGTCGCCGGGACCGTCGTCGGCACCCCGCCCGGTCCGATGGCGCTCGTCGGAGCCGCGCTCGGTGGTGAGAAGCGAATCCTGGAAGAGGTCGGTCACGGCGTCGCTCGAGGCGAGCCGGGCCGAGAACGACTTGGCGCGGGGAACCACGCCGAGCGCGTCGATCGCGCTCAAATCGGCAACGACCACGCCTCCGGCGGACGCGACAGCCGCGCGCATCTGTGCGGGAGTCGTGTCCGGGCTGAACCGGACCACGCTGACCCCGAACGGGTTGCCGGCGGCAGTGGCAGATCCCGTGAGCGCGAGCGCGGCGGCGAGCGTCGCGAGGAACAGTGTGGGCCGCATCACCAGGTTCAGATTCGGCAGCGGGCGGCGAGTCCTCCATCACCCTTTCCGGGCAAGCGAAGGGCCGCCGGAGGGGCGGCCCTTCATCACACGCGCCGGGCGCGAGTGTTTCAGCTGTTGTCAGTCGTTCGGCCTCGCGAGGTAGACGTCCTCCTCGACGGTCCCGCCCAATCCACGGGTGTCCGCCCAGACGAGGGACGGATTGCCCTTCAAATCGGTCGAGACCCACATGTAATCGCCGAGGAAGCCGGCCTGAATCGGGTTGTTGGCCACGACGAGGTTCGGCATCGACGAGGTCGTGATGCGCATGTGGTCGATCGTGGGAGATGACGAGGCCGGGTTCTTTATGGTCGCCATCGTGATGTCGTTGCACCCGGTCGTCTCGCAATCGCCGTAGGAACGGTCGTAGTAGCCGACGAAGAGCTTCTTGCCGTCGGGTGCGACCGCCCCCCAGGGCTGCCACTGCGCACTACCCGCCGGCGTGAGCTTGGTCACCGGGCTCCACGTCGCTCCTCCGTCCGTGGAGAACGAGTAGAACACGTCGGTGTCGCAAGGCGGAGTGGCTGTCGCTGCAGGCCCGAGCGGGTTGCAGTTCGCGCCGAGGTTCCGCGCGTCGGAGAAGACGTGGTACAGGCGGCCGGCCGAGTCGATCGTGATCGACCCGAAGGTCTCGTCCTGCACCCGGTACCCGTTCGGCGGAATGCACTGCCGGCCGGCCGGGCAGGCCGTCGACGCGACCGGCCCCACAGGCTGGAAACCGAAGTCGGTGTTGATCTTGACCGGCGCCGTCCAACTGGCCGGGTTCGAACAGTCATTCGCCGCCACGCACTTGACGATCATGTGCTGGTTCACGCCCAGTGTCGGGGTATTGCCGTTGAAGAACGACACATAGACGGTGCCGTCACTGCCGACGATCGGATCCGAGCCCTGATCCTGGTCACAGGCGTTGGGATTGGACTCCGCGCTCCCGGCGGTGCAGGCGGTCGCGTTTGCGCCGCTGATCTCGATCCCTGGCGACCAGGTGGCGCCGCCGTTCGTCGACTGGCTGAAATAGATCGGACTGTGCGCGCCGACTCCCGCGCCTGTGTCGAAGTCGAAGCGGGTCCAGGTCGCGTAGACGTTGTCGGCCTTCGGGCTCGACTTGGTGGAATCCGCGACGATGAACTCCTTGTCGTGAGCGATGTTCGGGTCGTTGTCGTTCGCAACGACACCGAGCGGCGTGTCACGGAAGGTCTGGAAGCCGCCAGCGGGGTCCGGCGAGTGGTAGAACGCCCCGCCGATCCCGGCGTTGGACTTCGCGACGACGAACGCGCTCGCGGCCGAGGTGATGTCGAAGAGAACACCGCCGACGTACGCGTTGCCCTGGGAGTCGAAGGTGGCCGTTGGATCGCTGCAAGCATCGAACGTGTGCCCGTCGCCTCCGACGAATTGATAGAAGGGCGGGACCTGATCACCCCAAGTGTCCCCGCCGTCGAAGGACCAGTCGTAGCCGCAATGGTTGAAGCCGATCCGGGAGTCGTTCTGCCCGGCGATGATGTTCTTCCGATTGGTGGGGTTGGTAACCACTACCTCTTCGGCCTGCCGCCGGAGAGAGCAGTCCTGGTTGACCCGGATGTTCTCGACGCCCTTGGCCTTCAAGGTGTTCTGGCAGCCTTGGGTGCCGACGCTCGAGAGCCCGCCGTCGTTGCCGTTCTCGTGAGCGCTCGCGGCGCGCCGCGCGTAAAAGCCGGTTGCGTCGAGCGCGGATGTCACTAATCCACCCGACATCGGAGCCACGAACCGGTCCGGCTTGGCGAGGCCTTCCTCGATCTTCAGTTCGTGATCGATGACGCGATTGCCGACGAGCTGGCTCGTCGCTCCGCTCGGGCGAAAGGCGGCGCCGGCAGCGGCCACCGCAATCACCGCGCCGACGAACAGGAGACGTAGCGTTATCTTCATGGTGCTCCTTCGATCGCTGGATGACCCCTAGTTCGCAGAGCGAAGCGCGCTCTGCGCGGCATCACCTCCCTCTCCAGGACGCCCCACACCGCGGGCCGACCGAGAGGCCACAGCCCTGTGCCCGATGGTCTCTCTCCTCTCCCCTGGACATTGACCGTGGGCGGGAAGATCCCCGCCCGGGCTCGCTCGGCCGATTCTTCCCGTTGCGGCGGTTTTGCAAACGGGGTGGCATACTTGAGGGCAGATGCGAAGGCTCGCACTCGGTACTGGGGCCGTCGCGATCGGCGCGGCCATACTCACGCTCGCCGCGTTCGGCGCCGGCTCAGCGCCCAAGCCGTCGCTCCGCATCCAGCGGATGGCTCCACTTCAGGTGAGCGGCGCTCATTTCCGCAGTCATGAGCACGTCCGGGTGACCGCGGTGATCGGGGAGACGAAGAACGTGAATCGCCTCCGAGCGTCCGGCCGCGGCGCCTTCCGGACGACCTTCCCGATCGGCGCCGGCCGCTGCAACTCGGTCCGGGTCGTGGCAATAAGCAGCTCTGGGAGCAGGGCGACGTTGAAGCGCCTGCCCGCGCCGGCCTGCATGCCGGTGTAGGCCAAGAGCCGCCTGGCGGCGTTCCGCGTCGAGCGCTAAACGTCAGGCGTCGTGCGGCTTGGCCATCGCGCGGTAGTCGAGAGCCTCGTCCAGGGTCTTCTCGTCGACCCCGGCCTCGCGCGCGACCTCGCGGAGCGAGCGCCCCGAGCTCGCCGCCTCGTTGACGATCTCGGTCGCCTTGTCGTAGCCGATGTAGGGGTTGAGCGCGGTTGCCGCGGAAAGCGTGAGCTCGGCGTAGCGCTCGCACGTCTCGCGGTTGGCCTCGATGCCCTGCACGCACCTCTCCGCGAAGAGGCGGGACGCGCTCGCGAGGAGCTTGATCGAATCGAGGAGGTTGCGGGCGAGGAGCGGGACGAAGACGTTCAGCTCGAAATGCCCCTGGAGACCGCCGACGGCGATCGCCTGGTCGTTGCCGATCACCTGCGCGCCGACCTGGGTCACGACCTCGGGGATGACGGGATTGACCTTGCCGGGCATGATCGAGCTCCCTTTCTGGAGCTCGGGCAGGATCAACTCGCCGAGGCCCGCGCGCGGGCCGGAGCCCATGAAGCGGATGTCGTTCGCGATCTTCGTCAGCGAGACGGCCACGACCTTGAGAGCGCCCGAGACCTCGACGATCCCGTCTCGCGCCGCCTGGGACTCGAACGCGTCTGCAGGCGGTGAGATCTCGAGACCCGTCTCCTCATGCAGTCGCGCGCGCACGCGCGAGGCGAATTCCGGGTGCGTGTTGAGGCCGGTGCCGGTCGCGGTGCCGCCGAGCGGCACCTTGCCGAGCCGGGGCAGCGTGTCGCGCACGCGAGCGGCTCCCTCGCGAACCTGGGCCGCGTACCCGCCGAACTCCTGGCCGAGCGTGACGGGGACGGCGTCCATCCAGTGCGTCCTGCCCGACTTGACCACGTCGTCGAACTCCTCCGCCTTGGCTGCCAGGGCCTCGGCGAGCCGATCGAGCGCCGGCAGCAACTCGCGCACGATCTCCTCCAGCGCGGCCAGGTGAACGGCCGTCGGAAAGACGTCGTTCGACGACTGGCCCATGTTGACGTCGTCGTTCGCGTGAACGTCGTCTCCGGCCAGCGCCGCGATCACCTCGTTCGCGTTCATGTTCGACGAGGTGCCGGAGCCGGTCTGGAAGACGTCGATCGGAAACTGGTCGTCGAGCTCGCCCGCGCCCACGCGATCGGCAGCGGCGGCGATCCGCTCGGCCTTTTCGGCGTCGAGCAGGCCGAGCTCGGCATTCACGCGCGCCGCGGCAGCCTTGATGCGACCCAGCCAGCGCGCCACGGGCGGGGGAATCGGCTCGCCGGAGACGGGAAAGTTCTCGACCGCCTTGCGAGTCTCCACGCCCCAGAGCTCCTTCCGTTCTTCCGTCCGGGCCACGCTTCGAGTCTAGTCAGTCGAGTACTTCGGCTGGACCTTCTCGCCCCGGATACGGGCAACGGCGTTGTTCGCAGCGATCGCGGCCTCGCCCATGCCGATCGTGATCAGGGTGATCTTGCCCGGGTAACCGGCAACGTCGCCCGCGGCGTACACGCCGGGAAGCGTGGTCTCGCAGGTCGTCGGCTCGATCTTGATCTGGCGCTTGCCCTCGAGCTCGAGCCCCCACTCGGCGATCGCGCCCGAGATGCGAGTGGAACCCGAGCAGAGTGATCAGCGCCTCGCAGTCCACCTGTTCGACCTCGCCCGTCTTGGTGTTCTCGATCGAGACCGCCTGGATGCTGCCGTCGCCGTGGATCTCGCGCACCTCGCACGGCGTGAAGATCCGGACGCGGCCCTCGCCCTCGAGCGAGCGCGCCTCGTTGACCGAGGACTCGAGCGCCCGGAAATTGTCGCGCCGGTGCACGAGCGCGATCGGGGCGCGCGCGGTGTCCTGCAGGCCGAGAGTCCAGTCGAGCGCCGAGTCCCCGCCTCCGACGATCACGCAGGTGCGGTCGCGGAAGACGTCCTTCTCGCGGACGAAGTAGTGGACGCCCTTGTCCTCCCACTCCTCGATCCCCTCGATCCCCAGCTTGCGCGGCTCGAAGGCACCGTGACCCGCCGTGATGATCAAGGCCCGCGAAATGTAGGGGCCGCCCTTGTCGGTGCCGATCGCGAGCAGCTCCTCCCCGTTCTGGCTCAGCCGCTCCAGCGTCTGCACCTCCTCGCCCAGGCGCACTTCGGGCCCGTACTGGAGGCCCTGGTCCGCGCAGAGCTCGATCAGCCTCGTGCCCATGATCTTCGGGTGCCCGGCAACGTCGTAGACGTGTTTCTCCGGGTAGACCGCCGCCACCTGGCCGCCCAGCTGCTCGAGGCTCTCGATGATCCGGACGGACGCGTCGCGGTGGCCCGCGTAGTAGGCCGCAGCGAGGCCGGTCGGCCCGGCTCCGAGGATGGTGATGTCTGTGACGCCGTTGTCGCTCACGGCGCCGAAATGCTACTCCCGCCTACACGGCAGGCGTCGCCGGGCCTCCGGCGCGGGCTGCGTTCTAGTGCGAGCAGCCGGAGCCGCAGCCGCCCACGTCGCCTGCTGCTTCGTCGCCCTCTTCCACCTGGAAAGAGTGGCCGCAGCCGCACGAGGCCGAGACGTTCGGGTTGTTGATCGCGAACCCGGCCTGCAGGCCCTCGACCCAGTCGATCTCGGTGCCGGAGAGATACGGCGCGCTGAACGGGTCGACCACGACGGAGATGCCGTGGCTCATCAGCTCGTTGTCGCCCTCCTGCGCGCCCCGGTCGAACCCGAGCGCGTACTGGAAGCCCGAGCAACCGCCGCCCTGGACGGCGATGCGCAGGACCGCCGCCTCGCCCTCGGGCTCCTCGGCCATCAGGTCCTTGATCTTCGCCGCCGCGCTCTCGGTCAGCGCAACGAGCGAGAGCTCGTGCTCGGTGGTCGCCACCGGCCAATCGTAGCAGCGTGCCCCGGCTGTCCGAATCACCCTCCCGGGCGTTCCCGAGGGGGAAGTTTGTAACAACCGCCTCACGCTTGGTTGAGCCGTTTTCCTCCTCGCTCGTAGCCTCCTCCGCTCTGCTAACTTCCGGCTCGCCCTACCCCCGGGAGGAACGCGTGCTCGACAGCTGGTTGCCCTTCCTGATCTACGGGTTCTTCGCGCTCGCGATTCCGGCGTCGATGATGGCCATGTCGTTCCTGTTCGCGACGCGGCCGCACCGCCGCGTCCGCACCCGCTCCCTGGCGTTCGAGTCCGGCGTCTCGAAGGGGCCGCCCGAGGAGACCCGCTTCACGATCAGCTTCTACCTCACGGCGATGCTCTTCATCGTCTTCGACATCGAGATCGTCTTCCTGTATCCGCTCGCCGTGATCCTCCATCAGCTCGCGTGGTTCGGGTTCGCCGAGTTCGCCTTCTTCCTCGTGATCCTCGGCGTGGCCTATGTCTACATCTGGCGCAAAGGGGCTCTCGAGTGGCGGTGAAACGGGACAAGCGGCTCGCCGACTACGGCCTGCACAGCGAGCGGGTGATGTGGACCGGCAAGGGCCCGAGCACCTTCGAGCAGGAGCTCGGCGACCTGGAGCAGAAGCTGATGCTGACGACCGTCGACAAGGCGGTCGCCTGGGCGCAGTCGAGCTCGATCTGGCCCGACACCTTCGGCCTCGCCTGCTGCGCGATCGAGATGATGTCGATCGTCTCCGCCCGCTACGACGTCGCTCGCTTCGGCGCCGAGGTCTTCCGCTCGTCGCCACGCCAGGCCGACCTGCTGATCGTCTCGGGCCGCGTCGCGCACAAGATGGCCGCGCCACTGCGCCAGATCTACGACCAGATGCTCGAGCCGAAGTGGGTGATCGCGATGGGCGCCTGCGCGAGCTCCGGCGGGATGTTCAACAACTACGCAGTCCTCCAGGGCGTGGACAAGATCGTGGCCGTCGACATACACGTGCCCGGGTGCCCACCCCGCCCGGAGGCGCTGCTCGAGGGAATCGTCCGCCTGCAGGAGAAGATCAGGGCCGGGGTGCCGCCCGCCTACGAGATCCGCGGAGTGGCGTCCTGAGCTTCGAGGGCGTCCCGGGCCTCGTCGAGACAACCGAGTCGCTCGGCGAGACAACGCTCGTCGTCGACCCCTCTCGCCTCGAGGACGCCTGTCTGCACCTGCGTGACCAGGACGGCTTCAACATGCTCGCCGACGTCACGCCGACCGACTACCTCGGCTGGGGCACCCGCGGAGTCGCCGGCTACATCGGCACCTCGGGGGGCCGCGACCTGAACGCGCCGGGCTCCCAGGGCTACGACCGGCTGCCCGACCCGAAGCCGAAGCGATTCGCGATGAACTACCACCTGCTGTCGATCCCGGGAGGGACGCGCGTTCGGGTGCAGGTCTGGCTCGACGAGGACGAGCCGGTGCCGAGCCTCGTTCCCATCTGGCCTACTGCCGACTGGCACGAGCGGGAGGCCTGGGACATGATGGGCATCCGGATCGAGGGTCACCCGAACCTCTCCAGGATCCTGATGGAGGACGACTGGGAGGGGCACCCTCTGCGCAAGGACTACCCGATCGGCGGCGAGCCGGTCCGCTTCTCTGGAGACGAATAGTGGCCGTCGCCCCGGAGCGCCCGAAGATCTACGAGGGCTCGCACGTGCCCTCACCGGTGCCGACGATCCTGCAGGTCCCGCCGGAGCTCCGCGACTCCGACGACATCCTCGAGGTCAACTTCGGCCCGAACCACCCGTCGACCCACGGCGTCCTCCGCCTCGTGGTCGAGCTGCACGGCGAGCATGTCGTCGGCCTGCGCGCGGTGGTCGGCTACCTGCACACCGGCTTCGAGAAGAACATGGAGCAGAAGAGCTGGTGGAAGGCGATCACCTACTCGCCGCGCATCGACTACCTCTCGTTCCAGAACAACGAGCTCGTGTTCGTCCTGGCGGTCGAGAAGCTGCTCGCGCTGAAGGTGCCTCCGAAGGCGACCTGGATGCGGATGTGCCTCGCCGAGCTCAACCGGATCCACTCGCACCTCGTATGGCTCGCGACCGCGGCGCTCGAGCTGGGGGCGATCTCGATGTTCTGGTACTGCTTCCGCGAGCGCGACCAGATTCTCGACCTGTTCGAGATGGTCACCGGGGAGCGCATGCACACGCGCTACTACCAGGTCGGCGGGCTGGCCGAGGAGATCCCGGCCGGCTTCTTCCCCGAGGCTCGCAAGTTCGTCGGCTGGATGCCGAGGGCCGTCGACCAGTACGAGACGCTCGTCGACCAGAACGCGATCTGGCTCGAGCGGACGAAGGGGCTCGGCCTGCTGTCGGCCGACGACGCGATCGCGCTCGGCCAGACCGGGCCGGTGCTGCGCGGCTCGGGCGTCGACTGGGACCTGCGCAAGGCGCAGCCGTACCTGGCCTACGACGACGTCGATTTCGACGTGCCCGTCTACGAGAACGGGGACGTCTGGGACCGGTACAAGGTGCACATGGACGAGATGCGGGAGTCGACCCGCATCGTCGCCCAATGCCTGGACCGGCTCGAGGAGATGGAAGGCGAGCCGTGGATCGCCGACGACCGCAAGGTCGTGCTACCGCCGCGCGAGGAGCTCCACACCTCGATGGAGTCGCTGATCCACCACTTCAAGATCGTCACCGAGGGCTTCCGCGTGCCCGAGGGCGAGGTCTACGTCCCCGTCGAGTCGCCGCGCGGAGAGCTCGGCTGCTACGTCGTCTCCGACGGCGGGCCGAAGCCGTGGCGCGTGAAGTTCAGGGCACCGAGCTTCGTCGCGCTCGAGGCGACTGCGACCTGCATGAGCGACGCGCTCGTCGCCGATCTGATCGCGATCGTCGGCTCGCTCGACACGGTCATGGGAGAGGTGGACCGGTGACGGACCTAATCGTTGAGATCCGCGCGATCGCGGGCCGGTACCCGGAGGCGCGTTCGGCGATCCTGCCGGCGCTGCACCTGGCGCAGGAGCGAAACGACGGCTGGCTTCCACCGCAGGCGCTCGAGGAAGTGGGCACGGCGCTCGGGGTCACGCCGGCATACGTCCAGTCGGTCGCCTCGTTCTACGACATGCTCCACCTGGAACCGGTAGGGCGGCACCTGGTCGAGGTGTGCACCAACGTCTCGTGCGCGCTCGTCGGGGCACAGCGGGTGGTCGAGGCCTTCCAGCGCGAGCTCGGGGTACGCCCCGGAGAGACAACTGCCGACGGCCAGGTGACCCTGAAGACGATGGAGTGCGCAGGCGGCTGCGGTTGGGCGCCGGTGGTCGTGGTCGATCACCGCTACCGCGAGCCGACGACACCCGAGGACGTGCCGGCTGTCGTGCAGGAGCTGCGGGGTGAGTAGCCGCGGGCGCGTGCCGATCGTGCTCGCGGGTGCAGACGAGCACGACCTCACGAAGCTGGCGGGGTACCGCGAGGCGGGCGGCTACACGACGCTCGCGAATGCCCGAAGCTCGAGCCGCAGGCGATCGTCGACGAGCTGCTCGCGTCTGGCCTGCGGGGGCGGGGCGGCGCGGGGTTCCCCATGGGCCGCAAGGCAAGCTTCCTCGCCAAGGCACGGGCAAGCCGGTCTACCTGGTCGTCAACGCCGACGAATCGGAGCCTGGGGACTCGAAGGACCGGGAGATCATGCTCCCGGTGCCGCACAGGCTGCTGGAGGGCTGCCTGATCACGCGCATGCGATCGAGTCGACGAACGTCTTCATCTACCTGCGGGCGAGTACTCGCACGAGTTCGAGGTGCTGCGCTCGGCTCTGGACGAGGTGCGGGAGGCCGGGCTGCTCGGCA
>CAVTNM010000003.1:0-14250 GCA_963736055.1 uncultured Actinomycetes bacterium | reverse complement strand
GGTCCGGCCGAGGTCGCGCCTGCAGCCGAGCCTGAGCCGGTCGCCGCGGAACCCGAGCCGGAACCGGAGCCAGAGGCAGAGCCCGAGCCCGTCGCCGCAGAGCCTGAGCCTGAGCCTGAACCCGAGCCGGTCGCCGCGGAGCCCGAGCCGGTAGCGCAGGGCACGAACGGCCCGGGAGAGAAGACCTTCGTGTCGCCGGTCGTCGCGCGAATCGCCTCCGAGCACGGAGTCGACGTGGCACAGGTCGCCGGCACCGGTCGCGGGGGACGCGTGACCAAGAAGGACATCCTTGCCTTCGTCGAGTCCGGACCGCCGGCCGCGGCGCCAGCTCAACCCGAGGCGCCCGCCGAGCCCGTCGTTCCGGTCCAGCCCGCCCCTGCCCCCGAGGCGCCCGCGCCTCCGCCACCACCTCCGCCGCCCGTGCCGACAGCGCCGCCGACACCGCCCGCTCCGCCGGCCGCGGCGCCTCCGCCACAGCCCGCGGTCGCCGCGGAGGTCGGCGAGGAGGTTGTCCCGATGAACGCGATGCGCCGCGGGATCGCGGAGCACATGCGCCGCTCGCTCGACACGAGCGCGCACGTGACGACCGTCTTCGAGATCGACATGGCGAAGGTCGTGGCGCTCCGCAAGAGACTGAAGCCCGAGTACGAGGAGAGCTACGGCGTCAACCTGACCTATCTCGCGTTCATCGCGCGGGCGACGATCGAGGCGATCCACAACTGGCCGTGGGTCAACGCCGAGGTCCGCGGCGAGCAGATCGTGATGAAGAAGTACGTCAACCTCGGCATCGCCGTCGCCCTCGAGGGCGGTCAGGGGCTGATCGTTCCGGTGATCAAGAACGCCGAGGGGCTCAACCTCCTCGGCATCGCCCGCGCGATCGTCGACATCGCGGACCGCGCTCGCAACAAGAAGCTGACCCCGGACGACGTCCAGGGCGGGACGTTCACGATCACGAACCCGGGCGGCTGGGGCGCGATCATCGGCACGCCGATCATCAGCCAGCCGCAGGTGGCGATCCTCGACGTCGAGGCGCTTGTCAAGCGGCCCGTGGTCGTCCAGGACGACGCGGGCGAGGACGTGATCGGCATCCGCCCGATGATGAATCTCTGCCTCTCGTACGACCACCGGCTGGTCGACGGCGCCTACGCGGCCCAGTTCATGAAGGAGCTCCGCGAGAGCCTCGAGAGCTGGGACGAAGGCTCTTACTAGCTCTTCCCGCGGCAAGGGCGATATGAGTTCCCTCTCGTGGGAACAGATTCGGCGGCGGCGGCTTGCGCGCAGTCATCTGCTCGCGCGCGCGCCGAGGGAGCGGCTCGTCGACGTGGTTCGCGACGTCTGCGGCGTTCAGGCACAGGTCACGGCGGCCGCGGAGCTCGCGATCAGCGCGCGGATAGACGGAGTGACGCAAGCCGACGTTCGCACCGCGCTCTGGGAGCAGAGGTCGCTCGTGAAGACCTGGACCGTCCGCGGAACGCTCCATCTCCATCCGGCTGACGACCTGCCGATATGGGCGGCGGCCACCCGCGCGGTCGGCCCGCCGTGGTACGAGGCCTACGGGCTGGATGCGTCGCAGGGCGCGGCTGTCCTGGATGCGATCGGGGACGCGCTCGACGGACGCTGCCTCTTGCGGGATGAGCTCGCCGAGAAGGTCGCCCAACGAGTCGGCGAGTGGGCTGGCGAGCAGATCGGGTCCGGCTGGGGCCACATCATCGGCTCGGCAGCGACTTTCGGGAAGCTGTGCCACGGGCCGCCGCGCGGCCCGAAGGTGACGTTCGTGCGAACCGACCAGTGGTCCGGGTGGCGCGAGGTCGACCCCGATGAGGCGCTTGTGGAGGCGTGGCGACGCTACCTTGCCTCGTACGGGCCGGCCGGACACAGCCAGTTCGCCGAGTGGTTCGGCATCACTGGCCCCGAGGCACGGCGGGTGTTCGAGCCCCTCGAGGACGTCGAGCTCGCGGTAGAGCTACGTCACACTCCCGGCCCGCTGCGGCTGCTGCCGGAGTACGACTCCTACGTGATGGGCTTCCGCGAGCGGGAGCAGCTTGTGCCCCCGCCGGTTCGCGAGCTCCTGAAGAGGCATTCGCGGGGCCGCTTCGAGGGGATCGCCGGCGTCCCCGCGCTGCTTGTCGACGGCATGGTTGCCGGCCTCTGGCGACGGTCGAAGAGAGGCAAGCGGATCGCGATCCTCGTCGAGCCAGTACGGCGTCTGAGCGCGGAGGAGCGACGGTTGCTCGAGACCGAGGTGGAGCGAATCGGGGCGTTCTTCGGCACCGAGCCGGAGCTACAGGTGGGTAGTCTGAGCGCATGAGCCGCGGCTACGTGATGCAGCTCGGCCTGGTGCCGTATGCCGAGGCCTGGGAGTTGCAGCGGGCACTCGCGGGTGCGGTGACGGAGGGCTCGATCCCGGACACGGTCGTCCTGCTCGAGCATCCGCCGGTGATCACGCTCGGACGTCGCGCGGATGAGCGCGAGCTCCACGTGCCCGGGGGCGCCGAGGTCGAGATCGTCGAGACCGACCGCGGCGGGAAGTCGACCTACCACGGGCCCGGCCAGCTCGTCTGCTATCCGATCTTCGACCTGCACCGCCACGGCCAGGACGTGAAGCGCTACTGCCGCGACCTCGAGGAGGCGCTGATCCGGGCGCTCGCGCCGCTCGCGGTCGAGGCCACCCGAATCGAAGGCCTCACGGGCATCTGGCTCGAGGCACCACCCCGCAAGATCGCGTCGATCGGCATTCACGTCTCGAAGTGGGTCACGACGCACGGCTACGCCCTCAACGTCGACCTCGACCCTGCGCCGTTCACCGAGTGGATCACCGCCTGCGGGCTCGAGGACGCAGCGTTCACGACGATCGCTCGCGAGCTCGGCCGGCCGGTGTCCGTGGACGAGGTCGTTCCCCACGCCGTCGCGGCCCTCGAGGAGGTCTTCGAGCTCGACCTCGAGGAGTTCCCCGCCGAGTTGGCCGAGCTCATCGGGTCGTCGCAAGGCGTTACCGTACGCCTATGAGCCTGATCGAAAAGATCAAAGCCTGGTGGAGCAAGGACGACCTCGGGGTCGCCGAGGAAGAGACGCGCATGTCCGAGAGCGAGCGCGACGTCGCAGAGGAGGACTTCGAGGCGCGGAAGGACGACAGTCAGCTCGAGGGCCATTTCGAAGGTGGCCAGGCCGACTACGAGCGCGACTCAGAGCCAGACTCAGAGCCGCCGAGCTAGGCACGACCGACCCTCTGCTCAGACTCGGTGCGGATGAGCACCGGCCGGCTCGAGACCTTTGCAGACGGCGTCTTCGCGATCGCGGCAACACTGCTGATCCTCAACGTCGACGCGCAGATTCCCGAGAACGTCCACGACCTCGGGGCCCAGATCCTCGACATCTGGCCGTCGTACCTCGCCTACGCGGTCAGCTTCGTCACGATCGGAATCATGTGGATCAACCACCACACGATGATGGCCCAGATCGAGAGGGTGGATCGCCGGTTTCTGATCGCAACGATCGGCCTGCTCATGTGCGTTGCGTTCGTCCCGTTTCCGACACGGATCGTCGCCGAGCACATCCGAGGCGCCGGCGCCGAGGACGCAGCACTCCTCTACGGGTTCACGCTCGTCGTCACCGCGATCATGTTCAGCGTCAACTGGTTCTACGCGTCCCATGGGCGGCGGCTTCTCAGTGCTGACGCCGATGCGGCGATCGTGAGCGGGATCTCCCGCAGCTACCTCCCCGGCCCGTACATCTACCTCGGCGCGACGCTCGTCGCCTTCGTCAGCCCGAGGGCGAGCGTGATCCTATTCATGGCAATCGCGCTCTTCTACATTCTCGAGAGCTCGATCTTCGGCACCAACGAAGCCGGCCTCTAGACTTCGGCTGATGGAGCGTTCTCTGCCCGTCGCCGAGCGGCCGCGCAGGCCCGAGTGGATGAAAGTGCGCGCGCCGAGCGCGGATTCACGCTACTTCGACGTGCGCAAGCTCCTGCACGGCGCGAGCCTGAACACGATCTGCGAGGAGGCCCGCTGCCCGAACATCGCCGAGTGCTGGGGTCGCGGAACGGCCACCTTCCAGATCCTGGGCGACACGTGCACGCGCGCCTGCCGCTACTGCTACGTGCACTCGGGCAAGCCCGACGGACCGCCGGACCCGCTCGAGCCGCTCAGACTCGCGGCTGCGGCCGCTCAGATGAACCTCAAGCACGTCGTCGTGACCTCGGTCGACCGCGACGATCTTCCTGACCGTGGAGCCGCCCATTACGCCGCGACCATCCGGGCGCTCAAGCGCAAGCTGCCCGACGCCTCGATCGAGATCCTGACGCCGGACTTCCTGGGCTGCGAGGAGGAGGCGCTCGAGACGGTGCTCACGGAGCGGCCGGACGTCTTCAACCACAACATCGAGACCGTGCGGCGCCTCCACGCGCGGATGCGCGGCGCCAAGGCCTCGTACGACAAGGCCCTCTGGCTGCTGCGGCGCGCGAAGGAGGTCGCGGACTACCCGGTGCTGACGAAGTCCGGGATCATCGTCGGACTCGGCGAGTCGAACGACGAGGTCGTCGAGACGATGCGAGACCTCCGCCGGCACGGCGTCGACGTGGTCACGATCGGCCAGTACCTGCAGCCCAGCTCGAAGCACGCGAAGATCGACCGTTGGGTGCACCCCGACGAGTTCCGTTGGTTCCGCGAGCAGGGCGAAGCGCTCGGCTTCGGCTCGGTCTTCTCCGGGCCGCTGGTTCGCTCGAGCTACCGGGCCGACGAGCAGCGTCACGCGGCCGAGACGGGCCGCGGCGCCGTCGCCTACTAGCGGTGAGACGCGCCCTCGTACTCGCTCTCGCCCTCGCGCTCGTCCCGGCCGCGCTTGCGGCCACGACGAGGCAGGCGCACCTTGTCCCGACGAACGGAAACCCGCTGCGCGTCAAGGGCACGGGGTTCGCTCCCCGGGAGCGTGTCCAGATCAAGGTGACCGCTGGCTCGAAGCGCATCGGCCGCAAGCTCCGCGCGAGCACTCGCGGCTCCTTCGTCGTCACGTTCAAGCGCGTGCGCGCGTGTGAAGGGCCGACCGTCGTAGCGAGAGGCTCACGAGGTAGCCGGGCCTCGTTCACGATCTCCGAGATCGCCTGCCTTCACACGTAAAAGGGGGGCCGGCTCTCGCCGGCCCCCCTTTTGCCTGCCTGAGTTCGGTTCGGCTAGCCGCCCTGGGTCGGGTCGGAGGTGAACGCCTGGAACTCGGCCACCCTGACGAACCTGCGAGTCGACGCCGCAGACACGTTCGTGTCGCAGTCCGTGGCGGTGGTCGGCTCTGCATCCTGCTCGCCCTGGTATCCCGGGCCGCCGGTGCACTGGTTCGTCAGCACCCGCAGCCGGAGATGCGTGGCCTTCGTCTTCGAGATCTTGAAGTCACGCATGATCAGCTGAGGCCCGTTCGGGCGCGGCGCATCGCCTGGGAAGGCGTCGGCCGGGCTCGTGTAGACGAGCGTGTACCCAGCGTCGGTGGAGCAGTCCGCCTTCGCTGCGTTGCACGCCCAGACCTCGAACGCGCGCAGAGCGGCGAAGCGGCTCTGCGCCGGTCCGATCATGGCGCTGACCTCGACGTGGCTGATCTGCTGGGGATCGGTTCCCGCGAGGTCGACGGTCACCTGCTTGCCGGCGATGCCGGAGAGGGTTCCGTCGGCGGCTCGGCCGTCCGCAGACCAGTTGGTCGCCTCGGTCTCGTCGATCAGGGCAGCCTGGCCGGTTCCGTCACCTGTGGCCGTGGCTCCTCCCGCGGCGGATGCCCAGTTCGTGGGCATGACCACCTGCATGGTCTTGACCTGATTCGAGCCGATGTTGGCGCTGAAGCGGACGAAACCGTACCCCGGTGCTACGGCAAGGAAGTCGTACTTGCCGGGGGTGAACGACGCGGTCGCGTCCTTGTTGACGTCGACGCCGGAGTTCAGCGTCGCCGGATCGGTGTCGGCGATCGGCGTGACGCGGGCCTCGAAGTTGCCCACGTACACCTTGCCGACGACGGCCGGCTTGCCCGGTGCGTCCGCCCGAAGGTCGAACGTGACGTCGGTGTTCTTCTCCAGCGGAGACGCGAAGTCCGGCACCGGGTCGGTGTCGGCGTTGCCGTTCGCGTGCACCGACGCGAGCTGTCCCATCCCGCGGATGGCGAACGCTGCCCAGATCTCCTTCTGGTTCGCGCCGCCGAAGCGGAGCATGTCGGCCGCGAGCATCGAGTTGCGCGCGTCGATCATGGTCGGTCCAACCGGGTCGAGCAGCATCGAGTCGTACACGAGCTGGATCCAGCGCCGGTTGCCGGGGCAGTTCTGTGCAGGCAGCACGCCGGCGGCGCAATCAGCCTGCAGGTCGGTATCGGTCGCCGGGAAGTTCTTGTTGTACTTGTTCACCAGCGCCTGTCGGACCGAGAAGTTCGTGGCGACCCAGATCTCGCCGTCGGAGTGAACTTCGTTGCCCGCGGTGTCGAAGCCGATGTCGGAGAAGTTCAGCGGATCGACAGCCGGCTGGTTCGAGGGAGTCGGGAACGCACCGGTCTGCGGCCAGCTCATCGTGTAGTCGCGGATCCCGTGCACCGTGTTCCCCGTCGCGTAGGCACCCTCGACGAACGGATCCTCGCCGTCGGTCGGCATGAACCCGTTCTCGTTGAGGTACTCGGCCGCATCGAAGTCGCCGAACGCCTCGCCCATCGAGCCCGCATGGAAGCCGGCGCGGTTTGCACCTTTGCCGATCATGCGGTTCTCGATCATGTGGCCGAACTCGTGGCCGATCACGCTCATGTCGTAGTCGCCGTCGACGCAGGGTGAGTAGAACGAGCCTGCGAGCGGCTGCCAGAAGTACATGTTCGTGATCGATGAAGCGCCGTCCGGAAGCGTGATCATGTTCGCGTTGTCACGCGTGGGCGTCGCCGCCCCCGACTGCACGTCTCCCACGAGCGGGTCGTTCTCCCGCCGGAGCTCCGTGAGGCCGAAGTTGCTGGCCTGCGCGTTGAAGTTCTGCTCCGTGAACCCGAGGAAGTACGCGAAGTCGTGCATGCGGTTGTGCATCACGAACAGGTTCACCGTGGCGGCACTGTCGTCGTAGGTCGAACCCGGAACCGGTGCGGGCAGGGCTACTGCGCACTGCCTCGTGTTCCAGTTGTTCGTCCACGAGAACGAGTAGTCGCGGCTCGTGCTCGTCGGCATGAACTGCGGCGCACTCGGGACGGTGTCGTTCGTCCAGGACGTGGCCGCGAGGTTGTTGTTGCCCCTGGTCGTGAACGTGGAGGCATTGGCCTTCATGTCGAAGTCCCAGGGTGTCCTAGAGGCCAGATTGCCGGTGACGATGTCGCAGCCCGCGGAGGCCCGCCAGCAGAACATCTGCCGGGTGTCGATGCTCGGGTTCTGCCACGGGTAGAAGGGCAGCGTCGCCAGTGGTGGGTTGGCAGGGAACGCCTGCCAGCGCGCCAGGTACGGCGCCGGAGGAGGCGAGTCGTCGAGGGTCAGGTGACCCGTGTACGTGCGCGGCTCCTGCCAGGCGGCGCCGTCGGGGAAGTCGCAGACCTCCATGAAGTAGTCGCCTTGCGGCACGCCGCCTGCCGGCTCGTAGTGGAACTGCTCCGGCGAGAACAGCGTGTCGGCCTGCACGATCAGCGTCGCCCCGAAATAGAGGTTGAGGACGACGTCGTTGGTCGGAACCGTCGCGGCCGCGAAGCCGTCCAGCGCGCGGACGCCCGGGCCTACCGTGTACGGACCCTGCTTGACGTCACACGCACCGTCGGTGGCGGGCATGGTTCCGCTGAAGTTGAACGTCTGAACGGCATTGAAGTGCTTGCCGCCGCCGGCGAGGTTGTCGACCAGGCTCGTCCGGCTGAGGATCGAGCCGTTGCGGGCGTCGACGACCACGTTGTACGCGGTCGACGCCTTGCTGTCGAGCACGATCGCCTCGTAGGCCGGCACGGCCTGGCGGCCCTGCGGGAACGCGCCCCGCTTGATCCGCTGCAGGTCACGCAGGCCGGCCACCTTCAGGTTCGTCCAGCCGCGGGCGACCTTCACGCCCTGCACGTTGACCACCGAGCGGACGATCCCGCCGCTACGGGCGGCCTGCACCCACGCCTGGGGCGCGGAGAGGTTGGAGTGGCCCTTGAGCGGGACCGAGCCGATCACGCTCGAGGACACATACGCGATCTTCCAGCCCTTGGTCTTGCTCCCGCGCAGGCCGACGGTCACGAGCCCGGCGCCGTCGAGCGCCTTGAGCTGGCCGAAGGACTGCCGGAACGTGACCGCGTGACCGGCGCTCCCGGTGAGCCTCGAGTCGGCTTGGAGCTGAAGACTCCCGACCGAAGCCAACCGGAAGATGACCTTGTTCTTCGAGAGCCAGTACTTCGCGGCGGCTGCCGCCGTCGCTCCGGTCGCGTGCTTGGCGAGGTACCCGCCGGGACGCATAAGCGTCGACGGCGTTCCGTAGGAGTTGTACGTCGCCTTCGCGTGGAGCTTGGCGACCGCCGCTCGCTGAGCAGCCGATGGTCCTCTCGCCACTGACCGGACAAAGTCGCGCAGGTTGCCGTGTGATGTCGGCGCCCCGCGCACTCCGAAGCTCGGTCCAGCGAAGACGAGAGTTAGTGCTGCGACGGCCAGGAAGGCTCGCAGCAGCAACTGCCTGCACCTCATGCTCTCCCCCTTCTTTGTAGACGCTGTCGTGGGACAGCGCGCCAGGGTTGCGATCCTGAAACCGATATCGAGGAATGTCAAGCATGGACCCGTTTGCGGGCATGAAGAGGGCCGCCCTGAGGCGGCCCTCTTCACGGCCTGCTGGGTAGCGGCCTGACTTAGTGGCTCAGCTTCATCCTCCAGATGCCCTGCGAATGCGTCGCGGCGAACAGCAACCGCTTGCAATGGCCGGGACCCATGCACGTCGGCTCCCGGTTGGAAGGCTGGATCGCGAGATGCATGATCTCGTAGTTCGGCATGCCCTTCGTGGTGTGCCACGACGCTCCGTCGTGGTTCCCGCGGAGGACGCCGAAGTCCGTGCCGACGTACAGCGTGTTCGTCGCGTCGTCCCGGACGACGTCGCTCACCGGCAGGTCACCGTCCGAGAACGGCGTCGGGAACGCCGAGGCGCCGCTCTCCACGTTCAGGTTCGTGAAGGTGCCGGAACCCGGAGCGGAGCCGTTCTCCCAGACGCTGAACACGTGACCGGGAGTTGTGGGCGTGACGGCGTTGTAGCCCGAGTAGCTGACCCAAGCGTGATCCGGGTGATCCGGATCGACGTAGATCGAACTCGGGTACCGCGTCGGCGAGGCCCCGGACGTCGAGCTGTCGATGCGATGCCACGTGGTCGTCGCCGGGTCGCTCGCATCCGCGTTGTGCGTCACGAAGATGCGTCCGGGTCCGGTGGCCGCCCACATCGTGCCGTGGTCGGCACCGTCGCGGGCGATCCACGAGATCACGCCGCCGGCCCTGTCGGTCCCGTACACCGTGCCGGTCAGATCGCCGGGCTGGTTGATGCACGTAGGCGTCGCCGTCGTGGCGTCGCCGTCGCAGTACGGGCCGCCGAGCGGGCGGTAGTCGCCGCAGTTCGGATCGGCGCCGGAGGTAATGAACTCCGCGCAGTTCGCCTCGTAGAAGGCGATGTCCGGAGTCGTGTCCTGTGGAACCGCGCCCGGATGGCCCGCGCCGAAGGCCCAGGTCCTCCAGACGTGCTTCGCGCCCGAGTAGATCGGGTGCGTTCCCGGAACCGGGTTCGGATCCGAGACCTGCGGCCAGTAGAACGCGGGGTTCTCGCCGCTGTTGACAACCGGAGCGGACGAGATAACCCACCGCTCGGGATCGCCGTTCTCGAAGTTCGAGTCGCTGAAGCCGCTCGTGAACTCGTTGAAGCGCCACGTCGGCTCCGTCGCGTCGTAGCCGGCGTTCCCACCGTCACCGTAGATGATGGCGTGGAACGTGTTGCGATCGCAGTTGTCGAGGTTCGACCACGTCCCGTTGTCCTGCGTCCCGCCCATGACCTCGCACGACTTGAACGGGTTGATGGCCACGTTGATGAACTGGAGCGTGCTGCTCAGCTTCTTGTCGACGTGGCTCAGCTCCGTCGGAACCCGCGAGAGGAGCCGCTTGCAGGCTGCGTAGCTGCCCGAAGCCGGCGGGAGCGGCGTTCCGCCGTTACGGAACGGACTGTCGCACTGCGCCGAGATGTCGGCGAAGTTTCCAGTCGTTCGGATGATCCCGCCGTCCGAGCTCTCGAAGATCTGGGTCGGATTGCCGGGGTTGATGATGACCTCGTGCTGATCGGGATGGATCCCGTTGGGTGCGTTGACGCAGCCCTGGTCGAAGTAGGGCGCGTAGGCGCACCACGACGGATGGCTGATCGTCGCGTCGTATGACAGGTCGGTGAACGTGCGCATGCTTCCCGCGCCCGTCGCCGAGCCGTCGGGATCGCCGGCGGTGTTCGAATAGAGCACTTCGCGGCCGTTCGAGCGGCCGTTCCCGCAGCCGACTCCGTTGGTGTCACACGGCTGCTCGCCATACTGGTTCGAGCCGATCACGTAGACCGTGTCGGGCATCCCGTGCGGCGTGTAGACGTCCTCGTCGTACCAGCACTGCCCGGTGCAGAAGTCGTCCGTGGCGAAGTACGGGTCGCCGGTCGTCTTCGAGGTCAGGTTCTGCCAGCCGTTGTAGACGGCCGGGAACGTGTGCGTCGCGGCAACGGGCGGAGTCGCGCCCGCGGCCTGCGTGGCCAGCAGAGCGGCTGCCGACTGGTTGGCGTTGTCCAGGCGCCAGAAGTTCGCCGCCAGCGGGCCCGCGATACCGCCCCCGTTCTGCGTGCCCTCGGTCAGGTAGATCCGCGTGTGCATGTTCTTGACCGTGAGGGCGAACATCGCCCGGTCGATCCCAGCGCCCTGGTTGAACTGCGGCGCGAAGACCTGGTTGAACGACGTCGCCGAGGCGCCCGAGTCGCGGCGCCACACGCCGGCGTCGAACGCCGCCACGTAGACCGTGCCCGGGTCGAGCGGGTCGAGCCCGACATCGGTGATCCCGAACGACTGCGGGCCCGGGTCCGGCTTGTTGCCGTTCCAGACCTCGGTGAACGTCTTGCCGCCGTCCCACGACTCGTAGAGGCCGGGCTCGTTCGCGCCGGGCTCAACGCGCGTGGTGCCGCCGGCGCCGATCACGTGCGAGAGGCCGCGGACGGCCTGCGCCGAGCCGACCAGGAGGTGCTTGTTGTTGGTCGGGTCGACAATGATCCCGCTGATCGCGCGACCGAGGAAGGCGTCGGTGCCGGGGTTCACGCACGTGTACGTAGCGTTGTTGACGCACGTGTCCTTGAGCTTCTTCCAGTGCTCTCCGCCGTCGGTCGACTTGTAGATGCCGACGCCGGCCTCGCACCCGGACGAGCAGCGGTTCGGCTCGCCGGTGCCGAGGTAGAGCGTGTCGTCGTCGTTCCCGTTCCCGTTGCCATTGCCGTTGTTGCTCCAATGCTTGCCGCCGTGCTTGTCGCCCGGCGCGAGCACGAGCGTCCCGACGGAGTTCTGATCGAGATCCTCGGGGCTCATCTGCTCCCACACCGGATTCGGAACCGTGGCGTTGTTGGTCATCCAGACGCCGGCCCCGGAGACGCCCGCCCAGACCCGACACCTGTTCCACTTGCAGTCCGGGTCGGCCACGAGCTGCACCGTGCGGCTCGCGGTGTTGTTCGTCGCTCCAGAGAAGGAGATGACGCCCGGCTGGGTCGCGTTCACGCGCGGACCGAACTGCTTCCACTTGTTGCTGTCCCATAGGAACGTGTGCCCGCGGCGGACGCGACGGGAGTCGGCCTTCTCGATCCGGCCGAACGTCCTCTTCGCCCGCTGCACGATCGCCGGCGCAATCGACTTTGCCGGGTACGTGCGCATCGCAGACAGGTAGCCCTCGTAGCTGTTAGGCCCAAGTCCGGCCTTTGCCTCCGCGGCTTCCTCGGAGCCCCCGGCCTTCGGCGTGATTGCCGCCCCCGGCCCGGTCGATCGCCCGGCCAGCAAGACCAGGAACAAGGTCAGCCCGATGGCCAGCACGAACACGGCCGTCAAGGCACCTACACGAACTCGAGTCATCTCTCCCCCTGACTGACGGATACGACTGTTGTCATCTCTGTCTCTCCCCACGTCCTGCTCCAGTTCCTGGCCGCGATGCTTGGCCCAGCGAGCCTGTGCCGCCTTGCGTGCGCTCTCGGAGCGCTCTTCCTTCGTCATCTTGGCGGCGCGCGCCTTGCCACCCTTGAGACCACCACGGCGGCCAAGCTCGACCGCGCTCGGGTCCTTGCCGTTCTCGTCGGGTTTACGGGTGCGCTCAGGCATAAACTGAAGGCAGACGGGCCTTTATATGCCTCTCTAGATCAGAAAGTCAAGCGCAGTGCGGTGTCCCTAACCGCTCACGCATGCGCGCGAACCGCTCACGCATGCACGGCCGTGCGAGATCTGCTAGCGGACTGCGGCGCCGGCGTCCACGAGCCCCGCGCCGTACGCGTCCGAGAAGTCGATCGGGTCGGACTGATCGACGTGGCAGAACCCGTTGAAGCACGGCGTGCCGTCGAGCGCCGGGGCGAGGCTGTCCGCGTCGTTCGGCCCCATCCAGTTGGTCATCCGCGCGCGTGCGGTGTCCTGGAGCCGGGCGACGAGCGCGTTGGGGCGGTTCCGGAGGTTCTTGCGGGCCGAGAGCACGAGCGCCGCGACGCCGGCCGCGTTCGGCGAGGCCTGGGAGGTTCCCTGGAGCCAGCCGAAGCCCTGCCCGCCGAGCTTGAAGCACGCCGAGTTGAACAGCGCGGCCTCGTAGGGGTCGGTGCAGATCAGTCCGCGGGCCGCGAGGGCGCCGAACGAGCCCCAGCCGCCGTAGAGGATGTCGCCGTCGCCACCGTCGTAGAGCGGGATCTCGTACCGGCGCGCGCCGCCCGGTGCGGCAAGGTCGACGCGCGAGCCGTAGTTCGAGTAGTAGGCGAGCTGGTCACGCGCGCCCACGTGCTTGCGCCAGCGCAGCGGGACGTCTGCCGGCGCTGCGCCGATCGCGTTTGCGGTGGCTGAAACCATCGTCACTCCGGGGAGCCCGGCCGGAACCTCGAGCAGCCCGCGCAGGTCGTAGTTCGCGAGATCGGGGTCGCCAGGCGTGGCCGTCGCGAACCCCTCGGGGCCGTAGGTGACCTGGCCGACGCCCTCGAGCGACTCGTCGCCGAGCGCCACTTCGACGCGGTCGATCCGGACGTGCTCGTTGCCGGCGGACGAGAAGAGTGCAATCCCGTGCGCGCGGCAGTAGTCCATGACATCGCTGAGCAGGAGGTAGACCTGCTGGTCGTCCGGGTTCGACGGGTCGAGGAAGCCGCCGAAGGACATGTTCACGATGTCGACGTCGCGCGAGGAGCACGCGTCCACGATTCCGGAGACGATCCAGCTCGTCAGCCCGCCGAGGCCGGCCGCGAGAACCTTGTAGGAGGCGACGCGCACGCCGGGGGCAACGCCGTTCGAGGCGAAGCCGTTCGCGTCGCCGGCGATCCGGCTCGCGACCCAGGTGCCGTGGCCCTCGAAGTCGGTGTTGCGGCAGTCACGAAGCGAAGACGGGTCGATCAGGCCTGCGTCGACCATGGCCTGCAGGTCGTCGCAGTCGACGAAGTTGCCGCCGAGCCTGTCGGCCAGCTGATCCCTGAGCTCGCGATGCTGCGCCTCGACGCCCGTGTCGACGACCGCTACGACGACGCCGTGGTCGCCGGTCGTCTTCTTCCAGGCGGAAGGAACGTTCATCCGGTTGTCGTCCCACTGGAGGATGCCCTCGGGGTTCGTGACGCCAAGGAAGGAGGGGAAGTCGTGCCAGGGGTCGGGGAAGTCTCTGCCCGGATGCCAGTCGAAGTCGGGCGCTCTAGAGAAGTCATGGCCGCCGCGCTCACGATGGTTGTTGCTGAGCAGCACGTCCGGGAAGGCCGACGTCACGTCGGAGTCACGGTTCACGCGCGCGAGGAAGCCGCTCGAGCGGGGCACAACCGCCATCGCGTCGACCTGACTCAGGTCGGCGACGACGACAGCGCCCGCCGCGTTGACCGACGCGCGCATCTCGGCGGGCGTCGTCCCGTGCTGGAACCGGACCACGGTGACGCCGAACGGGTTGCCGGCAGCGGCCGCCGATCCCGCTACCGCAAGTGCGGCGCCGAGCACCGCAAGGAGAAGGCTGAGCCGCTTCACCGCTACCTCATTCGGCAAAGGGCCGGTTTTCCTTCATCACCCCTTTTCGGGAACGCACGGGAAGAAGCGCCCGTTAGTCGTGCGGGCGAGCCATTTTGC
>CAVTNM010000002.1:0-35013 GCA_963736055.1 uncultured Actinomycetes bacterium | reverse complement strand
GATCAGCGAAAGGAGCTCTGCGTCCTCGGCGCGGACTCGGTCGTCGGCGGGCGGCGGCAGGCCGAGCTCACGACTCAGACGCCGCAACAGCTCCGGTGAGCGCCGAAGCTCGCCGGCAAGGTCGGCGTAGGTGGCCGCCATCCGAACCGGCTCGGGCATGAAGAGCCCCAACGGGAACGAGAGCTCCCCGGTGGCTACGCCGCGAGCAACGTCCTCGAGCGAGATCCCGGCCCCCTCGAACGCGGCCATCAGACGAACGACGTGAACGTCCGACGGCGCGAAGAGCCCGTCCTCCTGCGAGAGGATGCCGAGCCTCACCAACCGTTGCACGTCGTCGAGCGAGCACGGAGTCAGCTCGGCAAGCCCTTGCGCCGAGACCTTGCCCATCGAGGCCGACTCTAGCGGCCTCGACTCGCTGCTCGCGATGGTTGGGCCGCGCTCAGACGGCTGCGCGGCGCGCCTGCCAGCGCATGGCCGCGCTCGCGCGCGCGAAGCTCCGCGTCGCGCTCTCGTCGACGGCGAGGACGACCGGCCCGTGCACGATCAGGCCCTCCTCGGCGCGCTCCTTGAGCAGGTCGCAGAAGAACTTGTCGACCAGCCACTCGCGGCCGGGCGCGGTGGTCGCACGGACAGCGATCCTCACGACGGAGTCCGAGAACTCCTCGACTCCGTCGATCCACGGCCGTCGCACCAGGGTCGTCGGCCCCTCGGGGAGCATCGCCGCGACCCACGTGATCAGCTGCTCGGCGCGCTCGCGGTCCGAGACGAAGAGCTCGACCGCGAGCTCCTTCACCCCGCGTGGCAGCACCT
Source organism: uncultured Actinomycetes bacterium (assembly GCA_963736055.1). Classification (GTDB taxonomy): domain Bacteria; phylum Actinomycetota; class Thermoleophilia; order Gaiellales; family Gaiellaceae; genus AC-32. The sequence goes on along the minus strand of CAVTNM010000002.1, from coordinate 34,203 downwards.
TGACCGCCGGAATCTGAGAGTTGTGGATGTGGATGGCCTCCCCGTCGAGGGTGCGGAGCTTCGTGCGCCGCAGGGAGACGTCCTCGACCACGCCCTGCACCTCGAGCCCTGAGACCGCCACGGTGTCGCCGACCGCGTACCAGCGCTCGGCGAACATGGCGAACCCGGCGATGATGTCGGTCAGCACGCGCTGGACCGCGAAGCCGACGAGGATCAGGAGGAAGGAGGCGCCGGCGATCGCGGTCAGCCGGTCGACGCCGCCGATCAGCTCCGCCAGCGTCAGGATGGCCGCGGCGGCGAACCCGCAGTAGGCGATCCCCGTGCGGATCAGCGCGACCAGCGTCTCCTGGCGCTTGACGTCCACGAGCTTGGCCGTCTCGCCCGGATCGCTGTCCCCGTGCCGCCGGTCGTGCCAGACGAGCACGCGCCGCGCCACTTCGGCGCTCGCGCGCGAGAGCAGCCAGGCGGCGGCGAACGCGCCGGCGATGATCGTGATTCGGTTGTCGACGAGGGTGCTCACGGACGGTCCTTCCTGGGGTCGCACAAACTAGATGCAACCCAAGTTAGCGAGAAGGGTTCCCCTGTCACGATCCTCGCAGGAATCTTTACGTGGTGTTAACCGGCGGAGGCGAGCCGCAACCGATTCGGCGGCTCGTCGGTTTACTCGGTGACGTGCGCCGCCTCAGAGCCCTCGCGTTCCTCGCCTTCGGGCTCGGCGGGCTCTGGGCCGGCGCATCGCTGGGCGGCGCGGGGATCGGGCTGCCGACGATCACGTTCCCGACCCTGCCGATCACGTTGCCCACCGTGACGACGGTGGGCCTGCCGCCGCCGCCTCCGCCTCCCGCGCCGCCGGCACCGCCCGCTCCTCCCCCTCCGCCCGGGCCTCCGGCGCCGCCGGCTCCTCCCCCACCGCCCGCAGCGCCACCCGCGCCGCCTCCGCCCGGGCCACCGGCGCCGCCCCCGCCGTCCGGTCAGCAGCAGCAGCAGCCACCGCCACCACCGGCCGCGCAGCCGGCCCCGGGCGGCTCGCAGGTCGCGCGGCCGCTCACCCGCACGCGTTCCCGCTCGAAGGCCGCGTCGATGCGAACCACTCCGCGGCCCGGGCAGACGGTGGCGCGTCCGCAGGCGATCGTTCCCGCGATCCCCACGCGTGGGCCGGCACCGAAGGCGACAAGGCTCCGCAGCGTCTCCTTCTCGCCGATGCCCGTCACGCGCCCGCACAGCGTTCTCTCCACCGCATCCCTCGCGCCGTCCACGCGCAAGCTCCCGTTCCTGGCGATGGGCCTCGTGGCGCTCGCGATCGTGTTGCTGGCACTCGGCGCACTACCGGCCGGAGCGGCCCGCAACCCGTTCGCCGCCTCGTTTCTGGGCTTCCGCCGCCGGGAGCTCGCATTCGGCGGCCTGGCCATTCTGGCCGCCTCGATCGCCGCCTATCTGCTGATCTGACGCAAACCGCCAGTTCCCCTTTCCGGGGGATCTCCTGGGAGCCGAAGAACGAGAAACTATGGCCGTGCGTCACCTCTTCGCGGCTGTGGCCCCTGCGCGAGCGCTGGCCGCCGTTCCCGGCGACCTTGAAGCCCCACGGTCCGAATCGCTCGTCCAGTCGTACAGACAGCTGGCGGACGTCTTCCACGACATCCTCTCCGAGCAGAGCCTGGACAACCTGCTCGACCGGATCGCCGACACGCTCGCGGAGCTCGTCCCGCACGACACGCTCTCGATCTACCAGGCCGACGAGGCGCAGACGCTCCTGATCCCGGTCCTCGCGCGGGACAAGTGGGCGGAGAAGATCATGGAGAGCCGGTCCCAGTTCGGCGAGGGGATCACGGGCTGGGCGGCGCTTCACCGCGAGCCCGTGCGGACGAACGAGGCCCACAACGACCCGCGCACGAAGACGGTCCCGGGAACGCCGGACGACGAGCCGGAGGCGCTCATCACCGTGCCGCTGATCGCCCGCGACGTGGTCAAGGGCGTGCTCAACATCTACCGCCTCGGCGAGCATGCGAGCTTCAGCGACGAGGAGTTCGAGCTGACGTCCCGCTTCGCCGATGCAGCGGCGCTCGCGCTCGACAACGCGCAGATCCGTGCGCGGCTCGAGTATCAGGCGCAGACCGATTCGCTGACCGGCCTCTACAACCATCGCTACTTCCACGACCGCCTCCGCGCCGAGCTCACGCGCGCGAGCCGCGCGCGTGACTGCGTGGCTGTGCTGATGCTGGACATCGACGACTTCAAACGCGTCAACGACGTGTACGGCCACGGAGCCGGCGACCAGGTGCTGACCGAGCTCGCCGACCTGTTGCGCGCCGCCCTGCGCGGGTCCGACGTCGTCTGCCGGCTCGGCGGCGAGGAGTTCGGCGTGATCATGGCCGGCGGGGACGCCGGCGACGCGCTCAACCTCGCGCGCCGGCTGACCGACACGCTGGCGGAGTTCGAGTTCGGGCCGGCCGGCAAGATGACGATCTCGGTCGGCATCTCCGAGGGCCCGCAGCACGCGATGAACCCCCGCGAGCTGGTCGCCTGCTCCGAGGCCGCGATGATGACGGCGAAGGCACGGGGCAAGAACCAGATCGTGCTGTTCGACGAGCATTCGACCGAGCGCCCCGACGGCGTCCCGGCGGCAGGCCGCGACGTGCGCTCGATCGCGCACCTCAAGATGCTTCAGAGCCTGGCGGGCAAGCTCAACCGTCTCAACGACGTGCGGCAGATCGGTGCGGTGATCGCCGACGAGCTCCGGCTCCTGATCGACTACCACAACTGCCGCGTCTCGGTGATCGAGGGCGACGAGATCGTGCCGATCGCATTCCGCGGCGAGCTCGTCTCACGCGACGGCGAGCACGTCGACCTGCCGCGCACGAAGATCGGCGAGGGCATCACCGGGCGGGCCGCGGCCACGGCCGAGCCCCAGCTCGTCGGCAACACCCTCGAGTGCGACTACGCGGTGATGATCCCCGGCACGCACACCATCGAGGAGTCGCTCGTCGCGGTGCCGCTCTGCTACGGCACGCGGGTGATCGGCGTGATGGTCATGTCGAAGCTCGGCGTCGACCAGTTCGACCGGGAGGACGTTCGGCTCCTCGAGGTGCTCGCCGGCCATGCGTCCGTCGCGCTCGAGAACGCGCGTCTCTACGAGTCCCAGCGCCGGGAGGCAGATCACCTCAAGGCGCTGCTCGAGTTCACGAGCGCCATCTCGCAGGCCGAGACGCCGGACGAGATCGGGCACGAGACCGTGCAGGCCGCCTCGCACATGCTCGGAGACAAGGACTGCGCGCTCTGGCTGCCGCTCGAGAACGGCGACTACCGGATCGCAGCCCACTCGGGCTACGACGACGATCCCGCGCTCCAGCCGATGCTCTCCGTGGTGCTTCCCGCCGAGGCGGTTCGGGCGATCGTGGGCGAGCGGGTCGAGCCGTTCCTGCTGGGTGCCGGCGAGGCGAAACGCCACGCACCGTCGATCCCGTGGCCGGATCTCGCGCTCGCGCCGCTCTGGAACGACGCCTTCATCGAGGGCTTCATCAGCGTGCGTGAGCCCATCGGGGGCGAGCACACGCTCGAGGAGGTCCTGCGCCTGCTCGCGGGCATCTCCTACCAGGCCGCGGTCGCGCTCGAGCGCGCGCAGAGCTTCGAGAACCTGGAGGACACGTTCGTCTCGACGGTCGAGGCACTCGCGAACGCGCTCGAGGCCAACGACGAGTACACCTCGTCGCACACACGCTGGATCACCGACATGGCGCTGAAGGTCGGAGAGAAGCTCGGCTTCGACCCACCTGCGCTGAAGCGGCTCGAGCTCGGGGCGCTCTTCCACGACATCGGCAAGATCGGGATCCCGACGAGCATCCTGCTGAAGCCAGGCCCGCTCACCGACGAGGAGCGGAAGATCATCGAGATGCATCCCGAGCTCGGAGAGCGGATCCTCGAGCCGATCGACCGCCTCGCAGAGGTTCGCACGATCGTGCGCAGCTGCCACGAGCGCTGGGACGGCGGCGGCTACCCGGACAGGAAGATGGGCGAGGACATCCCGGTCGAGGCCAGGATCGTGCTCGTCTGCGACGCGTTCCACGCGATGACGACCGACAGGCCTTACCGCAAGAGCCTGAGCATCGACGAGGCCTACCGCCGTCTGCGCGAAGGCGCCGGCAGCCAGTTCGACCCGGCCGTGGTCGAGGTCTTCCTCAGCCTTCCGTGTGAGGCGCCCGTGCCGGTCGAGCGCGCGGACGCCGAGCGGCTCGCTTCCTAGGAGGGTTTGGCGGAATAGCGCTCGTCGCCGGGGCGCGATGGTCGTTCCGAGGCAAGGACGCAGGGAGCGTTCGTACCTGGAAGGTACGGGCGCGACTGAGGACGCCGCCTCGGGACGAGCAGCGCGGCCCGGCGGCACAGTCGGTATTTCGTCAAGCCCTCCTACTAACGAATCCCTCGAATCGGGCACGTTCTCGCTTGAGGGGCGGCACGCCGTTTCCGATGGAAATCGTGTGCGGCCGGTCATTCGAACCAGCGGGGTCTCGCTGCGAACTCGCTCTCTCCTTCTCGCCTGCGCGCTCGCCTGCGCGCTCGGCATCGTGGCTCCCGCGAGCGCCTCACAGCTGATCGCCCGGAACGCCTCCAACATCAAGCTCGCCGTCAACTCCAGAGGCACGGCGATGGTCACCTACTCGGTCCGCCGGAAGGTCACGCACCTCCTCGCCTGGGGCGCCGTCAACGCGCGGCATCGCCCCGGCGTCTCGAGGATCTCGCAAATCCACTTCAAGCTCGACTACTCCGGTGGCTGGAAGCACCGCAAGCTCGTCTGGAAGCGGTTCCAGAACGCGTGCCAACCCTACGACGGCCCCGAGCTCGCCTGGTTCGTCGCCGGCTGCAAGGCCTCGAACGGCTCCTACTGGGCGCTGCAGAGCTGGCAGACGCGGCTGCCCGATCTCGGCATGGCGCCGTGGCTCGCGCAGCAGAAGACCTGGTGGCTCCACCTTTCGCACTGGACCGGCGAGCTCGCGAAGCTCGAGGCCTACACCGACTGGGTCTACAACGGCCGCTTCCAGGAGGTCTTCGGCCGCTACAGCTACGAGGGCGTCGGCGTCCGCGGGTTCGGCACCACCGAGTACGGCAACCCCACGGACAAGTACGGCCGCCTTCTCTACCTCGACACGTACAACTCGGGCTACGGCGCCGGCTGGATGCGCGAGAACTCGTTCGTCTCGCACGGGCCGCCCGGGATGTTCTGCTACGGCTTCTTCCCGCACAACCCGTACGTCGGCGGCTACGCCCACCCGCGCGGGATCGCGAACCGGAAGCGTGGGCCGGGAACCGGCGAGATGTATCGGATTACGGTCGAAGGACCCGGGGTGACACCGGACGTGATGTGGCAGGGCCCCGGCCTCCACTCGTTCAACCGCAACAACCCCGCCGACGTGAGCCTCGAGAACCAGATGAACAGCACGCTGGACTCGATTCGCGGCAGCTGGAACAAGTGCCGCAAGCACTAGCCCGTTTTTGACACAGCCGCGAGACGCGGTACCCTCTGGCCCCGCACCCCCCGTTCCTATGGGCCAGGATAGGAAACGACTCACGGTGTTGCTCTGCGCACTCTTGTGTGCGCTAGGGGCCGCAGGCCCCGCTGCCGCGTCCAAGATCGTCGCCAGCAACGCTTCACGGATCCAGCTCGCCGTCGACGGCAAGGCGCGGGCCCTCGTCACGTACCGCGACAGCGGCAAGCTGAGGCACCTGATCGCCTGGGGCGCCATCGACGCTCGAGTCCGTCCTGCCTCGCCGACCGGCCTGCCGCAGGTCGCGTTCAAGCTCGACTACTCGGGCGGCTGGGGCCGGTTCCGCAGGCCGCTCTGGAAGACGTTCGCCAACGCGTGCCGCCCGTACGACGGACCTGCGCTCGCCTGGTTCGTAACGGGTTGCAAGGCTTCCGACGGGTCCTACTGGGCGCTACAGAGCTGGCAGACGCGCTTGCCCGATCTCGGCTTCGCCCCATGGCTCGTGACGCAGAGCGCCTGGTGGCTGCACCTCTCCCACTGGCGCGGGCCCCTCGCCCAGCTCCAGGTCTATACCGACTGGCTCTCGGGCAACCACTACCAAGAGGTGTTCGGGAGCTATACGTACCTCGGCGTCGGGATCCATGGCTTCGGCTCGACCAGCCGGGGTGCCCCGACCGACGGCTACGGACGCCTCGTCTACATCGACACCCACAACTCGGGCTACGGCGCCGGCTGGCGGCGCGACTCGGCGATCCTCGTGCACGGCCCGAACGGGATGTTCTGTCACGGGTTCGTGCCGATGAACCCCTACGCCGGCGACTACCTCCATCCCCCGAACACCCCCAACCGCAAGCGCGGGCCGTCCAAGGGCGACATGTACCGGATCACGGTCACCGGGCCAGGCGCCACGCCCGACCTGCTGTGGCAGGGGCCCGGGCTCCACAAGTACAACGCGCGCAACTCGGCCGACGTCCAGCTCGAGCGGCAGATGAACGCGAAGCTGGATGCGCTCCGCGCCGGCGCGCGCAAGTGCTCCGCTCATTGACGCTCGTATGATCGCCGCATGGTCAGCGGCGACGAGCTTCGCGCGGTCATGGGCCGGTTTCCCGCCGGCGTGGCCGTCGTCACTGTCGATCTCGACGGTGAGCGCGTCGGGCTGACCGTCGCGTCCCTCGTCTCGCTCTCGCTCGAGCCGCCACTCGTCGGCGTGGCGATCCGCCGAGACGCGGCGCTCCACGAGCTCCTGCGAGGCTCGGCCGCGTTCGCGGTCAGCTTGCTCGCCGAAGGGCAAGAGTCGCTGGCGCAGCATTTCGCCAGAGGCGTCCCGCCGATCGCTCTCTGGGAGGGCGTTCCGCTGCGGGAGGTGGAGGGGGCGCCCCAGCTCGACGACGCGGTCGGCTGGCTGGGCTGCCGCCTCGTGGCGGAACACCCGGCCGGCGACCACACGTTCTTCGTCGGCGAGGTCGAGAGCGCAGAGTCGGGCCAAAGCCCCCGGCCGCTCGTCTTCCACGGCCAGAACTACCTCGTGCTGTGATCGACGCGACCGTCTTCGACCTCGACGGCGTGCTCCTCGACTCCGAGCAGGTCTGGGACGCCGCGAGGGAGCAGCTCGCCCGCGAACGGGGCGGCCGCTGGCACGAGAACGCGCAGCGGGACATGATGGGCATGAGCTCGACCGAGTGGTCGCGGTACATGCACGAGGTGATCGGGCTGCCCGAGTCGCCCGAGGAGATCAGCCGCGAGGTCGTGGAGCGCCTCGAGGCGATCTACCGCGAGCGCCTGCCGGTCATCGCGGGGGCGAAGGAAGCCGTCGAGCGGCTCGCGGCGGCCTATTCGCTCGGGCTCGCGTCGTCCTCGAACCGAGAGCTGATCGACCTCGCGCTGGAGCTACTCGGCGTTGCCCGCTACTTCCAGGCGACCGTGTCCTCCGAGGAGGTCGCCCGCGGCAAGCCTGCGCCCGACGTCTACCTCGAGGCGGCGCGGCGGCTCGGCGTCGATCCAACTCGCACCGCGGCGGTTGAGGACTCGGAGAACGGCATCCTCGCCGCCAAGGCCGCCGGGATGCGAACGATCGCGATCCCCAACCGCCACTTCCCGCCCGGCGAGGACGCCTTGGCCCGTGCAGACGTGGTGTTGCGCTCGCTGGACGAGCTGACCCCGGAGGTGGTAGAGCCCTAGGGAGGCCCCGCCCGTCCGACGAGGACGCAGGCGTTGTGCCCGCCGAGGCCCATCGCGTTCGAGAGCGCGACGTCGAGCTCCGCCTCGCGCGACTCGTTCGGCACGTAGTCGAGGTCGCAGACCGGATCGGGGTTCTCGTAGTTGATCGTCGGCGGGAGCACACCCTCGTGCACGGCCAGGACGCACATCATCGCCTCGATTGCACCGGCCGCCCCGAAGCAGTGTCCCATCACCGACTTCGTGGACGAGACCGCGAGCTCGTGCGCGTGGTCGCCGAAGACGTCCTTGATCGCCTTCGTCTCGGCGGCGTCGCCGAGCGGCGTCGAGGTGCCGTGGGCGTTGATGTAGCCGACCCGCGCTGGGTCGACCTCGGCCCGCTCGAGCGCCGTGCGCATCATCTCCCCCACGCCGATCGCCTCCGGCTCGGGCGCGGCCATGTGGTACGCGTCGTTGGAGGCGCCGTAGCCAAGCACCTCGGCGTAGATCGTCGCTCCTCGCGCGAGCGCGCCTTCGAGCTCCTCGAGCACGAGCACACAGGCGCCTTCACCCATCACGAAGCCCGCCCTGGTGGCGTCGAAGGGCCGTGAGGCTCTCGGCGGATGCTCGTCCTCGGCGGCCAGGCCGCGCATCGCCGTGAACCCCGCGAGGATGAGCGGGTGGATGCACGCCTCCGTCCCGCCGGCGAGAATGGCGTCCGCGTCGCCGCGGCGGATGATCTCGGCGCCCTCGCCGACGGCGTGCGAGCCCGTCGCGCAGGCCGAGACCGGCGCGTAGTTCGGGCCTCGGATCCCGAGCGAGATCGCGAGCTGCCCGCTGGCCGAGTCGACGAGCACGCTCGGGATGAAGTAGGGCGAGATCCGATCGGCGCCGCGCTCCCTCAGGGTGTCAGCCTGCTCGACGATTCCGATCAGGCCGCCGATCGCCGAGCCGAACACGATCCCGACCCGCATCGGGTCGAAGCCGTTCAGCCCGGAGTCCGCGACCGCTTCCTTGGCCGCGCCGAGGGCGAGCACGACGTTCCGGTCGAGGCGGCGTAGCTCCTTCGGAGACGCAAGCCCGGTGGGGTCGAAATCCTTGACCTCGGCGGCGATCCGCACCGGGAGGCCGTCCGCGTCGAACGCGCGGATCCAGTCGACCCCGCTCTCCCCGGCGAGCGCGGCTCGCCACGTCTCCGGAGCAGTGTTCCCGACCGGCGTGATCGCTCCCAGGCCCGTGACGGCGACGCGTCTCACGGGAGGAGCTTAGAACGGAGCCGCCTAGCGGCCGCGGCTTACCGTGAGGTTGACCCTGGTTCCGCTCTTCAGCAGCTTCCCGGGCCGAGGACTCTCGCGAAGAACGGTGTTCCTTTTCCTCGCAGACGGGACGTGCCTGACGGCGCCGACGCGGCAGTGAGCGCGCACGATCGCCGCCTTCGCCGTCCCCAATCGGTGCCCGAGCACAGGCGGAACGACGCACATGAACGCCCCGAGCCCGATCACCCCGACGCGGGTGCGCCGCTCGGTTCTCGTGCCGTCTCCCAGTTGCCCCTCGCCGTTTTGTCCCGTGCAGTAGACATGACCTCCGCCCATCAGCGCGCAAGTGTGGCCACCGCCGGCCGCGATCGCAGCCACGCCGCGTCCCAGGCGGGAGGCGGCAGTCGGAAGGCGCCGCTCTGCCCTGGTCGCGTCCCCGAGCTGCCCGGAGCCGTTGTTGCCCCAGCACTTGGTTCTGCCCGCTCTGGTGACCGCGCAGCTGTGGGACCGCCCGGCGGCGATCGACACCACTCCACGCGCGAGCTCGGCCAGAGCGGTCGGCCGGGTGCGAGCCCTCGTCGTGCCGTCGCCGAGCTGGCCCCAGCGGTTCCCGCCCCAGCACCTGACGGCGCCTCCGCGCATCAGGGCGCAGGTGTGCTGGCCCCCCGCTGTGATGGCCGTGACACCACTTGTGAGCCCCGAGACGGGAACCGGCTGGGTGCGAACGGTCGTGGAGCCGTCACCGAGCTGGCCGTAGGCGTTGTCGCCCCAGCACTTGACCGCGCCGGAGCGCGTGAGGGCGCAGGTGTGAGCGCCTCCGACCGCGATGGCTATCGCGCCGCTGGAAAGGCCGGAAACGGAGACGGGAGTCGTGCGATCGCTCTTCGTACCGTCTCCCAGCTGGCCGTGCTCGTTCCCACCCCAGCACCTGACCGCGCCTGCCGTTGTGAGCGCGCAGGCATGAGCACCGCCGGCACCGATCGCCGCCACGCCGCCCGAGAGGCCGGAGACGGGCGACCGGAACCGAGCTGCGGCCCGTGCCGTCGCCGAGCTGGCCGTGGGCGTTGTCGCCCCAGCACGCGACCCCGCCTGCGCTCGACCGCGCGCAGGTGAACGAGCCGCCCGCGGCAATCGCCGCGACACCGGCGAGCGCGCTCACTGCGACCGGGAAGCGTCGATCGGCCGTCGTCCCGTCGCCGAGCTGGCCGGCGCGGTTGGAGCCCCAGCATTCGACGATGCCGGCCCTCGTCAACGCACAGGTGTGAGAGCCGCCGGCTGCGATCGCTTTGGCCCTCGCGCTCGGAAGAGGGGTAGTCGCCCCTCCCACGGGCGAGGCGGCTGCGGCGCCCGAGCACACCAGCACTGCCCATGCTCCGAGAACTGCGCCAGCCCAGGCTCTCGCCGGATTACGTCGTGGAGGCGGCTTCCACATCGTTTGCGCGTTTTACGTCCGAAAGTCGTCGCCCGCAACCCGCTCAAGGGTGAAACGCCCGTATTCGCGGCCACGAAAGGTCGCGCGCCCGGAGAAGCCGTCGCCGCTCGGCTCGAGCTCGTCGATGAACCCATCGAGCGGCGGCCGGTAGCGCAGGCTGAGCCCGACCACGTCGAACCGAAAGCCGGGCAACGGTCCCATGGCAGTCTCGCCCGACCCGCCGCTGATCCGTTTCCGCACGCCGAGCATCGGCGGCAGCAGCCCACCCGCGCGCTTGACCTTCCAGACTCCGTCCAACTCGCCCATGGCGTTAGCGTGTGTTCCCAGCGATGCCGCCGTCCAACCTCCCCTTCCCGCCGATGGAGGCCGAGCTCGTCGACGAGCTCCCCAGCGGGGACTGGCAGTACGAGCCGAAATGGGACGGCTTTCGAGGAGTGCTCGAGAACCTGGGAGGCGACCTGCGGCTCTGGAGCCGGAACGGGAGGCCGCTGCTGCGCTACTTCCCGGAGCTCCAGGAGACCGGAGCGCTTCTGCCGCCGGACTCTGCCCTCGACGGCGAGATCATCATCTCGCGCGACGGCCGCCTCGAGTTCGACGCGCTGCAGCTCCGGCTTCACCCGGCGGAGAGCCGGATCCAGAAGCTCTCGGCGGAGATCCCGGCGGAGTACGTCGCCTTCGACATCCTGCTCTGGAGGGGAAAGCCGCTGCACGAGCTGCCGCTCGCGAAGCGCCGGCGCGAGCTGGAGCAGAAGGCGAAGCGCTTCCGCCTCTCCCCAGCCGAGCGCGACCTCAAGCTGGCGAAGCGCTGGCTCGAGCGCCTCGACCAGGCCGGCCTCGACGGTGTCGTGGCGAAGCGGCTCGAGCTGCCGTACCTGCCGGGGTCGCGGGACGGCGTCGTCAAGGTCAAGCCTTACCGCACGGCCGACTGCGTGATCGTCGGCTTCCGCTGGAGCGAGAAGGCCGACGGTCGCATCTCCACGCTCCTGCTCGGTCTCTACGGCGACGACGGAGAGCTCGACTTCGTCGGGCATTGCTCCGGCTTCCCCGCGGCGGTGCGGCGTGAGCTCGAGCAGACGCTGCCGAAGCTGAAGGGACGAACGCGTCTGAGCGACAAGCGCATCCCCGGAGGACAAAGCCGCTGGTCACAGGGCAAGGAGCTCGACTGGAACCCGGTCAAGCCGGAGATCGTCTGCGAGGTTCGCTACGACAAGCTCGAGGGAAACCGCTTCCGGCACGGCACACGCTTCCTCCGCTACCGGCCCGACAAGGAGCCTGCGGAGTGCACGTGGGACCAGGTGCGCTCGAAGAGGCGCCGCGGCGACCCGACTGTCGAGAGCCTGCTCGCCGGGTAGCTGGACGGACCTCGGCGGTCCTCTGCGGCGTACTAACGGCGCGGGGTCCTGGTCGAAGGGAGGACGTCATGTCAGGTCGAGTCGCCGTGATGCTTGCGGTGGGAGCCACCGCAGTCGTAGCCGCTGCGAGCGCGAGGGCCGACGGATTGCCGGTCCTGAGCGTCGACGCCGGACCGACCGGAGTCGTCATTCGCACCGGCTCGGCTCGCTACGTCACGATCCCGGCCGGCCGGCGGACGGTAGTCGCTCGCGTCCGGCGAGACGGCGGCCGGATCATCCGCTCGAGACTCCTTCGGGGAACGTTCACGATCCCGGCTGTTGCCTACGACGGCTCTGCCGGCGGGCTCTCCGCCGACGGACGCACGCTCGTCCTGATCACGCCGCGCACGAGCTTCCCCCGCGCGCGGACGACCCTGCTCGTTCTCGGCGCCCGCGGACTGGCGTCCAGGGAGACCATTCGCCTCCGAGGCGACTTCAGCTTCGACGCGATCTCGCCCCAGGGTCGCCTCGTCTACCTGATCCAGTACAACCAGCCGACCGATCCGACGCGCTACCTCGTCCGCGCTTACGACCTCCAGCACGGTCGGCTACTCCACGCGCCCGTCGTCGATCCGCGGGAGCGCGGCGAGAAGATGCGCGGAAACCCGCTCTCGCGCGCCGTCAGCCCTGACGGCCGCTGGGCGTACACGCTCTACGACGGCGCGGGCGGCACCCCGTTCGTCCACGCGCTGGACACGAGCGGCCGCACGGCGCGCTGCATCGACCTGGATGCGCTCGCCGGCAGCCAGTACCTCTGGCGGCTCCGCCTCGCCATCAGCGGTGACGGCAACACGCTGACGATCCGCGACGGGAAGGAGCGGGAGCTGCTCGTGGACACGAGGACGTTCGAGCCTCGTGAACCGGCTCCGGTGAGCGCAGCCGCCGAGGCCGAGTCGAGCGACCACTCCGGCTTCGGCTGGCCGCTCACAGCCCTGGGTGCCATCGGCATCGTCGCCGCCGGAGCGCTGCTCAGCCTCGGCGTCCGTAGGCGCGCTGGTCGCTCTCCCAGCGCCTGGCGCGGCCGCTCCGCTTGAGCTCCACGACCGACGGGTCGCCCGGCGGGAGGTCCAACTGTTCGAAGCGTGGGAGGAGGCTGACCTTGCGCCTCCACATACCGGCGGTCAGGTCTCCCACCTTGCCGACGCGCTTGGGCATCGTCTGCAAGGTGAACCTGGCCGGATCGGAGCGCGGAACCTCCTTCCAGGCCAGCGGCGCCGAAGCCCGCGCGTCCGGGGTCGGCCGGATCGAGTACGCCGAGGCGATCGTCCGGTCGCGGGAGTTCTGGCCGAAGTCCACGAAGACCCCGCGGCGGTCGGCCACCTTCCAGGTCGTCGTGGCGACGTCCTGGTCGTCGATCCTGCGCTCGACCTCCTGCGCCAGCGCCTTGGCGAACCGCCTCACCTCCGGGAAGCCGAGCTCGGGCCTGATCGGGGCGAGGATGTGCAGCCCGGTCGCGCCCGAGGTCTTCGGGAACGACGCCAGCCCGAGCTCGTCCATCACGTCCTTGACGACCATGGCCGTCTCGCGCACGTACTCCCACGGGTTGCCCTCGCTCGGGTCGAGGTCGATCAGCAGGTAGTCGGGGCGCTCGATGTCGTCGACGCGCGAGTGCCACGTGTGCAGCTCGATACACCCGAGGTTGACGACCCAGGCGAGCGCGGCCGCGTTGTCGACGACCGCGAAGACCGTCGAGTGGCCGCTGGGAAACTGGACGAACTGCTCGCCGACGAAGTCGGGGTGAGGCGGCACGCGCTTCTGGTGGAAGAAGTCGCCTTCGACGCCGTTCGGGTAGCGCTTCATGTGGAACGGTCGCCGGCGGATGTGGTGGAGGGCGCACGGCGCGACGGCGAGGTAGTACGCGACGAGGTCAGCCTTCGTCAGGCCGGCCTCCGGGAAGAAGACCTTGTCCGGGTTCGTGATCGCGACCTCATGCCGCCCGACGCGCACCGCCTAAGTATGAAAGGGCCCGGTCGCCCGGGCCCCTGATCTAGGCGGCATCGCAAGCGATGCCTCGACGGAGAGGGCGGGATTTGAACCCGCGATGGACCTTTCAGCCCATACGCGATTTCCAGTCGCGCTCCTTAGACCGCTCGGACACCTCTCCAAGCGGGGGTCAGGGTATCGCGCTATTTGCTCGCATCGCTCGGCCGCCGAAGCGCAGACACTTAGGATCGGCCGCCAATGGCGACGGTCGTCTTCTTCCCGGAGGGCGCTTTCGGGCCGACGAACAACTGCGTCGGGATCGGAGACGTCCTACAGCGCCGCGGCCACCGCGTCGTTTTCGTCGTCGAGGAGTCGTTCGCGGGAACTCTCGAGGCCAAGGGCTTCGAGGAGGCGACGATGCGCCTCGGCCCGCGGCCCGAGCAGGAAGAGGAGCCGGGGCAGTTCTGGAAGGACTTCATCCGCGACACCGCGCCGGTCTTTCGCAGGCCGACGATCGAACAGCTCGAGGGGTTCATCCAGCCGACCTGGCAGGCGCTCGTGGACGGCGCGAAGTTCGTCGAGCCGCGCCTGCGCGAGATCCTGGGCGAGCTGGAGCCCGATGTCGTGGTCCAGGACAACGTGGTCGGCTTCGCCGCGCTGCCGACGTGCGGGCGGCCCTGGGTGCGGATCGTCTCCTGCAACCCCGCGGAGGTGAAGGACCCCGAGGTGCCGCCGACCTTCTCCGGCTACGCCGTGGCCGACCGCGAGGGCTGGGACGAGTTCCGCGCCGAGTACGAGCGTTGTCACCGGCCGCTCTGGGAGGACTTCGACGCCTTCATGCGCGAGCAGGGAGCGCCTCCGCTGCCGGAGCTCGAGTTCGTCCACGAGTCACCGGTGCTGAACCTCTACCTCTACCCGGAGGAAGCCGACTACCGGCGCGTCCGCACGCTCGGCGCGACCTGGGACCGGCTCGACTCGTGCGTGCGCTCCACGGACGACGCCTGGGCGGAGCCGGAGGGCTTCCGGGAGGACGGCCAGAAGCTCGTCTACCTCAGCCTCGGCAGCCTCGGTTCCGCGGACGTCGAGCTCATGCGCAGGCTGATCGACGAGCTGGGCGACAGCCCGCACCGCTTCGTGGTCTCGAAAGGCCCTCAGCACGAGCTCTTCGAGCTGGCCGGCAACATGACCGGCGGGGAGTTCCTTCCCCAGGCGTCGATCCTCCCGGCGGTCGACCTGGTCGTGACCCACGGAGGGAACAACACCGTCACGGAGAGCTTCTTCTTCGGCAAGCCGATGGTGGTGCTCCCGCTCTTCTGGGACCAGTACGACAACGCGCAGCGGGTGCACGAGCTCGGCTACGGCGTGCGCCTCGATACCTACGGCCACGAGCCCGACGAGCTGCGCGGTGCGATCGACACGCTCCTCGGCGACGAGATGCTCCGGGAGCGGCTCGGACGTGTTTCCGCGCGGCTCCAGAAGGCTCCGGGAACCGAGAGGGCCGCGAGTCTGATCGAGCGCGTCGCTGCGACGGTGAGCTAGTGGTGGAAGCCGCTCGCGCCGCTGCCGTCGTGCAACGGCGCCGACTGCTTCTGCAGGCGGGGGAGCTGCCGCTCGATGTCGGCGACGAGCAGATCGGCCATGTCGTGACCGAAGCCTCGCTTGACCACTACGCGGAGCGCCGCAAGATCGGTGCGCTTCTCCGGGAAGGTGTAGGCCGGCACGAGCCAGCCGCGCTCTCGCAGCGCGTTCGAGACGTCGAAGACCGTGAAGTTGTCGACGTCGTCGGCCAGCGTGAAGGCGAAGACCGGTAGCTCGTCGCCTCGCGTCAGGAGCTCGAACGGGCCCAGCGCTCCGATTCGGTCGGCGAGCCGTATCGCGACCTCTCGAGCGTAGCCCTGCACCTTTTGGTATCCGCTGAACCCGAGCCGGAGGAAGTTGTAGTACTGAGCGACTACCTGCGCGCCCGGGCGCGAGAAGTTGAGTGCGAAGGTCGGCATGTTGTCGCCGAGGTAATTGACCCAGAAGATCAATTCCTCCGGTAGCGCCTCGGCGTCACGCCAGACGACCCAGCCCACGCCCGGGTAGACGAGCCCGTACTTGTGCCCCGAGGCGTTGATCGACGCGACGCGCGGAAGACGAAAGTCCCACTCGAGCTCCTCGTCGACGAACGGAGCGACGAATGCGCCCGAGGCCCCGTCGACGTGGACGGGGACGTCGATGCCGGTCCGCTCCTGAAAGTCGTCCAGCGCCTCACAGATCTCCTGCACGGGCTCGTAGGAGCCGTCGAAGGTCGAGCCGAGGATCGCCACCACCCCGATCGTGTTCTCGTCGCAGAGCTTGACCGCCTCCTCGGCGGAGAGAATGAAGCGCTCCCCCTCCATCGGCACGAGCCGCATCTCGACGTCCCAGTAGTTGGCGAGCTTCTCCCAGCAGACCTGGACGTTGATCCCCATCACGAGGTTCGGTCGATCGGTCGGCTCGCCCGCCGCGGCGCGGCGCTTCTGCCAGCGGCGCTTGAGCGCCAGCCCGCCGAGCATGGCCGCCTCGCTCGAGCCGGTCGTCGAGCAGCCCGTCGCCTGCTGGGCGTCCGGCGCATGCCAGAGGCGGCTGAGGCTGTTCACGCAACGCATCTCGAGCTCGGCGGTCTGGGGGTACTCGTCCTTGTCGATCATGTTCTTGTCGAGGCACTCGGCCATCAGCTTCTCGGCCTGCGGCTCCATCCACGTGGTCACGAACGTGGCGAGGTTCATGCGCGCGTTGCCGTCGAGCATCAGCTCGTCGTGGATGATCTGGTACGCGACGTCCGGTGGTAACTCCGCGTCGGGAATCCGGTGCCGCGGGATGTGGTCCCCCTCCCGCCTGAAGAGCGGCTCAACGGCCACATCGCCCTCATGAGTCGCCGCGCCGGCCGGGTGGACGAGGCTCATCCGGGGCTACTCGCGCCGGCGAAATCGGTCGCCGGCGAAAACGGGTGAAGCTCGTCCTGGCCGGGCTGGATGATGCCGTACGACGATTCCGGTACCTCGTTCCAGGCCCCGGGGAGCGCGTCGCCGAGCGGCTCCGACACCACGAGCCTCGACTCGTTGCTGAGGTCTCGGAGGAGCTCGTTCTCCGGGTACATCGCCCGCAGCGTGCCCACGTCGGTGCTGTAGAAGAGCGATCGGGAGTCCCGCTCGCTCGAGTACCTGAACGCCCAGATCGACTCGCCGTCGGTCGTTGCGATCGTCCCCTGGAACGGCTGCTCGACGCCGTGCTGCCGACCGACTGACTCGACGAGCCCGATCGCGCGCTCGACCGCTCGCGGAGGATCGTCCTCGAGGCCGAAGGTGAGGGCCAGATGGAACAGCACCTCCGAGTCCGTCGTCCCCTCGATCTCCGGGAAAAGGGCGGGGTCGATCGCAAGCACGAGGTCGCGCTTGACCGTGAGGAAGTCGCGGATGAGACCGTTGTGCATCCAGAGCCAGTTTCCGTGACGGAAGGGATGGCAGTTCGTCTGCTGGACCGGCGACCCGGTCGATGCGCGGATGTGCGCAAAAATGAGGCCAGTCTTGAGGTGGCCCGAGAGCTCGCGAAGGTTGCGGTCGTTCCAGGCCGGCTCGATGCTATGGAACAGCGCCGGAGCCTCCATCTCGCCGTACCAGCCCACGCCGAAGCCGTCGCCGTTCGTCTCCTCCGCGCCCATCTGCGAGTGGAGGCTCTGCACGACGAGCGAGTTCTTGGGCCCGTAGAGCAGCTCTTCGACCAGGACGGGCGAGCCTGAATATGCGAGCCAGCGGCACATTGGTAAGGACTATGCAGCCTCACCGCACTCGGCGGCATCGTCCCGATGGGACGAAAAAGGGCATACTCCCGGGTGCGTGACCGACGACGTGCCGTCAGCGGGCCGCAAAGAGGCCGCATCGTCCGAGGGGCAGGAGCCGCTCCGGACGTCCGTGCCCGCAGAAATCCGGAACGCGTCGTTTTCCGTCTCGGTCCGTGGCTACGACCGCGACGCGGTCGACGAATACGTCAAGCGCGTCAACCGGGTGATCGCCGAGCTGGAGGTGAGCCGCTCGCCGCAGGCGGCGGTCCGGCATGCCGTCGACCGCGTCACGGAGCAGACGAAGTCGATCCTCCAGGAGGCGCGTGAGTCGGCGGAGCAGATCACTGCCACGGCAGAAGCGGAAGGCGAGCAGATCGTGGCCGCCGCGAAGGTGAAGGCTGCCGACCTGGTCGTCAGCGCGGATGCTCACGCGGAGCGAGTGAACGCCGAGACGGCGCAGCTCCTGTCCGACACGCAAGCGGAGGCGGAAGGGATCCTCGCCCGCACCCGGGAAGAGGCGGCCGAGCTGCGACGGCAGGCCGAGGAGCAGCTCGCCGCGCTCCATGCCGAGGCCGAGGCCCGAATGCGCGCGTTGCAGGCCGACACGAAGGCCGTCTGGAACGAACGCGACGAGCTACTCGAGGAGATCCAGGGCATGGCGGGCAGGCTCCAGGACGCCGCCCGCGAGGCCGCCGCCCGCGTGCAACCTGCCGGCGCGGAGGAATCGCCTCCCGCAGCGGAGGACGGGGCTCCCACCGTCGTGAGCTCGCCGGCGCAGGACGACTAGCCGGCCAGAGGCAGGTTGACCGACCCAGGACTGCGTCCGGTCCTCGAGGACGATTCGATCCGGCTGGTGCCGCTCACTGGGGACCACGAGCCCGGCGTCGCCGCTCTCGTGGACGACGAGGACGTGCGCCGGTACACGCGCGTGCCGACCAAGCCGAGTGCCGACTTCGCCGCCGGGTGGCTGGCCAGGTACGAGGACGGCTGGCGTGACGGATCACGCGCCGGCTTTGCGATCGAAGACCGCGACGGGGAGTTCCTCGGGCTGGGGCTCTTCGTTCGGATCGACGGCGAGGGACGGCAGGGAGAGATCGGCTACGTCGTCGGCCCGGCCGCACGGGGCCGCGGAGTCGCGACGCGGACCCTCCGGCTGCTCACCGACTGGGGGTTCTCCCAGCTCGGGCTGGAGCGGATCGAGCTCTGGATCGACGTGGAGAACGTCGAATCCGAGCGAGTCGCCCGGCGGGTGGGGTACGAGCACGAGGGCGTGCTCCGTTCCTGCTGGTTCAAGGAAGACATCCGCTGCGACTTCGGGATCTGGTCGAGGCTCGCCTCCAAGTAACAGACTGTTACTTTCTCCCCTACCAGCCGGAGAACCGCAACCCTGAGCTGCGAAGGGGTTTCCCTGGTCGAGCCGAGGCTCAAGTAACAGACTGTTACTTTCTCTCCGTCCCTCCCAGGGTCGCAGGGCCCCGTCCAATCGTGGCCAGGCCGAGAGCCCGGGCCGGCCGCTGCCCGGTTCTCGCCGGCGACACTCGTTCTAGCTGGTTCTCGGCTCGATCAGGCGGAGGGGGAGGGATTTGAACCCTCGTCGGACGAAACCGCCCGAAACGGTTTTCGAGACCGCCGCATTCGACCGCTCTGCCACCCCTCCACTGCCGAAAGGGTAACGCCACGGCTCGCCGCCGACGGGAAACCGGCCCCAAGAGGGCTCTCGGATCCTCTGAGAGGATCGCCGGATGATCGGCGTCACGGCAGTAGCTGCGCCGCGGGACGGGACAATGGAGCGGAGAAGGAGGGATTCGAACCCTCGAGGCAGGGATTCTCCCCACCTAACGCCTTAGCAGGGCGCCGCCTTCAGCCACTCGGCCACTTCTCCGGGCGGGCACAGGATAGCCGAGGATCGCGCTGACTTCCCTCGTGCGCGGCTAGCCGACCGTCACCTTTTGCTCCATCCCGAGCTGCCGGTGGCCCGGAATCGTGCAGTAGAAGTCGTAGGTGCCGCGCTTCAGCTCGACCGTCAGCGCCTCACCGCCGCCGGGGCTGATGTCGGGCGTCCGCCCTCCGCCGCCGGGGCCCTGGATCTTGAGGTTGTGCGGCACCTTTCCCTCGTTGCGCACGTCGAACGTGTAGGTGCCCGGCTGGAACGCCGTCTTCGGCAGGCGGATCTTGTAGTCCACCTCGACGACCGGGACCGAGGTCGCCGCCGCCTCGGCCTCCGAAGCCTCCTTGCCGAACCGTGTCACCGCCGTGATCATCCCGACGAACAGCAGCACGCAGACGACCACGAAGAACGGCAGCCCGCGGCCGGGGAACTGCGGCTTGAACCGCGGCACGACCATCGAGACGATGAACGAGAACCCGACGAAGACGGCCGCGACAACCGCGAGCCCGACCTTGTTTCCGGTGGAGAGACCGAGCAGCAGCACCGCGGGAACGTACCACGGCGCGAGGGCGGCTTAAGTCGCCGCTGCGTCTCCCGGCCGAGGCTCTTCGATCCCGGTCTCGGGAGGCCCGACCGGCTCGGGCGCGACCGGGCGCAGGTAGAGGTACTCGTAGAGCAGGGCCGCCGCGACACCGCCGAGTGCCGGGCCGACATACCACACCCAGGCGCTGCTCCAGACGTTCTGCACCAGCTCCGGACCGAAGGCGCGTGCCGGGTTCATCGCGGCGCCGGTGAACGGCCCGCCGATGTAGATGTCGAGGGTGATCGTGAAGCCGATCGCGAGCCCGGAGATCACCGAGAACGCGCCGCGGGGATCGACGGCCGTCGCGAAGACCACCCAGACCAGGAAGAACGTCAGCACCGCCTCGATGACGAGCCCGGACCCTCCGCTGATGCCCGGGCCGAGCGCCGGGACGCCGAGGTCGACCGCGTCGACCTGCGACTGCGGAAGCAGGGCCGTCAGCAGGAATGCGGCGAGCGCCGCCGCGACGAACTGCGAGAACCAGTAGGTCGCGGCCAGGCGAGACTCGATCCGCCGTGTCACGACGAAACCGAGCGTAATTGCGGGGTTGAAGTGGCCGCCCGAGATGTGGCCGACAGCACACGCCATCACGCCGATCGCGAGGCCGTGAGCAAGTCCGATCGCGGTGAGGTTCGCGCCGTGCGTGGCCACGATCGAACCGCATCCGACGAAGATCAGCGTGAAGGTGCCGACGAACTCGGCAACGCCTCGCCTGAGCATGTCCGACTGCACGCGCTCAACCCTAGAAAGCGGGCCGGACGAACCAGAAGCGCCCCTTCGAGGGATTGCGCAAACTGGCCCGTAGGCCGACCTTCTACTCGCTACCACTGCGGAACGAAAGGCGGCAACCCATGTCTGCGGACGACCTCAAGCGCAAGCTGCGGAACTTCCCGGCGGCGAACCTGAACCAGCGCATTACAGCGACGGCCTAGCTTCCTCCGGGCTCAATGCTCGGAGGGCTCTAGCCCTCGCCCCGGGAGCGCGGCGGCAGCGGCGGCAGTTCCTTGCCCCGGCCGAACTCGCGCTCCGCGGCTCGCGCCGCCGCCCAATGGCGAAGCGCGAGCCCGACGGGCAGGAGAACGATCAGCAGGAAGATGGCCAGCGGCACGAGCAGCCAGCGCTCGGTCAGGTGCGGCCCGATTCCGGGATCCTTCGGCTCAGGCCCCGACCTCGGCTGGTCGGCCGCAGTCACGAGCGTCTCGCGCGGCTGGAAGTAATCGACGAGCCAGTGCCGGGCCGGACCCTTGCCGACAGCCAGCAGCTCCATGTCCACCCCGAGCGGCTCGACCTTCCGCGTGCGGGCCCGCAGGTAGAGCTGCACCATCACGTCGTTCCGGTAAGAGGCGGCGATCCGGGCGCCGTGCTTGTAGACGGGGTAGCGGTAGATCGGGTTGTCGCCGTGCGCCCACTGCGCCCTCGTCACACCGCTTCGGAGATTCGCGGTCGAGAGGTCGTAGGCCGTGGTGAGGTCCTTGCCGGCGACGCCGTCCTCGACGAACCGGTCGACGACCGACAGGATCGCCCGGCGGTCGCGCGCTGCGAGCCGGGTCGGCACCTGTGTATGCGTGACCTGAGCCTGTCCGCGCTCGAACGTCTCCTTGTGGGGCTTCGCGGTATTGGTGAGGTGGAGACCGAGAAGCGTGGCCACGAGAGCCGCGCCGACGACGATCGCAGCGACCAACGCCCGCTTCCGGCGCCGAGGTGAATCGAGCAGACCCCGCATCAAGAGCACGATAGCGGTGCGCAAACGCTCTTCCCACGGCTCGAGCGCGCCTGTTGTACGTTCGCGGTGGAAGGCTGGCACAAGGAAGGGGAGAGAGATGACGAAAGCACGATTTGCTCTGCTGCTCGTCGTGACCGCCGGAATCGGCCTGCTGCTCGCCGCAGGGGTGCGGGCCGAACCGCCGGGAGGCGAGGGCGAGGGCGTCGAGAAACAGCCGTTCGTCCGTACGGTCCCGCCGGGGGCGAAGAACAACTGGGTGTTCGAGTGCACCGCGCTCTCGGGCGGCCTGAACACCAACCTCGATTGCGACGACCCGTTCCCGAACAACGAGCCGAACATCGTCGTGGACGCGTCGAACCCGCAGCACATGATCTCGAGCTCGAACGATTACGGCTCGTGCTGCGACCAGTACTACACCTCGTTCGACGGCGGGTCGACCTGGTCGACAGGAAACATGTCGACCGAGGACGACACCCGGACGGGCAGCGACCCGGTCACCGCGATCGACGTGAAGCACAACGTGGCGCTGCACTCGTCGTTGAACTACACGTTCAACGACGACGGGGAGACGTGCGACGGCGACGTGGTCGTCTCGCCGTCGAAAGACGGTGGCCTGACGTGGGACAAGCCGGCTGTCGTCGGCTTCGGCAGTGGCTGCGACCTCGACCCGGTCCAGGTCTTCAACGACAAGGAGTGGATCGCAACCGACAACAACCGCCACTCGCGCTTCTACGGGCGCACGTACGTGACCTGGACTGCGTTCGTGGCGCATTTCGGCGAGTTCGTCGAATCGCCGATCATGGAGACCCACAGCGACGACGGCGGCAAGCACTGGTCCGATCCGCAGGAGATCTCGGGCTCGAACCACAGCCTCTGCACGTTCCAGACGGAGGGGGCAGAGGGCCAGTGCGACGAGGATCAGGCGTCCGTCCCGACGATCGGCCGCGACGGCACGGTCTACGTCGCCTTCATGAACAGCCAGAACCAACGGCTCTGGGAGCCGGACGAGGACTTTGAGGATCAGTACCTGCTGGTCAAGTCCAAGGACGGTGGCGAGAGCTGGTCCAAGCCGAGCTTCGTCGTCGGGCTGGAGGACGGCTCGCGCGACTACCCGATCAACGTCGACGGGCGCCAGACCCTGACCCGCTACCAGGTTCGCGTCTGGGGCGCCGGCAACATCGTCGCCAGCCCGGTCGACAACAACAGGCTGTACCTGGCCTTCTCCGACAACCGGAACGGCGCCCACGACACAGACCACCCGATCACGAACTCGGACGTGTTCGTCATGAGCTCGCACGACGCGGGGAAGAGCTGGACCGGCCCGTGGCTCGTCGACAAGGGCCGAGGCGACCAGTGGTTCCCGTGGGCAGACGTGAATCCCGTGAACGGGAAGCTGGGGATCGTCTACCACGACCGAGGCAACAAGAACGGGCCGCTCTACAACACCGCTCTCGCTCAGGGCACGCCGGGCTCACTCGTGAAGACGATCGTGAACACGATCCCATCGCATCCGACGATGTCGGAGTTCTTCCAGGCCGGCGACCCGGCATGCGAGTTCTGCGCCGTGTTCCACGGCGACTACATCGGGCTCGCGTACGGCAGCGACGGCCGCGCGAACGTGACCTGGACGGACATGCGAGACCCGTCTCCGTTCACGCCCGACCTGTTCCTGCAGTTCATCTACTACGCGCGTAAGTAGTGCCTCGTGCAGAGAGGGCCGCGCCGTTGCGGCCCTCTCTGCGCTGTCCGCAGGCGTTGAGAGAGTCAGCGCGTGAGGGCCGTGCGCGGGCAGTTCGACTCGCTCTTCTCGTGGGAGGAGCACCATCGGCGCCTGGTCGCCCGACTCGTCATGGTCGTCCTCCTGACGCTGGTGGTGGATGCCGCAGGCTCGGTGGCGATCTTCTTCGCCGAGCGGCACGCCCGCGCCACACAGGTGCACACCTTCGGACAAGCCGTCTTCTTCACCACGGTCCAGCTACTGACGGTCTCTTCTCAGCTGCGCAACCCGCTGACCGTCGCGGGGCGCATGATCGACATCGTGCTCGAGTTCTGGGCGGTCCTCGTCGTCGCCGGCTCGGCCGGAGCGATGGCGGCCTTCTTCCAGAACGCGGACACCGCCTCAGCTCGACGCTGAGTCGCTGCCCTCGTCGAATCCCTCGACCGCGAACAGGAGCCACTCGCCCGGAACACCCTTCAGGCTCGCCGACCCGCGTTCGCGAAAGCGCAGGCCCGAGCCGGCAACGAGGTCCCTCACCGTGCTCGAGACGAGCACCTCCCCGGGCTCGGCCTCCTTGGCGATCCGGGCGCCGATGTGGACCGCAATGCCGCCGACCTTCCCGTCGATCACCTCGCATTCGCCGGTGTGGAGGCCTGCCCGGATCTCCAAGCCGAGCTGCCGCACGTCCGCCGCGATCATCTCGGCGCACCTGATCGCGCGGGCTGGACCGTCGAAGCGGGCGAAGAAGCCGTCCCCCGCGACGTCGAGCTCTGCGCCGCGGAACCGGATCAACTCGCGCCGGATCACGGAGTGGTGTCGCTCGAGCAGGTCTCTCCAGGCGCGGTCGCCGAGCTCCGCGGCTCTCGCCGTCGAGCCGACGATGTCGGTGAAGAGGATCGTCGCAAGGACGCGCTCGGGCTCGGCGTCGTCCCAGCCGCCCGCTTCCCAGACCTCTTTCGTGAAGCGCTCGATCTCGTTCGCGATCAGCGCCGCGGTTGATCTGCCGAAGGCGAGGTGGCCGGCGCCCGGGATCTCGACGACGCGTGCCGTAGGAATGCGCGACGCCATGTACCGGGCCGCCTCGACCGGCACGATCGAGTCCTCCGAGCCGTGGAGAATCAGGGTCGGGACACGCACGGCCGGCAGGACGTGGCGGATGTCGATCTCCTTGTTCATCCGGTTCAACGCCTCTATCGCCCCGGGGCTCGTGCCGTAGCGGAAGTACTCGAGGAACTCGTCGACCTCGTTCTCATCGAAGAGGCCGAGGTCGCGCGCAGCCTCCCTGGCCCCTTCGCGGGGACCGAACATCCGCAGGTACCGCTCGACCGAGCGCTCGTACTCGTCCTCGGTCAGACCCCACGGGTAGTCGGGGGCCCACATCCGGCGCGGAAACGTGCTGCGGACCACGAGCGCCGCCGTCCGCTCCGGGTACGTGGCCGCGAACAATGTCGCCATCGCGGCGCCTTCCGAGAGCCCGTAGAAGGCGGCCCGGGCCGAGCCCGCCGCGTCCATGACCGCGCGCACGTCGTCCATCCGGGTTTCCAGCGTGGCCGCGCCGCTGACCCGGTCCGACATCCCGGTCCCGCGCTTGTCGAAGCGGATGAGTCGCGAGAACGACCCCATCTGAACCAGGAACGGCGAGAACGAGTCGAGCTTCCAGGCCTGCTCCAGGTGGGTGACACCGCCCGGTGCGAAGACGAGATCGAACGGCCCGTCGCCGCTGACCTCGTAGGCGATGTTGACGTCGCCGCTCTTGGCGTAGCGAACCTCCGGACGCTCCATTCCGGCAAGTCTGCGGGGCGGCTCGGGCCGACGCAATCCTTCGTCGCGGACGCGGGCCCCAGCACGCACAAAATCCTTACTTGAAATCCGGGTCACGCGCCGATACGTTGCTGGCTTGGCCGTCCTCGCCAAGTCATCTCTGAGAGTCGTCTTCCTGGGCTGCGTCGTCGCGGCGCTCATCGCGGCCGCATCGGCGCAGGCGGCCAAGAGGCACGTCGCCTACGGGAAGGCCGGCAACGTGCAGATGACCAAGATCCAGGGCTCGCACGACAGCGCCACCACGCCCCCGGTGGTCATCTTCCCGACCCATCTGATCCGGCGCACGACCATGAAGGCGGGCGTCGGCAAGACCCAGAAGGTCTGCATCATGATGCAGATCTGGGTTCAGGTGGGAACACCACCGGAAAAGTGGGCGATCAAGGCACACAGCAAGAACTACTGCACGCTGCTCCCGCCCGGTACCTGGGCGAAGATGGGCGAGTGGAGGTGGACCGGGACCGTCGCCACTCCGTACCACGCCGAGTACGTCGTCACCTGGTCGACGAAGAAGCGGAAGCTGGCGAAGGCGACCTACGACTTCAACGTCGCCGACGACTACCAGTGCACGTCACTCTTCTGCCTCGTCGACACCGACCCGACGACGCACTACTCGTACATCAGCTTCAACTAGGCGCGGTCGCGATGGCGTGGCTGGGTTCGAACCAGCGACCTCCCACTGCGACGGCTCCGCCGGCTTGCCGTCTGCAGTCTCGAGCTTGAACAGAAACCCTGCCATTCGGTTCTCCCTTCCGTTGTCGGCTGGGACCGAACGGCAGGGTGAGCCTATCTCAGGGCGAGCCGGGGCTGGGCATCTGGGCTCTACGGCTGGCCGACGCCCACGGCCGAAGGGGGAGAGAGCCGCTGCCCCGACTCGGTCCCATTATCCGCCCAAGACCAAGCGGCGTCAGTGCGGTGGGGTGGTCAGCACCGTAGAGCCGACCACCCCGACAGGGATATGAGCGGATCGAAGATCGGATCGCGCCCGTCGAAAGTCCAGAAACACGAGGTAAAGGGCCAGGAGACAAGCCGAAACGCCTAGGACGCTTCCCACGACTGGCCCACGAGGCTGGTCCTTGACACCACAAAGTGCTGGCCCTGCAAGTCGAATCCTGTTCGCCTGGGCTCCTACGTCTCGCGCGCCTCAGGCGCGTCGGGAGAGTGCGGGCTTTCGGCCGGGGTCCTGGCCGCAGGGCCAGTTCCAACAGAGTAGCTCAACTGGAGCGCGGGCGCGGTTGAGCGCCCTCACTCTGCTCGGCGCATCGCCCTGTACACCGCGTCCCAATGCGAGGAGACCTGCTCCAGGGCGCGGGCCGTGGTCAGAGCGGCTGCCTCCAGGCCTTCGATGACCCTCTCGACTTCAGCCAGGCGTGTCTCGAGGGCGTTGACCTTCTGCCCAAGGCTCTCTAGCTCTTGAGCAAGGACTTCGCTCTCGCTGCTCGCGTCGGCCATCGTTGCAAGTCGACTCTACGCCCCCACGCCCCTTCCAGCCGTCTCGCCAAACGCGCCTCACGGCTTGGGCTCTGGGCCGGCCGGTGGCTCGCCGAACGAAGGGAGCTGATTCTTGTCGGGGACCTCCGCGCCGAGCATCCGCAGCACCCTGTTCAGCTGCTGCTCCTCTTCGTCGCGATCCTCGGCTGCTATCGCCTGCCGCAGGCGCCCTAGTGCCGCGTTATCCATCGCTTGAACAGAGTTCCCCGCAGAGGTTCGACAGAACCCACCGTACAACCGATGGTGACAACGCGCCTTTGTTGCCGACCCGGACTTGGTGGAGTTTGCGGGCGCTTCGACCCTGCCCTTTTATGGGGCTTCTTTAGTGAAGGTCGAGGATGCCCTTGGCGCCGGTAAATTCGGCGATGCCGGAGCCCGCCAGGGCACGCTCGACCTGGATCTCACACTCGCGACCATCCGCCAAGCGCAACCACGCGGCGCCACCCTCGACGAGATTCATCGTAGGCGCGGGATCCTGGAGTCTCCCCGACCAGGCAGGATCGGGACCCGGGGCGGGGCCGCCGACTGACTCGATAATGCAGTCGCCCTCGACTACGGCCGCGCCTTGACTGATCGTCGCGGTGCCGTGGTATCGATTCACGACCCTTAATCATAGGTCAGACGGACATAAAAAGAGGGCCGGGTGGCGAGCTGAACGCCCGGGCGCTTCCCACGACTCGGCCCGGACAACGAGCCTATGTCGACGGCGGCCCCACGGTCGAGATGGCCGCTACCCTGCCGTGGTGCGACTGGCAGTCGGGGACATGGTCGTCTATGCCTCGCACGGGGCGGGGCACGTCGCAGCCAGGGAGAGAAGAGTCGTCCTCGGCAAGCGACAAGAGGTCATCGTGCTTGCGCTCGCTGGGGGGCTCTCGGTGGAGCTGCCGATGGAGCGCGCACACGAGCTGCTGCGGCCGCTGGCCAGTGAGGCGGACATGTCCCGGGTGCAGAAGACGCTGGGCGCAGATCACGCCGCCAACAGGGATCCCTGGCTCAAGCGCCGAAGGGACTCACAGGCGAAGCTGACAGGTGGCGATCCCATCGAGCTCGCAGAGATCATCCGTGACAGCACGCATCGCGAGTGGACGCTCCCCGCGAAATCGCACCTCTCGCCGGGCGAAAAGGATCTCTTCGTGAAAGCACGCCAGCTTCTCTCAAATGAGATTGCTCTGGCGCGCGGCGTCGAGCCGGCTGAAGCGAACGCCTGGATCGACGAGCAACTCGCGCGATCTGGCTGATCAGCCGGGGGAGCGGATCTCGCGCTCCGACTCCAGCTGCGCGCCAGCACGGCGCACGAGCACCCTATCGATGAGGCCGTACTCCTTTGCTTCCTCCGCGGTCATGAAGTAGTCGCGCTCCATGTCCGTGGAGACCTTCTCGAGCGCCTGCCCACTGTGCTCCGCGACGATCTCCTCCATCCGCCGCTTGAGCGCGATTGCCTCGCGCGCCTGGATCTCGATGTCGCTCGCCTGCCCCTCGAAGCCGCCCCAGAGCTGGTGGACGAGGATCTTCGTGTTCGGAAGCGCCATCCGCTTGCCCTTCGCGCCGGCGGCAAGCAGGAGTGCACCCAGCGACATCGCGATCCCGACGGAAATCGTCGCGATCGCAGGCTTGACGAACTGCATCGTGTCGTAGATGGCGAGGCCGGCGTAAACGGAGCCGCCAGGGCAGTTGATGTAGAGCGAGATGTCCTTGTCTGGATCCTCAGACTCGAGATGGAGCAGTTCGGCGATGGTCAGGTTGGCGATCTCGTCATCGATCGGTGTGCCGAGGAAGATGATCCGCTCGTTGAGGAGACGCGAGTAGATGTCGAAGGTGCGCTCGCCGTGCACGGTCTGCTCGACCACCATCGGAATCAACGGGCTCCTCATCGCTGCTTTGGATTCTGTGCTTTCAGGCGTTGGCATGGAGCGCGACCCGCTCAAGGCCAGGCAAAGAGATCGACTCTCGGGGCATCACACCACCACCAGGGCGGAGATAGGCTCAGAGGCGTGGACGTTGTGTTCGAGGTCGCCAGCCGACCGTACCCGCTCGGCGAGCGAGCGGCGACGCTGATGGCGGAGAACCTGAGGGTGAAAGCGGCGCAGGAGCCTGGCGCCGAAGGAACCGTGGGCGCTCGGGCCGTCGCGGACGCGATCGAGCTTCGGTTGATCGAGGACACCACCGACCCGATCACCCTGGGCGGAGACGGGGCCGAGGCCGTCTATTACGCGCTGGACGCCCCGACTGGCGGCAGCGACCGGCCGTGGGCGCTCTTCGACGCCGTCAAGCGGCTGCACGACGAGCGGCCAGGTCAGAAGAATTAAGGACAGCCTGCCCGTCGAGTCGAGAACCTTGGCAAGCACCACGAGATCGGTGAGCGACTCCTCGACCTCCTCGCCAGGCTCTGCGGCGAATCGAGGGCGACGGTGGCCGCTTTCATGAGCGCTGAACGGCGGGTTGTGGTGACCGGCTTGGGCGCTGTTACTCCGCTCGGCCCGGACATGGACACGAGCTGGGGTCGGCTCTTGGCTGGAGAAGGTGGCGGCGGCCCGATCACCGCCTTCGAGGCTTCGAGCCACTCTGTGCGGATCGCTTGTGAGGCGAGCGACTTCGAGCCGGAGCGCTGGCTCGATCGGAAGACCATCCGCAAGATCGACCGCTTCGCGCAGCTTGCTGTGGCCGCCGCGCGGATGGCGGAGAGCGACGCTGGGCTAGAGATCAGGTCTGAGCCCGATCGGGTCGGTGCTTCGATTGCGACCGCGCAAGGGGGTGTCGCGAGCCTCGCGGCGTGTCTGCGCGAACTCGGCGAGTCTCAACGGATCCATCCCAGTCTAGTGACGGCGTTCATGCCGAACATGGCAGCCGGGTGGGTGTCGATGGAGCTGGGGATACGCGGCCCGCTAGGCGCCCCGTGCACGGCGTGCGCCGCATCAGCGATGGCGGTCGGCGAGGGGTACGACGCGATCCGGTTGGGACGGGCAGAAGTGATGCTCTGCGGGGGAAGCGAGGCGGGGATCACCGAGCTGGCGGTTGCGGGCTTTGCAGCCATGCGAGCACTCTCATCCCGAAACGGCGATCCCGCAGGTGCCAGTCGGCCCTTTGACGCCGACCGGGACGGCTTCGTGATGGGCGAGGGGGCAGCGGTCCTTGTGCTGGAGGAGGTGGAACACGCTCGTGCCCGTGGCGCCAAGGTCTACGCGGAGCTCGCCGGCTACGGCCTCAGCTCAGACTCCTTCCACATGACCGAGCCCGATCCGCTCGGCGCCGGACAAGCCCGTGCGGTGGAGGCTGCGCTGGCTGACGCGGCGCTCGATCCGACAGACGTCGACTACGTCAACGCCCACGCAAGCTCAACGGGGCTCGGCGACGCGATCGAGACGCGCGCTCTCAAGCTGGCGCTCGGCGAGGACAAGGTCTCGACGCTCCCGGTCTCGGGAACGAAAGGCGCGACCGGTCACTGCCTTGGAGCCGCCGGTGCGGTCGAAGCGGCATTCACTGTCCTTGCGGTCAACCGCGACATCGTGCCCCCAACGATCAACTACCAGACGCCTGATCCCGCTTGTGACATCGACTGCGTGCCTAACAACGCGCGGGAGCTCCCGGTCCGCGTCGCGCTGAGCAACAGCTTCGGCTTCGGCGGTCACAACGCTGCCCTCATCATGCGCAAGGTTGTCGACGTCCTGGAACCGCAGAGCGCATAACCCGGGTCGCAGGCTCCGCCGCGCCGACAGTCGGCGGCTTACGGCGGCGAAACGCTCGGCGCACCACACCCATCTGTACCCCTCTAGATGCGGGGCGACCCCACGGCGCTCGTGGGCGAAACGCTCACTCGGGCGCGAAGTCAAGGAGGCTTCGAGAAGCGCACATAGACTCGGGCAGATGCCGCCTGAACTCCCGAAGCCAGACATCCGCCCGCAGTTGCGCGAGCTGCTCGCGTGGTACGAGGACGTGCTCGGAAGGATCGCGGCCGGGGCGCTCGTGGGCCTCGGAATGGCCGAGCGCCTGAGGGAGGAACAGAATCTCACCGCTCGCTATCTCGAGCTTCTGGATGCCGGCGACGAGAGCTCGCAGGCAATGGAGTAGCAAGCCCCGACGTGCTCGGTAGGTCTCCGGCGATGCACAACCCGTCAATGGCTCTTGCCGGCGAGCAGGGCCGGGCGGCGAGCTGAACGCCCGGCGCGCTCGGGCGGATGAGATCGCCGCCCTGGACGACCGCGCGATCGCGGGCCTCCTGCGCGAACTCGAGCAGCGGGACAAGAAGCACGGCAAGGGCAAGCTGCGCCAGAACTCGATCGAGAACATCCTCAAGCCGCTCCGAGCCGTGCTCCGCTTCGTGGTCTAAGAACGGTTGCTCGCAGCCAGCCGGTTCGCGACCCTCGACAGCGAAGACCGGCCCGCGCCGGACGCCGAGCCGCACGAGCCGCACGAGTGGACGGACGAGGAGATCGAGACGCTGCTGGCGTGCTCGACCGCCCGCGCCGTCGCCAACGTGCGCCGCTACGACTACGCGCCGTTCTTGACGGTTGCCGCCAAGGCCGGCCTGCGCCTTGGCGAGGGGCTCGGGCTCGACGGGCCCGACCTCGAGCTAATCAGGGGCGCGGGCGCGATCAACGTCCGCCGCCAATGGACTCGCCTGCGCGAGCTACAGCCCCCGAAGGCGGGCTCGCGGCGACGGGTGCCGACCTCCGCCCGCCAGATCGCCGACGCGATCGGGCACAAGAAGACCTCCACGACGGAGATCTACATCCAGCGCTTCAACGGCGAGCAGGCCGACGAGCGGATTCGGGAGGCGATGAGCGGCTAGTCGGTTCCAAAACTGGTTCCAATGCCGACCATCCTGCACGAACCGCAAAAGCGCCACTCGACGAAAACCCTTTGCGGCGGGTTTCTCTATGGGCGTGCCTGGGATTGAACCAGGGACCTCCCGCGTGTGAAGCGGGCGCTCTCCCGCTGAGCTACACGCCCTCAGCTGCCTGAGGATACCGTCGAGTCGCCGCGGGAGAGCAGCTCGCGGGCCCTCTCTCGTGCCTCGGGATCGTGTGTGCGCCAGAGCCGCTCGACGAGCGTCCTCATCACCTCGCGGATACCCACGATCCCCAGCAGGTTCTCGCCCTCGAGCACGGGCAGGTGGCGGACCTTGCGCTCTCCCATCAGCCGGGCGGCGTCGAGAACGTCGACGTCCGGGGCGAGCGTGACCGGGTTGCGGGTCATCACGTCGCCCACGCGCACCTCCGCGAAGTCGGGGCCCTCGCCGGCGAGCCGGAGGACGTCGCGCTCGGTGAAGATGCCGACGAGCCGCTCGCCCTCGCAGACGGCGACCGACCCGATGCCCTCTTCCAACATGCGGGTGATCGCGAGGCGGACCTGATCGTCCGGCTCGACGGTCACGACACGGAAGGCCATGACGTCTGCGATCGCCACGCAGTCGAGTCTAATCGCACAAGACAGGTTGGTACCATCCTCGCTCGCGCCGCGGGCTCGGGTCGGGCCCCGTGCGGTGAGAGCTTGCGAACCGCGTCAGATCCGGAAGGAAGCAGCGCTAAGCGATGACTCTCAGGCGCGCGGTGTGCCCGGCCCGAGGCCGCGGTGCGAACCTTGCAAGCCCCTTCGATAGAGTCGCAGCGTGGCCGCCCTGTACCGGAAATACCGCCCCCAGGACTTCGACGAGGTCGTCGGCCAGGAGGCCGTCGTGCGGACGCTCAAGAACGCGATCTCCAACGGCCAGATCCGGCAGGCGTACCTGTTCGCGGGCCCGCGCGGCACCGGCAAGACCTCCCTGGCCCGGATCCTCGCGAAGGCGCTGAACTGCGAGCACGGCCCGACGCCGACGCCCGACAAGACGTGTCACGCCTGTCGGGCGATCGCCGACGGCACCTCGCTCGACGTGGTCGAGATGGACGCCGCGTCCCAGCGCGGGATCGACGACATCCGCGAGATCCGCGAGCGCGTCGTGCTGCAGCCGGTCGAGGGCCGGCACAAGGTCTACATCCTCGACGAGGCGCACCAGCTCACCGACGCGGCGTTCAACGCGTTGCTGAAGCTGATCGAGGAGCCCCCGCCCCATCTCGTCTTCGTCTTCTGCACGACCGACCTCGGGAAGATGCTCCCCACCGTCCGCTCGCGCTGCCAGACCTTCGTCTTCTCGAGGCCGCGCCTACCCGAGCTCGTGCAGGTGCTGCGGCGGGTGGCCGAGGGCGAGGGGATCGAGGCGCCGGACGCCGCGCTGTCGCTGATCGCCCGCGCGGCACGCGGCGCATACCGAGATGCGGTCTCCACCTTCGACCAGCTGGCTGCCGCGACGGAGAAGCAGGTGACGGTCCAGGCCGTCCTCCAGCTCCTCGGCGCCGTCGAGGAGGAGGCGCTCTTCCGGCTTTGCGACCTGGTGGTCGATCGCGACACCGCGGGCGCGCTGACGTTCGTCGAGGAGCTCTCCGAGCAGGGCCAGGACCTCGGCCGCCTCGTGACCGATCTGCTCGAGCATCTGCGTCACCTCCTCCTCGTTCAGCACATGGGCGAGGTGCCCGAGTCGCTGCCGGTGACCGAGGAGACGCGCGAGCGACTGCGCGAGCAGGCAAACCAGCTCGGCGAGGCGACCGTTCTCCGGCTCTGCGACCTGCTCGCGGTCGCCGTGGAGGACATGCGCCAGGGTGGAGACCCGCGGCTGCCGCTGGAGCTGGCGCTCGTCAAGGTGACACGGCCGGCCGCCGACCTCTCGCGCGAGTCGACCGCATACCGGCTCGAGCAGCTCGAGACCCGTGGCCATTCGGGCCCTGCCCCAGTGACAGTCACTGAGACAGTCACAGTGACTGACACCGTCGACACGCCGGCCGCGCCCGCGCCCGCGCCGCCGTCGCTGGAGCTGGAGCAGCTCCAGGAGGCATGGCAGCGAACGATCCTGCCAGCGGTGGAGGAGAAGTCGATCCCGACCGCATCGGTGCTGCGCGAGGCGCAGCCGAAGGATCTCGCTGGCGACACGCTCACGGTCGAGTTCCCTCGTGCCGCCTCCTTCCACCGCCAACTGGCCGAGGAGCCGAAGAACGCCACCCTGCTCGAGGAGGCGCTTTACGAGGTCACCGGCCGTCACCTCGCCCTGGCCTTCGAGGTCGGCGAGAGCGGCGAGGACGACGAGCCCGAGGAGGAGCAACCGGCGACCGAGGAGGACATCATCGAGCTGATGAAGGGAACCTTCGACGCCCGCGAGGTGGCAGACGAATGAGTGGCATGGACATGAACAAGATGCTCGAGCAGGTCCAGCAGATGCAGGCCCAGATGCAGAAGGCCCAGGAGGAGCTGAAGACCGAGACGGTCGAGGCAACCGCGGGCGGCGGCATGGTCAAGGTCGTCGCCACAGGCGGGGGCGAGATCCGCGAGATCAAGATCGACCCGAAGGCGATCGACCCCGACGACCCCGAGATTCTCGAGGACATGGTGCTCGCCGCCGTCAACGAGGCCCTTCGGTCTGCCCAGAGCCTGATGGAATCCAAGTTGGGCCCGGCGCTCGGCGGCCTCCAGGGCATGGGGCTCCCAGGCCTGTAGTGGCCGACGGGCGTGCAGAGGAGCTGGGGCGGA
>CAVTNM010000001.1:0-451137 GCA_963736055.1 uncultured Actinomycetes bacterium | reverse complement strand
GTTCAGCGCTGGAACTCCTGGGACGTTTTCGTCAGGCCCGGATCGCTGGTCGGCGACCTCGCTATCGGCATGCTCCATCCCCTCAGCCACCCGCGTCCGATCGCGCTCACGATTCTGTTCACGTCGTTCCTGCTGGCCAGCTACCTGGCCTTCTACTCGTTCGCGCGCATGGGCTCACTGGATGCAAACGGGAACGGGTTGCGCCCCTAGAAGCGCAGGCTGTCCGGCCGCGGTAAGTAGGCCGCTGAGTCCAGTGCTGTCGTGAAGCTCCCCGGGTTGGACTCGAACCAACAACCCTCCGGTTAACAGCCGGATGCTCTGCCAATTGAGCTACCGGGGAACGGTGCTCGGCGGGCCGGATTCTAGCGGCGACTAGGCCAGGTTCGCGGCCGTCGCGCGGATTGCCTCGAGCTGCTCCTGGAGCTCCTTCGTCCGCTCGAGGTCGGCCCCGGCCAGCTCGCGGCGGACCTGGCGCTCGCGAAGGCGCAGCAGGAGTTCCTTCGCGGTCTCGTCGTCGATCCCCTCGGTCGCCGCCCGAGCGTCGAGCTCGGCCAGCAGCGGCACGAGCTCGGCATCAGGCTCGGCAGGCTCGAGCAGGTGCGCCCGGGCGCGGCGGTGCAGCTCGGCGTCGAAGTGCTCGGGCGCGAGCTCGGCCAGCAGCTCCCGCAGCTCGGGGTGCGCCGCCACGCCGGCGAGCGCATCGCGCTCGAGGCGCGAGCCTTTTTCGAGAAGCCGCGGCGAGATCTCGCCGGTCGCGTGCCCGCTCTTGCCCGGAGCGAAGCCGGCCTGCGTCTCCTTCGGCAGGTCGAGCCGGTCTGCCGCAAGCCGCACCGCGTCCTGCCGCCCCGGCGAGTCTTCGAATCGCGAGAGCACCTCCCGGACGCGCACGAACGCCTCCTGCCGGTCCGGCGTCCGCTCGATCTCCAGCCGGACCCGGTAGACGAGATAGCTCTCGGCGGCGGCGAGCCGCTCCTCGAAACCGTCGGCCGCGTCGGCAGGGTCGAGGCCGGGCGGCAGCGCCACCACCCGCACGTCGAGTCCTTGCGCAGTCGCGAGCTCCATCCCGCGCAGCGTCGCCGCTTCGCCTGCAGCGTCACCGTCGAAGCAGAGGTAGAGCTTGTGCGTCAGCCGCGTCAGCTCCTTGAGCTGGCGCTCGGTCAGCGCGGTCTCCATCGAGGCCGCGACCGGCTCCAGCCCCGCCTGGCGGAGGGCGAGCACGTCGGTGTTGCCCTCGACGACGATCGCCCGCTCCTGCTTCGCCATCGCCGTCCGAGCGCGGTCGAGCCCGTAGAGCAGGTCGCCCTTGCGGAAGAGCTCGCCCTCGGGCGAGTTGACGTACTTCGCGCGCAGTGGGTCGTCCTCACGCAGCTTGCGCGCCTGGAAGCCGCGCACACGTCCACGCGGGTCGGCGAGCGGAAAGAGCAGCCGCCCCGCGAAGTAGTCGTTCCCCCGCCGGTTGACGAGTCCTGCGGCGGCGAGCTCCGCCGCGGTGAAGGCCTTCTCGCGCGCCTTGCGCGCCAGCGTCGCGCCGCCGGGCGCCAGCCCGAGCCGGTACTCGCGGCACACCTCTTCGGCGAGACCGCGTCCCTCGAGGTACGCACGCGCCGGCCCGCCCGCCTCCGAGTCCCAGAGATAGCGCTCGTAGAAGCTCGTCGCCTGCTCGAGCAGGGCCAGAAGCCGCTCGCGCCGGCTGCGCTCCGCGTCGCGCTCCGGCGACGACTCCTCGTACTCGAGGGTCACGCGGAAGCGGTCGGCCAGCCACTCGACAGCCTGCGCGAAGTCGAGCTGCTCGGTCTCGCGGACGAAGCTGATGATGTCGCCTCCGGCGCCGCAGCCGAAGCAGTAGTAGAGCTTGTCCTGCGGGTTGACCGAGAAGCTCGGCGTGCGCTCCTCGTGGAACGGGCAGAGCCCCGTGAAGCGGGCGCCGGCCTTGCGTAGCTGCGTCCGGGATTGGACGACCTCCACCATGTCCGCCGCTTCGACGGCTTCGCGCACCGATGCGTCCTTGATTCGGGCCACTACAGCGACTCGGCGTAGCTGAGCGCGAACCGATCGGTCATTCCAGCCACGTAGTCCACCACCTCGTCGACCGAATCGCCACGCTCGATCAGGTGGTCGAAGATCCGCGTCACGGTCGCGTGGGCGCGGGCGTGCTCAGCGCGAGCCGCCTCGCCGAGGTAGACCCGGTCGAACATGAAGCTCCGCAGCGCGAGCATCGCGGCGCCGATCTCGTCGCTCTGCCGGATGTCGCCTGCGGCCTCCGACTCGTCTCCACCAGGTCGTGCACGAGCGCGTCGATGCGCCGAGAGCCGGTCGGCCCGAGCAGCTCTCGATCTCCGCCTGCGGCAACTCGGCGGTGTCGAGCACGCCTGCCCGGACGGCGTCGTCGATGTCGTGGTTTATGTAGGCCACGCGGTCGACGAGCCGGACGATCCTCCCTTCGAGCGTCCCGGCTCGTTCGGCCCCGTGTGGTTGAGGATCCCGTCGCGGACTTCGGCTGTGAGGTTGAGCCCACGTCCGTCGCGCTCGAGCACGTCCACCACACGCAAGGAGTGCTCGTTGTGCCGGAAGCGCCGGCCGAACCGATCCCGGAGCAGAGCGTCGAGCGCCTCCTCCCCTGCGTGGCCGAACGGCGTGTGCCCGAGATCGTGGCCGAGTCCGACCGCCTCGACGAGGTCCTCGTTCAGCCGCAGCGCTCGAGCCACCCCGCGCGAGATCCCCGTGGTCTCGAGTGTGTGGGTCAGACGCGTGCGGTAGTGGTCGCCGGCGGGATCGACGAAAACCTGCGTCTTGTGCATCAGCCGCCGGAATGCCTTCGCGTGCACGATCCGGTCGCGGTCGCGCTGGAACGGCGTGCGGAGCAGGGCCGGCGGCTCCTCGCGCGCGCGCCCGCGCGTCTCGAAGGAAGGAACCGCGAGCGGCGAGAGCCACCGCTCCTCCTGCTCGCGGACGCCCGCCTCGAAGGCACCGGCCGTCCTCCCGGCTAGCTCAGGCATGCGGCCAGCGTAGTGGTTCGTCCGGTTGACCGAGTGGATTTCTGGCGATCGAAAAGCAAGCCGGAATAGGACGCAGGGAGCGTTCGTAGCCGGAGGCTACGGGCGCGACCGAGGACGAGGCCCGGCGCAGCTTTGCAGCCACCAGAAGCCGCTCGGGCGGCCGGACGAACCACCGATTCAGATGATGATCGGGACGGTTCCACCGTCCGCGCTCCACGCCGCGCCCGTCACGTACGCAGCCCGCTCGGAGCAGAGGAACGCGATCACGGCAGCCATCTCGTCGGGCTCCGCGAGCCGGCCCAGAGGCCGCCCACCTCCGACCGCCTCGAGCACCTCCTCACGCGTCTTCCCGCTTCGCTCGGCCTGCTGGTCTGCCAGCCCTCCTGCTCCCAGCCAGGCCTCGGTCGCGGTCGGCCCGGGAGCGACCGCATTGCAGCGGATCCCTTCACCGGCGTAGAGGTCGGCCACGAGGCGCGACAGCGAGAGCACGGCGGCCTTCGTTACCGAGTAGTTCGGCATCCCGGTGGAAGGGCGCTTACCAGCGGTCGAAGAGACGTTCACGATCACGCCTCGCCCGCGCTCCTTCATCTGAGGCAGTACTGCCTGGATCGAGCGAACGTAGCTCATCACGTTCAGCTGCCACATCTCGTCCCAGTGGCGGTCGTCGAGCTCCTCGAAGCCGATCTGATACGCGACGCCGACGTTGTTCACGAGACACTCCACCGGGCCGAGCGCCTGGGCGGTCTCGGCGACGAGCTCCCGGGGGGCGGCAGGCTCCTCGAGATCGCAGACGACCCCGAGCGCAGCGCCGCTCTCCTGCCGCGCCTGCTCGACCCGCTCCGAGTCGCGGCCGCACACGGCGACGCGCGCCTCTTCGTCCGCGAGCAGCTTCGCAGTCGCGAGGCCGATGCCCCCGGTCGAGCCGGTCACGATGCAGACACGGTCACGCAGGCCGAGATCCAAGGGCGGTTAGTGTAATCCGGCCGTGACGACGATCTTCCTGGCCCGCCACGGCGAGACCGACTGGAACCGCGACGACCGCTTCCAGGGCCATGCTGATCCGCCGCTGAACGAGACCGGCCGGGCCCAGGCGGTCGAGCTGGCGACGGCCCTCGCCGACGAGCCACTCGCCGCGGTCTACTCGAGCCCTCTGCGCCGGGCGTTCGAGACTGCGAGGATCGTGGCTGATCCGCGCGACCTCGAGCCCGTGCCGGTCACCGCTCTGCGCGAGGTGAACGTGGGCTCCTGGCAGGGCATGACGCGGGCCGAGATCGAGGAACGCTTCCCGGAGCAGTTCGCCCGCTGGCGCGAGTTCGGGCAGGGCTGGGACGACGGCGAGACCTACGAGGAGATGGGCCTCCGCGTGATCGAGGCCCTGTTCGAGCTAGCCGCGGCGCATGAAGGGGAACGGATCCTGGCGGTCTCGCACGGCGGGCCGGTTCGCGCCGCGTACGCGCTCGCGGACGGGATCACCCACGCGGAGGCGCGCCGGCGCGGGCCGGTCGTGGCGAACGCATTCGTCGCCGAATTCGTGGCCCAAGGCGGGAAATTGCGGCGAGTAGACTGAGGTCGACGGTGGACTGCACCAGCAAGTACAAACACCGCACAACCGTGCGGGTTTGCGCGATCCCGCCCGGCAGACCACACCGGGACCACACCGCTACAGCGTTCTAGGTCTCGATCAGGGCGAGAAAGAACGCACGCGCAGGCAGGCGCTGATCCAACAGCACGTGCCAAGGCCGGGAGTGTGAGCCGCATCCGAGCAGAGACCTGACGGCTGACCATGTCCTGCCCGTAGCCCAAGGAGGACACGAGGAAGGCGAGATCCGAGTTCTCTGTCGGAGTTGCAACGCTCGACGGGGAGACGGGAAGGGCGGGGAGCATCGAGAACGCGGGAAAAGCCACCCACCGCCAGCCTTTCGCGAAACGAACTGTTGAAAAGGGGGGGCCCGACCCTGAAAACGAATCGGCTGGCCCCTGGGTCGGATGAGCGCGACCTGCCCATCTTGCGGGGTGTTGATCGTGTACAGGGGCAAAGGCAGGCCGCGAACCTACTGTGAGAACTGCATCCCGCCGGGTGGTGGCGGCGCTGCTTGGCGGGGTGCGTGGCTGTCGGCGAACTGGGATCGGCTCGAGTCTGAACGGCAAGAGCGGCACGCCGCCTGGATGGCCGAATGCGGGCGTCATGAAGCGGAACAAAGAGACGATCGCTGAGAACCGACGTCGTCTCGAAAGCAAGAGCGCCGCCTGATGGCTAGCGGCGCCTTCGGCCCCGCGAGGAAGGATGTAGATCAGCGCGAGGAGCGCGACGATGACCACCGGCAGCGATGGCAACGATGGCAACGGTGGAAGCGGCGAGGACCATGCGGCTTTCCTTTCCTGCAGTTCGTTCGTGAAAACCTCAGCGGCCAGGCGGTACGTTTCAGTCGTGGGGAAGAACGTCCTCGTCATCAGCACCGTCGAACATGCGGACGACGTATTGCGCGCGCATGTCGGGGAGGCCGACACGATCAAGGTCGTGGTGCCGGTCGTACGGCAGAGCGTGCTCGACTGGCTCGCCAACGACCAGGAAGCGTTCGGTCATGCGGAGCGGGTGGCTGAACGCACGGCCGAGCAGCTTGACGGCGAGACCGTCGATGCTATTGCCGGGGAGGCGGACGTCGGTCTCGCCATCCGCGACGCCCTCGCGACCTTTCCAGCGGACGAAATCGTCGTTGCGGTTCGTCCGGAAGAAGAAGAAGGATTCGTTGAGTCGAGCGCCACCGACACCGCGCCGCAACACCGCATCGAGGGAGTGCCCGTCCGCTTTGTTGTGATCGGCGGCTAGGGGCCTCGCGACGAGCCGAACGTCGTCCGCGAACGCCTTCTAGCGAAGGTCGAGGATGCCCTTGGCGCCCGTAAAGTCAGTGATTCCGGAGCCTGCAACGGCACTCTCGACCCTGATCTCACACTCGCGACCATCCGCCAAGCGCAACCAGGCGCCACCCTCGACGAGATTCATCGTAGGCGTGGGATCCTGGAGTCTCCCCGACCAGGCAGGATCGGGACCCGGGGCGGGGCCGCCGACTGACTCGATAATGCAGTCGCCCTCGACTACGGCCGCGCCTTGACTGATCGTCGCGGTGCCGTGATAGCGATTCTCGACCCTCACACCATAGGTCAGGCCAGGGGGCCGGGCGACGAGCCGAACGCCTAGACCGCATCCCGCGCTTCCCTTAGGGTCGTCGGCAAGTCTGAGCCAAGGAGAGCTTTGAGGGGCCCAGCCTGTCGAGGTGGGCCGCCCCCTTGACCCCCACAAGGCCCGAGCCGTCCACCGTTGCCTAGAGGACTGGCTCCCCCTCCGCGTTTCAGGCCACATGGCGCTGCTGGCGCGCGATTCGCCGAGGGGCAGGGCGCTCTATTGCGTGGGTAGCGCGCGCAGGCTTCTGGATCCGGGGGCGGCTGAAACTCAACCGTGGGCGCATACGCATGAGAGGGCCCGGCAGCGCCGGGCCCTTCTCGTTGAAGCGGACTATGGTCGAGCTAGACGAGGGCGGGGACGAGCTTGCTGTGAGCAAGGACCTTGCCGCTCGTGATCTTCGGCGCGTTCGGAAGTGCCCTGCCGAAGTTCTCGTCGCTGATCCAGTTCTTGACGAGCTTGGTGGACTCGTCGGCCTGCTCGGAGGTCTCGAAGAGGCTGATCGAGCTCAGGATGCCCTTGTCGGCCTCCATGAGGAAGTAGCCGGCGAAGCCGGGGAGCTCGCGGACCTGCGGAACGAACGTCTCGTCGACCTTGCCGACGAGCTCGTTCATGCGGGTCGTGTCGACACCTTCGTAACGACGAATGGTGGCATGCATGTGATGCTCCTTCTGTGGTTCCTACAGGGCAGAGTGCTCGATTGAGCGCACTGCGGCGGTCAGGCCAGGGGTCACAGTCGGAGAGGAACGTGCAGAGCCTCGACGGCTTCAACAACTAGAGCCAACGCGCTTGGTCACACCATAGCCGCGATCGTGCTTGGCCGTCGGATTCGCCCCGCAGGCGTCCACGGACAGAGCCCCAGCAGGATCGAGCTCCCCGTCGACTGCGTTTGACTCTCGGGCTGAGGGGCCGGGGGAATCGGTCCGGCGCTGCTGACAGAATCGAGAGTGGCCGCGCCCGTGCTCTTGCGGTGGGGGAGTTGGGCCGCCAACCGCCCCCGCGGACGCGGCCGCTGGCAGAGTTGCTGGGCGTCCAAGGAGGACACGACGTCCATTTCGGCCACTAGCTCGAGCGCGTTTCTCGGCGTAGCGTGAGCGTCGGGGCGGGTCGTGGGAAGCGTCCTAGGCGTTCGGCTCGCCGCCCCGGCCCATCCTTCCGGAACCCGCGCGTCCGATAGCTCGTCCATTGCCCAGAAAGGAAAGTAAGCGCCCGGGGCGCGACCTCCGGAGGGAGAGAAGAGGTCGGCGGCCATGGCCGTCTGGACCGCTTTTCGCCCCGGACGCCAGTTCCGCGACCGTACCACTTGGCATCGACCGCTTCACGAGCGTCGAGTGCAACCTGGTGCCAACAACCTCGCAAACTGCGGCAAGCCCACTTGCCCTGCGGTCCGCCCTACACAAGATCTGAGGAGGAGCCGGGCGGTTTGGCGTTAAGGGAGAGACGGGCCGCCTGGCTCCCGCTCGTTCCAAGCAGGCGTTCATTCCGTTGGGGTGGAACGGCAGGGCGAGCAGATGAGAATGGGAAACCACAAGCGGCTGATGCCCGTTGTAGGAGAGGGGGCCGAGAGCGACGGGGACTGACGGTTGGCTGTCGCTCCGGCGCCCCAGTTTTGTTCGAGCGCGGCTCGACGTCAGGGGTCGGGCGACGAAACGAACGTCACTCCGACGTTTCCCGAAACCCGGCCCCGTTTGAGGCTACGCCTACGCGGTCTGTCCGCCTAGTGGCCCGTCTGGACCTGGCTCGCCGCCTGCGCCTACCCCGAAGCCGACCCTAGGCTCGTCCGCACCACTCAGAATCTCCTCGATGTACGCGACGGCTGAGCGGTAGACGGTGACCCGAACTGGCTGCCGGGCATCTTTGCGAGTGAACAGGCCGGCCTCGTGCTCGTTGAGTTGCTGATTCACCTGGTCGAAGTCCTCCTCGAGCATCAGGGACTGCCCAATGAAGTAGACGTGCGTCGGCATCGCGGCTCCCTTCTTGTGACCGGCATCTGATGGGACGCGCCGAAGCTAGTCGATGAGACCACGCCGGG
This sequence comes from uncultured Actinomycetes bacterium, assembly GCA_963736055.1. Taxonomy (GTDB): domain Bacteria; phylum Actinomycetota; class Thermoleophilia; order Gaiellales; family Gaiellaceae; genus AC-32. Next base: position 442,931 of record CAVTNM010000001.1, on the reverse strand, counting down.
ACCACACCGTCAGCGCATCTAGCGACAACTACGTCCGGGACGGCATTGGAGAAAAGCCGGATTCGGCTACGCTCCGAGCCATCGAGGACTACACCAACAAGTACAAGGGCGAACAGGTCGAGGTCGCGCTTTTCGGAGGCGATTACCAGGACGGAGTGCTCACCGCCTACTGCCTCCTGGACGATGTGGCCCACCTCGAGCTGAACGGCCACATCCTCATCCCGCTGCAGAACATCGCCTCCCTGCACTGCTCGAGCCGCTGTGACGCGCCGGAGCCTGACTGGCCCCCGCGCGGCCTCGACGAGGACGAGCAGCCCGAAGAGGGCTGAGCGTGCGCACCCGGCTGGCCATCGGCTTGAACCTGCTCAAGGCCTGGCTCCTGGTCCTGGGCGGCTGTGCGGTGCTTGCGGCAATCGCTTTGCCGTTCCACGAGTACCGGCTCGTCTCGCTCCTCGTCTTCTTCGGCCTGCTCGTCGCCGGGGCCGCCTACTGGTACGGCGACCGGGTCGCGCTCGGGATGGTCGGGGCGCGCGAGCTTCCCCTCGGCGAGAACCCCGCACTGCACGGGACGGTCGAGCGGCTCGCCGTCGCCGCCGGCGTTCCGAAGCCTCGCCTCTTCCTCCTGCCCGACGGGCACCCGCGAGCTCTCTCCGCCGGCCGCGGCCCGCGAGGCGCTGCGATCGCGGTCAGCACGGGGTTCCTCGGCGCCGCCACGCCGGCCGAGCTCGAAGGCGTCGTCGCGCACGAGCTAGCCCACATCCGCAACCGCGACATCCTCGTGCAGACGCTGGTGGTCGTGGTTGCCGCCGCGCTGCTCGAGACCAGCCGTATCGGCGGGTGGCTCTCACGAGCGCTGCTGTTCGTGCTCGGCCCGGTGGCCGCGGCGCTCGTTCATCTGCTGCTCTCACCGAGACGGGAATTCGTGGCCGACCGTGCCGGTGCCGCGCTGACCGGCTCGCCGCACGGGCTCGCCGATGCGCTGATCAGGCTCGAACAGGCTGCCGAGCTCGTCGAGTTTCGGGCCAACCCCGCCACGGAGCCGCTCTACACCTTCAACCCGTTCGCCGAAGAAGGCCTCGCTGCCCTGTTCGTCACGCATCCTCCGGTCGGGGAGCGCGTGCGCCGGCTGCGGGAGCTCGACCCCGCCTGGCGGGACAAGCTCCGCGCGGCCTAGAGCGATAACGAGCGCAGCCGCGGAAGACTGCGACCTTGTCTCGTCGGTCAGAGCTCGATCGTGGTCCCGACTGCGCTCTGGACGAATGCGTCGGGGAAGCGCGCAGCAAGCTGGTGAATGGCCTTCCAGCCGGTGCAGTGAGCAGGGACGATGAGCGCGGCGGAAAGCTCGTCGAAAGCGCGGACTGTCGGGTCGATGATGGTCTCGAACATCGGCCCACTCAGGTGAAAGCCGCCGATGATCGCCGCGATCTCTCGCTGACCGGTCAGCTTCTGGGCGTAGCGGACGGTGTTCACGATCCCGGAGTGGCCGCAGCCGCTGATGACGACGAGGCCGCGTTCGGGCAGCCGAAGCACCATCGCCTGATCGTCCAGGATCAGCGGGTCGGGTTGCCAGCCGCCGTCACGGAACGCCTCGTGTCCCCGGAAGCCCGTCTCGAACTCCGTCGTGCGATCGACCTCACCCGTGATCAGGACCGAGCCGTCGAGCAGGAACGAGGGTCGGCGATCCTCGACGATCTCGAAGCCGGCGCCCTCGAGGGCAGAGCGACTAGTCGAGGGCAGCTCAGCCGGGTCGAGCCCTGGAAAGCTGATCCTCCGCCGACCCCAGAACTCAGGATGAATCATCACCGGGAGGCCGGCGCGCCCAAGCGTTCGCGCCACGCCCTCCATCCCTGTGACGTGATCCCAGTGGCCGTGGCTGAGCACGATCACCTCCACGTCCCGTAGGGAGAGCCCAAGCCGGCGCATGTTCTCGACCGCCCCGGTCGGGGAGACGCCGGTGTCGAACAGCAGCGTGCGCTCTCGGCCGTTCTTCTCGACCCGCACGAGGGCAGAAAAACCGGCCTCGGCGATCAGTACGTCGGGAACATGATCAACGGCGAACCGCGCAGGAACCCGCGCAGCAGAGTCGGCCAGCGCCTTCGGCCAGCCGAGCCGAGTTACGGGACCCTGGTCCGGAATCAGAGGATCGGTGACGTTGTCCATCAGGATCGTCACGCGAATCCTTTCGACAGGCTCGAGCTCGATCTGGGCCATCCGGACTCCTCGCCAGCCTCCCGATTCTACTGCGCGTTCAGCCTCGCCAACGGCAGGGGCGGAGGCGCAACCTCCTGCAGAACGAGAACGAGCCGGCTGAGCCGGCTCGTTCGAAGAAAAATCGGCGGCGACCTACTCTCCCGGGAGGTTGCCCTCCGAGTACCATCGGCGCGGGCGGGCTTAACTTCTCTGTTCGGAATGGGAAGAGGTGTAACCCCGCCGCTATCACCGCCGAAACCTGGTGCTCCCGTGCCTGACTTCAGTCTGGCTCGGGCGCGCAATTTTCAAAGGCGCTTGCACCTTCAAAACTCCATAGCAACAACAACGTATTCAAAATCAAGACCTCGGGCAATTAGTACGGGTCCGCTAAACGCATTGCTGCGCTTGCACGTCCCGCCTATCGACGTGGTGGTCTCCCACGGCCCTTACTCCCTCTAGGGGATGGGAAGCCTCATCTCGAGGTGGGCTTCCCGCTTAGATGCTTTCAGCGGTTATCCCATCCAGACGTGGCTAATCAGCAGCGCCGTTGGCACGACGACTGATACACCAGAGGTCTGTTCGTCCCGGTCCTCTCGTACTGAGGACGACTCCTCTCAAGCTTCCAGCGCCCATGGTGGATAGGGACCGAACTGTCTCACGACGTTCTGAACCCAGCTCGCGTACCGCTTTAATGGGCGAACAGCCCAACCCTTGGGACCTACTCCAGCCCCAGGATGCGACGAGCCGACATCGAGGTGCCAAACCCTTCCGTCGATGTGGACTCTTGGGAAGGATAAGCCTGTTATCCCCGGAGTACCTTTTATCCGTTGAGCGACGGCAATTCCACTCTCTACCGTCGGATCACTAAGGCCTGCTTTCGCACCTGCTCGACTTGTCAGTCTCGCAGTCAAGCTCCCTTATGCCTTTGCACTCTACGCACGATTTCCAACCGTGCTGAGGGAACCTTTGCGCGCCTCCGTTACATTTTAGGAGGCGACCGCCCCAGTCAAACTACCCACCAGATGCTGTTCCCAAGCCGGATCACGGCCTCGGGTTAGAAGCCCAGAACGCGAAGGGTGGTATCCCAAGGGCGACTCCACGAAGGCTGGCGCCTCCGCTTCACAGTCTCCCACCTATCCTGGACAACACGCCCCAGACTCCAACATCTAGCTGTAGTAAAGGTTCACGGGGTCTTTCCGTCCAACCACGGGTACTCGGCATCTTCACCGAGACTACAGTTTCACCGGATCCCTCGTTGAGACAGCGCCCAAGTCGTTACGCCATTCGTGCAGGTCGGAACTTACCCGACAAGGAATTTCGCTACCTTAGGACGGTTATAGTTACCGCCGCCGTTTACCGGGGCTTGGGTTCAAAGCTTCGCCCGAAAGCTAACCTCTCTCCGTGACCTTCCGGCACCGGGCAGGCGTCAGCCCCTATACGTCGTCTTTCGACTTCGCAGAGACCTGTGTTTTTGGTAAACAGTCGCTTGGGCCGTTTCACTGCGGCCCCCTCGAGCTCGGCCCGTAAGGGCTTCACTCTACCGGGGCGCCCCTTCTCCCGAAGTTACGGGGCCATTTTGCCGAGTTCCTTAACGAGGGTTCTTCCGATCGCCTTGGTATTCTCTACCTGCCCACCTGTGTCGGTTTTGGTACGGGCACGCTCCACCTCCCTAGACGCTTTTCTAGGAGGCATGGCTTAGGGAACTTCGGTCCTTTCGGACCTCGGCATCCCGTCTCAGGCTTATGACCGGCGGATTTCCCTACCGGTCGCCCTACGCGGTTACCCCAGGTCGACCATCGCCTGGGTTTCCTTAGCCTACCCCGTCCCGCCATCGGTGATAGCGGTGGATACGTGGTACAGGAATATCAACCTGTTGGCCATCGCCTACGCCTTTCGGCCTCGGCTTAGGTCCCGACTAACCCTGAGCAGATTAGCTTTACTCAGGAACCCTTGGGCATTCGGCGGACGAGTTTCTCACTCGTCTTTCGTTACTCGTGCCAGCATTCTCACTTCCCAGGCCTCCACGGCTGGCTTCCGCCGCCGCTTCGCCGGCCTGGGAACGCTCCCCTACCACTCCGCTTGCGCGAAGTCCGTGGCTTCGGTTTCTGACTTGAGCCCCGTTGAATTATCCGCGCCCGATCACTTGACCAGTGAGCTGTTACGCACTCTTTGAATGGTGGCTGCTTCTAAGCCAACATCCTGGTTGTCTCAGCAATCAGACATCGTTTGCCACTTAGCCAGAAATTAGGGACCTTAGCCGACGGTCTGGGCTGTTTCCCTTTCGAGCCTGAAGCTTATCCCCCAGACTCTGACTGCCACGCTCTGGAATTCCAGCATTCGGAGTTTGCCCGAGTTCAGTAAGCTGGTAGGCCCCCTAGCCCGAACAGTGCTCTACAACTGGAATTGAACGCGTGACGCTATACCTAAATATATTTCGGGGAGAACCAGATATCTCTGAGTTTGATTAGCCTTTCACTCCGACCCACAGGTCATCCGCTCGGTTTTCAACCCAAGTCGGTTCGGTCCTCCACGGGGTCTTACCCCCGCTTCAACCTGCCCATGGGTAGATCACTCAGTTTCGGGTCTACCTCCAACGACTGAACGCCCTATTCAGACTCGCTTTCGCTACGGCTCCGTTTCCTTAACCTTGCCGTTGAAGAGTAACTCGCTGGCTCGTTATGCAAAAAGCACGCCGTCACAGCACGAAGCTGCTCCGACCGCTTGTAGGCACACGGTTTCAGGTGCTATTTCACTCCCCTTCCGGGGTACTTTTCACCTTTCCCTCACGGTACTAGTTCACTATCGGTCGCCAAGGAGTACTTAGCCTTACGGGGTGGTCCCCGCAAATTCCGACCGGGTTTCCCGTGCCCGGCCGTACTCAGGTGCCCACTAAGGAAGGCCATGCGTTTTCACCTACGGGACTCTTGCCCTCTATGGTGCGGCGTTCCAGCCGCTTCGACTAACACATGACTTTGTAACTTCCCGACCCGCCGGCAGACGGATCGAAGCAGGTCCTACAACCCCCGCGTGACAACAGCTGCCGCTTTGGCATCACGCAGGTTTGGGCTCTTCCCTTTTCGCTCGCCACTACTCAGGGAGTCGAGGTTTCTTTCCTTTCCTCGGGCTACTAAGATGTTTCAGTTCGCCCGCTTACCGTTACCTGCCCTATGTATTCAGACAGGAACACGCGCGCATTACCACGCGTAGGTTTCCCCATTCGGAAATCCCGGGATCAAAGGTTGGTCAGCACCTAACCCGGGCTTATCGCAGCCGCCCACGTCCTTCATCGGCTCTTGGCGCCAAGGCATCCACCGTGTGCCCTTCGTCTCTTGATCGTGAAGAACACGTTGTATGCCGCTATGGAGTTTTCAAGGTGCGCGCCGGCGCCAAACGTCCGACCAAACGAGAAAGCCGCGCCAGGGCGCGGTCTCTCAAAACTCAGCAGTGCTTTCAAACGGTCGCACGAGCAAAGCTCGCACGACCTTCCCAACGACATCGCAAGCGACGTCGAGGCGCCGAGGTCGACGTAATTCTAGGCGAGCTTGGATCCGGACGGAAAAGCTCCCCGAGCCAGACCGAAGTCTGGCACGGACATTTTCCATCAAAACGGTCAAGCGCCCACCGGAGTAATTGCTCCGATATTCCCTAGAAAGGAGGTGATCCAGCCGCAGCTTCCGCTACGGCTACCTTGTTACGACTTCACCCCAGTCACCAATCCCACCTTCGACGGCTCCCTCCCTTGCGGGTTAGGACACCGGCTTCGGGTGTTACCGGCTTCCGTGGTGTGACGGGCGGTGTGTACAAGGCCCGAGAACGTATTCACCGCGGCGTTGCTGATCCGCGATTACTAGCAACTCCGCCTTCATGGAGGCGAGTTTCAGCCTCCAATCCGAACCGGGACCGGCTTTTTGGGATTCGCTCCCCCTCACGGGTTTGCAGCCCTCTGTACCGGCCAATGTAGCACGTGTGTAGCCCGAGACGTAAGGGGCATGATGACTTGACGTCATCCCCACCTTCCTCCGATTTGTCACCGGCAGTCTCCTATGAGTCCCCACCCGAAGTGATGGCAACATAGGACAGGGGTTGCGCTCGTTGCGGGACTTAACCCAACATCTCACGACACGAGCTGACGACAGCCATGCACCACCTGTGCACAGGCCCCGAAGGGCTGCCGTATTTCTACGACATTCCTGTGCATGTCAAGTCTCGGTAAGGTTCTTCGCGTTGCGTCGAATTGAACCACATGCTCCGCTGCTTGTGCGGGCCCCCGTCAATTCCTTTGAGTTTTAGCCTTGCGGCCGTACTCCCCAGGCGGGGTGCTTAATGCGTTAGCTTCGGCACGGACGGAGTCGACACCGCCCACACCTAGCACCCATCGTTTACAGCGTGGACTACCAGGGTATCTAATCCTGTTCGCTCCCCACGCTTTCGCGTCTCAGCGTCAGTACCGTCCCAGAAAGCCGCCTTCGCCACGGGTGTTCTTCCTGATATCTGCGCATTTCACCGCTACACCAGGAATTCCACTTTCCTCTTCCGGACTCTAGCCAAATGGTTTCCGCCGACAGCTCGAGGTTGAGCCTCGAGTTTTCACAGCAGACCTATCTGGCCGCCTACACGCTCTTTACGCCCAATAAATCCGGACAACGCTAGCCCCCTACGTATTACCGCGGCTGCTGGCACGTAGTTAGCCGGGGCTTCTTCTGGAGGTACCGTCACCCTCTGGGCTATTAACCCGAGTGGCTTCGTCCCTCCTGAAAGCGGTTTACAACCCGAAGGCCTTCTTCCCGCACGCGGCGTCGCTGCGTCAGGCTTTCGCCCATTGCGCAAGATTCCCCACTGCTGCCTCCCGTAGGAGTCTGGGCCGTGTCTCAGTCCCAGTGTGGCTGATCGTCCTCTCAGACCAGCTACGGATCGTCGCCTTGGTGAGCCATTACCTCACCAACAAGCTAATCCGCCGCGGGCTCCTCCTCGACCGGAGGCCGAAGCTACCTTTTCCAGCCGCTCCGAAGAGCGGATGGGCCATTCGGTATTAATCCGGGTTTCCCCGGGCTATCCCGATGTCGAGGGCAGATTACCCACGTGTTACTCACCCGTTCGCCGCTTTCCCCTAGGCCGAAGCCTAGGTTCTCGCTCGACTTGCATGTGTTAAGCGCGCCGCCAGCGTTCGTCCTGAGCCAGGATCAAACTCTCCGTGAAGATCTGTCGCAGCCCATCCGAAGACGAACTGCAAACCGATCACATTGAGCTTGAGCTCAAAGTGTCTCGTCCCCGAAGGGACGTGACGGGTTTTTTTAAGGCCTCTTGCCCGAAGGCTCGAGGTCTCGGCGTGATCGCACTGCTGAGTTTTCAAAGACCGGCGCCGTGGCCGGCGCGTAAAAAAGCCTCCGACTCGCGCCAGAGGCCTCCGTAGCTCGGATCACTGTCGTATCCGTCTGCGTCCGAAGGCGCTCCTGGTCGAGGTACAGGGACGTTCTTGCGCGCCGCCCTTGAGCGGCTCGGGGATGATAGCACCAAGTACGCCGCTTCGGGTCAGGCCGGACCGAGGCGGGCGAAGCGCCGCTTTCCCGCCTGCACGAGCGCGCCGTCGAGCTTGCTGCGGGGCAGGTCGAGCTCGCGCACGACCTCTCCGTCCAGCTTCACCGCGCCCTGCGAGATCAACCGGCGGGCCTCGCTCGTGGAGCCGACGCCGAGCACGTCGACCAGCACCGCCGGCAGATGCAGGGGATCGCCCTCGGGCAGCGGCGCCTCCGGAATCTCTTCCGGCGCCTGGCCCTCCCGGACCACGCGCGTGAAGTGGTCCTCCGCCTGCTGCGCAGCCTCCTCGCCGTGCGAGCGGCCGACGATGAACCGGGCGAGCGCGAGCTTTGCCTCCAGCGGGTCGGCGTCCTTCGGCAGCTCCCGCTCCCAGACGAGGCGGTACCACTCCGGCAGGAGCGAGTCCGGCAGCCGCATCGTCCGCCCGAACATCTCGTCCGGAGGCGCCGTGAGCGGGATGTTGTTCCCGAGCGAGGAGCTCATCTTGTCGCCGTCCCAGGAGACGAGGATCGGCGTCGTCAGCGCCACCTGCGGCTCGACGCCGTAGGCCTCCATCACCTCGCGCCCCGCGAGCAGGTTGTACAGCTGGTCGGTCCCGCCGAGCTCGACGTCGGCCTCGATCGCGACCGAGTCGTAGGCCTGCATGAGCGGGTAGAGCAGCTCGGAGACCGAGATCGGCTCGTGCGCCAGGTAGCGCTTGGCGAAGTCGTCGCGCTCGAGCATGCGCGCGACGGTGATCGTCCTGGCCAGCCGCACGACCTCGGCGTAGGACAGCTTGCCGAGCCACTCGCCGTTGTACCGGATCTCCGTCCGGTCGCGATCCAGGATCACCATCGCCTGCTCGAGGTAGGTCTGGGCGTTCCGCTCGATCTCCTCGTCGCTGAGCACCGGCCGCTCCGAGGAGCGGCCCGAGGGGTCGCCGATCCTGGTGGTGTAGTCGCCGATGATCAGCACGCCCGTGTGCCCCTCGTCCTGGAAGGCGCGCATGCGCTGAAGCGGGATTCCGCGACCGACGTGGATGTCGGGCGAGGTGACGTCGATCCCCAGCTTCACCCGCAGCGGCCGGCCGAGAGCGAGCTTCTTCTCGAGCCCTCCCGCCGGCAGCACGTCCACCGCATTGCGAGTCAGCTCGGCGACGCCCATGTGCGGGGCGAGTCTATAGCTAGAATCCGGCGGTTCTCGTGCCGCGTACAGGCCCACCGCAGGCAACCAGGAAGCCGCGGCGCAGGATCCGCAAGCTGCGCCTGTTCGGCCTCCTCCTGATCCTTCTGTTGCTCGGGTCGCTCTCGTTCGCCTTCGGACTGGTGACGTCGATCGCGAGCGAGATCCCGTCGCTGGACCCGGCCCGTCTCCAGCAGCGCGAAGCGGACGGGTACGTCTACGACTCGAGCGGCAAGCGGATCCTGGCGGTGCTGCGGGGCTCGCAGAGCCGGATCATCGTCCCGTCGGCCAAGATCGCGCCGCTGATGAAGCAGGCGATCGTCGCGGTCGAGGACAAGCGCTTCTACGAGCACCGCGGCGTGGACGTGCACGGGATCATGCGCGCGGTCTGGGAGGACGTGCGCAACAAGCGCGTCGTCGAGGGCGGCTCGACGATCACGCAGCAGTTCGTCAAGAACACGTACGTGAAGAGCCAGCGCTCGATCGCCCGCAAGCTGAAGGAGGCGGCGCTCGCCTGGCAGCTCGAGCAGCGGTGGCCGAAGGACCGGATCCTGACCGCCTACCTGAACACGATCTACTTCGGAAACGGCGCCTACGGCATCCAGCAGGCCTCGCTCACCTACTTCCATCACCCTGCCAAGGACCTCAAGCTCGCTGAGGCGGCACTGCTGGCAGGCATCCCGAGCGACCCCGCGCAGTACGACCCGGTGACCAACCCCCAGGCCGCCCGCGAACGGCGCGACGTGGTGCTGAAGGCCATGCTCGACCAGGGCGACATCACCTATCGCGACTACGCGAGCGCCACCAACGCCAAGCTGCCCCGCGCCGAGGACATCCACCTCTCCGGCAAGCGAGGGCCCGCCCCGTACTTCACCAACTACGTCGAGCAGCAGCTGGTCGACCGGTACGGCTCGGGACGCGTCTTCGGCGGAGGCCTGAAGGTGAAGACGACGATCGACCTGAACATCCAGCGCTTCGCGCGGCAGGCGATCACGAAGTGGCTGACCAACCCCGACGGCCCCTCGGCCGCCCTCGTCGCCGTCGACCCGCGGGACGGCAGGGTGCTCGCCATGATCGGCGGCAACAACTACCGCAAGAGCCAGTTCAACCTCGCCGTGCAGGGGGAACGCCAGCCCGGGTCGTCCTTCAAGCCGTTCGTGCTGGCAACCGCGCTGCGCGAAGGGATCTCTCCCGACACCGAGTTCGTCTCCGGCCCCGTCCAGATCCCGCTCGGAGACAAGATCTGGTACGTCCACAACTACGAGAACTCCGACCTCGGCCGCATCTCGCTGGCGAGCGCCACCGAGTTCTCGGACAACACGGTCTACGCGCAGCTGACGCAGCTGGTCGGCCCGGCCGCGATCGTCCGCACCGCGAAGAGGCTGGGAATCACGAGCCCGCTCAAGAGCTACTTCGCGATCGGGCTCGGCGCCGAGGCCGTCAACCCGCTCGAGATGGCCCGCGCGTTCTCGGCCTTCGCAAACCAGGGCCGGCGCATCGACGGCGCGTCCTTCGGGAACCGCCCGCGCGCGATCTCCGTGGTGCGAAACGAACTCGGGCGCGTGGTGGACAACAACCGGCCGATCGGCAGGCCGGTGCTGACCGAGAACACGGCTGCCCTCGTCACCTCGCTCCTCCACAACGTCGTCACCGGCGGCACGGGCCGGCAGGCCCAGCTCCCGGACGGGCGCCCGGTCGCCGGCAAGACCGGCACGACCGAGAACTACGGCGACGCCTGGTTCGTTGGCTACACCCCCCAGCTCGTGACCGCCGTCTGGGTCGGCTACCCGAACACGCTGCGCCCGATGCTGACCGAGTACCACGGCGACGCCGTCGCCGGCGGCACCTTCCCCGCGTTGATCTGGAAGACCTTCATGCAGCGAACGCTCGACTACCTGCACGAGGCGCCGCAGGACTTCCCGTCCCTCTCCCTCCCCTACTCCGTGAACCGCCGGGTCGTCCTTCGGGGCGGGCGTCTCGAACTCGACAACGGCAACTGCAACAGCACGAAGCAGGTCCTGTATTTCGCGGGCCAGGGGCCGGCGCGCACGGCCAACTGCAAGGTGAACGAGGTCGACGTCCCGCGGCTGATCGGGGAGACGGTCACCCAGGCGAACCTCCGCCTGGCCGCACAGCCGCTGACCCCGCAGTACGTCTACGAGCCCGCGAAGCCTCGGCAGCGGCTGGGAATCGTGCTCCGCCAGTACCCGGCGCGAGGGACGCTCTCCTCGTACGACAAGGTCACGCTCGTGCTGCCGAAGGCGCTCCACGGGATCGTCCCGCGCCTGATCGGCCTCAGGCTCGCGCGCGCGAAGGCCAGGCTCGAACGGCTCAAGCTCGACTGGAAGGTCGCCGGCAATCCGCCGCCGGGCGCGAAGGTGGTCCAGCAGAGCCCCGGCCCGCGCCGAGCCGCGAAGCCCGGGCTCGTCGTCACGCTGGTCGTAAAGCCCGGCTGAGGAAGCGCGACCCCGCCTCGGCGTAGCGCCAGGGCAGCTCCGTGGCGCGGGTGATCCCGATTCGTGGGCCCGCCAGCACCTCCGGCTCAGCCGATCGCTCTCGCAGCTCGAACGGAGGGAGCCAGAGCGGGAGCCCGTCGTGCGCGCCGGTGATCCCGAGCGCCTGGCAGAGCCGGCCGGGGCCGCTCGCCAGCAGGCGCGGATCCTCGAGCCCCCTCCGCGAGCGCATCTTGTCGAGGCCCTGCACGGGCTCGAGCGCACGCACCAGCACGGCGCTCGGCACCTCTTCGCCCTCGCAGACGAGGTTGAGGCACCAGTGGATCCCGTAGGACCGGTACACGTACGCGTGCCCCGGCGGCCCGAACATCACGGCGTTGCGCCTGGTGCGACCGCGGTAGGCGTGGCTCGCCGGGTCCTCGCGATCGTAGGCCTCGACCTCGACGATGCTGCCGCCCACACCGTCCACGAGCAGCGTCGCGCCGATCAGCTCCGGTGCGACCTCGTGGACGCTGCGGTCGAAGAACTCAGCCCGGAGCGCGGGCGTCGTAACGGATGAGCGCGGGGACGGCAAGCGCGATCACGACCGTACCGACGATGCACGCCAGCCCGCCGGAGACGATCGAGAAGCGCAGGCTCGTAAGCGAGGCGACGACGCCCGCCTCCACGTTGCCGATCGCCGGTGTCGAGGCGACCTGCGCGAACTCGATCCCGAGGACGCGGCCCCGGAGCGAGTCGGGGGTGACGGTCAGGAGGATGGTGCTCCGGAGCACCGCGCTGACGTTGTCCGCGGCCCCGGCCGCGGCGAGTAACAGCAAGGCCAGCCAGAGCGAGCCCGCGAACCCGAAGAGCGCGATCGCAAGCCCCCAGAGCGCAGCCGCTATGACGATCACGACCCCCTGCCTGCGCACGTGGCTGATCCACCCCGACAGCACCGACGAGAGGAGCGCGCCTGCATACGGAGCTGCGTACATCGCTCCGAGCAGCGTGGCGCCTCCGCCGAAGTGGGTCAGCGCGATCGCGGGGAACAGCGCCCGCGGCATGCCGAACACCATCGCGCTCGAATCGACGAGGAACATGCCGAGGAGCACCTTCTTGAAACGCACGAAACGGAAGCCCTCGGCGATCGTGCTGAGGCTCGGCGGGGCAGCATCGAGCGCCGGCGGCAGAGGCGGCAGCCTCGAGATCGACCAGAGCGAAGCGAGGAACGTCGCGGCGTCGAGGACGTACGTCCCGGTCAGTCCGAGCAGCGTGATCAGAAGGCCGCCGAGCGCGGGCCCGGCGACGTTGGTCAGGCTGCCGTAGACGCCCTCGAGCGCGTTCGCCGCCACGAGCTCGTGCGGCTCGACCAGGCGCGGGATGACGCTGCCCATGCCGGCGACCCCGAGGGAGAAGAAGGACAGTGCAAGCGTGACGAGCACGTAGATCGCCCAGACCCGTGGCTGCGGAAGCGCCGCGTTGACCGCGAAGCCGATCGCCACCAGCGCCAGTAGGGTCTCCGTCCGCAGCAGCAGGCGCCGCCGGTCGAAGGCGTCGGCGATCGCGCCGCCCGCGATCGTCAGCGTCAGGAGCGGAAAGAGCTCGCAGAGGGAGAGCAGGGCGACCTGCAGCGTCGAATGGGTCAGCTGGTAGAGCTGGAACGGGGCCGCGACGGCGGCGACCTCGCTGCCGAAGGTCGAGATGGTCTGGCCGATGAACAGCCGCCGGAAGGCCGGGTACCGCCGCAGCGGGCCGATGTCGACGGCCAGGCGGCGGACCCAACGCGGCGCCCTGCCTTCGGGTTGCCCCAACTAGAAGAGCTTGTCGGCTTCGCCCGACCTGGCTGTTGCCTCGAGCAGCCGGCGAGCGCGCCGGCCGAGATCGGCCAGGTCGACCTTGCCCGTCTGGGACTGCTCCGCAAGGCGTTCGGCCAGGTCGAGCGCATCGTCCAGCAGCGGCTTCCGCAGGGCGGAGTCTTCTCCCATGTCGGCAAGGATCGTCCGCTCGGTGCGGGAGGCCACGATCGGCTCGCTCACGCCCTCGACCCATACAAGCGTGCGCCTGCCGTGGCCGCGCCGCTCGTCGCGGATCGGCTCGATCGCGTAGATCTTGTCCGCGCGCGCGTACTTGCCGAAGCCGAGAAAGACCATCCGCTGCCCGTCCATGAACCGATTATGAATGGGCCAACGTACGCTGGATACGTGCGTGCCCTCTCGCCGACCTTCGTCGTGTGCCTGCTCTTGCCGCTCACCGCGGGCTGCGGCGGCTCGTCGGCGCCGAAGCCCGCCGCGACTGCCGCCTCCGGCCCGTTCGCCTACGCCTCCTCCGCGCCGCTGAGCTTCGCTGACCGCGGTCGGGTGAACACCGGCTACCCGATCGCGATCCACGACGTCTCGTACCGGTCCGGGCGCGACCGGGTCGCCGCGTTCCTTGTGCTGCCGCCGAGCGGCGGGACGCGCCTGCCGGCGGTGATCTGGGTACACGGTTCAGGCGGGGACCGCAAGCAGCTCGTCGTGCCTGCAACCTGGCTCGCGGCCCGGCACGCGATCGGCCTCGTGATCACATCGCCCTCGGCCACCGCTCCCGCGCCGACCGGCGGCTCGCCGGTGTCCCAGCTGAGCAGGCAAACCCGGCTCGAGGAGCGTGACGTGATCGCCGTCCGCCGCGGGGTCGACCTTCTCCGCAACAGGAAGGACGTCGACCCGAGCCGGATCGGCTACGTCGGCTGGAGCGCCGGCGCCCGCACTGGCGCAATCCTGGCCGGCATCGAGCACCGTCTCCGCACACTGGTGCTGATGTCCGGCGGGGCGACACCGGTCTCGTCCTACGCCGCTCGCGCGCCCGCGGCGCTGAGGCCGACGATCCGCCGATACCTGCGCGCCGTCGATCCGCTGCGCTACGTGCCGCGTGCAACGTCCGCGCTGTTGCTCCAGGACGGACAGCGCGACCAGATCGTTCCCCGGTCGGCGCTCGAAGCGCTCGCCCACGCCGCTCCCACGGGCACGACTGTCCGCTGGTACGACGCGGATCACGGGCTAAACGCGAAGGCGTATCACGACCAACTCACCTGGCTCGCCCAGAGGCTCGAGCTCAGTGGCCCGCCGGTGAAGGGCGCGCTGACCGGGCCTTAGACGAGGGCCGCTCGAACGACCTCGACCACCCGTTCCTGGTCAGCGAGCTCGAGGTGGGGGAAGAACGGCAGCGCCAGCGTTCGGCCGGCGACGTCCTCGGCGACCGGGCAGAGGCCCTCGGAGAAGCCATACGTCTCGCGCATGTACGGCTGCAGATGGACACACGGCACGTACTCGGCGGTGCCGATCCCCTGCGCGCGCAGCTCGCTCATCACGCGGTCGCGGTCGGCTCCGGCCGGCAGCGCGACCACGTAGACGAACCACGAGCGGATGTGATCGTCGTCGTCGGGACAGAGCGGCTCGACCTCGACGTCTTCGAGAAGCCGCGAGTAGCGCTCGGCCACCTCCGACCGCAGCGACAGGAGGCGGTCGAGCTTCTCGAGCTGCCCGATCCCGATCGCCGCCTGCACGTCGGTCCAGCGGTAGTTGAAGCCGAGCCGCACGTGGTGGAACCAGGCGCCGCCGCGGTAGTCGCGGCCCTGGTTGCGCAGGCTCTGCACCAGCTGCCACTCCTCCTCGGAGTGCGTGAAGACGATTCCGCCCTCGCCGGTCGCGAGCTGCTTGTTCGGGTAGAAGCCGAACACGCCGGGCATCCCGTGCGAACCGACCGGACGGCCCTTGTACTCGGCCCCGAGCGCCTCGGCAGCGTCCTCGATCAGCACCAGCCCGTGCCGGTCGCAGATGGCACGGAGCTCGTCCAGCTCGCAGGGGTAGCCGAACATGTCCACTGCCACGATCGCCTTCGTGCGCTCCGTGATTTCCGCCTCGACGGCGGCCGGGTCGAGGTTCAGCGTCCGCGGGTCGACGTCCGCGAAGACCGGCGTCGCGCCTTCGAAGATGAAGCAGTTGGCGGAGGAGACGAACGAGAGCGGCGAGGTGATCGCCTCGTCTCCCGGGCCAAGCCCGGCGATTCGCGCGAGGAGGTGCAGGCCCGCGGTGCCGCTCGAGACCGCGGCCGCAAAGGGGGCGCCGACGCGCTCGGCGATCAGCTCCTCGAAGCGCTCGATCGTCGGCCCGAGCGAGAGCCGCCCGGAGCGCAGCACTTCGACGACGAGCTCTTCCTCACGCTCGTCCAGCAGCGGTCGGGCGAGCGGTATCTCTCGAGTGCCGGTGCTCAAGCCTCGGCCGGCGCGGGCGTGGCGTAGTCGAGCCACTGGGCCCAGCGCTCGCTGCGGCCGCGGGCGGTGTCCAGGTACGCCGCCTGGATCTCGAGCGTGATCGGCCCGACGCCGATCTCGACGTCGTCGACGCTGCGCAGCGGCGTCACCTCGGCCGCAGTGCCGGTCATGAACGCCTCGTCGGCGAGATAGAGGTCGGAGCGGATGAGCGACTTCTCGTGCACCTGGTAGCCGAGGTCCTGTGCGATCTGGATCACGGTGTCGCGCGTGATCCCGGGCAGGATCGAGGTCGCGAGATCCGGCGTGTAGATCTCGCCGTTCTTGACGAGGAAGACGTTCTCGCCCGAGCCGTCCGCGATGTAGCCCTCGGCGGTGAGCAGGATCGCCTCGTCGTAGCCGGCCCGGTTCGCCTCGGTCACGGCGAGCATCGAGTTCAGGTAGATGCCGGTCGCCTTGGCGACGTGCGGGATCACGTTCGGCCCAATCCGCTGCCAGCTGGAGATCTTCGCGCTGATCCCGTTCTTCAGGCCGTCTTCGCCGAGGTAGGCGCCCCACGGCCAGCTCATGATGACGAGGTCGACGGGGTTGCCGAGCGCCGAGACGCCGAGCTCGCCGTACCCGAAGAAGGCGATCGGGCGGAGATAGCACTCGGGCAGGCCGTTCGCCGCGATCAGCTCGTGACAGGCGCGGCGTATCTCGTCGACCGCGTACGGCAGCTCCATGTGCAGGAGCCGAGCCGAGTTGTCGAGGCGCG
This sequence comes from uncultured Actinomycetes bacterium, assembly GCA_963736055.1. Lineage (GTDB taxonomy): Bacteria > Actinomycetota > Thermoleophilia > Gaiellales > Gaiellaceae > AC-32. The sequence goes on along the minus strand of CAVTNM010000001.1, from coordinate 426,610 downwards.
TCAGGTGGTCGCCGAGCCGGAAGACCGCGGTGCCCTTCGGGGTCTCGTAGGCGCGGATGCCCTCGAAGACGCCGGAGCCATAGTGCAGCCCGTGGGCGCCCACGTGAATTCGCGCGTCGTTCCAGTCGACGAGCTCCCCGTTCATCCAGATCTTCTCGGTCTCGCGCATTCGGCGACCTCCTTCTTCAGCAGATGTTAGGTGGCCTCGTCGACGGCGTCCATCGGACGGGCCCTGGAGAGGCGTAGCAGCTCGGTCGGCGAGAGCGCTGCCATGTGGTTGGTGGAGCCGGCTCCGATCCAGAGGACCGGTTGTGAGAGCAGCGTCCGCTCGATGAAGACGGTCGAGACCCGCCGGAGCGGAAACGGAGCCACCGCCCCCGCCTCGAAACCGGTCGCCTCCTGTACCTCCTCGGTGCCGGCGATCCGCGCGAACGGAGTTCCTGCGGCCCTTGCGACCTTTCCGGTGTCGGCCCGGCGGTCTCCCGGGACGAGCACCACCACGGGCCGCCCGCCGCAGTCGAAGACGAGCGACTTGACGATCTGGCCGAGCTCGCAACCGATCGCGCGAGCCGCGTCGGTCGCGGTCGGCGTCCCCTCTGCAAACTCTTCGACACGCACTTCCGCGCCGGCTTCGCGCAGGTAGGCGGTGACGCGCTCGACCGGCTCGGGCCAGTTTCTGGTCGCCACGCCGAAAGGGTACCGGCGCCGAAATAGGCGCCGGCCGCCTGTTTCCTCGCCGCGGCTAATCCGCTACGCGCCGGGCCCAGTGCCGAGCGAGATGACCCGTGCATCGTCGAAGCCCTGCTCCCGTACGGCCTGGACGAGCTCGGCTGCCGGCTCCGTGTCGAGCGAAAGGACCATCAGGGCCTTGCCTCCGCGCCTCGTTCTCGAGACCGCCATGTTGGCGATGTTCACGTCGGCCTCGCCGAAGAGCGTGCCGACCCGGCCGATGACGCCGGGCACGTCGTCGTAGCGGAAGAAGACCATCAGCGGCGCCAGCTCCATCTCGAGCTCGAAGCCGAGGGCGCTGACGAGCCAGTGGTGGTTCTCGTTCCCGATGATCGTGCCGGCCACGCGCACCTGGTCGCCGTTGGCACGGATCTCGACGCGCACGAGGTTGGTGAAGTCGCGGCTGGCGCGGCGGCGCTCCTCGCCGACCTCGATCCCGCGCTCGGCGGCCACCAGCGGGGCGTTCACGTAGTTGACGGGCTGGTCGGTGCGCCCCTGGAAGGCGCCGTTCAGGGCGGCCGCGGTCAGCAATCGCGTGTCGTAGCCGGACAGGGCGCCGTAGTAGGAGAGCGTGATCGTCTCGACTCGTCCCTCGGCGAGCTCCATCGCCAGTCGGCCGAGCTTGGCGGCCAGCGGGATGAACGGCCCGAGAACGTCGAGGTCCTCCGCGCCGATGGCGGGAATGTTGACCGCGTTCGTGACGACCGCTCCCTCGAGCGCCGCAGCCACCTGCTCGGCGACGATCACGCCGGCCCGATCCTGCGCCTCCTCGGTGGAGGCGGCCAGGTGCGGGGTCGCGACCACGTTGTCCAGCTCGAGCAGCGGGCCGGAGTAGGGCTCCTCCGCGTAGACGTCGATCGCCGCGGCGGCGATCTTGCCCGAGCGCAGCGCCTCGAGCAGCGCATCCTCGTCGACGAGCTCGCCGCGGGCCGCGTTGATCACCCGAACGCCGTCGCGAAGCTTCGCGATCGCCTCGCGGTCCAGGAAGCGCTGTGTCTCGGGCGTGAGCGGAAGGTGCAGGGTGAGGAACTCGGCCCCGGCGAGCACCTCGTCCGGAGTCTCGACGCGCTCGACGCCGAGCTCGCGGAACCGGTCCTTCGAGACGACCGGGTCGTATGCCACGACGCGCATCCCAAGGCCGAGTGCCCGCCGGGCGACCTGCTGCCCGATGCGCCCGAAGCCCAGGACGCCGAGCACCTTGCCGTCGAGCTCGACTCCACTCCAGGCCGAGCGCTCCCAACGCCCCTGCTTGAGCGCCGCGTGCGCCTGCGGAATGTTTCGCGCGAGCGCGACCAGGAGCCCGACGGTGTGCTCCGCCGCCGAGGTGACGGTGGACTCCGGCGCGTTCGCGACGACGATCCCGCGGCGGGTGGCGGCTTCCACGTCCACGTTGTCCACGCCGACTCCGGCCCTGCCGATCACCTTCAGGCGCGCGCCCCGCTCGATCAGGTCGGCGGTCAACTTGGTGGCGGAGCGGATCACGATCGCGTCGTAGTCGCCGATCTTCTCGGCGAGATCGCCGTTGGCATCGACGTCCACGTCGAAGCGCTCGCGCAGCAGCTGGACGCCCGCTTCGGCGATCGGCTCACGCACGAGGACGCGCGCGCGGCTCACACTGGGGTGTGCTCGAAGGCCTCGAGCGCGCGGGTCACGGCGACTCCACGCTCGATCTCGGCGCCGAGCTCGCCAAGCGCTAGCTCGACCGCGGCCAGGGCGGTCGTGATGTCGAACACGTCGTAGTAGCCGATGTGGCCGATGCGGAAGATCTTGCCCTTGAGCTCCCCCTGGCCGGGCGCCAGGGTCACCCCATGACGGTCCCGCAGCAGGAGCACGAGCTCATCGGAGTCGATCCCCTCGGGCGCCCGAGCGGCCGTGACCACCGCGGAGCTGTCCTCGTCGGGCGACGAGAGCTCGAGCCCCATCGCCTTGAGGCCCTCGCGGCACGCCCGGCCGAGGCGCACGTGTCGCTCGAAGGCGGCTTCGAGGCCTTCCTCCTGGAGCATGGTGAGCGCGACGTTCAGTCCTGCCACCAGCGAGACGGGCGGGGTGACCGGCGCGTCAAGAGTCGACTGGCCCTTGCGCGTCCGCTCCCAGTCCCAGTAGAAGCGTGGCGAGGTCGCGGTCTCGCTCTTCTCCCAGGCGGCGGCCGAGGCGGCGATCATGGCGAGGCCGGGCGGGGTCATCAGCGCTTTCTGGGCACCCGAGGCGACCACGTCGATCCCCCATGCGTCGGTCTCGAGCGGCACGGCCCCCAGGCTCGAGATCGCGTCCACGACGCTGAGCGCGCCGGCCTCGCGGGCCGCCGTCGCGAACGGCTGCAGGTCGATCACGACCCCGGTGCTGGTCTCCGAATGGGTCAGGAAGACGGCGGATGCTCCGCCCTCGCGCAGGCGCGCGGCCGTCTCTTCGGGCGAGGGAATCTCCCCCCAGGCGTAGCGCAGGTGATCGACCTCGGCGCCGAACGCCTTCGCGAGCAATGCCCAGCGCTCGCCGAAGTAGCCGGCCGATACGACGAGCACCCTCTCGCCGGGCGAGCAGAGGTTCGCCACCGCCGACTCCATCCCACCGGTGCCGGAGGCGCCGAAGAGGAGTACCTCCTGCTCGGTTCGGAAGATCTCGCGGAGCCTGCCCAGACACTCCGAGTAGAGCTTCTTGTAGTCGGGCCCGCGGTGGTGGATCACCGGCTGGGCGAGGGCGGCCAGCACCTCGGGGGGCGCCGGCGTCGGGCCCGGGGTCATCAGGTAGCGCTTCTCGGCCACTCGCCGCCAGGGTACTAACTCGCGCGGGCGGTGCGAGAGCTACGAGGACAGGGCAGGGAGCGGGTCCACGGCGGCCCCACGAACGCGGACCTCGAAGTGGAGATGAGGGCCCGTCGCGTCGCCGGTTGCCCCGACGGTGCCGATCCGAAGGCCGCCCTCGATCACCTGTTGGCGTCGCACCGCGATGGCGGCAAGGTGCGCGTACATCGTCGTCACTCCGTCGGAGTGAGCGACGATCACGAGGTTGCCCCAGCCGCCCGCTGCGGGGCCGGCGAAGATGACGCGGCCGGCCGCGGCGGACGCGACGACCGTTCCGTAGGGCGCCGCGAGGTCGAGACCGGCGTGGAACCGGTTGCCTCGTGGCCCGAAAACATCGCTGACCGGGGCGGCGAGGGGCCAGCCGAGCGCGATCGGGCACGTCGCTAGCGGTTGACGTAGCGCCGCGTAGGTGGTCGGGCCCGCGATTCCATCCGGCTTGAGACCGGCCCAGGACTGGAACCGCCGGAGCGCAGCCACGGTGTGTTGCCCGAGGCCGCCGTCGAACGTCGCCGACGGAAAGCCATGCCACGCGAGCACGAACTGGAGGGCGGCGACGTCCCATCCCGCTGCCCCGACGGCCAGCCGCCGGCTGCCGAGCACATGCTGCCCGTAGGGCCCGAGTGCCCGACGGGTCCTGGGGCCGACGATGCCGTCGGGGGCGAGCCTGTGGCGGCGTTGGAAGCGCTTGATCGCCTTTGTCGTGGCGGGGCCTTGCAGTCCATCGATCGATCCGTGGTAGAGGCCCCGGGACTGCAGAGCGACCTGCAGTGCCGCCACACCCGCGTCGCGGGGCTTGGCGGCGGCCGGCGGCGCGAGAGCAAGGGCGAGAGCGACGACGCCGAGCAGGAGCCCGGCATGCCTGCGGCCGAGGGTGGTCCCTGGCCAAGCGCGAGCCAGACCACGAGCGTGATGGCCGTGACGAGACTCACGAAGAGCACGATCGGGACGATCACGACCAGGCCGATGGCGCCCGGCACCGTCTCCTCCCGGCCGTGGGCCGCGAGGCGCGTGAGGCGATCGGACCACGTTCCACGACGTTCCTCCGCGGAACGTGGAGTCCCGGCTGCCCAAAGCCCTAACCCTCAAAACGTCACACCTCCCTTGCAAAAGAGTCGCAGACACGCGCGTTTTGCACCACTACCCTGGATTTACCCCCGGGAGGGTGGGGGTTTGGGATGGGGCGCTCGCGGCGTCGCTCAGGCCCGGAGCTTCTCGCGCAGCCGGTCGCTCACGACCTTCGGGTTCGCCTTGCCACCGGTCTCCTTCATCACCTGCCCGACGAAGAAGCCGAGCAGGCCCTCCTTGCCGCCCCGGTAGGCCTCCGCCTGGGACTCGTTCTGGCTCAGGATCCGCTCGATCACGGGGTCGAGCTCGGAGATGTCGGCAATCGCGGCCTCGGCCACGTACCGCTCGGCCGAGAAGTCGGGAGAGCCGCTAGCGGCGAGCGCTTCGGTGAACGCCGCGCGCGGGATCTCCGCGCGCCGCTCGATCACCTTCGCCAGCTCCTCGGCGTTCACGCTCGCCGGGTCGACCCCGGTCGCGGCAAGCTCGTTCATGACGACGTTGGCGACGGCGCCTCGGTCTCCCGGAACTCGCGAGTAGAGCTCGTCGCGTCCGCTGGTGACGAGGCCCTCCGCCAGCGCGAAGCCCACCTCGCCCTCGAGTCTCCGGATCCGGGCAGCAGGGGCCTCCGGCAGCTCCGCTCTCAGCCGCTCCACCAGGGCGCGATCGGGCTCGAGCGGAACGAGGTCCGGCTCGGGGAAATAGCGGTAGTCCTGCGCTTCCTCCTTCGACCGGAGCGGCGGCGCCGACTCGCTCCCGAAATGGAGCGTCTCCTGCTGGACCTGACCGCCCGACTCGTAGATCTCGACCTGCCTCAGCACCTCGCGCTCGATCCCCTTCGCGGCGAAGTTGAACGAGTTCATGTTCTTCAGCTCCGTGCGCGTACGCAGCTCGTCGGAGCCCGCCGGCCGCACCGAGACGTTCACGTCGAAGCGGAGCGAGCCCTTCTCCATCTCCGCATCCGAGATGCCGAGCTCGACCACGGTCTGCCGCAGCAGCTGGAGGAAACGCTTTGCATCGTCGGCGGAGCGAAGATCGGGAGCGGTGACGATCTCGACGAGAGGCGTGCCCGCCCGGTTGAAGTCGATCAGCGACCGGTCGGCGCCGTGGATCCTTCCTTCGGCGCCTCCGACGTGAATCGTCTTCGCGGCGTCCTCCTCGAGATGCGCGCGGACGATCCCGACGACGGCATCGCCCTCGGGGCCCGGCACAACGAAACGGCCGTCGACGCAGAGCGGCTCGTCGTACTGGGAGATCTGGTAGCCCTTGGGGTTGTCGGGATAGAAGTAGTTCTTGCGATGGAAGATCGCGCGTTCGGGCACCTCGCAGCCGAGCGCGTCTCCCAGCAGGATCGTCCACTCCACCGCCTTCTCGTTCGGCACGGGCAGGGCTCCGGGAAGCGCCAGGCAGACCGGGCAGGTCTGCGTGTTCGGCGTCTCGACGTACAGCACCGGACAGCGGCAGAACATCTTCGTCTTCGTCTTCAGATGGACGTGGATCTCGAGCCCGATGACCGGCTCCCAGCTCACTTCAGCCTCTCCGGGACGAAGTCGAACTCCAGCGCGCGCTCCAGCGCATTGCCCGCCCGGAAGAGCAGGTTCTCCGAGAACTGCCGCCCGATCAGCTGGAAGCCCACCGGGAGACCCTCCGAGAGCCCGCACGGGATCGAGAGTCCCGGCAGCCCGGCCATGTTCGACGGAATGGTCAGCACGTCGGCCGCATACATCGCGAGCGGGTCGGCCGTGCGGGCGCCCAGCTCGAACGCGACGGTCGGCGAGGTCGGGCTGACGAGGACGTCGAACCGTTCGAAGGCAGCCGCGTGCTCGGCACGGATCACCGTTCGGACCTTCTGCGCCTGGCCGTAGAAGGCGTCGTAGTACCCGGCCGAAAGGGCGTATGTGCCGAGCATGATCCGCCGCTTCGGCTCGTCGCCGAATCCCTCGCGGCGGGTGCGCTCGTACATCGTGCGGATGTCGTCCGCCTCGACGCGGAGGCCGTAGCGGACACCGTCGTAGCGAGCGAGGTTCGAAGAGGCCTCCGATGGCGCGATCAGGTAGTAGCAGGGGAGGCCGAACTCGACCGAGCGCGGCAGGTTGCACTCGCCGATCTCCGCGCCGAGCTCGCGGGCGAGCTCGATCGTGCGATTGACCGCTTCGCTCACCCCCGGCTCGATGCCCTGGGCCTCGTTGAGCTCGACCGGAACGCCGACGCGAAGGCCCTTCAGGTCTTCGGCCTCGGGGACCTCGACCGGCTCGGGCAGCTCGACGGTGGTCGAGTCCAGCGGGTCTCGCCCGGCGATCACCCGATGCAGGAGGGCGCAGTCGCGGACGGTCTTGGCCACCGGGCCGACCTGGTCGAGGCTGGACGCGAAGGCGACGATGCCGTAGCGGGAGACGGTGCCGTAGGTCGGCCGCAGCCCGACCACTCCGCAGAGGGCGGCGGGCTGCTTGATCGAGCCGCCGGTGTCGGACCCGAGCGCCCACGGGGCGAGGCCGGCCGCGACCGCGGCGGTCGAGCCACCCGAGGAACCGCCGGGAACGCGGCTCGGATCCCAGGGGTTGCGCGTCGGGCCGAAGGCGGAGTTCTCGGTGGACGAGCCCATGGCGAACTCGTCGAGGTTGGTCTTGCCGAGCAGCGGCAGGCCCGCGTCCTTGCAGCGCGCGGCGACGGTCGAGTCGAAGACCGGCTTGTAGCCGCTGAGGATCTTCGAGGCGGCGGTGGTCTCCACGCCCTTCGTCGAGATCACGTCCTTGAGCGCGATCGGAACGCCTTCGCCCTCGACGTCGTCGACGGTGAGGAGATAGGCGTGCAGCTCCGGATCGCGCTCCGCGATCGCGGCGCGGTAGGCGCCGTGCAGCTCAGCGGCGGAGACCTCGCCCCGCTCGAGCATCCCGCTCGCCTCCTCGGCGGTCAGGCGCAGCGTGTCGATCACCCGATCGCCCCCCAAACAGCCCCCAGGGGTCCCCCGTGACCCCTGAAGACACGGTAACTCCAAGCGGCGCACGTGTCTGTGCCGGAGTCGTGACGAGAGCGTGCCGATGCCGGAAATGCCACGGCCGCTACCCCGCGGGCACCCGGAACGCGTCGTCCTCGCGGTCGGGCGCGTTCGCGAGCGCCTCGTCGACGGGCAGCGACGGGCGCGGCTCGTCCGCCGCCCAGACATTCGAGAGCTCGAGCGGATGCAGCGTCGGCTCGACATCCGCCAGGTCGAGCTCGGACACCTTCCCGACCGCCTCGAGGATCGCGTCGAGCTGTCCTGCGAAGCGGTCGAGCTCCTCCTCGGTCAGCTCGAGACGCGCGAGCTTCGCCACGTGCACCACTTCGTCGCGTGTAATCGCCATCAGCTCACCATCCTGTCAAACGTCCGACGAAACTCTTCCCTCACCGCAGCCGGAGACCGGGCTCTGCCCGGCGGGAGGCCCACCCAACACCAAACCATTCGGCCCCACTTTCTAGCGGCGGCTCCTGAAACCGTTGTCAAAGACCCCGATCCGCAAGGAGGGGGCCAACGGGGAAACCAGGGGTTCCCCCGTTTCCAGAACCAGGGGTTCCCCCGTTACAAAGACGGGGCCCCTTCCGGAGCCCCGTGTGCTTTCGGTTCCGGAGAGGGTCTAGACCGCCTGGACGTTCGCCGCCTGCAGGCCCTTATCGCCCTGCACGACGTCGAATTCGACCTGCTGACCCTCGGTCAGCGACTTGTAGCCTTCCCCTGCAATCGCCGAGAAGTGGACGAAGACGTCCTCGCCGCCTTCGCGCTCGATGAAGCCATAGCCCTTCTCGTTCGAGAACCACTTGACGGTGCCCTTGGGCAAAACGGTACTCCCTTCGGTGCCACAAACAACGACGGCCCGGGCACCGAGCCGCCGACCTACTGTGAAGCGGCGCGAACCTTAGCGCCGGGTTTCCGGAAACGCAAGAAGCCCTCGCCGGTAGCGCGCGGCCCGCAGCGTGTTGCGCAGAAGCATCGCGATCGTCATCGGCCCGACACCGCCCGGAACGGGCGTGAGGTGGCCCGCGCGGTCGATTGCGCCGGGATCGACGTCCCCGACGATCCCGGCCGCCGTGCGGTTGATGCCGACGTCCACGACCGCCGCCCCGGACTTGACCATGTCGGGCGTGACGATCGCGGGGACGCCCGCCGCGACCACGAGCACGTCGGCATCAAGGGTGTGCCGCTCCAGGTCCTCGGTGCGTGAGTGGCAGATCGTCACCGTCGCGTTCGATTGCAGCAGCAGGTGGGCGATCGGCTTGCCGACGATGTCGCTGCGCCCGACGACGACCGCTCTCGCGCTCTCGAGCTCGATCCGGTTCTCGGCGAGCAGCGCCATGATCCCAAGCGGCGTCGCCGGGACGTGCGTCGGCCGCCCGAGGTAGAGCTGACCGGCGTTCAACGGGTGGAAGCCGTCGACGTCCTTCACGGGCTCGACGGCAGAGATGATCCGCGCCTCGTCGAGATGACCCGGCAGCGGCAGCTGGACGAGCACGCCGTCGATCGAGTCGTCGTCGTTCAGCTCTCGCAAGACATTCAGGAGCTCGTCCTCGGCGATGTCCTCGGGCAGGCGCCGGTCGACCGACCCGATGCCGGCCTCACCGGCGGCGACGTGCTTCCGCCTGAGGTAGATCGACGAAGCCTCGTCGTCTCCCACCTGCACGGTCGCGAGGCCGACCTCCCCAAGCTCGCGAACCTCCTCGGCCACCTCCGCGCGGATCCGGTCGGCGAGCGGCCGACCCTCCATGAGGATCGCGGTCACGGCTGCCGGCCTACGGGAACGGGAGCTCGACGTCGCTGACGTCGAGACCGAGGGACTCGGCCAGCCGGACTCCGATCTCGATGTCATCGCGCAGGCGCTCGATGTCGCGCGACCGCATCGTGTTGCCGATGAACGCGCGCTCTTTCGGCCGCCAGAGCGCATGCTCGACGAAGGTCGGAAGCAGCCTGTTCGCGGCCTCGACGAGCTTGCGCTTCGTCTTCTTGTCCGCGCCGTCGAGCAGCACCTTCTCGTAGGCCATCCCGGCGCCGTGGTGGATCCCGTCGTCGGTGGTGAGCCGGTTGCAGAGATCCTCGAGCACGGTCCCGCGCGACGCGCGGGCGATCAGCCGGAAGCGGGAGATGATCAGGCGCTCGTAGAAGACCTGCATCTGGAAGACCTTCTCCTCCAGCGTGTCCGCCTCCAGCGTCATGTGCGCGAGCTCGTCCAGGTAGGGATCGCGCTCGGCGGTGCCGCCGGACTCCTCGATCAGCTTCAGCCACGCCTCCGTGTGACGCGACTCGTCCTGCACCATCGTCGAGTAGTAGAGCTTCGCCTCCGGGTCGGGCGCGATGTTCAGCAGCTGCGATGCCATCTCGCAGGCGAGCATGTCGGCCTGGAGCTGCTGGGTGAGCACCGAGCGCCACATGTCCCTACGCCGCGCCTGCCGCTGCGCCGAGCCCTTGCCCTCGGGGATCGGCGGTAGCTCACCCCAGGGCAGGTCTCGAACCTGCCACTCCTGACGTTTCGCCAGCTCGTAGAAGCGCAGCAGGCCGGCGAACGCCTCGCGCTCGAGGTGATCTCGATCGATGACCTGCTCGGTCGCCACCAGTAGGAGCTTAAGCTCAGCGCCGTGGACGTGCGGAAGTGGCCTCGGAAGAACGACGCGGAGTCGATCCTGGCGCGCCAGGAGGCCCTGGGCCTCGACGGCGAGGTGACCAGGATCGACCTCGAGCCCTTCACGCGCGCGCAGGAGATGCTGACCGGCGCGGCGGTGATACCGGTCTCCGTCGTCGGCCCCGTCGAGCTGGAGCTAGGCGAGTACGCGCTGCGCGAGCCCGACGGTGAGCTCGGCGAGACCGGCCGCGTGCGCGACACCGTCTTCGTCCCGCTGGCGCACACGGAAGGCGGGCTCTCGGCCTCCCTCTACCGCGGCGCGAAGGCGGTAGCCGAGTCGGGAGGCTTTCGCACGTACGTCCTCGCCGACGGGATCACACGCGCCTCCTGCTTCGTCTGCGGTTCGGCCGCGGAGGCAATCGCGCTCGCGCGCTGGCTCGACGGCGAGCTCGACGCCGTCCGCGCCTGGCTCACGGAGCAGGACGATCCGTCGCTCTCCCGGCACGCGCGCCTGCGGGCGGTGAAGACCCACGTCGTCGGCTCGATGTGCCACGTCCTCTGGCGCTGGACGACAGGCGACGCGGTCGGCGCGAACATGATGACCCGCAACTCGTACCTGCTGAACATGGGCTACGTGATGGAGCGCGGCCCGGTGAAGCCGCAGCGCGCGATTCTCGAGGCGAACATGGGCGGCGACAAGAAGCCGTCGTTCGAGTACTTCCAGAGCGGCCACGGCAAGACCGTGATCGCGGAGACGACCCTCACAGAGGAAGCGGTGCGGCGAGTCCTGCGGACGAGCCTCGAGGACCTGCAAGAGCTCGCGTGGGCCGGCACACACGGCGCAATCGCGTCCGGGATGCAGTCCGTGGCGTTCACGCCCGCATCCGCGATCGCAGCGATGTTCGCGGCGACCGGCCAGGATCTCGGCATGGTCGGCACGAGCTCGATGGCCCATGGAGCGGCGCGCCGCGGCGAGGGCGGCCTCGACGTCTCGATCCGGCTCCCGGGGCTCGAGGTGGCGACCGTCGGCGGCGGGACGACGCTCCCCTACGCCCGCGCCTGGCTCGAGCTGCTCGGCTGCGCCGGGGCCGGCAAGGTCTACCGCTTCGCCCAGATCGTCGCCGCGGCGACGCTCGCGCTCGAGATCTCCGCCTCTGCCGCCATGGCCACGGCGGGCTCGGCCGAGTTCTTCCGGGCTCACCACGAGCGTGGTGGGCTTCGCTGACTCCGGATCGGGTCGGCCGGTCATTTCAGACGGCGCGCGGGCGAGGCCCGCACGCCTGAGCACGGCACCGCAAGGCGGCGCCTCAGCACGAGCGTGGTGGGCTTCGCTGACTCCGGATCGGGTCGACCGGTCATTTCAGACGGCACGGGCGGCGGCGCCTGACACGGCTCGCGAGCGGCGTCTCAGCATGGCGCGTCGGCTTCGCTAAACCGAGTGATGCAGCCCCGCTCCCTCGCCGCCGATACCGGGGCAAAAGCGACGTATCTGCGGCCAGATGAGGTGAACGAAATGCTTCGAATCTGGCTCATGGCGATGCTCGCGGCAACAGTCCTCGTCACGGTGAAGGACCATGACGTCCTGCACCGGGCAGGCCTCTTCGGTCACTGCACGACCACTTCCGCGCCCCCAGGCGCCAAAGGGGCGTGGCGTGCGTGCGAGAAGGGCGCGATCGACGGCCGCCCCGATCTCACGAAGAAATCGTGCAGCCGAGAGGGCCAGTCCGGCTCGGTCGAGTACTGGAGCTGCCCCACGCCCGTGAGATCCCGAGCACTGAGCGGATCCCAAAACAAGCAGTAGGGCCGGCCCGATGAGGGCCACGAGCAGGAGACTCGCCCGATCGGGCCTACCGGCGACCCACGCGCGCAAAGGGAGTACGGTTTCGGGTCGCCGTCGAGACGAGGAGGCTCCATGCCAGGCCAGACATTCACCGGCGAGGCTCTCGTGGACGCGTTGAGCTCCGGCGAGCTCGACCACCAGCCGGGCATCGTCCTGAGCGGGATGGTCAAGCCGTCCGAGCAGCCGGACCACGTGGCGTTCGCCCGCGGGGGCTGCGACACCTGGGTCGACCTTCCGACGTCGATGATCGAGGAGGCCGAGCACGTCGGATCGCGGCCGTGCGAGGACCATTCGCATCCTGTCTTCCGCATCAGGCTCAAGCAGTCGGACGATCCGCAGGCCAAGCTGCTCGGCCAGCTGCTTGCCTCGCAGCCGTCGATGGCGCCACGCACGCCGTTCCCGGGGCGAGGCCTGCCCGGATCCCGCATCCCGTTGCAGGGCCGGGCGGCGGGCCGCAGCTTCCACGACTCGTGTCTCTATGCCTGCGACTGGCTCGTGAGGGAGTGCATCGGTTTCGGCGGCAACTACGAGGAGTGCCTCAACCTGCGGGCGACCTGCAGTGACATCTGCAGCATCGTCAGCGCGCCGATCGACATCTTCTGGTAGGAGACGCCGGGCTCGACGGCCGCTACGTTCCTTTTTGTGCTGCGTGAGGTCGCCGAGTACCCGAACTGCTTCGGCCCGCTCGGGCCGAACAGCGAGCGGATCGAGACCGGCCGCTACACCCTCTGCCTGGGCGAGAGCTCGACCTGGAACACCGTGCAGCGGCAGCGCTTCCCGCTTGCGGAGGTCGACGAGGTGGTCGCGGAGATCAGGGCCGCCCTGCGCGAGCGCGACCGCACGAGGACGCAGTGGGAGATCGGCAGCACGGCGGCGCCCGGCCTCGTCGAGGTCCTGCTCGAACACGGGCTCACGCGTGACGGCGACGGCTACGCGACCGCGCTCGTCCTCACGCACGAGCCGCCGCCGGCCGCCGAGGGACTGGTGGCCCGTCGGATCGAGACCTTCGCTGAGTACTCTGCCGCGAACGCCGTCCGTGGGAGGCCTTCGAGACCCCGGCCGACGAGGTCGCCGAGTCCCGCCAGCTGCTGGCGCAGCGCTTCCGCGAGACCGTGAACGTGACGCACGGCGTCTGGCTGGACGGCGAGCTCGTCTGCACGGGCACCGCGGCACCGAGCGAGCACGGCCTGCTGCTCTACGGCGGCGCGACCCTGGCCCGGGCCCGCGGCCGCGGCGCCTACCGCGCCCTGATCCGGGCGCGCTGGGACGACGCCCTCGCGCTGGGCACACCGGCACTGATCACCCAGGGCGGCTCCATGTCGCGGCCGATCCTGGAGCGCCTCGGCTTCGAGCGCGTCGGCGAAGTGCACATGCTGCTCGACGATTTCGGCGAGGCGTAAGGCACCAAGCCGGTCGCGCTCGACTCTGACCTAGCGCGCCACGCGTAACACCGGGAGAAAGATGAAAACACTCACACCTGGGTGACGTTCGAAGCTCTGGGCGTTCCTCGAGCTGGGTTGGATGTACTACCGGGCTACGCGGGTGTCTCGCCGAGAGCGTGGAGGCTCGGGCCGTGCCAGGCGACCCCCTGACCCTCCCCACCGCCAACGCCCGGTGTCCAACCCGTAAGGAGCATAGGTGCCTGCTTGGCGTTGACGACCGTGAGCAAGTACGCACCGTTATCTGCGCTTAGAAGACCCAGGAACGCGGCGATCGCGGTGGGGTTTCGCAGGAACGAGGACAGATCGTCGGGCTGCACGACCACCTCGGCCGTTCCACCGAAGAGCGGCACGTAGTTGACGGCCACCAGCTTGGCTCCGACCGTGGCCGCTCCCTTCTCCTCCGCGCGCCTGATCTCGTCGTCCGATAGCCACAACGGCCCGTTCGCTCGCGGCGTGCCGACCTGAATCGGATCGGTCTCGGTGGCCAGGGCCGTACCAGAAGGATCCGTCACTTTCCGCGTCAGGGAGTCTGCTGCGGCCTGCTCGCCGAACGCTGCTCCTTCGACAGTCGCGTACCACATGGTGCGAGTGGAGTCTGCGACGTCGAGTGCCCCGCCGGTCACGACCACGGTCTTGTCTTGCAGGGAGATCGAGCGAACCCGACCGTCGCTCGCCTGCGCGGCGCTTTTTGAGGCAGCCCGAGTTGACGGTCTTTTGCCGTGCCCGTGCCGCGCAGTCGCGGTCCCCACGATGGCAACGGCGGCCACCAATGCGCCGCTCAAAAGAACCATGATGGTCTTGCGCTTTCGCAGAGGCCCCAGCCTTAAGCGCATAGGGAACTTTCCATTTTTCTCGCCCTGCGAACGAAGACGCCTCAGACTCACCATTTGTTGGCGACCACCATCTCCCGTGACCTCACTTGGGATCTCCCGTTCGAGGCCATTACTGAAGAGGCGCCGAGCGGACTCGAACCGCTGTACGAGGCTTTGCAGGCCTCTGCCTAACCTCTCGGCCACGGCGCCGCGAGGGCCCATCGTAGCGCCGCGATTCCCGGGAGCACGCATCGGGTAGAGGCGGAGCATTTGGACGACCCGAAGGCCGTCGCCCGCTTGCTCTAGGCGCCTACAGGTACCAGTCGGCGTCGTCGTCCGGCTCGTCCTTGCGGTGACGAACTCGGTAGACGTAGAAGGCGCCCGCGATCAGCGGGAGGCTGAGCAAGATCATCGGGTCGGCCCAGGCCATGGAAAGCCAGAGCGCGACCGCTGTGGCGGCCGCGCTCCACCTAAGCGCCCGTTGCTCGCGGGCGGTCAAACTCGTGTAGAGGTCGCTGATCATCCGGGTAGGAGAGCCGCGACGTTCTCGAGTGCAGAACGGACGCTGTCGGACAGCAGCATCATCGATGCGAGGACAGCCAGCGTCATGACGGTCAGGACGACCCCGTATTCGGCCATCGTCTGCCCCTCTTCGTGGCGGCGAAGAGCGCTCAGCTTTCCAACCGCAAAGGCCTGCGAGAAGGCGAAAAGCTTCAGCACGAGTTGTTCACCTCCCTTCGGATCGTCAGGAGGGTCGTCTGCGTCGTTGTGATGTTTGGACGATGCGTCAAGTTCATGCCGCGATCCCTCGGAGTTGGTCCTTCGGCGGGGCCGCAACCGCCCAGATTGTCGGTGCAGACAAGTCATCGGCCTTCGCGGCCCTCGTCCCATCCCTCGCGGGAGCGATTCGCGGAGGGCGGTTGAGCAGGCCCCCTTGGCGGGCCTGACTCGTTTTCCGCCGAGCGGGCAGACAAAGAGGTTGCCGGGTGGAGCCCCCCTCCCTCTCCCCTGGGTGTCGCCCCTAGTCGCCAGGAGAGGCCACCCGGCACCTGACAGATGCGCAGGCGGCCGCGAACTTACGGGACGCATACTCACCCCGTGAGCAAGACCAACGAGCCGCCGGAGCAGGTTCCGCTCCGGCGCCCCAGCCTGCTCCAGCGGTTGACGCTCGCGCTCGAGCGCACGCGCGTGCTCCGGGGCAGGGTCGAGGAGGCCCGCACCCACGTTCCCCTCCTCGACACCGCCCTGGACGTGATCGAACGGGACTCGGACGTCGGCGGGGGCATCCTCGCCGGCGCGCTCGCGTACAGGTTGTTCCTGTTCTTCCTCCCGCTCGCGTTCTTTCTGGTGTCGACACTCGGTCTGGTCGCGGACGCGTTCGGGGTAAGTCCGCGCACCGTCGGCGAAGACCTCGGCTTCGTCGGCCTCGTCACCAAACACGTGACCGACTCTGCGAAGAGCGGCTCCGGCATTTGGGTCGCTCTCGGATCGATCGTCGTGCTCGCGTACGTCACGCGGGTCCTGTATCGGGCCGTGGCGATCGTCCACGCTCTCGCGTGGGAGCACTCGGCGGCCTCGGCGAAGACCGCCTCGCGCTCGATGAAGATCTTCGCCCTCGGGCTCGCGGGCCAGCTCGCGCTCGCTGTTGCGGTCGGGGCGGTGCGCGCCCAGACCTCGATCGGCGGGGTCATCGTGCTCGTCCTCTACGGCGCGGGGTTGTGCGGCATCTGGCTCGCGATGTCGCTCTGGCTACCGCATTCCAGCGCTGCCTGGACGGATCTGCTTCCGGGCTCGGTGCTCTACGGCCTGGGCATGCTGGGGGTGAACGCCTTCAACGTGTACCTGCTCGACAACGTGCACGAGTCGAGGTCGAGCACGTACGGAACGCTCGGGACGGCCGCCGCGATTCTCCTTACGCTCTTCTTCATCGGGCGGCTCGTGGTCGGCTCGGCCGTGTTGAACGCGACGCTCTTCGAGCGCCGCCAATCGCGCTGACCGTTACTGCACGAGGTCGCCGTGCGCCAAGGCGACCGCCTCGAGTCGAGACCTCACACCGAGCGAGCGCAACAGCCGGCGCACGTGATTGCGCACCGTCTCGCGGCTGAGCTGGAGCTCCGACGCGATGTCGTCGGTCGAGCGGCCCTGCTCCAGCAACTTGAGAACCTCGGCCTGGCGCGGCGTCAGCTCAAGCTCCGGATGCGGCGGCGGCTCTTCCTCGACCCGTGTGACCTGCCCGAAGACGCCGACGACGCAGTTGCCGCTGAGCAGCGGGACGGAGCTGATCTGGACGCCGATGCGACCCCCGCCTCCCTGGACCACCGACTCGAAGTCAGTGACCGACGCATTTCCGACGACCTTCCTGGCGAACACCTCTCGCACGTGGCGGGTCTCCTCCGGCGCCACGAGAGACGTGAACTGGCGTCCACGCACATCGCCGACCATGCTCCGGCCGGCCTCGTTGATCCAACGGATCACCCCGCTCCGGTCGATCACGTAGGCGGGGATGCTGACGTGGTCGAGCGCGTCCTCGAGGTCGCCGCCGAGGAGAGGATCGTCGGTCACTGCTACGCAGCCGCGGGACCGGCGTGGCGGGCATCCCGAAGCGCGAAGGCGAACATGAACGCCGAGATTCCGCGTGTGAGCGCGACCACCCCCACCCAGACGACGAGCAGGATCGTCCTGTGGCCGAAGTCCCCGGCCGCCCAGAACCCGATCAGGATCTCCGCGACTCCGAGAATCAGCCGGATCCACCAGAGAGGCTCGTGCCTGAACGCGAAGGCCAGCGCCAGGTCGAGCGCTCCCTTGAGCACGAAGTAGAAGCTCATCACGGCGGCGAGGGCGGCAAACGTGCCGCCGGGATGGACGAAGGCGACGATGCCGACGACCAGGAAGACCACCGCGAGAAAGGCGTGCCCGGCCCGGACCCAGCCGTGCGAGCCCCACGCGTCCACGAGCTCGTCGATCGCGGCAGCGATCACCACCACCCCGAAGAGAATCGAGATCGCGCTGACGCTCCGCCAGTCGAACCGGAACACGATGACCGCGAACAGCAGCCAGCCCGTTCCGATCACGAGGAAGAGCCACCAGAACCTCGCGGCTGCCTCGAAGGCCTGTTCGGTCTCGGGGGTGGACTCGAGCTGGCTCACTCAGCGGCTCCTTCGCTGGCCTCGGGTGCGGCGAGCCTACTGCATGCCTCGGACCCGCCGATGTTCAGGTCGCGGCCGAGACCGACCAGATCACGAGGTCGAGAATTCGCACCTCGGTGAGCCGGTATTCGCGGCGTGCGAGCTCGCGCTGGATCTCCTGCAGGACTGCGCAGTTGCGATCGAGGTCTCGTTTGTAGCTCCGGACGAGCTCCGTGGCGCGATCCCCGAACGACCCGGAAGCGCCCGTCTCGGGGTCGTCGCGCGTCAGGTACGCCTGCACAACGCTGTCGAGCATCGGGATGAGCGCCGGCCGTTTTCTGTGCAGCGCCTTCGTCATCTTCGAGAAACCGACTCCGCGGATATCCGCGAACGAGTCGAAGAGCCGCGTCAGCGGGCTCCACGGGATCGAGCCCGTCGCGTTCGCCAACGATGCATCTGGGTCGATCTCGCCCAAGGCACGTTCGATCTCGCTGCGGCGCCCGAGAATCGCTGCGATCTCGGCCGCCGAAATGCGGGCACCGCCCCGATTCGCCAGCCTGAGGTCGTTCTCGTCAAACGACGTCGGACCCGAGGAGGCGCCGCCCTCATAGCCGGAATAGGCCGCGAGGAACTCGAGCGCCAGCTCGAGTGGATTCTCGACCTCGACACCTTGGCGAAGAATGATCCTGCTCATACGCGCGACTCGCCGCCGAATGCTGAGCTTTCCCAGCAAGGAAGGGAAGAGGAACCGGCTCTCGCCCGGCGTAGCGCCGCAGGGCCAGCACGGCCCAGATCGCCTCGGCGGCGCCAAGCGGAACGCTGCCGACGAGGAACCCGTACACGCTCGACAGTGCGCAGCCGCAGGCGAAGGCCAGCACAAATAGGGCGTGCCGTCGCTCGAGGGCATAGGCGAAAAGCATGAGCGCCACGGCGGCCGCGCCGAAGAGGGCGAGCATCAGCCCTGAAGACGGGCTCTCACAGCCCTCTTGGGTCAGACCTCCGTGAACATCGAGTGCAGAGTTGCGACCCCGTCCCCTGTCGAGCTCGCATGCATCACGAGATCGCCGTCCTCACGGCCGACGTCCCAGCTGGCCCAGGCGCAACAGTCGTTCTCGACGGCGACGAGAGCCTGTAGCTCCGCCTCGACCGCCCGCTCGTCGCGGAAAGTGAGACGGAGACCGTCTTCGGTCTCGACGCGCTCGAGGCCCGCCTCGCGCCGCAGGCGCGTCCATCGCTCGGCCTGCGTGCTGAGGTCGTCGCTCGTGAGCGTGCAGGCGACGGTCGGCGCACGCATCGGCTCGCCGGAGTCAGGTGTGTCGGAAACAGCCATTTCGAACCTCCTTGCTCGGGAAAACTGGGGCCGGTTGCTATCGTGCATGTTCAAGTCGGCTTGAAGTCAAGCCCACATTACACATGGAGTCTTCTCGCCAAAGTCCTTCGTCCGAGCTTCTGACGATCGGTGACGTCGCTCGTCGCACCGGCCGCGCGACGTCGTCGATTCGCTACTACGAGGAGATCCGCCTCATCCCCGAACCGATTCGGGTCGGCGGTCGTCGGCACTACCGCCCGGAGATCATCCGGACTCTCGCCGTCGTCGAGACTGCGCAACGAGCGGGCCTCAACCTGGACGAGATCCGGCTGCTGCTCGAGGCGACCGCCGACGACGCGGCGGCGACCGAGCGGCTCAGAGAGCTCGCCGAGCGCAAGCTGCCGGAGCTCGAAGCGTTGATCGAACGCGCCGGACTAGTCAGACGGTGGCTCGAGGATGCCGCCTGCTGCACCTGCCCGACGCTGGACGACTGCCCGCTCTTCGACGAGCCGAGTCGGCTTCCGGAGCGCGAGCACTCGCTTCACTGATCCAGCAGGGTCGTCTCTTCTAGCCACGTTCGACCATGTCGCCCCAGCGCTCCTCGATGCGACGCGTCTTCCAGAGCACGACGGAGAAGGCCCAGGTCGCAACGAAGAGCCCGACGACGACGTAGCCGAGCTGGCCGAAGTCGAGCGTTGTCGAGAAAGGCCCAGAAGCCGCCGTCGAGCGAGAACTTCGCGGCCATCACCTGCAGCAGCTCGATCGTGCCGATCACGAGCGCGACGGCGACCGAGAGGCTCGTGACGGTGATGTTGTAGTAGACCTTGCGGATCGGGTTGGAGAACGCCCAGCCGTAGGCCTGGCTCATGAACGCGCCGTCGGCGGTGTCCATCAGGCTCATGCCGGCGGCGAAGATGATCGGCAGCGAGATGACGGCGAGGAACGGCACGTGGTGGGTCGCGACGCCGGCCGCGATCGCGAGCAGGCCGATCTCGGTGGCGGTGTCGAAGCCGAGGCCGAAGAGGATGCCGAGCGGGTACATCTTCCAGCTCGCGTCGATCCTGTCGCCGACGCGCTTGAGGAAGAAGCGGCTCATCAGGCCCTGGTTCGCGAGCGCGTCCTCGAGCTTCTGCTCGTCGTAGTGGCCGCGCTTCATCCGCCGGAAGACGCCGAGGATGTCGAGCAGCACGACCAGGTTGAGCATGCCGATCAGCAGCAGGAACGTGCCGGACACCGACGCGCCGATGTAGCCGCCGTACGCTCTGGAAGCCGGGGATCCTCGAGTTGACCGTCTTCGCCGCGATCGCGAGGCCGGTCGCGAGCGAGAAGACGATCGTCGAGTGGCCGAGCGAGAAGAAGAAGCCGACGCCCAGCGAGCGCTTGCCGTCCTGGAGGAGCTTCCGCGTCGTGTTGTCGATCGCCGCGATGTGGTCGGCGTCGAAGGCGTGCCGCAGCCCGAACGTGTACGCGAGCGTGCCGAGGCCGGCGAGCGCCGGGTTGCTGCGCGCGTAGTAGAGGAAGAGGCCCCAGCCGAGCAGGTGGAGGAACAGGATCGCGCTTCCGAACCCGGCGAGTCGAAGCCACTCCGCGCGGGTCAACACCTTCGTCCAGCGAGCCATCCCGTTCCCTCCCTTGGCGACGTGACGTTATCGCGACTCGTTTGCAAGAACCGCCTCCCCGTGAAGCGGCTCTCGGGTCTCTGTGACGCGACTGATTCGCAAGAGCACCGCGAGCGGTTCGGTCCGCGCGCGCAGGCATCATCAGGAACCGTCACGCGCAAGGAAACCCACCTGCACGACCACACGCACACCGACCCCAGCAGGCCCCAGCGACCTGCGCGCCAAGGGGAGGCGACTAACGCGCCAGCGGCAGCTGATCTGGGAGGCGCTGGTCGCCGAGCCCGACGCGCACCTGAGCGCGGAGGAGATCGTCGAGCAGGTGCAAGAACGACTCCCGCGGGTGAATCCGTCGACCGTCTACAGGACGCTCGACCTGCTGGTCGACGAGGGGTTGGTGCTCCGAACCGACCTCGGCGGCGACCGGGCCTTCTACGAGCCGGCCCGCGAGCATGCCCACCATCACCTGGTCTGCCAGAGCTGCGGGGCGGTGCAGCACCTGCACGAGGAGCAACTCGGCGACCTGCGCGAACGCATCAGGACGAACACGGGCTTCGCGCTCGGGAGCGGCGAGATCACGCTCTTCGGCACCTGCGCGACCTGCGACTCGAAGCAGAAAACCCCGCCTCAGCGGGGATTTTCATGACGCCACGCCGGCAACGAGCCGCTTGGCTAATCGCCGAGGTGTGAAGCCTCGGAGATGACGCTTCGGCCTCAGCCTTGCTCGCTGTCGAGGATGGCCATCTGCTGTGAGTCGTAGCGGCTCCCGGCGACGGCGGCCGGCGGGAACGGCGGCCTCGATCTGCGCGAGGTCGTCCGGCGGTGAGGTCGAGCTCGAGCGCGCCGAGCGCCTCGGTGAGCCGGTCGCGGTGACGCGCGCCGACGAGCGGCACGATGTCGTCGCCGCGCGTGAGCACCCACGCGATCGCCAGCTGCGCGACGGTCGCGCCCTTTGCGTCGGCGAGCGTGCGCAGCGCCTCGACGAGCTCGAGGTTGCGGTCGAGGTTCTCGCCCTGGAAGCGCGGCGCGAAGGCGCGGAAGTCGTTCGGGGTGAGGGCGCGCTCCTTCGACCAGTGGCCGCTGAGCAGGCCGCGCGAGAGCACGCCGTACGCGGTGACGCCGATGCCGAGCTCGCGGCAGGTGGGCAGGATCTCGTTCTCGATGCCGCGCGAGATCAGCGAGTACTCGATCTGCAGGTCGGAGATCGGGTGCACGGCGTGGGCGCGGCGGATCGTTTCCGCGCCGGCCTCGGACAGACCGACGTGGCGGACGTAGCCGGCCTGCACCAGCTCGGCGATCGCGCCGATGGTCTCCTCGATCGGGACAGCGGGGTCGAGGCGTCCGGGCCGGTAGATGTCGACGTAGTCGGTGCCGAGCCGCGTGAGCGTGTAGGCGAGGAAGGTCTTCACGGCCGCGGGTCGGCCGTCGATGCCGATCCAGCCCCCGGAGGGGTCGCGCAAGGCGCCGAACTTGACGCTGATCGTGACCTCATCGCGGTCGCGACCGCGCAGCGCCTCGCGTATCAGCAGCTCGTTGTGGCCCATGCCGTAGTAGTCGCCGGTGTCGAGCAGGGTGATCCCGGCGTCGAGGGCCGCCCGGATGGTGGCGATGCTCTCCGCTTCGTCGGCCGGGCCGTAGAGGTCCGACATGCCCATGCAGCCGAGTCCGAGCGCGGAGACGCGGGGACCGGTGGAGCCGAGCGTGCGAGTGATCACGAGCCCTCCTCTCGAGTCGATCGGGAGGCGACGTCTCGCGAGGTTCCGGCGATGCTCGTCATCTCCCGGAGGCGGCTACCGGACGACCTTGATGTTGAAGTCGCCGGTCTGTAGGGCGCTCAAGAGGCGGAGCCAGAGCGCGACGTACATCTCCGTGCCGCGCGCGGCGGTGATGTCACCAAGATCGACGATCCGCTCGGCCTCCCAGCCGAAACTCGCGAGCAGCTCCCGCACCGTCGCCTTGGCGGCGTCGTCGTTGCCGGCGACGAAGACGTCGTGCTCGCCGGGCACCCTGGCCGGGTTGACCATCACTTCGCAGTTCATCGTGTTCAGCGTCTTCACCACCTGCGCGTCCGGGAAGGTCCGCTGGATCTGCTCGCCGAGCGAGTCGGTGTTGGAGACGAGCAGGCTGGGCGGCATCCCCTGCGAGAAGTCGAGCGGATTCGCGACGTCGATCAGGACCTTGCCGGCAAGACTCTCAACGCCGGCCGAGCCGAGTGCTTCCAACGAGCCGGCGCCGGAGGTGCAGTTGACGAGCAACTCGCCGAAACCGGTCGCCTCGGCGAACGTGCCCTGCCTGGCGCCGGACCCGGCGCCGGCCACCCATTCGGCTGCCTGCTCGTTGTCAGCCGTGCGAGAGCCCATCATCACCTCGTGGCCGAGCCCGACGAGCTTGGTCGCGATCGCCTTGCCGACCATCCCGGTTCCCAGAACGCCAATCCTCATCGATTCCCTCCTCACTTCAGGTGACGTCGTCGCCTGCCGGCCATAGGCTTCCGGTGCAGGGGCGATTGGTTCTGCGCCGAATTACGTTGGTTCGTCAACAGTTGAGACTACCGCTTTATTCCCGATGAACGAGGCCCTTCCCGACTCGGTCGAGATGCGCGAGCTGCCGGTCGCGCTCGGAGACCGACTCGGCTTCATGCTCGTCCGCGCCACCGCGGGCGTCAGCCGGCTCGCGGCCGAGACGCTCGAGCCGCTGGGGATCGAGGCTCGCCACTACGGCGTCCTCGCCCTGATCGCCGAGCTCGGCCCCCTCTCACAGCAGGCGCTCGCCGAGCTGCTGCAGGTCGACCGCTCGACGATGGTGCCGCTCCTCGACGAGCTCGAGCAGCGTCGGCTCGTCCAGCGCCGCCGGAACCCCGCCGACCGGCGCGCCTACTCGATCGAGCCCACCCCGCTCGGCCTCAAGACCCAGGTCTGCGCGGCCGAGCTCCTCGAAGAGTGCGAACGCCACTTCCTCACAGCCCTGACGGTGGATGAGCAGCGACAATTCCACGCGCTATTGGGCCGGCTCGTTGCCCAGAACCCACCGCGAGCCTGATCCTGGTGATGCTCACTAGCCATCGAACCTCTGCTTGGCACTGAAAGACCCTCAGCCGAGTACGCCGCCACGCTTGTTGCGTGGCCGTGCCTCGTCGGCGAGCAAGAGTGTCGGCGCCAACGCCCGGAAGGCGAGCGCGGCGCTTGTCGAGGCCGTCGGCGGGCTCGCCGCCAAGGCGATCGACCGCGTGCTGCTCACCGACGAGCGCGTCACCTCGGCCCCCGACGGCAAGCGGCTCCTGGCGGGCGAGGCCGACACCGAGGCGCTTGCGGGCGACATCCAAAGGGTGGTTGTGCTTGCTGTGCCCGTCGTCCGCACACTGGCTCGCGGCGCTCGTCTCACGAGGGTGCCATGGGCGGTGGTTGCCTCGAGCGCCCTCTCGATCGGAGTCGGCGTCCGCACGGGCGTGCGGGAGCTGCAGGTGCTCGCCTCACTCGTGGCTCACCGGCTCGAGCAGGCCACCGGCGCCCCGAGCGACCCGGCGCTCGTCAAGAAGCTCGCAATCGATCTCTACCTCGATCCGAAACGCACTCCCCGGCTGGCCGACGACAGGCTGCGCCTCGTTCGACTCACCCGCAAGTGGGTGTTGAGCGGGGCCTTCGGCCGCAAGACGTCGAAGCGGGCCGCGAGGGCCCTCGATGCCGCCGAGCGACTCGACGCGGCCGCGCTCTCCGCGCGCTGGGCCGCGCTGGGTCGGCGCCGGAACGAGTCGCCAAGCGGCGCGCTGCGGGCCAGCGAGTGCTAGCTAGCGAGCAGCCGCCGCAGCACGAACGGGAGGATGCCGCCATGGCGCAGGTACTCGCGCTCGCGCGGGGTGTCGAGCCGGACCCGGGCTCGGAACTCGGTCCCGTCGGCTCCCACCGTCACCTCGCTCGCCTCGCCGTTCTCCACTCCGACGATCGAGAACTCCTCGCGCCCGGTCAGCCCGATCGACTCCCGCGTCTCGCCGGGCAGGAACTGCAGCGGCAGGATGCCCATCATCAGGAGGTTCGAGCGGTGAATCCGCTCGTAGCTCTCGGCGATCACCGCCTTGACGCCGAGCAGGTTCGGGCCCTTGGCCGCCCAGTCGCGCGACGAGCCGGAGCCATACTCCTTGCCGGCGAGCACGATCAGCGGCGTGCCCTCGGCGAGGTACCGCTCGGCCGCGTCGAAGATCGTCATCTCCTTGCCCGAGGGAACGTGCACCGTCCAGGTCCCCTCCGAGCCTGACACGAGCTGGTTCTTGAGCCGGACGTTCGCGAAGGTGCCGCGCACCATCACCTCGTGGTTGCCGCGGCGTGAGCCGTACGAGTTGAAGTCCTTGCGCTCGAGGCCGTGCTCGATCAGGTACTTCCCGGCCGGCGAGTCGGGCCTGATCGCGCCTGCAGGGGAGATGTGGTCGGTCGTGACCGAGTCGCCGAGGATCACCAGGCAGCGGGCACCCTCGACGTTGCCGACCGCTCCCGGGTCGCGAGGCATGCCTTCGAAGTAGGGCGGCGGCCGCACGTAGGTCGAGTCTGGATCCCAGGCGAACAACTCGCCGTCGGGCAGGGGCAACAAGCGCCACTGCTCGTCGCCGGCAAAGACGTCCGCGTAGGTGCGCTCGAACATCTCTCCGCGCACCGAGGCGGTGATCGCCTCCTGGATCTCGTGCCCGCTCGGCCACAGTTCGTGCAGGTAGACGTCCTCGCCGTCCGAGTTCTGCCCGAGCGGCTCGCTCGCCAGGTCGATATCCATCCGGCCCGCGAGCGCGTAGGCGACGACGAGCGGCGGCGAGGCGAGGTAGTTGGCCTTCACCTCGGAGTGAATCCGCGCCTCGAAGTTGCGGTTGCCGGAGAGGACGGCGCAGACGACGAGATCGCCTTTACCGACTGCGGCCGAGATCGCATCCGGCAGCGGGCCCGAATTCCCGATGCAGGTCGTGCAGCCGTAGCCGACCGTCTGGAAGCCCAGCTCGTCGAGGTAGCGATCGAGGCCGGCACGCTCGAAGTACTCGGTCACCACCTTCGAGCCGGGCGCGAGGCTCGACTTCACCCACGGCTTGCGCTGGAGGCCACGTTCGATCGCTTTCTTCGCGAGCAGCCCCGCGCCGAGCATCACCTGCGGGTTGGACGTGTTCGTGCAGGAGGTGATCGCAGCGATCACGACCGACCCGTGCTCGAGCTCGTAGTCCTCGCCCTCGACCTGCACGCGCCGGCGCTCCGGAGCGGCCGCGGCGACCGGCGCGCGCGTCTCCTCCGGCAGCGACTCGCCGCCGGGCGACTGCTCGACCGTCGGGTCGCTCGCCGGGAACGTATCGGCGACAGCCCTCTCCGAAGTGCCGTTCGTGTAGTCGATCCCGAAGGTGCCGAGCGCCTCGACGAACGACTGCTTCGCCTCGCTCAGCCGCACGCGGTCCTGCGGGCGGCGCGGGCCGGCAATTGACGGCACGACAGTGCCGAGCTCGAGCTCCACGACCTCCGTGTACTCGGGCTGGTGCTCCGGATCGTGCCAGAGCAGGTTCTCCTTGCAGTAGGCCTCGACGAGCGCGATCCGCTCCGGGCCGCGCGCCGTTAGCCGCAGATAGCGCAGCGTCTCGTCGTCGACCGGGAAGAAGCCGCAGGTCGCGCCGTACTCCGGTGACATGTTCCCGATCGTCGCGCGGTCGGCGAGCGGCAGCGACGCGAGCCCGTCGCCGAAGTACTCGACGAACTTGCCGACGACGCCGGTCTTGCGGAGCAGTTCGGTCACGGTCAGCACGAGGTCCGTTGCCGTCGCGCCCTCGGGCAGCGAACCGGTCAGTCGGAATCCGACGACCTGGGGCACAAGCATCGAGAGCGGCTCCCCGAGCATCGCGGCCTCGGCCTCGATCCCCCCGACGCCCCAGCCGAGAACGCCGAGCCCGTTGACCATCGTCGTGTGCGAGTCCGTGCCGACGAGCGTGTCCGGGAAAGCACGCCCGTCGCGCGACTCGACGACACGCGCGAGGTACTCGAGGTTGACCTGGTGGACGATGCCGGTGCCGGGCGGAACGACCTTGAAGTCGCGGAACGCCGTCTGGCCCCAGCGCAGGAACGCGTAACGCTCCCGGTTCCGCTCGAACTCGAGCTCGACGTTGCGCTGGAAGGCGAACCGCGATCCGAACTCGTCGACCTGCACCGAATGGTCGATCACGAGCTCGGCCGGGATGAGCGGGTTGATCCTCTCCGCATCGCCGCCGAGATCGGCGATTGCGTTCCGCATCGCCGCGAGATCGACGACCGCGGGTACCCCGGTGAAGTCCTGCAGCAGCACGCGCGCCGGCGAGAAAGAGATCTCGCGGCTCGGCTCCGCGGCCGCGACCCAGCCGGACACCGCGGCGACGTCGTCGTCGTCCCCGTTCCGGAGCACGTTCTCGAGCAGCACGCGCAGCGTGTACGGCAAGCGCTCGACGCCGTCGACTGAGTCGAGACGATGGATCTCATAGCTTCTGTCTCCGACGTTCAGCTGCGGGCGCGCCATCGTCTCGATTCAATCAAAGGGCAAGCCGACGTCACCGCGCCTCGGTCGGGCGATTCGTCACCAGGGCCCGTAGATGCGGCTGTTGGCCTCCCGCAGCGCGCCGACGTAGCCTGCTCGCTCGAAGACCGCCTCGTCCGTGCCGGGCGGCACGGCAAGCATCCCGCGCAGCTCGTCGACGGCTGCGAATCCCTTCCGTGCCATCCAGTCGGACAGGCCGTCGAGCAGCACGGTTGCATGCTCGGGGCCGCGCCGCAGTAGCGCCGAGGCGGTCATCACGACGTCGGCGCCGGCGAGGAGGTACTTGGCCACGTCGTCCGAGGTCTCGACGCCGGTGGTCGCCGCTAACGAGGCGCGCAGCCGTCCGTGCAAGAGTGCGATCCACGTGCGCGGCAGCCGGGCCTCCGCTGGGCTGGAGAGGCCGAACTCACGCACGATGGCGAGCGCCTCGGAGTCGATGTCGGGTTGCAGGAACCGGTTGAACAGCACCAGCGCGTCCGCACCCGCTTCGTCCAGCCGCAGTGCCACCTCGCCGGTCGAGCTGAAGTAGGGGCTCAGCTTGACCGCCACCGGCACGCTGACCGCGTCCTTGACCCGCGTCAGGACGTCGACATGCCGCTGCTCGACATCGCGGCCCGAGATGCCCGGGTCGCCGGGGAGGTAGTAGATGTTCAGCTCGATCGCGGCAGCGCCCGCCTCCTGCATCGCCCGGGCATAGTCGGCCCAGCCACTCGGCGTGACACCGTTGAGGCTGCCGATCACCGGGACCTCGACGGTGGCGGCCGCGCGCTCGAGCAGGCTCAGGTACTGGCGCGGGCCGGTCTCGTCTTCGGCGGCGGCCGGGAAGTAGGAGAGCGACTCCGCGAAGCTCTCGGTGCCGGCGTCGACCAGCCGTGCGTTCTCGGCCGCCTCCCGGCGCAGCTGCTCCTCGAAGAGCGAGTAGAGGACAACTGCGCCGACGCCGGCATCGGCGAGCCGCCGCACCCCGTCCACGGTCTGAGAGAGCGGGGACGCCGACGCGACGAGCGGGTTCCGCAACGTGAGCCCCATGTAGCCGGTCGAAAGGTCCATCAACGATCCTTGCGGGCGTCCGCGGCGAAGCGCTGGGCGCCGCGGGTGGCCATTTGCTCGTACACGTCCCAGCGCTCATCAACGGCCTCCTCGGCCAGCCCGTGGAGCCGTTCGGCCTCGGCCGGGTCGGTGTTCGTCAGCGTGCGGTAGCGCAGCTCCCGGTTCGTGTAGTCGGCGAGCGGGATGCGTGGCCGCGGCGAGTCGAGCAGGAACGGATTGCCGCCGCCCGCACGGACCATCGGGTCGTACCGGATCAGCGGCCAGTAGCCGCTGGAGACGGCGCGGTACTGCTGGTCGAGCCCGTTCTTCATGTCGATGCCGTGCGCGATGCAGTGGCTGTACGCCAGCACCAGCGAGGGGCCGTCGTAGGCCTCCGCCTCCCGGAAGGCACTCAGTGTCTGCTGGGGATCGGCGCCCATCGCGACGCGGGCGACGTAGACGCTGCCGTAGGCGATCGCCTGGAGGGCGAGGTCCTTCTTGGGCACGGTCTTGCCGGCTGCGGCGAACTTGGCGACGGCACCGAGCGGCGTCGCCTTCGACATCTGGCCGCCGGTGTTGGAGTAGACCTCGGTGTCGAGCACGAGCACGTTGACGTTGCGCCCGCTGGCCAAGACGTGGTCGAGCCCGCCGGAGCCAATGTCGTAGGCCCAGCCGTCGCCGCCAACGATCCAGACGCTGCGCCGAACGAGATGATCGACGACGCTGAGCAGGTCGGCAACGGAGGCTTCGTCCAGCCCTTCGAGCCGCTGCTTCAGCTCGGCCACCCTCTCGCGCTGCGCCCGCAGCTCCGACTCCCGCAGTTGTGGCGCCTCCAGGATCTCGTCCACCAGCTCCGAGCCGACCACCTCGCGCAGCTCGCCCAGGCGCTCGCGGGCCAGTTCGGTGTGCCGGTCGGCAGCGAGCCGAAAGCCGAGCCCAAACTCGGCGTTGTCCTCGAAGAGGGAGTTCGACCAGGCCGGGCCGCGCCCGTCGGCGTCGGTCGTCCACGGCGTGGTCGGAAGGTTGCCGCCATAGATCGACGAGCAGCCGGTTGCGTTGGCGACCATTAGCCGGTCGCCGAACAGCTGCGAGAGGAGCTTCAAATACGGCGTCTCGCCGCAGCCCGCGCAGGCGCCGGAGAACTCGAACAGCGGCTCCAGGAACTGGGTGCCGCGCACCGTGCCGAAGTCGACCCGCGACCGGTCGCTCGGGGCAAGCGTCTCGAAGAACGCGATGTTGTCCCGCTCGGCGGCGACCAGCGGCTCGCGTGGTGCGAGGTTGATCGCCTTGCGGACCGGATCGCCCGGCGCGACCACGGGGCACACCTGAACGCACAAGTCGCAGCCGGTGCAGTCCTCGACGTAGACCTGGAGCGTGTACCGGGCGTCCGGCAGGCCGACGGCGTCGAGCGGCGCTGACCGGAAGCCCTCCGGTGCGCCCTCCAGACGCGACTGGTCGTAGTACCTGGAGCGGATCACACTGTGCGGGCAGACGAAGCTGCAGTTGCCGCACTGGATGCAGAGGTCGGAGTCCCAGACCGCGACCAGCTCCGAGATGTTGCGCTTCTCATAGGCAGCCGTGCCGCTCGGATACGTGCCGTCCACCGGCAGCGCGCTGACCGGTAAGTCGTCGCCCCGGCCGGCCAGCATCTCCGCGGTAACGGCCTGAACGAACTCGGGTGCGTGCGCGGGGACGACGGGCGGCAGCTCGCGACTGGACGTCACCAGCTCGGGCACGTCGACCCGGTGCAGGCCCTCCAGCGCGCGATCGACCGCGGCCTGGTTGCGTTCGACCACCTCGGCGCCACGTCGGCCATACGACTTGGCGACCGCTGTCTTGATCCGGTCGATCGCCTGCTCGCGCGGCAACACGTCGGAGACGGCGAAGAAGCAGGTCTGCAGGATGATGTTGATCCGTCCGGGGATCCCTCCCTCACGGGCGATCCGCCCGGCGTCGATCGCATACACGTCGATCTGCTTGGCGAGGATCTGCTCCTGGATTGGGCGGGACAGCGCATCCCACACCTCGCCCGGGTCGAGCGCGCAGTTGAGCAGCAACGTCGCGCCGTCCGCCGCGTGGCCGAGCACGTCGGCCCGGTCCAGCAGCCCGAACTGATGGCAGCCCACGAAGCTCGCTCGCTGCACGAGATAGGGCGCCCGGATCGGCTTCGGCCCGAAGCGCAGGTGCGAGACTGTCTGCGAGCCGGACTTCTTCGAGTCGTAGACGAAGTAGCCCTGCGCGTGCAGGCCCTCCTCCGACCCGAGGATCTTGATCGTGTTCTTGTTCGCACCGACAGTCCCGTCGGAGCCCAGGCCGAAGAAGATCGCACGCACCGTGTCGGGCGGCTCGATCTCCAGTCCCGCGTCGTAGTCCAGGCTGGTTCCGGAGACGTCATCCGTGATGCCGATCGTGAACCGGCGTCGCGGACGCTCATCCGCGAGCTCGTCGAATACGCCCGCGACCATGCCCGGCGTGAATTCCTTCGAGGACAGGCCGTAGCGGCCGCCGACCACCCTCGGCATCATCGCCCGCTCGCCGTCCGCAAACGATTCGGTCAGGGCTGCGGACGTGTCGAGGAAGAGCGGCTCGCCGATCGAACCGGGCTCCTTCGTCCGGTCGAGGACGGCGATGCTGCGCACGGTCGCCGGCAATGCGTCGAGCAGCGCTTGCGCCGGAAACGGCCGGTACAGCCGCACCTGCGCCACGCCCACACGCTCATCACGCGCGTTGAGCGAAGCCACGGTCTCGCAGATCGTCTCGCCGCCCGACCCCATCACCACGAGCACCCGCTCGGCCTCCGGGTGCCCGGTGTAGTCGACGACGTGGTAGCGGCGGCCGGTGCGCTCGGCGAGGCGCGCCATTGCGTCCTCGACGACGCCCGGTACGCGGGCATAGAAGGGGTTCACCGTCTCGCGCGCCTGGAAGTAGATGTCCGGGTTCTGGGCCGTGCCTCGAATGAACGGCCGCTCCGGCGAAAGCGCCCGGCCGCGATGAGCACGCACGAGCTCCTCGGGCACCAGCTCGCGCAGGTCGTCGTCGGAGAGCTGCTCGATCGTATTCAGCTCGTGCGAGGTTCGGAACCCGTCGAAGAAATGCACGAACGGCACCCGCGTTTGGAGCGTTGCCGCCTGCGCCACCAGTGCCAGGTCGTGGGCTTCCTGAACCGATGCCGATGCGAGCAGTGCGAAACCGGTCTGGCGGACCGCCATCACGTCCGAGTGGTCGCCGAAGATCGAGAGTCCCTGCGCCGCGAGCGATCGGGCGGCGACGTGAAGCACTGCCGGAGTCAGCTCACCGGCGATCTTGTACATGTTCGGGATCATCAGCAGCAGGCCCTGCGAGGCGGTGAACGTCGTCGTCAGCGCACCGCCCTGCAGCGCACCGTGCAGTGCGCCGGCCGCCCCGCCCTCGCTCTGCATCTCCACGACGGCTGGCACGGTGCCCCAGACGTTGGTCCGACCCTGGCTCGCCCACTCGTCGGCCAACTCGGCCATCGGTGAGGACGGCGTGATCGGGTAGATGCAGCAGACCTCGTTCAGCCGGTAGGCGACCGAAGCCGCAGCCTCGTTACCGTCGACCGTCGCGCGCATCTCAGTCGGGCTCCGCGACCATCTCGATGGCGTGCACCGGGCACTGCTCGAAGCAGGCCCCGCAGCCTGTGCAGCGGTCGAGGTCGAACCGGTAGCGGTGCCCGGTGCCCAGCTTGATCACGGCGTCCTCGGGGCAGGCGCCCAGGCAGCCGTCGCACTCGAAGCAGTTGCCGCACGACAGACACCGGCCCGCCTCGTAGACCGCCTCCTCGGCCGAGAGGCCGCCGACGATCTCGCCGAAGTCGGCGATCCTCTCCTCGGGTGCGAGCTCGGGCTGCTCCCGGCGGGCGGTGTCGCCGAAGTACCAGAGATGCAACTTGTCGAATGTCGCCAGGTCGTGCTTCGGCAGGCTCACGGCCGCGGCGCTTCGCAGCCAGGCGTCGATGTGGCGGGCGGCCTTCTTGCCGTGGCCCACGCCCACGGTGACGGTGCGCTCGCTCGGCACCATGTCCCCGCCCGCGAACACCCCGGCGCATCCTGTCTCCAACGACGACGACACCCGTACGGTCCCGTCGCGCTCGAACTCCACTCCCGGGACCTCGCGCAGGAACGCGGTGTCGGTCTCCTGCCCGAGCGCCAGGATCACGGTATCGGCGGCGAGCGTCTCGAACCGCCCGGTCGGCTGCGGGAAGCCGGACTCGTCCAGCTCCATCAGCTCGACCTGCAGCTCCGGGCCGTCGAAGGCCGTGATCGTCCGCAGCCAGTTGACCCGCACTCCTTCCCGCTCGGCGTCCTCGGCCTCCTCGAGATGGGCCGGCATCTGCTCGCGGGTGCGCCGGTAGACGATGATCGCCTCGTCCGCACCCAGCCGGCGGGCGACGCGGGCGGCGTCGAAGGCAGTGTTGCCGCCGCCGTAGACGGCCACGCGGCGACCGATCGCCGGCGCCTCGCCGGACGCCACGCCGCGCAGGAACGAGACCGCGTCCACGATTCGCCCGGCATCCCGGGCCGGGATGTCGACCCGCTTGGACAAGTGAGCCCCGACCGCGACGAAGACGGCGTCGAAGCCGCCCTCCTGCCGCTCGGAAACGAGGTCCTCGACCCGGTGATCGCAGCTCATCCGCACGCCCAGCGCCGCAATCCGCTCGAGCTCGCCGGTGAGCACGTCGCGGGGCAACCGGTAGGCCGGTATGCCGTAACGCATCATCCCGCCCGGCTCTCCGCCCGCGTCCCGGATCTCCACTTCGTGGCCGAGCCGGGCGAGGTGGTAGGCGGCCGAGAGTCCGCTCGGCCCGGCACCGATCACGAGCACCCGCTTCCCGCTGCGGACCGCCGGAGGATCGAACAGCCATCCCTGCTCCAGCGCGAGGTCGCCCAGGAAGCGCTCGACCGAATGGATCGAGACGGCGCTGTCGAGGTCGGCGCGGTTGCAGACGCTCTCGCACGGGTGGTAACAGACCCGCCCGTGGATCGCGGGCAGCGGATTGTCCGCGACGAGCTCACGCCACGCTTGCTCGTGTCGGCCCGCCTGGGTGTGCGCCAGCCAGGCCTGGATGTTCTCGCCGGCCGGGCAACCGGCGTTGCACGGCGGCAGCAGATCGACGTAGATGGGTCGGCGCTCTCGGACCGGGCCGGTGTGGGAGCGTCCGTGCAGCAGGTCCGGCAGCCGCGTGACGTCCCGCTGCGGGTCGCTCATGTCCGTCGCCCGGGCCGGACAACCATGACTCCCAGACTAACTCGCTTGTTCGACTCCCGCGCTGCGCCGGCACGCGAGCTTCTGCGTGATCGCTGGGCACCTCGCTTCGGCCGGCTCCCAGAGGGCCGCGCCAGGTCCCCGAGTCGCCCCTGAGTTGTCGCGGTCACTCGGTGATCGTCCTTCCTAGACCGCGATGTACGTCTCCGGCGGCTTCATGAAGGCGCCGAAGATCCAGAGGAGCGGGAAGAAGATCCCGAAGAAGAACATCCACCCGTGGCCGTTCCTGAGCGTCATCAGCCCGAGCGTGAAGGCCACGATCAGATACAAGATGGCGCCGCCGATTCCGATTCCCCACCACATAGTTGCCTCCTCTCCGAGCAGCGGGAGCGAGGCCTACGTGGTCTCGCTTTGGAGAGATCGTGCGTCCTTGGTTCCCGCAGGCCATCAGGGTGATCGCTGATCCCGTGCAGGAGAACTACCCACCGACTACACGCTTGGCTGCTGCACACACGCGCTCGAGCGAGTCCTCCCTGGCGACCCCGCGGCTCCGTCGCTGTAGGCGGGCCGGCCACACCGACTGTCCACTGGCGGATTGCAATCCGCCGCCGGGCGCTATCGCCGCAGATGAGCCACTGCTGGTTCCCGAGGTGGCAACAAAGAAACCTCGCCTGAGCGAGGTTTCTTGAGGAGCGGATGATGGGATTCGAACCCACGACCTTCTGCATGGCAAGCGGGTCGTGGGTTCGGTCCCTGTAGCGCTCGAAGCCGCACCGTTGAGCGGAATCCGCCGGCCTCCCCCGCTCTCGGGACGCCTTCCGTATTACCGCCGTTTCCGGGCAATTCCTAGCGATTTGGGCACTAGAACGTCTCGTGTGTGCCCATTCACCGAGGCCGACTCGACGCCGTCAGGCATTCTGTCTACGCCGACCGAGGGACGGGGGCTCTCAGCACCAACCTCGGAGGTTGGCGGTCGGGCCTAGAGGCCACTTCCCATGCGGCCCTAGAAGGCGTTGGTCGCATCGTGGTGGGCGGATCAGGGGTCGACCTCGATCGCTGCCTGCTAGCGCACGAGGTTCGCGACCGCGTTGATCGCGACCGCGATGATGGTCGTGCCGAAGACAAAGGAGAGGATTGCGTGCCTGAGGACGATGTGGCGTATCCGCTTCTGACTGATCCCCGTGTCGGAGACCTGGTACGTCATGCCGATGGTGAACGCCGTGTAGGCGAAGTCCCGGAAATCAGGATCCCCGTCCTCGAAGTCGACCCCGCCGCTTGGCGGCGTGTAGTAGACGCGCGCGTAGATGAGCGTGAACGTCGTCTGAATGACCGCCCAACCGACGACGATGCTGAACACGGCGAGCGCAGCGAGCAGTACGGCATCGACTCCGCTGCTCTTCGACGCCTCGGCGAGAGTGAAGAAGATCGCAACAAGGCTGACGACGCTCGCTCCGAGGATCAGACCGTCGCTGACAGCACGCGAGTCGTCTTCTGCCATCGCGAGACGCTCCGTCCCCTTCGCGTCCTTCCGCATGATGGTCGCCCAGACCCAGCCGAGGAAGACGAGCGTGAGGGTATCCCAGCCGACGAGGACGGAAACGGACCAGGACGCGCCAACCAGCAGGGCAATTGCGAGGGTGATGGTCCCCGCGCCGGTTCCAACGAGGATACGACGCCGGGCGAGGCCCTGAATGTTCTGAGGCTCCCGCATCCCCGACATCTTTCAGCGCAAGAGCCCTCGATGCTTGAACCCGCCCTGCCTCCGAAAACCTAGAAAGGTGCAGCGGTTGTCGAAACCGTTATGCCTAGGAAACTCCCGCAAACAGGGCTGCGCCACAACCGCGCAACAGTCGAACCGCAACGGGACGGGCTCCAGACGGCCAGTCGAGCGCTCACGTGTTCGGAAATCGCCTTGGAGGCGATCAACGTCCAAACTGCGATCAGGCGGCTACCGTTGCCGAGCGTGCCCTAGGAGGAGCTCGCCGCAAGCTGTGCGGCGTTCTCACGTGCCAGCATCGCATCGAGCGTCGCGTACTCGGCCTCGACGATCGCTGACAACGCAAAGGCGATCGCGTCCTCCGCGTCGGCCTCAGCCCAGTCGGCGTCACTGTCGGCCACCTTGGCGTCGACTACCGCCTTCTTGGCATCCATGCGCTGCCGATCACGCTCGATGTGGCGCTTCAAGTCGGCCTGCATCTCCCGCCAATGGCTCTCGCCCTCCCTTGCGGCCTCGTCACCCTTGGACCGCAGCTCGGCCGCACGTTCATCAGCGTCCCGCCTCGCTTCGTCCACCTTCGCCTGGATCTCTGTCTGATTCTGCTCCGCCGCAGCCTTGATGGTGCCATCCGCCTTTTCGACCTGCTCCTTGAGCTTCCCGAAGTTGTCCGTCGCCGACATCTCGCTCCTCCTTTCGGTAGGTGCCGTTGACGCTACGCCTCGACGCCGGGGCAGTCAACCTGATCTGGGTGGGTAGGGCGGCCCAACTTCGGCGGCGCCTCGATCAGCGCGGGGCGGAACTCTGAGCGCGACCACGTCGTTCATTCAGCCGCCGCCTCGGTACAGACCTTGCTCGACGAGGTATCCGCGCACGCCGTGTATGAAGCCCTCCCAGAAGGCCTTCGGGTTCTCGATGTAATCGACCAGCGCGTCGAGGACCCCTTCGCGCGTGCGCACATCGTCGGGGATCGTTCCCTCGGTCGCGAGCTGTAGGGCTGTGATCGGGTCAGCCTCCTGGCTCTCGGCCCAGGCGCGGCCGATCATGACCCCGCGCTCACGCGGGTTGAGCTCATCGGGGTCGTTGGGCTCATCCTGCATTGGACCTCCCCGTTCCAACGTCACGGCCTGAGACGCCTCGTAAGTCGTCGGGCCTTTTCCCGGTCGCGCGAAGATCTGGCGTCGCCCTCGGCCGTGTTGGCGTGCCCACGACCGAGGCAGCGTCGACGATACAGCGGGTAGGTCATCCACCCTCTTCGTTATGAAGAGCAGATGACCGTTGCAGAACCCGACTCGGGGAACAGGGATACCGGTGGGCGCGAGGTCAATGTCTCGCTCTCTCTTCGGACGATCTTGTTTGTCGCCGGCCTCGTTGCGGTCGCGTGGGCACTTGCGTCGATCACCAACGTCCTTCTCGTGATCTTCGTGTCGCTCTTCAGCGTCGCCGTTCTCTCGCCAGTGGTGAGTGCGATGGAGCGGCGCTTGGGCTGGAGCCGGGGGTGGTGCTCGACGGTGCTCGTGCTGGCGATCGTGCTCGTCATCGGTGTCGTCGCCTTGATCCTGGTGCAGGCGATCAGCGGTTCAGTGCACGGGTTCAGCGACGACCTGCCACAGATCGTCGACAAGGCCAAGCACAGCGATCTCGGCAGCTTCATCAACAGGGGGAGTGACTCGCTCGAAACGTTGAGGAAGCACGCGAGCGACATCGCCAACGGGGTGGGAAGGGCGTCGGGCGGCGTCGCCCACGTCGGAGCCTCGGCGTTCGGAGCGGTCGCGCTCGCCTTCTCCGTTGTCTTCCTGACGCTCTTCGGCCTGGTCGACGAACCCCGCTGGCGGGACTGGATCGGGAGCCTCCTGTATCGGGACAAGCGGAAGCGGTACCTGCGAGTCACGGATCGGGTCATCCACACGACCTCGCGCTACATGCTCGGCAACTTGGCGATCTCTGTGATCTGCGGGACGGTCTATGGCGTCACTGCGTTGGTGCTCGGCCTCCCGTACCCGCTCGCCGTGGCGGTCATCGCGGGAATCCTCGACCTCATCCCCAGCGTTGGCGCGACGATCGCCGGCCTCATCATCGGAATCGTCGCGTTGTCGGTCAGCCTCCAAGCCTTGATCGTCTTCGTGATCGTGATGGTGGTCTACCAGCAGATCGAGAACTACATCCTGCAGCCGACGATCATCGGCAAGGCCGCCGAGGTCTCCGGCTTCACCGTCCTTAGCAGCGTCCTGGCGTTCGGGGCGCTCTTCGGATTGATCGGTGCGATCATCGGCGTGCCGATCGCGGCGGCGCTCCAGATCGTCGCGGAGGAGCTCACCGCCGGCAGAAGAGCTCGGATCGCTGCCGAGGACGCCGCAAACAAGTAGCCGGCGGAACGGCTGAGGTCGGCGCAGACCGCTCTCGCGGCGGCGCGGCGACCTCGCCACCGGCACCCTGCACGTGGTCCATGCCAAGACCTCTGCTGGCGTCCGCACGGTCGATCTGACGGAGGCGTTGCGCGAGGAGCTCGTGCTGTGGCGAGCCGAGTCAAGCTTCGTCGCGCCCGACGACTAGGTGCTGACGACCTCGACCGGCCGGAAGCACAACCCGAGCAACCTACGCCGGGACGTACTCGCGCCCGCGGTTGCGGCGGCAAGCGTGGAGCTCGCCAAGGATGGCATCGCCCCGATCGATTCGGTGACATTCCACTCGCTGCGTCGCACCTACGCCTCGCTCCGCTGCGCCGCCGGCGACGACGTTCGCTACGCCGCAGCGCAGATCGGTCACGAGGATCCGCGCTTCACGTTACGGGCCTGCACGCAGGCCACAAAGCGGCGCGAACGGCTCTCAGGACCGCACCTGCGAGCCTACGATCGGGCGCTTGAATGGGCACGAATGGGCACTATCGACGTGGAGCAGACGGTCATGGTGCCGATGGAGGCAACAAAAAGCCCCGTCTGAGCGGGGCTTTGTGAGGAGCGGATGATGGGATTCGAACCCACGACCTTCTGCATGGCAAGCAGACGCTCTAGCCAACTGAGCTACATCCGCGCGGTCGAAAAGTATAGCCGCGACCTCATTGGGCCGAATCGAGCGCCTCGTTGACGAGCGTGTCCGCCAGCTCGTTGTGCTCGCGGCGGACGGCGGTGTAGCTCACCTTCGAGAGCCTGCGGGCCAGCGTGTCGGCCTCGTCGACGAGCTCGCGCAGCTTCTCGTTCTTGACCTTGTAGTCGCCCCGCATCTGGTTCACGAGCAGCTCGGAGTCCGAGATCACCTCGAGATCGGTCACGCCCCGCTCGAGCGCCGACTCGAGCCCGGCGATCAGTGCGCTGTACTCGGCGACGTTGTTCGTCGCCACGCCGATCGTCTCGCCGCGCGCGTCGAGCACGGTCCCGTCCTCTGTCTCGAGCACGTAGCCGTATGCAGCAGGGCCCGGATTGCCGCGTGCCCCGCCGTCGGTCGAGAGCTTCGCCTTCAGCTCTTCTCCGGCCGCTCGAGCAGCTCGTAGAGATCGAACGACGGCTCCTCGTAGGGATGTGCCGAGCGCAGCGCCCGCACGACCTCGGCCTCGAGCTCCGAGGGGTAGACGGTCTCGAGCCGGAGCTCGGCGACGCGCTCCTCCTTCCCCGCTCGCCCCACGCTCGGCGAGGTCGACTCGCCGCCGAGGAAGGTCCCGGTTCCCTCCGCGTACCAGGAGCAGCGCTCGTAGTCGCCGATCCGGCCGGCGCCCGCCGCGAACAGCGCCTCGCGGACGGAAGCGAGTGCCTCGCGAGGCACGAAGACGACGAGCTTGCGGTTCACGTTCGCGGGAGCCTAGCCGCCGGAATTCGGAGGCGCAGCTAGCGGGCCCAGCTCGGCCAGTACTGCTCGCCGGCCCATGGCGTGACCCGATGGAGCCCCTTGCCGTTCGGGTGCATCAGCCAGAGGTGCGCAATCCCGGGGTGCGGCCGCGGGCTGGAGAAGACGAGCCAGCCACCGTCGGGAGACCAGACCGGCCGGTTGTCGTTCAGCTGGTTGTGCGTCAGCCGCACGGGATGCGACCCGTCTGCCCCGATCACCCAGATCTCGTTCGTGAGATCCCTGGGGCCGGTGCCGACGTTCGACTCGTACGCGATGCGGCGCCCGTCCGGGGACCACGAGGGGGACCACTCGACGCCGGTGCCGGACGCCGTGCTCGTCAGCGCGTGCTTCCCGCCGCCGTTCGCGTTCATCATCCAGATCTGCCCGTTCACGCCGGCGTAGGCGATCCGGTCTGCAACCGGAGACCACGCCGGGACGCTCAGTGTCTTGCCGGCGGCGAGCAGCGTCTTCTGACCGCCGTCGGAGCGCATCTTCCAGATCGCAGA
Organism: uncultured Actinomycetes bacterium; assembly: GCA_963736055.1. GTDB lineage: Bacteria > Actinomycetota > Thermoleophilia > Gaiellales > Gaiellaceae > AC-32. Next base: position 387,485 of record CAVTNM010000001.1, on the reverse strand, counting down.
GCGCCCCGAGCGGTAAGACGAGTACGCGATCCAGCGGCCGTCGGGCGACCAGCTCGGGGAACCTTCCTCCGAGGAGCTGAACGTAAGCCTCCGCACATGGGTGCCGTTGAGGCTCATCACATAGATGTCGTCGCGCCTGACGAACGCGATGCGGCGCCCATCATGTGAGAGTGCGGGGCCTTCCGCGGTGCTCGTGGCCGGCGTGACCGCGTGCCGGCCCGTGCCGTTCGCGTTCATCACCCAGACCTGCGTCTTGCCGCCCGCGCCGCTTGCGCTCGTGAAGACGATCAGGCCGCGCGGCGCGCTCGCCGCGAAGGCGGCGCCGACGCACGCGGCAGCGATTGCGAGAAGCGCGAGTACTCGAGTCATGAGGGAAATCCTTGCCGAGAGTTGTTAACGAACGGTCAAAGAATCCTCTGGAAACTTGTCGCCCTCAGCCGGACGCGATTCGGCGCAGCTGCCCGGCGTTGGCGGCAACGTAGTAGAGGGCTCCGTCCGGCCCGACCCGGAGGCGCACCGGCCCCGAGGCCGATCGCGCGAGCACCGTCTGCTTCGGGTTGCTCGTCTCGGCGAGCGGGATCAGGGTGATCGTGTTCTCGCCCCAGTCGGCGAAGGCGAAGTCCTTGCGGAGGTCGGCCGGCAGCTTCGTCGCTTCGGTCAGCGGGGCGCCGGCGGTGATCGCGACCCCCGGCGGGTGCGGAACCGCCACCCAGGGGATGCTCGGCGCCTGCGGGTGCATGCGGTAGTAGGCGGCGCAGCGCGACGTGTCGCGGTAATGCGGCGTCTTGCGCCCGCCCTCGTAGCACGGCCACCCGTAGTCGCCTCCGCGGGTGACCCGGTAGAGCGACTCGAACGAATCCCAGCCGACGTCTCCGACGGCGAGCGTCTTTGTCCCCGGCAGCATCGCCATCCGCCACGGGTTACGGAAGCCCTGGGCCCACACCTTCGACGCATTGCTCTGCGGATCGTCGTCCCAGTACGGATTGGACGGCAGGCCGTTGCCGTCGCGGTCGATGTGCAGGATCTTCCCGGCCAGGCTGTCCCGGTTCTGGGCGAGGAAGGCGGAGGTCTCGACGTGCTCCTGGCCGCCGCCGTACCCCGTGGAGACGAAGAGCGTCCCGTCGGGCGCGAAGACGAAGTCGGCTCCGTCGGTGTCGACCGGGGAGGGCAGACAGTCAGCCGAGACCGGCAGCTCTGCACAGGGCTTCGTTCCCTCGGCACCTACCAACACGCGCTCGCTCGAAAGATCGGCGCGGCCGTCGACCACGCGGAAGCGGCTGATCCTGTCGACGGTCGGGCCGGCCGGCTTCACGCCCGGAAGCCGCGGCGTGTAGGCGACGTAGACGAAGGGGTGCGCGGAGAACTGCGGGGTCGACCCTGAAGCCGACGATGCCCCTGAAGTAGCTCGTCGTCACCCGTGAGCGGAGGTCGAGAAACGGCTGCGGGTCCGGGCTCCCGCCGGCGGAGACCGACCTGACCAACCCGTTCTTCTCGGCCACCAGGATCTTGCCGCCGGGCAGGAAGTCGAAGTCGGTCGGGTAGGTGAAGCCCCGTGCGACGGTGGTGACGGCCAGGTTCGCCGGCAGGCCCTTCAGGCTCGTGGGCTTGCCCTGGTAGTGGACGATCTCGTTCTCCAGCGACTTGGAGCCGATGCCGCAGTCGAGGAAGAGCTTGCACGCCCCGGCGGCCCCGGCCCCGCCGACGAAGACGACGACGAGCACTGCCAGGGAGACCAGCTGCCACAGCGGTCTGCGACTGAACGAGCTCATGCGCGGCTAGTCGGCCGTGTCGATCTGAGCCTTCTGCAGCTTCCCGGAGTAGTCGACGTAGATCGACTTCCACTCGGTGAAGACGTCCAGAGCGGCCTGGCCGGCCTCGCGGTGGCCGTTACCGGTGCCCTTCGTCCCGCCGAAGGGGAGGTGCACCTCGGCACCGATCGTGCCGGCGTTGATGTAGGTGATCCCGGCCTCGAGGTCGCGCATCGCCCGGAACGCGGTGTTCACGTCGCGCGTGAAGATCGAGGACGAAAGGCCGAACTCGATCCCGTTCGAGACGCGGATCGCCTCGTCGACGTCACGCACGCGGATGAGCGCGGTCGTCGGGCCGAAGATCTCCTCCTGGGCGACGCGCATCTGCGGGTCGACGTCGCCGAAGATGGTCGGGCGGTAGAAGAACCCCTCGCCCAATCCGTTGCCTCCTGCGACCTCGCCGCCAGTGAGGAGCTTCGCACCCTCGTCGACGCCGATCTCCGTGTAGGAGTGGATCTTGTCCAGCGCCCGCTTGTTGATCACCGGGCCGACGTCCACGCCCTCTTCCCAGCCGGGACCGAGGCGCAGTTTCTCCGCGGCCCCGACGAGCCGCTTCTGCAGCTCCTCGTAGGCACCCTCCTGCACGATCACGCGCGAGGCGGCGGTGCAGCGCTGGCCCGAGGTGCCGAAGGCGGACCAGACGATCCCGTCGACCGCGAGGTCGAGGTCGGCGTCGTCGAGGACGATGATCGCGTTCTTGCCGCCGAGCTCGAGATGGATGTGCTTGAGGTGGTCGGCCGCGTTCCGCATCACCTCGACCCCGGTCTCGCGCGACCCGGTAAGCGTGATCACGGGCACGTCCGGGTGGCGCACGAGCCGGTCGCCGACCTCTCCCCCGCCCCCGTGGACGACGTTGACCACTCCGGCCGGAACGCCGGCCTCGGCGAGCAGCTCGACGAAGCGCTCGCCCAGGAGGGGCGTGTCGGTGGCCGGCTTGAAGACGACGGTGTTGCCGCAGACGAGCGCGGGCGCGATCTTCCAGGACGGGATCGCGATCGGGAAGTTCCACGGCGTGATCACTCCGACCACCCCGATCGGCTGCCGCACGCTCATGTTGAACTTGTCCCGCAGCTCGGATGGCGTGGTCTGGCCGAAGAGCCGCCGGCCCTCGCCGCCCATGTAGAAGCTCATGTCGATCGCTTCCTGGACGTCGCCGGCGGCTTCCGGGAGAACCTTGCCCATCTCGCGCGCCATCAGCTCGGCGACCTCGTCCTTGCGCTCCGTGAGCAGCTGGCCGAAGCGGAACAGGATCTCGCCGCGCCTGGGCGCCGGGGTCAGGCGCCAGTCCTCGAACGCCGCCTTGGCCGCCTCGACCGCGCGGTCGACGTCCTCAGCGCTCGAGCGAGGGAAGACGCCGAGCGTCTCGCCGGTCGCGGGGCTCGTCGTCTCGAACGTGTCGCCCGAGGCGGCATCGACCCATTCCCCGCCGATGAAGTTCTTGAAGGCCTTGGTCGCCGCCGTCGCCACGCGGGCGATCTTACCTACGCGTCTTCGGGTGGATCCGTGCTGGGAAACGTGCCCGCGGCGCGGGCCCGGCGGCGGTCGCGGATCTCTCGTTTTCCGCCCTTGGCCCGGTTGCCGCGCCGGTCCTCGCCCTCCCGCCGGTCGACGATGACGGTCACGTGCGGGTTGTCCTTGTAGTACTCGACCATCTTGTCGTAGAGCTCGTCCTCGAGCTCCCGCGGGATGACGCAATAGATCATGGTGCTCGGATTGTAGGGACGACCGGGGTTGGCGCTATACCCGCGCTACACCGGCGAGATGTCCGGCGCGATGCGGCCGTCCGGCGTCAGGCGTGCGTTCCAGGCCGTGAAGAGCGTCTCGAGCTCGCGCGGCTCGTGCCCGCGCTCGGCCAGGCGGACAGGCTGGCCCGACTCGGGCGTGATCCGGTACTGGTACCAGGAGATGTCCCAGGCGACGGTGAGGACGACCTCGCTGCTCGTCCCCGAGAGGGGCACGATCGAGGCCTTCGGCGCGCCGAGGCTCTTCGCGATTCCGGAGATCGTGCGCCGGTACGCGCTCTCGTTGAAGAGGTCGGCCGCCTCGACCATCGCCACCTCTGGCCCCGAGAGCCGGCGCAGGATCGGCTCGTCGACCACCGGCTCCACCTGGGGCTTGCGCGACTCGAAGAGAGAGCCGAGCCCGGGCAGCCGCTTTCGGCGGCGCTCCGAGACGACGGGCGTGGTCGGGCTCCCCTCCTTCAGCCAGCCGTGGTCGACCGCGATCTCCTGGCAGAGAGGGCAGACGTCGACGAACGACTCGCCGTCCGGCGAGTAGCGCACCGCTCGCTCACCGACGAGGAGCGTCCGTTCACAGATCGCGCACGTCTGAGCCGCGGTGACGGCCTGCCGCGTGGTCCGCATGGACCTAGACCTTAGCCTCCTCGAGCTCCTTCTTGGTCTCGTCGATGATCTTCTGCGCGATGTGCGACGGGACCTCCTCGTAGCGGAGGAAGTGCATGTGGTAGTCGCCGCGCCCGCCCGTGAGCGAGGTCAGCGCCTGCGAGTAGGTGAGGATCTCGGCCATCGGCACCTCGGCCTTGATCGAGGTCATCCCACCGCGAGGCTCCATGCCCTGCAGGCGCCCGCGGCGTGAGTTGAGGTCGCCGTTGACCGCGCCCACGGCGTCGTCGGGCACGCTCACCTCGACCTCCATGATCGGCTCGAGCAGCACCGGGTCGGCCTTCGCATAGGCGTCCTTGAACGCCATCGAGCCGGCGATCTTGAACGCCATCTCCGAGGAGTCGACCGCGTGCTGCTGGCCGTCCACCAACCGGACCCGGACTCCCTGCACCGGAGCACCGGCGAGCTCGCCGTGCTGCATCGCCTCCTGGATGCCCTTGTCGACCGCCGGCCGGAAGCCCTGCTGGATGACGCCGCCGACGATCTCGTCGACGAACTCGTAGCCCTCGCGCTCGGGCAGCGGCTCGAGCACGATCTCGCAGTCGCCGAACTGGCCACGGCCGCCCGTCTGCTTCTTGTAGCGATGGCGGGCCCGGGACTCCTTGCGGATCGTCTCGAGGTAGGGCACATGCGGCTGGTGCAGGTCGACCTCCACCCCGAAGCGCCGCTTGAGCCGGTCGACCGCGACCTCGACGTGGATCTGGCTCATGCCGGACAGGAGCTGGTCTCCGGTCTGCGGATCGCGGCGCAGGACGAGGGTCGGGTCCTCCTCGGCGAGGCGGCGCAGCGAGCTCGCGACCTTCTCCTCGTCGCCCTTGGCCTTGGGCGTGACTGCGAAGCTCATCACCGGCTCGGGGAAGTCGAGCTGCGGCAGCTCGATCTCGTGCTCCGAGTCGAGCAGCAGGTCGCCCGTGGTCGTCTCCTTCAGCTTCGCGACCGCGCCGATGTCGCCCGTGCCGAACTCCTTGGCCTGGTCGTGGTCCTTGCCCTGAAGCGTGAGCAGCTGTCCGACTCGCTCCTTGCTGTGGTTGCGCGAGTTCACGACCGTCGAGTCAGAGTCCAGCGTTCCCGAGAGCACGCGGAAGAGGTTGATCCTGCCCGCGAACGGGTCGGCGACGGTCTTGAAGACGAAGGCCGCGGTGTCGGCACCGTCCACGTCGATTGCCGGCGGGCGCTTGGCGGGCGACGGCACGCCTTCGACGAGCAGGTCGAGCAACGCCGTGGTGCCGAGATTCTTCGTCGCGACTCCGCAGGCGACCGGGAAGAGCTCCCCGCGCGTGACCGCGTCCTTGAGCGCGTGGGCGACCTCCTCGGTGCCGAGCTCCTCGCCTTCGAGGTACCGCTCCATCAAGAGCCTCGTCGGTCTCCACCACCGAGTCGAGCAGGTGCGTGCGGTACCGCTTCACAGCCTCGGCCATCTCCTCCGGGATCTCTCCCGGGCCACCCTCCCGCTCGCCTTCCGGGCTCGTGTAGGCGGTCATATGGAGGAGGTCGACGATCCCGGTCAGTTCGTGCTCACTGCCGATCGGGAGGTGGATGGCGACGCACCGCTCCGAGAGCTGGGAGCGGAGCTGCTCGAGGGCGCGGTAGAAGTCGGCGCGCTCACGATCGAGCATGTTCACGAACACCAGGCGAGGCAGATCGAGCTGCTCGGCGCGGTCCCACACCCGGCTCGTCTGGACCTCGACCCCCATGACCGCGCTGACCGTGATCAGCGCCCCCTCGACCACGCGCAGGGCCGCGATCGTGTCACCTGCGAACCCCGCATCCCCGGGCGCGTCGATGAGGTTGATCTTGCGACCCTGCCACTCGAGGTGGCAGAGCGAGGAGGCGAGCGACATCTGCCTGCGCTGCTCGTCCTCGTCCCAGTCGGAGGTGGTCGACCCCTGCTCGACCGTGCCCAGCCGGTTGATCGCGCCGGCCTGGAAGAGCATCGCCTCGACGAGCGAGGTCTTCCCCGTTCCACGGTGGCCGGTAACGGCGACGTTGCGGATCTTTCCGGGCTCGGTGGACATCTGCGACGGCTCCTCCTCGGACGGGGACTCGGCAGCGACGATCTTACCCCCGGAGCGGTTCTATTCTGCCCGCGCGATGTGGTGGCGGGACGCGGTCGTGTACCAGATCTATCCCCGCTCGTTCCAGGACTCCGACGGGGACGGGGTCGGCGACCTGCGCGGGATCGTGCAGCGGCTCGACTACCTGGCCTGGCTCGGGGTCGACGCCTTCTGGCTCTCGCCGATCTACCCGTCTCCGCTCGCCGACTTCGGCTACGACGTCTCGAATCACACGGCGGTCGACCCGCAGTTCGGCTCGCTCGAGGACGTCGACGAGCTGGTGGCAGCCGCGCACGAGCGCGGGCTTCGTGTCCTCCTCGACCTGATCCCCAGCCACACCTCGATCGAGCATCCCTGGTTCCGCGAGCATCCCGACTGGTACATCTGGTCGCCGGTCGACGGGCCGCCGAACAACTGGGTCTCCGCGTTCGGAGGGCCCGCCTGGAGCCTGGACGAGCGGAGCGGGCGCTGGTACCTGCATTCCTTCTACCCGGAGCAGCCCGACCTCGACTGGCGCAACGCGGAGGTCGTCCAGCGCGATGCAGTCGGTCGTGCGCTTCTGGCTGGAGCGCGGCGTGGACGGCTTCCGGGTCGACGCGATCGACCGCATGGTCAAGGATGCCGAGCTCCGCGACGAGCCTCCGGCGACGAGTGCCTTCCCTTTCCCGCTCCACCCGGACGCCGCCGGCCTCGAGCGCCGCTACTCGGTCGACCGGCCCGAGGTCGTCGAGGCACTGGCCGCGATCCGGGAAGCGGCGGGCGACGCGCTGCTCGTCGGGGAGGTCTTCGCGCCGACGGCCGAATACCCGCGCTACCTCGCGGTGCTCGACCTCGTCTTCTCGTTCGAGCTGCTCTTCTCGCCCTGGGACGCGCACCGGCTGCGTGCCGCGATCGGGCCCGCGGCGGAGCTCGGCCGGGTGGCGTGGGTGATGTCGAACCACGACTTCGACCGGCTCGCGACCCGGGTCGGGCCCGAGAATCTCCGCGCCGCCGCTCTCCTGTTGCTGACGCTTCCCGGAACCGCCTTCGTCTACCAGGGCGACGAGATCGGCCAGGCGAACGGGCCCGGAGTCGTCCCGCCCTACGACCGGGCCGGCCGCGACGGACTGCGCCACCCGATGGCGTGGGACGCCGGGCGCAACCGGCGGCTTCACGACCGGGCAGCCCTGGCTGCCGGCGATCGACCCGGAGAAACGAAATGTGGACGACCAGCGCGGTGAGCGCGGGTCGCTCGTCGAGCTCTACCGCCGCCTGATCGCACTTCGTCGGGAGCTGGGCGAGGGCTTCGGACTCATCGATGCCGAGCCTGGTGTGGTCGCCTTCGCGCGAGGCGATCACGTCGTCGCCGTCAACACCACGGCCGAGCCCCGGTCGCTTCCCGCGGGAGAGCTCGTGTTAGTGACGCACGACGGCGGGGAACTACCGGCGCATGCAGGCGCGATCGTGAGAAGGTAGGGGAGCCGTGGCCCAGATCGAGTACGACTCCGTCGAGAAGGTCTACCCCGACGGCACGCAGGCCGTTCACGACCTCGACCTGGCGATCAAGGACGGGGAGCTGATGGTGCTCGTCGGCCCCTCCGGTTGCGGAAAGACGACGGCGCTACGCATGCTCGCCGGCCTCGAGGAGATCACGGACGGCGAGATCAGGATCGGCGATCGAGTGGTGAACGACCTGACCCCGAAGGACCGCGACATCGCGATGGTCTTCCAGAGCTACGCGCTCTACCCGCACATGACCGTGGAGCAGAATCTCGCCTTCGGGCTCAAGCTGCGGAAGCTGCCGAAGAAGGAGATCAACGAGCGCGTCCGCCAGGTGGCCCGCATCCTCAAGATCGAGGAGTTCCTGAAGCGAAAGCCCCGTGCGCTCTCGGGTGGGCAGCGCCAACGCGTGGCCATGGGGCGGGCGATCGTGCGTCAGCCGCAGGCCTTCCTGATGGACGAGCCGCTCTCGAACCTGGACGCCAAGCTCCGCGTCCAGCTACGCGCCGAGATCCACCAGCTCCAGCGCCGGCTCGGCGTGACCACGATCTACGTCACACACGACCAGGTCGAGGCCATGACGATGGGCGACCGTGTCGCCGTGATGAGCTCCGGCCACCTGCAGCAGGTGGACTCGCCGCAGGTGCTCTACGACCAGCCGGTGAACGAGTTCGTGGCCGGCTTCATCGGCTCTCCCTCGATCAACCTGGTCGAGGCACAGCTCGAGCGCCAGAACGGGAGCTTCGCAGTCGCCTTCGGCAACCACCGCCTCGCCGTCGACGAGCAGGCCGCCCGGAACCGCGCCAAGCTCGGCGACTACGCCGGCCGCGAGATCATTCTCGGGATCCGTCCGGAGGACTTCGAGGATGCGAGCCTGGAGTCGGACACACCTACCGACCGGAGGCTGAGGGTGACCGTCGACCTGACCGAGCCGCTGGGTTCAGAGGTTCTCGTCCATTTCGGAAGCGGCGCCACGCGGATCGTGTCGAGCGCGACGGCCGCGGACGCGGGCGAGGACGCCGAGGTCTCGCTGGTGGACGACGAGGACGAAGGTCCGTCCGACCGCCTCGTCGCCCGCGTCAGCCCCAGGTCACGGATCGCCGAGGGGACCGAGGTCGAGCTGGCGGTCGACACCAGCCGCCTCTACTTCTTCGACCCCGAGACCCGCGACGCGCTCTAGACGCCGATTCAGCCCTTGACCGCGCCCGCGGTCAGGCCTGCGAGGATGCGCCGCTGCAGAATGAGCGTCGCCGCGATCAGCGGCAGAGTGACCACGACCGTCGCGGCCATCACCTCGGCCCACGGGTACTGGAAGGCGTTGCCTGACGGCCCGACGAACGAGGTGATCGCGACCGGGACCGTGTAGTGCCCGGGGCTCTGGATGAACGAGACGGCGTAGAGGAATTCGTTCCAGGCGGCGATGAAGGCGAGCAACCCGGTGGTGACCAGCCCGGGCGCGATCAACGGCAGCAACACCTTGTAGAAAACCTGGAGCGGAGTCGCGCCGTCGACGTACGCGGCCTCCTCGAGGTCGCCCGGGAGGGCGCGCATGAAGCTCGTCAGCACCCAGACGGTGAACGGCAGCGTGAAGATCAGGTAGGTGAGGATCAGCGCGGCGAGCGTGTCGTACAGATGGAAGTTGCTGATCATCGTGTAGAGGGCGCCGAGAATCGCGATCTGCGGGAAGATCGTCATCGAGAGCATCAGGTACATCACGGCGGCGCGGCCACGGAAGCGGAACCGGCCCAGCGCGTAGGCCGCCAGCGAGCCGATCACGAGCGAGATCAGCGTTACCGAGCCCGCCACGATTGTCGAGTTGAGCAGCGCCTTCCGGAAGAAGTCCGACCTGAGCACGTCCTTGAAGTTCTGCAGCGTCGGATCGTGGGGCCAGTACTGGATCGGGGTGTCGAAGAGCTGCGTCTCGGGCATGAACGCCGAGCGCAGCGCCCAGTAGAACGGGAAGAGCGCGTAGACGAAGATCGCGGCGATCAGGAGCCAGAACGGCAGCTTCACCAGGAACCGGCCGAAGGGGTTCCGCCGCAGCCAATGCCCGCGGCTGACGGGTCGAGCCCGGGTCCGGGTGGCTTCAGCGGCGGTGCTCAATCCTCCGTCACCCGCAGGAACGTGACGTAGATGACCACGAACAGGGAGATGATCAGGAAGATGGCGACGCTGACCGCCGCCCCGTAGCCGACGTGCCCGTCGTCGACGATGGTGCTCTGGGCGTAGATCGCCATCGTCTGGGTGTCGGGCCGGTTGCCGAAGAAGACGAAGAAGACGTCGAAGACGCGCAGGGCGTCGAGCGTTCGGAAGATCAGCGCGACGAGGATCGCGGGGCGCAAGAGTGGCAGCGTGATGCGCCAGAACTGCTGCAGCTTGCTGGCACCGTCCACGGCCGCCGCCTCGTAGAGGTCATTCGGGATCACCTGCAGGCCGGCGAGCAGCAGCAGGGCGACGAAGGGCGTCGTCTTCCAGATGTCGACCGCGCACACTGCACCGAGCGCCGTGCTGGGGTCGGAGATCCACGCGCGCGAGTGGGAGAGGATGTGGAGCCGGACCCCGAGGTCGTTGATGACGCCGTACGTGTCGTCGAGCATCCACTGCCACATCTTCGCGGCGACGACAGTCGGGATCGCCCACGGCACGAGCATCACAGCGCGCATCAGGCCGCGGCCCTTGAAGTTCGAGTTGACCACGAGCGCGATGATCAGCCCGAGCACGAATTCGAACGACACCGTGATCAGCGTGAACTTGACCGTCTCGACGACCGCGTCGCGGAAGAACGTGTCGTGCCAGAGGGTGCGGTAATTCTCGAGCCCCACCCACTTGGTCGGCGTGATCCCCTGGAGGAACTCCTCGTTCGTAAAGCTCTGGTAGACCGTCTTGCCGAGCGGGTAGAGCGCGACGAACGCGACCACCGCGAGGGACGGGACGAGCAAGATCCACGCGATTCGCGTCTGCCGGCGCTGGAGCTTCGGCCGACGACGCCGGCGGCGAGGAGTGGGTGCGGGCGTGGCTACGGAACTCATGTCGAGCGGGGGGAGGATGACAGATGCCATCCTCCCCCGTTGTCGACTAGATCGTGCGCGTTACTTCTGCTTCAGAAGCGCGTTCAGCCTCGACTGAATCGACGGCAGCACGCTCTTGGCGGGCGTGCCGTTGAGGATCTGGTTGATCCCCTGGTAGATGACTTTCGAGGCCTCGTTGTAGTGCGTCTTGAAGTACTTGGCCGGCCGCGTCACGCGCGCAACGCCCGCGATCGCCGGCTTCAGGTACGGGTTCTTCGCCCGGACCTGCTTGTCCTTGGCAACCGACAGGATCGTCGGCACGTTCGAGTTGGTGAGCGCGTCGAACTTCTCGACGGCCGGGCTCGTCATGTAGCGGACGAACTCGATCGTGGCGTCCTTGTGCTTCGAGAACTTGGAGACCGCGAGCTGCCAGCCTCCGACGGTGCCGACCGAGCCACCGCTCGCACCGTGCGGCAGCGTGGTCACGCTGAACTTGCCCTTCACCTTCGAGCCGGTGGTGGCACCGATGCCGTACTGGTACGGCCAATTGCGCGCGAACGCGGCGTCGCCCGAGTCGAACGTGTGCTCGGTCTGGTCCTCCTGGTACGAGGTCACGCCGCGAGGCGTCGTCTTGCCGATCTGGTTCCGCAACGCGTCCAGAATCGTCGCCGCCTTGGAGTTGTTGATCGAGGCCTTGCCGTTGTCGACGAAATGACCTCCACCCGCGGACGCGATCCACTCGAGCGCGTTGCAGGTCAGGCCCTCGTACGAGTTGCCCTGGAAGACGAAGCCGGAGAAGTTGGCATTTGTCTTCTGCTCGCCGTCCTGGATCTTCTTGGCCATCTTGAAGAGGTCGCTCCAGGTCTTCGGCGGAGCCTTGTAGCCGTACTTCTTCAGCAGGTCGGTGCGGTAGTAGAGGATTCCGTAGTCACCGAACCACGGCATCGCGACGAGCTTCCCGCCGACGGTGTCGTTGGAGACGATCCCGGCTGCGTGGAGCTTCGACTGCTTGCCGAGCTTCGGCTTCAGGTTGACCAGGTACGGCGCGAAGGCGCCCGGCCACACGACGTCGATCATCGCCACGTCGATCGAGGACGACTTCTGCGAGAACGCGCGAACGAGCTGCGAATACGCCTGATCCGACGCAGCCGGGTGCGGCACGACGCTCACCTTGATCCCGGTGTCCCTGGTGAAGCGCTTGGCCAGCGCCGTGTCGCGCGCGTGACCGGCGCCGACCGAGTCGCCGACGAACGTGATCTTCTGGCCGTGGTACTTCTTCTTGATAGCGGCTGCGTTCGGCACCTTCGGTGCCGAAATCGCACTGGACTTCTTGACCGCCGTCGGGCGGGCATTCCCCACCGTGGCGGCGAGCGAGGCGATCAGCGCCACGGCGCCGATCAACCCCAGCATGGCTAGAGCTCTACGGTATTTCACGTAACTCCGTCCTTTCTCGAATTGACCCCTCGACGCTCGGGCTGCGAAACACTCCAACAGCACGATTCGTCGCTCATGGCCCTCCTCTCACGAGACGTGTTTGCCCATTTCCGGGACAAACGGAACGGCCAGCTCCGGAATCTACACCCGCGGCGGTGCCGCTGCTAGCGGCCGAGGGGCTCGCGCGTCGGCGAGCCGGCGAGGCGGGCCTTCAGGCGAAGGATCGCCTTGGTGTGGAGCTGTGAGACGCGGGACTCGGTCACGCCGAGCACCTCGCCGATCTCGCGCAAGGTGAGCTCCTCGTAGTAGTAGAGCGTGACGACGAGCTTCTCGCGCTCGGGCAGGCGCGCGATCGCCTCGCCGAGCGCCTCCTTCAGCTCCGTCTGGGCGAGCTCGGATTGCGGCTCCGGGCCCTGCGTGTCCTCGATCGTGTCGATCAAGGCGACCTGGTCGCCGCCGCCTCCGGACGAGATCGTCCAGAGCTCGTCCAGGGCTGCGATCGAGGAGCGGCCGATCTCGCTCAGGCTCTCGTTGAGGTCGTCGGTCGAGACGCCGAGCTTCTCCGCGATCTCCTCGTCGGTCGGAGCCCTGTGGAGCTTGCGCTCGAGCTCGCCGATCGCCCGCTCGATGTCTCGCGCGCGCGAGCGGACCGAGCGGGGCACCCAGTCCATCGCGCGAAGCTCGTCGATGATCGAGCCCTTGATGCGCGCGATGGCGTAGGTCTCGAACTTGATGTCACGGTCGGGGTCGAAGCGCTCGATCGCTCCGATCAGGCCGAGCAGCCCGTACGAGACGAGGTCGTTCTCGTCGACGTGCGCGGGCAGGCCGCTCCCGAGCCGCCCCGCCACGTACTTGACGAGCGGCGCGTACGTGAGGATCAGCCGGTCGCGCGTCGCCTGGTCCTTTTTCTTGGCGTACTCGCGCCACAGCGCCTGCGTCTCGTCCGCGGCCATCGGTAGAGGATACGGCCTAGTCCGGTCTTCTCCTCAAATTGCGGATCGCGAGCGTCAGCAGCCAGAGGGCAAGGGCGCCGGCCGCGACCACGAGCACGACGAGGCCATGATTGCTGTCGACTGCCTCCGCAGCGGCCGCGGCGATCCCCGCGAAGGCGACTGCGAGGAGGAGGAACAACGCCCCGAGCGCGGGCCGTGGGGGCGGCGGAGCCATGCCGAAACTCTAGAAGGGGCGCGGCTACAATCGCTCCCGCAACCTCTAGGGGCGTAGCTCAATTGGCAGAGCACCGGTCTCCAAAACCGGGGGTTGCAGGTTCGAGTCCTGCCGCCCCTGTGGGCCAGATCAAAGCGAAACCCGCGATGCTAAGCGGGTTTCGACGTCTTTAGAGCGGGCGAGAGTACGCCGCTGGAGTGTTCCGCTCTCGCTACTTGCTCCCGCCGAAGTCGGCGACCCAGATGACTCCGGAGAAGGCGTTGGGCCAGAGCCTTTTGACGTGAGCTGCTGCGATCCCCAGCTCGTCGTAGTGCCGGAACGTGATGCTGAAACGATGCTCCGCCGAGTTGAGCCATGCGTTGAACGTCGCGCGTACGCCCGAGTAGCCACCGATGTCGCTCAGATAGGCGGCGTTCTCGCCCCACCACGCGCCCGTGAATCCGACCTGCCGCTCGTAGGTCGCGTTGTCGATCCCGCAGGGTGTGTGGCCGAGCTCCTTGCACGTGATCATCTTCCGAACCTTGAGCGCAGCCGCCTTGCTCAGCTTCCGGCTCACGTGGAGCCTGGGCAGGGCGCTCCGTCGATGCGCGTACTCGTGCAGGCACACCATCGCCGCGAGCGCCGGCGGTGTCCTCACCTCACGCCGCTTCTCGAAGCGGCGCAGCGCCTTCCATGCCCACGCCGGAATGCGCTTCGGCGCAGCCGCCGGTCGCCGGTTCACCCGTTTGCTTGGGTGCAGCCGGTACTTGGCCCACTGCCACCACCAGGGGCGCAGCACGTGTCCCGGCCTGAACCGACCGGGTGCGGGTGCAGACGCGAACACCCTGCCCAGCGGCAAGTTCGCAACCGGCGGATCGGCGCAGGTCCTGCGCGGCGCCATGAGCGGGTCAGCCCTGCCTTGCGCCGCCAGCACGAGTGCCGCGACGAAAACACCGACAAGCGCGAACAGCAAGCTGAAACTTCTTCTGGAAATCATCGTCTCGAGCTTAGGGGGGTCTTCGGCGGCCGAGAGACAGACCTTGTGCCTGCAACGAGCGCCGTCGCCGCCGGGACTCTAACCGTGCGGGCCGACTCCGAAGTCCTCGCGCGGCACAGCCCCGCAGAGGTCGGCTTCCGATACGTCCGACCTCTGCGGGCTCCAATGCGTGAGCTCGTCCGCCTCAGCCGCGCGTGGCGTGCGCCGGCGGAACGACTACTCCTCAGTACTGGCTCTCGGCCGTCCTCCTGATCGTGTCGCTCGCCTCGCCCCATCGAACGATCACGGCGTAGAGGACGATGATGGTCAGCGTGAGCCCGGTCAGCGACCACAACGTGTACTGCGAGCTGCCTACGAACCCGAGCTGCTCGATGAAGTTGAGGCTGCCGACGACGATCGTGAACCAGCGTGCCCAGGTCGCTCCCGTGAGAAGGCCGAAGCCGGCGGAGGCAACGACGATTCCCCAGATCAGCGTGATCCAGCCCCAGGTGGTGGTGTCGAAGACGATGATCTGGTTCGGGCTCAGTACGTAGTACTCGCTGCGGATGATCGCGATCAATCCCTGGAAGACGTCGATCATCGCGATGATCACCATCAGGATCCCGGCGAAACGGACCCAGCCCGCCCAGGTTTGGCTTCCTGCCATTCGGTCACTCCTTTCGCATGCCTGTCCCGGGTGCGGTTCGCCCGTCCGGCCCGGTTTCCTTCCCCAACGTCCTATGCGGGTGATGGGCTCGCCGTGAGGCGACGAAGCGACGCGCGAACCGCCCCCGGCGCCTCGACCCACACGAAATGGCCCGCACCGTCGACGACCTCGACCCACGCCTCGGGAATGCGATCCGCCGCGTCCGTCGAGGCGGCGACCGGCATCGGGCTCCGCGAGCCGTGGACGAAGCCGACAGGCACCCGGATCCGCGGCAACCCCGCCTCGAGGGCCGGCAGTTGCTCGAGGATCGACCGTTGCATCTGGAACGAGCACTCGCTCGCCATGCGCAGGTCTGGCATCGGCGGCGCCCGCTGCGGATCCGCGAAGTACGCCGGCCAGACCAGGCGCATCTCTTCGAGCTCCATCTCGTTGTCGGCAGCGCCCTCCGTCCTAAGCTCGTCAAGCTCACGCGCCCGCGCGCGCAGCTCCTCGGGCGTCCGGCGGAAGATCTCTTCGTCGAACTCCGGCCAGCGTCCGTCGCCCACCGAGCCGAGCGGATCGACGGCGAGCACCCCGAGCAGGCGCTCAGGGAAAGCCTCGGCAACATGCAACGCGAGGTGCCCGCCCCATGAATGGCCGACGATGTACGCCTTCTCCCAGCCCAGTGCGTCCAGCACGCGACCGGCGTCGCCGACGTCGGTCGCCACCGTGAACGGCCCTTCCGCCGCCGAGGGTGCGAGCCCCCGCTGCTGGTACCAGGCGACGCCGTTCTCCTGTGCCAGCTCGTCGGCGAGCTCGCGAAGATAGTCGAAGCCCATCCCCGGCCCTCCGTGGAGCAGCAGAACCGGCGGCCCGCTGCCGGCGCGGAGGCCCGCGATGAGCGGTCCGTCATCGCGTGTCGTGAACTCCGTCCACCTCACGGACGTCGATCCTCTCATGCTGTGAATACGATCGTCTCTATGGCGACTGGTTCCGCCGGAGCGGATCTGCGCAAGCTGGGAGAAGACCTCGCCGGCGATGTGGTCCTGCCGGGCGACGACGTCTGGGACGCCGCGCGCCAGGCATGGAACCTGGCCGTTGACCAGAAGCCCGTTGCGGTCGTCCTGCCGGAGTCCGCCGACGACATCGTCGCGACCGTCGTCTTCGCCGGCGAAAACGATCTCCGGATCGCCTTCAACGCAGGAGGACACAACGCGGGCCCGATCGACTGGGGCACCGACACCCTGCTGCTGAAGACCGAGAGGATGAGGAACATCGAGATCGACCCGTCGGCGCAGCGCGCACGCGTCGAGGCAGGCGTACTCGGCAAGCCGCTCGCCGAGGCCGCGGGCAAGCACGGCCTCTGCTACCTGTCGGGCACGTCGCCCGACGTGGGCATCCTCGGCTACACGCTCGGCGGCGGCTTCAGCTGGATGATCCGGAAGTACGGCCTGGCCTCGAACAGCATTCTCGCGATCGAGCTCGTCACGGCCGACGGACAACACGTCCGCGCCGACAAGGACACCGAGCACGACCTGTTCTGGGCGGTGCGCGGAGGCGGGGGCAACTTCGGCGCGGTGACGGCGATCGAGCTCGCGCTCTACCCGGTGCCCGAGATCTACGCCGGCTGCTTCTTCTGGCCGATCGAGCGCGCGACCGAGATCCTGAAGGCCTGGCGCGAGTGGGTCGACACGGTCCCGGACGAGTGCGAGTCGATCGGCAGGATGCTGCAGCTTCCCGACGCCCCCTTCCTCCCCGACCATCTTCGCGGCCGGTCGTTCGTCCTCGTCGAGCCGGCCTTCATCGGCCCGGAGAGCGAAGGCGCCGCGCTCGTACAGCGGTTCCGCGACCTCGAGCCCGAGCTCGACACCGTCGCGATGATGCCGACGAGCGATCTGAGCCTCGTGAACATGGATCCGGACTTCCCGCTGCCGTACTCGGGCGAGGGGATCCTGCTCGACGATCTTCCCCCGGCTGCGATCGAGACGATGGTGGAGGCGTTCGTCGGATCATCTCTTCTGCACGTCGAGGTGCGCCACCTGGGCGGTGCCCTGCACTCGGGGTCGCCCGACCACGGCTGCGCCGGGATCGACCAGCCGTTCATCCTGTTCACGTTCGGCTTCGCCGCCGACGACGAGATGAAGACGGCCGTCGAGCATCACGTCGAGCGCCTGATCGGACGATTCGCGCCGTGGGACAGCGGGCGCAGATATCTGAACTTCGCGGAGTCGCGCGTCGACCCACGGTTGTTGTTCCCCGAGGAGTCCTACGACCGGCTGAGGGAGATCCGGGCGAGGTACGACCCCCGAGAGATCTTCGTCGCGAACCATCCCATCCCGCCCGCTGACTAGGCCGAGTTGAACCCAGGCACGCTTCGGCTCGAGCCATGCTCCGGCTCCGCAGCCGTGAACTAGTCGGCGACTTGCGGGTTGCCGCTCGAAGCGGTCAGCAGCTCCTCCCAGAGGCTCAGCGCCTCGTCGACCGAGACCTCCATGCTCGCCGGCCCGATCGTGAGCTCGACCCTCTGCACCTCGAGCGACTCGGTCGGGCGGACGAAGCCTAAGAAGGTGCCGCTCCGAGACGCCTGGTCGAGAGCGGCCTCCTGGAGGGGCTCGAGCGGCCGGTGGACGTAGACGTGGAACATCGCGGTCTGTGGCGGGTTGGGCACGACCTCGACTCCATCGAGGCCGTCCAGAGCCCCGGCGAGCTCTGCGGCGCGCGCAACGAGCTCCGGCATCCGCGGCAGGATCTCGTCGAGGCCGCGTTCGGCCGCGACCAGGTAGGGGTGGGCGCTGTACAGGCGCCCACCGTGCCGCACCTGCCACACCCGCGCGTCCTCGATCAGATCCTCCGGCCCGGCGAGGACCGCCCCGGCCGGCGCCGCGAGATCCTTGTAGAAGGACACGTAGACGCTGTCGAAGAGGTCGGCGATCTGATCGAGGGGGCGGCCGTAGAACGGCCCGCACTGCCAGAGCCGGGCGCCGTCGAGATGCAGCGCGGCGTTCTGCTCCCGGGCCTTCTCGCAGAACGCGACCAGCTCGTCCCAGGCCGGAAGCCGGCCGCCGAGGTCACGTTGCGGCAGCTCGAGCAGCACCGCCGCGACGGGGTCTCCGATCTCGTCGAGGTCGGCGGCGGTCACGAGACGCTCACGTGAGCCCAGGAGGTGGGCTTCCAGCCCGTGCAGCTCCTCGTAGCCGCGCTCCTCGTGCTCCTCGAGGTGACAACAAGGATGGAAGGCGACCCGACGGCTTCCGCCGCGCTCGGCATGAAGTCGGAGCGCAATCTGCTGGGCCATCGTTCCGGAGGGCATCCAGACGGCAGCCTCCTTCCCGAGCAACATGGCGACGCGGGCCTCCAGGCGTTCGGCAAGCGCGCCCTCGCCGTAGAAGTCGATGTCGCCAATTGCGGGAGCACGCTCGGCCAGGGCAAGCAGCGTGGCCCGCGGGTCGCGATCACGCGGGCTCGGGACTCCGACGACCCGGTCGCATTCCGCCCATACAGCTCCCGGATCACGGCCGCTCGCCATCGACGGAAGCCTAAGCGCCCTCCGGGCGACTGCTCCGATGCTGCGGCGCCAGTCGCCATGCTTTCTCCTGACTCATGAGGTGGATTTCTCTCGCGCTACTCGCCGCGCTGCTCGGGCTCGGGCTCGTCGCCGTGCTCGTCCGGGGTCGAGACGACACGCCGGACTGCACGAAGTCGCTCCGAAGCGGGTCTGGCTCCCTCTCGGCTTTCGTCGCCTCGCTCGGGCAGGGCGAGACCGGCTGCCTCTCGGGTCGCTTCGCCGAGAACCTCACGATCCGGAACGGAGGCATCACGCTGAGGAGCTCGCCCGGAGCCCGGGCCTCGATCCGCGGTCGGCTGTACGTGGCCGACTCGGCGAACGACGTGATGGTGGCCGATCTCGACCTCGACGGGCGCAATGCCGCGCGGCTTCCGAGCCCGACCGTCACCGGCGACCGGGTCGTGTTCCGCGACGTCGACGTGACCAACGGCCATACGGGGATCTGCTTCGCGATCGGCTCCAGCACGGGCTTCGGCATCGCCGTGGACGCCGTGATCGAGCGGAGCCGCATCCACGACTGCGGGCGACTCCCCCCGACGAATCACGACCACGGCATCTACCTCGAGAACTCGAGGAACGCCGTCGTCCGCGACAACTACGTCTACGGGAACGCCGACCGGGGGATCCAGCTCTATCCGGACGCACAGGGCTCGCTGATCGAGCACAACGTGATCGACGGCAACGGCGAAGGGATCCTGTTCGCCGGAGGCGGAGGCACGGCCTCGTCGGGAAACGTCGTCCGCGACAACATCGTCAGCAACTCGACCGAGCGGCACAACGTCGAGGCCGACTGGCCGCCGGGCAACCCGGTCGGCACCGGCAACGTCGTCTCGGAGAACTGCCTTTGGCGCGGAGCTCAAGGGAACATCGGGGAGCAGCTCGGCTTCGTGGCCGAGAAGAACACCGACGCCGATCCCGGCTATGCGGACCCCGCAAACGGGGACTTTGCACTCGAGCGCGGAAGCCCGTGCGCCGGCTACGGACCTCGCTAGAGGCCGAGCGTGTTTCCCGGCTGCCGCCCGCGGGCATCTCCGCACTCGCAGCCCGGCGGCCAAGGGGTCTGTTGGACGCGTAGGGGCTACCCGGCCCCGCGCTCCGGTATTCCCGTGCTGCCGGGCTGCCCAATGCGTCCGGACAAGCGAGCGGCCCACGAACGGGGGCGGGACGCGGGCCGCAAGGCGTGCCATGCATGTATCGCCGAAGCGGGGGGAGAGAGGTCCCGTTTCAGGAACAACTCGCGCCAGCGACAGGCACGCGCTGGCGAGTATCTCTCATTGCCGGGCGGCTTGCCGCACGATCCTCTCTCCCGCAGCAGCCACCCGGCCTGAGAGAGATCGGCCGAGGCCGGATCGACCTTGAGCCGAATGCCGCGAAGCTAGCGGCGGACTCGGACGATCACCGGCGCCGAGGCGATCCCGCCCTTGCCGTCGCTGACCTCGTAGCGGAACCGGTCGCGCCCGACGAACCGGCGAGGCGCGACGTAGACCAGAGACCCGTTCGGGAGGATCTTGACCCGTCCCCAATGGGGCTTCTTCACGAGGCTGACGACGCTCAGGTGGTCGCCGTCCGGGTCGTGGTCGTTGCGGAGCACGCGAATCACGAGCCGGTGGTCGCGCCGCACCGCCCGGCGGTCGGGATGGGCGACCGGAATGCGGTTTGCCGGGATGTTGGAGTCGTCGGCAACTCCGAAGTCCTGCACCCAGAGGAGCGTGCCCCCCGCGCTCTGGGCGACTCCGATTCCGATCACCTTCCACCCCGGGGCCTCGATGTTGGCGCGATGGCCCGGCGAGAGCAGCCAGGCCTGCATCACGCTCGCGGGGCTCCGGTAGCCGGCGGCGATGTTCTCGCCGACCTCGACGCCTGGGTAACCGCACGCCGCCATCCGCTGGAACGCGTTGCGGGCAACCGGCGGCGCGGGATCGTCGTGGCTGAAGTAGCCGTACTTCGCCATGTGGCGGGCTTTCCAGAGCGCGGAGCTCGTGAGCGTCGGCGAGCTGCGGAGCTGCGACAGCCCGAGGCTGCTCCGATGGGCGTTGACCAGGCTCAGGACCGCCGGGGCCAGGCCCTGTTTCGGCGTCCCCCAGTCCGACCCGGCCGTGCAGTCCCCGACGGCTGCAGCTCCGAACGCACTCTGTGGGTGGCCGACACTGCCGGCGATCGAGCCGGTGACGCAGACGGCCAGCACGGCCAGGAGCAACGGCGGCTTTCGGGAACGAAGCGGCACGGTGTGCGACAACGAGTCTGAGGGGCTGGGCGGATGAGGCGTCGCCGGCAGGACGACGTCAGCGCGTGCACTGGATCTTTAGCAGCTCGCCGCTCGCCCTGACGCCCGCGAGGCGCACGATCGCGCGCCTCACCGGCAACCCTGCGCGCTAGGCTCACCGGGTGGCCGTGCTCAGCTCCAAGGTCGAGCCGTCGGATGCCTCCGAAGAGCGCCGCGCGCGGATGGAGCAGCTCGTGGCCGAGCTTCGAGAGCGGTCGGCGCAGGTCGCCCGTGGCGGCGGCGCCAAGGCGCTCGAGAAGCACCGCTCGCGCGGGAAGCTGACGGCCCGCGAGCGCGTCGACCGGCTGCTCGATCCCGACACGGCCTTCCTCGAGCTCTCGGCGCTGGCCGCGTGGGGGCTCTATGACGACCAGGCGCCCGGCGCGGGGATCGTCACCGGGATCGGCGTGATCGAGGGCCGCGAATGCGTCCTCGTCGCCAACGACGCGACGGTCAAGGGCGGGACGTACTTCCCGCTGACGGTGAAGAAGCACCTGCGCGCGCAGGAGATCGCGGGTCAGAACCGCCTGCCCTGCATCTACCTGGTTGACTCGGGCGGGGCCTTCTTGCCGCTTCAGGACGAGGTCTTCCCCGACCGCGAGCACTTCGGGCGGATCTTCTACAACCAGGCGCGGCTCTCGGCAGAGGGAATTCCGCAGATCGCCGCGGTGATGGGCTCGTGCACCGCCGGCGGTGCCTACGTGCCCGCGATGAGCGACGAGACGATCATCGTCAAGGGCACCGGCACGATCTTCATCGGCGGCCCGCCGCTCGTGAAGGCCGCCACGGGCCAGGAAGTGACCGCCGAGGAGCTGGGCGGCGCGGACGTGCACGCCCGCCGGTCGGGGGTCGCCGACCACTACGCGACCTCGGACGAGCACGCGCTCGCGCTCGTCCGAGAGATCGTCCGCAACCTCAACCTGGCCGACAAGGACGTGCCCTGGGGTCTGACCCCGCCCGAGGAGCCGGTCGCGGATCCGGCCGAGCTCTACGGGCTGATCCCGACCGACTTCCGCCAGCAGGTCGACCCGCGGGAGCTGATCGGCCGCATCGTGGACGGGTCGCGCTTCCACGAGTTCAAGGCGCTCTACGGCGAGACGCTCGTCTGCGGATTCGCCCGCATCGAGGGCTACCCGGTCGGCATCCTGGCCAACAACGGCGTCCTCTTCGGCGAGTCGGCTGCCAAGGGCGCCCACTTCGTCGAGCTCGCCTGCAAGCGGCGGGTGCCGCTCGTGTTCCTGCAGAACATCACGGGCTTCATGGTCGGAAAGGAGTACGAGTCGGGCGGGATCGCGCGGGATGGCGCCAAGCTCGTGACGGCCGTCGCCTGCGCGGAAGTGCCGAAGTTCACGCTCATCGTCGGCGGCTCGTTCGGCGCGGGCAACTACGGAATGTGCGGCCGCGCCTATTCGCCGCGGCAGCTGTGGATGTGGCCGAACGCCCGCATCTCGGTGATGGGCGGTGAGCAGGCGGCCACGGTGCTCACCATGGTGGGAGACGCCGATCCCGACGAGATCCGCGCCAAGTACGAGGCCGAGGGCAACCCGTACTACTCGACCGCCCGGCTCTGGGACGACGGCATCATCGACCCGCTCGACACGCGCCGTGTGCTCGCGCTCGGGATTTCGGCAGCCCTGAACGCGCCGATCCCCGAGACCACCTTCGGCGTCTTCCGGATGTAGATGGGCTACTCGATCGTCCACGTCGACGAGATCGAGGCCGCCGGCCCGGGTGGGGCCGTGCGGTTCGTCCGGCGCGAGCTCGGCGTCGAGGCCTTCGGGATCAATTGGTTCGAGATCCCGCCAGGCACGGAAGGGTACGAGCACGACGAGGAGGACACTCGGCAGGAAGAGGTCAACGTGATCATCCGAGGCTCGGGCGTCTACCGAGTGGACGGCGAGGAGATTCCGGTCCGAGTTGGAACGTTCATGCGCTTCGATCCCGACACGACGCGTGTCCCGGTCGCGGGGCCGGAGGGGCTGACGATCATCGCCGTCGGCGCACGGCGCGGAAGCTACGAGCCAAGGGGGCCGTTTTGAACCACATCGTCGAGCTCACCGACCAGGACCTGCCGCTGCTCAGGGCGGCGCTGCACGCCTACCTGGACGACTTCGGGCACGAGGAGGCCGACGTCCTCCGACGGATCAAGGAGCTGATCGCGAAGCTCCCGACCGCGGGCGTGCCCGACGAGTGACCGTCCGCCTGCTGCTCTGGAACCTGGCCGATTCGATGACGACCCTCGAGGAGCTGCGGGCGAATCTCCCGCTCCTGCCCGAGGGAGACGTCTGGATTTCCGACCCGGCCACCGACCGCTTCGGGCTGATCGCCTTCTCCGGCTCGCTGCGCGCCATCGGCGGTGTCCGGGAGCTGATCGGGAAGGACCCCGAGGTCGGCGAGGAGTTCGAGCTAGAGGATTAGCGTCTCCGGGAAGCCGGCTCCCGCCTCGAAGCGGTCGAGCCGGTAGGGACTGAGGTCGAGACTCGGGGTGAGGCCGAGGATCTCCTCCGCGAGGGCGCGCCCGACCGCGGGGGACTGCATGAAGCCGTGGCCCGAGAAGCCGCATGCGGCGTAGACGCCGTCGGCGACCTCGCCGAGGATCGGATGCCCGTCCGGGGTCATGTCGTAGAGGCCGGCCCAGCCGCGCTCGATGGTCGCTTCCGCGGCCGGCGGGTAGCGGTGCCTGAGCCGGTCGAGACGGTCCTCGTAGAGAGTCTCGTCGACCTGCTCGTCGAAGCCCCAGCGCGGCGCGGGGTCGACCATCGCCAGCACGAGCCTCTGGCCGCGGCGGCGGAAGTGGAAGCCGGTCTCGGCCTCGAGCACCATCGGCAGGGTGTCCGGCACCTCTGGCAGCTCGCTCGTCGCAAGCAGCTGGCGGCAGAGCGGCCGCACGGGCAGCTCCAGCCCACGCGCCGCTCCCACCTCCGCCGACCACGGGCCGCAGGCGATCACGAACACGTCGCCGGGCACGGTTTCGGCGTCGATGTGCTCACGCACCTCGACGCCCAGCTTGAGCGAGCGGCGCACGAGCTCGCGGGTGACCGCCGGCGGGTCGGCGACTCCGTCGGTGGCGCAGAAGACCGCCCCGGCGACGTCGTCGTGCCGCAGGCCGTCGATGAACGACGGGTCGACTCGCTCGACGGGCACCCCGAGCTCCTCCTGCAGCATGCGCCGCTCCTCGAGCTCCGCGAGCCCCTCCTCGGTCGTCGCGAGGAAGAGGTAGCCGACCTGATCGAACAACGGCGGGCCGAGGTCTTCGAAGAAGCGGATGCTGGCCTGCGCGAGGCGAACCTCGGCCGCGGTGGAGAACTGCTGCCGCACCCCGCCCATCGCCTTTGCCGTCGCGCCTCCGGCGATCTGGCCGCGGTCGGCCAGTAGAACATCACGTGCGCCGAGCGCGGCGAGGTGGTAGGCGACCGACGCCCCGGTGGCGCCCGCGCCTCCTACGACGATTCGAGCCATGCGTCCAGCTCGCGCTTCTCGTCGTCAGCCAGGCGCCGCAGCGGCCGACGGACGTCTTCCCGCACTGGCACGCCGCGCCGGCCGAGGACGAACTTCGCCGCGGCCTGGAACGGGTAGCGGTCGAGCGTGCGCCGCAGCTCCGAGACGTCACCGGCGCGATCGCGCACGAGCGCGACCACGCGTTCCGGGAAGACGGACGCAAGGCCGGAGACGGCGCCGGCTGCGCCTCGCTCCAGCCCGGCCAGGACGAGATCCTCTGCGCCGACGAACACGTCGAGCCCTTCGAGCAGGTAAGGCTCGACCGCCTCGAAGGGCCGGTCGGAGACCTTGAGGCCCGCGAGGTTCGGCGCCTCCTCGCGCAGCTGCTCGAGCACGGACACCGGGACCGCGTAGCCGCTCCGAGCCTGGAACTCGTAGACGTAGAAGGGCAGCGGGGCGCAGGCGTGGGCGGCGGCGGCGAGGTGCGCCAGCAGCGCCTGGTCGTCGAGCGCGTAGTAGGGCGGCGAGATGACAGCCGCGCCGGCGGCTCCCGCCTCCGCCGCGTGCCCGGCGAGGGCGGTCGTCTCCGCCGTGGTCTGCGCGCCGCAGTGCGCGATCACCGGCAGGGGCCCGTCGAGGAAGAGCTCGGTGGCCCGCCGCCGCTCCGCGGCAGAGAGCAGGATCCCCTCGCCGGTCGTGCCGAGAGCGAGGATCCCGTCGAGCCCGGCCGCGGCCAGAAAGTCGAGGTAGGGGCCGAAAGCCCCCTCGTCCAGGGCGGCGCCGTCGTCGCGGAGAGGCGTGACGGCCGCCGCGAGCGCTCCGCGCAGCATCCGTCAACTTTAGATCGGCGTCGCAAGCGACGCCTTAGGATTCGCCGGGGATGGAAGCGCTGCGCGTGGAGCAGGCCGGCGATCTCCTCCGCGTGACGATGTCGCGGCCGGAGCAGCGCAACGCGTTCGACGCAGCTCTGATCCAGGAGCTGACGGAAGCCTTCGCGAACGTCGGCGACGACGTGCGCGCGGTTGTGCTCGCGGGCGAAGGCAAGAGCTTCTCCGCGGGTGCCGACGTCGAGTGGATGCGCAGCTCGGTCGAGTTGAGCTACGAGGAGAACGTCGCCGACGCGCGCCGCCTGCGGATGATGCTCGACACCATCGACTCGTGCCCTGCGCCGGTGGTGGCACGTGTTCAGGGTCACGCGCTCGGGGGAGGCTGTGGGCTCGTCGCATGCGCGGACATCGCCGTCTCGGCGCCCGACGTCAGGTTCGCCTTCTCGGAGGTGAAGCTCGGGATCATCCCGGCCGTCATCTCGCCGTTCGCACTGGCCAAGATCGGCCCCAGCGCGGCGCGCCGCTACTTCGTCACGGGAGAGCGGTTCGACGCAGCCACGGCTCTGCGGATCGGCCTCGTGCACGAGATCGCCGAGGATCTCGACGCCGCCGTCGAAGGCGTAGTCGCAGAGCTGCGCACGGCGGGGCCGGAGGCCGCGCGGCATGCGAAGAAGCTCGTGCTCGAGCGGCCGGACGGGCTCGGCACCGAGCGGCGGATCGCCCAGCGCAGGACGGCCGACGAGGGCCAGGAGGGCCTGCGGGCATTCCTCGAGAAGCGCAACCCCTCGTGGGCATCGAGAAGCTCCTCGTAGCCAACCGGGGCGAGATCGCGCTGCGGGTCTTCCGCGCCTGCCGGGAGCTCGGGATCGCGACGGTGGCGGTGGCAGCCGCGGACGATCGTGCACTGGAGCACAAGCGGGCGGCCGGCGAGGCGGTCGAGATCTCGTCGTACCTCGATCCGGACGAGCACCTGCGGGCCGCGCGGGAGACCGGAGCCGACGCGATCCACCCCGGCTACGGCTTCCTCGCCGAGAGCCCGGAGTTCGCGGCGGCGGTCGAGGAGGCGGGGCTCACGTGGGTCGGCCCTTCTCCGGCCGCGCTGCGCGCCGGCGGGGACAAGCTCGAGGCGAAGCGGATCGCGCGGGAGGCCGGCGTGCCTGTCGTGCCCGAGGGCGAGCCCGACGAGGTGGGATTCCCGCTGATGATCAAGGCCGCTGCAGGCGGCGGCGGGCGCGGAATGCGGGTCGTGCGCGAGAGAGGAGAGCTGGACGAGGCTCTGGCCGCCGCTCGGAGAGAAGCGCAGGCCGCGTTCGGCGACGATCGTGTCTTCTGCGAGCGCTACGTCGAGCGGCCGCGGCACGTCGAGATCCAGCTGCTCGGCGACGCCCACGGCGACGTCGTCGCGCTCGGCGAGCGCGAGTGCTCGATACAGCGGCGCCACCAGAAGGTGCTGGAGGAGGCGCCCTCCCCTGCCCTCGACCCCGAGCTGCGGGCGCGGATGAGCGAGGCGGCGGTCGCATTTGCCACCGCGATCGGCTACCGGAGCGCGGGGACCGCTGAGTTCATGCTCGACGGCCGCGACTTCTGGTTCCTGGAGCTCAACGGGCGCATCCAGGTGGAGCACCCGGTGACGGAGCTCGTGACCGGCGCCGACCTCGTCCAGGAGCAACTTCGAATCGCGCAGGGCGAGCCGCTGCGAGCCGAGCCGCGCCTCGTCGGGCACGCGGTCGAGGTTCGGCTGTACGCGGAGGACCCGCGCACGTTCCTCCCGCAGGCCGGCGTCGTCGAGCGGCTGCGGCTTCCGTCGGGCGTCCGCGTGGACGCGGGTGTGGAAGCCGGCGACGAGATCGGCACCGTGTACGACCCGCTGATCGCGAAGCTGATCGCCCACGGTGGGACGCGCGAGGAGGCGCTCGACCGGCTCGCCGCCGCGCTGGCCGAGACCGACGTCGACGGGGTGGTCACGAACCTCCCCTTCCTACGCTGGCTGGTCGCGCATCCGGCGCTGCGGGCCGGCCGGACGACGACCGCGTTCCTGACGGAGTACCCGCCGCTCTCCGCGCCGCCGGCTCACCTGGCCGACGCCGTCTGGACCGGCGGCTTTCGCCTCAACCTCACAGCCCCGCCGCCGACGGCACCGCCGGATGCGGATACTGCCGCGCACGAGGGGGGCGGCGGCGCGGAGCAGAGCGCGCTGATCGCGCCGATGCCCGGAACGGTGATCCGCGTGCTCGTTCGAGAGGGCGACCAGGTCCAGCCGCGCCAGCCGCTGCTTGTGCTGGAGGCGATGAAGATGGAGACGCCCCTGGTCTCGCCCTACGAGGCGGTCGTCCGGGCGGTCCACGCTACGGAAGGAGACCGGGTCACGGGGGGACAGCTCCTCGTCGAGCTCGAGGAGTAGCTAGCCGGCGAAATAGATTCTCTTGCCGTCGCGCGACCACACCGGGGGCGACGGGAACATGTTCAGCAGGCACAGCGCCGCACCGGCGAGCTGCTTCCGGCCGGTGCCGTCGGCGCGCACCACGCTCAGCTCCGCGTTGAGGAGCAGCGCGAGACGCTTGCCGTCGCGGGACCACGTCGGGCAGCTGCCCCCGAATCCGGCGCGCCCGCCGACCCGCCGCGCACGGCCGCGAGCGAGCGGTCGCACGAACACGCCGGTGTCCTGCTCGACGGCGAACGCCTTGCCGCCCGGCGACCAGGCGGCGTAGAGGCCGGCCGCCAGCCGCCGGCGGCCGCTGCCGTTTGCGTTCACCACCTGGACGCGGTGGTCGAGGCCCGGCGTGGTCGTGCCGAAGACGATCCGCCTGCCGTCAGGAGACCAGGCGGGAGGCGAGCGGAAGGCCTGCTCCATCGCGCCGCGGAAGATCACGTGCGCTCCCGAGCCGTCGCCGCGCGCGACGCTGAGCGCCCTCGCGCGTCGACGGCGTGTAGGGCTCGAAGTCCTGGAACGAGAGACGCTTGCCGTCGCGCGACCAGGCCGGCTGCATGGCGCGCTGCGCCAGCCTGCGCTCGCCCGACCCGTCCGGCCTGATCGTCCAGATGTCGGTGTAGGGGCACCAGAGGACGATCTCCGGCTCGCACAGGCTTCGGTTCCACACCATGAAGGCGATGCGGCGGCCGTCCGGCGACCACAGCGGCCGCAGCTTCTCGCCGGGACTGGTGGTCAGCTGGTGCTGGCCGCTGCCGTTCGCGTTCATCAGCCAGAGCTGCGGGTCGGGCTCGGCGTCCCGGACGTAAGCGATCCGGCGGCCGTCCGGTGAGAGCGCGGGGAAGTACTCCTGCTCCGGCGCGTCGGTCAGCGCGTGCCGCGCGCCGCCGGCGACCGCCACCACGTAGATGTCGCCTGTGTAGGCGTCGTAGCCCGCAGCCGAGCCGCCGAGGGTCAACGCGAGAAGCGCGACCGCCAGCAATCTCACTGTCAGAAGGCGCCGCTCGCGGTGCCGCCGTCAGGACGCACGGGCTTGCCCGTGTGTCCGTCGGAAATGACCGGTCGACCCATGTTGGTGGCCACCCGCGCTAGAACAGCTTCTGGAGCTTCATCGCCTGGCCCATGTCGCCCTTGACCTTGAGCTTGCCGGACATGTAGGCCGAGGTCGGGTTCTGCTCGCCGTTGGCGATCTTCGTGAACGTTTCTGCCGAGGTCGAGATCGTCGTGTCCGCGTCGCCCCCGTTCTCGGTGACGCTGACCCTGCCGTCGTCGACCTCGACGTGCCACGTGCCGGCGCCGTCGATCTCGAAGCGGTAGCTCGCGTTCAATCCCGCGGCCTTGGCCGGGTCGACTCGCGATTCAAGACTTTCGAAGAACTCTCTCGGGCTCTGCGGCATCGTTGCGCGAGCCTACCGCGTTTGGCTTCGACTGCGACGACGCGTCACAGTACCGGCTCCGGCTCGAGCCTGCCGCGCGAGCTGGTGGACGGAAGCAGCAGCGCGAGCACCAGGCCGGCCAGCGGGGCTGCCGCCGCGGCGAGCATCGCGAAGCGCAGGTCGACCGAGTCCGCGATCGCTCCCAGGCCGACCGCGGCGATCCCGCCCAGGCCGATGGACAGGCCGATCGCGAGCCCCGAGGCCATCCCGATTCGGCTGGGCAGATACTCCTGGCTCATCACCATCGTGACCCCGAACGTGCTGATCACGCAGACACCGACGAGGGCCAGTGCGACGGCACCCGCGATGCCGCCGGCCAGGACGTAGACGAAGATCAGCGGCCCGGTTGCGAGCATGCTCGCGACCACCACCGGCCTCCTGCCGATGCGGTCCGCGATCGGGCCGGCGGCAAGCGTTCCCAGACCGCCGGTCAACAGCATGAGGGAGAGCAGGTGGCTTCCGTGCGCCTCCGAGTTCCCGAGCGAGACCTCCCAGAGCGGCACGAAGGTGATCAGCCCGAACCAGGCCACGCTCCGGAAGCCGATCACCCCCAGCAGCAGCACGAGCGCACCCGGCCGATCCGGCCCGACCGCCTCGCGGGGGCGCCCCGGCTTCGGAGCGAAGCTGCCCAGATACGGCGCAACCAGCAGGAGCATGGCCGCGACGACCAGGCAGGGCAGCGCCAGCAGGAGCCCGCCCGTCAGGCCGAACGCGAGCACGAGCGGCGTCGTCGCGGTCGGCCCCAGCGCGTAGCCGACGTTGCCACCGAGCGAGAAGAGGCTCATCCCGCTCGCCCGGCGCCTGCCGCTCGCGTAGGCGGCGAACTTCGATCCCTCGGGGTGGAAGGCCGCGACGCCCAGCCCGGAGACGACGACGAGCAGCAGCACGAGCCAGTAAGCCGGCGCCGCTGCGGCGAGGGCGATGCCGATCCCGGCAACCGCAACGCCGGTCGGAAGCAGCCAGAGCGCTCCTCGGCGATCCGACCAGAGGCCGAACAGGGGCTGGATCAACGACGACGAGGTCGCCGAGGCGAGCATCGCCGTTCCCGCGAGAGCGTAGGAGAGCTCGAACCGGTCGACCATGAAGGGCAGGAGCGCAGGCAGCGCGCCGTTTGCGAAGTCGGTTGCGAAATGACCTGCGGACAGCGCGGCCATCGCACGCCTGTCGAGCTCTGCCCGCATGACTCGGAGCCTAAAGCGGCGGCGCCTCCTTCCGCCGGGCCGAACGTGCGGTAATCCCGCATTCGAATCAGGGGCTGCGCCGATGGCCGGGGTGCCGTACCCGGGCTTAAGCTGAACCCAATCGCGATGGCAAACCACGAACCCATACGTGTCCTCCTGGCCGGCGGCGGAATCGCAGCACTCGAGGCGGCGCTCACGCTCCATGCGCTGGCAGCAGACCGCGTCAGAGTCGAGGTCGTTGCGCCCGAGACGGAGTTCGTCTACCGACCGCTCGCGGTCGCCGAGCCCTTTCGGGTCGGCGAGGTCCGGAGCTTCCCACTCCAGCGCCTGACCGAAGCAGCTGGAGCGAAGCTCCGACACGGACTCGTCACCGAGGTCGATCCCGATCTGCACCTGGTGACCACGGCGGACGGTGGGCACCTCCCATACGACCTGTTGCTGCTCGCTCTCGGTGCCCGAACGGTCGAGGCCGTGCCCGGTGCGGTCACGTTCACCGGACCCAAGGAGGACGGGGCGCTCCAGAGCATCCTGGAAGACGCTGTCCACGGGGAGATCAAGAGCATCGTCTTCGCGCTGCCGCCCGGAGCGAGTTGGCCGATGCCGCTGTACGAGCTCGCGCTCCTTACGCGCGCTTACCTGGTCGACCGCGGGACGACCGGCGTCAAGGTCACCCTCGTCACGCCGGAGGCGAGCCCGCTCGACATCTTCGGGCCGTCGATCGGGGAGGCGGTCTCGGAGCTGCTCGAGGCGCGCGGCATCGAGCTGCGGTTGGAGACGACGCCCCTGACTTTCCTCGGCGGAAGCCTGGAGCTGGATCCTCCGGGCGGAATCGACGCCGACCGAGTAGTCGCGCTGCCATGGCTGGAGGGGCCCCCGCTGCGGGGAATTCACCAGGACATGCACGGATTTGTCGAAGTGGACGAACACGGCGCGGTCACGGGTGAGGACGACGTCTACGCAGCGGGCGACCTCACCTCGTTCCCGGTCAAACAGGGCGGCATCGCGGCACAGCAGGCGGACGCAGCCGCCGAGGCGATCGCGGCTCGCGCGGGAGCGGCGCTCGAGCCGGCGCCGTTCCGGCCGGTCTTGCGCGGACTGCTGCTCACGGGGATGGAGCCGCGCTTCCTGCGAGGTGACGACGAGGAGGGCGGCTCGCTGGTCGATACCGAGCCGCTCTGGTGGCCACCCGCAAAGATCGTCGGACGACACCTCGCGCCGTTCCTTGCCGAACACCTTGGTCTCTCCGAGTCGCTCGAGCAGCGGCACAGACGAGGCGCGGTGCCGATCGAGGTCGAGCTGGTTCCCGGGCAGCGCAGCGCCGGGCCGCCGCCCTAGCCTCAGGCGGCGCTGCGAGCCGCAGGCTGCGGCAGGTGGCGCTCGATCAGCGCGTGTCCGAGCTCCCACTGGGCCCGGGCGATCTGGATGCGGTTCCGCTCCAGCGATGCGAGGCTGGCGTCGCGGGCCCGGAGCTGCTGGCGCTCGACGACGAGCCCTGCAATCCGCAGGGCCAAGTCCTCCACGTCCGCGCGAGTCCGGCTGCGCCGGAACCGAGCGGGACGCAGGTGCCGCAGAGGCCTGCCGCGTGCCACATACTCGTTATCGGCGGGAACGGGGCGAAGGTCAAGGCCCCTCATGCGGCCGCAGGCTACGAGGGTGGTCGGCTAGCATCGCGCCGCGATGCTTGTCGATGTCCAGGCGGTGACGCCGGAGCAGGCGGAAGCTGACGTCATCGCCGTTCCGCTCGCGGGGCAGAACGGTCTGTCCGCGGCGGCCGCTTCACTCGACTCGAGCCTTGACGGGCTCCTGGCGCAGCTGGTCGCCGACGGCGAGCTGCGCAGCGAGCTCGGTCACTCGCGCGTCGTCCACGTCGACGAGAAGCTCACATCGGGCCGCGTCGCCGCCGTCGGCGTCGGGAAGGCGGAGCGCGTGGACGCCGATGCGCTTCGCACGGCGGCCGCAGTCGTCGCCAGGCAGGCCGGCGAGTTCGCAACCAGCATCGCGTGGGTCCTCGACGAGTCGCTGCCGATGTCCGCGCCCGAGCAGGCGCGCGCCCTCGTCGAGGGCACGCTCCTCGGCGCCTACGATCCGGCGCGCTGGAAGCACGACGACGAGCACCGCTCCAAGCTGGAGACGCTCGTCCTCTGTACCGACGGCGACGGCGTGGCCGAGGCGGCGGAGCGCGCGCTGCTGATCGCGGAGTGGACGAACCGCGCCCGCGACCTCGTCAACAGCCCCCCGAACGAGGCGACGCCGGAGCGGCTGGCGGCCCGCGCATCCGAGATCGCCTCCACGCAGGAGCACGTGGAGGCCGACGCTCTCGGGCCGGACGAGATCCGCGAGCAGGGAATGGGCGCCTTCGCCGCCGTCGCAAACGCGAGCCACAATCCGCCGCGCCTGGTCGTGCTGCGCTACGAGCCGCCGAGCCCGGCCAAGCCGGACTTCGTGCTCGGGCTCGTCGGCAAGGCGATCACCTTCGACACCGGGGGCATCTCGCTCAAGCCGTCCCTCCACATGGAGGACATGAAAGGCGACATGGCGGGCGGCGCGGCCGTCATCGAGGCGACCGGCGCGATCGCCGACCTCGGGCTGCCGATCCGCGTGCTGACCGTCGCGGCGGCCTGCGAGAACATGCCGGGCGGTCACGCCTACCGGCCGGGAGACATCCTCACCGCGGCGAACGGCAAGACGATCGAGGTCACAAACACCGACGCCGAGGGCCGGCTCGTGCTCGCCGACGCGCTCTGGTACGCGCGCCAGAACGGCGCCACGCACATCCTCGACCTGGCCACGCTCACGGGCGCGATGGAGGTCGCGCTCGGCGATCTCTACGCCGGGATCTTCGCCAACGAGGACGACTGGCGGGACGAGATCGTGGCCGCGGGCGAGGCGAGCGGCGACCACGCCTGGCCGTTCCCCATGCATCCGCGATACCGACGCTACGTCGACTCGGTCTTCGCCGACCTGAAGAACTCCTCCGACCTGCGCCAGGCCGGCGCGGTGCTCGCGGCGGAGTTCCTCCAGGAGTTCGCCGGCGAAGGCCCGTGGGCTCATGCCGACATCGCCGGCCCCGCCTTCTTCGAACGCTCCCGCGGCGACTACCTGACTCAGCGCGGCGGCACCGGTTACGGCGTGCGACTAATCGTCGAGCTTGCTTCTCGCCTGAGCGCGTGAACTTCGACCTCTCGCCCGAGCACGAGCTCGTCCGGTCGACCGTCCGCGAGTTCGCCGAGCAGCAGGTCGCCCCGGTCGCCGCGGAGCTCGACCGCGAGCACCGCTTCCCGTACGAGCTCGTCGCCGAGCTCGCCGAGCTCGGCCTGATGGGGATGCCGTTCCCCGAGGAGTACGGCGGGGCCGGAGCCGACACGCTCTCCTACGCGATCGCCGTCGAAGAGCTGACGCGGGTCGACTCGTCGCTCGCGATCACGATGGCCGCCCACACCTCGCTCGGGACGATGCCGATCTACCTCTTCGGGACCGAGCAGCAGAAACGGGAGTGGCTCCCCGACCTGGCATCGGGCAAGAAGCTCGCCGCCTTCGGGCTGACCGAGCCCGGGGCCGGCTCCGACGCCGCGAACGCGCGCACCACGGCCAAGCTCCGTGACGGGGACTGGATCGTCAACGGCTCCAAGATCTTCATCACCAATGCGGGCACCGACATCACCGCCTGCGTCACGATCACCGCTCGGACCGGCGACGACGAGATCTCGAACCTGATCGTCCCCAACGGCGCCCTCGGCTACGAGATCTCGCCACCGATGGACAAGCTCGGCTGGCGGGCCTCCGACACGCGCGAGCTGTCGTTCCAGGACTGCGCCGTGCCGGAGGAACATCTGCTCGGCGAGCGTGGGAAGGGCTTCGCACAGTTCCTGGAGATCCTCGACGGTGGGCGGATCTCGGTCGCGGCGATGGGCGTCGGCCTCGCGCAGGGCGCCTACGACCTCGCGGTCGCCCACGCCAAGGAGCGCGAGCAGTTCGGCAAGCCGATCGCCCAGTTCCAGGCAGTGCAGTTCGCCCTCGCCGACATGGCCGTCGAGATCGAGGCCGGCCGAGCTCTGACCTACAAGGCGGCCTGGCTCAAGGATCAGAAGCGGGAGTTCGCCAAGGAGGCGGCGATGGCCAAGCTCTACACGGGCGAGCTCTCGCACCGCGTGGCGAATGCGGCGCTGCAGATCCACGGCGGGTACGGGTTCATGGAGGAGTCTGCGATCGCCCGCCTGTACCGGGATCAGAAGATCCTCGAGATCGGCGAGGGCACCAATGAAGTCCAACGGATGGTGATCGCGCGCCACCTGGGGCTCTGACGGACTTCATTGGCTGGGCAATCCCGTGCCAGACTTCAGTCTGGCTTGGGGCGTGCAGATTCCAGCGGATGGTGATCGCCCGACACCTCGGGCTCTGACCGGGACGACGTCAGTCGGGCTCGGGCGTGTGATCGGCGCGAGACGGTGACCGCCCGCCCCTCCTGAGCCGGCGCACCGGGAAGAAGATCACGAGGAGGCCGAGCAGCCCGACGCCGGCGATGATTATCCGGTCGCGCCAGTCCCTTCCGCCGGTGGAGACCTTCGGCAGCACGACCCCGTCCGCGGCTGCCAGGGCTCGCACGGCCTCGGTGGTCGACTCGGTCAGGGCCGTCGGTGTCTTGCCGGGTTGGATCTTCGCGAGCACCGCCCGTTCCTTCGCCACCGGTTTGCGGCCGTTGTAGAAGCCGAATCCAGACGGCATCGCGATCAACAACCGGTTCCGGTAGACGAACGCGAGCTCGCTGCCGAGGAACTTTCCGTAGTCGTCCGGGTGGCGCCAGAGGCTGACGGCGGTCCCGAGGTCGCCCGTGAACGCGATCACGGCGACCCGGATCTTGTAGCCGTGCGCGTTGGCCGAGGCGACCGTCTTGGTCAGCTCGTCCTTGGCCGAGGCCGAGATCGGGGCCTCGAAAGGGAGGAAGACCTGCTGCGTGATCAGGACGTCGCTGGCCGGGTCGCCGTTCGCCTGCGCGCCGGGCACGGCGACGAGGGCCACGAATACCGCCAGGAGAGCCGCTCGTCTCATGGCCGCTCGAGCGCCCGCTGCGACTCCTCCTCCTCGGAGAGCAGCCGCAGCAGGAAGTAGGAGAGCGCGACGAAGAAGACGGCCATCTGCTCCGCGTTCATCAGGATTCCGCCGAGGTTCTGGTCCTTCTCCGCCGAGAGGCCCCAGAGACGCGGGGCCTCCTCGTAGAACCCGTAGAAGGCGCTCGCCGAGAAGATCAGCGCCAACGAGAGGAACGCTGACCCGGCGTACGCGGCGCCGAGGTAGACGAGCCGGACCGCGGTCGAAAGCTGCTGCGGCTCGGTCGAGAACACCGGCCACCAGAAGAGCAGCCCCGCGAGGATCAGCAGCCCGTGCTCGAGGTTGAGGAACACCGGGTGCCGGAGCGCGAAGTCGTAGAAGGCCGGGAGGTGGACGCCGTACCAGACGGCAAGCCAGAAGGGGAGCGCCACGCGCGGGCGAGTCGCGAGCTCGAGCGGACGGCCGGCCCGGGCCGCGACCGCAGAACGCATCGCGGGCGTCAGGCCGAGCACGAGAAGCGGCGGAGCCCAGTCGGCCACCATCACGTTCTGCAGCAAGTGGATCACCAGCAGGTAGTGGACGGCGATCGTCTCCAAGGGCGAGTTGAGCGAGACAGCAGTCAGCGCGATGCCGAGGCCGAAGAGCGTGGCGCGCCAGGCCCCGGGCTTCTCGACCGTCCTGGCCAGCCGTACGTAGCCGTACACGGCGGCTGCTGAGAGCACGAGAAAGAGCGGCTCGAAGCTGAACGAGGACGCAGCGGGCGCGCTCATCGAGAGACGTGCGTCAGGACCGCCCCCCGCAAGCGCGTGCGTCGCTCTCGCAGGTACGGGCGCAGTAGAAACGCGACGCACAACCCGAGCGTGAGCAGCTGCTCGAACATCATCACGGTTCCAGCCAGCCGCTGGTCGGTGACGGGCGAGATCCCCCAGAGCCGCACCGGCTGGTCCGCGTACGAGGGGTAGCCGGCACTCGACGTGAACGCCAGGGCGTCGACGAGCGGCTGGGTGAGAAGTAGCATCGCGAGCGCGAAGAGCATTCGCTGGGGCCGGCGCAGGCGCCGGTGCCGCGCCGGGTCGACCAGCTGGGTCCAGACGAGTAGCCCGGCGATCACGAAGCTCAGGTGCTCCAGGTCGTGCACGAGCGGATGCGTGAGGGTGTAGTCGTACGCTGAAGGCACGTGCCAGAGCATGATGGTCGCGGCCCAGAGCCCGAGGCTCACGAGCGGGAGCAGCAGCACCGAGAGGGCCGCGCGGAGAGGTCCGAAGGCGGCGAGCGGCCGCAGCAGAACCGGAGGAAGCAGGAAGAAGAGCAGCGGACCGCGGACCGCGAGCACGAGCAGCGCCGCCGCCAGGTCGCCAATCAGGACATGCTGGAGCATGTGGGCCGAGAGGAGGTAGTCGTCTCCGACCGCGTCCAGCGGCGAGACGAGCGGCAGGACGAGCACGGTCAGCCCGACACCGAAGAGGAGCGCGCGCGTCCACGGGGCGAGGTCAGGTCGGCCTCGGCGCCGGAGGCGCACGAACGCTTGGGTGAAAAGGAGGAGTGCCAGCGCCGCCGGTACCAGGACCGCCGGCGCAAGCGACCATGCCGACAGCAACCGCGAAGTCGGAACCTGATTGCCGTGGGCCAGGGCGGACGACGGAACCGCCAGGCCGACCCCGGCGACGAGGAGGGCGATCCGGGTGAGACGGAGTGCTGGCACGATCGAAGCGACGCCGAAAGGGCGCCTGCGCCCGCAGGTTAACCGACGCTTGTCGCTTGACACGGCTCCACGCCGATCAACATCCTGCTTGCGAATGAACAGATTCCTGCGCGCGCGCGGCGTGGCGCTCCTCGCTCTGCTCAGCCTCACCTGTGCTTCCGGCTGCTCGTCGTCGTCGCAGGTCTCGGCGCCCACCATCCAGGCCGCCCGCACCTTCGAGCTCGCGGGGTTCACCCCAGAGCGCGTCGCCCGGCCCGGAATGGTCAGGCTCTCTTTCACGGTCAGGCAGCCTTCGGGGGCGCCGCTGACCACGTACCGGCGCGGCGCCGGCCCGCACACCGGCGTTCACCTGATCATCGTGCGCCGAGACCTCGGGTTGATCATCCACCGTCACCCGCCGGTCGCGGCCGACGGAAGGATCGTCCAATCCGTGCGCCTCCCCTCCCCCGGCCCCTACCGGGTGCTGGTGGACGTCTACCCGGCGGTCAAGGGCGCGCCGCGGAACTTCCAGCTGCATACCGACCTGCGCGTGGCCGGTGCCTATCACCCCAGGCCGCTGCCGCCGTTCGCACGAGTCGTAACTCCTGATCGCTATCGCGTCGAACTCCATGCGCCTCCTCGGATTCACGCGATCGAGCCGGCGACACTCACCGTGACGGTGACCGACCCGAGCGGCCAGCCGGTGCGCTTCAAGCCCTGGTTCGGCGCGCTCGCGCACGCGATCTTCTTCCGCCAGGGCTCCCTGGACTACTTCCACACGCACGTCTGTGGTCCGTCGACACCGGGCTGCACGAGTGTCTTCGGCGGGGCAAAGGTCGTGGGCCGTCCGGCTGGCCCCGGCAAGCTGAACGTCGGGGTGCTGCTGCCCATCGCCGGCACCTGGCGGCTCTTCCTGCAGTTTCAGGATCGCGGCCGGACCATCACGGCACCCTTTACGCTGCACGTCCGATGAGGACACGCGCTGTAACGGCTACGGCCTGGCTCGGCCTCGTCGCGCTGCTCGTGCTGGCGGCGCGCTGGCTGGCCTACGCCCTAGCCGCGCCAAGCCCGCTCGCGAACCGCTTCGAGGCCTCGGCAGGAGGCCCGTCGCTCGTGGTTGTCTCGCTCGTCGGGCTCGCCCTCGCCGGCGCAAGCTCGCTCGCCGTCGTCTGGCTGGCCACACTTGCCGTCCGGGAGCGGGAGCGGCTCCGGCCCGACCTCGTTCCGCCACGGCTCCGCCTGCGTCGGCTTGTGCTCAACGCCGTCGCGCTGTACGCGACAAGCGCGGTCTCGTTCGCGATGTTCGAGTCGTACCTGCACTGGCGCGCCGGAATCGGCTTCCACGGCCTCTCCTGCCTGGTTGGACCGGTTCACCGGAACGCGATCCCGCTCCTGGCCGCCCTCTCATTGCTCGCGGCCGCGCTCGCCGAGAGCGCCCTGCACCTGTGCGCCTGGTTCCGGGCAGCCGCGCGCGAGCTCCTGCGCGCGCGGGTGGTCATGTCACCTGCTCGCTTGCCGGCCCCGGCGGCTACTCGCCCGGGTGCCATCTTCTCGCCGCGTCACCGCAGGTCGCGGCCACGCGCTCCGCCGCTTCCGGCCTGACCGGATCCGACGAAGCGAAAGGAATTCCATTGAGACAGGCATTAGTGGCCGCTGCTGTGGCTGCGCTGGCGCTGACGTTCGCCGATGCGGCGTTCGCTCACGCGATCATGAGCCCACCCGTCGCGAAGTCGAAGGTCTTGCAGCAGTTCACCCTCTCCGTCCCCACCGAGGAGGAGGGAGCGACGACGACGACGATCGAGCTGACGGTGCCGAGCGGATTCGCGATCGACTCGTTCGAGGCCGAGCCCGGCTGGAAACGGACCGAGCAGGCGACGGGCTCCGGCGAAGAGAAGGTGATCCAGCAGGTGACCTGGTCCGGGGGCAAGGTGCCCACAGACGAGGACTCCGTCTTCCGCTTCAACGGCAGCATGAACTCGAACAAGACCTACACGTTCAAGGTCCGGCAAACCTACTCCAACGGAAAGATCGTGGATTGGAGCGGCCCCGAGAGCTCTGACACCCCGGCACCAACAATTGAGGCGGTTTCCTCGCTCGGAGGCGAGTCGACCTCGACGCTGACGATCATCGCGCTCGTCGTCGGCAGCATCGGAGTCCTGCTCGGAATAGCGGGTCTGGCGACGAAGGGGCGACCGCTCACGTGAGGCGGAGCTGGCCTGCTTGCGCTCGCGGCGGCGGCGGCGCTCGCGCTGCCCGCCGCTGCTTGGGCGCACGCCGCTCTGCTGCAAACCGTGCCCGTGGCGAGCCGGACGATCAATCGCTCACCTCCGGAGGTGCGGCTCACTTACAGCGAGCCGATCGAGCCTCGCTTCGCGATCGTCTCCGTCAGCGACGCCTCCGGACGTCAGGTGACCTCCGGTCAGCCGCAGCGGGCTCCCGGCGCGCCCCAGACCCTCGTCACTCCGCTTCGGCACGTGCCCGAAGGCTGGTATCTGGTCTTCTGGCGCGTCATCTCAGCCGACGGGCATCCCGTCCGAGGCGCGTTCACCTTTGCGGTCGGCCCGAATCCGGGGCCGCCGCCTCAGTTCCGTATCCCCTCGCTGAGCGAGACCGCCACCACGCCCCAGCTGCTCGGGGCACGCTGGGTCGTACTCCTCTCGCTGCTCTCCGCGATCGGCTTGTTCGTGCTTCGAAGCCTGATCGCACGACCTGTCGCCCGAGCCGTGGCTGGAATCTCGCTCCGGCCGCTCGCGCTCGCCCAGGTCGTCGCCTCGCTCGTGGCGCTCGTGGCGACACCGATCTACGTCCTGTTCGCGACGGCGCAGTTCTCACTCCGCTCGGTCTTCGACCTCGGCGCCATCGTCCCGGTCGCGAGGGCCTCTGCTTCGGCCGTGACTATCTGGACCTCGAGCTGGTGCTGGTTCTGTTCGCCTCCTCGGCAGCAGCGGCGATCTGGCTCGATCGGCCGGAACGCCGCCAGCGGACGTGGCCGAACTCGTGGCGACCCGTTCGGCTCTCGCGACGGCCGCCGCGGCGCTCGTCCTGCCCGGGCTTGCGGGCCACGCCGGCCAGAAGTCGCCACGCGGCCTGGCGCTGCCGCTCGACTGGCTCCACCTCGCGGCCGGTTCGATCTGGCTCGGCGGGTTGATCGGGCTGGTGATCTTCTGGCTCTCGGTCAGGCGGCCGATCGGGTGGCGGCCCTCGCGGTGGTCGTGCCGCGCTTCTCCGTGGTCGCGTTCTGCTCGGTGATGGCGCTCATCGGTTCAGGCATCGGTGCCTCGCTGCTGGAGCTGCCGACGCTCGGATCGCTCTGGCAGACCTCCTACGGAAAGGCGCTCCTGGCGAAGATCGTGCTCCTGCTCGGGGCCCTGATGCTCGCCTGGTCAACCTCGCGCGAACGAAGCCGAGGCTACAGAGCCTGCAGCCGTTCAGCCCTCGGTCGGGCCCGATGCCGCAGGCTCTCCTCGGCGGCTCGTGCAGGGCGAGATCATCCTCGTCGCCGGCGCGCTCTTCGGCGCCGTCGTGCTGACCAGCCTCCCGCCGCCCGCGAGTGCGCTCGCGCGCGTGAAGCAACTCGCCGCCCGTGTCGGTCCCGGGCCCGGTCTCGGAGGTGGTCTCCAAGGGGCCGTACAGGTGCGGGTCGCGGTCTCGCCGAACCGGGCCGCGCTTCCGAACACGTTCTCGGTGGCGCTGACGAAGGGCGGCAAGTCGGTTCGCGGCGCCGCAGGTGATCAGCCGGTTCGACATGCTCGACATGGACATGGGCGAGCAGAGCTACCAGTTGCCCGAGCGCAAGCCTGGCGTGTTCGTCAAGTCGGCGCCGGCGCTGGTGATGGTCGGCCACTGGGCGCTGCAGTTCGAAGTCACCCCGCCCGGGGCGAGGCCGTTCGTCGTCACGCTTCTCGACAAGGCCTCGGGATGAGCGCTCACGCCCGTCTGCTGCTCGCCCTGGTAGCCCTCACGGCGGCGGTCGTCGCCTGGCTCGTCGTGATCGAGGCGATACGCCGAACTATCTAGGCGGCCTGATCCTGAGCGGCTGGTCGAAGGCCACGTAGCGGTGGCGCATGAAGTGCGCCGCCGCGGTCATCTTCAAGCGCAGGGGCCGGTACGTGCTCCGGTCGATCCAGACCGTGAACCAGGCAGGCGTGCTCGGGTTCAGGAAGGAGACGATCCAGACAGGCCTGCCGCCGACGCGTCCCGTGCCGAGGAGGTGGGCGTTCACGGCCTTCGAGCCCCACGCCGGCTGTGGGACCTTCAGCGCGGGGATCTGCGAGGAGCGGCGCCACGGCGCGCCGGGTCGGTCGCGGTCCCAGCGCGTCTGCCCGATGATCACCGCGGAGGCGCCCCCGCGGATGTCATAGGTGACCTCGTTCGGCGCCTTGAGGCGCCAGGTCGTGAGCAATCCGCCCTTCGGCCCGGACCGCAGCGACTCGACGTAGACGAGGCTGCTCAGCCGGCGCGTCACCTGTGCGGCTCGGGCGACGATCGCGGCCGCCGAGGGCGCAGTGGCGGGGAGGTCGAACGGGACTGTCTTGCCCGAGAGGACGACGTCCACGCGCCGCGGGTTGCTGGGAGCCACCGCCGCGTAGCAACCGCTCCCGCAGGCCGTCGCGGCCAGCGTCCTGTTCCCGACTCGAAACGAGAGCGGCAGCCCGGAGGCCGGGTCGCCCGTCTGCGCGAGCACCGTGGCGGTCAGCTTCGGCCGAGGCCCGCGAGAGACCGCCAGGGCGACGGCGTTCGTCCCAGCCTCACCGGCGAGCACGACCGCGCCGCGGGGTGGCGGCGCGACGACGTCCTGCGCAGGTCCCACCTGCGTCGGCTGGACGAGCGAGCCGCTCCCGGAGTCGAGATGCGTGAGGACGACCGCGCCGACGATCAGGCCTGACGAGCAGCACGCCGCCGACGGCGAGGACAACGTGCTGAGCGGCTCGACCCACGGCAAGAACGCTAGCTCGCCGGCCGCGCCGTCAAGCGAGAGAGGCGTTACCCGCCGCCCCGCCGGAGCACGGCTCGCTTCACCGCAGCGCGTGCCGTCCAGTACCCGCTCGCCAGCCGCCAGGCGCGCGTGGCCCTGATCTCGTTCAACTGTCGCTCCAGATCGAGTGCCCACTCGCGAAGCTCCTCGATCTCCCTCGGCTGCACCTCCCGCTCGGTCTCGTCTTGCAGCCGCCGCTCTTCAAGCGTTCGTCTCTCGAGCTCGAGCTTCGCGGCCAGGCTCGCCGCGGCCGAGTCGGCCTTCGCCCACTTGCTCCGCGCCAGCCGCGCGTTCGTGCTCCTCAGCTCGCGGTTGGCCTGTTCGAGCCGCTCCGGCGCCGATGCGGCACGCACCGGGGGAGTGAGCTCGGTCGCGTGCTCCGAGTCCTCGGGCCCGGACGTCCATTGCACGGCCCGTTCGAGCCGATGATTGGCCAGCTCGTCCATCAGGCGCTCGTGGTGGGGCTCCGCGAAGGCGCGAAACATGGACTCCTTCCGCACGCGGTAGACGAAGAGCTGCTCCGGAATGGTGTGGCCCACGAGACCAGCAGCCGCAAGCTCCTGGTAGAGAAGCCAGTCTTCGTAGCTCGTCGAGTCGACGCTGTACCAGAACCCGTCCTCGAAGACGCTCCGACGGATCAAGGCCGTCGCGGGCCCGGCGACGTTGCGCTCGCCGAGCGAGGTGGCCTCGTTGCTGAACGGCCGGTAGCCCGCCGAAGCGGAACCGTACTCGCCACCGTCTTCGGCGATGTACCGGCTCCAGGTATTGACGTACGCGAGCTCCGGCCGGTTCTCGAGCACGGCCGCGCACCGCTCCACGAACTGCGGTTCGAGGAGATCGTCCGGGTCGAGCGGGAGGACGTATGTTCCACGGCTCTGCGAGATCCCGAAGTTCCGCGCACGTCCGAGGCCCGAGTTCTGCTGCGTCAGGAGCGTCACGCCGAAGCGATCCGCGATTGCGTCGAGAATGCGGCCGTCCTCGGCTCGGAACGACCCGTCGTTGACCACGATCACCTCGAGCCGGGGATACGTCTGTGCGTGGACCGACTCGAGGGTCTCCTCGACGTGCTCGTCGAGCATGAAGTACGGGATCACGACGGAGACGAGTGAGGCGGTAGACGCTCGGCGCCGGGGAAGCCGCCTGGATCGTCGGCCGGCCAGGTCGGCGTAGCGCTCCCTCACGGCTTCCGGCGAGGTCAGCTGCTCGAATCGCTGTCGGGGCAGGCCGCTATCGGCCAACGTGCGCAACTCGTCGCGGCGGTCCAGGATCTGCTCGAGAGCCGTCGCGAGCGCGCCTTCGTCCCGGTCGGAGGCGAGCCAACCCGAGCTTCCCGCTTCGACCAGCTCGACGTGTCCCCCGACCGGGGTTGCAAGCACCGGAAGATCTTGCGAGAGCGCTTCGAGCACGGCGTTCGGCCAGCAGTCCCACAGCGACGGGCTGACCAAGAGATCGCTCTCTGCCAACAGCTGGAGAATCCCATCGCGAGAGACGCCGTCCCTGAACTCGAAGCGCGCGTCGTCGGCGGTGGCGAGGCGGAGCTGGGTCAGCATCGAGCTTCCCAGCGGGGCGGTGAGAGTGTCCGGTCCGACGAGCGTCAGGTGCCAGTCCTCCCGCTCCAGCCCCGTCAACGCGCGGCAGAGGTTCTGTACTCCTTTCCGGCGTTCCAGGCGGCCGACGTACAGGAGGCGCGCTCGCTCTTCCGGCGCGACCGGCGGGCGCGCCAAGCGGGAAGAGGGCAGAACGGCCTGGCGCACGCATTCGGCCGGTGCGATGGCGCCGGCGTAGTACCGCTTGTACGCATCGAGGACGTCGCCCCCCGGCCAGAGAACCCGGTCTGCGTGAGCAAGGGCGTACCGCTCGAGATCGCACGCCACGCCTGTTCCGATGTCACGTGACAGACCACCGTTGAGCAAGTCCCTGATCTCGCTGGTGGCATGAATCCGCACGCAGACGAGCGTGTTCCGGAGGCCCGGATCCAGGGTGTTGCGGGCCTGGACGGTCACGGCACCCTCGCCGAGGTAGTCCGGGAACTCGGCGATCTCCGGCCCGCCCTCCGGATAGAGCTCCTTCAGCTTCTCGAGGGCCCGAGCGCTCCAGAGCTGGCGCGTTCCGAAGTACCCGTCGGCCTCGGCTTCCTCGACCGTCGGCTCTCGCGCGAAAGCGAAGCGCACGCCTTCCGGCAGGTCAGGCGACGATTGCGCGCGCAGGCTCTCGTAGAGCTCCTCGTGCCGGTCGGAGGTCACGATCGTGACCTCGGCCTCAGCGGAGAGAACGCGTGCGGTGGCGGTGACGTATGCCCCGAGCCCGGAGGCGGGCGGAAACGGGAAGGCTGCCCCGGAGACGAGGGCTATGCGATACACGCGGCGGTAGCCTAGACAAGCCCCTCGAGCCTCTCGCGGAGCGGCGCACTCCAGAGCGCCGCGGCAAGCCGTCCCGGCTCGTCGGCACGACGGCATTTCGGAGCGTCCGCACTCAGCCCGCGAAGCAGGGGCGGCCGGGCATGCGGATGACGAGCGGCTGAAGTAGCGGAACGACGACGGTGTGGTTCCACCGCAAGAAGCGCGTTCGGACCGCCATCCCCGCAAGGCCGACGCTGCCGTGCGCTACGTACTCGTCGCAATTTGCGTAGCTGCCTCGCAAGATGATCAGCTGTTCGTCCCCGGGCTCGAGCGTGAAAGGCTGGAACGCCGAGACCGGCTTTCCGATCAGCCTCTGCGAGGACAGGAACGCCTTCACGGCGAACGGCATGATGAATTCGTCGTGCATTAGCGGAAGATCAAGGATGCGGACCGCAAATCGGCCGCTGTTCCTGATCGAGAAGCCGAACTGGAACGGCTGGCCCTGTTGGAACTTCGCGACCGTTTCCCCGAGTGCGCCCTGCCGCGCTCCAATCGGATTCAGACCCGACGAGCCCGCGCCGAGCGGCTGGTAGC
Organism: uncultured Actinomycetes bacterium; assembly: GCA_963736055.1. Taxonomy (GTDB): domain Bacteria; phylum Actinomycetota; class Thermoleophilia; order Gaiellales; family Gaiellaceae; genus AC-32. Next base: position 342,759 of record CAVTNM010000001.1, on the reverse strand, counting down.
TCCGCGCCCAGGCGATCGCGGCGGCGAGTGCAGCTGCCAGGGCGACCAGGGCGAGCGCGATCAGGACGTTGCGCGGGCGGGGGGCACGCAGAAACGCGATCAGGCCGCCGGGGGGCGGCCGTAGCTCCGCCGCAGCGCGCATGTCCGCTGCGTAGCTCTCTGGATTCCCAAGCCGCGCCACGAGATCTTCTCCGGGCGGGATCTCTCCCAGGTGGACGCGGAGATCGGCGGCGAGGCTCGTGCGCACCTGCCACGGGAGGTCGCGGAAAGCAAACCTCTCGAGGCCTCCGGCTGAGGCTCCTGCGAAGGCGCCCTAGGCCTGCGCCCGAGTAGACGTAGCCTCAAACGGGGCCGGTTTCGCGAAGTGTCACGGAGTGACGTTCGTTTTCGTCGCCCGGCCCCGAGATTCCGAGGACGGTCAATACCACTTGCCCTTCGCGAAACCGCCGAAGGCGATTAGCCCGATGAGCGTGACGACCAACCCGATCCAGAAGCTCCAGACAATGATCAGGATGATCCCGAGAATGACGATGATTCCGCCGAGCGTGATCCCACCGAATCTGCGGTCAGCCATGCGCTTCTCCCTTCAGTGTCGGATCTCCGACAGCGGTGCCTTTGCGCCGAACCATTCAACGGGCATAGGCCATTTACCCCTTCCTCGCTCAGAGTAAGCGCGGGCGGTGATGGACGAGGCAAAGCGCAAGGGTCTGGAGAAGCTGAAAGAACGTCTGATCCTCGCGGCCGAGAACATGGACCAAGCGAATGCAGCTGCCATGCGCTGCGGACCGATACGAGCGCCGACGAGGCTTGGCGGCGGGCGCTCGAGACCGCGATGGCCGTTTCGTACATGCGTTCCTTCGCCACAGGCGCGTGGAAGACAGCGATCCCGCTGCAATAGATGGTCATCGCGATTCGCAAGGGCTCGCTGCCCACACCGGTTATGCGCCTCTACATCAGCGAAGTGTCGTAGCGCCCAGAACGACGCGGACGAACGGGTGATACGTTGCGTAGAGCTTTCTGGCTCAGAATCGTCGCCCGCCAGGCGAGCGCAGCACGACGTGTTCGGTTGTGGGTCGGCTCAGTCAGAAGCAACCACACCACAGGAGGCACGTCATGACAGAGCCTGCTACCAATGCACCGGTTCTCGACCTGCTCAAAAGGATTACCGCCGAGTCGATCGAGGCCTCTACCCTCGACGAGGAGTCGCTCATGATGGTGCGCATCGCCGCGCTCGTCGCGGTCGACGCCCCGCCGTCGTCGTACCTGCTTAACATCGGCGCCGCCGGCGACATCGGCATCGACGCCGATCAGGTTCAGGGCGTTCTCGCCGCCGTTACTCCGATCGTGGGCACAGCGCGCATTGCCTCTGCGGCCGGCAACATGGCGCGGGCGCTCGGGTTCGCCGAGGAGCTCGCCGAACTCGCGGAGGAAGACCGAGCCAGGGCATAGAGCAGCAGCTCGTTTCGGAAGGAAACCGAGGCGTTGTGCTGTTCGGCGGCGCCGCGGTTGCTTGTTCGTGCCGCTTTCCGTCAGGGTTTTTGGCCGTCTGACGCGCAGCTGCTCGAGTAGCGCCCGTGGCCATCACGCGACGGGACTCTTGCCTCGACGCCTGCGAGCGTCGGTGCCCGAAGTCCGTAGAACGTTCTCCTGGTTGGCCGCGGTGTGGTCTGAAAAGCTTGCCGAGAACTAAATCTCCTGCAAAGCGTGGAAGGCGCTACTTCAAGAAAGCTAGCGGGGCGCATTGGTAACGTCGCGGGCGACGTGCTGTTCAGGCAGTTTGTGAACGACGACCTCGGCTGCGCGTCCTACCTGATCGGCGACAAGGGGGCAGGCGAGGCGGTGATCGTGGACCCCGCCTACGCGATCGAGCATTACCTCGAGGCGGCCGAGCGGGCAGGCGTGCGGATCGGCCGCGTGCTCGAGACGCACACCCACGCCGACCACCTTTCCGGCCACGGGCGCCTGGCGCTCGAGCACGAGGCGCAGGTCAGCATCCACCCGCTCGCCGAGCCGGCGTTTCCGTTCGATCCGGTCCAGGACGGCCAGGAGATCCAACTCGGCTCGCTCACGATCACGGTGCTTCACACGCCCGGGCATCGGCCCGAGCACTGCTGTTACCTGGTCGAGGGCCACCTGCTGACCGGCGACTCGCTCCTGATCGGCGACGCTGCCCGACCGGACCTCGCGGTCGAGGCGCGCGAGGGCGCGGCCGACCTCTACTCCTCGCTGCAGCGGTTGGCCGAGCTGCCCGACGAGACCGAGGTCGACCCCGGGCACGTCGGCGGCTCGCTCTGCGCGAGCGGGATCAGCTCCGAGACCGCGTCCACGATCGGGATGGAGCGGCTCTCGAACCGCGCGCTCTCGCGCCACGACGTCGACGAGTTCGTCGATGCCTCCGCCTCGGTCTCGACACCGCGGCCGCCGACGGTCGAGCGTGTCGTCGCGCTCAACCGCGGCCCGTTCCTGGGCGCGCCTGCACCGCTCGAGCAGATCCCTGAGGTGCGAGGACAGCTCCTGGATGCTCGCCCGGCGCACGAGTACGCGGACGGACACGCGCCGGCGGCGCTCAACATCCCCGTCGACGGCCCGTCCTTCGCGACGAAGGCCGGCTTCCTCCTCGACGCCGAGGCGCCCATCACGCTCCACGCCTCGTCGCGCGACCAGGCCGAGCTCGCGGCGAAAGGATTGCGCTCGGTCGGGCTCCTCGACGTCGCGGGTTACGTGCTCGAGCTGGAGACGCCCGAGCAGCTCGAGCCGATCGAGCTGGACGAGCTCGAGGCGCTCCTGGCCAGTGACGCGGTCGAGGTGATCGATGTGCGCGAGAAGGACGAGCGCGACGAGGGCTACATCCCCGGCAGTCGCCACATCCCCTACCGGCTCGTGCGCGCCTACCGCGACGAGCTCGGGAACGGGCGGCCGCTCGTGACGGTTTGCTCGACCGGCGCGCGGGCCGGCGTCGCGGCCAGCGCGCTTGCGATCGAGGGCGTCACCGCCCGGCCGCTACTGGACGGCGGCATGGAGGACTGGGAGGCGCGCGGCAACACCGTCACCGCCTTCCGCCGCTGCGGCGGCTCAGGCTGACTCGGCGAGTAGCGACTGCGCCTCGGCCGCCCAGGCGGTCGCTCCCAGCTGCATGAAGACGGGTAAGGCGAGCCTGAGCTGCTCGTCCGCCTCGGGGCGGCGGCCGGCTGCGACGAGCTCCTCGGCCGCCCGCAACCTCGTATAGGCCTCGTCGGGGACCGACCCGATCTCGCCGTAGACGTCGGCGGCGGCGACCAGCTCGCCGTGGGCAAGGTGGCGTGCCGCCTGGTGCCACGGTGTCTGTCCCTGCGCCCGGTCGAGCGCTTGGACAAACTCGGCGCTCCGGCCGAGGTCCCGAAACGCCCACGCGCCGTCGACTGCCTCGTGCTGTGGGCGGACTCCGCTCGCGCTCCAGGCTTCGAGCAGCTCATCCGCTAGTGGGGCCGCGCCGTCTCGATCGCCGTCGAGGACCCTCACCCGGACCTCGAACGCCAGCGTCGGGTTGAGCGTCTGGGGGTCGTCGGCCCCGCGCGCGGCCTCGGTCGCCCGCCCTGCCTCCGCCAGGGCCGCCACCACGTCGCCGCGCGCGAGGTCGATCTCCCCCCGGACCTGGCGGACGGCGCTCTCCATGTAGTGCGCGTTGCCCGCCTCGATGTCGCGGACGAAGGCGTCGGCGGTGGCGAGCGCTTCGTCCCAGCGGCCCTCCCAGTGGCAGTGGAAGACGTGCTCCGCGCGCTGCCAGCGGATGTAAGCGCCGAGCCCGATGCGGTCGGCAACGCCGCGGGCTTGCTCGTGCAGCTCACCAGCGCGGCGGAGATCGCCTGTCATGGCCGTCATCCACGCGAGGTTCCCTGCCGCCGAGGCCTCCTCGTGAGAGTGGGCCGCGGCCGCGATCGCGATCGCCTGCTCGAGGTCGTCGAGTCCCGACAGGTCGCCGCTGACGACCTTCGCAACGCCCAGCGTGTTCAGGTTGCGGGCGCGCACGGCGACGAGCCCCAGCTCCTCCGCCAGATGCAGCGACGCCGTTCCGAGCTCGATGGTCCGGTCAAAGTCCTCGCTCATCATCAGCACCCGCGCCAGCTCCTGGAGCACGAACGCCTTCTCCGGCGAGGGGCCGCGCCCTTCGACCAGCTCCCGGGCGCGTTCGAGGCGTTGGAGCGCCTCGTCCTTGTGGCCCCGGTTGAGCGACATTCCGGCCAGTAGAGCCTCAGCCTCGGCGGCAGCCTCGGGCTGGCCTGCCCGGAGCAGGCCCTCGACCGCCTCCTCCAGCACCCGGTCGTCGAAGGCGATGTCGAGGACGCGGCTGTGCGCGTAGGCCAGGAGCAGGGCAGGACGCCGGTCGTCGTCCGGAGGCCAGAGCTCGAGCGCGGCCTCGTACAGGGCCGCCGCGGCCGGGAAGGCCCCGAGCCTGAGCGCCCGGTCGCCTGCGTCGCGGGCGGCGAGGCGGGCGCGCTCGAGCAGCCCGGGGTCGACCTCCTGCCCCGAGAGCCGCCGGAGCCGGAGCGCCTCGAGGTAGTGATGCGCAAGCATCTCGGCGTGGTCGTCCGGGCGGCCGAGCCGCTCGATCCAGCCTGCCGCACGCTCGTGGCGCTCCGCCCGGCCCATCCTGGGGATCTGGCCGTAGGCGACGTCGCGTACGAGCACGTGCTTGAAGGCGTACTCCTCCTCTGCCCCCACCGAGGATCGCCGCTCGCGGCGGACGAACTCCTTCCGCTCGAGCGAGTGCAGCGCCTCCTCGGCCGCGCGCGGGTCGCGGTCGCCGACCTCGGTCACCGCGCCGAGCCAGAAGACCTTGCCGAGCACCGCCGCGTCCTGGAGTAGCTGCTTCTCCTCCGCCGGAAGCCCGTCGAGCCGGGCGGCGATGATCCCCTGCACGTTCTCCGGCAACGTCAACTCGGCGTCGCGTCCGGATTCCGCTACCAGGCGCGCGAACTGCTCCGCGTAGAGCGGGTTGCCGCCAGCGCGCGAGAGCAGCGTCGACTGGAGCTCCGCGGGGAGCACCGCCTGGTCGAGCAGGCTGGCGAGCAGCCGTGCAGTGTCCTCGTCGGAGAGCGGCGAGATCGAGAGCGTGAGGGCGTTCGGCTTACCTCCTCCCCATCCCGGGCGCCGCTCGAGCAGCTCGGGCCTGGCGACACAGACGACGAAGAGCGGCACGCCGGCCGCCCAGTCGGCGAGGTGGTCGACGAAGTCGAGCAGGTCGTCGTCGGCCCAGTGCAGGTCGTCGAACACGAGCACCGTCGGGCTCCGCTCCGCAAGCAGCTCGAAGAACCGACGCCAGGCGGCGAACCGCTCCGCGCGCTGGTCGCCTCCCCGCTCGCCGTCGCTGCCGAGGCCGACGAGCGGGCGCAAGTGCTCCACGATCTGCTCCGAGTCGTCCGAGTCGAGCGCGGCGACGCTCTCGGCCAGCTTCCGCCCTGCCTCTTCCGGGGTGTCCGACTCGAGGATGCCGGCCTGAGCCTTCGTCATCTCCGCCAGCGCCCAGTAGGCCAGGCCCTCGCCGTAGGGCAGCGAGCGGCCCTGGCGCCAGGAGACGAGCTCCGGCTCGGCGTCGACCACGCGCGAGAGCTCGTGCACCAGACGGCTCTTGCCGATCCCAGGGACGCCGACCAGCGTAACGAGCTGCGGCGAGCGCTCTTCGCGCGCACGGGCGAACGCGTCGGTGAGGAACTGCAGCTCCCGACGGCGCCCGACGAGCGGAGCGCCCTGCTCGCGGAGGTCGGCGCCGGGCCGTGAGCGCGCCTCCTTGACCGCCCAGACTCGGATCGGCTCGGCCTTGCCCTTCGCCGTCACAGGCTCGGCCTCGTCGTAGTCGATCGAGCGAGCCGTCGCGCGCTGGGTGCTCTCGTCGACCAGGATGCCGTTCACCGGCGCCGCACCCTGCAGGCGGGCGGCCGTGTTGACCACGTCCCCGGCGACCAGGCCTTCGCCTTCCGAGGCGCGCGCGTCGAGAGAGACGAGGGCCTCCCCGGTGGTGAGCCCGATGCGAACCTGCAGCCGCCCGTCCTCGACGATCGAGTCGCGGATGGCGAGCGCCGCGCGCACCGCGCGCTCAGGATCGTCCTCGTAGACGACCGGCGCGCCGAAGACGGCCATCACCGCGTCGCCGATGAACTTCTCGACCGTCCCGCCGCGGCGCTCGAGCTCGGTGCGGAGCCGCGCGTAGTACGGCGAGAGCGTCGCCCGCACGTCCTCCGGGTCGAGCTGCTCGGACCGTGCGGTGAACCCGACGAGGTCGGCGAAGACGATCGTCACCACCTTCCGCTCCTCGCGTGCCTCGCCGAGAGCGGTCGTCAGCGGAGAGCCGCAGGCCGAACAGAAACGGGCGTCGTCCGCGTTCTCGCGGCCGCACTGCGCACAGACGAGCACGGGTTACCGCAGCCGCTCGACGGTGTAGCCGCGGCTGCGCAGGGCCTCCAGCAGCACGGCGCAGTGATGCTCGTCCCGCATCGCGAGCGTCAGCTCGATCTCGCTCGCCGCCACGGGAACGTCCATGCCCTCGCGGTGGTGCTCGACCGAGACCACGTTCCCCCGCTCTTCCGCGACCAGCTTCAGCAGCTTGATCAGTTCACCGGGACGGTCGTGCAGGCGGCTGCGGACGACGAGGTAACGCCCGGCGGAGGTGAGGCCGTGCCGCATGACCGAGATCAGCACCGTCGGGTCGATGTTGCCACCCGAGAGGATCGCCACGGCCGGGCCCTTGCCTCCGGCCTTGCCGGCGAGGAGCGCCGCCACACCGACCGCCCCCGCGCCCTCGACCACGAGCTTCGAGCGCTCGAGCAGCAACACGATCGCGCGGCAGATCTCGTCGTCGGTGACGCTGACGAGGTCGTCCAGGACCTCGTCGAGGATCGGGCCGGTCTGCTCGCCGACGTTCTTGACGAAAATCCCGTCCGCGATCGTCCACCCGTCCAGCCCGGCCTGCACGCCCACGATGCGAACGTCCGGTTTCGTCGAGCGCAGGGCCAGCGCGATTCCGGAGGCCAGCCCCCCGCCGCCGACGGGGATCACGACCGTCTCCAGGTCGGGCACCTGCTCGACCAGCTCGAGGCCAATCGTTCCCTGACCGGCGATCACCATGTCGTCCTCGTAGGGATGGACGAATGTCGCGCCGGTCGACTCCGCGTAGGCGAAGGCCGCGTTCAGCGCCTCCTCGAAGCTCCCGCCGGTCAGCTCCGCCTTCGCGCCATAGTTCTTCGTCGGCTCGACCTTCGCCATCGGCGCGTCCTGGGGCATGAACACCGTCGCCTTCACACCCGCCTCCCGGGCCGCCCAGGCGACCGCCTGGCCGTGGTTCCCGGCGCTGGCGGCGACGACCCCGGCGCGCCGCTCTCCCTCGCCAAGCGTCGCCAGCTTGTTCACGGCGCCGCGGACCTTGAACGAGCCGGTGCGCTGGAGGTTCTCGGCCTTCAGCGAGACCGGTCGGCCCACCTGGCGCGAGAGCGTTTCCGAGCCGTAGACCCGGGACACTCGCGCGATCCCCTCGAGCCGCTTCCGCGCATCGCGGATGTCGCTGAGGCGGGGGCCGGTCTTAGTCGCCAACCTTGAACACCTTCTCCATGATCTCCCGAACGGCTGTGAGCGGGTCCAGCTTCCGGCTCTGGACCTCGTCCAGGAGGCGCCGCAGCTCGGGATCGTCGGCGACGGCGTGCTCGAGGTGGGCCTTGGCGCGCGCCGAGGCGACCGCGAACACCTCACCGGCGAGGTTCTTGCGCCGCTGCTCTTCGAGCAACCCCTCGGATTCGAGGAACGCACGATGCGCCTCGACGCTTTCCCAGAGCTCCGGCACGTGCTCGCCGCGGACAGCCTCGGTGAGGACGATCGGTGGCTTCCACGCGCGCTCCGTGTCGAGCGAGAGCACCGAGCGCACCTCGTTCAGCATCGTCTTCGCCGCAGGGTGGTCCATCTTGTTGATCGCGATCACGTCGGGAATCTCCATGATCCCTGCTTTCAGCGCCTGAATCGAGTCTCCGGAGCCCGGCATCAGCACGAGGACGACAGTGTCGGCGATCCCGATCACCTCGACCTCTCCCTGGCCGGTGCCGACCGTCTCGAGGAAGACCAGTTCCTTGCCGGCCGCGTCGAGGAGGAGCAGCGCTTGCAGCGTGGCCTCGGCGAGGCCGCCAAGGTGTCCGCGGGTCCCCATCGACCGGATGTAGACCTCAGGGTCGAGGAAATGGTCCGCGAGTCGGATCCGGTCGCCGAGGAGCGCGCCCTGGGTGAACGGGCTCGACGGGTCGACCGAGATCACGCCGACGGAGCGCCCAAGGTCGCGGACGTGCCGGACGACGGCGCTGATCAGGCTCGACTTGCCCACTCCGGGCGGTCCGGTGACGCCGACCGCGTAGGCGCGGCCGGTCTCGGGATAGAGGTCGCGGACGACCTCGTAGGCGAGCGGGTCGGAGTTCTCGACGAGCGTGATCGCACGGGCCACGGCCCGCCGGTCTCCGGCGCGCACGCCGTCCGCCAGCGACTCGCGAGTGAAGTCACGCCGTGCCGCCACGACCGTGATGCTAGAAGAGGCCTCCGGTCAGACCGCGCGCTGTGTGGGCTCGGCGGCAGGCGTGGGCAGCGGGACGGGCTCGGCCTGCGGCAGGCCGGGACTGCGCGACGCGGCGCGAGCGAGCGCGTATCCGACGATCCCCGCGAGGCCTGCAGCGACGGCCGCCGCAGCCCAGATCCAGCGCGGGCCGACGATGTCCGTGAAGTGCCCGGCGACGATCATCCCGAGAATGAGCATGGCCACGTTCGTGCTCATCAGCACCGCGAACGCGCGCCCGCGCAGGGCATCGGGAGCCCCGCGCTGAACGAGCAGCGCGTTGCAGACGACCGCCGCGCCGTTGCCTGCCCCCGAGATGACGACGCAAGCCGCGGCGACCCAGACGTTCGGCGCCGCGGAGGTGAGCCCGATTCCGACCGCCATCAAGCCGAGCGACGCGCCGTAGACGTTCGGGAGCCCGCGCCGCTCGATCCAGGCGCTCGCGAGGAAGGCGCCGATCGCGAGGCCGATTCCCGAACAGCCCATCATCAGTCCGAGCCCGAACTGCCCGGCGTCGAACGCGCGAAAGGCGAGGCTCGGCTCGGCGACGTTCACGGCGGCGTTCGAGAACATCGCAACGTTCCACGCGATCAGCACGGTCAGGAGCGCGCGCGACTTGACGGCAAGCGCAAAGCCGTCCTTCAGGTCGAGCCAGTGTCCCCGGCTCGCTGCCTGCGTGGCCTGCAGGAGCCGCTGCGGGATCCCCCAGAGGAAAACCGCGGAGATCAGGAAGGTGCACGCGTTGATCCAATAGGCCGCGTCCACGCCCGAGCCCGCGACGAGTGCGCCGCCGATGAGCGAGCCGAGGGCCCAGGTGAGGTTGTCGATCGTCTGGAGCAGCGAGTTGGCATTCGGAAGGTCGGCGTCCGAGACGAGGTTCGGGAGCCCGGCGTAGACGGCCGGACGGAAGAAGCCGGTAGCGACGCCGGCGATCGTCGCGAGCGCGACGACCTGCGTCGCGCTCGTTGTGAACGGCAGCGCGGCAAAGACGCCGAAGCGCGTGAGGTCGGACGCGATCATCAGGCGGCGCCGCGAGAGCCGGTCGATCAGCGGCCCGACGAGAAGCCCGATCGCGAAGGTCGGGAGCAGGTCGGCGATCAGGAGCGCGGCTACCCACGCCGACGACTGCGTCCTCGTCCAGACGTCGACCTCGAGCGCAACGAGGGCCAGCCAGGTGCCCGCACCCGAGCCGAGGGTGGCCAGGAACAGGCGTCGAAAGCTAGGCTCGCGGCTAAGGAGCCCGAGTTGTGAGCCGGAGACGAGGGGGCGGCTCATCGGCCCTCGAACCGTAACACCGCTGTCGGCACTCAAACGAGGGGTTTTTCGGACGCGTCCTCTCAGGCGGTCGCGCGCGGGCGCACCCGCTCGAGCGCCGCCGCGAGCAGGTCGTGCTCCTCGGCGGTGCCGACCGTCACACGCACCGCGCCCGGCGCGCCGAAGCCGTGCGTTGGCCTGACGATCACGCCCTCTCCGAGCAGCTGCTCGAAGAAGGGCCGGGAGTCGTCGGCCACCTCGACGAAGAGGAAATTCGCGACTGCGGGGCCAACCGGCTGGAGCCCGTGTTCCCGCAGGATCGCTTCGAGGCGCGTCCGCTCCTCGGCGTTGACTTGCCGCCGCCGGGCGAGCTCCTGAGCGGACCCGAGGCTGGCCAGCGCGGCCTCCTGGGCGGGAGTGGTGATGTCGAACGCCCGCCGGACCTTCCCGATCGCGGTCACCAGCGAGGCCGGAGCGAGCCCGTACCCCACGCGCAGCCCGGCGAGGCCGTAGATCTTGGAGAACGTTCGGAGCACGATGACGCGCCTGCCTTGTTTGAGGTAGTCCTCGATCCCGTCCGGGTACTCCGGGTCGTTGATGTACTCGAGGTACGCCTGGTCGAGCACGGTGAGCGGGTGGTCGGGCACGCGATCGAAGTACGCGTCGAGCTCGGTACGACTATTGGACGTGCCCGTCGGGTTGTTCGGCAGGCAGACGTAGACGATCTTCGTCCGCGGCGAGACCGCTTCGAGGATCGCATCCAGGTCGTAGCGCCCCTCGCGTAGCGGCACCGTGACCGGCACGGCGCCGAGCTTCCGGGCGTCGATCACGTAGCTCGGGAACGAGGGCCACCCGCAGACGATCTCGTCGCCCGGCTCGAGCGCGACCTGGCTCAGACAGTCAACGAGCCCGTCCGAGCCGGCGCCGGGAACGACCTCCTCGAAGCGCAGGTCGAGGCGCTCGGCAAGCGCGGCCCGAAGCCTGTAGGCGCCGCCGTCGGGGTAGCGGTTCAGCTCGCCGACGCAGCGCTCGATCGCCTCGCGCGCCTCGGGGAACGGCCCGAATGGCCCCTCGTTCGACGCGAGCTTGACGACCCGCTCCAGGCCGAGCTCGCGCTTGACCTCCTCGACCGGCTTCCCGGGCTCGTAGGGAACGAGATCGTTGACCGCCGGCCGAAAGAAGCTGTCAGCGATCTCCGCCAGCGAACCGGCCACGGCGTCGAACTCTACCGCTCCCTTTGGTTCGGTTCGCCCGGCCTCCTCCCCGAGGCGAGCGTATCGACGCCGAGCGCACGCGTGGGTGCCGAGAGCGTGCCGGGAGTGTCACGCACTAGCATTGGCGCCGCATGAGGGTCGGGGTGCCGAGAGAACGTGCCGCCGACGAGCGACGCGTGGCGCTGGTACCCGAAGTCGTCGCGCGGCTCGTCCCGGGCGGTTTCGACATTCTCGTGGAGAGAGGTGCCGGCGCCGCCGCCTCGTTTCCGGACGGAGCATACGAGGAGGCCGGCGCGCGACTCGTCGAGGACGTCTACGGCGAGAGCGAAGCCGTTGTCCGAGTACAGAAGCCCAGCGAAGACGAGGCCGCGCGATTGCGTGACGGCCAGATCCTGATCGCCTTCCTGCAGCCCCTGACCGATGCGGACGGAATTGCAGGGCTGGAGAGCCGTGGCGTGATCGCGTTCGCGATGGAGGCGATACCGCGCATCACTCGCGCGCAGCCCATGGACGCGCTGTCGTCACAGGCGACCGTCTCGGGGTACAAGGCCATCCTGCTCGCTGCCGACAGGCTGCCGAAGTTCTTTCCCATGTTGATGACAGCAGCCGGAACGGTCGCTCCGGCGAAGGTGCTCGTGCTCGGAGCCGGGGTTGCCGGATTGCAGGCCGTCGCCACGGCGCGACGTCTCGGGGCGGTGGTCACCGGCTTCGACGTTCGCCCGGTCGTTCGCGAGCAGATCGAGAGCCTCGGCGCGAACTGGCTCGACCTCGGAGTCGTCGGCCGTGAGACCGCAGGCGGGTACGCCCAGGAGCTGTCGGAGGAGGAGCAGCGGCGCCAGCAGGAGGAGCTGGAAGCGCGCCTGCCCGAGTTCGACGTGGTCATCACCACCGCGCTCATCCCCGGCCGTGACGCGCCGCGGCTCATCCCTGCCGGCGCGGTCGCCGCGATGAGGCCCGGGTCGGTGATCGTCGACCTCGCCGCCGAGGCCGGCGGCAACTGCGAGCTGACGGAGCCCGGCGAGGAGGTCGTCCGGGAAGGTGTGACGATCGTCGGCCTGACCAACCTGCCCAGCTCGATGCCGTACCACGCGAGCCAGCTCTACGCCCGCAACGTCGCCGCGCTCCTCCAGCACCTCGCTCCCGAGGGCCAGCTCGCGCTCGACTTCGACGACGAGATCACGGCCGGAGCCTGCGTCACTCGGAAACACGAGGTTCCCGCGTGACAGATCGACTCACAATCGACGCGCACGGGACACAAACGCGTGAGCCGCACACAGGTACGGTCCGCCGCGAGGGCGGCGGGTCTTTGCACCCCGCCCTGGGTGGGGGGTCTGTCGGTTTGCAGGACACGTTCCGCTCGGGCCTGGCCGGCGGGGACGGGTCTCGATGAGCCACGGGCTGCTGCTCGTCTTCGAGCTCACGATTCTCGTGCTGGCGATCTTCTTGGGGTTCGAGGTGATCTCCAAGGTTCCGACGCTCCTTCACACGCCTCTGATGTCGGGTACAAACGCGATCCACGGCATCGTGATCGTGGGGGCGATGCTGGTGATGGGCCAGGCGGACAAGGACACGCTCACCTGGGTGATCGGGTTCGTCGCCGTCATCCTCGCCTCGGCGAACGTCGTCGGCGGCTTTGTCGTCACCGACCGCATGCTGGAGATGTTCAAGCGGCGGAAGCCCGAGCGCGGGGCCAAGGACGACGATGACGGCGCCGGCCCGGAGCCGTGAGCCGAACCACCACCGACCTGCTCTACCTGGTCACGATCGTGACCTTCATCCTCGCGCTGCGCTTCCTGTCGAGACCCGACAAGGCACGGCTCGGCAACTGGATCGGAGCAGCCGGGATGCTCCTGGCAATCGGGGTGACGTTCGCGCAGAGCGAGATCGTCAGCTACTGGGAGATCGTGCTCGGAATGATCATCGGCGGCGGTTTCGGGGCCGTCGCGGCCCGGCGCGTGAAGATGACGGCGATGCCGCAGATGGTGGCGCTGTTCAACGGCGTCGGCGGCGGCGCGGCCGCGCTCGTGTCGTGGGCGGAGTTTCACAACCGCGCGCCGGAGCCGGGCAGCCTCAAGCTCGACATCAGCATCGCGATCGCGCTTTCGGCGCTGATCGGTGCGATCTCGTTCGCAGGCTCGATGGTCGCCTTCGCGAAGCTGCAGGAGCTGATCCAGGGACGGCCGATCACGTACCCGGGCCAGCAGCTCGTCAACGCGCTCGTCCTGGGGGGCACGCTGGCGGCAGGAATCGCGATCGCGGCCGGCGCCGACGAGCAGTGGCTGATGTGGGCCTTGCTTGCCGGCGCAGCGCTTTTCGGGGTGTTGTTCGTGCTGCCGATCGGGGGCGCCGACATGCCGGTCGTGATCTCGTTGCTGAACGCCTTCACCGGCCTCGCTGCGGCCGCGACGGGCTTCGAGCTCGAGAACAACGTCCTGATCGTCTCGGGCATGCTCGTCGGGGCGTCGGGAACGTTCCTCACACTGATGATGAGCCGGGCGATGAACCGCTCGATCGCGAACGTCCTCTTCGGCGCGTTCGGCCAGGTGAGCGGCGATGCGGCGGCCGCCTCCGGAACGGACGGCGGCACTGTGCGTTCGGCGACTCCCGAGGACGTGGCGGTCATGCTCGCGTACGCCGACAAGGTGGTCGTCGTCCCGGGGTACGGGCTCGCCGTCGCCCAGGCCCAGCACGACGTCCGGCAGCTGGCCGACCTGCTCGAGGAGAAAGGCGTCGAGGTCACCTACGCCATCCATCCCGTCGCCGGCCGCATGCCGGGCCACATGAACGTTCTGCTCGCGGAGGCGAACGTTCCCTACCCTCAGCTCAAGGAGATGGACGAGGCCAACCCGGAGTTCGCGCGAACCGACGTCGTCCTCGTCGTGGGCGCCAACGACGTCGTCAATCCTGATGCGCGCAACAACGAGGGAAGCCCGATCTACGGCATGCCGATCCTCAACGTCGACGAGGCGCAGACCGTGGTGGTGCTCAAGCGGAGCATGAATCCCGGCTTCGCGGGGATCGAGAACCCGCTCTTCTTCAACCCGAAGACGGTGATGCTGTTCGGTGACGCAAAGGAGTCGATCGTGAAGCTGATCAGCGACGTCAAGGGCCTCTAGTACCCGTGGTCCCGGTCTTCGCCGCTCGGCACGTGGATGCGGCCGTGTCGCCCGTGAGGGCACTCGACGCGGTGCGCGACGCGTTCGTGGCCTACCGCCGCGGGGAGTGGACGATGCCGCCGAAGACCTACGTGCCCGCGTACCCGGCCGGCGACTTCCGGGCGATGCCGGCGCTCGGTGCCGGTCACGCCGTTTTGAAGTGGGTCACCTCGTTCCCCGGCAACCCGGGCCGAGGCCTGCCGACGGTGACCGGGGTCGTGCTGCTCTCGGATGCGTCGGACGGCTCGCTGCTCGCCGTTCTCGACGCCGCGGCCGTCACCGCGCTCCGCACCGGCGCCGCCGCCGTCCTGGCCGCCGAGACGCTCGGGCGGGAAGGTGCGGAGGAGGCATCGGTCGTGGGCGCTGGCGTGAACGGCCGGGCAGCGGCCCGAACACTGCTCGAGCGCGGGCGCAGCGTGATCCTCTGGGACGTCGACGCCTCACGCGCACGGGAAGCGGCCGATGAGCTCGGCGCCAGGGTCGCCAGCTCGGCGGAGGAAGCGCTCCAGGCCGAACTCGTGGTGACGATGACCCCGGGTCACGAGCCGCTGCTGGTCGAGGGCTCGCTGCGGCCCGGTCAGCACGTGAGCCTGATGGGCGCAGACGGGCCCGGCAAGTCCGAGATCGCCATCCAGGAGCTCGTGCGGACGCGCGTGTTCTGCGATGACTGGGAGCAGGCGAGCCACAACGGTGAGCTCGCGAACGCGGTCGCAGCCGGGGCGGTCGGGCGCAAGGACGTCACCGAGCTCGGCGCCGTCCTCACCGGTGAGGCCCCGGGTCGTCGGTCTCCCGACGACGTGACGCTCTTCGACTCGACCGGTCTGGCCATCCAGGACCTGGCGATTGCGCTGGCGGCGATGGAGAGCGTGGACGAGCTCGATCTCCCTACCCTCGGCCTCTAGGCGGCCCTCCACACACCCGGCGGCGGCCCGACGCCAGTCCGTAGCGTTAGTCGGACCGGCGCGCCAATTGGTCGCTCGAGGACGAAGGTAGTCTGACCGCTCCTACGCGAAGGAGGGGCCAGATGGAAGGTCAGTTGGTGCATTTCGAGCTGCCGGCTGAAAATGCGGGCCGGGCCAAGGAGTTCTGGGGCTCGTTGTTCGGCTGGAAGTTCCGTGAGTGGAGCGGGCCGGTCGAGTACCACATGCTCGAGGGGATCGAGCCGGGCGGGGCGATCTATCCCTCCGACGAGGCACCCGGCTCCGGCCCGATCGTCTACTTCGCCACCTCCGACATCGACGCCTCGATCGCGCGTGCGCGTGAGCTCGGCGGCTCCGCGGACGACAAGCAGCCCATTCCGACGATCGGCTGGTACGCCCGCTGCCGGGACACCGAGGGCAACGCCTTCTCGCTCTTCCAGTCCGACGAGACAGTCCCAGCGCCGGGCGAGAGCTAGACCCGAGGAAGCGCGCCGGCTCGAACACACGAGCTCCGAGAAAGGCCGCTTTAGCCGGGCGGCCTCACCCCTCTGTACAGGCCGTCGGCCTCGGCAACGGCGCCTGCCAGCTCGAGCTCGGCGAGCGCGGTCGCGACGCTCTGGGCGTCCAGGCCCGTGACCCGCGCGAGCTGGTCTGCCCCGGCGGCCTCGCCTGCGAGCGCGGCCAGCAGGGTCGCCGCGGGCTGGCCGAGCGGGAGCGGCACCGCCGCCGCCGGGGCAATGCCGAGTGCCTCGAGCACGTCGCCGGAGCTCGTCAAGGGGGTCGCGCCCAACCGGAGGAGCCCGTTGGCTCCGACCGACAGCGCCGAGGTGATCTCACCCGGCACCGCGAACACCTCCCGTCCTGCCTCGAGCGCGAAGTCCGCAGTGATCAGTGCGCCGCTCCGCTCACGCGCCTCGACGATCACGGTTGCAGCGGCGAGCCCAGCAACGATGCGGTTCCTGGCCGGAAACCGCCACGGCGCAGGCTCGACCCCGGGGGCGTACTCCGACGCGACGAGGCCTTGTTCGCTGATGCGCCGGGCGAGCTGTGCGTGCGCCGCGGGATAGTCGCGATCGATCCCGCAGCCGAGGATCGCGACCGTCAGCCCGCCCGCTTCCAGCGCTCCCCGGTGCGCCTCACCGTCAACGCCCCGGGCAAGGCCGCTGACGACGACGACGCCGGCCCCGGCGAGCTCGCGGCCGAGCAGCCGCGCGACCTGAGAACCGTACGACGAGCACGCGCGAGCCCCGACGATCGCGACAGCAGGTCCGCGCAGCAGCTCGGCGCTTCCTTGCCCACGAAGAAAGAGTCCGGCCGGCGGGTCGTGGAGCTCGAGCAGGAGTGGCGGATACGCGGGGTCGCCACGGCCGACGAACCGCAGGCCCCGCTCCTCGAGCGTCTGGAGATATCGATCCGCGTCGAAGGCTCGGTGGAACCGCCCGAATCGCCGCCCGCGTGGCTCCACGACGACGTGCGAGCCTGTCTCGGCCGCGAACGCAGCGAGCGCGAGCTCCTTCACGGCGTCCCCAGCTCGCTCGGCGAGCGATACGACATCGCCTCCGCAACGTGCTCGGGCGCAACCTCGTCAGCGCCCGCCAGCAGCGCGGCGGTCCGCGCGACGCGTGCCACCCGCGCCCGGCCGCGCGCAGACAGCGGCAGGCGCTCCACGGCCCTGCTCAGGAGCTCACTCGCCTCCGCGGTGCGCTTCAACGGTGTACTAGGCGCCGCCCGTGCCCGAGCCGCTGTCACCCGCTCCCGGACAGCCTTGGAGCCTTCCGCAGGGCCGCCTTCGAGCTCACGAGCACGTGGCCGTGGCACCGTGACCACCAGGTCGAAGCGGTCGAGCAGGGCCCGCGAGAGCTTGTCGCGGTAGGCGGCGAGCCGTGCCGCAGAGCAGGAACACTCCGCCGCAGGGTCGCCTCGCGCGCCGCACGGGCAGAGGTTCATCGTCCCAACGAGCTGGAACCGCGCCGGGAAAACGACCTTCCCGCCGACCCGCGCGATCGAGATCGCCCCGTCCTCGAGCGGCTGCCGTAGCGCCTCGAGCGCGTTCCGAGGGAACTCGGCCAGCTCGTCCAAGAACAGGACACCGTGATGCGCAAGGCTCGCCTCGCCCGGACGAGGCGTGGGGCCGCCGCCGACGATGGCCGAGACCGAGGCCGTATGGTGCGGCGCGCGAAACGGCGGCGAGCTCACCAGCGGCCGCCCGGGCGGGAGCAGCCCGGCGACGGAATGGATCCTCGTGATCTCGAGCGCCTCCTCCGGCGGCAACCGTGGCAGGATCCCCGGCAGTCGGCGCGCCAGCATGGTCTTCCCCGTTCCGGGAGGCCCGCCGAGTAGAAGGTTGTGCCCGCCCGCAGCCGCGAGCTCGAGCGCCCGCCGCGCGCGCTCCTGGCCTCGCACGTCGACCAGGTCCGGACCGGGCGGCTCCGCGTCGTGCCCGTTCAGCGAGACCCGCTCGACCGGAGGAGGCACCCAGTCGCCCCTCAGATAGCCGACCGCCTCCGCCAGGTGCCGTAGGGGCACGGGCTCGATGCCGGCCAGCGCCGCTTCGGCCGCGCAGCCTGCCGCGCAGAGGAGCTTCGCCAGCCCGGCCTGCCGGGCGCCTTCGGCCGCAGCCAGAACCCCACCTACGGGGCGCAGACGGCCGTCCAGGGCGAGCTCGCCGACGGCGGCGTGTCCGGCGAGCGCCTCGGCCGGCACCTGTCGGGACGCGGCCAGCACCGCCAACGCAATCGGGAGGTCGAAGCCCGAGCCTTCCTTGCGAAGCTCCGCCGGAGCGAGATTGACCGTGATCCGCCGCAACGGCCACTCGAGCTCTGCAGAAGCGATCCCGCTTCTGACCCGCTCCTTCGCCTCCTGGCAGGCGCGATCGGCGAGCCCGACGATCGCGAACGCCGGGAGGCCTCGTTGGAGATGCGCCTCGACCTCGACGCGGCGAGCGTCGAGCCCGACGAGCGCATGAGTGACCGTCCGCGCGAGCACGTCGCCAGCGTAGGCAACGCGGAAGCACCTGACAGTAACGCGATTGTGCCGAAAGTGGAAAGACCGCCTATCGAGCTACGAGCACGTCCTCGAAGAACTCGCCCGCCCGGCGGCCGGTTCTTCGGTTCACGTGCCTGCGGTAACGCTCCTCGAGCCGGAGGCCGGCACGCTCGAGGATCTCCGGGTAGAGCTCACGGCGGTCGTTGATCACGATCACGACCGGAGCGCCGGGCTCGAGCGCCCGCCGGACGTTCGACAGCACCGCCGCGATGCCGGCGCTGTACGCCTCCAGTGCTTTCCGGCTGGTGCCCTTGCCGAGCTCGAGCTCCCGAAACTCCTCCAGGCCCAGCAGCTCGTAGGCGTAGCGGTGCTGCTCGTGGTAGTCGATCAGGCCCGGGTACGGCGGCGAGGTGACGACGCCGTCGAAACCCGTCCCGAAGTCCAGCTCGCGCCCGTCGCCGTGCAGCACCTCCGCCTCCCGGCCGCGCCCTCGCACTCGCGAGAACTCGCGGATGCGCGACAAGGTGTCGAGCGCGTACCGGCGCAGGAACCGGCGCGCCTCTCCCACCGGGCGACAGGTCTTCCGGTGCTTGTGGCACCAGTACTCGGAGCGTTGGGGTGCCCGCGGGAAGTCGAGGTCGAAGTGCGTGGTCCGCCGCGCCGAGCGCGCGGCCCGCGCCAGCACGATCCGGAGCACGTCGGCGTGCTCGTAGTCCTCCACCAGCCCGCGGAAGAAGAGCAGCTCGGCCGCCGCCTTCGGCGCGTACCAGTCGCGCACGTACCGCGAGACCTGGCCTTGCGGCCGCGCCTCGTCGAACCCGTCCAGCCGCGCCAGCGCATCCCGAAGCTCCGACTCGAGCACGAACGGGTTGTACTCGCGCGTCTTCACCCGCATCAGCAGGCAGTTGAATGGTGCGACGTCCGACCCGGTCGCGTCAAAGCCCGACTCCAGCGCCTGCACGAGCGTCGTCCCGGAGCCCGCGAACGGGTCGAGCACTCGGCCATCGGCCGGCAGGTGCCGAGCCAGGAGTGCCTCCACGAGCTGCGGGATGAACTTGCCGAGGTACGGATGCAGGCGGTGGACGTGCTTGGTGCGCTCGCGCTCGGGGAGATCGCGCTCCGACCACGAGAGGTCGAGATCGATGCGCCGGTAGAGAGCGTCCTGGGTCGAGGCCACGGCCCCGACCGGTTCGACGGCGGCGCTAGAACGCCTCCGCCAGCCGCTCCAACCGGCCGCCCCGAAACGCAACCACATCGAACCGCGGCTCCAGCTCGGCCAGGCCCGGGTTCGCGGCCAGCCAGGCCTCCGCGGCGCGGCGGAGCCTGCGTTGCTTCTCGGGGCCGACCATCTCGAACGGGTCGCCGTAGCGCTCTCCCGCCTTCGCCTTCACCTCGCAGAACACGAGCCGCCTGCCGCGCCGGAGCACCAGGTCGAGCTCGTTTCGCCGCCGATCCAGACGTTCTGGCCGAGCACCGTTCCAGCCGCGCAGCCGGTAGTGCCAGAGCGCTCGGCGCGCCCCGCCGCCCTTCCGACGGCCGACGCAGTGTTACGCGTAGCAGAGGGCCTGGAAGGACCGGCGGTGGATCTCACAGGGCCCCCGCTCGCGGACGACCGCCGAGTGTCGAGGCGTGATGTACCCGACGTGCGAGCGGAACCCGTAGGCGGGATAGAGCGCGTCCATCCGCCGCATCATCCGATCGCGCGTCACCTTCGCGACGATCGAGGCTGCTGCGATGGCGGCGCTCTTCTCGTCCCCGTCCACGACGGCACGGTGCTCCGGGGCGGCCGGCCCGAGACGGAAGCCGTCGACGAGGCAGACCTCGGCGGGAGGAGCCAGCTCGGTCAGGACGGCGCGCAGGCCGGCGAGGTTCGAGCGGTGGAGGCCGTCGCGGTCGATCTGCCCCGGCGGCACCGCGCGCACCACCACCCGCTCCGCGCAGCCCAGGACCGCCCGGAAGAGCGCCTCACGCTCGGCCTCGCTGCACTGCTTCGAGTCGTTCAGGCAGGCGAGCGGCCGGACCGCGTGGTCGTGCAGCTTCGCGTAGTCGAGCAGCACCCCGGCGACGAGCAACGGCCCCGCGAGCGGCCCGCGCCCCGCCTCGTCAGCGCCGGCGACGAAGCGCGCGCCGAGCTTGCGATCGAACTGGAGAAGCTTCCGGCCGGTGCGACGAGCCACGGCCGCGAGGATAGCGCCACGCTCAGCCGGCGCCCAGCACTCGTGACGCTTTCGTTACTCCTTGACCGGTTCCGGCTCGGCCTCCGCCTCGGCGGCCGGTTCCGGCTCGGCCTCGGCAACGGGCTCCGGCTCGGGCTCTACCGCGGCCTCGGGCTCGGGACCGGGCTCCTCCGCCGCCTCTGCCTCCCCCGCTTCCGCGTCCTCGGGCGCTGCTTCTGCCTCCGGCCCAGCATCGTCGACCACCTCGGCGACAAGCTCCTCGTCGAGGTCCTCGCCCTCGGGCGGCATCGCGCCCACGAGCAGCTCCGACTCCGGCAGCACGACCCCACGCTTGGCGCGGACGCGCGCCCGCTTCCCCACCTTTCCGCGCAGGTAGTAGAGCTTGGCGCGGTTGACGTCGCCGATCGCGGTCACCTCGATGCGCTCGATCTTGGGCGAGTGCACCGGGAACGTCCGCTCGACGCCGACGCCGAACGACTGCTTGCGCACGGTGAACGTCTCCCGCACGCCCGCGCCCTGGCGCTTGAGCACGATCCCCTCGAACACCTGCACGCGGCGCCGCTGGCCCTCGATCACCTGGAAGTGCACGCGCACGCTGTCCCCCGCCTTGAACGGCGGCAGGTTGCCGCGCAGCTGGCGCTGCTCGAGGTGTTCGATCACGCGGTTCATACAAAGAGGCCGGGAGGCCGACGCGGAATGCTAGCGCACGCCGCGGCGCCGTCGGCGTCGCAGCGGAACCACGAACACGAAGCCGATGAGCGGCGTGGGCAGGATCGTGTGCAGGGAGATCCGGTTCGGCGGCCAGTAGGTGGCGAAGACCTTGCCGATCAGGTTCTTGCGCGGGACCGAGCCCCAGCGGCGCGAGTCGCACGACTCGCCGCGGTTGTCGCCCATGAAGAAGTACGAGCCCTTGGGGACCTTCCAGGTCCCGGTCGTCGAGTCGCGCTGGCGCCGGTCGGGCTTGATGTACGGCTCGTTCAGCTTCCTGCCGTCGATGTAGATGAAACCGCCCTGCTTCTCGGTCACGGTCTCGCCCGGAAGCCCGATCAGCCGCTTCACGAAGGTCCCGCTCGCGCCGCACATGTCCTCCGCGGCCGGCGGGGTGTTGAAGACGATGATCTCGCCGCGGTGCGGGTCGCGAAAGTGGTAGATGAAGCGGTTGGCGAGCACGCGATCCGAGAGGCGCGCCTCGCAGTCCTGGCCGGGCCGGGCGCAGTGCAGCGTCGGCTCCATCGAGGAGGAGGGAATCCGGTACGGGTTCACGACCCAGGCCTTGATCGCGAGCACGATCGCGATCGCTCCGGCGATCGTCACAACCCAGTCGATCGCGATCCGCCATGGGCGCGGGAGGCCCGCGGTCATGCGATCCAGCGGATTTCGCGAGGGCCGCTCCGCGCGCTTCGACCGTTCGGACGCAGGCTCCAGCACCGGCGGGTACGGCGGCGGCTCGCGGAAGTGATCCTCGCCCATGACCTTCGGCTCGGTCGGCTCTGTTCCCCGCTCGTCGCTCACGACATCGTCCTCAGACGGCTCTGTTCCTTGCGCCATTCGTCGATTCTCTTGTGGTTTCCGGAAAGAAGGACCTCGGGCACGCTCCAGCCGCGAAACTCGGCCGGCCTCGTGTAGTGAGGGTACTCAAGACCACCCTCCAGCTCGGGCGAGAAGCTCTCGACCAACCCCGATTCCTCGCTGCCGAGCGCCCCGGGAAGCCGGCGCGCGACCGCGTCGAGGAGCACCATCGCCGGGAGCTCGCCGCCGGAGAGGACGTAGGGCCCGATCGAGATCGCGTCGGAGGCGAGATGAATGGCGACGCGCTCGTCGAAGCCCTCGAACCGGGACGAGAGCAGTGTCAGGCGTTTCTCCGCCGCGAGCTCTTCGACGACCTCCTGGGTCAGCTGCCGCCCCTGTGGGCTGAGCGCGACGACGCGATGGCCCGGCGCGCCTCCGTAGACGGCCTCGAGGGCCGACGCGACGACGTCGACTCTAAGCACCATGCCCGCACCGCCGCCGTACGGCTCGTCGTCCACCTGGCCCGAGGCCAGCGGCGTGTAGTCGCGGTAGTTGAGGAGCCGCAGCTCGAGCTCGTCTCCGAGCACGGCTGCGACCGGCCGCTGCTCCGTGAGCCAGGCGAACGCATGAGGGAGAAGAGTGAAGACGTCGAGCTGCAAGGGACGGCCGCAGAGCAGGTTAGCTACGAGGCGCGAAACCGGGTGCGATCCAGATTCGACCCGCCTCGAGGTCTACCTCCCGCACGCAGGCCTCGACCAGCGGAAGCAGGAGGCCCGAGTCCAGCTCCAGCACGTCGTTCGCTATCCCCGGCTGCACGGCCGTGACCCTCCCGAGCTCACGTCCGCCCTCCTCCTCGGCGGCGAGCCCGACCAGCTGGAACTCGTAGTACTCGCCCTCGTCGGCCGGAGGCAGCTCCGCGCGCGGGACCGCTAGCTCGGCGCCGCGCTCCGCCGCGCGGTCGAGCCTGATCACCGGCCGCCCGCGCGAGCGCTTGGAGCCGACGACCTTGGCCGGCTCGCCGTCGACGTGCAGCGTCGCACCTACCGAGAACCTCTCCGTGTCCTCGCTTCCCTGCTCGACGAAGAAGGAGCCGTCGAGACCGTGAGGCTTGCCCACGCGCCCGACGCGGACGAGCTCGGTCATCCGCCGAACATGGCCAGCGCCTCTGCCCGGGGCGGCACCTTGAGGACATTCTCGGTCGCGAGCTCCTCGGCGTCGGGGTAGCCGGAGCCGCGCACGAGCTCCGCCGCCCGCTCGCGGTCGTAGTCCGTTCGCCGCAGCTCGATCGCATCGCCGTCGAGGATCGCCCAGTACGCCCCCGGCTCGGCCTCGTACGCCCTCCCGACGCTGCCCGGGTTCACGAACATCGTCTCTCCCACGCGGCGCTCCAGCTGCATGTGGGTGTGGCCGGCGACGACCCGGCGCTGCTCGACGCCGGAGAG
The DNA here is from genome assembly GCA_963736055.1 of uncultured Actinomycetes bacterium. GTDB lineage: Bacteria > Actinomycetota > Thermoleophilia > Gaiellales > Gaiellaceae > AC-32. The sequence continues at coordinate 319,546 of CAVTNM010000001.1, read as the reverse complement.
CAGCTCGGCCAGGCGCTCGTCGGTCGTCAGCTCCGTGATCACCGTCATGTCGTCGCGGGGTGTCGCGTGGACGTACAACGTGTCGTCGAGGATCTCCGAGAACGGCAGGCGCACGAGCCAGTCGACCTGCTCGTCGTCGAGCCGCTCGAGGAGCCAGTCGAGCGCCGGCTCGTCCTCGTGGTCCTCCTCGAGGTACCGATCGGTGTTGCCGCGGATCGAGCGCGCGTTCGGCAGCGACCGGACGCGCTCGACCGTTTCCCGCGGTTGCGGCGGTCCCAGGACGATGTCGCCTCCAAAGAGGATCGTGTCCACGCCCGCACGCTCGACGTCCTCGAGCACGGCCTCGAGCGCCGGGAAGTTGCCGTGGACGTCGTAGAGCGCCGCGACGCGCATCAGCGGCGCAAACTACTCCATGATCTCGAGCAGCACGCGCCTGTCGTCGCGCGCCGCAGAGGCGCGGACGACCGTGCGGAGCGCCCGGGCGATCCGGCCCTGGCGGCCGATCACCTTGCCGACGTCGTCCGGAGCCACGTACAGCTGCAGGACGATCGCGTCGTCGCGGTCGATCTGGTCGACGCGTACGGCGTCCGGCTCGTCCACGAGCCGCCGGGCCAGGTACTCGACGATTTCAGCCATTCTCCGAGCCGAAGTTCTTGGCCTTCAACAGGCGCTGCACCGTGGAGCTCGGCTGCGCTCCCTTCGAGAGCCAGTCCTTCACCTTCGCCTCGTCGAACTCGATCGTGGAAGGGTCGGTCTGCGGGTTGTAGCGGCCGACGATCTCGATGAACTTGCCGTCGCGCGGGGAGCGCGAGTCGGCCGCGACGATGCGGTAGACGGGATTCTTCTTCGACCCGACGCGGGTCAACCTCAGCTTGACGGCCAAACGGTTACCTCCGTGATCTCGATTTCTTTTTCTTCTTGCGCTTGCTCTTGGACGTGCGCGCAGGCCCATTCTGCAGCTGCGGCTGGCCCGGCAGCGCAGGCATCTTGCCCTTTCCCATCTGCTTCATCATCTTCGCCATCTGCTTGCGGGCCTCGAGCAGCTGGTTCACCTGCTGCACCGACGTGCCGCTGCCGGCTGCGATCCGCTTGCGCCGGGAGCCGTCGATCACGTGCGGGATGCGGCGCTCGTGCGGGGTCATCGAGAGGACGATCGCCTCGACGCGGGCGAGCTGGCGGTCGTCGACGTCGTCGAGCCCTTCGAGCTGCTTGCCGAGGCCCGGGATCATCTTGATCACGCCCTGAAGCGGCCCCATGCGGCGCAGCATCTTGTAGCTGCGCAGGAAGTCGTCGAAGGTGAATTCTCCCTGCATCATCCGCTTTTCCATCTCTTCGGCCTCGTCCTGGTCGACGGCCGCCTCGGCCTTCTCGATCAGGCTGAGCACGTCGCCCATGCCGAGGATCCGAGAGGCCATCCGGTCCGGATGGAAGTACTCGAGCTGGTCGAGCCGCTCGCCGACCGAGACGAGCTTGATCGGCTTGCCGGTGACCGCCTTGACCGAGAGGGCCGCGCCGCCGCGCGCGTCGCCGTCCAGCTTCGTCAGCACGACGCCGTCGAAGGCGACCCGATCCGCGAAGGCCTCGGCGACCCGGACCGCGTCCTGGCCGGTCATCGAGTCCAGCACGAGCAGCACGTTCGTCGGCCGGGTCTGGTCCCGGACGGCCACGAGCTCGTCCATCAGCGGCTCATCGACGTGCAGGCGGCCGGCGGTGTCGAGGACGACGGTGTCGAGCCCCTCTTCCCGGGCGCGCTCGAGCCCCTGCCTTGCCGCGGCGACCGGGTCCGCCCGCTCCTCGCTGAAGACGGGCACCTGCAGCTCGCGGCCGAGCTGCTCGAGCTGGTCGATCGCCGCCGGGCGCTGGAGGTCGGCCGCGACGAGCCCGGGCTTGCGCCCCTCCTTGCGCAGCAGCAGCGCGAGCTTCGCAGCGGCGGTCGTCTTCCCCGAGCCCTGGAGGCCCGCGAGCAGGATCACCGTCGGCGGCCGGCCGGCGAAGGCGAGCTTCGAGTCGCCGGAGCCCATCAGGGCGGTCAGCTCCTCGTGGACGATCTTCACGACCTCCTGGCCGGGGGTGAGGCTCTTGGTGACGTCGGCGCCGAGCGCGCGCTCGCGCACGCGGCCGACGAACTCCTTCACCACCTCGAAGTTGACGTCGGCCTCGAGCAGCGCGAGCCGGATCTCCCGCATCGCGCGCGAGATCGCCTCTTCGTCCAGGCGCCCACGCTTGCGCAGGTCGCCTAGCGCGCCCTGAAGCCGGTCTGAAAGGGTGTCGAACACGGCCCCGCAGTGTACTTCCAGGCCTCTCGGGGCAGAACTCTCGGCGCTATCGCCGGGCAACCCGACCGAGAGAGAGGAGCGACATGTCAGACATCGCCAAGGTGATCACGATCATCGGCTCGTCTCCGGAGAGCTTCGCCAAGGCCGCCGACGCCGCGGTTCAGGAGGCCGCGAAGACCGTCAGGGGCATCTCGGGCGCGAGCGTCGTGTCGATGAGCGCCGTCGTCGAGAACGAGCGCATCAGTGCCTACCGCACGACCGTGAACATCGCGTTCGCCGTGGAGCGCTAGGCGGACGCGTACAGGGCCTCGATCGCGGCGGCGTTGCCGAGCGCGTCCGCCCGACCGAGGAGCGGCTCGGCCTCGCCGCGGATGGACGCGCTCATGTTCTCGAGCTCGAGCTGGTAGGCGTTCGCGTGCTCCACCTCGACCCGCTCGACGCCGTCGTCCCGCCGAATCTCGATCACCGGCTCATGTCCGTGCCAGGGATCGTCGAGGAACAGCGATCCGTCCTCGCCGATCACCTCGAGCTCGTCGCGCGGGGGCACTACGAAACTACAGTCGAAGTGCGCGGCGGCCCCGTTCTCGAGCAGCATCGCTCCGGCGAACAGCACGTCGACTCCGGTCGGGCCGAGGAGCTGCACCCCGGTGGCGTGCCGCGGCTCACCACCGAGCAGGCGTGACGCGCTCACGCAGTAGCAGCCGACGTCCATCAGCGCGCCTCCTTCCAGTTCTGGCAGGAGCCGCACGTTCGCCGGATCGGTGATGGTGAAGCCGAAACTCGAGCGGATCACCCGCAGGCCCCCCACGGCGCCGCGTTCGATCAGCTCGGTCAACTTCTGCGCCTGGGGGTGGTGACGCCACATGAACGCCTCCATCAGGAGGCGCTCGGCACGCTCGGACGCATCGAAGGCAGCCTCGACTTCTGCGGCTCGGCGGGATAGCGGCTTCTCGCAAAGGACGTGCTTGCCCGCCTCCAGCGCGCGGATCGACCACTCACAGTGAAGCGAGTTCGGGAGGGAGATGTAGACGGCTTCGACCTCCGCGTCCTCGAGCAACGCCTCGTAACTTCCATAGGCCCGCTCGATGCCCCACTCGCGCGCGTACTCTTCGGCGCGGGCGGAGTCGCGACTGGCGACTGCGATCAGGTCGCACTTCTCAGAGCTCTGCGCCGGCGGAATCACGAGCCGGTTGATGTCCGCGGTGGAGAGGATGCCCCAGCTAACCGGTCTCATTCCCACGACGGCTCCGTCATGTCATCGCTCCTGCAGGGGTTCGAGGGACGGGTACAACGCGCGGTATCGAGGGTAACCGGCCTCGTACGCGCGTTGCCACCCACGGTCGGGCTCGATCCGCACGCGAGGCCGGACGCACGCCTCGACCGCCTCATGGACGTCGGCGAAAGCACCTGCGGCGACACCGCCGAGCAGGGCGGCCCCGAAGGCCGCCCCCTCCTCCACGGCCGTAAGCTCGAGCGGGAGGCCGAGCGTCGAGGCGACGATCCCCAGCCAGAGGCGGCTGCGTGCGCCGCCGCCCGAGGCGCGCCCGGTCTCGGCGCGAACGCCCAGACCCCGCAGGAGCTCCAGCGAGTCGCGCAACCCGTAGGAGACGCCCTCGAGGACGGCGCGGACGAGTGCCCCGCGACCGTGTTCGAGGCTGAGGCCGGTGAACGCGCCGCGCGCCAACGGATCAGCATGGGGCGTCCGCTCGCCGGAGAGGTAGGGGAGGAAGAGGGCGCCCTCGGCGCCGGGCTCGACCTGCGCCGCCTCCGCGATCAACTCGTCGTACGGGACGCCGGGGGCGAACGCGTCCCTGAACCAGCGCAGCGAGCCGGCGGCCGAAAGCATCACTCCCATCGCGTGCCAGGCGCCCGGGACGGCGTGGCAGAACACGTGCAGCCGCGCCTCGGGATCGGGCTCGTAGGTGGGCAGGGCCGCGAAGACGACCCCCGAGGTGCCGAGGACGACCGAGAGCGGGCCGGGCCCGTCGACGCCCACGCCGAGCGCGCCGGCCGCTTGATCGCCGGCTCCGGCGGCGACCGGAACCCGATCGGCGGTCCGACCCGAGGCCTCCGGCGACTCGAGTGCCCTGGGAAGCCAGTTGACCGGGATCTCGAGCGCGTCCAGGACCTCCCCGCTCCAGCGCCGCTCCGCCACATCGAACAGAAGCGTGCCGGAGGCGTCCGCGACGTCGGTCGCGCGCTCGCCGGTCAGCCGGAGCCGCACGTAGTCCTTCGGGAGCAGCACGTGCCGGATGCGCGCGTAGGCGTCCGGCTCGTGCTCCCGCAACCACAGCAATTTGGGCGCAGTGAAGCCGGTGAGCGCCCGATTGCCCGTCAGGCGGATGAGGCGATCCAGGCCGATCCGCCGCTCGATCTCCTCGCACTCGGCGAAGGTGCGTTGGTCGTTCCAGAGGATCGCGGGCCTGATCACCTGGTCGTCTCCGTCGAGGGCCACGAGTCCGTGCATCTGGCCGGAGAGCCCGATTCCCGTGGCACTCTCCGCGCCGACCTCGGACAGCGCCGCCTTGCTCGCGCACCACCAGTCCTCGGGATCCTGCTCCGCCCAGCCGGGCGCAGGCGTGGACAGCGGATACTCTTTCTCGCCGCGCGCCAGCACCTCTCCCGACCGCGAGACGGCGATCGCCTTGGCGCCGCTCGTGCCGACGTCGAGGCCGACGAAGGTAGGGTCAGCGGGCATGGACGTGCTGGAGATCGCCCCGGGGCTCTGGCGGTGGACGGCGTGGCACGAGGAGTGGAAACAGGTCGTCGGCTCCGTCTACGCGGAGACCCGAGACGGCGTGGTCCTGATCGACCCGCTCGTCCCGGGAGACGACCCCGGGCGCTTCTGGCGCGCGCTTGACCGCGACGTGAGGCGGGCAGGCGGCGAGGTGCACGTGCTGATCACGATCTTCTGGCACGTGCGTAGCACCGCCGAGATCCTGGAGCGCTACAAGGCGCGGCTCTGGGCTCCCAGCCGCGCGCGGGCGGCGATCGAGCGACGGGCACACGGGGTCACCGACGTCTTCAGGCCCGGCGACCCGCTTCCCGGAGAGGTCGAGGCCTTCGCGACCGCGAGGAGCACCGAGGTCGTCTACTGGCTGCCCGCCTACAGGTCGGTCGTCCCTGGTGACGTGATCCTCGGCGCGGACGGCGGCGGGATCCGCATGTGCCCCGAGTCGTGGCTGCCGGACAGCGTCGGACACGACGCGCTCCGGGAGTCGCTGCGTCCGCTTGCCGACCTGCCGGCCGAGCGCGTTCTCGTCTCGCACGGAGAGCCCGTTCTCCAGCACGGCCGGCGCGCGCTCGAGCGCCTAGTCGGCGCCTAGCGCCGCGTAGACGAGCTCGTAGGCGGCGACGGCGTCCTTCCGCATCTGAGCCTCGCGGAGCGCGTCCCCGTCGAGCCTTCCGGCCACGCCGTCGATGAACCGCCACTGGAGGACGCTCCGCCGCACGGCTTCGACCGCATCCTCGGTGTACGGGTACAGGTCGAAGCCGAGCCGCTCGCCATTGTCTCCGTAGCCGGCCCGCCGCAGCTCGACCGCCAGCTCGAGGGTCTCCATGAAGGCCGTCGCGCCGACCATGTTGTCATCGTCGAAGGTCCCCCAGCCCGAGTTGGCGTGCTGGTGGCCGAGCAGGCCCTCCGAGGCGAGCAGCGCCGCGTACTCGGCCAGGTTCTCGCCGTTCATGATCAGGTGCTGCCAGTCCATGTTGACCTGAACGTTGTCGAGCCCCTCGCGCCGCAGCGTGTGGATGACATGAAGCGTCATGCCGACGTTGCGCATCAGGATCTTCATCGCAGGCTCCGAATTCTTGTGCTCCAGGAAGAGCTTGATCCCGCGCTCGCGGCACCGCTGGGCCGCCTGCCCGATCCCGTCGAGGAACCAGGCCCAGCTCTCCTTGTAGGGCGCCTGGAACGGGTAGTTGTAGCCCTCGATCCCCGGCCAGACGATGAAGTGCGCCTGGAGCTCGCCCGCAAAGTCGATCGCATCGAGGGTGCGCTTGACAGCCTCCTTTCGTGTCGCCTCGTCCGGCGAGACGAGCCCTCCCTTGCCGAACCTCGCGTCGAGGTGGAGTCCCGTCGCCATGCAGTAGACGTCGTGGCCGTCGAGCGCGTCACGCACCTCGTCCAGGTTGTCCGCCGAGAGCTCCTGCGGGTAGTGGAACTCGTACCCGTCGATCAGGTCGCCGAGGCCCTCCACGGCCTCGCGCACCCGCTCCACGGTCGTCTGGCCGGCGAGCTCCGGCTTGTAGCCCGCGGGGACGAACCGCGTGGCCATCGGCCCGAACGCCCAGATCCCGAGGCTGGTCTTGAGGCGCGCGCTCATCGTCGGCCCAACTCGATCAGATTTCGAGCGGGCGTGCGCGGCCCTCGTCGTCGAGGTAGTCGCTCCATGACCGGCTCGGAGAGTAGCCCAGGAGCCGCTCGGCCTTGGCGCACGAGATCGCGGACGAATCCTCGCGCGAGAGCGGGTGGATCTCGATCTCCTCGCCGTAGTAGCGGCGGACGAGGTCGGCAAACGGGCGGTTGCCGACGTTGTCGGGAGACGCGATGTAGAACACCTCGTGACCGGGGAGATCGGACTCCGCGGCGAGCACGATCGCGTCGGCCAGGTCGTGGACGTCGACGTAGCTCCAGAGGTTCGGGCTCAGCAGGCCGGGATCGCGCACCTGCGGGCCAAGGTTGCGCTCGTAATTGTCCTCGTTCTGCACCCAGCTCGGGCGCAGGGAGATGCAGCGGATCTCCGCGCGGGCCACGGCCGCGTCCATCAGTAGCTCCCCGAACCACTTCGAGAGCGCGTAGGGATCCTGCGGCCTGATCGGGTGCTCCTCGTCGACCGGGACGTAGTCGGGCAGGAACGGGCGCTCGGGGAAGAAGAACCCCGGAACCGTCTCGCTCGAGACGTTGACGAACCGCCGGACGCCGAACCGGACGGAGGCTTCGAGGACGTTGAACGTCGCCATCAGGTTGTTCCCGAAGACCACGTGCGGCGGGTTTTTCGTCGGGTCCGGGATCGCGCCGGCGTGGACAACCGCCTCGACGCCACGGACGATCGCGAACGCGTCGCCCGCGTCCGTCAGGTTGGCCTGAACGTACTCCCCAGGTTCCTCGGGAAGCTGGCGCTCGAACACGCCCCGGACCAGGTCCGAGGCGCGCACATCGTGGCCCGACTCGAGCAGCGCCGAGACGGCCGCGGAGCCGACCTTGCCCTTGGCACCGGTGACGAGAACGCGGATGGCCTACCCCCTGACCGGGGCGACTAGCCGGACTCGGCCTGGGCCTGGCGGTACTCGTGCACGACGAGCTCGGTGAGCTCGTCGACGGAGGTCTCGTTCGTCGCCTTGTCGAGCGTGATCTCGCCGTGCTGAAGGAGGTTGACCCGGTCGCAGACCTCGAACACGTGCGCGTAGTTGTGCAGGATCAGGATCATCGAGATCTCGCCCCGGTCCCGGAGCTTCCGGATCAGGTCGAGGATGAGCGCGCCCTCCTTCACGCCCATGGCTGCGAGCGGCTCGTCGAGCAGGATGATCTTCGCATCCGAGTAGACCGAGCGCGCGACCGCGATCGACTGGCGCTGACCGCCGGAGAGCTGGGCCACCTCGGCGTCGACGTCGGGGATGCGGACGCCCATCTCGTCGAGGTACTTCCGGGCACGCTTCCGCATCTCGCCGTTGTTCAGCAGCGGTGTCTCGACGCCGCCGAGGTGCCCGAGCAGCTCCCGCTTGAGGAACATGTTGTGGTAGACGGACATCCCGGGCACGAGCGCGAGGTCCTGGTAGACCGTATCGATCCCGAGCGAGCGGGCGTGTGCGACCGAGCGGAGCTGCACCTCCTCGCCGTTGACGAAGATCGTGCCGTTGTCAGGCTTCTGGAAGCCGCAGATGATCTTGACCAGCGTCGACTTGCCGGCCCCGTTGTCGCCGATCAGCCCGAGCACCTCGCCGCGATTCAGGTGCATGGATACGTCCTCGAGCGCGCGCACGGCTCCGAACCGCTTCGAGATGTGCTCGACGCGGATCACCTCGACGGTCTCTCGACCGTTGCCCGACTCGCTCATTTGCCTCTCCCGATCCGGCCGAGGTTCTTCAGGCGCTGGATCTGCACGTTCAGGATCATCGCACCCAGGATCGCGATCCCGATGATCAGGTCGAAGTTGAACGCGCTGACGCCGAGGATCGTGAAGCCGATGTTGAGGACGGCGAGCACGACGACGCCGAGGAAGCCGCCGATGATCGTGCCCGACCCGCCCATCAGCGACGTGCCGCCGATGACGGCCGCGGCGACGGCGAGGAACATGATGTCCGTGCCGCCCTGCAGCGGAAGGATGGACGTGATCCGGGCGGAGTCCATGATCCCGGCGAAGCCGCCGAGCATGCTGCAGAGCACGAAGTTGCCGATCTTGATCCACCGGACGTTGACGCCGCTCTCCCTTGCGCCGATCAGGTTGCCGCCGGTCGCGACCGTGTGGACTCCCCACCTGGTCCGGACGAGCACGATCTGGAGGACGACCACGACAACGACCGACCACCAGAACTCCGAGTTGAACCATAAGGGGTAGCCCCCGAAGATCTCGACGAACGTATGACCGCCGGGCGTCGCCACCTGGAAGCCGTGCAAGGCTCGCAGGTTGATCCCGTTCAGGAAGAAGAGCATTCCTAACGTCGTGATGAACGACGGCACGCCGAGGTACGTCGTGATCAACCCGTTTGTCAGCCCGACCCCGGCGGCGGCGAGCAGGCCGAAGACAACTCCAAGCCAGAGCGGCAACCCGAGCCCGTCCGGCTGGGGCGCCGAGGCCAGGTACATGATGATCGGCGAGAGCGCGAACACCCGTCCCACGGACAGGTCGATCTCGCCGCAGATCAGAAGCATGACCTCGCCGCACGTGATCAGCGCCACCGGCGCGACGTACTCGGCGATGTTCTTGATCGTCGCGCCGCCGTAGAACGCGGACGACCGCAACGAGAAGTAGATGATCAGGCCGAGCGCGACGAGGAGGATGCTCGCCTCGCGCCGGTTGGCGAAAGCCTCGAGCGCGCGCCAGCCCAGCCTGCGCGCGCGCTCGTGACGTCGTCCTTCGGACCCCGCTACCGCCATCGCTCTACGACCTCAGCTCGATCGCTAGGTCGTCTTCACATATTGCTGTGAGCTAGAGCTCCCTTCGTAGCGGGTCTTCGTGTTCAGGTACGGCTTGACGTTGTCCTTCGTGACGAACAAGAGGCCCGTGTTCGTGTCGGAAGGCGCCATCAGCCCACCGGAGATCTTGTACAGGAACAGCTGGACCGCCGGATAGAACCCCTGCAGGTAGGGCTGCTGGTCGATCGTGAAGTCCAGGAAGCCCTTGTTGATCAGGTTCAGGGTCGTCGGCAGGAGGTCGTAGCCGCCTCCGTGGATGCCCTTTGCCGGCAGGTTGTACTTCTGCATCACCTGCGCGACACCCTGGGTGCTCCCGGCGTCCACTGCGAACATGCCCTTCAGGTCCTTGTGGCCCTGGTAGTAGGCGTCGATGAGCGACAGCTCCTTGTTCACGTCCGCGCCGGTCGCGACCTGCGTGAAGTTGATCGGCTTGCCCGAGTCGGCGATCGCCTTCTTCGCACCGTCGATCCGGGGCTGGATGTTGAGCGAGCCCGGCGTCGCGATAAAGCCGACGACATCGCCGCTCGGGATGAGCTCCACGATCTTCTCGCCCATCTTCTGACCCGAGACGAACAGGTCCTGGCCGATGTAGGCCAGGCGGTCGTTCCCACTGCCCGGCGGGGCATCCGCGTTGTAGGCGATGACCGGGATGCCGGCGTCGAGCGCCTTCTTGGTCGGCCCGTTGAACGCCTTGGCGTCGACGAGGCAGACGCAGATCCCGTCGGCGCCCCCAGAGATGGCCGTGTTCATGGCGGAGACCATCTGCGAGACGTCGGCGGTCTCCGAGCCTGTCCATTGGTGGCTCGTGTTGAAGATCGCGTCCATGTCCTCGATCCCGTACTGCGTCGGGACGAAGAACGGGTTCGTCGTCACGTGGTTGACGAAGACCCACTTCCACTTCGGCGTCTCGGGGAAGTTGCCGACGCCGCTCGCACTGCTACTGCTGCTTCCGCCGCACGCGGCGAGGAGCGCCGGAAGCGAGAGCGCCGCTCCGCTCGCCCCGATCAGGCCGAGCACCTTCTTGCGGTCCATCCCGGCCGGTACCTCCGACTCGGGTAGATCGTCGACCTTCGAGGCGAGCTCGTCGAATTGGCTGTCTAGGTACTTCTTCTGATCCTGGTTCACCGTACCTCCTTGCCCCTGATCGTGGTGAGCGGCGACCATAACACCGCCAAAAGACGCCGTCGACCCGTTCGGCGATGGGCGAGACTTACGCCTCGAGGATGCGCTCAGCTCCCTCCAGCCGCGCCGTCATCGCGCCTGCGCGCGTCAACCTGATCGGCGAGCACACCGACTACTCGGGCGGGCTCGTGCTGCCGGTTGCGGTGGATCTCGGGACGACGGTGACCTGGCGGCCGGCCTCCGGGACCATGATTCGCCTGCACTCGGCTGCTTTCCGGGAGACCGTCGAGTTTCCCGGAGGCGCGGCTCCCCTGGGCTGGGGGCGGTACGCGGCGGCTGTGCTCCAGCTCCTGCGCGAGCGGGGGATGCCCCCGGCCGGGCTGGACGGGGAGATCGTCTCGACCGTCCCGATCGGAGCCGGGATGTCCTCGTCCGCCGCGCTGACGGTCTCCGTCGGCCTCGCGCTCGCGAGCGCCGCCTCGTTCGAGCTGAAGCGCATCGAGCTCGCGCGGATCGCCCAGGCAGCAGAGCGCCTCGCCGTGGGCGTGCCCGTGGGCCTGATGGACCCGGCGAGCTCGCTCCTCGGGCGCAAGGGCCATGCGCTCCTGCTCGACTGCGCAACGGAGGAGCACCGGCTCATCCCCCTGCCGCCCGGAATCGTCCTCGTCGTCTTTGACTCCGGCGTTCGCCACAGGCTCGAGCACAGCGGGTACGCCGACCGCCGGCGCGAGCTCGAGCGGGCGCTGGCCGCGATCGGGACCGACCGGCCATCGTCGCTCGATCTCGCCGAGGCGGAGGAGCGGGCGGCGACTGCCGGGGTCGACTCCATCGCGCGGAAGCGGCTTCGCCACGTGGTGAGCGAGAACGCTCGCGTCCGTGCGGTCGTGGCCGCGCTCGAGAAGCCGGGCGGAGCCGACCTGGACGCTCTCGGCGAACTGTTCCGCGAGGGACACGAGAGCCTCCGCGACGACTTCGAGGTGTCCATCCCCGAGCTCGACCTGCTCGTCGACCTGGCCTACGCCCACGGGGCGATCGCGGCCCGGATGATCGGCGGGGGCTTCGGCGGCTCGGTGCTCGCCCTGGCCGCCGAGGATCGGGCGCAGCGCCTCGCCGACACCGTCACCCGCGAGTACCCCGCACGAGCAGGGCGGGAGGCGACGCCGTACGTCTGCGCCTCGGTCGACGGCGCACACGAGATCGAGCCGGTCTGACTTACCAGCGCTGGTGGACCAGCGGGGCGACCCGCTCGCGGTAGATCTCCGCGATCCGCTCCATCGTCTCGGGCGGGGGCGGGGGCAGATCGGCCGCAGCAGCGTTCGCCCGCGCCTGCTCCGGTCGTCTTCGCACCCGGGATTACCGTCGAGACGCCCGCGAAGGTCAGGATCCAGCGCAGCGCGAGCTGGGCAAGCGTCGTGTCCTGCGGCACGAGCGGCCGCAGCTCCTCCACGACCTCGAGCCCCATCTCGTAGTCGACCCCCGAGAACGTCTCTCCCATGTCGAACTGCTCCCCGTGCCGGTTGAAATCGCGGTGATCGTCGGACGCGAAGGTCGTCGTGTGGTCGAACTTCCCGGTCAGCAGGCCGGACGCGAGCGGAACTCGCACGATCACGCCCACGTCGCGCTTCCGGGCCCGGTCGAGAAAGAGCTCCGCCGGCCGCTGCCTGAGCATGTTGAAGATGATCTGAATGGTCGCCACGCCGTCGTACTCGATCGCCTTCAGGCCTTCCTCGACCTTCTCGACGCTGACGCCGTAGGCCCGGGCGAGGCCCTCCTGCACGAGCCTGCCGCAGGCCTCGTGCACCTCGGGCAGGTAGTAGGTCTCCCAGGGCGGGCAGTGCAGCTGCACGAGGTCGACGGCCTCGACGCCGAGGTTCTCGCGGGAGCGCTCGAGCCAGCCACGGAGGTTCTCGTAGGTGTAGAGGCTCGGATCGAGCGGCGCGCGTCGCCCGAACTTCGTCGCGACGTACAGCCGCTCCTCGCGCTCCTGGAGCAGACGCGCGATCAGCCGTTCCGAGCGACCGTCGCCGTAGACGTCGGCGGTGTCGAAGAAGGTGACCCCGGCGTCGGCCGCGGCGTGCATCGCGGCGAGCGACTCCTCCTCGTCGGTCTCGCCCCAGCTGCCGCCGATCGCCCACGCCCCGAAGCCGACCTCGGAGACGTCCCAGCCGGTCTTCCCGAGGCGCCTCGTCTGCATGCGGGGAATCCAATCAGCACCGTGCGGCCTCTGTCAGGATCACCTGGATGGCCACGGCGAAGGCGCTCGGCGGGCACGAGGTCTGGTTTCTGACCGGAAGCCAGGAGCTCTACGGCGACGAGGTGCTCCGCCAGGTGGAGGAGCACGCCCGCGAGATCGCCGGCTCGCTCGACGCCGAAGGGGCGATTCCGGTGCGGGTCGAGCACCGGCCCGTGGTCAAGAGCCCGGAGTCGATCCTGAAGCTCTGCCTCGAGGCGAACGCCGCCGAGAGCTGCGTGGGCGTGGTCGCGTGGATGCACACCTTCTCGCCCGCGAAGATGTGGATCGGGGGGCTGAAGGCGCTGCAGAGGCCGCTCCTGCACCTGCATACGCAGTTCAACCGCGACCTCCCGTGGGCGGAGATCGACATGGACTTCATGAACCTGAACCAGTCCGCGCACGGCGACCGCGAGTTCGGGTTCATCGAGACGAGGATGGGCCTGCGGCGCAAGACGGTCGTCGGGCACTGGAGCGATCCGGCCGTCGTCGAGCGGATCGGCACCTGGACGCGCGCGGCCTGCGGCTGGGCCGAGGCGCAGCGGCTGAAGGTGGCCCGCTTCGGCGACAACATGCGACTCGTCGCGGTCACCGAGGGCGACAAGGTCGAGGCGCAGCTCCGGCTCGGCTTCTCGGTGAACGGCTACGGAGTCGGCGAGCTCGTCGAGGCGGCGCAGGCCGTCCCCGAGGGAGCGGTGCGTGAGCTCGTGGACGAGTACGTGGAGCAGTACGAGGTGGCGCGGGAGCTCCTCGCGGGCGGCGACCGCCACGAGTCCCTGCGCGACGCCGCGAGGATCGAGGCGGGCCTGCGCTCGTTCCTGGAGAGCGGTGGCTTCATGGCCTTCACGGACACGTTCGAGGACCTCGGCGCGCTGCCGCAGCTGCCGGGGATCGCGGTGCAGCGCCTGCTCGCGGACGGCTACGGCTTCGGAGCCGAGGGCGACTGGAAGACCGCCGCGCTCGTCCGCGTCGCCAAGGTGATGAGCGCCGGGCTCGGCGGCGGCACGTCGTTCATGGAGGACTACACCTACCACCTGGCGCCCGGGGGGCCGAGAGTGCTGGGCGCCCACATGCTCGAGGTCTGCCCGTCGATCGCGAACGGGAAGCCGACGTGCGAGATCCACCCGCTCTCGATCGGCGGGAAGGAGGACCCGGTACGCCTGGTCTTCACGGCGGCCCCTGGGCCCGCGGTCGTGGTCGGGCTGCTCGACCTCGGCGACCGGTTCCGCCTCGTTCTCAGCGAGGTGGACGTGGTCGAGCCGGACGAGGAGCTTCCGCGGCTGCCGGTCGCGCGCGCGCTCTGGGAACCGCGGCCCGATCTCTCGACCGCGGCCGAGGCGTGGCTCGTCTCCGGCGGGCCCCACCACACGGCCTTCTGCCGCGCGATCGGGCGGGAGGCGTTCGAGGACCTGGCCGAGATCGCGGGCGTCGAGCTACTCGTGATCGACGCGGAGACGCGCATAGCGGACTTCCTGAAGGAGGTCCGCTGGAACCAGGCGTACTACCGGACCGTGCGGAACGCCTGATGGCCCTCGGCGAGCTGCGCGAGCGGGTCTTCGAGGCGAACCGGCAGATCGTCGAGGCAGGGCTCGTCGTCCTCACGTTCGGCAATGCCAGCGCCGTCGACCGCGCGGCCGGGCTGATGGCGATCAAGCCGAGCGGCGTCGCCTACGAGCAGCTCGGGCCCGGCTCGATGGTCCTCGTCGATCTCGAGAGCGGCGACGTGCAGGAGGGAGGGCGGCCCTCGTCGGACACGCCGACGCATCTCGCGCTCTACCGCGCCTTCGAAGGGATCGGCGGGATCGTCCACACGCACTCGCCGTGCGCGACCGCGTGGGCCCAGGCGCGCCGGGAGATCCCCTGTTTCGGCACGACGCACGCCGACCACTTCCGCGGTCCGGTGCCGGTGACCCGCGAGTTGACCGGCGAGGAGATCGCCGGCGACTACGAGCGCTGCACCGGCAACGCGATCGTCGAGACGTTCACCGGGCTCGGGCTCGACCCGCTCGAGCGGCCGGCGGTGCTCGTCGCCTCCCACGGGCCGTTTGCGTGGGGCGTGGATGCCGGGACCGCGGTCGAGAACGCGATTGCCCTCGAGGTCGTCGCCGAGAGCTCGCTGCGAACCGAGCAGCTCAGCCCCGGCGTCGAGCAGATCCAGCCCGAGCTGCTGGATCGGCACTTCCTGCGCAAGCACGGTCCCGGCGCGTATTACGGCCAGCGCTCTTGAAGGCCCTGCGTCTGCACGCCCCAGGCGACCTGCGGCTCCACGACGAGCCGGATTCGGAGCCGAACGATGGAGAGGTCGCCGTGCGCGTGACGGCCGTCGGGCTGTGCGGGTCGGACCGGCACTGGTTCCTCGAAGGAGGGATCGGCGACGCCCGACTCGACCGGCCGCTCGTGCTCGGGCACGAGTTCGTCGGGACGATCAAGTCCGGGCCGCGCGAGGGAGAGCGCGTGGTGCTCGACCCCGCGGTGCCCTGTGGCCGCTGCAATCTCTGCCGGGCGGGGAACCGGCACCTATGCCTCGAGCTTCGGTTCGCCGGGCACGGCTCGGAGGACGGAGCCCTGCGCACGTCTCTGACCTGGCCCGACGACCTCGCCCACGCGCTCCCGGACGACCTCTCGGACGCAGAAGGCGCGCTCCTCGAGCCGCTCGGTGTCGCGCTGCACGCCCTCGACCTCGGGAAGGTGCGACCCGGATCGACCGCGGGCGTCTTCGGCTGCGGGCCGCTCGGTCTGCTGCTCGTCCAGGCGCTGCGGGCCGCAGCCGCGGGGACGATCGTCGCGAGCGACCCGCTCCCGCTCCGGGCCACGGCGGCCGTGGCCGCGGGGGCGACGCTCGAGGCCCGGGAGGTGGACGTCGCATTCGAGGTCGCCGGGGACGATGCGGCGCTCGCCGACGCCATCGCCGCCGTCAGGCCCGCCGGACGGGTGGTGCTCGTGGGCATCCCCGACGGCGACCGGACGAGCTTCACCGCTTCGACGGCGCGGCGAAAGGGCCTGACCCTGCTCGTCTGCCGGCGCATGAAGCCTGCCGACCTCCCCCGAGCGATCCGTCTGGCCGAGGCCGGCGAGGTCGAGCTCGGAGACCTGGTCAGCGGCCGCTATGCGCTTTCCGAGTGGCGCGAGGCCTTCGACGAGCTGGTGCAGCGCCGCGGGCTGAAGGTGGTTGTCGAGCCGCAGCGCGACGGTGGCGGTCGGTGAGCGGGCGCAGCTACGCGATCGGGATCGACTTCGGCACCGAATCCGGCCGGGCCGTGCTGGTCGACTGCGGCGAGGGGCGCGAGCTCGGCACGACCGTCTACCCCTACCGCCACGGCGTGATCGACGAGCGGCTTCCCGAATCGGAGGTTGCACTCGAGCCCGACTGGGCGCTCCAGGATCCGGAGGACTACCTCCGCACGCTCCAGGAGACGGTCCCTGCGCTGCTGTCCCAGACGGGCGTCGACCCGGCGGAGGTTATTGGGATAGGCATCGACTTCACGGCGTGCACGATGCTGCCGACGCTCGCCGACGGGATGCCGCTGTGCCTGCTCGAGGAGCTACGAGGCGTCCCTCACGCCTGGGTGAAGCTGTGGAAGCACCACGCCGCACAGCCGGAGGCGGACCGCATCAACGAGGTCGCAGCCGAACGCGGCGAGCCGTGGCTCCCGCGCTACGGCGGCAAGATCTCGTCGGAGTGGTTCTTCGCGAAGGCGCTCCAGATCCTCGACGAGGCGCCCGAGATCTACGCGCGCGCCGACCGGCTGATCGAGGCCGCCGACTGGATCGTCTGGCAGCTGACCGGCACCGAGACGCGCAACACCTGCACGGCGGGCTACAAGGCGATCTGGTCGAAGCGCGACGGTTTTCCGAGCGACGCCTACTTCGCCGCCCTCGACCCGCGGTTCGAGCATGTCGTCGACGAGAAGATGTCGCGGGCGATATCGGCCATCGGGAGCCGCGCCGGCGGGCTCAGCGAGCAGGCCGCCGCCTGGACCGGCCTGCGCCCGGGCACGGCGGTGGCCGTCGCGAACGTCGACGCGCACGTCGCGGCGCCCGCGGCGACGGTGACGGAGCCCGGGACGATGGTGCTGATCATGGGCACGAGCATCTGTCACATCCTCCTGGGCGACGAGCCCGCCCTCGTCGAGGGGATGTGCGGCGTCGTCGAGGACGGTGTCGTCCCCGGTCTGTTCGGCTTCGAGGCGGGCCAGTCCGCGGTCGGCGACATCTTCGCCTGGTTCGCGGAGGACGCGGTGCCGCCGGAGTACCACGAGGCGGCGGCGCGGCAGGGCACCGACGTCCACGCCGTCCTCGAGGCGGAGGCGGCACGGCTGCGGCCGGGCGAGAGCGGCCTCCTGGCGCTCGACTGGTGGAACGGCAACCGCTCGATCCTCGTCGACGCCGAGCTGAGCGGGCTGCTGGTCGGCCTCTCCCTTGCGACGAAAGCTCCTGAGATCTACCGAGCGCTACTCGAGGCGACCGCGTTCGGAACGCGGGTGATCGTCGAGGCGTTCGCGGACGCCGGCGTCCCGGTCGACGGGATGGTGGCCTGCGGTGGGCTACCAGAGAGGAACAGGCTCCTGATGCAGATCTTCGCCGACGTGACGGGCCGAGAGTTCGCCGTAGCCGCGTCGACGCAGACCCCGGCGCTCGGGTCCGCCATGTTCGGGGCGGTGGCCGCAGGCGCAGAACTCGGGGGCTTCGACTCGATTGCGGAGGCCTCCCGGCAGATGGCCCAGCTCGGCGACGAGCGGTACGTGCCGAATGCCGCCAGCCGTGCCGTCTACGACGAGCTCTATGCCGAGTACCGCCGACTGCACAACCTCTTCGGGCGCGGCGGAGACGATGCGATGAAGCGCCTGCGCGCCATTCAGCGGGCGATGATTGAAAGCGGCAAGGTCGGGTAGGCCACACCCGAGGCTCGAGAGGGATCCAACAGCCCGCGTCCTCTCTCACTGCCTTCTGCGGCAGTTGTGTAGGCGGGCAGAAGGAGGAGCCGAAATGACCAGATTGCTTCGCGGCGTTGCGCTCGGAGGCCTGCTGGTGGCCCTCGCGCTTGCCGCGGTCGGCCTGACCGGCGCGGTCGCATCCGGGAGCCACCACGGGCACCACGGCCACCACGGGAAAGGCAACGCCAGCATCACCAAGGAGCCGTTCGGATCGACCGGCGGCACCGCCGTCGACCGCTACACCCTCGACAACGGCAAGGGGATGGTGGTCAAGATCCTCACGTACGGCGGCATCGTTCAGGAGCTGTGGGTGCCGGATCGCCATGGCGACTCGGCGAACGTCGTTCTCGGGTTCAAGGACCTCGCGGGCTACACGGACGGTTTCCAGCAGGGCTACCCGACGAACCCAGACGCTCCCACGCCCAACTCGCCGTACTTCGGCGCCATCATCGGCCGCTACGGCAACCGAATCGCCAAGGGGACGTTCTCGCTGGACGGCCACACGTACACGCTCGACATCAACAACGACCCGAACAGCCTGCACGGCGGCTACCTCGGGTTCGACAAGCAGGTGTGGGACGCCACGCCGTCCCAGAGCAGGAACTCCGTGAGCCTGACGCTGCATCGCGTCAGCAAGGAGGGTGAGGGCTGCGTCCCCTCGCGCACGCCCGGTTGTACGGGCTATCCGGGCAATCTCGACGTCACGGTCGTCTACACGCTCGACACCCACAACAACCTGCGGATCGACTACACGGCGACGACGGACAAGCCCACTGTCGTCAACCTGACCAACCACACCTACTGGAACCTGTCGGGTGAGGGCACGGGGCCGATCTACGACCACGTCCTGCAGCTGAACGCCGACCATTACACGCCGGTGGACTCGACCCTGATCCCCACTGGCGCGATCGACCCGGTGGCCGGAACGCCGTTCGACTTCACGAGGCCCGAGACGATCGGCGCCCGCATCCGTGATGCGAGCAACCAGCAGATCGCGTTCGGCCGCGGGTACGACCACAACTTCGTGCTCAACCGGCCGTCGCCGACCTCGACCACGCTGATCCCAGCCGCCAAGGTCGTCGACCCGGCGAGCGGTCGCGTCCTCCGAATCGACACGACCGAGCCCGGCATCCAGTTCTACTCCGGGAACTTCCTGGACGGGACGCTGGCCGGGACGAGCGGCAAGTTCTACCGGCAGAGCGACGGGTTCGCGCTCGAGACGCAGCACTACCCGGACTCGCCGAACCATCCGAACTTCCCGTCGACCGTGCTCCGGCCCGGTCAGACGTTCTCGTCGACGACGGTCTTCAGCCTGTCGACGGCGCACCACGGCCACTGAGCAGATGCGTGACCCCGCCCGCCCGTCGCGGTGGGCGGGGTCACCTCAGCCGAGCTGCCCGACGATCGTCGGGAGCACACGGGGATCGGCGAGCGAGTCGAACACGACGTCCGCCTCCAACTCGACACCGTGCACCGACGGCACGCCCACCACGTAGAGGCCTGCCGCTCTCGCCGCTGCCGCCCCGGGGGGCGAATCCTCGAGAGCAACCGAAGACGTGGGGGTGACGCCGAGCAGCTCGCAGGCTCGCAGGTAGATGTCGGGTGCGGGCTTCGGCTCCACGATCTCCTCGACGCCGAGCACGACATCGAACCCGTCGACGAGGCCGGTGCGGGTCAGACCCGCCAGCAGATGGCTGCGCGGCGAGTTCGAGGCGACGGCGACAGGCCAGCGCCCATGCAGCTCGCGGAGTAGCTCCACCGCCCCGGGCCTCGGCTCGGCTCCGGCCGCGATCTCCTCCAGGGCGAGCGCGTAGAGCTCGGCGCTGACCTCCTCTCCCCGGCCCGGGAGGGCGAGCAGCCGTTCGAGCACGCGCGCCGCGGTCTCCGGCGCCGTGCCGACGAGCGCACGTTTTGCCTCCAGGTCGAAGGTGTGACCGTGACGCTCGAAGACGGCCTCCTCGGCGCGGGTCCAGCATGGCTCCGTGTCCAGCAGGAGCCCGTCGTTGTCGAAGACGATCCCGGCCGCGGGAATCACACCGGCTCCGCCTCGCCGACGAGGGCGCGCGAGAAATCGACCGCGTCGAACGGCCGGAGATCTTCGAGTTGCTCCCCGATTCCGATCAGCTTGACCGGCAATCCGAGCTCGTGGGCGATGGCGATCGCGATCCCGCCCTTCGCCGAGCCGTCGAGCTTGGTCAGCGCGATCCCCGTCACCTCGACGGCCTGGCTGAACAGACGCGCCTGCTGAAGCCCGTTCTGGCCGGTGGTCGCGTCGATCACGAGCAGCGTCTCGTGCGGGGCGCCCTCGAGGCGCTGGCCGATCACCCGGCGCACCTTCGTCAGCTCCTCCATCAGGTTCGCCTGCGTGTGCAGCCGGCCGGCCGTGTCGACGACGACCACGTCCCGCCCACGCGACTCGGCGGCGCCGATCGCGTCGTAGGCGACCGCGGCCGGGTCGCCGCCCCGCTCCGAGCCGACGAAGTCGGCGTTCGCACGCTGCGCCCAGATCTCGAGCTGCTCCTCCGCGGCCGCGCGGAAGGTGTCAGCCGCCGCGACGAGCACGGAACGTCCGTGCTCGGACAGCTTGGCCGCGAGCTTGCCGATCGTGGTCGTCTTGCCGGTGCCGTTGACGCCGACCACCAGGATCACGGCCGGCCGCGCGCCCACTTCGAGCCGCGCCGGCTCGCCGAGCAGGCGCGCGATCTCCTGCTGCAGCGCCTCCCCCAGGTCGCCCGCGTCGCCGCGGGCCTCCAGCCGCTGGACGATCTCGGCGGTCGCGGGCACGCCGACGTCTGCCGCGATCAGGGCCTCCTCGAGCCGCTCCCACGATGCGGTGTCCCCCGGGTCGAAGGCGGCAACGGCGATCTGCTCGGTGAGCGCGCGGCGGCTCTTGCCGAGGGAATCGCGCAGCCGCGCGAACATGCCGCCGCGCTGCGACTCCGGCTCGGGCGCAGCGCCGTCCTCTCCGAGCAGCTCCGACCAGCTCCTGGGCACGCGCGGACGATAGCGGTGTGCTCAGATCGAGCGCGGGTCTCCCGGGAGGAGCGAGAAGAGCGTCTTGTCGATGCGCCGGCCGTCGGGCTTCGGCATCGACCGGACGACGCCCTCGCGGGTGAATCCGGCGCGCTCGAGCACGCGCTCCGAAGCGCCGTTGCCGACGTTCACGTAGGCGGCGACCCGTTCCACGCCGAGCGAGAACGCGTGCTCGGCGAGCATGCGTGCAACGGTCGTCGCCACCCCGCGGCCGCGCGCGCCGGGGAATACGAAGTAGCCGATCTCGACGATCTTCCGCTCGGCGTCGAGGTGGTGGAGGATGCCGCAGCCGACGACCTCGCCCGTTTCCTCGTCGACCGCAGCGAGCGGCAGCAACCGGCCGGTCTCGGCGAGTTCCGGCAGCTCGCCGAGCGAGGCGGCGAGCTCGTCGCGGCCGAAGGCCGGCAGGTTCCCGGCTTCGCGCAGCTCCGGGTCGGTGAACCCCGGCAGCAGCGCGTCGACGTCGGCGAGCACGGGAAGGCGGAGGATCACGCCGCCGGCGCGGATTCCCTCCGAAGGCACGGAGAGGCGCGCCGGCGCCGGCTGCAGTTGCTCGCGACTCACAGCTTGTCCCAGGCCTCCAGGACCGGGAAACGCGGGTCGGCGTCGAGGCAGGCGGCCGCGTAGAGCGCAACCCCGACGTCGCCCGTGAAAAGCGAGTAGCGGCTCCGGCCGTCCTCGCCGCGCGAGCGCTCGACCTGCGCGAGCGCGTGGACCGCGAACCGCCGCGCCCGATCCAGCCACTCCTCGTCGCCCGTGCGAGCGAACGCCGCCAGGAAGGCGTAGCCGTTACCGGCCGTGCCGTGACAGAGGCCCGGGCCCTTCTCCGGCCCGTGAGGTCCGGCGCGCCAGGTCAGCTCCGCGCCTGCGCACAGCAGCTCCTCGTCGAGATAGTCGCGCGCAGTCGTCACGATCCCGGGCGACCCGTGGCACCACTGGACACGGATCTGCCCCTCCTTGTTCGCGAGCTCGCCGCCGACGACCGGGGGCCAGGTGACGAGCTCGCCGTCGACCAGCGCCTCGCGTTCGAGCAGGGCAGCGCTCTCGTGCCTGAGCGCCTCGTTCCGCTCGTCGTCGCCCTGGAGCAGCGCGTGCACGATCCCGACGAAGCCGTGCACCGGGCCGAGGATACGGCTCGGCGGCGCGCCGTAGAGCCTCTGCGTCCAGAAGCCATCTTCACCCCTGCGCGAGTGGAGCGCATCCGCGTTCTCACGCCACGCGTCCGCCCATCTCTGCTCGCCGGTCCAAGCGTGCATCACGTGTGCTGCGAGCATCGTCCCGGGCGAGCCCCACATCAGCTCCTCCATCCCGTTCGCAATGTTCTCCCGCACCCGGGTGAGCAGCGCATCCGCCAACTCGGCGCTCGGCGCGAGCCGCCACGCCAGCAGCAGCAGGCCGCCCTCGCCGCACAGCAGCGACGGCTCGTGAGGCACCGGCAGGCCGGGCATCGTCGCGAGATCCGGCGCCTCGCGCGCTAGTTCGAGCGCACGCACGGTCGCCGCGCCGAGGTCGATGCGCGACTCGGGATGACCGCGTCGCCGCAGGGCATCGAGCCCCCAAGCGACCCCGCCGGCCCCGCAGTAGAGATCCTTCAGCGGCGGCGTCGACTCCCATGCGTCCCACTCGTTCGCCGGCCAGAGCGCCTCGGGGTCGTAGGCACCGTCGGCGTCGGCCACGATCTCGGCGATCGCGTCTCGAACCCTCGCGTCGTCCCACGCGTCGTCGACGAGCGGCTCGAAAGCCTCCGGCCGGTAGAACACGCCCTGAGGCTACGCGACGGCGGTCGCGGGAGCGTCGCGCGGCAGGCGCCGCGAGACGATCTGGGAGACGCCGTCTCCGCCCATCGTCACACCGTAGAGCACGTCCGCCGCCTCCATCGTCTTCTTCTGGTGGGTGACGACGATGAACTGCGCACGCTCGGAGTACCGGCGCAGCAGCTCCACGAACCGGCCGATGTTGGCGTCGTCGAGTGCCGCCTCGACCTCGTCGAGAAGGTAGAACGGGCACGGCCGCGCGAGGAAGAGCGCGAACAGGAACGAGATCGCCCCGAGCGCCTTCTCGCCGCCCGAGAGGAGCGAGAGCCGCGTGACGCGCTTGCCGACCGGTCGGAGCTCGATCTCGACCCCGGTCTCAGCCTCGCCGTCCGCCCCGGTTTCGTCGCCCGGCTCGGTCAGCCGTAGGCGCCCGTGCCCGCCGGGGAAGAGCGTCGAGGCGACTTCCTCGAAGTGGGCGCTCACGGCCGCGAAAGTCTCGTCGAAGCGGCGCTCCACGGTCTCGGCGAGCTCGGTGCGCAGCTCCTCGAGCTCCTTCAGGCTCGCCTCGAGGTCGGCGCGCTGGTCGGCCAGCTCGGTCAACCGCTCCTTCTCGCTCTCGTACTCCTCCTTCGCAAGCGGGTTGACCTGACCGAGCGTCTCGCGGCGGCGCTCGAGCCGCTCGATCCGGGTGGAGAGCTCCTCGCGGTCCTCGCCCTCGGCGGGCTCGGCTCCGGCTTCCTCGAGGCGGCGGCGCGCCTCACCGGCCTCTGCCTCGAGCCGCGCGCGCTCGACGTCGATGCCTCCGGCGCGCTCACCGGCCTCGGCGGTCACGCGCCGGACCTCCGCCTCCTCCCCGCCGAGCCGCCGCAGCTCCGCGGCCAGCTCGCCAGCCTTCGTCGCGCCCGCATCGACCCGGGCGCGGAAGGGCGCCTCGAAGCGCTCGACGGCCCCAGCCGCTCCCGCCAGCGTCGCGGCCAGCCGCTCGGCGAGCACGACGAGCGGCTCGAGCGGCGGCGCTGGCGCCTGCTCGGGGAGCTCCTCGGCGCGACGCTCGAGCTCCTCGGCCTCGCGGGCCAGGGCGCGGCGGCGCGCGTCCAGCTCGAGCAGGACCGCCTCGGCCGTCTCGCCCGAGAACCAGAGCTCGCCGCGGTCTGCGTCGTAGCAGTGACCCTCCGTCGTGACGAGGATGCCGCCCTCGGCGCGCGCCAGGTCCGCGGGCTCCGCGAGCCAGACGCCGGCCAGCAGCTCGGCCACGTGTTCCCCGCCCGGCAACGGCCGGACGTAGCTCGAGAGCGGCACCGCGCGCTCGAAGGGAGGCGTGGACGCCGGCGTCCCCACGCCGCGCGGCGGCACGAGCACGCTGAGGTCGCCGAGGCCGGCGGCCCGGGCCCGGTCGACCAGGCCCAGCGCCGCCTTCGCGTCGGGAGCGACCACGGCCGCGGCGCGCTGTGCCAGCGCCGCGGCGACCGCACGCTCGTACCCCGCCTCGACCTCGAGCAGCGACAACGCGAGCCTTTCCCCCTCCTCGGCCAGCGCCCGGGCAGCGGGCGGAAGCCCCTCCCGCTCGGCGAGGGTGTGCTCGAGAGCCGAGAGCCGCCCTCTGGTCAACCGTGCCTGCTCGCGCAGGGCCTCGCGCTCCGGGTTGGCCCGCGAGCGCGGCAGGAGCGGCTCGGCGCGCAACCGCTCGGCAAGCTCGAGGGCGGCCTCGCGCCGCAGCTCCAGCCGCTCGGCGCCGCTGCGCAACCGGTAGAGCGCGGAGGTTGCGCCCTCGCCGCGCCCGGCGGCGGCCGCGAGCTCCTCCTCGACCCGGTTGCGCTCCGCGAGCAGAGCTTCGAGCCGCTCATCGGTGCGCTTGCGCTCGAGCGCCGCCGCTGCCCTGCGCTCCTCGACCTCGCCGAGCCGCTCGTCAATCTCAGCGAGGTCGAGCTCGGCCACGCGGGCACGCAGGCCGGCGATCTCCCCGCGCAACTTCTCCGCCCGCTCGGCCGCGGTCGCCTGCAGCGCCAGCGGACGCAGCCGCGTCTTCACCTCGGCCTCGAGGTCTCGGGCGCGCTCGACCTGGATTTGCACCCGCGCGAGCTTCAGCTCGGCGCGGTGACGGCGGCGCTTGAACTTCCCCAGGCCGGCGGCGTCTTCGATCAGGGCCCGGCGCTCCTCGGGCTTGCTGGCCAGGATCTCCTCGACCTTGCCCTGGCTGATCACCGAGCCGTGGCTGCCCCCGAGGCCCACGTCGGCCAGCAGCTCGACGAGGTCGGTCCGCCGTACGGAGGCCCGGTTGATCAGGTACTGCCCCTCGCCCCCACGATGGAGCCGCCGCGCGATCGAGATCTCGCTGAAGTCGAGCTCGGGCAGCGCCCCGTCCTCGTTGTCGAAGAGGAGCTCGACCTCGCAGTAGTCGGCCGGCGCATGGCCGGGGGAGCCGGCGAAGAGCACGTCGTCTGGCTTCTCCGCCCGCAGCTCGTTGGGGCTCAGGCTCCCCGAGGCCCAGAGCAGAGCGTCGGCGACGTTCGACTTGCCGGAGCCGTTCGGCCCCACGACGACCGCCACTCCCGGCTCGAGGCGTACCTCGACCGCCTCCGGGAAGGACTTGAAGCCACGCAAGCGGATCGTCTTCAGGTGCATTGAACCCCGGGCGTTCCGCTCCATCGGGCGGCTCCTGAGGCACAGCTGAACGCGCCGCCGCCCGCAAGGAGGGGGCTCACGGGGGAACCAGGGGTTCCCCCGTGTTCGAAGCCACGGAGCTTGATCGCACGGAGGTGCACGCGGGCGGGAGGCTAGCCGGTGCAACGGATGGCGCCGGGAGCCGCTCCGCTGCGGCTCCCGGCGCAAAAGGCGCTACTCGGCCTGGGCCATCCCCAGGATCTGCTCGCGCGACATCGACCCGACCATGTCCGGGTGCATGTCCTGGACGTGCTGCTCGACGTTCGCAACCAGCTCGTCGTCCGACTCTCCGCGGACGGTCTCACCGCAAGGGCACTCGACTTTCTGGGCCATACGTCCTCCTCTCAGGCTGCTTCGGGCTCGGGATCCGGGCGCACGAACACCGTGTCAACGACCTTGATCACCTCGTCGGCGGGCAGGCCTGCCCGCGAGGCGTGCTCTCGAACCTTCTCCGCGCTGGTGCCCTGGTAGATACAGACCGTCCCCAGGGTGCCGCCTTCGTCCTCGATGACGTAGCTGCGAATCCAGCGGATGTCGTCTGACATCTCCTCGTCGCCGACCGTGGCCGAACGGGCGGCCGCCTCCTGCAACTCCTCCGGGGACCTCCAGCCGGTGCGGCGAAGGATCACGTACGTGTTCAAGCGGGCCTCCTCTGGTGGGGACCCGGTGAAGTCAACCCGCTCGGAGAGCTCGGTTCAAGCAGCTTGCTTCAGCCGGGCGAGAGCCTCCCGCGCCGCGGCCTGTTCGGCGTCCTTCTTCGAGCGGCCGGTTCCGACGCCGGCCTCCTCGCCGTCGATCATCGCCGCGCAGGTGAAGGTGCGGTCGTGCGGCGGCCCCTGGACGTCGAGGACGCTGTACGCGACCTGCCGCCCCTGGCGGGCCAGCTCCTCCTGGAGCTCGGTCTTGTGGTCGACGTGCGTCGTCAGCGCGTACGTGATGCGCCCGTCGAATGCCGCGACCACGGCCTCGCGGATCGGCTCGAACCCGTGCTGGAGGTAGAGCGCGGCGAGCGAGGCCTCGAGCAGCGCCGCGAGGACGTTGCGGTTGCGCGAGAGGCGGTCGAGCTCGTCCGAAGGAGCGAGCGCGGCGCCCCGCTCCGCCAGCCGCGTCCCGAGCCCGAGCTCGCGAGCGACGACCGCGCAACTGGCGCGCGACACGACGTGAGAGCGGATCTTGGCCATCCCGCCCTCGGACGAGTCGGGATAGCGCTCGTACAGCGCCCGCGCGATCGCGAGCTCCAGCACGCTGTCGCCCAGGAACTCGAGGCGCTCGTAGGACGAGGCCCGGTCAGGGGCCCAGGAGCTGTGCGTGAAGACGTTCTCCAGCAGCTCGTCCGGCAGCCGGTCGATGAGCCTCATCAGCTCCTCGGGCCGCCCGGCCGGTGCGCGGCTACTGGTGCGTGGAGACGTAGTCGACAGCCTGCCCGACGGTCTGGATCTTCTGCGCGTCGTCGTCCGAGATCTTGATCCCGAACTGATCCTCCAGCTCCATGATCAGCTCCACGAGATCGAGTGAATCTGCGTCGAGGTCCTCCTGGAACGAGGCTTCCTCGGTGACCTCGTTCTCGTCGACTCCGAGCTGTTCCGTCAGGACTTCCTTGACCCGCTCGAACACTTCCTCTCGCGACGCTGCCATTTCACCTCACTTGCCGGGGGCTTCAGAGCGCGCGGATGCTAACACTCTTTCCGGAAGGCGCTGCGCGAGCTTGCCGACGACGTCGTGCTCCACACCCCTGGCCGCAAGCCTGATCGCGTTCGCAATTGCGCGGCGCGACGAGTTGCCATGGGCGATCACCGCGAGCCCGCGGAGGCCGAGCAGGTACGCCCCGCCGTAGGTCTCGGGATCGAGCCTTCCCCTCAGCCCTCGCGCGGCGGGGCGGATGAGCAGCCCGCCGACCCGGCCGCGCCGGGTGGCCACGATCTCCTCCCGCAACTCCTCGAGAACGGTCTTGATGGTGCCCTCCATCAGCTTGAGCACGACGTTGCCGGTGAAGCCGTCGCAGACGATCACGTCGGCCGTGCCGCGCAGCAGGTCGCGGCTCTCGGTGTTGCCGGCGAAACGGAGCTCCTCGGCGCCTGCGAGGAGGGCGTGGGCCTCGAGCGTCAGCTGGTTTCCCTTCTCGGGCTCCTCTCCGATCGAGAGCAGGCAAACGTTGGGCTCGTGAACATCGAGGACGTCCTCCGCGAAAACGGAGCCCATGTGCGCGAACTGGAGCAGGTGCTCCGGCCGCGCGTCCGCGTTCGCGCCCGAGTCGATCAGCACCGACGGGCCGCGGTTGGCCGGGATGACGACGGCGATCGCGGGGCGGGAGACGCCGGGGAGGCGGCGCAGCTCGAGGAAGCAGGCGGCCAGCATCGCGCCCGTGTTCCCGGCCGAGACCACCGCGTCAGCCCTGCTCTCGCCGACTGCGCGGCAGGCGGCCACGAGCGAGCTGTCCGGCTTGCCACGGACCGCCTCGGCGGGCTTCTCCTCCATCCCGATCACCTGCGACGTCGTGACCAGCTCGAGCCCGCCGGTCTCGAGGCCGACCGGTCCGAAGAGAACCGGCTCGATCCCGTCATTCGCCGCCTCGAGCGCACCTGCGAGCACTTCCTCGGGCGCCCTGTCGCCGCCCATCGCGTCGACGGCGACCTTCGTCATCAGCTAAGGCGTCGCTTGCGATGCCGCCGTCAGGACGCGCTGGCTCTGCCTGCGCGTCCGTCTGAAACGACCGATCGAGACTGTGCAGGTCATCGCTAACGCCTCTACGGGGCCGGCGAGCGGAGCGGCTCGATCTCACGGCCGCCGTACGTCTTGCAGTTCGGGCACATGCGGTGTGGCAGCTTTGGCCGTCCGCATTGCGGGCACGTGTTGACCCGCGGTGCCTCGATCCGGTGCGTGGCGCGCCGCTTGTCGCGGCGTGACTTGGAGGTCTTTTTCTTGGGGACGGCCATCGGCGGCGGAGTATAGCCAGGGAGCACCGATCTCTTTGCCAACTCTTAACCAAACCTTTGGGCTCTCCTCGCCTGCCGTTGCCCGCGCCGAACTCGCACGCCGCCAACCTTCGAAACGACAGCAACGGAAGGAGTGACGAATGGTGTTCAAGCTGGCAGCGATCATCGGAGGAGTCCTGCTCATGGCGGGCGTCGCGGTCGCCGGGCACGCTCACGAGCCTCGACTCCACCAACAGCCCGACGGTCGGCACGACGCCGCCGTCGGCCACGAGTACCGCGCGCCAGGACGACCGCGGGCAGGAGAACCAGCTGCGCGGCCGTCAGAACGAAGTTGGTGAGGACGCACGCGGACGTCAGAACGAGGTTGGTGAGGACGTTCGCGGCCCGTGTGACGAGCCCGAGCACGCTAACGACCCTCCGCTGTACGGGCGCGCCGGCCCCCGGGAACAACAACGAGGCCACCGACCGACGTGGTCGCGACGACTCCCAGCGCGGTTCCGCCGGCCCGGTCACGAGCTCGGGTCACGGCGACGGCCACGGCGGTGGGCATGACGACAACTCCGGCCACGGCAACGACGACTAGGGATCTTCTCCATCACGGCGGAGGCGGCCTCGTCCCCAAGCGACCGGCCGCCTCCGCGGCGTTCTCGCCCGAGCGGGAAGAATTCGCACACATGAGCAGCAGGCCGAAGCGGACGATCCTCCTGGTCGAGGACGAGACCTCGATCACCGAGCCACTCGCCGAGGCGCTTCGGCGTGAGGGCTTCGAGACGGAGGTCGCCGGCACCGTCGCCGAGGCGCTCGAGCTCGCCACATGCGATCCCGACCTCGTTCTGCTCGATCTGATGCTTCCCGACGGCTCGGGCTTCGACGTCTGCCGTGAGCTGCGCAAGCGCTCGCAAGTGCCGATCATCATGCTCACCGCCCGGGGCGAGGAAGCCGACCGCGTCGTCGGCCTGGAGCTCGGCGCCGACGACTACGTGGTCAAGCCCTTCAGCGCCCGCGAGGTCGTCGCGCGCATTCGTGCCGTGCTGCGCCGCACCGAGGCGCCGGAGCAGGCCGACGAGAGGCCGCTGGAGGTCGGGGAGCTGCGGCTCGATCCGGCCCGGCACGAGGCCACACTCGACGGCAAAGCGCTCGAGCTGAGCAGAAAGGAGTTCGAGTTGCTGCAGCTGCTCATGCGGAACGCCGGCTCGGTGGTCACTCGGCAGCGCCTGATAGACGAGGTCTGGGACACGAACTGGTTCGGATCGACGAAGACGCTGGACGTGCACGTGAGCGGCATCCGTCGCAAGCTCGGCGACGACCCCGCTGAGCCGCGCTACCTGCACACCATCCGTGGGGTGGGCTTCCGCTTCTCGTCGCCCGACGAGGCGGGATGAGCCTCCGCCTCCGGCTGCTGGGGGCGTTTGCCTACGTCCTGCTGCTGATCCTTGTCGCGCTGGAGGTGCCGCTGGCGCTCAACCTCGCGCGCCGGATCGACGCGGAGGTGAAGAACGAGGCCGCGGCACAAGCGGTGATCGTCGCCGCCGGCGCCTCAGGGCGCATGAACCGACCCGTGGCGCTGGAGAGACTGTCTCGCGGGGCCGGCCAGGACCTCGGCGCGCGCGTGATCATCGTCGACGGGCGAGGCCGCCTGCTCGCGGACTCGACGGCTGCCGGCATCCCGGGCCCTCTGCCATATGCCTCCCGGCCCGAGATCCGCACAGCCCTGAACGCCGGTCGAGCCCAGGGCGAGCGGCACAGCAACACGCTCGGCCAGGACCTCCTCTACACGGCGGTTCCGGTCACGAACAACGGCCGAGTGGTGGGAGCCGTCCGCGTGACGCAGAGCATCAATGCAGTGCACGCGCGGGTCCGGCGAGGCGTGCTCGCGCTCGCGGCGATCGGGGTGTTCGCTCTGCTTGTGGGGCTCGCGGTTGCCTGGCTCCTCGCCAGCTCGCTCTCGAAGCCACTCCGAAGCCTCGCTCGGACCGCTCGGCGGGTGGAAGAGGGCGACCTCGAGGCAAGGGCCGAGGTATCGGGCCCGAGCGAGCAGCGGGAGGTCGCCACGGCCTTCAACGACATGACCGACCGACTCGCAACCGTCCTCGCCGCACAACGGGAGTTCGTCGCGAACGCCTCGCATCAGCTCCGTACCCCCTTGACCGGCCTGCGGCTTCGACTCGAGTCCGCGCGGGCAAAGCTCGGCCGTGAGTCGGAGAAGAAGGCCGGCCCGGATCTTGAGGCGGCCGAGCGAGAGGTCGAGCGGCTCGCCCGGCTGCTGACGTCGCTGCTGACGCTCGCGCGCGAAGGAGACAAGCCCGGGCCCAGCCGTCCGGTGTCGCTCGGGCGTGCGGCCGAACTGGCCCACGAGCGCTGGGCGGTCACGGCCGAGCAGGAGGGGCGCTCGCTCGAGCTCATCGGAAACGGCGACGCGACGATCGCCGCCTCGGACGAGGACCTCGCGATTCTGCTCGACAACCTGATCGAGAATGCGCTCCGTTATTCGCCTTCCCGAGTCGAGATCGACTGGGGCCAGGAGGACGATGAGGCCTGGCTCGCAGTGCTCGACGAGGGGCCGGGGCTGGCCGTAGGTGAGGAGATGCGGCTCTTTGAGCGCTTCGCGCGCGGCTCGGCAGGGAGCGAGCGCGCCGGCACGGGGCTCGGCCTGGCGATCGTGGACACACTGGCCCGGCGCTGGAAAGGGCGGGCGGCGCTCGCGAACCGGCTCGAGGGCGGGATGCGCGCCGAAGTCCGCTTCTCGGCAGACGCTACTGTCACGAAGGAGACATGGGTCGAAGCCTCGTCGTAGCCGTCCTCGCCGTCGTCGGGCTCGTCTGCGCCGCCGGGATCGGGTTCGCCGCCTACTACGTCTCCCGAGACTCGGTCGCCGTGCCGGTGACGCGCCTGCAGCCCAAGCCGCAGGGGCTGGCACCGGCTCGCGTCGAGACGACGAGGGCGACGACTCAGACCACGCGTACTGGGCCGACGACTCCTCGCACGACGACGACCGACGGCGGCGGGGGCGGGGGCGGAACACTCCGGCCGCGGTGGCGGCGGGAGTGGCGACGACTAGCTAGAGCTTGTTCTTCAGCTCGGCCAGCGCCGACCAACGCGAGTCGGGCTCGGGCTCTCCGTGCTCGTGCGGCTCGGCATTCAGGTCCTTGCCGCAGGCCGGGCAGAGGCCGGCACAGTCGGGCTTGCAGAGAATCTTGTCGGGCAGGTCGAGCGCGATGGCATCCCGGGCCCAGGCCGAGAGGTCGAGCCGGTCGTCCTCGAGGTACGGCGTCCGCATCTCCTCCGACTCGGGGCTCGTCGCCTGGTATTCGCGAGCCGAGATCGGCAGGTCGAGCACGGCGTCCTCGAGACAGCGGTAGCACGGCCCGTGCAGGCGAACGCGAAAGGCGAGCTGGAAGACCGTCCCGGTCGAGGCACGGGTGACCGTGAGCTCGGCGGGCGCCTGCTGGGGCACCGGCAGGTAACGCTGACCACCGAGCTCGAGCGGCTCGAGCTCGATCGTGCGTTCGTCCCGGAATTGCTCGCCGGCGCGAAGCTTGATCGTGCGTAGGTTCAGCGTGGTCATCGCGACCACGGTAGCGGCTCAGATGCGCCTGACGACCTCGTCCAGAGACCTGCGGTTGGCCTCTCTGCTCCACTCCTCGGCGCTCTTCGACTCCGGGCCGAGCGGTCGTTTCGGGTAGCCGAAGCTCGGAATGTTGACCGGCAGGAAGCCCTCGTCCAAGCCGAGCGCGCTGGCTGCAGCATCCGGCTCCGGCATCCCGTTCGGGCACGAGACGACCCCTTCGTTCCAGGCGGTCAGAAACATGTTCTGCATCGCCCGTCCGACGTCGAGGGCCGAGCCGCCGCCCTCGGTGGCGATCGCCACCACCAGCGCGGCGCTCAGCACGTTGTCCTGCGCGTAGACGGTTTGCGCGACGCGCTTCCTGGCCTCGGGCGACTCGACCACGACGAACACCCAGGGCTGTCGGTTCATCGCGCTTCCGGCAAGCCGCCCCGCATCCAGGATTCGCTGCTCGACCTCCGGAGCTACCGGCCGGTCGGCATAGCTGCGCCAGTCGCGCTTGCTCGCGACGGCCAGATAGGTGTCCATCCCAGCGTTAGTGGGGGTAGTCGTCGTTCGAGCTCTCGACCGCGACGCCGGTGACCCCGGCCACGACCGTCTCCTGCGAGCGCTCGTGCAGCCGTTCGCGCCCCCGCTTCACCGCGGTCAGGAACTTGTCCAGGTTGACCTCGAGCGTGGAGAGGATCGAGTCGGCCCAGTCCTCCATCTCGAGCCGGGTCTCCCGCGCCTGCCGCCTCGCGTCGTCGACGATCTCCCCTGCCTGGCGCTCGGCGAGCTTGACGATCTCCGTCTGCGAAGCCTCGCGCACCGCCTGCTCGCGGGCCTCGCCGAGGATCCGGTCGCATTCCCGCTTGGCCTCGGCCAGCATCTCCTGGCGCTCCTTCACGATCCAGCGCGCCTGTTTGATCTCTTCGGGGATGGTCGCCCGCATCTGGTCGAGGATGTCGTAGATCTCTTCGCGGTCGATGCGCACCTGGTCGGTCAGCGGAACGGCCTTCGCGTTGTGCACGAGGTCGTCGAGCTTGTCGATCAGAACCAGTACGTCCATGGGTTCATGGAGTTTACAGGCGCGTATCGGCTGCTAGCCGCGCCAAAGCCTGCGAAGGGGACCGGGGCGCTCGGGTTGCGGCTCCGGTCGTCGCTCCGGCTCGCGGACGCGCGGTGCGGCCCGCTCGCGGGGGGTTTCGGTGCCGAAGACCCAGCGCCGGCCGCTCGCGCGGAGCTCCTCGAGCAACGCGCTGGCTTCGTCCGGGGCGAGCACGACCTCGTCGGAGCGCGCCAGGCGGGCCTCGAGCCGGTCCGCCGACTCGCTCGCCGCGCCGCGGGCACGCAGCTTCTGGAGCACCTCCTGCGCGTCCCGCCGCGTGAGGCGGACTTCGCCCCCGGTGCCGAGGAGGGCCTCGAGCTTGTCGGTATCGGTCATTGCTGCGGGTTCTCCGGCGTTCCGGGCCGTCCGGCGGGGAAGAGCTCCTTGAAACGGCGTGCGACGGCCTCGGGCACGAGCTCGTCCACCTTTCCGCCGAACGAGGCGATCTCCTTCACGCCGCTCGAGGAGACGAAGCTGTACTGCGGGCTCGCCATCACGTAGACCGTCTCGATGTCGGGCGCGAGCGTCCGGTTGAGGTGGTTCATCTGGAACTCCCACTCGAAGTCCGAGATCACGCGTAGCCCCTTGACCATCGTCTTCGCCCCCCAGCGCTGGGCGAAGTCGACGACGAGCTCGGAGAAGACGTCGACCTCGACGTTGCCATTGCCGTCCAGGGCCTCCTTCAGGAAGCCGACCCGCTCCTCGACGCTGAACATCGTCCCCTTGTGGTGGGGATCGCGGACGACGCCCACCACGACTCGCTCGAAGATCGAGGCGGCGCGGGTGATGATGTCCAGGTGGCCGAAGGTGACCGGGTCGTAGGAGCCCGGGCAGATCGCGGTCAGGGGATGCTGCTCAGTCATCGAGTGTGAAGAGGGTGAGTCGTGCCGAGCCGTAGCGGCGGCTCGTTCGCTTCGAGAGCGGCAGCTCGGGCTCCTCGTCCGCGGCTGTCTCGAGGAGGAGCAGCCCGCCCGGCTCGACGAGCTCGGGCAGGTACCGAATGAGGGCGTTTTGCAGGGAAGAAAACCTCCTGTAGGGCGGGTCGACCAGCACGAGATCGTAGCGTTTGCCGGCCCGAGCGTCGGCGCGGAGGGCGGCGAGCGCGTCCTGGCAGAGCACGGTCGCGCCTCCGAGGCCGAGCTTGTCCAGGTTGCGGTTGATCGTGCGGCAGGCGTCGCGGTCGGACTCGACGAAGGTCACCTTCTCCGCACCCCGCGAAAGCGCCTCGAGGCCCATCGCGCCGGAGCCGGCGAAGAGGTCGAGCACGGTCGCGCCCTCGGCAGCACCCGGCCCGAGCAGGTTGAACGCGGCCTCGCGGACGCGGTCGCCGGTCGGACGGGTGTCCGTGCCCTTGGGCGCGAAGATGCGAGCGCCCCTGTGTGAGCCGGCGATGATCCGCATGAGCCAAGAGCCTAGGCCGTTCGGGCCGTGACCCGGGGTCAGACCCCCAGTCGTGGCCGAAACGGGCAGTTTTCGGCCAGAAAGTCCTGCTCCTACCGAATTGTTGCACGTTGCACCTCTGCAAAGGAACCTCCCGGAGGACATGTCCCGGGGTCAGACCCCGGGACGGGGCCTTTCGGGTCAGGCGGCGAGGTCGCGTTCGCCGAAGAGGCGGTCCACCTCGTCGGCGAGCGGGCCTTTGTACTCGACGAGATCCTCGGCGGCTGTCCTGGCGCGCTCGAGCAGCGGCCGGTCGGCGCGGAGCTTCGTGAAACGGAACTCCGACAGCCCGGCCTGCCGCGTCCCGAGCAGCTGGCCCTCACCCCGCAGTTCGAGATCCTTCTCGGCCAGCTCAAACCCATCCGTCGAGTCGACCAGCGCCTGCAGCCGCTCCTGCGCGTTGTCGGTCAGCTCCTCCCGCTGCCGCGAGATGAGCAGGCAGTACGACTGCTCGGCGCCCCGTCCCACCCTGCCCCGTAGCTGGTGCAGCTGCGCGAGCCCGAAGCGATCGGCCTCTTGCACGATCATGATCGTCGCGTTCGGGACGTCGACGCCGACCTCGATCACCGTCGTCGCGACCAGGACGTCGAGCTCGCCCGCCTTGAAGCGGCCCATGAGCTCACGCCGCTCGACGGGACGCAACCGCCCGTGCAGCAGCCCGACTCGATAGCCCTTCAGCTCCACGCGCTGCAACCGCTCGGCCTCGCCCTCGGCCGCGCGGGCCTGCGAGGTCTCGGACTCCTCGATCAGCGGGCAGACGACGTAGGCCTGCCGCCCCGCGTCCAGATGCTTCCGGAGCCGCGTATACGCCTCCGAGCTCCGCTCGGCGGTCACCCACGACGTGACGATCGGCTTGCGGCTCGCAGGCGGCTTGGCGATCTCGGTCACGTGCAGGTCGCCGTAGACGGTCAGCGCGAGCGTGCGCGGGATCGGCGTCGCCGTCATGTGCAGGACATGCGGCGTGCGGCCCTCCGTCAGCGCCCGCCGCTGCTCGACGCCGAAGCGGTGCTGCTCGTCCACGACGGCGACCGCCAGCTCGTCCAGCTCCACGCCCTCCTGGATCAGGGCGTGCGTGCCGACCACGATCTGCGCGCCGTGCACGTCGGACTTCTGCGACCCGGTGAGCAGCGCGACCGCCACGCCGAGCTGCGCGCACAGCGGCTCGATCGTCAAAAAGTGCTGCTCCGCGAGCGTTTCCGTCGGAGCCATCAGCGCACCGCGCCGACCGCCCTCGACCGCGCGCAGCAGCGCGTACAGGGCCACGACCGTCTTGCCCGAGCCGACGTCGCCCTGCAGGAGCCGCTGCATCGGCGCGCTGCGCAAGAGATCCGCGTCGATCTCCTCGATCGCGCGCTCCTGATCCGGCGTCAGCTCGAACGGGAGGAGCTCCCGGTAGCGCGCGGTCAGCTCGCCCGGCTCGCCCAGCTCGGTCGCGACCGCCGCCTCACGGCCCGAGCGCGCGCGCGCCAGACCGACCTGCAGGACGAGGAGCTCGTCGAAGGCGAGGCGGCGCCTGCCCTCCTCGGCCTCTTCCTCGGAGCGCGGCCTGTGCAGCGCGACGAGCGCGTCCGCACGCAGGGGTAGCCGCTCTTGCACCTTCAGCGGCGCAGGCAGCGCGTCGGGCAGGTCGCGCGCCTGCGGTAACGCCCGCTCCACGAGCGCGCGGAGTCGTTTCGGCGGCACCTCCTCGCTGGCCGGGTAGACCGGCGCGAAGTCGGCGGTCGCGGAGACGCCGTTCAGGTCGTAGGAGCGGACGGCGAACTCGTTCCGCTTCAGCTGGCCCCGCAGCCTGACCCGCGTACCGGGTTGCAGCTTCTCGGCCAGCCAGGCCTGGTTGAACCAGACCGCGGTGATCTCGTCGCTGCCGTCGGCGACGCGGGCCTGCACGATCGCCAGCCGCCGCGAGGGCCGTCGCACCGAGACGCGCACGACCTCGCCCGCGATAGCCGCCTCCTCGCCCGCCAGTAGGTCGGCGATCGGCCGCTCCGGCACGGCCCGCTCGTAGCGGTGGGGCCGACGCTCGAGCAGATCGCGGACCGTGCGCAGGCCAAGCTTCGCGAGCTTGCCCGTCAGCGCCGGGCCCACCCCCGCGAATGAGCTCAGCGGCTGCTCCAGCGTGTCCGATCGCGGCCGAAGACGCGTCGGAGGCCACGTGTCTGGCCGGTCCAGCCCGGCGAAACCCGCCGGCAGGTTCGCTGATCGCCGTGCTCTCAGAGCGTGACGAGTATAGGAACGGCCGGAGATACCGCCGCAGCCCGGCCTACTTCAAACCTTAACGGCGACCTTCCCAACCTTTACCAAGCGTTGGCCTGGCCTTTCCCGGCCTGCGCCTACCGTGGTCCCCAGATCAAATCACTGGAGGAATCATGGCCCGCAAACACGTTCTCCTCGTTTCCCTGATGCTCGGCCTTGCGATCGCGATCGGCACCCTCGCGGCCGTCCGCACCACCCAGGCTGGAAAGCCTTCGACGACGGCCGCGAGGGTGTCCTCCGTCTCGCTCGCACAGCGGAGCCGGGCACTCGACCGGGTCCAGGCCTCGCTCCAGAAGGCGCTGAGCCGTCGCCCCCCGACGCTGCCGCGTGTCTCCTCGTACGCCCCCGCCGGGAACGCCCCGGCCGTGGCTGTGCCGCCGCCGATCCAGTACGTCCGCCCCGCTCCCATCGTCGTGATCAAGCACCACAGCCACGGCGACGACGGTGCAGCGGAGCACGAGAGCGAGGGACGCGATGACTAACCATGTCGTACGCCTCTACGCCCTCGCGGCGTCGCTGCTCGTCCTCTTCCTGACCTGGGCCGCAATCGCATCGCATCCCTGGTCGAGCGCAAGCCGAAGTACAACCGCGAGCCCGCAAGTGGCCGCGATCCAGGCCCGCGAGCAGCGACTACGCCAGGAGGCGATCGTCGTTCGCCGCGTCGTCGCCGGACGCTGGCACCACTACCGCGTGGCGCTCGCTGCCCGGCAGCGCCAGATCGCAACCGCGCAGCGCCGCCAGCAGCAGGCCGCTGCCTCACCCGCTACCTCCTCGGCGCCGTCGGTCCAGGTGGTCACCCTGCCTCCGCTCACGGTCACGAGGACCTCGTGATGCAGCGCCGTCGGTTCCGCGCGATGGGCACGAAGGTCGAGCTGTTCCTCGCCGGAGGATCGAACGGCGGCTCGGCGGATGCACTCGATGGCGCCGAGCGCGAGTTCGAGCGGCTGGAAGCGCTCCTCTCACGCTTCCGGCCCGGATCCGAGCTCTCGCGGCTGAACGCCGCGGGACGGCTCACAGTCGGCGAGGATCTGCTCGCCGTCGTCGAGCTCGCGCTGGAGGCGCGGGAGCGAACCTCGGGACGCTTCGACCCGACGGTGCACGACGCGCTCGTCCAGGCCGGCTACGACCGCACCTTCGAAGAGGTCGAGCCGGACGGCAGCGCACCGGCAACGCTCCCGGTGCGCTGCGGAGGGGGCGTGACCGTCGACCGAGAGCGCGGCCGCATCGAGCTCGAGCCCGGAGTCCGCCTCGACCTGGGCGGGATCGGCAAGGGCTACGCGGCCGACCGCGCGGCGGCCATCCTCTCCGAGGCCGGGCCCGCGCTCGTCGACGCGGGTGGCGACATCGCCGCCGTCGGTCGGCCCGACTCCCTCGGCTGGCGGATCGGCGTCGAGACCCCCGCCGTGACGATGACGCTCGCGCTCGGTGACGGTGCCGTGGCGACCTCCGGCCGAGACCGCCGTCGCTGGCGCCGCAACGGCGTCGAGCAGCACCATCTGATCGACCCGGCGACCGGCCGTCCGGCCGTCGGCGACCTGCTGCGAGCGACCGTGGTCGCTCGGACCGCGGTCGAGGCCGAGACCCTCGCGAAGTCCCTCTTCCTCGCGGGCGAGCACGACGCGGTCGCCGAGGCGGAGGCCGCGGGAGTCCCGTGCATCCTCGTCACGGAGGACGAGCGCACCGTCGTCGCGGGGGGATTGTCGTGAGGGACCCAACGTTCTGGATCCTGGCCCGCGCGGCGGGGCTGACCGCCTACCTGCTCCTGACGCTGTCCGTCCTCGCCGGGCTGATCGTGAAATCGAAGCCGTTCGGAAAGGCCGTTCGCCAGCCCGCGGTCATCGACCTGCACCGTTTCCTCGCTCTGCTCGGCCTCGGCGCGATCGCGCTCCACGGGCTCGCGCTCGTGCTCGACTCGACCGTGAAGATCTCGCCGGCGGCGCTTGTCGTGCCGGGTCTGGCGCCGTACCGACCCCTCTGGACCGCGCTCGGCGTCCTGGCTGCCGAGTTGATGGTCGTCGTCTACGCCTCGTTCGCGTTGCGCCGGCGCATCGGCGCCCGCAACTGGCGCCGCCTGCACTGGGCCACCTACGGGATCTTCACCGCAGCCACCATCCACGGCCTGGCCGCCGGGACGGACTCGAGCCGCCCCTGGGCGCTCTGGCTCTACGTCGGAGCCGTCGGCGCCGTCGCCGCGGGCACGGCCTGGCGTGCTCTGACCTCCGCCCCGCCTCCACGTCCGGCGCCCCGCGTCACCGCCCAGCCCGCACTGGAGACCACCCCACCTGGAGGTAACCGATGAGCACGTATCGCATCCACATCGACCGCACGCTCTGCAGCGGCTTCGGCTCGTGCGCGGAGCTCGCTCCACAAGCCTTCGAAGTCGGAGCCGACGGGATCGCCACCGTCCTCGTCGGCGAGACGGACGACCCGGCTGTGCTTGACGCCGTCGGCTCCTGCCCGATGGCGGCGATCACCGTCGAGGCCGTCGAGGAAGCGGCATGATCTCGCCGCGCCGTGTCCTGATCGTCGGCGCAGGGCTCGCCGGAGCCCGCTGCGCGGAGACGCTCCGCGCCGGGGGCTTCGACGGCGAGGTCGTGCTCGTAGGAGCCGAGCCGGTCCCTCCGTACGAGCGGCCCGCCCTCTCGAAGGAGCACCTCGCCGGCGAGAGGGACGCTTCCGCCCTCGAGCTGCGGCCGCGCTCCTTCTGGCCGGAGAACGGCATCGAGCTCCTCGTTGGTCGGCGTGTCACCGCGGTCGACCTCGGCGGCCGCACCGCTCGTACCGACACCGGCAAGGAGCTCGGCTGGGACGCGCTCGTGCTGGCGACCGGATCGCGCCCGCAGATGCTCCCCGGCTGGGCCGGTCCGGGCGTTCACACGCTGAGGACGCTCGCCGATGCCGCCGGGCTGCGAGCAGAGCTCGGGCCAGGCATCCGCCTCTCGATCGTGGGCGCCGGCTTCGTCGGCACGGAGGTCGCATCCACGGCGCTCTCACTCGGCGCGTCCGTCACGCTCGTCGACATGACGACCACGCCGCTGGAGCGCGTCCTCGGCACCGAGGTTGGAGCACTGCTCGCCTCGCGCTACCGCGAGAACGGTGTCGACCTGCGACTCGGCGTAGGCGTGGAGCGTCTCGAGCGGGGCTCCGACGGCCGGCCACGCGCGCTCGTCCTCGGGGACGAATCCGAGATCGCCGCCGACGTGGTCGTCGTCGCCGTCGGTGTCCGCCCCGAGGTCGAGGGGCTGACAGCGTTCGGGCCGGCCGGCATCGCGACCGACGCCTGCGGGCGCACCGGGATCCCCGGCGTCTACGCCGCGGGAGACATCGCCTGCTCCTGGCATCCTCGGCTCGGTCGCGCCCTGCGAGTCGAGCACTGGACGAGCGCCGCCGGGCAAGGTGCGGCGGTGGCGCACGCGATCCTCGGCGACGAGCGGCCGTTCGAGGCGCTGCCCTACTTCTGGTCGGACCAGTTCGGGTTGCGACTGCAGTACGTCGGCCACACGGAGTCCTGGGCAGCCGTCGAGCTCGACGGCGAACCGGGGTCGTTCGTCGCCCACTACCTCGACGGCCAGGGGCAGCTGTTGGCGGCGCTCGCGGTGAACCGCTCTGCCGAGGTCGCCCGGCTGCGTGACGTGCTCTCCGACGCGGTCACGGAGCGGACGGCGCTCGCCGCTTAGCCCGCGTCGTCGAACCAGAACAAGCCGACCGTGCCCGGCCCCGCATGTGCGCCAACCACCGGCCCGAGCTTCGTCACCAGCTCGAGCTGCGCCGCCGGTCGCGTGCGCCTCACCATCTCGGCGAGCGCCTCCGCCCGCTCGGGAGCGTCCGCATGCGCGATTCCGACGCGCAAGGACGGCGTATCGCGGGTCGAGCCGGTGAAGGCCGCCTCGAACTCGAGGAACGCCTTGCGGTTGCCGCGCACGCGCTTGACCGGCACCACCTCCCCGTCCTTGATGGTCAGGATCGGCTTGATGTTCAGCAGCTCGCCCGCCCAGGCGCGCGCCCGCCCGATCCGCCCGCCGCGCGCGAGGTACTCGAGTGTGTCGACGGTGAAGAGCAGGCCCGCGTCGCGCCGGTATCGCTCGACGAGCGCGTCCACCTCCTCGTCGCTTGTTCCGCGCTCGAGCCTGCGCTGGATCGCGAGGCCGAGCATCGCGATCGCCGCCGACGCGCTCTGGGAGTCGAGGGCCCTGACCCGATCGCCGCCCAGCTCCTCCGCCGCGGCCCTCGCGCTCTCGATCGTGCCGGAGAGCTTCCCGGCGATGTGCACGGAGAGGATCCGCGCGAAGCCGTCGAGCTCCTCGTACGCGGCGAGGAAGTCCCCGGGCGTGGGCTGGGAGGTCGAAGGCGTCTGCGCGGCAGAGCGGAGTCGGGCGTAGAACTCGTCGGGCCCGAGCTCGACGTAGTCCTTGTAGCTCTCGTCGCCGAAGCGCACGTACAGCGGCACGACCCGCCAGGCAGGGAAGCGCTGCGGCGCCTCCGGGAAGTCCGCGGTCGAGTCGACCACGATCGCGGTGTTCCGGGCATCGAGCTCCATCAGGCCGCTGCTGCCTGGGCGGCGGCCCGAATCGCGGCCACGATGGCGTCCAGGCCCTCGTCCTTGCGCACGCAGTCGACGGCACCTGCCTCGACCAGAGCATCGCGCTCGCGCAGGTTGGCGGAGGCGGTGAGGCAGACGACCGCAGTCTGGGGGCACGCCGCGAGGACCGCCCGCGTGGCCTGCACGCCGTCCAGGCCCGGAAGCCGGTAGTCCATCAGCACGACGTCAGGGGTGAACTCGGAGACGACGGCCGCCGCCTCGGTGCCGTCGGGGACCGAGGCCACGACCGCGATGTCGCTGCGCAGCCCCAGGAGCAGCTCGAGCGCCTCGCGGAAGACCTCGTTGTCCTCGACGAGGACGACTCGAATCGGCTCGCTCACGAGCCGACTGTAGCCGCCTTGCGGCGCGCACAACCAGGTCAGCGGGTCGGCCGCTCCGTGTGGGCGGGCTATTCGGCCGAGAGCAGCAGCGGGTAGTGCGGCTGGCCGCCCTCGTGCAGGTCGAGCTCGAGCTCGCCGTGGGTCTCGGCCAGCTCCTCGAGGACGCCGTTCAGAGCGGGCGCGCCCTCGCCCGTGAGCAGCGTGAGCACGTCGCGGGGCTCGGCGAGGAGCCGCTCGAGCAGCGCCTGCGTCACCTCGTCGAAGTCCGGCCCCGCCGCGACGGCGTCTCCGTCGAGCAGCGCGAGGTATTCACCCTTGCGAACCGTGACCCCGTCGACGCTCGAGTCTCGAGAGGCGACGGCCACCTCGCCGGTCGCGACCTGCTGAAGCGCCTCGCGCATCGCGGCCGCGTTCTCCTCCGCGGAGCGCTCGCCGTGGAAGGCGACCAGGGCGGCCAGCCCGGCCGGGATCGACGCCGTCGCCACGACCTGGACCGGCCTGCCCGCGACCCGTGCGGCCTGCTCTGCGGCCGGCACGACGTTCGAGTTGTTCGGCAGGAGCACGACCTCGTCGGCGCCCACGGCCTCGACGGCCTCGAGCAGGTCTGCGGTCGACGGGTTCATCGTCTGTCCGCCCTCGATCACCGCACCGGCGCCGAGGTCGGCGAACAGGCGGCGGTTCCCGTCCCCGGCCACGACCGCAACGACACCGGAGCGAGCAGCCCCGCCGGGAAGCACGGCCAGCAGCCGCTCCTCCCGCTGCTCGGTCTGCCGGCGCATGTCGGCGATCTCCACGGCCTCGATCGTCCCGGCCCGCGTGCCAAGCGAGAGCGCCGCACCCGGATCGTCGGTGTGGACGTGGATCTTTAGCGCCTCGCGGTCGCCGACGACGAGCAGCGAGTCGCCGAGCCCGTCCAGCTCGGCCTCCAGCGCCTCGGTGTCGAGCTGCTCCCCTTCGACCACGAAGGTCGTGCAATAGCGAAAGCGCGACGGCTCCAGATGCACGGCCTCGAGCGCTGGCTCCTGCCTGGCGGGAGGCTCCGCCGGCGGCCGGCCGGAGGCCGCGGCGGCGAGCCCGCGGACGAGCTCGACCAGGCCGGCGCCGCCGGCATCGACGACGCCTGCTTCGCGCAGCACATCGAGCTGCTCCGGCGTGCGCGCGACCGCCTCCTCCCCGCGCTCGACGAGGCTCGCCAGCAGCTCGACCGGGCCGAGGCCGGAGGCCGCCGCTTCCTCCGCCGCGACAGCCAGCTCGCGGACGACCGTGAGCATCGTGCCCTCGACGGGCTTGCGTACTGCCCGGTAAGCCTCGTCGCTCGCGCCTCGGAAGACGCGGGCCACTGTCTGCGCGTCCGTCGTCTCCGCGGCGCCGAGCACGTCGGCCGCCCCGCGGACGATCTGCGAAAGGATCACCCCCGAGTTGCCGCGCGCCGACATCAGCGCGGCACGGGTCGCCTCCCTCGCGAGGGTCGGACGGTCGTTCGCGGCTGTCTCCTCGAGCGCATCCACGATCCCGCGCGTGGTAAGTGCGAGGTTCGTGCCGGTGTCCCCGTCGGGCACCGGGTAGACGTTGAGGTCGTCGATTCGCTGCCGGCTCGCCTCGAGTGAGTCGAGCGCCCCCCGAACCAGGCCGCGCAGGGCCTCGAGCTCGCTCACGCCGACCTCTCCTCCGCCTCCGGCTCCGTCGCGCGGTGGAAACCATGTTTCCCCCGCGAGCCCCCTTCTTCCTCCAAGCTCGCCTCGGCTCCGCCTCGGACAACGCTCGAGGGAACCTCCCGGTTCCCTCCCTCACCCTCCCCAGGTCGTCTCACGCCGACCTCTTCACGTCCTGAATGTGCACGTCCACCGAGGCCACCTTCAGGCCGGTGAGGCGCTCGACCTCGTAGGCGACCTGGGAGCGAACCGTGCCCGCCACCTCGGCCAGGTTGAGGCCGTAGGCGACGACGACATAGAGCTCGAGCGCGACCGCACCGCCCTCGTTGCGCACGACGATCCCGCGCAGCGGCTTGCCCTTGGGCAGAAGCCTGGTCACCCGGTCGCGCGCCGGTCCGGGCGCACGCAGCGACATGCCGACCACTCCGTAGCACTCGGCGGCGGTGCGGCTCACGACCTGCGCGATCGCCTCTGGTGAGATGGTCACCCGCCCGAGCTCGGACGGGATCGTGAGGGCGCTCTCCTCCACGGCTCCTTAGACGCGACCGCGCCCTCGGCCGGTTGCGGAAGGTCTAAACGTCCGCACCGGCAGAAGCCGGTACAGCCTCGAGCTAGACGGCCTTCTGGACCTTGCCGCCCTTGAGGCAGCGCGTGCAGACGTAGGCGCGTGTCGCCTTACCGTCGAGGAAGACGCGCACACGCTGGAGGTTCGGGTCGAAGCGGCGCTTCGTCGCCACCATCGAGTGGCTCCGGTTGTGGCCGAACCCGGGCTTCTTCCCGCAGATTGCGCAGACCTTGGACACGGCGGCGGAGTGTAGCGACAAAGCCCACCCCTGGGAACGTGGCCGCCTAAGGCGTCGCTTGGCGACGCCGACCAAAGAGGGCGGGCCGGCTTTGCCGGCTCGGCCGTCTCAAGGCGCTGCGGCGCCAGCCGCAGCGCGCAGCTGCGAGAAGACGTCGGCCATCTCCAGAGCGGTCCGCACCGCCTCAGCGCCCTTGTCGAGCCGCTGGCGCGCCTGCTCCTCGGTGTCGGTGGTGAGCACTCCGAACGAGACGGGCACGCCGGTCTCGAGGCCTGCCAGCTGGAGCCCGCTTGCCGCCTCGCTGGCCACGAACTCGAAATGGGGCGTCTCCCCGCGGACGACGGCTCCCAGAGCGACGATGCACGAGTAGCGCCGCGTCTTCGCGAGCGCCATTGCCGCCAACGGCAGCTCGAATGCACCCGGAACCGGGATCACGGTGACTGCCTCGCGGCCGACCCCGGCTCGCTCGAGCTCGTCCAGCGCCCGCGTCAGCAACTCGCTCGTCAGCTGCCCATTGAAGCGCGCGACGACGATGCCCACCGCCCGGCGCGTGCCGCTCGGCGATCCCTCGATCACG
Organism: uncultured Actinomycetes bacterium; assembly: GCA_963736055.1. GTDB lineage: Bacteria > Actinomycetota > Thermoleophilia > Gaiellales > Gaiellaceae > AC-32. Next base: position 275,171 of record CAVTNM010000001.1, on the reverse strand, counting down.
CCGTAGCCGTCCGGAACCTGAAGCTCGCCGGCGGCATGCTCGGGACCTCGCAACCGCGGCAGCTCGTCCTCCTCGGCGGGCGCGTCCACTTCCGGCTCCGCGTGCGGCTCGGGCTGCGGCTCAGGCTCCCATGAAGGCTCCGGCACCGACTCGGCCTCCGGCTCTTCCGCCTCCGGCTCCTCCGCCTCCGGCTCCAGCTCCGGCTCGGCTTCGGCCGCTGCCTCGGGCTCGGGCTCGGCGGCCTCCGCCTCGGCCTCGTCGGCCAGCCCGGTCACGTCCTCCCGGCGCTCCTCGTCGGGATCGGGGCCGAGCCGCAGCCGAGGCTGGTCGAGGCCGTCGCTCACGGCGTTCCCTCCGCATCGAAGCGGAGGTCCTGGTGGTGGAGCCGGTGCCCGAGCTTCTCGCGCTTTGCCGCGAGGTAGCGGCGGTTCTCTGCGTTGGGCGGCATCTCGATCGGCACCTGCTCGACCACGGTCAGGCCGAAGCCCTCCAGGCCGCTGATCTTCTTCGGATTGTTGGTCAAGATCCGGATCGTCGAGAGTCCGAGGTCGGCGAGGATCTGATTCCCGATCCCCCAGTCGCGCGCGTCGGCCGGGAAGCCGAGCTCGAGGTTCGCCTCGACCGTGTCGAAGCCGGCCTCCTGGAGCTCGTAGGCGCGCAGCTTGTTCAAAAGGCCGATCCCGCGCCCCTCCTGCGCCATGTAGAGCAGGACGCCGCGGTCCTCACGGCCGATCTGGAGCAGCGCCTGGTCGAGCTGCTCGCCACAGTCGCAGCGCAGCGAATGGAAGACGTCACCGGTCAGGCACTCAGAGTGAACGCGCACCAGGACGTCGCCGTGCCCGTCGACCTCCCCCTTCACGAGCGCGAGGTGGTTCTTGCCCGTCAGGGTCTCGCGGAACGCGACCGCGGTGAATTCTCCGAAGGCGGTCGGCAGGCGCACCGATGTCGTGCGCTCGACCAGCTTCTCGTGCCGGCGGCGGTACTCGATCAGGTCGGCCACGGTGATCAGCTTCAGGCCGTGCGCGGCGCAGTACGGGATCAGGTCGGGGACGCGGGCCATCGTCCCGTCCTCGTTCATCACCTCGCAGACGACGCCTGCGGGATTGAGCCCGGCCAGGCGGGCGAGGTCGACTGCAGCCTCCGTCTGCCCGGCGCGTCTCAGGACGCCGCCGGCCTTCGCGCGCAGCGGGAAGACGTGGCCCGGCTGGACGAGATCGCCGGGTCCCTTGCTCGGGTCGACAGCGACCTGGATCGTCCGGGAGCGGTCGGGCGCGGAAATGCCGGTCGTGATGCCGTCCCGCGCCTCGATCGAGATCGTGAAGGCGGTCCCGAAAGGCGTCTCGTTGCGTTCGGTCATCGGCTGCAGCCGCAGCTCGTCGCAGCGCTCCTCGGTCAGGCAGAGGCAGATCAGGCCGCGCCCGTGGGTGGCCATGAAGTTGACCGCCTCGGGCGTCGCGAACTGCGCCGCGATCGTGAGATCGCCCTCGTTCTCGCGGTCGGCCGCGTCCACCACCACGACGAACTTGCCCTGGCGGATGTCCTCGATTGCCTCCTCAACGGTGGCGAAGTCGGTCGAGCGCTCGGTGGCCTCCATGTCGGCGCTGATCGTACCGCTCATGTCGAGGCCAGCCGCTCGGCGTACTTCGCGAGCAGGTCGACCTCGACGTTCACCTCGTCACCCGGCCGCAGAGCGGAAAGCGTGGTCTCGCGGAGCGTGAAGGGGACGAGCGCGATCTCGACGCCGTCGTCGTCCAGCGCAGCGACCGTCAGAGCTACGCCGTCGACGGTCAGCGAGCCCTTCTGGACGCAGTAGCGGAGGAGCTCCGGCTCGAGCTGGACGGCCAGTCGCCGCCCCTCGCCGTCCGGCTCGAGGGAGCGCACGCGACCGAGCCCGTCGACGTGGCCCTGGACGAAGTGCCCGCCCAGCGGCTCACCGGCACGCAGCGCGGGCTCGAGGTTGACCTCGGCGCCCTCCACGAGCCGGCCGAGGTTCGAGCGGGCGATCGTCTCCGGAACGGCGTCGAACTCGAGGCTCCCGTTCTCGACCCGTGTCGCCGTCAGGCAACAGCCCGCGACTGCGATCGAGTCGCCCGGCTTCGCCGCGCTCGCGGTCTGTCGAGCGTCGATCCGCAGGTACAGGCCGCCGCCGTTCGCCTCGGCGGCGGCCACGCGGCCGCGTTCGCGCACGATCCCCGTGAACATGATCGAAAGGCTAGCCCCCATGGGGCATCCAAAGCTCGTTCACGCTTCTGGCACAAAGCGTGACAGACACGCGCGTCTTCCCCGGATACGCTCGCCTCGGGGAGGAGGCCGGGCGAACCGTAAACACTTGAAGGATGTGCAGCCGACCCCGGGCTCTGCACTCTCCTCAGCCGCCGAGCGCGAGCGCTTCCAGCGTCTCGCGGGCGACCATGTCCAGCTCGGCACCGCCGCTCCCCGCCGCGAGCTCCATCCGCAGCTCCTGCACCGCCTCCGCCTGATCCGCGGTCAACTGGCTCTCGCCTGCCTGTTCCAGCTCGCGCAACAACTCCTCGTCGGAGAGATGCCGCGCAAGCCAGCGTGAGATCACCGTGACGAGGCGGTCGTCGGCCGGAGGAATCGTCTCAGGGCTCATGGACATAGGCCGCCAGGAGCACGTCTTGGCCGATCGGCTCCGCAGAGAGACGGTAGAGCGTCCTCGGCTCGGGCAGCGCGGCAACCGGCCCTGCCCCCGCTCCCGCAAGCGCCGGGGCGACGAAGACGAGCAGCTTGTCGACCAGGTCCGCCGTGAGGAAGGCGGTGGCCAGGGTGGGCCCGCCTTCCAGGAGGAGCGTCTGCACTCCCTCGTCGGCGAGCACCGCCAGCTCGTCGTCCAGCGGGCCCGAGCGGAGCTCGAGCTCCGAGCCCTCCGGCAGCGGGCCACGGCCGAAGGCGAGCCGCCGAGGCTGCCTGGCAGCGGCAACGTCGCGCGCGGTGAGCGCAGGGTCGTCGGCCCTCACCGTCCCCATGCCGACCGCAACGGCATCGGAAGCCGCGCGGAGCTCGTGCACCCGGCGGCGGCTCTCCTCGCCGGAGACCCAACGCGAGCCGGGCACTGCGATGCGCCCGTCCAGCGTCGCCGCGACCTTGTAGGTGACAAACGGCCGGCCGCGCGCGATCCAGACGCGCCACGCTTCGTTCTGAAGCCTCGCCTCCCACGAGTCGACGACCTCGACCTCGACCCCGCCCGCGCGCAGGCGCTCGAAGCCCTCTCCGTTCACTTTCGGGTTCGGGTCGCCGACCGCGGCGAGCACCTGTGACACGCCGGCGGCGACGATCGCGTCCGCGCAGGGCGGCGTGGTGCCGTGATGAGAGCACGGCTCGAGCGAGACGTACAGCGTCGCACCCCGCGCGCGCTCGCCGGCCTGCTCGAGGGCGGCGATCTCGGCATGCGGCGAGCCGCGCCCGGCATACCACCCTTCTCCGACGATCTCGGTGCCCTGCACCAGCACCGCACCGACAAGCGGATGGGTGTGCTCCACCTGGCCGCGGCCACGCTCGGCGAGCTCGAGCGCCCGCTCGAGGCTCATGCCAAAGCCTGGACGAGCCGCCGGTAGGCGCGCGGGAGATCCTCCCGCCCGAAGATCGCCGTCGCGGCGACGAACAGGCTCGCCCCGGCCTCGTACAGCTCGCGGATGTTGCCGGGGCCGACCCCGCCGTCGACCTGAACCGGGACCTCCGCCGGGAGCAGGCCGCGGAGAGCGCGGATCCGGTCGAGCGACTCCGGCATGAACTCCTCGCCGGAGTACCCGGGATGGATGCTCATGCAGAGCACCAGATCGACCTCGGCCTCGAGCGCTGCGCCGGCGGCTTCCTCGACGCTCGTCTCCGGGTTGAAGGCTAGGCCCACCAGTAGATCGTGCTCCCGCGCCTGCGCCACCACCTCGCGCAGGCGCGGGCAGGCCTCGAAGTGGACGGTCACGCTGTCGGCGCCTGCCGCTCGAAACTCCGCGAAATGGCGCTCGGGGCTCTCGATCATCAGGTGGCAGTCCAGGACCCCGCCGGCCTGGTGAACCATCGGCGAGATCCATTTCAGCACGATCGGGCCCATCGTGATCGGCTGGATGAAATGGCCGTCGCCGACGTCGAAGTGGAAGACACGCACCTCGGCCCGAAGCAGCACCTCGACCTGCGCCCCGAGGCGCGAGAAGTCGGCCCCGTACAGCGACGGCTCGATCTCGACCGTCCGGATCCAGTCCTGCCAGCTCATGCTCGTGATCGTTTCATGCGGGCGATGAAGAACCCGGACGTGCGGTCGCGGTCCGGCCGCGTGAGGAGGAACTCCGGCCGCCGCGGATGCGTGAAGGTCGGCCAGTCCTCCAGCGGCTCCCGCTCGAGCCCCGAGGCATCGACGACCTCCTCGTTCTCCTCGGCGTTCAGCGTGCAGACCGAGTAGAGGATGGTGCCGCCGGGCCGCACGCGCTCCTCGGCCGCTCGCATCAGGTCGCGCTGGAGCTCCGGCAGCGGCGTCGCCCGCCAGCGCAGGTCGGGCCGCGAGGCGAGCACGCCGAGACCGGAGCAGGGAGCATCGACGAGCGCGCGGTCGAAGCCGCGCAGGTCGCCCGGGAGCTCCAGCGCGTCGGCGTTCACCACGCGCACGTTCTTGGCGCCCAGCCGCCGGGCATTGGCCTCGAGCTCGCGGGCCCGCCCGGCATGCTTCTCGACTGCGACCACCTCGGCCGCCCGCTCGGCCAGCTGGGTCGCCTTGCCCCCGGGCGCCGCGCAGAGATCGAGCACCCGCTCGCCTTCCTGCGCGCCGACGCAGAGCCCGGCCAGCTGGGAGCCGCGGCTCTGCGGCCAGATCAGCCCGTCGGCCAGGGCCCGTTCGTCGACCTGCTCGACCCGGAGCGCGCTCGGCAGCTCGGAGTCCGGCTCTCCGGCCACGTCGCCGTCCTTGAGCGCGTTGCGCCTGACCACCGTCTCCGGAGGCTCGTTCTGCGCTCGCATCAGGGCACGCGCCTCCTCCGCGCCGAAGTCGCGCCACCATGTCTCCGCGACCCAGTCCGGGTACGAGTGCCTGAGCGCGGCCTCTTCGGGCGTGGCCTCGGGAAGCGCCTCGAGGAGCTCGCGCAACCCGAGCGCGAGCCTACGCAGGACGGCGTTCGTGAACGAGACCGCGCGCTCGAGCCCCGCGCCGCGCACGAGCTCGACCGACTCGTTCACTGCGGCGTGCATCGCGACCTCGGAGAAGGCGAGCTGGTAGGCGCCGAGCCGCAGCGCCGCGCGTACCGGCGGGTCGAGCTTGCGTACCGGCCGGCGCCCGAGCGCCTCGATCCCGTGGTCGAGCGTGCGGACGCGCTGGATCGTCCCGTACGCGAGCCGCTGCGCGAGGGCGCGCTCACGTGGCTCCAGGCCGGCAGCCGCGGCCGGGAATGCCCGGTCGGCGTACGCGTCCTGCTCGAAGACACGCTGCACGGTCTCGAAGGCCGCCCGCCGCGCAGGCGAGGCGCTCATCTCAGGCCGCGGAGGAACTCGTCGTAGCCCATGCGGCGCCGCCCGTCGGCCTGCACCTCGACCGGCACGAGCTCGCCGTCCTCGATCCGCGCCCGCCAGACGGTCACCGGCCGGCCGTGCAGCTCACCGCGGGCGCCGATGTGCGGCGACAGCGCCCGAATGCGGTTGAGCAGCTCCTCGGGCGGTCGCGTCCAGTCGAGCTCGCGGTCGGCCGGGCCGATCTTCGCCGCGTAGGTGACGCCGTCCTCCGGCTGCGGCGTGAGCTGGGGCACGGGCAGCGCCTCCTCCAGGAGCTCGGCTGCCAGCTCTCCGGCCCGCGCCGAGACCGAGCCGAAGTCGTCCTCGGCCGCCAGCGGGAACGCGCGCTGCGCAGCGATCGGGCCGGCGTCGAGCTCGGGCACGAGCTTGATGATCGAGACGCCCGTCTCGGCGTCGCCCGCCATCAGCGCCCGCTCGATCGGCGCCGCACCGCGCCAGCGCGGCAGCAGCGACGGGTGCACGTTCAGCCAGAGCGCCCGTGCGAGCACCGGCTCCGGGATCAGGAGCCCGTAGGCAGCGACGACGACGGTGTCGACCTCGGGATCGAAAGCCTCGTCGAGCCGCTCGGGCTGGCGTACCTCGATCCCGAGCCGCTCGGCCGCCTCCTTCGCAGGCGGCGGCGCCACCTGCCGGCCGCGCCCGCGGGGACGGTCGGGCCGCGTCAGGAGGTAGGCGATGTCGTGTTTCCGTGCGAGCCGCTCGAGCACGTCGGCGCCGAGCGGAGCCGTCGCGGCGACGGCGAGGGGCACGGTCAGCGGACGAGGACCGGCGGTGGGCGCAGCAGCGCGAGCGCCTCCCGGCGGCCATCGGGGGTCGTCCGGTCGAGGATCAGCACGCCGTCGAGGTGATCGAGCTCGTGCTGGGCGATCCGGGCCGGAAGGCCCTCCAGCTCGAGCCTGATCTCCTTGCCCTCGAGGTCGGTCGCCTCGATCGTCACCCGCTCGTGCCGCTCGACCGGGATCACGACGCCCTGAAGCGAGAGGCAGCCCTCGTCGTCACTCTCGCGCTCGTCAGAGGTCTCGACAAGCCGCGGGTTGACGAGCGCCAGCGGCTCCTGCTCCGGGTCGGGCAGGAACAGGAAGACGCGGCGCAGCACTCCGACCTGCGTCGCTGCGAGCCCGACTCCGTTCGCGTCCCGCAGCAGGTGCTCCATGCGCTCGACGAGCGAGCCGAGATCGTCGTCGACGGTCTCGACCTCGCGCGCCTGCATCCGCAGGACGGGGTCGGGGTACTGGCGGATCTGCGCGAGCGCGAGCCGCCTCCGCGCCTCGGCTTCGGGGTCGAGCTTGGTGCTTCGGACCTCGCCGGTCTCGTCCGCCATCGCCCGCATCTTAGGTCTCAGAGGGCCTGTGGGTCCACGTCCACGACCGCGGTCAGCTTCGCCTTGCGCATCGCGGGAGCAGCCGCCGCGAGCAGCTGCGCCGCGCGCGCCGCCAGACGCCGCGGCTCGTCGGTCTTGGCCACGAGCTGGGCCCGGTGGCGGCCGCGCAGGCGCAGCAGAGGCGCCGGCCCGAGCAGCTCGCCGGCGCCCTCCAGCCCCGGACGCATCTCCTCGAGCAGCGTCTGCGGCCCGTCCTCCGCCGGGCCGGAGACCACCACGCGAACGAGGTGCCGGAACGGCGGGTAGCCGAGCTCGCGTCGTCGCGCCAGCTCGTCGGCGAGGAATCGCGGCACGTCGTGGCGCGCAGCCAGCTCCAGCGGACGCGCGTCCGGCTGAAAGCTCTGGACGATCACCTTCCCCGGCGCGTCGCGCCCGCTACGCCCGGCGAGCTGCGTCACGAGCTGGAAGGTGCGCTCCTCCGCGCGGAAGTCCGGTACGCCGAGGCCGGTGTCCGCGTCCACGACCGCGGCCAGGGCAACCCCGGCGAAGTGGTGGCCCTTCGCGACCATCTGCGTGCCCAGGAGGACGGCGCGATCGCTCTCGCGGAAGCGCCGCAGCGCCGTCGCCAGCTGCTCCGGGTGCGCGATCGCGTCGGCGTCCAGGCGGATCAGCTCGAGCTCCGGCAGCTTCTCGGCCAGCTCGCGCTCGAGGCGCTGCGTCCCCGCGCCGATGCGCGCCAGGTCGGTCGAGCGGCAGTCGGGACACTCCTCGGGGGCCGGCTCCGAGTGGCCGCAATGGTGGCAGCGGAGCGACCCGTCTCGATGCAGCACGAGCGCGACGTCGCAGTCGGGACAGCGGAAGGTCGTCCCGCAGGCGCGACAGTGGAGCGCGGGCGCGATTCCGCGGCGGTTGAGAAGCAGGATCGCCTTTCCGCCGTCTTCCGCGATCTTGCCGAGCTCGGCGAGCAGAGGCGCCGAGAGCGGATAGCCGGCCTCGCGGCGGAGGTCGACGATCCGCACCGGCGGGAGTCGGGCGCCGAGCCGCTCGCCGAGCTCGAGCCGCTCGAGGCGCTCCCAGCTCTCCGGCCGGGGCGTCGCGCTTCCGTACAGCGCAACGGCGCCTTCCAGTGCCGCGCGCTTGGCGGCCACCGTGCGCGCGTCGTAGCGCGGGTCGGACTCCTGCTTGTAGGAGGCGTCGTGCTCCTCGTCGACGCAGATCAGCCCCACGCCGTGCATCGGGGCGAAGATCGCCGACCGTGCGCCGACGACGATGCGCGCCTGCCCGCCGGCGATGCGCTCGCGTTCGTCCCGCCGCTCGGCATCGCTCAGGCCGGAGTGCAGGACCGCTACCGAGTCGCCGAAGCGGGCCCGAAAGCGTCCGACGGTCTGCGGCGCGAGGGCGATCTCCGGCACGAGCACGATCGTCCCGAGACCGCGCTCCAGCGCCGCCGCAGCCGCCTGCAGGTAGACCTCGGTCTTGCCGCTCCCGGTGGCGCCGTAGAGCAGGAAATGGCCGCCTCCGGAGTCCAGCGCGGTGACGACCCTCGAGACCGCCTCCTCCTGGGCGGCGCTCAACCTCTCCGGAGGCCCCTCGCCTTCCAGCGACTGGCGCTCGACCGGTGACGGCTGCTCCTTCCGCCGAGCCCTGCGTACCGGCGCCACCAGCTCGAGCGCCCGCGCCGGCGTCGAGCCGTAGTACTCCGCAAGCCAGAGCGCGAGGTCGATCAGCGCGGCCGGCAGCTCGTGGACGACCTTCTCGACCGCCAGCGGTCGCACGCCGTCGGGCGGCGCGCCTACGACCTCGACCACCACGCCTCGCGTGCGCGAGCGTCCGAACGGGACGGAGACGACCGCTCCCTTCCCCGCTCCGTCGGGGAGCTCATAGGTGAACTCGCGCCCGCCGAGAGCGCGCGCGGTGACGAGCGGGACTACGGTGCCGAAACGCACATCGCCGACGTTAGCGTCGAGCTCGGAGCTAGACGCCGGCGGCGACGAGCACGAAGTCCGTGGCGAAGCCGAGCGTGAGCCCGAGGACCAGCCCCCAGGCAGTGATCGTCTTGCTCGAGAAGAGGCGGCAGACGTTGAGCAGCTCCATCACGACGTAGAGGATCGATCCGGCTGCGAGCGTGAGGAAGAGCACGGAGACTGCCGTGGACGACCAGGCCTGGCCGACGACGGTGCCGAAGAAGGTCGGCGCGCCGCCGATCACGCCCAGCAGCGCGAGGAACCGCCAGCTCGGCTTGTCCGCATCCCCGGAGAGCGGGGCCACGATCCCGAAGCCCTCGGTCGCGTTGTGGAGCCCGAAGCCGATCACGAGCACGTACGCGAGGCTGATCTTGTCCTGCGCGGCCGACTGCCCGATCGCAAGGCCCTCGGAGAAGTTGTGCAGCCCGATCCCGGTGGCGATGAAGAGTGCGAGCCAGCGCGCCGGCGTCAACCCCGTGAAGTGGGACCGCTCGAGCTCGGTCGCCGAGGCCGCGCCCGGGCCGAGGAAGGCCTTGCGCCGACGAGCCTTCATCCAGGTGTCGTAGTAGACGAGGCTGAGCAGGCCGAGCGCGAATCCCCCGAAGGCCAGCGCTGCGAGCCACGAGAAGCGGCTCCAGTCCTTGGCGTTCAGCGCGTTCTCGACCGGCTCGATCGCCTCGACGAGGACATCCCAGAAGATGAAGAGGAGGATCCCGGTCGCGGTGGCGCTGAGGAAGGCCTTGACGTCCTGGCTGATGCCCTGGACACGCCCCATGGGCAGTCCGATGAAAATGGTGACGCCCGCGAGGGCGCCGAGGAGCAAGATCTGGCCGGTCGACATGCGAGGGCGACACTAGCATTTTTTGTAAGGGCACCCTTACAAAGAGGCGCGAGTAGAGTTTCGAGACCGTGGCGCAGGGTCATTCGGTCGACGAGTATCTGGAGACGATCTACTTCCTCGCGTTCCCGATCGGGGAATACCGGCCGCAGACTCAGGGCTCTCCCACGTTGGCGTCGCGGGTCGCCGAGATGCTGGGCGTCTCGCGGGCCTCGGCCGGCGAGATGCTGAAGCGTCTCGAGGCGGACGGGCTGGTCGAGCGCGGCGAGCACAAGGAGGCGATCCTGACCGAGGCCGGGCGCGAGCGCGCCGAGCGCGTGGTGCGCAAGCACCGCCTGGTGGAGCGGCTCCTGACCGACTTCATGGGCTACACGCCGGCGGAGGCCCACGTCTACGCAGACGAGATCGGCGAGAGCTTCAACGACGACATGATCGACCGCATCAGCGAACGGCTCGGGCACCCCGACCGCTGCCCGCACGGCTGGCCGGTCGACACCGAGTTCGAGCAGGCCGAGAACCGCGAGCTCGCCCCGTTGTCCGACCTCGCACCCGGCTCACGAGCCACGATCGTCCGCTTGGCCGAGCACGACGGTGAGCTCCTGCACTGGTTCTACGACCAGGGCTTCGTCCCGGGAACGGGCGTCGAGATGCGGGAGGCACAGCCCGCGGCCGAGCAGCTGACCGTGCGGCTGAACGGCGACGAGAAGACAATCGCCGAGAAGGCTGCCGCCGGCCTCTTCGTGCGCCCGGCCGACTAGCCGCTTCGGTTCACGCCGACGCCGGGGTGGCGATTCCGGCGGCGATGCGAAGCGAATCGGCCTTGTCCGTCCGCTCCCAGGTGAAGTCGTGGTCGTCGCGGCCGAAGTGGCCGTACGCCGCGGTCTTCGTATAGATCGGTCGCCTCAGGTCGAGGTCGCGCAGGATCGCAGCCGGGCGCAGGTCGAAGTGCTCGGCGATCAGCGCCTCGATCCTCGACACGGGGACCCGTTCGGTGCCGAACGTGCGAACGGCGATGGAGACGGGCTTGGCGACGCCGATCGCGTAGGCGACGTTGACCTCGCAGCGATCGGCGAGCTCGGCTGCGACCACGTTCTTCGCCACGTAGCGTGCCGCGTAGGCCGCGGAGCGGTCGACCTTCGTCGGGTCCTTGCCCGAGAACGCGCCCCCGCCGTGGCGGGCCGCGCCGCCGTAGGTGTCGACGATGATCTTGCGCCCGGTGAGGCCGGTATCGCCCATCGGCCCGCCGATCACGAACTTGCCCGTCGGGTTGACGTAGACGAAGTCGCGCTCCTGCAGCCGCTTCTCCTCGTAGAGGTCGGGCGGCAGGATCGGGTGCAGGACGCGCTCGATCAGGTCGGGCTTGATCAGCGTCTCCGCGTCGCAGCCGTCGGCGTGCTGGGTGGAGACGAGGATCCGCTCGATCTCAACGGGCGACTGCCGCCCCTCGTCGTCGACCTCGTACCGGACGGTTACCTGCGCCTTGCCGTCGGGCCGCAGGTAGGGAAGGTCGCCGGCCTTGCGGACCTCGGCGAGCCGCTTGCAGATCTTGTGGGCGAGCATGATCGGCAGCGGCATCAGCTCGGGGGTCTCGCGGGTCGCGTAGCCGAACATCATTCCCTGGTCGCCGGCGCCGACCCGGTCGAGCGGGTCGTCGTCGGCCGGGTCGTGCTGCGTCTCGTACGAGGCGTCCACGCCCTGGGCGATGTCGGGCGACTGCTCGTCGATCGCGACGACGACGCTGCAGGTGGTGGCGTCGAAGCCCCACTCCGAGTGCGTGTAGCCGATCTCGGCGATCCGCTTGCGCACGAGCGAGGGAATGTCGACGTAGATCTCGGTCGTGATCTCGCCCGCGACGAGCACGAGGCCCGTCGTGATCAGGGTCTCGCACGCGACGCGCCCGCCCGCGTCACCGGCCAGGACCGCGTCGAGCACGGTGTCGGACACCTGATCGGCGATCTTGTCCGGATGCCCCTCGGTGACCGACTCCGAGGTGAAGAGAAACTCGCGTGCCGCCACGGGACTTGAGGCTACTTGATCTCCAGAAACGCGTCGAAGGTTCGCGAGTCGCCCGAGCTGTCGGTCCAGGCGAGCAAGGAGCGAAGCGGCCGGAGGTTGTCGGTCACCTCTGCCGGCGGCGACTTGCCGGCCAGCGCGGCCAGGCCTTCGAGCAACGGGATCGAGTTCTTCAGGTCGAGGTAGAGGAAGCCGCCCGTGGAGTCGGGCATCCCGGCCGCCTCCTGCGCCTGCTTGAAGTCGGCGCTGGCCGGCAGCCGCTCGCCCGCCGCGCCGTAGTCCGAGATCCCGGTGAGCCCGCTCGTGATCACGACCGTCCCGTCGACGACGCCGTAGTGGACCGAGAACCGGCCGAGGTCGAGCGTCTTCACCTCGTGGCCGCCTTGTGTCTCCGTCTTCAGCTCCCCGCCCGTGGCCGCCGCGAGCCTGGCCCCCAGCCGGTCGAGAGTCGAGAGTGCCTTGGCCTGGTCCTTCGTCTCGAGCGCAAGAGTGACTTCCGGGATCCCGGCTCCCGGGCGCACGTAGAGGGCGACCTCGTTGTGGAGAAGGTCGAGGATGTCCTCGTACGAGACGCCGAGCACTGCCTCGACCTGCCGGAACACGCGGTCGACCTTCGGGTTCGACTCGAGCTCCTCGATCCGGTCGGCGATGCCCGCGCCCCGGAAGTCGAGCACCGCGAGCGCGTCGCCGGGCACGTTGCCGAGCAGCTTCGCCGCGAAGTCGCTTCCTGCCGCAGCGTTCCCGCCGGTCGCGCCGTGAACCCGGAGCCCGTCGTCCTCGACGCTGGTCGAGGCGGCGATGAAGCCCAGCTTGTCGAGCCCGAGTGACGAGGCGCCGAGGGCGGAGCTCTTGCCCTGGGCGGCCTGCTTGAGGGCTGCGTCGATCTGCTGCCCGTCGACGAAGGTCTTCAGGAGCGCGCCTCCAGGCAACTGCGCCTGAGCGTCCTTGAAGGTCGAGTCGTCGGCGAGTGTCTGCCCGCCGGTTGTGAGCACGCGGTCGATCGACGTCTGCTTGTCGGAGAGCGCGTACCAGCCGTCGACCACGCGGTAGACCACGGGCTTGCCGTCCTCGTCGGCGGCGTTGAGCTTCGCGACGAGCGCCTTGAATTTGTCCGGGTCGTCCGGCTTGGTCAGGGCAACGACGGCGGTATCCCGGCCGCCGGCGCCGAGAGCGACGGCGATGTCGACCTCGGGGCCGAGCGCGGGCTCGACGTCGTCCTGCAGGTCGACGCCGTGCTTGGCCAGAGCCCCGTCGATCCGCTGGAGCACCTTGTCGCGGCCGGGGAACTTCTTCGCCAGGTCGTCGAGCTGCTGCCACTGGCTCGAGTCGAGATCCGTGTTCAGCGCGACGAAGGCGAGCACGCCGGAGCGGACGAACTTCGCCCCCGACTCGCTCGACGAGGAGGTCTGGACGGCGTTGCTGCCGCAGCCCGAGGCTGCCACGGCGAGCGCGGCGAAAAGTGCGAGCGGGATCAGGCGGAAGGCGCGTTTCATTCGCGAGTTGGTTGGCGGCCCATCAAATTCCCAGCTAAGACCGTCAAATCCTCCCCGTCAAGAACCCGGCAGACGCCCTCGGTGATGGGCAGCTCGATCCCGAGGCGCCGCGAGAGATCGCGTAGGACAGGCGCGGTAGTCAGCCCTTCCACCGTGCCGAGCTGGGCCAGCGCCTCCTCCTGCGAAGCGCCTCTCGCGATCAACTCGCCCGCCTGCCTGTTGCGCCCCTGGCGGCTCCAGCAGGTGCCGATCAGGTCGCCCATGCCGGCGAGGCCGGAGAACGTCTCGGTGCGGGCACCGCAGGCCTCGCCCAGCCGCGCCATCTCCACCAGGCCACGCGTGATCAGCGCGGCCTTGGCGTTGTCGCCGAGCCCGAGCCCGTCGACTCCTCCCGCCGCCAGGGCCATCACGTTCTTCGCCGCGGCGCACAGCTCGACCCCGACGACGTCCTCGTTCACGTAGACGCGAAAGGTCAGCGAGTTGACGGCCTCCTGCAGCTCGAGTGCGAGCCGCTGGTTCTCGCTCGCGATCACCGCCGCGGCAGGGAGGCCGTCGGCGATCTCCTCGGCGAAGTTCGGGCCCGAGAGCACTGCGGCCCCGCGACGCTCGACCAGCGTGGAGAGCCGGCCCGCGGTCTCGGGGTCGAGCCCCTTCGTCAGGCTGAGCACGGGCGCGGCGCCCGGAAGCGCGCGGGCAATCTGGCCGAACGCCTGGCTGGGCACGGCGATCACGTGCAGGTCGACGCCGGCGAGCGACGGGTCGTCGACGGTCGTGGCGCTCACGCCGCTGAGGTCGGCGCTCGGCAGATGCCGTGGGTTGTGGCCGGTCTCCTCGATCGCCCGAGCCTGCTCGGGATCGCGGCAGGCGAGCGTCACCTCGTGCCCGCGCGCGGCGAGCAGGGAGCTGAACGCCGTCCCCCAGGCTCCGGCGCCGAAGACCGCCGCCCTCACGTCTTCCTCACGAAGTCGATCGAGACGGGCACGCCCTGGAGCTCGAAGCGGTCACGGAGCTGGTTCTCGACCCAGTACCCGTAGTCGCGCGTGATCAGCCCGGGGTCGTTGACGAAGAACCGGAAGCGCGGCGGGCGCGTCTGCACCTGCGTGCCGTAGAGGAGGTTGAGGCGCTTCCCGGCCTTGGCCGGCGGCTCCCGCGCCTCGCGGAGCTCACCGAGGAACCGGTTCAGCTCGGCAGTCGGGATCCGCGCGGTGTGCTTCTCGAAGAGCTGCTCGATCCGGTCGAGGAGTCGGCCGATCCCACGGCCGCTCTTGGCGGAGACGGTCACGAGCGGCGGTCGCTGGCGCACGCGCGCGAGGATCCGCTGGCGGACGTCCTCCAGTTCCATGGCCGCGATATCCCATTTCGAGAGGACGACGATGGTCGAGTTCTGAGCCTTGCGCGCGATGTCGGCGACGGTCAGGTCCTGGTCGACGAGCCCCTCGCTCGAGTCCACCAGCACGAGCGCCACGTCGGCCCGCTCCGCTGCCGCGAGCGCACGTAGCTCCGAGTAGTACTCGATCCCCTGACGCTGCTTGCGCTTGCGGCGTATCCCCGCGGTGTCCACGAGCACGAAGGTGCGCTCATCGCGTTGGAGCACGGTGTCGATCGAGTCACGCGTGGTGCCGGGCACCTCCGAGACGATCACGCGCTCCTCGCCGAGCAGCGCGTTCAGAAGGCTCGACTTGCCGACGTTCGGCCGCCCGAGGATCGCCACGCGGATCGCCTCCTCCCCCACGCTACGCGCTCCAGGATCGCGTACGCGGACCTGTCCAAGAACGTCGAGGATTTCGTCGAGCAGGTCGCCGGTGCCGTGGCCGTGATGGGCCGAGACCGGGACCGGGTCGCCCAGGCCGAGCCGGTGGAACTCAAGCGCGAGCGCGTCCTGGCCTGGATCGTCGATCTTGTTCGCGAGCAACAGGACCGGCTTATGGGCATGCCGCAGGATCCCGGCGAGCTCCTCGTCTCCCGGCGTGACCCCAGCGCGGGCGTCCACCACGAAGAGCACGAGATCCGCCTCGGCGATCGCGGTCCGGGCCTGCTCCACGACCGAGCGCGTGATCGGCGACAGGTCGGCGATGTCGACGCCGCCGGTGTCGATCAGGCGGAACCGCAGGCCGTTCCAGTCGGCGACGAGCTCCTTGCGATCGCGGGTGACACCGGGCGTCTGGTGCACGACCGCCGCCCGGGACTGCGTCAGCCGGTTGACGAGGGTGGACTTCCCGACATTCGGATAGCCGACGACGGCCACCGTCCCAATCATGGGGGAACCCAGGGTTCCCCCATGAGCCCCCTCCTTCTTCTCTCTTTCTGACGAGTTCATCCGTGTGGCTCCCGCCGGGCAAAGCCCGGCTCCGCCGGCTAGGTCGAAGCTGACCCTGAGCGCGCAATCGATGTTACTTCGGGCGACCGTTGGCGCTCGTTTGCCGGCTTTGGTTGTCGTGGCGCAAGGCGCAGTGAATGAATGGCGCGTCGCTATTGCGACTTCCGTCGCAACGGGCGGTGGACGCCAAGCAATAGGCCCGGCTAGGCCGGCTGGCGCGTCCGGACCAGCTCCTCGATCTGCGCGACCACGTCCTCGACGTCGAGCTCGGTCGTGTCGATCTGGATCGCATCCTCGGCCGGACGCATGCGCGCGGCATCGCTCTCGTCGCGGAGGCGCAGGTCGGTGGCCAGGGCGTCCGCACCGATCTCCGGGCGCTCGGCGAGCCGCCGGCTGGCACGCACGCCGCGCTCGGCGTTGAGGTAGACCTTGACCTCGGCCTGCGGAGCGACGACGGTGCCGATGTCGCGGCCCTCGATCACGACGTCGCCGTCGTCGGCAAGCTCCTGCTGGCGTGAGCGCATCACCGCCCGCACCGCCGGGTGCCGCGCGACCACCGGAACCAGGCTGTCGATGTCGGCCTTGCGGATCGAGGAGGTGACATCGGTGTCGGCGATCCAGACGCGTCGCTGCTCGTCGAAGCTGACCGGGTTGTCGGCCGCGAGCTCGCCGAGCTGCTCGCCCTGCGCCAGCGGGACGCTCCGCTGGCGTGCCAGCCAGGTGAGGGCGCGGTACATCGCCCCGGTGTCGAGGTAGCGGAAGCCCAGCCGCTCGGCAAGACGCCGGGCGACCGTGCTCTTGCCGGCCCCGGCCGGCCCGTCAATGGCGACGATCATCGTTGTGTGACCGAGTCGAGCAGCTCGAAAAACCCGGGGAAGCTTACAGCGACCGCCTCCGGGTCTCCGAGCTCGACACCCTCCCGGGACACGAGCCCGGCCACCGCACCAAGCATCGCAATCCGATGGTCTCCGTGAGAATTCATCCCCCCACCCCTGGGGCGGGAAGGAACCCCTCTGACCCGGAAGCCATCGTCTCGCGCCTCGATGCGGATGCCAAGGGCTCGTAGCGAATTCGTCACGGTTTCGATGCGGTCCGTTTCCTTTACGCGCAGCTCACGTGCGCCTTCGACCGCGCTCTCCCCGCGCGAGCAGGCGGCGGCCAGGGCGAACAGCGGCAGCTCGTCCACGAGGCGGGGGATCTCCTCGGCCCGCACCAGAGTGGCGGTCAACTCGGCCGACTGCACCTCGAGATCGCCCATCGGCTCGCCGCCGCTCCGCTGCCGGTGGAACGCCTTCACGCGTGCGCCCATCCGCTCGAGCACGTCGAGCAGGCCCGTCCTCGTCGGATTCAGCCCCACGTCGTGGATCGTCAGCTCGGACCCCGGCAGGAGCGTTGCGGCGACGATGAACGGGGCGGCCGCGGAGAAGTCTCCGGGCACCGAGACCTCGCCCAGACGAAGGCGCTCGACCGGGCCGATCGAGATCCGCCCCTGACGCCTCGTCACCACGGCGCCCGCCGCCGCGAGCAGCCGCTCGGTGTGGTCACGCGTTGTCACCGGCTCGACAACCGTCGTGCGCCCCTCTGCATAGAGCCCGGCGAGGAGGATGCACGACTTCACCTGCGCGCTCGCCACCGGCAGCTCGTAGCGGATGCCGTGCAGCCCGCCGCCGCCGAGGACGAGCGGCGGCTTTCCGTCGAGGGTCTGGACCTCCGCGCCCATCGAGGCAAGCGGCTCCGCGATTCGATCGACGGGCCGGCGGCGCAGCGACTCGTCCCCGGTCAGCTCGAAGCGGCCGTCCTGGCCTGCCAGGATCCCTGCGAGCAGCCGCAGCGTCGTGCCGGAGTTGCCGCAGTCGATCGGCGAAGCCGCCTCTCGCAGGCCTCGCAGCCCGGCACCGGCGATCCGCAGCGTGTCCACGTCCTCGTCGTGAACGGTGACCCCGAGCGCGCGGATCGCGGCGATCGTCGACTCGGTGTCCGCCGAGCGCCCGAAGCCGGTGACGCCGGTCTCTCCGTCGCCGATCGCCCCGAGCAATGCCGCGCGGTGCGAGATCGACTTGTCGCCGGGCACCGCGATGTGCCCGCGAATCGCCGTCGCGGGCGCGACCATCATTCCGGCAGCACCGGCGAGACGACGACCCCGTAGCCCTGCGACTCCAGCAGCGACGCGGCACGCCTGGCCTCGTCCTCCCCGGTCACGAGCAGCGTGAGCGTGCCGCCACGGTCCGGCGAGACATGGTGCAGCTCGAAGTCCTCGATGTTGATCCGTTCCGCTCCCAGGGCCTGGGTGATCCCCGCGAGCACGCCGGGCCGGTCGGGCACGTGGACGCGAAGCTGTTGCAGCTCCCCGGGGTCCGGGAACGCGTCGGCGAGCATCCGGCGGCGGTTGCCCGCCGCCTCGCCGATCCAGCGTGCGACGAAGCCCGCGTCCCCGGCCTCCAGTGCGCCTTCGAGCTGCTGCACGCGGCGCCTGTGCTCGGCCAGCGACTCGCGGAGCGACGCCGCGTTCTCCACGAAGATGTCGACCCAGATGCGCGGGTTGGCGCCCGCCACCCGGGTCATGTCCCGCAGGGACCCGCCGGCCGCGGCAAGCGGCTCGTGGCCCTCGACGCGGGTCGACCCGGCCTGGTTGACGAGCAGGTTCGCGAGGGCGTGCGGGAGGTGGCTCGTCAGCGCGACGAGCCGGTCGTGCGCCTGCGGGTCGACCGCGACAGGGGTCGCACCGAGCGCGGAGACGAAGCCGTGAACGAGCCGGTAGCGGGCCGGATCGGTCTCGGTCAGCGGGGTCAGGAACCAGGTCGCGCCTTCGAAGATCTCGGCGCTCGCGTGCTCTGCTCCGCGGGCCTCCGAGCCGCAGACCGGGTGCCCGCCCACGAAGCGAGCCGAGCCGCCGGCGGCGGCACAGGCGCCGGTCTTGGTCGAGCCGACATCGGTGACGGTCGTCTCCTCGGCGCTCGCCTCGAGCGCGGCGCGCACCTGGGCGGCGAGTTGCGCCACGGGCGCCGCGACGACGGCGAGATCGGCACCGGCGACAGCGTCCGCGAGCGATGGAGCGGCCTCGTCGAGCGCCCCGCGCGCGGTTGCTGCCTCGAGCGCCGCGGGATCCGGATCGTGGCCGACGACCCGAGCGGCAGCTCCGGCCTGCTTCGCGGCGAGCGCGACCGACGCGCCGATCAGGCCGGTACCGATCACCGCGAGGCGTCCCACGTCCACGGGCGGGAGGCTATCCCCGCGTGCACCCGCCGGGCCGGTCCCATCCCTAACCCCCACCCACCCGGGGGTAACTCAAGGTAGCTGCGCTCGTGTGTCGGGTGGGACACGGGTTCGTGCCGAATGTGTGCCGGCTTGTTCCTGGAGGGCGCGCTCGAGCGCGCCCTCAGCCGATCCGCTTGCCGAGCAGCTCCGCCACCTCGCGCACCTCGCGCGCGAACTCGCCGAACTCGGCGGTCGGGATCTGCTGCGGCCCGTCGCAGAGCGCCTCCTCGGGCGACGGGTGCGACTCGACGATGATCCCGTCCGCGCCCACCGCGGCGGCGGCACGCGCGAGCGGAAGCACCAGGTCGCGACGGCCCGCCGCATGCGATGGATCCACGATCACGGGCAGGTGCGTCTCGCGTTTCAGCACGGCCACCGAGCCGAGGTCGAGCGTGTACCGCGTCGTCTGCTCGAAGGTCTTGATCCCTCGCTCGCAGAGGATGATCCGCTCGTTGCCTTCTCGGGCCACGTACTCGGCGGCCATCAGCAGCTCCTCGACCGACGCCGAGGGCCCGCGCTTGATCAGGATCGGCTTGTCGGCGCGGCCCACCTCCGCCAGCAGCATGAAGTTCTGCATGTTGCGCGCCCCGATCTGGATCACGTCGGCGACCGCGAGCACTGCCTCCACGTGGCGAGGATCCATCAGCTCCGTCACCACCGGCAGGCCCGTCTCCTCACGCGCCTCGCGCAGGATCGTCAGCGCCTCGTCGCCGAGCCCCTGGAAGGTGTACGGAGACGTGCGCGGCTTGAACGCGCCGCCGCGGAGCATCGTCGCCCCCGCCTCGGCAACCGCGCGCGCGGTCACCATCGTCTGCTCGCGGTACTCGACGGTGCACGGACCCGCGATCAGTCCGAAGTAGCCGTCGCCGATGCGCCGCCCGTCGACGTCGATCACCGTCGGGTCCGGCCGGACCTCGCGCGAGACGAGCTTGTACGGCTTCAGGATCGGAAGCACCTGCTCGACCCCCGGGTAGCCCTCCAGGGGCAGCGTCGCGAGCAGCTCACGCTCCCCGATCGCGCCGATCACCGTCGACTCGCGGCCGTGCGTGACGCGCGCGTCGACCCCGGCCTCCTGCAGCCGCGCGAGCACGTGCTCGGTCTGGTCCGGCGTCGCTCCGCCCGCCATCACGATCAGGAGCTCGGGTGATCCGTTGGCGGCCACGATTTCGCCAGTGTAGTTGCGCTACGGTGAGGCGAAATGCGCATCTTCTCGGGCATCCAGCCGACGGGCGCGAAGCACCTCGGCAACTACATCGGCGCGATCCGGAACTACGTCGCCACGCAGGAGAAGGGCGACGCCTTCTTCTGCATCGTCGACCTGCACTCGATCACGAGCGACTACGACCCCGACGACCTGCGCGAGTCGACGCTCTCGCTCGCGGCGCTGCTCTTCGCGGCCGGGCTCGATCCCGAGCGCTCCACGGTGTTCGTCCAGAGTCACGTCCCGGCCCATCCGGAGGCCGCCTGGCTGCTCGGCTCGGTCACGAGCTTCGGCGAGTTGCGCCGGATGACGCAGTTCAAGGACAAGGCCGAGCGGCAGGAGTTCGTCTCGGCCGGGCTGTTCACGTATCCCGTGCTCCAGGCGGGGGACATCCTGCTCTACCAGACCGACCTGGTGCCGATCGGCGAGGACCAGCGCCAGCACCTCGAGCTCTCCCGCAACGTCGCCGAGCGCTTCAACTCGCGCTTCGGCGAGACCTTCCGGCTGCCCGACGCGATGATCCCCGAGGTCGGCGGCCGGATCATGGACCTCCAGGAGCCGGAGCGGAAGATGTCCACCACCGGCGGCACACGTCAGGGAACCGTCGGCGTGCTCGACCCGCCGGACACGATCCGCAAGAAGTTCAAGAGCGCGGTCACCGACTCGGGCACCGACGTCCGCCACGACCCGGAGCAGAAGGCCGGGGTGTCGAACCTGATCGAGATCATGGCGATCGCGACCGGCGAGCAGATCCCGGAGATCGAGGCCCGTTTCGACGGCGGTGGCTACGGCGCGTTCAAGGAGGAGGTCGGCGAAGCGGTGGTCGCCCTGTTCGACCCGATCCGCGAGCGCTACGACGACTTGCGAGCCGACCCGGGCGAGCTCGAGCGCCTGCTCGGCCTCGGCGCCGAGAAGGCGCGAACGGCCTCGGCCCCGACGCTCGAGCAGATGTACGACCGCATGGGCTTCGTCGCCCGCTAGGACGACCGCGGCCCCTCCGAAGAGGGGCCGCAGCCAGATGAGTGTCGTCGAGCCCTAGTGGGCGTCGAACACGTTCGCGAGGGTGTTCATCGCCGCATCGCGCGTGCCGAGCGGCGCCAGACCGTAGCGCTGCTCGATCGTCGACAGCACCGTCGTCGTGTCGTATTCGGTGTGGTCGACGACGAACGGGCCCTTCAGGTGCGGCCCGAGCACGAGCGCCGGAATCCGGGTCCCGGGGCCCCACTCGTCGTGCGGTCCGTTGTTGTTGCCCTGGCCGGGCGGCGGGACGTGGTCCCACTGGCCGCCGAACTCGTCGTAGGTGACGAGGACGAGGGTGTCGTTCTTGCACTTGCTGTTCTCGATCGACTGCAGGAGGTCGACGAGGTGGTCGCTCCCGTCCGGCTCGCTCGCGTAGCCGGGATGCTCGTTCTCCTCACCGATCGGCTTGATGAAGCTGACCGGCTTCAGGTTGCAGTGGCTCGTCGAGCTGTCGGCGTCCTGAATGAACTCCTGCTCGTCGCGCAGATGCGCCGCGCGGTTCGCAAGGCCCGCCGAAGTCAACGTGGAGAAGTTGGCGTAGTAGTTGAACGGCTGGTGGTGATACTGGAACAGGTTGTCGGGGCACTCCGGCCACTTCGCGACGCCCGGGTCGACGTTCGGGTCCGTGCAGCCGGTCGGCGTCATGGCAGGGCCGGTGCCGTTCGTCCAGCCCGGTGCGCCCACGTTGCCGTTCGCGTTCGACCAGCCGCCGGAGTACCAGGACCAGTCGACGTGCTTGGCACTCAAGCGATCGCCGATCGTCGGATTTGTCTGCGCGGGCAACTTGGCCCCGAAGAGCCCCGAGGGCTGGAACGGCGGCTGCTGCGTGTTTACGCTGAAATCGCCGCAGGCGAGCCAGGTGCGCGTCGTCGGCAGGCCGCACGACTGCGTCAGCACGCCGTTTACGAGGCCGGTGTCGGGCGAGGTGTAGAGGGCGCCCATTCCAAGCGGCTGGTTCGACGCGGGCGGCGAGACCAGCGTCGGGCTGCCGTTGCGATCGAGAACCGAGTGGGTCGCGTTCGCCGGACAGCCGTTGGTGGCGTTGCAGACGGGCGACGCGGCCGCGACCAGCCACTGGTGATTCAGGTACGAGCCGCCGAACGCGGCCTGGAAGAAGTTGTCCAGGATCGCGTACTTCGGGTGCCCGGGCTCGTGCAGGTAGCGGTAGACCGGCAGCTTGGTGGTGTCGTAGGTGCCCATCACGAGCCCTCCGGCATCGCTCTGGAGCGCGTAGCGGTTCTGCTGTCCGCCGTTGAGCTGGAACTGCTCCTCGTAGAAGCGATGCACGATGTCGCGCGTGCAGCCGCCGGGGCGGGCGCCCGCCACGGGGAGCCCGGTCGCCGGGTTGATGCCCTGCTTGCGGATCCCGTTCGGGAAGCTGAACGCCGTCAGGACCGGCGGACACGTGATGTCGTCAGCCTTGAGGTAGTCGTCGATCGAGAACGGCGCGTTCGTGAAATGACTCGGGAACGTTCCCCCGGTCGCGTTGTTGCAGGTCGCGCTCAGCGGGCCCGAAGGGTTCGCCGCCGAGGTCGCCTGCAGGTTCGCGTCGTCCTGGTAGAGGCACTGGTACGGCGCGAATGTACTCGCCCCGGTCTGCCCGATCTGGGTCGTGTGCGCCGCGTCGGCGTGGGAGAGGCCGCGAACGCCCTCCCACCCGCCGTACAGGTTGTCGAAGCTGTGGTTTTCCTCGTAGATGACGACGATGTGGTCGATCTTGCTGAGCTTTTGTTCGTCGCCCTTCCCTGGCTTGGCGGCCGCGCCGCTCGAGACCACGAGCGCGGCAACCGCCGCCGTACTCACTGCGGCGAGCGTCAAGAGACGCCGGAGCATCGAGGACCTCCTCCGTTTTTTGTGAACTCTCCCCTGACTTGCGATGCGCCTCGACCTTTGCAAGCCACCCGTGGCTAGTCAAACGCTGAGCGGAACTGCACTCCATTTCATCGCATTGCCGGTACACCACAGTTTCGGGGCGGTTACAACTCGTCGCGGTGCGGGGAGGTCCTCTAGATTCGGCCAGAAGGGGAGACGCACAACGAAGGAGGACTCATGAGAGGGAGAGCGAGGATCGTCCTTGTCGCGCTCGCCGTCGCAGGTCTCTCGGCGATCGCAGTGCTCGGACTCGGAACCGCGCAGTCGGCGAAAGGGAACCCGCCGAACTCGCCGACGTCCAACTGCAAGCTAGACAACGGCGTCAAGCACGTCGTCTACCTGATCTTCGACAACGTCCACTTCCTCCGGGACAACCCGAATGTCCCATCCGACGTGGAGCAGATGCCGCACCTGCTCAACTTCATCCGCGGGAACGGCAGGCTGATGACCAACGACCACACCGTGCTGATCTCGCACACCGCGAACGGAATCCTCACCGACCTGAGCGGCATGTACTCGGATCGCCACGGACAGCCGGTCGCCAACTCGTACCGGTTCTTCAAGCCGGACGGCACCACCCTGAGCTCGTCGTCGTTCAAGTACTGGACCGACGGCACGGACGGCGGCAACGCGGCTAACAACCCGCCGCTGCCCTCCGCGGACACCAACTTCAACATGGTCAACGCCGACAGCGGGACGCCGAAGAACGCCCCCGCCCCGTGGGTTCCGTACACGCGCGCCGGCTGCGACTGGGGCGCGACGGCGCTCGCGAACACCGTGCTCGAGAACAACAACGCGGCGGTCTTCCGGACGCCGCCGACCACGCTGGCCGCAGCGGCGGCCGCCGGTGACACGAACATCAAGGTCGCGAGCGTCGCGGGCCTCTCGGCGGGCCAGCCGATCGTGATCGAGAACGGCACGCCCAACGCCGAGCTCGACAAGATCACGGCCGTCGGCACCGAAGGAAACGCGGGGACGGGGATCGACCTCGCGACCGCGGTGACGAAGGCACACCCGAGCGGCGGTGCAGTGACCGTCTACGCGACGGACGCGGCCGGTGACATGACCAAGGTGTTCGGCGAGGGCTCGCCTGAGTGGAACGAGGGGCTGGCCTCGCAGATCGCGCCGGCCGGCACAGCGGCGAGGAACCTGGCTCAGACGGACTTCGTCGGGATCGGGATCCACTGCTCGCAGTCCAAGAAGAGCATCTGCGACGGCAACGCGCACGCGAAGCCTGACCAGCTGCCCGACGAGCCCGGCGGCTACGGCGGCTTCCAGGGCCTGTTCGGGGCGAAGTACGTCAACCCCGCGATCAACCACGGCAACCCGGTGATGAACAACCTGAACGGCCAGCCCATCACCGACCAGTTCGGCCAGCCGGGCTTCCCGGGATTCGACGGGTTGTTCGCGACCACCACGCTGTCCTACGTCGCGCAGATGCAAGAGGCCGGCATCCCGGTCACGTTCGGCTACATCTCGGACGCACACGACCAGCACGGCGTCGCGGGCGAGATCCACGCGACCCGCGGGCCGGGCGAAGCCGACTACGTCCAGCAGCTGCACAACTACGACGAGGCGTTCGGGAAGTTCTTCGACCGCCTGGCCCATGACGGGATCACGAAGAAGAACACGCTCTTCGTCTTCACCGTCGAGGAGGGCGACCACTTCGCAGGCTCGATCCCGACCCCGGCCGGCTGCGACGGCGTCAACACGCCGTGCAACTACAGCCTCGTGGGCGAGGTCAACGGCAACCTTGCCGGCCTGCTCGCGACCCAGCAGGGGATCACGACGCCGTTCACGATCCACTCCGACATGGCACCGACGCTCTACGTCACCGGTAACCCGGGTCGGACCGACCCGGTCGCGCGGGCGTTCGGCCGTGGAGTCGGCGCGCTGACGGCGACGAACCCCTACACGGGGGTGAACGAGAACATCACGGCCGCTCTGGCCGACCCGGTCGAGATGAAGGCCCTGCACATGGTCACGGCCGACCCGCAGCGGACGCCGACGTTAACGATGTTCGCGCAGTCGGACTACTTCCTGTTCGCAGCAGCTCCGAACTGCAACACGCCGTGCATCACCGTGCCGACGACGCCGCCCTCGTCCACGTTCGCGTGGAATCACGGCGGGATCCAGCCGGAGGTGGCCACGACGTGGCTCGGCATGGTCGGGCCCGGCGTGAAGCAGCAGACGAACGACGACACCACGTGGGCAGACCACGCGGACACGAGGCCGACGATGCTGAGCCTGCTCGGCCTCGACGACACGTACGTCCACGACGGACGCGTCCTGACGGGCGAACTCGACCAGAACGCCCTGCCGAGCTCGTTGCGGAAGAACGCCGACACCGTCCGGAAGCTCGGCCTGACGTACAAGCAGCTGAACGCGCCGTTCGGCGAGTTCGCCGCCAGCACGCTGATCGCGTCGACCAAGGCGATCAAGAGCGGGACCGCCAGCGATGACAGCCGCTACGCGTCGATCGAAGACCAGATCGCCGCGTTGACGGCGAAGCGCGACACCCTCGCCTCGCAGATCCGCGGGGCGCTCGATGCCGCGGCATTCCACAACACGCCGATCAACGTCAACCAGGCTCACGCCTGGATCGCGCAGGCGCAGGCCCTGATCGTCCAGGCCCGCGCGCTGGCCGCGATGACTTAAGCAGCACTACTTCGGAGGGCTCGAGCTCGCGCCACGCGCCGGGCTCGAGCCCTTCGAGCGTCAGCCCCGCGTAACGGCTGCGGTGAAGCCGGATGACCGGGTGGCCGACTGCCGCGCACATGCGCTTGACCTGGTGCTTTCGGCCCTCGTGCAGCACGAGCTCGACCCGGCCCGGGCCCAGTCGGCGGGCCTGCGCGGGAGCCGTCGGCCCGTCGTCGAGCTCGACGCCGCCCCGGAGGCGCTCGAGCGCCTCGTCGGACGGCTCGCCCTCGACCTCGGCGACGTACACCTTCTCGACCTCGTAGCGCGGGTGCGCAAGCCTGTGCGCGAGCTCACCGTCGTTGGTGAGCAGGAGCGCGCCGGTCGTGTCTGCGTCGAGCCGGCCGACCGGGACGACGCGGGCAGCGTGGTCGACCAGGTCGACGACGGTTCGCCGGCCCTGCGGGTCACGCGCGGTCGTGACCACGCCCGGAGGCTTGTGCAGGAGGACGTAGGCGAGCGGCTGAAGCTCGACTGGGCGGCCGTCGAGCTCGACCCGGTCGCGCTTTGCCACGAAGGTGTTCAGCTGACCCGGCTGGCCGTTGACGGCGACGCGGCCCGCCTTGATCAGCTCGTCGGCGCCGCGCCGCGAGGCGACTCCGGCTCGGGCGAGGTAGGCGTTCAGGCGCATTCCGGGGATTGTTTCGTGGAATCTGCCTCTCAAGTCCTCCGAGCGAAGCGAAGGACAAACTTGACCCCGCGGAAAATGCAGAGCATTTTTCGCGGTTGATGCCGCACTATGTGACGCTGATGCGCTGGACCTCGCAAGGCGTCGCCGGCCTGCCCGCCTGGCGCGAGCGGGTCGAGGAGGGTGAGCGGGTCATCGAGGAGGCCGGCGGCACGCTGATGGGCGTCTACGTGACGCTCGGCCGCTACGACGTGGTCGAGATCTTCGAAGCGCCCGACGACGACACGGCCGCCGAGATCCTGATGAAGCTCCAGCGCCACGGCGCGGAGCACACGGAGACCCTGCGCGCGTTCACGCGCGACGAGGCCGAGGCGATCATCCGCCGCATCTGACCGGCACGCGTTCGGCACAGATGGTCACAGACACGCGCGCCCGCCCGCATTAGGCTCTTCAGCGGGGAGGAGGCCGGGTTCACCGGCCATGGGACATGGCCGGTTCGGACACGTTCGAGGGCTAGGAGGCCCGCGGGTGTCGCCGGACGAGCCGAGCGGCGCCCAGGCCCAGCGCCCCAACCGCGGCGGTCGCCAGCCCGATCAGGTTGGTCGTGACACAGGTCCGGCAGGCGTTGCAGCACACCGCGGCGGCCGGAGCGTGCTCGCCGTACCGCCCTGCGGCGCGGGCAACCCGACCGGTCCAGATCTCCTTCACTCCAACGAACTCTAGAAGACGGCTAGGCGGGGCGGCGCTCCGCGACCGACTCGAGCCGGGTGCGGATCTCGTCCGTGCTGTCGCCGAGGTCGTCCAGGCGCGGAAGCGCCGAGAGCGAGTCGAGCCCGAAGACCCGTTCGAAGAGCGGCGTCGTCCGGTAGCGGATCGCCCCGCCGACGCCGTCCTCGCGCCCAGCCTCCGCGATCAGCCCCCGCTCCACGAGCCCTGCCACGACCGAGTCCGCGGCGACGCCTCTGATCCGGGCGATCTCCGGCCGGCTGACCGGCCCGAGGTAGGCGACGATCGCCAGCGTCTCGAGCGCCGGAGCGGAGAGCCCCCGCTCGACGGGCCGCTCGAACAGCCGCCCGCACGCCTCGGCGGCCTCGCGCGAGGCGCGGAAGGCCCACCCGCCCGCCACGTGCTCGAGCACGATTCCGCTCCTGCCTTCGGCGAATCGTTCGCCCACGAGGCGAAGCGCGGTCTCGATGCGCTCGACGTCGTCGTCGGCCGCCACGGCCAGGTCCTCGGCGGAGAGCGGCTGCGAGGCGATGACGAGCAGCGCCTCGACAGTCATGGCCAGTCGGTCGACCGGGCTTGCGGTGATCAGGCGGAGCGGACGTTCCATTCCTCACTCCTTTCTTCAACGGCCTCGGCAGCCCTGCTGACCCGGATCGGGGCGAACGGCGCCGCCTGCTCGAGGGCGACCTCGCCCGAGCGGCGCAGCTCCAGCAGCGCCAGGAACGCGACCGCCTGCTCGATCCGCGTGAGCCCCTCCACCTCCGCGTCGAGATCGAACCGCCGCCGTCGCTGCAGGACGGCCCGAAATCGTTCCAGGAACTGGGACACAGGCGGGAACCGCAGCTCGAGATGTGCGAGCGAGACCGACGGCGGCTCGGCCGCGAGCAGACGCAGCGCCGCCCCGAGCGAATCCGGCTCCTGCGCGGCCAGCGGCCGCTCGAGCTTCGGCGCCAGGGGCGCGGGACCGAGCCGGAAGAAGCGGTCGCCTTCCGCATCGAGCCGCTCGGCGAGCCAGGCCGCGGCCTCCTTGGCGCGCCGGTACTCGGCCAGCCGCCGCGCCAGCTCCTCCGCCGCCTCCTCGGGCTCGAGCTCCGACAGCTCGGCCTCCTCGTCGGGGAAGAGCCCACGAGCCTTCAGCTCCAGCAGCGCCGCGACCAGCACGAGGAACTCCCCGCAGGCCTCGAGATCGAGCTCGCCGCGCTCCGCGAGCCGCTCGACGAACGCGACGATGATCCCTGCCACGTCCACCTCGGCCAGGTCGAGCTCCTCCTTCAGCACCAGCGTGAGGAGCAGGTCGAACGGCCCCTCGAAGGCGTCGAGGTCCAGCTCGAGCTCTCGCACGACGATCATGAGTGGTTCTCCCGGTGCCATTGCCGCGCTGCTGAGGTGCGAGCAGCAAGCCAGGCAAGGACGCAGGGAGCGCCCGTAGCCGCAGTGCTACGGGCGGGACTGAGGACGCCGCATGGCGCCGTCTGATCGCGCCTCAGCAGCCCGGAGGATGGTGCCGGGAGAGCCACTGCAACGGAAGCTAGCGGGAGGGCCGGACGCGGCCCTTGGGGATCGCCATCGTCGGCCCCTGGGGCTCCCGGCGCCGGGGACGCCGCGGCTCCGACTCCCCTCCCCGCCGGAGGAACTGCCACCAGACGAAGAACGACGTCGACACCGCGAAGACCACGATCGAGACCCACGCGTTCAGCCGCAGCCCGGCGAAATGGTGCGCGGGGTCGATCCGCAGCAGCTCCTCGACGAAACGGCCGGCCGTGTAGTACGAGACGTAGAGGGCGAACAGCGCCGGCGGACGGAAGCGATAACGGCGGTCGAGCAGAAGCAGCAGCCCCACCCCGACGAGGTCGTAGACGAACTCGTACAGGAAGGTCGGCTGGAACGTGCTGCGATCCTCATAGCCCGCGACGCGGTGCTCGAGATCGATCTTCAGGCCCCACGGCTGGTCGGTCGGCTTGCCGTAGAGCTCCTGGTTCCACCAGTTCCCCCAGCGCCCGATGCCCTGCGCGAGTAGGAGCCCCGGGGCGACGACATCCATGAAGTCCCGCACACGGGCGCCCTCGCGGTGGACGATGTATGCGCCCACGAGGCAGCCGAGCAGGATGCCACCCCACACCCCGAGCCCGCCCTCCCAGACGGCGAAGATCCCCTTCCACTTCGGGCTCGAGACCTCGCTCCAGCTCGTGATGTCGTGGTAGGCGCGCGCGCCCACGATCCCGGCGGCGACCCCCCAGACGGCGACCTTGAGGACGAGGTCCCAGTCGCCCCCCCGGCGCGTCCAGCGCACACCCGTCAGCCAGATGCAGGCCGCGATCGCAAGCAGCAGCGTCAGGCCGTACATGTGGATCGTCAGCGGCCCGAGATCGATCGTCCCGGTGTGCGGGGAGGGAATGGAGGCGCGGATCACCGGGGCCACATTCTGCCCAGCAGCCTCGACGCCTGCCTCCGGGAGGTGGAGGAAGGGGCTAGATCAGGATCTCGATCGCCGTCTCGTACGGGCAACCCTGGTGGATCAGCTCGACCGCGAAATGCAGGTCGATGTCGTGGCGGGCAGCGAGTGCGAGCGCGTCGCTCGGGTCGTAGCCGGCGCGGACGAGCTCCTCGGCTCGCCAGTGCTCGACCTTCTCTAGCTCGGTGTCTGTGGGAACGTGAAGCTCAGCCGCAGTCATGTAGTGCGTATTCGGTGATTGCGGCGCCGCGGATCTCCCCCTGGCGGGGGATCTAACGGATTCGAGATCGACTGAGTGGCCTGACCCGTCATGATCAAGCCAAAGTGGGACGCGGGCGAGCGCTCTTGGCTACCCTCGCGCCTGATGTACCGGTACGTCGCGAAGGGCAACGGCTTCAAGTTCAACTACGTCGAGAGGTCTGGCGGTCTCTTGCACGTAGGCAGCGTCATCAGGCCCCCGCAAAGCTCTGATGAGTTCAGGGTGACGCGAGTCATCAAGGGGCCTCTCTCCATTTTCGGCTTCTTTTCTCCGATGCGCATAACGAGCGGGATCGTTGAAGTGGAGCGTTACCACCGAAGCGGTTAGCCCTTCTTCGGCGGCTCCTGCTTCGGCGCCGGCAGCGAATCGTTCTTCGGCTTGCGCTAGGCCAGCTCAACGGATCCGCCGCGCGAGCTGAAGGGCCTGCGCTCTGGTCAGCCTCCCCTCGAGACGAAGAGTGAGCGGGCCGTGGATCCAGAGCAGGACGTTGCCGCGGATCAGCACCGTCCGCTGGTGAAACGCGCCGCTGCCATCGACATAGGTGAGCGTGTGCGGTCCGCCCGCAAGCCACAGTCCGGGGTCGCCGTTCACGAGCACCGGCTCGACCTCGGTCGTGTCGGAGGTGGACTTCTTCAGCAGGTCGAAGTTGGTGGCGCGGTACTCCGAGAGCAGGGCCGGGTGTCCGTGGGCGTTCAGGATCACCGTCGCGAGTGCGGCGTCGAGAACGTAGACGCGCCTCGGCTCGCCCGCGAGCGGCGGGAGCACCAGCGGGAAGCCGACCTCCTGCTCGGCAGCTGCTCGCGAAAGCGGGCGGCCGAGCCCGCGCGCCTGCGAGCGCTCGACCGCAGGCGGCAGCGTCTCGACGCGCTCGACGGTGACGCCGCGCAGGTGGAACCACCTCAGGATCGACGTGCGCGCCTGGGGCACTGCAAAGGCGGCTCCGACCGCAACCGCCACAACCACCACGGCGATTGCCACTGCGCGCCATGGGAAGGGCCGCCTCCCCTCCAAGCGTGCGAGCACGGCCGGGGCGAGGTCAGGCTCGGCCGGAAACTCGAGCTCCCGGCCAAGCAGTTGCAGACGCTGCTCGAGCCCGGTCACTTGCCCTCCTCCAAGTCTTCGCGCAGGCGCGCGAGCGCGCGCGCGAGGCGCGACTTGACCGTTCCGCGCCTGACTCCCAGGGCTGCCGCGGTCTCCTCCTCGGAGAGCTCGAGGAAGTACCGGCACGCGATCGCCAGCCGGTGCTCCTCCGAGAGTGCATTCACAGCCTCGAGCAGGCCCGCCCGGGATTCGCCCGCGAGCAGGGCCGCCTCGGGGGACGGGACCGCGTCCCCCGGGCGGTCTGTAGCGGCCGCGCGCAGCGCGAGGGCCTCGCGCCGGCCGGCCGAGCGGCGGCGGTTGCGCGCCTCGTTCGACACGATGCGGAGCAACCAGGGACGAAGCGGCGAGCCTCGGCGAAAGCGCCCGAGCGCGCGATAGGCCTTCACGAAGCCGTCCTGGACGGCCTCCTCGGCGTCGGCGGCGTTCCCGCTGAGCAGGTAGGCGGTGCGAAAGGCGAGTCCCTGGTATCGGCGCACGATGGTCTCCCACGCGCGAAGGTCGCCCCGCCTGGCGAGCTCGACGAGCTCCGCGTCGTCCAGTGGCCGGTCCACCACTGGCGGTCCTACACCGCACCGTGCGTTAGGGTTCCGCCCCATGCTGGCACGCGTTGCAAGGTACGAGGTTGCATCGGATCGCATCCAAGACGCGGTCGACGCCTTCGGAGACGCGGGCAGAGAGGTCGAGCAGCTCGAGGGCTTCGCCGGGGGATACATCCTCGTCGACCACGAGGACGGCCGGACGATGACGGTCACCCTGTGGGAGAACGACGCCGCCCTCGACGACAGCGAGGTCACTGCTCGCGCCGCCCGCAACAAGGCAGCCGACGACGTGGATGGTTCGGTGCTCTCGGTCGAGAAGTTCGAGGTCGCGCTGGAGCTCGGCGCGCGGACGAGCGGCGTCTAGCCGCCAGTCGCCGCGTAGCCCACTCGGCCCGACCCGCGGCCGTCGCATGGTCCGGGACCGTAGATTTCGAGGCATGGACCGGCCGACGCTTTCGGACGTCCTCTCGGCCCGGCGGCAAATCGCGCCGTATCTCAGCCCGACCGCGCTCCACGACTACCCCGCCCTGAACGAGCTGGTCGGCACCGAGCTGTGGGTGAAGCACGAGAACCACCTGCCGACCGGGGCGTTCAAGGTCCGCGGCGGCATCAACCTCGTCTCGCGGCTCGACGAGGAAGAGCGCGAGCGCGGCGTGATCACCGCCTCGACCGGCAACCACGGACAGTCGATCTCGTACGCGGCACGCCTCTTCGGCGTTCGCGCGATCGTCTGCGTCCCCGAGAACGCCAACCCGGTCAAGCTTGCCTCGATGCGCGGGCTCGGAGCGGAGCTGGTGGTCCACGGCGCCGACTTCGACGAGGCCCGCGAGAACTGCGAGCTGCTGGCGGCGGAGCACGGCTACCGCTACATCCACTCCGGCAACGAGCCGCTCCTGATCGCGGGCGTGGGCACGCACACGCTCGAGATCCTCGAGCAGCAGCCGGAGATCGACGTCGTGATCGTCCCGATCGGCGGCGGCAGCGGAGCAGCGGGGGCCTGCGTGGCCGCGAAGTCGATCCGAAGCTCGATCGAGGTGATCGGCGTCCAGTCCGACGCCGCGCCCGCTGCCTACCGCTCGTGGAAGTCGCGGGGCCTGGTCGAGGACCGGATGGAGACCCGCGCCGAGGGGCTCGCAACCCGGGTCGCGTTCGAGCTGCCGCAGCAGATTCTCTGGGAGCAGCTCGACGACTTCGTCCTGGTCTCCGAGGATGACCTCGAGCACGCCGTGGTGGAGATGCTGCGCTGCACGCGCAACCTGGCCGAGCCCGCCGGAGCGGCCCCGCTGGCGGCCGCGCTCCAGCTGCGCGACAGGCTCGCCGGAAAGCGCGTCGCGCTCATCCTGAGCGGCGGCAACATCAGCCCGGACCATCTACGCGAGATCCTCGACCGCAGCGAGTAGTCTCGAGGCCGTGCCGAGACTCGTCGGGATCAACCACATCGCGCTCGAGGTCGGAGACCTGGAGCAGGCGCTCGAGTGGTACGGCCGCCTCTTCGACTTCGAGATCGTCCGCGAGGCCGACTTCCCGCACATGGCGTTCCTGCAGATGGGCGACCAGTTCATCGCCCTCTCGGAAGGACGCTCGCAGGCGGCCGACGACGCCCGCCACTTCGGCCTCGTCGTCGACGACAAGCCGGCGGTGCGCGCGGCGCTCGAGGCAGCCGGCGCCGAGATCCTGCCCGGGCGCGGCCTCGACTTCCTCGACCCGTGGGGCAACCGCGTCCAGGTCGTGGCCTACGGGGACATCCAGTTCTCGAAGACCCCCGAGGTGATGCGCGGCATGGGCCTGGACCTGCCGAAGTCCGAGCGGGCGCTCGCCGAGCTGCGCGAAGCCGGGCTGAGCTAGGCGAGCCGCCGGGGCGGCTCGACCGCCTCGACATACAGACCTAGAGTCTCGCGCGTGTCGAAGTAGGCGTAGGCACCATCGCCGTCGGCACCGAAGCCGGAGCCCGACTGCGCCACCTCGTAGCCCGCGGCCGACATGCGCGCGACGGTGTCCGGCACCGAATCGACCACCACGCCGACGTGGTGCAAGCCCTCCCCCACCTCGTCCAGCCAGTCACGATGGATGCCTGCCCCCTCGAGCGGCTGGATCAGCTCGAGCTGCGGCGACGAGTCGCTGAGCGCGAGGCGAACGGAGAACTCCGCCGGAGCGCCGCGGTACTCGGCCCGCGCGTGCATGGCCGAGCCGAACGCGTAACAGCGCCAGCCGCCGGTGGGGAGCAGACCGCCGAACCGCTCCAGAGCCGCGTCGAGGTCGCGGACGACGAACGCGACCTGGAACAGCCTCCCGCCGACGAGTGCTTCGGCCGAGCCCACCGGGACGGCTAGGCCACAGCGGCCTCGCCGAGGAGCGCCTTCACCTCGGCGAAGAAGTCCGGCTCGGGCTTGACCTTGTAGTCCGAGCCGAACTGGAAGGTGCGCGGGCCCTCGGAGGTGACGAGGTCGAGGATCACCGGCGCCTCGCCGGGGAAGTCTTTCACCACCGCCGCGAGCTCGCGGATCAGCCCGGCCCTCGCGCGGCGCGCGTCGAGCTTCAGCCGCACCTCCTTGCGCTCGGGCGTGGCCTCGAAGGCCGTCACCTCCAGCGCGATCAGCTTCGTCTCGCCCTCCTTGTGGTCGATGCGCGCCTTGACCACGAGCACCGCGTCGACGAGCAGCAGCTCGCGCGCGGCCGCGTAGACGGAGTTGAAGACGACCACCTCGGCGCTGCCCAGCACGTCGTCGAGCCGCATGAAGACCATCGGCTCGCCCTTCTTGGTCGTCAGCTGCTTGAGCGCGCTCACGATCCCGGCGACCGTCACGACCTCGCCGTCGCGGCGGCGCTCGAGCTCGGCCAGGGTCGCGTCGGTCTTGCGGCGCAGCTGCGCCTTGATCGCCTCCAGCGGGTGCTCCGAGACGTAGAGGCCGAGCGCCTCCTTCTCCTGCCGCAGCAGCTCGTTCTTCTCGTACTCCTCGGTCCCGATCGGCGGGTTCTCGGGCTTCGCCTCGGCCTCCCCGAAGAGCGAGCTCTGGCCGCTGAGGCGGTCGTTCTGCGCCCGTTGCCCGTGGGAGAGCGCGTTCTCCAGCGCCTCCAGCATCCCGCGCCGGGTGCCGCCGCTCGAGTCGAGCGCCCCGCACTTGACCAGCGACTCGAGCGCGCGCTTGTTCACCACCTGCGGGTCGACCCGCTCGGTGAAGTCCCAGAGCGAGGTGAACTCGCCGCCGTCCCCGCGCGCGTGCACGATCGCCCGCGCCGCGGCGTCGCCGACGTTCTTGACCGCGTTCAGGCCGAAGCGGATCTTCCCCTCGACCACCGCGAAGTCGCACTCGGACGAGTTCACGTCCGGCGGCAGCACCTCGACGCCCATCTCGTTGCAGGCGGCGACGTAGAACGGCACGCGGTCCTTCGTGTTCATGACCGAGGAGATCAGCGCGGCCATGTACTCCTTCGGGTGGTGCGCCTTCAGCCACGCGGTGCGGTAGGCGATCAGCGCGTAGCAGGCGGCGTGCGACTTGTTGAAGGAGTAGTCCTGCGCCTGCTCCATGTCCTTCCAGAGCTGGTTGGCGACCGCCGGCGTGACCGAGTTGGCCGCGCAGCCCTCGAGGAACTTGTCCTTGAGGGACGCCATCAGCGCGTGGATCTTCTTCCCGATCGCCTTGCGCAGGTCGTCGGCCTCGGCGGGCGTGAAGCCGGCGAGCTGCTTGGCGATCTCCATGTACTGCTCCTGGTAGATGCAGATGCCGTAGGTGAGGCCGGTCAGCGGCTCGAGCCGCGGGTCGAGGTACGACACCGCCTCCTGGCCCGCCTTGCGGCGCGCGTAGACCGGGATGTAGCCCATCGGGCCCGGCCGGTAGAGCGCGACGAGGGCGATCAGGTCCTCGAACTCGGTCGGCTTGACCTGGCGCAGCGCCTCGCGCATCCCGGACGACTCGAACTGGAAGACGCCGGTCGCGTCGCCGCGCTGCAGCATCGCGTAGGTCGCCGCGTCGTCGAGCGGCAGCTTGGCGACGTCGAGGCCGCCGATCAGGTCGAGCGTCTTGTCGATCACGTCGAGGTTGCGCAGCCCGAGGAAGTCCATCTTCAGGAGGCCGAGCGCCTCGACGTCGCCCATCTTGAACTGGGTCACGACCTCCTGGTCGGAGCCCTTCTGCTGCAGCGGCACGACGTCGGTCAGCGGCCGGTCCGAGATCACGACCCCGGCTGCGTGGATCGAGTCCTGGCGGACGAGGCCTTCGAGCGGCTTCGCGAGGTCGACGATCTCCTTCACGAGCGGGTCGGCGTCGTAGGCCTGCTTCAGCTCCGAGCCCGGCTTGAGGCAGTCGTCGAGGTAGACCTTCGGTCCCTCCGGGATCAGCTTCGCGACCTTGTCGACGGTCCCGTACGGGATCTCGAGCACGCGGCCCGCGTCGCGGACCGCGGCCCTGGCCATCATCGTCCCGAAGGTGATGATCTGGGCGACCCGGTCGCGCCCGTACTTCTCGGCCACGTAGTTGATGACGCGGTCGCGCCCGGCGACGGCGAAGTCGATGTCCATGTCCGGCATCGACTTGCGGCCCGGGTTGAGGAAGCGCTCGAAGAGCAGGCCGTACTCCATCGGGTCGACGTCCGTGATCTCGAGGCAATAGGCCGCGAGCGAGCCGGCGGCGCTGCCGCGGCCCGGGCCCGACCTGGATGCCGTTGCGCTTCGCGAACGAGACGAAGTCCCAGACGATCAGGAAGTAGTCGGCGAAGCCCATCTCCTTGACCGTCTTCAGCTCGAAGCGCAGGCGCTCCTGGAGCTCGGGAGTCGGCCGCTCGTAGCGCTTTTGCAGGCCTTTTTCGCACAGCTCGACGAGGTAGTCGAACGCGTCCTTGCCCTCAGGGACCGGGAAGCTCGGCAGCAGGATCGTCCCCAGCTCGAGCTCGACGTTGCAGCGCTCGGCGATCTCGAGCGTGCGCCGCATCGCCTCCTCGTGGCCGGGGAAGTCGAGCGCCATCTCCGCCGGCGACTTGAAGAAGAACTGGTCGGTGTCGAACTTCCAGTGGTTCGGGTTCTTGAGCGAGTCGCCCGACTGGATGCACAGCAGCGCCTCGTGGGCCTGCGCGTCCTCGTGGCGCAGGTAGTGGACGTCGCCCGTCGCGACGAGCGGCAGGCCCGCCTCGCCCGCCAGCGTCGCGAGCGCCGGGTTGATCCGCGCCTGGATGTCGAGGCCGGCGTTCTGCATCTCGACGTAGGTCGAGTCGCGCCCGAAGACCTGCGCCAGGCGGTCGAGGTCCTTGCGCGCGTCGTCGCCGCGGTTCTCCTCGAGCGCCTTGCAGACGCGCCCCGAGAGGCAGCCCGAGAGCGCGATCAGCCCCTGCGAGTGCCGCTCGAGCAGCTCCCAGTCGACGCGCGGCTTGTAGTAGTAGCCCTCGAGGTAGCCCGCGGAGGCGAGCTTGATCAGGTTGCCGTAGCCCGTGTTGTCCTCGGCGAGCAGCGTCAGGTGCGCGTAGCCCTTCCGCTGGGCGCGGCGGTCCTCGGCGACGTAGAGCTCGCACCCGAGGATCGGCTTGACGCCCTGCTTGCCCGCCTCCTGGTAGAGCTCGACCGCGCCGGCCAGCGAGCCGTGGTCGGTGAGCGCCACCGCCGGCATCTCCAGCTCGGCCGCCCTGGCCGCGAGCCCGGGGATGCGGCAGGCGCCGTCGAGGATCGAGTACTCGGAGTGGACGTGCAGATGGACGAAGCCGGCGTCAGCCACGGGAAGTCGAGTCTAAGGACCAGGTCCGACGACCTGGCAACAGGTTTCCCTCACCTCATCTCATCGACCAACTCCTTCGCCACTCGACTGGCCTCGCGGCGCCGCCCGCGCGGCCGGAAGGGCACGTCCTCGAGCCGCGGCGCGGGATGCCCGCTCTCCACCCGCAGTCGCTCGATCAGCTCGGAGGCCGCCTCCCTCGTCTCCGGAAACTCCTCACCCGCCCCGGCGCAGAGCACCGCCGCGAGCGCGTAGATCTGCCTGACCGTCGGCTTGCCGTTCTCCATGCATCCATTGGAGCAGCGAACCCGTCACGCGTGTGTGACGTGGCTGTGCCGAAACCGCCCCCTTTGTCGTCCAGAGCCTCGCTAGGGTGGCTCGGTGCCGCCACGAGACAAACCTCACCGCCCGCCGCGACGATCTTCGGAACGTCGCCATCGTCGCCCACGTCGACCACGGCAAGACGACGCTCGTGGACGCCCTCCTGTGGCAGTCCGGCTCGTTCCGGGCCAACCAGGACGTGGCCGAGCGGGTGCTCGACTCGATGGACCTCGAGCGCGAGAAGGGCATCACGATCCTCGCCAAGAACACCGCCGTGCAGATCGGCGAGACGAAGGTGAACATCGTCGACACACCCGGCCACGCCGACTTCGGCGGCGAGGTCGAGCGCGGGCTGACGATGGTCGACGGGGTCCTCCTCCTCGTCGACGCGAGCGAGGGGCCGCTGCCGCAGACGCGCTTCGTCCTGCGCAAGGCGCTCGAGGCGCGCCTGCCCGTCGTGCTCGTCGTGAACAAGGTCGACCGGCCCGACGCGCGCCCCGAGGCGGTCGTGAACGAGGTCTACGAGCTCTTCCTCGACCTCGACGCCGACGAGTCGCAGATCGAGTTTCCGATCGTCTACTGCAACGCGCGCGAGGGCCGCGCCGGCTTCACCCCGGACGAGCTCGCCGCGGATCTCGGCCCGCTCGTCCAGACGCTGCTCGCGACCGTGCCGCCGCCCGCGTACGACCCGACCCACCCGCTGCAGGCGCTCGTCACCAACCTCGACGCCTCGCCCTACGTGGGCCGCCTGGCGCTCCTGCGCGTCCAGCACGGGACGATCCGCAAGGGCGAGCAGGTCGCCTGGTGCCGCGCCGACGGGACGATCGAGACCGCGCGCGTGACCGAGCTCTACGTGACCGAGGCGCTCGACCGCGTCCCGGCCGACGAGGCGGGCCCCGGCGAGATCGTCGCACTGGCGGGCCTGCCGGAGGTGACGATCGGCGAGACGATCGCCGACGCCGAGGATCCGCGCCCGCTCCCGGTGAGCGTGGTCGACGAGCCGTCGCTCGCGATGACGCTCGGGATCAACACCTCCCCCCTGGCGGGCACCGAGGGCGACAAGGTGACCGCGAGCGCACTGATCGCCCGGCTCGAGCAGGAGCTGGTCGGCAACGTCTCCCTTCGCGTAGTCCCCACCGCCAAGCCGGAGGTCTGGGAGGTGCAGGGCCGCGGCGAGCTCCAGCTCGCGGTGCTCGTCGAGATCATGCGCCGCGAGGGCTTCGAGCTGACGGTCGGCAAGCCGGAGGTGCTCACGCGCGAGCTCGAGGGCGTCAAGCACGAGCCGGTCGAGCGGGTCGCGATCGACGTGCCCGAGGACTACATCGGCGTCGTCACGCAGCTGCTCGCGCTGCGCAAGGGATCGCTACAGCAGATGGTCAACCACGGCACCGGCTGGGCGCGGATGGAGTACCTCGTCCCGGCTCGCGGCCTGATCGGGTTCCGCACGGAGTTCCTCACCGAGACCCGCGGGACGGGGATCATGCACCACGTCTTCGAGCGCTGGGAACCGTGGCACGGCGAGCTGCGCACCCGCCCGACCGGCAGCCTCGTGGCCGACCGCCGCGGCCAGGCGACGGCCTTCGCGATCGCCGGCCTGCAGGAGCGCGGCTCGCTCTTCGTCGCCCCGCGCGCTGAGCTCTACGAGGGGATGGTCGTCGGCGAGAACTCCCGCGACAACGACCTCGACGTGAACGCGAGCAAGGAGAAGAAGCTGACCAACATGCGCTCGGCGACCGCGGACGAGCTGGTGCGCCTGATCCCGCCCACGCCCGCTCTCGCTCGAGCAGGCGCTCGAGTTCATCCGCGAGGACGAGTGCGTCGAGGTGACCCCGAAGAGCATCCGCCTGCGCAAGGTCGAGCTCTCGGCGGGGAAACGGCAGACGCTCGCCTCGCGCCGCAAGCGCGAGCGCGACGCCGCTCCGGCCTGAGAACTAGTGCGAGTGGGTCTGACCGCGCCGCTCCTTCATCTTCGTCGCCGCTCAGTAGAAAGAGGAAGGCGCGATCAGCGGGTCTGCCGATTCGCGCGAATCCGCCGGCGGGGATGATCTGAGTTTGCCGGGGCTCTCAGCAATGCCCCCAAGTAGGAGGTCGGGATGTTCACGTACGTCGGCTTGTTCAGGGTGACGCCTGTGGCCCGTGAGCACCTCGAGAAGACCCCCGAGTACCTCGACAAGATCCACAAGATCGTCGAGCACGAGGGTGGCACGCTCGAGCGCTTCATGGCAATCATGGGCCCCTGGGAGTACCTGGGGATCTTCACGTACCCCGACAACGAGACCGCATTCCGCGTCCTCGGCAAGATCGCGAAGCTCGAGATCTTCGAGACCGAGACCTTCCCGGCGGAGGACGTCGAGACTTTCTTCAAGGTCCTCGTCTAGACGGCGCGCCTCGGCTCCCCAGACTGGTGAGCCGGCCCGCACTCCGGAAGCCGCTCCAAGAGCGGCTTCCGGAGTCTTCCCGTCGCCTGGGTCAGCAGTTCCCGATGCGGATGCGTGCTCCTCGGCGCAAAAGAAGGGCCCGCTTGAGCGGGCCCTTGATCTTCGTGAAGTCGATTCCGCTTTCGTCCGCTTCACCGGGAGGGCGTTCGGAGGTTCTTCCTGTCGCCTTCTCGGTGGAGCTTCGTCCTACTTGCAGTTCGTACTTCGCGCACCCGTAATGCTTCCCTACCGGGCCCGAACCGGCATCCGCGAAAACCCTGATTCGTGCCACCGTAGTTTCGACGGAGGACGACAATCGTCGGCACCCCACCGTACTCCTCGCCCGGGTCTATGCCCGATTAGAGGATCGCGGAGAGGAACTGTTTCGTCCGTTCCTCCCGAGGCGCCTCGAAGAAATGCTCGGGCGTCCCGTCCTCGATGATTCGGCCGTCATCCATCATCAGGACGCGGTCGGCGGCCTCGCGGGCGAACCCCATCTCGTGGGTGACGACGATCATCGTGGTCTTGAAGTCGAAAGCGAGGCTCTTCATCACGTCGAGCACCTCACCGACCAACTCGGGGTCGAGCGCCGACGTTGGCTCGTCGAACAGCATCAGCTTCGGCTTCATGGCCAAGGCCCGAGCGATAGCGACTCGTTGCTGCTGGCCGCCGGACAGCTGAGACGGGTAGCCGTCGTGCTTGTCGGTGAGCCCCACCCGGTCGAGGAGAACCTTCCCCTGCTGCGACGGCCTCCTTCTTCGGCAACTTCCTGACGTGGACGGGAGCCTCGATCACGTTCTCGAGCGCGGTCATGTGGCCGAAGAGGTTGAACCGCTGGAAGACCATGCCGATCTCGGCGCGGTCCCGGCAAACCTCGGCGTCGCGCTGCTCGTAGATCTTGTCGCCCACCTGACGGTAGCCGACGAGCTCCCCGTCGACCGACAGCCGGCCGGCGTCGATCTTCTCGAGGTGGTTGATGCAACGCAGGAACGTCGACTTCCCCGAGCCGGAGGGGCCGATCATGCAGACGACCTCGCCGGACTCCACCTCGAGCGAAACTCCCTTGAGCACCTCGAGGCGGCCGAAGCGCTTCTGGACCCCCTCGGCCTTGACCATCGGCGTGCTCATCGTCTCTCTCCGGAGGACTCGGGCACGTCGACGGTCGCGTGCCGGAACGAGAGATATCGACGAAGACGCTGGAGCGGCGTCTCCGGAAGGTCGCGCGTCGCGCCGCGGCCGAAGTGACGCTCGACGTAGTACTGGCCGACCGTGAGCACGGTCGTGACGAGCAGGTACCAAATGCTCGCCACGATCAGGAGCGGGATCGTCCGATAGTTGACCGCGTAGATGAGCTCCACCGAGTAGAGCAGGTCCGTCACGGCGATGACGCTGACGAGAGAGGTCGTCTTCAGCATCGAGATCGTCTCGTTGCCGGTCGGCGGGATGATCACCCGCATCGCCTGCGGCAAGACGATCCGTCGCATCGTCAGCAGGCGCGTCATGCCGAGGCTCTGGGCAGCCTCCGCCTGGCCCTCCTCGACCGAGATGATCCCCGCCCGCACGATCTCGGCCATGTAGGCGCCCTCGTTCAACCCGAGGGCGAGCATCCCGGCGACGAACGGCGTGATGGCCGAGTTCGCGCTGAAGTGCACGAACTGTGGCCCGAACGGGATCCCCAGCGACAACTGCGGATAGAGCGCGGAGATGTAGCCCCAGAAGAGGATCTGGACCAGCACCGGCGTTCCTCGGAACAACCAGATGTAGAACCAACTGGTGCCGGAGACGAGCGGATTCGACGACAGCCGCATGACCGCGAGCACGACGCCGATGGTGACGCCGATCGCCATCGAGAGAACCGTCAGCTCGAGCGTGACGACGAGGCCGTCTAGGACCCGGCTCGAGAAGAAGTAATGACCGATGATCCCCCACTGGAACCGCGGGTTGGTCGCAACCGACTTCGCGAACGCTGCCGCGAGGACGAGGATGATCGCACTCGCGACCCAGCGGCCCGGATGGCGAAGCGGGATCGCCTTGATCTCTTCGGGCCGGATCG
Organism: uncultured Actinomycetes bacterium; assembly: GCA_963736055.1. GTDB lineage: Bacteria > Actinomycetota > Thermoleophilia > Gaiellales > Gaiellaceae > AC-32. The sequence goes on along the minus strand of CAVTNM010000001.1, from coordinate 233,477 downwards.
GCGGCGGAACGCTCTCGGGGGTCCCGGCGGTGGACTCCACGGAAGCCGCTGACCCTAACTCACTGCGTCGTCTGTGACTAGCTGGTAGCTCCGTTGATGGTCGGATTCGTGATCGCGCCGGAGGCGATGTTCCACTTCGTCAGGATCGCCTTGTACTGACCATTCGACATGAGCACCTTCAGCGCCGCGAGGATCGGCTTGGTCATGCCGTTTCCCTTGGGAATCGCGATGCCGTAGGGCGCGGTGTTGTACGACGAGCCCGTCAGCTTGAACTGGCCGTTCGACTGCTTGACGATGTATGCGGCGACCGGCGAGTCGGCCATGCCCACCTGCGCTCGGCCGCTTGAGATTGACAGGTTCGCGGCGTTCTGGTCCGGGAAGACAGACACCTTGACGCCGGACTTGCCTGCGGTCTTGCACTTTGTGTTCTGCGCGGTCGCGTCGTCCGCCTGGGTAGTCCCCCTCTCGACCCCCACCGAGTGCCCGCAGAGATCGGCGAGCGTATTGATGGTCGGCCCTCCCTGCGCCTTCACGTAGAAAGAGGTGCCAGCGGAGAAGTAGGTGACGAAATCGACCGTCTTCTGACGTTCTTTGGTGTCGGTGAAGGACGACATCCCGAGGTCGTACTTGCCGGAGGCGAGCCCTGGGATGATTCCGTCGAAGCTCGCGTTGACGACCTTGACCTTGAGTCCCATGACGGCGGCGAGGGCCTTAGCCAGGTCGGGGTCCATGCCTTCGACGCTCGTTCCGTTGCTACCGATGAACTCGTTGGGAGCATAGGTGGCGTCTGCGGCGACGGTCAGTGTGCCCTTCGACTTGATCGCGGAGGGAACCTCCGCCGCGACCGTGCTGTCGACGGTAGGTGTCGTCGTTGTGCCGGCGGACGTCGACGTGGTGGTCGCCGCCTTCTTGCTGCTGCCTCCGCACCCGGACGCAAGAAGGCCGACGAGGAGCAGCGTGACGAGGCCGGCGGAGAGACAGATCTTCCTGGGCATGCTCGTCCTTTCCTTCTGATTCCGATGCCCAGCATACTCCGCTGCCTCTCGCCCAGTAGGTCTTCAGCGCGGCTCAGGAGGCCGGCGCCGCGCGGGCATGAAGCTCGAGGCGGCTGCCGGCCTGGAGATCCGTGACCGTCGCGCCGATCCCGACCGAGATCGGCGCCGCCTGCGCGGTCTGCGAGGTCACGGTGACGCTCTCGTCCTCGAACTCGAGCTCGACGAGCTGTCCTCGGTAGAGGATCGTGAAGGCGAGCCGCCTGAGCCCCGTCGGCAGCTGCGGGTTCAGCCAGAGGACGTCGTCGCGAACCTCGAGCCCCGTGTAGCACCGCTGGAGGAGGTCGAGCGTGCCGGCCATCGCTCCCAGATGGATCCCCTCCTCGGTCGTGCCGCCCTGGGAGTCGGAGATGTCGCTCTCGAGCGCCTCGAGGAAGAACTCCCAGGAGCGGCTTCGATCGGAGCGCGCGAGCACCCACGCATGCACGACGCTACTCAGAGTCGAGCCGTGCGAGGTCCGGTCGAGGTAGTAGTCGACCGCCCTCGGGATCGTGTCCTCCTCGAAGTCGTACCCGAGACGCGCGAAGATCTCGCCGAGCTCGTCGGCGGACAGGAGGTAGAAGAGCATGAGCACGTCGGCCTGCTTCGAGACCTTGTAGCGATTCGGAGTGTCACCCTCGCTCTCGAGGATCCTGTCGAGGCGCCTGATGTCGCCGTGGCGGGAGCGGTAGCCGTCCCAATCGAACTCCTCGAGCTGCTCGTAGCCCTCGAACTGGCTGAGGATGCCGTCCTCGTGGAAGACGAGGCGCATCTTGCGGCTCACGTCCTCCCAGCGCTCGGTTTCCTCGGCGGTGAGCGAGAGCCGCTCGCGCAGCTCTTCGGCCTGGTCGGAAGGAATCAGCTCGAGGAGGTCGAGCGCGCGGCACAGCACCCAGACGGCCATGACGTTCGTGTATGCGTTGTTGTCGACCCCGGGTGTCGGCGCGTCAGGAAGCGCGTCGTGGTACTCGTCGGGGCCCATCACGCCGCAGATCTCGTAGCGGTCCAGCGCCCGGTTGTAGCGTGCGATCGAGCTCCAGAAGCGTGCGATCTCGATGATCAGTTCCGCGCCGAAGCCGGCGAGGAAGCCGAGGTCGCCGGTGACCTGGTAGTAGTGCCAGAGGTTGTAGACGATCGCGGCGTTGATGTGCCGCTGCAGCGAGGAATGGTCGGCATTCCAGCGGTTCGAGCGGGGGTTCAGGTGGCGTCGCTGCGTCTCCTCCCGTCCGTCACTCCCGCTCTGCCAGGGGAACATCGCACCCTCGAAGCCCGCCTCCTGTGCGGCCCAGCGAGCCTCCCGAAGCCGCCGGTAGCGGTAGCGGAGAAGAGCCCGCGCAAGTCGCGGAAGCCGGAAGTTGAAGAAGGGGAAGACGAAGACCTCGTCCCAGAAGACGTGGCCGCGATAGGCCTCACCGTGAAGCCCGCGAGCAGGCACGCCCGCGTCGACCCCGGCGGTATGGGGCGAGATCGTCTGCAGGAGGTGGAACACGTGGAGGTTCACGATCAGCGCGGTTCGCTCCTCGCCCTCCTCGATTGAGATCCCGAACCGATGCCACAGCTGGTGCCAGGCGAGGGCGTGCCTCTCGAGCAGCTCGTTGAAGCGCGGCGCTCGGCCGACGGCTCGATGGGCCGCGTAGCCAGGCTCGGAAAGGGCCGGCTCACGTGAGGTGTAGACCCCGACGACCTTCTCGACGGTCACGAACTCGCCTTCGCCGAGGTCGGCAGAGAGCTCGTGCCCGACCGAAGTCTGCTCCTGCAGAAGCGTCCGCGTCGCCGGGACGGCGGCGCCGTCCCGGTAGAGGCAGGTCCGCGCCGCCTGCGCCACGAGGATGCGCGAGCCTCGTGTCTGCGCTCGGATGCGCCACCGTCTCGTCGTCGACGCTCGCGGTCTCGATCGCGGTCAGATGATCTCCGGCGAGGGCGCGGTAGCGGGCGACCCCGGAGTTGCTCACGTCCCCGTCGAGCAGCGAGCGAACCTGCAACCGGCCAGACCAGTTCTCGGACACGATGGTCGTCTCGAGCGCGGCCAGGTGCGGCTGGTCCATCGAGACGAGGCGCCGTTGCGTCACGCCCGTGAGGCGGCCTGCATCGTCGCGGACCCGCGCGAGCCGGATGAGGACGCCCCGGCGGAGGTCGAGCTCCACCCGGTTCTCGAGGAGCTCGGCTGCCTCCAGCCAGCACCCGTCCTCTGCACGAAACGTCAGGGGTAGCCAGTTTGGAAGGTTGACGATGCTCTCGTCCTCGAGGGTGCGGCCGGCGACGGTGGTGGCCAGCCGGTCGTAGACCCCGGCCACGTAGGTGGCCGGATAGTGAGTCCCATCGGCGAGGGCCTCCGGTGCCGCTCCCCGGGTCGCGAGCCAACCGTTGCCGAGCGTGCAGAGCGCCTCGCGCAGACCCTCACGCGCCGGGTCGAAGCCGCTGTACTCGAGGAGCCAGACGCTCACGCCGCAAGCTCCCCCAGGTCGCCGACGACGACATCGGCGCCGGCGGCGACGAGCGCCTCGAACTGTGCCTCCCGGTCGACCCCGACCACGAGCGCGAAGCCCCCTCGCCGTCCGGCCTCGACGCCCACGATCGCGTCCTCGACGACCGCCGCATGCGCCGGATCGACTCCCAAGCGGCGCGCCGCGTCGAGGAACACGGCGGGATCAGGCTTGCCCGGCAATCCGAGCTCGGCCGCGTCGACGCCGTCGACCTTGGCGTCGAAGAGCTCTCGGATCCCGGCGGCCTCGAGCACGGCCGCGCAGTTGCGGCTCGACGAGACGATCGCCGTGCGTACCCCCTGCTCGCGCAGCCTTGCAATCAGCTCGAGCGTGGTCGGGTAAGGGTGGCTTCCCGTCGTTGCCAATGCTTCCCGGAAATAGCGGTTCTTGCGGTTGCCGAGACCGCAGACGGTCTCCCGCTCCTCCGGATCCTCCGGCGAGCCGAACGGGAGCTCGATCCCGCGAGACCCGAGGAAGCTCGCGACCCCCTCGTAGCGAGGCTTGCCGTCGACGAAGCGGCGGTAGTCGGAGGAGCGGTCGAAAGGCCGGAAAGGCTCGCCGAGGCTCCGGGCGCGTGCCGCGAGGTACTCGTCGAAGAGCTGCTTCCACGCCTGCGCGTGGACCTCGGCCGTGCGGGTGACGACGCCGTCGAGATCGAAGATCACGGCCTGCATCGCGCCCAGATCGGTCGCTCCAGCGGACACCAGGGCTAGCATCGCCTCGAGACCGCGAAACTCCAGCGTGCAATGACGACCTTGACTTCCTCCCGCCTGTTCACGCGAGCATGATCGCTGCTTCCCGGCAGATCGGCGGCCGCTCCGCGTCGACGTGGCAAACTCACGCGCCGCACACGTGTCCAATCGATCGGCGGCGCGATAGGTGCGGACGCACGGATCTACACCCAGTTCTTGGCTTGTTCGCGGTTACGCGGACGCTGTCGAGCGTTTTCGCGAGCAGGCGGCTCTCGGAGCAAACAGCGCTCGCGATGTGTATCCGCCGTTGTTCGAGGCCCTGAACTGGGCTCACTCACTTTGGGACACATGGTTCCGGTTGGTCGAGCCGCAGGACCGGCATCTCGACGGCCTTCGTTACGTGCGCGATCGTTGCCACCATGAGCTGGCATCCGTGATCTACCTCGATCCGACGACACCAGGCGGCTGGCATTGGGACGCCATCGGTCATCTTCCTCCCGAGGACGTGGGTCGCGGCCACGACCGCGAAGGCGCGAAGAACTACAGCGAGCTGCTCCAGCAACGGCCCGTGCTCGAGACCCTCGAGATCGTCGAGAGGCACTTCCGCTCGATCGTGCCCGATCACGAGTTGTGAGCGGAAGCTCTTGCGCTGTCAGAACCCGAGACCGATCCCGGTCCGCCCGCGCACCTGACGCAGCGCCTGGCGAAGTCCGAGCATCCCAACCGGTCGCTCGTCATCGACGACGGGCAGGTGGTGGAAGCCGTACTCGGTCATAAGGGTCACAGCCGCCTCGAGCGGCGTAGCGGCTGTGACTACAACAGGCTCAGCGGTCATCCACTCGCGGACACGCGCCTCGCTCGGGTGCACGCGGCCGGCGAAGGCGCGCAGCAGGTCGCGTGACGTGAGAATCCCGATCAGCCGCCCGTAGTCCGCCACGAGGGCCGAGCCAAGCTCGCCTGCGCGCATCTTCTCGGCGACCTCCCCGAGTGTGTCCTCGGGGGCCACGACGAGCGGATCGGTCGACATGGCGTCCGCGGCCCTGGCCCCGTCCTCTCCTTCCGCCTCGGCCGCTATCTCCCACTGCAGCGCAGCCAAACGGTGGACGCTCGCAGGGTCGAGCTCGACCTCGACGGGAACGGCGCCAGGAGCGGAGGTCGTCTCGGCTGGGCTCTCGACGCCGGCAACATCCGCGAGGAAGGGCGCGAGGTAGTGCCCGACGATCTTCGCGGGCGGCCACCACAGGGGGTCGGGGCCGGCCGACGAGGCGTCGCCGGCGCCGCCGGCGATGTCGTGCCTGAGGTAGCGCGGCTCCCTCCCGGTCAAGAGGAGCCCTCGGAGTACCGGCCGGAAAGGTTGCGGCATCAGGTCCGCGCCGGCGTTTGCCGCGATCATCTCGGCGGCGGCGTCCGCCTGCTGGGCAGCGATCCCGCCCTGCTTGACCGGGAAGCTGGTGATGTCGCCGGCGGCGAAGACATCGGAGAGACCGTAGACCTGGCCGTGCGCGTCAACGGGGAGGAAACCTTCGACCGTCTGTGGCAGGCCGGCGATACGCGGCCCCCGCAGTCGTGGAAGAGCGACGACACGATCGGTCGCGATCGTTCCTTCGGGAACGAGGCGTAGCTCCCCGTCGACCAGCTCCACCGGGCAGGAGCCCGTCCGAACGACGATTCCCCGTTCCTCCAGCGACTGCCGCACCGCCTCGCTTCCGGCGCGCCCGAACAGCTGGAGCGGCTCGTCCTCGGGCGTGACCAACATGAGCTCGACGTGGTCGAGTCCGCGCTCGGCGAGGTAGGTCGCCGTCATCAGCGCCAGCTCATAGATCGGAAGCGACCAGACCGCTCCCCAGGGGACGCAGAAGGCGACCCGCTCTACCTCACCGGAAGCGATCTCCTCGAGCAGCGTGCGGATTTTCTCGCTATCCCCCGGGCCGCGGAACGTCAGGGCGCCGGGGACAGCCGCGGTGGGACTGGCTCCGCAGGCGACGAGCAGGACGTCGTAAGGAACCGAGCTACCCGCTGAGGTGTGTGCCAGGCTACTTCCGGCATCGACACCCGCCAGTGCCCCCAACGAGAGGGTCGCTCCGGCGGCTTCTGCCAGCTCGGTCAGCTCGAATTGCCTCACCTCGCCGAGATCGAATGGCTCCGCGACCGCGAGCGGCCGGTACCAGAACTGAGGCTCGGGCGACAGCATCTCGACGCTGACGTTCCCCTCGCCCAGCGCCCGCAGAGCGAGAGCGGCCTCCAAGGCGGCAACTCCACCGCCGGCGATCAATACGCGCGTCGCCACGCCAACCGTCTCCTTCGAGCGACTTCAGCGACGATAACACTCTACGTCCGCAGCGGACCTTCGACGCCGCTCGCATTCGAGCGGCCGTCGTCGTGAGCTCCGCCGCGTAGAGGTCGTAGGGCAGCCGCTCGAGGTCGCGCAGCCGCGGGTCGGGCACGGTGAAGAAGCGCGGCAGCGCCTTCGTCTCGAGCCACGCGAGGCGCGGCTCCGCGGCGAGCACCTGCCGCACCGCCGCGCGGTCGCCGCCGAGCGCGACGTGCTCGACCCGCTCGCGCCAGGGCTCGAGCACCCGCGCCGCGGTCTCCGCCGCCGCCTCGATCAGCGCCCGCGCCTGCTCGTCGCGCCGCCGCCGGAACCGGTTCGACGACGAGCCGCCCTTCTTGTGCTTGCCCTTGACGAAGCGCGTGCCGACCTTCGAGGCGACCAGGCGCTCGCCCTCGAAGACGCCGACCGCGTAGCCGCCGAGCCGAACCAGCAGCGCGGCGACCACGCGCTCGACGTCCAGAGCCTCGAAGAGCGGCCCGAGCTCGACCTTCTCGTACACGCGCGCGTGCGCGAGGCCGAACGGCGGCCTGACGACGATCGTCTCGGCGGCGAGCTCGAACCGCGCGGCGCCGTCCGCGTAGACGGTGCGGCCGGGCTCGCCCTCGAGCGGGCCCAGCCGCTTGCGAACGTTCGCTCGGCCGACGAAGCGGGTTATCCGCTCATGGCGGCCATCGCCGCCTTGCCGCGCTCCGCGATCTCCTCTTCGCTCAGGTCTTCCTTGTGCGTCGCGATCTGCCAGGAGTGGCCGTACGGGTCGGTGACCTGGCCGAAGCGGTCGCCCCAGAACATGTCCTCGATGGGCATGGTCAGCGTGGCGCCGTTCTCGGTCGCCTTCGCGACGACCTTGTCGACGTCTTCGACGTACAGCAGCAGCCCCGCGCTCGTGCCGCCCAGCTCCTTCGGCGGCTTCGAGCTCGACTGCGGCCACGGGTCGGCGAGCAGCAGGACGGAGTCGCCGATCTGCAGCTCGGCGTGCCCGATCTTCCCGTCGGGGCCGGGCATGCGGAAGCGCTCCTTCGCACCGAAGACCCGCGTGTAGTAGTCGATCGCGCCGGCGGCGTCGTCGACGGAGATGTACAGGTTGAGGCTGTTGTAGCCCTCGGGGATCGGCTTGGCGGCCATGGCTCCTCCCTATGAGGTCGTGGGCGTCCCGATCCTAGCCCCGATCGCCCTGAGTTGACTTCCCTACCCGCGCGTGGGCGGAATTGCCTGCAAATGAGCCGTCCGGGCCAGGCCCTCTCCGCTCTCAGCGCGGTCATGCGCAACACCGACCTGCGCCGCGTCGAGCTCGCCTGGGGAGCCTCGATCGCAGCGGAATGGGCGCATTTCGTCGCACTCGGGATCTTCGCCTACGACGCCGGCGGCACCGCCGCGGTCGGGATCGCCGGGCCTCGTGCGCATGCTGCCCGCGGCCTTCGTCGCCCCGTTGGCCGGCGGCCTCGGCGACCGCTTCCGCCGCGAGCGCTTCCTGCTCGCGATCGCGCTGGCCGGGAGCGCCGCGCTCGCCGCCTCGGGCCTCGCCTTCTTCGCCGGGCGCAGCCAGGTCGCGATCTACCTGCTCGCCGGCGTCGTCGGCGTCACCTCGACGCTCTTCCGGCCGGCGCTGCAGGCGATCCTGCCCTCGCTCGCGCGGACGCCGGAGGAGCTGATCGCCTCGAACGGCGCCACCTCGACGATCGAGAGCCTCGGCATGCTCGCCGGCCCGCTGCTGGCCGGCGTGCTCGTCTCGCTCGCGGATCCGGGCGTCGTCTTCTTCGTCGCCGCCGCCGCCCTGCTCGTCGCGGCCGGGCTGCTCGCCGGGGTGCGCTGCGAGGGCCGCATCCAGGTGACGGCCGCGTCCCGGGGCGACGACGCGCGCGAGCTCGTCCTCAACGGCTTCCGCGCCGTCAACCACCCGAAGCCTCGCCTGATCGTGGCGCTCTTCTTCGCCCAGACGTTCGTCCGCGGCTGCCTGAACGTGCTGATCGTCGTCTTCGTCTTCCGCGTGCTCGACACCGGCCCGGGATCCGTCGGGTACCTGATGGCCGCGATCGGCGTGGGCGGCCTGTTCGGGGCGTTCGGCGCGATGACGCTCGAGGGCAGGCGGCTGGCCGTGCCGCTCGGTCTGGCGCTCGTCTTCTGGGGGCTGCCGATCGCGTTGGTCGCCCCGCGGCCCTACCTCCCCGCTGCCTTGCTCCTGCTGGCGGTGGTCGGCGCGGCCAACAGCGTCGAGGACGTCGCCGGCTTCACGCTCCTCCAGCGGATCGTCCCCGACTCCGTGCTCAACGGGGCGCTCGGCGTGACCTGGGGAATCGCCATGGGCGGGCTCGCCCTCGGCTCGATCTCGGCACCGGCGATCGTGTCCGCCGTCGGGCCCCGCGCGGCCTTCGCCGTCGTCGGCGCGATCCTCCCGGTGCTGACCCTGATCTCCTGGAGGTGGCTCGTCCGGATCGACCGCGAGGTCGCCGCGCCCGCCGCCGAGCTCGAGCTCGTCCACGGCGTGCCGATGTTCTCGCCGCTGTCCGTGGCGGCGAAGGAGCACGTGGCCTCGCGGCTGACCAAGGTGACCGTTCCCGCGGGCGAGGTGGTCGTCCGCGCCGGCGACCTCGGCGACAGGTTCTACGTGGTCGCCGACGGCGAGCTCGAGATCGCCAACGGCGCGAGCGGCACCGCGGGCCGCGGCGACTTCTTCGGCGAGATCGCCCTGCTCCGCGACGTGCCGCGGACGGCGACCGTCAAGGCCACCACTCCCTCGCACCTGTACGCGCTCGAGCGCGACGACTTCCTGGCCGCGGTGACCGGCCATTCGGCCGTCCACGCGGCCGGCGAGGCGGTCGTCGAGGAGCGGCTGAGAACCTCTAGCCCCCAATAACCTCCCGCGGATGACGTCCGCGACCGCGACCCTCGACCTCGCCGGCCAGCGCCGCCGCGGGCGGATCTACGTCGCGCTCGCCGCGCTGGCCTGGTCGACCGCAGGGCTCTTCCAGCGGGAGCTGACGATGAGCATCGGCACGCAGCTGGCCGGGCGCGCGTTCTTCGCCGTGCTCGGGCTGTTCGCCTATGTGGCGATCGCCGAGCACGGAGCGGTGGTGCGCGCCTTCCGCGCGATCGGCCGCGACGGCCTGTTCGTGGCGGCGCTCCTGGCCGCCTCCTCGGGCGCGTTCATCGTGGCGCTCAACTACACCACGGTCGCAAACGTCCTCTTCATGCAGGCGCTCGCGCCGGTGCTCGCCGCGGTGCTGGGGACGTTCGTCGGCGAGCCCGTCGAGCGGCGCACCTGGTTCGCGATGGCGGTCGCGCTCGTCGGCGTCGGGCTGATGGTCGGCGGCCCGGACCACCCCAGCGCGCTCGGCCTGAGCATCTCCTTCTTCATGTCCGTCACGTTCGCCGGCGTGATCGTCGTCACCCGCCATCGCCGCGACGTCTCGATGGCACCCGCGACCTGCCTCTCACAGCTGCTCGTGTTCGTCTTCGCGGCGCCGTTCGCGGACTTCGGCGAGATCGGCAGCCAGGACCTGCTGCTGCTGGCCGCGCTCGGCATCGGCCAGATCGGCCTCGGCCTGATCTTCCTCACCCTGGGCGCGCGCCTGATCCCGGCCGCGGAGGTGGCGCTGATCACCCTGCTCGAGATCGTGCTCGGCCCGCTCTGGGTGTGGGTCTTCCTCTCGGAGCAGCCGGCCGCGGCGACGCTGCTCGGCGGCGCGGTCGTCCTCACCGCAGTCCTGATCCAGGTGCGCGGGTCGCCGGCAGAGGCCGCGATCGAGGCCGTGCCCTAGGCGCTGGAGGGTTTCGGCGGAATAGCGCTCGTCGCCGGGGTGCGCTGATCGTTCCGAGGCAAGGACGCAGGGAGTGTTCGTACCTGGAAGGTTCGGGCGCGCCGGTTGTCGCGGTCGGGGCGCCAGCGCCATGCTGCCCGATCTCCTGGTCGTGCACCAGAACGCCCGATTGCCGCAGCGACTCGACCAAGCCCGCATCTCGGAGCGCCCGGGCGCCTGCTCCTGACCGGGAGCGTACGCCGCGGCGCTGGTGGGTACCCCGATCAGTCCCAGAGGTCGACTCATGAAGCCAGGAGATCGAGCGGCCGGGTTGTTTACGGCGAGAAGGTGCTGCCGCGCTTCTTGGCCTTCTTCTCGCTCCGCTTCTCCTTGAGCGTCTTCTGCGGTGCCTTCTTGCCGAGCTTCTTCGGCTTGTCGGAGCCCTTCATGTGCCCATCCTGCCGGGTTTCTCGGGGCAAAGGAAAGGGACGACCTGCCGGTCGTCCCTTAAAGCGCTTCCCGTCCGTCTCTGCGGCCCAGGCGTCCGGTTCAGCGCAAACCCATCGTGCGTCGGTCGCGCCGTCCGTGCGCCCCCCTGAAGGGGGATATCTGCAGACAACAAGAAACGGGGCCGCCGCCCGGCCCCGTTTCAAGTCTCCCGTGAGAGAGAGCCGCAGTAAACCGTCAGGCCCCGCCGCATAGGGCCCTTCGTATGAGGCTTCCGAGGCGCCCCCGCCGCATCGGGGCGCGTCTCTCGGTTGCTGGGTGAGTATCGGGCGGGGTGGGTCGCTTGATCCATCACCCTTCTACGGTTGACTGCCTTGGTTCACTGCGAGACAACGGCGCCGCGCCAAGCACGCAGATACTCGCCACTACGCTTCCGCTGCTTACCACCACTCGACAAGCTGGGGGGTCATCGCAGGGTTCTCGACGACCCAGTCACCGCCCATCGCTCAGTCAGGTCTTCCGGCATGGCCGGCCAGCCGATGCGTGAGTGGGGTTCGTGGTCCCCACCGTCGGGAACGCCGAGATAGTCGAGCAGAACCGACGCCTATTGCGGCCTCCCGGAAACTGTGTTATCCCCGGCTAGGCAGTAACGGGCGGGGCGAGAGGTGACGCGGGGGGACGGTGGCGACCGCAACCAGAGGACTGGGACGCACGTCCGTCGTCGGGCGGGAGCCTGAGGTTGCCCTGCTCGAGGCGTTCCTGCGTCGCGACGACGCTTCGCGGGCTCTTGTGCTCGTGGGCGGGGCCGGGATCGGCAAGACCACGCTCTGGGAAACCGGGGTCGCGCTTGCCAAGGCGCAGGGGCTCCGCGTTCTCTCCGCCCGGCCGACCGATGCCGAGGCGCAGTTCTCGTTCGGCGCGCTGGTCGACCTCCTGGACGAGGTCGACACCAACACGCTGAAGGAACTGCCGGCGCCGCAGCGCCACGCACTTGACGTTGCGCTGCTGCGCGCCGAGTCCACGGGCGAACCTCCCGAGCCGCAGACGATCGCCGTGGGTTTGCTCAACGCGCTGCGAGCGCTGGCCGCTCGCGGGCCGGTTCTCGTCGCCGTCGACGACGTGCAGTGGCTCGATCCGTCTTCCGCCGCCGCGCTCACCTTTGCCGCGCGCCGGCTCGGAGACGAGGCGGTCGCCTTCCTGCTCTCGAGGCGCTCCGGCCACCCGTCCGACCTCGTGCAGGCGCTCGGCCGGACCTGGATGAGCTCGACGTCGGCCCGCTCAGCCTCGGAGCGATGCGCCGCCTCCTCTCGGAGCGCCACGGGCTGAGCCTGTCGCGGCACCGTCTGCGCCGGCTCGTCGAGGCCACGCTCGGCAATCCGCTGTTCGCGCTCGAGGTCGGGCGCACGATGGCCGAGCAGGGTGCCTCCGCGACCGGCGAGGAGCTGCCGGTGCCGGACGCGGTCGAGGATCTGCTCGGTGTGCGCGTGGCCGGGCTTCCGGCCACCGAGCGCCGGCTCCTGCTCGCCGTCGCCCTGAGCGCCGACCTGCGGACCTCCCAGCTTGTGGCGATCGCGGATGCGACGACTGTCGACGACGCCGTCGACACGGGTGTTCTGGTCGTCGACGGAGAGCGCGTGCGGGCCTCGCACCCGCTCCTGGCCGCCGCGGCGAGGAAGCACTCTCGCCCGAGCGCGCGGCGACAGCTTCACCTGGAGCTGGCAGACGTGGTCGTCGACGAGGAGCTGCGCGCCCGGCACCTTGCACTCGCCACGGATGGATTCGACGCCGAGCTCGGGGAGACGGTCGCCGCGGCCGCTACGGCCGCCTCGTTCCGAGGAGCTCGGCGCGAAGCGGTCGAGCTCGCCGAGCACGCCCTGCGCCTGACACCGCCCGAGGCGGCCGAGCACAGCGACCGTCTGGTCGAGCTCGCCGAGCACGTCGCGCTGGCAGGCGGCGACGCGCAGAGGGTGACCGATTTGCTCTCGGGACAAGCTCGACTCGTTGCCCCCGGGCGCTCTACGGGTGCGCGCCTGGGTGATCCTGGTCGGCGGCGTCCTCACCCACGACGACGACGTCGAGCGCTACCTGGAACGCGCCCTGGCCGAGTGCGACGACCCTGCGCTGCGGGTGACGGTCCTCGCCGAGCTCGGGGGCAACGAAGCCGTCACGCGTGTGCGGCGGATCCGCGAGGTGGAGAGCTGGATGGTGGACGCACTCCCGACAGCCCAGAGCGGAGGGCCGGAGGTGGAGCGGAACGTGCTGTACACCCTCGCCTGGGCACGCAGTCTGCGCGGGCGTCCGATCGACGATCTCTGCGGCCGCTTCCAGTCCGCGTCGAGCGCAGCCGCCGTTGTCACCTCCTCCCCGGAACGGGTGGCGGGTCAGCGCCACGTCTGGCGCGGCGAGCTCGAGCAAGCTCGAACCGTGTTGACGGCAGAGCGTGCGCGCGCGGACGAGCAAGGCGAGGCGGGCTCGTACGCCCTGCTGCGACTGCACCTGTGCGAGCTCGAGCTGCGTGCGGGCGAGTGGAAGGCCGCGGGAGGCCTACTCGACGAGTGGGCCGAGCCGTCCGAACGGGAGCTGCTGACCTGGCCGATGTACGAGCGCTGCCGCGCGCTGCACGCCGCGGGCCTCGGCCTTCCGGACGAGGCCGCGCGCTTGGCGAACGACGCGATCGAGCGCTCGGAGGCGAGCGGCGTCGGCTGGGACCTGCTCGAGTCGTTGCGCGCGCGCGGGATCACGGCCCTGCTCGCGCACGAGCCCGAGCGGGCAGCCGAGAGCCTGCGCGCCGTCTGGGAGCACACGCGGCGGGAGGGCGTCGACGAGCCCGGGGTCTTCCCGGTCGCTCCCGAGCTCGTGGAAGCGCTCGTCGAGCTCGGCGAGCACGAGGAAGCGCTCGCGGTGACGGCGCGGCTGAGGGAGCTCTCCGAAGAGCAGGAGCACCCCTGGGGCCTCGCGACCGCCAAGCGCTGCGCCGCGCTCATCGAGCTGCGCGACCCTGTCGGCCACGACGGGGCCGCCCGCGAGCTCGTAGACGCGGCCGACGCCTACGGAGAGCTCGGCCTGCGGTTCGACCGGGCGAGGTCGCTACGCAGCCTCGGCCGGGCCGAGCGGCGGCTGAAGAAGTGGGCCGCGGCGCGCCGGTCGCTCGAACAGGCCGCCGCGGCCTTCGACGAGCTCGGCTCGACGGGCTGGGCCGAAGAGGTGCGCGCGGAGCTCGAGCGCGTGGCGCGGACGGCGGCCGCAGCGCGAAAGCGAGCTGACCCCGGCCGAGCGGCGCGTGGTCGAGCTGGCGGCGAACGGCGCCTCCAACAAGGAGATCGCGCAGGCGCTGTTCGTCAGCGTGCACACCGTCGAGGCCCACCTGACGCACTCGTACGCGAAGCTCGGCGTCCGTTCACGCGGGCAGCTCGCGCGTCGCCTCGCTTCCTAGCGGCCCGCGAAACAGTAGGGGTTTCCAGTATTTCTTCTCGGCCGCGAATCGCCGTAGCGTCGCGGCATGGCCGAGTTCCTGGTCGAGTTCTATCTCTCGCGGACAGACCGCGAGGCCGCGGCGGCCGGCGCCTGCCAGCGCCCGCCTCGCCGCCGAGGAGCTCACCCGGCATGGAACCCCGGTGCGGTACCTGAGCTCGATCTTCGTTCCCGAAGACGAGACCTGTTTCCACCTGTACGAGGCGATCTCGGCCGATGCCATCCGGGAGGTCGCGCAACGCGCGGACCTCTCGTTCGAGCGCGTGCTCGAGGCGATCCCGAACACGGTGGCCCCAGACGCCCTGAGCGGCGCAGCGGCGTGGAGAGAGGAGTGATCGACATGGGCAAGGCACCGTCAGAAGAAACCAGCCGCTACAGCAGAAGCGGCTTCCTCAAGCGCACGGGAGCAGGAGCAGGCGCGCTGGCGCTGTCGGGCGGCGTGCCGGCGGCGGTCCTCGCGCCCCCGGCGGCGCGGAGCTCGACGGTCTCGACCAGCCCGACGACCTTCGGGCGGATCTTCGACAGGCTGCCGCCGTTCGCCCCCGCGACCGACGCGGTCAGGGACGCGCTCCGGGATCTCGGCGCCAAGGGCGGCCCGCTGGACGCAAAGGACGACCTGGCCAAGGGGCCGATCCTGCTGATCATCGATCCCGTGCTGAGCGCGAACAACCCGAACAACCCGACTCACACGGCCGGGACGACCTTCTTCGGCCAGTTCGTCGACCACGACATCACCTTCGACACGACCTCGCCCCTGGGCGTGCCGACCGAGCCGAGAGAGGCCCCGAACTCGCGGACGCCGTCGCTCGACCTCGACTCGGTCTACGGCGGCGGCCCGGTGGCGAGCTCGCAGCTCTACGACCCGGCCGACCGGGCGAAGCTCCGGATCGAGTCGGGCGGTCAGTTCGAGGACCTGACCAGGACGAGCGACAACACCGCGATCATCCCCGACCCCAGAAACGACGAGAACCTGATGATCGCCGGCCTGCACTGCGCGTTCATCCGGTTTCACAACAACGCCGTCGACTGGGCACGTGATCACGGACACCATGGGCTGTCGGCCTTCGCCGAGGCTCGGAGGCTGACGACCTGGCACTACCACTGGCTCGTCCTGCACGAGTTCCTGCCTCTGATCGTCGGCCAGACGGTGGTCGACTCCGTCCTTCGGAAGCGGCGCTTCTACAGGCCGCGCCTGGGGCAAGCGTTCATGCCGGTCGAGTTCCAGGCGGCGGCCTACCGCTTCGGGCACAGCATGGTGCGCCCCTCCTATCGGGCGAACCTGAAGGGAGACAACGGCAACCCGTTCTTCGCGATGGTCTTCGACCCGGCCGGGGAAGGACAGGCCGACCCGGTCGACCTGCGCGGGGGCGCGCGTGCGGCCCGCCGGTTCATCGGCTGGCAGACGTTCTTCAACTTCGGCGACGGCAACGTCAAGCCGAACAAGCTGATCGACACGAGGATCTCGACGCCACTGTTCAACCTGCCTCTCGGCGCGATCGCGAGCCACGACCAGCCGCAGGTGCTGCCGCAACGGAACCTCCTGCGACAGCTCACCTGGAGCCTGCCCTCGGGACAGCGCGTCGCGCGGGAGATGCACCTCCCCGCGCTCAGCGAGGAGGAGCTCGGGACCGACCTCGACGACTACCGCTCGTGGCGCCATGGCTACGACCTCAAGAGGAGCACGCCGCTCTGGTACTACGTGCTCAAGGAGGCGGAGGTGAAGGCGGGCGGACTGACGCTCGGCCCCGTCGGCGGCCGGATCGTGGCCGAGGTGCTGGTCGGCCTGATCGAAAGCGACCCGGGCTCGTACCTCGTGCAGAAGCCGCGCTGGACGCCGAGCTTGACCTCGGCCGGCGCCGGCTTCCGGATGACCGACTTCCTCACCTTCGCGGGCGTCGACCCGGCCAGCAGGGGGCAGTAATACGATCGCCCGATGCGAGGGCGGCCGGCGCGGATCGAACGACTTCCCGAGCAGTACTTCGGCGGGCTGCTCGCGTGGGTCACGGAGCACGCGGCGGTCGAGGGCGAGCCGCTCGTCGACCTCGGGCGGGGCAACCCGGAGACCGGGCCGCCCGCCCACGTCGTGGACGCGCTCGACGAGGCTGCCGGGCTGGAGACCGCGCACGGCTACGCGCCGTTCCGCGGTCTGCCGGAGTTGCGCGCTGCCCTGGCCGAGCGTTATCGGGCGCACTACGGGGTTCAGCTCG
Source organism: uncultured Actinomycetes bacterium (assembly GCA_963736055.1). Lineage (GTDB taxonomy): Bacteria > Actinomycetota > Thermoleophilia > Gaiellales > Gaiellaceae > AC-32. The sequence continues at coordinate 217,080 of CAVTNM010000001.1, read as the reverse complement.
ATCCCGACGCCGAGGTGGCGGTCGTGCCCGGCACCAAGACCGCGATCGTCGAGCTCTGCCTCGCGCTCGCCGAGGAGGGGCAGACGGTCGTGCTGCCCGATCCCTACTACCCGGACTACCCGTCTGGGCCCGCGCTCGCCGGGGCGAACATGGCCTACGTGCCGCTCGATCCGGGGAACGGGTGGCCGCCCGACTTCACCCAGGCACCCGCTGACGACGTTGCTGCCCTGTACCTCAACTTCCCCTCCAACCCGGCTGCCGTCGCGGTGCCCGACGGCGCCTTCGAGGACGCGGTCGCCTACGCCGAGACGACCGGAGCCGCCGTCGTGCACGACTTCGCCTACGGCGACCTGGTCTTCGACGGGCGCGAGCCCAAGAGCTTCCTCGCCACCCCCGGCGCCAAGGAAGTCGGCGTCGAGATGTTCTCGATGTCCAAGTCCTACGGCATGGCCGGCTGGCGCGTCGGGTTCGTGGTCGGGAACGCGGAGATCGTCGAGCGGATCAACCTGCTCAACGACCACTGCCGCGTCGGGATCTTCCGGCCGATTCAGGAGGCTTGCATCGCGGCGCTGACCGGGCCTCAGGACTCCGTGGCCGAGCGTCGCGACACCTACCAGCGCCGGCGCGACCGGGTGATCGAGGTGCTCGGCCCCCAGACCTGTGAGGGCACCTTCTACATCTGGATGAAGCTGCCCGAGGGCCTCACCGCCGAGGACCTGCTCGCCAAGCACCGCGTCGCGGTCGCCCCCGGCGAGGGCTTCGGGCCCAGCGGCAGGGGCTACATCCGCCTCTCGCTCGCCGTCAGCGACGAGGCGCTCGAGCTAGGGCTCGAGCGCCTCGCCTCCGCGTTCTCCGCCGGTTAGACCTCGTCCAGGAGCTCGACCTGCACCGACGATTCGTCGACGCCGGAGCGGGCCATCGCCTCCCGCAGGTCGGAGCGGTCGATGAACGCCTTGGCTGCCTCGGGCGAGTCGAAGTCGTGCTCTACGACGACCATGTTCGGGTCGTCCGCGGAGCGCCAGACACGCTGCGAGCGGACACCGCCTTCGCGCTGCATCTCCCCGACGCCGTCGTAGACCTCTTTCCAGGCGTCGTAGTCGGCGACTCGGTGGTGGATGAGCACTGTGGCCATCTCTTCTCCTCTCGGGCCCGCGCCTAGACGCGAGCTCCTACCAGCTCGGCCACCGGAACTTCGTAGAGATCCGCCGACTCGACCGACAAGCCGACGCTGCCGGCGAGCTGCCTGCGCCGCTCGGCAAGCGTCTGCTCGGCGGACTCGGCCGCCTCCTCGTTCTCCCAGAGGATGATCGCCTTCGCGCGCCCATGTTCGGTGTCGTACAGGCCGAGGTAGCCGGCGAAGCCGTCGTACTCGCGCAGCATCGGGATCACCGTCTCGCGCATGGTCTCGACTGCCTTCTCGCGCTTGGCGGGGTCTGCCCCCGAGAACGAGATGAGCCTTGCTTGCATGGTTCCTCCTTCTGATGACCCCTGGTTAGGCTTGCTCGCGCTTGTGGGCCGCCGCGAGCTCTGGCAGCGCAGCCTCGTCGATCGCGTCCGCCGGCACAACCGCGACCCGGGCAGGACTCGCCGCCCGCAGGGTCGCCGTTCGCTTGCCGCCTTCCAGCAGCGCGCGCTCGCCGAGCAGCGCGCCCGGCCCGACCTCGGCGATGGGCTCGCCGTCGACCTCGACCGAGATGACGCCGTCCAGGAGCAGGTAGAGCTCGTTCCCGTCGGCGCCCTGCTCGCAGAGCACCTCGCCCTCTTTGAGCTTGCGCCGCTCGGGCGCTGCCTCGCCGCGCATGATCGAGGCCGAGAGGTCGCGCTCGAGCTCCGACTCGACCGCGGTCACGAGCGTCGGCGAGTCCTCCTCGCCCCACGGCGTGTTCGGGCCGTGCGACTCGCGGTACCACTTGGCGAAGTCGATCGTGCCGGACTTCTCGACCAGCACGCCGTCCTTGTCGTAGATCCAGTGGCGCGGGAACGGGCTCGCGCCGAGCAGCGAGTGCTTGGAGGAGCCGTCGGCGTAGACGATCAGCTGGAGCGTCGTCCACGCGGAGGCCGACTTGACCCGGAAGAAGGGCTTGCCGCTGACCCGGCGCGGCGCGGGCAGGCCCATGTGGCCGCCGGCCGACTGGACGAACTTGACCCAGCCGTCGCCGATCTCGGGCTCGGCCTGCAGCAGTGGGTACTGCACCGCGGCGAAGGCGAGCTCGCGCGGGCCGAGCTTGATCCGGGTGACGCCGATCCGGCCCTGGCCGGAGTAACCGTGGTCGACGATCTTGTCGTCCTCGACCTCGATCCAGGCCTTGAGCTCGTTGGCCTCGCGGAAGAGATCGTTCTCGTGCAGGGCGTCGAGGTCGTCGATGCGGTCGGGCGGAGGGTCGTCGTAGTGCGAGATCCCCATCTCGAACGGCATCTTGGGCATGCCCGAGATCGCCTCGGACGGAATCCAGGTGATGGACGTGACGGCAGACTCGACCCGCATTGTGGCCCTCCTCATCCGGTTTCCGGCAACGCTACGCCGGTGGGGGGCCGCGGTCTAGTGCGAAGCGTTTAGGACTCGACGGCGCTGCGCTGGTGCCTGCGCCAGAAGGTAAGCGCTCCAGCCAGGCCGGCGACGCCGGCCGCGAGCAGCGGCTTCTTGGAGCGGCCGCCGTTTCCGGACGACTTCGCTGCCCGCTTCGCCTTGAACGTCGCGAAGCGCTTGCTGCTCGTCCACACGGCCCAGCCCAGGATGGCGTTCCTGCGGTTGATGATGCTCATGGAGCGGTGTTCTAGCAGCTAACGCTTGCGCTTGCCGCCGGGCTCCGAGGAGTCGGACGCGGCGGCCCCGTCGGTCTCGTCCGGCGATCCCGATGACGCCGGCGGCGGAGTGGCGGGATCCTCGCGCTTGCCCTTGTGCCCTGAGCCGCGATTGTTGCCCTCGCCGTTGTCCGGCTTGGCCGGCTTCGGCGTCGGGTTCTTCGGCTTCTCGGCCCTGTCGGGTTTCGCGGGCTTTTCGGTCCGGGCGGGCTTGTCGCGCCCTTGGTGCCGCTGGTGCTTGTCCGGTTTTGCCGCCTGCTGGTCGTCGTCGCCGGCGCGAGAAGGCGGGAGCGGGCTTTGCTCGTGCACGACCGGCCTCGCCGCACGGGCGGGCTGCGCCACGGCCATGCGGGCTGGGTGCTCACGGTGGTCTCGGCGGGCCTTCACGGAGATCGCCTTGAAGGGCTTCTGGTCGTGGCTCGCTTCCTGGGCGGGAGCCACGACGAAGGCGGCCTTCGCGACCGGTGGCGCTGTGTTCGTGTGGTGCACGACCGCGGCATGCGTGGCGGCCGGCGGCTTCGCCATGCCCTTCTTGACTCCCTCGTAGCCGACGCCGGTCGCGAGGATCGCGGTAGCGCCGATCGCGGCCGCCTTGACCGCGACGCCTCCGCCGACGGCCGCCCCTCCCCCGCCTCCGAAGAGGCCGGCGAGCGAGCTCGGTAGCGGGATCGCGGCAAGCCCCTTCAGGGCGCCGCGGTGGGCGCGCTGGCTGCGCGCGAAACCGGCGCATTCATCGCACTGGCGCAGGTGCGCACGGAGCGCGCCCTTGTCCTTGCGCGGCAGGCGCCCGTCGAGCTGGCGCGAGATCGAGAGCTCGGCCGCGTGGCAGGTGATTCCCTCCTCGAGCTGCTCGCGCAGCGCGCGGCGGGCGCGGAAGATGAGCGTCTCGACCGCGCTCACCGAGATCTCGAGGATTCCTGCGATCTCCTGGTAGCTGCGCCCCTCGAGCTCGCGCATGACGAGTGCGGCGCGCTGGTTGAAGGCCAGGTGCCCGAGCGCACGGCGGATGTCCTCTGCGGAGACGCCGTCGTCGTCGACGACCGACTCGGCGAGCTCTTCCTCGTAGGCGACTTCGTTCGGCCGTCGCTGCGACTGGCGGAAGCGCTGCCGGCAGACGTTGTGCGCGATCGCGATCAGCCAGTTCTGCGGCGCGCGCGGGCGCTCGCCCTGCTCGTACGCGCGGTAGGCGTTCAGGAAGGTGGTCTGGGTGACGTCCTCGGCGTCGGCCTCGTTACGGAGGACGACGAGGGCATAGCGGTAGACGTCGCCGGCGTGCTTGCGGTAGAGCCGCTCGAAGGAGCGGTCCGTGCCGAGCCGCTGCGCGAGAATCGGCGTCATACCAACAAGATGCCGCTTTTTGGGCGATCTTGCACCGCGCCAAAGGGTTATTTGAGCGGCGGAAGCGGCGGTAGGAGCGGCAGGGGCGGGACGGGCGGCAGCGCCGGGGTCGGAACGGTGACCGTCAGCGGTGGAACGGCCGGCGGAGGAATCGGCAGCGGCAGCTGCGGCAGCTGAACGGGCGGCGTCTGCACCTTCGTCGGCGTGACGGGGAGCTTCGGTGCGGCGGCCGGGACGGAAGCGACCGCGGCCGCGACCGGTGTCGAGGCGACCGGGGACGAAGAGGTCGCCGGGGTCGCTGGAGCCGCCGCGGGCGCGCTCGCGGTCGGCGCGGTTGCGGGCGCAGGGCGGCTGTGGGCTGGCGCGACGGTCGCGCGGCGGAGCTTCGCGGGGCGCGGGCGCGACCTTCGCGCGGGTTCTTTCAGCGACCGGGGGGAGCGCCTGGAACCGACTCGGCGCGGCGGGCTCCTGCCTCACTTCCGCCAGCGGCGTGGCGCGGCCGGGCGACGCCTTGACCGCCTGGACGCTCTTGTACCCGACGCCCGCGACCGCGCCGGCCACCACGACCGCCGCGGCCTTGAGGACGACGTCCGCGCCCACGGCCGCGCCGCCGGCTGCGACGGCGCCTCCGCCCACGCCGAAGAGCGAGGCGAGCGATCCGGGCAGCGGCACCGTCGTGAGGACGCCGAGGGCGCCGCGCTGCAGCTTGAGCCGTCGCCGCGCACGGAAGAGGAGCGCCTCGACCGCGCCGACGGAAACGTCGAGCACGTCGGCGATCTCCTGGTAGCTGCGGCCTTCGAGCTCGCGCATGACGAGCGCCGAGCGCTGGTTGAACGAGAGCTGCGCGAGTGCGGTGAGCACGGCGTCGAGGTTCGCGCCCTGGTGCTCGAGCGCGACGGGCTCGGGCGCGTTCTCGAGCGCGACCTCGCGCGGCCGGCTGCCGGCCTGCCGCCAGCGCATCCGGCAGACGTTGTGCGTGATCGCGATCAGCCAGTTGTGCGGCTTCTGCGGGCGCTCGCCGCGCTGGTAGGCCTTGTAGGCGTTGAGGAACGCGGTCTGGGTGGCGTCCTCTGCGTCGGCGGGGTTCGTCAGCAGCGCGAGTGCGTACTGGTAGACCTCGCGCGCGTGCCGGCGGTAGAGCTGCTCGAAGGCAGGGTTGGCCTTCGGCTTGCGCCGGAGTTGCCGTCGCGGCGGGCGGTCCGCGCGGATTGCCTCCATGTTGCTCGAACGGAGAACGATCCCCGACAGATACGGGTCAGGCTTTAGCTTCGGCCTTGCGCCGGTTCGGCAGGTGGATCGCGCGGCCGAGCGCGACGAGCCCGGCTTCCTTGATCGCCTCCGAGAGGGTCGGGTGGGCGGCCATCCCGTCGGCGATGGTCTCGATCGTGGCCTCGGCGTCGAGGGCGACCGTTCCGGCCTCGATCAAGTCGGTCACGTGCGGGCCGACCATGACGAGGCCGAGGAACTCGCCGTAGCGGGTCTCGTGGATCGACTTCACCCAGCCGACGGTCTCGTTCTGCATCACCGCGCGTGCGTTCGCGACCCAGGGGAACCTGCCGACCGCGACGTCGTCGCCGTACTGCTCGCGCGCCTCTGCCTCGGTGAGGCCGACGCCGGCGATCTCGGGGTCGGTGTAGATCGGCCGCGGGACGCCGCGGTTGTCGACGACGGCGTCGTGGCCCATCGCGTTCTCGGCGGCCACCTCGCCCTCGCGGAAGGCGGTGTGGGCGAGCTGCCAGTAGCCGGCGCAGTCGCCGACCGCGTAGATGTGCTGCTGTGTCGTGCGGCGGCGCTCGTCCGCGGCGATGCCCGTGCGCTTGTCGAACTCGACGCCGATCTCCTCGAGGCCGAGGTTCTCGACGGTGGGGCCGCGGCCGGTTGCGACGAGCATCAGGTCGGTCTTGGTGGACTCGCCTCCGTAATGCACGCGAAGGGCGGAGCCGGTCTCCTCGACCCGGTCGCAGGTGGTCTCGAGGTGCACGGCGATGTCGCGCTTGCCGAACTGCTTCGCCAGTTCCTTGGCCGCGTCGGCGTCCTCCTGCGGGATCAGCGAGGGGAGCATCTCGATGATCGTCACCTCGGAGCCGAAGCGTCGGAGGATCGAGGCGAACTCGCAGCCGATGATGCCGCCGCCGAGCACGACGAGGCGCCTGGGCACCTCGGTCTGGGCGAGGAGGCCGGTCGAGTCGACGCAGCGCGCCGAGTCGAGCCCGTCGATCGGCGGGCGGAGCGGATACGAGCCGGTGGCGATGATCGCCTGCTTGAAGGTGACGTCCTCCCCGCCCTCGACCGCGATCGTGTTCGCGTCCTTGAAGCGGCCCGCGCCCTTGACCCACTCGACCCCGTTGGCCTTGAAGAGGCTCGCGACGCCGCTCGTCATCTGGTGGACGACGCCGTCCTTCCACTGATTCGCGGTGGCGAAGTCGAGCTTGGGCGGGCCGACCTTGACGCCGAGCTTGCCGAAGGTCTCCTCGGCCTCCTTGAGGGCAAAGGCGGTCTGCACCCACGCCTTGGTCGGAATGCAGCCGATGCGGAGGCAGGTGCCTCCTAGCTCGGGCTCCTTGTCGATGCAGACGGCCCTGGCGCCGAGCTGCGCGGCGCGGATCGCCGCGGTGTACCCGCCGGGCCCGCCGCCGAGGACGGCAACGTCACATTCCATCGTCTCTGTGCTCCTCGCTTGGGGTCGGGGGCGATCCTAGCGACGGCGGCTGGCGTGCGGGCGTTGGGGGTGGATTGTGGCGGTTTCGGCGCAGTCGCGTCACACACGCGTGCGGATTTCGCGGGTACTCTCAAAAGCGGGGGCAAAGGGCCGTAGGCCCCGGGGGAAAATGTTTCACGCGCGCGGGGCGCGGGTTACTCGAGCGCCGCCCTCATGATCACACCGCCGTCGTCCTCGTCGAGGCGCACGAAGCCGTGGCGCTCGTAGAGGCCGACCGCCGGGCTGTCCTTCTCCACGCTGAGGCTGATCGCGTCGTACCCATCGGCCCGCGCCTGATCCAGCAGGGCGTCGAGCAGCTCCGACCCCAGTCCACTCCCGCGCTTGTTCGGGACGATCGCGATCGAGAGCTCTGGTGTCTCCTCGTTCACGAAGCCGTAGCCGCGGTTGTCGTCCTTGAACAGTCGGAACCACGCGGCGCCGACGCGCTGGAAGTCGTGGATCGCGATCAGGGCGGTGTCGCCCGGGCGGCCCCAGTGCTCGACATAGCGCTGTACGGGCGGCTCGCCCGACTCGGTCACGCTCTCGACACGCCAGTAATAGGCGTGGCGCAACATGTCGCGCAGGAACGGGACGTCCTGCGGGCCCGCAGGACGGATCACGACAGATCCTGCGCGAGCTGGAGGCGGTTGCCGTCCGGGTCGAACACGTCCACGAGCCGCATCGCGCCGTGCAGCTCGAGCACCGTCCCGACCTCGACCTTCGCCTGGTCGAGCCGCTCGCGCTCGGCCTTCACGTCGTCCACGTCGATCGTCGCCACCAGGCTCTCCTCGCCGGTCTCGGGCTCGCCCTCGCCGATCGCGATCTCGGTCTCGCCGCGGTCGAGCGCGATCCAGCCGTCGTCCTCGTCTACGAACGACTCGGTGAAGCCCAGAACTCCCGTGTAGAAGACCCGCGCGGCGCCGAGGTCGCGGACTCGGTACCAGATCCTCACAACATGAGGCCGGGCTCCTCCAGGAACGCCTTCACGGTCCGGAGGAAGTCCGAGGCGGTCGCGCCGTCGAGGGCGCGGTGATCGCTGGTGAGGGTCATCGTCATCATCGGCCGCACGACCAGCTCGCCGTCGCGCGCTACGGGTCGGTCCTCCACGGCGCCGACCGCGAGGATCGCGGCCTGCGGCGGGTTGAGCACGGCGACGAACTGCTCGACGCCGTACATGCCGAGGTTCGAGATGGTGAAAGTGCCGCCGTCGAGGTCCTCCTGCCTCAGCCGGCCGCCGCGGGCGCGCTCGACGAGATCGATCCGCGCGGCAGCAATCTCGGCGATCGTCCGGCGCTCGCTGCCGCGGATGATTGGGACGACTAGGCCGTCCGGAATCGCAACGGCGAGGCCGATGTCGGCACTCGGGTAGCGCTCGATCGCTTCGCCCGTGAAGCGGGCGTTGACGGCGCGGTGGCGCATGAGGGCGGCAGCGCTCGCCTTGGTGAGGATGTCGGTGAGGGTCGGCTTCGGGCCGTCCCCGGCGAGCTCGGCGAGGCGCCCGTGGAGCTCCTTCGCCCGCGTCATGTCGGCTGACATCGAGATCTGGAACGCCGGCGCCTGCCACGCCTCGGTCAGCCGTCGCGCGATCGTGCGGCGCACCGAGGAGAGCTGCTCGACCTCGATCTCGCCGGCAGGAGCGGTCGCCGGAACCGCCGCGGGGGCTGCGCCGGCCTCTGCGCGCTCGACGTCCTCGGCCACGACGCGGCCCTCGGGGCCGGTTCCGGACAACGATGCTAGGTCGATCCCGCGCTCGCGGGCGATCCGCCGCGCCAGCGGCGACGCCTTGACCCGGCCGCCGTCGCGGGTGGGGGCAGGCCGTTGCTCAGCGCGTTCGGTCGAAACCTCCCGTCCCTGCTCGCGCTCAGCCTCGCGCGCCGGGGCCGGCGAGCCCTCTTCGGCCGCGTCCTGCTCGACCTTCTGCGCGGCAGAGGCGCCGTTCCCGCTCACGTCGGCCGGTACCTCCTCGCCCTCCTCGCCGATGACCGCGATCGTCTGGCCGACCGGCACCTCGCCTTCCTGCACCGCGATCTTCAGCAGGACACCCGAGGCCTCGGCCTCGACCTCCTGCGTGACCTTGTCGGTGTCGAGCTCGTAGAGCGGCTCGCCCTTCTCGACGCGCTCGCCCTCGGACTTGAGCCACTTGACGATCGTGCCGGACTCCATCCCCTGGCCGAGCCGGGGGAGCTTTACCTCGTCGGCCATGGCCCCTCCGGCCGAGTACCAGTGACAGTCACTGTGACTGTCACTGTGGCATGGCGGAAAACGCCGCGGTCAGGCCCCATTGCGGCTCACCGTGCGCCTGATCGCCTCGAGCACGTCGGCCTTGTGCGGGACGACGAACTCCTCCATCACCGGTGCGAAGGGCAGCGGCGCGAACTTCGCGCCGACGCGCTCGACGGGCGCGTCGAGCCAGTCGAACGCCTTCTCCTGGACGATCGCGGCCACCTCGGCGCCGAAACCCATCCGCGTGACCGCCTCGTGCGCGACCACCGCGCGGTTCGTCTTCTTGACCGACGCGATCAGCCCGTCCTCGTCGAGCGGCTGCAGCGTGCGCGGGTCGTAGACCTCGACCGAGACGCCCTCCTGCTCGGCCTCCTCGGCCGCGGCCAGCGCCTCGTGAACGAGCCGTCCCGTCGCGACGACGGTCACGTCCTCGCCCTCGCGGTGCACGCGACCCTTGCCGATCGGGATCGGCTCGAGCTCCTCGGGCACGTCCTCCTTCAGCCCGTAGAGCGTGCGGTGCTCGAAGAACATGACCGGGTTGTCGTCGTAGATCGCCGACCAGAGCAGGCCGCGCACGTCGGTCGGCGTCGAGGCGAAGACCACCTTCAGCCCGGGCACGTGGACGAACCAGCCCTCGAGCTGCTGCGCGTGCTGGGCACCCGGTGACCAGCCGGCGCCGCCCTGGGTGCGGATCGTCAGCGGCACCTTCAGCTGCCCGCCCGACATCGAGCGGTGCTTGGCCGCCTGGTTGACGATCTGCTCCATCGCCAGCGTGGTGAAGTCCTCGTACATGATCTCGACCACCGGCCGCATACCCTGTATGGCCGCGCCGATCCCGGCCCCGGCGATGGCCATCTCCGAGATCGGGGTGTTGCGCACCCGCTCCGGGCCGAACTCGTCGAGCATCCCTGCGGTGACGCCCATCGAGCCGCCCATCTCGGCGATGTCCTCGCCCATGATGAAGACGTCGTCGTCCTGCCTCATCGCCTGCGAGAGCGCGTCGCGGACCGCCTCCCGGTAACTCAATTCAGGCATAGACGTTCTTCAGCGCGTCCTCCGGCTTGGGATCCGTGCCCGCCTTCGCGAACTCGACCGAGGCCTCGACGAGCTCGTGCACCTCGCGGTCGAGCTCCTCGAAGTCCGCCTCGGAGATCCCGATCCGCTCACGCAGGTGCTCGATCGGGTCCTGCGTCTCCCGCGTCTCCTGGAGCTCAGCCTTGTCGCGGTAGATCTGCGGGTCGCCGATGTAGTGGCCGACCAGCCGGTAGGTATTTGCGAGCAGGAAGACCGGCCCCTTGCCATCGCGCGCGTGCTTGAGCGCGCGCGCCGCCGCCTTGTGAACGGCCTCGATGTCCTGTCCGTCGACGGTGATCGAATGCATGCCGAAGGCGGCCGCGCGCTTGCTCAGATCCTCGATCGGCAGCTCCTGGTGAGCCGGCGTCGACTCGGCCCAGTGGTTGTTCTCGCAGACGAAGACCGCCGGCACCTGCCAGAGCTGCGCGAGGTTGAGCGCCTCGTGGAAGGTGCCGATGTTCGTCGCGCCGTCGCCGAAGAACGCTACGGCGACGCGCGGCTCCTTGCGCAGCTTGAACGCGAGCGCCGCGCCGGCGATCGCGGGAAGCCCGCCGCCGACGACCGCGTTGGCGCCCAGGTTCCCGCGCTCGACGTCGTAGAGGTGCATCGAGCCGCCGTAGCCGTGAGAGCAGCCCTCGATCTTTCCGTACAGCTCGGCCATGACCGCGTTGGGGTGGGTCCCGCGCGCGAGCGTGTGCCCGTGCGCGCGATGGGTCGAGGCGAAGACGTCGCCGTCGTCCATGGCCTGGCAGACGCCGACCGCGACCGCCTCCTGGCCGATCGCGACGTGCAGGAAGCCCGGGCAGCTCGCCGGCGCGGAACCGCTCCTCGACCTTCTCCTCGAAGCGCCTGATGAGCAGCATCTCGCGCAGGAAGTCGCGCAGCCGATCCTCGGAGAGCGTTCCTTTCGTTTTCCGCTCGACCTTCGCCATTCGCCTGAGTTTATGCTCCGGCTCGTGGCTCTCGCCGACCAGTGGCGAGCGATCCGGCAGGGCTTGCCGGATCGCGACGCGGACCTGCGGATCGCCAACCAATGGCGGGCGATCGAGCAGGGTTTGCCGGAAGGGTGGGGCGAAGCGCGGCTCCGGCTGACCGTGCCCGACGACGCCGAGGCCGCGCGCACGGCCGCGCTGCTCGCGCCTGCGAACGCGACGCGGCGGGGAACGGTGGTCTGGATCTACGTCTCGCGGGTAGGGGGCGGCTCTGTGCCCGACCTGGTGGCTCGACTCCTCGCCCGCGCCGATACCGAGGGAATACACGGGCAACTCGAGCTCGTGGACGCGACCGAGGGACCCAAGCCTCTCGCGCAGCACAGGTTGCCGACCCTCGCCGAGCAATGGGATGCGCTGGCGGGAGAGCTGCCCGAGGACTGGAGCGACCTCTGGCTGGAGATCGAGCTCACCTCGAGCGACCACCTGGAGCGCGGCGCCCTCCTGCTCGCGCCCGTGAACCCCGCGCGGGCGGGCGAACGGCTTGCCTTCCGGTTCCGCGTCGCGAGACGGTTCGGCTACGGCGCCTCGCCGGAGATGCTGCGCCGGTGCATGGAACGGCTCGACGGCGAGGGCGCGGGAATCAGGGGGACGCTTCGGATCCTGCACGCCCTCTCCGACACGAAGCCCGTCTCCACGCAGGGCCCGGTCTGGTACGTGGGCGGACGGTCGGTCTGAGCAGCCGGACTAGCCGATCGCCGCGGTGAGCTCCCGCGCGACGGCGCGCGCCTCGCGCGGGCCGTTCGTGATCACGAGGCACGTATCGTCGCCGGCGAGCGTGCCGACGATCTTCGGGTGCTCGAGCCGGTCGAGGGCTCGGCCGATCGCCGGAGCGGAGCCGAGCTCGGACTGCACCACGACGATGTTCTGCGCCGCGGTGGCGCGCACGCCGAACTGGCGGAGCACGCCGGCGAGCGCGTCACGAGGGTCGCTCTGCGGCGCCCGGCCCGGAAGCACGTAGCGCGGGCGGCCGAGCGCGTCGCTCGTCTTCTCGAGCCGGAGCTCTCGAATGTCGCGCGAGATCGTCGCCTGCGTGACGGCGCAACCCGCCTTCGCAAGCGCATCCGCGAGCTCGTGCTGGCTGCCGATCCTGCGCCGCGAGACCACGCTGGCGACCAGCCGCTGCCGCTCGGCCTTCGCGAGCGGGCGCGTCGCCGGGTCCACGGCGTTACAGTAACCCCCAGGTTTGGCTGAGTCAGCATCAGGCAACGAACCGGGGATGCTGCGCAAGCTTCTCTGGACAGGTCTCCTCGCAGGCCTCTCGGCGGCTGCGACGTTCGCTGCCCGCCGGACCGCCGCACAGCTCTGGCGCACCGCGACGGGTGAGGCGCCGCCGGTGAAGAAGAAATGACCAAGGCCGATCACGCAGTGGACAAGAGCGCGGACAACCTGGAGCAGCTGGCCGGTAAGGCCGCAGCTCGCCACGACGGCGTCGGCGAGTGGCTGGCCAAGGAACTGAAGAACGACGCTGCGTTCCTGCGCAAGCTGAAGCCGAGCCTGATCAAGGCGCGTGCACGAAACAAGAAGGGGAAGGACGCGCCCAGCGCTCCGTCGGGCCCGCAGCTCGCGGGGAGCAGCCCGAAGAAGAAGCGCAACCGGAAGGCGCCCCCGCCGATCGTCATCGTCGGCGCCGCGCTCGTTGCGGGTGTCGTCCTAGCCAAGGTGATCGACTGGAGAAGCCATGCAAGAGACTGAGGGCGTCAAGGAACGCGAGGCCCACGGCCTCGCCGGTGCGGCCATGCAGCTCGCCGATCGCGCCAGCACCCTGATCCGCCTCGAGCTCGAGCTCGCGGGCCTGGAGCTCAAGCGCAAGGCGGGCCTTTTTGGGAAAGGCATCGGTCTCGGCGTGGGCGCCGCGGTACTCGTGTTCTACGGGGTCGGCTTCGGGCTCGCGGCGATCGCAGCCGGAATCGCCACCGCGATCTCGGTCTGGCTCGCGCTCCTGATCGTCTTCATCGGGCTCCTGCTTGTCGCCGGCCTGCTCGGCTTCCTCGCCCAGCGCGCGATCAAGAAAGCGACGCCACCTGTGCCTGAGCAGGCGATCCAGGAAGCGAAGCTGACGACGGAGGTGCTGAAGCACAATGGCCACGGATAACGGCCGCACGGCCGAGCAGGTACGCCTCGACATCGAGGCGGAACGCGAGGGACTTGCGGCCGCGCTCGAGGATGTGCGCGCCGGCATGGACGTCAACGCGAGGCTGAAGGGGAAGATGCCTGCGGCCGCGGCCGGCGCCCTCGCGCTCGGCTTCGTGGCCGCCGGCGGGATTCAGGCGACCGTGCGCCTGCTGAAGGGGCCTAGCCAGGAGGACAGGACGAAACGCTTCGGCCCGTTCTCCTTTGGCGACCGCGACTAGCGGGCGCGCGCCCGGAAGCCCGCTCCGACTCTCGTGGCGCGAGTGGCGGACGGCTTTCGTCCGCGCCGGAAAGCAGTTCGTCGCCGACGACTGCATGGGCCTTGCCCAGCAGGTCGCGTTCAGCGCGCTGCTCGCGTTCCTCCCGACCGTCGTGCTGCTGATCGGCCTGCTCGGGCTCTTCGGTACCGGCGCCTTCAACGAGGTCGAGCATTTCGTCGACAGCGTCGCGCCGAGCAGTGTCACCGACGTGATCGAGCTGGCCAAGAAGGATGCAGCCGACAACAAGCAGGGCTCGGCGATCGCCTTCACCGTGGGCACGATCGTCGCGCTCTGGGCCGCGAGCGGCGCGATGGGCGCAGTGATCAAGGCGGTGAACCGCGCCTACGACCGCATCGAGACGCGGCCGTTCTGGAAGCTGCGCCTGATCGCGATCGTGCTCGTCATCGCGACCGGCCTCGTCACCGCCGGCGTGTTCCTGCTGATCGTCTTCGGCGGCACCCTCGGCGAAGCGCTCGTCCGGCGAACCGAGCTCGGAGACGAGTTCAAGCTGTTCTGGGACATCGCCCGCTGGCCGATCGCCTTCCTGGCGGTGCTCTTCTTCTTCGCGTTCGTCTACTACCTCGCGCCGAACATGGAGCACCGCGGCTGGCGCTGGCTCTCGCCCGGCTCACTCGTGGGCTCGGCCATCTGGCTCGTCCTCTCCGGGCTGTTCTCGCTCTACACGAGCTACGCCAGCTCGTATGCGCGGACATACGGGTCGATCGCGGGCGCGATCGTGCTGCTGCTCTGGCTCAACTACAGCTCGTGGGGGATCCTGTTCGGCGCCGAGCTGAACGCCGAGCTCGAGCGCCAGGCGGACATCCACGCGGGCGGCGGCCCCAGGGCGGGGCTCACGCGACAGGCGCGGCGCTAGCTGACCTTGAAGGTCTTGCGGAGCTTCTTGGTCACGTCCGAGCGGACCATGTAGGTCTTCCCGGCCCGCAGGGACACAGTCCACGTCAGGGTGCCGCGGAACGCGACGCCCGTCTTCTTGTTCGCGCCCGGGCCGACGAGGTGGAAGTTGTCCGTCTTGGTCATGTCCTTGACGGTCAGCTTGTACCTACCGGCGGAGACCTTCTTCACCATCGTCCCGCCTGCGGTCTTGAGCGAGATGGTCTTCCCCGGCCCAACCTTGCCCGAGAGCTTCTTCGGCTTGGGCTTCGGCTTCGGCGGAGGCGGCAGCGATGCCGTCCCGACCGCGAACCTGCCCTTCATCTCCACCGGATGAGCGTCGCAGTGGTAGTTGTAGATGCCGTCGGTGAACGTGACCGTCCAGGTCGTGTTCCCGACTCCGCCCACGTCGGTCGCCATCGTGACGCCGGGGCCGAAGAGGTCGAAATTGTGCTCCTCGGAGAGGTCCTGGACGTTGATCGTGTAGGTACCGGCATCGATGTGCGTGACCTTGACGCCGTTGCTGTCGTTCATCGAGATCGAGAACCCGGGCCCGACCTTGGCGTTCAGGACGGGATCGGCTGCGTGCCCGGAGCCCGGGAGCACCACGGCGGCCAGTACCAGCGGAAACAACAGCAATGGTCGGAGCTTGCGCACGAGTAGACCCTCCTCGACGATGAGCGGCTTCACGGTAGCGCATACGCCCGCAGGCGACTATTTGGTTTTCACGGATGGCTTAGACTCGTCACGTGCTGCACCGCAACGAGAAGGTCGAGCTGATCAAGAAAGTCCCGCTCTTCTCGAGCTGTTCCAAGCACGAGCTCGAGGAGATCGCGCACATCGCGGACGAGATCGACCTCGGCGAGGGCAAGGAGATGACGAAGGAGGGCTCGCGCGGCCGCGAGTTCTTCGTGCTGCTGGAGGGCGAGGCCGACGTGACCAAGAGCGGCCAGAGCATCAACAAGCTCGGCGCCGGCGACTTCTTCGGCGAGATCGCCCTCGTCTCCGATTCTCCGCGCACCGCGACCGTGACCGCCACCACGCCGGTGCGCGCGCTCGTGATCACCGACCGCTCGTTCCGCCGCCTGATGGACGACTCGCCGGAGATCCAGCGCAAGGTGCTCGTGGAGCTCGCCGAGCGGCTCGCTCCGGCGGCTATCTAAGCGCGAAGCTCTGCGTCGAAGCGCTCGCCCAGCGCGGCGACGATCTTCTCGCGCAGGCTCGCCGCGTCCTCGTCGGTGAGCGTGCGCTCGGCCGACTGGAAGCTGACCGCGAAGGCGACCGACTTGCGGCCCTCCCCCACCTGCTCGCCGCGGTAGACGTCGAAGGGGCGGATCTCGCGCAGCTCCGGGCCGGCGGCCTCGCGGGCCGCGGCGGCGAGCTCTGCGGCGCTGACCTCCTCGGAGACGGCGAACGCGAGGTCCTGGTGGAGTGCGGGGAAGCTGGCGACGTCGGCGTAGCGCACCTCGCCGCGCACCTGCTCGAGCAGTTTCGCGAGGTCGAGCTCGAAGACCCCCCAGACGCCGTCCAGCACCGCGGGGTGCAGCTCGCCGACGAGGCCCGAGCCGAGGGTCGCCGCCTTGCCCGGGTGGAGGAGGTCGTCGGCGGCCCGCTCGAAGCTCGGCTCGGCGTGAAGCGCGGCGTAGAGCGTCTCCACGAGGCCTTTCGCCCGGCTCCAGCCGCCGTCGACGATCGCGGCGACGTGCACGTGCTCGTCCGGCAGCTCGCCTCCGGGCAGGAAGACCCGGGCGATCTCGAAGAGCGCGACGTCCTCGGCCCCCAGCTCGACGTTGCGGCCGGCCGCGTCGACGAGGCTCGGGAGCAGGGACGTCCTCAGCACCGCCAGCTCGGCCGAGATCGGCTCCGGGAGGCGCCACGCGTTCGGATCGCGGTCGTCGGGACGCAGCGAGGGCGTGTACGTCTCGGTCAGGCCGAGGCCGGCGAGCACGTCCTCGACGCGGCGGCGGAGGCGCTGCAGCGGCGTGAGAGCGCCGAACATCTCGCGGCGCTCCGGGAGCGTGAACGGCACCGCCTCGAGGCGCTCGCGTGCGATCTCCTCGACCACGTCGACCTCTCGCGTGACGTCGCGGGCGCGCCAAGTGGGCGTTACGACCTCGTCGCCGCGCGTGTCGAAGCCGAGCCGCTCGAGCCAGGCCGTCTGCTCGGTCGCCGGGGTCGGGATGCCGATCAGCTCGTCCGCCCGCTCGGGCCGGTAGCGAATCGCCGGCCGCTCCGGGAGCCCGTCGTTGACGTCGGCCTGGCCGACCCAGCGCGCGCCGGCGGTCTCGACGATCAGCTGGGTGGCGAGCTTCGCGGCGGGCTCCGCCAGGTACGGGTCGACGCCCTTTTCCCAGCGGTTCGAGCCCTCGGTGCGCAGCCGCAGGCGCTCGGAGGTCCGGAAGATCGCCGTCGGCTCGAAGTTGGCCGCCTCGAGCAGCACCTCCGTCGTCGACTCGCCGATCTCGGTCTCCTCACCGCCCATGATCCCGGCGAGCGCGACGCCCCGCTCGGCGTCGGCGATCAGGAGGTCGTCCGGCTCGAGGCGGCGCTCGACACCGTCGAGCGTGCGGATCGTCTCGCCCGGGTTGGCGCGGCGGACGATGATCTTGCCGCCCCGGAGCGTGGTCAGGTCGAACGCGTGCAGCGGGTTGCCGAGCGCGAGCATCACGTAGTTGGTCACGTCGACGACGTTGCTGATCGGGCGCATGCCGGCGTTGAGCAGGCGCGTCTTGAGCCAGATCGGCGAGGGCCCGATCTCGACGTCTCGGAAGAGCCGTCCGATGTAGCGCGGGCAGCCCTCGAAGTCCTCGACGGCCACGTCCACCGGCTCTTCGGGACCAGGCTCGGGGTCTGACCCCGGGACCTGTCCCAGCTCGAGGTCGTAGAGCGCAGCCACCTCCCGGGCGAGCCCGTAGATCGAGAGCAGGTCCGGGCGGTTTCCCGTCGACTCGACGAGCAGCACGTCCTCCACGAGCGGGAGCACGTCGACGAGCGGCGTCCCGGGCTCGGCCTCCGGGAGCACCATGATCCCGGAGTGGTCGGTGCCGAGCTCGACCTCGTCCTCGGCGAGGATCATCCCGTCCGAGAGCTCGCCGCGGACCTTGCGCTGCTCCAGCTCGAGCCCGCCGGGGAGCACCGCGCCCGGAAGGGCGACCGCGACCGTCGCCCCGGCGGAGAAGTTCCAGGCGCCGCAGACGATCTGACGGGGCTCGGCCTCGCCGATGTCGACGTGGCAGAGCTGGAGCCGGTCGGCGTTCGGGTGCTTGGCGGCCTCGACGACCTTGCCGACGCGGAAGAGGCCGAGGTTGCCGTCGGTGTCCGGCACGCCGCGGCGCTCGATGCCCTCGACCTCGGCCGTGGAGATCGAGAGGCGCTCGGCGAGCTCCGCGAGCGGCATCTCGAGCGGGACGTAGTCCCGCAGCCAGGAAACGGGGACGCGCATCAGAACTGCGTGAGGACCCTCAGGTCCCCCTCCCAGAGCGCGCGGATGTCGGGGAACTCGTACTTCAGCTGGGCGACGCGCTCGATCCCGCAGCCGAAGGCGAACCCGGTCCACTCCTCGTGGTCGACCCCGACGTTCTCGAACACACGCGGGTCGACCATCCCGGCGCCGCCCATCTCGAGCCAGCCCGAGTAGCGGCAGGTGCGGCAGCCCTCGCCGCCGCAGATCCCGCACGAGACGTCCGGCTCGATCGAGGGCTCCGTGAACGGAAAGTAGTGCGTACGGAAGCGGACGCGCCGCTCCGGGCCGAAGATCGCCCGCATCACGTGGAGCAAGGTGCCCTTCAGGTCCGAGAGCGTGAGCCCTCGGTCGACGGCCAGGCCCTCGAACTGGTGGAAGATCGGGTAGTGGGTCGCGTCGATCGCGTCGCGCCGGTAGCAGCGGCCGATCGAGACCATGTAGATCGGCGGCTCGCGCTCCTCGAGCGCGTGGATCTGGCTCGGCGAAGTCTCGGTCCGCAGGAGGTGCTGCTCGTCGAAGAAGAACGTGGCCCGCGGCGAGCGGGCCGGGTGCCACGGGTCGAAGGCGAGCTTGTCGAAGTTGTACCCGGTGGTCTCGACCTCGCGGTCGTCGCGGATCTCGTAGCCGAGGCCGAGGAACGCGTCCTCGATCTGCCGGCGCGCCTGCGTGATCGGATGCAGGTGGCCGAGGGGCAGCGTGTCGCCCGGGAGCGTCACGTCGACCACGTCCTGGGTGAGCGTACGGTCGAGCTCAGCGCGCTCCAGCTCTGCTCTGCGGGCCTCGACGGAGGCCTCGAGGCGATCGCGGACGCCGTTCAGCGTCATGCCGCTCTCGCGGTCGCGGACCGCCCTCAGCGCCTGCGCGAGCTCGCTCTTTCGGCCGAGATAGCGCACCCGCGCCTCCTCCAGCTCGGGCGGGCTTGCGGCGCTTGCGATCGCGCTTTGCGCCTCGGTTTCCAGGGCCTTGGGATCCACCGCGCGACTGTACCATCGGCTTCCGTGAGCGCTTACGACGCCTTTGCCGCGATCTACGACGACTGGGCCTCCCACATGACCGAGGACGTCGCGTTCTACGTCGAGCTGGCTCGTGAGGTCGGGGCGGACGCCGGTGCGGTGGTCGAGCTCGCGGTCGGGAACGGGCGGGTCGCGATCCCAGTGGCGGAGGCGGTCGGGCCCGTGCTCGGGATCGACAGCTCTCCCGCGATGCTGGCGCAGGCGCGGGAGCGGGCTGCCGAGGCGGGCGTGGATCTGGAGCTGCGGGAGGGCGACATGCGGGATCTCGAGCTGGCCTCGCCCGCGGCGTTGATCTACTGCCCGTTTCGCGGCTTGCTGCACTTGCCGACGTGGGCCGACCGGCGGCGGGTGTTCGAGCGGGTGGCGGCCTCGCTGAAGCCGGGTGGGCGCTTCGCGTGGAACGCCTTTGTGTTCAACCCGCACATCGCCGCGGCCAATGACGGCGTCTGGGCCGACCAGGCCGGCATCCGGCACCGGGTCGACCACGTGCCGACGGACAACCGGATCGACATCACGCTCGAGTCTGGTGACTCGATCTCGCTCTGGTGGCTGAACCGCTCCGAGTGGGAAGGGCTGATCGACGTTGCCGGGCTGGAGGTCGAGGCGCTCTACGGCTGGTTCGACCGGCGGCCGTTCGACGAGTCGAGCGAAGAGTTCGTGTGGGTGGCGCGCAAGCCGGAGTGAGCCTGTACGACTCGATCGCCGAGCTCTACGACCCGTGGAGCCGGAGCGTGACCGAGGACGTGGGGTTCTACGTCGAGGAGGCACGGCGGGCCGGTAGCCCGGTGGTCGAGCTCGGAGTCGGGACCGGTCGCATCGCGGTGCCGACCGCGGCGGAGGGGATCGAGGTGATCGGCATCGACTCGTCGCCGGGGATGCTCGAGGTCTGCCGGCAGCGGGCCGAGCTGGCTGGTGTGGCGGAATTGCTGGACCTGCGGCTGGGAGAGCTGGAGGCGCCTCCCGTGGAGGAGCGCGTCGGGCTCGTGACCTGCCCCTTCCGGTCGTTCCTGCACCTGTTGGACGACGACGCGCGGGTGCGCGCTCTCGCGGCGGCGCGGGAGCTGCTCGTGCCGGGGGGCCGGCTCGTCTTCGACGTGTTCGCGCCCGGCCCGGACGACATCGCCGACACGCACGGCCGATGGCTCGAGCGCGAGCCCGGGATCTTCGAGCGCGCCGACTGGGACTCTCGCGGGCGGACGCTGACCCTGTCCGTGCGCGGCGACTCGGGCGCGACGACGTTCATGCTGGCCTGGCTCACCCCGGACGAGTGGCGCGAGTTGCTCGAGCGGGCCGGCTTCCAGGTGCTCGGCTGCTTCGGCTGGTTCGACCGCCGCCCCTACCGCGGCGGCGAAGACACGGTCTGGGTAGCGCGCCGCCCGCGCTGACCCTTCAGGCCATGACCCGGGGTCAGACCCCCAGCCGTGTCCGTTTGGTGCAAATCAGGGGCGATTTCCCTGGATTCGCTCATAACTAGCACGTTGAACGTGTGCAAAGATTCCGGCGAAGCGACATGTCCCGGGGTCAGACCCCGGGACGCGGCCGAAACGGGCGTGGCGGTTAGAGGAGCTCGATCTCGTCGCCGACGGCGATTTCGCCCGACTCGACGACTCGGGCCAGCATGCCGCGCTTGTCGTTCAGCTCCGCCCGGAGACCGTCGCGCAGCTCGTCCATCCGATGGCACGGGTCGCAGACCATCGTGATCTCGAAGACCGCCTCGCCGGCGCGGACTCGCTGGCCGATCGGCCACTGCTGCACGTCGGTGCCTTCCACGGTCAGGTTCTCGCGGATGGCACCGGGCTCGACCCCGACCGACTCGAGGTGCTCGCTCGAGACGAACAGCACCTCGCGCTTCGGCGGCCTGGCGTGCGCACACCCCTCCATGCCTTGCCCCGCGAGCGCCCGCAGCCGCTCATGACCTACCGACCGTCCGCTCTTGCGGCCCGGCGACGTCCAGAGCCCGGCGATCCTCGCCATGGCCGCCAGTCTAGCCACGCCTCCAGCTGCCCCACTCTTCGTGTGGGGACAGGCGGCCGCCCTCGAAGTTCCAGTACTCACGCAGGTCCTCACAACGCCCGTCCGCGGCGAAGCGAAGCAGCAGGCACCCGACGAGCGTGACCTCCTCTCCCTCCGAGCGCATCCTCGTCCACCACTCGACCGCGACCACGTTGCCGTCGACGAGCGGCTCCCCCATCTCGACCTCGACGTCCTCCTGCGACGCGGTCGCTCGAGCCCAGTAGGCGCGGATCCCGTCGTGCCCCAGGTTCGGCGGCTCGCGGAACGGCGACGAGCGGTAGGACGCGTCCTCCGTGAACAGCGCCACGACCGCCTCCGGGTCGCGTTCCTCCCAGGCGCGCCGGTACCCCTCGACCCAGTCAGCCAGCTCCATGTCCCCGCCGCCAATCGTAGAGCGCGATCGTCCCCGCCATCGCGACGTTGAGCGACTCCGCCCGGCCGTCGAGCGGGACCGTCGCCGTCGCGGCGCAGGAGGCGACCACCTCGTCCGGCAGACCCTCCCGCTCGGAGCCCAGCACGAACCGCGAGAACGACGGCTCGAGCTCGGCCAGCGCCGGCGCCCCGTGGGAGAGCAGCGCCACGCACCCCTCCGGCGAGAACTCGGAGAGCGGCACGCGAAAGATCGAGCCGGTCGAGGCCCGCAGCGCCTTGGGCCCGAACGGATCGGCGCACCCCTCGGAGAGCGCGAGGTAACCGCCGAAGGCGTCCGCGGCACGCGCGAGCGTTCCCACGTTCCCTGGATCTCGCACCCGCCACAGCTCGAGGCCCAGCTCCGGCCGGGCGCGCTCCGGCCGCTGTGCCCGGAAGACGGCGATCACGCGCGGCGAGTGGCCGAGCCTCGAGACCGCGGCCAGCAGCCGGCCCGCCACGGGCTCAGCCGCCGGCAGCTCGAGCTCCGGCGGGCGCTCGGCGTCGACGAGCGCGAACTCGAGCTCCCATCCACCCTCGAGTGCGGCCGCGACCAGATCCTCGCCTTCGCAGGCGAAGAGCCCGAGCTGCTCGCGCCGGCGGCGCGCACCGAGCTTGCGCACGAGCTTCAGCCGAGGATTGGACGCGGAGCTGATCAGGCGCGCCACCTGATCCAGTTGCCGTGGAAGTCGCAGCGGAGCAGAAGACGCCGCTTCCCGCCCGGCCACAGGGCGACCTCGAGCTCGTAGCCGTCGTCGCGCTTCTCCTCACGCTCCTCGGGAGCCCGGGTCGAGATCCAGCCCAACGGCCCGTCGCCGCCGGCCGCCTCGAGCAGCGCCCGCAGCTCGGCCCGCCGCTCTGCCGGCAGGTAGCCGGTCGATGCCGTCTGGAAGACGACGGTCAGCGCCCGCTCGTCGCGCTGGGCGAGCAACTCCGGCAAGAGCTCGACGTAGTCCCCTCGGATGAGCTCGGGCGGCTCGCGCCGGAGGATCTCGATCGCCTGGCGCAGGCGCTGAGCTCGCTCGACCCGCCCCGGCCAGAGGAAGGCACGCAGCAGCCTGGCCCCGTGCTCCCTGGTCACGTCCACAGGCTTGAGATCGACGCCGCGCCGGGAGCGAATGTCGACGCGGGTCTCCAGCACCTCGGCGGGGACCGGCGCGTACTCCACGCCGCGCAGCGTCAGCGCGGATGAGCCCCACGAACGGTGCCGGTAGGCGTAGGCGTAGCGGTCCCAGAGCAGGTTCAGGCCGGCGGAGGGCCCGAGCTCGAGCAGGTCGAGCGCAGAGGCCCCCGCTTCACGGGCGAGCGTGAGGAACGCCGGCAGGAGCGCGAAGCAGCGCTGGACCTCGTTCGTCTGCACCGCCTGCTCCCGAACGAACCGCGCGAGGAATCCCTGCCGGCCGACGAGCGCCCGGCGGAAGTCCTCCCAGTCACCCGAGAGCGCATATGGCTCCTCCCCGGAGAGCTCGAGGTAGTGGACGCCGCCGAAGAGCCGCAGCGGGACGTCCCAGCGCAGATCGTCGACGAGCTCATCCACCAGCGGCTCGGTGGCGCAGCGACGCGCGAGCCGCGCGTAGACCGGAGAGCCGAGCGCCTCGAAATGCTCCGCCTGCCGGCGGAAGACCTCAGCCTGCGCTTGTTCCGTCAGCGTTCGGCCTCAAGGACGACGGATCGACCGGTCATTGCAGACGGCCCGACGGGCAAAGCCCGCCCGGCCTGAAGCCGACGCCGCAAGCGGCGTCTCAGGACTTGTCGAGTGCGGCCTTCGCCTGCTCGGCGATCTTGGCGAAGGCGGCTGGGTCGCTTACGGCCAGGTCGGCGAGCACCTTGCGGTCGAGCGGAATCTCGGCCTTCCGCAGCCCGGCGACGAACTGGTTGTAGGACAACCCCTCACGGCGCGCGGCCGCGTTGATCCGCATGATCCAGAGCCGCCGGAACGTGCGCTTCTTGTTCTTGCGGTCGCGGTACGCGTAGGTGAGCGAGTGCTCGACCTGCTCCTTGGCGCGCCGGTAGCTCGAGTGCTTCAGGCCCCAGTAGCCACGGGCCTGCTGCAGCACCTTGCGGCGCTTCTTGCGGGCGTGAACGGATCTCTTGACTCGCGGCATCTGCCCTACTTCCCTAGAAGCCGCTTGACTTCGGGGACGTCGGCCGGGCTGACCGGCTGGTCCTGCCGGAACCCGCGCTTGCGCTTAGCCGACTTCTTCTCGAGGTAGTGGCTCTTGGGCGCCTTCCGGCGAAGGAGCTTGCCCGTCCCGGTCACCTTGAACCGTTTCTTGGCTGCGCTGTGTGTCTTCTGCTTTGGCATCGTCTTCTCGAGTAACTCCTGCGTTCTTCGTCGGCCCCAGGACCATCACCATGTTCCGGCCGTCGAGCAGCGGCGGAGACTCTACCTGCCCGATCTCCTTAACGTCCTCGGCCAGCCGCATCAACAGGTCGCGCCCGCGTTCCGGGTGGCTCTGCTCCCGGCCGCGGAACATGATCGTCACCTTGACCTTGGCGCGCTGGTTGAGGAAGCGCTCGACGTGTCCCTTCTTGGTGTTGTAGTCGTGGATCCCGATCTTGGGCCTGAACTTGATCTCCTTGACGTTGACCGAGACCTGGTGCTTGCGGGCGAGCTTGGCCTTCTGCTCCTGCTCGTAGCGGTACTTCCCGTAATCCATCACCCGCGCGACGGGCGGATCTGCCTGCGCTGCGACTTCCACCAGGTCGAGGTTCTTCCCCCAGGCGTACTCGCGCGCTTCGTTCGTGTCCTTGACCCCGATCTGCGAGCCGTCCTCGTCGACGAGCCTCACTTTCGGGGCCCGGATCATCTCGTTGATCCGGGCTTGCGGTACCGGCGCCCGGTCCGGCTCGATCGTCCGTCGTGGTCTCAAAGGCCCTTCACCAAGTTCTCATTTCCTCCTTGTCGAACAACAAAGCCGCTGCAAGCAGCGGCCCGAAAACTCCTCGTCCACCGACTCGGTTGAACCTCCGCAGAAGCGCACGGCTCGGGAGGTGAGGGCTTCGACCCTGCTTGCCAGGGTCACAGCGTAGCAAGGTATGCGCGCAGGTCCTCGAGACTCCTCGTGGACTGTTCACCACCGTGCTCGCGCACGGCGAGCGCCTCGTCCGACTCCTTGTCGCCGTAGACGACGACGACCGGGATCTTCTCGACCTCGCCATCGCGGATCCGCTTGCCGACCGTCTCGTCCCGCTCGTCGACCTCGACGCGCTGGCCCTCGAGCCTCTGCGCGAGCTCGTGCGCCGCGGCCCGATGGTCCTCGCCGACCGGGATGATCCTGATCTGTACCGGCGCGAGCCAGAACGGGAACGCTCCGCCGTAGTGCTCGATCAGGATCCCGATGAACCGCTCCAGCGACCCGAGCAGCGCGCGGTGGATCACGTACGGCGTGTGCTCGACGTTGTCGGCGCCCATGTAGGTGAGCCCGAAGCGCTGCGGCATCTGTGAGTCGAGCTGGATCGTCCCCATCTGCCAGGAGCGGTCGAGCACGTCGGTCATGTGCAGGTCGATCTTTGGGCCGTAGAAGGCCCCGTCGCCCTCGTTCACGACGTAGTCGATCCCGCGGCGGTCGAGGGCGGCCCTGAGCGCAGCCTCGGTGAAGTCCCACTCCTCGTCGGTGCCGAGCTTCTTATCCGGGCGCGTCGAGAGCTCGAAACGGGCCTCCATGCCGAAGAGGTCGTACAGGAACGACGCGTAGTCGAGGCAGGCGAAAACCTCGTCCTCGATCTGCTCCGACGAGCAGAAGATGTGCGCGTCGTCCTGGGTGATGTGGCGAACGCGCAGGAGACCGAGGAGCGTCCCGGTGCGCTCGTCGCGGTGCAGCGTCGAGGACTCCGCGTAGCGAAACGGCAGGTCGCGGTAGGAGCGCAGGTCCGAGCCGAAGAGCAGCATGTGCCCGGGGCAGTTCATCGGCTTCAGCGCGAGCCGCTTCTCGCCCTCCCCGTGCCCCTGCACCCAGAAGATGTTCTCCTCGTAGTTCTGGAGGTGGCCCGAGGTCTCGTAGGTCTCCTCGTCGTAGAGCAGCGGGGTCTTCACCTCGACGTAGCCGCGCTTCAGGTTCTCGCGCCGCCTGAGGTCTTCGAGCGCGTTCCAGATCACCATTCCCTTCGGGTGCCAGAACGGCATCCCCGGCGCGTGGTCGGAGAGGTGGAAGAGGTCGAGCTGCGGGCCGAGCTTGCGGTGATCGCGGCGCTTGGCCTCCTCGAGCCGTTCGAGGTACGCGTCGAGGTCGGCCTGCGAGTAGAAGGCAGTGCCGTAGATGCGTGTCAGCTGCCGGTTGTGCTCGTCGCCGCGCCAGTACGCGCCGGCGAGGCCGGTCAGCTTGACCGCCTTGATCGGCTTCGAGTCCTGCAGATGCGGCCCGCGGCAGAGATCGGTGAACTCGCCCTGCGTGTAGAGGGTGATCGGACCGTCCGCCGTGTCGACGAGCTCGACCTTGTAGTCCTCGCCCTGCTCGGCGAAATAGCGCTTCGCCTCCTCGGCGCTCACCTCGTCGCGGTTCCACGAGCGGCCCTCGGCGAGCTCCTTGCGGATCTCCTCCTCGATCCGCTCGAGCGCCTCGTCGTTGATCGGCTCCGGGAACTCGAAGTCGTAGTAGAAGCCGTTGTCGATCGGCGGCCCGATTGCGATCTTCGTGCCTGGGTAGAGGTGCCTGACGGCCTCCGCGAGCAGGTGCGCGGTCGAGTGCCGGAGCACGTAGAGCGCGTCCGGATCGGACGTGTCGCGGGTGGTCAGGATCTGGATCTGCTGACCGTCTTCGAGCGGCGCGCGCAGGTCCTGGACGGAGCCGTTGGAGCGCACGAGCACGGCTTGCTCGGCCAGTTTCGGGCCGATCGCGGCAGCGGCGTCGAGCCCCGTTGCGCCGTCGGGAAGTTCGAGTTCCGAAGAGTCGGGCAGGACGACTTTCATGGAGGAGCAGGATACTTCGCAGCCTCGCGAGGACGACCGCAACGACGAGCTCGACGACTCGCCGGCACCGGACCCGGAGAGCGGCGAGTCGGACCCCCAGGACGACCCGGAAGCCGACTAGGCCACGGCTCGTCGCGACACGACCCGGGGTCAGACCCCCGGTCGTGTCCGGACGGGCCGGTTTTTCGACCGAAAGGCCTGCTCGCGTCGAACTAGAGCACGCTGAACCGCTGCAAAGAAACGGGTCGGAGGACCTGTCCCGGGGTCAGACCCCGGGACAGGTCCCTAGTCCTCGCCCTCGACTGCTGCCTTCAGTTCCTCCGGGCACTTGAGCCAGTAGCTCTCGCGGAGCCACTCGAGCGCGGCCTCGAGCGACTCCTCATCCGATACCGCGGCCGTCACCCAGCCGTAGCGGCCGACGTAGCTGGCCCTGCGCACGTACGGGAGCAGATGCGCGATCTCGCGCTCCTCCGCGGTCAGCTTGACCGTCATGTGCACGGCGCCGTCCTCGACCTGGGCCCAGCCGAAGACCTTGTTCGCGCCGACCTTGTAGACCGGGAAGTCGCCCCACGGCCGATCCTCGTAGGCCTCGGGAAACGAGAGCGCGAGCTCGTGGATCCGTCGCTCGATCGCGGACAGGCGCACGTCCCCATTCTGGCCGTTTCAGACTGCGGGCCGCTGGAAGGCCGTCACCGACGCCGGCCGGAGCGAGAGCCGCGGCAAAAAACGGCAGCCGGCCGCAATGGTGGCAGGACGACCGCACGCACGAGCTGGACACCGACACGCCGTGCGTACACTCCGTCCATGAGGCCCGAGACGCTCACGCGGCGGGTCGGGGCGGGGCTGTCCGCCTCCACCCAGGCGGCCGAGGCGGCGGGCGAAGCCGCGCGCGAGGCGCGCCAGGGCCTCGACACCGCGGCGATCGACCTCGCTTTCCTGTTCCTGTCGCCCGAGCACCGCTGGCAGGCGGACGAGGCTCTCGCGGCCGTCGAGCGCGAGCTCTCGCCGAGGCACCTGCTCGGCTGCGTCGCGCAAGGTGTGCTCGGGCGCGACACGGAGCTCGAGACGGGCCCGGGCGCCTCGGTCTGGGCGGCCTCGCTCCCCGAAGCCGAGATCGAGACCTTCCACAGCGTCGCTCTCAACACCGACGACGGGGTCGCCGTGAGCGGCTTTCCGATCCTGGACGGCGCCGACCTGGTCACGTTCTTCGTCGACCCGTTCACCTTCCCGGCTTCCGGCTTCCTCTCGAAGCTGAACAAGGAAGAGGACGCAGCGCCGCTCGTCGGCGGGCTCGCGGCCGGCTCGGGCGAGCCGGACACCCAGGCTCTCTTTCTCGACGGAGAGATTCTCACCGAAGGAGCGGTGGGCGCGGTGCTGCGAGGCGTGCCCGTCCGGACCGTCGTCTCGCAGGGCTGCGCGCCGATCGGCCGGGACGCGGTGATCACGAGCGCCGAGGGCAACGTCGTCTTCGAGCTCGCCGGCGAGCCTGCGCTCGAGCGCCTCAAGACCGACCTCGGAACGCTCACCGACGAGCAGCAGCAGCTGGCCGCGAGCGGCGGCGTCCTCGCCGGGCTCGTGATCGACGAGAACCGCTCCGAGTACCGGCGCGGCGACTACCTGATGCGAGGCCTGCTCGGGATGGACGAGGAGACCGGCGCCCTGGCCATCGGCGAGCCGGTGCGCGTGGGCCAGACGCTTCGGTTCCACGTCCGCGACGCCCGCTCGGCGGACGAAGACCTGCGCGAGAACCTCTCGGGAGCGATCGACGGCGACCGGGTGGCCGGAGCGCTTCTGTTCACCTGCAACGGACGGGGCACGAACATGTTCCCCGACCCGGATCACGACGCCCGCGCCGTCGGCGAGGCACTGAACTCCGAGCACGCGCTCGCCGGCTTCTTCTGCGCCGGAGAGATCGGCCCCGTCGGGGGAAAGCCGTTCCTGCACGGCTTCACGGCCACGCTGGCCGTGTTCTTGCAGGGCTAAACCCTCGTCCGAGGGACGGATATCCCCCGCTTTGCGCTTGACTGGACCGGCCCACCCGCCGACCGTTCGGTAAGGACGAATGGCGGAGCGGCACGCCCGGCAAAACTCAGGAGGGCAGAGGCGTGACCAGTAGGGCAAGACTCGTTCGAGCGAAACAGTGGTCAGGTGGCGGTGCTCGTGGCCCTGCTCTTGATCCCCCTGCTCGCAATCAGCGGCTTCGTGATCGACGTGGGCTACGCCTACTTCACGCAGCGCTCACTCCAGACTCAGGCTGACGCAGCCGCACTCGCCGGCGCGCAGAAGCTTCCCGATCCGTCCCTGACCGTGACGCAGGCCAAGCAGTACGGGAGCGGCAAGACGGCCAAGAACTACCAGAGCCGTCTCGGAGACGTGACCGAGTCGGTCACGACCAAGTGCCTCGCCACGGTGCCGGGGTGCGAGCCCGTGAACGCGGTGGTGGTCGACGAGACCGCCCACGTGACCACGCTCTTCACGAAGGTCCTGGGGATCCACTCCTTCACGGTCCACGTGCGCTCGACCGCCTGCTCGCCCTGCGGGACGAGACCGCTCGACATCATGCTGGTCCTCGACCGGACCGGCTCGATGTGCCAGGACCACAACGGCAACACCCAGTCGGGCTGCCCGGACCTCGCCAATGCACGGAACGGAATGAAGACCTTCCTCGGCGATCTGAATCCGACCGCGGACTGGGTCGGGCTCGCGGTCTTGCCGCCGGCGACGAGTGTCAGCAACAAGTGTGCACAGCCACAAACCGCGAACTACGACTCGACCTCGGCCGCGTATACGATCGTGCCGCTCTCGCACGACTACAGCACGAACGGCGTGCTGAACACGAGCTCAAACCTCGTCTCGACGATCAACTGCCAGCAGGCAAACGGCGAGACGTCATACGCAACCGCGATCGAGAAGGCGCAGGCGGAGTTCGCCGCTCACGGCCGCGCCAACGTGCGCAAGGTGATCGTCTTCTTCTCCGACGGCGCAGCGAACCGCGGGCCGGGCTACCTGTCGACGAACTCGCCGTACAGGAAGACCCCGTGCCACCAGGGCGTCACCTCCGCCGGGACTGTCAAGGCCGCGGGCACGATCGTCTACTCGATCGGCTACGACCTGGACGCCGTCAACGGCGGTGCGAACCAGTGCCGCTCGGGCTCCTCGTCGGGCCCGCTCGAGTCGCCCTCGATCACGGCATACCAGGCGCTTCAGCAGATGGCCTCGTCGTCGGACGCCTTCTACAACCAGCCGACGCCCGGCCAGCTGAACACGATCTTCTCGCACGTGGCCGCCGACATCCAGCGCGGCTCGTCCGGGCTCATCGACAACGCGACTTCCTAGCCCATTGCGGCGGAGGGGGTCAATGCGGGGGAACCATCGGTTCCCCCGCGAGCGGCCTCGACGCTAGACCGTTCCGGCCAGCGCGGGCGTGCAGCTGGAGCGGCCCTGCTTCTCGAGGTACCGCTGGTGGTAGTCCTCGGCGACGTAGAACGTCTGCGCCGGCTCGATCATGGTGACGACCGGGCGCCGGTAGCGCCCTGACGCCTCGAGCTCCGCCTTCGAGCGCTCTGCGACCGCGCGCTGCTCCTCGTCGTGGAAGAACACCACCGACCGGTACTGGTCGCCCACGTCCCACCCCTGCCGGTTCAGCTGGGTGGGGTCGTGCTTGGTCCAGAACACGCCGAGCAGGTCCTCGTAGGCGATCTGCTCGGGGTCGTAGGTCACCTCGACGACCTCGGCATGTCCGCTCGTGTGCGAGCAGACGTCCTCGTAGGTCGGGTTCTCGAGGTTCCCGCCCTCGTAGCCGACCTGCGTCGCGGTGACGCCGTCCAGCCGGCGGAATGCCGCCTCGACACTCCAGAAACAACCTGCCCCGAACGTTGCCTTCCTCTCCACTACTCCTCCTCCAGTCTCAGTGCAGCCGAGTTGATGCAGTACCGCTGCCCGGTCGGCGCGGGGCCGTCGGGAAAGACGTGACCGAGATGCCCGCCGCAGCTCGCGCACATGACCTCGGTGCGGACCATGCCGTGGGTGGTGTCGGTCTCCTCGTGGACGGCCTCCGAGTCGGCCGGCGCGTAGAACGCGGGCCAGCCACAGCCGGAGTCGTACTTCGTGTCCGAGACGAACAGCTCCGCTCCGCAACCGGCGCAGCGATAGCTGCCCGGCTCGAATGTGTGGTCGTACTCGCCGCTGAACGGCGCCTCGGTTCCCTTCTCACGCAGGACCCGGTACTGCTCGGGCGACAGCTCCGCCCGCCATTCGGGCTCGCTCTTCTGAATCTTCGGCATCAGTCTCCTTTTTTCTCTGCCGAATAGTCTGCCGAAGACGCCGATCGTTACGGAGCCGGGCGCGAAGAAGTATGCGCCTCGGGCTCTTGGAGGCGCTGCAGGCGGTACACATCTGTCAGTGAGCTTCACGGGTTGGGAGACCTCGCAGCGGCAGACGCTTGACGGCGCAGTCGAGTCCGAGCAGCGCGTGCAGCTGGAAACGGCTGCCGTCGACTTCGACGCGGCCGGTGCTTCGGCGCTCGGCGAGCGCTACTGGGTCGAAGTTCAACGCGCGACTCACGGGCTGGTGCGCGCCCGACGACGGGCAGGGAGCATCGAGCTGCGACTGCTCGGCCGCGGGCCTGTCCTGCTCTCCTTCGCGCCTCCCGCGCTCGAGGCCGGGCCCGCCAAGGTGCGCTGCACCTTCCCGATCGGAGGCGGCCTGCTGGCCCGGCGGGCGACCGGCGAGCTCAGTTTCACCCAGGTCGATGGCGACCGGATCGAGCTCCGCTCGTCGATCCGGGGCTTCTACCCCGCCCTAGCGGCCCACGAGGGACGACGAGACTGGACCGGGGCGCTCTACAACTCGGTGCAGAGCCGGATCCACGTCGCGATCAGCCGCCGCTACTTCGCGCGCCTGGCGGCGGAGGGGACGGGATGAAGGTCGCGGTCTTCGGCGCCACCGGGACGATCGGCGCACCACTCCTGCCGCTGCTCGCACGCGACCACGAGGTGATCGGAGTTTCGCGAGGCGTTCGCGAGGCGTCAGACAGCGTCGAATGGCGACAGGCGGACGCGACCGACGCCGAGGCGGTGCGGCGAGCGCTCGACGGCGTCGATGTCGTCTACTACCTGGTTCATTCGCTCGGGAATCCCGACTTCGAGGAACGCGACCTTCGGGCTGCCAGCACGGTCGCCGCGGAAGCCGAGCGCGCGGGCGTCCGGCAGCTGATCTACCTCGGCGGGCTGGGCGACACGAGGGCCGAGCTCTCATCGCACTTGCGCAGTCGGATCGAGACCGGCAAGCGGCTCCAGGCCGGTGCCGTGCCCGTGACGACCTTGAACGCGGCCATCGTCGTCGGCCCGGGGAGCGCGGCCTTCGAGACCGTCGTCGCGCTCGTCGACCGGCTTCCGGCGATGATCTGTCCGCGCTGGGTCGGCGTGCCGACGCAGCCGATCGCTCTGCGCGACACGCTCGGTTACCTCGCCGGTGTCTGCGGCCTCGAGAGCGCCTTCGGGCGCTCGTTCGACATTGGCGGCCCCGAGGTGATGACCTACCGCGAGATGATCGAGCGCATCGCGAGGATCCGCGGCAAGCATCCGCTGATCGTCGAAGTGCCGTTCCTGACGCCACGTCTTTCCTCGTACTGGCTCCATCTCGTCACCCCGGTCAAAGCCGCGGTTGCACGCCCCCTGATCGAAGGCCTGAGAGCTCCGACAGTCGCCCGTGAGAAAGAGATTGCGGAGCTCGTCAAGCTCGAAGAAACGCCGTTCGACAAGGCGGCCGGCCTGGCGCTCGACGGGAAGATCTGAGGTGCTGCAGCGTGCGGCGGGGCGATGCGCCCCGCCGCACGCTGCCGGTTGCTAGTGGCCGGCGATCGCAGGTACGAGCGTGTCTGCGATCGGCGTGCCCAGGCCGGTGGCGGCATCCCAACCCTTGGTGGCGTTGAAGCCCTTGACCGGCGTTCCTGGGAAGTCGGGTGTCAGATCCGGAAGACCGTTCTGCCCAGTGGTGATGTCGTGGAAGAAGGACGAGTACGACTTCTTCCCGGCGAGGCTGTACAGCGCCGGGTTGAGCTTGCCGACCCGACCGCCGTTCAGCTGGTCGATCAGCGTCGTGAGTCCGGCCCACTGCGGAGAGCCGGCGCTCGTGCCGCCGACGATGAAGACGTCCACGAAAGCGGGATCGGTTGGATCGGTGATGAAGACGAGCACACCGCCGTTGATCCCCGCGTTGTAGGCGATGTCGGGCAGGCCGCGCTTGCCCGAGTTGACGAAGCCGTCCTGGTAGTTCGGGCGCTTGAACAGCTCGCTGAAGCCGCCGCCACCCGCGGCGGGCTGGCCGAAGATCGCGGACTCGTCCCAGGTCGTCTCCGACCCGTACTTGCCGCTGACCGCGTCGGCAGTGAGATTGGTCCCGCCCACGCTCGTCACGTTCGGGTCGCTCGCCGGGGTGGACACTCCCTTGAAGAAGGAGAGGCCGTCGCACGTCGCTCCCGCCCCGGAGTCGCCGGAGGATGCGAACAGCGTGATGTCCTTGTTGGTCGCCTTCTCGAAGATGTCGTGCTGCTTCGACAGGAGGTCGGGATCCATGCAGCTCTCGCCCTCGCCGAAGCTCTGGGAGATGACGTCGCCCAGGTTGTGGTCGACGGCGTACTTCGTCGCCTTCAGGATGTCCGCGTCGTTGTTGGTCTTGGCGACGATCAGGTCGATCTTCGCCTTCGGTGCGATCACGTGAGCCCACTCGACGTCGAGCGAGGTCTCGAGCGCCCAGCCGAAGGCGTTGTTGGGATCGGTCGTCCCGACTCCGAACGGCGCGATCACGTTGAAGACCGGATCGGGCAGGCCCCAGGCGCCGTCGAAGGTCTGGAGGTCCTGCGTGATCGTCGGACTGCCGAATGCGTCGATGATCACGATCGTCTGGCCCTTGCCGTTGGTTCCCCCGTTGATCAACTGCTTCACTCGGTAGGCCGTCCGGATCTGGTCGGGCCCGTAGCAGACAGGAAATGCGTCATTGGCCTGACAGCTGAAGAGAACTGTCCCCGCGGGCTGGTGCGTAGCCAGGTGCCCCGCCATGACGTAGTTGGGGTGCACTCCCACTGCGGGCGTCATCACGGAGTGACGCACCGCGGTTCGGTGCGCGTTCGCGGGCAGCGCGATCACGAGCGCGACCGCGAGAGCGACCAGGCCGGCTACGTGCCGGAGTCGTATCCTGGGCATTGAAGCTCCTTTCGAATGGCCTGCGGCTTCTGCCACGACGACATGGTTCCGGCGGGCGGCAGCGCCGGGCCCGTGACACCCGTGGCCGGGCGAAATCTACTCATGAATTGCGGTCATTTCCAGGGGGATCCGCGCTCGTGCCGTTCGCGCTCGAGGTGCGTAGGCGAAGGCTGACTGCAGGCCGATGCACCGACATGCAACCGTGAACATCGACCGTCATCCACGCTCTCGGCGGCGAACCGCGGAAGTCGCGCCAGGAGCTCCAACGGGCGCGATACTGACGCCATGACCGAGCCGCCGAGCGGCACCGTCACGCTCCTGTTCAGCGACATCGAGGGCTCGACGCGCCTTCTCCGCCGGACCGGCGACGACTTCCCCGAGTTGCTGGACCTGCATCGCCGGATCCTGCGCGAGGCGTTCGAGGCGAATCACGGCCGCGTGCTGGACAGCGAAGGCGACGCCTTCTTCGTGGTGTTCGAGTCGGCCGGGGACGCCGCCTCAGCGGCCGCGCTGGCCCAGCGCGGGCTCGCCGAGCACGAGTGGCCGGGCGGCAACGAGATCCGGGTGCGGATGGGCCTGCACACGGGCGAGCCTCAGCCGGTCGAGGGGAACTACGTCGGGCTCGACGTCAACCAGGCGGCGCGCGTGATGGCCGCCGGCCACGGCGGGCAGGTGCTCGTCTCGGAGGCCACGCGGGCACTGCTCGGCGACGGGGTCCGTGTCCGAGACCTCGGCGAGCACCTCCTCAAGGACATGACCGGGCCACAACGGCTCTACCAGCTCGAGATCGACGGCATTCCGGCCGAGTTCCCGCCGCTGAGCACCCTCAGCAACCGGCCGACCAATCTTCCAGCACAGCCAAACGCCTTCATCGGGCGGGAACGGGAGCTCACCGAGGCCGAGGCGCTGGTCGCGCGCGACGACGTGCGGCTGCTCACGCTGATCGGCACCGGCGGCACCGGCAAGACGAGGCTGGCGCTTCAGCTCGCGGGTGGCGTGCTCGACCGGTTCGCGAGCGGCGTCTTCGTCGTCCAGCTGGCGCCGCTCCGCGACTCGGAGCTCGTTGTGCCCACGATCGCTTGGACGCTCGGACTGCGCGAGCAGCCGGGCGAAGCCATGCTCGAGACGCTGAGCGACTACGTGCGCCGCAAGGAGCTGCTGCTCGTGCTCGACAACTTCGAGCAGGTGATCCCTGCGGCCCCGGCGCTCGCGGGCCTGCTGTCCGAGGCGCCCGAGCTGACGCTCCTGGTCACGAGCCGCACCCCGCTTCGCCTGCGCGGGGAGCGGGTGTATCGCGTGCCGCAGCTGGGTTTGCCTGACCTGCGCGAGCCGACCGTGGCCGAGGTGGCGGACTCCGAGGCGGTGCATCTGTTCGTGGAGCGAGCGCAGGCCGCCGCCGCGGACTTCGAGCTCGACGCGGAGAACGCCAAGGCCGTCGCGGAGATCTGCGTCCGGCTCGACGGCCTACCGCTCGCCATCGAGCTTGCCGCACCGCGAGTGCGGACGCTCACACCTCAGTCGCTGCTCCGGCGGCTCGACCAGCGGCTGACTCTGCTGACCGGAGGCGCACAGGACATGGACGAGCGCCAGCGCACGCTGCGCGGGACGATCGACTGGAGCTACGACCTGCTGTCCGAAGAGGAGCAGAGCCTGTTCAGACGGTTGGGCGTGTTCGTCGGCGGCTGCCGGCTCGACGCGGCGGAGGCCGTCAGCGCAGCGGCGGCAGCGGGTGTCCTCGACGGTCTCGACTCGCTCCTCGAGAAGAGCCTGCTGCGCCGGCGCACGGACTCCGACGGCGAGCCTCGCTTCTGGATGCTCGAGACGCTCCGCGAGTACGCACTCGAGCGGCTCGAATCGTCGGACGAGCTCGAGAGCGGACGCCGGCGCCACGCGGACTGGTTCGCCGAGCTCGCCGAACGCCTGGACTCGGAGGCGCGAACGGGCGACCAGCCGGGGGCGGTCGCCCGGCTCGACGAGGACTACGGGAACCTCCGCGCGGCCATCCAGTGGGCTCGCGAGAGCCGGCAGGGCGAGCTGCTGCTGCGCCTCGCGACCGCACTCTTCCCCTTCTGGTCGACGCGCGGCTATGTGGCGGAGGGACGCCGGGCGCTCGAGGACGCACTCGAGCTTGCCGGCCGCCGCCCCGCGCGCGCGTTGCTGGGGCTCTCTTCGCTGCGCGTCTTCAGCGGGAGCAGCGAGGGGCTCCTCGACGACGTGCACGAGGCTCTGCGGGGCGCGGAAGAGCTCGGCGACCTGCTCACCCTCGCCGAGGCCTGGAATCTGCTCGGCCGCGTCGAAGGCACGGTGATGGGCGCCCTGGGCAGGGCGGAGGAAGCCTGGCGTCAGGCGCTCGACTACGCCGAGCGCGGCAACCTGCGGGCGGAGCGCGCCGAAAGCATCGGCTGGCTGATGATGAGCGCGAACTTCGGCCCGCTGCCGGTCGAGGAGGGAATCGCCCGCTGCAGGCAATTCCACGACGACGCGGCCGACGACGCCTTCATCCGCGGAAACGCGTGCATCGAGCTCGGCGCGCTCGAGGCGATGCGCGGCGACTTCCGCCTGGCCCGGGAGCTGCTGGCCGAGGGCCTGCGGACGATCGCTGACCTCGGCTTCTCGCTGCGGGCCGCGATGAGCGCCCAGGAGGCGTTCTACGTCGAGATGCTCGCGGGCGACACCGCCGAGGCCTTGCGCATCATGCGCGAGAGCTACGCCACGCTCGAGCCGATGGGCGAGCGCGGCTACCTCTCGTCGGCGGCGGCCCTGCTGGCGCACGCGCTCTCTGCGCAGGGCGAGCTCGACGAGGCGGAGCGCTTCAGCCAGACCAGTGAGGACGCCTCGGCTCCCGACGACGTGTTCTCGCAGGTGCTCTGGCGGAGCGCCAGGGCGAAGATCCGCGCTCGCCGCGGAGAGTTCGCGGAGGCCGAAGCGCTCGGCCGGGAGGCGGTGGCACTCGCGGACACGACCGACCTCTTGAACACCCAGGGCGACACGCTCGCCGACCTGGCCGACGTGATCGCGCTCGCCGGGCGACCCGCTGAGGCGATCGCCGTCCTCGAGCAGGCTGTGGAGCGCTTCGAGCGGAAAGGGAACCGCACCTCGCTCGAACGAGTCCGAAACAGCGCGCGTGAGCTGACGTCGGAATGAGGGTTCGTGGTCTCGGAGTTCGGCTCAACGCCGGAGCGAAGCGTCCTCGTGCACATGTTGAGGCGCCTTGCTCGTGGTGCAAATCAATGCGCTGGTGACTGTCCCTGCCCCGCAACTTGACTCCAATATCACGAAGAGTCAGGGTCGCGCTGGGGCGAGGTGAGGTTCTCGCCCGACCGAGTCACCGGGCCCAATACCACGAACAGGAGAGCTTCATGCATTCAGCCACAAGCAGAAAGGCGCCGCTGGCGGCGTTTGCGCTCGCACTGGCGGCCGCGTTGGTCCTCATCTCGTCCGGGCACTCGTCGGCACGGCATCACGTCATGACTCCGGCGATCGGGTCGCATCCGCTGTTCCGGCTCGCCGGGCAGGTTCCCGACGCCGTCACTCCGCACGTGACGTTCGGCTGCCAGACGCGGCCGATCGGAGCGGTTCGCTGCTACTCACCGGCTCAGATCCAAACCGCGTACCACATCGCGCCACTACTCGCCGCGGGCACGAACGGATCCGGCCGGACGATCGTGATCGTGGACGCCTTCCAGAGTCCGACGATCACACAGGATCTCGCGATATTCGATTCCGTGTTCGGGCTACCCAATCCGACGCTGAACATCATCGCGCCGGACGGACTCACACCCTTCGATCCGAACAGCGCCAACCAGGCCTCGTGGGCCGGCGAGATCACGCTCGATGTCGAGTGGGCCCACGCGATCGCGCCCCACGCGACGATCGACCTCGTGCTGGCGAAGAGCAACGATGACGCCGACATCCTGAGCGCGACGAAGTACGCGGTCGACCACAGCCTCGGCGACGTGATCTCGCAGAGCTTCGGCGAGAACGAGTCGTGCATGGACCCGGCGCTCGTCGCTCAGCAACATGCGCTCTTCGACACCGCCTCGGCGAAGGGCATCACGCTGTTTGCCTCTTCGGGTGACCTCGGAGCGGCGCAGCTGAACTGCGCGGGCACGGACATCGTGCAGGCGGCCTCGACGCCCGCGTCCGACCCCGACGTCACCGGGGTCGGCGGCACCCAGTTGTCGGCAACCTTCCCGGCCGGCGACTACCAGTCGGAGACAACGTGGAACGAGAGCACCACGTTCGGGTCGGCCGGCGGCGGTGGCTACAGCGTCCTCTACAAGCGCCCGGACTACCAGTCGCCGGTTCAGAAGAACAAGGCCCGCGGCGTGCCCGACGTGGCCTATGACGCGGCCATCGACGGCGGTGTGCTCGCGGTGTGGACCTGCCCGCCGGCGGCGGGGGCGCCATGCGATGGCTCCTCCACCTTCGTCTTCATCTTCGGCGGCACCAGCGCAGGCTCGCCGCAGTGGGCGGGGCTCACCGCCCTCGCGGATCAGCTGAACGGCGGACGCGTCGGCGACATCAACAAGACGCTCTACAAGCTCGGCAAGAGCAAGGATGCGTCGACGTCCTTCCACGACATCACCACGGGCAACAACTCGTTCTTCAGCGTGCCCGGGTTCGCAGCCGGTCCCGGATGGGACGCGGCGACCGGTCTCGGCTCGCCGATCGCCGACACGCTCGTGCCGGCAATCGCCGGCCGGGGGCACTAACTCACAGGACAGCCGGAGCCCGCTCCTAGGAGCGGGCTCCTGCGTCCGAGTACGCTCCGAGCAGCTCGTCGCGCACTAACGGCGGAGACGAAGTCGCGGTTCCGCTCGCGTCCCCGACCTTCGCTCGAACAACAACCCCGCGCTAACGGGGCTTCTGTGGGCGGTACTGGGTCGAACCAGTGACCCCCAGCGTGTCGAGCACGGCGCCGCCACACCTCAGACCGCCGGTCCTCCGCTTCGTTGAGCGGACCGCCGAGCAGTCGGGCGCCGGCAGAGTCGCCTTACAGATCGCCGTCGTTTGCTGGATGATTCCTGGCTGTGTGAGCACCAGGCCGGCTCTTGGGCTCAAACGCTCCTGCTCGAGTTCGGGGTTGCACCTCAGCGTCGCAGGGAGCACACTCGAAGACATGTCCGAACTGAAGTCCTTCGGCAGCGATGTCGAAGACGCCATCAGTCGGGTACGTGTCCCCGCCTACCTGATCGACAGGCACGGGATCATCCGCTGGCTGAACCCTGCCGCGCAGAAGCTCGTGGGAGACGTTCGCGGCCGCCAACTCACATCCGTCGTCGCACCCGAGGAAACGCTGCGGGCTCGGCGCATCTTCACCCGGAACCTTCTCGGACCACCAGACGGCTCGGACAACAAGGGCGTGCTCCTCGACGCCGATGGCGAGCGAGTGTCCGTCGAGCTCAGCGCGGTTCCGCTTCGCAGCGGCGGGCACGTGATCGGCGTCTTCGGCCAGATGAAGGATGTCGAAGAGACCGAGCCGCCTCCGCCACCTCATCCGGATCTGACGCCGCGGCAGGCTGAGGTGCTGCACCTCCTCGAGCTTGGCTACTCGACCGACCAGATCGCGCGTGAGCTCCACCTCAGCATCGAGACCGTGCGGAACCACATCCGCCACCTCCTGCGGGCGCTCAACGCCCGCTCGCGCATCGAGGCCGTCGCGATCGGCCGGCGAGAGCACCTAGTCGCGAGCTGACGCCAGCCGCCACGCTTGGACGCGAGCTAGGCCGCGAGCGCCAGGGACGCCCGTTCGAGGCGAGTCAGGAACACCGGACGCTTCGAGCGTAGGTAGGCGACGACGGCCTCCTCGTCCTGCTCGCAGGGGACGAGCGTGGTCCAGCCGGGAAGCTGCTCCGCTCGATGGAGGTCTCCGCACGCAACTGCGGGTAGGCCTTCCTCCGCGACCTACCCAAACAGCTGCCGGCCGTTGAACAGCTCGACCCGGTCGAACAGGCCGAGCAGCTCGCGCCAGTGCTGGGCGAGAAGCATGTCGGGGACGAGACACCTGGGATCGGCCAGGTGTCGTGCGGGTGGGCTGCGAGAATCGCGGTACCGGCAGCGCGAGCAGTCTCCATCGCCGCCGCCGGCCCATCGTCCATCGAGACCAGACTGCGCAGCCCGACCGCGACTGTGTGGCAGGCCTGGTCCGGGTTCGGGTCGTTGTAGGTGAGCTCCAAGCCGGGCAGCAGGAGGAGCCCGTAAGTCGACGCGGCGCGGGAGCGCTCGCGCTCGATCTCGCCGAGGTAAGCGTCGATGTTGGTGGCGTCGACACAAGGACGTCCGTTACGCACCGGCCACGGATCGTCTTCTCGGAGGACGTGGTCGGTGATGCAGAGGACGTCGAAGCCGGCAGCGCCGTAGAGGTCGACGACCGCCTCCAGAGAAAGCTCCCCGTCGCTCCAGGTCGTGTGGGCGTGGAGCTCACAGAGGAGAGGGGGCGGGCCTCCGCTCATCACTAGGACTTTGCCTGCAAAGCCGGGCCTTATGGGTAAACGTGCCGTGACCATTGCGTTACGGACCTGAATTGCGGGCCGCCGGGCACCGTGACCCTCGAACTCACCCCGGGAGCTGAGGGCAAAACACAGGTCGCAGATGGCCTTGAAGCCGCTCTCCAAGCACGCGAGCGCCAGGGATTAGAGATGGTTTTGGGCATGCGGGAGTCTCCGAACCTTCAGGGCCTCGCCCGGCGTCGTATCCTCGTTGGAACCGGCGCGGGGACCATCACCCTCGCAATTGCCCTGCTGGTTGGCGCGTCCTGGTCCGTTTCCGTCCTCGTCGGCTGGGATACCGTGACGCTCGTCTTTCTCGGCTGGGTCTGGGCGACCATCATGCGGAAGGACGCGAAGGGGACGGAGCGTCTCGCGATGGCAGAAGACGACTCGCGTGCTGCCAGCGACGGCCTGATCCTCGGAGCCAGCGTCGTCAGCCTTGTTGCGATCTTCTTCACTCTCGCCGAGGCGTCGAAGAGCAGCGGAGTCGATGCCGTACTGCTCGCTGCGTTCGCCGTGTTCAGCATCGTCCTCGGTTGGGCGGTCATTCAGACGACGTTCACGCTCATCTACGCGCGCGTCTACTACACGCCGCCAAGCGGCGGGGTCGACTTCGAGGACGGGGATCCTGATTTCCGGGACTTCGCCTACACGGCGTTCACCATCGGCATGACGTACCAGGTCTCCGACACGGGGATCAGTCAGAAGCGGATACGCCACATCGTCCTCAGGCACGCAATCCTCTCCTTTGTCTTCGGCACGACCATCATCGCGGTCGCGATCAACGCGGTCGCGAACCTCGTGCGCTAGCAGGTTTCAGGCTCCAGACCGGTCTCTTTAGTTCTGCGGGTTCTGCGGTTTTCTCACCGGTCTCAGCCGCCACTTGCCGAACCTCCGCCGGCGATTCAGGGAGCCCCCTCTACGACCACCCAGCTGCCTCGGGAGCCGTTGCCTGGCTTGGCAGGAAGAGGCGCGGAGTTCTAGACTGCGGCAACGACCCGGAGGCTGGCATGTCGACCGACCCACAAGCACCATGATCTCCGCGGCGACAGCGGAGCGCACTCTCGCTCGCTCACTCCCGCCCTGGTGGTTGATGCTGATCACCGGGATCGGCTGGACGCTGGTCGCGTTGATCCTGCTCCGCTTCGACTACACCTCGGTGTCCTCGATAGCGATCTTGTTCGGCATCGTGGCGATCTCAGCGGGCGTGCTCGAGATCGGAGTGATCTTCCTATCGGCGGGCTGGTGGAAGCTGCTCCACGTCGTCCTGGCGCTCGTCTTCATCGTCGCCGGGATCGTCGCCTTCATCCATCCGGGCGACACCTTTGCCGCACTGGCCGCGATCTTCAGCTTCTTCCTGGTCGTCGCCGGGACCTTCGACATCATCATGGCGATCTCCGCTCGCCACGAGATCGAGGTCTGGTGGCTGCAGCTGGTCGGCGGGATCATCGAGCTTGCGCTCGGCTTCTGGGCTGCTGGCTACTACGGACGCAGCGCTGTGCTTCTGGTCGCCTGGGTGGCGGCGTTCGCGATCATTCGCGGCGTCAATGACATCGTGCTGGCTTTTCGGATCCGCGAGGTCCAACACGGAACTGCTTAAGCTCGCCTTGGTCAGCGTTGGACGAGGAAGGGACAAGGACGCCCGAGGCTGAGCCGGAAGGGCTCAACCAGGCAAATAGTGAGGATGGGCGGTACTGGGCTCGAACCAGTGACCCCCAGCTTGTCGAGCTGGTGCTCTCCCAACTGAGCTAACCGCCCAAACGGCTTGTCCATGCTAGCGCACGCTCGGGCGCACTTCAGACGGGCGGTTCCGGGTCGTACTGGATGTAGCGGCGGACCTCGCGGGCGCGCGACTTGGACTCGAGCCTCGCGATCAGGTGGAGGGCCATGTCGATCCCGGCCGAGACGCCGGCGGCGGTGATCACGTCTCCGGTGTCGACGAAGCGGTCGTCCGGCCGGACCTCGATTCCGTCTCCGTAGCGGCCCAGCGACGTCAAGGCGCTCCAGTGGGTCGTGGCGGGCTTGCCGTCGAGCAGGCCGGCCGCCGC
This sequence comes from uncultured Actinomycetes bacterium, assembly GCA_963736055.1. Lineage (GTDB taxonomy): Bacteria > Actinomycetota > Thermoleophilia > Gaiellales > Gaiellaceae > AC-32. The sequence goes on along the minus strand of CAVTNM010000001.1, from coordinate 175,125 downwards.
GAACACGAGCGCGCCGGTGCAGACGCTGGTCATCAGCGTCCCGCCCTCGGCGAAGCCTCGCAGGCGATCCAGAAACGCCTCGTCGGCGAGCTGCGTGCCGGACGCGCCCCCCGGCAGCACGAGGACGTGCGGCCGCCCGAGCTCCTCCCAGGTGACGTCGGGAACGAGCCCGAGGCCGTGCGAGCCCGAGACCGCCTGCTTCTCGTTGCCGACCGTCACGACGCGAAGCGGGCGGTCGGACATCGACGCCCAGGCCCCGAGCACCTCGTACGGGCCGACCGCGTCGAGCTCCTCCACCCCGTCCCAGATCGCGACCGCGATCGTCGTCTCGTCGCCCATGGCTGCATCGTGCCTGCGGAAGATTTGTCCGTCGGACGATCATCGCTAGGTTTCGGACATGAGCACCGTCGCCGCGGTCGTCGACCAGGGAGCCCTCACCTTCGACCTCGCGATCCCGTGCGAGGTCTTCGGGTTCGACCGGAGCGACATCGTCGACCCCTGGTACGAGTTCATGCTCGTCGCGGCCGGAAGCACGCCCGTGCGAACGAACACCGGATTCGATCTCGACACGCCGTACGGCCTGGACGCGCTCGAGCGGGCGGATACGGTCGTCGTGCCGGGCTGGGTCGACCCGGACACGCTCCCCTCGGAGGCGCTGTGCCGCGCACTCCGAGAGGCGTACGAGCGGGGTGCCCGCGTGGTCTCGCTCTGCACCGGCGCCTTCGTCCTTGCGGCCGCGGGGCTGCTCGACGACCGACGCGCGACCACGCACTGGCTCTACGCCGACCGCCTGCGGGAGCGCTACCCGCGCGTCCAGGTCGATCCGCACGTGCTCTACGTCGCGGACGAGCGGATCATGTCCTCGGCAGGGACGGCGGCGGGGATCGACCTCTGTCTCTACATCGTGGCCGAAGACCACGGGGCGGACGTCGCGGTGACCGTGGCCCGGCGCCTCGTGATGCCGCCCTTCCGCGCCGGCGGGCAGGCGCAGTACATCGACCAGCAGATCGACCGCGAGCCACCGGAGCACCCGCTCGCCCAACTGCTCGACTGGGCCCGGGAGCACATCTCGAGCGGGCTCTCGGTGGACGATCTCGCGCGGCATGCGGCGCTCAGCCCGCGCACTCTGAGCCGGCGGTTTCAGGCGGGGCTCGGGATGCCGCCCGGAGAGTGGCTGCGGCGGGAGCGCCTCCGTCTCGCCCAGCGGCTCCTCGAGACCGGTCACGACCCGCTGCCGGTGGTCGCGCGCAAGGCAGGCTACGAGTCCGCCACGACGATGAGGGCGCACTTCGCCGGTGAGCTGCGCACCTCGCCCCGCGCCTACCGCGAGACCTTCGGGCGCTCTCGCTGACGCCGCTGCCCGGGAGGACGATCCCGGCCGGAGCGGAACCTATCCTGTGCCGTGGCTATGTCCCAAGGAACGAGCGCGGGCTCGGGCCTCCCCAACGTGCGAATCGGAGCCGCCATCGCGGTTGCGATCGCGATCGCGTTCGTCGCGTGGCTGCTCGTCCGCGGCAACGACGACGGGTCGAAAGCGTCCAGCACCCAGCCGATCGGGCCGACGGCGGCCAGCGCGAGCCGGCTCCAGGAGATCGCGACTCAAGCGGGGCATCCGATCTACTGGGTCGGGCCGAAGGACGGCGCGACCTACGAGCTGACGCGGACGTCCAACGGGCGCGTGTTCGTCCGCTACCTGCCGCACGACGTCGTCATCGGCGCCCGCCAGCCCAACTACACCATCGTCGGCACCTACCCGGTGTCGAACGCCCTCAAGGTTCTCCAGGAGCTCGGGAAGAAGCCGGGCGAGTCGACGTTCTCGGCGCCTCACGGCGGCTTCGCCGTCTACGACGGGTCGCATCCGACCAACGTCTACGTCGCGTACCCCGGCTCGAACCTGCAGATCGAGGTGTTCGACCCGTCGCCGGAGCGGGCCCGCAAGCTGATCACCTCGGGCGCACTGGCGCCGGTCGGCTAGCTGCCCTCGCTGCTCGTAGCCTGGGTCTTCTTCCCGCTCGTCCTCGCGGGCCTCTGTCTCGGCTGCGGGCGCCTGCTCGAGATCGCGAGCGGCACGCGCCTCCCCCGCCCGCTCGTGCTGCCGGCCGGATTGACGATGGTGATCCTGGCGGCGCAGTTCGCCACGCTCACGGACGCGACGGCCGAGCTGGCCGGCCCGCTCGTGGTCGGGCTCGCCGCGGCCGGCTTGCTCCTCAGCGTTCCCTGGCGCGAGCGCCCAGACCCGTGGGCGTACGGAGCGGCCGCGGGCGTCTTCGCCGTCTTCGCTGCTCCGATCGTCCTCTCCGGACGAGCGACGTTCGCCGGCTACATCAAGCTCGACGACACCGCGACCTATTTCGCGATGACCGACCGCGTGATGGAGCACGGGCGCAGCCTTGCCGGCCTGGAGCCGTCGACCTACGAGCGGGCTCTCGCCACCACGCTCGCCATCGGCTACCCCACCGGCAGCTTGATGCCGCTCGGCATCGGCCACCAGCTCCTCTCGTACGACGTCGCCTGGCTGTTTCAGCCGTACCTGACGTTTCTCGCGGCGCTGCTGGCGCTCGCGCTCTACGCCGTGCTGGCCGGAGTGATCGACTCGCGGCCGCTGCGCGCCTTCGCGGCGTTCGTCGCGGCACAGCCGGCGATCCTGTTCGGGTACGCGCTCTGGGGCGGGATCAAGGAGCTGCTGGGCGCGCTGCTGCTCGCACTGATCGCGGCGCTGCTGCCCTGGACGCTCGCAGAGGGGAGGCGCGCCCGCGCCACGCTGCCGCTGGCGGCTGCGTGTGCTTCGCTCGTCTGCGCGCTCAGCCTCCCTGGAGCGGTGTGGCTCGCCCCCGCGCTCCTGGTCGCCGCGGTCGTGGTCATCCGGCGGCCGCAGCCGCTGCTGCCGAAGGCGGGCGTCTTCCTGGGGGCGCTCGCAGTGCTCGCGATCCCGGCCTTCGTGGCGGCGGTCGACTGGCTGCCGCGCATCGGCGCCTTCGACAAGGAGACGAACCTCGGCAACCTGATCGGGCCGCTCAGCGGCTTCCAGCTCTTCGGCATCTGGCCTTCCGGCGACTTCCGAGTCCACCCGCACGACTCGGCGCCGGCCTACGTCCTGATCGCGCTCGTGATCGGGGCCGGCGCGGTCGGCGTCTGGTGGGCGTGGACGAAGGTCGCCTGGGAGCTGCTCGCCTACGTCGTCATCGCCGGGCTCGGCTGCGCGCTCTTCCTCGCAGTCAGCTCGCCCTGGGTGGCCGGCAAGACGCTCGCCATGGCCTCGCCCGCCGCCCTGGCCGCGGCGCTGGCCGGTACCGCTGCGGCTCTCGCCCACAAGCGCACCGTCGAGGCCGGGGTGGCGGCAGTGGCGATCGCGGTCGGCGTGCTCTGGTCGAACACCCTCCAGTACCACGACGTCCTGCTGGCGCCGCAGGGCCAGCTGCACGAGCTGGAGACGATCGGACGCGACTTCGCGGGGCAGGGACCGGCGCTGATGACGACCTACGAGCCCTACGGCGCGCGTCACTTCCTGCGGCGGCTCGACCCCGAGGGCGCCTCGGAGCTGCGCTACCGCTTCGACTACCTCACCGACGGAACCGTCCTCGACAAGGGCGAATCCGCCGACATCGACCGGATCCGTCTCGACGGGCTGCTCGTCTATCGCACGCTCGTCCTGCGCCGCGGGCCGGCTGCGAGCAGGCCGCCGTCGATCTACCGGCTCGTTCGGCGCGGGCGGTACTACGAGGTGTGGGAGCGTCCGGAAACCCCGAGGACGATCCTGCAGCACCTGCCGCTCGGGAGCCAGAGCCAGGCGGCGGCCGTGCCGCGCTGCGCGGATGTGCTCCGCCTCGCCACGTTGGGCGGCACGATCACCACGGCGACGAGGCCGCGGGCGATCCCGCTCGGGTACCCGCCCACGCGCGGCGAGCTGCGGGTGGCCGTGACCGTGCCCGAGACGGGCGACTACGTTGCCTGGCTCGGAGGCGACTGGCGTGGGCTCGCGACGATCTCGGTCGACGGCCGCGAGGTCGGCTCGCGCCGCCACGAGCTCAACTGGCCGGGTCTCTACACCGACCTCGGCACGGTCCGGCTTCCGGCAGGCCGGCACCTGGTCACGATCCGCGCCACGACGGGCGGCTGGCGTCCCGGAAGCGGTGGAACGCCGTACTCCTTCGGCCCCGCGGCGCTCAGCCCGGTCGACTCCCGGGATCCCGTCGTCACGGTGCGGAACCCGCGCGCGCTCTGCGGCCGCCGGCTCGACTGGGTCGAGTCTGTCCGTTAGATCCGCTGCAGCGGGGCGTAGTCGAGCATCAGGCGCCGCTCGCTCCCGTCCGAGGCGAAGCGGACCGTGACGACGCCGCCGGCCTCGATCGCGGTCACGACGCCCTCTCCGAGCGTCTCGTGCCGCACCGAGTCACCGGTGGAGAGCGAGGGCGCGTCCGTGCGCGGCGCGACTCCGGTCGGCGAGCCGTAGCCCGACCACGAGGCCGGCTGCAGCCTCTGCCGCTCGATCTTGTCCTCTGGCAGCTCGTCGATGAAACGCGACGGAAGGTTGTACGAGCGGCTGCCCCAGAGAGACCGCGCGCTCGCATGGGTCAGGACGAGCCGCTCCTGGGCACGCGTCATGCCCACGTAGGCGAGCCGGCGCTCCTCTTCGAGCCCCTGTTCCTCGATCGAGCGCGCGTGAGGGAAGATTCCCTCCTCCATCCCGATCATGAAGACGGCGCGGAACTCGAGCCCCTTCGCGTTGTGGAGCGTCATCAGCGTCACGAGGCTCTGCTCGCCGCGGATCGCGTCCTGGTCGGAGTAGAGCGAGATCTCCTGCAGGAAGCCGGAGAGCGAGGGCTCGGAGGCGTTCGCCTGGTATTCGTGCGCGACGCCGACGAGCTCCTGGAGGTTCTCCATCCGGCCCTGCGCCTCGATCGTCCGCTCGGCTCGAAGCGCATCCATGTAGCCGCTGCGCTCGAGCACGCGCTCGATGACCTCGGGCACCTCGAGCTCGAGCGCGCCGGCCTGCAGCGACTGGAGCAGCGACTGCAGCTGCTGCACGGCCCGCAGCGGCGCGGCCGCGATGCCCGCTTCCTCGGCGTGCCCGAGAGCCTCCCAGAGCGACAGCCCCTGGGCATCCGCGTAGGCCTGGAGCCGCGCGAGCGACGCGTCGCCGATCCCACGCCGCGGCCGGTTCGCGATCCGCTGCAGCGAGACGGCGTCGTAGGGGTTGTCGATCGCCTGCAGGTAGGCGACCACGTCCTTGACCTCCGCGCGCTCGTAGAAGCGCGGGCCGCCGATGACCTGGTAGCCGACGCCCTGGCGGACGAGCACATCCTCGAGCACGCGCGACTGCGCGTTCGTCCGGTAGAAGACCGCGATCTCGCTCCCGTTCAGTCCCTCCTCGACGAGGAGCGCGATCTCGGCGGCGACGAAGCGCGCCTCGGCGTGTTCGTCCTCGACCTCGAGCGCCCGCACCGGCTCGCCCTCGCCGAGCTCCGACCAGAGGTTCTTCGGCTTGCGCTCCCGGTTGTGCGAGATGACGGCGTTCGCAGACTCGAGGATCGTGTTCGTCGAGCGGTAGTTCTGCTCCAGGGCGATGGTCCTGGTCTCGCCGAAGTCACGCTCGAACTCGAGGATGTTCCGGATGTCGGCGCCGCGGAAGGCGTAGATGCTCTGGTCCGGGTCGCCGACCGCACAGACGTTGCGGTGCTTCTCGGCGAGCAGCCGCAGCAGCCGGTACTGGGCATGGTTCGTGTCCTGGTACTCGTCCACCAGGATGTAGCGGAACGCCTTCTGCCAGCGTTCGCGCGCCTCCGGGAAGCTCTCGAGCACCTGCACCGTCAGCATGAGCAGGTCGTCGAAGTCGACCGCGTTGGAGGCGAACAGGCGTCGCTGGTAGAGGTCGTAGACCTCGGCGACCGTCTGGTCGTAGAAGGAGGCGACGCGGCCGGCGTACTCCTGCGGCGTGACGAGCTGGTTCTTGGCCGCAGAGATCTGCGCGTGGATGCCGCGGGGCACGAATCGCTTCGGATCGCGCTCCAGCTCCTCGAGGCATGCCTTGGTCAGGCGGACCTGGTCGGCCTGGTCGTAGATCGTGAAGTTCGAGCGGTAGCCGAGGCGCTGCGCCTCGCGGCGCAGGATCCGGCCGCAGGCGGCGTGGAAGGTGAGGATCCAGATCGAGCGCGCGACCGGGCCGAGCAGGTCCTCGAGCCGCTCGCGCATCTCCCCCGCGGCCTTGTTGGTGAAGGTGATCGCAAGGATCTCGTTCGGCTTCACGCCGCAGGCGTTGATCAGGTGCGCCACCCGGTAGGTGAGCACGCGGGTCTTCCCGGAGCCGGCGCCGGCGACGACGAGCAGCGGCCCTTCCGTGGTGAGGACGGCCTCGCGTTGCGCGGGATTCAGGTCGGCTAGGTAGCGCTCGGGAGATGCGACGGCCACATCCGCGATGCTAGCGCCAGTCGGAGGCGCTAACGATCAGGCGGGAACGGTGGCGGCACTCGCGGGCGACCTGCTCTCCCAGTACTGGTTGAGAGCGCCCTGAACCTTCACGAACCAGACGATCGCAGGGACGATGAAGATGCCGAACGGGAAGAGCCACAACCCCGTCCAGCCCGTGACCGGCGGCTCCTGTCCGTCGCCCTTGTACATGTTCCCGATCTCCGAGGGGATCACGAACGCGCTCACCGGGCTGATCAGGATCCAGATCACGAGGCCGAGCACCCCGCCCAGACCGTCACCGGTGCGCTGCCTCAGCTCCTCCTGGGTCTTGAAGGCCCAGTACCACCCGTAGAAGCCGAGCGTGATGATGAACATCAGGATCCCGAAGCCGATCCCGCGCGGTCGGCCGAGCGGGCCGGTGTTGCCGTTCATGCGTGCCTCCTCCATCGGTTGTGCGACTGAACCACGCACGAGGCCCGAGGTCAACCGCGCGGGGCAGGGAGATGCGAGATCCTGCGAGTCGCCGTGAAGATCCTTGCCACCCGCCGCTACCCGGGGCCCGCGTTCGAGGAGCTCGACGACGTCGAGGTGCTCTCGCTCGCCTCGCTGAGCGAGCCCCGCGCCGAGGTCGAGGGGCTGGTGGCCGCGAACGAGCCCGTTCCGCTCGACCTGCTGCCAGGTCTGCGGATCGTCGCCAACTTCGGCGTCGGCTACGACCGCGTCGACGTCCGCGCCTGCGCCGAGCGCGGGGTCGTGGTCACCAACACGCCCGGCGTGCTCAGCGACGCGACGGCCGATCTCGCCTTCGCGCTGATCCTTGCGACCAGGCGGCAGGTCGTGGAAGGCGACCGCCTCGTCCGCTCCGGCGGCTGGACGGGCTCATGGTCGGAAGGGAGTCTTGCCGAAGAGGTGACCGGCTCCACGCTCGGCATCGTCGGCCTCGGACGAATCGGGAGCGCCGTGGCAAGGCGTGCGGCCGGCTTCGAGCTGCGCGTCCTCTACACGCAACGGCGACGCGTCGAGACCGACCTGGGCGAGTTCCGCGACCTGGACGAGCTGCTCGCCGAGGCCGACATCGTCACCATCCACGCACCGCTCAGCCCGGAGACCGAGGGGCTGATCGACGCGCGGCGGTTGTCGCTCCTCCGGGACGGCGCCTGCCTGGTGAACGCCGCTCGTGGCGAGATCGTGGACGAGGCGGCGCTCGTCGCCGAGCTCGTCTCGGGCCGGATCCGCGCCGGGCTCGATGTCTTCGCCCACGAGCCCGCGGTGCCGCGTGAGCTCTTCGAGCTGCCGAACGTCGTGCTGACGCCGCACCTCGGCAGCGCAACCCGGCAGACGCGGGAGGCCATGACCCGGCTCGTGGTCGACAACCTACTGGCCGTGGAGCGCGGAGAGCCCGCGCTCACGCCGGTTCAGGCCTAGCCGGCGCGCGACCCAGCCGCCGCGGACCGAACCCCAGTGACAGTCACAGTGACTGTCACTGTGGCCTGTACGCTCGGGCCATGGGCTACGCCTTCGGGTCGGTCGACGGGATGGGCGACGGCGTCTTCCGCAAGGTGCGCCAGGAGCTCGGCGTGACGGCGTTCGGCGTGAACGTGCTCGTGCTCGCTCCCGGGACCGTTGCGAGGCCCCACTACCACGAGCGGCAGGACGAGGTCTACTTCGTCCACGCGGGTCGCGCGCCGGTTCGCGCTCCCCGGCGAGACGCGCGAGCTCGGCCCGGGTGGGCTCTGCCACGTCGAGTCCACGACGCCGCGGCAGGTGACGAGCGTCGGGGACGAGGAGCTCGTGCTGCTCGTGGTCGGCGCCGAGGATGGTTACGTCGGCCGCGACGGTCAGCCGGCGGATCCGGAGAGGCTGGGCTAGAGCGCATTCCCGGCTGACGCTTCGCCGGCGGGGTGCGATGGGCGGTGCCTGGCAAGGACGCAGGGAGTGCTCGTAGCCGGAGGCTACGAGTGCGCTGAGGACGCCGTCCAGGCGCCGTTCAGCGCGGCCCGCCGGCACAAGGCTTCGGCCGGGAAGGCGCTCTAACTAGAAGCGAACGGCCGCGCGGCGGAGCTCGCCGAGGCGGCGGCCGTAGAGCGAAAGCCCGACCATGGCGGCGACCGCAGTCGCGAGACTGCCGGCGGCCGGTGTGAAGACGCTCGCGGCGACGGCGGTCGTGCCGCCGTGACCGGCCATCGCCAGCGCGCCGATCGCGGCACCCTGGTAGAGGCCGACGTTCCCCGGGAGGAACGGCATCGTGTTCGCCAGGCCGGTGACGACCATGTAGAGCAGCGCGGAGCCGACGCCGACGTGGACGCCGACTGCGTGGAGCAGGAAGAGAACGCCGAACCAGCGGGCGACCCAGGTCAGGATGAGGATCAGGCCCGCGCGGAGCATGATCGTCTTCGGCGCGGCAGCGCCTGCCAGAAACGCGCCGACGCTCTGAGGAAGCCGGTGGCTCACCTTGTGGTGCAGCACGGAGAGGAGAACCAACCCTCCGGCGGCCAGCGGCAGGCCGACGACCATCGTCAGCTTCGCCCAGGCCGGCACCGGGAGGAAGAACACGGAGGCGGCGCCGACGAGCACGAAGGCGACCATCTCGAGCAGGTGGGCGCAGAGCAGGCTCCCGCCCGCGCGCGAGAAACCGGGCCAGCGAGGACCCGCAGCGACCTTCAGGACAGCGACCTTCGAGGCCTCGCCCAGTCGCCCGGGAAGCACGGTGTCGAGAAACGATCCGACCGAGCTGGCGGCGTACATCGCCCGGAACCCGACGGGTGAGCGGACTGTCGACGTCCAGGCGAGCGCGCGCAGCGGCTGCACCGCCGCGCAGATCGCGAGACCCGCGATCAGGTAGCGCCAGTCGGGCGTAGCGGCGGCTGCGAAAACCGTCGTGCCGGTGCGCTGCACGGCCAGGAACACGCCGGCGCCGGAGACCAGCACCAGCGCGACGATCAGACTGCGACGACCCACCTTCACCCTCACCGCATCGGCAATTCGCCGTAGCTGCGCGAACCCCTGGATGGGTGAGTAACCCGTACGCGTGGTCAGCTCGGTCAACATCGGTCTGGAGCGCAGGCCACAGCGACTTCCCAGATCGAAGCGACCGACACCACGGTATCAGGGATCCCGGCGAGAGGCTCTGACCCGGACGGGTCAGATGGCTAGGCAGTCCGTTCGTCGAGAGCCTGCTCGAACCAGGCTGCGGCCGCCGCCAGCGCCTGCGGGTCGCTGGACTTGAGCACGATCTCGACGGCGCTGCCCTCCGCGCCGAAGCTCGGATACGAGCCGATGCGGACGTCGGGATGCCGCTCACCGCCGGCCTCCAGCACGCCGACGATCCGGCTCTCGGTCGTTCTGTACGTGCGCCGCCAGGAGCCGATCGGGCGTGCTGTCTCCGCCGAGCTCCTCGGCCACGGTCTCGAACATCGCTTCCATCTCGGCCGGCAGCCCGGGCAGGACGTAGACATTGCCGAGCACGAAGCCCGGAGCGCCCCCGAGCGGGTTCTCGAGCGCTCGGCTCCCGGCCGGGAGCTGCGCCCAGCGCGTGACGTAGTCGGGGTCGCCCCGGAAGCGGGCGCGCAGAGCCTCGGCCACCTCGGGCTGCTCCTCCTGGGGCACGCCGAACGACGCCGCGATCGCCTCCCGCGTGATGTCGTCGGGCGTGCCGCCGAGCCCGCCCGTGACGAGGACGAGGTCGACCTCGGCGGCCTGGGCGCGGACGAACGCCGCGACGCGCTCCTCCTCGTCCGGGAGCGCCGCCAGCATCAGCACGTCCACGCCGAGCGCCTCGAGCCGCGCGGCGAGCCACGAGCCGTTCGTGTTGACCGTGTCGCCGGAGACGAGCTCGTTCCCGATCGTGACGATCGAGGCGGTCGCCATTTCGCGAGTATGGCGCATGGCTGAGCGCGGCTGCCGCGGATGACTTCTTGACCCCCATCGCATGTGACCTCCTCCTAGTTGGTCCCGGCGAGCGCCTCGCCGATCGCGAGCGTGACCGTCTCCGACTCGATCTTGTGCACGTAGCCCTGGGTCGTCGCCACATCGAGGACACGGACAGCGCATAAACAGCATCGCGGCCAACGCGGGCACTCGCTGCGAACGCGAGTAAGCTCGCAGCGATGTCCGAGAGCAGCGAGAGCGAAGTTCTTGCGCAGGAGCTGGATAGCATTGGGAGCAAGCTCCTTGCCTTCGAGACGCGCCTGGAGGAAGTCGAGAAAGTGATCCGAGGGCTCGAGGCAGCCGCTCTGACCACGGCCCGCGCGTTGGACGAGGTTTCCACGCACTGGGACCAGGTGTACAGGGCGATGCGCCGCGCAGAGTGAGGCCCCGGATAACCGCGGCCGCGCTCGAGTTGAGCTAACCTGTTAGGACTGGCCCCGCGGCCAGGACCCCGGCCGAAAGCCCGCAATCTCCCGACGCGCCTGAGGGCGCGCGAGACGTAGGAGCCCAGGCGAACAGGATTCGACTTGCGGGGCCAGCACTTCGTGGTGCTAAGCACCAACCTCGTGGTCCGGCCTCTCGCGCGAGTGGGTGCGGCGGATCGTCGAAGAGCGCTAGGGGTACCCGCAGGGGTACCAATCCGCCGCCGCGCAGCGGTTGACTCGCATGGATGCCCCGTTCTCGACGCGCCGGTCCCTGTGTCGCGAGTATAGGGCGGTGATCCGTGAGCTCAGGCGGGAGGATGCCGAACCGGTCGCGCGACTGGCGGTCGTGGTCAACCCGCACCGGATCGAGACGGCCGATCTGACCTGGCAGCGGGCGAGCACGGCGCCGCAGCGGACGCACCGGCGCGACTGGGTCGCAGAGCTGGACGGGGAGATCGTCGGGCACGCATACGCAGGCCTCCAGTCGTCGATCCCGGACAAGGGCCGCTTCTGGATCGGCGTGCATCCGGAGCACCGTGGGACCGGGATCGGCTCCGAGCTCTACTCGGCAATCGAGGCTCATCTCCGGGCGGCGGGCTCCTCCCGCCTGCACACCTGGGTGGACGCCGACCCTGCCGGAGAGCGCTTCGTCCGACAGCGCGGCTTCGAGCTCGAGAGCGTCGACCGCGTCCTGGACGTCGATCCCCGCGCCGTCGACCTCTCGCGCCTGGCGGAGCCGAGGCCAAACGGTCTGCGTGTCGTGACGCTGGCGGAGACGCTCGACCGGGTCGAGGCGCTGTTCGAGCTCTGCCGGACGAGCGAGATCGAGCTGCCGGGAGACCTGCAGGAATGGCAGTGGGACGAGCTGGAGCACCCGAATCTCTCCCGCGAGGGCAGCTTCGTCGCGCTGGACGGCGAGAAGCCGGTCTCGCTCGGGTTCCTGACCGTCGACCCGGCGCGCCGGCTCGCCTACAACCTGCTGACGGCGACCCTGCCGGACTACCGGCGCCGCGGCCTCGCGCTGCTCGTCAAGCTCGCCTCGATCCGCTGGGCGGCCGCGAACGGAATCGAGCGGATCGTGACCGAGAGCGACTCCGAGAACTTCGGCATGCTCACCCTCAACGAGCGTCTCGGGTACCGCCCGCTCTACGACCAGAGCATCTGGCTGCTGTGATCCGGGAGCTCGAGCCCGGGGACGTCCCGGCGGTCGTGCGCCTCGCGCTCGGCCTGAACCCCCATCAGGTGTTGACCGAGCGCGGTCTCCGGCACGAGATCGAGCTGCCGCCGCTGGGCCAGCGGCGGCGCGACTGGGTCGCGGTCGAGGACGGCGAGGTCGTCGGGCACGCCGAGGCCGGGTTCGAGTGGGCGGTGCCGACCCCCGGCAAGGGCCGCGTCTGGCTCAGCGTCGCTCGTACGCACGCAGGCGAGGGATCGGCACGGCGCTGCTGGAGACCGCGGTGGCCTACCTGCGCGAAGAGGACGCCTGGCGGGTGGAGAGCTTCGTGCCGGCAGACCCTGCGGGCGCGGAGTTCCTGGAACACCGCGGCTTTCGGCGCTCCGGCCGGAACCGAGTCTCGTGCCTCGAGCTGCAGGAAGCCGCGATCCCCGAGGTGACGGTCCGCGGTCATCGCCTGGCGACGCTCGGCGAGACACGCGACCGCGCCGTCGAGCTGCACACGATCTGTGCCGAGGGCGAGGTCGACATGCCGTCCGACGAGCCGGAGACGGAGGTGGACTTCGAGAGCTGGCGACGAGAGGAGTTCGAGCACCCGGATGTCTCGGACGAGTGCAGCTTTGTCGTGCTCGAGGACGATCGACCCGTCTCGCTGGCGATCCTCACCGTCGATCCGGAGCGGGGAGTCGGCTACAACTCGATGACCGCGACGCTGCGCTCGCATCGGCGCCGCGGCCTCGCGCTGCTGGCCAAGGCCGCCGCCGCACGCCGGTCGCGAGAGGCGGGTCTCCAGCGGCTCGTGACCGAGAACGACGCCGCGAATGTCGCCATGCTCGCGATCAACGACCGCCTCGGCTACGAGCTCCTGCACGTCGAGGAGTACTTCCTACGGCTGGAGCGGGAAGGCCCGCCGGGCGAGCGCGGGTAGCACCTGCGCCGTGACCCAGACCGGGGTCGTCGCGTACCGGCGGGAGTAGCGGAAGCTGCCGTCGCTCCGCCTCATGCTGTGCAAGTACGCGGCCGCGCCACGCGGCACCGGGCTGCGCGCGGCCACGAACGCCTGGATCGCCCACGCCGTCGACTGCGTGTCCGAGCCTCTGCCCGGTGTCAGCTCGAAGCCACCGTCGCGGTTGCGAAGCCGCCGCAGGTAGGCGAGCGCCCGGCGGATCGGCGCACCGTTCACCCCGGCAGCCCGCAGCGCCTGGACGGCCGCGGCGGTGTCGTTCGAGTCGGGCTGCCCGCCGGCGTACCACGACCAGCCGCCCGAGCGCGCCTGCTGGCGGAGCACGAAGCGGACGGCGCCTCGCGGGGCCGGCTGACCGGCCTGCCGGAGCGCGAGGATGCCCCAGACGGTCGAGTTGACGGTCGGCCCGATCGCCCCGCTTGCCCGCTGCGGCGCGACGGATGCGCGCCAGCAACCGGTCGGGCCGGCGACCGAGGGCGCTCTCCGCGGTCGCGACGAGCTCGGCGTCGGTCACCTCGGTCAGCTCGTCCTCGTGGGCGACCAGGTAGTCGAGCGCCCGGCCAGGGCTCGCTCCCGCGGCTTTCAGCCCGAGCGCCGCCCACGCGGTCAGCTGCGGGCCCGAGGAGCCGGTCGGCTCGACGAACCCTCCGCTCGGAGCCTGTCGCCCCTGGAGGTATCCGGCCGGAGTCGACGCGACGAGCGCAGCCGCGGCCAAGGCGACGAGCTTCACGCCCACACGACCTCCGCCCGCAGCCGGCGCGCGTAGCGCTCCAGCAGCCGCCGCAGCTCCGGGCCCGCCGCGAGCGCGAGCACGAGGTTCCCGCTCGCGTGCGCCGCGTCGAACCAGAAACCGCGCACCCAGAGCGCCGCGAAGGCCTGCCACGTGTGCGGGTAGAAGCTGAGCCACTCCCACAGGTCCAGCGCGGCGTCGAAGGCGAAGCCGAGCGCGAAGCACGTGAGAGCGAGCGGGACGCGGCGGCGTAAGAGCGGCGCGGCGAGGCCGCCCAGCAGGCCGCAGCCGCCCCACGCGAGCATCTGCCACGGCGTATAGGCACCCTGCCCGAGGTAGAAGTTCGAGACGAGCGCCGAGAGCCCGCCCACCGCCATCCCCGCCCGCGGGCCGAGCGCGACGCCCGTGACGACGACGATCACGGTGACCGGCTGGACGTTCGGGATCGCCGCGAACAGCACGCGCCCGGCCGCGGCCGCGGCCGAGAGCGTCGCGATCAGGACGAGCTCTTTGCTCGAACCGGGGGCGCCCTCGAGCCACGCGACGCCGGCCACGATCAACGCCCCGGCCACGAGCAGCAAAGCGAGCGCCGCATCGTCGGGGAGAGCACGGTCCATGCGGCGGCAACGACCGCGGCCGCCAGCGCGCCGAGCGCAGCCGCCCTAGACAAGGGCCGCCTCCCGTTCGCCCGAGGTGGAGACGCAGCGGTCGGCGACCTCCGCGGCGAAGACGCGGTCGTTCGTGACGACGAGCGTTGCCCGGGCCGGCGCCTGCGCGCGCAGAAGGCGGGCCAGCTCGTCCTTCCACTCCGGATCGACCCCGCGCGTGGGCTCGTCGAGCACGAGCAGATCCGGGTCGGCGACGAGGACGGCGGCCAGGGCGAGCCGCTCCCGCTCGCCGCTCGAAAGGTCCCGCGGATGGCGGGCCTCGTAGCCGGCGAGGCCGAGGCCGGCCAGCGCCCCGCGCGCCCGCCGAAGGTCGCCGTCGACCGCGAGCGCGACCTCGTCCTCGACCCGCTCGCGGACGAGGTAACGGCCCGGGTCCTGCGAGAGGTAGCAGGCGCGGCCGGTCCGCGTGACGACGCCCGCGGAGGGCTCGAGCAGGCCCGCTGCGAGCTTCGCCAGGGTCGTCTTGCCCGAGCCGTTGGGACCGGTGAGCGCGACCACCTCGCCGCGACGCAGGTCGAGGCTTGCGCCTTCGAGGACGGGCCGGCCGGCCGTATAGCCGAAGGAGACGCCGTCGAGGCGGCACGCCGGCTCACCCTTCCGGCTCCCCGCCGGGAAGCTCCGCGGCTCTGGGGAGCCAGGCAGGGCGGTGACGCCCGAGCCAGTCGAGCGCGTCGTCCCGGGGAGCGTCGAGGGCGACCTTGCCGTCCTCGAGGAAGACCACGCGGTCGCAGGCGTCGAGCACGCGGTCGGGCCGCTGCTCGGAGACGACGACCGCCGCTCCGAGCCCACGGGCGAGCTCGATCGCCTCCTCCGCGCCCTCGGGGTCGAGCTGCGAGGTCGGCTCGTCGAGCAGCAGCAGGCTTGGCTCGAGCGCGAGCACCGAGGCGAGGCAGACGCGCTGCAGCTCGCCGCCGGAGAGCTCGGCGACGCGCCGCTCCGCCAGGTGCGCTGCGCCGACCGCCGCGAGCGCCGCCGCCGACTGCGGGCCGATCAGCGCGGGCGGCGTGCCCAGGTTCTCGAGCCCGAAGGCGACCTCGGCGGAGACGCCGGTGAACACCACCTGGTCCTCGGGATCCTGGAAGAGCGTGGCCACGTGGCCCGCAAGATCGGACGGCCGGGTGCGGCGCGTGTCGCGCCCGGCGACCTCGACGCGTCCGGCGAAGCTGCCGCCGTGGAAGTGCGGCACGAGGCCGGCCAACGCGCGCAGCAGCGTGGACTTCCCGCCGCCCGAGGGGCCGAGCAACGCGACCACCTGGCCGGCCTCGAGCTCGAGCGAGACGGCGTCCAGCGCCGGTGCCGTTGCCTCCGGGTAGCTGAAGGACAGGTTCTCGACGCGCGCTAGAGCCACAGCGCCCCCACGATCACGGCAAGGACCCCGAGGGCGAGCGCCAGCCGCTCCTGCCCACCCCAGGCCGGCTGCGGGGTCCTCGTCGCTCCCGGCCGGCCGTACCCGCGCGCCTCCATCGCCTCCGCGAGGTTCAGAGCCCGCTCGAGCGAGCCTGCGAGCAGTGGCGAGACCAGCCTGGCCCGCCCGTGCAGGCCTTCGACCTCGACCCCGCGCCCGCGAAGCGACTCGACCAGGCCGGCGGCATCGCGCTCGAGCGTCGGCACGAGGCGCGTCGCCAGCGCGATCGCGAGCACCGAGCGGCGCGCGAATCCGGCCGACTGGACGAGCCGATCGTGGTCGAGCAGCAGCGCGTACGCGGCGAACGCGAGCGCGACCGCGGTCAAGCGCAGGCCCTGGAACAGCGCCGCCTGCAGCTCCTCGCTCGTCACGTCGAGGCGACCCAGCACCGGCACAGTCGGGCCGGTCCAGAGAACGTGCGAGCCGATTGAGGCGACGAAAGGGCTGACCAGGAAGACGCCGAGGCCGGAGAGCAGTGCACCGAGGATGTACATCCGCCGCCGCTGCGCGGGAGCGCGCAGGCAGACCGCCAGCAAGAGCAGGGCGATCGCGGCCACGGAGATCGTGCGATCGGCCAGGAGGGCGGCTGCGGCGAGGCCGGCGAGCAGCGCGGCTGCGGGCGCCGGGCTCACGGGACCGAGTACCGAAAGCGGGCGAGCCGCGGCTTTGATGCGAGCCGGGCCGCGAACCGCGCGTCGACGACGAAGCGCACCGGGGAGCCCGCCCCCGGCCGTCGGAGCTCGGCGAAGAAGCGACGCGGGGCAGCTCCGTCCGAGACGATGGTCACCACGTTGTCGTTCGGCGGTGCGGTGCGGGAGACCGACCCGCCGACGAGCCTGGCGATCCGCTTCCCGAGAACGCGATCGACCGAGAGCACCACCGTCCGCCGGCGCTCGCCGCCGTAGCCGTGCCGGAGCGGCTCCGGGAAGGCGCCGACCACGACCGCATCGTCGAGGGGGTCGCGCCAGGCACGGAAGTCCCACCACTCGACGTCACCGTCTCGGAGCCGGTACTCGGCCGAGCCCTGGTCGGCGAGGTAGCCGTTGACGTAGTAGAACCAGGAGTGCCGTCCGTGCTCGGCGACGCCGTCCACGGCTCGGACGTAGCGGCCGCCGTAGCGCGTTCTCAGCTTCGCCACGCGGTCGAGGCCCTGCAGCGCGGTGAGGCCGGCGGGCACCTTCGCGACGTGCATCACCTGGGCGCCCCGGTCCCGGGTCACCCAGACGGTCGCCTGGCCGGAGCCGCCCGTGCCCGAGCTGCAGCCGGCCAGCGCGACCGAGAGGGCCGCCGCGAAGGCGAACCGCCTCACCGCAGGGCGTTCGATCGCACCGCGCCCTTCAGCGTCGCGGTCACGAGCCCCTGGTGGGCTGCGAAGCACCCCGTCCCGTTGCGGGCCAGCACGCTGCGGGAGCCGGCGTCCAGCCTCGCCCCGCGCGCGAGCTTCGTCTTGCCGGCGTCGTTCTGCGAGAGGACCCGGTAGCACCCGCGCTTCCTTGTGGACTGGAGCACAAGCGTCGGGGGCCCGCCCGCCTTGCCGAAGGTGGCCCAGTACCAGAGCACCCGGTCTCCGTCCTTGAGGGTGACCGCGTCGGCGCCCACCGGCGGCGAGACGCCGTTGACCTTGAAGACCCACCCGGTCGAGGCGCCGGCCGCGTAGCGCCCGATCTGGTCGATGTACGGGCCGAACGAGGTGGTCGTGACGTGGTAGTAGAACTCGCCCGCCAGACTCGCCGAGTCGAGTGCGTCCAGCGCGTTCGCGTTCACCGTGAGGGTCGGCTCCGTCGGGCCGAAGATGTTCCGGGTCTTGCCCTCGACCCGGACGTGGACCCCGACGGCCATGGCCGCGGGGACGAGCAGCAACGCCGCCAAGCCGACGGCGAGCCAACCGAAGAGATGCCTGAACACGAATCCTCCTTCCGCGAGGGGTTCGGGTTGGAGGCGACCGGCAGGTCTTCTGACTCGGGGCTCCCTCCTGCACCGCCTTCCCGGCACGTGGCCAGTGGCTTCTCGGCGCGGGAGCGTCTCCCCTCACAGCGGCGGGACCGTCCCGGACTTGCACCGGGTTCCCTCACCGCTCGCCCTTTCGGGCGACCCTATCATGGCTCTTCGATGGCTCTTTTCCGCCGATTCTCGCTCTGGGCGCCGGTCGTCGCTCTGGGCCGCGCTGATCTTCACCTTCTCGTCGATCCCGAACCTCGGGACCGACCTCGGCGTGTGGGACACGATCTTGCGCAAGTGCGCGCACATGACCGAGTACGCCATCCTCTCGGTGCTGCTGTTCCGCGCGCTCGGCCGCGAATTGCCCGCGTTCCTGTTCGGGCTCGCCTACTCGATCTCGGACGAGATCCACCAGCACTTCGTCAGCGGCCGCCACGCCTCCCCGATCGACGTCGCGATCGATTCGGCCGGCCTGCTGCTCGGACTGCTCGCTTTGAGGCTCTGGACGCCGTCGCGATCGTAGAATTGGCGAGGTGCCCGATCGCCCGACCTTCGACGACCGCCAGCTCGACGCGATCCTCGAGCGGCTCGACTCCCTGCGCGCCGAGCTGCAGACGATGAACCGGCGGCTCGACCACAACGAGGGCTTCCTCGCGCTCGCGCACGAGGTCCGTGCTCTGAACGAGTCGCTCCAGGCGCTCGCCTACGCGGCGCTCGGCCAGCAGGGCCCGCAGGTGCGCCGCCGCCGCACCGGCTAAGCCGCGCTGAACCTCCTAACCACTGAGCTTGTAGATCGTGCCGTTGAGCGAGGCCGCGTAAAGCTCGCCCGCGGAGTCCTCGCCGAACGACGAAAGGCCCGAGACCTTGAACGGCTCGCGCCGCACCCCGCGCAGCTTCCCCTTCACGGCACGCAGGCTCCAGATCGTTCCTTCGCAGTAGTCGCCGTAGAAGTAGCGCCCGCGAGCGGACGGAACGGCCTTGCCGCGATAGACGTAGCCGCCTGAGATCGAGCAGCCCTGGCTGTGGGGGTAGGTGACGATCGGGAAGACGAGCTTGCCGCGCGGGTTGACCTGCTGGCCGTCCTGGTACCTCGCCCGGCCCTCCCAGACCCGCCAGCCGTAGTTGTTCAGGCCGCGCTGCTGCGCCGGCGTGCGCACGTCGACCTCCTCCCACGCGTTCTGGCCGACGTCGCCGATGTAGAGGTCGCGGGTGGCGCGGTCCCACGAGAAGCGCCATGGGTTCCGCAGCCCATACCCGACGATCTGCCAGCGCGCGCCCCGCTTGTCCACGTTCAGGCGCAGCAGCTTGCCGAGCCGCGAGCTCAGGTTCTGGGAGTGATTGTTCGGATCGCCGCCCGAGCCGCCGTCGCCGGTCCCCGCGTAGAGCCTGCCGTCCGGCCCGAACTCGAGCTGGCCACCGTTGTGGTTGTCGTACTGGCGGTGCGGGACGCGCAGCAAGGGCTTGGCCGTCCCCGGCAGCCCAACGGTGCCGTTGGAGCGGAACTCGTACACGCGCACGTCGCCGCTCTTCGTCGTTGAAGTAGACGAAGAAGCGGTGGTTCTTCGCGTAGTTGGGATGGAACGCGACCGAGAGCAGCCCCTGCTCCCCGCCGCTACGGACGAGGCTGCGGATGTCGAGGAACGGCTGTGCGCGCAGCTTCCCGTTCACGAGCACCCGGATCACACCCGGCTGCTCGACCACGTACAGCTTCCCGGGCTCGCTGCGGGGGGCGCCGACGAAGACAGGCGAGTCGAAACCCGAGGCGAACACGCGCATGCGGAGCTGAGAGCGCTCGCTCGCACCGACTGCAACCGCGGGCAGCACCGCTGCCGCGAGCGCCAGGATGACCCCGAACCGGCGCATCAGCTCTTGAGCAGGACCCTCCTCAACTCGTCCTCCTTGCCAGGCTGGAGGATAGCCAGCACCTGGTCGCCGGGCCGGAGCTCGGTCGCGCCGACGGCGATCTCCGAGCGGCCGTTGCGCATGATCGAGATCAGGCGCGAGCCCTCGGGCAGGTCGAGCTTCTCGACCCGCTTGCCCGCCGCGGGTGCGTCCTCGTCGATCTGCACCTCGACGATCTCGAGGTTCTCCTTCCGCAGCTCGAGCAGGTGGACGAGGTCGTGCTCCGGCACCTCGTGCTCGATCAGCGCCATCAGCCCTCGCGTGGCGGAGACCGTGGGCGAGATCCCGAGCAGGTCGAAGTGCGCCTGGTTACGCGGGTCGTTCACCCGCGCGATCACCTTCGGGACGCCGTATTTCTCCTGGGACAGCTGGCTGATGATCAGGTTGTCCTCGTCGTCCCCGGTGAGCGCGGCGACGACGTCCGGCGGCCGCGCGATCCCGGCGCGCTCGAGCACGTAGATCTCGGTCGCGTCGCCGAGGTGCACCTGATGCTCGAACTCACGCTCGAGCCGCTCGAACCGGTCGTGACGCTGCTCGATCAGCGTCACCTCGTGCCGGCCGTCCTTGAGCAGCATGCGGGCAAAGTTGGCACCGACCTTGCCGCCGCCTGCGATGAGGAGGTACATCAGGTGCTGGCGGTCTCCGCCGGCCGCACCTCGCAGGCACGAACCGAGTCGAGCAGGACGTCGATGGCGACGGATGTCGGGCAGACCGTGCGCAGGCCGCGCTCCCGGTAGAACTCGGCGCGCGCCGGGTCGAGCACCCGCACGACCACGCACTGGTTGTCGAAGCGCTGCTGGGCGACCTGGCCGATCACGATGTTCGTGTTATCGCCGTCGGTTGCGACGACGACGGCGTCCGCCTCCTCGATCCCGGCCTCGCGTAGGACGTCGGTGTCCATCCCGTGGCCGAGGACGAAGCCGCCGGCCCAGTGGTCGCCGAGGCGTCCGATCGCCTCTTCCTTCTCGTCCACGGCCGTGACCTCCCACCCCTCGCGGTCGAGCTGGAGGGCGATGTTCGAGCCGACGCGGCCGCAGCCGATGACAAGCGCTTTCACCGTCTCACCTTAGCTCACTCGATAATCGAGCCGTCTTCATCGGCCACGCCCTCCGGGAAGGCCACCACGAGCACTTCACAGGGCGCCTTGCGGAGGACGTACTCCACCGTCGGCGAGAAGAAGCGCGCCTGGCGGCGCCAGCGTGGCGAGGAGCCGCAGACGATCAAGTCGTTGCCACGCTCGCGCGCCTCGTCGACGATCGCCTGTCCGATCGAACGGGCTCGAATGGTGGCCCCCAGGACCGGCACACCCAGGTCGGAGCCGAGAAGCGCCGCCTCGGCGAGCGAGGCCGCGGCGCTCTCCTCCTGCTCGTCGAGATCCGCGTCGAGGGGAAGGTCGAGCGGCACGCAGATCACGTTCAGCGCGTGGACCTCGGCTCCGCGCTCGGCGGCGAGCTTGACCGCGGTGGCGACCATCTCCTCCCCGATCGCACCGAGCTTCATCGGCACGAGGATGCTCGAGAACTCCGCCTCCGGCAGATGCTCCGAGGGCGCCGAGACGTGCTCGAGCAGGCCCTCGCCCCGCCCCTTGCGCACCAGGCCGTAGACGACCAGGCCGGCCAGGAGCCAAGCCGGGCCGCCGTAGCGGGCGCCGGCGTGCGTGACCATCGCGGCGATCCAGATCGCGAAGGTGGCTACGGAGCCCACGATCGCCGGCAGCGGGACCTCGATTCCGCGCAGGCGGACGTTGGCGGGGGCCCGGTAGGGACGCGGGAGCTCGCGGCTCGCTGTAGCGAAGCTTGATCACGGCGAGCTGGGCCGCCGTGAACGCGGCCAGGACGCCGAAGCTGAAGAGGCTGGCGAGGAACGCGATGTCGTCCCTGATGAAGGACGTCCCGATCATGAGTGCCGACGAGATGAGGGCGGCGGCGACGATCGCCTGGGGCGAGACGAGGGTGCGGCGGTTCAGGCGCCCGAACGCGCGAGGGAGCTGGCCGTGCTCGCCGAGCGAGCGGGCGAGCCGCGTGAAGCCCGAGATCGACGTCGTTACCGCGACGAGGAGGATGACCGCCCCGGTGAGGCCGACGTACATGCGGAGCGCGGTCGCGAGCGCGTCCGGCAGGTGGCCCCCGAGCGCGTCGACGATCCCCATCAGCGGCGCGCGCAGCCAGTCGGTTCCGAGCCCCGTCGTGCCTCCTTGAGCCGGGAACGCCGACAGGGCGACGAGCGCAATCGCGACGTAGATGAGGACGACCAGTCCGATCCCGGAGAAGAGGCTGCGCGGGAGGTCGCGGCCCGGCTCCCGCGTCTCCTCGGCCAGGTTCGCGACCGTCTCGAGGCCGGTGTAGGCGAGCATCGCGAGCGGGAGCGCGAAGGCGATCTGGTGCCAGGTCGGATGCGTGCCGATCGAAACGCCGCGCGTGAGCGCGTCGCCCGAGAAGAGAAACGCGAAGCCGAGCACGACGAGCATCACCTGGGTCCACAGGTCCAGCACCGCGACGACGATCCCGTACCGGTAGAAGGCCGACCGCCGCACGAGCCGGACGAGCGCGACGCCCATGATCACGCCGACGCCGACCACCACGTCCCAGGGGTTGTGCTCGAGCGACTCCCACTTGAGCGCGGCGCCGAGGTAGTGCGGCATGAAGAGCGCGGAGAGCGCGATCACGATCAGGTAGTCGAGGAACAGCGCCCAGCCGGTCAGGAAGCCGGCGAGGTCGTTGAAGGCACGGCGGACGAAGGTGGCGGCGCCGCCCGTCTCCGGGATCGCGGTCGTGCCCTCGGCATAGGAGAGGGCGACGACCAGGAAGAGCGCTCCGACGAGCGCGAGCACCTCGGGGGTGAGGCCGAGCGCGTGCAGCGCGATGATCCCGAGGGCGACGTAGATCGACGAGGCGATCTCGCCGTAGGCGACCGAGAAGAGGTCCGGCGCATCGAGGACCCGCTGGAGCCCTGGGATCTTCCGCGCCACGAGCGGAGGTTAGATCACGGGGAACCCCTCGCTCCCCGTGATTCCGCCCTGGCGGCCGGGGTGCCACCGCTTCATCCCTCGCTCTCGAGCTCCAACAGTGACAGTCACTGTGACTGTCACTGTGACTGTCACCGGCGCCGATAGAGGAGGTACAGCCGCCCGGCGCCGAGCGCGATGAAGAGCGCGCCGATCAGGTAGCCCACGCCGCCGCCCTGCCGCGCCGTCTGGACGAGGAGCGCGATCCCGAGGCCGACCGCGACCACGCCGAAGATCGTCACCAGCGAGCGGTAGGAGCTCATGGGCCGAGCTCCGGCCCATGAGCGTGTGGAGGGGCGTGGGGGAACCGGCGGTTTCCCCACCTTGGACTCTAAGAAGGGGGCGCGCGGGGAAACATGGTTTCCCCTGCGGAGCGAGCCGGAGGCGAGCGACGCTCATGCGGCTCGGGGCCGCGGCGACCATCACGCGACAGGGTGCGTTCTTGAGCACGAAGTCGACTGTGTCGCCGAAGATCTTCCCGCTCCGTCTGCGCACGTCACGCCGCGGGGAGCCCATCACGATGATCTCGCTGTTGCGCAGCTGGGCCTCGTCGACGATCGCCCGGCCGGCGCGGCGCGCCCTGACGAGCCTGGCGACGACGTCGACGCCGTAGGCGTCCCCGATCGCACGCGCCTCGTCGAGGAGGTCGTGAGCACGCAGCTCCACCTCGTCGGGCATCGGAGCGTCGAGCGGCAGCTCCAGCGGAACCTCGAGCACGGTCACGGCTGCGATCGTCGCGCCGCGCTCGGTTGCCAGGCGGCAGGCCAGGTCGACCGCTTCCTCGGACTCCCGGCGGTGCACGATCGGGACGAGCACGTTGCGGTACTCGAGCGCCACCGCCGGGCCGATCGGAATCGGCGCCCGCACCGTCTCGCTCAGCGGCACGTGCAGCCTCCGCCGGTAGACGGCATACGCGATGAACCCCGCGGCGAGCCAGCCGAGCCCTGCCCAGCGCGTGGGCTCCTCCTGCACGACGACCACCAGCCAGGAGAGGCTCGTCCCCAGCCCCCCGAAGAGCGCGAACAGCGGCCAGTCCACGCCCCGCCAGCGCAGGTTCGGCCGCGCCCGGAAGACGAGCTCGGCGTTCCGGTCCTTGTAGCGTAGCGCCACGATCGAGGCGTGCGCGATCGTGAACGAGAGCATCGCGCCGAACGAGTACATCGTCCCGAGGAAGGCCGTCTTGCCGGGGAGCAACACGATCATCGGGATCACGCCGGCGAAGAACAGGAGCGAGATGTACGGCGTCTTGAACTTGCCGTGAAGCCGCCGGAAGACCTCGGGCAGCTGCCGGTGGCTCGCCATCGCGTAGGTGATGCGGGAGGCTCCGATCACGCCGGCGTTCGTGGCGATGAACAGGATCGTCGACGCCAGGATCCCGACGTAGATCTTCATCGCGCTCAGCACCGCGCCGTGCACGCCGAGGTTCTCGACCAGCCCGAGGACGGGGTCGTTGGAGAAGCCCTTCGGCGGCCCCACGCCGAGCAGCGTCTGGTAGCTCCCGTCGGCGGTCTGCGTGACCGGCAGCGCGGAGAGCGCGATCCACGGGAGCGTGAAGTAGATGACGAAGACCGCGATCGCGACGAACGAGATCGAGCGCGGGATGTTCTTGGCCGGGTCGCGAGCCTCCTCGGCAAGGTTCGAGACCGTCTCGATCCCGGTGTAGGCGATCATCGCGACGGGGATCGCGAGGAAGAAGTTCTGCCAGGTGGGCGCCACCCCGAAATGGACGTTCGAGGACAGGGTATGCGGGCTGAAGATCAGCGCGAACCCGATGATCACGAGCAGCACCTGGGTCGCGAAGTCGACCAGCGCGAGCCCGATGTTCACGCGCGCGGACTCCTGGATGCCGACGATGTTCAGGATCACGAGCAGGACGATCACGAGCCCGCCGCCGACGATGTCCCAGGGGTTCTCGCGCAGCGGTTCCCAGAAGATCGAGAGGTAGTGCGGCACGAAGAACGCCGAGATGGCGATCGTGATGATGTAGTTGAGCATCTGCGCCCAGCCAGCCCCGAACGAGACGAGCTCGTTGAACGCGTGGCGCGCGAAGCTCGAGGACCCGCCCGCCTCCGGGTAGCGAACCGTCCCTTCGGCGTAGGTCGCCGCCGTGGCGGCGAAGATGATGCCCGCGATCACGAAGACGATCGGGGTCAGCCCGAGCGCGAAGACCGCGGTGACGCCGAGCGCGTAGTAGATCGACGAGCCGACGTTGCCGTAGGCGGTCGAGAACAGCGCCGGCGTCCCGAGGACGCGCTCGAGCCGCTGTTGCCGCCGCCGTCGTGACATTAGGCGCGGACTCTAGGCCGGTCGGCGGCTAGCCGTGAATGGAAACGATGAGCGGGATGATCAGGATCGCGACGAGGTTCGTGATCTTGATCATCGGGTTGATCGCCGGCCCGGCCGTGTCCTTGTAGGGATCGCCGACGGTGTCGCCCGTGACCGCGGCCGCGTGTGCCTCCGAGCCCTTGCCGCCGAAGGCGCCGTCCTCGATCAGCTTCTTGGCGTTGTCCCAGGCGCCGCCGCCCGAGGTCATCGAGATCGCCAGGAAGAGGCCGGTCACGATCGTTCCGATCAGGAGGCCGCCGAGCAGCCTCGCGTTGATCAGGCCCGCCACGATCGGGAAGACGATCGGGATCAGCGCCGGCACCATCATGCTCTTGATCGCCGAGCCGGTGACGATGTCGATCGCCCGCCCGTACTCGGGCCGTGCCGTCCCCTCCATGATCCCGGGGATCTCGCGGAACTGGCGCCGGACCTCGGTCACGACCTGGCCGCCGACGCGCCCGACGGCCTCCATCGCCTGCGAGGCGAACAGGAACGGCATCAGGCCGCCGACGAAGAGGCCGGCGATCACCCACGCGTCCTCCAGCTGGAAGATCTGCTGGAAGTTGTGAGCCGCCAGGCCGTTCGTGTAGCTGTCGAAGAGGATCAGCGCCGCGAGCGCGGCGGAGCCGATGGCGTAGCCCTTCGTGACGGCCTTGGTCGTGTTGCCCACGGCGTCTAGCGGGTCGGTGATCGCCCGCACCGACTCGTCGAGGTTGGCCATCTCGGCGATCCCGCCCGCGTTGTCGGTAACGGGGCCGTAGGCGTCGAGCGCGACGATCAGTCCGGTCATCGAGAGCTGCGCCATCACGGCCACGCCGATGCCGTAGAGGCCGGCGAAGTGGTGGGCGACGAGGATGCCGGACGCAATCACGATCACCGGCAGCGCCGTGGCCTTCATCCCGACGGCGAGCCCTTCGATGATGTTCGTCGCATGGCCGGTGCGCGAGGCCGAGGCGATCTGCTTGACCGGAGACCAGCGCGTGCCGGTGTAGAACTCGGTGATCGCCACCAGGAGGAACGTGACGATCAGCCCGACCAGGGACGACAGGTAGAGATCCCAGAAGCTGAAGCGGGACGAGTCGTAGGCGAGCACGATCGGGATGAAGCCCAGCGCCGAAAGCGCCGTCGCCACCAGCACGGCCTTGTAGAGGGCGTTCATGATCGAGCCGTTGCGACCGACGCGGGCGAAGAACGTCCCGACCACGGAGGTCAAGATCGACATGCCGCCGATCGCGAGCGGGAACAGCTCGAGGTGCAGGCCCGGGAACGTCTGCGAGGCGAGCAGCATGACCGCGACCGCGGTGACGGCGTAGGTCTCGAACAGGTCGGCCGCCATCCCCGCGCAGTCGCCGACGTTGTCGCCGACGTTGTCCGCGATCACGGCCGGGTTGCGCGGGTCGTCCTCGGGAATGCCTGCCTCGATCTTCCCCACCAGGTCTGCGCCCACGTCGGCGGCCTTCGTGTAGATGCCGCCGCCGAGTCGCGCGAAGACGGAGATCAGCGACCCTCCGAAGGCGAGCCCGACGAGGTCGTTGATCGCCGAGGAGCTCGAGTGGCCGAGCCAGCCGGTCAGGACCCAGTAGTAGCCGGCGACGCCGAGCAGGCCGAGGCCGACGACGAGCATCCCTGTGACCGAGCCCGCGCGGAACGCGACGTTCAGCGCAGGCTTGAGACCGTGCTTGGCCGCCTCCGCGGTACGCACGTTGGAGCGCACCGCCACGTTCATGCCGATGAAGCCCGCGGAAGCCGAGAGCACCGCGCCGATCAGGAAGCCGACCGCGGTTCCCCAGCCGAGCTCGTTGTAGAAGCCGATCAGCAGGAACGGGACGAGCGCGACGATCGCGATCGTCTGGTACTGGCGCCGTAGGTAGGCCGCCGCGCCCTCCTGGATCGCCCGCGCGATCTCCTGCATCCGCTCGTCGCCGGCGGGCTGCCGCAGGATCCACAGCGTCAGCGCGATGCCGTAGGCAATCGCAACGCCCGAGCAGACGAGCGCGAAGAGAACCGCGTGGTCACTGAAGAAGTCGATCAAGGCGCCTCCCTACAAGACTTGCGCCGAGACTCCCCGGCGCCGCGGTTTTCTATCACAGCCGCTTCAGGAAGGCGCGTTTTCCCCGGCCGCGTCGGCGTACGCAAGCTGGAGGTTCGCCAGCACCTGGCCGAAATCGCGCACCGCATCGTCGGGAACCGAGCCTTCGAGCACCGGCACGAGGGCGCGGAGAGCCTCGATCGCGAGCCTCGCCTGCTCCAGGTCCCGAGTCTCACCGCTCAGCCGGTGGTACCCGAGCGAAGAGACGGAGTAGAGCGTCTGCAGCAGGAGATCCGAGACCTTGAGCTTCGCAAGCTCGGCCTGCAGCTCCTCGATCAGCTTCTGCTCGTCCTCGGCCAGCTTCTGCTCGTCCTCAGCCACCTACGAGGCCGTCTCTTTCGATTCGGGCTCTGTCGACTGGTCGTTTCCCACGGACGCACGGGCCGAGGCCCGCGAGTCCTGAAGGCTCCGTCGGGCGAACCTGCTCCGCGTAGACCTCCGCGAGGCTCGCGCCGTCGGCGTTGCGCGCAATCTGGCGCTCGGCGGCGTTGGCGACCGGGATCGCGAGCTCGGAGGCGAGCCCGAGCTCGTCGGCGACCGGCGAGACCCAGTCGAGCAGCCGCTCGAGGTGCGCCCGGGCAGGGCGCGTCTCGCCGCTTGCGAGGTCGATCAGCTCGCCGGAGAGCCCGTAGCGGATCGCCCGCCAGAGGTTCTCCTCGATCAGCCGGTGGGGGAACGACGGCAGGGGCTCGCCCTCGTCGATCGCGCGGGCGATGCGCGCGGTGAGCGCGTAGCAGAGCGCCGCCAGCGCACGCGCCTCGCCGAGCTCGGGCTGGGCATCGCAGATCCGGATCTCGACGGTCGGGAAGGCAAGGTGCGGCCGGACGCTCCACCAGATCTGCGTGTGCTCGTCGATCGAGCGGGCGTCGTAGAGGAAGCGCACGTACCGCTCGAACCCGTCCCAGCCGTCGTACGGGTCGGGCACGCCGCAGCGGGGGAACATGCGCGTGAAGATCTGGGTGCGCACCGAGTGCAAGCCCGTGTTGACGTTCTCCAGGAACGGCGAGCTGCAGGACAGCGCGAGCAGCTCGGGCAGGTAGTTGCGCAGGCCGTTGCACACGGCGACCGCACGATCCGGCCCCTTGATCGCCACGTGGACGTGGAGACCGAAGCTGTTGTTGCGCCAGACGACGTAGCGCAGGAGCTCGTCGTTGCGCCGGTAGTGCGGCGTGTCGATGATGCGCTGCTCCTGCCACGGGCTCCACGGGTGCGTGCCGGTGGCGCCGAGGGTGACCCCGATCGAGCCCGCCAGCTCGGCCAGCTGGATGCGCCGCTCGCCCAGCTTGGCCGCCGCCTCCTCGAAGTCGTCGCAGCGGCCCGTCCGCACCTCGACCTCGGAGGCGATCAGCTCGCCGACGAGGTGATCCTCGAGCGGCGTGCCCTTGGCGGCCGCCTGGAGCTCTTCGAACCGGTTCGTGAGCGAAAGGGTCTCGGGATCGAGGACCGCGAACTCCTCCTCGATGGCGAGTGTCAGGTCCTGTGCCTGCTCGTACTGCTCACGGGCGGTGCGGAGCTGCTCCTCCGGGCTGAGGGTCTGGGCGTCTCCCACGGCGGGGCTACATTAGAGACTCTCTCGCCGGTCGCGTCGGGCCCCGGTTAGACGGCGTGTTGGAGGCCGCACGGGCAGAGCCCGCACGACCTTTCTGGTCGGCGCCGCCTAGTCGGCGCCTTGGAAGGGCCGAAGCAGGCGATCCGCGACTCCCGCCCAGCTCCAGCGCGTCTCCGCGGCGTGGCGTGCCGCTGCGGCTATCCGGGCGCGCTCCTCTCCGGGGAGCGCCAGCAGCTCCGCCAGCTTCGCGCGGAGGTCGTCCACGTCTCCCTTGGCGAAGCTGGCCAGGTGGCGGTGCTCGAGCGGGTACTCGGCCTCGAGGCCCTCGGCGATCTCGCTCAGGCCGGAGTGCCGGGCCACGAGCGGCGGCGAGCCGGCGGCCGCGGCTTCCGCGGCGACCATCCCGAAGGCCTCCGGGAAGATCGACGGCACGACGCTCACATCCGCGAGCGGGAGCAGGTGGATCAGGTGCCGGTGCTCGAGGGCACCGGTGAACAGGGTGCCCTCCCCGGCCAGCCCTTCCAGCTCCTCGCGGTAGTCGCCGAAGCCGACGACCACCGCGCGGGCGTCGAGCTCCTGCAGCGCCTCGAGCAGCAGGTGGACGCCCTTGTTGAACAGGAGCTTGCCGAAGTAGAGGACGGTCGGCCGCTGCCCGGCGAAGAACGCGGCGAGGCGCTCCGCGTTTCCCTCGTCCGGGAGCCGCTCGTTCGCGTTTCCCGGGTTCGGCGGGTCGCGACGTGCCTCCTCGAGCAGCGCCTCGAGCGCTTCGGCCCGTGGCCTTGGGCGGAACTGCTCGACGTCGACGCCGGGCGGCACCTCGTGCACGCGGTCGACGTGCCCGACCACCTCCTCCAGGACCCGTCGGATGTGCTCGGAGCCGACGAAGACCGCCTTCGCCTCCGCGAGCGACTCCCTCCCCCACGCCTGCAGCTCCGGGCTCTCTCGCATCGAGTACTCGAGCTCGGAGCCGTGGGCCTTGACCGCGTACGGCGCGCCCGAGGCGGCGCCGACCGGCCCGCCGAGCAGCACGTGGTTGGCAAAGACGAGGTCGGCCGGGAGCAGCGCGCGCAATGCGGCTGCGTTGCGCTCGACGTAGTGCTCCCGCTCCTCGCGGGTCAGCTCCTGGAGCAGGCGCGGGTCGTGGCCTTCGTAGCGGTCCAGCACGAAGACCGGCAGCGGGCCGTCGAGCTCCGGACGCACCGTGCGGGCAGCGCCGAGGTCGTACTGCTCCGGGTGCGGCTCCTGGGAGACGACGACGACCTCGTGCCCCGCGTTGCTCCACTCGCGCGCGAGCGCGCGCGTGTAGACGTTCGACCCGGTGCCGCCGAGCAGATAACCGTGCCAGAGCAGGATCCTCACGCCGCGAGCCAGACCGAAACCGAATTCACAGTGACAGTCACTGTGACTGTCACTGTGACTGTCACCGTTCGCACCGGTTCGAGCCTACGCCGGAGCTAGGTCAAGTGGAAGTACAGCGCGTGCAGCAGGTCGACGGCGGGGTTCGAGGTGTGCACGGTCACGTCGTGGGGCACGTCGAGCAACGCCTCGGAGTAGTTGAAGATGATCCGCACGCCCGAGTCGATCAGCTCCTGGGCCACGTCCTGTGCGCTCCCGGCGGGCACCGCGACGACGCCGACGATGATGTTCTTCTCTCGCACCGCATCCGCGAGCCGGCGCGAATCGCTGATCGAGTTCGAGCCGATCGTCCGCCCCACCTTGTCCGGGTCGTTGTCGAAGACCGCCGCGATGTTGATCCCGTGCTCGGCGAAGATCGGCGAGCTGGCGATCGCGTGGCCGAGCCGCCCGGCGCCCACGAGCGCGATGTTGTGCTGGCCCTGGGTGCGCAGGATCTTCCGGATCTCGCCGAGCAGCGAGTCGATGTTGTAGCCGACTCCGCGCTTGCCGAACTTGCCGAAGGCCGAGAGGTCGCGGCGGATCTGCGTGGCGTTGATGTTCGTGTAGTCCGAGATCTCCTGCGACGAGATCCGGTCCTTGCCCATCTTCTTCGCCTGGGTGAGCACCTGGAGGTAGCGGCTCAGCCGGGCCGCCACTCCGACGGTCAGTCGTTCGGTGTTCGGCCCACTCCCCTGAACGGTCGCTTGTAACACGCACGACCATTCTGCCAGTACCGCGCGGTTCCGTGCGTCAGACCGTCACAAAGTCGCCGCTCAGGACGAAGTTTGTGCGGCCTCCAGCCGCCGCCGGAACGCGGCCTCGTGCACGTAGTAGGTGAACGCCCGCCGGCCGTCGATCTCGACGACGGGGATCAGCTCGCGGTAGGCGGCCTCGAGCTCGGGGTCGCCGTCGATCGCGACCTCGTCGAGACCGAACCCGAGCTCGTCGCGCAGCGCCCGCACCTGCGCGAGCGCCCGCTCGCAGAGGTGGCAGCCGGCGGCGTGAAAGACGGTCACCTGGACGATCTTCGCCACGCACCCAAGACTCCGCGTTCCTAGGGATAGAGGCCACGGGTCACCGTGGCCTCCGAGACGCGGCCGACCGCGACGCCGTAGGCGGCGTTGCGCATCGTCGTCTGCCGGTCCTCGTACACGTGCCAGGTCTCGTTGAACGCGCGGGTGACGATGTCGCGCAGCTTCGAGTTGACCTCCGGCTCCTTCCAGAAGTACTCCTGGAGGCCCTGGACCCATTCGAAGTAGGAGACCACGACGCCGCCGGCATTGGCGAGGATGTCCGGCAGGATCAGGACGCCCTTCTCCTCGAGGATCTCGTCGCCCGCCGGAGTGATCGGGCCGTTCGCGCCCTCGGCCACGATCTTCGCCTTCACCTGGGCGGCGTTCTCGTGCGTGATCACCTGCTCCAGCGCGCAGGGCGCTAGCACGTCGCACTCGAGCAGCAGCAGCTCCTCGTTCGTGATCTCCTCCGCGCCCTTCAGCCCGGCGAGCGAGCTGGACTCCAGCTTGTGCGCGATCGCGGCGGCCACGTCGATGCCGTTCGCGTTGTAGAGCCCGACGCGCGAGTCGGAGATCGCGATCACCGTCGCACCCTCCTCGGCGAGGAACTTCGCCAGGTAGCTGCCGACGTTGCCGAACCCTTGCACCGCGACGCGCAGGCCCTCGAGCCGGAGCTCCTTCTTGCGCACCGCCTCCTGGATGCAGTACAGCGCTCCGCGTGCGGTCGCCTCCAGCCGGCCGAGCGAACCGCCGACGTTGAGCGGCTTGCCCGTCACGACGCCGAGCACCGAGTGGCCCTTGTTCATCGAGTAGGTGTCGAAGATCCAGGCCATCACCGACCCGTCGGTGCCGACATCGGGCGCCGGTATGTCCTTCTCCGGCCCGATCTCGTTGATGATCTCGGTCGTGTAGCGACGGGTCATGCGCTCGAGCTCCCCGCGCGTGAGCTTCTTCGGATCGCAGATCACGCCGCCCTTGGCGCCTCCGAAGGGGATGTTCATCAGGGCGCACTTCCAGGTCATCCACATCGCGAGGGCCTTCACCTCGTCGAGCGTGACGTCCGGGTGGTACCGGATGCCGCCCTTCGAGGGCCCGCGGGCGATGTTGTGCGTGACCCGATAGCCCTCGAACGCCTGGATCGTGCCGTCGTCCATCGTCACCGGCACCGAGACGACCACGGCCTTCTTGCACTCCTGGAGCACGTTCACCAGGCGCTGGTCGATGTCGAAGATCTCCGCGACGCGGCGCAGCTGCTCCCGCGCGATCTCGAACGGGTTCTCTCGGAGGTGAGTCTGAGGCGCCTCGACTGTGGTCACGCCGCGCTGAGTATAGGCCGCTACTTGATTCGGAACCCGATCGTCCTGCGCGTCACCGCGCCGGCCGTGGTCGGCAGCGCAAGCAGCCGGATCGTGTAGATGCCGCGACGCAAGAGGGCCCCGTCGGGGTCGCGGCCGGTGAGGCCGATCGCGACGCGGCCGGGGAGCAGGTCGCGCAGCCGCGCGAGCAGTCCGAGCCGCTTGTGGCCATGCCAGAGCTCGACGTCCAGCCGGGCGACGGGCTGGACCTGCGGGCCTGTCGGGGCCTGGAGAACGCGGCCCGCCAGGAGCGACAGCACCGCGGGGGTGGTGTCCGAGGGCTTGAACGCGCGCGAGGAGAGCCCGACCGCGGAGATCAGGCTGGTCGGCCCGCGGCCGAAGGTGATCGCCCACGGGATCTTCAGCGGCCCGGCTCCCCGCGCGATGAGGAGCACGATGCCTTCGGCCGAGCCGTCGCCTGGAGGCGCTCCGCGCAGGCGGGCCCGGAGGCTGACCACGGCGTGCCCGCCCGGCTTCAGCCGCACCCACTTCGGCTTCGAGTCGATCAGCAGCCCGCCCTGGCCGGGGGCGTGGACGCGGACGAGCAGCCGCCTCGTGGACACGTTCCGAACCGTCACATCCTGAGTCGCACTCCAGCCGTCGCCCTCGGCGCGGCCGAAGGCCAGAGTGACCGGATCGGCTGCGATCTCACCGGCCGAGGCAGCGCCGAGGTCGAGCAGGCCCGCTCCCTGGGCGGTCACGTCCGCATCGCGGAGCGACCGCGCGGTGCCCGTGAGCAGGCTGCGCAGGTCGAGGCCGCGCAGGCCGGGCCGCGCCTGCGCGAGCACGGCTGCCGCGCCGGCCACCACCGCGGCAGCGGCACTCGAGCCGTTGACGGTGCCGAAGCGGGGCGTGCCGTCGTCGTTAGCTCCGGGCTCCGAGGTCGCGACGACGACTCCCGGCGCGACCAGGTCCGGCTTCACGCGCCCGTCGAAGGCGAGCCCGTGCGACGAGAACGGCGCGATCTCGCCCGAGGTCCCGTTCCGCACGATCCGCGGGACGCCGATCGAGATCGCCGGATGCTCCCGGCGCCGGATCGCCGCAGCAGCGAGCCTTCCCACCCGGGGCGGCAGGCTCAGCACCGGCACGTCCACGCCCTCGTCGAGGCCAAGGCCGCCCGCGGGGAGCTGGGTGCCGTAGAGCACCACGGCGGCGGCGCCGGCGCGGGCCGCGTACTCCGCCGCAAGCTGGGGGTCGGCGCCCCCGTGCACCAGCGCGGCGCGGCCCGCCACGAGGCTGAGACCGTGGCCGTTGAAGAACTGCCTCAGCTCGGGATCGTTTGCATCGTCGCCTGGAGGACGTGGCGCCGCGAGCTCGAGCTCCACCGGCCGCGTCGACACGACCGCCCCCGCGAGCGGCAGAGGCCGGTCGAGGAGGAGGTCGAGGCCGGTCCGCACGGCCACCGGGACCTCCTCGGCCTCCGGGCGCAGGTCCGCAGCACCGACGGTGAGCGCATACGGCGCGCCGCCAGGGCTGGAGACGCTGCCGAAGCCGGGTCCCGCCGGCCCGTCGTTCCCGACGGGCGCGACCACCATCGTGTCGAGGCGGAGCGCGCCCCGGATCGCCCGCGCCTCGGGCGAGTCCGCGAAGGCGCCGAACGACGCGGCGACGCCGATCAGCGCGATCCGGGCCGCGTCATGGGCGTCGCCGTCCACATTGGGATCGACCGCGCGCTCGAGCCCCTCGATCAGCTGGTCGGTGCGGGAGTAGACGGCCCAGTCGCCCGTCAGGTCCCGCTGCCAGCCGGCCACGCGGATGGGAAGCACCGTCGCCCCCGTGGCCACGCCGGAGATGCCGGCCGGGCCGCCCGCTCCGACGAGGATCCCGGCCAGCTCGGTCCCGTGCCGCTCGAGCTGTCCGGAGCCGTCCGGGTCGGCGACGGCTGGGGCGCCGGCACGGCCGTCGACGACGTCGAGCCCCGGGAGAACGCGGCCGCGCAGGTGCGGCTGAGCCTGATCGACGCCGGTGTCGAGCAGAGCGATCGTGACGCCGCGCCCGTCGTAGCCCGGCAGGGTCACGGCAGGCAGGTGCCCTGCGCCGTGGGCCAGCCCCTTCTTGCCGAGCAGCTCGGACGACACCGACGCCGGGTACGCCACGCGCACCGGGTAGACGCCGGCCACCTCGGGCCTGCGCTCGAGCAGCGCGACCGCCCGCGCGTCGAGCGGCGCCGAGAAGCCATTCAGCACGCGCGTGAAGCTGAACTCGACCCGCATGCGGATGCCGTGCGTGCCGAGCTCCGAGAGCAGCTGCTTCTGTGCAGCGAGAGCCGCCGCGGTCCAGCGCCGCTCGGCGGAGTCGCTGGCGAGCCCGCCGTTCTCCGCGACGCGCTGCGCCAGCGAGGGCGCCTTCAGGACGACGAGCATGCGCTGGCCGACCTCGACGGTCGGATGCGCCCCGCCGACCAGTCCGCGCCACGACGAGGCGGCGGAGACGAGCGAGCGCTGCTTCGCGCCGCTGACGCCGAAGCCGACGACGAGCAGCATCGCCGCCAGCGCGATGATCGCCGCGGGCCCGATTCGCCGCCAGTCAGGAAACCGACGCATACGCATCGAGCGCAAGATAACCAGGTGGGGGGATCGCCTCGATGAAGCGGGCAGCCGAGGCGATCATGGCGGCGTTGTCCGTGCAGAGCTCGAGCGGCGGGGCGGTCGCCTCCGGCAGCTCGGCGCGCAGCTCCGAGTTGGCGGCCACACCGCCGACGATCGCGATCCGCTCGGCTCCGGTCTGCTCGGCGGCCTCGCGCGTCCGCCGAACCAGCGCGCGGACGATCGCGCGCTGGTAGCCGGCCGCGAGATCGGCGCGCCGCGTCTCGAGGTCGCCCTTCCGCACCTCGTATAGCAGCGCCGTCTTCACGCCCGAGAACGAGAAGTCCAGCCCGGGCACCCGCGCGACCGGGAACGAATACGCCTCCGGGTCGCCCTCGCCGGCGAGCCGGTCGAGCTCGGCGCCGCCGGGGTAGCCGAGGCCGAGCAGGCGCGCGCCCTTGTCGAACGCCTCGCCGGCCGCGTCGTCGATCGTCGTCCCGATCGTGCTGAAGGCACCGTGCTCCGGCACGTCGACGAGCAGCGTGTGCCCTCCGCTCGCCAGCAGGCAGAGGAAGGGCGGCTCGAGCGGGTCGGGCTCGAGGTAGAGCGAGGCGACGTGGCCGTGCAGGTGGTTGACGGGCACGAGCGGCAACCCGCGGCCCCAGGCGAGCGCCTTCGCGGCCGAGAGGCCGACGAGTAACGCGCCGATCAGGCCGGGGCCTTGCGTGACCGCGACGGCCTCGACGTCGTCCAGGTCGGCCCCGGCGCGGTCGAACGTCTCCCGGAGCACCGGCAGCACGAGCTCGAGGTGGCGGCGCGAGGCCACCTCCGGCACGACCCCGCCGAACCGTGCGTGTAGGTGCGCCTGCGATGCCGTCACCGCCGAGCGAAGCTCTCCGCCGGCGGTGACGAGCGCGCCGGCGGTCTCGTCGCACGAAGTCTCAAGCCCAAGGATCAGGGCTGCGCCGCCGCCTCCGAGATCGGGTCCTTCCACATGATCAGCGCGTCCTCGCGGTTGTCGGTGTAGTAGCCACGCCGCACGCCGCGCGGTCGGAACCCGAGCCGCTCGTAGAGCTTGATCGCCCCCGCGTTGGAGACACGCACCTCGAGGGTGTACCCGCGGCGGCTGCGCCCGGAGGTGAGCTCGAACAATCGCCGGAGGAGCAGCGAGGCGATTCCCTGGCGGCGACGCGCCGGCGCGACGGCGACGTTCATCACGTGCCACGCGTCGACGTAGCGCGAGATCACGAGGTAGCCGACGAGCTTGCCGGTCTCGGAGTCGAAGGCGCCGATGCAGAGCGACGACGGCTTGGCGAGCTCGCTTGCGAACATGGACCGCGACCACGGCGTGGGGTAGGAGCCGCGCTCGATCTCCTCGATCTCGTTGAGGTCGCGCAGCTCGAGCCGCCGCAGTTCGACGACGTTCGTCATGCCTTCTGCTCCGCGTCGGGGACCCGCAGGTAGAGCGGCTCGATCTTGTCGGCCGGCCCAAAGGCCTTGGCCAGCTCGGCGTGATACCGGGCCCGCGGGCGGTGCCGCTCGTCGTCGTCCGGCGGGATGACGGCGCCGCGATCCTCGAGCACGAGCCGGTAGCGGAGCGCGCCGTCGCCGACGCAGAGCGTGCCGGGAGTGAGCTCGAGTGCCTGCGGCGCGGTCGCGGCGGCCACGCCGTTCACGACCGTGAACACCTCGCGCCGGCCGGCGTCGATCACCGGGAGGGCGCCGGCGGCGCCGGCTGCGAGGGCGTCGAGCGTGGAGACGCCCGCCACGGGCACGTCCAGCGCGAAGGCCAGCCCGCGCGCAGCGGCCAGCCCGAGCCGCAGGCCCGTGAAGCTGCCGGGGCCGACGCCTACGACGACCCCGTCGAGCTCGCTCGGGTCGAGGGCGGCCTCGCGCAGGAGCTCGTCGGCGTCGGCGAGCACGCGGACCGCGCGGGAGGAGCGCTCTCCCAGCACCTCACCGTCCCGGACGAGCGCTGCGGCGGCCACGCTCGTCGCCGTGTCAAACGCGAGTGTCAGCACCCCCGAAGAGATGGTCGAGCAAGGCGTTGTCCGGGCTGTCGAGCGCGATCTGTCGCTGAGTCGGATCCACGTGGGACAAACGTACCTCGACCCGGACCGGCGGGAGTGCACCGGCGGCCGCCTCGGGCCACTCGACAAAGCAGATCGCGTCCTGGAAGTACGGCTCGAGATCGCCCCATTCGGCGTCGGAAAAGCCCTGGAAACGGAAGAGATCGAGATGGGACACATCCGGGTCGGCCGGGTACCGGTGGCCGACTGTGTACGTGGGGCTCGTGACCGGCACCGTCACCCCGAGCGCCCTGCAGGCGCCCCGGACGAAGGTCGTCTTCCCGCTCCCGAGCTCGCCCGAGACGGTGACGACGTCGCCGACATGAAGCTCCCGCGCGAGAGCAGCCGCGAGCGCCTCGGTCTCCGCCGGCGAGGCGGAGCGAACCTCCACGGCTCAGAAGAGGCCGAGCTGAACCGTGGGCTCGGACGGGACCGGAGCCAGCTGGGGAGCGACTTCGGGCACAGCCTCGACTGCCGGCCGGCCGAGGATCTCCGGCAGACGCGCGAAGTCCTCCTCGAGGACCTTCAGCATCGCGGGGGTATAGAGAGCAGCGGCCGGGTGGTAGAGCGGATACAGGAGCACGCGGCTGCCGCCGAGAGTCACGTCCTGCTCGGCGCCGTGAACGCGCGTGATGCCGGCCGGCTTGCCCGACAGGAGCTTCGTCGCGAAGTTGCCGAGGGTCGCGACGACCCGCGGCTGGATCAGCTCGATCTGCCGGAAGAGATGGCCCTCGCAGGCCTCGATCTCGTCCGGAGCCGGGTCGCGGTTGCCCGGCGGCCGGCACTTGAGCACGTTGGCGATGTAGACGCTGCCCCGGTCGAGCCCGATCCCGGCCAGCAGCTTCTCGAGGAGCTGTCCGGCTTGCCCGACGAACGGAATCCCCTGCTTGTCCTCGTGGAAGCCGGGCGCCTCGCCGACGAACATCAGATCCGCGTTCGGGTCGCCCGCGCCGAAGACGACCTGCGTCCGCCCCTGCGCCAGACGGCAGCGCGTGCAGCCTGCAACGTGGCGCCCGAACGCCTCGAGGTCGGTCAGCTGCTGCTCAATGGCCGCAGCCACACGACCCGCCGCAACAGCCGCCCGAAGGTCCTCCGAAGCTGGGCTGCTCGGCGGTGCCGCGCGTGGCGAAGACCGAGAACTGCTTGCGCACGTTCGCGGAGGCGCAGTCCGGGCAGTCCGGCTCCTCGCCGTTCCGGACGAGCTCCTCGAAGTGCGACTCGCACTCCATGCAGACGTATTCGTAAATCGGCACCGTGTCAGCAGACCCTAGCAACGGGTCAGCATCTTCGACCTCGGGTCGGACGGAGCGGTTAGGCGGCCACGACGGTCGAAGACTGATCGGATCGATCAGGCGGCCGGAAGCTCGAAGAAGAACGTCGAGCCCTCGCCGGGCCGGGACTGGACGCCGATCGAGCCGCCCATGCGGCGCACGAGCTCGCGGGAGATGTAGAGCCCGAGCCCGGTGCCGCCCGGAACCTCGCGCTGGTGCGGGTCGGCCCGGTAGAACTTCTCGAAGATCGACTGCTGCTCCGAGACCGGGATTCCGATCCCCTCGTCCTCCACCTGGACGCGGACGCCGGTCTCGCTGGGCTCCGTCGAGACGGTGACCGCCCCGCCGTACGGCGAGTACTTGACCGCGTTGTCGATCAGGTTGAGGAGCACCTGCTCGATCCGGTCAGGGTCTCCCACGACCACTGCGCCGTTCCGCTCGACGGCGGCGCTCAGCGAGATCGACTCGGGCAGCTGCTCCCGCATCGTCTCGACTGCGCCGCGGACGAGCTCGGCGACGTCGACGCTCTCGCTGTCGAACCGGAGATCGCCGCGGTCGAGACGGCTGGCGAGTAGGACCTCCTCCGTGATGTGGGTGAGCCGCGTTCCCTGCGCACCGATCATCTCGAGCAGCTGGCGCCGCCGCTCGGGCGAGAGGACGATGTCTTCCCGCAAGAGCGTCTTCGCCGCGCCCAGCACCGCCGTCATCGGCGTGCGCAGCTCGTGCGAGACCGTTGCGATGAAGTCGCTCTTGGCATCGTCGAGGCGTCGCTCGACGGTGAGGTCGCGGAAGGCGTAGACCACACCCGTGTAGCTCCGGACCGCGACGAACGAGAGCCAGAGCTCCCGCCCGTCCACGTCGACGGGCAGTGTCACCGGGCTCGCCACCGCCCCATCGACGGAGATCGGGATCTCGGCCGCGATCGCCTCCCAGCCGTCGAAGGTCTCCGAGGCGGGACGCCCGAGCACCCCGTCCCCGTCGCGGCCGCTGACGAGCTCTGCGGCCGGGTTCCAGAAGCGGACGACCCCGTCGTCGTCGACCAGGAAGACGCCCTCGCCGATGGCTGCCAGGACCCGCGAGGCCTGCTCCCGTTCGGCGGCTGTGGCCTCCGCCCGGGCTCGCGCCGCGGCCTCGGCCTGTGCCTGCTCGTGGAGCCTCGCGTTGCGGACGGCGGCGGCCATCAGCCCGATCAGCCCCCAGGCGAGCTCGAGCTGCTCGTCGTCGTACGCAGAGCGCTCGTGCATCAGCTGCACGACGCCCACGACCTGGCCCTCCTGCTTGACGGGGAGCATCATCGCCGCCTGCACCCCGGGCGGGCCCTCGTCCGGGAGCTTCTTCATCCGCCCTTCGCGGTCGACGTCGTAGTAGACGCCGGCCGGGTCCTTCACCTGCTCGGGAACGTCGTTGACGAGCAAGGGCTCCCCGCTGACTATCACGCGGCTCTGCATGCCGCCGCCGGCGCGGTTGAGCGCGAGCTCGGGGAAGATCGCGGGATCGAGCTTCTCGCCGTCGACCCAGGCGTACTCGCAGCGGATCAGCTCGGTCTCCGGATCGAAGGACGAGACGACCACGCCGCCGTGGGGGACGGCGTCGCCGAGCAGCTCGCGGAATCGGTCGTAGACGCGCTCCGGCTCCAGCGTCTCGTTCAGGTAGCGCGCGGCGGCTAGCAGCAGTTCGGCTTTCTCTGCCCCGGTCTGACGGCCCACGGCGCCATCATCATGCACATCGAGGTGTTCGAAAAGCTCGCGCAGCGACTCGAGGGCCGGATCGTGGTGCTCGAGCCCCTCGGCCCCGAGCACGTCGAGGGCCTGAGGGCCGCGGCCGCCGACGAGCGGATCTGGACCTGGATGGTCACGCTCGACCCCGAGGAGTGGATCGCCGACGCCTTGCGCGACGAGTCCCGCCGGCCGTTCGCGATCCTCCAGGATGGGGTCGTCGTCGGCTCCTCGAGCTACATGTCGCTGGCGCCCGAGCACCTCCGGCTCGAGATCGGCAGCACCTGGATGCACCCCTCCACGTGGAGCACCGGCGCGAACGTCGAGGCGAAGTACCTCTTGCTCCGGCACGCCTTCGAGGTGGTCGGCTGCAGGCGGGTCGAGTTCAAGACGGACGCGCTGAACGAGCGGGCGCGCGGCGCCCTGGCCGCGCTGCCCTCCGAATTCGAGGGGATCCACCGCAAGCACATGCTCGTGCGGGGCGGCGAGCGCCGCGATTCCGCCTGGTACGCCGTGATCGACGACGACTGGCCGGCCGTCAGGCAAGCGCTCGAGGGGCGGCTGGCGGGCTAGACTTCGGACGCCCGGTATCCGCTACGGAACTGGAGCTTTCGATGGTCGACAGCGTGAATGTCATCGGTCGCGGCCGCGTCGGGTCGGCGCTCGCCGCCCGGCTCGAGGAGCGCGGCGTTGAGCTGCGCGCGGACGGCGCCGAGCTCGTGCTGCTCTGCGTGCCGGACGCGGTCATCGCGCAGGTCGCGCAGGAGCTCGAGGTCGGCCCGTGGGTGGCGCACGTCAGCGGAGCGACCCCGCTCTCGGCGCTGGCCTCGCACGAGCGGCGCTTCTCGCTCCACCCACTGCAAACGTTCACGCGCGCGCGTGGACCCGAGCAGCTCGACGGCGCCTGGGGCGCGGTCACGGCCGAGACGCCGGAGGGCCGGGAGCTCGGGCTCGAGCTGGCGCGCGTGCTCGGGCTCGAGCCGTTCGAGCTCGCAGACGCCGACCGGCCGCTCTACCACGCCGGCGCGGCGGTCGCCTCGAGCTACCTCGTGACGCTGCACGACGTCGCGGCGAGCCTCGTCTCCGCGGCGGGTGCTCCGCCCGAGGCCCTGGAGCCTTTGATGCGCCGCACGATCGAGAACGGCTTCGAGCCGACCGGCCCGCTGGTGCGCGGGGACCTCGCCACCATCGAGGCGCACCGGCAGGCGGTCCGCCGCGCCCGCCCCGATCTCGAGCCGCTCTACGATGTGCTCGCGGAGGCGACCGCACGGTGAGGATCGCCCGGACGGCGGCCGAGCTGCCCACGTGCTCGAGCTCTCTCGGCCTGGTGCCGACGATGGGCGCGTTCCACGAGGGCCACCTCTCGCTCTTTCGCGCCGCCCGCGCAGAGAACGAGCTCGTCGTGGCCAGCCTCTTCGTCAACTCGGCCCAGTTCGCGGAAGGCGAGGACTTCGAGCGCTACCCTCGCGACGAGAAGCGCGATGCCCGCCTCGCCGAGGAGGCCGGCGTGGACGTGCTCTTCGCGCCCTCGCCGGACGAGATCTACCCGCCGGGGTTCCAGACCTGGGTCGAGGTCGAGCAGCTCGGGGCCGTCCTCGAAGGAGAGCACCGTCCCGGGCACTTCCGGGGCGTCGCGACGGTCTGCCTGAAGCTGTTCAACCTCGTCCGACCCCAGCGCGCCTACTTCGGCCAGAAGGACGCGCAGCAGGCGGCCGTCTTGAGACAGATGGTGCGCGACCTCGCCGTTCCCGTCGAGATCCGCACCCTCCCCACCGTGCGCGACTCCGACGGGCTCGCCCTCTCGTCGCGGAACGCCTACCTCTCGCCGCAGGAGCGCGAGACGGCCCTGTCGCTGCCGCGTGCCCTGCGGGCGCGCGACCGCGCCCTGCTCGACGGGCTCGAGGTGGACTACTTCGAAGAGGCCGACTTCGAGCCGCGAGTCCTCGCGGCCGCGGTGCGCGTCGGCGGCACTCGCTTGATCGACAATGTGGTGCTGGAAGTCCCGTGCCAGGCTTCAGCCTGGCTTGGGCGTACAAGAGAAGGAGACCCTTCGTGAGCAAGTACGCGTCCTGGACCCACGGCAAGCTGCCGCTGCCCGAGCTGCTCGAGCTCAAGCGCCGCGGCCAGAAGCTGGCGATGGTGACCGCCTACGACTTCCCGAGCGGCCGGATCGCCGACGACGCAGGCGTCGAGCTCGTCCTGGTCGGAGATTCCGCGGCGATGGTCGTGCTCGGCCACGACTCGACCGTCCCGGCGACGATGGACGAGCTGCTGATGCTGACCCGCGCGGTCACGCGCGGCGCCAAGCGGCCGCTCGTGATCGCCGACATGCCGTTCGGCTCCTTCCAGGTCTCCGACGACGCCGCGGTCGAGAACGCTGTCCGCTTCGTCAAGGAGGCGGGCGCCGACGCCGTCAAGCTCGAGGGTGCGGGCCCGGCGCTCTCCCGCGTGCAGGCGATCGTCGGCGCCGGAGTGCCGGTGATGGGGCACGTCGGCCTGACTCCGCAGTCGGCGACCATGCTCGGCGGGTTCAAGGCGCAGGGACGCACCGCGCAGAAGGCCGAGCGGCTCTACGAGGACGCGCTCGCGCTGGAGGCGGCGGGCTGCTTCGCAATCGTGCTCGAAGCGGTGCCCGCCGCGATCGCGTCGCGGGTGACCGAGGCGCTGCAGGTGCCGACGATCGGCATCGGGGCGGGCGCCGGTTGCGACGGCCAGGTGCTCGTCTGGCACGACCTGCTCGGGCTCTACGAGGGCAAGGCGCCCCGCTTCGTCAAGCGCTACGCCGATCTCGCGGACGAGGCGAGGCGCGCGCTCGAGGCGTATGTCGCCGACGTCCGCGAGGGGCGGTTCCCCGAGGAGCAGCACACGTATGCGATCCCGGAAGAGGAGCTCGAGGAGTTCGAGTCCTGGCTAGGAGACCGCGCCCACCAGCACCAGTAGCGCCGGCACGGCCGCGGACGCCGCGGTGACGCCGAGCGCCCGCGGCCAGCTCCAGCCCTGCACGATCCGCAGCCCCAGGACGAGCAGCCCCAGCGCCCAGGCGCCGAACGCCAGTTCGAGAACGACGAAGAGCCAGTTCCCCGCCCCGTGGTCGGCCCCGCCTTTGCGGAAGACGTCCTCGCCGTAGACGGCGAGGCGGAGCGGCCAGAGCACGAACAGCGAGAGGGCGAGCGGCGCGGCCGCGAAGGCGACGAGGTGACGCGTCCGCCTGTAGCTCCCGCTCCCGCCCGCGAGCCGCGAGACCCAGTGCACGACCGCGCCGGCCGGCCAGTAGACGACGAAGCCGAAGAGCCCGCCGGTGAGGAAGGCCCAGACCGCGACGTCGAGCCAGTCGAGCGTGACGTCTTCGAGGAACCGCCCCGCGACCGGGGTCCACAGGACAGTGCCGATCCCGGCGAGGAAGACGATCGCGAGCACCGCCTCTTCGCGGGTGCGGGCGACGACCTCGGAGTCGTCCCGCAGAGCGGCGAAGACGCTGCGCGGAGCGGCTAGAACAAGAACGGCCCGGCGAAGCCAGAGCCGCTCGTCCGCCTGCGGCACGGCTTCGAGACGGGCGCTCATCGGGCCAGCGTAGCGGCGGCCCGCCCGGCCGCAGGCCGTTGTCTTTGGGAATCCCCCCTTTTTGACCCTAAAGAGGGACGTAGGCGGCGCCGATGAGCAGGTTGTTCACCCGCCTACTGCGGCCCACCGAAGAACAGGAGATCCGGAGATGAAACGGCGTTCAACCAATCGACCGCGCCCGAGCAAGGGCTGGTCGCCCGCACGCAAGCTGCTGGCGTCGCTTGCCGTGCTGGGCGCAGCCGCGAGCATCGCCGGTCTCGGCACGTTCGCGACCTTCACGAGCTCGACCTCGGCCAGCCACACGGTCTCGTCCGGCACCGTCACGATCGCGCTCGGCGCTACCGGTGCCTCGACCAACAGGCTCACCGTCGGCGCCTCGGCGATCGCCCCGGGCGACACCATCCAGCGGAGCGTCGACCTGATCAACCAGGGGTCGCTCGACCTGGCCTCGACCACGCTGACGACCACGGCGACGACGAGCTCGCTGCTCGACACCGACACGACGAACGGCTTGCAGATGGTGATCGACAAGTGCTCGGCCGCCTGGACGGAGGCCGGCCCGCCCTACACGTACACGTGCGGCGGCACGACCTCGACGGTTCTCGCCTCGCGCCCGGTGATCGGTTCCACGCTGGCCCTGTCGAACCTCGGTTCGCTCACGGCCGGCGCGACCGACCACCTTCGCGTGACGCTGACGCTCCCGGGCGCAGCGGGCAACACGCTCCAGAACCAGACGTCCACGCTCAGCTACGCCTTCACCGGCACGCAGCGCACGGCAACCAGCAAGTAGCCGGAAGCCTGGCATGCGCGTGCGGAGCGCAAGCAAGCGACGGAGCGCCGCAGATGCGGCGCTCCGTCGTCCCAAGCATCGGTCGGTAGCCGAGTTCCTCGGGCGCCTCGCCCTCGGGGTCGCGCTCCTGGTCCTCCTGCTGCTCGGTGTGCTGCCCCATACCGGGATGTACCGGACCGAGACCGTGCTCTCGGGAAGCATGCGACCCGAGTTCGCACCAGGCGACCTGGTCGTCGTCACTCCCGAGCGAACCCGGGACGTGCGGGTCGGCCAGGTGATCAGCTACCACATCCCGGTCGGCGACCACCACGTCCAGTCTCACCGGGTCATCGCCGTCGTCCGCGGGGGAGACAACCCGCTGGTGCGCACGAAGGGCGACGCGAACTCGGCGCCCGATCCGTGGGTTGCCAAGCTGAACGGCTCGACCGCATGGCAGGTTCGCACCGTGATTCCGAAGGCCGGCTGGCCGATCGTCTGGATGCGCAAGCCGGTCGTCAGGACGATGTCCGTCTTCGCCTTCCCGCTCCTGCTCGCCCTGTTCGGGCTGTGGCGGATCTGGCGCGTTTCCGGCAACGACGAGAGCAACGAGGGCTCCGATGCGCCTGCGCGCGTCACACCGCTCGTCTGAGCTGCGCTCGCTCAG
Organism: uncultured Actinomycetes bacterium; assembly: GCA_963736055.1. Classification (GTDB taxonomy): domain Bacteria; phylum Actinomycetota; class Thermoleophilia; order Gaiellales; family Gaiellaceae; genus AC-32. The sequence continues at coordinate 130,283 of CAVTNM010000001.1, read as the reverse complement.
GCGGCGCGTCCGCTGGGGCGCCGTCGCGGGCTCGGTCTTCGCCTCGTTCGCGGTGGTCTCGGTCTCGCTCGCGGGCCTGAGCTCGCTTGCGACCGGAGGGCCGCAGACGATCGCCACCAAGCGCATCTTCCCCGGCCCCCGCTCGCTCTCGGCGCAGACCTTCGCCGACGCGAGCAGCGGCACCGAGTCGGACCAGTCGAACGACTACTCCTACGCGGATGGCAACTTGGTGCGGACGTCGACCGCGATCGCGTCCGGGACGAACCGTTACCTCGAGTTCACGATGAACAGCGCCAGGCCGGGAGGTCTCGCCGTCTCGAGCCCGCTGTTCAACTTCCGCCTCGCGAGCATCGGCGGCGCCGGCAACGCCTGCTTCTGGTTCGACGTCCGCTCGGGCGCGAGCGTGATCGGGACGCACGGCAGCTACGCGAGCCCGGTCGGCTGCAGCGCAAATACGACCCAGACCACGTTCTCGACCGCGATTCCGGAGGTCAACAGCACCGACCGGGTCGAACGGGCTCGTGATCCGCGCCTACGTCTGGGAGACGGGCGGCACCACCCGGCGGATCGACGTGGACATGGCGACGGTCAGCGGATCGACGCCGTACGGCGCCTTCACCCAGTACGAGATCCAGGCGGTCGACGACACGAGCGGCACGCCGGCGACAACCCTCTGGCCGCTCGAGACCGTCGACGGCACCACCTACACGGCGACGAACAACTCGCCCTCGGCCAACCCCTCGACGACCCGGTACCTCAAGGACACCCTCGCGCCCTTCGTTCCCACGGGCTCCGTGGTGACCGGGGTCTCGCTCACGAACGTCTGGCGCGCCTCGGCCGCCGTCACGAACGGCGGGACGCTCTGCTACTACGTCGAGGTCTTCAACGGCGCCACGTCGCTCGCGACTCACGGGAGCGGCACCACACCCGTCGCCTGCACCGCCAGCAACACGGTCTTCACCACGAACACCATCTCGCTGCCCGAGGTGAACGACGTGACCAAGGCCAACAACCTGGTGCTCAGGTTCTACTACTGGATGGAGCCGTTGTGCGGCGGGGGCGGCAACCCGAACTGCGTCAGATCCGTCACTGACCGGGCGCTCGTCACCTACTCCTACTACCTCGACTGACGCATGCCTCTCCTCGACCACGACGGACGACCGAACCGGCTCGGGCGGGTCCTCGCCTCGCTCGCCCTGCTCGGGTGCGTGGCGACGCTGACGGCGCTCGGCCTCTGCGCGGGCTTCGCGAGCGCAAGCCCGTTCGGGCGCGTGTCCAAGCACCACCCCAGGCTCACGATCCGTCATCGCGCGATCGCCCCGATCGGCGCGCTCGCGCCAGGCGACCGCGCGCAGCGCATGGTCGAGCTCCGCTACCGCGGCAAGGGCCGCTTCACCGCCGTCTGGATCCGCCCGAAGATCGTCCGCAGCTCGCTGCTCGACCAGACGAAGCGCGGCGGCCTGCGGCTCACGATCGAGCGCTGCTCGAAGCGCTGGACGAAGAAGCGGCGGACGAAGACCTCCGTCTGCAACGGCAAGCGCTGGAACGTGCTGAAGAACGTTCGGCTCACCCGCGCCAAGCCGAGGTTCCGGCTGAGGCATCTCTCACGCCGCGCAGGTCGGATCGACCACCTGCGCCTGACCGTGAGCCTGCCCACCGCCGCGGGCAACGACCTGCAGGGTCAGAGGTCGCGCATCGCCTACCGCTTCGTCGGCGTCGCCCGCTAGGCGGCGGCCGTCTCGCGCGTGGGCAGCACCTCGCGCAAGTAGGAGCCCGTGGCCGAGTCCTCGACCTCGGCGACCTGCTCCGGGGTGCCGGTCGCGATCACCTCGCCGCCGCCCTCGCCGCCCTCCGGCCCGAGGTCGACGATCCAGTCGGCCTGCTTGATCACGTCCAGGTTGTGCTCGATCACCAGCACGGTGTTGCCCGCGTCGACGAGCCGCTGCAGCACCTCGAGCAGCTTCTCGATGTCGGCGAAGTGGAGGCCCGTCGTCGGCTCGTCGAGGATGTACAGCGTCCTCCCCGTCGCGATCTTCCCGAGCTCCTTCGCCAGCTTGACCCGCTGCGCCTCGCCACCCGAGAGCGTCGTCGCCGGCTGGCCGAGCTTGACGTAGTCGAGCCCCACGTCGTGCAGCGTCTGGAGGCGCCGCCGCAGCTTCGGGATCTTGGCGAAGAAGCGCAACGCCTCCTCGACCGACATGTCGAGCACGTCGGCGATCGACTTCCCCTTGAAGCGCACCTCGAGCGTCTCGCGGTTGTAGCGCTTGCCGCCGCAGGTCTCGCACGGCACGTAGACGTCCGGCAGGAAGTGCATCTCGATCTTGATCGTGCCGTCGCCCTTGCAGGTCTCGCAGCGCCCGCCCCGGACGTTGAACGAGAAGCGGCCCGGCTTGTAACCGCGCACCTTCGCCTCCGGCGTGAGCGAGTAGAGCTCGCGCACCGGCGTGAAGATGTCGGTGTAGGTGGCCGGGTTCGAGCGCGGCGTGCGGCCGATCGGCGACTGGTCGATGTCGATCACCTTGTCGAAGCACTCGATCCCCTCGACCGCATCGTGGTCGCCCGGCTTCACGCGCATCCGGTGCAGCCGGTTCGCGAGCGCCTTGTAGACGATCTCGTTCACGAGCGTCGACTTGCCCGAGCCGGAGACGCCGGTGACGCAGATGAACTTCCCGATCGGGAAGTCGACGTCGATCCCCTTGAGGTTGTGCATCCGCGCCCCGTGGACGGAGAAGCTGCCGGCGTCCTCGGCGCGGCGCTCCGGGATCGCGATCTCACGCTTGCGCGAGAGGAACTGGCCGGTGATCGACTTCGCGTTTCGCTCGACCGCCTTCGCCGTGCCCTCTGCAACGACGTGCCCTCCGTGGACGCCAGCCCCCGGGCCCATGTCGACGAGGTGGTCGGCCGCGCGCATCATCTGCTCGTCGTGCTCCACCACGAGCACGGTGTTGCCGAGGTCGCGGAGCCGCTCCAGCGTGCCGATCAGCTTGCCGTTGTCCCGCTGGTGCAGCCCGATCGAGGGCTCGTCGAGGATGTACAGCACGCCCACGAGCTGGCTGCCGATCTGGGTCGCCAGCCGCAGGCGCTGGGCCTCGCCGCCGGAGAGCGTCGAAGCGGCGCGATCGAGCTGCAGGTACCCCACGCCGACGTTCTCGAGGAAGGTCAGCCGCTCCCGGATCTCCTTCAGGATCCGCGCGCCGATCAGCTGCTCGGTCTCGGTCAGGTCGAGCCCGTCCACGAACTCGATCGCCCGCTGAACGGACATGCGCGTGAACTCGTGGATGTTCCGGCCGCCGACGGTGACGGCCAGGACCTCCGGCTTCAGGCGCGCGCCGTGGCAAACCGGGCACGGACGGAAGCTCATGTACTCCTCGATGCGCTCGCGCTGCTGGCTGGAGTCGGTCTCGCGGTAGCGCCGTTCGAGGCTCGCGACGATGCCTTCGAACGCGAGCATGTAGGAGCGCTTTCGCCCCATCCGGTTGCGGTACTGGATGTAGACCTTGTCGCCGTTCGTGCCGAACAGGAAGAGGTTCTGGCGCTCCTCGTCGAGCTCCTGCCACGGTGCCTCGAGGTCGATCTCGTAGCGATCGGCGATCGCCTGGATGACCGACTCGTAGAAGCTCGAGTTGCCGAGCGACCACGGGACGAGCGCTCCCTCCCCGATCGAGAGCGTCGGGTCCGGCACGAGCAGGTCGGGATCGATCTCCTGCTGTGCGCCCAGGCCGGTGCAGCGGGGGCAGGCGCCGTGTGGCGAGTTGAAGGAGAAGATGCGGGGCTCGAGCTCCGGCAGGCCCACCCCGTGCTCGGGGCAGGCGAAGTTCTCGGAGAACGTCGTCGACTCGCCGTCGAGCACGTCGATCACGACGAGCCCGTCGGCGAGCTGAGCCGCGGTCTCCACCGACTGCGCGAGCCGCGTGCGCAGGTCCGGCTTGAGCACGAGGCGGTCGACGACGACCTCGATCGTGTGCTTGAACTTCTTGTCGAGCTCGATCGGCTCCTCGAGCAGCTTGACCTCGCCGTCGACCTTCACGCGCGTGAAGCCCTCCGCCCGCAGCTCCTCGAGCAGATCCTTGAACTCGCCCTTCCGGTCGCGCACGACCGGCGCGTTGACGGTGAACTTCGTGCCCTCGGCGAGCTGGAGGATCTGGTCGACGATCGCCTCCTGGCTCTGCCCGGCGATCGGCCGGCCGCAGACCGGGCAGTGCGGCTTGCCGATCCGGGCATAGAGGAGGCGCAGGTAGTCGTAGATCTCCGTGACGGTGCCGACCGTGGATCGCGGGTTGCGGCTGGTCGTCTTCTGGTCGATCGAGATCGCCGGGCTGAGTCCGTCGATCGAGTCCACGTCCGGCTTCTCCATCATCTGGAGGAACTGGCGGGCATACGCGGAGAGGCTCTCCACGTACCGGCGCTGGCCCTCGGCGTAGATCGTGTCGAAGGCCAGGCTGGACTTGCCGGAGCCGGACAGCCCGGTGACGCAGATCAGCTTCAAGCGCGGGAGGCGCACCGTGACGTCCTTGAGGTTGTGCTCCCTGGCGCCGTGGACGACGAGCTCTTCCTGGCCCATAACCAAGCCAGTCTAGCGCCCCTGGTGGACGCGAACAAGTGTTCGCTTTTGCGGGTCTAGTTGACGTCGGATCGGTCGACCGCGACCGCTCCGGCGACGGCGAACACCGCGGCGTAGGCGAATGCGACGAGCAGGCCCGGCCAGAAGTCGAGCAGCTCGCTGGTGGGAGTAACGGGGGACGCCACCGCCGCGATCGCGTGGCCGGGCGCGTACTCCTGGACGTTGGCGATCGACAGCACCGGCTCCCCGACGAGGAGCCAGATCAGCGCGAGGACGATGGCGGCTGTCTGCCGCCGGAAGAGAGCGCCGATTCCGACGCCGATCACCGCCGCTAGCGCGCCTGCGCCGAGGATCCCGAGGTAGGTGTCGAGCACCGTTCGAGTGGCCAGCTCGAACGGCACGGACTTGCCCTCCAGCCAGACGGCCGCGATCGACCACGTGACGAGCTCGGAGAACCCGGCCACGAGCAGCCCGGCAATCGCGCCGGCGATCACCTTCGCCGCCACCACCCGCTCTCGCACTGGCGTCACGAGGAAGGTGTGCGCGATCGTCCCGTGCGCGTACTCGCCCGCGGATTCGACGATCCCGACGATCAGGGCGACGATCGCCCCGATCGCCGCGAACTGCGCGATCGAGCGTTGCTCGCTCAGGCTGGAGAGCTGCAGGTGCGACGTCGAGGCGATCCGCGTCGAGGTGACGAACGCCGAGAGCCCCAGGATCATGAGCCCGAGCCAGAGGAAGAGACGGGTCGTCCCCAGCTTCAAGAGCTCTGCGCGGACGAGCCGGATCACGACGGCTCGTCCGAGGTCAAGGCGAGGAAGACCTCCTCGAGAGTCGCTCCCTCGGCGCGGAGCTCGTGCAGGACGATGCCGGCTCCGGCGGCCACCTCACCCACCCGCTCGGGCGGTGCCGCGACGCGCAGCTCGCCGTCCCCTTGCAGCCTCGCCTCGAGACCGCCCTCGGCGAGCAGCCCGTGGAGCCGTTCCGCCTCCGGCGTGCGCACCACCGTGCCGCCCGCTGCGCGGGCGACCAGCGTCTCGAGCGACTCGTGGGCGACGAGCCTGCCGTGATGGATGATCACGACCTCGTTCGCGAGCTGGGCCACCTCGGCGAGCACGTGGCTCGAGATGAAGACCGTCCCCCCGCCGGCCGAGAACGAGCGCAGGAAGTCGCGCAGCCAGCGGATTCCTTCAGGGTCGAGCCCGTTTGCCGGCTCGTCCAGCACGAGGAGCCCCGGCTCTCCCAGGAGCGCGCCCGCGACGCTCAGCCGCTGTCGCATGCCCAGCGAATAGCCGCCTGCCTTCCGCCGCGCGGCTCCGCCGAGCTCGACCTCCGCGAGGACCTCGTCGACGCGCGCGACGGCGATCCCGGCCGCGAGGGCCAGCACCCGGAGGTGGTTCCTCCCGGAGCGCGTCGGGTGGAAGTTGTCGGCTTCGAGCACGGCCCCGACCCGCCGCAGCGGGTCGCGCAGCCGCCGATAGGGCTCTCCGTCGACGCGCGCCTCGCCCGCACTCGGCCGGACGAGCCCGAGCAGCGCCCGCAGCGTGGTCGTCTTGCCTGCGCCGTTCGGGCCGAGGAACCCGGTGATGCGCCCCGCCGGGATCGAGAAGCTGAGATCGTCGACGGCGACCGTCGAGCCGTATCGCTTGGTCAGCCCCCGGACCTCGATCGGAGGCGGCCCCGGCATCAGCCGGCGAGTTGCGCGACCAGCCGGTACACGCTCCGCGGCTGAGGCACGTGGTCAATCTCGAGCGGCCCGGCCACGAGCGTACCGTAGCCGAGAAGTCGTCCCGCCAGGCTCTGCTCGAGCCCGAGGTTCTCGACCGAACGCAGGGAAACAGTCGACGAGCGGCGCCGCAGGGTGCCGTCCACCACGAGCAGCTTCTCCGTGGTCACGACCAGGTGGGCGTGCTCCCAGCGCCACACGGCGCGCAGACAGATGAGCGCCGCCAGCAGCATGAGGGCGGCCCCGGGAACGGCCAGCGGCCACTCCTGGGTGAGCAAGATCCCACCGGCCGCGGCAAGGGCGATTGCCTGTGCGACCGGCCACGCCAGCACGGCGCCGTGACGGCGGGCGTCGAAGCGAACCTCCTCGTGGGCGTCTGCAGGCATCAACCCGACTGCTTCGTCGGGGCGCCGCCTGATCCTGCCGTCGCCTTGTTGCGTGCAGCGGAGGGCCGAAGGCCCGCAGTCTGCGCGGGTTCTGTTAAGCGCGGGTGCTGTTAGGCCTTGCGCCAGCGGCCGAAGATCAGGCCGCCCAGCGTGAACCCCAGGCCGAACGTCCCGACCGAGAACGCCCCGATCGCGATTGCCTTGCGCCACGAAGAAAGGCGCTCCCACCGGCCGATCGCCTCCTGCTCCTCGGTCGTGAGCGGCTCGCCGCGACGCTGCTTGCGCATTGCGCCGCCGGCCCGCAGCCCGAGGTAGAGGTCGTCGAAGATCTCGGTGGATTCGTCGGCCATGATTTCAGTGTATAGCCTGCTTCGCCGTTGCCTACGCGCCTCCTCCACATCTCGGATCTGCACGTGGGCAGCCCCACTGGAGCCCCGGTCGAGAGCGGTCTCGAGCCCCTGATCGAGCGGGTCGGGCCCGCCCTGATCGTGGTCACCGGAGACCTCACGCACCGAGGCCGGCGAGACCAGCACGAGCGCGCGGCAGCGGTCCTCCGAGGGCTCGGCCGGCCGCTCCTGGTCGTGCCCGGCAACCACGACATCCCGTACACGTTCCCCGCCCGCTTCACCCGGCCGTTCGACGAGTTCGAGCGCCAGTGGGAGCACGCCGAGCCCGTGTACAGCGCCGACGGTCTCTACGTCGTCGGCCTCAACTCGGTGCGGCCCTGGCGGCACCAGTCGGGCGGGATCCGGAGCTCGCAGATAGCCGGCGCGCGGGAGCTGCTCGGCCGTGCGCCGGACGGCGCGCTCAGGGTGGTCGCGCTCCACCACCATCTGGTCGGCGCGCCGTGGCGATCGCGGAAGAGGCCGGTCTCGCGCCGCTCGGAGGTGCTCGCGGGCCTCGTCGACGCGGGCGCCGAGCTGATCCTGGCCGGGCACATCCACCAGTCCGCCGTCAGCGAGCGGCACGAGTTCGAGGTCGACGCCGGCGACGGCCTGGCGGGCGTGACGGTCTCGGTCGCGCCCGGGCTGGGCCGGCCGCGCCCCGGCCGGCGCGGCGAGGCGAGGGGCCTCCACGTCTACGAGGCGGACGGCGACTCGCTTGCCGTCCAGACGTACGTCTGGCGCGAGGACACGTGGGGGCTCACGGCAATGCGGGTCTTCCCGCGCGGCCGCTCGCCGCTTCGCACGAGCCACCCCTAGAGCTTCGGCCTGCCCTTCTTGCCGCCCTGCGGCGGCCGGTAGGCGTCAGGCCCGGTGATCGGCCGGTGCTGGACGAAGTGCCGGTAGGCGATCACGAGCAGCGACGCCGCGATGATGGAGAGGAGCCAGGCGGAGAAGGCGGTCCCCGAGTCGATCCCCCGACCGAACGCGGTCACCGCGATCGCGCTGCCGATCACCGAGCCGAGCAGCCCGAACAGCGTCGTCATCCAGATCGGCATCGGGTCCGGCCCCGGAACCGCCCAGCGGGCGAGGCCTCCGATGACGAATCCGATGATCAGCGTCTGGATGATCGCGCCGAGCACCGCGCGATCCTACGCCGGGGCTTCCGCGGCGGCCTGCAGCTCGCGGCGCAGCTCCTTGATCTCGTCGCGCAGCTTCGCGGCGTACTCGAACCGGAGCTCCTCGGCAGCCGCGAACATCTCCTCCTCGAGCGTGACCACGAGGCGCTCCAGCTCGGGGGGAGCCATTCCTTCGACCTCTTTTCGGCCCCTGCGGCGCCGCCCCGGGACGGTCGGGGACTCGAGGGAGAGGAACTCGGCGATGTCGGAGACCCCCTTGACGATCGACTCGGGAGTGATTCCGTGCTCCTCGTTGTAGGCGAGCTGCTTGGCGCGGCGCCGGTCCGTCTCGTCGAGCGCGAACTTGATCGCCTCGGTGTGCTTGTCCGCGTACATCAGCACCTTGCCGTTGACGTGGCGCGCGGCGCGGCCGATCGTCTGGATCAGCGCCGTTTGCCCGCGCAGGAAGCCCTCCTTGTCCGCGTCGAGGATCGCCACGAGCGAGACCTCCGGCAGATCGAGCCCCTCGCGCAGGAGGTTGACCCCGACGAGGACGTCGTACTCGCCGAGCCGCAGCTCGCGGATGATCTGGATCCGCTCGAGCGTGTCCACCTCCGAATGGAGGTAGCGCGCCTTCACCCCGGACTCGAGCAGGTAGTCGGTCAGGTCCTCGGCCATCTTCTTCGTCAGCGTCGTCACGAGCGTCCGCTCGCCGACCTCCTCGCGCCGCCGGATCTCGTTCAGGAGATCGTCGATCTGGTTCTTCGTCGGGCGCAGCTCGACGTCGGGGTCGACGATGCCGGTCGGGCGGACGAGCTGCTCGGCGATCCGGGTCGAGTGGCGCAGCTCGAACGGGCCCGGCGTCGCCGACACGAACACGACCTGGGAGACCTTCTCGAGGAACTCGTCGAAGCGCAGCGGCCGGTTGTCCAGCGCCGACGGGAGTCGGAAGCCGTGGTCGACGAGCGTCTCCTTGCGCGAGCGGTCGCCCTCGTACATGCCGCCGAGCTGCGGCACCGTCTGGTGCGACTCGTCGACCATCACGACGAAGTCCGACGGAAAGAAGTCGATCAGCGTGTGCGGGGCCGAGCCGGGCGGGCGGCCGTCGAGGTGCCGCGAGTAGTTCTCGATCCCGTTGCAGAAGCCGAGCTCCTTCATCATCTCGAGGTCGTACTCGGTGCGCTGGCGGAGCCGGTGGGCCTCGAGCATCTTGCCGTCCGACTCGAAGCGCTTGACCTGCTCCTCGAGCTCCTCGCGGATCTGCTCGGACGCACGGTCGATCGTCGGCTTCGACGTCACGTACTGCGTCGCCGGGAAGAGCGCGAGGTGGTCGAGCTTGCCGTAGACCTCGCCGGTCAGCGGGTCGAAGTGCGTGATCTGCTCGACCTCGTCGCCGAAGAACGAGATCCGGTAGGCCGATTCCATGTGCGCCGCCTGGACCTCGACGACGTCGCCCTTGACGCGGAACTTGCCCCGGCCGAGCAGGGTGTCGTTGCGCACGTACTGGATGTCGATCAGCTTGCGGAGCACGAGGTCGCGGTCGTGCTCCTCGCCTTGATTGAGGAGCACCACGCGCTTCTCGTACTCCTCGGGCGAGCCGAGGCCGTAGATCGCCGAGACCGAGGCGACGATGATCACGTCGCGGCGCGAGAGCAGCGCTGCCGTCGCGGCATGGCGGAGCCGGTCGATGTCGTCGTTCCGCGACGAGTCCTTCTCGATGTAGAGGTCGGCCTGAGGGACGTACGCCTCCGGCTGGTAGTAGTCGTAGTAGGAGACGAAGTACTCGACCGCGTTGTCGGGGAAGAACTCCCGGAGCTCGTTGCAGAGCTGGGCGGCGAGCGTCTTGTTGTGCGCGATCAGGAGCGTTGGGCGCTGTACCTGCTCGACGATCCAGGCCATCGTCGCCGTCTTGCCGGTGCCGGTCGCGCCGAGCAGCGTCTGGTAGCGCTCGCCCGCCTCGATGCCCGCGGAGAGCTCGGCGATTGCCTGCGGCTGGTCGGCCATCGGCGAATACGCGTCAGAGGTCCTGAACTCTGCCATCGAGCAAAGGCTAGCGACGATGAACCGCCTCTTAGCCCGACCGTCCGAGGGGTGATCTGGGCTAGGCGGCCGGGGCGAGCTCGAGCCTGCGCCGGCCCAGCTCGCGAGCCGAGGCGGCCGCGACCACCGCCATCGTGGCGGTCTGAATCGCAGCGAAGCCGATCAGGACCGGCGCCGTCCCGTACGTATCGAGCACCGGCCCCACGACGAACAGGCCGAGGGGGTTGACCACCGCCCAGCCGACCATCGCCGTGGTGAAGACGTTCGGCCGCAGCGCCGGTGGCACGCGCAGGGTCGTGATCGCGTGCAGGCTCGGATTGACCAGGCCGTTCGCGACCCCCGAGGCGAGGATCAGCGCGCACAGCGCGAGCGCGGGAAGCGGCAGCCAGAGCAGCCACAGCGGCGCCGCCTGTCCGAGAGCACATACCGCGATCACGGCGAGCCCCTCGAAGCGACGCGTGAGGAAGCGGAACGAGATCACGTTTCCGATCAGCGCACCGACGCCGAACGAGGCGATCAATCCGCCCGCGACCAGCGGTTCGTGCCCGAACCTCGAGAGCACCAGCACCGGGACCGCCACGAAGAACGCCGTCCATGCGGCGTCACCCACCCAGAACGTCGGCCACCACACGCGCAGCAGCGGGTCGCTCGCGATGAAGCGAATGCCCGTTCTCAGGTTGCGATCCTGGGATTCCTGAGCCACTGGCGGCCTCTGCGGCACGAAGCCGGCGACGAGCGCGACCGAGACGACGTAGGTCGCCGCATCGACCAGGAGCACCGGGGTCACCCCGATCAGGCCGATCAATACCCCGGCCAGCGCCGGGCCAGCGAGGAACGTCGCCCTGTTCGCCGCCTGGAAGAGCGCGCTGGCCTCGGTGACCTGCTGCTCGTCTTCTCCGAGCAGCTCGGGCACGATCACCTTCTGGGCGGCGAAATTGGGCGCGGCCAGCGCGCCCAGACAGAATGCGACGGCGATCAGGACCGGGAACGACAGCCCACCGGTCCAATGGAGCACCGGGATCACGGTCATCAGGGGCGCCCGGGCGCCGTCGCAGAGCATCATGGTTCGACGGGCACCCAGGCGGCCGAGGACGCGGCCGCCCGGGAAGCCGAGGAGCGCGAGCCCGATCACCTCGGCCGCGACGACGTAGGTGGTCTGCGTCGCGGAGTGGGTGGTGACGATCACGAACCACGGCAGCGCGAGCCAGGTCATCTGCGCGCCGGTGGTGGAGATCACCTCGGCGGCGAGCAGCGCGACGAGCGCGCGGTGGCGAAGAAGAGCCGTCCGGCTCACGCGCGGACGACCTCGACGTCGCCGCTCATCGCGGTCACCTTGACCTCGACCTGGGGGCCGTCGCCGGCGGATGCCTCGTCATCGAGGTCGATGTCCGAGGAGACGTCGCCGCTCATCGAGCGCGCGTCCAGCCAGACCCGCGAGCCCTGCTTCACCCCCACGCGGATGTCGCCCGAGGCCGAGGTGAGATCGACCCGCCCCTCGGCGACGCTCCGCACCTGCTGGTCGCCCGAGGCGGTGCGCACCGTGACACTGCCGCCCGCCTCCCCGAGCTCGACGTCTCCGGATGCGCTGTCGACCCGGGCCTCGCCGTCGATCCGGTCGACCTCGATGTCGCCGCTTGCGATCTTGGCGTCGAGCGAGGCGACGGACTCCAGCGAGACATCGCCCGAGGCGCTCTTGACCTCGGTCGGACCGAGCGGCCCGCGGGTCTGCACGTCGCCCGATGCCGTCCTCGCCCGGAGCGCGGAGCCCTCGGGCGCCTGCACGCGGATGCGGATCTCGGCCTTCGTGCGGTCGACCTTCACCGTCAGCTCGTCCCCGCGCAGCTCGACCCGGGCCTTCTCGATCGCCGATTCGTCCCCGCTCAGCGTCTCGAGCTCGACGACCGCTTCGTCGACCGCTGCGGCGTCGACCTCGAGCTCGCCCGCAGGCAGGGAGAGATCGAGCCGAAGCGGGACGGAAGCGGGGAACGTCTCGCGCCTCATCGCTTCTTCCTGGGCGGCCGGGGCGGCCGCCGGTCGATCTTGACTTCGATATGGCCGAAAGGGCCGGTGATGAACGCCATGACAACTCCTCCCTGTTAGCTCTTGCCGTAGCCGGTCAGGCGTCTGCCCGACTGGCGCCGTGGCGGACTGGAGACGCTTCGCCCGAGCGCGCGGACGAGCCACGTGTTGACCGACACGCCCTCGCGGGCGGCGGCGGCCTCGATGCTCGTCTTCAGCTGCTCGGGAAGGCGGAGGGTGATACGGGAGCTCAGCCCCTCCTCCCCCGCCGGCGCAGGGGCGGCCTCCGGAGACTCGATGTACACGAGGCTCGGCTCCTGCCCCGCCAGGCGCACTTCAACGTGCCCCGACGGAAGCTGGGCCGAGATCTCGAGGGCGGCCTCGGAGAGAACGTCCAGGAACTGCAGCCCGGCCGCGGAGCGAACCGCTCCGCTCAGGCGCGTGGCGGCGGGCTGCAGCTCCTCGTCGAGAAGCACCGCCAGTGAGGCAAGTTCGGCCTCGAGCGCTTCGATGAATCGTTCCAGCTGCACGGTGACATCATTATGACATCACTCTCGCGTCTGTCAAGTGTCACTTCGACCAAGGCGTCGCTTGCGACGCCGACGGAAAGGCCGTGGCGGCTTAGCCGGCACGGCCGTCTTGATAGAGCTCCGACCGGTAACCGCGGCGGTAGAGCGTCTTCAGGTGCTCGACCCGGCTGACGTAGTGCCTCGTCTCGGAGAAGGCGATCCCCTTCCCCGCCGCCTTCCAGCGGTCGACGTTGTCCTGGCCGGCGTTGTACGCCGCCAGCGCCGTGCGCTCGTCGCCGTACTTGTCGAGCAGATGCCGCAGGTACCACGATCCGTACCGGACGTTGATCTCGGGGTTGTCGAGGTCGGAGACGCGGAAGCGGGAGCCGCCGGTGTGCACGGCGATGCCCTTCGCCGTGTCGGGGAGCAGCTGCATCAGCCCGATCGCGCCGGAGCTGGAGCGCGCGTTCGCGTCGAACTTGCTCTCCTGGTAGATCACGCCCGCGAGCAGGGCGGGGTCGAGCCGGTAGTTGTGCGCGTGGCCGCGCACGATCGCCTCGTAGTGGAGCGGGTAGCGGATCCGCACGTACCAGGCCGGCTCGGTCGAGTTGACGTAGGCGAAGGCGCCCCCGAGTGCGACGACGACCAGCAGTAGGAGCAGGAGCTTCTTCACCCGTCGCCCGCGGTCAGCTCGCTCATCACCTCGTCTACGAAGGCGTCGAGCTCGTCGAGCGAGCCGTCGTTGACGAAGGCGAAGTCGGCCTGCGCGATCTTGACCGAGTCGGGCAGCAGACGTGGCTCTCGGGCCTCGACGGCCACTTCGGTGCGACCGCTGCGCACAGACGGCGAGGCGGTCACGACGACGACAACGTCGAATCGGTCCTGGCCGCCGACCTCGTAGAGCAGCGGCACCTCGGTCGCCGTCACCGGCGGCGGGTTCGGCAGCTCTGCGAGCTGCTCGCGCCAGTCCATGTACTCCTTGACGACGAGCGGGTGGAGCAGCGCCTCGAGCCAGTCGAGAGCCTCGCGGTCGGCGAAGACGATCTCGCCGATCACCGTGCGGTCGATCTGCCCCGCCTCGTCCAGGATCCGGTCGCCGAACCGCCCGACCAGGGCCTTGCCCACGGCCGGATCCTCACGCAGCAGGCGATGGACGATCTTGTCGCTGGAGACGACGGCCGCACCGTGGCGCGCGAACGAGGCGAGCGCCTCGCTCTTGCCCGCTCCGATGCCGCCGGTGATGGCGACGGCGATCGGTCGCGCCAACGTCAGTCGGGAGAGGCGGGGGGCTCGCCCTCGGAGTCGCCCGGGCCCGGCTCCTCCGGCGCAACCTGATCGGCCTCGACGCTCGCTTCCGGCTCCTCGGGTGCGGGCGCATCCGCGGGTGCCTCGGCCTCCACGGCCTCGGCCGCCGGCGATGCGTCGTCGACGGGCGGCGTCTCGTCGGCGGGCGGCGTCTCGGGAGTCGAAGCGACCTCCACCTCCGAAGCTACCTCGGTCTGCTGCTCGGCGCCCTCCGGGAACACCTCCTCGGAGAGCCCGAGGTTCGGCGTGCCCTCCACAGCCTCGGAGTCGTCGGCGTGCTCTGTCACACCGCCGCCCTCGACCCGCTTCAGCGAGAGCGAGAGACGTCGCCGCTCGGCGTCCACCTCGATGATCCGGGCCTTGACGAGATCGCCCTGCGAGACGACCTCACGCGGGTTCTCGACATGGTGCTGCGCCAGCTCGGAAATGTGAACGAGCCCCTCGACCCCGGGCATGATCTCGACGAAGGCGCCGAAGGTGACCACCTTCGTCACCTTGCCCTCGACCTCGTCGCCCTCGTGGTAGGTCTCGAGCACCTGCTGCCACGGGTCGGACTGGGTCTGCTTGAGCCCGAGCGAGATGCGCTGGCGCTCGCGGTCGATGTCCAGCACTTTCACCTTGACGTCCTGGCCGATCTCGAGCACCTCGGACGGATGGTTGACGTGGCTCCAGGAGAGCTCCGAGATGTGGATCAGCCCGTCCATGCCGTCGAGGTCGACGAAGGCGCCGAAGTCGACGATGTTCGAAATCTGGCCGTCGACGACGTCGCCGGGGTTGAGCCGGTCGAGAATCGCCTGGCGCATCTCCTTGCGCTCGTCCTCGAGCACGGCCCGGCGCGAGAGCACGACGTTGTTGCGCGAGCGGTTGAGCTCGATCACCTTGCAGCGCAGCTCCTGGCCGAGGAACTCGTCCAGGTCCTGCACCCGGCGGATGTCGACGAGCGACGCCGGGAGGAAGCCGCGGACGCCGAGATCGAGGATCAGGCCGCCCTTGACGACCTCGATCACCCTGCCGTCGACCGGCTCGCCCGACTCGGCCGCCTGCTCGATCGCCTTCCAGGCCATCTCGAAGCGCGCGCGCTTCTTCGAGAGGATCAGCCGTCCCTCGGCGTCCTCCTTGGTGAGCACGAGCGCGTCGATCTCGTCGCCGAGGCTGACCTCGTCCGCGGGGTTGACGGAGCGCCGGATCGACAGCTCCGCAACCGGGATCACGCCTTCGGACTTGTAGCCGATGTCGACGAGCACCTCGTCCTTGTCCACGCGCACGACGGTGCCGTGCACCACCTCCCCCTCGTTGATCGTCGGGAAGGTCGCGTCGTAGTCGGGAACGCGCTCGCCGTCCTCCGTCGTCGTCCAGACGCCGGCTTCGTCGAGTTCGCTCGGTCTATCCACTGTCTCGCTGGCCATCGAGAAGGCGGTCAGTATAGCCGTGGGGCTTTACCGCTTTCCTGAGCCGTTCCAGGCTAGTGCGGAACGGCTGCCACGTGGCAGAACTCGTTGTCGTAGATGAAGCGCGCGCCGCGCAGCTTGAGCACCGCCTGGATCGTCTTGATCCCCGTAATGCCGAGGTCGACCTGCGTCCCACGCGGGATCGAGGTCACGCGCACGTCGGCGAAGCCGACATCAGCGCACGAGATCGCTGCGCGCTTCGTCAGGACCTTGTTGCGCGGGACCCCGCCCGAGACCGGCGACGCAGTGCTCTTGTCGCACTTGCTCGAGAACCGGGACTTGCCTTTCTGGTTGACGAAGCCGAGCAGGTTCGAGCCCTTGTACGAGCTGGATTTGTAGATGTCCACGTGCGGCGCAGGGTGCGAGCCGAGGTCGGCGCTCCTGATCGCCTTGTGGCCCTTCGGCCAGAACACGAACACCATCCCTCCCGCGCAGTGAACCTGAACCGGCTTCAGGGCCGGGGCCGAGTTGGAAGTGGCAGCTGCCAGCGCAGCCGCGATCGCGATGATCGGAGCGAATGCCAGCAACCGCCGCACGGCCGGAGCCTAGCGCGGTCAGCGCTTCGCGTCGTTCCAGTCGTCGCCGGTGCCGATGTCGACCCCGAGCGGAGGGTCGAGAGGGAACGCGTTGGCCATCTCCTCGCGGACGAGCTCCTTTGCGGCCGAGACCTCGGCCTCGGGAACCTCGAGCAGGAGCTCGTCGTGAACCTGCAGCACGAGCCGCGCCGCCCTGCCCTCCTCGCGGAGCCGCCGGTGGATCGCGACCATCGCCTTCTTGATCACGTCGGCCGCGGTTCCCTGCATGACCGAGTTGACCGCGAGCCGCTCCCCGAGCGAACGCGTCTGGCGGTTCGAGGCCCGGATCTCGGGCACCGGCCGGCGCCGGCCGAAGAGCGTCGTGACATAGCCGTCGCGCGCAGCCTGCTCGATCGTGCGCTGGATGAAGTCCTGCACGTGGGGGAAGCGGGCCAGGTAGGCGTCGATGTAGGCCTGCGCTTCCTCGCGCGGGATCTCGAGGTTCTCCGAGAGCCCGAACGATGAGATGCCATAGATGATCCCGAAGTTGACCATCTTGGCGACGTTGCGCTCGTCCTTCGTCAGCGAGGCGGGATCCTTGCCGAGCACCTCGGCGGCGGTGGCGGTGTGGATGTCCTCCCCGCGGTCGAAGGCCTCCTTCAGCTTCGGTTCCGCCGAGACGTGCGCGAGGATGCGCAACTCGACCTGCGAGTAGTCGGCCGAGAGGAGCTTGTGACCCGCCTCGGCGACAAAGGCCGAGCGGATCTCGCGGCCGAGCTCGGTCCGGATCGGGATCGCCTGAAGGTTCGGGCTCGTCGTCGAGAGCCGGCCGGTCGCCGCGACCGTCTGGTTGAAGGTGGTGTGGAGGCGCCCGTCCTCGGGCGAGATCAGCTCCGGGAGCGGGCCGAGGTAGGTGTTCAGCAGCTTGGAGTACTCCCGCCATTCCTCGATCACCGGGACGATCTCGTGCTCGGAGCGGATCGAGCGCAGCACTCGCGTGTCGGTCGAGTAGCCGGTCTTGCCCTTGCGGCCCGGGGTCAGGCCGAGCGTCTCGAACAGGACTCGCGCCACCTGCTGGGTCGAGCCGATCATGAACTCCTCCCCCGCCAGCTCGTACGCCTTGGCCTCGAGCTCCTCGACGCGGTCGGCGAGGCGGGCGGTGATCTCCCCCATGCGGTACGTGTCGACCTTGACGCCCGCCGCCTCCATTGCGGCCAGCACCTCGGTGAGCGGGAGCTCGATCTCCCGGTACAGCGGCTCGGCGCCGCGCTCGCGGACGCGCTCCAGGAGTGGCTCCCGGAGACGAAGGGTGGCCGCCGCGTGGCGAACCAGCGCCGCGGTCTCCTCCTCGGCGTCAGGGACGGGCATGAGCTCGACGCCGTACTCGGCGGCCAGATCGTCGAGCTCGTACTCGGCGCGGCCGGGCTCGATCAGGTAGGCGAGAATCATCGTGTCGTCGACCGCCTCGACACGGATGGCCTTCGCGTCGTGCGCGACGAGCCGCCCGTCGAGCCGCGCCGGCCTGGGCGAGACGACGACCTCCTCCCCGGCCGCGGCCGCGATGCGCCCGTCGTCGCCGGAGACCGCGACGACCCCGTCACCTTGTAACAGACTGTTACTTGGTTCCTCCCGCCAGGGGACCTCGACCCCGGTGGCGGTGATGGCCGCTGCGGGGAGCGCTTCGTCGAGCTCGTCGACCCGGTTCAGGAGATTGCGGAACTCGAACCGCCTGAACATCTCCTTCAGCTGCGAGCGGTCCGGCGGGGAGAGCACGAGCTCGGCGGGGTCGCAGTCGAGCTCGAGGTCGCGCCGCATCGTCGCCAGCTCCTTCGCCGCCCGCGCCTGCTCGGCATGCTCGCGGATCGACCTCGACCGGGCCGGCGACAGCTCGTCCACGTGCTCGAGCACGGACTCGAGCGAGCCGTACTGGGCGATCAGCTGGCCTGCCGTCTTGTCTCCGATCCCCGGGACGCCGGGGATGTTGTCGGAGGTGTCGCCCTTGAGCCCGATGAAGTCCGGCACCTGCTCGGGCTTGATCCCGAGCCGCAGCTCGACCCGCTCCGGCGTGTAGACGTGCACGTCAGAGACCCCACGCGGCGTCATCATCAGCGCGACGTTGTCGCTCACGAGCTGGAAGGCATCGCGGTCGGTCGAGACGACGGTGGTCTTGACGCCCGCCTGGTCGGCCCGGTGCGCCAGCGTTGCGATCACGTCGTCCGCCTCCCAGCCCTCGAACTCGAGGTTCCGGTACCCGAACGCCTCGACGATCGGCCGGAAGAAGGGGAACTGCTCGCGGAGCAGGTCCGGCATCGGCTTGCGCTCGCTCTTGTAGGTCTCGAGTGCCTCCGTGCGGTGCACCGGGCGCGTGTCCCAGGCGACGGCTACGCCCTTCGGCCGGTAGTCGGCAAGGAGCTTGAAGAGCATGTTGGCGAAGCCCAGCAGAGCGTTCGTGGAGAAGCCCTCGCTCGTCGCGAGCTCCTCGGGCAGCGCGTAGAACGCCCGGTAGGCGAGGTTGTTTCCGTCGACGAGGAAGAGCTCGGAATCGCGGACCGGCGCATCGTCGAGCTGAAGCTCGTCTCCCGTCAGCGTCTTCGGAGACATCTCTGCGAGTCTACGTCCCGTGGCGCGCCTCGAAGTAGTCCCCTTTTCCGACGAGCATCTGGACGACGCCGGGCGGCTCCTCGCCGCCCGCCACGCGCGCCAGCGCGAGGCCGAGCCTGCGCTTCCCGAGCGCTACGAGAACCCGGTGGCCGCGTCGGCGGAGGTGGAGCAGGCGTGGCACGCGGAGAGCGCGACGGGGGCAGCCGCGATCAGGGATGGGCGGGTCGTCGGCTACCTGATCGGCGCCCCGCTGGACGCGAAGATCTGGGGCCAGAACGTCTGGGTCGGGCTTGCGGGCCACGCGGTCGAAGAGCCCGAGGACCTGCGCGACCTGTACGCCGCCGCGGCCGAACGCTGGGTCGAGGACGGACGCAGGCGCCAGTACGCGCTCGTCCCCGCCGGCGACCCCGCGCTCGTCGAGGCGTGGTACCGGGTCGGCTTCGGCCAGCAGCACGCACATGGGCTCCAGGAGGTCGCAAGGCGGGAGGTCGTCCTTCCCGACGGCGTCGAGATCCGCACTCCGGCCACCGACGAGATCGAGGAGTTGATCGAGGTCGACCTCACGCTTCCGGCCCACCAGGGACGCTCGCCCGTCTTCTCCGACATCGGCCAGCCGTCGCGCGAGGAGCTGCGCAAGGAATGGGTGGACACCCTCGCGGGGGACGAGGAGGAGGTGCTCGTCGCCTACCGGAACGGGAAGCCGCTGGCCGTCTGGTCGGTGATGCCGCTGGAGGTCTCGAGGATGCACAAGGGCCTGGGACGGCCCGAGCGCGCCGCGTTCATCGGGTTCGCGGCGACGCTGCCCGAGGCGCAGGGCTCCGGGCTCGGCCTCGCGCTGACCGACGCGTCCTTCAACTGGGCAGCCGAGCACGGCTACGAGGTGATGGTGACCGACTGGCGCGTGACGAACCTGCTCTCGTCCCGCTTCTGGCCGAAGCGGGGCTTCCGACCCGTCTTCCTGCGGCTGTACAGGTCAATCCCCTAGGTGACACGGCTGCCACTGCTGTTCGGGACGCGCGTCGCGGTCGTGGACGCGCCCGACGACTCGATCGTGATCAGGCCGCCCCCTCCCGGAGAGCAGGTGGTCGACATGCAGGCGGCGATGCGCGACGCGCTGCGCTTTCCGCTTGCGGGTGAGCCGCTCGAGGCGCTCGTCACGCGGGGCGGCCGGGCGACGCTCGTCGTCGAGCCGCCGACGCTGCCGCTACCCGGAGCCCTGCACGATCCGCGGCAGGTCGCGCTCGCCGCGGCCTCGGCCGAGCTCGAGCGGTCCGGCATCCCGACGGAGAGGCAGACGCTGCTCGTCGCGTCGGGACTCACCCGCCGGCCGAACCGCCGCGACCTCGAGCGCCTCGGCGTCGTCTCGGCGGGGTTCGCGCGCCGGTTCCGCGGGACGGTCGAGATCCACGACGCCGAGGATCCCGGGCTCGTCGACCTGGGCGTGCCGGGCAACATCCCGCTCCGGGCGAACCGCGCTCTGGTCGACACCGATCTCGTCCTGACCGTGAGCGCCGCGGAGACGGTCCTCCACGGCGGCCCGGCGACGCTGCTCGGAGCGACCGGGCCGGAATCGCTGCGCGCGGCCGACGCGTACTCCCTCCTCGAGACCGGCGCCTCGCAGGGCTGGCGGTTGGGCGTGCAACTCGAGCGCCGGCTCTCCGACCGCGTCCCGGTGATCGGCGCCTCGCTGGTGCTCAACCAGCCGCGGCTGACCGGCGCGGCCCGCGGCTACCCCTACGACGCCGATGCGCTCGAGCGCATCGCCCGCTCT
Source organism: uncultured Actinomycetes bacterium (assembly GCA_963736055.1). Taxonomy (GTDB): domain Bacteria; phylum Actinomycetota; class Thermoleophilia; order Gaiellales; family Gaiellaceae; genus AC-32. Next base: position 109,901 of record CAVTNM010000001.1, on the reverse strand, counting down.
CCGGTCCGGCGGAGCCTTGCGCTGCTGCCCGCTTTCGCCCGCGACAAGGCGCTCAGGTCGATTCGCTGCGAGCTGACGGCCGCAGCGGCCTACGCCGGGCCACCCTCCGTCGCGCATGCGGAGGCCCTGTTGCGAGCGGTCGAGGCGCGCTCGGCCACGCTCGAGGGCCCGCTCGACGCGATCGTGATCGGGATCCCGCGCACGACGCCGCACTTCCCACGCGAGCGGCCGAACCCGCTGCTGGCCGCGTACCTCGGCCTCGGCCTGGCACTCCGGCTCTGGCGCGACTCCTTCCCCATCGCCGAAGGGGGAACGGTGATCCTCCTGCACCGGTTTCACCGCCATTTCTCCCACCCGACCCAGCAGCCGTACCGCGCCATGTTCCAGGCGGCCCGCTTCGGGCGGGAGCAGGAGGAACTGTCCGACGCCGAGCAGGAGGCTGCGGCCGACGAGCGCGCGCTGGCCGCGTACCGCGCCGGCCGCTCGTGCCACCCCGTGCTCCCGTTCGCGGACTGGGCCGGCTGCGCTCCGGCGCTCGGGCGCGTCGGGTCGGTGCTCGTGGCCGGCTGCCGCGACGCGGTCGCCGCCCGCCAGCTCGGCTTCGTTCCCGTGCGCGGCGTCGGCGCGGCGCTCGAGATGGTGGAGGGACGGCACGGCTCCGACGCCCGCGTCGGCTACCTGCTCTCGCCGCCTTACTTTCCGTTGCGTGTTACCGAGTCGGGTCGACCGGTCGGTTCAGACGGACGTCCGGGCGAAGCCCGCACGTCCTGAACGGGCATCGCAAGCGACGCCCTAGTTCCCGCTCCGTATCGAAAACGGGAGCTAGGAGCGCAGCCTAAGTCTCGCCGAGGTACGTCTTGCGGACCTGCTCGTTCTCGCGCAGGTTCTTCGCGTCGTCGGCAAGGGCAACCCGGCCCGTCTCGAGCACGTAGCCGCGCTGCGCCGCGTCCAGCGCCATGAGCGCGTTCTGCTCGACGAGCAGGATGGTCGTCCCCTGCTCGTTGATCTCGCCGATGATCTCGAAGATCTTCTCGACGAAGATCGGCGCGAGGCCCATCGACGGCTCGTCGAGCATCAGCAGCGTCGGGCGGGCCATCAGCGCGCGGCCGATCGCGCACATCTGCTGCTCGCCGCCCGAGAGCGTGCCCGCCTTCTGGCTCTTGCGCTCGGCGAGGCGCGGAAAGAGCGAGTTGACCCGCTCGAGGTCCTCGCGGATCGTCGCGCGGTCGTTGCGCTGGAACGCTCCCATCTCGAGGTTCTCCAGCACGCTCATGTGCGGGAAGAGGCGCCTCCCTTCCGGCGATTGCGAGATGCCCATTCCGACGATCTCGTGCGGCGGTCTCCGCGTGATGTCCTTGCCCCGGAAGATGATCTTCCCGTCACGCGGCTGGTTGAGCCCGTTGATCGAGCGCAGAGTGGTCGACTTGCCTGCCCCGTTGGCGCCGATCAGCGTCACGATCTCGCCGTTGCGAACCTCGAGCGTGATCCCCTTCAGTGCCTCGATCGTGCCGTAGAAGGTGTGAACGTCCTCCAGCCGGAGAATGACCTCGCCGCGGCCGTCGACCTGCGCCTCGCTCATCCGGTCGCTCCCTTCCCCAGGTAGGCCTCGATCACGCGCTCGTCCTTCTGGACCTCCTGGGGCGTGCCCTCGGCGATCTTCTCGCCGTAGTCGAGCACGGTCACGCGCTCGGAGACGCCCATCACGACCTTCATGTCGTGCTCGATCAGGAGGATCGCGAGCGGCCGGTGCTCCCGCAGCGTCGAGACGAAGTTCATGAAGGTCACGGTCTCCTGCGGGTTCATCCCGGCCGTGGGCTCGTCGAGCAGCAGCAGCTTCGGCTCGGTGGCAAGCGCGCGTGCCACCTCGAGCCGCCGCTGGTCGCCGTAGGCGAGGCTCTCTGCGAGCTCGTCGTCGACCCCCGCGAGACCGGAGAAGCTCAGCAGCTCCCGCGCCTTCTCGCGCGCCTCCCGCTCCTCTCGGCGAACTCCCGGCGTCCCGATGATCGAGCCGAGGATGCCGCCCTTGAGGCGCGAGTGCATGCCCACGAGCACGTTCTCGAGGGCCGTCATCTGCGGGAAGAGACGGATGTTCTGGAACGTGCGGCCGACGCCCGCCTTCACGATCGCGTGCGGCGGCTTGTCCGTCACGTCGCGGCCGTCGAAGAGGATCTGCCCGGAGGTGGTCTTGTAGAGCCCGGTGAGCGTGTTGAAGAACGTCGTCTTGCCGGCGCCGTTGGGGCCGATCAGGCTCACGATCGAGCGCTGCGGGATGGTGAAGTCGAGGTCGTTGATGGCGAGCAGGCCGCCGAACTCCTTCCTCACCTCCGCGGCGACGAGCAGGTCGCCGTTGGCCTCCTCGCTCATCCTCTCGGCACCCCCCGCGAGGTTCCGCGCTCGCCCGCGCCGGGCTCGTCGGCGCCGCGCATCTCGTAGAGCGGCTCGTCGAGAGGCCCGCGCGTGCCCTCCTCGATCTCGCGCTTACGTCGCCGTTCGGGGATTATCCCCACCGGGCGGAAGAGCATCATCAGCACGAGGATGATCCCGTAGATCCCGAACTGGTACTTCGCGACCTCGAACTTGAGCGGCGTATTGGTGTTCAGCCAGCTGCCGATGTTCGCCAGGCCCTCGACGTTGAGCCAGGAGAGCAGCACCGCCCCGACGACGACTCCCCAGATGCTGCCCATGCCGCCGAGCACGACCATGCAGAGCAGGAAGACCGAGATGTTGAAGTTGAACTGGCTCGGGTTCGCCACCTGGTTGAAGCTGGCGATGTACGCGCCGGCCACCCCGCCGAAGAAGGCGCCGATCGCGTAGGCCCACGTCTTCGTCCGCATCAGCGGAATCCCCATCGCCCCGGCCGCCGTCTCGTCCTCGCGGATCGCGATCCAGGCGCGCCCGAGGCGCGAGTCGCGGAGGCGGATGCAGCAGAAGATCGTCACGAGCAGGAGCCCGAGTACGGTCCAGAAGAAGAGCCGGTCGGCGTTGAACTCCTGCGTGTAGGCGGCGGGAACGCCGATCGCGTTGTGAATCCTGTTGCCGAAGCCCGGAGAGTCGATCGGGTTGATCCCGAACGTGCCGTTGGTGAGGTTGAAGCCGTGCAGGTTGTCGGCGTTCCGCACGAACTGCGGGACGATCTCGCCGAAGCCGAGCGTGACGATCGCCAGGTAGTCGCCGCGCAGCCTCAGGGTCGGCAGGCCGATCAGGATGCCGCCGATCGCCGTCACGAAGGCGGCGCAGAGGAGCACGCCCCAGATCGAGATGTGGACCCCGCGCGCCTCGTGGGTGATCCCGACCGAACCGACGTGGAACCGCACTTGCTGGAACTGGCCGGAGGCGAGCCATCCGGCGGTGTACGCCCCGAGCGCGTAGAACGCGACGTAGCCGAGGTCGAGCAGGCCGCAGTAGCCGACGACGACGTTCAGCCCGACCGCCATCATCGTGAACACGACGATCGTGACCGCGGAGTGCATGCTCGGGAACGTGACCCAGAACTCCCAGCCCTTGTTCACCGGGAGGCTCGCGAGGTAGAACGGGTAGGTGATCGCGACGGCCAGGAGGATGGCCGCAGGAATCAGCGTCCTGGCCCGCTGAGGCAGCCGCCGCCAACTCGCACTCACCCGGTCGAGCCCCGTCGCCCGGACGAACCGGTCGCGATAAGCGCGCACCGAGGCCTGCGCGCGCCGCCGCGGCACTACGCGCCCTCCGGCGTGCGTTCGCCGAGCAGGCCTTCCGGCCGGAAGACGAGGATCGCGATCAGCAGCCCGAAGACGATCGAGCGGGTCCAGTCGCTTCCCGGCGCCTCCCAGGAGAGACCCTCGTTGAACGCCTGGATCAGGCCGATCAGGATCGCACCGAGAACCGCTCCGCTGAGGTTCCCGATTCCGCCCGAGCACGGCGGCGGTGAAGGCGATCAGGCCGAGCTCGAAGCCGGTGTCGTAGCGGATGTTGAACTCGACGAGGTAGAGCGTCGCGCCGATGCCGGCGAGCGCGCCTGCCAGCGCGAACGTGAACGAGATCGTCCGGTTGACGTTGATCCCCATCATCGCGGAGGCCTCGGGGTCCTGCGAGGTCGCGCGCATCGCCTTGCCCTGCTTGGTCGACTTGACGAGCCAGGTCAGGACCAGGAGGACGGGCACCGTGATGAGGATCACGAACAGCGACTGCCAGTCGTAGTGAACGCCGCGGATCGAGAAGACGTTGTGGTCGGAGAGCAGCGGTGGGATGCTGCGGAAGTTCACGTCGTAGATCGCGAGCGAGATGTTCTGGACGATGAAGGACATCCCGACCGCGGTGATCAGGACGGCCAGCCGGGGAGCGTTTCGCAGGCGGCGGTAGGCGACGAACTCGATCGTCGAGTTGATCGTGGCCCCGAAGGCCGCGGCGATCAGGAACGTGGCCGCCAGACCGCCGGCGATCCCGAGCGAGCTCGACGTCTCGTCGAGGCCCATCACGCTGAGGATGAGCGTCGTCGCGAACAGCCCGCTCAGGGCGAAGACGTCGCCGTGGGCGAAGTTGATCAGCTGGAGGATCCCGTAGACGAGCGTGTACCCGAGCGCGACCAGCGCGTACACGCAGCCGGTGGTGAGCCCGATCAGGAGGACGTTGAAGAAGTCGGTCGGCTGCTTGACCGCATTGACGACCGACCACGCGACGAGGAGCGTGGCGAAGCAGACCCCGATGATCGAGAGAACCGGTGGCCGCTTGCGCCTCCGACGCGCGGCGCCGCGGTGGCTGCCGTTCCGTGCGGGCTTGGACAGCGATCCTGCGAATACTAAAACGACGAGGGAGGGCCTTTCAGCCCTCCCTCGAACGCGCGGAGCTCGTTCGCTTCCTAGCCTCCGGCCGCCTTCCGCGCCGCCTGGACGAGATTCGCCTGAGGCGCCGCCGTCAGCAGCGTGACGAGGTGGTTCGATCCCGGAATAGATCGTGAACAGGACGGCCGCACCGCTGGCTCCGGTGAGGTCGCCGTTCGCATTGAACGAGAACGTCCCGATCAGGCCGTTGTTCACCTTCGTGTTGAAGACGTTGGTGACGACCTTCGACCGCGACCCACCGGACTTGGCGATCGCGGGGAGCAGCACCTTGGCGGTCTGCGCCGCGAGGATCGCGTACGGGTCGACGGCCTTGCCGTTCAGCGTCTGCTTGAAGCCCTGGATGAAGTCGAGCGCGGGCCCCTTGTACCGGTCGATGCCGACGCCCGCGACGCTGAAGAAGGCGCCCTTGGCGTTCGGCGTCCCGCCCTGCGACCGCTGGAAGATCGCGTCGGTCGTGAAGCCGTCCGGCAGCATCAGCATGACACCGGAGCTCGGATTCGGCGTGTTGGCTCCGAGGACCGAGACCTTGTCGTTGATCAGCTGGCCGCTGTTCTCGTCGATCAGGCCGCCGATGAAGACGGCGTCGGGGTTCGTCCCCTTGATCTTCGTGAACAGGGCCTGGTAGTTGGCCGCCTTCGGGTCGTAGGCTGCGAAGCCGTCGATCTTCATCCCCAGCGCCTGGGCAGCACCTTTGAAGTTCTTGGCGACGCCGAGCCCGTAGGCCTCCTTGTCGTTGAGGATGTAGACGCTCTTCACGCCCCTGCTCGAGAGGAACTTCGCGTCGACCGCACCCTGGTTCGGGTCGCTCGGCGCCACGCGGGCGTAGGTGCGCTTCCCGGTCGGGTAGTACTTCTCCGGCTCGTCCCCCGAACACGGCTCGGTGAGGCAGCCGTAGGTGTTCGCGGCCGAGAAGAGGAGCATCCCGCCGCCCGGCGCCTGGTTCAGGACCGGGATGATGATCGCCGCGCAGCCCGAGTTGAACGTCCCGAGCACGCCGAGCAGCTTGCTGTTCTGCGCGTAGTTGTGGGCGTTCGCGCTGCACTTGTCGGCGTCCCACTTGCCGAGCTGAGCGGTCGAGTCGTCACAGGACTGGTAGCCGATGTTGAAGTCGCCGGCCTTCCAGTGGTTCTGCTCGAGCACGTACTTGATCGCACCGACCATCTGCGTCGTCTGCGTGCGCGAGCCGCCCTGCAGCGGCAGGTCGCTCGCGATCAGGTAGTCGGGCTTGCCCTCGCCCTCGTAGGTGAGAGGGCCGCACGACGAGGCGGGCAGGGCCGTGACGTTGCCGCCTCCTCCGCCTCCTCCGGTGCTGCTGCTGCTCTTGCTTCCGCCGCCGCAACCGGCCGCCATCAGGGCCAGCGCGCCGACGGCGGCAAGGAGCACACCAATCGAAACTCGTTTCTTCACACTTCCTCCTCCGTCGCCCTTGTCTCTGTCGTTGAGACCCCGGCGTGAGGCCGAGGACGGCTTTCGTCGTGGGCAAGTATCGAGAGAACGTCGGATGAGTTCAACCCGTTGTAAGAAGCGCACCGTGAGGCTCGGCAAGAACGCGGTCTTGCCGAGCCGGCGAGTGACCGGAGCGTCCCTGCCTCGGCGTTACTCTTGTCTTACGCCGAAGTGGCGGAACTGGCAGACGCGCTGGAGAACACGGAGGAACCCATGGTTCCCCCGTGAGCCCCCTCCTTCTTAGCCGAGAGCCACCGTGAGGCTCGGCAAGAACACGGTCTTGCCGAGCCGGCGAGAGACCGGAGCGTCCCTGCCTCGGCGTTACTCTTGTCTTACGCCGAAGTGGCGGAACTGGCAGACGCGCTGGACTCAAAATCCAGTGGAGCGCAAGCTCCGTGTGGGTTCGACTCCCACCTTCGGCACTCGACGGCATCGCCGGCTCGATGCCACGCAGACCCCACCACCGCTCGTAGGATGGCGCCGTGAGGGTGGGAATGCTGACAGGCGGCGGCGACTGCCCCGGCCTCAATGCCGTCATTCGGGCTGTGGCCCGGCGGTCGTTCTCGCGTGGGAGCGAGGTGGTGGGCATCCGGGAAGGCTGGCGCGGACTCGTGGAAGGGAAGTTCGAGCCGCTCGGCCCGCGCGAGGTCTCGGGACTGCTCCCGCGCGGGGGGACGGTCATCGGAACCTCACGCACCAACCCGTACAAGGTCGAGGGCGTGGAGGCCGTGCTCGAGAACTTCGAGCGGGAGGGCCTCGATGCTCTCGTCGCGATCGGCGGCGAGGACACGCTCGGCGTCGCGGCGCGGCTCCACGCCGAGCACGACTTCCCCGTGGTCGGCGTCCCCAAGACGATCGACAACGACCTCTCGGCGACCGACTACACGTTCGGGTTCGACACGGCGGTGTGGATCTGCACCGAGGCGATCGACCGGCTGCACACGACCGCCGAGTCGCACAACCGCGTGATGGTGGTCGAGGTGATGGGCCGCCACACGGGCTGGATCGCGGTCATGAGCGGGATCGCCGGAGGCGCCGACGTGATCCTGATCCCCGAGTACCCGGTCAGCATCGACGACGCCTGCAAGGAGATCCGGCGGCGCCACGACCGCGGCAAGGATTTCTCGATCGTCGTCGTCTCCGAGGGCTACGAGCTCGAGGGTCTGGGTGATGAGGGCGACACGGACGAGTTCGGGCACACTCGCCTCTCGCAGCGCGGGGTCGGCGACGCGCTCGCGCGTGAGATCGAGTCGCGCACCGGCTTCGAGACCCGCGTCACGGTCCTCGGGCACGTCCAGCGAGGCGGCTCCCCCACTCCGCGCGACCGCGTTCTCGCAACCCGGTACGGCCTGAAAGCGGCCGACCTCGTACACGACGGCAGCTTCGGCCGGATGGCCGCTCTCCAGGGCGACCGGATCGTCGACGTCTCGCTCCAGGAGGCGACGGCGGAGCTCAAGACGGTGCCGCGGGAGTGGTACGAGGTCGCCCGCGCGTTCTTCGGCTAGACATGGAGGGCTTGACGAAGCATCGGCTGTGCCGCCGGAGCGAGGCTCCGCCAAGCCCTCCTAGAGGTGATAGACGGCCACCCAGGGGCCGTTGAGGCCGTCCTTCTGCACGTAGTAGAGCCGGTCGGTCAGCGTCGCGAGACTGTCGTAGAACGCCGCCTCCGCCGGGTAGTGCTCCCGCGCTGCCAGCACACGGTCGGCGACCGCGCCGGTGACGATCGCGTAGCGCACGCCGCTGTTCCGCAGCCGGGTCAGGTTGCGGTTGGGGTCCGGACGGTCCTCCTGCGGAAGCGGTAGTCGCAGCTGGAGCACGTCCTGGTGCTGGAACGGCGGCAGCGACGGGTCGGCCGCGACGTGGGCGCCGGCGGGCAGGTGGCGTTCGACCCAGGCGTGGGCGACCTCGCGCGTGTCGGTCTTCGTCAGGCGCCGGTCGTCGCGGATCGTCCAGGTGAGCGGCACGACCAGCAGCAAGAGCGTCACCGGCGCGAGCCCCCGCATGCGGCCCGCGAGGGCGGCGAGCGGAGGCACGAGCGGCAGGACGTAGCGGTCCCAGTGCGCGTTGAGCGTGCAGAGGTCGATGAAGTAGACGACCACGAACGAGGCGAGGATCAGGTCGTTCCGGCTTCGGCGGGCGATGGCCACGGCCAGCCCGAGGACGCAGACCAGCAGCACGGGGCCAAGCGCCTCCCACAGGCGGTCGAGGTACGCGATCGGAGCCGAGTGATCGTGCTCGAAGCCGAGCCAGCCTTGCCGGGCCACTTTCTGGACGCGGTAGGCATCACCCAGCGCCGTCCCGAAGTGCGCGATGAAGTACGGGTTCGTCACCGCGAAGGCGAGCCCCGCGCCGACGAGCCCGAGCGCGAGGCGGCGAGGTTGCCGCCAGCCGGCCACGAGGAGCGGGACGACCAGGAACACCCCGGGGTACTTGAAGCCCGTCGCGAGCCCGACGGCAACACCGCCCAGCTCGATCCGGCCGGATACGAGAAGGGCGAGCGCGACGGCCACGCCGAGCATCAGAGGCACGTCGGTCACTGCCATCCGTGAGTACGCGACCGCGGTGGTCGCCACGGCGACCGCCGCGGCGGCGATCGGGCCGGCCGCCCCGCCGTACGCGCTGTTCCCGAGCCACCAGGAAGCGGCGACCGCCGCCAGCGCCAGCACGATCACCACCAGGCGCGCCGCGAGGTAGGACGGCTCGCCCTGCCAGGCCTGGAACGGTGCGAGCACGTACATCAGGAGCGACGGGTAGTCGAACCAGTGCGGATCGAGGCCGCCACCGTGCACCATGTTCCACGCGCGCGGGACGATGCTCTTCTCGTCCGGGCTGAGCAGCGGGAACGGCAGCCCGTAGCCGACGCCGACCAGGCGAAGCGCCGCCGCCCCGGCGACGATCGCGGCCAGTGCGACGCGCGGCCCGCCCCAGAGGGCGTCGACGCGCGAGGTCTCAGACCCTGGGCTCGGCTCCGCCGGCGAGCTCGGCAACGTACCCCGCGGGGACGATCACGCCGTCCATTCCGGCCCGCTCCAGCTCGGCAACATCGGCCGGCCCGGCCGCCTGGACCTCGGCCAGGGCGAGCTTCCCGGCGGGGACGTCCTGGAGCAGGTCGAGCGCCCGCTCGAGCGGCCCGGCACCGTCGTCGGCACCGCCGGCCAGGAGGAAGATCTCCGGATCGACGCGCTCGAGCGCGAGCTCCAGCTCCTCGTCGTCGCGTACTTCGACCACGCAATCGAGCCCGAGCTCGAGCGCGGCGCGATAGACGCGTTCGAGGGCGCCGTTCTCCTCGTCCAGCGCCGCGACGGCGACCACGCAGGCATCGGCGCCGGCCGCACGGGCGTCCTCCGGCGAGCCCGGCGGTCGCCAGAGCACGGGCAGCGAGGTCGCGTCGCCGACCGCCTCGAGCGGCGTGCGGAGCGCGACCCCTTCCGCCCCGTCCTGCTCGGCCGCGCGAGCCGCCTCGAGGTCGTCGACGGCAGCGACGACGGAGATCCCGTCCCCCTCGGCGATCGCCTGGCTGAAGCGGCGGGCTCCGGTCACGAGGCGCAATTCTGGCGCAAAGACCGAGACCCCGTCGGACAAGCGCAAAGCCGCATCCCTCCATTGTCGTCCCTGCCGTAGCGGTCGCCAAATGCTGTGCCCGTGTGGCCTGGGTGTGGCCTCACTCGCGCAGCCAAGCCGAGAGTTCATCAAGGGCGTCCGCCAGCGCCTTGTCAGCTTGCGCCCGGCGCTCTGCCCCGGTGTTGACGGACGCGGGCGACCAGTCGAAGGCGAGCAGGGCACGACATGCTGGCAACGCCGCCCCCGAGCTGTCGAGCGCGGCACGGAATCGATGCCTGGTGCTTCGAGCATCACGCCATGCTCTCGGCTCGATGGCTCCCCCGAGAGCATGACCCGCACGCTGGCCTCATCGAAATCGGCAGCGAGGTCGATCAGCCTGGCTCGCCGCTCAGAGCGGCGCAACTCCTGCGCACCGCGCACGGTGAGCCACGCGAACAGAAGCGTCCCGAGCGCGGCAAGCGCCGCGACCGTACCGGCCAGGGCCTGCACCCACTCGAACGCTGAAGCAGCGATCGGATACACGAGGAGAGATTAGGAGGCCGGGCGGCGAGCCGAACGCCTAGGACGCTTCCCACGACCCGGCCCCCATCGAACCTACGAGACGCCAGAGCCCTGCGCTGGCTGGTCGGCGTCGTCGTCGCGGACACCAACAACGCGCAGTGTCCACCCTCGGGCAAGTCCCTGGGAGCTAGCCCGGCTGTCTAGCCGCCACCCCCGATCGGCGGAGATGCCTTGAACGTCGCCTCGAGGCCGCGGATGAAGGCGGCCTTCTCGCTCTTCGAGAGCCTCGCTCCCGAGTGGTTCGGCATCAGGGAGTAGTAGGACGGCGGCATCGAGCCGCCCTGGACGGATTCCACGATGTCCGAGACGCCCGTGTCCTGCGCGCGGTTCCACTCCGAGAAGTTGAGCGACGAGCGACCAGCCTTGACGTGGCTCTCGACCCACCAGGAGACCGGCGCGACGTTCGTGTACCAGGGCCACTTCGTCTGGTTGCTGTGGCAGTCGAAGCACGCGTCGATCGCGAAGGCCCGCGTTTGGGGCGAGTCCCAGGCGGGCTCTTGGAGCACCGGCGGATTCGTGTGATCGCGCCCGTAGGGAATCGCCTGGATGAGCACGAAGAGGCCGACGAGACCGCCGACCACGTATAGAAGGAGCCGTTTCCATGATCGTCGTCCGCCGCGGGTCATCGAGCGAGGTTGGCGGCGCGGGCGTGTTCGAGCATCCGCGAGAGACCTGACCGCGTTTCGGCGAACTACGGAATCGTTAGCGCCGCGTGAGGTTCTGTAGGACGAAGAGGACGTTCGATGGCCGCACTGCGAGGCGACGCATCAGGTACGGGTACCACGCAGGGCCGAGCTGCGAGAAGCTCTCGCGCGCGCTTGGACGCGTGCCTCGACCACAACCACGGGCAAACCGGCCGCGCACCGAACGCGATCGAGCTCCACCCGATTCTCAACTTCGCCTGCCTGTCGGGTTAGGGCCGGGCGGCGAGCCGAACGCTTAGGACGCTTCCCACGACCCGTCCCCCATCGAACCTACGAGACGTGAGAGCCCTGCGCTAGTCGCTCATTCGGCCACGTCCTCGACGACCAGCACCGGAGTCTGGTCGGCGTCGTCGTCTCCGGCGGCAACGACTCGCAGCATCTTGTGGCCGAAGTGGATCGTCTCGCCCGGCCCCCAGTTCGGCACCGCGCTATTGAGTGACGAGGGCTCGGCCGGCGTCCCGTCCGCCCTCTCGAGCTTGAACAGAAACCCTGCCATTCGGTTCTCCTTCCGTTGTCGGCTGGGGCCGAACGGCAGGGGCGAGCGTATCTCAGGGGGAGCCGGGGCTGGGCATCTAGGCTCTACGGCTGGCCGACGCCCACGGCCAAGGGGGGAGAGAGCCGCTGCCCCGGGCTCCGGTCCCATTTATCGCACAAGGACCGAGCGACGTTCAGTGCAGTGGGGCGGTCAGCACCGTAGAGCCGACCACCCCGATAGGGATACGAGCGGATCGAAGAACGGATGGCGCCCGTCGAAAGTCCAGAAAACACGAGGTAAAGGGGCCAGGAGACGAGCGAGCGGCTAGGACGCTTCCCACGACCCGGCTTAGACTCAACTGCATGGAAGCCGAACGCGCCGCGCTGATCCCGGTGCGCCGAGTGCGATGCGATCTGGCTTCCCGCTGACAAGGACCGCTGGGAGGCGTACCTCACCGACGACGAGCCGCCCGAGCTCGCCTTCTACTGCCCGGAGTGCGCTCAGCGGGAGTTCGGGTACTAGTAGAGCGGGAGCCAGGCGACCCCTGCCGTCAGGGCGAAAAGTGGGCCGCCACTCACCGTCCCGCAGATCGCCCGGCCCCTCATCGTCGATAGATACCACTGCAGATCAGAACCTCCTTACTGCCATTGGGGTGATTCGGCCACGTCCTCGACGACCGGCCCAGCACGAGGGATGAGCTTGGCAGCGAATCGGGCCGATGAATGCTGCAACTGAGGCCCAGGCGGCGCGCCACTCCCCGCGTCGCCGACCACTGACAGCAGGGAGGTCACTCAAACATGCTGAAGCTCTTTACCTTCGTGCAGGTCGCCGCCAAGCGCGAGGAGGGGCAGACGATGGCGGAGTACGGCGTGGTTCTTGCCGTGATCACGCTGGCCGTGATCGGTGCCATCACGCTTCTCTCCGACAACGTTCGCTCTGCGATCGAGAGCGTCGCGGGCATCATGCCCGGCTAGTGAAAGTGGCCGTCGCCGGGGCGCCGCGGCGCCCCGGCGGCTGACTCATTTGGGTACGACCGACGGGTCCGCGGCGGGGCGTTGCGTCTTCGACGCACGGCCCGCCGCGTAGGCGTACGGGTGGCGGAACGCGTCGAGAGCGTGGGCTGCGTCGACCTCGAACTCGAAGCCGTCGGCGCTGCTCGCGTCCTGGACGGAGATCGTGAGCTTGTCCGTGCCGCTGTGCCAGAGGAGCATGACCTCGACGCCGCTTGCTTGCCTCGTATCCAGTTCTCGCAGCGCCACCATCGCGCTGCCGCCTAAAACGATCCCGAGGCGACGGCGGCCCGGCTTGTGCGCACCATGACCTTGGTGCCGTGACGGACCTGCGGGACCCGCTGCCCGAGCTCGGTGTTGCGACTGAGCTCGGCCTTCCCGAGGCGGCTCACGCGGGCCGCGCCGATCTTCGCGCCGTTGACGTAGAAAAGCACCTGCTTACCTTTCAGCGAGCGGATGTGCTCGACCTCGACCTGGAGCTCGCGCTGGCCGGTCTGGGCCTGGTACTGGGCCGAGCCCTTCGCGTGAGGGTATGCCTTCGCTGGGCGGAGCGGGATTTGCTGGTCGCCCTTGGCGAGAACGACCGGGACTGCGACCGCCAGGGCGGCGAATGCGACGAGCAACAGCGCTGACACTGAACGCCTCATCTTCGACCTCCGTTCGGTTGGGGACTTCACATCCCACGCTACGGAGGCCGTTCCCAAGGCCCGGCCAATTCCACGGCAAGGCTTGGATCAGCTTCGGTAAAGGTTCGACAAACGGCCGGGGTTGTCATGAGCGAGTGGGCTAGCCTGGCGCTGGCCCATCTGCTCGGACTCTGATCCGTGACCACCCCGGGGGCGGGGGAGCAGCCGGCCGCGCCGCCCCCAGCCGCGGTCCCGCTCGGGCTGGCTGGCAGCGCCCGGCCGGCTGTTTCTGGGGCGTCATCTCCGACACCGACCTGCTACGCGCTGCCCAGAGCGGAGACCTCGACGAGGAAGCGTCACGAGTGCTCGCCTCCGCACCGGTGCTGACCGTCACGCCCGGCGACGAGCTCGCCCACGCCCAGTTGACCTGGCGGAGGCGGAGCGATGCAGTCATCGGGATACGAGGCCGCGCACTTTCCGCCCGAGGGCGGCGGGGGAGGCTGAGGTGGCCCGGTCTTCGAAAGGCAGGCGAAGCCGAGGACGGGAGATGCGCGTCGGTGAGCTCGCCCGGCTCGAGTGGCGGGACGTCGACGTGGCCGGGTCCCGCTTCCGGATCAGCCAGGGCAAGACGGCATCTTCGCGGCGCTTCGTCGCCGTGCCTTCCTGGCTGATGGTGGAGCTACAGGAGAGCTGCCCGCCCGACGACCGCACGCCCGAGCGGCGCGTCTTCCCGGGCTTCACCCGTAACGTCGCCGGGAGCGTCATGCGCCGAGCCTGCACAGCGGCCGGGCTGGCGCACTACCACCCGCACGACCTGCGCCACCGCTACGCGAGCGTGAAGATCGCCGAGGGGTGTTCCGGTGACGACGCTGGCGGCGCAGCTCGGGCACTCGAAGAAGTCGCTTCACTCTCGACACCTACTCGCACGTCCTGGTCGACTAGGAACTGTTAGCGGGGTGTCCTGGTGAGAGGACGCTCGCGCAGGCGAGCGGTGAGCCACCCGCATTGGCGCGTAGCGGTGTGGCCCAGGTGAGGCCCAGGAGGGGTCGCCGAGCAGGAAATCCCTGCAAAGCGGGCCCTCGACGCATTCCTGGCGCAAAGCAGTGACAAACGCGTGCGCCGCCCCTCGATACGCTCGCCTCGGGGAGGAGGTTGGGTGTGCCGTAAACACCGGCAGCCGAGTTTCCCGCCGGGTCAAACGCCGATCGGGTGCCAGACCGTCTTCAGCTCGAGGAAGCGTGAGATCTCCCACGCGCTCTGATCGTCCGCCGCGCCGCGCACCACGCGCTTGACGTTGTCCGCGGCGAGCCGCTCCAGCTCGCCCACCTCGCCGTCGGCCCCGGAGACGTCCAGGGCGTTGACGTCCATGTGCGCCGCCAGCACCGGTGCCAGCTCCTCGCGCAGCCCGGTGAGGATGTTCACCACGCCGCCCGGCACGTCGGCCGTCGCCAGCGCCTCCGCCAGCTCGACCGCCGCGAGCGGATGGGGCTCCGAGGCCACCACGACCACCGCGTTGCCGCCGACCAGCGCCGGCGCGACCCGGGAGACGAGCCCGGCGAGCGCCGGTTCCTGCGGAGCCAGGATCCCGGCCACGCCCTGCGGCTCCGGCACCGTGAAGTTGAAGTACGGCCCGGCGACGGGGTTCGAGGAGCCGATCACCTGCGCGAGCTTGTCGGCCCACCCCGCGTACCAGACGAAGCGGTCGATCGAACGGTCGACCTCCTTCGGCCCGGAGCAGAGGTCGGCGAACTCGGTCCGGCGGGCCTCCATCATCTCCGCGACCCGATAGAGGACCTGGCCGCGGTTGTACGCGGTCATGCCGGCCCACTTCGGGAAGGCACTCCGCGCCACGCGGACCGCATCGCGAACGTCCTTCCGCGAGGCGCGGGCGACGTTCTGCCCCTCGGCCTCGTACGTGCGGCCGGACTCGGAGCGCGGGAACTCCCCGCCGATGAAGAGCTTGTACGTCTTGCGGACGGGAAGCCGGCTCATTCGAAGTCCAGGTAGGGCTCGAGCCCGTGCAGTCCGCCCTCGCGGCCGAAGCCGGACTCCTTGTAGCCGCCGAACGGAGACGTCGGGTCGAATCGGTTGTAGGTGTTCGCCCAGATCACGCCCGCCCGGAGGCGCTGCGCCATCGAGAGGATCCTGGAGCCTTTCTCGGTCCACACCCCGGCCGAGAGGCCGTACGGCGTGTTGTTCGCCTTCTCCACCGCCTCGTCGGGCGTACGGAACGTCAGCACCGAGAGCACCGGCCCGAAGATCTCCTCCTGCGCGATCCGGTAACTCTGGGCGACGTTGGTGAACACGGTCGGCACGAACCAGTAGCCCTTCTCCGGGAGACGGCAGGGCGGCTGGTAGATCTCGGCACCCTCTTCCTCCCCGCTCGCGACCAGCTCCGTGATCTTCTCGAGCTGCTGGGCCGAGTTGATGGCGCCGACGTCGGTGTTCTTGTCGAGCGGGTCGCCGACGCGCAACGTGGTGAGCCGCCGCTTGAGCTTGTCGATCGTCGCCTCGTAGATCGACTCCTGCACGAGCAGGCGCGAGCCCGCGCAGCACACGTGGCCCTGGTTGAAGTAGATCCCGTTGACGATCCCCTCCACGGCCTGGTCGAGCGCCGCGTCGTCGAAGATCACGTTGGCCGCCTTGCCGCCGAGCTCGAGCGTCAGCTTCGTGCCGGTGCCTGCGAGCTCGCGCTGGATCCCCTTGCCGACCTCGGTCGAGCCCGTGAAGGCGATCTTGTCGACGTCGCTCTTGACGAGCGCCGCCCCGGCGCGGCCGTCGCCGGTGAGGATGTTCACGACGCCGGGCGGGAGCTCGGCCTGGCGGAGGACATCGCAGAACAGCAGCGCCGACAGCGGCGTGGTCTCGGCCGGCTTCAGCACGACGGTGTTCCCGGCAGCGAGCGCCGGGGCCACCTTCCAGGCCAGCATCAGGAGCGGGAAGTTCCAGGGGATGATCTGGCCCGCGACGCCGAGCGGCTTCGGCTTCCGGTTCGGGAACGCGTACTCGAGCTTGTCCGCCCAGCCCGCGTAGTAGAAGAAGTGCGCGGCCGAGAGGGGAACGTCGACGTCGCGCGACTCGCGAATCGGCTTGCCGCCGTTCAGCGACTCGAGCACCGCGAACTCGCGCGCCCGCTCCTGGAGGATGCGCGCGATCCGGAAGAGGTACTTGGCGCGCTCCGAGCCGGCGAGGCTCGACCAACCGTTCTCGAACGCCTCGCGCGCGGCCGTGACCGCGAGCTCCACCTCGGCCCCGGTCGCCTGGCCGACTTCGGCAAGCGGCTCCTCGTTCGAGGGGTCGATGGTGGTGTAGGTCTCCTTCGGCTCGAGCCATTCTCCGCCGATGAAGTGGCCGTAGCGCTCGCGGAGCGTGACGATCTCGCGCGATTCGGGCGCGCTCGCGTACTCCCAGCCGGCCGGGATGGGCGCGCGATCTTGCTTTCGTTCGAGCTCAGTCACGCTCAGTCGATCGTGAAGTAGTCCGGGCTCTGGTAGCGCCCGGTCTTCTCCTTGCGGATCTGCATCAGGATGTCGTTCAGCAGCGAGGAGGCGCCGAAGCGGTAGAGATCCGGGGTCAGCCAGTCGACGCCGAGGGTCTCGTGCGTGAGGATCAGGTGCTGGACGGCCTGCTTGGCGTTGCGGATGCCGCCTGCGGGCTTGAACCCGACTCGCCTCCCCGTCTCGTCGTAGACATCACGTATTGCCTCCAGCATCACCAGGGCGACCGGCAGGGTCGCGCTGGAGGGGAGCTTTCCGGTCGAGGTCTTGATGAAGTCGGCGCCGGCGGCGATCGCGAGCAGCGACGCGCGGCGCACGTTGTCGTAGGTGCCGAGCTCCCCGGTCTCGAGGATCACCTTCAGGTGCGCTTCTCCTGACGCTTCCTTCACGCGCACGATCTCGTCGTAGACCTTCGCGTAGCGACCGGCCAGGAACGACCCGCGGTCGATCACCATGTCGACCTCGTCGGCCCCGTGCTCGACCACCCAGCGGACCTCCTCGAGCTTGGCCTCGAGCGGAGACTGCCCCGAGGGGAACGCGGTCGCGACGGAGGCAACCTTGACGCCGCTCCCGCGGACGCGCTCGACCGCGGTGGGGACGAGGTTCGGGTAGACGCACACCGCCGCGACCGACGGCACGCTCGCGTCGGACGGATCGGGCCGGATCGCCTTCGACGAAAGCGCCGCGACCTTGCCGGGCGTGTCTGCGCCCTCGAGCGTCGTCAGGTCGGTCATCCGAATCGCGAGCTCGAGTGCGAACAGCTTCGATTCGCGCTTGATCGACCGTTTGGCCAGGGTGGCCGCCCGCTCCTCGAGGGCGACCTGGTCGATCGAGCCGATCCGCGGCAGCCTCGGTTCGAGCGGGAGTTCGAAACCGACCGGAAGCGCGGGCGCCTGGGCCATGGTCGGAGTCTAGCCCCGGCCGCCCTACCGGCCGGCCCAGGCGAGGAGCGTCTCGCACACCTCGTCGAAGTCGTCGCAGACCGCGTCGGCGTCGGGAAAGGGCTCGTCGGAGCCTCTGCGGAAACGGACCGCGATCGCCCGAATGCCCTTCTCGTGCGCGCTCTCGACGTCGCGGACGGTGTCGCCGACGGCGACGGTCTGTGCCGCGGGCCAGCCGCCTGCGCGCTCCATGGCCAGGTCGAACAGGTCGCCGCGCGCGTCCGCCTCGCAGCCGAAGGCGCCCTGACCCGAGGCGAACCGGGCGGCGAGCCCGAGGCGCTCCATACGGGCTCGGGCGACCGGCTCCGGGTTCCCGGTCAGAAGCGCGAGCCGGAGCCCGGCCTCCTGCAAGCGGAAGAGAGCCGCGGCCGCGCCGGGAGGCGGCTCCCAGTCGTCGCTGTCGTCCCGACGCAACAGCTCGAGATAGCGATCGGAGTACTCCGTGCACCAGTCCGGCAGCCCGGAGTCGATCGACTCGCCTCCGAGGCCCGCGTCACGCAGAACGAGCCGGGCGATCCTGAGCGACGTCTGGCCCGCGTGGTCGACGCGCGTGACCGCGTCCTCGGGCAGGTCGACCCCGAAACGGGTACTCAGGGTCTGCAGAAACGCCCGCGTTGCCAGCGGGTCGTGCCGGAGCAAGAGCGTGCCGTCGACGTCGAACAGCACGAGGAGCGTCATCAGATCCCGAGGCGTTCGAGCATCGCCTCGTCGCGCCGCCACCTCGGTCTGGACTTCACTTTCAGGTCGAGGAAGACCGGGTGGCCGAGAAGGTGCTCGATCTCCGGCCGGGCCCGCGTGCCGATCTTCTTGACGACCGAGCCGCTCTTGCCGACGACGATCTGCTTCTGCGAATCGGTCTCCACGAAGATCGTCGCGCGCACGACCTTGTCGCTGAGCTCGTCGACCTCGACCGAGAGAGCGTGCGGGACCTCCTCGCGGGTGAGCTGCAGCGCCTTCTCCCGGACGAGCTCGGCGATCTGCACCTCGGGCGCCAGGTCGGTGCGCTGCTCCCGCGGGTAGTAGGCGGGCCCTTCCGGTAGCAGCTCGACGAGGTCCTGTGCGAGCTCGGCGACGCCGTCGCCCGTGAGCGCGCTCACGGGATGCAGTGAGTGGAAGGGGCCCAGCCGAGAGGCGTTTTGCATCTGCTCCGCGATGTGACCGGGCTTGAGGCGGTCGACCTTGTTCAGTGCGATCACGACCGGCACCCCGAGGCCGAACACCCGCTGGGCGATGTGGCGATCGCCGGCACCGATCCGCTCGCGCGCGGAGAGGACGAACAGGATGGCCTCGACGTCCTCGAGCGACTGGTCGACCGTGCGTTGCATTCGCTCGGTGAGGGCGTCGCGCGGGCGCTGGAACCCGGGCAGGTCGGCGATCACCAGCTGGTGATCCTCGCCGTTCGCAATCCCCATCACACGCCGGCGTGTGGTCTGCGGCTTGTCGGAGACGATGGCCACCTTGCCTCCGGCAAGTGAGTTGACCAGCGTGGACTTGCCGACGTTGGGCCGCCCGGCAACGGCCACGAACCCGCTCTTCAAGAACCGCACCCCCCACCCGGGGTGGGGAAGCATGCCCGCCGCCCTCGGCGATGAGCGTACTCGCGTCCGACGCACGGGTGTGAGACGCCTTCGCGTCGATTCTGGAACTTCAGTCGAGCTCCCACGTGTCGGGCAGGAGCTCGGCGGGCGTGTACGTGACGATCTCGCCTTTCTGGTTGCGAAAGGTCACCCGGTCGAGACGGAACTCGAAGAGCCATTGACGGCAACCGCCGCAAGGCGAGGCGGTGATGCCGATCGCCTCGAGGTCGCCCGGCCGGCAGCCCGCGACCACGGCGCACGCGATTGCCGTTTTCTCGGCACAGACGCCCAACGGGTACGCGGCGTTCTCGACGTTCACCCCCTCGAACACTCGGCCATCCCGGGCCCGCACGGCGGCACCGACCAGGTAGTTCGAGTAGGGCGCGTACGCTCGCTCGGCGATCGCGACAGCCCGCTCGTAGAGCTCGTCGCTCACGCGAGCACCTGAAACACGACCAGCGTGACCAGCGCGCCGAGCACCCCGCCGTAGGTGACCTCGAGCGCCGAGTGAACGCCGGATTCGACCCGGGTCTGCGCCACAAGCAGCGCCATGATGAAGGTCAGCGAGGAGATCAGGAAGCGGTGGGAGTCGCTGATGATGTAGGTCGCGGCCATCCAGCCGGCGAACGCGACCGCCGCATGGCCCGATGGAAGGCCTCCGCGCAGAGGCGTCCCACGACCGGTGTAGGCCTTCGTACCGATCACCACGATGATGGTCAGGACGAGGGCGATCAGCGTTACCTGAGCCGGCGCGTCGCGTAGCCGGTCGAGCAGGCGCGAGCTGCGGTCGGCGAACTCCCCGGAGAAGACGAGGTAGCCGATGGCAACGGCGTTCACGGTCGCGATCAACACGGCGCCGGCAGCGATGTCCTTCGCCAGCTTCGCGAGCGGGTCGAACGAGGTCGTCGCCACGTCGATCGCCTGCTCGAGAGCCGAGTTGATCATCTCCGCGATGAACACGAACGCGATCGCGAGCAAGAGGGCGATGAGCTCGAGCCTCGTGACGCCGATCGCGACCGCTGTCGACGAGCACGACGATCGCCGCGAGGAAGTGGATCCGCATGTTCCGCTGCGTCCGGAGGACGTGGATGATCCCCTCGAACGCGAAGTTGAAGCTCTCGAGGAGTGTCTGGGCGCGGCGCTTCGTCATTCGGTCCATCGCGCTTCTTTCGCCTGCATCTCGGCTCCGTGCTCGTAGCCGAGGAGATGTAGGAGACCGTGCACGAGGGGTGGGCGCCAGGCCTCGCCCACGACCTGCGGGCAAAGAACAGCGTCCCCGAGCTGCCGCGGCACGCCGGGATCGAGCCGGTCCCGCCCGTCGATCGGGAAAGAGAGCACGTCAGTGACCTCGTCGACGCCGAGGTGGTCGCGCTTGAGCGTTCGCATCTCCTCCGGCGCCACGAAGTGCAGGCCGACCTCTCCCTCGTCGACGCCTTCGCCGCCGAGCACGCGCTGGGCCAGCTCGACGGCCGCCAGTTCCTCGACCTCGACGCCGCTGCGGTTTTCCACCTCGACCGAGATCATCGCCCTATCGGCTGCGCTGGGTGCCGGTCTCCTCCGCGTGCAGCTTGTAGGCCTCCACGATTCGCTGGACGAGCTTGTGCCTGACCACATCCTCGTGCCCGAAGCGGATGAAGGCGATCCCCTCGATCGAGCCGAGGATGTCCTGAACCTGGATCAGCCCCGATGCCTGCTCGCGCGGAAGGTCGATCTGGGTCACATCGCCGGTGACGACCACCTTGGAGCCGAAGCCGAGCCGAGTCAGGAACATCTGCATCTGCTCGGGGCTCGTGTTCTGCGCCTCGTCGAGGATGATGAACGAGTCGTTCAGAGTTCGCCCGCGCATGAACGCGAGCGGGGCGACCTCGATCGTCCCTTTCTCCATGTATGCCGCCAGCCGGTCCGGATCGAGCATGTCGTAGAGCGCGTCGTAGAGGGGCCGCAGGTACGGGTCGACCTTCGCCAGCATGTCGCCGGGGAGGAAGCCGAGCCGCTCGCCGGCCTCGACCGCAGGCCGCGTGAGGATGATCCGCCCGACCTCACGGTCGGAGAGAGACGCGACGGCGAGCGCCATCGCGAGATAGGTCTTGCCGGTGCCCGCAGGGCCGATCGCGAAGGTCACCGTGTGCCGGCGCATCGCGTCGACGTAGCGCTTCTGGTTGACGGTCTTCGGCGAGATCTTCTTCCCGCGGTGGCGCCAGACGACGTCCTCGAACACCTCGCTGAGATCCTCCGCCTGGTCGAGCGCGGCGATCACGGCGTCGACGGTGCCAGGTCCGATCTCGTGCCCGCCTTCGACCAGCTCGGCGAGCTCGTCCACGACCGCCCGCGCCTGGGCGACGTTCGGGTTCTCGCCCTCGATCGTCAGCCGGTTGCCCCGCAGGAGGATCGTGATCCGAAGCCGGTCGCGCAGCGCGTCGAGCACGCCGTCGCCGAGGGTCGCGAGCTCGGCCGCGACATCGTTGGAAACCGAGAGAACTTCCTGCACTTGGCCTCAGTGTAGGCGCTCCGCACGACCCTGCCGGAGCCACTGCTCGAGTCGCGCAATCGTTCCGAATTCGGCACAGATACGCGCGGCCGCGCTCGATACGCTCGCAGCGGGGAGGAGGCCGGGCGCGCCTTAATCCAGGGACAGTTGCCTCAGGCGAGCTTCTCGCGCACGAGCTGGCTCACCGCGGATCCGTCGGCCCGGCCGGCCACCTGCGGCATCACGTCGGCCATGACCCGGCCGATGTCGCGCATGCTCGTCGCGCCGACCTCGGCGATCACGTCGTCGACGATCTCCTCGAGCTCGTCCTCCGAGAGCGGCTCGGGCATGAACTCCTCGAGCACCGCCAGCTCGCGCTCCTCGGCGTCGGCCTGCTCCTCGCGCCCGCCGGCGCGGAACGCCTCGGAGGCCTCGGTCCGGCGCTTGCGCTCGCGCTGGAGGACCTGCAGCTCCTCGTCGTCGTGCAGCGGCCGCTGCAGCTCTTTCTCCGCCGAGCGGAGGCTCGCGAGGATCAGGCGCAGCGTGTCGCGCCGCTCGCCGTCACGCGCGACCATGGCCTCCTTGAGCTCGTCCTCGAGCCGTGCGATCAGGCTCATCCGGCCAGCCCCCAGACCCTCCCGCCGAGCACGTGCCAGTGGAGATGGAAGACCGTCTGGCCGGCGCCCTCGCCGACGTTGACGACCAGGCGGTAGTCGTCGAGCCCCGCGGCTTGCGCGCTTTCGGCGACGAACTCGAGCATGCGCTTCGCCTCCTCGGCGGGGAACTCGGAGATCTCGCGAAAGCTCGAGACATGCCGCTCGGGGAGCACCAGCAGATGGGTCTCCGCCTTGGGCTGGATGTCACGGATCGCCACGAAGCCGTCGCCCTTGTGGACGTAGTCGCCCTCACGCACGAGGCTGCAGAACACGCAGTCTTCAGGCAGCGAGGATCCCCTCCTCCGTGACGGCTCCGGCCCGGGCCGTAAGGAGCTCGCCGACCGGGCCCTCCACGAGCCACGGCGAATAGTCGTTGCCGTAGCCCCGGCCCGGGCGGTCTACGAGGACTGTGTCCTTGCGACCGATCTTCGCCCGCCATCGCGCCAAGCAGGCCTCCCGCGAGACCTCTCTTAGACGTGCGCTCCGGTCGCGCTTCGTCGCCACTGGGACGGTGTCGTCGGCCTCCGTGACGGTGCCCGGCCGGGGCGAGTACGGGAAGACATGCACCTTCGTCATCCCGGCCTCGGCCACGACGGCGAGCGTGCGGGAGAACGCCGCCTCGTCTTCTCCGGGGAAGCCGACGATCACGTCGGAGGTCAGGTTGAAGTCGGCCAGGGGCTCGACGCGCCGCAGGAACGTGGCGGCGTCGTACCGTCGGCCCATCGCGCGGAGCACCCCGTCGTCTCCGGACTGGAGCGGCACGTGCAGGTGACGGCCCACCGTGGGCGTCTCGCGCAGTGTCTCGGCGAGCTCGGGCGTGACGTGGTTGACCTCGAGCGAGGAGAGCCGGAGGCGCGCAAGTCCCGGCGTCTCCCCCACTTCGCCGATCAGGCGCGCGAGCGAGTAGCCCGCCGCCCGATCCCGGTAGCAGCCGAGATTGATTCCCGTGAGCACCACCTCGCGGTGCCCCTGCTCGACGCGGCGTCGGACCTCGCGCAAGACCGCGGCCGCCGGCCGGCTCCGGGATGGGCCGCGCACCAGCGGTATCACGCAGAAGGCGCAGGAGAAGCTGCAGCCGTCCTGCACCTTGACGAACGCCCGGATGCGGTCGAGCCGGGCGCCGCCCTGCACGCAGCCGATCGCACCGACGTCGCCGGCGACGAACTCTGGGGTGTCCTCGGCGCGGCGCGGAACGACGACCACGTTCTCCGGGAGGCCGGCGAAGCCGTCCTCGGCAAGGTTCGCTCCGCACCCGGTCACGTAGACGCGCTCGTGCGTCCGCGCCGCACGCGAGGCGGTCTGCCGGGACTTGCGAACCGCCTCATGGGTGACACAGCAGGTGTTCACGACCGCGATCTCGGCGCCTTCCGCGAGCTCGGAATGCCCATCGGCCAGCAGCCGCTCGCGGATCGCGTGGGCGTCCACATGCGAGACCTTGCAGCCGAGGAAGCGGATCGAGAAGCTCCCCACGGCGCGGGACTCTACTCCTCGCGGCGAAACAGGTCCGCCGCCCAGCCTCCCGCGGTTCGGCGGGTCTGGCGGCGGAAGCCCGTCGGTGCCGGCTCGTCCCGCTCGAGGTACCCCGACGTGACGATCACGGGGGCATCCAGGAGCTCGCCCAGCAGCTCGACCGCATCGAGGGCGATGTTCGCCACCGCGACATCTGCGGCAGGCATCGGCTCCAGGAGCGCGTCCGCCAACCGGAGCTCGAGCTCGACGTGGTTCGCGCTCGCGTTTCGTGCGGTCGCATCCAGGGCGGCCGAATCGTGGTCGACCGCGATGACGGGCGAGAACCCAAGCCTGGCTGCGGCAATCGAGAGCACGCCGGAGCCACAGCCGACGTCGAGCAGGCTGCCTCGCTCGAGACCGGCCAGCAGCTCCAGGCAGAGCCGAGTGGTCGCGTGCCCGCCCGTACCGAAGGCCCGGCCCGGGTCGACGACGATCGCCTCGACCTGCGGCGGCGGCTCCAGCCAGGGTGGTCCGACCCAGAGCTTGCCCACGCGCACCGGGCGGTGGAAGGCCCGCCAGCGCTCGTCCCAGTCGGCCGGCACCTCTTCCGAGCGAACCTCACCGAACGCGGCCCAGAGGCGCTCCTCGCCGCCCGCGTCGGTGTACGCGATCAACTCGACCGCGTCGGAGTGCTCGAGCTCTTCGAAGCCTTCCGGGAAGAGCTCGAGCATCAGCGCGCGGGCCGCCTCGGCTCGCTCCGGCGGCACCGATGCGGAGACTCGGCGGAGCGGGGTCAGCGGAAGGCGCTCTTGAGCTTCTCGAAGAACCCCTCGTCCGGACGGTAGGTGTCGTCGCTCACGGTCCCGCCGAAGTGCTCCAGCAGGCTGCGCTGCTCGTCGCTCAGGCGGCGTGGAATCTGGACGTTGACGAGCACCCGCTGATCGCCCCGGCCGAACCCTTGCAGGACCGGCATGCCGCGGCCTCGCAAGACGCGGACGTCGCCCGGCTGTGTGCCTGCCTCGAGCTCGAGCTCCAGGTCGCCCTCGAGCGTCGGCACCGTCGCCGTCGTTCCCAGCGCCGCCTCGGTCATCGTCAGGTCGACCGTGCAGAAGATGTCGTTGCCCTCGCGCACGAGGCGCGGATGGGGCCGGATGCCGACCTGCACGTAGACATCGCCGGCGCGCCCGCCGAGGACGCCTGCGTGTCCTTCGCCGGAGATCCGGATCTGCTGGCCGTCGTGGATGCCGGCTGGAACCTTGACCTCCAGCGTGCGCTCCTCGACCGTCCGACCAGAGCCGTCGCAGTCGAGACATGGACGCTCGACCACCCGCCCCGCTCCGCCACAGCCCGGGCACGTCTGCGAGCGGACGAACTCACCGAACGCCGTTCGAGAGACATGTTGCAGCTGGCCGCGGCCTCCGCAGGTGGAGCAGGCAACCGGCTCGGTTCCCGGCTCGGCGCCGCTCCCCTGGCAGGTCTCGCATGGAATGGTGACGGGGATCGTCACCTCGCGTGCCACGCCGGTCGCGGCCTCCGCGAGCTCGAGCTCGATCCGGGCCGCCACATCCGCGCCCCGGGCGCTTCTCGGGCGGGCGGCCACACCGAAGATGTCGTCGCCGAAGAACGCCGCGAACAGGTCCGAGAGGCTGCCGAGGTCGAAGCTCGACGGCGTGAAGCCGCCACCGCGCAGGCCCGCGTGCCCGTACCGGTCGTAGAGCTCGCGCGCTTCCGGCTTCGAAAGAACCTCGTAGGCCTCGACGACCTCGCGAAACCGCTCCTCGGCGTCAGGCGCCTCGGAGACGTCGGGATGGAGCGTGCGCGCGAGGCCGCGGAAGGCCTTCTTGATCGCCGCCTCGTCGGCGGTTCGGGGCACTCCGAGCAGCTCGTAGTAGTCGCGCTGGGTCGTCGCCATTTGTGGTCGGAGCGTAGCTCCTGCCCTAGTTGTCGTCGTAGATCTCCTCGACGAAGCGGGAGAGCTCGTGGGCTGCTGCCCGCACCGAGCGAATTGCCTTCTCGTAGTCCATGCGCACCGGGCCGAGGAGCGTCACCGTGCCGAGGGTCCGGTTCGTGAGGCCGTAGGACGCGCCCACGAGCGAGAGGTCGCGCAAGGCCGGGTGCTCCAGCTCCGGCCCGACCCGGACGAACGGCCGGCGACGGTCGAGCGTCTGGCTGAGGACGTCGAGCAAGGCGGCACGCTTCTCGAGCACTTCGAGCAGACGCTGGTAGCTCTCGAGCTCCTCGCCCCGGAGATCCTCGAGGAGGCCGGCGGTGCCGCCCACGTAGAGGCTCCGTTGCTCGGCGGCCAGCGCCTCGTCGAACAGCGGGCGCAGCACAGCCAGGAAGGTCGCTTCGCGGGGTCCGAGCGCCGGCTCGTCCAGTCTTCGCCGCAGCGCGTGGCTGCCGAGCTCCAGCCCGGCGACCCGCTCGTTGAGGTACTGCGCGGCCCAGGTGGCGAGGCCCGAGTCGACCGGCTCCGAGAATCGATAGACGCGCTTCGTGACGCTGCCGGTGGAGGTGATCACCACGACCATCACCACCTGGGTCTGGAGCAGCAGCACCTCGACGTGCCGGACCGTCGCGGTTCCGAGCGGCGGAGCCGAGACGAGCGCGAGCAGCCTGGTCAGCTCCGAGAGCATCTCGGTGGTCGCCTGTAGCGCCACGTCGACCTCGATGCGCGCCGTCGTGAGGTCCAGCGGGAACCCGCCGGGCTGGGGCTCGAGCCGCTCGAGGAGGCGATCGGCGTAGTAGCGGTAGCCGCGGTCGGTCGGGATCCGGCCCGCAGAGGTGTGCGGGTGGGTCAGCAGCCCGAGCCGCTCGAGCTCAGCCAGCTCGCTCCGAACGGTCGAGGGGGAGACATCGAGTCCCGTCCGTTCCACAAGGGTCCGCGAGCCGACGGGCTCCCTGGTGGCGACGTACGCCTCGACGACCCCCCGCAGGATCGCGCCCTGGCGGTCGTTGAGTTCGATGTCAGCCGTCGTCTCCATCCCCTTTGCAGGGATTTTAGGCGAGAAGGTCCGCCGTGACGCCGCCGCCCAGGAATCGGCCGCGATCGGTCAGAGCAAGATCGACGCCGCCTGCGCCTCGCTCGAGCAGGCCGAGCCGTTCGAGCCGCTCGACTGCAGCCGGGTCGACGGCGCCCTCTAGCCCCTCGAGCGAGAGCGGCTCGTCGAGGCGAAGCCCGAGCAAGATTCGCTCCGAGCGTCGCACCTGCGCCGGGAGCACCTCGATCTCCCGCTCCGGCGGCTCACCAGCCCCGAGGGAGCTCAGGTACGAGGCGAGCCGCGGCGTCGTCCGCCACCGCTGCCCCTGAATTGTCGAGACCGCGCCGATCCCGAGACCGACGTAGTCCCGGCCACGCCAGTAGGCGAGGTTGTGCCGTGAGCGCAGGTCGCGTCCGTCCGCCACAGCCGGCGGTCGGCAGAAGTTCGCTGTCTCGTACCAGCGATAGCCGGCTCCGGTCAGCCGCTCGACCACACGCTCGAAGTACCACTCCATCGCCTCGGCCTGGCGCGCGAGCTCGGCTCCATGCGTGTGGGTGAAGCGCGTCCCCTGCTTTGCCTCCAACTCGTAGCAGGAGAGGTGCTCCGGCTCCAGCGCGAGAGCGTCGCTCAGATCGGCCTCGAGGTCGGGGGCGCTCTGGCCGGGAATCCCGTAGATGAGATCGAGCGAAATGTTGTCAACCTTGGCATCACGGAGAGAGTAGACGGCACGCCGGACGTCCTCGGGGCCCGCTCTCCGGTCGAGCACCTCGAGCAGCCGCGGCCGGAAGCTCTGAGCGCCGAGCGAGACTCTGGTCACGCCGCAGTCCGCCAGTAGCTCCGCCAACTCCGGTGTCACGGTCTCAGGGTTCGCCTCGACCGTCACCTCGAGCGCCGGGGGCAGCGACCGAAGCAGGCGCTCCAGCTCACGCGGCTCGGTCAACGTCGGCGTTCCGCCGCCCAGGAACACGCTCTCGAGCCGCGGCGCGAGCGCCTCCCGCTCGAGTGACAGCTCTGTCAGCAACGCGTCGACGTAGACCCGGTGCTGACCGTGCCGTCCGACGACGGTGACGAAGTCGCAGTACCCGCAGCGGGAGGCGCAGAACGGCAGGTGCACGTACAGGTGCCGCACCCGACCACCGCTCACTTCTTGCCTCCGTCCAGATTGAGCACGGCGAGAAAGGCCTCCTGCGGCACCTCGACCGACCCGACCTGCTTCATCCGGCGCTTGCCCGCCTTCTGGCGCTCGAGCAGCTTGCGCTTGCGCGTGATGTCGCCGCCGTAGCACTTGGCCAGTACGTCCTTTCGCTTCGCCTTGATCGTCTCGCGCGCGATCACGCGCGAGCCGATCGCGGCCTGCACCGGGACGTCGAAGAACTGCCGCGGAATCTCCTCTCGCAACCGGTCGACGAGAGCCCGGCCGCGCGCGTACGCGCCGTCGCGATGGACGATCAACGAGAGCGCGTCCACCGGCTCCCCGGCGATCAGCACGTCGACCCGGGTCAGGTCTCCCTCGCGGAAGCCGATCAGGTCGTAGTCGAAGCTCGCGTAGCCGCGCGTCCGCGACTTCAGCTGGTCGTAGTAGTCGAGCACGATCTCCGCGAGCGGCAGCTCGTACAGCAGCAGCACGCGCTCCTCGGAGAGGTACTCCAGGTGGTCGAAGCGGCCGCGCCTCTCCGTGTTCAGCTCCATCACCGGCCCGACGTAGTCCTTCGGGACGATGATCGAGGCCTTGATGTAGGGCTCCTCGACCCGCTCGATCTCGTTGGGCATCTCGGCCGGGTTGTGTACTTCGACCTCCTGGCCGGCCTTCGTCACCACCCGGTAGGCGACGTTCGGGGCCGTGACCAGCAGGTCGAGGTCGAACTCGCGCTCGAGCCGCTCGCGGACGATCTCCATGTGGAGGAGCCCGAGAAAGCCGCAGCGGAAGCCGAATCCGAGCGCCTGCGAGGTCTCCGGCTCGTAGAAGAGCGCGGCGTCGTTCAGCTTCAGCCTCTCGAGCGCGTCGCGGAGCTCCGGGTAGTCGTCCGAGTCGGTCGGGAACAGGCCTGCGAAGACCATCGGCTTGACGTCCTTGTAACCGGGCAGGGGCTCGGCGGCGGGCCGGCGCTCGGAGGTCAAGGTGTCCCCGACCCGCAGCTTGCTGACGTCCTTCAGGCCGGTGATGACGTACCCGACCTCTCCCGCGCCGAGCGCGTCCGCGGCGACCATGGTCGGCGAGAAGAAGCCGACCTCCTCGGCCTCGAAGCGAGTGCCCTGCGCCATCGCCCGCAACGGCTCTCGGGGGCTGAAGGAGCCGTCGACCATCCGGACGAAGGCGACCACGCCGCGGTATTGGTCGTAGGACGAGTCGAAGACCAGTGCACGCGCCGGTGCATCGGCATCGCCTGCCGGCGGGGGGATCCGCTCGACGATCGCGTCGAGCACCGCCTCGATGCCCTCGCCCGTCTTCGCCGAGATCCGGAGCACTCGTGCGGGGTCCTCGCCGACGAGCTCGGCGATCTCGGCGGCCGCGGCCTCCGGGTCCGCCTGTGGCAGGTCGATCTTGTTCACGACCGGCACGATCTCGAGGTCGTTCTCGATCGCCAGGTACGCGTTCGCGACCGTCTGCGCCTCGATGCCCTGCGCGGCGTCCACGACCAGCAACGCGCCCTCGCAGGCCTGCAGCGAGCGCGAGACCTCGTAGGTGAAATCGACGTGCCCGGGCGTGTCGATCAGGTTGAGCTGGCAACCCTTCCACGCGACTCGCACGGCCTGAGCCTTGATCGTGATCCCGCGCTCGCGCTCCAGCTCCATCGAGTCCAGCACCTGCGCGCGCATGTCGCGACCGGTGACCGTGTCGGTGACCTCGAGGATGCGGTCGGCGAGTGTCGACTTCCCGTGGTCGATGTGGGCGATGATCGAGAAGTTGCGGTTCTTGCTCTGCTCCATTGCCGATGGAGCGTAGCGGGGCGGTCAGGCGCCTCGGGCCGGTCGGTCCAGGCGGAGGAGCCGATGCGGAACGCCGTCCTCCTCGACATTGCGCACGTGGTGGAAGCCGGCCTTCTCGAACGCGCGCAGGGAGCGGCGATTCGTCTCCTCGACGGTCGCCACGCACGCCTTGGTCTCCGGGTCGGCGAACACGACTCCGCGGAGGAACTCGGCCAGGACACGCGGCCCGAGGCCACGTCCGACCTCGTCGACCTCGCCAATGAGGAGGTCGACGCCGGCGACGCCGGGCCCAACCCGGACGATCTCCTCCCAGTCGGGGTAGTCGGAGACGAGGTAGGCCTGAGCCATGCCCACGGGCCGGTCTTCGACCACGATCAGGTAGTGCTCGGTCGGCTCGCGACCCTCGACCGAGGCCTCGTACTCGGCCATGGCGGTGTCGATCGGGTCCCGCCACCAGCGACGAACGTGGTCGTGCCCGAGCCACTCCCGCAGAAGCGGCAAGTCGTGTGCAACCAGCGGCTCGAACCGGATCACGACGCGGGACGCTGCCGTCGCAGCGCCCGCAGCGCCTGGAGCTCGCGGACCCCAAGGATCCGGCAGGAGATGCCGTAGGCCACGGCGCCTGCGACGAGGGCGGAACTGACCGAGACGATCTGGCCGGCCAGCGACTGCCCGAGCGCCTCGTCGAGCCCGCGCCACGTTCCGTAGGCGACTACGCCCAGCACAGCTGCGGCCAGCACGATCAGCCCGAACGCGCGGGCCGTCTCCATCAGCTCGATGCGTCCCAGGCGGCGACGGAGCAACACGAGCAGCGCCGCGGTTCCCGCAATGTTCACGACGGTGGTCCCGAGCGGAATGCCCCACGTGCCGAGGCGGTAGAAGGCCCAGTCGAGCAGGGCGTTGAGGGCGAGGTTCCCGAGCGCGACCGCAGTCGGGATCCATGGCAACTGCAGGCTGAAGAAGGCCCGGTTCAGCAACAGCATCGTCCCGTTGAAGGTGAGGCCGGCGGCGAACGCGGCGAGGGCTCCCGCCACCACCGGGGTTTGCTGGGACGTGAATTCGCCGCGCTGGTAGATCAGGCGGATGATCGGCTCGGCCAGCACGGCACACACGATGCTCGCCGGGACGAGGAAGAAGGCGATCTGCCGCAACCCGACGCCGACCATGTGGCGGAAGCCGTCCGTGTCTCCACGAGCAGCCAGCCGTGAGAGCGAGGGGAACAGGACGGTGGCCACCGCCACCGAGAACATGCCCTGAGGGAGCATGTAGATCCGGAAGGCCTTGTCGATCGCGCTCGGGGCGAGCTCCGGGTCGATCAGCCTCGAGGCGAAGATCGAGTCGATGACGAGGTTGAAGTTGATCAGGCCGAGCCCGATCGTCACCGGGATCATCAGGACGAAGACCTGCCGAATCGCCGGGTCACGCCAGTCCAGGACGACCTGGAGCCGGCCGTCGAGGCCCCGCAGCCAGGGCAGGGGCAGCAGGACCTGGATCACCGTGCCGATCAGGATCGAGACGGCGTAGACGTAAAGCTTGGTGTCGATCGAGTCGGCCCGCGGCACGCCGAGGACGAGCCCGACGATGATCGCAATGTTCCAGAAGACCGGCGAGAGGGCCGGGACGGTGAAGTGGTCGTAGCTGTTGAGGATCCCGACGATCACGCCGGAGACCCCGAGCAGCACGATGATCGGGAACAGGATCCGCGAGAGGGTGATCGCAAGCTGCTTGTCGCCCCCGGGATCGCCGAACGGCGCGATCACGAGCGGCGCGAAGATGATCAGGATCGCGGTGAGAGCGCCGAGGCCGAGCAGCATCAGCCAGAACAGGCTGGAAGCGACGCGCCAGGCACGCTTGCGGTCGCCCTTCTCCAGCAGTTCGCTGAAGACCGGGACGAAAGCTGAGGAGAGGGCGGCGTCCGCGACGAGCGAGCGGAAGAGGTTCGGCACCTGGAAGGCGACCGTGAAGGCGTTGATCTTGCCGGCGGCGCCGAAGTAGTACGCCGCGACGATCTCGCGGACGAGCCCGAGAACCCGGGACAAGCCGGTGGCGAGCGCGAAGATCGCCGTCGACCGCGCCAGCCGTCGGCCGCGGGCCGCGCGCTGCTCGTCCACGCGAGCGAGTATAGGAACGGGCTCCGTCGGCGGCGTCCGTTCCGGCCGTGTCCGTTCGGGGCGCTGCGCTGGGCCAGGAAGCCCGGCCTCCTCCCCGCTGAGAGCCTAGTTCGTGCGACCGCGCGCGTCTGTGCAGGAAGTGCGCCGGAATCGTGCCGAGCGGCCGGCTGCTACCATCGACCGGCCCGCGGAGCGGGCATTTTCACGCCATGCCGAACATCAAGCAGCAGAAGAAGCGGGTGCGGACCGCGGGGCAGGAGCGCCTCGAGAACCTCCGTTACGCCTCGACGGTCAAGACGCTGACCCGCCGGCTCCGCGCCGCCGTCGAAGACGGCGACAAGGACCGGGTCGCAGCCGAGCACCGCGAACTCGTCCGCTGGATCGACAAGGCGGCCTCCCGTGGTGCCCTGCACCGGAACACCGCCGCGCGCAAGAAGTCGCAGGCTGCGAAGCTCGTTTCCAGCGGCGCCGGCTCCTAGCCGACCCGCGCAGACTCTCGCGGGCGGGTGATGTCCAGCAGCGCGCGCGTGAACTCGAGCTCGCCGGGAAGCTTGCTACCACCCTTCAGAGCAAGGTCGAGCCGGGCCAGCCGGATCACGGCGTCGCCGAGCTCCTCCTCGCTGAAGTTGCCCGCCTGCTCGTAGAGCTTCTGCACGTAGAACCGGTTCTTGTCCAGCCGCTTGGCCGCAGCGGCCGGCGGGACGCCCTCGGCAGCCATCACCTGGCACTCGCGTACGCGAGTGACGTGGTTCGTGACCAGCGCGGCGATGCGCAGGAAGACGTCGCGTGGCGCGTCGCCCGAGCGCTCGACGATTCGCTCGCTCGCGGCGAGCACCGCGGCCACGTCGCGGCGACCCCAGGCATCGGTGAGGTCGAAGGGCGGGGCGTCGGCACGCGCAGGCACGAGCTCCGTCACCTCCCGTTCTCCGATGCGCTCGCCCGCAGCCCACGTGCTCAGCTTGTCCACCTCGGTCGCCAGCTCGTCGGCGTTGTCGCCGGCGAGCTCCACGAGAGCTCTCGCAGCGTCGTGGTCGATCACGATCCCGCGCTCGCGGAACTGCTGCTCGACCCACTTCGGGAGGTCGGCCTTGCGCCCGCGGGTCACCGGCAGGTCAAAGACGAGCACTTCGCCGGCTTTCGCTACTGCCTTGACGAGCGCGGAGTCGCGCTTGACCTCCGCGCCGAGAAGCACGAGCACGGTGGTGGGGGCGGGCTTGCGCAGGTACTCCTGCACCGCCTTGACGTCAGCCGCCTTCCAGCGCTCCACCTCTTCGACTACCACCAGGCGCCGCTCGACGGCGAATAACCCGAGCGCGTTGCACGAGGCCATGGCGTCCTCGCCGGTCGACTCGGCCGCGCTCAGCGTCTCGGTCGCGTCTTCTCCGACCCGGTCGCGCAGACGCCGCAGCGCACGGCTCACCTTCGGACGGTCGGTGCCGGTGATCACGTACGCGGAGAGGAGCTCTGCCACCGCCGCCAAGCATAGGCCGCGGCCGGGATCGTCAGCGCCAGCAGGATCGCCAGAGACCGGCCCGACCGGACCTGGGCCCCCGGAAGGCCGCCCACGACGCGGGCACAAGCCGCTAGGTACGCCGCGCACCAGCCGTTGAGCCAGGCGATCGCTCCCGCCGCAGGCGGGAACACGAGCCCGGCCAGGGCGCTCGCGAACGCGAGCCCGAGCAGCGGCGCGACGGCCGGCGCGGCGGCGGCGTTGGCGGGCACGGTCAGCAGCGGGACCGCGTGGAACTGGAACCAGAGCACCGGCGCCGTCGCGAGCCCGCACGCGGTCGAGACCGCTAGCACGGCCCCGAGCTGCCCGGGAACCGGATAGCCCTCGAGCCCGCGCGTCAACCGGGGGGCGAGCACGAAGATGGCTCCCACGGCCGCAAACGAGAGCTGGAAGCCCGGATCGAGCAGGCTGTACGGGTTCCAGGCGAGGAGAACGAGAGCACCCAGCAGCAGGAAGTACCAACGATCGACCGGCCGCGCGGCGAGCCATGCGAGCGAGACGAGCGCTCCCGCGACTCCCGCCCGGACGACCGACGGCTGAGCTCCCACCGCGAGCACGTAGCCTGCAATCGAGACGAGCGCACCGGCCTGCCCGAGCCAGCGCGGCAGCCCGACGAGCCAGGCGAGGCCGAGCGCTCCTGCGGCCACGAGCACGACGTTCTGGCCCGAGACGGCGAGCAGGTGGTAGAGGCCCGAGGCGCGGAAGCGGTCGCGCAGTCCTTCCGACAGCGCCTGCTCGTCACCGAGCACGACGCCCTCGACGATTCCACGACGGTCCCCGCTCAGCCCGGGCGCGATCGAGCCTGCCAGCCCCGCGCGCAGCCGGTCGGCCACGCCGCCGAGCCCACCACGGCGCCCCACGAGTCGCCAGCGGTCCGCGCGCAGAACGACGTGGATGCCGTGACGCCGGAGCCAGGTTCGCTCGTCGAAGCCGTCTTTCGCCGGGCGCGGGCGCCGTACCGTCGTAACCGCCTCGAGGATGGCGCCCTGCGGCGGCGCGCGGCCCGGCGGGAGCTCCAATAGAACCGCTTCGCGCAGGCGGAGCCGCCCGAAGCGCCGAACCTGGCCCGGGACGCGGAGCTCGAACCGCGCTCTCCGGGCAGGCGCGGTCACGACGATGCGGGCTCGCTCGGATGTGTCGACCTTTGCGAGTAGCACGCTTCGGTCGAGCGCCTGGAGGCGCGCGCTGCCCCACCACCAGGCGAGCAGCACCAGCGCGGCGCAGATGAGCCGGCGATCGCCGCCGGCTGCGATCGCGCCACAGGCGAGGGCAGCAGCCGCGGCGGCCGTAGGCCACGACCCCCGGATCACGTTCGAGACTGCGAGGCCGAGACAGAGCGCGGCGGCGAAGACGTGGGGCGTGCGGCCCGGTGCCGTCACGGCGCCACCAGGTCGCGAAGCTGATCCATCCGGGAAGGCCCGATCCCCGGTACAGCATCGAGCTCGTCGACGGAGCTGAACGCGCCGTGCTTCGCGCGATAATCGAGGATTTTCTGCGCCGTCACCGGCCCGACCCCCGGCAGCGAGTCGAGCTGGTCGAGAGTTGCGGTGCTGAGGTGCACGGGCCCGGTGCTTGGCCCGGCGCCCGCCTCGGCCCCGCCGGCTGCCACGCCGGCTGCGGCCGCTCCGGCCGCAGCCCGCTTCGGCACGACCACCTGCTCGCCGTCCGCGAGCGGGGCCGCCAGGTTGACCATCGAGAGCTCGGCCTTCCCGGTGGCCCCGCCCGCACGGGCGACGGCGTCCGCGATCCGCGAGCCCTGCTCCAGCCGGTAGAGCCCCGGCCGGCGCACGGCGCCGACAACGTCCACCACCACCCGCGCGGTCGGCAGCCCGGCCACGCCCGCGCCCTCGGACGGCGGCGGGGGGAGTGGCGCCACCGTGGTCGTCCCTGCGCCCAGCAGGAACCGGCCTGCGAGCAGGATCAGCGCGAGCGAGCCTGCGGCGGCCATGAGCAGCCGCCGCCGCTGGAGGAGGAACTCCGGCATGGCCCGAGGGTGACCGAGAAACCGTCACGCGTGGGTGACGGGACCGTGCCGAAACGGCGCCGAGGGAGGGCTCCTAGATGACCAGGTTGACCAGCTTGCGCGGCACGACGATCGCCTGGCGGATCTCCTTGCCGTCGAGCTGCGCCTGCACCCGAGCCGACGCCTTCGCCCGCGCGATCAGCTCCTCCTCGGACTCCCCCACCGAGGCCTCGACCCGGTCGCGCACCTTGCCGTTGACCTGGATCACCAGCTCGAACGTCTCGCGTTCGAGCTGCGCCTCGTCGGCGACCGGCCACGGCTGCTCCCAGAGTCGCTCGTGGCCCAGCTTCGCCCACAGCTCCTCCGCGATGTGCGGGGCGTAGGGCTGGATCAGCGACACCGCCGTCTCCGCCGCAAAACGACCACCAGGCGCCCCGGGATCCCGTCCGAGCTCGTTGATCAGCTCCATCACCGCCGAGATCGGCGTGTTGAACACGAAGCGCCGCCCGATGTCGTCGGTGACCCTGACGATCGTCTCGTGCGCCTTGCGCACCAGCGGCCCGCCGTCGCCACCGGCCGGTGCCGCGGCCGCCTCGCCGACGATCCGCCAGAGGCGCCGCAGGAAGCGCCCGATCCCCTCGATCCCCTCCTCCGTCCAGTCCATGTCCTGGTCGGCCGGCCCCACGAAGAGGATGTACAGGCGAACCGCGTCGGCTCCATACATGTCCGCCAGCTGGTCGGGCGCGGTCACGTTTCCGCGCGACTTGGACATCTTCGACCCTCCCTGGCGCACCCACCCCTGGTGGAAGAGCCGCTGGAAGGGCTCGCGGAAGCCCAGCATCCCCAGCTCGTTCATCACCTTGACGAAGAAGCGGGAGTAGAGCAGGTGGCCGGTCGCATGGTCGATCCCGCCCACGTACTGGTCGACCGGCAGCCAGAAGTCGACGAGCCACCGCTCGAACGGCGCCCGGTCGTTGTGCGGGTCGACGTAGCGGAGGAAGTACCACGACGAGTCGACGAAGGTGTCCATCGTGTCGGCCTCGCGCACGCCGGGCCCGCCGCAGCGCGGACAGGGCACGTGCAGCCACTCCTCGTTCGAGGCCAGCGGCGGCTTGCCCTTCGGGCGGTAGTCCTCGACCTCCGGCAGCAGGACGGGCAGGTCTTCCTCCGGCACCGGCACCACGCCGCAGTCGTCGCAGTAGACGATCGGGATCGGGCAGCCCCAGTAGCGCTGGCGCGAGAAGCCCCAGTCGCGAAGCCGGAAGCTGACCGCCGGCCGGCCGCGCCCCTGCTCGCCGAGCCAGTCCACGATCGCCGTCTTGGCCTCGTCGGCCGCCAGGCCGTCGAACCGGCCCGAGTTGACCAGCCTTCCGTCCTCGTCGATCACCTCGACGATGGGCAACCCGAAGCGCTTCGCGAACTCGCCGTCGCGCTCGTCGTGGCCGGGGACGGCCATGATCGCCCCGGTGCCGTACTCCATCAGCACGTAGTCGGCGACCCAGACCGGGATCGGCTCGCCGTTCGCGGGATTGACGGCGTGGAACCCCGTGAAGACGCCGGTCTTCTCCTCGGCCGCGGCCCGCTCCTCGCCTCGCTTGGCCAGCGCCTTGCGCACGTAGTCCCGCAGCTCGTCCGCGTGCGGCGAGCGCTCCACGAACTCGTCCACCAGCGGATGCTCGGGAGCCAGGACCGCGAAGGTGGCGCCGAAGATCGTGTCGGGCCTAGTGGTGAAGACGGGCACGTCGACGTCGAGCTCCTCGATCCGGAACAGGAGCTCGCAGCCCTCGGAGCGACCGATCCAGTTGCGCTGGATGGTGATCGTCCGGTCGGGCCAGTCGAGCAGCTCGTGGTCGTCGAGCAGCGCATCCGCATACGCGGTGATGCGGAAGAACCACTGCTCCATCTTGCGCGCCTCGACCACCGCCCCGCAGCGCTCGCAGCGCCCGTCGATCACCTGCTCGTTCGCGAGCACGGTCTGGTCGTTGGGACACCAGTTGACGGGCGCCTCCTTGCGATAGGCCAGCCCCTTCTCGAAGAACTTCAGGAAGAGCCACTGCGTCCAGTGGTAGTAGCGCAGGGTCGTGCGCCGCGATCACGCGGTCCCAGTCGATCGCCCACCCGAGACGGCGCATCTGGCGCTCGATGCTGGCGATGTTGCGCTCGGTGATCTCGCGCGGGTTGCCGCCCTCCTTGATCGCGGCGTTCTCCGCCGGCAGGCCGAAGGAGTCGTAGCCCATGGGGCGCAGGACGTTCAGGCCCTGACGGCGCTTGAAGTGCGTGACGACGTCGCCCAGCGTGTAGTTGAGGACGTGCCCCATGTGCAGGTTTCCCGAGGGGTACGGGAGCATCTCGAGCATGTAGAACTCGTCGCCCGGCTCCGCGCCCGGCTCGGGGTTGTCGACGTAGAAGGCCCGCTCGTCTTCCCAGACTCGCTGCCACTTCGCCTCGATCGCCTTCGGGTCGTACTTCTCCAACCTTCCTCCAGATACGAAAAAGCCTCTCTTGCGAGAGGCCAGGGGAAGCTGCCACGGCCTCGCCGCGTTGCTTCCTGCGCTATTCGAGAAGCTGCTTCATCATCACGGACTCTAGCACCCGACCCTTCGAAAAAGGAGGCACGGATGGCCGCCTACACCAAGGTGAACCTCAAGGACGACGTCGACGACCAGGCCCCGAACTTCGGCCTGGCTCCGGACCTCGAGGCACGCATGGCGCGCGTGCCGCTCGAGCTCGAGCACTCCGGGATCAGCTACCAGCGGCTGGCGCCGAACTTCCGGGTTCCGTTCGCCCACCGGCACAAGACCCAGGAGGAGATCTACGTCGTCGTCAATGGGAGCATGCGGGTCAAGCTCGAGGACGAGGTCGTCGAGCTGAGGCAGTGGGATGCGGTTCGTGTCCCGAAGGAGACGATGCGCGGGTTCGAATCGGGCCCCGACGGTGTCGAGATCATCGCCGTCGGCGCGCCGAACACCGGCCCGGGCGACGCGGAGGTCGAGCAGGGCTGGTGGAGCGACTGAGGTGAGGCATCGGGGG
This sequence comes from uncultured Actinomycetes bacterium, assembly GCA_963736055.1. Lineage (GTDB taxonomy): Bacteria > Actinomycetota > Thermoleophilia > Gaiellales > Gaiellaceae > AC-32. Next base: position 71,594 of record CAVTNM010000001.1, on the reverse strand, counting down.
GAAGCTACGCTCAGGCCGATGCCAGTCCGCCTCGACAGGGCCCCCGGAATCGTGCTCGTCAGCCTCGCCGCGGCGATGTGGGGCCTCGACGGGCTGATCCGAAAACCGCTCTCGGAGTCGACCTCCGCCTACACGATCGTCTTCGGCGAGCACGTCGTCCTCGTCGCGCTGACCCTACCGCTGCTCATTCCGGCGTTCCGCTCGCTCCACAAGGCCGGCCCGTCGTACGTGGCGGCGGGCGTCGCGGTCGGAGCCGGCGCCTCGGCGATCGCCACGATCCTCTTCACCAAGGCGCTCTTCCACGGCGACTTCATCACGGTCGTCGTCCTGCAGAAGGTGCAGCCGCTGATCGCGGTCCTCGGGGCGTGGCTCGTGCTCAAGGAGCAGCCCCGGCGCGACTTCGCCTGGTTCCTCCTCCCCGCGCTGGCCGGGGTCTGGCTGATCGCCCTGCCGCACCCGCTCGACCCCCACGCGCACGGGCTCACGCCCATCGCCGAGACGCTGGCCGCGGCCGTGCTCTGGGGGATGGGAACGGTCTTCGGGCGCCTCCTGAGCCGTCGGCTCAGCTTCGACCACGTGTCGACGGTCCGCTTCGGCTTCGGCCTGATCGCGAGCGCCTGCGCGCTGCCGATCGTCGGGGCGGCCGCGTTCTCGAACGCGCACGACAGCTTCTGGATCGCGGTGCTGGCCTTCGTGACCGGCTTCCTGGCGCTCGGGCTCTACTACTACGGGCTCCGCCGAACCCCGGCGCTGCTCGCGGCGCTCGGGGAGCTGGCGTTTCCGGTCACCGCCGCCCTCGTCGGCATCTACGTCTTCGACGACTCCCTGCGCTGGACGCAGTGGCTCGGTGTCGCGATCACGGTAGGAGTGATCAGCTTCCTGCCGGTCCGCCGCCGCAAGCTCGTCAGCGCGCCGGCCCGCGAGCCGGCCTTCGCCAGCTCCGCGTAGGCGTCGCTTAGCGCACTCGGAACAACCCGCCGAAGACGACCCAGTGCCCGTTGTGGTAGCGCTCGAGCTTCGCCTGGTCGAGCGGGAAGTGGTCGCCGGGGCCGGTCTTGACGGTGATGCCGGGCAGGAGGAACGGGTCGTTCTTGATGTTCAGGTGCAAGGCCGCCCTCATGATGCTCTCGCGCGTCGGGTTCTTGCCCGCCTTCTTCAGCGCCTCGACGAACGTGTGCGCCGCAGACATGCCGTAGACGGCATAGACGTCCTTGATCCGGCCGCCCTTGAAGCGCTTCATGATCGAGCTGTAGAGCTTGATCCCCGGATCCTTGGCCCAATGCGCGTCGGTCGGATCCTTGAGGAAGACGATGCTGAGCGAGCCCTCGGTCTGCTTCTTGCCGGCGCCCACCGTCGAGAGGCCCATGATGTTGGAGGCGCTCGAGACGGCGTTCACGAAGACCTTCGGCTTCCAGCCCAGCTTGTGCGCGTAGACGTACGACTGGATCGCGAACTGCGGCGTCGCGAACAGCATCAGCGTGCTCACCCTGGCGGCCTTGAGGCGCGCGACCTGCGACTGGACGTTGTCGTCGGTCACCTCGTAGCTCTGCTTCGAGACGACGAGCTTGCCCTTCTTGCCGAGCCCGTTGGTCAGGCCCTTGAGCAGGTCCTTGCCGTAGTCGTCGTTCTGGTAGAGCACCCCGATGCGCGCCTTCGGAGTGGTCTTGGCGACGTAGCGGCCGTAGATGGTGCCCTCGGCCCGGTAGTTCGGCTGGTAGCCGATCGTCCACGGGAACTGCTTGTAGTCCGTCCCCCAGGTGGTCGCGCCGCTGGCGACGAAGAGCTGCGGCACCTTGACCGCGTTCAGGTAGGGACGGGTCGCCTGGTTCTGCTCGGTGCCGAGGCTGTTGAAGATCGCGAAGACCTTGTCCTGCTGCACGAGCTCGCGCGTCTGCTCGCTCGTCCTGGCCGGGTCGTAGCCGTCGTCCTTGTAGACGTACTTGATCTTGCGCTTGTTCACGCCGCCCCTCGAGTTGACGTACTTGAAGTACGCGGCCGCCCCGCGCGCGACCGACGCGTACGCCGCGGCCGGGCCCGTGAGCGGCGTCGTCCCGCCGATCAGGATCTCGTTCGAGCTGACGCCCGGCGTCGACGCTCCCGACGCGACGGCGGCCAATCCGAGGGCGACGAGCGCGCCCAAGATCACGTGAACCCTGCTCCTCATCCCTGCTAGGGACGAGTGTACAACCGGGTTGTTAGCGGCTCGGCCAGCTTTCTGAGGAGCCCGCCGGCGCCGCTCGGAAGCAGGATCATGACCAGGATGATCGCCGCGCCGTAGACGAAGTCGGGCACGCCCGGCGCGCTCGAGACGCGCGTCGAGAGGTCGGGCAGGTACTGGATGAAGAAGGCTCCCAGCACCATTCCCGGCAGGGAGCCGAGGCCTCCCACGACGGCGCCGACGAGCAGCAGGATCGAGAGCAGGAACGAGAACGTGAGCGGGTTGACGATCTCGTCCTGGATCGCGAGGAGCGAGCCGGCGACCCCCGCGTACACGCCGCTCAAGGCGAAGGCGAGGGTCTTGTAGCGCGCGAGGTCGATGCCGCTCGAGGCGGCCGCGATCTCGCTGTCCCGGATCCCGCGAAAGACGCGCCCGAGCCGCCCCCGCACGAGCAGCCACATGAGCAGGAAGCCGACCAGCCCGATCGCCCAGGTCAGGTAGTAGAGGAAATGGTTCTGGGTCGTCGAGTGCCCGAAGATCGTGACCGTGCCGCTGATCCCGGTCACCTGCTCGGGCGACGACTCGAGCAGGCGCAGGCCCTGGCCGCCGCCGGTGAGGCCGGAGAACTTCCGCAGCAGCGACGGCATCGCCACCGCGAACGCGAAGGTGGCGAGGGCGAAGTAGAGCCCCGAGAGACGCAGGGCCGGGAGCCCGATCAGGAATCCGACGATGCCGCCCGCCAGCCCCGCGAGCGGGACGGTCCAGACGTCGCGCCAGTGCTCGTGCACCACGAGCGCGGCGGTCGTGTATGCGCCGATCGCCATCAACGCGCCGTGGCCGAGCGAGATCTGCCCGGTGTACCCGGTGACCAGGTTCAGCCCGATGATCGCGATGAAGAAGACACCCGCATGCGCGAGGTCGCGAGAGTGGAAATCGCTGACGTACCTCGGCGCGAAGGCGTAGACGGCGAGCGCGGCCCCCGCGACGAGCAGCCAGAGCCCGACCCCAAGGGTGCGGCGGCCGCTCAGACGCGCCTCACCGCCTCGTGGCCGAACAGGCCGGCCGGGCGGATGAGCAGCACTCCGAGGATCACCGCGAGGGCGACCGGGAGCCGCAGCTCGGTCCCGACCCAGTCGAGGTACGTGCCGATCAGGTTGACGAGGACTCCCAGGATCAGCGACCCCACGACCGCTCCGAGCAGGCTGTCGATCCCGCCGAGCACGGCCCCGGCGAACGCGTACAGCAGCACGGGCTGCATGAGGTTCTGGTCGAAGCTCGCGAGAGCGGGCGCCGCGAGCATCCCGGAGACCGCGCCCATCGCGGCCGCGAGCCCCCAGCCGAGCGCGAGCATCCAGCTCACCCGCACGCCGAGCAGGCGGCTGGACTCGGGGTTGACGGCCGCGGCGCGTGAGGCCAGCCCGAGCTTCGTGAACCGGAAGAACAGCCAGAGCAGCCCGACCGCGCCGAGGGAGACGCCGATGATGCCGATGTCCTGGATCGAGAAGGCCACGCCCGCGACGTCGATCGGCCGGGTCGAGAAGGCGTTCGGCAGGGCGCGCGGCTCGGGCGACCAGATCCAGCGCGCGGCGCCGTTCACGAGGAAGAACAGGCCCAGGGTGACGATCACCACCGTCAGCACCGGCGCGCTTTCCACGGGCCGGATGACCGCGCGCTCGACCAGCACGCCGCCTGCGAACGAGATCCCGATCGTCAGGAAGAACGCGGCCCAGAAGGAGAGCCCGTGGTGGACGAGGGACCACGCGATGAAGGTCGAGAACATCGCCATCTCGCCCTGGGCAAAGTTGACGACGCCGGTGGAGCGGTAGATCAGGACGAGCGCAACCGCGAGCGTGGCCCAGACGCCGCCCGAGGCCAGGCCGACGACGATCTGCTGGGCGAGCTCCGTCCAGTCGAAGGCGAGCAGCACCGCTAGTAACCGACTGAGCCGCCGCTTGCGGCGGCGCCGTCAGGACGCGCGGGCTTTGCTTGCGCGTCCGTCTGAAATGACCGGTCGATACTCGGCATGGCTCAGTAGCCGAGGTAGGAGCGTCGAACGGATTCGTCTCTGCGCAGCTCCGCGCTCGAGCCCTCGACCGCGACCCTCCCCACCTCCAGCACGTAGGCGCGCGAGGCGGCCTCCAGCGCGAGGACGGCGTTCTGCTCGACGACCAGCACAGCCAGTCCCTCGCGCTCGTTCAGCTCGCGGACGATCCGGAAGATCTCGGCAACCACGATCGGCGCGAGCCCGAGCGACGGCTCGTCGAGTAGCACGAGCCTCGGCCGCAGCATCAACGCGCGCGCGAGAGCGAGCATCTGCTGCTCGCCGCCGCTGAGCGTCCCTGCCCGCTGGGCCGAACGCGTCTCCAGCCAGGGGAAGTACGAGAGCACGCGACGCTCGTCCTCGCGGACGCCGGCGCGATCGCGGCGCACGTAGGCGCCGAGCCGAAGGTTCTCGCGGACGCTCAGCTCCGTCAGCGTGCCGCGGCCTTCGGGCACGTGGGCGACACCGAGCCGCGCGACCGCCTCCGGCGAGCGGCGCGAGATGCGCTTGCCCGCGAAGACCACCTCGCCGCCGCTCCGCCTGACGGTGCCGGACACCGCGCGGAGCGTGGTCGTCTTGCCGGCGCCGTTGGCTCCGAGGACGGCGACGATCTCACCCTCCCCGACTGTCAGCGAGACCCCGTGGAGCGCCTGCATGGCCCCGTAGCGCGCCTCGACCCGCTCCAGCTGCAGGAGCGGCTCAGGCATCCGCGGTCCCGAGGTACGCCTCGATCACGCTCCGGTCGCCCTGAACGTCGGCCGGCGTGCCGCTTGCGATCAGGCGGCCGAAGTCGAGCACGTGCACCCGGTCGGCGACGCTCATGACGAGTCCCATGTGGTGCTCGACGAGCAGGATCGTCAGCTCGAGGTTCACCTGCAGGAGCCGGATCAGGGAGCCGAGCTCGCCGACCTCCTCGTGGTTGAGCCCCCCTGCCGGCTCGTCGAGGAGAAGCAGGCGCGGCCCGGAGGCGAGGGCCCGCGCGAGCTCGACCCGCTTCTGCGTGCCGTATGGCAGGTCGGCGGCACGCCGGTGTGCAAGCTCGGCCAGCCCGGTGTAGTTGAGGATCTCGAGCACTCCGAGGCCACGGCGCGCGTGCCTCCCGACGAGAACGTGCTCGAGGACCGTCATCGACCCGAACAGCTCCACGTTCTGGAAGGTCCGTGCGATCCCGCGCTTGACGATCCCGTGAGGAGGCGTCCCAAGGAGCGTGGTGTCGTCGAACGCGATCTCGCCCGCGTCCGGCCGGTAGAGCCGGGTGATCAGGTTGAACATCGTCGTCTTGCCCGCGCCGTTCGGCCCGATCAGCCCGACGACCTCGCCCTCGGCCACGTCGAACGAGACGTCGTCGACGGCGACGATGCCGCCGAACCTGCGCGTCACCCGCTCGACCGAGAGCATCGGCGGGGGACTCTACGCGCCCAAGCCGTCGCGCCGGGCCCTGTCCTTCCAAGTAACAGACTGTTACTTGCTCGGATGGAAACGTCCTCACCTGCGGGAATCAGCACGACGCCGGGCCTTCGTGAGCTTGTAACAGACTGTTACTTGGAGCTCGAAGCGCGCGACCGTGCGCTGCGGATGTCGGCGGCCTCCGTGACCGGGGCCTGGCAGGCGAAGCGCTCGCAGACGTAGACCGCCGGCTTGCCGTCCACGAGCGTCTTGCCCTCGAGCAGCGGCACGGCCTCGGCCGGGCCGAACGCCACCACCGCGTTCGGCTCGAACGGCTCCAGCGCCGCCCGTGCTACCTCGCTCTCCGGCGGTCCGACGACCGCGATCTCCTTCGGGGTCGCCAGGTAGAGATCGAGCGCGTTCAGCGCGTGCGCGAACTCGGTCGGGCCGCGGCCGAGGCTCGCCCCGAGCAGGCGCAGGACCCCGACGGCTCTGCGCTCAAGCTCGTCGTCGCCGTAGATCCGAGCCAGGCGCAGCAGCGCGAAGGCGAGCATCGAGTTGCCCGATGGGATCGGATGGTCGAAGAGGTCTTTCTTGCGCGCGACCAGCCCGTCGGCGCCGACGGGAGCCATGAAGAACCCGCCCCGCTCGTCGTCGGCGAACAGCTCGACCGCGAGCAGCGCGAGCCGTCGCGCCTCCTCGAGCCAGCGCAGCTCGCCCGTGGCGACGTGCAGCTCGTAGAGGCCGTTCGCGACGTTCGCGTAGTCGTCGAGGAAGCCGAAGCCCGAGACCCGGCCCGCCCGGAGGCTGCGATAGAGACGCCCGTCCTCACCTGACAACGGGCCGAGCAGGAACTCGCCGAGCGCCCGGGCCTCGGCGACGAGGTCCACGCGCCCCAGCCGGCGGCCGCCCTCGGCGAGCGCCGCGAGCGCCAGTCCGTTCCACGAGGCGATCGCCTTGTCGTCGCGCGCCGGCTGCGGGCGCTGCGAGCGAGCCTGGAGCAGGCGGGCCCGGGTCTCCTCGTCCAGCTCGCCGCGGAGGACGAAGCGCCCGCCCTCGAACGGCTCGAACAGCTCCTCCGGCGCTCCCTCGCCGGGCGCCCAGGTGTAGGTCAAGCCCTCGATGCCGTCTGTGTCGGCGTCCTGCGAGGAGGCGAACCCGCCCCCGTCGAGCCGCAGGTCGCGCACGAGGTAGTCGAGCGTCTCCGCCGCCACCTCGCGGTAGCGCTCGTTGCCGGTCACGAGCCAGCCGTGCAGGTAGGCCGGGACGAGCAGCGCGTTGTCGTAGAGCATCTTCTCGAAGTGCGGCACGAGCCAGCGCTCGTCGACCGAGTAGCGGTGGAAGCCGCCGCCGACCAGGTCGTACATGCCGCCGGCCGCCATCCCGTCGAGAGTCCTTGCGGCCAGATCGGCCTCTCCGCGCCGGAGCAGCAGCTCGATCGCCGAGGCCGGCGGGAACTTCGGCGCGCGCCCGAACCCGCCCCACTCAGGGTCGGCCAACTCGGCGAGCCGCCGCGTCGCCTCCTCCAGCAGCGACTCGGTCAGCGGCTCCGGAGACGGATCGGCAACGGCCGCCTGCTCGAGCGCGCCGATCAGGACGCTCGCCCGCTCGGCCACCTCCTCGCGCCGCTCTCGGTAGAGATCGGAAACCGCGACGAGCAGCTGCCTGAAGGCGGGCATCCCGTGCCTCGGCTCCGGCGGAAAGTACGTCCCGCCGAGGAAGGGCTCGCCCTCGGCGGTCAGGAACGCCGTCAGCGGCCAGCCGCCGTGGCCGGTCAGCGCCACCACCGCGTCCATGTAGATCGCATCGACGTCGGGTCGCTCCTCGCGATCGACCTTCACGTTGACGAAGCGCTCGTTCATCAGCTCGGCCGTGACCGTGTCCTCGAACGACTCGTGCGCCATCACGTGGCACCAGTGGCAGGCCGCGTAGCCGATCGAGAGCAGGACCGGCTTGTCTTCGTCTCGGGCGCGCGAGAGCGCCTCCTCGCCCCAGGGGTACCAGTCGACCGGGTTGGAAGCGTGTTGCAAAAGGTACGGGCTGGTCTCTTCGGCCAGGCGATTCATGCGCGACTAGGCTAGCCCCGATGCTGGAGCTGACCACCGAGCGGCTCGTCCTGCGGATGCCCGTCGAGGAGGACGCGGAAGCCCTGGCCCCGATGTACGCCGACCCCGAGGTGATGCGCTACGTCGGTGACGGGCGCACCCTGACGAAGGCCGAGACGCAGCTCTCGGTACGGCGCATGATCGAGCGCTGGGAGGTGGACGAGTTCGGTCTCTTCACCACCCTGCGCCGGGAGGACGACGCGATCATCGGCCGCGTCGGGATCCTGATCTGGAACAGCGAGACCTGGGAGCCGACCACCCGGGCTCAGCCGTCCGGGCCGACCGAGGTCGAGGTCGGCTACACGCTCGGCCGCGACTACTGGGGGCGGGGCTACGCGACGGAGGCGGCCGGCGCCGCCCGCGACTACGCGCTGAACGGGCTCGGCGCCGACCGGGTGATCGCGCTGATCATCCACGGGAACACCGCCTCGGAGAACGTCGCGCGCAAGCTCGGGCTCGAGTATGAGCGCGACATCAGGCTCGGACGGCGGGACGCGCAGCTGTTCGCGCTCGACGCGTAGGGTCTCGGCGTGAGCGACGCTCGCGAGCTGCTGCGTCGAACCGCCGAGATCGCGGCCGACTACCTCGAGAGCCTGGGCGACCGGCCGGTGTTCCCGCGCACGAGCCCGGAGGAGCTCCGCGAGGCCCTGGGCGGGCCCTTGCCCGAGAGCCCGGTCGACGCCGAGGAGGTGCTGAACGAGCTCGCCGAAGGCGCCGAGCCCGGCGTCGTCGCCATGGGAAGCGGCCGCTACTTCGGCTTCGTGATCGGCGGCGCCCTGCCGGCGGCCATCGCAGCCGACTGGCTGACCTCGGCCTGGGACCAGAACGCCGGCCTGTACGTCGGCGGCCCCTCTGCCTCGGTGGTCGAGCAGGTGACGCGCGAGTGGCTGGTCGAGCTGCTCGGCCTGCCCGGCGAGGCGTCGGTCGGCTTCGTCACCGGCACTCAGATGGCGCACGTGACCGGGCTCGCCGCCGCGCGCTTCCACGTGCTCGACGGTCTCGGTTGGGACGTGAACCGCGACGGGCTCGGCGGAGCGCCGCCGGTGCAGGTGCTCGTCGGCGAAAAGCGCCACGTCACCGTCGATCGCGCGCTACGGCTGCTCGGGCTCGGCGCGCCGACAACCGTTCCCGCAGACGACCAGGGCCGGATGGAGCCTGGCGCTCTGCGCGCAGCGCTCTCCGACGGGCCGGCGATCGTCTGCGCCCAGGCCGGCGAGGTGAACACGGGCGCGTTCGACCCGCTCCCCGAGATCGCGGCCGCCTGTAAGGAGTCGGGCGCCTGGCTCCACGTGGACGGCGCCTTCGGCATCTGGGCGGCGGTCTCGCCGCGGCTGCGCCACCTCGTCGCCGGCATCGAGCGCGCCGACTCCTGGACGACCGACGCGCACAAGTGGCTGAACGTGCCCTACGACTCGGGAATGGTCTTCTGCGCGCATCCCGAATCGCATCGCTTGGCCATGACCGTCACGGCGTCGTACCTGATCCAGGACGAGGGCGCCCGGCGCGTCCGCGACCAGGTCGACTGGGTGCCGGAGTTCTCGCGCCGGGCCCGCGGCTTCGCCGTCTACGCGGCGCTGCGCTCGCTGGGCCGGAGCGGGATCGTCGAGCTGGTGGAGCGTTGCTGCGACGGGGCGGCGCGCTTCGGGGAGGCGATCGTCGGCCTCGACGGCGTCGAGGTGCTGAACGACGTCGTGCTCAACCAGGTGCTCTTCCGCTTCGACTCGGACGAGCGCACGGACGAGGTGCTGCGCCGCGTGCAGGAGAGCGGAGAGATCTGGCTGAGCGGCACGACCTGGAACGGGCGAAAGGCGATCCGCGTCTCGGTCTCGAACTGGCAGACGACCGACGAGGAGATCGATCTCGCGGTAGAGGCGTTCGCAACCGCCTTACACGCCGTCGCGTAGCGAGTGCAACCGGTTCGACCGGTCATCTCAGACGGACACACGGGCAAGCCCGTGTGTCCTAAGGACGGCGCCGCAAGCGGCGCCTAGGGCCAGACGCCGGCGCGGTAGACCTGGCCCTCGAGCGTCCGGCCGAAGATCCCTTCCAGCCACGTCGAGATCGCGACGAGCGCGTCCAGGTCGACCCCTGTCGCGACTCCCTCCCGCTCCAGCAGGTAGACGAGATCCTCGGTCGCGACATTGCCGCTGGCCCGTGGCGCGTAGGGACAGCCGCCGAGCCCGCCGACCGACGAATCGAGCACCTGGGCGCCGGCCTCCAGCGCCGCGAGCGCGTTCGCGTAGCCGGTGTTGCGCGTGTTGTGGCCGTGGAAGCCGGTGCGCTTGCCGAGGCCGCGGACACGGTCGACCAGGCGGCGCACCTGTCCGGGGCCGGCGACGCCGATCGTGTCGGCGAGCACGACCTCGTCCACCTCGAGGCGCTCGGCCAGCGCCACCACCTCGCCTTCGTCGACCTCCCCTTCGAAGGGGCAGCCGAAGGCGACGGAGATCGTGACCGTGGCAGGCTCCTTGGCGGCGGCGAGGATCCGCTCGACCTGGGCCACGGCCTCGTCGCGCGACATCTCGCCGTTTCGCCGGTTGAACGCCTCCGTGGCGCCGAGCGTGACGTTCACGCGGTCGAGGCCCGACGCTGCGAAGCGCTCGTACCCTTTCGCGTTCAGAACGAGGCCCGAGTACTCCGTCCCAGCTCGGCGCTCGATCCCCGCAACGACCTCCTCCGCGCCGGCCATCTGCGGTACGCGCTCGGCGCGCACGAAGCTGGCCGCCTCGACGCGGGGCAACCCCGCCGCCGCGAGCCGGTTGACGAGCTCTGCCCGCGTCGCCGGCTCCAGCGTGACGGCTTCGTTCTGGAGACCGTCACGGGGACCGACGTCGCAGAGCGTGAGCCGCATCTAGCGGCCGAGACCCATCGAGCCGACCCGGTCGGGCCTGATCCGGATGATCACGCGCTTCTCGTCGGGGGTGCGGTAGGGATACTGGTCGAGTCCCAGGTACTTCTTCGCGAGCCTGTCGATGTGGTCATTGGCGCCCTCGTCCACCAGCTCGGCGGTCCCGCTGACGCTGACGTAGCCGGCCTGCTGGTCCTCCGCCGGCAGCACGTCGATCGAGACACGCGGGTCACGCTGGATGTGCCGCACCTTCGCCCGGCCGTAGGCGCTGTTGACGAGCACGTGCTCGCCGTCGTAGTCCACCCACACCGGCGTCACGTGCGGTGAGCCATCGGCGCGCACCGTGGCGATGTTGCCCCAGTTGCGGCCCTCGAACAGCTTCGCCTCGGCTTCATTCAAGGTCGCAGCGGTCCGTTCCATCGTCTCCTCCTCTGTCGTTGTTGCTTAGGCTAGTGGCTCGATGGGAGTCGCCGTCCTCGTCGGTACCCGCAAGGGTCTCTTCCTTCTTACGAGCGACGAAACGCGTCGCAAGTGGAGCGTGGAGGGTCCGCACCTCACCGGCTGGGAGGTCTTCCACGCGATGCGCGACCCACGCACCGGGGTCGTCCACGCGGCCACCAACAACTGGGTCTACGGCGCGACGGCACACCGCTCCACCGACCTGGGCGAGACCTGGGAGCGGGCCGAGGGGATCGGGCTGCCCGAGGAGAGCGGTCTCAGCTGGGAGAAGTCCTGGCACGTCGAGCCAGGCCATGCCGACGAGCCGGAGACGCTGTGGCTCGGCGGCACGCCGGCCGCCCTCTTCCGCAGCGGCGACGGCGGCTCGACCTGGGAGCCCGTTCAGTCGGTGCTCGAGCACCCGACGCGGGAGAGGTGGAATCCCGGCGCCGGCGGCCTCTGCTGCCACTCGATTCAGGTCGACCCGTCGGACCCCCAGCGGCTCTACATCGCGATCTCCGCGGCAGGCACCTTCCGCAGCGACGACGGCGGCGAGTCCTGGGCGCCGAAGAACACCGGCGTCGCGGCCGACTTCTTCCCGGACGACAACTTCCCCGAGGTCGGGCAGTGCGTGCACAAGCTGCTCGTGCACCCGGCGAGACCGGAGCGGCTCTGGCAGCAGAACCACTGCGGCGTCTACCGCTCGGACGACCGCGGCGACACGTGGGAGCGGCTCGAGGGGAACGGCCTGCCGAGCGGGTTCGGCTTCCCGATCGCGCTCGATCCGGCGGACCCCGACGCGGCCTACGTCGTTCCCGAGGAGGGCGCCGAGAACCGGGTCACGCCGGACGGGCGGCTGGGCGTCTACCGCACCCGGGACGGCGGGGCGTCCTGGGAGCTGCTCGAGAACGGCCTCCCGCAGCAGGCCTGGCAGTCGGTCAAGCGCGAGGGCATGAGCTTCGACCTGCTCGACCCGGTCGGGATCTACCTCGGGACGCAGAGCGGGTCGGTCTGGGTGTCACCGGATGCCGGCGGCGAGTGGATCGAGGCGGTGGCCTACCTGCCGACGATCCTGTCCGTCGAGGCGGCCGAGTGGCAGTGATCCTGCTCCCGTCGCTGCTCGCCCGCGAGGCCGGCGGCGAAGGGCGCTTCGAGATCGACGCGCCGACGGTGCGCGCCGCGCTGCGCGAGCTGCCGGTGCGCGACCTGCTCTTCGACGAGCACGGGACGCTTCGTCCGCTGGTGAACGTCTACGTGGACAGCGTCCAGGCGGACGACCTCGAGGCTCCGCTCGAGGCGCAAACCGAGATCCGCCTCGTCGCCGCCGTCGCCGGCGGCTAGGCGAGCGCCCGCAGCGCCGTCAGCGTCCGGTCGACGTCGGCCGGTGTGTTGAGGACGCTCGGAGCGACCCGCGCGAGCGCATCCGCGTAGGGCGTGACGGTGGCGATGATCCCGCGCCGGAGCAGCCGGTCGACGACCTCGGTCGGCGGCATCCCCTGAACGTCGAAGCAGACGAGGCCCGCCGACAGCGACGGCGAGCGGGGCGTGCGCAGGGTCACGTGCCGCATCGCGGCGAGACCCGACTTGAATCGGCTGTTGAGCATGTGCGTCCGGGCTGCGATCCGCGCCTTCCCGATGCGCTGGTGGAAGGCGAACGCCTCCGCCAGGGCCCAGCGGTGCTCGAAGGAGTGGAACCCGCCCGGGGTCATCGCGCCGCCGGCCGTGCCCGTGACCGTGAAGGACGGGATGGTGTGCGTCACGTGCTGCCACGCTCCCGGGCGGCCCCACACGAGGCCGGTCCCGCGCGGCCCGAAGAGCCACTTGTGGCAGCCCGTCGCGAAGAAGTCGCAGCCGACGGCCGGGCAGCCGGACGTTCTCGATCCCGAAACCGTGCACGCCGTCGACGCAGAAGAGGATCCGGTCGGCCTCCGCCCGCCCCCGGTTCAAGGGAGCGAGCGCTCGGGCAATTGCGGCGATCGGGAGCTTGACGCCGGTGCTCGAGTGCACCCACGTCAGTGCTACGACGCGGGTCCGCGGCGTCACCGCGGCGACCACCCGCCTGACGATCTCGCTCGCCGAGGCGGCGGCGCTCTGCTCGTAGAGCGGGATCTTCCGCAGCGACGCGCCGGAGCGGTCCGCCTTCAGCTGCAGGGCGTCGTGCGTGACGAAGAAGTCGTGCGTCGAGGTCAGCAGCTCCTGGCCCGGTCGGACGTGGAGCCCGTTGTAGAGCAGCGCGAGGCCCATGGTCGTGCTGTCGGTGAGAGCGAGGTCGGCCGGTCGGGCGCCCGTGTACGCGGCGGCGGCACGGAGCACAGCCGCCTCCCGGCGGACCTGCTGGCCGTGGAGGTAGCCGACCGGGTCGGCGTCGAAGCCCTGCCGGTGACGCTCGATCGCACGGCGCACCGGAGCCGGGTGCGAGGCGAGGAGGAACGCGCCGAGGTGGATGCGATCGCGCCGAAGGCGAAACTCTGCGCGGACGGCACCCCAGCCGAGCGGAGCGCGCGACTCGGACTCGGGGCCGGCGGCGAGCGCCTCGGGCCCGAGCACGGCCGCGGCGGCGAGCGTCAACCCGCCGCGGGCAAGGAAGTCTCGACGGTCGAGCGCCACTGGCCTCGACCGATGGTAGTCAGGCCAGCCGGTGCCCGCGCGTCTCGCGCCCGAAGACCGCCGCGACCAGCCCGCCGGCCGCCATCACGATCGCGATGAAGGTGAGCGACCAGGTCGTGCTCCCGGTCGCATCCTTGAGGTGGCCGAACAGGTACGGGCCGGCGATCGCGGCCGCCTTGCCTACCCCTTCCATTACCCCGAAGGCGGTCGAGCGCAGCCGCGTCGGGAACAGCTCGGAGGTGTACGGGTACACCGCGCCCCAGGCGCCGAGGTTGAAGAAGCCCACGAAGAAGAGCGCGGTCACGTAGACGCCCTGGGAGTCGGCGACTGCGAAGGCGTACGCGGAGACGCCTCCCAGGATCAGGAACGCCGCCAGGGTCGGCTTGCGCCCGATTCGCTCCACCAGCCAGATCGCCGCCCCGTAGCCCGGGAATTGCGAGAGCGCGCTCAGGGTCAGCAAGAGGTAGACGTTGATCGAGAAGCTCTTCTCGGCCTGGAGCACGAACGGGAGCCAGAGGAACAGGCCGTAGTAGGAGATGTTGAGTGCCATCCAGATGAGCGCGGTCGTGACGGCGCGCCCACGCCAGCGTGGCTCGACGAGCTCGCGCGCCGACGACTCGGTCTCCTCGGGTACGCTGAAATCCCCGGCCTCTACGGGCTTGCCGGTGATCTCGGTGAGCACCTCGGCCGCCTCCTCGTCGCGGCCGCGCCGAGCCAGGAAGTAGGGGCTCTCCGGGAGCGAGCGGCGCGCGACGAAGGCCAGGAACGCCGGGAACGAGGCCGCGAGGAACAGCCAGCGCCAGCTCGAGTCGCCGCCGATCGAGTGGCCGATGAAGATCCAGGAGAGGCCGGTGGCGAGCAGGAGGCCGACCGGCCACCAGAAGTCGAGGAAGACCAGCAGCCGCCCTCGCCGCTGGGGCGGCAGGTACTCGGTCAGCATCGCCGGGTCGACGACGAGCATCCCACCGATGCCGAGGCCGGCGAGGAAGCGGAACGTCATCACCGACCAGGGCCCCCAGGAGACCGCCGTCAGGGCGGTGAAGGACGCGTACCAGAGGATCGAGTACTGGAAGATTGCGCGGCGGCCGATCCGGTCGGCGAGCCGTCCGAGCACGAGTGAGCCACAGAGCGACCCTGCGAGAGCCGCGCTGTTGACGAGCCCCTGCATCGCCCCGCTGAGGTTCCAGTTGGCGGCGAAGATCGGCGCCACGAAGCCCACCAGCAGGATCTCCATGGCGACGAACGTCCAGGCGGCGCCCGTGACGAGGATCGCCCGCTTGTGGAAGCTCGAGAGGCCCCCCTCGCGGAGGACCTCTTCGACGTCACGTGGAGCCGGGACCGCGACCGCGGTCGTCATCGGCGAGCTGCGCTAGGCTCGGGCTGCGGCGGGAACCGCCACGAGCTCGTCCACGGTCGTGATCTCTGCCCCGTACGCCATCTCCAGGTACGCGAGCGCCTCGTCCTCATCGACGCCTTCGAAGGCGCGAACGGCGTCACGCGGGACGAAGATCCGGTAACCGCGGGTCAGCGCCTCATACGAGCAATGCCGAACGCAGATGTGCGTGTGCTGCCCGGCGATCACGACCTCGTCGACGCCACGCTCCGCGAGTTGCTCGTCGAGCCCGGTGCCCTCGAACGCGCCGTAGTGGCGCTTGGGCGAGACGATCTCGCCTTCGCGGGGCTCGAGCTGCGGGATCACCGCCGCACCGGGTGTCCCGGCCATCGCGTGCTCACCCCAGACGCGCATCTCCGGGTCGCCCGGCTGGTGAGCGTCGTTCGAGAAGACGACGACCCAGCCCTGTTCCCGCGCGTGCGCGAGCAACCTCTGGAGCGGCTCGATGATCGCCTGGGCCTTCGGATTGGCGAGCTGGCCGTCCACGAAGTCGTTGAGCATGTCGATGATGATCAGTGCGCGCATCGGAATCCTCCGTTCGTTTCTTGCGCTAGGTTTACGACTGTGGGGCGAAAACCTCGACGAGAGTCTACCAGGGCACGTCCGGCCCACGCGACGCTGGCGGTCGTGCTCCAGGTCCGGGAGGGCCTGCTGCAGGCGCTGCTCTGGCAGCGGGCGCGCGAGCCGTTCCTCGGCGACTGGTCCGCCCCAGGCGGGTATCTAGCGCCCGGCGAGACCCTGGAGCAGTCGATCCGCGGCCACCTCGCGATGAAGGTGGACGTGCGCGAGCTCGCCCACCTCGAGCAGCTCGAGATCCTGAGCGACCCGGATCGCAACCCGCTCGAATGGGAGCTCGCCACCGCCTACCTCGGCCTGGTGCCCGCCGACCTCGACCCGGAGGTTCCCGACGACACGAGCTGGCACCCGGTCTCGCGCCTGCCCGAGCTGGCGTTCGACCACCGGGCGATCGTGCTCGCGGGGCGCGACCGTCTGCGGGCGAAGCTCTCGTACACGAACATCGGCTTCGCGCTGGCCCCGCCGGTCTTCTCGATCTCCGAGCTACGGGAGCTCTACGTCGCGGCCCTCGGGCACGAGGTCTCCGCGACCAACCTGCAACGTGTCCTGCTTCGGCGAGGCCTGCTGGAGCGGACCGGCGAGAGGCGCGAGCCCGGCCGCACCGGCGGGCGACCCGCTGCTCTCTACAGCTTCCGCTCGCGCCGGCTCGAGATCACCGACCAGTTCGCGGTCCTCAGACCCCCCGGCTGAGGGATGCCCGGCCGCCCGGCGGGCCCTAGGGTCAGGTGCGAGGCAGGGGAAGGAGGACGGGGTCTTGCGGCGCTCTACGTTCGGTGGTCTTGTCGTGATGACGGCGGTGGTCGTCGCGTTCGTGGCGGTGGTCTTGACGCTCGCCTTCAGGTGACGCTGACGCGCACGGTCTGCACGGCGTTGTTGGAATAGCCGCCGAGGTTCCACGCCGGCTCGAGCGGCTGCTCGTTGCCGGCCTCGTCGCGCGCGCGAGAGCACAGCAGGTGCTCGCCCGGCCGCGCGTCCCAGCGAAAGCGCCACCCCCGCCAGGCCCAGCGGCCCTCCGGCGGCTCGAGCTCTGCCTCGCCCCACGTCTTGCCGCCGTCGTCGCTCACCTCGACCCGCTCGACCGGCGCGAGGCCCGACCAGGCGCGCCCCTCGATCAGGTGCTCGCCGGCCTCGACGGTCCGGTCGCGCGTCAGGAACTCCGGGATGCCGGGCGGGACGAGCAGCGAGCGCGGCAGCATCCGCTGCAAGGGCTCGCCGGGCTCTTCCTCTTCCTGCCGCAGCCGGTACGACCAGGACTGCTGGTACCCCTCGAAGGGCCGGTCGACCAGCTCGATCCGCTCCAGCCACTTGACGTTCGTCATCCCGTACCAGCCGGGAACGAGCAGCCGCAGCGGAAAACCGTGCTGCGGCGGCAGCGGGGCGCCGTTCATCTCGTAAGCCAGGAGCACGTCGTCTCCCATCGCCTCGTCCAGCGGGAGGCTGCGTTGGAACCGCTGCTCCTCCCCGCCCTCGATGCCGCGGTCGAGCCCGGTGAAGAGCACCTCGACCGTTCCCTCGCTCACCCCCGCCTCTTCGAGGAGGGGTCGCAGTGCGGCGCCGGTCCAGCGGGCGGTGCCGACCGCCTCCAGGAGCCACGGCTGGCTGACCGGGCGCGGATCGAGCCTCGCGCGGCCGTTCCCGGCGCACTCCATCGTCGCGGTCATTTCGAGTGCTGGGCGGTCACGAAGGTCATCGAGCCGCAGCGAGAGCTCACGCTCGCCTGCGACCGTGAGACGCCAGGCCGCCCCGTCGACGACCGGCACGTCGTAGTGGATCAGCAGGTAATGCAGGCCGACCGGCGTGATGGGAAAGCGCAACGCCTCGAGCGGCATCCCGTGGTTGCGCGCCGCGAGCTGGAGCTCCTCGAGGCTGATGCCTTCCACTTGCGCCAGATTACTAGGAGGGTTTGGCGGAATGTCGCTCGTCGCTCCGGGGCACAGCCGGCGTTTCGTCAAGCCCTCCCTAGGCAGGTGCGGGAACGACCGCCTCGGCCCCGACGAGTGCGAGCTCCGCGTCGGCCTGCTCGATCACGACCGGGTCGTGCGTGGCGCAGACGACCGCCGCTCCGGTGTCGCGGGCCAGGCCGGACAGGAGCGCTGCAAGGGTGAGCGCGTTCGCCTGGTCCAGCCGCGCGGTCGGCTCGTCCACCAGCAGCAGCCGCGGGCGGGCCGCCAGCGCGCGGGCGACGGCGACGCGCACCTGCTCGCCGGCCGAGAGGCGGGAGACGCGCTGTCCGGCCCGCTCGGCGAGGCCGACCGAGGCGAGCAGCTCGTGCGTGCCCTCGGCGCTCCGGCCGCGGATCGCCTCGGCCAGCTCCACGTTCTCGCGCGCGCTCAGGAACGGGATCAGCCCGGGCTGCTGAGCGACGAGGGCGATGTTCCGCCCGCGCAGCTCCGCGCGGCCCGCGCGATCGAGCGCCTGCATCGCCTCGCCGCAGACCTCGATCTCGCCCGCGTCCGGAAGCTCGAGCCCGGCAAGCAGGTGGAGCAGCGTCGTCTTGCCCGAGCCCGAAGGCCCGGTCACCGCGGTGAGGCGTCCGCCCTCGAACTCGGCCCCGAGGTCGGAGAAGACATGCGCCGCCGCGGCACCGCGACCGTGCGTCTTCGAGACGCCTCGGACGAGGGCGACGGTCTCACCCGGTGCCCTCGGCGCGGCCGCCAGCGTCGCCGCCTCCTGAGGCCTGCGCCCGTCGCCGTCGGCCGCCACGACCACGATCCGATCCTCCTCCAGCGAGGCCGCCGCCCTCGTGCCGATCCCGGCGCGCTCCAGGAATTCCTGCGGCAAGCCGGAGCCAGCCTCCCCGCCCGACCACGATCGCGCTCTCGCCCGCGCCGCGGAGCGACTCCTCGCTGACGCGCCCGTCGCGGATGTGGACGAAGCGGTCGGCGATCGACGTCGACGCCGGATCGTGGCTGACGATCACGGCCGTACAGCCCTCTGCCGCGGCGAGCTCGCCGATCGCCTCGTAGACAAGCGCCGCGTTCGCCTCGTCCAGCTCCCCGGTCGGCTCGTCGGCGAGCAGGAGCCGGGGCCGATGGACGACGGCCGCGCAGAGAGCGACCCGCTGCTGCTCTCCACCTGAGAGCTGCCCCGGCCGCGCGTCCGCCTTCCCGGCCAGGCCGACCCGGTCGAGCAGCTCGCGTGACCTCGACTCGCGCGCCTCGCGCTCGACGCCTTCCGCGCGCAGCTTGAGACCGACCAGCTCTCGGGCGCGAAGCTCGGGCGCAAGCGACTGCGCGAAGTGCTGGTCGAGGTAGCCGATCGTCTCTGAGCGGTAGCGGGCGAGACCGCCGAAGCCGAGGCCGCGCAGATCCCGGCCGAAGACGCGCGCGATTCCGGCCGAGGGGGCATCCAGGCCCGCGAGGATGCGCAGGAACGAGGTCTTGCCGGAGCCGCTCGGCCCAAGGACGGTCAGGATCTCGCCTTCCTCGATCGTCAAGGTCAGGCCCTGCAGCGCTGCGGCGTCGCCTTCCCGGGTCGAGTGGACACGGAAGAGGTCGCGCGTCTCGACGGCGGCGCTCATCCGCCCCCTCCGTACCGAGCGGGCGCGGGCTCGCGGAAGGCCCGCCCGGTGACGATCCCGACGAGGAGTGCCCCGAGCGCTACCGCGACGAGCGCCGAGACGGCGACCGCCGCCCAGTCGAGCGAGAGGGCGAGCGGCGGAGCCGGCGCGGTTGCGTTGGCCGTCAGCTCCACGAAGCTGACCACGAGCAGCGAGAGAACGATGCCGGTGACCAGGCCTCCCACGATGCCGGCGCCGGCCACGACGAGCGCGCGCAGGCGGAGCTGCCGGCGCAGGCGCGCCGGGGGCGTGCCCTGCGCCTCGAGGTCGAACGACTCCGCGGCATCGTCGCGGCGCTCCGAGACCGCCCCGAGCACCAGTGCGAGGAGGGCGAGCAGGACGGCGATCAGCGCCGAGGCCTCCAACATCGCGAGGGCTGCCCTCGAGACGGGCTCCCGCTTCAGCGACCGCTCGAGCGTCGCCTGCGAGGACACGGTGAGCACCGGGAACGGCGGCTTGCGCAATCTCGCCTCGACCGCTGCCCGGCGGCCGGGCTCGGCGTTCACCCAGGCCTCGGTCGGAAAACCGGCGCCCGGCGCGGACGCGTTCAGCGCGGTCTGGAGGGTCGCGCGGTCGGCGACCATGAAGTCGTCCGTCCCGGGAGGCGCGCCTCCCGGGAAGCGCTTCGCGACCGCCGCCACCCGGAACACGAGCGGCTGGCCGGCGACGTCGACTCCGAGCACCCGGTCGGGGCCGGCGATCGCGGCCAGGCGAGGAGAGACGACTGCCGGGATGCGAAGGCCGTCGGTCGGCTGGCGCGGGCGGACGTAGGTGTCCACCTCGTTGGTCAGCGTGAGGCCGAAGCGCAGGCGATCGGCCGCGTCGAGCCTGCTCACGCCCGCCGTCCCGGTCCAGCCGGAGTAGTCCGTCACCACCTTCCCGCCGGCACGCGGATATCCGAGCGTGACCGAGCCCACCGCAGGGGCCCCGGCGTCTGCGCCGCGCTCGTCCAGCTTCGCCGGCGGCTCGAAGCGAAGGGAGACGAGACTGCCGCCGCGCAGGCTCCGCGGGATCGGCGCCGAGAGGAGCTGCGGCCGCGGGCCGACGGTGCGGCCGAGCTCGACCGTCGTGAACGAGCCGTTCCGCCCCCGGATGCTCGCGGCGACGCCGACCTCGGTGCCCGAGACGGCGATCGGCAGCTCGAGCCTCGTCGCGCCGGCCGGGAGCGGCTCGCTGCGAAGTCCCACCGGCCCGGACGGCGCCAGCCTCTCCGCCAGCTCGGCCGGCGGGCTCGCCGAGAAGTCACCGCGCCACCCGTCGATCCGCCGCAGCGCGGGCCCGGACAGGCCCACGACGGAGATGCCGGTCACGTCGTTCGCCCCCTGGATGTTCCCGGCCAGCCGGATCACGGGCTCGACGTGTGCGTCCGGACGGAGCGAGCGGACGACTTCCGGGGTCAGGACCGACCGGACCGGCACCAGCTGAGACAGGTCCTCCTGGACGACGGCATCGGCGGGCACGGCGTACGCCGCCTGCTCCTCCTGGCCGCGGACGAGCGTCGAGCGATACGTCTCGGCGAAGAGCGCAAGCCCGATCGAGACGACGACGAAGCCGACGGCCACCGCCGCGTACCCGGGCCGGCGCGCGAGGCCGAGCGTGGCCAGGCGGAAGGCGAGCGCGTCCCTGGGCACCGCCCGCTCCAGCAGCCGCAGGCCGGCCGGGAGCAGGCGCGCCGCGGCCACGGCGGCCGCGAACCCGACGAGCGAGGGGAGCAAGAGGAGCACGATGCCGGTGCCGTTGTCGGCAAGCAGGTCGGTGGTGTCGGCGGCGCCCCGCGCCAGCGCGACCGCGACCGTCACGGCCGCACCGAGCGCCGCGACGTCGAGCGGCGAGAGCGAGTGCCCCCGCACGGCGACCGGGCGCACGGTCAGAGCGACGGCGAGCACGAGCGCCGCCGCCCCGGCAAGCACCAGCGCAAGGGCGATGCCGCGGCCCGAGAGCACGGAATGGCGGAGCAGAGCGGCGACCGGCTCGCCGGTACGGCCGGCGACCGCGGTGGCCACGGCCGAGCCCGCGATCCACCCCACGAGCGCGCCGCAGAGCGCCATCGCCGCCGACTCGGCGACGACGAGCAGGCCGACCTGCCAGCGACGGGTGCCGCTGGAGAGAAGTCGCCGCCGCGACGCGTCCACGTCCGGCCGAAGACGCGCCGCCGCCAGCACCGCGAAGGCGAGCAGGAGCGCGACGGCCTCGCCGCCGAGCAGGAGGAGCCGCCGGCCGGAGACCGTCGCCTCGTCTCCGGCGGCGCGCAACTCGTCCAGCGGAGCAGTGACCGCGAAGCCGAAGGTCTCGGCCTGGAGCACCGATTGCGCGTGCTCGATCCGGTCGGCCAGAGCGTCGACCGACCACGAGCGGACCGTGCCGCGCTGGAGGGGAACGACCCAGCCGTAGCTGCGATACGCGTCGTGCAGCCGCGGCGAGGCGTCCAGGCCGGCGACCCCGTTCGCCAGCACGAGTGGCGGCGGCGCCGAACGGTGGTAGCGGACGATCTTGCGCACGAAGGCCGACTGGCGCAGCGTCTCCGCCGGAGCCGCGTCGCCGAAGAGCGTCGCCGTCGTGAGGTCGCCCTGCCCCACGGGCACGAGCCGCAGGCCGAGCACGTTCGGGATCCGGCCGCCGGGGCGGATCACGAGCACCTCGCACCGCTGCGGCTCGCAACGCCGTGGCAGCCGGCCCGAGCGCAGGTGGACCCACCGCTCCAGGCCGTCGACGGCTCCGAGGCTGAGAAGCGCACCGCCGAGCTGGCTCTCGCGGTACAGCGAGGTGCCGGTCGGGCGCATGCTCGTGACGCCGTCGAGCACCGAGCGCACGTGCGCGTCGAGCTGCGCGTACGGCGCCACCTGGCCGCCGACGCTGAACCAGTTCACGCGGACCGCCCGGACGGTGTCCGGCAACGCAGACATCGACCGGCCCACCTCGCGATCCTGGGCGGCGACGGTCCCGGCCAGCACGGCCCCGAGCATGGCCGCCGCCGCGCCGAGCCCGAGGACGACCAGCGCGAACCGCTCGCGCCGCCGAGCGAGGCGCGCGCGCGCGAGCCAGAACGGGAAGGCGAGTCTTCGGAAGGCGGTCACGGTGAGAAAACGGTGCCAGTAGCCGGGTGGCCCGTCCAGTCGCGTCCGCCGAACGAGCCGCTCGGCCTCTCATCGTCCTCTTAGGGACCGTTGGTTGACTGGCCTCCATGGCGAAGCAGCCAGTCGAGGTCGCCGGGCCCACCGGCAACGAGCGTCTGACTGCGATCACCGCGGTCGTCCTGATCGTGCTTCTCGCCGTCGAGGGAGTGACGATCCTCGCGATCCGGCCGCTGCTCCCGTGGCACGTGTTCGTGGGCATGCTCCTGATCCCGCCGGTGGCCCTCAAGTTGGCTAGCACCGGGTACCGGTTCTGGCGTTACTACAGCGGAAGCTCCGCGTACGTTCGGAGAGGGCCGCCGCACGCCCTGTTGCGGCTGCTCGCCCCGTTCGTCGTCCTGTCGACGCTCACCCTCTTCGGCACCGGAGTGACGCTGATCGCGCTCGGCCCGCGGTACGGGCTCATCCTCGGGCTGCACAAGGCGAGCTTCGTCGTCTGGCTCGTCGCGACCGGCGCCCACGTCCTTGCGCATGTGCGGCGCCTGCCGAGCCTCGCCTTCGGCGCCGGCCGTGGAGCCGGCCGAAGGCTGGCGCTCGTCACGGCGACGGTGCTCGCAGGCGGGGCGCTGGCGGTCTCGACGCTCTCACTCGCGTCGCCGTGGATCCACTTTGTCGACCGCGACGACGCGGCATCGGCTCACTTGAACGTCTTGATGTAAGCGACCAGCTGGCGGAGCTCCGCGTCGGTGAGGATCCCGCCCCAGTGCGGCATGCTCACGATCGGCGCACGCCCGATGACGCTGCCGCTGCGGATCATCGCCTTGATCTTCGCGTCGGTGTTGAACTCCCCGCGGAAATCGGCTCCGGCGAGCGGTGGGATCGCCTTGTCCTCCGAGAGGGGGTTGGGCACGCCTCCGAGCCCGTTCGGACCGTGACAGTTGATGCAGCCGTCACGCACGTAGAGCGCCGCGCCGGCCACCTCGTCCCCCTGGCCCTGCGGCACGGGAGGCGGGGTCGCATCGCCCACGGCCGGGAGCCCGGCGCGGATGTACGAAACGAGCTCGCCCACCTGGCGCTTGGAGATCACGGCCCCCCAGACCGGCATGTACGGCTTCGTCGGATTGGCCGACTCGCCGAGCCCGTGGTTGATGATGCCCGCCAGCTGCGCAACGGTCAGCTGCTTGCCGACGTTGGTCAGTGCCGGCACGTCGGGCGAGACTCCCCCCTGGCCCCCTTCGCCGTGACACTGCACGCACGCGAACTGGACGAACACGTGTGCTCCCGCGGCCACCTTCGGGTCAACGGCTTGCGCAGACGAGGTCTCCGTCTGCGTTCCCACCGTGACCGTCTTGTTGGTGTAGTGGCCGGCCGCCCACCCGACCAGCCCAGTCACTGCGATGAGCAAGACGACGACGGCGGCAATCACGATGCCGAGCGAGTTCCGTTTCATCGGCCGTCGCCATCATCCTCTTCCGAGCCCAGCGACACAAGTGCGGGTCGGAACTTCCTCCGCCGACGTTAGCCTCACGTCCGATGCGCGATCCCGACCAGCTTTCGACTCGTTTCAAGATCCCGAGCCGTGCGGACCTACGGGTCTTCGCCGGCTACTGCGTGGCCGCCGTCGTCTACATCGCGATCGGCGTCGTCGTCAACGACTTCATGTTCTCCGTCGCGGTCGCGATGGTGTACATCGTCGTCGCCGCCTGGCTCGTGCCGACCCTCTTCCGTCGGCTGCGTCGGTGAGACACCCGTGAGCTGGGCTGCCCACGACCTCGAGCCGTACGCGTTCCAGAAGCACCTCGGCCTGAAGGTCGCGTTCGTCCCGCTCCTCATCGGCTCGTACGCGCCCGACCTGTTGACCAAGTGGTTCGTCTACGGGATCCACCTCGGGCCGTGGGACCTCAAGGCCTCCAACCCCGCGCAGTTCCACCGCGGCTGGCCGGGCGTCGGCTTCACCCACTCGATCACCTTCGGGCTGCTGATCGGGCTCGTGATCTGGAAGGGCTTCGGGAGCAAGCTCTGGGCCCTCAGCTTCGTCATCGGCCACGCGGCGCATGCGCTCACGGACACGGGCGACACCGTCGGGACGATGCTGCTCTTCCCGTGGACGTTCCACTTCCACCTCGACGCGTGGGCCTACGCGGGGCAGACAGGCCGCTTCACGGACGCCGCCGCGTACTTCAGCGGGCTCGGCAGCATGTGGGATCTGGCCTGGATCCTGTACGGCTTCTACAGCTGGCGGGTCATCACGAGCGAGTACTTCGACGCGGTCATCTACCGGGCGGACGCCTTCTGGCCCTGGCTCAACCGCTGGGTGCCACGCGGGGCGCTGATCGCCCTGTACCGGGCCGCCTTCTTCTACGGCACGTCGCGCTGGATCGCGTGGACGATCTGGGCGCACGTCGTGCACCACTACCCATACGACCTCACGTGGGGCGGGCCGCACTGGGTCCCGGCGGAACACCCGTAGCTGTGCAACCATCTACCGCGTGATCCGGCGTGCGCTCATCGCCGCGACGATCGCGCTCGCCACGGCGGCGCCTGCTTCGGCGGGGATCGCCGAGATCCGCGACGGGCACGGGCAGCTAGTGGCGAACGCGGGAGCCGGGGGAACCTTCGCCAGCATCCAGGACGGGGGCTGGTCGCTCCGGTTCGACTCTGCCGCACGCAGCACGCGCGGTGTCTCGCTCACCGGCGTCTCGCTCGCCGGCGGGCTCGTCTACGCGGACCGGATCGTCGTGCCCGCCCGAGGCCTGCGCGGGGCACGCATCGAGGGGCTGACGGTGAACGGCCGGCCCGTCTCCGCGCGGCCGAACACGCTCGTCCCGCTCGGTCCCGGGAGCTACCTGGTCGTGCTTCAGGAGGCCGTCGTGCCCGGAGAGGGCAGCGGCGTCGTCGGGCTGCGCCTGGTGGCCGGCGACGACTCACTCGGCATCGAGCCCGGCTCGCAGATCCTCGTCGGCCTCGCCCGCGCGGCGATGCCGAAGGCACACCGGCAGCGGACCGCGCGGCTCTCGTGGCTCGCCCTCGGGGTCGCCGGACACGGCATCGACACCGGCAGCGGCGACCGCGGCCTGCCCGAGCCCGCCCTGCTCGGGCTCCCGACGGACGGGACGACCGGCGCCCGTGCGGTCAGCATCGCCCTGCAGTACCTCGGCGTCCCGTACCGCTGGGGCGGCGCCGACCCGTTCGGCGGCTTCGACTGCTCCGGGCTCGCGATGTACGTCTACGCCCAGCTCGGGATCCAGCTCACTCACTACACGGGGTCGCAGTTCTACGAGGGCGTGCGCGTGCCGCCCTCCGAGCTGCTACCGGGCGACCTGCTCTTCTTCGAGCCGAGCGCGCGCGGCCCCCAGCACGAGGGGATCTACATCGGCGCCGGCCAGTTCGTCCAGGCCCCGCACACTGGCGACGTGGTCAAGATCTCGTCGCTCTCGGAGCCGCGCTACGCCTTCGGCTTCGTCGGCGCCGTGCGCCCCTGGGGAGCCTAGAAGAGGTCAGCCAAACCCTAGAAGGCGAACGAGCCAGGTCTGGGCCCGGCTCGCCGCCGCAGTGATGGCCTCTGGAGGGGAGAGCATCGACCGCGCATCTGAGTGTAGCCGCGGGCCGCATGGCAGTGACCTGCAAATTCCTGCCGTTTGCTGCGGTTTTTCCGAATCTGACCCCCGGCGGCCAACCGGCCCGCCAGTCGCGCCCGCGCAGCCTCTGGCACGATGATGACCGTGAGAACGCGCGCTGGCTGGTTGCTGACGCTCCCGTTGCTCGTCGCAAGCGAGACGGCAGGCCATGCCGTCGTCGTCCGCTTCCTCGATCCGCACGGCGAGCGGCACACGCTGCTTGCACGAACCACCGAGGATTACCTCGGCTACCTGTACGCCGCGGCCGTGATCTGCCTCCTGCTCGGCGTCGCGGTCCTCGCCCGCCGCGCGGCAGCGTCGTTCCGCGGCCACGACCCCTGGCCGTTGCCTTCCTGGAAGCTCGCCGGGATCCCGTCGGCTGCCTTCCTGGCGCAGGAGCACCTGGAGGCGATCTTCCACAACGGCGGCGACTGGCTCGTCATCTCCGAGCCGGTGGTGCTCCTCGGAGCCGCCCTGCAGCTGCCGTTCGGTCTGCTCGCCCTATGGCTCGTCCGCGCGCTGCTGCGGGTGGCCGACGGTCTCGGCTACGCCCTGGCGCGCCGGGCTGCCCGCAAGGCCCGGGCCCGCCCGGCACCTCAGCTCGTCCACGGCCCGCAGGACGTGCCTCTGCGGCTGCTCGGCCTCGCCCGCGGCCTGGCCGAGCGCGCCCCGCCCTCACTCGCCTAGAGGGACGGTCACACCTCTGTGGCCGTCAATCCCGGCGGAATGGAGGTTTCTTGCAACCACAGACGACACACACACCACCCGGACGAGCCGACGTCGACGCCTTGGCGGCTGCCCTGGCCGAGCGGCTCCACCTCAACGACGGCACGCCTTGGATGAACACGTCCGAGGCAGCGCAGTACATGCGCGTCTCGGTGCGCTGGCTGCGCCAGCACCTTTACCAGGTGCCGCACAGCAAGGTGGAGGGCCGCCTGTTCTTCAGCCGAACCGAGCTCGACTCCTGGCTCGCCCGGAACCGAAGGTCCTAGGGGCCGGCCAGCAGCTTCCGGAAGGCGGCGTACTGACCGGCCTTGCCGACCGTGACCAACGTGTCGCCACGTTGGATCACGTCGTCGGGCTGGGCACCGGTGACCGGCTCCGGCTCGCGCAGGATCGCGATCACGGTGATCCCGGTCTTCGCGCGGAAGCCGCCTTCCGCGAGCGTCTTCCCGATCCACGGGCTCGCGTCGGGCACCGGCTCCCATTCGATCAGGAGCTCGCCGAGCGCGAGCTCGAGATCCTCGACGATCTTCGGGCGCTCGTAGGCACCGCCGATCACCGCGCCCAGCTGGCGCGCCTCGTCGTCGTCGAGGCGGATCACCGCGCGTGGCTCGTCGTCGTCGCCCTGCCGGAAGAAGTAGAGCTCCCGGACGCCGTCGTTGTGCAGGATCACCGCCAGCCGGCCGCCGCCGTCGAGTCGGAGGGTGAACTTCGTCCCGACGCCGGGGAGCCGCGTCTCACGCAGGTCGACGGGCATCTCGTCTCCAGTCTACGAAGAGCCACCGGCCGATCGCCTTCGACTCCTTCATCAGCGCGATCCCGAGCGTCGCCGTGATCAGCACGTAGAGGCCGGCGAAGGCGGCGAGCTTGACCTGGGTCGCGTCGGAGATCCGCGGGTTCCCGCTGACGAGCTGGGCCAGGATGATCGTGAACTCGCCGTGTGCGACGAGCGCGATGCCGACGTTCAAGCTCTGGCGCGGCTTGTAGCCGCCGAGCAGGCCGCTCAGGTAGCCGCCGCCGATCTTTCCGACAAGGCTCAGCACCACCGCCAGCGCTAGCAGCCACGCCACGCTGCCGGCCTTGCCGACGTCGATCGAGAGCCCGAAGACGAAGAAGAAGAGCGCGGCGAAGACGTCGCGGAAGCTGAAGAAGCGTTCCTCGATCTCCTCGCGGATCGAGGTGCCCGAGAGGACGACGCCCGCCATCAGCGCCCCCACCGCCTCCGAGAGCCCGAGCTCCTGGGCGAGCGCCGCGGACCCGACGAGGAACGCGAACGCCGCCAGCAGGAAGATCTCGCGCGGGAGCCAGTCGAGGAAACGGTCGATCGGGCCGCTGAGCCACTTCGAGATCGCAAGCGCTGCGGCGATGAACCCGATCGCCTTGGCGACGATCGCGAGCGTGTGGGCGGTCCCGCCTCCGCCGCCTGCGGCGAAGCCCAGCACGACCGCGATCACGATGTCCTCCGCGACGAGGATCGCGAGCACGAGGTCGGTCTCGTCGTCCGCGAGCCGGCGGAAGTCGATCAACCCCTTGACCGTGACGGCGCTCGACGAGACGTAGATCGCGGCGGCGAGAACGAAGGCGGCGAAGCTGAAGCCGAATGCGGCGAGCCCGACGAGGAGACCGAGCGCGCCGTTGACCACAAGGTCGATCGCTCCGCCGACGAAGACGTGGCGGCGGCTGCGGGCGATCCGCCCGAGCGTGAACTCGAGGCCGAGGAAGAAGAGCAGGAAGATCAACCCGATCTCGGCCACGAAGTCGGTCACCTCCGAGGGCCGGACGATGCTGAGCGCCTCCGGCTCGTGCGGGCCCAGGAGGAGCCCTGCGAGCAGGTAGGCGGGGATCGCCGAGAGGCCGACCCGGCTCGCCACGAGCCCCAGGCCTGCCAGGAGGGCGACGGTGATCGAGAGCTGGGCGAGCGTCATCGCGGGCGGCTGTTGATCGTAACCCTCCGGCCGCGACGGCCAGAGCAGCGACCTCCCGCGAACTGCGCCGCTACCGCCCGGGGACCAGATTCATACGAAGCTCTTAGCGTCAACTCACGGGTTTCTCAGGTGCCGCTGGTCTCCTTGGCCTGTCCGTAGACCCCGACAGAAAGGAACCAGATGACGGACAAGCTGAAGAACACAGCCCTGATCGTGGCCTCGCTCGCGGCGCTCGCCCTCGGCGGCGCGGCGATCGCCGGGGCAGCGTCGGGCGGCGGCTCCAAGGCTCCGGCTCCGGCTCCCGCCGCGCCGGCCGCCCGGTCGGGCGCCCTCCCGCCGCAGAGGTCCGACGAGCACCCGCTGACCGGCGACACCGCGTCGAAGGTCCGCGCGCTGGCCCTCGACCGCGTCCCGGGCGGCACGATCGAGCGGCTCGAGACCGACGCCGACGGAAACTCGGCCTACGAAGCGCACATGCGCAAGGCCGACGGTTCCAGGGTCACGGTCTACGTGAGCTCGTCGTTCGAGGTGGTCGCGGTCCGCTCGGGCCCCTGATCTCCCCGGGCTGACAGGCGCTAGAGCCCGGTGCACCGGGCTCTAGTCGTTCCTCCGCCGTCTCAGCCAGCGCACGCCCTCGACCACGCCCGTCACGGCCAGCGCGATCCCGAACGCGAGCAGCAAGCCCTTCCAGGGCTGACGCTCGAACGCCTTGCCTCCGAAGTACCCGAGCAGCGCCGCGTACGAGGCCCACACGAAGCCGGCGAGGACGTCGTAGACGATGAAGCGCCGCCACGGCATCTCGAGCCAGCCGGAGGCGAACGTGACCACCGTCCGGCCGGCCGGGATGAACCGTGCGAGGAGGATCAGCAACCCGCCTCGCTCCTGGATCTGCAGCTCGGCCCAGGCAATCCTCTGCCTCGCCTTCTCCCCGGAGAAGAAGCGGCGGCGCAGAGGCTCCTCGAAGCGGCGGCCGAGGAAGTAGGCGGTGTTGTCCCCCGCGATCGCACCGGTGGCCGCAGCGAGGATGGCCAGCGAGAGGTGCGTGTCGCCGGTGCTCGAGAGGACACCCGCCGTGATCACCGCCGTCTCGCTCGGCACGAGCGGGAAGAGCACGTCGAGATACGCCAGCGCGAAGATCAGCAGGTAGGACCACCACTCGCCGGAGACGTGGTTCGCCAGCCCGCTCAACACGCGACTAGGTCTCCAGCAAGCCCTCTGCGAGGGCGTAGCGCACGAGCTCGGCGCGCGTCGAGAGGCGGAGCTTCTGCATGATGTGCGACCGGTGCGCCTCTGCGGTGCGCACGGAGATGACCAGCTGCCCGGCGATCTCCTGGTTCGTATGACCCAGGGCCAGAAGGCGCAGCACCTCCAGCTCGCGATCGGTGAGCGGGTCGCTGGCCCGGCGCTGCTCGACGGTCTCGGCCGCGATCAAGCGCGCGCCGAGCTCCGGGTGCACGTAGCGCCCACCCGCGGCGAGCTCCCGGATCGCAGGCACGAGCTCGGTCGCGACGGCCTGCTCGAGGACGTACGCGCCGGCGCCGCGGTCGAACGCCTCGCGGGCGGGCTTCGGCTCGTCGTGGACCGACAGGACGACCACCTTCAGCCCTGGCTTCTCGAGCAAGAGACGACCGATCGCATCGGCGCCATCCTCCCCGACCAGAGCCGAGCCCAGCACGACGACGTCAGGCGCGAGCGTGCGCGCCGCGTCGGCGGCCTCGGACTCGCTGCCGGCTTCTCCGACGGCCTCCAGGTCGTCCTCCGCATTCACGAGCAGCGCGAGGCCGGCCCGATCGGAAGGGCGGTCGTCGACGATCAGGACACGGACGCTCAAGGGGATACGGCGCCGAAAGCCTATTCGCCGAGGTTTGACCTGGCTGGGTCAGGCGGTCGACGCGGCCTGAAGCAACGCTTTGGAGATGCAATCCGAGCCGGCCCCAACCCCACTCGACTTCTACCGGCGACGCGTGCAGCTGAGACATGCGCTCGTCACCGTGGAGGCGGCGATCGCGCTGAGGGAGGAGCGCACCCCGGCCGAATCGGAACCCGAGCCCGTCGACCTCGAAGGGCTGCGGGAGGATCTCCTCGTCGCGCTATGGCTCACCGAAGTCCTGCTCTCGAGGCACTGAGGTCGCACGCATCGCCCCTTCTGGGCGATGACCGATTTGACGCCAGGTGCAAAATTCACCTTGTGTCACAGCTACGAGCGATCGACGCCGACGTCGAGCGCGCCCTCGAGCAGATCAACGTGCCCGCCTACGTGATCGACACGCACGGGATCATCCGCTGGGTCAATCCGGCCGCGAGGCGCATCGTAGGGGACGTCTCCGGACGACAGTTCACCTCCGTCTGCGCACCTGAGGAGACGCGTCGCGCGCGCGAGGTCTTCGCCTCGAAGATCGCCGGGACGGCCAAGGTCACCGATGCCGAGGTGATGCTGGTCCAGGAAGACGGCGACCGGGTGAGCGTCGAGGTCAGCTCGGTTCCTCTGTACGCCGGCGGCCACATCATCGGCGTCTTCGGCCAGGTCATCCAGGTCGACGACGAGCCCGACCGGCCTCACCACCCCCACCTGACACCGCGCCAGGCAGAGGTTTTGCGGCTCCTCGAGCGAGGCCATTCGACGAATCAGATCGCGAAAGAGCTCCACCTGAGCCTCGAAACGGTCCGCAACCACATCCGTCATCTGCTGCGGGCGCTCGGCGTCCACTCTCGACTCGAGGCGGTCGCCCTCGCGCGCCACGGCGACGTCGTCACGACCTGAGCGATGCAGAGCTCTCACATGCTCATGAACGGCCTCGTGACTCTCGGAGCCGGTCTCGTCATGTGCCGGATGGGCCTACGAGAGCGGCGCCTACGCGCCCGCAAGAACCGGGGGCGCTGCGCCTCCTGCGGCCGCGAGCTCGGGACGCGGCGCAGATGCCCTCACTGCAGCTGAGGTCAGGTCGCTGAGGTCAGGGGTGCCGAGCTCGCGTCGCCGCGTCAGCTGATCGCGACCCTCGAAGCCGGAATCGCGACGCTGACCCGCGTTCCGCTGCCCGCATGGCTCGACAGCCGCATCGTGCCCCCGATCGCCTCGGCACGGTCGCGCAGCCCCTCGAGGCCCGAGCCCGGACGCTCGGCGGCGCCGCCGATGCCGTCATCGAACACCTCGATGGAGAGGCTGTCCGCCCGCACGCTCGCGCGCACCTGCACGAGCGAGGCCCGCGAGTACTTCTGCGCGTTGGCGATCGCCTCGGCGACGACGTAGTAGCCGACCGTCTCGGTCGCCTCGTCCAATCGTGTCGCGGGCACCTCGAGCACGGTCACCGGAATGGTGGAGCGCAAGGCGAAGCTCTTGATCGCCTCGCCGAGCCCGAGGTCGACGAGAACGGCCGGATGGATGCCGCGGGCAAGCTCGCGCAGCTCGTCGATCGCGACCTGCAGCTCGACCTCCGCCTCCTCCAGGAGCACCGTCGCGCGCGCGGGCTCCGTCCTCGACCGCGCCCGCTGCGTCCCGAAGGTGGACCGCGAGCCAGGTCAGCCGGAGCTGCGCGCCGTCGTGCAGGTCGTGCTCCAGACGCCGCCGGGCGTTGTCGCCCGCCGAGATGAGCCGTGACCGGGACGCGCTCAGCCGCGTGGCGAACTCCTCTCGCTCGGTCACGACTGCCGCCAGACAGAGTGTCGACAGGGCCGCGACGGCGATGAAGAGCTGCGTGCTGAGGACGCTGCGCGTGACCGACTCGAAGTGGAACGGGCCGGTGTAGTGGGTCGTGTGCCAGACCGTCAAGATCGCCGTGGCCGCTACAGCGAGCGTCGCGCCGCGCTGCCCGAAGCGAAGCGCGGCCCAGATCAGCGCCGGGAAGACGAGGTAGGCGATGGGATTGCCGCTCCGCGTGGCGAACTCCGCCACCGCCACGATGGCGCCGAGCAGGGCGACCCCTTCGAGAATGCGCCCCCGCGGCCAATGGCGCGGCCACGGCCCGTACCAGGCCAGCGCCAGGGGAACGACCACCAACGCCCCGGTCGCGTCGCCGAGAACCCACGTGCGCCAGACGGTCGGCAGGTCGTGGAGGTCGATCACGTTCCCCGAGAGGAGCGACGTCGCTCCGGCCGTCGCGCTGACCGCCGCGCCGGCGGCGATTGCCACAACCATCGCACCGACCCCTCGAACGCTGTCGAGCGGCGACCCACGGCGCACCAACCGCCGTAACAGCACGATCGCCAGGATCACCTCGAGCATGTTTCCGCAGGTCTGGCCGAGCGCCGAGCCGATCGGAAGCGCCATGTAGTCGTTCACGAGCAAGTCGCCGATCAGGACGCCGGGCCAGAAGCGCAGCCCGCCGAGATAGAGGAAGGAGATCGCGACGCCGACCGGGAGCCAGACGATCGCGGCCACGGGGCCGGCGAACTCGAGCAGGAACCCGGTCTTGGCTCCCGCGTAGTACAGCCCGGCCAGAGCGCCCACGCCGAGCAGGTAGCGAACGGAGGGCCTCTCGATGCGTCGCACCCACGTCCGCTCGCCGGGCTCGTGCGCGATCAGCTCGGTCACGAGCTCAGCCCCTCTCGCCGGTCAGGTACAGCAGCGTGGCCTTGACCCGCCGGTTGACGTCCGAGGCTTCGCCGAGGTCGAGCTTGAGGAAGATCCCGTTGATGTGGCGCTCGACCGCGCGCTTCGTGACGTCGAGCTTCTTCGCGATCGAGGTGTTGCTCCGCCCCTCCGCGATCATGGCGAGGATCTCGCGCTCGCGAGGCGTCAGCTTCTCCATCCCGGGATCGTTGTTCAGGCGCGCAGAGACCAGCTTGTCGACGATGCGCGAGTCGACGAGCGAGCGCCCGGCGACGACCTCGCGTAAAGCCCGAGCAAGCTCGTCCTCGTCCTTCACCCGCTCCTTCAGCAGATAGGCGCGCTGCTCGGAGCCGTCCTCGAACAGGCTCATCGCGTACGACGGTTCCGCATGCTGGCTGAGGACGACCACGCCCACCTCCGGGTGCGAGGTGCGCAGCTCACCCGCGAAGCGGATGCCTTCGTCGGTGTTCGTCGGCGGCATCCGGATGTCCGTTACGACCGCGTCCGGCTTGACCCGCTCCACGGTCGAGCGGAGCTCGTCGAGGTCCCCGCAGGCGGCGACGAGGTCGACGTCCTCGATCGTCTCGAGAACGCTCATGATGCCCTCGCGGGCGAGGAAGCTGTCGTCGCCGAGAACGACCCGGATCACGCGGAGAGGCCCATTCCGGGCGAGCCTAGACGGCGACTCGGAGCCGACGGGTAACGGGGTGGTGTCCTGACCGTTCGCATGACGCGCTTCCTCCTGAAGGCTCGGCGGAATTCCCTCCCAGGATCGCGCGGACGAACGGCGTTGATCGAGAGCGGGCGGGCGAAATCGAAGCCCGTTCGCCGCTCTCCCGTGGGCGAAAGCGGCGTATGCACGTGTTCTCGTGAGGAGTATCGCAGCCGCCCGACGGGCGAAGCAAGACCGGTCGGTGCAGTACGACGTACGAACCGTGGTGATTTGCACGGTGTTCACACCCAGGCCAAGATCAGTGGATCCCCGCATGACCCGGGTGGCGCTCGCGGCGGATACTCGCGTACGGTTGCCGGTCCTCCACCAGCAGGAGGCCTATCCCCCGCCATGAAAGCCAATTCCGCACGCACGGCCGCCCAGGGCACGGATACTCCGTGCTTGACCTGACCAGCGCGCCGGATTCAGGCCGACCCGCGCGGCGACGGCCTGCGGCGCGCAGGAGCCCGTGCCGTGCTCGTCGAGACGGCAGCGTCGCCGGCGCTCCCGTTCGACGTCGTGGCGGCGAAGATCGAGGTGCCTCGCATCGCGGCCGCAACGGTCTCGCGCACCGCGCTCGTGAACCGGCTGCGCGCTGCGGGCGCGTTCCCGCTGGTTCTCGTGGTGGCGCCCGCCGGCTACGGGAAGACGACTCTGCTCTCGCAGTGGGGCGAACGTGACGCGCGCCCGTTCGTCTGGGTCTCGATCGACGAGCACGACAACGAGCCGATCGCCTTCCTGAGACACGTCGCGGCGGCGCTCGACGGGGTGAGGCCGCTCGACGCCTCGGCGCTGGAATCGCTGCGGCCGGACGACGGATCCGTCTGGACGCGGGCAGTGCCACGCCTCGCCGCCTCGCTTTCGTCACAGGAGTCGCCGTTCGTGCTCGTCCTCGACGGCGCCGACCTGCTTCCAGAGGACTCGATCTCGGCTGTCGCCACGCTGCTCGAGCACATCCCCTCCGGCTCGATGATCGCCCTCTCTGGCCGAGTCACCCCGAGCCTCCCGGTCGCCGCGCTCCGCGCGCGCCAGCCGCTGCTCGAGATCGGGCCGTACGAGCTCGCCCTCAGCCGGCGTGAGGCGGAGATGTTTCTACGTGCCTCCCGCATCGAGCTCGAAGACGCAGAGATCAACGTGCTCCTGGAGCGCACGGAGGGCTGGGCGACCGGCCTCCACCTCGCGGCGCTCGCCTCGCAGGACAGGGCCCACGGTGAGGGTGGAGAGCCGCAAGAGGCCCATGCGGTCGGCGGAGACGACCGCTACCTGGCCGACTACTTCCGCTCCGAGTACCTATCGCGGCTCGAGCCGGGCCGTCTGGCGTTCCTTCGTCGCAGCTCGGTGCTCGAGACGATGTCCGGCCCGCTCTGCGACGCCGTCTTGGAGCGGAAGGAGTCGGCCGTCGAGCTGGCGTCGATCGAGGCGGCGAACCTGTTTCTCGTTCCGCTCGACCGTCACCGCGGCTGGTTCCGCTACCACCATCTGTTCCGCGATCTCCTCCGGCGGGAGCTCGAGGATCGCGAGCCCGAGCTCGTCCCGGTGCTGAACCAACGGGCCGCCGACTGGTTCGAGGAGCAGGGCGACGCCGAGTCCACCCTCGACTATTCGCACGCGGCCGGAAACGCCGACAGCGCCGCTCGGATCCTGAGCGCGATCGCCATACCCGTCTCCTCGAGCGGCCGGGTGACGGCGGTCGAGTCCTGGCTCGACCGCTTCGACGACGAGGAGCAGTTGCAGCGCTACCCCGCCGTCGCCGTGGAGGGATCGCGGATCCACGCGTTCGGCGGCCGGGCCGACCAGGCCGAGGACTGGCTCGCGGCCGCGGAGCGCGGAGTGCCGAAGAAGGGCGACAAGGCCGAAACGAGAGCGTGCATCGACGTCCTGCGCGGCGCGATGTGCGCGGACGGGCCGGAGCAGATGCTGGCGAGCGCGGAGTCCGCTCTGGCAGCACTCCCGCCCGACCACCCCTGGCATCCGTGGGCGCTGGTCGTGGACGGGACGGCGCACCTCTTGCTCGGCGACGAGGAGCGGGCCGACAGCATCCTGGCGACCGCCGCCGAGGCCTCGGACCGGGTCGGCCGAGCCGAGAGCCGGGCGCTGGCGCTCAGCGAGCGCTCGCTGCTCGCTTCGGGCCACGACGACGAGGAAGCCGAGAAACTGGCGCTCGAGGCGCACCGCTTGATCGAGGACGGCGAGCTCGACGGCTACCCGACGAGCGCGCTCGACCTCGCCGCCACGGCCCGCGCGCTCCTCCGGCACGGGCGCTGGGACGAGGCGCGCAAGCAGCTGACCACCACCCAGCGGCTCGCGCCGGGCCTGACCCACGCGATCCCCTGGCTGAGCGTGCAGGTGCGGCTCGAGCTCGGCCACGCCTACGTCACGCTGCGGGACCGGAACGGCGCGCGCGCCCTGCTAGCCGAGGCTCAGGAGATCCTGCGGCTGAGGCCGTCGCTGGGGGTGCTGGGCGAGCAGGTCGCCCAGCTCGAGGCCGAGATCGCGGCGATGCCGCAGGCCACGGCCGGAGGCGGCTCCGGCCTGACTCGAGCCGAGCTGCGTCTCCTCCCCCTCCTCTCGACGCACCTCTCGTTCCGCGAGATCGGCGAGCGGCTGTTCGTGTCGCGCAACACGATCAAGACGCAGGCGATCTCGGTCTACCGCAAGCTCGGTGTCTCGAGCCGGAGCGACGCCATCAACCGAGCCGGGGAGCTCGGTCTGGTCGAGGGCTCGGCAGGTTCAGCCGAGCAGCCGGCAGGCGACGCTCAGCCCGTCGCCTCCTGAGCGGAGCTACGCGTCCAGGTCGGCGTACTCGCGTTCGTGCTTGCGGTCGTAGAACCAGCCGAACGCCAGGAAGATGAGGAAGAAGAAGATCAGCGCGCCGAAGATGCCCCACTTCGCCCAGGCGGCGGTCACCAGCAGGAACACCAGCAAGATGCCGATGCCGAACACGATGACCAGGCCGATCAGCCTGAGCCAGAATTTCCCGCCGAGCTCGTCGTTCACGTCCGCTCCTTTGCCTAGACGACGTCGATCGTCGCGCCTGTCAACACTAACGGCATCGTCCGAACCGGATGATGCTCGCCCCGAGGCTAGGCAGGCGCTTCGGACGCGACGTCGGTCACCGGTGCTGCGCGTGCCCTGGCGAGGTCGCGGAGGATGTGCACGGCCGCCGAGGTGAGCGGGGCGGCGAGAACGAGCCCGAGCATCCCGAAGATGCACCCCGCCGCGATCGTGATCACGAGCACCGCGAGCGGGTGCAGGTCGAGCGCGGAGCCCATGGCGAACGGCTGGACGATGTTCTGGAGGAGCCCGTTCGCGAGGATCACGACCAGGAGCATGATCAGCGCGGTCGTCGTCCCGTTCGCGCCGAGGGCGATCAGGACCGCGAACGCGCCTGCCACGAACGCGCCCACGTAGGGCACGTAGGCGGTCACGAAGGTGACGACCCCGATCGTGCCGGCGAGCGGGACGCCCAGCGCGAGCGAGGCCAATCCGACCACCACCCCGTTGAACGCCGCCACGATCGTGACGCCGCGGAAGTAGCCGCGCAGGGACCTGATCAGGCCGCCGGTGATCAGCCGGGCGACCGATGGCGGGACGCCCAGGTGGCCGTCGACCCAGCGCCGCATGGCGGGGCCGTCCTTGAGCAGGAAGAACACGGTCAGCAGCGAGAAGGAGAGCGCGAAGGCCAGCGAGGTGAGCCCCTGAATGCCGCTGATCACGCCCTTCGTGAGGGTCGAGACGATCTTCGGGACGTCCGCCTCGACGCTCGACTTCGCGCTTGCCGAGCCGGCCTGGTCGACGCCGAGGCCGTTCAGCCACCCGGCCACCTTGTCCGCCGCCTCGCGCATGTGCTGCGAGATGTCGGCGTTCTGGGAGGTGATCCCGCCGATCACGATCACCACCACGAAGGCGGCGATCGCGGCGAGACCCAGAAGCACGATCCCCGCCGCTGCCGCGCGCGGCATGTGGCGGGCGAGCCGGCCGACGACGGGCATCGCCACCGTCGCCACGATCGTTCCGGCCACCACCGGCCCGACGATGGTGTAGGTCGTGGCGAGAAGCCAGATGACGCCGGCCACGACCGCGAAGAAGCCGACCAGCAGCCACGAGGTCCGGCCCAGGTCCCGCAGCCAGCGCGGGGCCGTGAAGACCGACGCGAGCTCGCCGGCCTCGAGTCGCCGGGAGCTCGAATGCCGCGGGCTCCACGTTCGCGGTTGCGAGGTGCTTACTGCGGAAGCGGCTGAGAAAGTCCATCGATTACGCGCTGAGCTCGCCGATCGCGTCACCGATCAGCTTCAGGCCGAGCACGAGCAGGAGCACGGTCATGATCGCCGCGTTGTGGGCTGCCATCCAGCTCTTCAGTTCGTCGAGGATGCGCGCAGCCCTTGTGCCCATGACGAAATAGATCGCGAGCGGCGTGAGGATCGTCAGCGAGCCGATCGCGATGAAGATCGCGAGCGCGCCCGGGACCGGGTGATGGCCTCCGGCGGCCGAGGCGCGAATTCATTTCACCCGGTCGGCATGACGGCGGCGCAGGCGTGGCGCTAGACACTTGTGGAGGACGTGGGCAAGACCTCCGACCCCCAGGTGGAGCGGATCGACGCGCTGTTCGTTCAGAGCGCGACGGCCTTCACCAGCGGGCCCGGAACCATCACCCTCCACGGCCTGAGTGACTCGACCGTCTATTTCGCCGACCGGCCTCGGCGCGAGATCGGCCATATCGCGTCGCACCGGTTCGTCGAGCTCTGGGACAACGGGCCGGCGAGCTTCGCCGTCGACCCGCCGAATGCCGTGCTCTCGTTCCTGGACGAGCACGGGAGCGCTCCCGAGGACGCAGTCGTCATCCTGCGCGAGCCCCGGCTCGAAGCCGGCAAGCTCTCCTACAAGGTGGAGGTCCTGGACGGCACCATCCCGCCCCGCTCGGGCCCGTGCTCGCTCTTCATCGACGTCTTCGGCCGGCCGCTCTTGCCGGTGTCGGCCTCCGGCGCGCAGCGGCGCCGGCCCGCGAAGGCGTCTTAGCCGGGCGGAAGACGCTCCTGCCCCGCCGATCTCCCGCGAGCGTCCACGGCCGACCCGCCGAGGCCGTCGTCCGGAGGGGATGAAGCGACGGACCGGCTCGGGCCCGCGCTGCCTGCGCCAGGTCGCGCCTGCCGCGGCGCCGAGCACGAGTGTCGGGACGATCGTGAGGAAGCGGTAGACGAGGACGGCCGCGACCACGCCCGCGTTGTTGCCGCCGAAGCCGGCGAGCGCCGTCGTCAGGCCGAGCTCGACGACGCCGAGCCCGCCGGGCGTGATCGGGATCGAGCCAAGCACCCGCGCGAGCGACCAGGCGGCGAACGCCTCGATCACGCTCACCTCGTCCGCTCCGACTCCCAGGGCTCGCAGGCTCGCGAGCAGCACGAGGAAGACCGTCAGCTGGCCGGCCAGCGTCGCGAGGGTCAGGAGGTGCCAGCGCCTGCGCAGCAGGCCGATCGCCGAGTTGCGGAAGTGCACGAGGCTCTCCCCGTTCCATTCCACCGGGCCGCGGCGCACAATCCGCAACGCCCGGTTGGCCAGCCGGGCGGCAAGGTCGCCGACCCTTCGCGCCATCTTCGAGCTCGACAGCGCCGCCGCGAACGCCGCAGCCACGGCCAGAAACGCGACGAGCCCGATCGTGGCGATCGTCTGCAGTGCGGCGCCGTTGCCGCCCGTGAGGGTGAGCAGCGCGAGCGCGACGGCCGGGAAGCCGAGGATCGCGAGCTGGTTCCAGATCCCGGTGAGCGTCACCGCCAGTGCCACCTCGTCGGCGTGGAAGCCCCAGCCGAGCAGCATCGCGGCCGAGAGCCCGATTCCCACTGCGGGCCCGCCCGGGGCGAGGTACGTCCCCGCGGTCGAGGCCTGCGTCACGGTCTCGGCCTGCAGGAAGCGCAGGCCGGGCAGCGCCGCCATCCAGGGCGGCGCGAAGGTGACCAGGTTGAGCACGACCGCTCCGAGCAGGACCAGGACCCACTCCCAGGAGAGCGTCTTCACCTGGTCCCAGACCGCGCCGTAGTTGGCGAACTGAGGCAGCACGAAGACGTACGTCCCGACGATCACCGCCACGCCCAGCCCGCCGGCCACGCCGCGCTTCAGCCAGCGTTTCCGTCCGTCGCCCGCCGGCTGTTCGGCCTCGACGCTCAAGGCATCGCCTCGAAGGGGAGGGTCTCGCCCAGCTGCAGGACACGGACCTCAACGTCGGGTGCGACCCGCGCGGCGGCCGAGACGAACTCCCGGGGGGGCCGGTCGCCCAGCTTCGGCGCCAGCGGCGTCCTGAACGTCCCCCAGTGGACCGGCACGGCGATCCTCGGCCGTAGGAGCCGCAACGCTTCGGCAGCGCGCGCCGGGGTGAGGTGGCCGGCCGGAAGCCGCGAGCCCCAGCCGGAGACGGGGAGCACGGCGACCTCGACCGGCGCGAACTCGGCCATGCCGGCGAACAGGTCGGTGTCGCCGGCAAAGTAGACGCTCGTAGAGCCGTCGACGACGTAGCCGAGCGAGGCAGACGGCTTCACGAGAGGCCAGCGCCGCGACTCGTGCTCGGCGTGGGTCACGCGCACCGGGAGCCCGCCGAGCTCGAGTACCTCGCCGGCCTCCGTCTCGAGCACACGCGCGAAGCCTCGACGTCGCAGGAGCTTGCCCGCCCCGCGTGGGACCACGACCGGCACCGAGTGGCCGAGCCGGTCCAGCGAGGCGAGATCTAGGTGGTCGAAATGCGTGTGCGAGACGAGGATCGCGTCGAGGGCGCCGCATGCGCTCGCATCGACCGCGGCTTCGCGGCGGAGGTGCCAGACCCGGCGCCGCAGCACCGGATCGGTAACGAGGCGCGTTCCGTCGACGTCGATCACGACGGTGCTGTGCCCCAGCCAGGTGAGCCCGCTCAAAGCACGTCCGCCCGGATCGAACCTCGGTCCGCGGCCTGGTTCATCATCCTCTTCGGATGAGGCCCGACGGAGGGCCGCGGGCGAGAATCGCCCGGCACACCGCGATGACCAGCGCCCAAACCCCGACCCACGGCCAACCGCACCACTGGAGCCAGAGCCGCCCGAAGATCCGGCCGATCCGGCTCGCCCTCTCCTGGCTCGTGACGGCCGCCGCCCTGCTCGTCGCCGCGTGGATCGTTCCGGGCGCGACGGTGAACGGCTTCGGCGGCGCGCTGGCCGCTGCCGCTGCG
The DNA here is from genome assembly GCA_963736055.1 of uncultured Actinomycetes bacterium. GTDB lineage: Bacteria > Actinomycetota > Thermoleophilia > Gaiellales > Gaiellaceae > AC-32. The sequence goes on along the minus strand of CAVTNM010000001.1, from coordinate 30,706 downwards.
ATCGGCGTGCTGAACGCGATCGTGCCGCCGCTGCTCGCAGCGCTGCGGCTCCCATTCGTGCTGCTCACGGGGCTTGTCTTGATCCTGATCGCAGATGCGCTGATGCTGCTCGCGGCCGACAGCCTGACGGACGGCGACCTCCAGATCGACTCGTTCTGGTCGGCCCTCGGCGTCGCCTTCGTCGCCTCGGCGGTGACCGTGGTGTTCGACGTCGTTCTCGGCACGAACGACGACGACACGTACACGCTGCGCGTGATCCAGCGAATCGCGCGCCGCTCCGGCGAGCGGACGGTCACCGACGCCCCGGGGGTCCTCTTCCTCGAGATCGACGGGCTCGCGCTGCCCGTGCTGCAGCGCGCGATGCGAGACGGGAACGCCCCGACCATGGCACGTTGGGTCGCAGAGGGCACCCACCGGTTCGCCGAGTGGGAGACGGATCTCTCCTCGCAGACCGGGGCCAGCCAGGCGGGCATCCTGCTCGGCTCGAACGACGACATCCCTGCGTTCCGTTGGGTCGAGAAGGAGACGGGGAAGCTGGTGGCCTGCTCGGGCCCGCCCGACTGTGCCGAGATCGAGCGGCGCCATGTGTCGGGCCGCGGGCTCCTGATCGAGGGCGGCGCGAGCCGAGGAAACCTGCTCTCGGGCGAGGCCGACTACATGATTCTCACCGTCAGCCGGATGGATGCCGAGAAACGGTCCAATCCCGGCTACCGGGCCTTCTTCGCGAACGGGTTCAACGTGGTCCGCGTCCTCGTGCTGTTCTTCTGGGAGGTCGTTCTCGAATGGTCGGCCGCCGGGAGGGCCAAGCGCCGTGACGTGCGTCCGCGCGGGCATCGCGGTGGGCTCTACCCGTTCATGCGCGCCGCACTCTGTGTCGTCGTCCGCGACCTGATCGTGTACGGCGTCCTCTCGGACATGATGAAGGGGCGACCCGCCGTCTACGCCACGTTCTCGAGCTACGACGAGGTCGCACACCACTCGGGCCTCGAGCGCGCGGACACCCTCGAGGCGCTGCGGAAGCTCGACCAGCAGTTCGGACGGATCGAGCGGGCGCGGCCGTACGCGGCCCGCCCGTACGAGATCGTGGTGCTCTCCGACCACGGGCAGACGCAAGGCGCCACCTTCAAGCAGCGGAACGGCTACGGACTCGAGGACCTGGTCGAGCGCTCGCTCGAGCGCGGTCAGGTCGCGACCGTCGGGAGCGGGGACGAGAACCACAGCAACCTCGGCAACGCAGTCGGCGAGGCGACAGTCGGCACCTCGAAGAAGAAACGCCCCAAGAACGACGTCTCCGACAAGGAGGTGGTGGTCCTCGGCTCGGGCAACCTCGGCCTCGTCTATCTGATGAGCGAGCGACGGCGCTTGACCAAGGAGGAGATCGACGACCTGCATCCGCGCCTGCTGCCGGCGCTCCGGTCCCATCCCCACGTCGGCTGGCTGCTCGTCCACTCGGAGCGGGACGGCCCGCTCGTGCTCGGCCCGCACGGGACACTTCACCTGGCCGACGGGAGCGTCGAAGGGCAGGACCCGCTGGCGGGCTTCTCGCCGAACGCCCCGCAGCACCTGCTGCGGACGGACGGCTTCGAGCACGTTGCGGACATCATGGTCGGCAGCTTCTACGATCCCGCCCTGGACGAGGGTTGCGCCTTCGAGGAGCTGATCTCGTTCCACGGGGGGATCGGGGGAGCCCAGACCCGCCCGTTCCTGCTCGCGCCCGTGGAGCTGCCGCTCCCCGACGAGCCGATCGTCGGAGCATCCGCCGTGCACGCAATCCTGTCCGGATGGCGCCGCACCTTGAACGACAGCGAAGGCCCCGTCGAGCCGCGAGCGCTCGCGTCGACGACACCCTGAGCTCGACATGCCGCTGAGCGATCGCTGGCAACCCGGGTCGCGGGTCGCCCGGCTACGGTCGAGCCACAGCTACGGGATGGTGTTTCTCCTGATCGCCGCCGTCTTCGTCTTCACGTCGGTCGCGTCGAACAGCGACTGGGCCGACAGCACGCTGCTCCTGCTCCAGACCGCCACGCTCGTCGCCGCGCTCTACACCTCGGGCGTGGCGCGCGCGGACTCGACGATCAGCGTCGGGCTGATCGTGATCTCCGCCTCCTGCGCCTTGCTGCTGTTGGTATTCGGCGGAACGGCGTTCGAAGCTCTCGTGGGGATTCTCTCCGGCGTCCTGACCGTGGCGACGATCTATGCGGTGGCGCTCGGCGTCATCGACCAGGGCGAGGCGAACGTCCAGGCCGTGACGGGTGCGATCTGCGTCTACGTCCTGATCGGGATTCTGTTCGTGTTCCTCTATGGCGTGCTCGCTACCATCGGGTCCGGCAACTTCTTCGCCCAGGGAACCGACGGGACGCGCTCCCTGAGACTCTACTTCAGCTTCGTCACGCTGGCCACGCTCGGGTACGGCGACTACACCCCGGCCGGAGAGCTTGGCCGCACGCTCGCCGTCGTGGAGGCGCTCTTCGGCCAGCTCTACCTGGTGACCGTGGTCGCGGTGCTCGTCTCTCGCATGCGCGGCCGGCAGTCGGCCTAGGAGGCCGGCTAGGAGCCCGAGCTCGTCAGGCTCTGGCAGTCCGAGGAGTTCTGGAACGCGCTCTTGAGCTCCCCGGCCGGATCGGCCTGGTCGAGCTTGGTCGCGGTCGCGGTGATCTGGTTGCCCATCTGCGTCAGCGACATGCCCACGCTCGAGGCGGCCGCGACAGCCCCCTGTGCGCCCGAGGCGTCGTTGACGGCGCTCTGCATGTCGTTGACGTCGCCCTTGATCTCGCTCGAGAGCTCGTCGATCGCGTCCTTCGCGTCCTGACCGCCCTTTGTATCGGGCTTGCCGAGATCCTTGAGATCTCCGACCAGGGTGTCCGTCGCGCTCTTGATGTCGTCCGTTGCGCTCTTGAGGCTGTCCTTCGAGACGTTGCCCTTGAGCGAGTTGCTCGCCGTCTTGACCGAGTTCGTCCAGGTAGTCAGGGCGGTACACAGGCCGCTCGCCCAATCGTCTGCCGACTCTGTCTTGCTCGAGCTACTGCTGCCACCGCAGCCGGCGACGAGGAGCACCCCGCTCAGGACGAGCGACGCGAACACGATTCTCGACACGGGGAAGGCCGACCCTTTCACGATAGGTCCAGGGTGACCGCTGTATTGGGTAAAAGCATCACCCCGTCGGGACGATGTTCGCGCGACCAGAGCGCCGTTCCGGCCCCGGCGAGGCCGCCTTCCTCGATCTCCCAGGAGCTCGCAGAGCTCGCGCGGCTGCGGGACGAGGGCGTGCTCAGCGAGGAGGAGTTCGAGCGCTCGAAGAAGATCGCTCTGGCGTAACTAGCCAGTCAGGCCCGCGATCCCGTTCCGGAGCAGCGAGGCGGCCAGGAGGACGACGATCACGGCCGCGACGATCCTGGCGTTTCGTTCCAGCCACACCCGGACGCCGCCGAGCAGGCGCGTCGCCCAGTCGCGGGCGACGAGCAGGAGCACGATGGCGATCAACAGCGGAAGCAGGGACACGAGCGAGAAGAAGAGCCAGTCGACGATGTACTGCGTTGCGCTCGGGTCGAGCTCCGAGATGTTCTTCAGCGCGATCGGGATGAAGGCGCCCGGGTTGGCAAGCGCGGCTCCGGCCCCCAGGACCGCGACGGCGGGCGACGAGGCGACCGTCCCCGACCTTCTCGATCGCGTCGGCCGTGCGTTTCGGGTTGGGCGGCCGTCGCAGGACGCGGTAGACCAGGACGAGCAGGATCACGGCAAAGATGATGTCCAGGACGGCGACCCACGTCTTGGGCGTGTTGGGACTGCTGGACGCCGCGACGTCGCCGATCACGAACGCCGCCACGACCCCGATCCCGAGCGTCGCTCCGAGCGCGCCGAGGTAGAACCAGATCCCGGTTCGGAGCGGCCGGTCCCCAAGGACGAGGACGAGCACCGAGAAGGTCAGCGTCGTCGGCGAGAGCATCGCCGCGAGCGCCGTCAGCGCCAGCTCTGTGCTGATCCAGCCCAACGTGCCCTAGATCCGCGCCGGATCAGGCATGCTCGTGCCTCTCGGCCCGCTTCGCGTCTTTCCTCGCGGCCCTAGCGGCCTTCTGCTCGGCCGTCTTCTCCTTTGCGTCGACGTAGGAGGTCTGGACCAGCTCCTTCCCGCCTGTCCAGCCGAACACCCAGACGAGCAGGACGATCGCGAAGATGATGTTCCAGGCGGTCGTCACCAGCTGCTGCGCGACCGAGTAGGCGGTGGCGTCGGTGGGGCTGGCGATGCCGTTCAGCGAGGCGACGTTGAACGCCTGGTTCACGCCCGCGCCTCCCGGTGTGACGGAGGTGACGTTCGCGATCGAGTTCCCACCCGCGATCCGCATCAAGCGTGTCGAAGCTGACCGGGATGTCGTAGGCGGCGAGGAAGATCGACATCACTCCGAGGCTCGCGATCCACGCAAGGAGCGACGGCGTGAAGACGCGGATCAGGTACTTCCGAGGCTCTGCGAGGATCGCCCCGCCCTCCTTCGCCTGGTCCCACCACTTGACCACCTTCGGCCAGAGGGCGCGCACGACCAGGAAGATCAGGTACGCGCTCCCCAGCAGCAGGATCACCGTCGCCCACGGGCGCGTGTGGACGAAGGAGAACTTGACGTCGAAGGAGCCCGCCACCGTGAGGAAGAGGTAGAGGTAGGTGAACGCGCCGATGAGCGTGAAGAAGATCTTCTCCACCACGTAGCCGCCGAGCATCCCCGAGAACGTGGCTCCGGCGATCAGCGTCGTGAACATCAGCAGCATCACGAGGGTGCCGAGGTTCGCAGGCAGAAAGCCGTTGAGCGCGACCGAGATCGCGTAACAGGCGAGGACGACCCTGAACCGGGTCGTCGGGTAGGCGTACCTGAGGATCGAGTACCACGCGAAGGCCGTCAGGGTCGTCTGGACGGTCTTCAGGGCGATCGCGCCCACCAGGTAGGCGACCGAGATCTCGGTGATCGTGTCCCAGAGGTCGCTGAACCAGCTGCGGATGTCCCAGCCCAGGAGGTAGGCGGCTGCGCCGATGACGACGATCACGACCCCCCAGACGAACATGCGCTTGAGGCTCGAGCGAGCGGGGGATTCGGGCGCGACCGCGGTCGTGGCCTCGCTCACGCGAGCGCCCCGACGGGCTCGGCGCCGTGGCAGCGCTTCCACTTCTTGCCGCTGCCGCAGGTGCAGGGGTCGTTGCGGCCACGGCGTGCGTCGGCCGCTTCGTAGAGGCCGACGATCTCGGAGGGCGCCCGCCCCTGCGCCAGGAGCGCGCCCATCGTCCGCATCGGCCCGTCGACGTGGTGGAAGAAGGCCTTGAAGCCCTCGCAGAGGTAATTGAGGCCGGGCTCTCCGTCGGGGGTCTCGATGAAGCGGTCCTTCGGACAGCCGCCGTGACAGGCGAAACGCACGTCGCAGTCTAGGCAGTACTGCGGCAGCGTCTCGCGCTTGTCGAGGCCGAACTGCCGTTGCTGCGGCGAGTCGACCAGCTCGAGCATGTGCGTCATCCGGATGTTGCCGAGCTTGTGCTTGGGCTCTACGAAGTGGTCGCACGAGTAGAGGTCGCCGGTGTGCTCGAGCGCCAGCGCGAGCCCGCAGGTCTCGGAGTGGACGCAGAGGCCCGGCGGCTCGCCGACCCAGTTGGCGAGCGCGACGTCGAACATCTGCACGTAGACCTCGCCGACGTCCCGCCGGACCCACTCCTCGAAGACGTCGATCAGGAAGCGCCCGTACTGCTCGGCGGTGACCGACCTCCCGGTGACCCTGTCGCCGTCCTGCACGTACAGCGGCCGGTCGCGCCACGACGTCCAGGGAACGGCGCCGTCCGCGTCGGCCTCCGCGACCCGCTCGATGATCGGGATGAACTGGACGAACCGCGCGCCGAGCTCGTCGCGCAGGAAGCGGTAGACCTCGCGGCCGTGGTCGGCGTTCGCGGCGTGGATGGTGGTGAGCGCGTTCCACTCGACTCCGGCCGAGCGCAGCGCGTCGAGCCCCTGCGCGACCTTGTCGAAGCTGCCCTTGCCGCCCTTGTCGACGCGGTAGGCGTCGTGGAGAGCTCTCGGCCCGTCGATCGACACGCCGACGAGGAACTCGTGCTCCTTGAAGAACGCCGCCCACTCCTCGTCGATCAGGGTCGCGTTCGTCTGGATCGTGTACGCGGCACGCTGGCCCGGCTGGAGGTACTCGTTCGCCAGCTCGACCGAGCGGCGGAAGAAGTCGAGCCCCATCAGCGTCGGCTCGCCGCCCTGCCAGGCGATCGTCACCTCGGGAACGCGCGAGTGGGCCTCGATCAGCTGCTTCAGGTACGCCTCGAGGAGCTCGTCGGCCATCCGGAAGCGGCTGCCCGGGTAGAGCATCTCCTTCGAGAGAAAGAAGCAGTAACTGCAGTCGAGGTTGCAGACGGCTCCGGTCGGCTTCGCCAGCAGGTGGAACGCGAGGGGCCCGCCTGGGCGCACCCCTTCCGTCTCCCGGCGCGCTGTCTGTGAGACGGGCATCGTCCTCTCAGAGCCTAGACCCCGCCTGCCGGCGCCGCTCCTCACCGCGGTGCCGGCAGGCGTCAGAGGGTCAATTCGCGCTGCGCGTCATCACCGTCGTGTCTTCCGGCGGCCTCGCGATCATGTAGACGAGCACGCCGAGCAGTGGCAGGAAGATCACGAAGATCGTCCAGCCCGCCTTCGCCCAGCCGGAGTGATCGCGGCGGGCGAAGTTGTCCGCCAGGACCATGATCAGGAGCCAGATCCAGATCACGAAGGCAAAGAAGATGAGCATCGTCCAGAAGATGTCCAGGAACGGGTAGTCGGTTCTTGCGAGAAGTGCGAGCACGGCGCGTCTCCCTGATCGGGGTCGTTGACGCTGCAACCGTCCCGCGTCGCGGCCCCCGCTTCATCGTCCGATCGGGATGAGGCGCCCGCAGCCGTGGAGCGTAGAGTCTCTCGAGGTTCGGAGGGTTCGTGTGCTCGAGTGTCCTTTGCCGTGGAGGGTGAGCGACGCTTGTTGGACAGGCTGAAGCGAAGAACGCGAGGGAGACGATGAGCAAAAAGCGCGGAGTACTGGTCTGGAGCCTGTTCGGGCTGGCGACGATCCTGATGCTGGTCTCCTCGCTCACGGTCTGGGCGAAGCGCCAGCTGCTGAACGACCAGGCCTGGGCGGACTCCTCGAGCCAGCTCCTGGCTAACGACGAGGTTCGCGGCGCGATCGCCCAGAAGCTGAGCGACGGGCTGTTCGCACGGGTCGACGTGGAAGCGCAGCTGCGCGAGCGGCTGCCGCCGCGCTCCCAGGCAGCCGCGCCCGTGCTGGCGGCGGCGCTCGCAGAACAACCTCGGGCCCGCGGCCGCCAACGCGCTGCTGCAGCGGCCGAGGGTGCAGGCGCTCTGGGAGAACGCCAACAAGCGCGCCCACGCGGCGGTGATCAGGGTGCTGGAGGGCAAGGATCTCGGCAGGAACGGCAACATCTCGACCGCCAACGGCGAGGTCACGCTCGACCTGCGACCGGCGATCACCAGGCTGGCGACCCGCCTCGGGGTCGAGGACAAGCTGAAGGCAAACGCCGATCCGGAGGCAGGCCAGCTCGTGATCATGAAGTCGGACCAGCTGAGCGCCGCCCAGACGGCCGTGAAGACCCTCAAGTTCGCTGAGCTCGCTGCTCCTGCTCGCCGTCGTCGCCCTCTACGCGCTCGCGATCTACCTCGCGCACGGGCGGCGCAGGCTGCTGCTGGGGGCGACCGGGGCGAGCCTCGTCTTCGTCGGCCTGGTGATCGCCTCGCTCAGGCACTTCCTCGGCGGGGTGATCGTCGATGCGCTCGTCAAGACGGAGGCGTACAAGCATCCGGTCAGCGTGATCTGGGGGATCGAGACGAGCATCTTGCGAGACATCGCGGTCATCCTGGTCGTCTACGGCGCGCTCGTCCTCCTGGCCACGCTCTTGGCGGGCCCGAACCGAGCCGCGGTCGCGATCAGGCGCTGGCTGGCACCCTCCTTCAGGCACCACCCGGTCGTCGTCTGGCTGGCCGCTCTCGCCCTCTTTTTGATCCTGCTCGCCTGGGGGCCGACGGCCGGCGACCGGGCTCTGCTCGGCGTTCTGCTTCTTGCCGCCACGACCGCGATCGCGATCGAGGCGCTGCGCCGGCAGACGCTGCGGGAGTTCCCTGAGGATCCGCCCGCGGCAGCAGTCGCAAAGGGTCCTGGAGCAACCTAAGACCCACCGCTAAATCCGATCTCGTGACGAGCGGGACTCCCCCCCAGAAACAGCCCGCCGCTTCGCCCGACCCGGCCGAACTGCTCAGGAGCAGGAGCTACCTGGCGCTCCTGATCTTGGGAGCGATCGCCGGAGTGCCCGTGGCCGCGGTCGCGTACTTCTTCCTGAAGGCGGTCGCCGAGCTCCAGCACTACTTGTTCCAGACGCTGCCCGGCGAGCTCGGTTATCAGACCGCGCCGACGTGGTGGCCGCTCCCGCTGCTCGCGCTCAGCGGGCTGCTCGTCGCCCTCAGCATCCGCTACCTCCCGGGGACGGGCGGGCACAAGCCGGCCGAAGGATTCAAGGCGTCGGGGCCAGTGCCGCCGATCGAGCTGCCGGGGATCGTCGCGGCGGCGTTCGTCACGCTCGCACTCGGCGCGGTACTGGGGCCCGAGGCTCCGCTGATCGCGATCGGCAGCGGCCTGGGCGTCCTCGCCGTCCAGCTGGTCAAACGAGATGCGCCTCAGATGGCCCGCGTCGTGCTCGGCGTGACAGGCAGCTTCGCAGCCATCGCCACACTGCTCGGCTCGCCGATCGTCGGGGCGTTTCTACTGATGGAGGTGGCCGGCCTCGGCGGTGCGTTGCTGGGAGTCGTCCTCGTACCCGGGCTGCTCGCCGCAGGCATCGGCTCGCTCATCTTCATCGGCCTTGACAGCTGGACCGGTTACGGGACCTTCTCCCTCGCCGTCCCCGACATCCCAACGTTCGGGACACCGACCGGAGCCGAGTTCCTGTGGGCGATCGCGATCGGTCTCGCCGCTGCGGTTCTCGGCGCCGTGATCAAGCGGCTGGCCTTGACGCTCCAGCCGATCGTCGAGCGCCGACCCCTGCTCCTGACACCCCTGGCGGGACTGGCAGTCGCGGGTCTGGCGATCGCCTTCGCCGAGGGATCCGGTAAGGGCTCGTCGGAAGTCCTCTTCTCAGGACAGGACGCTCTCCCCTCGCTCATCGACCAGGCCGGGACCTGGACCGTCGGCGCGCTCGTACTGCTCGTCGTCTGCAAGGGCCTCGCGTATGCGCTGTCCCTGAGCGGGTTCCGCGGCGGCCCGATCTTCCCGGGCATGTTCATCGGCGCCGCGGGCGGCATTGCGCTGTCTCACCTTGCCCGGCCTTTCCATGATCGCCGGGGCGGCGATGGGCATCGGCGCGCTGACCGTGGCCATGCTCGGCCTTCCGCTGACCTCCGTCCTGATCACGAGCCTCTTTCTCCAGGCCGACGCTGTGACCTTGATGCCGCTCGTGATCGTTGCCGTGGTGGTGTCCTACGTCGCGTCTGCGAGGCTTGTCGCCGCGCCGCGCCGGCCGCCGCGACGTCTGCCTCGGCGCCCGCTGAAGCGGAAGCCGTTGCCACTACAAGCCGTCCTCCGCCTTGACCCGCACGAGGCGTGCGTCGGCCAGGGAGTGTCGGAGCCGCATCGTCCGATCTGGATGAACCAGCGCGCCGGTCGCGCGTGCGAGGTTCCCTGGATGCCCGAGTCGCTGTCGCCGGGAGAGGTCGCGCACACGTTGTCGCACCAACATGGGCACAAGACCGCGGGCGAGAAGCACGCCGAGCGGATCGAGATCCTCGAGGCGATCCTGCTTGCGATCGTCGCGGTGGCCACGGCCTGGAGCGGGTACCAGACCGGCCGTTGGGACGGAGACCAGGCGCACCTCTACGGCCTCTCCATCCAAGGAGCGCGCCGCAGGAGAACCGGGCCGCAACCCTCAGCGGCCAGCAGCGCCTCTACGACACGAGCACGTTCGGGTTCTGGCTCCAGCAGAAGGTGAGCGGCGACGAGAAGTCCGCAGCGATCTTCGAGCGGCGCTTCCGGCCCGAGTACGCGCGCGCGTTCAGGGCCTGGATCCGGCTCGACCCGCTCAACAACCCTCGCGCGCCGGCCGGTCCGATCGTTCATGCCGCAGTACCACAACGCAGCCGCAGAGCGGGCGGCGAAGCTCGACGAGCAGGCCTCGGCCGACTTCGAGGCGGGCACGAAGGCCCGCGAGACCGGTGACAGGTATCTCCGCAACACGGTTCTGCTCGCGACGGTGCTCTTCCTGACCGCCCTTGCTCAGAAGTTCAAGGTCCACGCCGTCCGCCTGTCGTTGCTCGGCGTCGCCGGCGCGCTGCTCGTCGTCGCGCTGTACTTCGTGTTCACGTACCCGACGACCTGATCGGGTTTCATCCCCTTCGGATGAACGGCGCGGGCGCCGTTCGACTAGCTTGGCGCCGTGGCCACCGGAAAGAACGGCCAGCGACCGCGTGTCCTCGTCCTCGGCGGCGGCTTTGCCGGGATCGGCGCCGCGCAGAAGCTGAAGAAGAGCGACGTCGACGTCGTGCTCGTGGACAAGCACGACTACCACACCTTCCAGCCGCTCCTCTACCAGGTCGCGACGGGGCTGCTCGAGCAGCCGGCGGTCGGCCATCCGATCCGCGACCTCTTCCACAAGCAGGACAACGTGCGCATCCACCAGGACCGGGTCGCCGGCATCGACCTCGAGAAGCGCGAGGTGTCCTTCGACGAGCTCGAGCCGCTGAGCTACGACTACCTCGTGCTCGGGCTGGGCGCGGAGGTCAACTTCTTCGGCGTCGAAGGATCGGCCGACCACGCGTTCCCCCTCTACACCCTCGCCCGACGCGGTGCGCCTCAAGCAACACGTCCTGCGTACCTGGGAGAAGGCCGACCGGCAGCCCGCTCTGATCGACGACGGGGCGCTCAACATCGTCGTCGTCGGCGGCGGGCCGACGGGCGTCGAGACCGCAGGCGCCCTCGCCGAGCTCTACAGCGGCGTCTTCCGCAAGGACTACCCCGACGTCTCGCCCGGTCAGGCGAAGATCACGCTCGTCGAGGCCGGCCCCGACATCTTCCCGATGTTCAAGGAGAACCTCCGCACCTACACCGAGGAGGCGCTGACGAAGCGAGGGGTCGAGGTGCAGACCAGCGAGGTGGTCGAGTCGATCACACCGCAGCGCGTCACGCTCAAGTCGGGCGCGGTGCTCCCGGCACACACGCTGGTCTGGGGCGCCGGCCTGCAGGGCAACGCGCTGGTCCAGTCGCTCGGACTCGAGCTCGAGCGCGGAAACCGGATCGGCGTGGACGAGGAGCTGAGGATCCCGGCGCACCCCGAGGTGTACGCGGTCGGCGACGTCGCCGCCATCACCGACCAGAAGACGAGCCAGGTGCTGCCGCAGCTTGGATCGGTGGCCCTCCAGTCGGGCGAGCACGCGGGCAAGACGATCGCCGAGCGGATCGCCGGCAAGGAGACGAAGCCGTTCAAGTACAAGGACAAGGGAACGATGGCGGCGATCGGTCGGGGCGCGGCCGTGATGCAGATGCTCGGCGGCAAGACGGTCAAGGGCAAGAAGGCCCAGCTGGCCTGGGGAACGGTGCACCTCGCGCTCTTGCCGACAAACGAGGACCGCGCGAAGGCCATCGTCGACTGGGCCGGCGCCGGGATGACGCACCAGCGCTCCGGGCGGATCACCGTCGACCTGGAGAAGGAGTCGGCTCCGGAGGCCCGGCGTGAGCGACTCGACCGCAGCCCTCTTCGAGGCGCTCGGCGAGCGCGGGCACGTGCCGCTGCTGGAGAAGGTCTCCGGGAGCGTCCGCTTCGAGATCGTCGACGGGAAGCGCGTCGAGCGCTGGCTCGCTCAGCGTCGACAAGGGCGACGTCGCCGTCTCGCGGAAGAACGTCCGCGCCGACTGCACCCTCCGCGCCGACAAGGCGGTATTCGACCAGCGTTGCGAGCGGCAAGATGAACGCGATGGCCGCCACCCTCCGCGGAGACATCGCCATCGACGGCGATTCCGAGCTGCTGGTGCCGTTCCAGCGACTGCTTCCCGGACCTCCGAGGCGCCGCCGGCGGCGCCGCGCCACGGCGCAGGAGGCCGACGAGCATGAGCGACGGCCTGATCAAGATCCTCGACGGCAACACGTTCGTGGTCAGCGACGAGCGCGGCGACATCGAGGCGTCTCTCACCGACCCGACCGGCCTCTTCTCCTTCGACACACGCTTTCTCTCCAAGTGGGTGCTGAGCGTGAACGGGAGCCGGCTGAATCCACTCTCGGTGGACGATCTCCAGTACTTCGAGACGCGGTTCTTCCTCGTGCCCGGAACCGGCACCGTCTATGTCGACTCGAAGCTGTCCGTGATTCGCCAGCGCGCGGTCGGAAACGGCTTCCACGAGGAGCTGACGATCCTCAACCACGACGACAAGCCGGTCGATCTGACGGTGCGGGTCGACGCCGGGTGTGACTTCGCGGACCTGTTCGAGGTGAAGGACGCGCTCTCGAAGAAGGGCAAGTACGTCAATCGCGTCGAGAAAGGTCGGCTGCAGCTGGTCTACGAGCGCGACAGGTACGTCCGCTCGACGGTGATCTCGGCGAGCGCCCCCGCGCGAGTCGACAAGGACGGCCTGACCTTCAAGCTCAGGATCGAGCCCCACGGAACGTGGACGACCGATCTGGACGTCGTCACGGCGATGCTGGGCTACGGCGAGCGGCACGAGCTCCCGAAGTTCGCGCGGGGCCGCGGCCGGCAGAACATGCAACGGAACCTGGACAAATGGCTCGACGACGCGCCGCGGATCGAGTGCGACTGGGATCCTCTCAAGGCGACGTACAGGCGGAGCCTCGTCGACCTGGCTGCGCTTGCGCTTCAACCCGCCCGTGACCGGCGGCGCGAAGCCTGCCCGCAGCCGGACTGCCCTGGTTCATGACGATGTTCGGCCGCGACAGCATCCTCACCAGCCTGCAGGCGCTCCCGTTCACGCCCGAGCTCGCCGCGACGACCCTGCTCGCGCTCGGCGCGCTGGCAGGGATCGCGAATCGACGACTTTCGCGACGAGGATCCCGGCCGGATCCTCCACGAGATGCGCTACGGCGAGCTGACGGCCTTCGAGGAACGGCCGCACTCGCCGTACTACGGGTGCGCGGACGCGACGCCGCTCTACGTCGTCCTGCTCGACGAGTACGAGCGCTGGACCGGCGACAGGAAGCTCGTCCGCGAGCCTCGAGCTCGAGGCGCGCGCCGCGCTGAACTGGATCGACGAGTACGCCGACCTCCAGGGCGACGGCTACATCTGGTACCAGCGCCGCAACGAGAAGACCGGCCTCGAGAATCAGTGCTGGAAGGACTCCTGGGACTCGATCTCCTACCGCGACGGGCGGCTTCCCGGCTTCCCGCGCGCGACCTGCGAGCTCCAGGGCTACGCCTACGACGCGAAGATGCGCGGCGCCCGGCTCGCGCGCGAGGTCTGGAAGGACCCGGAGTTCGCCGACGAGCTCGAGCAGCAGGCCGCCGAGCTCAAGCGCCGCTTCAACCGCGATTTCTGGGTCGAGGACGACGAGTACTTCGCGCTCGCCCTCGACACCGAGGGCAAGCAGGTCGATGCGCTGGCCTCGAACAACGGCCATCTGCTCTGGAGCGGCATCGTCGACAAGTCGAAGGCGAAGGCGGTCGTCCGGCATCTGATGGGACCGAGGCTCTTCTGCGGCTGGGGAGTGCGCACGCTGGCAGAGGGCGAGGCCCGCTTCAACCCGATCGGCTACCACGTCGGCACCGTCTGGCCCTTCGACAACTCGTTCATCGCGTGGGGCCTGCGACGGTACGGCTTCAAGGACGAGGCGGCCCAGATCGCCGCGGGGATCCTCGACGCGGCCGAGTTCTTCGACGGACGCCTGCCCGAGGCCTTCGGCGGCTACGAGCGGACGCTGACGAGGTACCCGGTGCAGTACCCGACCGCCTGCAGCCCCCAGGCCTGGTCGACCGGCGCGCCGCTGCTGCTGCTGCGAACGATGCTCGGCCTCGAGCCGATCGGCGACCACCTCGTAGTCGATCCCGCCCTCCCGGCAGGGATCGGTCACCTGGAACTGCTCGACGTGCCGGGCCGCTGGCACCGGGTCGACGCCTTCGGGCGCGGCCGCGTCGACGTCAACGGACAGCAAGCATCGCTGCGTCCGCAACTCGGAGTAGGAGGAAACGCATGACGACGGCAAGCCCAACTACCTCACCGCAAGACGAGCCCGGCAACGCCCGATGCCGAGCCGCAGCCGGCGGACGTCTTCGTCTCGTTCGGGATCACCGGCGACCTCGCCAAGGTGATGACGTTCGACTCTCTCTACCGGCTCGAGAAGCGCGGGCTGCTCGACTGCCCGATCCTCGGCGTCGCCGTCGACGATTGGTCGGTCGACCAGCTGAAGCAGAGGGCCCGGGAATCGATCATCGGAACCGGCGAGAAGCTCGACGAGAAGGTCTTCAAGCGCTTCGCCGACCGGCTCGCCTACGTCTCGGGCGACTTCGACGACGCGGCTACCTACGAGAGCGTCGCCGAGGCGATCGACGGCGCCGAGCACCCCGTCTTCTACCTCGAGATCCCGCCGTTCCTCTTCGGACGCGTGGTGCAAGGGCCTCTCGGAGGCCGGGCTGACCAAGAACGCGCGCGTCGTCATCGAGAAGCCGTTCGGCCACGACCTCGCCTCGGCCCGTGAGCTGGCCGAGCCAGCTGCACCAGTACCTCGACGAGTCGCAGATCTACCGGATCGACCACTACCTCGGGAAGATGGGCCTCGAGGAGATCCTCTACCTGCGGTTCGCGAACTCCATGCTCGAGCCGATCTGGACCCGAAACTACATCGAGTCCGTTCAGATCACCATGGCGGAGGAGTTCGGCGTCGAGGATCGAGGCCACTTCTACGACCCGGTCGGCGCCCTGCGCGACGTCGTCGTCAATCACCTGATGCAGGTCGTCGCAGCAGCGGCGATGGAGGTCCCGTCCCGCGCGCGAGCCCGACATCATCAAGGACGCCCAGGTCTCCCTCTTCCACTCCGTCGTCGACGCGGACCCGGCGCACTACGTGCGAGGCCAGTACGACGGCTACCTGGACATCGACGGCGTCGCTCCGGACTCGACGACCGAGACGTACGCGGCGCTTCGGCTCGAGATCGAGAACTGGCGCTGGGCGGGCGTGCCGTTCTTCATTCGCACCGGCAAGCGGCTGCCTGCGACGCAGACCGAGCTGCGCCTCGTCTTCAAGCATCCTCCGAAGCTCGGGTTCAAGCTCCGCCACGCCGCGGCCGAGCCGAACCAGCTCGTCGTCAAGCTCGACCCGACGCCCGGAATCCGGCTGGTCGTCGATGCCCACAGAGCGAATCGAGCCGGAACCAGCTCGATCGAGCTCGACATGGAGTTCGAGGAAGAGGGCGGGGAAGGCCCGACTCCGTACGAGGTGCTCCTGCACGCGGCGATGGTCGGCGACAACACGCGCTTCACACGGCAGGACGGCAGTCGAGGAGTGCTGGCGGATCATGCAGCCGCTCCTGGACAACCCGCCACCGGTGAACCCGTACGCGCCGGGGTCGTGGGGACCGAAGGAGGCAGACAAGCTCGTTGCCGGGCACGGCGAGCTGGCAGCAGCCCTGGATCGAGTCATGACGGAGACCACGACACAACCGACCCAACCGCAGAGCGCGGCGGCGCCGTCGCCGTTCCCGCCGATCGCCTCGTACGCGTTCCTCTCGGACTGCCACACCGGCGCCCTGGTCGCGCCCGACGGCGCGATCGACTGGCTGTGCGTGCCGCGGTTCGACTCGCCGAGCGTGTTCGGCAGCCTGCTCGACAGGCAAGCCGGGTTCTTCCGTGTCGCCCCCTTCGGAATCAACCATCCGACAGCGGTCGCGTACGAGCCGGGCACGAATGTCCTCGAGACCACCTGGAAGACGCCGAGCGGCTGGATCGTCGTGCGCGACGCCCTGACGATGGGCCCGCGCGACCACGAGGACACGATCACGCCGCACACCCGTCCGCCGGCCGACGACGACGCCGACCACATGCTCGTGCGCACGATCGAGTGCCTCGAGGGCTCGGTCGAGGTCGAGATCGTCTGTGAGCCGGCGTTCGACTACGGCCGCGAGCCGGCGACCTGGACGCTCATCGGGGACGACCGGCATGCGGCCGACGCGAGCGGAGCCGACCAGACGATCCGGCTGGTGACGGACATGGCTCTCGGAATCGAGGGGAACCGCATCCGGGCCCGTCATGAGCTCAAGGCCGGCGAGCGGGCCTTCTGCGCGCTCTGCTGGGAGGCGGACGGCCTGGCTCCGAAGGACCTCGACGAGGCCGAGGCGCGGCTCGCGGCGACGAGTCGCTTCTGGCGCGCCTGGCTGAGCCGTGCACGAATCCCGGATCACCGCTTCCGCGACCCGGTCCAGCGGTCGGCGCTCACGATCAAGGGCCTGACCTACATGCCGACCGGCGCGACGGTGGCCGCGCTCACGACCTCGCTCCCGGAGACGCCGGGCGGCGAGCGGAACTGGGACTACCGCTACACCTGGATCCGCGACACCACCTTCACGCTCCAGGCGCTGCACTACCTCAACCTCGACTGGGAGGCAGACGAGTTCATCCAGTTCGTCGCCGACGTCGAGCCCACCGAGGACGGGTCGCTCCAGATCATGTACGGGATCGACGGCAGGCGCGACCTGACCGAGACCACTCGCGACGAGCTGACCGGCTATGCAGGCGCCCATCCGGTTCGCATCGGCAACGGCGCCTTCGACCAGCGCCAGAACGACGTCTTCGGCGCCGTCCTCGACTCGATCCTGTTGCACACCAACCGGAGCGAGCGGCTCCCACGCAGGCTGTGGCCGATCGTGCAGAGCCAGGCGGAGTGCGCGATCCAGGTCTGGCAGCAGCCGGACCAGGGCATCTGGGAGGCGCGCGGCAAGCCGCAGCACTACGTCTCGTCGAAGCTGATGTGCTGGGTCGCGCTCGACCGGGCGGCGGAGCTCGCGGGGTTGCGCGGCGACCCAGAGCTCCAGGCCAAGTGGGCGGCCGTCGCCGATGAGATCCGCGAGGACATCCTCACCCACGGCGTCGACGACCGCGGCGTGCTCAAGCAGCACTACGACACCGACGCCCTCGACGCCTCGACCTTGCTGGCGGCGATCTTCGACTTCCTGCCGGGCGACGACCAGCGCCTCAAGGCGAGCGTGATGGCGATCGCGAACGAGCTGACCGAGGACGGCTTCGTCCTCCGCTACAGGACCGACGAGACCGACGACGGCCTCTCGGGGAAGGAGGGGACCTTCCTCATCTGCTCCTTCTGGCTCGTCTCGGCCCTCGCGATCGTCGGCGAGCTCCAGAAGGCGCGCGACCTGATGGAGCGGTTGCTACGGATCGCCTCGCCGCTCGGCCTCTACGCCGAGGAGTTCGACGCCGAGACCGGCCGGCACCTCGGCAACTTCCCGCAGGCGTTCTCACACCTGGCGCTGATGGAGGCGGCGGCCCGGATCATCGTGCCCGAGATGTTGGCCAAGTACTGAGTCCCAGCGATCCGCGTGAGTTGGGACTGGCCTGACGAGCTGGACGCGCTCGTGGCGGCGCCCGAGCACCACTCGTTGCTGCTCGAGAACGAGCGGGTGCGAGTCCTCGAGACGCTGATCCCGCCCGGTGAGACCACGGCCGTTCACACGCACCGCTGGCCCAACGTCCAATACGTCGTCAGCAGCACCGACTTCATCCGGCGCGACGGCGAGGGGGCTGTGCTGCTCGACACCCGCACCGACAGCGGACACGCCGAGGCCCACCCGACACACTGGTCCGAGCCGCTGCCGCCGCACTCGATCGAGAACGTCGGCGAGCGCGACCTGCGCGTGATCATGGTCGAGCTGAAGGGCTGATCCCGTCAGGTGCCGCACGACGGACCGGCCTCCGCTGACGCACCGTCTCTCGACGAACGGGCTCAGGCCGTGGCCGAAGCGCGATGGCCGATGGTGGCCGCCGTCGCCGCGGCGATCGTGCTCACGTACCTCCTGCCCGACCAGTTGCGTCTCGGTCCGAACTGGCTGCTTCCGACGGTCGAGGGGGTCCTGCTCATCGCATTGATCGTCGCGGATCCGGTAGGATCTCGCGCCGCTCGAGATTGCTCCGGACGTCTTCGATCGTGCTGGTCTCGCTCCTGGTCCTCAGCTCGCTCTGGGCGACCGCCGAGCTGATCGACGACCTCATCCACGGTGGGCCCGAGACGAACTCTGCCAGCGCTCTGCTCGAGGCGGGCTCGATCGTGTGGGTGTCGAACAACATCGCGTTCGCGCTTCTCTACTGGGATCTGGACGGAGGTGGAGCGGCGGCCCGCGCCCTAGATCTATCGCGGAGGATCGACTTCGCCTTCCCGCAGGAGATCAATCGAGAGCTCGCCTCGCCGGGCTGGCGCCCTCGGTTCGTCGACTACCTGTACCTGGGTTTCACGAACGCGACGGCACTCAGCCCGACGGACGTCATGCCGCTGGCGCCCTGGGCCAAGCTGGCGATGATGCTCCAGGCGGTCATCTCGCTCGGCATCCTCGCCCTCGTGATCGCGCGCGCCGTGAACATCTTCTCCTAGCGGCTCAGAGGATCGCGATCGGGTTCAGCGGCGAGCCGGTGCCGCCGATGATCCGCAGCGGCGCCGCGACGAGCAGGAACTCCCAGCGGCCAAGGCGCTCGCACTCGGCGCTCAGCTCCTCGAACTGCAGGTAGTCGAGCAGGTGGATCCCCATCGCGGCGATCGCGAGGACATGGATCGGAAAGGCGACACCCTCGGTGGTGCTCGGAGCAGTGTCACCGTTTCCGTCGGAACCGAGCGCCGCCACGCCCCGATCGGCGAAGAAGGTCATCGCCGTCGGATGCAGGCCAGCCTTGGCCTCGGATGTGTCCCAGGGGCCGAGCTCGCGCAGTCGCCGGGCGTGGCCGGTCCGGACCAGCACAACGTCGCCCTCGCGCACGGTGACGCCGTGGTCGGCCTCTGCGGCCTCGAGATCGTCTCGGAAGACATGCTCGCCGGGCTCGAGCCAGGGCACACCCCGGACGCGCGGTATGTCGAGCAGAAGGCCGCGGCCGACCAGGCCGTCCCGGAGCGTCTCGATCGTCTCCGCCTCCGCACCGCCAGAGGTGACCGAGCCCGCAGGCTTGCCGTTGTAGAGGAAGCCCTTGTAGGCGACATGGCAGAGGGCGTCGATGTGGGTGTGCGTGTCGTTGTGGTAGTCGACGCCCACGTAGTCCTTCGCGAGGCTGAGCGGCTCGGTCGCCACCCCACATCGTCATGCGGTGATCCGCCGGCTGCGGGTTGTCGGGAGCGGCGAGTCGTGTCGAGCGTCCGGCTGAGCGTCACCGAGATCCCCTCGCGCACGAGCGCGGCGGCCTCGGCGACGCGCTCGGGCGTGAGGTGGTTGAGCGCCCCGCGCTCGTCGTCGTCGCCCCAGCGCCCCCAGGCGCTCACCGTCTCGAAGAGCGCCTCGGAACTCCTCGGCGCTGACGTGTACTCGGTCGGCTTGCTCCATCGAGGGCAGCATCCGCCTAGTCGCCACAGCCGCCATCGTCCGGCCGGGATGAAACTGCGGCGCACTTCATCCGGTCGGAACGATGCACGATCGAGGCGTTCCTGAATCTTCCAGCCGTCGCATGGCGACAAGGATCGAGACGCGCGTGGTCGCCCACCTGGTCGACCAGACGATGTGGCGCTTGGGCTAAAGGCGTTCACAGTCCGGTGTGAACAGCCCGAGGACGGTCTTTGGCTCGCGGAGCTCCCGATTTCGCGCGACGATCTGATTCACCCTGTCGGGACGATGCGGGGACTGACGAGCCCTGTTCTTCTAGCCGTGCGGGAGCACCGCCTGCATCGAGAGAAGGGCTTATTGTGGCTGATTACGACGTGGTCATCGTCGGCACCGGGGCCGGAGGCGGCACGCTGGCGCGCCACCTCGCGCCTTCCGGCAAGAAGATTCTGCTGCTCGAGCGCGGCGACTGGCTGCCACGCGAGCCGCAGAACTGGCTCGCCGCAGGACGTGTTCGTCGACAACCGCTACGTCTCCGAGGACACCTGGTACGACGAGAAGGGCAAGCCCTTCCAGCCTCAGATCCACTACTTCGTCGGCGGGGCGACCAAGCTCTACGGCGCCGCGCTCTACCGGCTCCGGGCGAGGACTTCGGCGAGCTCCAGCACCACGACGGCCTCTCGCCGGCCTGGCCGATCAGCTACGACGAGCTCGAGCCCTACTACACGAAGGCCGAGCACCTGTACGAGGTGCACGGCGCCCACGGCGAGGATCCGACCGATCCGCCCGCAAGCGCGCCCTACCCGCACCCGGCCGTCTCGCACGAGCCGCGGATCCAGCAGCTCTCCGACCAGCTCGCCGCCGCCGGTTACCACCCCTTCCACGCGCCCTGCGGGATCCTGCTCGACGAGCAGAACATGCCCTACAGCACGTGCGTGCGCTGCGCGAACTGCGACGGCTTCCCCTGTCCGGTTCACGCCAAGGCCGACGCCGAGGTCCTGGGCGTGCGGCCGGCGCTCGAGCACGACAACGTCACGCTGCTGACGAACACGAGGGCGATCAAGCTCGAGACGGACGAGGCCGGCACCGCCGTGACCGGCGTCGTCGTGGAACGCGACGGAGACACGGAGACCTACACAGGCGATCTCGTCGTCGTTGCCTGCGGCGCGGCGAACACGGCCAAGCTGCTGCTGCTCTCGGCGAACGACAAGCACCCGAACGGGCTCGCGAACGGCTCCGACCAGGTTGGGCGCAACTTCATGTTCCACGACAGCGTGGCCGTGCTGGCGCTCTCGCGCGAGGAGAACCCGACCGTCTTCCAGAAGACACTCGGGCTGAACGACTTCTATTTCGGGAGCGAAGACTTCGACTTCCCGCTGGGGAACATCCAGATGGTCGGCAAGTCGCAGGCGCCGATGTTCCACGGGGAGAAGCCGGGCGAGACGAAGCTCGCGCCGGAGTGGACGCTCGAACGAGTCGCCCGACATGCGATCGACTTCTGGCTCTCGACCGAAGACCTACCGCGGGCGGGGAACCGGGTGACCGTCGACGGCGAGGGGAAGGTCACGCTGAGCTACACGGAAACGAACGCGGAAGCTAAGAAGCAGCTGTACGGCAAGCTCCATTCGCTCCTCGGCCAGCTCGACCTCAATCCGGGCCACCTCTTCCACCGCTTCGCCTACATGAAGAACGAGATCCCGGTCGCCGGTTGCGCCCACCAGGCAGGCACCTGCCGCTTCGGAACCGACCCGGCGACGTCCGCGCTGGACGCCGACTGCAAGGCGCACGAGCTCGACAACCTCTACGTGGTCGACACGAGCGTGTTTCCGAGCATCGGCGCGGTCAACCCGGCGCTGACGGCGATGGCGAACTCGCTGCGCGTCGGCGACCACCTGCTCGAGCGGCTCGGCGCCCGGACAGGCGCCGCCGCGGCCTGAGCGGCGTGGCACCGCCAAGACGACGCTCGCGGTTCGGGACTGCCGGGCGACTCGCGTTCTTTCCCGCGCGAGTCGCCGCGCGGGCCTCCCGCGGGCCGCTGGAGGCGGCGGCCGACGAGCACCTCGTCCCGGAGCTCTCGCGCCTGATCGACCGCGCCCTGGCGCAGTCGCTGCCCGAAGAGCTCGTCCAGTCGGTCGTCGAGCACCACGTGATCGAGCGCATTGCAGCGGAGTTCGCCGCGAGCGGGGAGCTCGACCGGCTTGTCGACCAGGCGCTCGCAAGCCCGCGGGCGGACGAGCTCGTCGACAAGATCGTCAACAGCGAGGAGATGCGACGGGCGATCCGCGAGATCGTCTCGAGCAAGGAGGTGCGGGACGCGGTCACGGCGCAGACGGCCGGGCTCGCCGAGGAGCTCGCCGGGGAGGTGCGTGCCGGCGCCCGCCGTCTCGACAACCACGTCGGCCGGAAGCAGGAGCCGGCAGTTCGGTTCGCCGGTATCGCCACCCGCGCGGCCGCCCTCGGCGTCGACGCGTTCCTGATCCTCGCCATCCTCACGATCGTGTCCGGCTTCGTCGCGCTGATCTCGTCGCTCGTCGGCGATTTGCGACCCGCGTGGCTCGCCGGGCTCCTGCTCGGCTCCGGCGGGCTGCTGATCGCGATCGGCTATCTCGTGCTGTTCTGGAGCTCCGCCGGCAGGACCCCCGGCATGCACCTTCTCGGGCTTCGCCTGCGCCGTCCCTCCGGCGAGCCGCCGTCCGTCGGCCGCTCGATCGTACGGGCGATCGGGACGTGGATCTCGATCATCCCGATGTTCGCGGGCTACCTGCCGGTGCTCTTCGACAGCCGCAGGCGCGGAGTGCCCGACTACCTCGCCGGCACCGAGGTGGTCTACGCCGAGCCGGACGGGTAGAGGCTGGCGGCGATCTTCTCGATTGCCGCGCGCTCGCCCTCGCTGACCTGCTGGCCGCCTTCCTTGTGGGCCTCGGCGACCTGCTCGGCGACGTCCATCACGAACTTTCGGTACCCCGCGACCTCGCCCACGGTCGCCTTCTGCTCCAGCAACGTGATCGCCTCGGTCAGCCGGCCGAGCCCCTTGGACTCGAGCTCCTCGCTCGAGGAGTAGCGCTTCACGTCCGGCTTCTCGGCCACGAGGGCGTCGAGCAGCTCGCTCTCGCCGTGCTGCTTGCGGGCCTCGGCATAGAACTTGGCCATCGCCCAGGTCTCGCGGAAGGAACCGCCTCGCTCGGCGGAGAGCGCGACCAGCCCCGCCGTCGGCGGGCCTTCGCGCACGAGCTCCCACTCCTCCGTCGTGAAATCAGCCTTGGCCGTCATCTCGTCTCTCCTCTCGTCGCTCCGCCCTCGACCACGACCACGTCGTCGACCAGGTCGAGGCCCTCGGGCCGGTGGGTGATCAAGAGCACAGTGCGTTCTCCCGATGCCGCAAGCAAGTCTGCAAGCAGTCGTTCTGCCGTGGGCGGGTCGAGATGCGCCGTCGGCTCGTCGAGCACGAGCAGCGGTGCGTCCGAGAGGAAGGCGCGCGCGAGCCCGATTCGCTGGCGCTGCCCACCCGAGAGCTCGCGGCCCTCCTCGCCGACGAGCGTTTCCAGGCCGTCCGGGAGCGACCGGACCCAATCTCCGATCCGGGCCGCGTCAAGCGCCTGCTCGAGCTCCTCGTCGCTCGCAGCCGGGCGGCCGAGGCGGAGGTTGTTTCGGATGCTCGTCGAGAAGAGATGCGCGTCCTGCGCGGCGACGGCGATCGCCGCGCGCACGTCCTCCTGGCGATAGGCCCGCAGGTCCTGTCCCGCGAGCGTCACCCGGCCGTGCTCGGGATCGAGGAAGCGCAGCAGCAGGTTCGCGACCGTCGTCTTGCCCGCCCCGCTCGGCCCGACCAGTGCAACCCGCCGGCCCGGGTCGAGCCGTAGGGTGAAGCCGTCGAGCGCCGGCTGCTCGCCCGGCGCGTAGCGTGCCCGCACTCCCTCGAGCGCGACGTCGAACGACCCGACCGGCGCGGGGAGCGGGTCGACAGGGTCGGTCACTGCAGGCTCGCGATCGGTCAGATCGAGGAGGCGCCGCCCCGCCGCGAGCGTCTCGCGAAGCTCACGCGCCGCCTCGGGCAGCGGCTGGACTGCCTCGAAGGAGGCAAGCGCGAGCAGCGCCAGCAGGGCGATCGTCACACGGTCGAGCCCTCCCGAAGCATGAGCCGAGATCGCGACCGCGAGGACGCCTGCAACGGTTGCTCCGGTCAGCGCCAGCCTCAACCCGTCCCCGGCTCCGTCGGCGAACGATGCCCGCCGGCCGAGTCGCACGAGCGCACTGTCGGTCGTGTGCACGCGGCGCAGGCAGTCGTCCTGTCGCCCGTACGCCGCCAGCTCCGCCCCGCCCGCTAAGGCCTCGACCAGCTCTGCCGTCAGCTCGCCTCGCGCGGCCGCCTCGCGACCGCCGTGCCGCGAAAGCGCCAGCCCGGCTGCGGGCGCGACGATCCCTGTTACGACCAGACCGGCCGCGAGCACGACGCCTGCGGCCGGGAGGATCGCGGCCGCTGCGGCGACGGAGACCGCTCCGGCGAATAGGGCGACGAGCGGCGGCCCGATCCCTCGGAGGTGAAGGTTCTGAAGCGAGTCCACGTCGGCCACGAGCCGCGAGAGCAGGTCTCCCCGGCGGTCGCCGCGCAGCCCCGCGGGCGCCAGCGGCTCGATCCGCTCGTAGACGTGGCGACGCGCGCGGGCGAGCGCGCGCAGGGCGACGTCGTGCGAGCTCAACCGCTCGAAGTAGCGGGCCACGGGCCGTGCGAGACCGAAGAAGCGCACACCGACGATCGCAACCGTCAGCGAGAGGATCGCCGGCCGCTCCGCGGCGCGCGAGATCAGGTAGCCGGCCGTTGCCATCAGCCCGACTCCGAAGACGATCGTCAGGGTGCCGAGCAGGATCGACAGCGCAGCGCGGCTCCGCGGCACGGCTACCAGGGAGAGCAGTCGGCGGAGCGTCCTCATGTTGCCTCGCTCGTCGGGACGAAGGGCGTGCCGCCCGGGTCAAGCGACACCACTCGGTCGGCCTGGTGGACGAGGCCGGCCTGGTGGGCGATCAGCAGAACGGTGCGGCCCGGCCGGAGCCGCTCGACCGCCTCGGCGATCACATCAGCGCTGACCGGGTCGAGGTCGGCCGTCGGCTCGTCGAGGATCACGAAGGGCGCTCCCCGCAGGAAGGCGCGCGCGAGCGCGATCCGTCGCCGCTCTCCGGCCGAGAGCGGCCTGCCGCCGTCCCCGACCACCGTCTCGTATCCCGAGGGAAGCTCGCGCACGAAGCGATCTGCGCCGGCAAGCATGGCCGCCTCGCGCGTGCGGGCCGCTGTCGCGCGCGGCGCGCCGAGCCGGATGTTGTCGCCGACCGTGCCGCGGAAGATCGTCGGACGCTGGGGAACCCAGGCCAAGAATCTCCGCCACACGTCCGTCCGGCAGTCCGCGAGGTCGACGCCGCCGACCGTGATCCGGCCCGCGATCGGGTCGGCGAACCGAAGGAGAAGGCTCGCGACCGTGCTCTTGCCGCTCCCGCTCGCGCCCACCAGCGCCAGAGTCTCGCCGGGCACGAGCTCGAGGTCGAGCGCGTCGAGCACGAGGTCCGGCCGCGACGGGTAGGCGAAGGACACGCCCTCCAGGCGGACAGGCATCTCCGCCGGGTTGGGCGGGACCAGCCGCCCGCCGCCGGCGACCGCGGCCGGCGCCTCCAGCAGGTCGAGCATCCGGTCGGCCACGGCGAGACCGTCGGCGCTCGCGTGGAACTGCGTTCCGAGCTGGCGGAGCGGCGCGTAGAGCTCCGGCGCGAGGATCAGGACGGTCAGCCCGGCCCGGAGGCCGATCCCGCCGTCGACGAGCCGCACCCCGACGGTGACCGCGACGAGGGCCACCCCGAGCGTGGCGGCCAGCTCGAGCACCGACCCGGAGAGGAAGCCCACGCGCAGCGTGCCCATCGCCGCGCGGCGATAGCGCTCCCCGACCTCCTCGATTGTCGTCGCCTGGGCGCGGCTGCGGTTGAAGGCGCGCAGCGTCGGCAGGCCGCGGACGACGTCGAGGAAGTGGGTCGAAAGCAGGCGAAGGGCGAGCCAGCGCTCGCGCGTGCGCTCCGCGGTGTAGCGCCCGATCAGCCACATGAACACCGGCACCAGCGGGAGGGTGATCAGCATCAGGAGGGCCGACTCCAGGTCGATCCGAGCCACCCAGCCCAGCACGACCAGGGGAACGATCGCGGCCAGCACGACCTGCGGCAGGTAGCGGGCGAAGTAGGCCCCGAGCCCGTCGACGCCCTGGACGGCGGCCGCCGCGACCTCGCCTCCCTCCACCCCGTCGAGCGCAGCAGGCTGGGAGAGAAGCCGGCGCTCGACGAGCGCGAGCCGGAGCTCGGACAGCACCGAGGTCGCGGCGCGCCGCCCTGCAACCTCGAAGCCCCAGGCGAAGAGGCCACGGGCTGCGAAGGCGAGCACGAGCAGCACCAGCTCGCCGCGAACCTCGCGCAGCGATGCGCCGTCGAACGCCCGGGCAACGATGTCCGCGATCAGGGTCGCCTGGAGCAGGACGAGCACGGCCGTGCCGATCCCGAGCGCGACGTCGGCCGCGAGCAACCGGCGCGCTGCACGGGCCCGGCGAAGGAGTCGTTTGTCGAGCGGCCTCATCGCCTCAGACCGGCGACTCGACCTCGTTGCCCGTCAGCCTGGCGCGGAAGACGTGGTACGTCCAGCCCTGGTAGAGCAGCACCACCGGGAACACGATCAGAGCGACCACCGACAACACCGCCAGCGTGTAGTGCGCGGAGGCGGCGTTCGCCACGGTGAGGCTGTTGCCGAAGTCGGGGCTCGAGACCATCACACGCGGGTAGAGGCCGGTGAAGAGCGTCGCGACGACGGCGATCGTCCCGATCGCGGTCATGCCGAAGGCGAGCCCGCTCTTGCCGGCGTAGACCAGGTAGGCGGCCAGCGCCAGAGCGACGATGGCGATCGCAGCAGGGAGGATCACCGGGAACACGTCCTTGTCATTGCGATCGACGGCGACCGCGATCGTCCAGATCAGGAACCCCGCTGCGGCCGCAACGGCCGGTAGCGCGAGCCTCCGAGCCGCCCGGCCCGCACGCTCGCAGAGATCGCCCGTCGTCCGCAGCGTCAGGAACGCGGCCCCGTGGAAGGCGAAGATGCACACGAACGCGATCCCGGCGAGCACCGTGTAGCCGCTGAACAGATCCCAGAAAGTCCCGGTGAAATCGCCGTTCGAGTCGAGCGGGACGCCGTGAAGCAGGTTCGCGAGCCCGATTCCCCAGATCAGGGCGATGCCGGCGCTCGCGATCGCGTTCACCCACATCCACGTCCTCCGCCAGCGCGGGCTGTCGTTCTTGCTCCGCCATTCGAACGAGACCACCCGCACGATCAGGAGCAAGAGGAGAAGCAGGAATGCGATGTAGAACCCGGAGAACATGGTTCCGTACCAGGCCGGAAACGCGGCGAAGGTCACCCCGCCTGCCACGACGAGCCAGACCTCGTTGCCGTCCCAGACCGGACCGATCGACTGGAACATCACACCGCGTTCGCTCTCGTCCCGAGGCACGAACGGCAGCAGCATCCCGACGCCGAAATCGAAGCCCTCGAGCAGGAAGTAGCCCGACCAGAAGACCGCGATCAGGCAGAACCAGAGGATCTGGAGATCCATCAGTAGGTCACCGCGGGTAGCGGCTGCTCCTCCTGCGGCCCCGGCGGGTCGAGCCGCGCGTACCGGCGCATGAGCACGAAGTCGACGATCCCGAGCGCCAGGTACAGGCTGACGAAGACCCCGAGGCTGATGCCGAGCCAGGTCGTGCTGACGCTCGGCGAGTTCGCCTTGCTGGTCAGCAGCAGCCCCTGCACGATCCAGGGCTGGCGTCCCATCTCGGTGAGGATCCACCCCGCGGTCGCCGCGATGTACGGCAAGGCGATCGCGGCGATCGCCGTCCACAGGAACCAGCGCGCCCGCTCGAGCTTCCTCTTCCGGTAGAGCCAGGCACCGGTGGCCGCGATCAGGAACATCAGCACCCCGGCGAAGGCCATCACCCGCATCGACCAGTAGATCACCCGCACGTTCGGGATGTAGTTGCCGCGGCCGTACTTGCGCTGCTCCTGCTTCTGGAGCTGGTTGAGGCCTTGCACCTGGCCGTCGAACGAGCCGTCGGCCATGTACGACAGGAGCTTCGGGATCGTGATCGAGAAGCTCGGCGTCTCGTCACTTGCGGTGAAACCGCCGATCTGGAAGAGCGAGAAGCCGCACGGCTGGCAGGTGTTCCACTGCGCCTCCGAGGCGGCGATCTTCATGCCCTGGGCGCTCGTGACGGCCTCCCCGAAGCGGTTGCCGACGACGAGCTGGAGGAGCGTGACCGGCACCGCGACGATCAGCGCCAGCTTCGCCGCCTTGAGGAAGAGGTCGCCGTCGTGGCCGCGCAGGAAATGCCAGCAGCAGATGCCCAACATCACGATCGATCCGAAGATCAGACCGGCGAGCATCGTGTGCACGTACGCGCGGAGCGCGAACCCGTTGGACAGGAGCGCCCAGACGCTGGTGAGCTGCGCCTCTCCGTTCACGATCTTGTAACCGACCGGGTGCTGCATCCACGAATTCGCGACCAGGATGAAGTAGCCCGACAACCAGCTGCCGAGCACAGCGATCCAGAGTGTCGCCAGGTGAAGGCGTGGCGACAGCCGATTCCAACCGAAGATCCACAGCCCCAGGAAGGTCGACTCGAGCATGAACGCAGCCAGCCCCTCCATCGCCAGCGGCGCGCCGAAGACATTGCCGACGAACCTCGAGTACACCGACCAGTTCATCCCGAACTCGAACTCCTGCACGAGCCCGGTCGCAACACCGATCGCGAAGTTGATCAGGAACAGCGTCCCGAAGAAGCGGGTCAGCCGCAGCCAGGCCTCGTCCCCGGTCCGGTGCCAGATCGTCTGCATGATCGCGACGAGCGGCCCCAGGCCCAGCGTCAGGGGCACGAACAAGAAGTGGTAGATCGACGTGGTGGCGAACTGCGCCCGGGCCAGATCGACCACCGTTGACGCGAGCGGCGTCACGGAGAGAATGCTTGGGGGTAGGAGCGGCTTGCACATCGCCCAAAGGGGATGAAGGCGGGCGAGTCCAGGCTCGTTCGCTCAACTAGGCTGGCTCCGTGTCCGTCGTGTTGGCCAGTTGGAAAGACGGCGCTGCGAAACAGGCGCTTGTCGAGTTCGTCGAGCGGACCGTGTCCGACGCTGTGCCGGTCGAGGAACGCGTGGCCGTGTTCGACAACGACGGCACGTTGTGGTGCGAGAAGCCGATGCCGATTCAGCTCGACTTCATCCTCCGCCGGCTCGTCGCGATGGCCGAGGCGCAGTCGGAGTTGCGCGAGCGGCAACCGTGGCAGGCGGCCTATGAGCAGGACTACGGCTGGTTCGGACAGTTGATGGCCGAGCACTACGCGGGCGACGACACGAACGTGCGCACGCTCGCCGGGGGCATCCTCGCTGCCTACGAGGGGATCAGCGTCGAGGAGTTCGAGGCGCAGGCGGACGCGTTCCTGCATTCGGCACAGCATCCGACCCTCGGCCGCGGCTATCTCGAAACCGCGTATGCGCCGATGGTCGAGCTGCTCGGCTACCTGGAAGCGAACGGGTTCACGAACTACATCGTCTCGGGTGGCGGTCGTGACTTCATGCGGCCGATCAGCCAGGAGGTCTATGGCGTTCCGCGCGAACGGGTGATCGGCAGCTCCGCCGCGCTCGATTACACGAGCGACGAGCGTGGCGGCACGATCACGCACAAGGCAGAGGCCGATTACCTCGACGACGGCCCGCAGAAGCCGATCCGGATCTGGAGCCGCGCCGGCCGCCGGCCGCTCCTCGCGGCAGGTAACTCGAACGGCGACATCCCGATGCTCGACTTCACCCAGCATCCGGACAAGCCGTCCTTGCGCCTGCTCGTCCTCCACGACGACGCCGAGCGCGAGTTCGACTACACGAGTGGTGCCGAGCAGGCGCTCGAAAGAGCCGACACGAGCGGCTGGACGGTCGTCAGCGTCAAGAACGACTGGGCCAGGGTCTTCTAGCCGAGGCCCGCATGGCGGTGTCATGCCGATCGGGTGATCCCGACCCAAGCCTGCCGCACTAGGCTCGGCCGGTGATCAGGCTCGAGGTCTTCGGCGAGTCCGGGGCGATGGCGGCCGTCGCCCAGCTGCTCGACGCAAGCGACGAGGTCAGCCGGGTCACCGTCACCGGAGTCACCCGGCCCGAGCACTCGGTCGTCCGGGCAACCGTTCAGCCTCGAGCGGTCGACGAGCTGCTCGAACGATCTGCGCCGGCTCGGCGTGCCCGATGCAGAGGTCACGCTGACGCGTGTGGAGGTCCTCGGCCGGACGAGCGGGCAAGGAGCCGAGGCAGGCCTGGTCTGGGAAGACGTGGTCGGGATGGCCGCGCGCAACTCACGGCCGATCGCGCGCTACCTCGCGTTCATGCTCGCGGCGGGCGTCATCGCCAGCTACGGCGTGATCGAGTACAACGTGATTCTCATCGTCGGCGCGATGGCAATCAGTCCCGACCTCCTGCCGATCACCGCGGTCGGGGTCGGCCTGGTCGACCGCCGCCTGCGCCTTGCCGGCCGCGCCTTCGTGACGCTCGTCGTGGGCATGGCGTTTACGAGTGCCGCAGCCACGGTCTCCGCGTTTGTGCAGAATCAGTTCGACTGGATCCCGTCGGGTTTCAACATCGACTCCACCGTGCTCGGGAGCCTGACCCACGTCAACAACGAGACGATCGTCGTGGCCCTTGCCGCCGGGGTCGCCGGAATGCTGGCGCTGGAGACCCGCGCCAGCTCCGGCGTCGGGGTGGCCGTTTCGGTGACGACGATTCCGGCCGCCGCGTACCTCGGCGTCGCCCTGGGGCTCGGAAAGACCGGCGAGGCCTGGGGCGCTCTGGGGGTACTCGGCGCAAACGTCGCGATGCTGGTGGTGGCCACTTCCGCCACCCTCATGGTTCAGCGGGTGCTGTCGCGGCGTGCCACTGTGAAGCGGAGCCGCGAAGCGGCCGCCGGAGAATGAACAAAGGGACGACGATTCCCGTCGCCCGCCGTGGTAAGCAAGCAGCATGACAACGCCGATCCCTCCCTCGGGCGAACAGATCGAGCTCTCCTCCGGCGACCAGGAGGCGGTCGTGACCGAGGTCGGCGCCGGTCTCCGCGCCTACACGGCCGGAGGGCGAAAGGTGCTCGACGGCTACGCGG